>NZ_JWLV01000001.1 GCF_000808535.1 Vibrio sinaloensis
ATTTTGTCCTTCCGGCGTGCTTAAACCGCCATGAAAGGTGACAAAGCCTTTAGCCTTCATCCCCGCACGAGCAGACTCTAAAACAGCGGCTCCACCGAAGCAGTACCCCATAACAACCACATTATCAGCATTCCCGCCTAAAGACGCCGCATAATCCAAACTGCCTTGCATGAGAGCTCTGAGCTTCTCTCTATCTTTATAGAGTTCGCCAGTATGTTGTCTTTTGTCTTTTACTTCAGTAGGTCTCACACCTTTACCGAAAAGATCAGCAGCGAATACGTTGTAGCCCATATCGGAAAGCATTTTCGCCCGTTTCATCTCGTAGTCAGTGAGTCCGTCCCAGTCGTGAACAAGCAAAACCAACGGGGCATCATCCCCAGCTTTCATCCAGTAGCCTTCGTAATCGTTGCCATTTACATTGTAAATTTTATTTTCGCCAGCAATGCTTGCCGCGCTGATAAGCGTAAAGAAAAGGAAAATCAGTTGTTTCATCGGTCACCTCCTGTGGTTTCAGAAAGTGTAGTACGGTTTAAAGGAGACGATAGTACAAAAAAACCTCCCCGAAGGGAGGTTGAACTGGAGTAAAGGAAAGAAAGAGTGCGTTACATCGCTGCAGTAAAGATGGCAGAGATTTCTTCGTGAGTCGCTTGTTTAGGGTTAGTAAAGCCACATGCGTCTTTTAGCGCGTTATCTGCAAGTGTTGGGATGTCTTCCGCTTTTGCACCTAGCTCTTGAATACCAGCAGGAATACCCACGTCTTTCGCAAGAGCGACAATTGCATCAATCGCGGCTTCTGCACCTTGCTCAGCGGTCATGCCTTCAACTTCAACACCCATCGCTTTTGCGACATCACGTAGGCGTTCTGGGCAAACTTGCGCATTGTAGCGCTGTACGTGAGGCAGAAGAATCGCGTTACAAACGCCGTGTGGAAGGTCGTAGAAGCCACCCAATTGGTGCGCCATTGCGTGAACATAACCCAGTGACGCATTGTTGAATGCCATACCTGCCATGAACTGAGCGTAAGCCATTTGCTCGCGAGCTTCGATGTCATCGCCGTTTTCAACCGCTGTACGTAGGTGGGCTTGAATCAGCTCAATCGCTTTAATCGCAACCGCATCAGTGATTGGTGTCGCAGCAATAGAAACGTACGCTTCCACAGCGTGAGTTAGAGCGTCCATACCTGTTGCAGCGGTTAATGACGCAGGTTTTGCAAGCATTAATTCTGGATCGTTCACCGAAATCAATGGTGTTGTGTGTTTGTCTACGATCGCCATCTTAATGTGACGCTCTTCATCTGTGATGATGCAGAAACGTGTCATTTCAGAAGCGGTACCCGCTGTCGTATTGATAGCGATAAGTGGCAGCATTGGTTTTGCTGATTGGTCAACGCCTTCGTAATCTGCGATTTGTCCGCCGTTAGATGCAACAAGCGCAATGCCTTTCGCACAATCGTGTGGAGAACCACCGCCAAGAGAAATAACAAAATCACATTGATGTTCTTTTAGAAGTGCCAAACCAGCATTAACGTTGCCGATAGTAGGGTTTGGTTGTGTGCCATCAAATACTACAGTCTCAACTGCTCGCTCAGTTAGTAGATCTTGCACCTGTTTTACCACACCGATTTGGTTCAAGATTTTGTCTGTAACGATAAGACCTTTTTTGAAGCCTTGAGATTGAATGCTGTCAGTTGCGTCTTTTAGGCAACCAGCACCCATTAGGTTTACTGTAGGGATGAAAAATGCACTTGTCATTGGATGACTCCATTATTATAGGATTTAAGAGTTGCAGTTAGATTCGCATAAAATTTCACGATGCAGAATTGATCTTGAGCAATTCTCTCACCCAAAAGTGGTACTTTGAGACTAAAACTGTGATGTAACTCTTGTTGCATATTTATCGTTGATAATATTGTTAAAATTTCGTGCGTTGACGCAATCGTTTTACCAACAGATTTGCTATTTTTATCAATAATTACAATTGGTTGTGAATTGAGCAAAAAAAGCCCCTTAAGATTGTGACCTTAACGGGCGTTTACAATTTGAAGTGATTTTATGCGATTTCTATTAGTTTACTGACCAGCTTTTCAATCCCAGAGGCGGCTTGAGAAATATTTTCTGCCAACATGTAGGCGGGGGTAGAAAGCACCTTGCGCTCTTGGTCATAGACATAGTCATTCACCGCACATTCAATGTGTTCTCCACCTAATGCGTTGAACGCGACACCCGTTGCTTCATCTGCTCCAATCGTGCCTTTTACTTGGTCTTTATAAATCATCGGTATGATAACGGGAGCAATACATAAATATCCGGCAGGTTTACCTGCGTTGGCAAAGGCGCGACATGCTGAGGCGACATGGGTATTGATACTGCATTCTGCACCTTTAACGGCAAAATCGGTGAGGTTTTTCGCGGCACCAAACCCGCCCGGCAACAAAAGCGCATCAAAGTCGTCGACGTTGAGTTTTGCGACATCTTCGATTTTACCTCGTGCGATGCGCGCAGATTCAACCAGTACGTTTCGGCTTTCGCTCATTTCTTCGCCTGTTTTGTGGTTGATGACATGAAGCTGTTCGATATTTGGCGCAAAGCAATGCCAGCTTGCCCCTTCTTTTTCAATCGCATAAAGCGCCAACACCGCTTCGTGGATTTCCGCTCCGTCAAAGACACCTGAGCCACTGAGTATGACCGCAACTTTTTTCATGGGATTTTCCTTATCTATTTGTCGTCATTAGGCTAGTTGAATTTAGGCGAGTGCGCTAATAACGAGCTCGCAGTTTCATAGATAAGTCGTAGACAGGGCTTGCTTGGGTTTCATAAATGGCAAGCCCGATGAAATGAAGAGTTTAGATGGGGACGATTGTTTACTCGATAAAAGCGGCTATTCATCGCTTGTGGGCGGTTGCTCGACGTCTTCTACAGGGTCAAGTTCATCGTTGTCTCGTTCGTCGTCTGAATAGTATTTAACGACAAAGGGAGTAAGCATTACACTGGATGGGAAAAAACGTTTCATATCAGACTCCAATGGTTTTCTTTCTTAAGCCAATAGTGCATTTTCTTGTTGCGGATGAATTTGCTTTGTGTCACTTGTTGGCTGACTAATCACGTCAATCTTACGTTCTGGGCTATGCATCACATCGTTTTGTTGGGATATGTGGGTGGAGGTGACAGCTAGTCACTACATCCCTTCGTTTCCAACTGGATTGAAAAGGATTAAACTGGTTGCTTAACGTTAGGAGAGACAAATGAAGTACGATTGGATTCTGTTCGATGCCGATGAAACCTTATTCCACTTTGATGCGTTTAAGGGAATGCAATTGATGTTTTCTCGCAAAGGGGTTGATTTTACTGAGCAAGACTTTGCGCACTATCAAACGGTTAACAAGCCTCTATGGGTTGACTACCAAGATGGAAAGATTACCGCGGACGAGCTAAAACATACCCGCTTTACCGAGTGGGCAAACAAACTTGGTACGACGACCAGTGAGCTAAACAGCGCATTTCTTGATGCAATGGCCGATATTTGTACCATGTTACCGGGCGCGCAAGAATTGATTGAATCTCTGCACGGTAAAGCAAGGCTTGGCATCATTACAAACGGATTTACCGAACTCCAGGCTATTCGTCTTGAGCGTACGGGGATGACGCACTATTTCGATCACGTGATCATCTCTGAAGAGGTTGGAGTCGCTAAACCTGATGTGGGTATCTTCCAGTATGCGCATGAGAAAATAGGCTCACCATGCAAATCAAAAATACTCATGGTGGGTGACAACCCTCACTCAGACATACTGGGCGGGATCAATTTTGGCATTGAGACGTGCTGGTTAAACCATTCTGGAGCAGCCAATATTCCGGGGATTGGACCAAACTATCAAGTTGAATCGCTGCATGAGTTAAAAAGTATTCTACTCGCGTGATGCCAAGTGATCGTTCTTTTCTTTTGCTCAGTACAAGGGGTAAGAACGCAAAGGAGATTCAACAATGGCGATGGTAGGTAGAGTTGTAAACTGGGACTCAAAACATGGAATTGGCCTCATTAGAGCAGATATGTCAGACGAGACGCTGTTCTTTCATGTACGTGACATGGATTTAGGGGCTCAACCACCGTACATTTCTGAACGCGTGGCTTTCGACGCTGAGCGCGATATGAGCGGGTGCGCTATGGCTTTGCACATCATGCCTGTTCGATAATCTCCCTACTATTTTTGGGTCTTCAAGGCGCTATCTACAGCGCCTTTGTTCGTTAAACGAGATAATAGTTTGTCCTCTTCAACCATCCTTTACACGGCTCTAGCCACCTATTGATTGTTATATAACTATTTTGTTATGAAACTGTGATGGCCACTATGCCTATTGTTTCTTACTTGTCTATATTTAACGCGCATACATATAAATCAATTAAACGTTACGTTAGGCAACAGTGCTGCATGGTGATGCGTGTGGCGCGATAGGGTAAATGACAATGGCTATTCAAGGAACGATCAGTGAGTGGAATCATCACAAGGGTTACGGCTATATCTCAGTTGATGATCAAGAGGCACAAGTAAGGTTTGACTTATTTGATTTTGAAGCATTCGGGCACCCACCTCGGTTAAGAGACAGAGTACAGTTTCGTCTCGCCGAAGATGAGCAAGGTGCGTTAAAAGCGGTTCATGTTGAGCGGCAATTTGTCTTCAGTTTCCCGTTGGCAGTCGCGATTTGGTTTGTTTCGACCATGGTTGCGAGCGTGTTTTTACTCAACTTCCCCCCCGTTGTTCTTGTTGGTGCGATTGCCCTCTCAACGGTCACCTACCTCATCTATTCCGTCGATAAACAAGCGCAGCACACTGGTGGCAGCCAAGTACCGGATATGGTCTTCTATTTACTTAACCTGTTTGGTGGCTGGCCTGGTGCTCTGCTTGCTCAGTCGATCTTGCACCACAAATACACCAATGTGGAGTTTCGTTTTTTGTTTTGGGCATCGATATCGCTCAACATCGGTTTTTATTGTTGGACGCTGACCTATGAAGGGAGCATGGCTCTGGCAAGCATAATTAGCCAACTCCAAGTCTTTATTGCGTCTTTCTGATCTGAAAGCGGCCTTATGTTAGGGCCGCTTTTTCCCTCGCCTCAATACTTTTCCCTCGTCTCAATAATAGATGCGTTGCTCTTTCCCTTTACATCTTCCCTAACCTGTAGCAAAACTAGGGGCTAATTAAGGAAGGAGGATGCGTTGGAAATACGTCTTATTTCTGCTGAAGAGACCTTGCCAATTCGGCATGCTGTACTTTGGCCGACCAAAAGTATCAATTTTTGCCGCGTGAGCGATGACGATAAAGGTCTTCACTATGGTGCTTATCGACACGGCGAGTTGGTGTCAGTGGCTTCAATTTTTACGTCGGGTAAAGTGAGTCGGTTACGAAAGTTTGCAACTCGCTCCGAGTTTCAAGGGCAAGGTATCGGTAAAGCCATGTTGACTCGCATAATTTCCGATCTTAAAGCGAGTGGTGTTGAGCACTTTTGGTGCGACGCGCGCATCAGTGCTACTGGCATCTACGCGAAGTTTGGCTTACAACCTGAAGGGGAGTGCTTTTACAAAGGCGATGTCGCCTACACAAAGATGGCCGTCTCTTGGTTAGGTAAGCCACATAAATCCACTTGCACGTGAAGCAACTTCCTGCCACTCATTGCTCTATTTTGCGTGTATAATTGCTTGCCAAACAAAGTAATGATTAACCAAAGGTCAGACTGTGCAATACGTAAAAATTAAAGACGCGATTGTTGAGCAAATTGAAAGCGGAATGCTCGCAGCAGGCGAGAAGCTACCGTCTGAGAGAAAACTCGCAGAAGCGTTTGATACGACGCGCATCACTTTGCGTGAAGCCTTGTCATTACTAGAATCAGAAGGGCGCATTTATCGTGAGGATCGTAGAGGTTGGTTTATCTCTCGGCCAACGTTAAAGCTTGATCCTTCAGTATCGATTAGTTTTCGAGAACTTACGAACCAGCAAAACCGTCAAGGTAAAACTGAAGTCTTAGTGTCGAAATCGACGTTAGCGAACAAGTACGCGTCGGCACTGATGGCACTAGCGCCGTTTTCTGATATCTATCAGATTGAACGGGTACGTTATCTCGAAGGGCGCCCTGTTTGCTATGTCGTCCATTACGTTCAGCCTGCAATGGTCCCAAACCTGCTTGAAGTGGATTTTTCAATGTCGTTGACTCAGGTTTATCGCGAAAACTACGGTCTCTCTTATGGAAAGACGCAGCAACGCATTACGACCACAGGCCTGCAAGGTGACATTGCCCATACTCTAAACGCGACGGTAGGGACACCAGCACTGATGATTGAGTGTACTAACTACGATGAGCAGGGAAGGATAGTGGATGCGTCAATTGAGTATTGGCGTCATGATGCGGTCAGTATAGAGAGTACGATTACCCGCTGAGTGGTCGTCGTTCAAGGTTGATAAGCCCCTGATTGATTCAGGGGCTTATTGGTTTTAGCGCAGATTACTGCTCTGCTTCAACGAATTCTGGTTGTTGCTCTGCGCGTGCGACGATAAGCATCTTACGAATCACGAATGAACAGATCAGAGCGATCGCGACCATTACAACAGCTAAAACGGTAAGTAATTGGAAGTAATCGCCATAGACGTTTTGAACGATTTCTTGGGTGATTTCTTGCCCCTTCTCTAGCGCAATAGACGTAGAGAAAACCGCACCGACAATACCACTCAACGCCATTGCTACCGAAAACAGCGATACTGAGAAGCCTTCGATGTGTTTCGGCGCAACAGAGAGAATAAACGCAACAACTAAGCTACCTACAATCACCTCTGCAAACGCTTGGAAGAAGTGAATGGCTAGGAACACTTCAGGGCGAATGATCACATCTTCGCCAATGTTCATAACCGCCATCGTTAAAATACCAAACGCAATAGCTGTGAAGATGAATGCAAAGCCGATCTTAGTCGCGGTAGAAAAAGTGATGCCTTTTTTCTCAAGGCTTGAGAAGGTCATTGAGATAACTGGACCTGCAACAATACACCACAATGGGTTCATTGCCATCGAAGCTTCTGGAGCAATCGGAATAATATTGAACAGATCACCGCGCATAGTGTTTATCGTCACCATGGTCATTGAGGTCATCATTTGGCCATAGTAAACAAAGAAACAGGTCGTCAGCACCGTCATGATTAGAATCGTGCCCATTTTCAACGCATCGGACTTGCCAGACTTAAACATCAGCGAGATGAAATACAAAATCGCGGCTGCGCCGATAGCGTAGACAATGTTTTGGCCGATATCCATGTTCGAGAACATGAAGAATACTAAGCCAACCATTGCTGCTGAAAGGCCAAGAAAGGCAATCCAGTTTTTGGTGCTGACAGGTTTTTGGTCGATGTCGGCGGCAACGTTCACTAGCTGCTTATTGAAGATGATGAGTACCGCAAACGCAAATGCAGCCATTACCGCAGATAGAGTGAAACTGCCGTGGAAGCCGATCACCAAGACAAACATTGGGAACAGGTATTGGCCCAGCAGCGCACCAACGTTGTTTACGGAGTAGTTGACTGGGTAGCCGTTTTCAAAGTCTTCTTCTGAAGCAAAGGTACGTTTGTAAAGACTTGGGTAAGAAGGAGACATCAAACCTCGAGCGTAGCTTGCCAATGCAATGCCGACCAAGGCCAGCGGAACATTAGTTGCTGACGCACCAAGGACGAGCAAGGTGTATCCGGTCGCAAATGTGCCATAAGCAATCGTCAACGAACGGTATGCGCCAAGGAATTTATCTGCTATAAAACCGCCCGCGATGGCGAACAGTGGACCTATCGACGAAAACGCACCAACTACCATCATTGTATCTGCCTCGCTGTATCCTAAATCCTCTAGGAAAAAGCGAGTTAGAATCACCATGACACCGTAGAATGATAAGCCAAACATAGCTTGGCAGAACATCATTGATTTGTTCAATTTATTCCACATAATATTCTCTTTTAATTGGTATAACACAGAGTTAACAACTGTAATGCTATAATTCTGTGGTATGTTATAAATTGAAACAATTATCGCAGAAAACCCTATTGATGCACGATTTTTTGTCTATTTCGCATAAATTTTTATAATGAAATTGATCCAAATCGTTTGCGTTGGATATTTGTTATTCAGTTGGGCTGGTTATCGGCATGGGAATTCGATGTTTTGTTGATGAGCTTTGTGGTAGCCTGCCCGTGTTGACCTCAAATGTAAAAGGAACGTAACTTTATGAAGATCTTCAGCAACTTCGATAGTGGTAGCATCGAAATCGTTAGCCTAGAGAATAAGGAAGACATTCAACTTAAAATTCCTAATGACAACCAGTCTGAGTTTTATCAGTGGTTCCATTTTCGTTTAGAAACGCAAGCTGAGCAAAAACACACCATCAAATTGCTTGACTTAAAAGGCTCGGCTTACCCTGAAGGATGGCAAGGTTACGATGTTGTCGCATCTTATGATCGAGAAGAGTGGTTTAGAGTTCCTGCTGAGTTTGATGGTGATACCCTCACGTTCTCAATCTACCCAGAGCGCGGCTCACTTTATTTTGCTTACTTTGCCCCATACAGCTATGACCGTCATTTAGATTTACTGCATATGGCGCAAAGTGCGCACCATTGCCAGTTGGAAACGCTGGGTCAAACCCTTGATGGCAATGACATGAGCTTACTTACCTTTGGTGAACCAGAAGAAGGTAAGAAAAAGATTTGGTTGATTGCTCGTCAACATCCAGGCGAGACGATGGCTGAATGGTTTATGGAAGGGCTAGTACAGCGTTTACTGGATGAAGATGACACGACAGCGCGCGCATTGCTTGAAAAAGCCGTTCTTTACGTGGTTCCAAACATGAACCCAGATGGCGCGATTCGCGGCCATCTTCGTTGCAATGCGATTGGCGTGAACTTGAATCGTGAATGGCAAACGCCGTCAATGGAGAGCAGCCCAGAGGTATTCTTAGTGCGCGAGAAGATGCTCGAAACAGGCGTTGATATGTTCCTAGATATTCATGGTGATGAGGCGATCCCTTATAACTTTGTTGCGGGATCTGAAGGCATTCCATCTTACGATGAGCGTCTAGCGGGCTTAGAATTGGCATTTAAACACGCATTGCACGCCGTGACACCTGAGTTTCAAGATGAGCACGGTTACGACAAAGATGAGCCGGGCAAAGCCAACTTGACGGTGGGCTCAAATTGGGTGGGGGAGCAGTTTAAGTGTCTCTCTTACACGGTAGAGATGCCATTTAAAGATAACAACGATTATCCGGACCCACTGTATGGCTGGTCACCAGAGCGAAGCATTAAGTTTGGTCATGATACTTTAGCTGCAGTATGGGCGGTATCGGATAAAATCTAACGTCGAAATGATAAGAAAAACCCAGCGATGTCGCTGGGTTTTTTAATCATTATTCGCAAGGCGGAGCCATATGGATGACGGCCAGTCCTCCTAATGACGTTTCCCTGTATTTCCGGTTCATGTCTTTGCCGGTTTGATACATGGTAGCGATGACTTTGTCGAGCGAGATAAGACACTTACTGGTGCGCTTGAGCGCCATACGAGAGGCATTGATCGCTTTCATTGCGCCCATGGCGTTACGTTCAATACATGGGACTTGAACTAACCCGCCGATTGGATCGCAGGTCATGCCTAATGAATGCTCCATCGCGATCTCAGCCGCTATGCAAATTTGCTCGTTACTTCCTCCGCGCAGTGCGGTAAGCCCTGCTGCTGCCATCGAAGAAGAAACGCCAACTTCACCCTGACAGCCTACTTCTGCGCCTGAAATAGACGCATTGGTTTTATACAAAATACCGATAGCGCCTGCGACGGCGATAAAGTCCTTAATCTGCTTTAAATCGAGCTCTTTGATAAAGCGATGGTAATACATCAGCACTGCCGGAATTACCCCAGCCGCACCATTGGTCGGAGAGGTGACAACTTGACCGCCCGCGGCATTTTCCTCACTGACGGCAAACGCGAACAGATTGATCCAATCCATGATTTCCATCGGATCGTTTTCAATCGCGGCATTGGCTTCGAGTTTTTTAAGTAGGTTAGGCGCGCGTCGGGTCACATTCAGTCCGCCTTCTAGAATCCCTTCGGTTTCGAATCCGCGCTGCATACACAAGGACATCACTTTCCAGATCTGCTCTGCTTTGCGGTCAATCTCTTCTTCTGACCAAAAACTCTGCTCATTGCGCAAAATCATCCCTCCTAAGCTGAGACCATTTTGCTCGGCCTGATTGAGCATTTCATCGGCGCTCGAGAAGGGGTAGCGAACCTCTACATCGTCTTGCTGCTTTCCATTTTGCATTTCATCGGCGGTGGCGATAAACCCTCCACCGATGGAATAGTAGGTTTCAGTGAATAATTGAGCGCCAAGCGCATCATAGGCAGTGATCGACATACCATTTTCGTGGAGTGGTAAGTTATCACTATGAAACAAAATATCACTTTCATAGCTAAAACTGATGGTATGGGCTGACGCAAGGGACAGCTTACCGCCCTCAATGGCTTGCGAAAGTGCCGTTTTTGCGCTGGTCATTTTTATAGTGTCGGGTTTATTGCCAAGCAATCCCAGAATGACCGCTCGGTCGGTGTGGTGTCCTTTGCCTGTTAGAGACAACGAACCAAATAAGTCGACCTGAACACGGTGAGTTTTCGTGATCGAGTGAGCGAGTTGTCTGGTAAAGTGGTAACCTGCGAGCATCGGCCCATTTGTGTGTGAGCTTGAAGGGCCCACACCCACTTTAAAGATATCGAAAATCGACAGCATAAACTTGATTCCTGTATAGAGAATTGCTGACTGAACCTGTTAATCAGGCCTTTTAATAATAGTTAACATAATTTTAACTTGGTAAGTTACCGACAAAATTTAGTTTTGTACAGACACAGTTTAAATAGAGGTTAATAAGTGATAACTCGGCAAAGTAAGAGTATTCATAGTGTGATCATTGTCCTTGGTAAAAGATTGGTATGTAATCAGTTGACTTTAGAAGGACAAAGCCGAGTCGATTATCTCGCCGATTACTTACAGCGCTTCGATTTGGCGCAAACGGCATTGATTTTTTGTGGTGGAGTAACGAGCGGGCAAACGGATGCTGAAGCCAAAGCAATGTACACGCGATTTGAGCAGCTCCAGATAGACGCAAAGCCTGCTTTGGTGATGCTCGAGCCTGATTCAACGAACACGGTAGAAAACGTTGAGAACGCCGCACTAAAAATGATTGATTCGAATAGATTCAACCTTGATGAGTGCTTAAACGTCTTTTTCGTCAGCAATGATTATCACCTAGAGCGAATTTTCCAAATCCAAACATTGATGGATGAGCAGGGGCTACTAAAGGTATTGCGCGATCGCTGTCTAAAGGCAGGGTTATGTTTAAATATTTCGCCAGATCTGTTTAAGCACGGCTTAGTGCCATATCCTCATAAGAATGATGCCGGAACGCGGTTTCTGGCGATTGATGAGCTCACGGTTTACAGAGTCTACTTAGAGGGGGTAGTGCAGGGCGCGTTTAAACGTTCGTTAGCAGAAGTAAGAGCCGAGCCTTATTGCATTGCGAAACGTGCACTCGAAAAGCTGGCACAATCACTCGAATGCCAACATGACCTAGCGCTGGTCAACGAACTATCTAAAATTGTGGAGTCGACGACCGAGCAATGCCCAGTGGAAACTGTACGCACTCAACTTGCTCGGTTTCATCAAATATTGACGGGTTTGAATCGAAAGTACGATCCTGAGAGTGCTCAATAGAGACTATGAATCGCTCTCTTTAGTGTGGTTGTTGCGATAGTACTCCCACTGTTCGACGCGATCCTTGTTTGGAAGTAGACAGTAGGTCACGCGTTGATCATTTTCACTGACGGTTTCTAGCTCTCCGCCTTGTTGAACGCAATACACTGCTGCTGGATTCGCCAACGACGTGTACTCTTTTACTTCATATTCATCAGGTTCACTTGCACAACCAGCCAACAATAATGAACCTGCGATTGCGCATAAGAGTGGTGTTTTATTCATTCTAATTCTCCAATGGGAACAACAACTCGATTTGGAGTATAGGATAAGCGTGAAAAAACATTGTCTTAAGTTTGTTAAAACAAAGACTAATACTAAAATAATAAGAGACCGATCATACTTACCGATTGTTTTATTGATGAATGATTAGTACTGGTTATGGTAGGGTAATCAGTATAACTAAACGTGTATTAGCATAGGACGTGCAAGATGTCGGAGCAAAAATATCGACTTGTAACCCGCAGTGATTTTGATGGCCTCGTTTGTGCCGTGTTACTCAAACAACTAAACCTTATTGATGACATTAAGTTTGTCCACCCGAAAGACATGCAAGATGGTGTTGTCGAGATTACTTCTAGAGATATTGTCACCAACCTTCCTTATGTGGCGGATGCGCATCTTGTATTTGACCACCACCTTTCAGAGACGATTCGCAATGAGGGCGATCGTGAGAATCATATCATCGACCCGAATGCACCATCAGCTGCACGCGTCGTTTGGGAGCATTATGGTGGTGAAGCGACGTTCCCATCTCAATGGCTTGATATGATGGAAGCGGTGGATAAGGGGGATTCAGCACAGTTCACCCGTGATGAAGTATTGGATTCTGACGGTTGGAACTTGCTGAACTTCTTGATGGACGCGCGCACTGGGTTGGGGCGTTTCCGTAACTTCCGCATTTCGAACTACAACTTAATGATGGATTTGATTGAGTACTGCAAAAACCACACAATCGATGAAATCCTTCAGCTTGATGACGTCAAAGAACGCATCGATTTGTACCGAGAGCATGAAGTGTTGTTCAAAGACCAGATTCAACGATGTGCAACGGTTCATGGCAATCTGGTACTGCTCGATTTAACCAACGAAGAAACCATTTATGCGGGCAACCGTTTTATGATTTATGCGTTGTTCCCTCAATGCAACATCTCTATTCACAAGATGTGGGGTTTCCAAAAACAGAACACCGTATTTGCAACCGGCAAATCCATTTTTGACCGTAGTTCTAAAACCAACGTTGGTGAACTGATGCTCAAGTACGGTGGTGGTGGTCACAAAGCTGCGGGAACCTGTCAAATTGATAATGACAAAGCAGAGCAAGTACAGCAGGAGCTTATTGCAACCATTACTGCTGATGGCTAGTAAGCGATGGCAATAGATTTAAAAATAAAGCCCTAGCATTTTTTGCTAGGGCTGTTTTGTTGGGTTGCAATTACAATGGCATGACTCTATTTCTGCCGAGTTGTTTGGCCTCATAGAGCAGTTTGTCTGCCCGTTCAATCAATGAATCTGCACTTTCATTTTCTTCAAGCTCAGCCACGCCAAATGACGCCGTAATATTTGCGACCAAGCTTCCGGAACGTTTATCTTTTATTGACAGTTTCTCAATAGAACGACGCAAGCTATCAGCGTACTGGCGAGCAATTCGTAACTGTTTGTTTGGTACGATTAGGGCAAACTCTTCTCCACCAAAACGATAAGCATGAACGCCGTCACGTGCGTTGATATGGAGTCGTTTGGCAATGCCTTTGATGACCGCATCACCAAATAGGTGACCATAGTTGTCGTTGTAGCTCTTGAAGTGATCAATATCTGCCAATACTAGGCAGATTTTTTGTCCTGTTTGGCAGAGCGTTTTAATATCGTTGTCGAAAGAACGGCGGTTATACAAACTGGTCAGGCTATCAAACAGCGCGTCTTGTTGAACTTCAGCGAGCTCAGTTTTTAGGCGCTGAATTTCTTCACTCGCTGATTCCAACTGGTTGTTTAAGAACTTGGTGGAGTGGCGAATTTCTTTTGATTCGTCGACAAGCTGGCGCACAACCGTCATCACTTCTTCCAACGACATGTTGTCGTCTTTTACTTTCTCTAAACTAGAGAAGCTCTTGTCAATCATGCTTGAGAATGTGGAGGTGTCGGCGAGCGTATCGGTAACCGATGAAGCAACTTGGCCAACCAACAGTTCGATGTTTGCTCGAAGATCGCTGATGTTGGTTTCCGCGCGTGAGGCAACGTAGTTTTTATACAACTGCTCTCCCGAAGCTGGTGGACAGACACCATAGCTTTCCAGCACAGTGTCGAGTTCCCTATTTAGCTGCGGGATCGCGTTATCAACGTAGGTGTACCATAGCGCATAGTTTGCAGGTGTGGCCGCTACGTGATTTTTCATCATTAGAGGGACGGCTTTCTTTAAATTTGCCGTCGATCTTTTGTAATCGTCGTCGGTCATTCGTTATTAGGATCTTAATGTACTTACCAATTAACTTAAGATTAGCGGATTTGCTAACGAGATGCTTGAGTTAATATCAATTAAATACGAATTATTGATGATTATTATGTGCTTAAGCGATTAATTGAACAATTAAGTAGCAATTATTCATACTAAGCCTAAAGTTTAGGCATGTAACCGGTGACTCCGTATCGTTTTGAGTCTGATTTAAGCTAAACATCCACTTCTATTCGCTCTGTAATATTCGTGCCTTCTTCAAGTTTACTTGCTCCCCTCAACATTGCTTTGATTAGGTCACCAGCGTTGAATTTTTCTAGTGCTTCATGGGCACCGACTTGCTGAGCACGGTCTACACATATTTCGCTCGACAAGGAGGTATGCAAAATGATGTAGGCGTTGCTCAACCGACTGTCACTTTGAGTTTCAAAAGCGAGCTCATAGCCGTCTAGACCGGGCATCTCGATGTCACTCACTAGCAAGTCAATAGGCGTATTGTTATCGGCTTGCTCTCGCATCGCTTGTAAGGCATCGAGCCCATTATTGCGAATCTGATAGGGGATGTTGATGCTGTCTAATGCATCAGAGAGTTGTTTACGAGCGATGGACGAATCGTCAACCAAGAGAATGTTCAGTGCCTTGAGCTTTTCCCGTTCGATGTCGGTCAGCATTGGGATGTTTGTAGATTCGTATTGCGGATAAATCTTAGATAGCAGCAATTCTACATCCAGCATTTGAACAATTTTGTCTTGGAAGCGAGTAATGCCCGTTACAAACACATTGTTGCCTGCGGAACGAGGCGCCGATTCGATCGCTTTCCAGTCACACTCGATGATTTTCTCTATCGAACGCACCATAAAGGCGACAACCGTTCTTAAGCAGTCTGTCACGATCAAGTAGCAAGAGTCGTACTCTTCTGGCTGGATTGGCCTAAAGCCAATCGCGGCCGGCATGTTGATTACGGGTATGGTCATATTTCGTATCGTCACCGTACCCACGACGTGATGATGCGAATAGGGAATCTGCGTGGTGGGCATGAAGGGTACGATTTCGCGAACTTTTAGGGTTCCGATAGCAAATAGCTGTTGCTTTGCTGTTAACGTAAACATCAACATGCCTTGCGATTGATTAGCTTTGCTTGCGATTTTTGCCATGGGGTATCCAACTGCACATAAACTTAAGGGTTATTTTTATAGTAACGAAATTAGCGTGTTGTTCAATTAGGATAGTCCAAATCTACCGTTAATAGCCTAGATAATCGTCAGTCAATATCGATTAGATCAATTGCTGGGATGAACAATGATGGTGTTTCGGCTACAATCCGGTCAAATTTAGGTTTCGAGGTTTACACTATGGCAAACACCGCAGCTGCTCTGCACATTTTGGTTAAGCATAAAGAGCAGGCAGAAGACATTATTAAACAGCTCAAGAAAGGGGCGAAATTCCAAACGTTAGCGAAGAAATATTCGACGTGCCCTTCGGGTAAAAAGGGCGGTGATTTAGGTGAATTTCGCCGTGGTCAAATGGTGCCTCAGTTTGACAAGGTTTGCTTCTCTGGTGAGACCCTCGTACCACATCTCGTAAAAACCAAGTTTGGTTGGCACGTTGTTAAGGTGCTGTATCGTACTTAACACCATAAGATGTTCTGTTAATGAGCCTGCGTGTTTTGCTGAGAGTAGTATGCGGCAATATCTTTTAAATCTTGCTCATTGAGTCGAGATAGCTGCGCGGCCATCATTTCAGCAAGTGGACCAGAGCGATTACCGCTTTTGTAATCTAGCATCGATTGATACAGATATTGTGCGTTTTGGCCGTTGAGGTTGGGATAGCTCTTATTCACCGCAACACCGGTTTCACCATGGCAAAACACACAGCTTGGTGACTTGATCTTACCCAGTTCGGCATCGCCAAACTGAGTCGCATGTAAGTGTGAGGCAAAAAGCAGGGCAAATAAAGTAAGTATTGGCTTCATCGCGTGGATTTGAGTTGTTGAAATTAGCCTAAAGAATAAAGCTTCCCCTAAGGGGAAGCTCAATGGTTCAGATCAACAAATCGTGAGGCGTTACAGATAAGCGTTGATTTTCTCGATCAAAGTATCGATATCTTGCTTGGTGATATCTTTGTGTGTCACGAAGCGGATCGGATTTCCGGGCGTAATGGTAATGCCGTCTTGGGCGAGTTGCTTGGCAATGCCATGAATATCAACGCTCTCATCCAACTTCGCGAATACGATATTGGTCTGTACAAATTCAGTTGCCACAGTAAATCCATCCAACTTATTCAACTTTTCAGCCAAACGTTTCGCGTTTTGGTGGTCGACTTTCAATTGTTCTACTTGCTCGGTCAATGCTAGTTTGCCCGCAGCAGCAAGAATCCCAGCTTGACGCATACCACCGCCAACCATTTTACGCAGACGACGTGCTCTTTCGACAAAGGCTTGGTCACCAAGGAGTAAAGAGCCAATAGGGGCAGCGAGCCCTTTTGACAAACAAATTGTCATCGAGTCAAAGTATTGAGCGATCTCTTTAACATCAATCTCAAGTGCCACCGCTGCGTTGTAGACGCGTGCGCCATCAAGGTGCAGTAATAGACCGTTTTGGTCAACAAACTCACGAGCTTGTTTAAGATACGCCATCGGTAACACTTTGCCATTGATGGTGTTTTCCAAGCTCAGCAGCTTCGTTCTGGCAAAGTGGGAATCATCCGGCTTAATAGCAGCTTTAAGTTTGGCGAAATCGAGTGTACCGTCTGGATTGTTTTCGATAGGCTGAGGTTGAATCGAGCCCAAAACCGCAGCGCCACCGGCTTCATATTTATAGTTGTGGGCTTGCTGACCGCATAAGTACTCATCACCGCGCTGACAATGGGCCATTAGCCCCAGCAAATTGGCTTGTGTTCCTGATGTGGTAAACAGTGCCGCCTCAAAACCATGGCGTTGTGCGACCCATTGCTCAAGTTCATTGACGGTCGGGTCATCACCGTAGACGTCATCTCCCACAGGGGCTTCCGCCATCGCTTTTCGCATCGCGGGAGTTGGTTTAGTCACGGTATCTGAACGAAAATCCATTTGATTATCTCCTAAAGGTATCCACATAATTTCGCTTTGCTAAGACACGCTATGGTTTTCGCATCGCTCACTTCGCCACGAATGATCTTTTGTTCTAGTTCTTCAATGGTTAGGGTAATGACTTCGATTACTTCATCGTCGTCGCATTCGTATCGGTAGGTTTTGTCCAACTCTTTTGCGACAAACAGGTACTGTATTTCATCACAAAATCCAGCTAAAGGGGTCACTTGGCCGAGCGAGATCATTTGTTTTGCGCTGTATCCCGTCTCTTCTTCTAACTCTCTTCTGGCACACTCTTCGATCTCTTCCGCGTTTTCAATGGTGCCTGCTGGAAGCTCTAATAACCACTTCTTTAGCGAAGGACGAAACTGATTGATAAGAATGATATGACCATCTTGAGTTATCGGTAAGATCACCGTCGCTCCGGGGTGAACAATCGTCGTGTGTTGAATATTTTTGCCATTTGGGAGGGTGACGGACTCTTCGACCAAAGAGATTCGTTTCCAGCTATGGAGGGTTTTGCTTGTATCGGAAGGTATCATGATTATTTTCTTTACAACTAACGCTGACGTTACCTTATCCGCTTCTTCTCGCGAATGAAAGAATTAACCTGTTATCGTTTGCGTCTCGCTGAAGCATTTTTGCGACTCAAGCTACATTAATGCAAACATTGATTTCAATGGCTTACAGACAACCCTGATTTGATATAAAGATTTGCCCTATCTACAAAATGCACTTGTAACAAAGTGATAACAAATGTATAAACTTATACATAAGTCTGCTCATAATCAGAGGTAAGCATGATAAACCCAACAAGAGCCTCCCACTCACAAAAAGCATTACTCTCTGAAAGGATCAATAAGCTCGCTCAAGCCCTATCTGACGGGGTATACGAGCGAGAAGAAACCATTAAACTTTGCCTGTTAGCCGCCCTGTCTGGGGAGAGCGTTTTCCTACTTGGTCCCCCTGGTATTGCAAAAAGTTTAATCGCCAAGCGCCTGATCCAGGCATTTGACAATTCCTCTTATTTCGAATACCTGATGACTCGCTTCTCAACACCGGAAGAAGTGTTTGGTCCGCTTAGTATCCAAGAATTGAAAGATAACGGCCGCTACGTCCGTCTAACGGAAGGGTATTTGCCAACTGCACAAGTCGTCTTCCTCGATGAAATTTGGAAGGCTGGACCTGCGATACTCAACACGCTTCTCACTGTGGTGAATGAAAAAACCTTTAAGAACGGTAATGAAATTGAGCGCGTCCCGATGCGCTTGTTGGTTTCTGCATCTAACGAGTTGCCAGACGAAGACAGCGGTTTGGAAGCGCTCTATGACCGAATGCTGGTGCGTGTGTTCGTCAATCGTATTCAAAACAAGCAGAACTTTAAGTCTATGCTCACGGTGGGAACGCCACAAGAAGCAAAACTCCCTGAGGGTTTAGCCATTACGGATGAAGAGTATCACCAGTGGCAATCGGAGCTAGATACGCTTGAGCTGTCTGATTCTGTGTTTGAAAAACTCTACGAACTCAAAACCATGTTGGAAAACGCAGCGCAAGAGTCGACGGGCGTCGATATTGCTGATACCGACATGTATGTCTCTGACCGTCGCTGGAAGAAAGCCGTCCGATTGCTAAAAGCGAGCGCATTTTTCAATGGCCGTGATGAAATCAACCCGCTCGATCTGTTACTGCTACAAGACTGTTTGTGGAACAGTCCAGATTCACGTGAGGTGGTTCGTAAGGTCATCAAAGAGTTTGCCTTGATGCGAGCGTTTGATCAGCAAGACGTTGAGCAGCAAATTACCCTGTGCCGTGAAGAACTTGCAGAGATTCAAGAAGAACTCGAATCTGAGTTTGGCGTGATGCTTTCAATGGAATCAACAACGGGTCTACTCAAGAAGCAGATCCACAGCTACGACATCTCCGATGCGAAAAGCTATCAGGTGGGCAGCGCTTACGACCTTGTTAAATTAGTCTTACTCCAAAGTAACATGTCAGTCACTGAGTCTGAAAAAGGTGACAGCCGCTGGGTTTACGTCCCTAAGAATGAACTAGAGCGAGTGATCAAAGAAGGTCACGGTGACGTTTATGGATACGTGAACACCAATACAAATCTGGTTAGATTGCGTTTTGATGTCGATGGCGCGAACAACTTGGTGATTAAAGACATCGCCAATCGTGCCGTCTTAGTTTCCATCGTGACCAACAAAGGCCTAGATCAAACACTTTACCAAGAGTGGTTTGCCAAGGCTGAGAAAGCAATGGCGCAGCTAGAACATGCTGAACACCACTTGCTGAGAGTGCGTTCGAATTTCCACGGAGCCTTGCCACATAGCTTTGTCGAACAAGAGATTCCAAGGGCAATGGAAGCGAGCTTACAACACCTTCAACAAGTACTGGAATCGACCAAAACCGAGTGTGAACGTACGGTTTTCCGTTTCAAGACCTTAAATCAATTCTTTGAATAGGAGAAATGAATGTTAGGCGCAGATGGATTAAACCTCGCACTGATGATTGCCGATTCTGGCATCATAGACACGGCTGTGAACGACTTAATGGCTCGTTCTCAGATGATGGCGGTAGCGGAAAACCGCGGCGTTAAGTCCTCGGTAAAAAACCATCTATTGAAATGGCGTGGAAGCGTTAAGAAGCGCATAACGAAGGTGTGTGAGACGGAACGTTTTCAACAAGAACTCGCGCTCTACCAAGAGGTGATCTATTGGGATGAAGCGCAGTTTTTTGAACAGATACCAGAAGTCATCAAAAAGCTAGAATGGCACTCTGCGTTTTACTTGCAGGCGCGTCGCCTAATGGAGAAGAACAAAGGGGTGAACAACCCAATGTTCCCGCACTATTTCTGTGATCAATGGTATCAAAGCCTTTCCGATGCCATTCGACAAGCGCAATTGACCGAGCTTGAAGCCAACAAAGAGAAAGTGCTCAAAGATCTTTACCAACGCATGGAAACCATGAAGAACATGGATAAAGTGACGGAAGAGGGTGATGAAGGCAGTGTTGGCCGTCTGTGGGACATGGCATCGGCTCGATTAAGCAAAACCGATCTTACCGTAATGAAGCGCCATGCAGAGTTTTTGAAAAAGAACCAAGGCCTTCAAGAGATTGCAGAGAAGCTTGGCCGAATGGCGAGTCAAGTTGACGATCCTGATTTGAACAAAGCGCCTTTGGAAGAGCCTCAAATTGTTGAAGAGAAATCTGACAAAGCCACCGACGATATCGTTGGTATTCATGAAGGCGACGATCTTAATAAGCTGTTACCCAACGAAACCATGTTCTTGGCGTATCCTGAACTAGAAGTGGTGTTCTACAAGCACCTAGTTGATAAGCGTCTCATGAACTACAAAATGCAAGGTAAGTCCCGCACTTTGCGCAAAGTACGCGCGCAAAAACCAGATAATGCCCAAGTTGATGTAGAGAAAGGGCCATTTATTATTTGTGTCGATGCATCTGGTTCAATGAGTGGCTTTCCTGAGCAGTGTGCCAAAGCGATGGCGTATGCGCTGATGCAAATTGCGCTGGCTGAAGATCGTGACTGCTATGTCATTCTCTTTTCTTCAGAGCAAATTACCTATGAGCTGACTAAGCAAGATGGCTTAAGAGAAGCGAGTGATTTTCTTACCTACAGCTTCCACGGTGGCACAGATTTAGAGCCCGTGCTTATGAAGTCAATCGACTTAATGACGGGAGACAAATACCGAAACGCGGATATGGTGGTGATCTCGGACTTTATTGCACCTAAGCAGTCAGAAGAGATGATCGCCAAGGTTGATGAACTGAAAGAGCATAAAAACCGCTTTCATGCGATCAGCCTGTCTAAATATGGCAATCCAGAGTTAATGACAATGTTCGATCACTGCTGGTCTTATCATCCCAATCTGATGGGACGAATCATGAAAAAATGGTAGTGGAAAGACAAATAAAAGGAGCTCAGTGAGCTCCTTTTTTAGATTAAAGATTCGCGTCTACTTCAGAACCCGCAGCGACAGAGAGCCCGTTTTGTGACGTGTAGATAGAGAAGTTTTCTCCCGCGACAATCCCTTCCTCGGAGTCGTCATTGGCTGTACATGTGTAACCAACCGAATAGGTTCCAGGCGCTACA
Source organism: Vibrio sinaloensis (assembly GCF_000808535.1). Lineage (GTDB taxonomy): Bacteria > Pseudomonadota > Gammaproteobacteria > Enterobacterales > Vibrionaceae > Vibrio > Vibrio sinaloensis_D. The sequence continues at coordinate 21,442 of NZ_JWLV01000001.1, forward strand.
AAACCGAACTCATACTCATAGGTTAGACCGTTGTCTTCTGTAACAACATTCGCGGCTGCTACCGGAGCACTATTCCCCGTTCCCGCAAAAGTACCCATGTCAGCTTTCGCAACATTACCCTCATATAGGTACACTGCGTGAGCGAAACCATTGCCGCTTGTTGTATCTGTCTCACATCCATTGTAGGTTGCTAGTGAAACATCGCCCTCTATCTCTCCTGTTGTTACGGTGTTGATCAACATGACAGAAGTTCGTTGAATGGTGTATTCACCAGAGTCCTCTTTTAATCCACGGCGTAAATCAAACTCCGCCACATAATCATTGTTTTGATCGTTAACTGTAAATGTGTCATTGAAATACAAAGTACCAGTATTCTCAAATTCACCGACGCCTTGAGGACATTTTCCGTTGCCTTTGACGGTCAAAGGAACCTGGTTCCCATTGCCAGTTTCTCTCACATAGGAAGGGTAAGTCGGGTGGTCTCCATCATGAGCAAAGAGACACAACTTATAGTTACCTGTTGGAATGTCTTGATCGTCCAGCAGCGACTTTGAATCGGAGCCTTGGAAATCAAGCAGATTAACACTAAGAGGTAACGGGTCATCTCCATCAGGGAGAGGAGCGCCATTCTCATCAACATAGTTGCCGTCTTCATCCGTTTTATAGACGTCAAATAGAAGAGGTGAGCTGCCATCAAGCGGTAAGAAAGCAACCTTATTGTATGTGACAACAACTTCTGAGACTCCGTCTAACGGTGCATCAGAAACCGACAGTGTTACTGGCGTTGTCGCGTTTGAGTCAGATGAACCGCCACCTGAGTTACAACCAGCAAGAATCAACAACACCGAAGCGCTCAATAAGCTGCGTTTACACATTTTCATACTCATAGTCCTAGTAAAAGCTAATGACATAATTCTAGTTCAAAGAAGGGAAATTTTATTGTTAGTACTGTCAATATTAGGGTGAATTTTGTCAGCGCTAGGTAGTGATTACATAAAGTAAGAGCTCCGTTCCAATCGATAGGGAATTGGAACGGAGTAACAACAGTTAGATAGCCAATGGCATTTGATCATTAGATTGGTCGTGTTTACGGTAAACGCGAATAAGACCAATCAGCGCGAGCAATGACATGATCAACATCAATGCACCTAAAGGCATCTGATTAGTGGTTGGAATCATGGATGCCCCTAAGGTTGCTAAGCCAGCTCCGAGGTTTTGCATTCCACCAAGAACCGCACCGCCAGTCCCTGCATGATAGGGCAGTGGAGAGAGCGCACCTGTCGTGGCCGCAGGGAAAAGAATGCCCGCACCCAAGAAATAAATGGTTGCTCCGCCGACCAATGTTAAGGCTGTTGTTTGACCCATTAAACCAGGAATCAATACAATCAAAGAGCCAGCCATAATGGCAAACAAACCGAACATCAGCGCACTTTTTTCGTTCTTCTTCGCAGCAATAATGCTTGAAAGTGCGGCACCGACTAAGTAACCCGGAATCGGCATTACAAATAGTAAACTGACGGTGGTTGCAGGAAGTTGTAACACCCCACCGAGCAGCACACCTGCCGCCGCTTCAAAAATAGCGACACCAGAAAACGTCGCCACCAAGCAAATTAGGTAGCCTTGGAAGCGTCGGTCCGATAATACGTAGCGATAGCTGTCGGTGACTTTCTCATAGCGACGTTTCTCTTTTGGCAGTGTTTCGATAAAGCTTGTCATCATGGTGATTACGACCGCGATACCAAATAGCGCGAGGAACATGTAGCTAGAACGCCACCCGAACACTTCTGTGAGATAGCCTCCTAAAACAGGTGCGATAAGAGGCGAAAAAATCACACACATGCTGATCAAGCTGTTGACCTTATGGAGCTCAGCGCCCGAGAACACGTCTCTCGTTAAGGTGCGTGACATAGCGCCACCACAGCCTATACCTAGACCTTGAATAAAGCTTCCCGCTAAGAACCATTCATATTGATGGGCAAACAACGCCATGATTGTGCCTAGGATATAAATCACCAGTCCAACAATGATGATGGGTTTACGGCCTAAGCGATCGGAAAGAGGCCCATAAATGAATTGAGAAAAACCATAAGGGATTAAGTAACAAGCCATGACCGCCTGCAATGCTGCCGGTGAGACTAAGAACTCATTCGCCATGTGACCGATTGACGGTACGTACATGGTTTGAGTCATTTGGCCAACAGCGGTCAAAATCGCAATCAAAAACGTGAGTTTAATAACTTGTGAAGACGCGGACATTTCCTATTTTACCTAAATTCAAAACGCAAGAAACCAATAGCTTTGCCGTAGCTAAGCTAATTTAAAAAACGAGAAAGGGAACTTTCAGGCGCGAGATATTAGAGCGAGTTAGAAGAGCGAGCAATGAAAAAGTGTGATCTTAAGCAAGATAAAAATCTATGATTTGGATTAGAAAAACTAATCCAAAATTTAATCCATGAAAACAAGAATTTTTATGCGATGGGTAAGTTTGTTAGACAAGAACGGCATAGGCAAGAATCGTTACTCTGTAATGAGCTTGTATCGCGTCTTTCCAAACTAAAGCACCAACATGTGGCCTTGCCTTCACTAAGATCGCAGCTTGCTGGTTTACCGCATTGAGGACACTGATGGCTTGATGTTTTGCCACTTAAACGGTCCATTACAGACTCTCTTTGCTCATCGGTCATCATTCGCCACGTTGCGATCTCTTCAACAGTGCGATGACACCCAAGGCATATTCCACCTTCATTTTTACATGCAGCGATACACGGTGTTTTCACAAACTTATTCCAACAATGATTTAGGGCCGATGACTATAAAGGTTTTAACAGAGAACCACCATAGTAAAGAAAACACACAAATTTCTTGCTATTAATTGCAAATGACAATCATTATCATTAATATGATTTGCAGTTGAATAAAAAATAATGTTTACAATGATTCCTTCTCTTGCTGCCGGAGTCTTTATTGCCGCGTTGGGTAAGAAGATCCATTTACAAAACGTTGAACTGCTCTTCTGGTTTATCTGGTTAGTTGTGCTCGAAACATGGCTTTCACACGGCGCGGTCTCGTTACTTATCGCACTTTTTGTGTCGGCTCCCTTCATGATTAAATGCAAGCCTTATGCAAAACCACTGTTCCGCGCTGCTATCGTTGCCAGTTCTCTACTGATTTATTTGAACTTTGGCGGTTGGTAGAGCAAGGAGCTATCTTGCTTCATAAAAATATTGCTCGCGATAAGGCTACCAATACAAATCAGCGACAGAGCCACCCAACCAAGAAGTGAAGGCTGCTCATTGAAGATTGGGATGGCTAAAAACGTCGCAATTGCTGGCGTTGCTGCGCCAAATGCAGCTGTTCTTTCTGCGCCCAGCACGGAAATAGCATGTAGATACGTAAAGGCGGCAATCACGCCTGCACCAATCCCTTGTAGCATGATGTGACCAATTAGTTCTTTCCATGGCCATTCATTTACCGCTGTGGTGGCTAAGTGGCTAGGCAACCAGCCAAGATGAATCGAAAGTGCGAGTGTGAATGTCGAGAGGAGTGATATAAAGCCCGCCGTTACCAACGGATTTAGGCTCGATACGCGAGCACAGATAGTGAACATTGCCCACATGATACTTCCCGTTAGGAACAGCAGATGCCCTTGCATACGCTCACCGTTGAGTTCCATCAAGTTGTGCGACATAAAAGCGGCAATACCAATGATGACCAATACCAAACCAGCAATCCGATGCTGGCTTAACGGCTGCTTAAACAGTAAAACAGCAATCCCAGAGACAAACAGGGGCAGTGTGCCTGGTATCAAGGCACTGCCATCAGAGACCGGTGCAAACTGCATCCCTGAGCCTGCAACCAACAAATAAGGCAGACCGCAGCCAATGAACATGCCAAGTAAATAGCGTGGCGGAACTGCTTTAATGCTCAGCCGAGATCGAATCACGAGTGGAAGTAAAATCAGACAAGGGATGACGAAGCGTGTCAACGCGATATCAGCGGTGGTGAGATCGGAATGCGCGCCGCTTCTCAGCGATAGAAAAAAACCAGACCAGAGCAGTAACGTGGCAATCATTGCCAAATATCCTGAAATCATAATGATGTTATCAATTTGTATTTGTTTGCGTTAATTATGAGTCGTAACCGTTGGCGTTATATGGCAAACTTCGCTAAGTTTTTCCCATTGCTTGATGGAAAACATCAAATCTATCGTAATAATTGGTAGAAAAAGTTAAGGATAAGTATGGATAGAATTGATAAGCATATTCTGTCGCTACTGCAGAAGGATGCAAGGTTATCCACTGCGGACATTGCGGATAGGGTTGGACTTTCGGCTTCACCGTGCGCGCGGCGAATCAAAAAACTGGAAGAAGAAGGCGTGATCGCAGGATACCAAGCCAAATTGAGCAAACCTGCGATTGGAGTCGGGATGACGGTTTTTGTTGAAGTGAGTTTAAATAACCACCAAGCGGCGTCTATTGATGCATTTGAGCAGGCGATTTTGGAAATGGGCGAGGTGACAAACTGCCACGTTGTGTCAGGTGCTTATGACTACTTGTTGGAGGTTGTTAGCCAAGATCTCACCGGATATGAATCGTTTACTCGAAAGTTACAGAGGTTGGATAATGTCAAAGACATTCATACCCACCTTGCAATCCGTCAAGTGAAAGAGTCGAGTGAGCTGCCTGTTTTCACTTAACGGTTTGTTTGCCAGACTCTCGTTGATAATCAACATCTTCATATTGAGAAAGCGTCGAGTCGCAGTAGACAGAAACCCGATTTCGACCAAGAGATTTGGCTTGATACAAGGCTAAATCGGCGCGCTTGATCCAAGCTTGGCTGGTTTCAAAGGGTACCGATTCAGCGACGCCACAACTGAGCGTGACTTTAACATCATGTGGGTAGGCTTGCTCTGAGATATTCCTTCCGATCAGATTCATTATCGTTTCTACCGCATACTTATCGACACCGTGAAACAGCAACAAAAACTCGTCTCCTCCGACTCTAAAGAGCAAGTCATTCGCTCTGGTATTGCTGTTGATGGTTGCAACCGCTTGTTTGAGGACCGTGTCGCCCGTGTCATGCCCATAGTTGTCATTAATGGTCTTAAAATTATCGACATCGATCATCACAATGGTTGAGTAGCCATACTGCTCGATGGCCCTGTCGAGGGAACTATGCAGTTGGTGGCGATTCAATGCCCCAGTCATCGCGTCTCTTTCTAGCAGGTGCCTTAGTTCACTTTGCAATTTATGCACTTCCTTGACCACCACATGGACAATCGTAAGGGTTGCAACAAGGGAAAACGTGTATCGAGCGGTCACTTCCGGATCTTGCTGAGGGTAAATCGCAGCCGTCACACCGATAATGATGAGCAGGTTTGACAAAAGCGCCACTCGCTCTGAAAACAAGAAGACAATTGCTATCACGATAGGGAACACCCAGTAGGTTGCGAGTGTACCGAAAATGTCGATCGCCATAATAATCGAGGCGCCGAGCAATGTCAGTGGGATCAAATTGCCGATTACTCGTTGTTCATTGTAAATGATGGCTGCGACTTCAAGCAGTAAGGTGATTTCGAAAGCAAGTAGGACGATGGCGAGGACAGTTTCACCAATGAGGATGTTTTTAACCGCAAGTGGAACGAAAACAACCAGCGTGATGATGGCGATAAGTTTGAGGACACGCTTCTTTTGATTGACGTCTAGGATGGTATCGTCTGCGTGGAGTTCAAAACTTGTCTTTTTAACCATCCGACACCTTTGCACTGGTTAATCAAAGTAGCTTTTGCGTGACGAAAAGCTACTAAGACGCGTTGTTTCACTTATTACAACTTTAGACCAATGCCCGGATAGTTCAATTCAGATAAGGCTATTCCGGTTTAGTGATGCTGCCCAGTTCAAGCACTGGCGCCACTTCAATATCTTCAGCGTTCATCATCGATGAAATACGTTGCACCGACGATAGCAGCAGAGATTGTTCCCACTCTTCGAGCCTTTGGAACTTATTAATGAAGTTCTGTTGCAGAGGCATAGGGGCTTGGCTTAGCACCTCTAAACCTTTATCAGTGATGTACGCATGAACTTTACGTTTGTCTTGATTACTGCGCACACGCTTAACAAGCTCGTTTCTTTCTAAGCGGTCAAGGATTGTGGTCGCAGTTGCTTGACTCATATTGGTATGATTCGACAACTCTCGTATGGTCACTTCACCTAACTCTTTGATTGAACGCATTAGAATAAGCTGAGGGCCTGTTAAACCAGACTCTTTGCTCAAGCGTTTGGAGTGTAAATCGATCGCGCGAATTATTTGGCGAATTGAAACGAGGACTTCTTCGTGCTTTTCCAATGTTCATCCTTAGTCAGCAAGCGTTTTAAGGCGTGAAAATACATGATATTGACGCCTAATTGAAGAGCAAAAATCAATAACAATCTCATTTAGAGATGCGGGTTGTTTAATTATGTTAGAAGACGGGTGAATAATTGCACATCTAATGTTTAGAATTCAAAGTTAATGGTGATTTGGGTTGAGCGAGATCACAGTTACTTTTTCAACAAAATGATCTTTTTGAGGTGGATTTGTGAGCGGTTAAGCGCGTTTGACTGGCAACTTACACTGGAAGGCGTACAATAATGTCGGTTCGATCAAGTCTTGAAATAAGATAAAATTACTTTCATCACTAATGAATTTTAGTTTTAGGCTTTGATTAGGGAAAGATAATTATCGAGAGAGGAAAAATGACGAAAGGTATCGATAAGTACAGTATCGACAGTACCGATTACACCATCGGTCAAGATAACGTACAAAAGTGGGGGTTCGATGTTCATAACCCTGTCTTTGGCGTCAGTGCAGGATTTATCGCCCTGTTCCTATTTGGCGCTCTAGTTATGGATGCGGAAACGGCTAAATCCGCGTTAGATGGCCTGAAGTGGCAAATCATTGGAAGCTTCGATTGGCTGTTTATCTGGTCTGGCAACATCTTTGTTGTCTTCTGCTTAGCGCTTATCGTATCGCCTTTGGGTAAAATTCGCCTTGGCGGCCAAGATGCTACCGCAGATTACTCATTCATTTCTTGGCTCTCTATGCTTTTTGCTGCTGGTATGGGTATCGGCTTGATGTTCTGGAGTGTGGCTGAACCTGTCGCTTACTTTACTGGTTGGTATGAGACTCCGCTCGGCGTTGAAGCCAATACCGCTGAAGCGGCGAAACTGGCCATGGGTGCGACGATGTTCCACTGGGGTCTTCACCCGTGGGCTATCTACGGTGTTGTGGCGTTATCGCTAGCGTTTTTTGCATACAACAAAGGCTTGCCTTTATCTATCCGTTCCATTTTCTATCCGCTACTAGGCGATCGCGCTTGGGGCTGGGCTGGGCACATCGTTGATATCTTGGCTGTGGTCGCAACCCTGTTTGGTCTTGCGACGTCTCTAGGTTTAGGCGCGCAACAGGCGGCGAGTGGTATTCAACATGTGTTTGGCATCGATGCAGGCTTAGGTCTGCAAGTGGTTGTGATTACGGTCGTAACTTTGCTTGCGGTAGTCTCTGTTATTCGTGGTATTGATGGTGGCGTTAAGGTCATCAGTAACATCAATATGGTGGTCGCATTCGTTCTGTTGATCCTAGTTGCGTTGATTGGTTACGCGGTGACTTTTGGCAATATCGGCACTACCTTGATGGCGTATGTTGAAAACATCATTCCTTTGAGTAACCCGCACGGTCGTGAAGATGAAGCATGGTTCCAAGGTTGGACTGTGTTCTACTGGGCGTGGTGGATTTCTTGGTCACCATTCGTGGGTATGTTTATTGCGCGCGTGTCTAAAGGTCGAACAGTCAGAGAGTTTATGACTGCAGTACTGCTAGTCCCAACGGCAGTGACGCTTCTTTGGATGTCGGTGTTTGGCGGTATTGCGATTGATCAGGTCGTTAATAATATTGGTGAGCTGGGTGCGAACGGTCTAACTGACGTTTCTCTGGCCATGTTCCAAATGTTCGATGTTCTGCCAATGGGCACCTTGCTCTCTGTTATTGCTGTTGTATTGGTGCTGGTGTTCTTTATTACCTCTTCGGATTCAGGTTCACTGGTTATCGATAGCATTACCGCAGGTGGTAAAGTCGATGCACCTGTCCTACAACGTGTTTTCTGGGCGTTTATGGAAGGGGCTATTGCGGTTGCTCTACTTTGGATTGGTGGTACAGAAGCGATTCAAGCGCTGCAAGCGGGGGCTATCTCTACCGCACTGCCGTTTACCATCGTCTTGTTGCTGATGTGTGTCAGCTTGCTAATGGGCATGCGCACAGAGAAGTACCAAAATTAAGGTTACGTTTGTTGATTATAAGGGCGCTCGGCGCCCTTTTTTTGTACCTGCTCACGAGTAAAAGTGAGTTTTGTGATCTGAGCAAGTCCGGAGGCAAAACTCCACTGTGTATCTACTCAATAAGTTAAAATAACCTTTTTGTTATTAACGAAATTTCATCGATTTTTTCTCCCAGATTCATAAAGTTCGTCACTATTAGCTGCTACATTTTTATTTATTAAAACTATCAAATTTATAAAAGTGCTGAATGCTTTCTTAAGAAGGTCTTGGCGCTTGAACAATGTTTAGAGCTAGGGATCGGAATTATGAATATAGAAAGATTATCGAAGGTGTCCATTGCGACACGGGCTTGGTCAATATTAGCGTTGTTCGCAATAGGATTGTTGTTGAACACCTATTTGAATATCGACAAATCGCGTGAGCACATGCGTGAAAACTACGAGCGTGGCGTCATGACGATAGTAGAGTCTGCGAACGGTGTTGTGGAGCACTATTACGATCTTTATCGTGCCGGTGAAATGAGCGAGAAAGAGGCGCAAGTGAGCGCCCTAAAAGCAGTTTCCGCTATGCGCTTTGACGGTGATAACTACGTCTTTGTTGGTGACAACACGGGTATCCAACTCGCGACGGGTGTGAGCTCGTTGTTGGGCAAAAACATCATGGGATTGCAAGACAGTTCAGGAGAGTACTTTGTCCAGAGACTCTATCAAACCGCGCGCAGTGGCGGAGGGTTTGTTGACTATACTTGGCGCAATCCAGACAAAGGGACAACAGACCCTAAAACCAGTTATGCGCTGATGTTTCAGCCTTGGCAATGGATGATAGGTTCAGGAATGAACATGGTTGCGTTGCAAGCGGCGACTGAACGTTCAGAAATGGCGTCACTCGGTTACGCGGTGGCAATTTTGTCAGTTCTCTCTCTGATGATTGCGTTCTTCATTAAAACCATTACGTCTCCCCTCAAACGCTCTGTGCGCGCCATGCAGGCGTTGTCGAAGGGCGAGGGCGATCTTACTCAGCGTTTACCCGAAGAGGGCAGCTCTGAGCTGATTCAACTTGCGCGCTACTTCAACCAATTCGTCGCTTCTGTGCAGTCTATTATGTTGAACATTAGCGATGCGGGTAGCCAGGTATCGAGCGCGGCAAATCAGTTGTCGACGTCTGTTCACCATATTGATGACAGTTTAAATCAGCAGCAGTCTGATGTGGATATGCTGGCCACCGCGATGACACAAATGCTTGCAACGGTAGAGGAAGTGGCGAGTCGGACGGTTGAGGCGAATGATGCCAGCCGCCTCGCGGCCAACGAAACGAATAGCAGTCATCAGATCATAAGCCAAAACGTCAATGAAGCGAATCAACTAGCGCAGCAAATGGATTCGGCCAGTCATGTGGTTGAGCAGTTGGCGAGTGACGCAAAAAATGTCGACACTGTGCTGGAAGTGATTCGCGGGGTAGCAGAGCAAACTAACTTACTCGCGCTAAACGCTGCCATTGAAGCGGCACGGGCGGGCGAACAAGGACGTGGATTCGCGGTGGTGGCTGATGAAGTGAGAAGCCTGTCGTTACGCACTCACGAATCAACGCTGGAAATTCAAAATATTGTTGAAAAGCTGCAAAATGGCGCTGGCAATATCGTTACGGTTATGGAGCAGGGCGCTGTCAAAGCCGTCAATGCGTCGAGCTTGTCTTCGCAAGCCGGTGAGGCGTTAACCCGCATCAACAAAGAAGTTCACACGATTGAAGAGATGAATCAACACATCGCGACCGCCGCTGAGGAACAAACGGTCACGGTCAACGACATCAATCGAAATGTGGTGAGCTTAAATGACATGGCATCGAGTGTTTCCGAGGAGTCAGCACAAATGGCGAGCGCCAGTAAAGAGCTGCGCAATGTGTCGGAAAATCTGATGTCGATGATCAATCGCTTCAAATTGGCGTAACTTGAGGAGACAGGGTGATGTGGTAGAATCGGCGCAAATTTTTTTGCTGAGCTGTAAATGAGACATTTAAACACCACCGTTCACCCTGACATCGACCATCTAGACGACAAAGTCATCTATCAACGAAACGCGGCTCGTGCCATTGTGGTTGATGGAGAAGACATCTTACTGCTCTACACGGAGCGCTATCACGACTACACGATTCCAGGTGGCGGCTTGGATGATGGTGAAGACGTCATCGCAGGCATGGTTAGAGAGCTAGAGGAAGAGACCGGAGCGCAGAACATTCACTCTATCAAGCCTTACGGAATCTATGAAGAGTTTCGCCCTTGGTACAAAGACGATGCAGACATTGTCCATATGATCTCTTATTGCTATACCTGTAAAATTGACCGCCAATTGGGTGAAACCTCATACGAGGATTATGAGATAAAAAACGGCATGAAAGCCGTATGGATGAACATCCATGACGCGATTGCTCATAATGAAAAAACAATGGCAGAGAGCCCTAAAAAAGGCATGAGCATAGAGCGAGAAACCTTTTTGCTCCATTTAGTCGCCAAGGAAATGCTCTAACAGTGAGTCCGCAAAATGCGGACTCTTTTTTATCCCAACCCCACTTGTTTTAGGAACACTTGCAGCGGCTCCGCGTACACTTTCCTTCAAGAACTGTTTTGCTTCACAATGCTTCCTAGTCCTAACGAAATCGTTTACATAAACATTGTTCCGCTTCTATACTGATCCAAGTAATTGAATTATTAATATTAATTATTCGTACTGTAGAGCGTATAAACCAGATTATTAAAGGATGAGTATATGGGGAAAGTACGTCATTTCGCGGTGGGTTGCTCACTGCTGTTGTCTGCTCAAATGAGTTTCGCTGATGTGATTGAAACGCAAGTTCTTGTCGGGTTCGGCGAGGCGAAGTATGCGTCGGATTTCGCGCACTTTGATTACGTTAATCCAAATGCACCAAAATACGGCTCAGTGACCTTTGGTCAGGTTGGAACCTATGACAGCTTCAACCGATTTGGGTCTCGAGGTGTTTCTGCGGCAGGCATTGGTGAAATCTACGATACCTTAATGTTTTCCCCAAGTGACGAAATAGACGCTTACTATCCCCTTATCGCGGAGCGAGTCCGCTACTCAGACGACTATCAGTGGATTGAAATCGATATCAATCCTAAAGCCAAATTCCATGATGGCAAACCTATCACCGCGCATGATGTGGCGTTCACTTTCGACAAGTTTGTCAAAGAAGGTGTGCCGCAGTACAAAGTCTATTATCAAGATATAAAATCTGTCACGGCTAAAAATGATCGTACGGTTCGCGTAGACATGGTTAAGCCGAACCGAGAGAAAATGTTCCGCTTTGCGCAGAACACTCAAGTTTTACCCAAGCACTATTGGCAAGATAAAAACCTCGCAGAGCCGCTATCGACTCCGCCAGTGGGAAGTGCGGCTTACAAAGTGGTGGACTATAAGTCTGGGCAAAGCGTCACTTACCAACTTGTTGACGATTATTGGGCCAAAGATCTTCCGGTGAATGTAGGGCGAGATAATTTCAAAACCATCACTTACGATTACTATCGCGACGAAACCGTCATGCTTGAAGCGTTCAAAGCGGGCGAGTTTGATTTTCGGATTGAAAACGTAGCCAAGTTTTGGGCCAACTCCTACACAGGCGTCAATTTTGACAAAGGATTCATCGTCAAAGAAGAGATCGCTCACGAGCGTCCAGCCAATGCACAAGCGTTTGTGTTTAACACTCAACAAGCTATTTTTAAAGACCCGAAAGTTCGTCAGGCGCTGAACTACGCGATGGACTTCGAGTGGATGAACAACAACCTGTTCTACAACCAATATACCCGTACTCGGAGCTATTTCCAGAATACGGAATATGAGGCTAAAGGCACGCCACAAGGCGACGAACTTGCCTTGCTGACCAAGTACAAAGATCAGCTGCCTCCACGCTTATTTACTGAAGAGTTCCAGCCGCCAGTTACCGATGGCTCGGGTCGTATTCGCAGTCAGATGAGAAGTGCGTTCAAACTGCTCAAAGAAGCGGGGTGGGAGCTAAAAGATAAAGTGATGACCAATACCGAAACCGGTGAACCGTTTAGCTTTGAGCTGCTGATCTATAGCCCGACCACAGAGCGGATTGCGATACCCGTGCAGAAAAACTTAAAGCGAATGGGTATCGAGATGAAGATACGAACGGTGGATACGACTCAATACATCAAACGCCTTCGCGATCGTGACTTTGATATGGTCTCTTCATCCTATGGCGCGAATCCATACCCAGGACCCAACTTGCTGATCGTTTGGAACTCCAATTACATCGATTCGACCTACAACACGGCAGGGGTGATGGATCCGATTGTCGATGAATTGACTGAGCAAATCGCGAAAAGCCAACAGAATCCAGACAAACTGCTTACGCTTGGTAAAGCGCTTGACCGTGTATTGCAATGGAACTACTACGTGATTCCACAGTGGCACTTAAGCAAATACCGCGTCGCGATGTGGGATAAGTTTGAGCGCCCGGCGACTATGCCGAAGTATGACCTTGGCCAAGACACTTGGTGGGTTTCTAAAGAGAAAGCGCAAAAACTGCCTGAGAAACGTCAATAGTGATTGTCTAGTTCATGGCTACTATGCTGTAGCGCTATCACAAGATGCGAACCAGAAGGTGACGCGTTACAGCAGTAATCGCTAAGAGACCAGAGCGCATTGATTCGCGGCTCTGAGATACGCAGAGGGAAACATGGCTGCCTATATATTTCGCCGACTACTTTTGGTGATTCCCACCTTGTGGGCGATTATCACCATCAACTTCTTTATCATTCAGATTGCGCCCGGTGGACCGGTAGAGCAAGCGATCGCCCAGATGGAGGGGCACACCTCTGGCATTATGGAGCGTTTTACTGGCGGTGGTGCTGAAGTGGAACTCGCGGACGACCAAAATAGTGCCTCTGGCTATAAAGGCTCGAGAGGTTTGGACCCAGAAGTGGTTGAGGCGATAAAAAAGCAGTTTGGTTTTGATAAGCCACTGCTTGAGCGCTATGTGGAGATGCTCAAAAATTACGCTACATTCAATTTTGGTGAAAGCTTGTTCAAAGGCGGCAATGTCATTGACTTGATCGTTGAGCGCCTCCCTGTCTCCATCTCACTTGGCTTGTGGAGTACTCTGATTATCTATTTGATCTCAATTCCTCTTGGCATTTTAAAAGCAATCCATCATGGCTCTCGATTTGATGTCTGGTCGAGTGCGGTCGTGATCGTGGGTTATGCCATACCAGGGTTTCTCTTCGCCATCATTTTGATCATTCTGTTCGCTAGTGGGAACTATTTCAGTTGGTTTCCTCTAAGGGGCTTGGTGTCGAGTAACTTTGAACAGTTAGTCTGGTATGAACAGGTGATGGACTACTTTTGGCATTTAACCTTGCCGATATTGGCGATGGTGATTGGTGGGTTTGCGACCTTAAGCATGTTGACCAAAAACTCCTTTCTGGATGAGATCAACAAACAGTATGTCGTGACCGCAAGAGCGAAAGGGCTCGATGAGCGCAGCATTCTCTACAAGCATGTGTTTCGCAACGCCATGTTGATTATAATCGCAGGCTTTCCCGCCGCTTTCATCAGTATCTTCTTTACCGGGTCAATGCTCATCGAAGTGATGTTCTCACTCGAAGGGATTGGGCTGCTTGGCTTTGAGTCGACCATCCAGCGTGATTACCCTGTCGTATTCAGTTCGTTGTACATCATGACTTTACTTGGATTGCTGCTCAGTATCATCTCCGACTTGACCTACACCTGGGTGGATCCACGCATTGATTTTGAGGCTCGTTAACTGTGATTGAAAAAAGACGCAACCCACTCAATGAAGCTCGTTGGTTACGATTTAAAGCCAATCGCCGCGGCTTTTGGTCGCTTTGGGTCTTTGCTTTGCTCTTCTTCGTCAGCCTGTTTGCAGAGCTAATCGCCAACGACAAACCGTTATGGATAACGTACGACAATCAATGGTATTTCCCGATCGTTTCGCAGTATGCAGAAACTGAGTTTGGCGGAGAGTTTGAAACGGAAGCCGATTACAAAGACCCGTTTGTGGTTGAGCTCATTGAGGAAAAAGGGAGTATTGTTTGGCCGCTTATTCCGTTTAGTTACGACACGATTAACTTTGATATTCAAGGCTCGGTTCCATCGGCGCCTGATGCGGTGAACTGGCTCGGCACAGACGACAAAGGAAGAGACGTCTTGGCGCGAATTATTTACGGCTTTAGAATTTCGGTGTTGTTTGGTTTTGTATTGACCATTATCTCAAGCGTCATTGGCGTGGTTGTGGGGGCGACACAGGGCTACTACGGAGGTTGGCTTGATCTGCTTGGTCAGCGTTTTATCGAAGTGTGGTCTGGCATGCCTACCTTGTTTTTGTTGATTATCCTTTCCAGCTTCGTTGAGCCCAATTTCTGGTGGCTACTGGGTATTATGGTCGCATTTAGCTGGATGAGCCTGGTGGGGGTTGTTCGCGCTGAGTTTCTTCGTTGCCGTAACTTCGATTACGTACGAGCCGCTCTGGCAATGGGCGTCAGTGACAATCGCATTATGTTAAGGCACATGTTGCCCAATGCGATGGTAGCGTCACTTACCATGATGCCGTTTATCTTGTCAGGTTCGGTGACGACCTTAACCTCATTGGACTTTCTTGGCTTTGGTTTACCTGCGGGGTCGCCATCGTTAGGTGAACTCTTAGCACAAGGAAAGGCGAACTTACAGGCGCCGTGGCTAGGGTTTTCGGCGTTTATTGTCTTGTCACTCATGTTGACACTGCTCGTGTTTATCGGGGAAGCCGTGCGCGATGCTTTCGACCCGCATCATCAAGGGAGATAGCCATGACTCATCCGATACTGACCATGGAAAATCTGTCTGTTGGCTTTGGCCGACAGGCGAACATAGAACAGGTGACCCATCAGGTTTCGCTGTCGATTTGTAAAGGGGAAACATTAGCGCTTGTCGGCGAGAGTGGCTCTGGAAAGTCGGTGACTGCGAACTCGATTCTAAAGCTATTACCCAAAGGCTCCGCACACTACTTGGAAGGTAAAATTACATTTGATGATATCGACATACTGCAATGTTCTGAACGACAACTGAGAGGCATCAGAGGGGGAAGAATCGGAATGATCTTCCAAGAGCCCATGGTCTCTCTAAACCCGCTGCATAAAATTGGTAAGCAGTTGGTGGAAACTCTCTCTATTCATCGTGGCGTTAGACAAAGCAAAGCAGAAAGCATTGCCATTGAATGGTTGGAAAAAGTGGGTATTCGCCACCCAAGCGTCAAAATCAACGCCTATCCTCACGAGTTGTCAGGAGGCGAGCGGCAGCGCGTAATGATTGCGATGGCGTTGATTAATGAACCAGAGCTTCTGATTGCCGATGAGCCAACAACAGCGCTCGATGTGTCAGTTCAGGCGCAAATCCTCGACTTGCTCAAACAATTGCAGCAAGAGCTCGGTATGGCAATGCTGTTTATTACCCATGACTTGAGCATTGTCCGCCGTATCGCGGATCGCGTTGCCGTAATGCAAGAGGGGCATCTTGTCGAAGTGGGCGAGTGTCAACAAGTCTTCCAGTCACCTAGTCACGCTTATACCCAATTACTCATTAATTCAGATCCTAGGGGGACGCCGGTTGTTGTCAGTGAACCGAGCGAACCAATACTGGATGTTGAGCAACTTAGGGTTTGGTTTCCTATCACTGGCGGCGTGTTCAAACGGGTGGTTTCGCACATTAAAGCGGTCACCGATATGCAAATCAGTTTGTCTCGTGGTCAATCCATAGGATTAGTCGGAGAAAGCGGGTCTGGTAAGTCGACAACAGGTATGGCGATTCTCAAGTTGGTCAACTCGGAAGGGTCAATTCGCTACCAAGGTAATGAGCTTCAAGGACTTGACCGTAAGGCGATGCTGCCATATCGGCGTCGCATGCAAGTGGTGTTTCAAGACCCGTTTTCAGCACTTAATCCTAGGATGTCCGTTGCGCAAGTGATAGGTGAGGGATTGCGTGTCCATGAGCAGCTTAGCGATGAAGAGATCGATGAAATGATTGTTAAAGTGATGCGAGAAGTGGACTTGGATCCGGACTCCCGCCATCGCTATCCAAATGAGTTCTCCGGAGGTCAGAGACAACGTATTGCGATTGCACGGGCACTTATCCTAAAGCCTGAGTTTATATTGCTCGATGAGCCAACCTCATCCTTGGATCGAACGGTTCAAGCGCAAGTGCTCGATTTGCTTAAATCCCTGCAACACAAGTACGGGCTAAGTTATCTATTCATTAGCCATGACCTGAATGTCGTTAAGTCTTTGTGTCACTACACCATTGTGCTCAAGCAAGGAGAAATTGTGGAGCAAGGCGAAACGAAAGGGCTGTTTACTGATCCTCGGCACCCCTATACCAAAGAGCTTGTCACACTGTCGAGTTTATAGAAAAAGAAACGCCGTCTAAGTAGACGGCGTTATCGATTCAATCAGTGCCAATTAGCTGTTTGGGATGATGATCAGCTCCATAGGGCTTTTCCACACGCTCTCAAACTCATTGCTGATGTCGTACTCGTTCATATGAGCGACATGGAAGTTCATTAGATCTAAGTCGTAAGAAGGAGAGGTGTAGACTCGGCCTTCATCGATCGCCTTAATCAACTGGTCAGCTTGGTGAGCGGTGTATGCCTCATCATGTGGGCGAGTTTGCCCCTCAAGCTCTTTGCGAAGTTGCGACACCACCATTTCGTACTCTACTTGGCTAAAACCGCTAGCGCGCGCACGGTTGATCTCTTTCTCGATGATCTGCTGTGCGGCTTTCGCCTGCTCGCTGTCTTCACTGGTAAGGGAAACTTGAGAAACCAAGCTAGATTGCGCCAAAATCTGGTTTGAAACCTCGACTTTAATATCTTGATTGGCAAACGCTTCTTCCAAGCGTTTCTCTAGAATTTTGTTTGCAATGGTTACAGTAAGTAGCTTTTTGCGTTGTTGCTTACTGTTTGCCGTATCGTCAAGTGAGGTATGGGCCGTGTATGCCACAGTTGGCTTTTCCTGTTTAGGAGCGTCAGAAACACTTTTTGGCATTAGGCTAAGCTCAGCAGGTGCAGAAAACGCTTCGCTTGATTTCCAGTCAGAAAGATTGTCGCTAATTAACTCTGCCGCAGTACGGTTTTTAAAGTTGCCAGCAATAACCAAATCGGTTTGTGACGGCAAGAAAACCCCTTTGGCTTCCTCGCTCTTAAATAGCGCTGCGAGCTGCGAGATTGCCTCTGCTAAGGTTTCTTCTTTATTGTCAGCGAAGTCGCGTTTGAGCACACTTTTGCCATTAAATTCGACCAACTCCCAACCATAGTCTTGCGTTAACGTCTGAGCAACAGACGCATATTTAATTGGAAGATCAGTCAAACGAACGCGGATAGAAAGCGCTTGTGTATTGCGGCTAGTCGGCAACAACACGTAGCGCATGGCATTGCTAAGTTTACCTGCTTTCGTGCCTTTAGGTAGCGTGATGTCGCTTTGTTCAAACCAGTTAAATTGATTTTGCTCTGCACTTACTGATAGGGAGAAAAAAGGGGAAAGCAGTAAGCTCGCTGAAAGGGTTGCAGTGACGATTTGACGTAATGGTTTAGACACAAAGTTCTCCTAAAACAAGTTTATTATGACTTTCCTTGTTTCAAGCGCTGTTGATGACGGTGTGTGATCTGACAGGCGGTAACGAATCGAATCCTTGATTGCGTTAATTTGAGAGGTTACACAGAGCTTTTGAATGCGTGTCATGTCTCAAAAATCGTGCAAATTTTCTACAACTTAAGTGACATAGTCAATCACTAAATATTGATATGTTAAATATGTCTTATTTTTGAGAGGGTTAGATCGCAGTATAGTGGCTAGCACTTGCGAATGAAAGAGGTTTAGAGAACCAATACCCTTGTAAATAGGAGGCTCCGAGGTCAGTAAACGCTTGGGCCATTTGCGCGTTTTCTATGCCTTCTATGACAATATCAACATCGTAGGCTTGGCATAACTTAATCACGAAAGAGAGATACTCAAAGGTTGCAGGGTTGGTGAAAGATCGCCAAGCGATGGATTTGTCGATCTTAATTTGTTGTAGCGGAAAATCAAAAAAGCTGTTTAACGAGCTGTAACCCGCGCCAAAGTCATCCAAAGAAAGTTGAAACCCGAGCGCGCTGAGCTTGTTAAGTTGGTCGGCCGCGTTCTTGTTGCCATCCAAAATCATGGTTTCGGTTAACTCGAGTACAATATGTTTTGGATCAATTAGGTATTCGTCAGCGACCTTTTTCACTCGCTCAGGAAAGGAGTGATTAAGCAGTTGCAGCACAGACACATTGACGTTAACGCGTACCGAGTTGTTATGCGTGGCTTGATATTGCTGGATAAAATGACATGCTTTGGATAGCACCAGATAACCTAAATCAACAATAAGTCCTTTCTTTTCCGCAACAGAGATAAACTCGTCCGGGAATATTTCCCCTATGTCTTTGCACTTCCAACGTACCAGCGCTTCAAAGCTCGCAATGGCGTTTCGTTTGGTGCAAATAATCGGCTGAAACTTGATCGAGAGTAGACCTTGTTTAATGGCGTTGCCTAACTCGCGTTCGATATAAAAGTGGCGGTCTACCCGTGATTTGGTTTTACTGGCATAAACGCTGATATGGCAATCTTTTTGCTCGCTGGCAAACTGGCTGGTACGGCTAGCGATTTTGATCGCTTCTTCGGCATCAAGCTCTGCTGGAATCGAAGGATAAATACCGATACTGATTTCGGTGCCATACAGGTAGCCGAACGTTTTTACCGCTTCGTTATACTTCTCGGAGATGCGCTCACCAAGTTGCGTCAGTTGCTCGTCACTGTAATCCCCTTTAACCAAGATAGCGAAGTCATCTGAGCGAATACGATAGAAGTCAACCAAGTCTTCCGGGAAATGATTAAGCGCTTGAATGATGTGATTAAGCACATCACGCATGATTTGAGGACCATAGAGTGATAAGTAGGAACGAATATTCGCGACTTGGATGTAAAGCAAGCTATGCGGTTCACGAAGTGGGTCAATGTTGTCAATATCCATGACCAATCTGTGCTCATTGGAAAGCCCAGACGCCCCATCTTTGAAAGAGGTTTGCTGTACAAACGCCTCCATCAGCTTTTTGTCGGAAATATCTTTGTGGCAACCAATCATAAACCGTTTACCGTTAACAGTTTTGGTTATCGCCGTTCCTTCTAGCCAAACATATTGTCCATTAGTGCAACGTACACGATATTGAGTCGCCATTTTGAAATCGTCTTCCGCGATATGCTCGTCTACTTTGCTTTGCAGCATCAAACGATCCATCGGGTGAACGAGATCAAGCCATGTTTCTAGGCAGGTATGACCGGATTGGATGCCGAATCTTTGATAAAAGCTCGGGTTGTAGAAGCAAACATGCTCGGTATCAGACATATAAAAAATGCCATCGTTAAGCACATCGATCATATGCTTAAAATGGTCATCCATGAGCTCATCTAACTCTGCGCCAGTCAGAGAGTGAGTAAGGTCTTGTGATACTGATTCGACCGCCACACCACACTCTGAGACCAAAGTGATTTTAGGGCGAGGGACGATACTTTTAATAGTTTGCGACATAAGATTGGGACATACCTTAACAACAATCGGTAGGTCTATTATTCATCTCAATTATTACGACAATTCGTGCTACTTGTTAATGTGCTGCCAACTACTAAACGAAATTACGTCGGACATTTCAAACGTAATTAATGCTTATTGTGAGGTTTGTCGTTAAACGGTGATCAATAGTTGGAGGGCTATCAAACGTCTGACCCAATTCTTAACCACAGTTAGGAAGCCTGCGAAAATGAAATGCTTACTTTACGGGGTGTTATGCTAACAAAATGAATTGTTATTTGTTAATTTTACATGTTCGTTGTTTCGCGTATGTTATTTGTAAGCGTCTAAATAGTCGACAACAAGTCTGTCAATCGTGCCATCTTGCTTTAACCGTTTTAAATGTCGGTTGAACTGTGTAATGAAGTCTTGCTTATAGGGGTAGAGTTCAGGCTGTTGGTTGGTAAACCCTAAGTAACCTTGCTCGCTACTCACGACAGAGCCGAGTTTTAATTGCCAATCTCGGTCAATCTGGCCATCTTTGATCATTTGATTGATGTACCATCGAATAGAGATTCGGTCATTGATGTAACAATCGGTGCGTCGTTTGTACAGATTTAGCAAGCTGGCTTCATTTCCTTTCGACGGCCGCAGTGTCAACTTCTCTTGAGACACCGCATCCCAGAATGCTTGCCCACCCAATGCAAAACCCTCGTTAATACCAATCGTTAACCCCAGATAATCGTCAGGCCAACTAGTAAGTTGACGATCCGCGACTTTGTCAGGGCGACAAAACACGACGACTTGCTCATCGAGAATCGGCTCTGAGTAGGGCGATATATAGAATCTTTGGTTGGCGTAGTAATAGGGTGGATAGAGGGCAAAGCCTTTGCCTAGCTCCAACATTTTTAATCCCCGCTTCCAAGGAATCGGTTTGATTTTGACGTCGTAAGCCTCCATTTGGGCGAAAATGATTTGGAGTATTTCGGTGTAGATGCCCTTTGCTTCTCCATTGATCGCGTAGCTGTATGGCGGGTAGGAGTCATCCGCATACACAGTGACTGGTGTAGGTGGCTCGTATGCATTGGCATAGCTTGACCATAGGGCAATAGCGGCGATTAGCCATCGAAACACATTGATGCCTTTGGAGTTAGAACACTTATTAGTAACTTTAGTTTATTTCTATACTTATTGGCATTAGACTCTCCGAATTGACAAAACACACTACAGAGTTCGTTATGACTGAAGAGTACCAAGAAGGCGAAGAGATCGAGATTGAAGCGATTGGTATCGAAGTGTCTTCTCATCCCATTGAGTTATATAAGGTATTCAAAATCGCTAACTTGGTTGGCGGTGGTGGAGAAGCAAAACACCTCATTGCCGAAGGATATGTCGCTGTTAACGGTGAATTGGAAACACGAAAACGTCGCAAAATGTATGATGGTGACTTTTTTGAGTTCAATCAGGAATATTACGTTGTCGTTTGTGATGCGCCAGTGACAGAGCCAGAAGAGAAAGCGGTAAAATCAAAGGCCAAAGAGCGCTCAAACGCCAAGCAACCTAAGCGCGACAACCGTTCTTCGTCATCTAAAAAGGGCAAGTCGAAGAAGAGTAGTGAAGCGAAGGGTAAGGAATCTAAACCATCGCAAGGCAAAAAAAACAACGGCCGATCTTCCATCGATTTCTTCTAACGACAAGCTGGGGCTTTGGTCCCAGCGCTCTAATTCTCTTCTCAATTTTCTTCCTATCCTCTTAATACAAATGCCAACTTCCTCCGCTTCAACTGATTACAAGACCATCACTTAGCCACATTTCTATTTTTTGAATAGTGACAATAATACAAATCTAAATGATAATGCGTTGCATTAAAATATTAAGGATGGACAAAATGAAACGTAAAGTTGTGGCACTAGCACTGGCGATGACCGCTCTTAATGCGAATGCAAAAATCATAGAAATTGAACATGCACAAGGGAAGACTGTATTAGAGAGCAAGCCCGAGCGTGTAGTGGTGATTGGATTGGGGCCTTTGGATACCGTTAAAGCGCTTGGCATTGAGCCAGTTGCTGTTTCTACAGTAAGTATGTTTCCTGACTATCTGTCACAATACCGAAGCGGTGAGTTTGTCTCGGCAGGCAGCTTATTTGAACCAGATTTTGAGACCATCTACAGCCAAAAACCTGATTTGATCATCGTAGGCCCCCGTGGCGCCGAGAAATACAAAGAGCTTTCTGAAATTGCTCCAACCATTGTCTATGCGCTAGATAAGAGCAAAGGGTACTGGGAAGCGACTCAGGAGGAGTGGCGCAAGTTAGGTGAAGTATTCGAGAAGCAAGATTTTGTTGAAGAGAAGATCGCGCAGGTAGATAAAGACTTCAAACAAGTTCAAAGCTACAACCAAACAAACAATGTTGATGCGCTGACAGTGATGAGTGCCGGTGGCAACATTACAACGTTTGGTGCCAAGTCTCGTTTTGGCTCCATTTACAAAGATTTCGGGTTCTCTGAAACGGTGAAAGGCATCAAAGAGAGTCGACATGGTGATCTAATCTCTTATGAGTTTATTCGCGAACATAACCCATCAACCTTGCTGATCGTAGATAAAGATATCTTGATCAACAAAGGCAAAGGCAGCACGGTTCAGCGCGATTTTGAGAACGATTTGGTGAAGGCGACCAGTGCTTACCAAAATAAAAAAATGGCGTATTTAGACATCAACGCTTGGTACCTGTCTATCGCGGGCATGCGTGCGACTGAACAAATGTTGAGTGACGTTAAGTCGGCTACAGGCCTTAACTAATTATTGAGTAAGTATGAAGAACCTCAAGTTCACACTTGAGGTTTTTTAGGTTCAAGAGGTTATAGACTTTTGAAGATGTTATCTTGGGTGCTCTTAGTTTTGAGTGTCTTGTCTCTATTTGTTGGTATTGGTCAGCTTAATGTCGCACAACTGTTGGCTGGCGATCCTCAAAGTTGGGATCTGTTATTTACCAGTCGAATTCCCCGTTTAGCGGCCGTGCTCTTAGCAGGAGCAGGCCTTAGTATCGCTGGTCTTATCATGCAGCAAATCAGCCAAAACCGATTTGCTTCTCCATCGACATCGGGGACGATTGAGTGCGCGATGTTAGGCTATGTTTTGAGTTTGGTGTTGTTTGGCAACGGCAACCAACTTTGGCTGATATTTTCAGTTTCTATGCTAGGCACACTGGCGTTCGTTCAGTTTATCAATCGTATTCAGTTTAAAAACGCGGTGTTTGTCCCTCTGGTTGGGATCATTTTTGGCAATGTGGTTCAATCGGTCGCAACGTTCTTCGCTTACAAATACGATGCAATCCAAAACTTGTCGAGTTGGGCTGTGGCCAATTTCGCTAATTTGTTGCAAGGCGATTACGAACTGCTTTATGTCGCGATTCCATTTGCCATTTTTAGCCTGTTGTACGCAACACGTATCTCAGCCGTGGGATTGGGAAAAGATTTTGCGGTCAACTTGGGCTTAAACTACCAGCAAGTGTTGGTTGTTGGGGTGTTGCTGGTTTCGGTCATGTCAGCATCTGTTGTGATGATTGTTGGTAAGCTCCCTTTTTTAGGATTGATTGTTCCTAACCTCGTGAGTCGTTTTTATGGCGACAACTTGAGGCGCAATATCCCGCTTACCGCGCTCCTTGGGGCGCTCATCGTCTTAGTCTGCGATCTTGCAGGACGTTTAATTATCTTCCCGTATGAGCTGCCGATTTCAAACATCATCAGCTTACTGGGTGGTGCAGTGTTCATTTACTTCATTCTACAAGGTGAGAAAAATGCACGATCGTCATAAGTTGTTTTGTTTGGCGTTGGTGTCTGTCGTTTTTGCGGGTCTCTTCATCGGTATTGGGCTTAACGCGGACAACTACCAGTACTTCTTGTCTCGCCGCGTACCAAAAGTTCTTGCGATGGTTATAGCGGGCGTCGCGATTGGTTTGTCGTCGCTTTCATTCCAGACCATTACCCACAACCGGATATTAACACCAAGTATCATGGGTTTTGACTCGCTCTACTTGTTCACCAAGGTTCTGATGGTGGTGATGTTTGGTGGGTTAAGCGGTATTGCGATGAACAGCTACTTCAACTTTGCTGTGTCAGTGACGGCTATGTTGGGCTTTTCTGTGCTGCTATTTGGCTTCTACTTCCGTGGCGCGAGACAAAACTTGCTTGTGCTGTTGTTGCTCGGTGTCATCTTGGGGCAGGTTTTTGATAGTGGTTCATCATTTTTGATCATGCTTATGGACCCGAACGACTTTGCGACTGTTCAGGCAAACATGTTTGCTAGCTTCAACAACATCAATGTTGATTTGGTTTATCTGAGCGCGCCATTACTGTGTTTCATTTCGTGGCGACTCTACACCCTTCATCGACTGCTGGACGTCTTCTGGCTGGATAAAGACAACGCCATCAGCTTAGGGGTTGATGTGAAAAGCGTCACCTTGCAGATCTTACTGCTGTCTGCGGTTTTGATCTCGATCTCGACGGCATTGATCGGGCCTCTGCTGTTTTTTGGCTTGCTCGTGACGAATTTAACGAGAGAAATGTTTACCAGTTATCGCCACAAAGTTCTGTTTGGTGCGGTGTCGCTGTTATCTATTGCTTCGCTGCTCGCTGGGCAATGGATTGTTGAAAATCTGTTTGGTTTTACGACGACGCTCAGTGTCGTGATTAATTTTGTCGGTGGTATGTACTTCTTGTCTATGCTGCTGCGCAATAAGATTATTTAGGTTGAATATGATTACTTTAAAAAGCCTTAACAAGGTATTTGGCCAATCTGCGGTTGTTGATAATGCGAGCGCAGAGTTCGAGAAAGGCAAAGTGACCGCAATCATTGGGCCAAATGGAGCGGGGAAGAGTACGCTTCTCTCTATGGCAAGCCGCCTAGTTTCTCGTGACTCAGGGGAAGTCTACATTGATTGCAAAGAGCTTTCTGAGTGGGATAACAAAGAACTCGCCAAACGACTTGCAGTGCTTCGCCAAGCCAATACCATCACGATGCGTTTTACCGTGCGTGAAATGGTCTCTTTTGGCCGCTTCCCGTATTCACAGGGTAACCTAGATGACAACGACCAATCGGTGATCGATAAGGCGATCCGCTATTTGGATCTCGACTCTATTCAACACAAATACCTGGATGAGTTGAGCGGCGGACAGCGTCAACTTGCTTTTATTGCGATGGTAATGGCACAAGATACCGACTACGTTTTTTTAGACGAGCCGTTGAATAATCTGGACATCAAACACTCGTTACAGATTATGCGAAATGTTGGCAAGCTCGCCCATGAAATGAACAAAGCCGTTGTGGTTGTTATCCACGATATTAACTTCGCGGCTTGTTATTCGGATAAGATCATCGCTTTGAAAAAGGGAAAAGTGGTTGCGCAAGGCAGTGTTGAAGCAGTGATTCAAGCGGATATTCTTGAGAGCATCTACGAAACGCCGTTTAACATCGTTGAAGTAGACGGAAAGCGCATGTGTACCTACTACTAGCATCCAGAATTGAGTGAAGCCCCACTGGATGGCTTCACTCACTACAGAGTTTACTTCGTGAGATCCTCGATGATAGGGCATTTGCTCCCTTCATCGCCTGGGCAAGTTGACACCCATTGCTTCAATTGCTTTTCAATCTCTTTGAGTTCGCGAAGTTTGATTTCGACTTCGAGGAGTTTTTCTTGTGCTTTCGCTTTGACTTCGCGGCTCTTTCTGTTTGGATTCTGCGCAAGTTCGACAAACTCTTTGCATTCAAGCAGGGAAAATCCGGCGTTCTTAGCCCGCGAGATTAGGTTGAGCTCTTGAACATGCTGATCGCTGTATTCTCGGTATCCCGCATCGCTGCGACAAGGCGGCGTGATTAAGCCTTTTTCCTCGTATAAGCGAATAGATTTGCTAGATAAATTTGTCAGTTTAGCGACCGCACCAATGTTCATGTTTTCCTCACTCCTAACGTCTGAGTGTTATCTTTGTATGTCGTTAAAGATGTTTTACTACTTTTGCTGGTGGAACGCCAAACTCTTTTTTAAACGCATTGGTAAAGTTTGCAGGGTGGTTGTAGCCTGCCTCGTAGGCGGCTTCTGTTACCGTGAGTACGCCGCGTTCTAATCCAGTTTTGGCGACGTGAAGCCGTCTTTGGCGAATGTAACTCTTTACGGTGATGCCCAACTCATCTTTAAAAACACGCTGCAAATTGGATGTACTCATCGAGAAACGAGCAGCCAAGACATCTAAGCTCATCGGCGCCTCGAGGTGGGTTTCTATAAAATGCAAAATGCGTTTGATGCGTTCAGATTGCGGCGTTTCTTTTGACGCTTTGTGTGTAGAGGTGTTCCAATCAACCAACGCAAACATTTGTTGAATAAGCTGCAAAGAGAGCGATTCGAGCTCTAGACGAACCAATAGATCGCTTGGTTGCTCGCAGGCGAGGATGCGTTTAATGACTTCGAGAGTATCGCTATTAATGGGTTGTCTTAAGTAATTGAGATGAGATTGAACAAATTGGTTGGGACATTCGTTTTGATTAAGGCGAGCTTTAAGCCAGTTTGGCGAGATAACAAGGTTCACTTTAGTGAGTTGATTGTCTTTTTTAATACTGCGATGAAAACTCACTGGATGCGTTAGGTTGACCATAAGGACTTCGGCGCACCGAGAGCCATCTAACTGAAACTCTAGATCGTCATAGCCAAAAGTGAGCGTACCCTCCAAAACGATAGTCAAAACAACGCAGGGTTTGATTGACGAGACCACGTGCGTATTCACTAATTCTTGGCTCGTTCCGGCATACAGGGTGAAGGCATCAGGCGCCTCGTAATGAAGGAGTTTGCCCTCAAGGATTGGGGAGTTTGCGAACCGGTTTTGGCTAAAGATAACCCTTCGATTTTCTTCGATCACAGTTTTTGTGAGTACCACCTTAGGGATAGAGGTAGGAGTGCGTGAACCCGGTTCCATGGTAGCGATTCCTCATAACCGTTATGCGATTTGGCATAACCGTAAATTCTTCTCGTTAATAAAATTGACACTTATCATACATGCGAATTGTTTTCATTACCAACTAGAGCAATCTCCGATACTAAGCGGATTGAACCCCCACGATTTTAATAAACTGCGCCATTTGCTGAGAATAACAATGGAAAAAAAGACCACGATTTACTCCGAACACGCGAGCAAGTATATAACAGTATTGTGTCGCCACTTTGCGCGAAAAGTAGACGCCGAGTGGGATGAAGTGAGCGGCAATGTGGTCTTTCCTATGGGGGAAGTCGAAATGCAAGTTGACCCATCACGCTCAGCACTTACCATTTACTGCCGTGCTGATGGGGAGGGCAAGCTCAACGCTGTCATGGCTATTATCGAATCCCATGTCCACCTTTTTGCTCGCCGTGAGCCCATCGAGCTAGTGTGGGAGCCTTAATTCGCTAGTTCGTCAATTAGCGGTGGGTTGTGGTTTAGCGTCCATAAAATCGCGTCTTCTAGCGGGATTGCCGGACTGTAATAAAACCCCTGAATATAATCGCAGCCATACTTATTTAAAATGTGCAAAATTTCTTGTTGCTCCACACCTTCTGCAACCACGCTATAGCCTAGCCCATGTGCTAGTGAGATAGCGTTAGACACAATCGAGCGATTACGTTCATTTCGCTCTAACTGATACAAGAAAGAGCGATCGATTTTGATTTGATCAACAGGTAGATCGCGCAGCAATGACAGTGAAGAGTATCCGGTACCAAAATCGTCCAAGCTTATTTTAAATCCGAGCGATTTTAAGGACTCAAGACGCTTTTCTGGGCTACGTAAGCGGTTAATTGCGGTACTTTCTGTTATTTCCAGCACAATAGATTTGGTTAGTGATGGTGAGCGCGCCGTTAAGGCGATGAGCTGGTTTTCTAGGTTTTTGCCCATGAGATCTTTCGCTGACAAATTAACATGCACGGGGTTGTGGATGCCATGCTGATGAAAAATTTCTATATCTTCAGCGACATGGTCGAGTAACCATTCAGTGATGGAGGTAATTTTGTTGCTTTGCTCTGCAACGGGGATAAATTCAACCGGACTGATTGTCGTGCCGTCGGGTTTAACCCAACGCATCAGCGCTTCATACCCGCAAACTAGGTTGAGTTTACTGCTCACAATGGGTTGATAGTATATTCTGAACTGTTGTTTCACTAGTGCTTCGTCAATGGCGTGTGAGATGGCCAGTTTCTGCCTTGCGCCTTGGTTCATGGAGGGATCGAATTTAGCGCTTTCTCTGCCGCTGCGCTTTGCCCAATACATGGCCACATCGGCTGCGTTGATGACTTGCTCTGCGTCCTTACCTTGCTCTGGGTATCGGCTAATGCCAACGATAGCACTGCTAGTGAACTCGAAGCCATCAATAGAGAATGTCTTCTTAAGTTCACTGTTGATCGTGTTTGCAAGGGATTGAATCGCAAGATCATTTTGATTTGGGCAAATGACAATAAACTCGTCACCCCCAATTCTGGCGACAAAATCGCCACGGTTTAGGTTGGAGGCAATGCG
Organism: Vibrio sinaloensis; assembly: GCF_000808535.1. Lineage (GTDB taxonomy): Bacteria > Pseudomonadota > Gammaproteobacteria > Enterobacterales > Vibrionaceae > Vibrio > Vibrio sinaloensis_D. The sequence goes on from NZ_JWLV01000001.1 coordinate 49,886, forward strand.
CTGACCGATTTGAACCAGCAGTTGATCACCACAAAAATGCCCCATGCCATCATTGACCTGCTTAAAATTGACCACGTCGACCATTAAAAGGTGAAAGGGGATTTGGTTCTCTATCAAACCGTTGATCGTTTCAATGCAGTGTTTCCGGTTTGGTAGAGAGGTTAGGGGATCATGAAGGGCGTTGTACTTTTCTTCTTCCGCCAAGTGGTGAAGTTTTTTGATGGTGTTGAGGCTGAAGGTGGTCACCATGTAAACAAACACACTGCCTGAAAAGAGAATAATGGATAAGCCGAACACCACATTGTTGACTTGCTGTGTCACTAGAAGAGACACCAAAACCGACGTGTAACCAATCACAAACAAAGTAATTAACAAGCTGAGTGCTTGCCAACTTTTGTGTTTAGTTTTGGCGCAAATTTGGCGAGCAGGAACCAAGCCAAATAGCAGCAACAAGATGCCAGCAATGATGAGAAGAATCGCTAATGTATACAAGTTGACACCATTGATCGTCGATAGACCCTTCAGGTTACGCTCAAAAACAGATGCAGAAATGAAATCGTTTGCATTATGTATAGTGTAGAGCTTTCGAGACTGTTTATAAAACTCACATTAATTTTTACGATCGAATTAAATTGACAGTTGCTTTAGATCAACAAAAGTTATTTGTTTTGTTTAATTTAGCTAAAGAAAGTTGAAAGATTCAAAAAAAATTGAATAATGGTATCCATAACGATACAAGCATAGTGCTTTCAATACACGGTCTGAAACAGGATACATCCCTCATGTCAAATTCGTATGTGCTGGTTATTAACTCAGGTAGCTCATCACTTAAGTTTGCTGTTATCGATTCTAAGTCGGGTGACGCGATTGTCTCTGGTCTTGGTGAGTGCTTCGGTCTTCCAGAAGCCGTCATCAGCTGGAAATACAATGGTGAGAAAACGGAAGAAGCGATCACTGCCCCAGATAACCACCATCAACATGCCATCAACCGTATTGTTGCTTTGATGGAAACACTAGGCTTCACACAAGATTTAGTTGCTGTGGGACACCGTATCGTTCACGGTGGTGAGAAGTTCACTTCAACGGTTCGTATTAATGATGAAGTGCTCGCAGAAATTGAAAACCTGTCTGACTTGGCTCCGCTCCACAACCCTGCAGGCGCAAAAGGTATTCAAGCTGCAATGCAAGCATTCCCGAGCCTTCCTCAATTTGCTGTCTTTGATACAGCGTTCCACCAAACGATGCCGCAAAAGGCATTTACAGGTGCTATCTCGAACGAATTGTACAAAGAATACGGCATCCGTCGATACGGTTTCCACGGCACTAGTCATTACTTTGTTAGCCGCGAAGCAGCGAAAATGCTTAACAAATCTGTTGAAGAGGCGAGCTTTATCTCTGTTCACTTGGGGAATGGCGCATCAGTGTGTGCGATCGAAAATGGTGAGTCAGTAGATACGTCTATGGGCTTCACACCGTTAGCAGGCTTAATGATGGGCACACGCTCTGGTGACCTAGATCCTGGTGTGATTGAGTTCCTAATCAAAAAAGGTTGGACGACAGAGCAAGTCTTCGAAACGCTGAACAAGAAATCAGGTTTCTTAGGTGTCTCAGGTCTAACGTCAGACGCTCGTGGCATCTTAGAAGCGATGGAAGAAGGTCACGAGGGCGCAAAACTGGCGTTCGAAGTGTTTACCTACCGAGTGGCGAAGTACATTGGTTCTTACCTAATCCCACTTAGCAACCTAGACGCGATTATTTTTACCGGTGGTATCGGTGAAAACTCACTGCCGATTCGCCGCGAAATCTTAAACAACCTTAAGTTACTAGGCTTCGTTGAAGATGAAAAAGGCAACGAAGCTGCACGTTTTGGTAACGCAGGTATCATCGCGAAGTCATCAATTCTTGATGCTGTCGCTATGGTTATCCCAACCAACGAGGAATTTGTGATTGCTCAGCAGTCGGTTGAGTTGCTGTAATAGCATTTAAAATCAGATAGATAAAAGCGAGCTTCGAGCTCGCTTTTTATTGGAACAATCACTTAATGTAAGAGTCGAGAACCTTCAGCACCACTTCCATATCTGCTTCACGTTGCTCTTTGTCTTCTTCAAGTACAACGTGCTCTAGCAAGTGACCTTTGATTACCTCTCGCATCAAGCCATTTACCGCGCCTCGAATAGCAGCAATCTGCTGCAACACATCTTGGCATTCATGCTCTTCTTCAAGCATTTTTTTAAGTCCATTCACCTGACCCTGTATTTTACTGACTCGGGTGTTGAGCTTCTTTTGAGCTCGGGTTGTATGTGACATGGCTTATCTTCTTTAGTTATGGGCTGAGCGATTCTAACCGATAATGTAGCACTCCATTTATACTGGGGGGTAGTATTTAATACTGGGGGGGAGTATAGTTTGTTGCAAATAACAAAACACAGCAGGGATACGGATGGATTTTGTCGCGCTACTCCAACAAGGTAATGGATGGTTCTTTATTCCCAGTGCCATTTTACTTGGTGCTTTGCATGGCCTTGAGCCCGGACACTCGAAAACAATGATGGCGGCGTTTATTGTTGCAGTTAAAGGAACAGTCAAACAAGCAGTGATGCTGGGGTTGGCAGCCACACTTTCTCATACTGCTATCGTATGGTTGATTGCTGTTGGTGGGATGTACATCAGCCAGAAGTTCACGGCTGAAGCGACTGAGCCTTGGATGCAACTCATCTCAGGCATCATTATTGTCTCGACAGGTTTATGGATGTTTTGGAGAACGTGGAGCGATGAGCGAGCTTGGCGTAAAGCTCATTCTCATGTCCATGATTGGACCACTCAAGTCGTTGATACAGGGCACGGGCATGTTTCGATCTCTATTACAGAAGAGGGGGCCCACCACCGTTTTCAGTTGCGAACACTCCATGGTAAGCCTTTAACGGCGGAAAGTGTCAAGGTTTCAGCACCGAGCAACAACGCCCAATCTACTGATACCTATCACTTTATTGAGCGTGATGGATACTTAGAATCGGCATCCTGCATTGAAGCCTCTGATGATTTGTCTGTCACATTGGTTATTGGACACCACGACCATACCCATGATTTTGATGTACATTTTAGTTCAAGAGCTCATTCAGGAAGTGATAACAAGGAATATCAAGATGCACATGAACGTGCTCACGCTTTGGATATTCAAAAGCGGTTTGAGAACCGAAATGTTACGAATGGGCAAATACTGCTTTTTGGTTTAACTGGTGGCTTAATTCCATGTCCTGCAGCGGTAACGGTTTTGCTTATTTGTTTGCAACTTAAGGCTATATCCCTTGGTGCTACTCTGGTTGTGTCATTCAGTGTTGGCTTAGCTCTCACTCTGGTTGCAGTTGGCGTTGTGGCAGCCGTGGGGGTACAAAAAGCGACATCTAAATGGAGTGGTTTGAACGATGTTGCACGCCGAGCACCTTATTTATCGGGCGTTTTGATCTGTGCTGTTGGCTTATACATGGGTATGCACGGATATACATCGTTGATGAGCTAAGCTCTGAGTGATTCAATTGGCACTCCGTCAGAAAGCGTACCGCTTTCTAATCAACGGTTAAAATGCCAATTCAACCATTTAGAAGTTTCAGTTAGTTTCAGTCTATTCGAGTAATAAAGGTTTGCTCGTCATCAACAAAGGCGACGAAGCCACCATGATAGATAAACACTCGACCGCGCCCTTCAACGAGACAGGCAAGCTGAGGGTTCAAATCTTCTCCTATGTCCTTGCTTTGAAATGTACCTGTATCAGTGATCACGCCACTGAGTTTAGGCAGATACCCATAAGCGCGCTTGGCTTGATCAATCAAGCTCAACTCGCTGGTGGTAGAAAAATAAGAGGGAATGGCACCGGCTTCTTCTATGAAAAGAGGCTTCAGCTCTTCAAAAGCGGTAATCACTAGCCAGTCAATATCGTTTACGTGATGAATAAACATAGAGTGTCTCAATAATTCTGATGGCGCGATTTTATCACTATAAGGTGAGCTAAGAACAGTTTAGCCAATAGGGGAGTGAATAAAATCCTCCGCCCAATCTTGTTCAAGACAATGTAGACTTGGACCCTTTCAAAGTTTAAAGACGGAGTTTTCTTTATGCGCAAATCAGATAAGAAGGTCGAAAACCTTATTAGAGAGGTGCTGACCGAAGTTTGTGAAAATACATTAAAGGGCTACGATGGTTTTCTATGGGTGACTCATACCGTCAAACACGCCGCGTTTCCACAAAGCCTAGAAATTGTCTGCGTATTTGAATCTGACCAAGACCGAGCCAGTTTTCTCGAGGGCGAAGGGCAACAGCATGTCTCCACAACCATCCAAAACGCATTTGATAAGGCCGGTGTTCAACTAAAGAACGCGAGCAAGCATATTCGCTACGATGTTCAACAAAGTCGTAATGGCCGCCAACAAAGAAAGTGAATGAAGTGTTGTTGGGGGAACTCATTTGTGCCCCAAAATGAGTTATAGCCATGTATTGTGACGAGAAAAGATAGTCGAATTGGCCGAAGAAAAACTACTAGTACATTCTATTTATGGAGACTTTAACGTTGGTTGATTCAGCTCATTATGAACTAGGTTACTAAAAGTATACTAATTGTATTCAAACTCTAGGTAACTAAAATATACCGTAAGACGCTCGCCATTAGGTAACTACCCTTACACCTATTCGATGTGCGTACTCAATAACTATGAGTGACGTTTTTATTATCAATGCTGATAAACTACGTTGCTTAGCTTCTCCAAATGACGCGGGGCTGTATGAAAGCAAAAGTTGAAGTTGATTCAAAAGGGCGTAAGAGCGTTGTTGGTGCCTGTATCGAGCCTTGTGCGATAGAAAAAGGTATGAGGATTTTGGGTTCAAAATGGAAGGGCTCAATTATCTACCACCTGAAAGATGGTCCCGTGAGATTCAATGACCTTTCAAGAATGTTGGGCGGTGCAAGCAAGAAGATGGTTGACCAGCGTCTAAAAGAACTAGAAAGTGAAAAGATGGTAATACGTCGTGTACTTAACGATAAACCGCTGGCAGTCAGTTACGAACTCACTGAGTTTGGACGTAGTGCGTTAACGATTCTCGATGAGTTGAGAAAATGGTCAGAAAGCAACAATGTGCAACTCAAATAATGAATGTTCCGCTAAAATAGCGTGAGCAACATTCGTCCATCTCCCTCTTTAACGTAACAAGGCAACCAATATGGTTGCCTTGTTGTCTTTCGAGCTGAAGGTTCAATAATCTAGCGTGCCACGGATAGGGTAGTTATTCTCTGGGTTACGAATCCATGCCAAACCTCGGGTTAGTGCACCGAGCTCTGGTCTGACAAACGGGTTATTGGATAGGTCAACCACGTGTAAGTTTCCGTGCTCATTGACCACAAACAACCCCGGCTCTGCAAAGTTATGATCGGTTTCGGCTTCAGAGCGTGGTAGCGATATATAAAGCCCCAGAGTCTTCATTTGTTGCTCAGTAAGCCCATAGGCGATTGGAAAACTGATATCGAGTTTTTCTAGGTGCTGCTCCAATTGTTGCTTCGAGTCACCAGAGACAGCCAGAATATCAACGCCTGAGTCACTAAATGCTTGTTTATAGGTCTCAATTTCATTGAGGTACTTGGTGCAAAGTGGACAGTGTTTGCCACGATAAACAAACACCGCTTGCCATGTTGCATCACCTTGAGGTTGACCTAGCTTGACTTTGGTTCCATCAAGCTTTGTTGCCTCCAAAGAAGGAAAAGCGTCACCCGCTTTGAGTTTTTTTGAGTATGTCATCTGAGCTCCTGAGATTGAGGTCACAACAAGTTAGAAAAAAGATAAGGCACTAAGAAACAAGTTGCAACCGGTATACTTTTAGTAACCTAGTGCTGATTCGCCTGAGCCATTAACTCAGCTAAGATTTGTTTGTAACCTTCCACTGGATGTGCACCAGAAACACCATGTTCTCTGTTAAAAATCACCGTTGGCACACTCGATACGCCCATTTTTTGCCATTGTTTCTCTGAACTACGGATTGAGTTGCGTCGCTGCACATCATTTAACCAGCGCATTCCTTCCTCAGGGTCAAGACCTACAGAGATTAGCTCTTGCTTGAGAATTTCACGATCAGAGACGTCTTTCTGTTCACTGAAAAATGCGGTAAATAAACGTATTTTTAGTTCAGTCTGTTTGCCCAAGCTCTTGGCGTAATCAAGCAAAAGGTGTGCGTCAAATGTGTTCACCATCTTCATGTCATCAAAGTAGTTAAACTTGAAGTCATGCTCCGCACCAATGCTGGCGATACGAATACGCGCGTTCTTGCTTTCTTCTGCGGTACTGCCATATTTACGAGCAACGTGATCTCGAAGGTTTTCACCTTCAGCAGGCATATCAGGGTTCAATTCAAAAGGCTGCCACTCAATCTCGATGCGATCTTCAATTCCAAGCTGTTCGATCGCTGCTTTTAAATGGTTGTATCCGATGATGCACCACGGGCAGACAACATCGCTAATAATGTCGAGCTTAATTGTATTATTCATATGAGTTTCCTACTCAAAGCACTGTGCTCACGTGGCAAACAGTGCTTTGATTTGCGTTTACTTATCTTTGAGTAAGCTTCAAGTTCTTTAGACTCTTCTGGGGCCGTTTATGGATTGTAGTCAGTAAATTCAGTGCTCATGACTCCATTCTTAGAAGTGTGCGTCTAGGTGTGCTTCAAAGCGAACAAAGTCGTTCTCGATGTCGGCGTTTTTCATCACGTCGTAGCATGCAAAGGTTGGCAGTGCAGTCATGCCAAAGAAGCGGAAGTTTGCGTGCATGTGGAACATCAAATCATCCACACTGCGACCTTGGAATAAGTATTCGCTATCATCATTAAATGACTCTTCTGGCGCATTGAATGTGAAAGACAGCATGTATTTGGTATTGGTACGAGTGCCGCCTGTTCCATAATTTTTCTTTGGCTCTTCCGGCGTTCTTCCATCAAAGGCACACAGCGCACCACCCATCCCCGCAGTGAATACTTCATCCATGTATTTCTTGAAAGACCATGGAATCGTCATCCAGTTGACAGGTGACTGTAGGATCACTCGATCTGCCCATTCAAAGTTCGCCAGTTGCTCGTCAACGACGATCTCATCTTGCATTGTAACTACGCGAACTTCGTGGCCCTTTGATTCTAACTGGGTGCGAGCTTTCTCAACTAAAGCCGCATTTAGTTTGCCTTCAGAAAATGGAGATGGTTCGTGTGCGTTAATGATTAGAACGTTACTCATGATATTAACCCTTCAATATTGGATGTTTACAGAGCGAATAATGATTTCGCTGTCTTGCGGTTTATTATGGTTACCTGCATTTCTAGTGCAATTAGTAAACTTTTAGTAACTACCATGAAGTTCGATTAAAGTTTGTTTAAGTCTTTGTTTAATCGTAATTTAATTTTTTAAAATGGAGTGGAATATGAGTGGATAGGCGAGGAAAGGTTACCAAAAGTATACTAATTGAAATTATTGAGGGGCTAGCATACTGAACACAACATGCGGCTTAGCGCAGTGATTTTGTAAAGGGCGTAACTTTATGGATTTAGCCAAGAAACATCCATTATGGCGTAAACCCAAGCATCAGCTGGATGCGCAGACCTGCAGTGATCATGTGCACTGTATAGAGATTTTTTACGATTTGGCTCATGTCGTATCGATTTTCGTGCTGGGAAATTACTTGAGTCATCACCTTGGCATTACCGGATTCACCGTTTTTGCGTTGCTATTTATCGTGATTTGGTCTGCATGGTTTGACATAAGCCTTTTTAAATCGATTTATGTCAGCACTGATGTACAACACCGTTACATTATGGCGGCGCAGATTGCCACAATAATGATTATGTCATCCGCTATCGTGCATATTGGTGGTGCTGGGTAGCTCAATGCAATCTAGTTTGGTGCTAGGTTAGACATGGCTCAAGCCTAAAACACATCGCAAATCCAAAGGTCGCTTTCGACGGCAAGTGCGATGATGTCGTTTTCGGATAGTTGCAATTGCTTCGCAACAGGTTCGATGCTTAGCCAATCGTTGGTCTCAAGCCATTTAGTGATCTGCAATGTAGCGCCGATCTTTCCTGAGTGATGTACCAACGCACTGGTAATCGCGGAGTCTAGCTTCAAGCTTTGGCCAATATCTTCAATGTTCATATCTAACATGGCATCGGTTAAAGAGAGCAATCCTGTCAAATAGGCTTGTTCTGCTAAACTCTCGTGCTTTAGATAGAGCATGATTGAATACATAAGACGTGCTCGCCTCAATGCAAACAATTGAAGGACTGGCGGCTTTTCGCTGCCTAGTTGCGAGAGCAGAGCATAGGAACAGTACTTAACCACTTTACTGTCGCCAAGATAAGCCAGCGCCTGTTTGACACTGGTAATTTCACCGACCAACCCCGCGTTATTGACGTATCTAAGTAGTTGATAACTCAAACTTGCACTTTGGTTGATTACATTAGTGATTTTGTTGTAATCCAATGGTGTTGATGCGATTAACTTGGATAGGCTGACTAGCGTTTCAGTTGAAGAGCTCAGCCTAGTACGCTTGATAAGTTGAGGCTTAGTAAAGAAGTAGCCTTGGAATAGTTCAAATCCCCACTTTTTAGCTGCTTCAAACTCGTCATAGCTTTCAACTTTTTCAGCTAAAAAGCGGATGTCGTAACCTTGGAGACTCCGAATAGTGAGCCCGCATTTAATCATCGACATGCTCTGAATATCGAACTTAATGACGTCGATCAGAGGATAAAAAGATTGCCATTCATCGCTAGGGGTAAAATCATCCAGCGCCAGTGTGTACCCTTGCGATTTTAAAGCGCTTAACACCTCAAACAATTCTTCTGTTGGTGGGCAAGTCTCGAGAATTTCAACAACGATAGCTTGTGGAGGAAAGTCCATTGCCGCGCCATTGATGAGTGAATCGTAGTCAAAATTGATGAAGGCAGGCGTTTCGCCCAAAAGGCCGGCGATGTTGCCCAAAAAATGTTCTGCATACATTCTAGCGGTTGCTTCTGTATCAGCGACACCTTTTGGGTAACGATTGGCCATGCTGTTTCGATACAGAAGCTCATAACCGAAAACGTGACCGTCAACCTCGAGGATAGGCTGCCTAGCGATGTAGGTGTTGGTGTCCAAATTTGTCTGCATGCTTGCAACTACCATTGCTTTCTATGTATTAGAAGTTATCAATATAACGAAAAATGAGGCACTTTTGTTACAAAAATCATTCACTCGTTAACTTGACTCGTACTTAACTATAGCGAATCGCTAAGAATGGCATCGCTTCACTTGCAAACTACCTTAATACTTTATTGTCGATAGCACTCAACATTGTGATTAGTCATGTCTGTGAACCAGAGTTTGCTATTTGTCGTAAATAGATCACCACGAATCAACAGGAACGGTCAGATGTTAAAGGGTGATGAAGTATCTCGTATCATTGAGATGGCATGGGAGGACCGCACGCCGTTTGAGGCGATTAAAGTCCAGTTCGGGTTAACAGAGCCTGAGGTGATCCAGTTAATGAGGCGCAATCTAAAGTCTAAGAGTTTTAAACTGTGGCGGGAAAGGGTGTCTGGGAGAGCAACCAAACACATTGCACTGCGAAGTCGTGATGTCATCAGGGGTTACGCACCGACGCAATACAAACACCGTTAACTGGAAGGGGGAACGGATAGCGTTTTCGCGCCCCCAATAGTCTCATTATTAATCTGGCGCTAAGGCTCGCCAAGATGAGGGTTCTCCCTCTTTGGTAAGGGGAAAGAGCGCTTTATTTGGTTTCGCATAACTCAAACGGTGAACGCGTTGGGTGACGTGATAACTGTCCAAGCCAGAAATAGTAACGAGGTCAAGAGCTTCGAGGTCAACGTAACCGTCGGGCATGATGGCCTGCTCTGGCAAACTTACGTGAACGACTTCCCCAATCACCATTTCCGTATCATTGCTATTAATGATGATGTGCTCACGCAGTTCTAGCGCCATTTTTAGGGGACTTTCCAAAACGAAGGGGGCAGAGATGTTGTCTTCATAATGGGGCGTCAAACCAGCTGCATTAAATTCTGAAACCTCTTTAGGATAACGAGCAGAGGTTTGGTGGGCTTGCTGTACAAAATCAAGCGCTATTGCATTGATGGTGAAACTGCCTGTACTCAAAATATTGTCTAGCGTATGTCGTTCCACTTTGCGCGGTCGAACAATAAAGCCGAGCAGGGGTGGGCTCGAGCCCATATGGATCACAGAGCTGACAACCGATACGTTTTCATTACCTTGTTCATCGCGTGTACCGATTAAGTTGGCACTTTTATAGCCAGACAAACAGTTAATAAGGCGGGTGCGTTGCATTTTTTCGAGCGCTTCAATGTCAGCGCGGGTCAATGTCTTGTTGTGCATATGAATTGGGCAGCGAGTGGCTGCCCCCTATTATTGACAGGTTGGAACGAACGTTTACTTGGGCATAATCACGGTATCGATGACATGGATAACGCCGTTTTTAGCTTTTACATCTGTTGCGACAACATTTGCGTTGTTAACCATGACCTTATCGCCCATCACTTTCACCATCACGTCTTGGCCCTGTACCGTGGTTGCTTTGTCTAGCTTAACTACGTCTGCTGCCATCACTTTACCTGATACAACGTGGTAGGTGAGGATAGACACCAACTTGTCTTTGTTTTCAGGTTTAAGCAGCATTTCTACCGTACCGTCTGGTAGTTTCGCAAACGCTTCATCAGTGGGTGCAAACACAGTAAATGGGCCTTCGCCTTTCAATGTGTCCACGAGTCCCGCCGCTTTAACGGCAGCAACTAGAGTGTTAAATGAACCATTGCCAACAGCGACGTCAACAATGTCTTCTTTTTTCATTCCGTGGTCGTGAGCTTGCGCTGGCATTAAGAATGAAAAGAGTGCGAATAGTGCAGTTGTGATAACGAGAAGATATTTACTCATGGTATGTTCCTTGTAGGTGAGGGTACCGAATAATCCCTGTTAAAAGTGAAAGCTTGTACGCGGCTATTCTGAACTCGATCAACTGTGTTTCGGTTTTCCGGCTCGAACGTGTCGTTTCAAGATGCGATAGCCTTCCGAGACGACAGCGGGCTCTTTCTGCCAAGACCATAGACGCTCTCTAGCCTCACGGGCGCAGTTGTCTACATCAATGACAGGGTTCAGATAAAGGCTCTGCTTAGGAATCTCATACATCATTATTTCCATCGGTGTCATTTTCCATGGTTCGAACAACAGGGGAACGGGCAGGGCAGCAAGCTCTGGTAGCCACTTCTTGATAAAGTGACCGTCAGGGTCGTGTTCTTGGGCTTGCTTGGTTGGATTGTAGATACGAACGGTATTGATGCCAGTAACCCCAGCTTGCATTTGAAACTGTGGATAATGAATCCCGGGTTCGAAGTCGAGAAATAGCTGCGCAAGATGAGTGACACCGTCACGCCAGTCTTGGTTCATATGATGGCAAAGTACACTGACGAGCATGGCTCGCATCCTAAAATTTAGGTAGCCGGTATGATGCAAGCAGCGCATGCAGGCATCGACCAACGGCAAACCAGTGGTGCCCGTTTTCCAAGCCTTCAACATCATTTCGTTTTTGCGTGTGCTTTGAACGATCAAGGGTTCGTAGCCTCTGTTTAGGCAACGAAACTCCATTTCGACTTCAGACTCAAACTTTTGCATAAAGTGACAATGCCAATGCAAGCGTGAAGAGAGAGCAATTGCACTGCGTTTAAAGCCCTTTAACTGCCAGTGCTGCAACAGGTACTGATAAACTTCCCGCAGTGATACATTGCCCCAAGCGAGGTAAGGCGAAATACGGGTACACGCGGACCTAGACAGTGAAGGGCTCGAAATGCGGCGGTAGTAGTCTTTACCACGTCGACGAAAAAAATCATCGAGCGTTTTCCATGCGAGTTGACTGCCGCCGGTTTGCATGCCGTTAGCTTTGCCTTGCCACTCAGGAGGGGGAGAAAAGCGCATGTGTGGTTCTATCCCTTCGAGGTTTACCCAGCGAGCGTGATCGAATTGCGGGTCGGCTAGGGGCGCGCGCATGAATGTGTGCCAACGCTCGTCCCACTGCTGGCGAGTTTTTGCCCCGCGTAGTACTGCCCCATGTTGATACTCGTGCCATTGAATTCCGTTGGATGTAAACCAAGCCGCGAGGCGTTTATCGCGCTCAAAGGTATTGTTTAGGCCAATTTCTTGATGGGAAAAGACCCTCCCAATGGAATAGTGATGAGCTAGAGACTCAAAACACTGTGTCGCATCGCCAAACAAAATATGCACCGACGAGCCGAATCGAGAAAGTGTCTCATTGATGTCGTCAAGAGATTGCAGCACAAACCGCCAATGACGATCGGAATAATGAGGGTCATTAAGAAGAAGGGGTTCAAAGATGTAAATGAGCGCGAATGGCGTGCCATCTTGAATCGCATCATGTAACGGTTGGTGGTCGGTGAGCCTTAAATCTCTTTTTAACCAGACTAGATTGATTGATTGCATTTGGGACCTCGTAGTTTTGGTTTTCTACGCCGGCCTCGGGAGAACGTATCACTTGTGCATCACCGGATGTGACTCATGATCTCAATTTTTGCCGGTGAACTTCCCTACTTATTTCAACCGTTTGCATACATAAAATAAACAGGGCATTATCGTTATAGTGAATTGACCCAGTTGAGAACGCGTATGCAGATTTTGATAGAGCAGGAAGTGGCATTACATCAGTACGAAATTCGTCAAAATAAGCACGAGATAGCACGCCTCATACATCCTTCCTTTAAAGAAGTTGGCAAGTCAGGAGCAAGTTTTGACTATGCTGACATCCTCGAAATGATGGGGAACGAAAAGCCTTGTCTTGGTCATATTCACTCGCAAGACTTTGAAACCATTCAGCTCGAACCCTCAATTCAACTTCTCCTCTATAAAACGGCTTGGATCGACAAACTGGGCACCAAAGGCCACTACGCCAAGCGTTCCTCTATCTGGGTTTTTACAGGGGAAGGTTGGCAACTGAAATATCATCAAGGCACGCCCTGTGCTGAGTTTGAGCTAGTCACCTAATCGGATGTAAGGAGGCGGTATGAATGTCGCAGTGGTGTTAGGAACGTCCAAATCGGATGGCAATACGCGTCGTTTGGTCAATGAGTTTGTTTACCAATCTGGCGCGGCTCTGTTTGATTTGTCTGAGCGCGAAATCTCATACTATGATTACGAGCACAAAAACCGTATGGACGATTTCTTGCCTCTAATCATCGAGTTAAGCGAGTTCGATCATATCGTGTTTGCCTCTCCCGTCTATTGGTATTCCATGTCAGCGCAGTTGAAGGTGTTCTTTGACCGACTCTCCGATTTGCTGACCATAGAGAAACAACTCGGCAGACGCCTAAAAGGCAAGTCCATCTCCATTTTATCGACTGGTTACAATACCGAGTTGCCGGAATGCTTTATTGAACCTTTTGTTCTCACGGCTAAGTACATGCATATGGAATTTAACGGCTGGACTTACGCAGCGATTCAGAGTGAAGTGGATCTCGCTGCGCTAGAGGCAGTGGCGGAAATGGCACTGCATAAAATTCATTAAGCAAGGAGCATCAATGAAGAAAACAGCGATCGTCACGGGTGGTTCAAAGGGCATTGGACTTGAAGTGGTTAAACGTCTCATCGAGCAAGGTGTTCAGGTCATTACGTGTTCACGGAACAAAGCGCATTGGTTGGAACAATGTGACGCGTTCCCAGCACTGCAAAGTGTCGACTATCTCGCGCTTGATATCTCTATTGAATCCCAACTTAGGGATTTTTTTGATTACGTTGAGCGTCAATACGGTCAACTTGATTTCGCCATCAACAATGCCTCTCCCGCGATTGGTTCGCTAGGCGAGTTTGGCAGTGTCGCACTGGATGATTTGAAAAACACATTGGATGTGGATTTTTGGTCACAAGCCTACTGTTTGAAGCGAGAAATTAGCCTGATGGGTTCTGGCGGCGCGATTGTGAATGTCAGCTCGGTCAATGGCATTAGACCTACGCCCAACGCGGCGATGTACAGCGCGGCGAAACACGCACTTGAAGGTTTAACGCGTTCTGTGGCGCTCGAAACGATCAGCAAAGGGATACGGATTAACGCGGTGGCACCAGGCGTGACGTGGACACCGCGTTGGCAAGAGAGAGAGCGTGAAGATCCGGGCATTCGAGAGCGAGTCAACGACGCCGTGCCATTAAAGCGTTTTGCACACACTGGTGAAGTGGTGGACGCCATTGAATTTTTGCTTTCAGATAAGGCAAGTTACATCGTTGGGCACACTTTGGTTGTCGACGGTGGTCTATCGCTCGCCTAATGGTTTTTTCCTGATTTTTCTCTAACTCCTAGTGTGACAGTTAAAAGAAATAGCGCGCTAGGACTCGCAATTTTCGTCACTATGTCTAAGCTCCTTTAAGGGCAGGACTGCGGTTTAGTTCGTTCCAGTGCTGCCTTTCTCCAACTCAATCACACCGAGAGACACAAGCTAAGTGTCCATTTTGCATGCTAGAAGTCAGTCAAATAAACGTAAATGAGTTAAGGACTAAGGAAATGTTTAACAACAAAATTTGCCTAGTGACAGGCGCAGCCCAAGGAATCGGCAAGGCAGTAGTGGAACGATTTGCCGAGCAGCACGCTCAAATGGTCTATGCGATCGACATGAATGAGCAAGCGTTACTCTCGGCATTTGAAGGCCGGACCAATGTAAAACCGATTGTGATGAATATTTGCGACCGCGCTGCGGTATTCGAGTTCATCGAGCAGGTAAAAGCGGACGTCAGCAGAATCGATGTATTGGTCAACAATGCGGGCATTACCCGAGACGCATTGATCGAGAAAATGACCGAAGATGAGTGGGACGCGGTAATAAACGTAAACCTAAAAGGTGTGTTTAATCTGACTCAGGCTGTTGCCCCGATCATGATGGAGAACAATTCAGGCTCTATCGTAACCATGTCTTCGGTTGTTGGAACCGATGGCAACATTGGCCAAAGCAATTATGCCGCAACCAAAGGCGGGGTGATTGCAATGACGAAAGGCTGGGCAAAAGAGTTTGCGCGAAAAGGCGCACAAGTTAGAGCGAACTGCGTAGCCCCTGGCTTTGTTCAAACCCCAATGACTGAAAACCTTCCAGAAAAAGTGTTGGACATGATGAAAGCGAAGACGCCGCTCGGTCGGATGGGAACGCCAGAAGACATCACCAATGGCGTAGAATTTCTTGCCAGTGACAAGGCCAGCTTTATCACCGGCCAAGTGCTTAAAATTGATGGCGGGCTGGTGTTGTAGTTTAGTTTGATAATTCGCTGTCATGGCATCGAATCCGTGACAGCGGCTTTTTAGCTCGATTTGAGAATGGCGTCCACCAGCTTGTTGAGTTCTGTTTTCACGGTGTCATTGAGTTCATAGCCGATGTTAATACGAAAACAATCGTTATAGAGTGCTAGCGTACTAAACAGATGACCAAGTCGAATATCGATATGTTGTTGTTCGATAAGCAATCGAAACTGATCAACGTCTAAATTTGGTACTTGCAACCAGAGCACCATTCCTCCCTTCGGGTCACTCATATTCACATGGCTCGGTAATCGTTCAGAGAGATAATTGACATACGCTTTTCGGAGCTGGAGTAGCCGATTTCTGCGCCGCTTGAGCTGTTTTGTGTAGTGTCCAGACTCAATAAAATCGGCCACTGCGAGCTGGATAGGCAGAGAAACACCGAAGCAAGAAGCGGTATGACGTTGAAGGTATCGGTCTGTATAGCAACCTGGAAGGCACCAACCTAACCGATAACTCGGAGAAAGACTCTTAGAGATGGAGCCACACCATAGAACATAGCCGCCTTGATCGTAATACTTAGCAGGAAGCGGCGTGTGATCAGCGTAAGAGAGTTCTAAGTAAACATCATCTTCAATAATCGGGGTTTGGTATTGGTTGGCGAGCCTTGCGAGGGTCTGTTTTTGTTGAGCGGACATAGTGATGCCTTGCGGGTTCATATGCGAAGTACAAAAAATGCCCGCTTTTACATTCCCATCTCGCAAATGGCCTTCAAGTTGAATTAGGTCTATCCCATCATCCAGTGAAGGGATTTCAACAATGTGTCTGCCCATTTGACCAAGCAAATCCAATATACCACTGAAACACGGAGAGCTAATAGCAACCGCATCACCGGCTTGAGTACATGCTTCAAGCGCAGCTTTGATTGCTGGCATACAGCCAGAGGTTACAACGAGTTCTTCTGGATTTAGGTGTAAGCCTAGTTTTGAGAAATGAGTACTTAGTGCATTTCGAAGCAGCGGCTCCCCTTGAGTATTTGGGTAGTGATTTAGCCGCTCTGTGAGTCGTTTGCTGGCGCGTCGAAAACTGCGTTCCAACTCATTTAACGCGATTTCATCAATACTCGTACTAGAAACGCCAAGTGGACCGTTGTGGTTGGAGTGAATCGAAAAGCTGTGGTTTACGGTTGATACCCTGCTGACAAAGCGGGCCCACTCAGGCGTATTGTGTTTGCTGGGTCTGGCACTGACGAAATAGCCAGCTTGGGGGCGAGCATAAATCCAACCTTGAGATTCAAGCTCTTGATAGCAACTCACTGCCGTAGACATACTGACCGCATGCTGCTTAGAGAGTTGGCGCAAAGAGGGCATACGGCTACCTTCGATGAGTTTTCCGCTTTCAATCTCGTGAACGAACTGGTTTGCGAGTGCTCTATAGATGCTCATAGTCATACTGTACTGGTTTTTATGTGAATAATTGTATCTGTACTGATAACTGTACCCGAGCAATACTAATTTTCAACAGAAAGGGAGGGCAGTTATGACAAGAAACGATTTATTGTTGGCTATTTTTGTAATGGCGATTTGGGGGTTTAACTTCTCAATGATAAAAATGGGGATTACAGATGTTCATCCGTTATTGGCGACGGCGGCACGTTTCACACTTGCAGTGATTCCCGCCATATTCTTCATTCGCAGACCCAGCGTGAAGTGGCGATACCTAATGAGTTATGGCGTTGTATTTGGCGTTGGCATCTGGGGAATGGCGTCTTGGTCAATCACCGCGGGGCTATCGTCTGGGATGTCATCGGTACTGCTATCATCTAATGCGCTGATCAGTATGGCTGTGGGCGTGTTTATTCATAAAGAAGCGGCTTCGAAACGAAAAGTCATGGGGGCAGTGACGGCCTTAGTCGCCTTGCTTGTTTTGGTCTCTGCTACCAATGGTAATGTCACGGTTCAAGGATTGCTCTTTATTGCAATTGCGGCGGGAAGTTGGACGGTCATGGGGATGATAGTCAAAGGGTCAAAGACCACCCAGGCATTCGCGTTCAATGTATGGGGAATGCTATTTGCTCCGATCCCATTGGTGTTATTTGCTATCAGTTTGTACGGTGCGGATATTGTGTTTGACGCTGTTCGTGTTTGGGATACGAAAACGACGGTCGCAGTGCTTTTTCAGGCTTACCCGACCACTTTGTTTGGTTACTGGATTTGGAACCGATTGTTGATCCGCTATCCATTGAGTACCACGGCCCCGTTGACTTTATTGGTGCCGGTGTTTGCGCTTGTTTCAGGCTATCTGATGTACGCAGAGCGACTTAGTAGCGCACAAGTTTTGGCTTGTGGGATGTTCCTTGTCGGCATCGGTTTGATTGTCAAGCCAGCTAAGGAGAAATGGCGCACTGGACCAAAGGTCAGCGTATCTTAGGTAATGTAAAAAGGGGCTGAATGTCAGCCCCTTTTGCTATTTGATAAACGCGAGATCAAACACGGTTGAGCGGTTTCGCCCAGTCTCTTTTGAGAAATAAAGCGCTTTGTCTGCATGCTCTAGCCAGTTCAAGTGGTTAGATTGATAAGGTGAGATTTCACAAATCCCCAAACTGATGGTGTACTTAACGTTGTGGCCTTCACATTCAACGATCGAGCTCTCGATCTTCTTACGTAAACGCTCGGTAAAGTAGAGTGCTTGGTTAGCGCATGTCCCCGGAAGCAGCACCGTGAACTCTTCGCCGCCATACCGGCCACAAACATCGGATGTGCGTGATGCCTTTCTTAGTTCATTCGCGGTGTGGCGAATCACGTGGTCACCGACGGTATGACCATAGGTGTCGTTAACGCGCTTAAAATGATCGATGTCGAAAATCACTAGAGAGGAGACCGCACCTGAAATTTTGCAGCTCTCATACTCCTTCATTAAACACGTTTCCCAATAGCGGCGGTTGAACAGTTGCGTTAAACCATCGGTTCGGCTCAGATCGGACAGTTTTTGATTGGAGTCCATCAAGTGGATTTTGTTTTTGGCGATATCAGTGACGTCATTGATCACTAAGCTCACATGTGACACCTCACCATTGACCGAGGTTAACGGTGAGAATGTGATGTTTTGACGCATCTCCCTTAACCCGTTTGAGATGGGGCTAAAGTTCTTAAACTTGAAGAGGTAAGGGCGATCTTCCCAGCAGGAAAAGCCGCGGCTGTTGAGTTTAAAAGAGGCGTCGACTTTTTTTCTTAGCCAAGATTCCGGTAGCCCCTCAATCACATCAAACAGAACTTTGCCGATGATTTTGTCGGCGCTAATACCGCTGTAGGATTGCATGAAGGAGTTCCACGCGTAAACACGGTACGCTTTATCTACAACGATAAGGCCAGCATCGAGATCGCCGATGATTTGCATTGTCCAATGGAAGTCACTGATTTCGGTTGCTTTCATAACACGCTCTTTAGAATCTGTTCGATGGCGTCAATGGAGTCATTGTCCATCAGGAAAATGACATCGCAGGCAATGTCGAGGTTTTCCGCCTTATAGACGAACTCGATGGTAAAAATATCTTCATCGTACCCCGCAAGAAACTGATTACAGGTCAATGACACTTGCAGCAGCTCTTTTTCAAGCACGATAGGTTGGCGTAAAGAGATGGCGATATCGAGTTGACGGCTAAACGACACTAAGAAAGACGAAACCAGTAGGTTGGAGATATCGAGAATGACTTCGTTGGTGCCGTTGCTGTCTTCACCCCCGAGGTTATCTAGCCCGCGCCCGTGCAAGCAGACGAGCGCTTCGCCATTGATGCCATTGCCCACAAAACGCTGAGATACCGCGCGATACTCAGAGTTATTGACAATGTCTTGGACGGTCATTTTCAGCTCTGACTGATGCAAAGACGCGACGTTTGGCAATGGCATTTCAATGAACTGGCCAACTTGTTCTGCAATCAAGGAAGCACTGGTCCCTAAGGCGATATTACTCATCTCGCGGATACTGCCCATCAAATCGACAGATTGGTGAATGCACTCTGGCGTTGCCATATTAAACGCCTGAAGTGGGATACCGTACTTTGAAAACAGTTGGGTAAGGTCAGAGGTACTGAAGGGTTTTTCGATAAAATCGAGGGCGCCCATTGCGCGGCATCGTTGTT
Source organism: Vibrio sinaloensis (assembly GCF_000808535.1). Lineage (GTDB taxonomy): Bacteria > Pseudomonadota > Gammaproteobacteria > Enterobacterales > Vibrionaceae > Vibrio > Vibrio sinaloensis_D. The sequence goes on from NZ_JWLV01000001.1 coordinate 69,329, forward strand.
TGGCTTCGCTCTGAATGTCACCAGACACGACGATCACTTTTGTCGGGTAACGGCTAACAGGGAGCGACGCGAGCACTTCAAAGCCATCCATTACTGGCATGGTGAGGTCAAGAAATAGGACATCGATGTCAGTTTCCACGAGCTGCTCTAAGGCTTCTTTACCATTTTCCGCTTGAAGAATGACGGTTTTAGCGGTTTGCCCGATTTTGCTGATGATAGCTTTGCGTGCGATCTTTGAGTCGTCGCAGACCAATATATTCATGAGGTGTATTTTAAGCCCAAGGGTGACGAAGGTTTTTTTATAGTTGTATAAAGCAAGAAACGATTATAGTGTGATGTTCGTGCCAAATACTCAGACTTAGTTAACACTTTTGAACGGGTTATATCACGAACTTTTTAATCGCTAGGGGTGATTTTTAGAGCCCCAACACAGAATCATCGTTTGATGTGATCTTGTAATGCTAATGCAACATTCGAGTTAGGTGAGCGGTTTAGATATTGTGTGACTCGCCAACCACTTAGCGCCACTTTGCGAAGGTCTACACCGGTATCAATGCCTAGCCCTTCACACAGATAAAGCACATCTTCTGTCGCTACGTTGCCTGACGCGCCTTTTGCATAGGGGCATCCGCCAAGCCCAGCCACGCTCGAATCGATAACATTCACCCCCATTTGCAATGCTTGATAGATGTTCGCCAAGGCTTGTCCCCACGTATTGTGGAAATGAACGGCGAGTTTTGATTGATCAACTTGGCGCATCACGGCATTCAGCATTTGGGCGACTTTTAGTGGTGTGCCTGTGCCTATCGTGTCACCCAGCGAGACTTCGTAGCAGCCCATGGAAATAAGTTGTTGGGCAATACTTGCGACTTGTTCAGGCTGAATTTTGCCTTCATAAGGACAGTCAATAATGCAGGAAAGGTAACCGCGCACAGCAATACCTTGCTGTGACGCTTTTTCGATAACGGGTTTAAATCGTTCTAGGCTTTCTTGAATCGAACAATTGATGTTTTTTTGGCTGAAGGACTCCGAGCAGGAAGCAAACACCGCGACTTGGTTCGCTTGAGCTTTCATCGCGGCATCAAAGCCGGTGATGTTGGGCGTAAGTGCCGCGTAGATGACGTCAGGGTTGCGTGTGATCTGTTTAAAGACCTCATCAGAATCGGCCATTTGCGGCACCCACTTCGGAGAGACAAACGATCCCACTTCGATGTGAGTGAGTCCGCTATTTGAAAGTTGGTTGATGAGCGCTACTTTCGCGTGAGTAGGGATGCTCGCTTCATTTTGTAAGCCATCCCTCGGGCCCACCTCAACAATTTTAACGCGCTTAGGCAGTGACAGGTGAGCCATTGGGTTACTCCTCATCTGGCCAAATGGGCGGACGTTTTTCGATAAAAGCGGCGAGTCCTTCTTGCCCTTGTCGTGAAACGCGCACATTGGCAATCATATCGCTGGTATAGCGAACCAGTTCGCGGTCGATGATTTTGTTGTCACAGTGATCAATGAGCTCTTTGGCGTGACGTAATGCAGCTGGGCTATTACGTAAAATCTGCGCTATGAAGCGATCAATACAGGCTTGTGCGTCGTCTTTGGTTGTGAGGTGGTGAACGATGTGCAGTTCTTGCGCGGTTTTTGCGTCGATGGTTTCTGCTGTCAGCATGTATCGCCTAGCTTGTCTAACGCCAATACTTCGAATCACATAAGGCGCAATCGTTGCGGGGACTAATCCCAGCTTAACTTCACTCAAGCAAAATCGAGCGTGATGATCAGCAATGGCGATGTCGCTGCAACAGATAAGACCTAAAGCACCGCCAAACGCCCAGCCATGAACGTAGACGATGGTAGGGTGGGGAAACTGATCCAATATAGACATTAACTTGGCGAGCGTTTGCGCATCTTCGACGTTGGCCTCATGCGATTGCTCCGCCATTTGTTTCATCCAGTTTAAATCCGCACCCGCGGAGAAGTGTTCGCCATTCCCTTTAAGCAACAAACAGCGCACATCAGGATGATTGGCGAGATAATCAAGGGCAAGAATTAACTCGTGAATCAATTGATCGCCAAACGCATTGTGTTTATCGAGGCGGTTAAGGCTCAGCGTTGCGACGCCGTTTTGATCAATCTCATACTGTAAATCGCTACTCAGCGTAATGTCCATTGTACCGTTCCTTTGTATTACATCCTGAAAATCCCAAACTCGCTATCTGGAATCGGCGCATTAAGGGCGATTTTTAACGCGCGGGACAGCACGTTCCGAGTCTCTTTTGGATCGATGATGCCGTCATCCCAAAGTCTAGCACTTGCGTAATAAGGCGAGCCTTCGGTTTCGTATTGATTGATGATCTTCTTTCTGAACTCGGATTCAGCGTCTGGTGACCAGTCACCATTTTGCCTTGTGATGGCCTCGCGTTTGACTTGAGTCAGCACGCCTGCCGCTTGCTCTCCACCCATCACAGAAATTCGTGCATTGGGCCACATCCACATCATGGTGGGTTCGTAAGCGCGACCACACATGCCATAGTTTCCAGCTCCGTACGAGCCGCCCACGATGACTGTAAACTTAGGCACATCGGCGCACGCCACGGCCATCACTAACTTGGCTCCGTGTTTGGCGATGCCGCCTTCTTCGACCTTTTTACCGACCATAAAACCGGTCACATTTTGTAAAAACAGCAAAGGAATCTTGCGTTTGGCGCACAGCTCAATAAAGTGCGCCCCTTTTTGCGCCGATTCTGAAAACAAGATGCCATTGTTGGCAACAATTCCAATCAGTTGACCGTCAATTCGGGCAAATCCACACACAAGGGTGGGTCCAAATAGCGCTTTGAATTCGTCAAAATCGGAATCATCGATGATCCTCGCAATCACTTCACGAATATCAAACGAGAGGCGCAAATCGGCGTTTACAATGCCATACAACTGTTCGGCTGGATAACGCGGTGCAACCGATGGTGTGTGGTTGTAGTCGACGGGCGTTAGGTGGCAATTGTTAATGGCTTGACGCGCGAGACTCATTGCATGTTGCTCATTTTCGGCGTAGTAATCTGCAACGCCCGATTTTCGGCAGTGCACATCTGCGCCGCCTAGTTCTTCGTCGGTGACCACCTCTCCAGTGGCGGCTTTCACTAAAGGGGGACCAGCGAGAAAGATGGTCCCTTGTTGTTTGACGATGATCGACACATCGGCCATTGCCGGAATGTAGGCGCCACCAGCGGTACAAAGACCGAGCACGACCGATATCTGCGGGATACCCAATGCCGACATGCGTGCTTGGTTGTAAAAGATGCGCCCAAAATGCTGTTTATCTGCAAAGACATCCGCTTGGTGAGGCAGATTGGCACCACCGGAATCCACCAAGTAAACGCAGGGTAGGTGACATCGCTGGGCGATCTCTTGGGCGCGAAGGTGCTTTTTAACGGTCAGCGGGTAATAGGTTCCTCCTTTGACGGAAGGATCGTTGGCGATAATCATGCACTCCACGCCATTCACTTTTCCTATGCCAGCCACCGCGCCCGCGCACGGTATTGGTTCTTCATACACTTGCCATGCAGCGAAAAGTCCGACTTCGAGAAAATCACTGTTGTCGTCTAAAAGCATGGCAATACGTTCTCGAACGGGATGTTTCCCCTTTGAACGTTGCCTTTCAATTGCCTTGGTACCGCCGCCTTGTTTGATGAGCTCTATGTTGCTTTTAAGCGTATCGACGAGTGCAGTCATCGCTTGATGGTTTTTTACATAGAGCGGTGCGTCAGGTTTAATCTTGCTTGTGATTACCGTCATTGAATGCCCTCAGCGTGATTCTTCAAACAGTTCGCGGCCAATGAGCATACGTCTTATCTCAGACGTACCCGCGCCAATTTCATACAGCTTAGCGTCACGTAATAAACGCCCAGCGGGAAACTCATTGATGTAGCCATTGCCGCCAAGCAGTTGTATTGCGTCTAAGGCGAGTTGGGTGGCCAGCTCTGCGCTATACAAAATCACACCAGCGGCATCTTTACGTGTCGCTTCCCCTCTATCGCAGGCGGCAGCAACGGTGTACACGTAACTTCTTGCTGCGTTAGTTTGGGTGTACATATCGGCAACTTTGGCTTGCACCAGTTGGAACTCGCCAATGGCTTTGCCAAACTGCTTTCGCTCATGTACGTAAGGGAGCACTAAGTCTAAGCACGCTTGCATGATGCCCAAAGGTCCGCCCGCAAGGACGACACGTTCGTAATCTAATCCGCTCATCAGCACGTGAACGCCTTTGTTGACTTCACCAAGGACATTTTCAACCGGGACAAGGCAATCGTTGAACACAAGCTCGCAGGTGTTTGAACCTCGCATACCCAGTTTGTCGAGTTTCTGCGCATGACTAAAACCTGAGAACGCTCGTTCGACGATAAAAGCGGTGATGCCGTGTGAACCAGCGGATGAATCGGTTTTGGCATAAACGATGATTACGTCGGCATCGGGGCCATTGGTGATCCACATTTTGTTGCCGCTGAGTCGATAATGGTCTCCATTTAACGTCGCTTTAAGCTGCATGCTGACCACATCGGAACCGGCGTTTGGTTCGCTCATCGCCAATGCGCCAATCGCAGAACCATCAATGAGTTTGGGTAGGTATTTGGCTTTTTGTTCTTGGGTGCCGTTGCGAAAAATTTGATTCACGCAAAGGTTGGAATGAGCCCCATAGCTCAATGCAACTGAGGCGGAAGCACGGCTGATCTCTTCCATTGCAACCACATGAGCCAAGTAGCCCATGCCAGCGCCGCCAAATGACTCGGACGTGGTGATGCCAAGTAGCCCCATGTCACCGAGCAGCGGCCACAAATGATTGGGGAACTGATTGTCTTTGTCTATTTGATCCGCGATAGGCGCGATATGTTGGTCAGCAAATGCGCCAACATGGTCACGTAACATGTCGATGGTTTCGCCCAGTCCGAAGTTGAGCGGGTGGTATGGAGATAACATAGCGCCTCCCAGTTGCACCTAAAGATGCAAAAAGAAGCGCTAAGTTACTTAAGGTTGCTAGCTTTGACTTAGGGCTTCTTCACATCGTTGACGAGCTGCATTTAAGTCTTCAAGAACTACGGTAATGTCTTCAAGTTGACGCTTAAGCACAGCTTCCTTTTCATCAATAATCTTGAGCATTTTGGTCAGCTGAGTATCTTCTTGGTGAGTATCATACAGCGCAAATAGCTCTTTGATCTCGGCCAGAGAGAAGCCCAGTCGTTTACCACGAAGAATCAGTTTTAGGCGGATTTTATCCCTACGCTGGTAGAGTCGCATTGTGCCTTTACGTTCGGGCTCGATAAGCCCCACATCCTCATAAAAGCGAATGCTTCGAGTGGTAATACCAAACTCTTTTGCCAGCTCACTAATCTTAAATCTTTCCACCTGTCTTTATTCTCCAACTGCCTAGGAATAGATTGTAAAAAATGCGTTTCTTTACGTTTACGTAAATGTTAGTGCTATGCTTACGTAAACGTCAAGAAATTCCATGGAGTGGGGGACACAATGGGAGATACCGATATCTGGATTGTTGCGGCGAAGCGGACACCGATGGGGTGCTTTCAAGGAGCCTTATCAAGTTTTTCCTCTCCACAGCTTGGCGCCATGGCGATAGAGAGCTCAGTTGAAGCCGCTGGCATTGCAAGTGACCTAATCGACGAAGTCTTTATGGGCTGTGTGTTGCAAGCTGGTTGTGGTCAAGCGCCCGCAAGACAAGCGGCGTTAGGGGCTAGTTTAAGTGAATCAACACCATCAACGACGGTAAATAAAGTATGTGGCTCAGGCATGAAGGCCGCGATGTTGGCAAACGATCTTATCAAATTGGGCTCGATCCAATGTGCGGTCGCGGGCGGAATGGAAAGCATGACTAACGCGCCCTATTTGCTAAAAGATCAGCGTGGTGGTGCGAGAATGGGGCACAAAACAACGTTCGACCATATGTTTTTAGATGGCCTGCAAGATGCCTATCAAGGCGAGTTAATGGGCGTTTATGGACAACAGATTGCCGACAAGTTGAAGTTCACCCGCGAAGAGATGGATGCGTGGGCGACCAACTCGATTCACCGAGCTAGAAGCGCAGATGAACAAGGGTTGTTTGTTGATGAGCTTTGTTCGCTCACATTGAGCTCTGGTGAAAAGCTCGAGCGTGATGAACAGCCTCACCGCGTTGACCCTGGCAAAATCCCCAAACTAAAACCTGCTTTCGATAAACAAGGTACGGTGACCGCTGCGAACTCGAGTGCAATTTCCGATGGCGCCGCTGCTTTGATCTTAATGTCTCCGACACTGGCAAAGCAGCAAAAACTTAAGCCACTCGCCGTCATCAAAGGTCATTCAACACATGCCAGAGCCCCTGAAGAGTTCACGTTAGCGCCGGTGTTTGCCATCGAAACCTTGTTATCGACGCTTGATTGGAGTGTCGATGAGGTTGACCTATGGGAGATCAACGAAGCATTTGCGGTGGTTACCCAAATTGCGGTCAAACAGCTTGGTCTTGATCCCGATAAAGTCAACATCAAAGGGGGCGCCTGCGCACTTGGTCACCCGATTGGTGCCAGTGGCGCCAGAATTCTCGTCACCTTGATCCACAGCTTAAGACAGCTACAGGCGATAGGGACGGATGGGGATACGGAAAATAAAAAAGTGGTGCGAGGTATTGCTTCTCTGTGTATCGGCGGAGGTGAAGCCACTGCTATGGCAATAGAAATTCCACTTGAGTGAAAAAGGATACCACTATGACACAGTCAGTTACGCTTTATATCGATGGTGAGTTCTGTCAATCGCAATCCAATGAATGGATTGATGTGACTAACCCCGCAACCAATGCCGTGATTGCCAAGTTACCAAAGGCAACAGACGCAGAAATAGCGCGCGCGATCGAGAGTGCAAGCCATGCTTTTCATCAGTGGAAAGAGGTGGCGGTTTCTGAGCGAGCCAGAGTCATGCTCCGCTACCAACATTTACTCAAGGAGCACCACGACGATTTGGCTGAGTTATTGTCTCAAGAAACAGGGAAAATCCTTCTGGATGCCAAAGGGGACGTGTGGCGCGGGATAGAAGTGGTCGAGCAAGCCGCAAACATCGCCAGCAATATGATGGGAGAAACGGTTGAAAATGTTGCGACCGACATTGATAGCTACTCGTTAATTCAGCCCCTCGGCGTCTGCTGTGGCATTACACCGTTTAATTTTCCTGCGATGATCCCATTGTGGATGTTTCCGTTGGCCATTGCTGCGGGTAATACCTTTGTCCTTAAACCTTCAGAGCAAGTGCCATTAACATCAATCCGTTTAGCTGAGCTTTTTGAGCAAGCGGGCGCACCGAAAGGCGTGTTGCAAATCGTCCATGGTGACAAACATCAAGTGGACACGCTTCTAGCCCATCCAGATATCCGAACCGTATCTTTCGTCGGGTCGGTCTCGGTAGCGGAATACATCTATCACACCGGAACCCTGCACAATAAACGAGTCCAAGCCTTTGCCGGTGCCAAAAATCATATGGTGATCATGCCCGATGCTAACAAGAATCAAGTGGTCAGCAATTTAGTTGGGGCATCGGTTGGCGCGGCGGGGCAACGGTGCATGGCGATTTCCGTCGCGGTGTTTGTGGGTGAATCCAAACAATGGATTGCTGAGCTCAAAGACGAAATGGCGAAGATGAAGCCAGGGGCATGGGATGATGAATCCGCTGCTTACGGGCCTTTGATAAGCAAAGCGGCGAAAGAGCGAGTGATACGACTGATTGATGAAGGCAAAGCGCAAGGTGCCATTTGTGAGTTGGATGGTAGTGATTGCGCGGTAAGCGGCTTGCCTGACGGAAATTGGGTGGGGCCGACGCTGTTTAGCGGTGCGACGACCGATATGTCTATCTACCAGCAAGAAATTTTTGGTCCTGTTTTGGTGTGCCTTGAAGTGGATTCACTGGATGATGCCATTGCGCTCATCAATCGAAACCCATACGGCAATGGCACCTCGATATTTACTTCAAGCGGCGGCGCGGCGCGTAAGTTTCAACACGATATCCAAGTTGGGCAGGTGGGCATCAATGTCCCGATTCCCGTGCCGTTACCCTTCTTTTCATTCACGGGTTGGCGAGGCAGTTTCTACGGCGATTTGCACGCTTATGGCAAGCAAGCAGTGCGATTTTATACCGAAACCAAAACGGTGACCGCGCGTTGGTTCGATGACGACATTCCCACTGGCCCCAACTTAACCATTCAATTGAAATAGGAGCGGCAGATGGACTTTGAACTGAATGAAGAACAACGAGCGTTTGCCGATACCGCGGCACAATTTGCCGAGCAACGTTTAATGCCAAATGCCGCCAAATGGGATAGCGAGCAAATCTTTCCTAAAGAGGTTCTGAGCGAAGCGGGCGAGCTGGGTTTTTTAAGCCTGTACACGCCAGAAGAGCAAGGCGGTTTGGGCTTGAGCCGTTTAGATGCCTCTATCGTATTCGAGCAGCTTGCGATGGGCTGCACGTCAACCACAGCCTACATGACCATTCACAATATGGTCAGTTGGATGGTGGCAAGTTTTGCAATCGATGCAGTAAAACAGCGCTATTGCGACAAACTGGTCACTGGTGAATGGTTAGGATCTTACTGCTTAACCGAGCCAAACGCAGGCTCCGATGCCGCCTCTTTGACAACCAGTGCCACCAAGCAAGGTGATCGCTATATATTGAACGGGGCCAAAGCATTTATCTCGGGTGCGGGTGATACCGACGTATTGGTTGTTATGGCAAGGACCAGCGACGACGGGGCAAAGGGCGTTTCGGCATTTGTGGTTCCCGCAAGTGCCGAAGGGATAAGCTACGGACGAAAAGAGCCAAAAATGGGGTGGAACAGCCAGCCAACACGCTCAGTCTCCTTTGATGGTGTGGTCATTCCTGACGATCATCGACTTGGCGCAGAAGGCAAAGGGTTCACCTTTGCCATGAAAGGATTGGATGGGGGGCGGATTAACATTGCGACCTGTTCTATTGGGACTGCCCAGCAAGCACTGAATCAGGCGACGCAGTACATTCAAGAACGCAAGCAGTTCGGTAAACGGATTGCTGATTTTCAATCTATTCAATTTCGACTGGCTGACATGGCGACAGAATTGGTGGCTGCGAGACAATTAGTGCGTTTGGCTGCGTGTAAGCTCGATCAAAACTCCTCAGACGCGACGGCGTACTGCGCCATGGCAAAACGCTACGCCACCGACATTGGTTTTAAAGTGTGCGACCAAGCGCTGCAGCTTTTTGGTGGCTATGGCTACATTCAAGAATACCCAATGGAGCGCTATTTTCGCGATGTTAGGGTGCATCAAATTCTCGAAGGTACCAATGAGATCATGCGTTTGATCATTTCAAGACGATTGTTAGCGCAAGGCGGGCAGCTACTGTAAAGGACAACCACTATGACCAACGCAATCGAACACACAGTGTCTGATCATATTGCCGTGATCACGATGAACAATCCGCCCGCCAATACATGGACAGAGCAAAGCCTGATGCAACTAACCCAATTGGTGTTGAGCTTAAATGAAGAGCGCGATGTCTATGCGCTAGTACTAGTGGGGCAAGGCGAAAAATTCTTCTCTGCGGGCGCTGACCTTAACCTGTTTGCATCAGGAGATAAAGCCGTCGCGTTTAAGATGGCAAAAGCCTTTGGGGAAGCATTCGAAACCCTATCTCAATTTCGCGGCGTGTCGATAGCGGCTATCAACGGTTACGCCATGGGAGGCGGGTTAGAAGTCGCGTTGGCTTGCGACATACGCATCGCAGAAACGCAAGCCAAGCTCGCGCTGCCTGAGGCGAAAGTGGGCTTACTGCCGTGCGCTGGAGGGACGCAGAATCTAACGGCTTTAGTGGGTGAAGGTTGGGCTAAGCGGATGATTCTCTGCGGCGAACAGATCGATGCGCAAATGGCGGAAAAAATTGGGCTGGTTGAACAAGTGGTTGCAAAAGGTGATGCGCTAAATCAAGCCATTGAACTTGCGAAACAAGTCGCCAATCAATCACCCTCATCGGTGGCGGCGTGTAAAACGCTGATCCAGACAACACGGTTCCAAACGCGAGACTACGGTTTAGCAAAAGAGAGGGAGCTGTTTATGGCTCTTTTCGATACGGATGATCAACAAGAAGGGGTGAACGCATTTCTTGAAAAGCGTGCACCTGAATGGAAAAACCAATAAGGGGGCAATATGACCGATACTGTCCATTTTAATCTACTGCCTTGCAGTGACAGTCAACACAAAATCGCCGTTGCCACGCTCGACAACGCCCCTTCATTAAACGCGTTAACCGCCAACATGCTCACCTTGTTAATGACTCAATTAGCGTTGTGGCAAGAAGACGATGACATCATTTGTGTCGTGCTGGAAGGTGCCGGAGAAAAGGCTTTTTGTGCGGGTGGCGATGTAAAATCGATGCATGAAGTAATGCGTGACAACACCAATGATGAGATTCGTCGAGTGTGTGGTGATTTCTTTACTATCGAGTATCAATGTGACTACCTAATTCACACCTACTGCAAACCGATCATCGCATGGGGAAACGGAATTGTGATGGGTGGAGGCATGGGGCTGTTTATGGGCTCGAGCCATAAAGTCGTCACGCCCAATTCTAAGCTCGCAATGCCAGAAATCAGCATTGGCTTATACCCTGATGTTGGCGGAACATGGTTCTTGAATCGGTTGGATGACGGGATAGGCCTGTTTCTTGGACTCACCGGTTCCATGCTCAATGCGACTGATGCCGTTGACGTCCATTTGGCAGACTTTATGGCGCTTCCGGAACATAAAGCCAGCTTAATCGAACAACTCCAAGTGGCCGACTGGGAATGCGTGGACGACGCCTATGAAGTCGTGACCGAGTTGTTGGAAACATTTGCTCAAGAGGCGCATCACGAATCACCTAAACCTCAGCTACTTCCCTTTTACCCGCATATTCAGCAAGCCTGCCATCAGGACAGCTTACTTCAAGTGGTTGATGCCATTGACGCGATAGAGGGTGAAAGCCAGTGGTTAGCGCGCGCGAAATCAAATCTCTCCACAGGCAGCCCGATCAGTGCCCATATTTGCTACCGTCAATTGACCGCTTGCCATGACCTTTCATTGGCAGATTGTTTTCGCTTAGAGCTGACGTTGTCAGTGTGTTGCTGCCTAGTAGGCGAGTTTCAAGAGGGCGTGAGAGCACGATTGGTCGATAAGGATGGCTCCCCAAACTGGAAGTATAAAAGCCTCGCTGCTGTAGACGATAAGCTCATTGATGAAATGTTTACCTCCCTGTGGACACCAGAGTCACACCCTCTTGCACAGTTAGGGCATTACTAGTCAGTTGACTCTCAAAACAAAAGGACACTGTTATGACAACCATCGCGTTTATCGGACTTGGCAATATGGGCGCACCCATGGCACTGAATTTAGTGAAAGCAGGGTGCAGGGTGCAAGTATTTGACTTGGTAGAGCAATCGGTAGAGCAAGTGGCGTCACAAGGCGCTGTCGCGGCAAACTCAATCGAAGAAGCACTAAGCGGTGCAAACGCCGTGGTAACCATGTTACCCGCGGGGGAGCATGTTCGCGCGGTCTATCTCGGTGACCACCAAGGCAATAAAGGACTCATTGATACCGTTGCTCCAAATACTCTGTTAATCGATTCCTCCACCATCGATCCAGATTCGGTCCGTTTGGTTGCCTCGTACGCGCAGAGCAAAGGGTTAGAGTTTGTCGATGCGCCGGTCTCTGGAGGCGTTGCGGGGGCAGCTGCGGGGTCACTGACCTTTATCGTTGGTGGCAGCGATAAAGCGTTTGATAAAGCAGAGCAAGTGCTAAAACACATGGGCAAAAACATTTTCCATGCTGGCAAGGCAGGCGATGGTCAGATGGGAAAAATCTGTAACAACCTGATGCTGGGTATATTAATGTCGGGGACCTGTGAGGCGTTAAACCTAGGCATTGAAAACGGTTTGGATCCAAACGTCTTATCACAAATTATGCTGCAAAGTTCGGGGCGAAATTGGGCACTTGAGCTTTATAACCCATGTCCGGATGTGATGGAGACAGCGCCAGCCAGCAATGGTTACCAACCCGGATTTATGACCAAACTGATGCTCAAAGATCTGGGCTTAGGGCTTGATACGGCGGCAAAAAGCCAAACCTCGGTGCCGATGGGATCGCTCGCTCGAAACCTATTCGCTTTTCACAATGCTAATGGCAACGCGGAAAAAGACTTTTCTAGCTTGTTTGAGTTTTACCAAAACAAAAATAAGTGAGGTCAACGATGGACTTAAAGCAGAGTGTAATTGCGATAACAGGGGCAGGTAGAGGATTGGGCCAGATGATGGCAATCACTTTGGCTCACGCCGGCGCGGAGTTAGCCCTACTTGATATGGATGAATCTTCTCTGGAAGAGACCAAGCAACAATGCAATATGTTGGGCGTGAAAGCGCTGTGTTATTGCGTGGATGTCACATCGGAAGAAGAAGTTGAACGCGTTTTTAATGACATTGTGGATGATTTTGGCCAGTTAGACGGACTCATCAATAATGCAGGGATCCTACGTGACGGCTTACTTGTCAAAGTGAAAGATGGCGTAGTCAGCAAAATGTCGTTGGAGCAGTTCAATTCAGTGATTAGCGTTAATCTGACCGGGACGTTTTTGTGTGGCAGAGAGGCAGCGTGTCAGATGGTCAGATTACAACGACCGGGCGTCATTATTAATATTTCGAGTGTTGCGAGGGCAGGCAACATTGGCCAAACCAATTACGCGGCGTCCAAAGCTGCGGTAGCGACACTTGCGGCAACTTGGGGCAAAGAGTTAGCAAGGTACGGCATACGCTCAGTTGCCATTGCCCCAGGCGTGATAGAAACGGAAATGACTCGCCAAATGAAACCCGAAGCCAAACAAAGGTTGGAGCAGGCCATACCACTTCGCCGCTTGGGCTTGGCCAATGAAATCGCCAGTACGGTTCAATTTGTTCTTGAAAATGATTACGTCAATGCGCGAACCATTGAGATAGACGGTGGAATTTCATTTTAGTCTGTCCAGTAACGGGTATCCACAGATACGTTGACAGACTTTTTTTCCCAATTTTTCGTAAAGTCCCCAAAGCGTGCTTACAATTATATCACTAAGTGCATAAATATATGTGACGTCAGATGGCAGTTTCCTCTAATTCGATAAGCGGATATGGACTTTCCGCGAGAGGTCATTGTTATGAAAATTGCCACCAAAATAGTAACGGCATCAACCATTCTGTGTACGCTGGCGGTTGTTGCCACGGGCGTGATAGTAGGTTGGCGCTCCTCGGTTTTATCAGAAGACGCACTATATAACCGCGCTACTGAGCAGCTAATCTCTGTTCGTGAAATAAAGAAAAATGAGATTGAACTCTATTTCGAACAGATTCGTGGTCAATTGATCACAACAGCACACTCGGTAGGTGTACAAGACGCCATTACCGAGTTTTCTCGAGCGTTTGCTCAGTATCCGACCGAGTCAGTGACACAGCGCGATCACTCTGCATTAGAACGTTACTATCAGAGCCAGTTTGGTGCGACGTATCGAGCGTCAAACAGCGGCCGTTCTGCCAATGAAATGCAAAAACTTTCGATGATTTCTCCTCTTGGAAAGGCGTTGCAAGCAAGATACATAGGTAGCAACCCAAATCCACTCGGTGATAAGCATCAATTGATGGCTGACAGTTTGGGCAATCGTTACGATGAGGTTCACGCAAAATATCACCCAAGTATCAAAGGGTTTCTAGAGCAGTTTGGCTATTACGATATTTTTCTAGTTAACCCAAACGGGGACGTCGTTTATTCAGTGTTTAAAGAGCTGGATTACGCCACCAACTTATTGACTGGCCCTTATGCGGGCAGCGGGATTGCAAAAGCCTTTAGTCAGGCACTTTCAATGAGTGATGGCCAGTTCCACCTTGAAGACTTCGCGCCTTACTATCCTTCTTATCAAGCTGCGGCTTCTTTTATCTCTTCACCGATCAAACAGGGTTCAACAACCTTAGGTGTGCTGATATTCCAGATGCCAGTGGACGAAATCAACAACATCATGACTTTCAACGGCAACTGGAGTAATGCGGGTTTGGGGGAAAGTGGTGAAAGTTATCTTGTTGGCCCTGATGGGCTTTTGAGAAGCGAATCGAGATTTCTCATGGAAGATGCCGATAATTACTATAAAACGATGCTGAATTCAGGGGTATCAAACACCATTATTGAGCAAATCAAGGGCAAAGGATCTGCGATTGGTCGCCAGCCTGTGACCACATCTACCTCAAAATCGGCGTTGCGTGGGCAAAGTGGTTCGGACGTTGTAGTTGATTACCGTGGTGAGGACGTTTTGTCAGCTTACGCGCCAGTCAATGCGGCGGGATTGAGCTGGGGGATCGTGACAGAGATTGATAAACACGAGGCGCTCAAAGATGTAGATAGCTTAATCAATGCAATGATCTTTACCGTCTTGAGCAGCATCGTGGTCATTGTGCTTATTGCAATTGTCATCTCTTACTTCTTAGGTAGAAGTATCGCTTGGCCTATCAAGTTGGCGAGCGAGCGTATTCATCAAATTAGCGAAAACAATGATCTTACCCAGCGACTCGAAGTGGCGGGTAAAGATGAGATGACTGAGCTCGCTCTAAGTTTGAACGGGTTATTCAAACACCTACAGCAAATCATTGGCAAATTTGCACAAGCGACTGATGACTTAAACAGCAATACCAACAGCATGGCGGGTAACATGAACAGTACCCGTGCAGCTGTCGATGACCAAAATCATCGAACCGAGTCGGTGGCTACGGCTGTTAATGAGATGAGCGCCTCAATTGCTGAGGTGGCGCAGTTTGCAACCCGAGCAGCAGAGTTTGTCAAAAACGCCAATGACGCAGGCAGCCAAGGTGTCAATATTGGACGAAGTTTGGGCGTGGAAATCTCTCAGTTGAATCAGCAAATGCAAACTGCGGTTGAAGCGATCGGACGCTTACATAATGAGACTAACTCAATCGCAGAGGTGCTCGATGTGATTCAAGGCATTGCCGAGCAAACGAACTTGCTGGCACTCAATGCAGCGATTGAGGCGGCTAGGGCTGGTGAGCAAGGGCGCGGTTTTGCTGTGGTAGCTGACGAAGTCCGTTCATTGGCGGGGCGTACTCAGTCATCGACAGAAGAAATCCGAGAAAAGATTGAGTCACTTCAACGCGAAACCAATGAGGTTTCGAAGAGTATTGAGAATGCAAACATCACGGTATCGAAAGGCGTCGCGACGTGTGATGAGAACACAGACATGTTGGAGCAAATCGTCACGATGTTGATTGAACTTAATGAGATGAATGTTCAAATCGCTGCCGCGACCGAAGAGCAGCGCGCTGTAACGGATGAGATTAGCGGCAGTATCACATCCATAGCGGATGCATCTTCCGCGGTGTCAGTTCAGGTGAACGACGTAGATGATGTGTTGCAAGGGCTCTCTTCTCAAGCTGAAGAGCTCAATCAGGATGTTACCCAGTTCAAATATTAATCCAATTGTAACCGCGGCTACTTTGCATGCGCCTAGATCAGCGAAGTAGCCTCGGCTCATCTTGAATTCCTTTCTTTATAGAGTAGGGTTAACCTACCTATTGTCTGACGACAAATTAGCGCTTTTTATCTGGTAATCAATCGCATAGACTGACCTCTTTATAATATCTATGGAGAGAGTCCAAATGGAATTGAATGCCTTTATTGAAAAACTAAACCAGCAGCCTGAGCAAGTTGAATTTGAACAAACGATCGCGGTAATCGACGCTTACTACGATTTCGTTCCAACCTCGTTTACTAACGGGAGTACCCGCAATGATGCTGGGCAAAACAACGGTTCGTGTAAGATTTTTGCTTTCGGCAAACTGAATGGATTGGATAAGGCAAGTACGCTGGCTTGTTTTGGTCGTTTTTATCGACAAGACGTGCTGGAAAACCCAGATGGCGAAGATCACGCCAATATTCGTAACTTTATTCAGTCAGGCTGGGATGGTGTTCACTTTAACGGTGAGGCATTAATAGCAAAATAAGCGTATCGATTTCGACTTTCTGGAGAGCGAACAATGACGAACAACGAACTAGAAAAATACCTTGATACCTTTATGTGCGCGGAGTCGAGCTTCCCATTTGGGCCAGATGCGTTGGTATTTAAGGTCAAAGGTAAGATGTTCGCCATTTTGGCGCAAAGAGAAGGGCGAGAGTACGTGACTGTAAAGGTCAAACCTGAAGATGGAGAAGTACTCACCGATCAGTTTGCGGATATCACACCGGGTTACCACACCAATAAGCGCCACTGGGTGACCGTTTATTATCCTGGTGATGTTGAAGACGGCTTGATTCACGATCTTTGCGAGCGTTCTTATGAGCTTGTGGTGAGTAAACTACCTAAAGCACAGCGAGAATTATTGCGGGGCGGAGCGATCGGAAGTGTTTAAAAATCGCCTGATTAGATCAAACAAACAGCTATTTGATGTAATTGTCGGCAAACAAACAAAAATATGAGATTTTTGTTTGACTCTCAGAGCTCAATCCGTAAAGTATGCAGCGAACGCAACGGTGGGTAACCTAAAGCGTTGAAAGGAAAGGGCGCCTTGGCAGAGTGGCTATGCAGCGGATTGCAAATCCGTGGACCTCGGTTCGACTCCGGGAGGCGCCTCCATTCTTTATCATATTTTAGATGGTGTTTATTGTTCTAAACGGCATCACAAAGCGATTTGTGTGCCCTGGTGGTGGAATTGGTAGACACAAGGGATTTAAAATCCCTCGGCGTTCGCGCTGTGCCGGTTCAAGTCCGGCCCGGGGCACCATCTTAAATTACTCGAGAGAGTGCAAAAATAATGGCGCCTTGGCAGAGTGGCTATGCAGCGGATTGCAAATCCGTGGACCTCGGTTCGACTCCGGGAGGCGCCTCCATTATTTTGAAGCCCTGACAGCAATGTCGGGGCTTTTTTATGTCTGTAGCTTGGTCAAAAAAATGCCCAGTCAAAAGACTGGGCATTGCTGATCAATAGCTATTCATAATGATGAGTTGCGTATCATCAATGACATAAGTTTGGTAGCCATCGCCTGACACATCCAGTTCATTGTAAATACTATTGTTACTTCCTGACGCGTCACCGCTGTAACGCTGTGAGCCATCCGACTTGAAGATCCATATATCTTTGTCACCATAGTAGTTATTTGTGGTGGCATGAACTTCGTTGTTCTCACCCATTGCTGAGCCAGCGGCGTATCCGTCGGTGGTAAATACCTGCGTAACCTGCATGCTATCGACATCAAGACTGAGCAGCGAGGAGCCAACCGGGTAGACCACGCTACCATCTTTGTTGATGGCCAAACCGCTAGCGAACGAATCTGTACCGTGTGGCGCTGTAGCGATATGCTCCACTTTGACATCATCGCGATAGCTGTTGTACGTCAGTTCATAACAGTGCAATAGGTACGGCGATAGACCAGATTCGGCAGCACAGAAGCGGTTACCAAATTGGCTTGATGCAACAATGTCATAGCCTTGATACCAAGCAACGGCTGATACCCAGTGAGCGTCACCACGTACATTTAGGCGTGTACCGGTATTGGCGTGATAAATGTTCCCACGAGCGCCAACAATCAGTGGTACGCCTGAAGGTTCGGTAATTGTAAACGTCTCTGCGAGCCCATCATTACCTGACCAGATCGTATGTAGGTTAAATGTCGTCAGGTCAAAGACAGCGATACTGTTGCCATCCAAACCACTGTATAACCATCTTCCGTCCTCACTCACTTTAATGTCACCAAACTGGTGCGTTCCGCCAGGTGATAGCCCCGCAACGTATTTTTGCGTATGGCTATGATAAACACTGATTTCAGCAGAATCGGCGGTTCCATCGTTAAGGTAGATGTAAGGTCTAACTGGGTCAGCCGCTACATTGATTGCTTTTTGGGGTATCACTTGCTTTTCGACTGGGTCGGTATCGCCAACCCAAAGGCTGACACGAATGCTATTGCTGTTGGCAATACTCGTGTCATTTGGTACGACGACAACTTCCGCTTCATGCAGCTGATTGGTCGCTAAACCGCGAGCATCCGCAGTAAGCTGCAACTTATCAGCCGTGGTACCAGAGGTTGTCACCGTCAGCCAAGGAGCTTCTGTTGACGCTTTCCAAAGCGTGTTGGTAAAGCCGTAGGTGTCTAGGATATCGATGTCAGCAGTAAGACGTTGTTTGGTTGCAAACTTAGTCAAGGCAACACCGCGATCAGGCACAACAAGCGCACGACGAGACGCAAGCACGTTCACGTCAAATTGTTTGTTGATTGTGTGTTCACCAACCTGAGCAGAAGCCGTTGCGGTAAAGGTGTTAAGGCCTTCCTTCACACTCTCAATCGAGGTCAAGTTCACATCAAGTGTTTTTGCCGTGCTCGAAGCGTAAATGTTGGAGGAATGCAGACCTTCAGGCAGTGACACTGTTACTGGATGAATGCGATCACCTGTCGATAAGCTTACGTCGAGGCTGGTTGAAATGGGTTCAAACCCATCTGAGATGTCGAGTGTGACGCTATTATTACTCAGCGTTAACTCTGGTAAAGCAAACTCAGCGGAGACTTGGATTTGCGAGTCTGTGCCTTCCGTTTTGTCGCGCAACGTTATAGTCGTTGAGTAGGATCCAGGCGTGAGCTTGTAGTCGATAATGGAAAGCTCGACAGTGGTGTCACCGGTGCCCATTCTTTCACTAATCGAGAGCCAGCTAGCGGTGTCTAGTAACAGCCACTCTATGTTAGTTCCGGTAATTGAAAGCTGTTTAACCTCTTTCATTGAAGAACCAATGGTGTGGGACAAGGTAGTACTTGTGAGGTTTGCCTTGAGTTTATCGTGGCGAGTCGGATCGAGTGGGTAGTGATCGTTGACATCCAATACGCCATCGTTGTCATCATCGGTATCATCGTTGTTGCTGATACCATCGCCATCTGTGTCTACAACTGGCTCAGTAGGCTCAGTAGGCTCAGTAGGTTCAGTAGGATCTGTTGGTTCGGTAGGTTCCGTTGGCTCTGTTGGTTCCGTAGGCTCTGAAGGATCAGTTGGCTCCGATGGCTCAGTGGGTTCGGTTGGCTCTGTGACAGGCGCGGTGAAGTTTGTGAGCTCAAGGGTTTGACCGCCTTGAACGCGGCGAACAATACCAACATTGTCGGCGAACCACAGGTCTACTTGCCAAGGAATTTCAAAGAAGTAGCCGTCGATGGTAGAGCTAATGTATAAGTCTACGGTTACGTGAGTAGCATCAAAAGTACCGAAGGGAACGGTAATCGTCTCAGTCCCATTGATGGTTGTCGAACCATAAACATTGATGGGGTTGTTTCCGTATGTCGGTTGAATGTTGGCTGTACCAGAAGTGGCAACACTTTGCAGCGATCGAGCTGAACTCTCAACTAACTGCATAGAATCATCGAATCGGAAATCAATACTAAAAGTGCCGACGCCAGAAACATAAGTGGAAGGCGAATAGAAACCAGCAAACGAGACACTTTCTTCTGTGGCAATAAAGTACTCTTTACCGCCAGTTGGATAGTTGATGACTTGCGCGGTTTTTCCGCCTATTTGGGTGGTCGTTGCGTACGTACTTTCGCTACTGTTGTCGTAGTACCACTTGGTGTCACTGGTGGTTGGTAGATAGCTATTGGGAGAGTTAGGCGCGATGGTTTGAGGTTTGTTGCCACCATTACTGCTGCCACCTCCGCCGCCACCACCACACGCAGATAGTGTCAAAGCACAGGCTAATATAAGCCCATGATGCAATGTTTTTATTGAGGTCGAACCTCGTCGGCTCCGTGCCGAACAATTAAGCCAGTTCAAACGATTTCTCCTGAAAAATCAAAATCGTCTAAGTTTATAATTTGCTCAATTATATTGGTTAGGATTGATGGGCAATTTCGACTGACTTGGCATATTTCTCATCAATATTTCAGTTGGCTGTGAAGTGTTTCTCAAATGATTGTTTTTGATGTCTAAATAGAATTCTAACTCTACCTTAACCTCATGTTTTACAAATGGAAATATTTCTAAGAGCAAAAATATTAACAAGGGGGGAAATCAAGTGATATTGAGAACGAGCCGGTAATAAAAGTACGAACTATGAAGCCTATCTGACTCGAGACTCTATAACGACATAGAGTGATAAGACATCGAACCTAGTTAGCGTTTTTATTAAGGCTTTTCGAAGTTCGCTTTGTAACCGAACACAATGAACGGATTGAATTATTAATAATACAGTGTACATTTAGCAGATGAATCAACCATTATTCTTATATTAGAAACTCTTAACATGAAAAAGAACTTGCTCACTTTGTCCGTAGCAGCGTTGCTATCCTATCCTTTTGTTTCTTACGATGCTCACGCGATTTCCGTTGCTTGGGATCAGCAGGATGAAGTATGGCAAACTCAAGAATCTGATCATTTCTCAATCCACTTTCGTTCTGGGCACGAAAA
Organism: Vibrio sinaloensis; assembly: GCF_000808535.1. Taxonomy (GTDB): domain Bacteria; phylum Pseudomonadota; class Gammaproteobacteria; order Enterobacterales; family Vibrionaceae; genus Vibrio; species Vibrio sinaloensis_D. The sequence continues at coordinate 89,804 of NZ_JWLV01000001.1, forward strand.
GCAGGCAGCTCGCTCACTCGATTTGGCAGAGCAAGTTCATAAAGAGCTGACGCCTTTTTTTGGCTACGAGCCTAAAGATAAGACCGAGATAGTATTGGTCGATGAGTTTGACTTTTCAAACGGATGGGCGACCGTAATCCCTTACCCGCAGATCAGGCTCTATATGAGCCCGCCAGATGACGTAAACAGCCTTGAAAGTAATGACGAGTGGCTACACTTACTGATACGACACGAGTATGTGCATATCCTGCATCTAGAAATGGGGGGCGGTGCGCCTGAGTTTTTACGCAACATATTTGGTCGTAACGTATTGCTTTACCCCCATACTCTTACGCCATCATTGCTAGTCGAGGGCTTGGCGGTGTATTTGGAAACCAATAAAGAGCTTGGTTACGGGCGCTTGCAAGGTTCAAGCTATCCAATGGAAATGCGCATGGAAGTCGCCTCTGGAAAGGTTAAGGACCTCAATCAAGCGGTGGTCGCCAGTAAACACTTTCCGCTTGGTTATCAATATCTCTATGGTGCTTACTTTGTTGACTATCTTGTTCTTCAATATGGAGAAGATAAAGTTCAGACCTTCTTAGACGATTACAGTCGTCGTTTACTGCCATTTTTCCTTTTGAACAGAACCGCCAAAAATACATTTGGTGAGTCGTTTGAAGCGTTGTGGCCGCAGTTTCAAACCTACTTAAACCAGCGTTTTAGTGAAGAGATCGCGCTTCGCACGGCGAATAAGGTGTCGGGTGAAAGACTCAATGAGACAACTCCCGTTATGCAGGTAGTCACGACAAACGCGGCGGGTGATGTTTTCATCAATCGAAACAACGGTGAAGATAGAAATGACGTTGCTCAAGTGCAGGCATCTAAACAGATCAATCGTATCTCAAGTTCAAAAGGTGTCGTTGCTCTAGATGCCCACCAAACCTCTGGATTGGTTGCATCAAGACTGGTTTATTACGCCGATGGGCGAGGTATTACAGACTTGTTCTGGTTACAAGAAGGGGCATGGAAACGGTTAACCGAGCGGGAGCGTTTTAGAGATGTTCGTTGGCTTGCCAATGGTCAGCAGGTTATCGCAAGCCGAAAAATCGATGGGTTTAGTGAGCTGTGGTTAATTGATGTTATGGCACCGGAAAACAAGCAACGGCTGTGGCGAGGGGCTGAAAACGAAGTGTTAGGTGGGTACGATCTTTCTCCTGATGAGACTTACTTAGTGGCGAGTGTTAAGCGCTCCCAAGATGGCTGGAATCTTGAGCGTTTGAATCTAACGAACTTGCAATGGTCCACAATCACCAAGACACGATCCGTTGAAAATAGCCCAGTATTTGTGGATGCAGACACTGTGATGTTTAGCGCTGATTACGACGGAGTGTTTAATGTTTACCGCCATACTCTCGGTAGCCAATCGGTTGAGCAACTCACCCGCGAAGTGGGGGGAGCATTTTCACCATTATGGTCAGACACCTTTGGCTTGGTTTATCAAAGCTATGACAGTGAAGGTTATACGCTTCGCGCACTTAAGCAGCCAGACGCCCTTGATAATGTCGTTTTAGGTGAGGTTGCTGCAAGCTACCAATACCCAGATCCAGCACCAGTGTCTGTGGAGAAAACCGATGCTGTTGATTATTCACCATGGAGCAGTCTAAGGCCAAGGACATGGGTGCCGATTTTCAGCCTAGATGAGAATCAATCGATCGCCGGAATCGTAACCAATGGCTCTGATGCGCTTGGCAGACACAACTACACCATTGAGTTGGGGTGGGATACGGAAAACGGATTAGGTCAGTACCACCTTAGTTATCTTTACGACAATCGATGGTTCGCCGCGATTGGCAGAAATCATGATTTTACAACATTCTCTGAATTAGGGGTTGAGTCCAAGCGCATCGAACAGAACGACAATGCCTTGTTACAACGTAACCATATTTACACCGCGTTTGAAGATCAGTTATCTCTCTCTGCGGGCCTTTTTTGGGAGAAAGAGAGCGAGGTTCAACAACCTAAGGTAACGACCAGCCCTTATGAAGAGCGGGAAGAAACGCTAGTCGGTTTAGCGGCTTCGTTCGACAACAGAGAAAGCTATCTTAACGTCATGGGCGTGGGTTGGGGGCACTATCTTGATCTAACTGCTGAAACAAATGATTTGCTGGGAAGCGACTATGAAGGGAACAAGTATCAAGCGCAGTGGCGAAGCACGTTTGATCTTCCTGGCCGCTCTACACTGACGCTCCGCTTAGCTGGAGGATACAGCGATGAGAAGGCGAAACCGTTTCGTTTAGGCGGCAGCGACCAAAGCGATGAGAGCGCTCTGTTTGGTCGAGAAACTCAGGCATTAAGAGGTTATGATGAAACTGTTCAATCAGGGAATCACTATTTTACTCAGCGAGTAGAGTACACGTCATGGTTGGCTCGAATTGAGCGCAACTGGGGACTGTTTCCGATTGGTTTGGGTGATATCTCTGCAACCCTGTTTGCCGACTCTGGCAGCGCATGGAGTGAAAGCGGTCAGTATAAAGGGCTTACTGGGTTGGGTATTTCAACAACCGTTGAGCTCAAGATGGGGTACAACTTAACGGTACCCGTGACCATGGGTTATGCCAACGGTTTAGATAAAGAGCTAGGAAAGGATCAATTCTATTTGTCTGTATCAGGCGAGTTTTAAAGGCGGGTCTGAGATTGGAAAGGCGATGCCAACTCGTGAGAACAAAATAAGTTGTCGAGTTTTAACGCAAATTCCTGCACATCCATTACACTTAAACGCACGAGCTTGGTGCAAAAAATTTGCACCAAAATGCTATGTTATTGAAATTTAGAGAGATGTTTGTTTGGCATCAGATTTGCTATACTCAGTATTGTGACCTTTGAAAGTCAATGTCAAAGGCGAGACAAGAATAATATAACAGCGTCAAAGGCAACTAAGCCTCTTCCTCTCTAGGGAAGAGGCTTTTTCTTCTCTGGAGATGCGGTTTTCTCGGTAGCGTTCAAAAGGTCAAATTTGGGAGGATCAGGCCAGTATGTAAGCGAGTGTAATCAAGGCTAGTAAATTAATAAAACACTGTTCATAATGAGTGCATCTCATAGGAGCAGTTATTATGAAAAGAATTTGGTTAGCCGTACTTTTTAGCGTTGTATTGTCCGGATGTGTCGTTTTTCCAACAACCCGTGACTACTACAAGCCAGTTGTAATGCAATCCCAATCTGCAGTACCAAGCTCAGCTTGTGGCTACGTTAAAACTCGACTGGATGGAATTGAACAGGCTATTGACCACTATGGTGTTAGCGTATTCCCTTCAAAAGACAGTGAAAACGGTATATCCATTACCGCTCTATTGGAATCGAAGAGAAAAGGTCCTGAGTTGGTTAACGTTGAGGTGGTAACCGAGATCGGCGCCTTGATGCGTGATGACCACGCGACCCAAGTCTCTAATACGACTGACAGTGTCGGGATCCACCGCTCTTGGTTCAATGTTAAATATCCGCCTTTAAAAGTGCTACCAGAACAGTTGAAGATAATGGTGACTGATAGCGAAGGTAAGACTTTTGAGTTCAACTTTGAACATACCATTCAAAGTGACGTTTATCATGGCTCTATCAACTGTTGAACCTCCAGCTTTGATGAGTCAGTCGTGTAAAGTTTGGGCGTGTTGCGGTGGTTTTACGCGTTTAAGCGGTTTTTTAAGCACTTAAACGAATGTGAAGACGTTAATTGTTGACGTGTAAAATCAATCGGTTAAAGTACGCCTCGTTCAAACGGGAAAGCCCGTGAGGATGATGGTGTACCATCGCATTATGCGTTGCCCTGGTGGTGGAATTGGTAGACACAAGGGATTTAAAATCCCTCGGCGTCCGCGCTGTGCCGGTTCAAGTCCGGCCCGGGGCACCATCTAATCAAAGTGAACAATTTGGCGCCTTGGCAGAGTGGCTATGCAGCGGATTGCAAATCCGTGGACCTCGGTTCGATTCCGGGAGGCGCCTCCATGACATTTTGGTCAGAATTGAGGCCAAACATAAACCAGCATAAAGCTGGTTTTTTTATGTCTGATGGACGCTTAATCTCTTTTTATATCGCAGTACCACACCTTCACCGATAAGCAGGGAACAGTTTAATGCTCCCCAGCGTCGATCACTCACTATGCACATAGATGCTATCGCGACCGTTGGCTTTCACATGCAACAAGGCTCGGTCTGCGCGGCGCAGTAACAGATCAAAGTCGTGACTGTTATCTGAGTTAACAATGCCAGTACTGATGGTCACGGTTAGGTGCTCTGCCACGCTGCCAAAGTCTCGTTGTTTAATGGCATTACGTAATGATTCGCACACTGAAAACACCTTCTGCGGATCCCAGTCTCTAAACCCTATAACAAACTCTTCGCCGCCCCAGCGAGCGACAAAACCATTTTGTGGCGTCGCATCTTTAATCTCTTGCGCGACGATCTTGAGCACTTGGTCACCTGCTAAGTGGGTGTAGGTATCATTAATTTGTTTGAAATGGTCAATATCGATTAGCGCGAGAGAAAACGACGTCGATTGACCCGGTGCGTAGACAACTTTCTCAATCCATTCATCAAAGGCACGTCGGTTGTTGAGTCTCGTTAATTGGTCTTCTCGAGCTTGAACTTCAAACGCCGCAGCTTGTTTGCGGAGTGCGAGGGTTTTCTGCATGACCTCGTTTTTGAGCCTTAGCTCTGAGCGTTTTAACAACCTCAAGCGCCACCAAAATAGCAATGCGATTGACGCTGCGAGCAACAAGAATAACCCTATTTGAACGCTGGCACGTTGCCACCAATAGGGCAATACCACGAATTCAACGCTTGCTAGGTTGACGTCACTTTCATGATGTTCGTAATAGGCTTTCACAACAAAACGGTAGTGGCCGGGGGCAAGGTTGGTATAGTCGGCACTCGTTTGTGATCCGCGAGATACCCAACCGTTATCCAGACCTTCAAGTTTCGTTCGATAGCGAATGTGTTGAGCGGATAAAAAACCAAGACCCACGTAATCAAATGAGACGCGTTGGCTACCTGCAGGAAATGAGAAAACGTGTGGTTGGGCTAAATCATATTGCGTTTTATCGACGGTGAGACGTTCGATGACGGTCGGGAAATGAGGAACAACTAGCCCCTCGGTATTGCGTGGATTGGTAGATGCAACGCCTTGCGCGGTAGGGAACCACAATGTCCCTTCATTATCGATAGTCGCCGCTGGATTAGAGCCTCCGTTGACTTGAGCGGTTCGCATACCATCGCGTTCATTATAGAGCTCGAAACGTATAGGTCCTGTCGCGCGGCCGTCGGCTATCGCGTTCGCTTGGTCTAGACTGATCCTCCAAAGCCCACGGTTGGATGTTAGCCAGAAATAGCCCATGTGATCGGGTATCACTTGAAAGAACTTATCGATCGGTAATCCTTGCGGTCGTCCAATAAGGCTGAGCTTTTTATCGCTAAATCGATAACGCACTAAGCCACGATCGGTTGCTAACCACATCGAAGACCCTTGCGAGTAGAAACCAAACACATATTGCGCATCTTCCATGCTAGTGAGATCGATCTGTTCAACCTTGTCACCACGAATGACGGCGACACCAACCGCTGACCCAACCCATATATGCCCATGTTTATCTTGAGCGAGTGCCATCACATAGTTATCTACTAAGCCATCGTCGACGGTAAACAATCGTGTTGTGCCGTCCGGTGAGCGACGTAGTAGACCAGCCGTTGTGCCAAACCAATGCTGATTTTGCTTGTCCTGCAAAATGGCGCGAACTTCGTGCGTAGGAAGCTCATCAAGTGGATAGGGGGCCAATGTTTGACCATCAAATAGGTAAACACCTCTGTTGTACGTCCCAACCCAAGCGCCGCCTTCTGCTCTAGGGGCGAGGCTCAGTATTGATAGCAATTCATTGTTATTTGAGTCTGTTTGAACATTGCGGATTTCCCGATTACGAATAACACTTAAGCCGCGACTTGTGCCCGCGATAATGTCGCCAGAATCGAGCGCAAGTACGGTTCTTACGTAATCGCCGGCTAACCCTCGATGCTGATCCCAAACGGTAAATGGTGCCTTGTGCAACCGAGTCAATCCACCGTTGGTTCCGATCCAGATGCTGCGCTCTCTATCTTGGAAAAGGGAAAGCACGCGGTTGTTGAGCAATCCTGAGCGCTCATTAAAGTGAGTTAATGTGTTGTTTGATAGCCGATAAACCCCGTTATTAATGGTGCCAAACCAGTAATCACCGGAGTCGTCAGCGAGAATTCGAGTGATGAATGCACTGTCTAATGTTGGGTGAACTGAGTGCAGCGTGTTATTGGCATCGAAGCGCCAAGCGCCATGTTTGCCACCAAATAGGATCTCACCATTGCTTAGTTGGAGAGCGTCGTAGATTGGATTTGGGTCCAATCCAGCTTGGGCGCTAATGTTGACCACGCCTTCTTGACCGACTTTAAATAAGCCTTTATTGGTTGACGCAAGTACGTCTCCATCGAGCGCGAGGGTCAGTTTGTAAACACCGACTGAGGAGATTTTGATTTCGTTCTTTGCTTCTAAGCTGGCGCGATAGACCAAGCCAAGGCTTTGCGTGCCGATCCAAATTCCACCGTTTGGATCGCGTAGTACTGTATTGATGAGCTTACCGGCGGGCTCGACAGGTTGCCAACCTCGCTGGTGGCGATAAGTTAATCCACCACGTACGCCACCGGCAAGTAGTCCGCCATTGGCGTCTGCATAAAGAGCGCGTACGCCCGAGTCAATTAAGCCTGAATCAACGCCGCGAGTGAAATGTTCGAATCGATGTCCATTGAATCGCGCCAGACCTTCCCACGTTGCGAACCAAAGATAGCCGTCATCAGTTTGGGTGATGGCATTAATGCTGTTGTGGGGAAGACCATCTCGGCTAGTCCAAGTCTCGAAGAGGTATTCACTTAGTTCAGAAGCGCGCGCGGAAACGGGAGAGACGAAAAACAGAACAAAATAGATTAAGCCAGCCACTAATTGAGGGGACCAATTTCGTTCGTTCATCTGTATACCTTTGGCTGCAATCTCTTGGAACGAGACAGCATAGTTGATTTCATATTATTGCTCAATGTATTAGCTCTATGTTATACACAGCGTAAAGCGCAATTGAAGTTAGTGATTAAGGTACAAAAATCCCCAAATAAGGAAACGTTCTATGGAATTGGTTATGATCTTTGCCATTATATTTGGCGCTGTGTTTGGAACTCGGTTTGTGAAGTTGTTTCTATCTCACCGCAAAGAAATCAAACAGCTTGAGTTAGAGCAACAGAGCGGCGTAGATCGTGCCCAAAACGTCAAACTTCAGCAGCAAGTTGAGCAGCTGACCGATCGTGTCGAAGTGCTCGAAAAGATCGTTACCGATCAAAAGTATCAGTTAGATAAAGAGATCGCGTCGCTCTAACTCATCGCAAGCGCAACAATGCCCACGACTATGCGGAACAGGGGCTTGCATTTTGTGCCATTTCATATTGTCGAAGTGGCATTTTATCGATTGTCGATTTAATAGAGTCCCAATTGGTTTTTTTACCCCAGCGTAGCTTTTCCATGCCATCCTTACCAACTAAGACCGCGGTATGTTCGCCCGGCACAACATCGTAGATGTGGAACATACCACTAAGGTTGAATTCCTCTCTGACCCAACTAGGTACTGTAAATCCATCTTCGGTAATAACGAGGGTGACAACGTCACGCTCAGCCAGTTCGCACTCTATCATCAGAGTTTCGAGCAGGAACTGTTTGACGTGTTCGTCATTAGTCGGGGCAAAGTAAATGACACTTCTGTGAGCCCATTTTTCCGAATGAGCTGGGTATGCTAGGGTCGTTTGCACAAAACCAAACATCAGCATTGTAAGCAGTAGAACGCGCATTGTGAGCCTCCTAGTCGCACTATCCGAGCTTTGTTGCTTTCATTTCCTATACGTTAATTGTAGGTGTTAAGCTCAGTCATTTCTGATTGTAAGAGGACATCGCAACATGGAAGTGATTCACACCTCAAGATTGAGACTTAGAATGGCGACAAAAGACGATGCGCTATTCATCCAAAACCTCTATTCAAGTGAAGACTTTAAAAGGTTTGTCGGCGACAAACAGCTTCACACCAAACAAGATGCCGAGCGCTATATTGAAGAGAACATTTTAACCATGTATCGAAACCATGGCGTATGTCTGTTGGTGGTCGAGCGAATTAGTGACTCTACGCCCATTGGGGTTTGCGGACTAATAAAGCGCGACCAATTTGATGCATACGATATTGGCTATGGCTTTTTACCGACCTTCTATGGATGTGGCTTTGGTTTGGAGTCATCGCTTGCGATCATTGAATACGCAAAGAAAAACCCACAAATCGATGAGCTGATTGCGATCACAACGTCAGACAACATAGCCAGCCAAAAGCTACTATCTCGACTTGGCTTTACCTATGTCAAAGTCGAAAGCAAACTAAGTGATACGATTGATCTACTCTTGTATCGAATACCTCTGATCAACCATGAAACACATCCATAGTGATATCTTGCAAGGTGCTTTACTCACGGAACACAAAACCGTGGCGGCGATGATGGCGATTTACTGCCGTGATAAGCACCATTCAAAAGGAGAGCTTTGCAGTGAATGTGCTGAGCTTTTGGCTTACGCTGAGGTAAAGTTAGACCGCTGCCCTTATGGTCAAGAAAAACCGACGTGCAACAAGTGCCCGATCCACTGTTATAAACCCCAGCCCAAAGCAGCAATGAAAGCCGTTATGCGATACTCGGGGCCTAGAATGCTTCTACCTCATCCAATTCTCTCAATTCGTCATCTTTTGTTGGAACGCCGGGCAGCTCCGGAAAGGCCGCTAAACAAGATGTCAAACCGAGCCAAGCGGCGTCAAAAATAGTCGGCTCAACAACTTTACTCTCTCTTCGCTTCTAAGTCGCAATGTTATACGCCGCGCCGCTTCACGCACATCGCTGGCTAGCTCACAAAACATCACCTTGTTGAATGCATCTCTCTATAGGTATTACCAAAGCAAAGGGTAAAGAGTGGGTGTGATATATATTTTTCCTATATGACACTAGCTATAGCCTATTTTTCCAACTGATATCGACTGAGTAAACTGGTTCTAAATTACTGAATTATTGGAGTTTACAATGCGAAGAAAAACGGTGTTATACGGCGCTTTAATGACCGCTATACTAGCGGGGTGTACGAATACCGAGCAGGTTTCTACGACAGAGTATTTTGAGGGAACAGCGAGCTATCAGCTTAATGCTGCCGATGTATTTCGTCTCGCTAAGCAGATGAAACAGAGGGATCTCGTAAAGTCGCTTAAGCCACTCTATGGCGAGTCTTACTACTCGGAGGAGGCATTCAAATCGGCCATTTCTACTCGCTTAAATCGCGAACTTAGTAACGAACTCTACCAGGAGTTAAAGCAAAAAGCGTTGGTTGCTCCGCAAGTGCTATCGCTGGAGTTTGTCGCTGACAATACGTTGCGGGTGCGCTTTGGTCACGAGCAAGTTCCTATGCAGCAAAAGTTACTCGATATGAGCGCTCTAACACTCTCAAGTTTGGATAAATTGGGCAAGTACCAGTGGGCGACCAGTTCATTGGTTGTTGCCGTTGAACCGACGACCTTGTGCGTTAAGATTCAAGATAAGCAAGGCAGCGAAGTTAATCAGGTTTGCCCAGCGCAATCGACAGGCTTCACCCTCCACACTGATCATTACTATCACTACCACGGACTCGGTCAAGAGTTTCAAAAAGCGGGCAACTTAGATGGAAGATGGAACCAACGAACACGCCACGCGGGCAACAAAATGGAAGGATTCAATGGTGGTGCGACTGGTAACACTATTATTCCTATTCTTTATGGTGCGAGCCCAACGCAGAGTGATTTCGCGCTCTATCTCAACAACCTTTACAGTTCGGAATGGCAGTTCGATGGCCAAGAGATAAATGTAAAAGCCTCAAAAGGAGCCAGTGAAATCATCGTTATGGTCGCTCCTAAACAAAAAGAGCTGCGTAAGCAGTTTATGCAGCTGTCTGGCAAACCTCTCGTGCCGCCGAGAAAGATGTTTGGTATGTGGCTGTCAGAGTACGGATTTGATAATTGGGCTGAAATGGATAGCAAGCTCGCGACACTGCGCGACAACCAGTTCCCTATTGATGGGTTCGTTATGGATCTTCAGTGGTTCGGTAATGTGAGTGGCAACGATCCAGACAGCCAGATGGGCTCTCTTACCTGGGATGGAGAAAACTTTCCACAGCCCGAACAAAAAATAGCCAAGCTCAAACAGCAAGGAATCGGGATGGTGCTGATTGAAGAGAGCTATGTCAGTCAGGGACTTGATGAATTTAAAGCGCTCGAAGAAAAAGGCTATCTCGCCAAAGACCCGGAGACAGGGTTAGGTGCCAATGTGAACCCTCATGGGGGAGGCAGCTGGTGGGGGAAAGGCGGCATGATTGATTGGTCGAACCCAGAGGTAAACGGCTATTGGCACGATTGGAAGCGTCAGCCACTGATTGATATGGGAATCATGGGGCATTGGACTGATCTTGGTGAACCAGAAATGTACAATCATCAAGCTCGTTACTTTGGCGATCAAACGCATGATGAAATTCACAACCTGTTTAACTACTATTGGCTAGAAGGCATCTATCAGGGCTACCAAAATAATGATGTGGACCAAAGGCCATTTATGATGTCTCGCTCCGGAACAACGGGGATTCAAAAGTTCGGTGCGTCGATGTGGTCTGCGGATATTGGCTCTAATCTGACAAGCCTCGCCACTCACATTGGGCAACAAACCAATATGATGTTGTCAGGCATTGACTACTATGGGTCAGATATTGGCGGATTTCATCGTAAAGGACTTGGGGTAATTGGCGAGAAAAAACAAGCTGCCCTAGATGAGACGTACACTCAGTGGTTTGCCTACAGCAGTTTGTTTGATGTGCCGGTTCGCCCACATACCGAGAACTTGTGCAACTGCAAAGAAACCGCGCCAGATCGTATTGGAGACAGGGAAAGTAATCGCAACAACCTTGCTCTGCGCTACCAGATAATCCCATACCTATACTCTCTGGCTCATCACGCCCATCAGGATGGCGAGGCGATCTTTGCGCCCGTCAGTTATGAGTTCAGCGAGGATTCAACCTTGTATGACATCCAGCATCAAAAGATGATCGGCAATCAGTTGATGAGTGCAGTGGTCGCCGAACTTGATGCCAAAGACGTTACTGTGACATTCCCGCAGGGAGATTGGTTTGATTTCCGAACCGGAACCAAGATGGATGCGCTGAAAGCACAAACCAAGACCATTGACTTATACAACGAAAACAACCAATACCAACTGCCACTGTTTGCAAAGCAAGGCGCAATCATCCCTGTTTCAAAGAGTAGTGCAGGGCAATGGACCAGCGAAGTGCCGCAAGACATTACACTAAAAATCTTTGGCTTCGCCAATAATGCCTTCACGCTTGTTGAAGACGATGGCAAGACGACTGACTATTTGCATGGCGCGAAACGGGAAACACAAATCACGACGCGTGTATTTGATTCGAGTGCAACTTTGCGTATTGAATCGCTAGGGAAGTACCAAGGTATGCCATCGTCACGTGCACTTGAAGTTAACTGGAGTCTAGGTGCGGAGGCACAAGTTTCTCGAATCTCTAGCAACACAGAGCAAGTGATCACGTGGAAACAGTCAGGAGACCAACTTTATGTGAAGCTCGCTCAATTACCTGAGCAGGGAGAAACAACCATCACACTCGAGTTTTGAAAGTGAAACGGGCATAAAAAATAAGGAGAACATCGCGTTCTCCTTATTGATTTATTACTCGCCAGCGACCGCTTGACGTTTGGTTTTTATGCTTGCGATGAGCATGTAAACGCAAGTCGCCAGCAGCGTTGCAAACAGGTAGCCCATCAAACCTTGTTCTCCAGACATAAACCAGTCAGCGAGAACTGGACCTGCCACGGAGCCCACGCTGTAGCTAAACAGCATCACTTGTGTCGCTGACACAATGTAGCTTGCATCAAGTTTGTCGCAGCCAAGATTGATTGCAACGGGATAAAGCGCGAATGTCGCCATACCCAAGATAAACAGCCCCGCACCCAACGCATGAATACTCGAATACGCCGCGGTTAGCGCAATCGCAGCAACGCCAAGCAAGCAAAATATTGCCATTAAAAACGTGCGGCCAAAATACTTAGACATCCAAGGAACGATTGGCTGAACCGCCATACCGCCAAGTACTACTAGTGCCATTAAGCTGCCCAAATTGTCGTTACTGATACCGCGCTGAGAGAGCTCTAAAGGCATCAACCCGTAAACGGCGCCAAGCGTTAAGCCAGACACAATGCAACCAATGATTGCCGCATGGTTGAGCTTCGCGATTTGTTTCAACGAGAGCGGTGAGCTGTGTTGGCTTTCAGGTTGGTCAGTTTCACCAAATAGTAGAACAACAATCGCCAACAATAACATGGTGACAATGGCAATGAATGGCACGCCACCAGTCACTCCCAGTACGCCAATACCAAGTTGGCCAAGTGATGTGCCGCCGTACAACGAGCCCATGTATAATCCAAGGCGTTTTGCTCTTGCAGATTCGTCACCGTGCAGTAACCATGACTCAACAATCACAAACACGCCCGCTACCGCAATACCGGCGACAAAACGTGCACAAAGCCAAACCATGGATTGATTGAATGCTGGCAACAGCGCAATCGTAAACAGAAAAGCGCCCAAACAATAAACAAAAGCGTTCTTGTGCCCAACCTTGGTGACTACAGGTTCAATAATGACAGCACCAACTAGTAGACCCGCGTAAAACACACTGGCTAACCAACTGGCAAGGGAAGATTCCAAGCCATAATGTGGCAGCATTAAAGGAATCAAGCTCATTAAATAGCCTGACGCTACCGCATAAAGAGCAAGCGCAATAACAGGTACAGAAATGCGTGCTTTTGGAGCAGGAGCAAGGGTGTTTTCCAACGTCGTGACCTCTGGTTGATGGAGCGAAAATAATCAGAATTTGGCGCGACTATGGGGTTAAATGGGGGAGAGGTAAAACGATAAATATTGTTCGAGACGATAAAAGATGCTTATCGTTATCTATGTGTAGAAAATGAATAATTAAAGCCGAAATTTTCGCCCATTTCGGCTTTCTAGATTGCTAATTTAATCTGTGCGCTACTTCAGTAGAGCTTGGTTTAACCATTGATCAAATTGACCTTTAGGAAGAGCGCCGTTAATCATATCGACTCTTTTCCCATCTTTAAACACCATAACGGTTGGAATGCTTCTAATCTGATATTTAGCGGCGATATTTTGCTGAGATTCGGTATCGACTTTTACAAATCGTACACTTTGCGCTCGTTCAGAGGCAACGTCAGAAAATACAGGAGCAAATCCAACACATGGGTTACACCAAGGTGCCCAAAAATCGATTACCACTGGCTGTTTTGACTCAAGCAACGCATCTAGATTTTGCTCCGTCCCTTCAATTGGCGCGCCATCTAACAATGAAGTTTGGCATTTACCACAGTTTGGGCTCTCGGACACTCGCTCTGTAGGAACGCGATTGACGCCTGAACATGACGGGCATCGTGTATTAAATGTAGACATGACTTTTCTCTTTCTATTTGTAATTGCTGTGACACTAGTTGTTTCAATAGGATGACACCACCCACCAACGCTAGTTATACTCTGAAAAGGTCGAGTGACTCAAATAAGAAAACGAAAAGGCTCAGAATGACAACTTTTTTTGCAGAAATTACTGGCTGGGGCAAGTGCCTACCTCCAGCTACGCTCTCCAATGATGATCTAAGCACATTTATCGATACCTCAGATGAATGGATCCGAACTAGAACGGGGATCGAAAATCGCCGTATTAGCCACGTCGAAACCTCTGATATGGCGACCGTTGCCGCGAAACATGCACTAGCTTGTGCAGGAGTTAGCGCCGATGACGTTGATTTGCTTATCGTCGCGACTTGCTCTCCTGATTCACTGATTCCGAACATTGCCTCGAAAGTGTCCCAAAACCTTGGGATGAAAGCGACCACAGCGTTTGATTTGAACGCTGCTTGTACAGGTTTCGTGTACGGCTTGGAAACGGCGACGCGTATGATTCAAGCAGGCAACTACAAACATGCAATCGTGATCGGTGCAGAGCGTCTTTCTTTCTACATTGACTGGACGAAGCGTGACACCGCTGTATTGTTTGGTGACGGTGCTGGTGCAGTCGTGCTTTCGCGCACTGAGCAACAAGTCGGCTTGCAACATGCACAGCTCGGGTGTGACTCGGCAGGACGCGATATTCTTGCGGTACCAAAATTTGGCACATCAATGGACCGTTTTGCCGCAGACAATGGACATTGGGACTTCAACTTTGTTGGTAAAGAGATTTTTAAACGCGCCGTTAAAGGCATGGGCGCAGCGGCTCACAGTGTTCTGTCGAGAAGTCAGCTAGCCACCGATGACATTGATGTGGTCATCCCACACCAAGCGAATATTCGCATTATTCAAACACTGTGTGATATGTCTGGAATCAGCCAAGATAAAGCCTTCGTCAATATCCAGAAGTATGGCAACACCTCTGCTGCTACGGTTCCGATTGCACTGTGTGAATCTTTGGAGCAAGGCGTTGTTAAACCGGGCGACAATTTACTACTTGCCGCATTTGGTGCGGGTCTCACTTGGGGCGCAGGCCACATTAAGTGGGGTGAGCGAGTGACGCCGATTTCACAAAGTGATGCGGTATTGCCTGATTGCGATAAAACCGCGCTTGAATTGCTTAAAACGGCGATTGAGTTTTGCCATCGCCGCGCAGAGTAAAAGCCACGTCTTAAAACGGAAAGCCGCGTATCATTCGCGGCTTTTTTACGCGACTAGCAAAGAAAAAGCGGAGGCATAACCGTAAAGAAGACAGTATCATAGAGCGCAAATCATAAGAATGATAAAGGGCGTTCATGAAGTTTCTGCACACCTCAGATTGGCATTTAGGTCGACAATTCCACAACGTTTCATTACTCGACGATCAAGTGGTTGTTCTTAACCAAATCGTCGATTACATCAAGCAAAATCCAGTCGATGCGTTAGTCGTCGCGGGCGATATTTACGATCGCTCAGTACCACCAACCGCCGCGATAGAAGTCATGAACCGCTTCGTCAATCAAGTGTGTGGTGAGTTAAATCTGCCAATCATCTTAATTCCGGGCAACCACGACGGTGCTCAGCGACTCGGTTTTGGCTCTGGCCGAATGAAAAGTGCAGGGCTTCACATTCTGTCTGACTTTGAGCAGATGCTAACCCCGGTTGTTATTGAGTCAGAGATTGGTCCCGTTGCATTCTACGGCATGCCATATAGCGACCCAGAGCAAGTTCGCCACCACTTTAAGCAGTCGGTGTCGACACACGATGAGGCTCATCAACTGCTCACTCAGAAAATCTGCCAGCAATTTCAACCTTCAAACAAGAATGTACTAATCAGTCACTGCTTTGTAGACGGTGCCATTGAATCAGACTCAGAACGTCCTTTGTCCATTGGTGGTTCAGATCGCGTCAGTCACGAGCACTTCACTTCATTTGATTACGTCGCACTAGGGCATCTTCATCAGCCGCAGAAAAAGGGTGAAGAGTATATTCGCTATTCCGGTTCCTTGATGAAATACAGCTTCTCGGAGCAGCATCAACGAAAAGGCATGACGCTGGTTGAGTTGGATGAGTCGGGTTTCAAGCAGTCTACCCACATTGACCTAACGGCGCCTCATGAGATGCGTATCTTGGAAGGCAAGATGGAAGAACTTCTCTCTGCTGGCCAAACTGATCCTAAGTTCGATGACTATCTACTGGTCCGCTTGCTTGATAAACACGCGATTCTAAATCCCATGGACAAACTACGCGCGGTTTATCCAAATGTATTACACCTTGAGAAACCCGGCATGTTAGTAGGGGTTGAACAGCAGATGGCCAAAGCCAAATTGGCAAGAAGTGAAATGGATATGTTTCGCGATTTCTATTTAGAAGCACAAGATTCAGCGCTCAGTGATGAACAAGAAAGCGCACTCTCTGGCATCATCAAACAACTGACAAAGCAGTAAGATCACTATGAAACCAATTAAACTCGTACTACAAGCTTTTGGTCCGTTTGCCCAAAAGCAAGAGATTGACTTCACTCAATTGGGATCAAATCCGCTGTTTCTCATCAACGGACCAACCGGATCCGGGAAAACGTCGATTCTTGATGCAATCTGCTTCGCGTTGTATGGCGAAACGACGGGAAATGAGCGTCAAGGCATTCAAATGCGCAGTGATCTTGCTCCGCTCTCAGTACCTACAGAAGTGATATTAGACTTTGCGTTGCAAGGAAAGACTTACCGCGTGACACGCTCTCCCGAGCAAGAAGCGCCTAAAGCTCGCGGTGAAGGGACAACCACACGAAAGCACACGGCGTCTTTGTATCAACTGGGTGAGCCAGAAGTTCTAATCACCAGTAAAACGGCGCAAGTAAAAACAGAAGTTACTGACCTACTGGGGTTGAACGAAACCCAGTTCCGTCAGGTAATGGTGCTGCCGCAAGGTAAATTTCGAGAATTACTGCTCGCAAGCTCGAAAGATCGCGAAGAGATCTTCGGCCAGCTATTCCAAACCGATATTTACAAGCGGATAGAGTATTCGCTGAAAGACAAAGCCAGTGCGATAAGCAAAGCGAAGAACGAATTTGACCATCAAATCCGTGGCGCGCTAAAGGTCGCGGAAGCCGAGTCTGAAGCTGAGCTTAAAGAACAACTGACCCAGTTAAAAGCCGCGCTAGAACAAGCGACAACCCAAGAGCACGATGCGGCTGCGCAGCTGCAAGCGCAAAAACAAACGCTTCAGCAAGCTCAAACTATTCAACAGCGCTTTAGTGAACTAAGCGCGGCCACTAAATCATTGGCTGAACATGTTGCTGCGGCAGACCGCTTTACAGAAAAGCAGCATCTTGTCGATATGGCGTTAGCCGCCAATGGCTTAGCTTTTACTCATAGCCAATGGAAGCAGAGTGCTTTGCAGTCTGAGCAGGCAGCGAATCAACTCACCAATGCGAAAGAGAAACTGGCCTCAATTAAGAAAGAGGTTGAGAATTCTGCTGCCCAGCAAAAACAGGCAGCAGAGAAAGTCGCGACAGTACCCGCGCTCAACGATGAGCTTTATGCTTTACAAACCATTAAATCCAAATTGTCTGAAAAACAGCGGGTTGATGCTCAGTGCACATCACTGGAAACGTTAGCCGCCGAGCAACAACAGACGTTAACGCAGTACATCGCGCACAAACAAAACCTCGAACAACAAGCAGAAGAGGGCAAGGCGAAATTTGAGCTCGCAAGGCAACAGCACCATGAGAAGCCTGCCGTTGAAGCAGCAATTGTTCGTTTACAGCGTTCGATGTCGGATCTGCAAAAGTTTGCTCAACTCAAAAATGAGCTTGCTAGCCAGCAGAAACAGCTTACGCCACTCGAAGTTCAGCTGGCGAATGCAAATCAAGCCTTATCGGAAGCCACACAACAGGCTGATAGGCTCGATTGGGCTTGGCATAGTGCTCAAGCAGCAGTGTTGGCACAAAAGCTTCAAGATCATATGCCATGCCCTGTGTGTGGCAGCGAGGAGCACCCCAATCCAGCGCGCTTTGATGGCGAAGAGATTACAAAAGAGCAAGTCAAACGAGCTCGTGCCAAAGAGCGACAAGCGCTGAATACCCAGCAGCAGGCGATGAGTTCCCTTGAGCAGCAGCAATCGTTAATCGCAGCGAGTGAAAAGCGAGTCGCTGAGACGGAGGCAGAACTCGGAACACTTGCGCAAGCCGACCACGTCGCGCTTGAAGAGGAACTGAAAACTAACCAGAGCAAGCTTAAAGAGATCGAATCGCTTGATTTAGCGAACTTGGAGCGAAGCGTCACAGAGCTTATCCAGCGCAGTGACAATGGTGAGCGCAAGATTGCAGAGCTCAAAGAGGCGATGTCTGCGACGCAAGCACAATTAACTGGATTACGAGAGCAATCGACAGTGCTAGCTAAAGAGATCGGTGAAACGTACCAAGAGGTAAGTGTAGTCGACCACGCTTTAGCTCAATTAAAACAGCGTATTGACAGCATCAACCATGCACACGACCTTGCGCAGAAACGGTTCCAAGCCGTGTCCAACCAGCACTACGAACTTGAAGGGCAAGTGAAAACGCTCAGCGAACACTGCGAACAAATGACGTTGGCACTAACCAGTAACGCTCAATCTTGGCAGCAGGCGCTGGAGAAGAGCCAGTTTTCTGATGAAGCGGCATTTCTTGCTGCAAAAGTGCACGATGAGCAGTTGAAGCAATGGCAAGAGGAGATACAAGGCTACCAACAGACGCAAATCAAACTCGAACAGACAGTAGAAAACTTGACCGAGAGCTTAAAAGAGCAAACCGAACCAGATATGGAGGCGCTGAATGCGCAACATTCTGAGGTCGAATCGCGTTATCAAAAAGCTCGTGTTGAGTTAGATATTACTCGCTCTGCTTATGAGCGCGTCAGCAAGGTATGCGAAGATATTTCACTGCTGCACCAAAAGAATGCCGAGTTGGAAAACGAGTACAAGGTATTTGGAACCCTTTACGATGTGGCGAGTGGCAAAACAGGCAGTCGCGTTAGCTTACACCGTTTTGTGCTTGGCGTATTGCTTGATGATGTTCTTATTCAGGCTTCTCAGCGTTTGAGTCTAATGAGTAAAGGGCGTTATATCCTATTACGCAAGACCGAAGGCTTTAAAGGCGCAGCCGGACGAGGTTTGGATCTGATTGTCGAAGACGGCTACACAGGCAAAACGCGAGATGTGGCTACGCTTTCTGGCGGTGAGTCATTCATGGCGGCGCTTTCTCTCGCGCTAGGCCTTTCGGACGTGGTTCAATCTTACAGCGGCGGCATTCGTCTTGATACCTTGTTCATTGACGAAGGTTTTGGCAGTCTCGATCCAGAATCACTTGATTTGGCCATTCAAACCTTGGTTGATCTTCAGCAATCGGGAAGAACCATCGGTCTTATCTCACACGTCTCTGAACTAAAGGAGCAGATGACACTGCGTATTGACGTAGAACCAACCAAACTTGGTAGCTCCATCAAACTCGTGTCATCTTAGCGGAAGATTGGGAGCTCAAATATGGAGGGCTCCCAAGATATGTGCTAATTGTTAATTGAATAAACCCATAAATATAAAAGCAATATAGATAGTCAGCGAGTCGGATAGGTGATTAATGGACGCATTTCGCGTAGCAATCCAAGACACGGTCAACAAAATATACCAGTACGCAGAACCTAACCTTACCTTAGTCGGTTGGATGGGGCTGCTAGGGTTTCCTACATACTACTACGTATGGAGCTATCTATTTCCGCAACCATACGAAAGTTTGGCATTAAGAACGTTTTGTTCTTTACTGTTCGCCGTTATTGCGTTTCGTAATCAGTTGCCTGAGCACTATCGCCGCTATATGCCGTATTACTACCTCGTTGCCATCACGCTCTGTTTACCGTTTTTCTTCTTCTACATGATGCTGAAAAACGACTGGTCAACGATCTGGGCGATGTCATTTATGTCGTCCATTTTCCTGCATATTTTGCTCGTGCATCAAACGCGGATTGTGTTGGCTCAAGCGGGGGTGTCCATTTTCATCGCTATTGTGCTTGTTTATGGTGCCGATATGAATCAGGCGCTGAACGATGTGGTTTGGCCCTATATTCCTATTTTCCTGTTTACCTATGTGTTCGGCAATTTGTTCTATTTTCGAAACCAAGCCGAACACGAGAGCAAGGTGTCGATTGCCAAATCATTTGGCGCTGGTATTGCCCATGAAATGCGCAACCCGTTAAGTGCGCTTAAGGCGTCTATTGAAGTATTGAGCGCCATTTTACCAGCGGATAAAAGTGGCTCTCAAAGTGGCATCAGTATATCTACGCATGAACTGTCGATGGCCAGAGAGGTTCTTGACGACGCTGATGAAGTGATTCGCAACGGCAATGAAGCTATCGATCTGCTGTTAACATCGATTGATGAGAATCGAGTGTCGACGTCTACGTTTAGGAAACACTCCATTGTCACGGTCACGCGACACGCCCTTGAGAGCTTCCCTTACAAAAGCGGCCATGACAAATCTGCGGTGGAGCTGGTTGTCGAGCAAGACTTCGACTTCTTCGGCAGTGATACCTTAATCAAATACGCGCTCTATAACCTGCTCAAGAATGCGTTTTACTACCAAGCTGACAATGATTTTAAAATTGTCATTACGCTCACCCGCCGCGATGATAAAAATCAAATGATTTTCCACGATAACGGCGTCGGTATTGCCCCTGATGTTATCGAGCATATTTTCAAGGATTTCTACACCTTTGGTAAGACCGGCAGCTACGGGCTTGGCCTGCCTTTCTGTCACAAAGTGATGGCCGCGGTTGGTGGAATGATTGAGTGTGATTCGATTCTGGATGAATGGACGCAATTCACACTCACATTCCCTGAATACAAATCTAATGCGGTAGGGTCGATCAAACTCGATCTGATGAAGTCTAAATCCATCCTTCTCATTGGCGAACAAGGAACCTTTAGTAATATTTTAAATGAACACGCGTTTTACCAAGGGTTTCGATTTGTCACTTTGGACCTTGAGGCGGCAAGTAAAAAACAAGAATATGAGTTCGAATTTGATGTCATTTTTATCGACTTCGATATTGCACTCAAAACGCCAAGTTTAATGAATGAACTTGAAGCAAAACTGCACTTTACCGAAGGACGCATCGCACCGTTATTCCAAAGTGATCACTCGTATCACGACAATATTGAACGCCACCTGGCCATCTATCCGGTTGAGAAAGAGCGCTTGAAGCAAGATCCCGATAGCGTGCTTGATCAACTTCTGTTTGAACAGCTCGAACCGAGCCGAAGCGTTATTCCAAAGAAACGTGTTTGCCACGGGAAAACCATCGTAATTGCGGACGACAATCAGTCTCTACGTGCTTACACGTCGATTTTGTTGGAGCAGCAAGGGTTTGAAGTTATCCAAGCTCAAAATGGTCATGAGGTGATCGAAAAGCTTCAACAAAGCCCTGTAGACTTGGTGATTATGGACATCGAAATGCCGTCTCTTAATGGATTAGAGGCGGCCAATGCAATACGAAATTCAGCCAGTGAGTATGCCAATGTCCCAATTCTTGGTCACACGGGAGACTCAACGGCGCTTGCCATCGATAAAATTCAACAAGCGGGCATGAATGACTATGTCATCAAACCCGCGGGCACCGATGTTTTGCTCGACAAGATTGCCAACTGGATTTAGGTGCCTTCACTTCGAAGGCACGTCGGCGTGACTAAAGAATGTATAGGTTGGGCTGCTGACGGGCCGATTGAACCGCAGCGATGATCTGGTCCAGTTGTCGTTGTGTGGTGCTGCTGTTTAATGAGAAACGAATGATGTTTTTGTTAGGAGTGGTTGCTGGCTGACAAAAAACGGCGCCGAATACGTGTTTACTCTCTAGGAAATCTCGTACGTTTTCTGTGTTTCTCTCATCACCCGTTTCAAGCGTGACGATTTGTGATTCGCTACGAATCGTTACGCCGATTTGCGTCAGCTGTTGTTTCAAATAACGACTGATTTTGCGCAAGTGCACGCGCTGGTGGTCACTTTGGCGAATGATCTCTAAGGTTTTGTCGAGTCGCTCAATTTCATAGGGCAACATGGCTGAGCTAAATACCGCTGGGTAGCCAACAAATGGAATGCACTCATTTGCTCGATTGTTGCACCAAATCGCTCCCGCCCGATAGGCAAACGTCTTCGCTAAACTTGCGGTCATAAAATCAACTTGGTGGCTGAGTTTGAGGCTCTTGAGCAAACCTTCACCATGCTTGCCATGAGTGCCAAGGGAATGGGATTCGTCTATAACCAGAGCGCAGCCATTCTCCTTCGACATTAAGACAATATCGATGAGAGGGGCAACCGTACCTATTGTGCTATACACCGAATCAATCAAGACTAAACCGGGTCCGTGGCGGCGAATCAGCTTTTGTAAGTGACGGACATTGTTGTGCATAAACGGGTGGATGTCTGCCCCTGCAATTCTTGCCCCTTCCCAAAGTGACATGTGGGCAAAGAAGTCAATATACACCTGGGTTTCGCTATCACAGATGGTTTGCAGTAAGGCTAGGTTTGCTGACCAACCGGATTGAGATAATAAACAGGAGCTAAATCCTGTGTAGTCTGCCAGTTTGCGCTCGAGCGCAGGTTTTCTATCTTCACTTTGCAGGAACACGCCAGACATGACGGATGTGTGCCGTTTTTCGAGAATGGCTTCGGCGTGACGGTGAATGATCTCGGGGTGGTTCGCGAGATCAAGATAATCATTGCTTTGCAGTACAATATCGTCATCGTTGGGCTGGGCACCCATCACCAAATGTTTACCGTTTTGATGGCAGTTAACGAGCTTCGCTAAGTGATGTTCTATCTTTTTGTTGATGAATTCTGGAGATGGAGGGCATAGGTTTAGCGTATTCATAATCGTATATCCTTTATTTGAAACCATGCGCCAGCTGACGAAAGAATATATGAATGAAATTTAATAATGTTTCTAGCTAAGATAATTATATTTTCGTGGTAGGTTACAAACAAAAATATCAACTATAATGCATAAGGGAAGTCTTCCCTAGGCTACGGCACTATAACTTACTGAAAATCCGGCGATAAAAGTTAGCCTTTTGCAACGTTTCGGGTTCAGAAAAACGCGTACAAAAGCAGGCTAGGGCGGAAACTGTTAAAGGATAGAAATAGCAAATAGATGGCTAGTTTGCCGCTTGATTAGTGCGGTCGGAAGAAAACAGCTCAGGCCAGTACATTTTTATGTAACCCACCGAAACCCAAATCACCAATCCAGTCGCGACACTTAACTCGAACAGCCCAAAATGGTGGAGCCAATGCCATTGAGGGTGATATTGCTCAAAGAAGCTGGTGAGTCGATGCATTGCAATGGCGCTGATGACAGACGGAAACGTAACCGCTGCAATAGAGGGCTGAAACTTAAGCCGAAGTAATCTGAAGTAACACAAGTAAATAAACAGCGTCATGGTGACCGCTATGCCAGCGAGAGCTCCGGTGAGGATTGGATCTGGCTGCGGAAAGTTCACTAAGTAGGTCGCCAGCGTCAGGTTAATTGGTGCCGCCATAATAGCAAGTGTGGGTCTGGCGCGTCTTGGCAGCATCCCTTCAAACATTAAGCGATAAAGTACCAGCGGCAGCATGAAAAAATAGATCGCGATACAAACTGACACCAAGGTTTCGGAGAATACGGTATGACCAAACTGAGTGCCAGCCAGTGAGCTACTGATAAGCCCAACGGGATACAAGAACCAACTAGGGACGATGTTCGATATTTTGAAGTTGGTTAATTGGAAGCCAAAGAACATCACCATCATGGTGAGGTGCAGTAATAACGCCGCAAACCAAAGTGGATAGGCGACAACGGGTGAAATCACCGCTAAATAATCGCATAGAATCAGTAGTGCCATGCTCATTGGAGCCATCAAGCTGCCACTAAGCGGATTGCGAATATCGTTAATGAATGTATTCGCATTGGTGAGGTATTTAACTAAGACAGGAAATAGCAATATCGCGCCAAGAGAGGCGAGATAGGGACGCACAAACTCGCCAACTTCAGGAATATACAAGAACCACGCATGTCCCAATCCAATAACACCCAGTGCAAGTGCGGCTTGCGATGGGGGTACACTCTGAAATTGTGTTAAGCGTCTCCAGTTCAACGACCTATTCCTACTTTGTGCGAGTAAATGCTCTAAAAATCGGTCGAAGGTTTTGCGAGTTACCGATTTTTCTGCGCAGATGATAACAAGCCAAACGGTTGCGATGCAATTATCATTTCACTTCGCTAGGGAGGTCTTCCTGTCTTAACTTCTCATTTTTAAGAGTTCTGTGGAGCAATTGACTGTAGATCGGCTGCCCACCGAGCATTTGGGCAAAGACCACTGCACCTAAGCTGGTGATGATCAAAGGCAGGATCAAGTAGTAGTTATTGGTCATTTCGATCACCAACAGTATGCCTGTAATTGGCGCTCTCACGGTTGCGGCAAACAGTGCGCCCATTCCTGCAATCGCGAACATACCGGGCTCGATCATCAAGTCAGGTAACAATTGGTGCGCAATCAGACCAAACGCATAGCCAAACAAGGTACCTAAGGCTAACATTGGCGCGAAGATACCCCCCGGAGCGCCCGAACCAAAACAGATCATGGTTGTGGCGATACGGGCGACAAAGAGCAACAGAAGAAATCCAGCGGTATAGCCGCCGCTGGCAATATTGGGAATCAAGGTGATTCCGCCGCCTGTAATCTCTGGCATGTAAAGTAGAGTGATGCCGAAGAATCCCCCAATTAAGCTACCGGTAATCAAATAGCGCTTACGTTCGTTTTTGTGGATTCTGGCAAAGAAGTCTTGTGACAGTGTCACTAATTTATTGAAAACCACGCCAAAGATACCAAACATAATCCCAAGTAAGAGAAAGAGCCAAAGTGCTGGTAATTCCGGTGGCTGATACTGAGGTAAGGTAATGACGGCTGATTGCCCATTAATAGCGCGAAAGACAATATTGGCTGAAACCGCAGAAACAATGACCGCTTTTATCGAGATTAATGAGTAACGAAATTGAGGACGCATCTCTTCAACGACAAACATAATCCCCGCTAAAGGTGCATTGAATGCCGCCGCTAAGCCACCGGCAGCGCCAGAGGCCAGTAGGCTGTGTTTCGTGTCGTCATCTTTGACTCGAAAGATATCGGTTACCATGCGACCAATCGCGCCGCCCATCTGAACCGTCGGACCCTCGCGACCGAGCACCATGCCGGAGCCGAGGGTACCCATACCGCCAAAAAACTTAACAGGGATTACTCGCCACCAGCGTACCGGGCGAATTCCATCCATCGCACCTTCGATTTCCGGTATTCCAGAGCCCGCGGCTTCTGGTGCGAATCGATGCACTAAAAAATAGCCAATGAATGCCAGCGAAGCGCTAATTAAAAATGCGCTTAACCAGAGTGGTAGAGCGCTTCCAATAGAATCTTTCAGCCAGTCGGTACGGGTTTCAGAAACAAAGTGCACCGCCAACTCAAATAGAGTGCCAACAAAACCAGCAAGAACGCCAACGATGATCGAAAGTAACAAGACTGAAACGGGCGTTTTGTCTTTGGAGAGAAATTGATTGATCGCGTCCTTGGGTACTGCTGCGAGTAGGGACTGCTTGAATTTCTCTCTTTTTGTCATGGAGTGTTTTGCCTCGTACGATAAGCGGTGGAAATGATGTTACGGCAAATTATACGCCGGTCTATGCGTAACTATAGCGACAAGAATGGAATATTGATTTTCAAATATGACAATTTATTGAGACTCGTGGCGAATCGAGAGGATTTAATTATCGGATCGGTATCACAGAACCGATTAAATAGGGGAGATGACCAGCTTGCAAACTGGTGGTTTTGAACCATAGTTAAAGGGTAAGACAACTCGAACCAACCCGCATGGAGGAAATAGTGTCTTACCTACAATTTGGATGGATTCAATGATAAAAATTGAAAATCCTCGTTTTATATCGAGTGGCGTAAGTCGCACTCGATTCGCAGACTCACGATTGAGTAACGAGGGATAGGGCGCACTGAATGGTGCGCCTTTTGTCGTTTAGAGAGAGTTGATATTTGATATGCGTTTTAGCACGCCTTCTAACTCATCCCATGGCAATAATTGGCTATCAATGACCTCTAGTCGGCTTTCAAACCCTTCAAGAGACATTTGATTCACCGAAACCACGCCATTGCTAACATTGAATGCAAAACAGCCGTTGTTCGTATTGAGAACACCTTTTACGCGTTCAGCGGTAAGGTCAGATAAAACTGAGAAAAGGTCATCAAAGTCGAACTCGACTTCAGCACCAAATATCCAGCCACAGCTAAAGTAACCCTGTCCTTTGTTTTCTTTACGGACAAAGGTTTGGTTTGGCGGCAACTGAAATTGCGGCTCTTGTTCGGCATGCTCGTGGTGATGCGACTCAACCTCATTCGACTCAGTAGGGTTTCGGCGCGGACTATCAAGTAACTCGATTGGGAAATTACCTTGCTTTACCAGCTGGCTAAAGATTTTCGGCGGGGATTGATCGGTAACCCAATCGTTAAATGCGTCAACATCACCCACATGACATTCATCCACCTTATTACCGATTACAATGTCGGAGATGGCTAATTGATCATTAAAGTTCTGATTCTCAAGATATTTTGGATTTGAAAGGTTACGTGGATCTACCAAGCCGATTGTGGCTCTTAGGTCGATGTAATCTTTAAACTGACTTGACGTCAACGTAGCAAGAACTTTATGTGCGTGGCCAAGGCCTGTAGGTTCAACGATTAGACGATCTGGGTTGGTACGTAGCAGGGCGGTGATAGCGACAGACATAGGCACACCAGCGGCGCAACACATACAACCACCAGGTACTTCTTTAATCAAAGCGCCTTGCTCGGTCATTAACGCGCCGTCGATACCAATCTCACCAAACTCATTGACTAGCACTGCCCAATTTTCACTTTCGGGCTTGTTCTTGAGTAGATTCAAAATGGCTGTTGTTTTCCCCGTGCCAAGAAAACCGGTGATGATGTTGGTTGGAATTCTCATAGAAAACTTCTCATTGTTTGTTTTGTTACACTATAACAAAAACTCAATCTTTGTGATCAAAAAAGGGCAGTGATGTGCTGCCCTGTTTAAGTCTTCTAGCGCTTGTTTCTGAGGTAGCGTTTGCGACGTTCCTCTTTCTTCTTCGCTTTTTCTTCTGCTTTGCGTGCTGCTTCAATCTCAACTTCAATCAGCTCTTGAGTGATCATTTCTGGTCGCTCTAGCGTGATTTGTCCAAGCGTCCCGCCTCTTAATTCATGAAGGAGAATCTCAGAGCACTTGTGAAGATCCACTCGACCTCCGGCGCGCAGTGCACCCCGTTTGCGACCAATCTCTTCCATTAGCTCAATATCTGACTCAGGTAAGTCTTCAATTTGATAACGCTCCTGTAATCGCTCAGGGTAGGCCTGGGCCAGATATTCGACTGTGTAAAAAGCAACTTCGTCATATTCCATGGCAGTGTCTTTCACTGCGCCAGTCGCGGCCAAACGAAAACCGCTGTGTGGGTTTTCGACTTTTGGCCACAAAATACCCGGGGTATCAGATAAAACGATGCCGTTTTGCAAGTTGATACGTTGTTGACGTCTAGTCACCGCAGGTTGGTTGCCAGTGACTGCGATGGTTCGACCTGCAAGGGCATTAATGATGGTGGACTTGCCCACATTCGGGATCCCCATAATCATGGTGCGAATGTTTTTACCAATCTCTTCGCGGTGGGGAGCAAGCTTACGAACAAGCTCCATGATTTTATTCACTTCGGCTTGCTGTGACGTAGTGATCGCGATCGCTTTTACATTGTGTTCTTTCTCAAAATGATCAATCCAAAGCTGTGTTAGCTCTGGATCGGCAAGGTCTCGCTTGTTCAGCACTTTGACAACAGGTTTATCACCTTTGAGCTCGGCGATCATCGGGTTTTCACTACTAAAAGGAATGCGAGCGTCGAGTACTTCAATAATGACGTCTATTTGAGGAATCGCTTCTGCAATCTCTTTTTGAGCCTTATGCATATGGCCCGGAAACCATTGAATGGACATGGGTGTAACCTTGGTATTCTTAATTTGGCTCAATTGTAAGGGTTATAGTGCTAGAGTAAAGCGCAACTTAACCTCCAATGCGTTTGGGTCTCTCGCTCGGAGGCGTCGATTCTGACTCAAGAAATGCCAACCATTTGTCTACGGCGAGTGGTTTCGAGAAATAGAACCCTTGTGCAAGATCGCAACCAATACCTCGTAGGGTATTCGCGTGTTCACGTGTTTCCACGCCTTCAGCCACCACAGCTAAATCTAACACTTGTGCGAGTTTCATGACCGCGCAGGTGATTTCGAGATCGACATTCGAATGGCTAATGTCCTTGATAAAACTTCGATCCAGTTTGAGGCAGTCGGCGGACAAGTTTTTTAGAACAGACAGTGATGAGTACCCAGTACCAAAGTCATCAATGGCTATTTTGAATCCCTTTTGGTGGAGTTTATTTATCGTGTCGGCACAGGTATCCACGTCTCGCATCATATCGCGCTCGGTAATTTCAAGCATAAAGTCGCTCGCTGAGCCGCCTGTCTCGTCGAGTATTGCCTGAAGCTGATCCGCAAGGTCTGACATGTAAAACATCCTGGCTGAGAAATTGATGGAAACGAGCATCTCAGGCAAAGGAACATGATGAGTTTTCCAGTTGGCAAGCAAACTTGCCACTTTGCGAAACACCCATTTATCGATCTCAATGATAAGGTCTGACTTTTCGGCGACTTCAAGAAAGCTCACCGGAGGCAAAAGGCCAAGTGATGGATGTTGCCAGCGGACTAAGGCTTCTGCACCAACGGTGGCACCGGTATCGAGATTAATCTTCGGTTGGAAGTGTACGACCAGTTCATCATTCTTAATCGCGCGATGTAAACCGATATTGGTATCGATGAGGTCATTCACCTCTAGGGTCATTTCATCGGTGTAAATGCGGAACTGGTCTCGACCGTTTCGTTTCGCGCAGTACATGGCGGTATCCGCGTTTCTAACCAGTGTTTCGCCATTGTGTCCATGTGTTGGATACTCACAGATACCAATACTTGCAGAGACAAATATGGTTCTCTCCTCGATGTGATAAGGCATACGCAACGCGAGATTAAGTTTGTGAGCAATGGTTTTCCCTTGGTTCAGGTCTGCGTTATCGATAACGATCATAAATTCATCGCCACCCATTCGTGCGACAAAGCCGTGCCCCTCAATTTCCTCTCTAAGAATATCGGCGATCTTCACCAACAAATTGTCGCCGGCAGCATGTCCCAAGGAATCATTTACGGTTTTGAACTCATCGATATCGAGGTAGAGCAAAAGGAACTTCTGCCCGTTTTGCTCAGAACCTTCAATTTGCTCAGCCAGTTTTTTGGTCGCGAGTAGGCGATTGGCTAAATGGGTGAGTGGATCATGGTGCGCGAGAAAGTCGAAGTTCTTTTTTTCTTCGTTAAGGTCGCTATAGGCTTCGGCAAGACGCGACGCCATGTTGTTATAGGCGTTTTCTATGTGGCTCCATTCATCACTGCGCCCAAGGTCAATTGGGTTATCGGCACCTTCGGTAACCAAGTGGTCAAAGCCTTTTTTCAAATCTTCGAGCGGTTTTCTGATGTGGCGATTCACAACGAGGTTAACCAGCAAAACCGAGAAAAGAAACGCCGAGATACTGATGACAATAGCATTGAAGCGAGACTCTTCCATCTCCTGTTCTAGTTGGTTGGTTAACGCAAGGGCTTGATTTTGCACTCTTGATTCGGTGCGTTCGACGGCTTGCAGCAACTCAGTTTGTGCATTAATCAAGGCTTCCATTACCACCCAACGTTGCTCAAGGTTGGCTTTGATTCGTCGCAACGCCGAATTATAGCGTTTAACTGTTTTGGAGATCGCCGCTTTTTCCTCGATGACAGTAGGGCTGTCAGAGTCAACATTTTCAAGGTGGAGCAAGAAAATATCGAGCTCTTTCTCGACTTCGATCAGGAGGACTTTCTCGGTCTCCGGTGTTATTCGACTATGAATATCACTGATCATTTTGCCAACGGTCAGGAAGGATTCTCTGAGCATATTGACCAGATCAAGTTCGTTGTTGTAGCGCTTAAAATCAACTGACCCCATGCTTTGGAGTTTGCTGCTCGCAATTGCCAATTCTAGCGAATCCAATTGCTGGGCGAGCTTCGTGTCGATCTTATCTGTTTGCTTTAAGATACGGTTAAGGGCTAGAGAACTGCCTAAAAACCGATGGAAGTTGTCGATAAAGGCATCAATGCTTAAAGAAAACTCCTGATTAGTCGATAGATCTCGAAGTCGCTGCAGCTGAAAATCAATGTTAAACGCCTCTTCAGACAAGGTTGTTTCGCTAAAGAGAAAGGTTTGTTCTAACAGTTTTACCCGAGAGGTGAGCTCGAATACGTGACGACTGATCTCAGAGTTAACAATCAACTCCGACACGTGAGTAGAGGTTTCCTTTTTGAGTGTTGACTCAACAAAGTAAAGGGAGCGAATCACTACAAAAACCGCAATGCTCACCACTAACAAAGAGAGCATGCTAGAGATGATCAGTCGTTGGGTGATGTTGATATGTTTGAACATCATTCTGGCTTCCAAATCTTCAAGTAGGCCTCTCTGTAACCATTTTCAGGGTCATAAACACCTCTTCCACGTGCGCTAATAAGGGCGGAGACGTTTTCTGGAGTAACAAGGTGGACGGGGGCTGAATAACCACTTGGCGGCAAATTGCTAAAGGCTCGATTGAGCTCGTCAATGATCTGCCACCCTTGGAGATAAAGCGGTTCGGGTACGGTTGCCAACTGAAATCTATCGCTGTCTATTCGCTTGTAAGCGGCTTTACTGCCATCACCCGCAGAGATGTTGTTAGGGACGGTAGAATGTTTTTGCTGATAAGTTTCTAAAGACGGGATGGCGTAATCAATGTAAAGGTCATTAATTGCTAAAATATGAGTGATTCGCTGACCATATTTACTCCACATTGATTCCATTGTGTCGGGCATTTGCTCAGCGATTTTGTCGAGATGAAGGGGTTTAACTTCAAGCAGTTCACAGCTTTTACAGCGCTTGATGGTCTCTGCCATCGCGTCTGATTTGAGGGTGGCGATTTTGTAGTTGGGATCGGTAAAAATAAGCGCGTTCGCTTTACCATCGGAATCAACAATCGCTAATAGAGCTGCGACTTCAGCAACATCGTGAGGGTCGGTGGTGATGTTAGTGTACAAGCCATTTTCAATACTCACACCGGCCGCTTCAGTGGCATGCCAGCCAACGATAATGATGCCTTTGCTCTGCGCCAGTAAAAGAACGTCTTTGTGCCTGCTGGCATCAATCCCTCCAAGTACAATGGCATCTGGCTCGAACCCGATCGCTTTACGGATCGCGGCTCCTTGGCGAACTTCTGACCCTAATCCATCAATAAATCTTAAATGCCAATCGAGATGAGAGTTTGCCTCAGACATGCCCTTAGCTACGCCGTAAACCCCGCCGTTACGTAGGTCAGAGGCGACGAAAATGACATTTTTATCGTAAACCGCTTTTGGCCCTTTCACTGGACCGTCCCAAATAGCGCTGTCCGAAATGGCTTTCTCTACTTGGGTTCGTGCGTACGTAAGAAACGAGTCTTCTTCGATCGAGTCAAACTCTTGAGCGAAGACAACCACAGGTAAACACATTAGCAAGCGCAATAAATAGTTAATCATCAAAATTATAATTGGCAATCTATATTATATTTGTCATGTATATTTATAATAATGTTATTACACAATCAAACAATTGGTAACATTCATGACGATAAACCGACGAAAGTGGCTAGTGAGTGGTGTTTTTTCCCTGTTAAGTGTTGCAACAATCATTCTAGTCCCGACTGCGCAGTCTGCAGATGAACAGGTAAAACAAAATTTTCAAGCCACGGTAAGTGCCGATCCCATTGAGCTTAGCTCGCCAGCAAAAGAAGCGGTAAGGATCGCGGTCATTTACCCCAGTGCTGACATTTCCGATTTTTGGGTAAAAAACTATACCGCATTAACCAAACGCCTTTTTGCTCTGAATGTTCCTTTTCATATTGATGAGTTTTCATCAAAGCAAATCGAGCACTCCCTTCAAACCGAGTACACCAAACAAGTACTCAACGCCGAGAAACCTTATGACTTTGTCATTTTTGGTCCCTCTGAACTGGCGTTGCAAGCCGACAACATCCAAGCCTTATCTAAATCTGACAGGTTTAAAACCTTTATATGGGCATTTCATACGCCCGTTGCTGAGTGGGAGCATCAGCCGGATGCTTGGTTCGATTTTTCCAGCGAAATGGGTGCGGAAGTGCTGTGTGACCATGTAATTAACCACCTTGGGACGGACGTTGAATTTGCGGCGAACCGAGGCATTCCGGGCATTACTGATACGCAACGCTCTCAAGGCTTTATCGACTGTGTTACTGAAAAAGGTGAGTGGCTCACCGCCTACGAGCATTTTGGTCAGTACCAGAAACTGGGAGGCGCTGATGGAGTAAGACTTGTCCTTGATAACTTCCCTGAAGTATCGGTGATTCATAATGCAAATACCGCAATGACAATGGGCGCGATCGACGCGCTACGCGAAGCCAACCGCTTAGATGATATCTATGTGACTGGTTGGGGTGGCACCGCGAAAGAAATCGAAAAAATTCGTACCGGAGAGTTAGATGCAACGCCGATGCGAATGAGCGATGATCTTGGCGTCGCGACAGCAGAAGCGATTAAGGCTCATCTCGAAGGGCGGGCAAACCAAGTGCCACGGATTTACTTAGGGCGGATTACAGTGGTGCATAACGAAATGGCTGAGCGAGAGTTGAACATGCTCACCCGTGAAGCATTTCGCTATTCTGGCGCTCAATAGCGTCGCTCAACTTTTGATTGTAATGTGTGCAAGGGACCGTGCCTGGCTAGCACGAGGAATCAAATTTTAGTCACTTAACACGCTTAAGTGCTTAAAGTGTGATATTCATATTTTGTCATATATTGAAAAATGTTTATATTCCCGTGCTACAAATAATTACAACTAAAGTTGAGAAAAATGAGCGCTGCCCAAGAACGTGAAACATCATTGAGAGACGATGAACAACTCGTTTCTACTACCGACACAAAAGGCGTGATTACCTACAGTAATGACGCCTTTTGCCGTATTGCTGAATATCATCGCGACGAACTCATTGGCCAAAACCATAACATTGTTCGACATGCCGATATGCCCAAAGCAGCATTCGCTGATATGTGGGCAAACCTAAAACAAGGTAAAGCGTGGCGAGGCATTGTAAAAAATCGTACCAAGTCGGGCGGATATTATTGGGTCGATGCCTATGTAACGCCAATTTATGACAACGGTACAATCAGCGGTTACCAATCCGTGCGCGTTAAACCTAAGCCAGAATGGGTTCGTATTGCCTCTGCTGCGTATCAAGGCTTACTCAACGCAGAGAAAAATGGCCGCACTTGGTCACTAAAAATTTCAGATTCGGTGAGATACGCGGTGCTACTAGGCTCATTGCTTGCACCGTTAGCCTCTAATGCGTTGGAACTAGAAGGCGCAATGCAGTGGTTAGCTGGGTTGTTGCCGGCTTCAGTACTTGCGCTGCTGTTTAGACAAGAACTCATTGACACGCCAAGAGAGCTCAAAAAGCTTCAAAACAAGTTTGATAGCGTCAGTCGTTTAGTTTATTCGGGGAATACACCTTTTTCGGTTGCAGATTTCCACTTAAAAATGATGTCTGCGCGCATCCGCACCGTGCTAGGGCGCATGACTGATTCTGTCAAACCTTTGCAATCACTCTCTGAAAACCTCAACTCAACAGCGGTTGAAGTATCACAAGCATTAGACCAGCAAACCACCAACATTCGCCAAGTTCGGATTGCGACGGAAGAAGTCGAAGTGGCGGCTAATGATGTATCCAATAGTACCTCCGAAGCGCACCAACTTATTGGAATTACGCTAGAAAACTGCACAAAAGCAAAAGCCAGCATCGAACAGACGCATCACAACTTGGAAAACCTAGGTGTTCAAGCTGAAAAAGCGACCGCAACGACCTACGAACTTAGTGAACAAGCGCAAAAAGTCAGCGACATGATGGAAGAAATTGGTGGCATCGCGGCACAAACTAATTTGCTCGCACTTAATGCGGCGATTGAAGCGGCTCGCGCAGGTGAGCAAGGTCGAGGATTTGCGGTGGTTGCTGATGAAGTTCGAGCGCTTTCTGGAAGAACCTCGAATGCAACGGTACAAATTAAAGAGAGTATTGACGTCATGCTGAGTACCATTGGCGCTTGGCAACAAGAAATCATTGCCAACCAAGAGCAGACAATGGAATGTGGGCATGCTGCGCAAACCAGTTCCAAACAGCTATTGGAGGTAGAGAGCATGATGCAGTCAATGGGGCAGCTAATGAACAGCGTTGAACAAGCCGCCCAATCGCAACGCAAACTCTCTTCAGAAGTGAGTGCACATATCCAGTCCATTGCTGCGACGGCTGAGCAAAACTTGGCAGCGACTTACTCAGTGAATGAGCATTCAAAAGCGCTCAACCTTCAAGTGCAAGAGTTCCATTTGCTCGCGAAGCGTTTCGAAGAGAAGTAAACGGTTGGCAGGCTCCCTCTAATTGGTTAATTTAGAGGGAGTTTTACCTTTAAGAGCGCAAATACGAATGCACGATCTTAACGCTTTGCATGTGTTGGTTACTCTACTTAACACACGCTCCACCCAGCGTGCGGCTAAAAAGCTTGGCCGTTCGCAATCCTACGTTTCTAAGGTGTTAGCCCAACTAAGGGAAGAGCTCGATGATCCTCTGTTTGTTCGGGACTCTTCAGGGCTTATGCCTACCGATTACGCATTATCGATTGAACCAAGAATCAAAAACGCCCTTGAGCAGCTTGATCTTGCATTGACTCCTGAAGAGTTCGATCCAAGTAAGTTGAGCAGAGTAACACTGCACATTGTTGAGCCTTACTTGGTCGAAATAGGCAAGGATTTAATTCAGGCGATACGCGCTCAAACCAACGCTGTTATTGAGCTGCGTCAGTGGAGCGAGCATAGCGAATCACAAATTCTTGATGATCAGGTCGATCTGGGTTTACATGTGCTTAATGATAAGCCGCAAAGTTTCTATCAAAAGAAAATCCACTCGGGAAGTGGCATCTTTGAGGGCAATCAAGAGGGCGAGTACGTCAAATTTATCATTTCTGGTATCAATGAGCATCATGACCACTTTAAGGCGCTCGACCCTAATCTGGAAGCGAGTATCGTGGTCGACAGTGTCCATCTAATCAACCAATTGATGGACGATTGCTTCACGCTACGTTACGAGCCTTACTACGATGACAAGAATTTATCACCACTCAATTTGGATATGGCTTTGATATGCAAAGCGTCGTTAAGATCTGCGCCAAAACAACAGTGGTTGATGGATTTGATCATCCCCATTGTTGATACTCACGTTGCCGCACGGAAAAAGACAAGAAACCAATAAGCACCCCGAAAGGTGCTTCTTGAGATTTACGCTTCCTACAATGCCGATAGGTAGGACTTGTATGCTTTTAAGCGCACGGTTGCGGCACCAATAATATCCATAAAGCCGAGCGCTTCATGCGGTTTTTTCGCCGATACCCATCCAGAGCCGGTCGCACCAATAGGCACGTTGTAGCCAGCAGGTTCTTCAAATTCAATCACAATCGTACGGCCGTGACTTCCTGCATTATTGCCGACATGTTGACGTACATGCTGTGAGCCATTAACCACTGATACTCTTGCTTCCCCCGTGCCTGCGGTTAAGCTGTGCACACGGCCGCGGAATATTTCCCCCGGATAGGCATCGACGTAGAACTCAGCAAACTGACCAACTTCGATATTACGGTAAGTTTGGTCGGCAATGCGCATCTCAACGAACTTCTTATTGGTGTTGTAGAGGTGCATGTTACCTAAGCGCGTACCTTCGACGATGTTAGCGATAGAGACTTGCCCATCAAAAGGCGCTCGAATTTCACGACGTTCGTTCTGCCAATTCGCCGTTGCCATTTGCGCTTCGACACTTAGGATTTGAGCATTCACCGCAGCGATCTTTGCCTCAGTCGATTCGATGCGTGTTCTCAAGTCGTCTCGTTGTGACTCTTGTGCGAAATCGTTGAGCTTAGTCAGACGATCGAGTTGCTTTTTGTCATTGTTGACTTGGTGCGTCAGCGCGAGAATCTCAGCTTGCGCTGCGTCTTTTTGTGCCTTTAATCCATCGAGCTGCGCTGCGGTGTCTTCAGTTCTAAGCGTGTATATCAGATCGCCTTCTTTAACCATTTGGTTGTGCTCAACAAATACTTGTTCGACCTCTTGGCCAACCAGCGGGCTGAGTACCGCATGGGGCGCTTTCACGGTGGTGCTATCAGTTAAATCAGCAGGTGACCAAAAGCGATGAGCGGTAAACAGTGAAAATGCAATTAGGCCGCCTATACCAACGATGATGACAGCGTTCTTTAGTGTCCAACGAACGACGCCAGTTTTTACAAGCAACCAGCAGATAAATACATACGGTAACATGATCTCTTTCATGACTTATTCCTCTGTTGCTTTGTTTGATTGGCGACCGTTGCGGATTATGTTCGACAGTTCGGCGGCGAGTACATCCCAACGAGCGAATGCAATGATGATGGCGAGTACCCACCATGTTTTATCAATAAACAAGCCACATAGAGAAAGTGCGAATACGATTTGAGTGTGCGCGCTCGACATTTTTGCAGCGCGATGGACCGCGACTTCATGCAATTGCCACATCAAATAAACCACGTAGACGAGAATGGCGACGGTGACAAAAAATATGAACCCCATAAACACTTCTGAATCGAGCAACGTCAGAATCGCGGGGTAGCCGTTTGAAAAGTACTCCTCTGGTAACTCTTTACCATGAATCGTGCCCAGTTTTGATAACAGTACAGAGGCACTCAAAAGAATGGCAATGGCGCCGATGAGCTTGATTGAATAAGAGAAAACGGTTTTGGCTATCCTTGTCAGTTTACTATCTATTCCATTAGAGCGTAGGGTCTTAGAAGGTGTGGATGACATAGTTTCGCCTTATTTATTGCTATGCCATGAGAATAACGGATGAGCGGTGTAATTTTGGAATAATCGAAATTCCAGAGCGCAGATTATGGTTTGTGCCAAGAAACAAAAAGCCCCACTCGCGTGGAGTGGGGCTTTACAAGCTATATGAGCTTTGAAGCGATTAAGCGAGAAGCTCTTTCGCTGTGTTCACTACGTTTTCAGTAGTGAAACCGAACATCTTGAACAGTTCGCCTGCTGGAGCAGATTCACCGAACGTTGTCATACCGATGATCTTGCCGCCGAAGCCAACGTACTTGTACCAGAAGTCAGCAATACCCGCTTCGATAGCGATACGCGCCGTTACGTCTGATGGCAGTACTGCTTCACGGTAAGCCGCATCTTGCTTGTCGAATGCATCTGTTGATGGCATTGACACAACGCGTACTTGTTTACCTTCAGCTGTTAGCTGTGCTGCTGCTTCTACCGCTAGCTCAACTTCAGAGCCTGTTGCGATAAGGATAAGCTCTGGCTTGCCTTCGCAATCTTTTAGGATGTACGCACCTTTAGCGATGTTTGCTAGTTGCTCTGCATCACGCTCTTGCTGCGCAAGGTTTTGACGAGAGAAGATTAGCGATGTTGGACCGTCTTTACGCTCGATAGCCAGTTTCCAAGCGACTGCAGATTCCACTTGGTCACATGGACGCCATGTGCTCATGTTTGGTGTTAGACGTAGCGATGCCATTTGCTCTACTGGTTGGTGAGTTGGACCATCTTCGCCTAGACCGATAGAGTCATGCGTGTACACTTGGATATTCTGAACTTTCATCAGAGCAGCCATGCGCATTGCGTTACGTGCGTATTCCATGAACATTAGGAAAGTTGCACCGTATGGTACGAAACCACCGTGTAGTGCAATACCGTTCATGATAGCTGTCATACCGAATTCACGTACACCGTAGTGGATGTAGTTACCCGCTGCATCTTCAGCAGAAACAGACTTAGAACCAGACCACATAGTTAGGTTAGAAGGTGCTAGGTCAGCAGAGCCGCCTAGGAATTCTGGTAGCATAGCACCGAATGCTTCTAGCGCGTTTTGAGACGCTTTACGTGATGCGATGTTTGCAGGATTTGCTTGAAGGTCAGCAATGATTGCGTTTGCTTTCTCTTCCCACTGCGCTGGTAGTTCACCGTTTACGCGGCGTTTGAACTCTGCTGCAAGCTCTGGATATGCTGCTTCATAAGCTGCAAGTTTCTCGTTCCACGCTGCTTCCTTAGCTGCGCCTGCTTCTTTCGCGTCCCACTGCGCGTAGACATCTTGCGGAATTTCAAAAGGACCGTGCTCCCAACCTAGCTCTTTACGTGTTGCTGCGATTTCTTCAGCGCCTAGTGGTGCACCGTGACAGTCGTGTGAACCAGACTTGTTAGGTGAACCAAAACCGATGATAGTTTTAGTACAGATTAGAGTAGGGCGAGGGTCTGCTTTAGCCGCGATGATAGCCGCGTTGATCGCTTCAGGATCGTGACCGTCTACCGCTGGGATTACATGCCAACCGTAAGCTTCAAAACGCTTAGGTGTATCGTCAGAGAACCAGCCTTCAACGTGACCATCGATAGAAATACCGTTGTCATCCCAGAACGCGATCAGCTTACCAAGACCTAGCGTACCTGCTAGAGAGCATGCTTCGTGAGAGATACCTTCCATCAGACAGCCATCACCCATAAATGCATAAGTGAAGTGGTCAACGATGTCGTGACCAGGCTTGTTGAATTGTGCCGCTAGAGTTTTCTCAGCCAGCGCCATACCGACAGCGTTAGTGATACCTTGACCTAGTGGACCTGTAGTTGTCTCGATACCTGGTGCGTAACCGTACTCTGGGTGACCAGGAGTCTTAGAGTGTAGTTGACGGAAGTTTTTCAGATCGTCGATTGATAGCTCGTAACCAGCAAGGTGTAGCAAAGAGTAAATCAGCATAGAGCCGTGGCCGTTTGAAAGCACGAAACGGTCGCGGTCAGCCCACTCTGGGTTTGAAGGGTTGTGGTTTAGGTGAGAGCGCCAAAGAACTTCAGCGATGTCAGCCATACCCATAGGTGCACCAGGGTGACCAGAGTTAGCTTGTTGAACACCGTCCATGCTTAGAGCACGAATTGCATTTGCTAGATGTTTGCGATCCATAATAAATACCGATTATTAGATTGTTTCTTAGAAAGGATGTTAAGAGGGGAACGCAAACGTTCCCCTTTTTAAATTCTGCTGATTAAAGTTTTGCTTCAATCATTGCTTCAAGTTTGCCTTGGTCAACTGCGAAGTTGCGGATACCTTCTGCAAGCTTCTCAACCGCCATTGGGTCTTGGTTGTGATCCCATAGGAACTCAGCGTGAGTCATTGGTGCTGGACGCTCTGCCGCACCTTTAGAGTCAACTAGCTTCTCTACGACTTCACCTTCAGCAGCTTCTAGCTCAGCAAGAAGTGCAGGCGCGATAGTGAGACGGTCACAACCAGCTAGCTCTAGGATTTCGCCGATGTTACGGAAGCTTGCGCCCATAACGACAGTGTTGTAGCCGTACTCTTTGTAGTAGTTGTAGATCTTAGTTACAGATAGAACACCTGGATCTTCTTGAGCTTCGAAGTCACGGCCTTCTTTCGCCTTGTACCAGTCCATGATACGACCAACGAATGGTGAGATTAGGAATACGCCAGCTTCAGCACAAGCACGAGCCTGAGCGAAAGAGAAGAGTAGAGTAAGGTTACAGTTGATGCCTTCTTTCTCTAGGATTTCTGCTGCGCGGATACCTTCCCAAGTAGAAGCCAGTTTGATCAGGATGCGATCGTTAGTGATGCCCGCATCGTTGTACATTTTCACTAGTTGACGTGCTTTCGCTACGCTGCCTTCCATATCGTAAGATAGACGAGCGTCTACTTCAGTAGAGATACGGCCTGGGATAGTTTTTAGGATTTCTTTACCGATGTTTACCGCTAGCATGTCACAAGTGTCTTGTACTTGTTGCGCTTTATCAGAGCTTTGAGCTTTAGCGTATTCGATTGAAGCATCGATTAGAGGAGCATACTCTGCGATTTGAGCTGCTTTTAGAATCAGAGAAGGGTTAGTTGTTGCATCTTCTGGTTGGTACTTTTTGATTGCGTCAATTTCACCAGTGTCTGCTACTACAGTCGTTAGTTTACGAAGTTGCTCTAATTTGTTGCTCATTCCGATCATCCTATTTCATGGGTCTCATATATAGATGGCTATATATGGAGAGTGCATTTGCAAGCGAGTTAACCAATAGTATTGAACAAAAACCACCAGTTAACTTTAAACTTTTTCGCGTCAGAACAATTGTTGTGAACATTTGCTCTGTGCTTGAGTAAATGATGGGTTCATAATTATCTTAACCACGCAGAAAGTCAATCATCTAAACAGGGTTAAAGTGACATCCATCAACTATTTTTTGCATTCGTTGATGCGCAAAATCGTGATAAACGTTTGCCCTTTATTTCCAGGGCTTGTGCGAGAAATGACGTGCCCATTTTGTGAGCTGAGAATATGTCACGTAGATGAGCAAATGTTGGCATTTTGATTGCTTATGACATATGCTACAGCACTGAGCATATGTCATGTAAAAATTGCGCTTTGGAATCGAATCTATGAGTAAATCTGCCAACGAGTTGACTGACGACAACACAGACCTACTAACGGAAATCTCCGTTGCCTACTATCAAGATGGGGCAACGCAAGAGGAAATATCGAAAAAATTCTCAGTTTCCCGAGCCAAAGTCGGCCGGATGCTTAAGCAAGCACGCGATGAAGGCATTGTCGAGATCACCGTAAAATACCACCCAGTATTTAGCGCCAAAATTGAACAACGACTTATTGAACGCTTTGGTGTGAGGCGGGCGCTGATTGCTTTAGACCAACCTGTCGAAGATCAACAGCGCCAACAAGTGGCTGGCTTGGTTTCGAAATACATGGCGAGCTCAATACAAAATGGGGCGGTAGTCACCGTTGGACAAGGAAGAAACGTGTCAGCGGTGGCGCATCATGTTGGGGTTATTCCGCAACGCGATGTTAAGTTTGTTTGTGGGATTGGGGGGATTCACCCAAGAGGCGGTATGTTCAACGCAGACCACATTTGTCGCCAATTTGCCAAAAGCTATGGAGGGTCATCAGAAACGCTTTATGCACCGGCTTACGCTGAAAATCGGGAGCAAAAAATGGCATTCATGCAAAATGCAACAGTAAAGCAGACTCTCGATCTTGCACGAAAGGCTGACGTGGCGCTTGTCGGCATTGGGGATATGAGCGAAAACAGCTACATGGTAGACCTAGGTTGGTTTACCGCTGATGAGGTCGTTCAGTCACGGATGCAACAAGGTGTTGTTGGTGATTTTGCCGGTTATGACTTTTTCGATATTCACGGACAATCTGCAAGAACAGTGATGAGCGACCGCGTAATCGGCTTGAGTATTGATGAATTTCGACCGATCTCTGAAGTGATCGCCATCGCAGCGGAAAACAGTAAACCGCTCGCCCTGCTTGGCGCACTTAGAACGGGCGTGATTGATGTCATTGCCACAAGTGTAAGCAACGCATTGACAGTGCTCAACCTTGATGAACAGATGAAGTAGAGTGTAATTCAATACATTGCTCTGCAACTTGTGAAATAGGGATGCTAAAG
The DNA here is from genome assembly GCF_000808535.1 of Vibrio sinaloensis. Classification (GTDB taxonomy): domain Bacteria; phylum Pseudomonadota; class Gammaproteobacteria; order Enterobacterales; family Vibrionaceae; genus Vibrio; species Vibrio sinaloensis_D. The sequence continues at coordinate 131,238 of NZ_JWLV01000001.1, forward strand.
ACATTAAATCACTCGCATCCCTATTTTGTTCAGACGCAAAAATAAATCTTCCTTGATTAATTGGTAATCAGATTAACAAGGAGAATACAATGAAAAAGACAATCGCTGCTGCCGCCTTGGCAAGTGTGATGAGCTTATCAGCTTACGCACAAGATAAAGTTGTCGCGGGCTACTTTGCTGATTGGCAATACAGTAACCCCGATAATCCTTACCAAGTCAAAGATATCCCCGCAGATAACCTTACCCATGTCATTTACGCATTTCTGAGTATGTGTGGTCCTCACACTGGCGCGAGTGAAGCGATTCAAAAACAAGTCGAAGAACACTGTAAAGGCAAAGCACCATTTACCGCGATTGTTGTCGATCAACAGGCCGCGTTAAAAGAAGACTTTGGTGCGGTGTCAGTAGAGGTTGACTACAAGGGCCACTTCGCCCAGCTCGCGCAATTAAAACAAACTCATCCAGATCTGGTAATTTTGCCTTCATTCGGTGGTTGGACAATGTCAGAACCGTTCCATGCCATGGCAAAAGATCCGAAAGCGATCGAACACTTTTCAAAAACTGCGGTCGAGCTTATTGCAAAGTATGACTTTTTTGACGGAATAGACTTGGATTGGGAATACCCTGGCGGCGGTGGTCTTACAACCTCACCGTGGAATCCGGCAACCAAGTTATCTGACGAGCAAAAAGCCAGTGAAAGAGAGGCGTTTAACCATCTTGTCAAAGCTTTGCGTGGTGAGTTAGACAAACTCGCGAGCCAAACCAAGCGCGAATATGAGCTCTCAACCGCTGTGGGCGTTGGCGCTAAAGCGCAACAAATTGATTGGAAAGCCGCGAGCCCGTATTTGACCAATATGTTTGCCATGACTTACGACTTCCTAGGTGGTTGGGGGCAGCAAACTGGCCACACGACCAATCTTCACGCCACTGAACGCAGTTGGTGGGGAATGGGCGCCGATGTTTTCATCAATCAAATGATTGAGCAGGGCATACCGAGTGAGAAACTGGTTATTGGCGCGGCTTTCTACGGTAGAGGCTGGCAAGGCACTCAAGCGTACAATGGTGAGTTGCCAAATGGAGAACTTGTTTCAGATAGCGGTGCGCAGTTCGGCACTGGAGAAAACGGCTACTTTATGTTTTGGGATCTGGTGAACAATTATGGTGCGAAGCAGGGCTACCAATACAAATACGATGAGCAAGCGCAAGCGCCGTATCTGTGGAATCCAGAAAAGAAAGTGTTTATTTCATTTGAAGACCAGCGCTCTATCAAGGCCAAAGCGAAGTGGGCGAAAGAGTCTAAACTAGGCGGTATATTTACTTGGGAGCTGTCTGGAGACCCTAGTGGTACCTTGGTCGAAGTGATGAACAAAGAAATTCAGTAGAAACACAAGCCCCAGCGAAATGCTGGGGCTTATTCTTTTATTCGATTGGCAACTCTTCTCTTTGTCCCCATTCAGTCCAAGAACCGTCATAAACGGATAATTTTTCATAACCGCACAAGTGCGCCGCCAGTAACACAATTGCAGCCGTCACGCCCGAACCACAGCTGAATATGGTGGCTTCTTTATCGTCGCTCAATGATAAAGAGAGTATTTCTCGCAACTCGTTAACTGGTTTTAGCTTGTGTCCGTCCATCAGTTCGGTAAAAGGTTGGCACACTGAATTTGGAATGTGTCCACTACGAACGCCAGCACGAGGTTCGGGCACTTCTTTGTTGAAGCGCTGCCTTGAGCGTGCGTCGACGGTAAGGGATGCAGGGTTATCGATTTGGTTAAGAACGTAAGTCGAATCGACAAAGTAATCCGGGTTAAGTGTTCCTGTGAAGTTACCGAGTTTATGCGGCTGGTCGTACTGCTGTACGGTGTCGAATCCTTGTTTCTTCCATTCTGTTAGGCCGCCATCAAGGACATAAACATGCTCATGCCCCATCGCTTTGAGCATCCACCATGCTCGAGGCGATGCGAACGTTCCGCTATTGTCATACACCACAATCACTGATTCGTTGTTTAGACCGAGCTCTTGAGCTAAGCCAATAAATCGTTCTTGAGATGGCATCATATGGGGAAGATCGCAGTCGATGTCGCAAAACTCTTTGTCATAATCAAACCTCAGCGTGTTTGGAATGAGGTTCTCGGTGTCTTTTTCGACTTCTCCGGGGATTTGAAAATTGATGCTGGCATCAAGAAGCACCAAGTTAGGATTGTCGAGTTGCTGAACAACCCATTGCGGTGTAACGAGTGGTGACATAGAGATTCCTTTTCTACTATTGCTTGCACTTTATAACGGCGTAGGAAACGACGTTGGAAAAGAGGCCCGTTTGTTGTTTCAGCGTAACAGTCGAACCTTCGGGGCAGTCGATTTTTGCGTCAGATTGGACAAGTAGGTTTTGAGCATCTTCCGTTTCCACGTTGAGGTAACGCCGATGCCCATCTAATGATTGGGTGAGAGTCTGTGAAATGACAGTTGCTTGAATGGTTTCGCTATTAAATTGGGGCTTTAGCCAGAGCGTGATCACAAGCACCAGCGAACAAAACAATAAGGCGACAAGATAGATTTTAGGGTTATTCATCAATACATTACCGCCTTATCGTTAGCAAAACTGCGTTTAGTTACATACTGAACAAGTTGGCATTTTCATCAACTTCATTTCACGCCAAGACATGGTCATCGCATCAAGCATTAGTATCTTCCCTTGTTTAGGGGTACCGTAGTTTGCGATGACCTTGATGGCTTCCATTGCTTGCACCGCGCCAACAATGCCAACAACCGGCGCCATGACTCCGGCTTCAACACAGCTTAACGCGCCATCACCAAACAACGCACTGAGACATTCATAACACGGCTGGCCCGCATCTTGATAAGTAAAGACGCTGATTTGACCTTCCATTCGAATGGCTGCGCCGGAAACAAGAGGCACTTTAGCCGCGTAGCAAAGTCGGTTGAGTTGGTTGCGTGTGTCGACATTGTCTGAGGCATCGAGCACCAAGGTGTGTTGCTCGATCATCGTTTTCAGGTCAGTGTCGCTCAGCCGCTTATCAACCGTCGCAACGTTGAGGTGCGGGTTGAGTTCCTTTAGTGCATCGGCCGCGGAGTCAACCTTTTTTCTACCAATGTCTGAGTCATGGTGAAGTACTTGGCGCTGTAAATTAGACAGCTCTACCACGTCATCATCCACTAGGGTCAATTTGCCAACGCCAGCGGTTGCAAGATATTGGCTTGACGCGCAGCCTAATCCGCCAGCGCCTAAAACCAACACAGAGCTTTGTTTGAGCGCCTCTTGCCCTTCAAAATCAAACTGCTTGAGTATGATCTGACGGTTGTATCGCAGCATCTCTTGGTCAGATAAAATCTCCAATGGATGCTCCTAGTATAAGGTTGAGTTAAACAGTTGAATGTTCACGGTTTCGCCCGCTTCGACACGAGCACGCTCGCGCTCCAATACGACAAAGCAATTGGCTAAGCTCATAGAGCGGAAGGCGCCCGAACTTTGGTTGCCTGTGGTTTCAACCACAAACTGACCATTTTCAATGCGATAGATACCGCGCTGATAATCTGTGCGGCCGGGTACTTTCTTGAACGCACTTTTGGTAATTGCAGGGATCGATTCCGGTGCTTTCCATTCAGTATGTCCGGCAAGTTTTGCAAGCATCGGTTGAACAAGAACGTACATGGTTAACACCGCCGATACAGGGTTGCCAGGTAAGCCGCAGAACCAAGCGGTAGACAGTTTGCCAAACGCGAAAGGTTTACCAGGTTTAATGGCCAGTTTCCAAAAACCGATTTGGCCAAGCTCTTCGAGAATGTCTTTGGTGTAGTCGGCTTCTCCGACACTAACACCGCCAGAGGTCACGACAACGTCAGCGAGTGACTGCGCTTGCTCAAAGGTCGCTTTTAGTTTCTCAGGGCAATCGGGAATGATACCCAAGTCGATAGGTTCACAACCAAAATTCTCGATGAGTGGCTTAATGCCGTAACGGTTGCTGTCATAGATCTGACCTTCAGCCAAAGGTTCACCAAGAGGCTTAAGTTCGTCGCCCGTTGAGAAAAACGCAACGCGAGGTTTCCTAACGACGGTCACATGGCTAATACCCAGCGTCGCGATCATCGGAATGTCACGTGAGGTTAGGCGAGAACCAGCCGGCAATACGACGTCACCTTGTCTAATATCGTCACCGGTAGGGCGAATATTGTTTTGCGGTTTCACATCGGTTTGATTGAACTGGATGCCTGAATCGGTTACTTCGGTGTTTTCTTGCATGATGACCGCGTCACAGCCATCTGGGATTTTCGCACCCGTCATTATGCGAACGCAGTGTCCGTTTGGCCAGTCACCTTCAAAGGGCTGTCCGGCGAAGGATTTACCTGCAACAGGCATAACGTTGTTGGCTTGTAAATCGGCAATACGAATTGCGTAGCCGTCCATCGCTGAATTATCGAAAGGAGGAACGAATATCGGGGAAAGAATGTCTTCTGCTAAAACGTAGCCGATAGCTTCGGCAAGCGGCAATTGTAGGGTAGTTTGGATTGGTTTGATTGGCGATAGCATTTGTTCCATCGCATCTTCAAGTGGCATCAAGCCAGGAGCGTCACAACAGCCCATATCGAAATCCTAATCTTCTATTCTTATGAGTCGAATGTCGCACACTCTATCACAGAAAGAGGCGGGCGATCATGACCTTCAATAACAAACCCTGTGCTACCGAGCATGGATTGATCAGAACTTACTCACAATTGCTTAAAGACTCTACCAAAGTAGTAGCTACCAACATGCGTCGGTAACGGTTCATGCTAACGAACCATAATATTCAACTATACTAAACCTAAATAATAAGAACTGACGTTGGCTGCTAATCGTTATCAAACCATAGAAGTATGAAAGGCAAAGGAGAGCCATATGCTCGGCAAATGGATAAAACAAATAGCGTTAACTATATTTTTTTTCAGTTCTAGTACGGCTGTCGCTGAGGATAAGGTCGTTAATGTGGGTTTTGTTGTTGGTATTCCACCTTTTGTGATTGGTGATTCGGGGATTTTAGTCGATATCGTTGGTGAAGCTTTGAAGCGTTCTGGGTATACGATTTCAAATTATAAGTTTCCAAGTAAACAATTTGACCAAGACCCACTGAACGCATTTAAAGAGCTCGATATATTTGTCGGTACGCCATTAACTTTTCGTGTTAACTACTCTTACGGCAAAGTGTATGAGTTCGATAATGTAGCAGTGTCTAAATCTAGCAATCAGCTAACTATTGATAGTGTTTCGGATCTGAAAGGTAAATACATCGTCGGTTTCAATAACGCGAGTCAGCATTTAAAAGAGCCATTTACGACTTTCTACAAGCAAGAACTTGCTAATTGGGAAGGGTACAAAGAGATCGAAAATCAACAAGCTCAGTTTGATATGTTGATGAAAGATCGTGCTCAGGTAATCTTACTCGACCGAAGCATGGCTTACTATTATGCGAGGCAAGCCGGTGTGGAAAACATGCAAGGTTTTACCTTCCATGAAATTTTTCCTCTGAAAAATACCATCTACGTTGTTGGTCGAGATCAAAAATTCATCAAGATAATCACTTCTAATCTCGAACAAATGCACAAGGATGGGTCACTCGATGCTCTAATTGACGAGTACCGATAGCACTATGAATATCGGCCAATCGATCAATAAAAAGCTAACATTACAGATAATCATGTTTAGTACGCTGGTTACGCTGTTTGTAACTGCGTTTCAGCTCTATTCAGACTTTTTGGTCGCTAGAGAAAGCATCGAGGTGAGTCAAAAGTACATATTTACTTCCTATAAAGACGCAATGGAAGAGAGTATATGGGTTCTAAACTCTGAACTTATTGAGTCCCAGATTAATGGTATTATCAGTATACCCGACATCAGTTATGTGCGAATCGAAATAGAAGGCGGTAAGCACTGGGAGCGGGGGGAACCTAAAGATGAGCATATTCTAGAGCAAACCCTAAATCTTGAGTATTCCTACATTAACCAAAAAGCGATTTATCTTGGTAGATTAATTGTTCAATCCGATTTGTGGGTTATCTACAACAGCCTTATTGATAAAGCGTTAATTATATTGTTATCAAACGGGTTCAAAACATTCATAGTAGCAGCGTTTATTATTTACCTAGTCAACACGCTGGTGACTAAGCCGTTAAATCAAATGAGTGCGTATTTCAAACAATACCGCTTTAAACATGATAACCCACCGATGGTGATTGACCGTAAAGCTGCCAACGACGACGAGATTGATTTTATGATTAATATCGTCAACCGAATGTGTAGTGAGTTGAGCCAATCTTACGGGACGGTTATTGAATCTCAGCGACAACTCGCGCAGGCATTAACGGACAAGCAACTGTTGCTTGAACAAGAGATTAAATTCAAAGAAGACCTAGAATTGATGGTTCAAGAAAGAACCAAAGAGCTAGAAGCCACCTTATTGGAATTGCAAGATACCCAAGCAACGATGATTGAAAGCGAAAAAATGGCTTCGTTAGGGAATCTAGTGGCGGGTATCGCGCATGAGATTAACACTCCTTTGGGTATCAGTATTACGTCCAGTAGTTTTGCATCGACTGAAATCAACCAGATAATGAAAGATTTTGAAGAGGGAAAACTAGAATCCTCTACATTTTCTGAATCAATGAAGAGTATCTCTCAATCCTTTGACATTCTGAATACCAATTTGCAGCGAGCGGCAATCTTGGTATCGAGTTTTAAGCAGATCGCTGTTGATCAAACTGACGAGTCATCATGTCAGTTTTTTATCAAGGAGCATGTTGATAAGTTGGTGGTATCTCTATCTCATGAATTACGAAAGTACGGAGTCAGTGTCAAGGTTAACTGCTGTGAAGGGTTACAGATAGAGAGTTATTCCGGCGCATATATCCAAGTATTTACTAACCTAATCACAAATAGCCTCAAGCACGGTTTTGAAGATTGGCAGCATGAAAAGACCATCACAATTTCAATCGTTCAACAGCAAAATGATCTTGTTATTGATTATCAAGACACAGGGCGGGGAGTGCCAGAGTCGGTTCGAGGGAAAGTGTTTGAACCATTTGTAACCACGAAGCGGGGTACAGGAGGCACTGGTTTAGGTGCAAATATTATCTACAACATCGTGTCACAAAAGCTTCAAGGCAAGATTGAGTGCCTTTATGATTTAGAGCAGGGCGCCCATTTTTTGCTGACAATTCCTTTAAACCCCCTTAGTGTCAGTCATACACCTCACGAAATTCATGGGTAAAATATGGGTGTAATTATTCAAAAATCCGAGTATCCTTGTCTGCCATCCTAAAGGGGTAAATAAGAGGAATTGGAATGTCTGGTCTTAGCGAATCCGCGAAGTTGGTAAAAGATGCGCTAGAAAGCCGAGGATTAGAGACACCGATGGTGCCTAATCAGTTCACTCGTGAAGAGAAGAAACAGAAAATTGAGCATCACATGCACGAGATTCTCTCTTTGCTTGAGCTTGACCTTACGGATGACAGTTTAGAAGAAACGCCACGCCGTATTGCCAAGATGTACGTTGATGAAATCTTCTCTGGTTTAGATTATTCCAATTTCCCGAAAATCACCGTCATTGAAAACAAAATGAACGTCAGTGAAATGGTGCGTGTAAAAGACATTACGGTCACGAGTACGTGTGAGCACCATTTAGTGACCATTGATGGGCGTGCAGCTGTCGCGTACATTCCGCGTGGCAAGATTATCGGCTTATCTAAGATTAATCGTATTGTCCGTTTCTTCGCTCAACGCCCACAAGTGCAAGAGCGAATGACTCAGCAAATTTTGGTTGCGCTGCAAACATTACTCGAGTCTGATGATGTTGCTGTTACGATCGATGCAACGCATTACTGCGTGAAGTCTCGTGGAGTGATGGATGCAACTAGCGAGACAACTACGACGGCTTTAGGTGGTATTTTTAAATCGAATCCAGCCACACGCCACGAGTTTTTACACGGCATTCGCTAAGCAAGATTCGGTAAACTGATTTCCAAAAACCGCTTCCATTATGAGGCGGTTTTTACTTTTTAAATCGCGTTATTCACACTGTAAATTACGCGTAGTAAACAAGGTAAATTTGTGACAACTTCATTTAAAACACTCAACTTAAGACCAGAACTGACTGAAACTTTGGATAGTCTAGGCTACACCGAGATGACACCCATTCAGCAACAGGCATTGCCTTTGGTTCTCGCGGGGAAAGATGTGATCGGGCAGGGTAAAACTGGCTCGGGTAAAACCGCGACATTCTCGCTGGGTTTGTTGAGCAACCTAAACGTTAGCCGCTTTAGAGTGCAAACTTTGGTTTTGTGTCCAACACGAGAGCTTGCCGACCAAGTGGCGAAAGAAATCCGAACCCTAGCGCGCGGTATTCATAACATCAAAGTACTTACCCTTTGTGGTGGTATGCCAATGGGGCCACAGATTGGCTCTTTGGAGCATGGCGCGCATATCTTAGTGGGGACGCCAGGTCGTATTCTTGATCATATGTCAAAAGGGCGTATCAGTCTCAAAGAGCTTAACACGTTGGTGTTAGATGAAGCCGATAGAATGCTGGATATGGGCTTTGAAGAAGCCATTGATACCATTATTGAAGCGGCGCCTAGTAAGCGTCAAACTCTGCTGTTTAGTGCGACATTCCCAGACAACATCGAGTCGTTGTCGGCAAAAGTGATGGTCGCGCCTGAAATGGTTAAAGTGGAATCCACGCACCAGAAAAGCACCATCGAGCAACGATTCTTCAAGCTAAATAGCACTGAGGAGCGCGATGATGCCCTCGAAGCGCTACTCCTAACGCATAAACCTGAATCTTCAGTCGTGTTCTGTAACACCAAAAAAGAGGTCCAAAACGTGACCGATGAACTGAGCCACCGAGGCTTTAGTGTGGTTGAGTTGCATGGTGATATGGAACAGCGCGAGCGCGAACAGGCATTGACCATGTTTGCCAATAAAAGTATCTCGATTCTCGTGGCAACAGATGTCGCTGCTCGAGGCTTAGATGTCGACAACTTAGATGCGGTGTTTAACTTCGAGCTCTCAAGAGATCCAGAAGTTCACGTGCACCGCATTGGTCGTACAGGTCGTGCTGGTTCGAAAGGTGTAGCATTTAGCTTCTACAGTGAAAAAGAAGAGTACCGCGTTGCTCGTATTGATGAGTACATGGATATCGCAGTTTCACCATCAGAATTGCCTGAGAAACCAATCGAGCGTCCTTTCTATCCTAAGATGCAAACGATCCAAATTCTGGGCGGGAAAAAACAGAAAGTGCGTGCGGGTGACATCCTTGGCGCTTTAACCAAACAAGCTGGCCTTGATGGTAAGAAGATTGGCAAGATCAACATTTTACCAATGGTTTCTTATGTTGCGGTGGAGCACGACATCGTAAAACCAGCGTTGAAGCAGCTACAAACTGGAAAAATGAAAGGGCGCAATTTTAAAGCGCGCATCATGAAGTAATCGAGTGACATGATAAGAAGGAGCCGTTTGGCTCCTTTTTAGTAGGTGAACTTGTAGGTGACGCCAAGACTGGCAGACCAACCGAGATCGCGTTGAACTAAGGGGGAGTCGCTATCATGGTGTTCAAGTTCTAACTTGGCTAAGCCCAACCAGTTTTCAGACAGATTATAAATACTGATAAGCCCAGCTTGATAAACCCAACTGCTGCCTGAGCTATACTCGTCTAACCCTGACAAGCGAGATTCATCGGCGGAAATCGAGTAGAGGTGGCGAGAAAGCTTTTTGTCTCGATAATCGACCTCGATGTAAGGCGTAAACGTGATGTCGTTGAAGGGCAAATCCAAAGTTCGACCTAAATGTAATTGCACCTCGTAACCATTATGTTCGCTCGTGACATCGTGTAAGTATGTCAAGCGTGCCCCAACGGTACCGACAGTAAAACCAAGCTCACCATTGCCATCTCGATTGTCGATACCTGATGGAATATCATCGAAATCATCGGAGACTTGTGCAAAGCGCCAGTTTCCACTGAGGCCAAAATAGGGCAGAACCGATACATTGATTAAACTGCCATCAATAAATCCATACTGGCCATTGTAAAAGACATTGGGTTCGGCAGAGATGCCAGCTTCGTCTTTGTCAGAAAACACAGTTTGACCATAATTGACGCTGCCGCCGATAAAGCCGAAATCGTAATATTGCTCTTGCGCGTGGGTAGTAAAGCTTAACCAAAAAGCGGTTGAGGCGAGCAGCAAGCCCGGTTTTGTGATAGTCATAGATTTCTCCTTTAATCTACAAATATCAGAACGGTCAATAACAAAATTAATTGCATCGAAGCTGAAAATTCTTCTGGGCAACGCATAAAAACAAAAAGGCCAACTCGAGAGTTGGCCAAATCATCGACGTTTGGATGGATTAACTGTCGAATAAGTAAAGGTACTCAGCGTAGCCTTCTTTCTCGAGATCTTCTTTAGCGATAAAACGCATTGCAGCAGAGTTCATGCAGTAACGCAGCCCTGTTGGAGCAGGTCCGTCTTTAAAGACATGACCTAAGTGGGAGTCCCCAAATCGGCTACGAACTTCCGTTCTTGGATAGACTAGGTGATAGTCAGTTTTAGTGACAATGTAACCTGCGTTGATCGGTTTCGTAAAGCTCGGCCAACCTGTGCCCGATTTGTATTTGTCGGTGGAGCTAAATAAGGGCTCGCCGGAGACAATATCGACATAGATGCCGTCACGCTTATTATCCCAATATTCGTTACGGAACGCTCGTTCGGTGCCTTCCTCTTGAGTGACGTAGTATTGCAGTTCAGACAGCTTGGACTTGATTTCGTCGTCCGAAGGTTTTGCGTACGGCTTAATGCTTGAAACGGCTTTTTTCTCATCGATTAATTGGCGTAACGTTTTTGGATCATCTTTACGAGATTCACCAAAGATACCATCCAAATATTGGTCACGACCGGATGCGTAGCGATAGTAGTTGTAACGGATTTTATTACGCTTGTAGTAGTCTTGATGATACTCTTCTGCTGGCCAAAACTTCTCAAACTCAATCAGTTCTGTTTTAAGCGGTTTTTTGAAGACACCGAGTTCATCTATCTCGGTCATAAAGCGCTGAGCAATTTGTTTTTGAACATCATTGTGATAGAAGATAGCTGGTCGATAATGTCGACCTCGATCCACAAACGAACCTTGATCGTCGGTCGGATCGATGTGACGAAAAAACTGGTCAAGGACTTGCTCATAGCTGACGGCTTTTGGGTCATACTTCACTTCAATGACCTCGATGTGACCCGTTTTACCCGATGAGACTTGTTTGTATGTTGGGTTTTCCAACTCACCACCAGAGTACCCGGATACAACGTCTAAAACGCCTGGGAGTTTTTCTAAATCCGACTCAGTGCACCAAAAGCAGCCTCCCGCTAGCGTAGCGACCTCGTAGCCTTTTAACGGTTGCCCCGAGCCATCCTTAGCGCTGCCCCAAAATGATGCCATAAGTGCCAGCAAGGCAACGGATGGAAGGGCAAATTTCAACTTCACTTTCATATCAACCTCATCGATTGTTTTTGTTATCGCTAGATAAGAACGAGTTATCTTGGAAAAAATTTCACTTTCTCATTTGTAGTCATATTAGCGTGCCCAGATCACTGACAAAGGGAGAGCACTGAGAAATTGTTGGCGAATGAAAAACCGTCTCAGCGTGAAACCAGTATGTAAGCATATGTATGGGATTGTCGTCGAGCGCGATGAATCACAATAAACTCCAAGTCAATGGATTATAAATAATTTTGATTGGGTTTATTTGAGGGCCGTGATGAAAACAATAACCACAACGCTACTGTTCGCCGCTATGCTAACCGCAGGGTGCAATAGTACAGACAATACGTCCAAGACAAAGATTGAACCCCATGCTGTTCACGGGGTAAACATCGAGCCAGTTCCAGCGCAGTTTTCTGATTACTCGCGAGCGGGTTACGACCGTTATGTCGGCGTCAAAGCGCCAAACGGAAAGTCTATTCATATTTTGATCATGGATCGTTTAACTGAGCACCAAATTGTAAAAGCAGTGAATGTACTTAAACACTATCTGGAGCCTGTGTCTGGGACTGAATTTGGTCGAGCTGTTCAAAAAGCCAAGATAGCCAACACGATGGCTAACAACCACGCCGTGTTAAAGCTGATGAATTATCATGATGCGCCCAAGTACAACGATGATCTTGAAGGGCAGCCCTTATTTGAGGAGGAAATTCAGGTAGAGGGGGGTAAGTGGTACGTAAACCAAGATTACAACGAACATCGAGATGCGTCATACGAGGAAATTTTGCATCTTGTTCATGATTACGGAATTGGTGTTCACAACTCACCAGAAGAAAACGAAATGGCCTTGCCTAACTTTGCAAAAAGGTTCAATACGATTCAGCAGAATTCTTTGCACAGTGCCTATAATCCACCAGCCGATATATTAAAAGAGTGGCAAGATGAAGTGAGTGTTGATCAAGAGTACTTTGCTGCTGTTATCGACAGTTACTATGGTCTTTGGGGGGCTTTCCGAGGGGAAGGTATGTGGGGGATGTATAAAGTGAAAACTCGACAAGACTTCGATACCTTAGACCCAAATGCAAAGGCTATCACTGAGCAAATATTTGCCAAAACACTCACCTACGATGCCTACATTGACGATTCCTTTACAGGCACCTTCAAAATGCGATTTGATGAAAAAGTGCCGTACACTCACCATTCTCAGTACCTAACAAAACTGACGTTGTCTGGAAGTAATGACAGCGACGTTCAACTTAATCAGTATGACAATATTATTAAAGGTAATTCTGGTGAAAACACGGTTGTCGCTCGTGGGGCGAGGGCTGACTACACCATAGAGCGTGATAGTGGCGGACAAGTGCGCTTAACAGATACGATTTCTGATCGTGATGGCGCAAACACGCTATCGAATATTGAGAAAATTCAATTCACAGATCAAACCGTGACTTTGTAGACTAAATTGCAAAAAAAAAGAGCCCTCGATTTATTGAGGGCTCTTTAGTGTATAACGAGGTTTAGCCAAGTGATGGCAAAAGACCTACAGTGATCAGCACCTGCGCAAACACGATGACGACACCGATCGCGCTCGTCGCGACAAGCCCCGCATTGCCGCCTCTAACTTGGTAAAGATGTTTAGGCGCGTCAACACGAGCTTTTCGCACCATCAAAATTGGTAGGAAAATGGCTAATACAACCAAGGCAATCGCTGCATAGCCAAGTGCCATAATGAATCCTTGTGGGTAAAACAGCGCAAATCCCATGGGTGGCAGGAAGGTGATTAACCCGGTCATCACGCGAGAGCCGCCATTTGTTTTCTTCTTCAAGGTGTCCCCTAAAAACTCAAACAAACCCAAGCTTACGCCAAGAAAAGAGGTCAGCAGCGCAAGATCCGCGAAGATCCCGATGGTTTGGCTGAGGTTAGACTGATGAACGGTTTGAGAGAGTGTTCCGATCAATGCGCTTAAGCCTTGATTCTCAAGTAACGTTTGTTGGTTTACGACTCCAAGTGTAACCACTTGCCAAAACACGTAAATGATGAGAGGAATGGCAGAGCCAATGACAATGGCTTTGCGAAGCGATGGAGTGTGTCCGTCTAAGTAGTTTACGATAGCAGGAATACTGCCGTGAAAGCCAAACGAAGTGAAAATGACAGGGATTGCAGCGATCACAATGCCTTGCTCGACAGGCATACTTAACAGGTATGACTCAGTCACATTTGGCGCCAAAAACGTCAGCACGAGTGCCATTGCCACCACTTTTACCAAGAACAAAACACGGTTTACCTTGTCAACGGTTGCTGTGCCAATCGTGACAACGCTTGCCACGATTAGGGTAAAGAGGAGTGTAGAAGTCGTTGAAGAAACCTCTAGCCCAACAAGCGCTTGAATACGCTCACCAAACTGTGAACCGCCTCCAGCGATGTAAGCAGCACATAGGGCGTAAAACAGGAACATCATAGCAAAGCTTGCTACCCACTTTCCTTTTTTGCCGAGAAACTGGTTTGCTAACGTATGTAAAGTCGCATCTTGTTCAGCATGCTGGTGGACCTCAACCATCAATAGCGCGGTATACGCCATCAACGCCCATAGACCTAGCATGATAACGAGTGATGTGGTGAAACCGATGCCTGCCGAAGCAAGAGGAAGGGCGAGCATGCCTGCGCCAATGGTGGTGCCTGCGATGATCAAAGTACTACCGAAAACCTTTGATTTAGTCATGTATAAAATTCTTTACATTGATGGTTGTGTATTTAGCTGTTATGGCTAGTGAATAGGCTAAAACTAGCCATAAATCCTTAGTTTCGTGCATTGTGTAAAAATATAAGAACACTTTCAAGTAAAATGTACAGATTAATTGCTGTTAGTGTAAGATTTAATATACAGTGGCTTGTGGTGCTTGATTGCAAACGGTTTCATGGGATTGCAGTCAAAGCGTGATAAAAAATTACTTTGCACTTTCACGAAACTGTCATATAAGAGGTTTAAAAAGGAACAATAGACCACATATACAAGGTGAGACTTGTAAGCAGGTCTATAAAGTTGTTTATCAAAGGAGGTCAGAATGAGTGACCAAACACAAAATGAAGAATGCCTAGAACTGCTAGATGCAATGGAAATTGGCTTCGAGCTTTCAGACTACGAACAGTCAATCGAAGCATTAGCAGAAGAAATCTTCAATAAATAAGCCTAGGCTCGTGCCTAGCTACCAGAATGAGCCAGTGCAATCGCGCTGGCTTTGTGCTTTTATAAGCCAAGCGATAACAATCTGGGAATCATGTGAACTATCTTGCCCATTTACACATTGCGGATTATTGTCAGTCGAGCCTGTTAGGGAACTTGCTGGGTGATTTTGTTAAAGGCGATCCGCAAGGGAAATATCAACCGTCCATTGTACAAGGTGTTCGCCTGCATCGCTTCGTAGATGGGTACACTGACAGTCACCCCCTAGTCAAACAAGCAAAAGGGTTGTTTCCCCAAGGCCCACGCCGATTCTCTGGCATTGCACTCGACATGTTTTGGGACCATTGTCTTGCCCGTGATTGGGACGCTTTTCACCACCTATCTCTTGAGCTATTTTGTACTCATGCCGAACGCCAAGTTAACGCTACGCAAACCAACTTACCTGAACGATTTGAACGAATTAACGGTTTGATGTGGGAAGGGCGTTGGTTAGAGTCTTATCAAAGCCTAGACAATATTGGCTACGCATTAGAAAGAATGTCACGTCGTTCGCCACGAATGGGACAATTAACAGAATGTACTCCCTATTTGGAACAGAATTATAAGCAGCTAAGCCAACTATTTGCCCGCCTATATCCCGATGTACTAACTGCGAGCAAGAGATTCTGATAGAATCGTCGACCTTGCATTTATAGGTAACACGCATGTCGACGCAATTTGAATCACTTGGGCTATGTCCAACCTTACTTTCCACATTATCTTCACTCGGCTTTGAGCAACCCACAGAGGTTCAAACGCAAGCTATTCCTCACGTATTGGAGGGGAAAGACGTTTTAGCCGGCGCTCAAACGGGGACGGGAAAAACGGCGGCATTTGGTTTACCGATCATCCAAAAATTAATCGAGTCTGAGGCAAAACGCGATCCACAAAGTAATGACGTTCGCGCCTTGGTTCTGGTTCCGACTCGCGAGCTTGCTCAGCAGGTATTCGACAATCTCGTTCAATACGCACAAGTAACTGAACTTAAAATTGTTACTGCTTACGGCGGTACCAGTATGAATGTTCAAACTCGTAATTTGGAACAAGGTTGTGACATTCTGATCGCCACGCCAGGACGTTTAATCGATCATATGTTTTGTAAAAATGTGAGCCTTCTTAAGTCAGAGTTTTTGGTGCTCGACGAAGCGGATCGAATGTTAGATATGGGATTCATGCCTGACATCCAACGTATTCTTAAGCGTTTTAATGCCGTTAGACAGACACTGTTCTTTTCCGCGACGTTTGATAAGCGAATAAAGAGCATCGCTTACAAACTTCAGTCTGAACCGGTTGAGGTACAAGTCTCTGCTTCAAACAGCACCGCTGAAACCGTAAAACAGATGGTGTATCCCGTTGACAAAAAACGTAAAGCGGAGCTTCTTGCGTATTTGATTGGCTCTCGAAACTGGCAGCAAGTCTTGGTTTTTACCAAAACCAAGCAAGGCAGTGATGCGCTGGTTAAAGAGCTAAAACTGGATGGCATTAAAGCGGCATCAATCAATGGTGACAAAAGCCAAGGTGCGCGTCAAAAAGCGCTCGATGATTTCAAAGCAGGTAAAATTAGAGCTCTGATCGCAACTGACGTCGCCGCACGAGGTCTTGATATACAAGAGCTAGAGCAAGTGGTTAACTTCGATATGCCGTATAAAGCAGAAGACTACGTTCATCGTATCGGCCGCACTGGGCGAGCTGGCAAAGAGGGCTTCGCGGTCTCCTTTATGAGTCGCGACGAACACTACTTACTTGAAGCGATTGAACGTCTTTTGGACACGCGTTTACCGCAAGAATGGCTACAAGGTTTTGAGCCAAGTTTAGTAGAAGAAGTCGAGCTAGAACGTTCACCGCGTAGAAAGAGCCGCTCGTCTGACAAGCGTAAAATGAAGGCAAAATTGAAAATTCACGCGAATCGAGGCAAGAAACGCTAATCATCAAGGTAATGGCTATGACCAGCAAAAGAGAGTTGGCGGACATCAAACTCACATTGCTTAATTTGAGTGATGCAGGACAACTGCTTGCGTTTGAGATCGAAAACCAAACTTGGTTCGAGCAGTTTATCCCCCCGAGAGAGCAAGACTTTTACTCGTTAGAGGGGGTTACTCAGCATATTCAAGAGTTCTTACTTGAGTTCAAGTGTCACCGTTTGCTCCCATTGCTGATAAAAGATAATAGCGGGCAGATCATCGGGCGCCTCAATTTTACCAACGTTGATTTAAAAAAAGGCACCGCTCATGTTGGTTACCGTGTTGGCCAACAATCGGTTTCCAAAGGAGTTGCGACGACCGCGCTGAGCAAGGGAATAACAGAACTGAGCAGTAAAGGGATCAAGCGGTTATTTGCTTATGCCGATGAAAACAACATGGCGTCACGAAAAGTTCTTACTACCAATGGGTTTGTCAAAGTTCGTATCGTGGAAAACTACGCGCAGTTGCATAGTAAGCCGATAAATTGTATAGAGTTTACTTGTCTAATAAATAAACGATAAGGAAGCACTCAATGGAATTTCCAGTCTCAGCAGCATGTCAGTGTGGTCAAGTCAGTTACACACTTAAACGCGCTCCAATGAAGGTCTTTGCCTGCCATTGCCAAGAATGCCAAAAGCTCTCAACGAGCCCTTATAGCGTTACGGCTGTGTGCAATACCGAAGACGTAGAATTTCGTGGCGAAATGTCACAATGGGAGCGCTTAGCCGAAAGTGGTAACAAGAATTATGCGAAATTTTGTCCTCAATGTGGTAATCGCATCTACCACTACAACCCAGATGCACCAGAAACAGTAAAACTCAAACTAAAACCTGTGGGCAGTGAAGTCTCCGAGGAGTTTGCTCCTCAAGCACATGTCTGGGTGAGTGAAAAGCAAGCCTGGCTTACCCTAGAGGAAGGGACGGTGTGCTTTGATAAGCAGCCTTAAAAAAATAACCTTAGAAAACAAAATGGGGAGCAATTGGCTCCCCATTTTAATGTTTGGTGTTATGCGTATTGGGCTAACTGCATTTCCCAGCGTTTACGTTGTGAGCTGAGCTCTTGTTTAAGTTGTTGATAGCGCAGTTTAAGTAATGAGCATTCGTACTTTTCAGTCAGGCTACTCTTTTGCGCTTCAAGAACTTGTTTCTTGATCTCATAGTAGTCACTCATTTTAGTGATCAGTTGTTCAAACTCTCGATTTAATGCCTCTTTAAGCTGTGAAGCATTGGGTAGGTTTTCGATTTTTCTTTGTGCGATTTCACGACACATCTTAGCGCGCGCTTTTTCAATTTTGAGCTTGGGCGTCACTCGTAGTTTACGAGTCAAACCTAGCCATGAACAACTCTTAATTAGCCATTTCGTTGGGTCATACTGCCACCAATAAATGCCATTTCGGTAATCGTTCTCGAAGATGTGGTGATAGTTGTGGTATCCCTCGCCAAAGGTAAAGAATGCTAACACGCCATTATCACGAGCGGTATTTTTGTCTGTGTAGGGTTGGCTGCCCCAAATATGAGCCAGTGAGTTAATAAAGAAGGTGGAATGGTGGCTAAGAACCAATCGAAGAACACCCACAATCAACAGCATGCCAAGGATATCACCATAAACAATGCCTAAAGCGAGCGGGATTCCAACGTTGGTTAAGATCGCGAGTGGAATGTAGTACTTGTGCTGCCACATCACGATTTTATCTTTCTGTAAGTCGCGGCAGTTGCTGTAATCGGAATAGGTATTTGCGTTGTACTCACGCAGCATCCAACCAATGTGTGAAAACCAAAAGCCGCGTTTAGCCGAATAGGGGTCTTTGTCGTTGTGGTCTACATGTTTGTGGTGGATTCGATGGTCTGAACTCCAGTGAAGCGCGCTATTTTGTAGAGCAAAAGCCCCGCCAAGAGCAAAAATAAATCGCAGCAGTCCGTGTGCTTCATAGGTTTTGTGTGACCAGAGACGATGGTAACCCGCGGTGATCGACAAGTTACAGAATGAAAATGCGACGATAAACCAAATCAAGTGCTCAACACCATATCCTGTCGTAAAACCATACCAAGGAACGACGACGAGAGCGACGAGAAATGATAAGAGAAAAATAGCGATATTGAGCCATATCAGTGGCGGTTTACGCTCGGTGGACATGGATAGATTTCCTTTCAGCTAACAATTGTACGCTAGAATATCAGCGTACACGTGTAAGTCAAACGAAAGAAAATCAAAAAGTGACTAGGGTCTGTTAACCTTTCGCGGTTAAATTTTGTTCGGATGGGGACGCCTAGTCAAAATCGTTTTAGGCGCGGCAAGGGTTGTGTAGCCTAGTCATTCTAAGTAAATACCCCTTAACAAAGCATAAAACGATTTTAGCCGAACCCTTCTGGCAGCGCTTGTGGTTCATTTCTACTGCGTTATCGGCTTTTCATGTAGGCTAGCTACACTTCAAAGCCTCTGTCTGCTCTTGTTTGTAAAGAAATAGAAATTTCCCACAAACTGCTGCAAAAATCAGCTCGAAAGATCAACAGACCCTAAATCATCGTTAAAAGTCGAGCGCGTTGCGACGGCTGCAACACGCTTTTGTTCCAGAGTTATTGGCTTTTTGTTAAATGTTTAATAGTATGAAGAGGTATACAATCCTTAACAGGACGTAATAAGGACTACAAATGGAATTAAAAGTAGCTGAATATAGCGATTACGAACGTATCGCTACGCTGCACGCACAAAGCTGGAAGCAGTTTTACCAAGGTATTCTTGGTAAAGAGTATCTAGAAAATGAAGTATTAGAAGAACGTTTAGCCGTTTGGCAAACTCGCCTTATCAACCCTCCCTTTAATCAACATGTGATTTTAATTGAAGAGGGGGGACTGCTGTGCGGATTCATTTGCGCTTTTGGCAATCATGATTTTGAAAAAGGCACCATTATTGATGCTTTGCATATTGACGATGCCTATCGAGGGAAAGGGCTAGGTTCTATCCTGATTGAAGAAATGGCGAAGTGGATTCATCAATATTTTCCGGATAATGGCGTTTACTTGGAAGTGATGAAAGATAACCTCCAGGCTATAGAGTTTTATGACTATATTGGCGGAAAAAATGCGCAAGAAAGACTCTGGAACGCCCCTTGCGGTAATCAAGTGACTGAACTTGTCTATTGCTGGAAATCACCCGAGATTATGCTGGAAAACATCATGGCTCACGCCAAATCCAGTTTAGTAACAAATTGAAACACTTAACTTCCTTCCTCTGATATTCTTCGGACACAACATAGTAGCCCGTTAGGTAATTTGGCCAAGCCTCTTTAAATCTTACCTAACGGTCTATTCATGAAAAAAACACTGCTATTGTCTGCACTAACCAGTGCAATTTTACTATCAGGATGTGGTGAACAAAACCAAGGGAACAATCAAGCGCCAGCACCACTTGTTGTTGCGGAACAAGTGAAAACTATTGAGCATCAAGCGAGCAAATCCTACATTGGCCGCGTAGAAGCGGTTGAAGACACCAACATTACTGCTCAGGTCACTGGCTATTTGAAACAACGTCATTTTGACGAAGGCCAAATGGTCGAGCAGGGCCAATTGCTCTATTCGATTGAACCTTCCTCTTTCCAAGCTCAGGTCGCGACTGCAAAAGCGACGCTTGCACAAGCCAATGCGGCACTTAAAAAAGCAGAACTGGACTTTCAGCGCGGTAAAAACTTACTCCCTAAAGGCAGTATTTCGCAATCAGAATTCGATAACCTTAACGCCACCTTATTAGGTGCAACAGCCCAGGTTGAAGCGGCCAAAGCGCAGCTTCATCTTGCAGAGGTGAATCTGTCATACACTGAAATTCGTGCTCCATTTTCTGGTCGAATTGCACAAAGTAAAGTTAGCACGGGCGATCTGTTGTCACCACAGTCGGGCATCTTAACCACCTTAGTTAGTCTTGACCCGATCCATACAAGTTTTAGCATAAGCGAACGAGAGCGTTTACAAATGGGGATGGACAAGGTGACCACTCGTACTGCCAACGAAGCCGACTCCGTTGAAGTTAAAGTGGTGTTGGAAAATGGGGAATACTTCCCACATGCAGGCCAACTTGACTACTTAGGCAATCGAATCGACTTAGATACAGGCACTATATCAATGCGTGCAGTGGTGTCTAATCCAGAGCTGCGATTATTGCCCGGTCAACATGTTCGTGTTGAACTCAAAGAAAAGCAGGCGAGAGATGCGTTGGTGATTCCGCGCCGCGCAGTGCAAACCGATCTCGAAGGTAACTTTGTAATGGTGGTAACAGAGGGGAACGTTGCGGAGCGCCGCAATGTTGAACTTGGCCATCAAGTTGAAGGAGGAATCATTATCCGTAGTGGAATTGCCGACACGGATAAGGTGATAACCCAAGGCCTTCAACGAGTGCGCAACGGTGTTCCTGTGCGAACAGACGCAGAATAAAGGAGCTTAAATGTTAAGTCGATTCTTTATCCAGCGTCCAAAGTTTGCGCTGGTTATCTCCATCATACTAACCTTAGCTGGTGCCATCGCATTGGCGATCCTTCCTGTAGCTGAATACCCCAAGATAAGCCCTCCGTCAGTAAGCGTCACGGCGTACTACACGGGTGCCAGTGCAGAGGTGGTTGAGCAAGCTATCGCAGATCCAATAGAAACATCGGTCAATGGTGTTGAGGACATGATTTACATGTCTTCGAAAAGTGCCAACGATGGCTCTTATAACCTCAACGTCACGTTTGATGTTGGGACCGATCCTGATATGGCGCAAGTCAACGTTCAAAACCGCGTTTCTCAGATTGAGTCGAAGCTTCCTCAAGAAGTGAGGATGGTCGGTGTAACGGTTAAGAAGCGATCTCCTGACCTGTTAATGGTGCTTAACTTCTATTCACCAGACGGAAAATACGACGATCAATTCTTGATTAACTACATTAACTTGAATGTAAAAGATCAGCTTGCTCGAGTGAAGGGCATCAGTGAAGTAAGCGTCATCGGTGGCGGCGAATACGCCATGCGTGTTTGGCTAGATCCTGAGAAGATGGCGAACCTAAAGCTGACTACGTCAGACATACACGCAGCGCTCGCTGAGCAGAACGTGCAAGTTGCCGCAGGTCGTGTTGGTGCGGCGCCTTACAATGATGTTCAAGAAGTCCAGTTTAACTTGGTGACGAAAGGGCGTCTTGAAAGCGTTGGCGAGTTCGAAAACGTCGTCTTGCGAGCAAATAGCGACGGCTCAACGGTATACCTCAAAGATGTGGCCCGTGTAGAGCTAGGTAAAAAGTTTTACGACGGCAGCGGCAAGTATCGTGGTCAAGATGCGTCAATTGTAACGTTATCGCTTCAATCTGATGCTAACGCACTGGAAAGTGGCCAAGCTGTTGTGGAAATGCTTGATAAACTGAGTGTTAACTTTCCTGAAGGGATGGAATACGAAGCAAGTTATGACACAACGCTATTCGTTGCTGAATCTATCAAAGGCGTTGTTAAAACACTTATTGAAGCGATTTTGCTGGTTATTGCGGTGACCTACTTGTTCTTAGGCAGTGCTCGAGCAACCTTGATTCCAGTTGTTGCAATCCCTGTGTCATTAATTGGTACGTTTGCTGTGATGCAAGCGACTGGTTTTACCATCAACACGGTGACCTTGTTTGGTTTGATTTTGGCGATCGGTATCGTGGTGGATGATGCAATCCTCGTGATTGAGAATGTCGATACTACCATGGCAAAAGACCCAAGTATCAGTCCACGTAAAGCGACGTTGATTGCAATGAAAGAGGTGACGGGGCCGATCATTACTTCGACCTTGGTGCTGCTTGCGGTGTTCTTGCCAGTGGCGATGTTGCCGGGTATTACAGGGATTATGTACCGTCAGTTCGCTTTGACGATCTGTATTTCTGTGGTCATTTCATCAATTAACGCGCTAACCTTGTCTCCGGCTTTGTGCTCATTGGTGCTGAAACAAGGGGGTGGAAACACCTCGCGTTGGTTCGCTGTATTCAATCAAGGGTTAGAAAAAATCACTCACCGTTACGGTCAGGTAGCGGGTTTCTTGGTCAAAAAAGCCATTTTGCTTGGGGCGTTTTTCCTTGTCGCAATTGCGGCGGTGACCTTCTTCGCGAAAACGACATCAACGGCGTTTGTCCCTCAAGAAGACAAAGGAATCCTGCTGGTTAATGTCCAACTCCCAGATGCGGCGTCCTTGTCGAGAACGCAAGAAGTGACCGAGCAGTTAGTCGATATGGTTGAACAAGAGCCAGGTGTCGATGGTGTCACTGTAGCAAATGGCTTTGCCTTTATGACAGGTGCTGCTGCGTCAAACGGTGCGTCACTGTTTATCAAACTGGAAGATTGGGATACGCGCAATGCGTTGGAAGGCGATCACTCTTCAACTGCGATAGCACAACGCATCAATGGCCGTGCCGCGATGGAATTGCCACAAGCGGTTGTATTTGCGATGGGACCTCCTGCGGTACCTGGTATGGGGGCAGCCTCTGGTTTCGAGTTTGTTCTTGAAGATACCCTAGGTCGCAGTCGAACCGACCTTGCAATGGTCATGGGGCAGGTGATTGAAGCGGCAAATAAGCAACCGGAAATCGCCTATACATTTAGTACCTTCCGCGCCAATGTTCCCCATTACTATGTCGACATTGACCGAGAGAAAGCGCAGCAATTGGGCGTGCCACTTTCAAGCATCTTCCAAACGCTACAGGGTAACTTAGGTTCGCTCTATGTGAATGATTTTACGATGTTTGGTAAGAACTTCCGCGTCACGATGCAAGCCGACAGTGAACATCGTAGCAGCATGGATGATTTAGAGCGCTTCCACGTTCGAACATCACAAGGCGTGATGGTGCCACTTAGTACCTTGGTAAGTTATGAGCAAATCTTCGAGCCAGATGTCGCTTGGCGTTACAACATGTACCGCAGTGCCATTATCCAAGGTCAACCAGCACCGGGTTATTCAAGTGGTGATGCCATTGCTGCAATGGAGCGAGTGGCAGCAGAAGTTCTCCCTCATGGCTATCAATATGAGTGGACTGGATTGGCCTATCAAGAAGTGCTTGCTGGAAACCAAGCGATCTTTGCGTTCGCACTTGCACTGATATTTATCTATCTGTTCATGGTTGCTCAATATGAGAGTTGGAGTATTCCATTGGCGATAATCTTGGTGGTGCCTATCGCCACGCTAGGTTCGTTCTTAGCACTTAATTTGACGGGAACGCCGCTCAACTTATATGCGCAAATTGGCTTAGTGTTGTTGATTGCGCTCGCCGCAAAGAATGCCATTCTGATTGTGGAATTCGCCAAAGTTGAGCGAGAAGAGAAAGATGTGCCAATTGATGAAGCTGCGGTACACGGTGGTAAGCTGCGTTTCCGAGCGGTGAATATGACATCCTGGTCATTCATCTTAGGTATTTTCCCGCTGATTTTTGCCTCAGGGGCTGGGCACGTGAGTCAAAACTCGTTGGGTATCTCATTGATTGGTGGTCTACTCTGCGTGTTGTTGGCGGGTACCTTCTTGATCCCTGGTTTCTACGCTGTCGTTCAGCGCCAGCGAGAGAAGATACACGGTGGCAATACCAAAATGGTTCCATTGGACGATGAGTAACAACTAAAACGAAAAGCCCGCAATTAAGCGGGCTTTTTTACACGTTAAGAATCAGCTATGACGTTTTAAACTCCGCGACTGCGTGATCCATTTCAGTGGCTTGCGCCGATACGCGATCGACTTCAGTCAGACATTGCTGAGCAGAGCGCATGTTGCCATCAGAGATGACATTAAGTTCAGTGATGGACTCACTGACTTGATTCATCACAATACCTTGCTCCTCAATGGCAGAAGCTATGCGCTCTGAATTCGCTTGGATGTTAGTCATATCATCGATAATCTGAGTCAGACTGAGGTCCAGAGAGTCTGATGCTTTGAGCGTCGCTTGCCCTTGTTCATTACACTGGTCAATATCCGTCACCACTTGAGACATCTGAGATTGAATGTCCGTCACCACTTTAGTGATTTCTTCCGTAGATTGGTGTGTACGGCTTGCCAATGCGCGAACTTCGTCCGCAACGACGGCGAAGCCACGACCTTGTTCACCCGCACGTGCGGCCTCGATAGCGGCGTTAAGTGCCAATAAGTTAGTTTGCTCCGCGATTTCTTGGATAATGTTCACGGCATCACCAATCTTATCCACGTGATTGTTCAATGAGCCTATAGATTGCTGACTATTACCCAAAATTGACGATAATTGATCGATATTCCTAACCGTTGTTTTCACCACTTTACGGCCGTTTTCAGCATTAACTGCCGCCTGTTGCACGCCCTCTACCGCGATTGCAGTACTCTCTGAGATTTCATTGATCGTGGACACCATTTCTTGAACAGACGTTGCCATCGTGGTGGTGTGGTCTGCTTGAACGTTAAACTGTTCGATAACATTTTGCAGTTCGTCATGCATATTAGAAGTGCTTTGTGACAGCTCAGCAGACTTGCTCTGAGTCCCCGCGATTAGCTGTTCAAGTTTATCTAACAAGCGGTTGAAGTAGTTGGATATCGCAACCAACTCATTGTTACCACCTAAATTGGCTCTCAAAGAGACATTGTTTGAGCGCGCAATTTCTTGAATGATGGAGAGCAAGCTCGCAACCTGCGTATTGATAGAACGTGAGATTTGCCAAATGATTAATAGGATCAGAATGATAACAAAGCCAGTTACTATCATCTTAAAGTTAGCCAAACGTTCCTGAGTCTCTTGCGCTTGTGATGTCAGTGCCTGAGAGAAGGATTTAAACTGTTCTTCAACTGTGTGTGAGAGCGCACGAGTATCGCCAAGTAAGCCAACATTGTATTTAAGACCTATCGTCGTCTTTTGCGCTATCAAGGCTTTGGCGGCAGCCAATAGTGCAGTAGCATCACTCGGGATAAGAGATGTATCTAATGAACCTGCTTGAACATTGTTGTTAAATTCGAAAAGGTTCACCAGTTGGTCACTGTTTAATTTAGGTCGAACACTTTCAAGCTCAGCATTGTATCGACCCAGCAATTTATCTTCTGGGTTCAATCCGTGCTGATTGTAGGCATTAACCAATGAGGTAAAACCGTTTTGATAATCAATGATGTCTGTTCGGAGTTGAGCACTAGAGGGGAGGTCATGCTCGGTAAGAATTTTGGCTAGCTGCGACTGCGTATCCAAAAACTTGTCCATGTTGTCATTAAATCTATCTAGGTACTTAACATCTTTACGGAGCAAAAAGTCTTTTTCATTGCGCCGTAAATTTAGCAGGCGTATTTCCAACTTAGCGACTAATAAGTTCGCTTGGTTGAGTTGTTCAGTCGTTTGGGCAAAGTGAGAAGTGGACAAAAGAACGGAAACCACTCCTAAAACGGCTACTGCACCCAATGAATATAGTTTATTCTTGATATTCATGAGATTACCTAAATAAGTCAAAGTTATAACATTATGAGTATTTAAGCTGATGTTAGTCTGTAATTACAATTATATCAATTTAACTTATTGCAAAAGTGTTAACCTATTTATCGCTATAGGTTAGCTCAAGGATTGAATACAAGATGCTGAATCTAATACAAAAGTATGAAGGATTAATTTTCGACATGGACGGAACGTTAATCGATACCATGCCCGCCCACCTAGAAGCGTGGCAACAAACATCAGATTACTTTAATTTCCCATTTACTAAAGCGTGGTTACATAGTTTAGGCGGAATGCCGAGTTATAAAATTGCGATAGAAATCAATAAAGAGCATCATCTTTCTCTCGACCCAACTGAAGTCTCGAAATTTAAAATGCGCTGTTTTTCAGAAATCGAAAATAAAGGAGAGGTGATCGCTTGTACCAAGGTAGTACTAGAACACTTTCATGGAAAGAAAAAACTTGCGGTCGGTACGGGAAGCCAACGCAAAAGTGCACTTGCACTGCTGAAACAAACCGAGTTACTGCCTAAGCTCGATGCTGTCGTTACCGCTACCGATGTTGCAAATCACAAACCAAACCCTGATACATTTCTCGAGGCAGCGAGACAACTGGGTGTTAGCGCAAACTCATGTATCGTTTTTGAGGATACTGAACTTGGCAAGCGCGCTGCACATTCAGGAGGGATGGACTGCATTATGGTCGAAGGTGATCAACTGGTTTTCTATCCGTGTCCCAGTTCAAAGTAAGTGCGATCAAAAAAGCCGCATAACGCGGCTTTAATATGATTAACGATCCCAGTACGCTTCTTCTAAGCTATCTTCACGCTCAGGCAATGCGCGCCCTAATCGAGGAGAGTGCTGCGTGAGAACTTCGTAGCTAACACGGTTTGCGTACTTACAAATCTGTGAAAGAGAAGAGTAGGTTAAGTACGGCTGATCGTGTTTAGATGAATTAGGGACATTCATCAAGTGATGGCTGTTTGCCGCCATATCATGCAGAAGTGCAGAAAGCGCTGCGTCACCCGCACCATTTGTGTTTTTAATTTCAAGTGGGCCACCCAAATAAGGACCGATATGAGAATAAACTTTCAATGGTGTTTGGCAGTCGGTTTTGCGCATTGCTCGGCTAAACTCATACTTGTTAAATTCAGGTATGTTACCCGGTAATAAAGGGAGCTCTGTGTCGCGCTTAACGCTGTCTTCCGTGTAACCCGCCATATAAAGGCCTGAAGGACCTGCTGTGCAGAGCACCAAGTCAACCCAATCTAACGCTTTGTCAGCGGCCAATAGTGGATCGGACTCACCAGTCAGAGCTTCACCTTCCTCTTCGTTCATCGCAACGATGGAAATGTTCTCTTTGATGTACTCTTGCCACCATTTAGCGTTACCTTCAATGACC
This sequence comes from Vibrio sinaloensis, assembly GCF_000808535.1. Taxonomy (GTDB): domain Bacteria; phylum Pseudomonadota; class Gammaproteobacteria; order Enterobacterales; family Vibrionaceae; genus Vibrio; species Vibrio sinaloensis_D. Next base: position 158,736 of record NZ_JWLV01000001.1, read on the forward strand.
CATTTTGTACCCAGTGTTAGAACCACAGGCACATTCTTGCTTTTAGCGATTTCAATTGCGCGCGCTACGGCTTTTGGCATTGGGTCTTCAGGCTTACCGCGCATAAGGTAAGACGAGACAACAAGCGCAGATGCTTTGTCAAACACATCATCAGGAATGCTTTCAGGGCGTAGGTTGTTCATTTCGCCTTCGTTGATGGCAAACGTACGCTCACCGTCATCTGAAATCAGCGTGTAACAACGGCCAATCGAACCTTCTACCATTTGTAGGTGGTTTAAGTTCATGCGAGAAGAAGTACGGCACAAGTAACGATAAGCAAACGAACCGACTTCGATATTGCGTGACATAACGCCTAACAACACTGATTTGCTATCTGCTAGTACAGAGTAGTTGTGTAGGGTGTTACCTATGGTGTCACCAGGGTATTGATGAGTGATTAAGCCACGCTCAACCAGTTCGTCATAGAGTGCATCAGCTTTACTCTCTTCCAAAACGAGAGAGTGCCCTTTACTCAAGTCATATTTCGCTAGGAACTCATCGTTTACACGAGCTTCGATATCAACGATGGTTTGACCCACACCAACAATAATCGGGCGATAAAGCTTAGGGGTTTGCTTCATCTGATTTATTAATGGATCACGAGCGTGTGTAGGAAAGTAGTGCTTTGATTTGCGCTGTCCAGGAAATTTCATTTTGAGGTATGAGTTGGAAATTTTGCCGCATCATATCACAAAGGTTAAGGATTGCTTTCACTTTTATTACATAGAAGAGTGCCAAACTTTAGAGTTTGGCACTTGATTGTTCTATTTATCAGCAGTGAATGTACCGAACGCTTTTGTTCCCCAAAGTGGAACCGTAGACAAGCTATGTTTGAAGCTACCAGAGGTTTCTTTTGTAGAATAAGACAGGTACATAATTGTCTGGTTTTCGACGTCTAAAATTCGGCGAATCTTCATGCTTTTGAAGAAGATACTTTTTGATTTTTTGAAGACAACTTCCCCTGAATCCGATTTGTCGATCTGAGCGATCATCTCTGGCGTAATTTCACCAGTTTGACGGCAGGAGATAGAGCTGTCACTTGGGTCAGCTAGGCTGAAATCCGCTTCAATCGACGCAACGTGACAGGTCACACCCGTTACAATGGGATCTTGCATGTGATTGAGTTTGATATCTTTCATTGTAAAAAGGCCAAGACTAACATCACCAACTTCACCGCTATCACAAGCTGAAAGGGAAAGAGCAAGAATTGAAGCCACTGTAATCTTTTTTATCATAACGAAGTTCATCCTAAACAAAGGGTTGATTTCTGAGTGACGACTCTATCATGTGCCGTCTATGCTCTTAGCATATCAGCTTTCGATGTGATACCGAATAGCCAAGAAAACACTTGTTTACACGTGTGCTTACCGATAAGCTGACGCAAAATATCGACACAAGTTATTCAAATGAAAGTATCCGGCATAGAAATCGCTAAAACGAAAAATAATTGGTTGTCAGAACAGATAGATGTCCAATATCCAACCAAAGAGAGTTTAGCAGGTCGTTCGTTATACTTGTCTACAGCCGCTCAATCGTCAGTCGTCCCATTAGATACCGCAGTGAGTGCTGATATTGGTTTGACTAGCGATGACCTATTTCTTGTCGATTTTCATCGCCTAACAGTCATGTTTGCGTTGTTGCAATCTAAACGTTGGGAGCAGCAAAGCGAACAAGAACTGATTGTCGAGTTTCTTACTCAAATCATCTACTCTGATCCCTGTACTTTGTACCTCGCTTTTAAAGAAGGGGAGCCAGTTGGAGCGGCAATCCTAACCCAAGTGGATAATCAGTTACTGGTGTCGGACGTCGTGTTAACACAAAATCAAACTTTGGCTAATAAGCACGCGTTTTCTTTATTGTTGGTCAACAAGTTGAATGTTAACTCAAGTGAATATAGTGACGTCTATCTAGAAATCTAATGATTACTAAATGCGACGTGCATTCAATATGTTAGTCTGTGGCATCTCCATCGTTATAAGAATCTTTCATCTTGCTGTTGCGTCGGTTTGTCTATTTACTCATTGCGGTCTGCACTCCTTCCGCTTTTGCTCACGTTGAGCATTGGCAACCTAAACATGTACTCATCATCCACTCTTATGAGCCCTCATACCAATGGACAACTCAGTTCCAACAAGGTATTGAGCGGATTACCAATCAGTATCCAGAACCCGTTAAACTCTCAATAGAGTACTTAGACACCAAGCGCATTACTTCTCAAACTTATCTTGATGCATTTAAGCAGTACTTTGCGATTAAATACGATAACTACCATTTTGATGCGGTTCTTCTTACCGACGACAATGCTCAGAGACTCGTTAGTCGCTGGTCCCCCAATCCATTTGCTGGCCTTCCTATCATTGCCGGTGGCGTCAACGATTTCTCTGCATCTCTCGATCATGTTACCGACAAGGCTAAGATTCTCTATGAACGCGATGACATTCAAGGAACGTTAAACTTCCTCGACTCGTTAAATCAAAACTGGGAAAACCTTTATTTGTTGACTGACTCGAGTCACACGGCGAGCTTGATCAAAACCGCGTTTGAGCAGGAACTCGAGACCAGTCGTCTAGCTGATATTCCGTTTACGATTGTGGAGGGGAAAAGCCTTGAAAACACGGCGCAATGGCTGACGACATTGGGTAAAACAGATGCGGTGATACTTTCACACTACAATACAGAGGTCGACAAAGGTCACTACTACAGTTACGAACAAATCGCGCATACCCTCGCGGAAAAAAGTGCTGCACCTATTTTTGTTTTCTGGGAGTTCTACATCAATCACGGTGTGGTTGGGGGCGTGGTCAACCGACCAGAGGATATCGGTGAGCAAATGGCTGTAGAGTTGGCTCGCTCTCTTTCGATTGATATGTCTGGCCTTGATATCGCACATTCCGGATCTCGGCCTGTGGTCGAATATCAAGCATTCATAAAACATAACCTTGATCAAGAACTCCTACCAGATGACGTGATACTACTAAACCCGCCAAAAAGCTATGTTAGAGATAACATCGAAACGATTGGGTATTCATTAGTCTCGTTCTTCTGTTTACTCGCGGTCATCATTAACCAATCTCGAACGATCAATCAAAAGAGAGAGCTCAATTTAAAGAGTCGTAAGATCGTTGAGTTGCAAAAGAAAACCATGCAAGTGCAGAAAGAAATGATACATGTTCTCGGAGAGGCAATAGAAACGCGCTCTGGGGAGACAGGAAACCACGTAAAGCGAGTTGCAAAGCTATCCGCACACTTGGGGAAACTTGCTGGGTTGACTCATCGCGAAATTGAAATGCTTGAAGTTGTCAGTCCGATGCATGACGTCGGCAAGATCTCTATCCCGGAGGCGATTCTCGATAAACCGGGCAAGTTGACTGCTGACGAATGGGAAGTAATGAAAACGCATACTCATGCCGGTTACAACTTACTTAGCAGCTCCAAAGGGGAGATGTTTAAGATGGCGGCAATCATTGCGTATCAGCATCATGAAAAGTGGGATGGTACTGGTTATCCGAATGGCCTATCTGACCAACAAATTCATATTTTTGCACGAATCACAGCCATTGCCGATGTCTTCGATGCCCTCCTGAGTGTGCGCTGTTACAAACGCGCTTGGACAAACGAAGAAGTCAAAGCACACTTTATTCATCAGGCGGGTAAAGAGTTTGACCCAGAGTTAACGTCTCTTTTAATCGAGCACTATTCAGAATTTACTGCGATACGACATTGCTATCCAGACGCCGTAAAAGAGCAATTATCTATCGCGGTGTAACTTTGTTCAATTAACCCCAAACAGTGACTCACCATTGAATTTTTATATTCAATGGTGCGCTTATTCAGATTCTGTTAAGCCAATCATGCGAACTTACCTCTTCTCGCTTATTATTTCTCATGGCGAATTAAGAAGGTAATAATAATGACAAAACCTCAAATTAAATGTGTAATTTTCGATTGTGACGGCACGCTTGTCGACAGTGAGCGTTTGTGCTGTGAAGCGTTGTGCCAAGCGTTCAACCATTTTGGCGCAAAGTTATCGATGGAGGATGCCATCCGTCACTTTGAAGGGGGAAAGCTGGCCGACATTTTATCAATGACGAAGCAACGTCTCGGTGTAAAAGTGTCTATTGATAAGCTCGAGCCCGTCTATAGAGATTACTTAGATGGACTATTTGATGCGCAGTTAGAGCCAATGGAAGGTGTGTTTGATGTGCTCGACTACTTCGATACGAGAGGGATAGAGTATTGTGTTGCCTCGAATGGACCAAGAGTCAAAATCGAACGAGCACTTGAGCTGACGGGGTTGTTGCCTCAATTCAAGGGTAAAATATTCTCAGCGTTTGATACTAACAGTTGGAAACCCGAGCCCGATTTGGTGATGTACAGCGCGATGAATATGGGCTTTCGACTTGAAGAGTGTATGTATGTTGACGATACACCAAAAGGCCTAGAAGCAGGGGTTAGAGCGGGCGTTAAAACGGTCCATTTAATTGGTATCAATGAACGCGCTCATGAACTGAACATTGAAAAAATTCGCCATTTAAAAGAGTTAGAACAGTGTGTTTAAAATTAAAGGCCACGTAAATTGTGGCCTTTAAACAAAAATTAGTGATAAGCGTGATGGGTGGCGACTCGATTTAACCGTTGATGGATCAACAGCTGCACATGAGGTTGATGAACTACTATTTTATCGACGTCTTCGAAAAAAGAGCCACATTCAGCACAGAGAAATTTGTTCGTATTAGATAGTAAATATTCATCACTGCCGCAAAGTGGGCAGCAAAGCGTCTCTTCATTATTAGGTTTGGTCATTGTGAGTTACTCCTGCAGCAAAAGAGCAAACTAAGGTTGCTAGTTATTCTTTCTATTATGGTTATCTAAACTACTAGTCTTAAAACTTACTAGCTATTCTATTTTAGTCTAACGTACAGTTTGGTATTTCTGACGGGTAGTGGTTTGTCCAAATAATGGGAAGCAATTCACTATTAAACGGTAAAATCCTATAAATCGAATCAATAGGAATTTCATTATTAAGCTTCAACATGCTGTGCTACTAACTTGACCAACAATTCAACACCCTCTTTCCAGTTCCGATATAAACTAAGGTTGGCAACACTAATACGAAAGTAGTGCTGGTATTGCCCCGAAGTGCCAAATACTGAGCCAGGCAAAATACTCACTTTATTGGCTTTGCATTCTCGATATAAAGCAAAGCAATCAGTTTGCTCAGGAAGCTGAATCCATAAAAGAAATGAACCAGAAACAGGAACGACTCGATAACGGCCTTTCAGTTTTGGATATTGACTCGCGCTTTGATGGAACTCATTCAAAAACTGCTTAACATTGCTCTGATAAAGGCGAGTCATCCTTGTAAGGTGCGCCTTGTACTTTCCCGAACTTAGAAACGTTCCGACGGCGGACTGCATCAAATTTAAGCTCCCCATGTTGTCGCAAAGCAGGAGTTTTTCGATCGTTTGTCGATACTGACCAGCGAGCATCCAACCAATTCTCAGTCGCGAATCTAGGTTTTTGGACAATGAATTCACGTAGATGACACGTTGCTCTGTGTCTAGTGAGCGAATGCTGGGCAACTGAGGTTGGTAGCTCAAACAGCCAAACACGTCATCTTCAATGATTGGAATCGTAGAAGGGGTCGTAAGTATGTCGCGCCGGGCATTGAGAGGCATCAAGGAGCCGGTGGGATTAGCAAAATTGGGTGTCACAATAATGGCTCGAATGTCCCAACGGGCAATGGCCTCTTTTAATGCGTTAATTTTAATACCATCACGTGGGCAACTCGGAATCTCAACCGCTTGCAAGCCCAGAGACTCAAGGAGCAATAAAGTGCCGAAGTAGCAAGGGGATTCAACGGCGATGATATCTCCGGGTTGGGTCGTTGCTCGTAACGCTAAACTGATCGCTTGTTGTGCACCATGGGTGACTAGCAACTCGTTGATTGGCGCGGGTGTACCTAGTTCTTGAGTTAACTTCGCCAGTTGTTTTACGAGCAATGGTTCACCGGGAGGCAACTGATAATGACTGACAATGTTTGCTTGTTGACGACTCTGTCTGCCAATTTCAGCATATAGTGACCGAATGGCGGGTGCCTCAATACAAGGGTGAGCTGAGCCTGTCGGCAAGAGCTCCTTGTAATCAGGATACGATAGAATTTCTTTGCATACACCCAACAAATCTACCTCAGACGGCGCGACCGTTTCTATCTTCTCTTCTATTGATGCAAGCACTCGGTAGCCCGACTTAGAGACAGCCTCAAGGACGCCAATCGCTTCAAGCTCTTGATAGGCACGTATCACAGTGTTTTTGCTCACAGACAGTCGTTCACTAAGCCGCCTGATCGAAGGGAGCTTGTCTCCACTTTGGAATACGCCTGATTCGATGGCATTTCGCAGATAGTCAATAACACTCTGATATTTGCTTTGCTTCGCTCCGTATAAATCTGTACCCATAAAACTCAACCAAACTGTCACTATTAAAAGAATGTGTACCCATTACATTAGCAACTTCAGTCAATAAAAAACAATGTTAGTGTGAGTTTATGTTTATCAGGATGGTTCCCTTTGTATTCGTTGTGTTGTGGGCTTCAGGATTTGTCGGCGCTCGGTTAGGGCTGCAATATGCAGAACCGGCGACGTTACTTACGATAAGGATGCTCGCCAATGTCGCGCTATTTGCCTTGATTGTTATTTTTCTCCGCCGCCGCGTGCCAACAGGGGCAGGTTTTTGGCATGCTTTCGTTGTTGGCGTGCTGATCCACGGTTTCTACCTAGGAGGGAGTTATGTGGCTATAGGGCTCGGAATGCCTTCAGGTTTGTGTTCTTTGCTCGTTGGTACACAACCTATCGTGACGGCTGTATTGTTAGTTAGCTTTGCCAATCAACACTTTTCAAAAGCTCAGTGGTTTGGATTGGCGCTCGGGTTTCTTGGAATTTCACTGGTCTTACTCGGCAAAATGGAGTGGCAATCTGACACAGATAAAGTTCTAGCGGTTGGGGTGAGTGTATTTGCTTTAATTGGCATTACATTGGGTACGTTATATCAGAAACGGTACTGTCACGACCTTGATATGGTGGGGAGTGCGCTGGTTCAGTACTTTGCCGCGTTGCTTCTATTTTTGCCTTATGCCCTGATGTTCGAGACCATGACGGTTCAATGGGAAGTTGAATTTGTGCTGACACTCGGATGGCTAGTTATAGTCTTGTCTTGTGCCGCAGTGTTGCTGCTCTTATATATGGTAAAACATGGCGCGGCGTCGAGTGTTGCATCTGTTTTCTACCTAGTGCCACCAGTGACCGCAATTCAAGCTTGGTTGATGTTTGGTGAGTCGTTGGATGCGATGGGAATACTTGGATTTATACTAGCAGCGTTTGCGGTCTATTTGGTTACTCAGCGTGGTCATAAACCGAGCGAGCAGCCAGTTCTAAGAGAGTGCGGCACCAAATAGCGAATGAAAAACGCCTGCTGTGAGCAGGCGTTTGGTATTAAGTGCGTTTTGCTAGGTAGGCTTCGTAATCTGGCACTTCGATATCGACTTCTTTTTCCATCAGCTCAGAGGAAAACAAGAACTTCGCCGAAGCTCTGTTTGTCGCAACGGGGATGTTCCACACGCTGGCGATACGAAGTAGGGCTTTTACATCTGGATCGTGAGGTACGGCGTTTAGTGGATCCCAGAAGAAAATCAGCACGTCGATTTTCCCTTCGGAGATTAGCGCACCGAGTTGTTGGTCGCCGCCCATGGGACCGCTAATCATCGATTTAATAGCCAAGCCCGTTTCTTTGCTTAACATAGAGCCAGTCGTGCCGGTCGCGTACAAAAAGTGGCGTTGTAACTTTTCTTTGTTTTCGTTAACCCAGCGCAATAGTTCCGACTTGCAGTTGTCATGGGCAACCAGAGCGACATGTTTGTGTGCAGGGATGGTACGAATTGTCTTTTTCATTCAGACTTCCTAATTGTTCTCGTTATAGACATAAAATGTAGGGCGATATTCTGAAGGTGACAGCGATTGTGCAATCACCTGGCGATTAAGTTTGTTTGGTGTTAATGCTTCAATGATTGGCGCTTCGTTGTGTTTGTATGGTTCGCCATTGAGATAAGCAATAGCCTGACGGACGGAAAGGCGTCCTTGTTCGACCATTTTATCAGTTGGAGCGAATTCGACGCGTGATCGCAGCAAACCACGGTAAACACCATGACTTAAATAAGTCGAGACCAAACCAATTTGATCCGATTTGTTTACGCTACGTAGTTCACTGATGGCGGCCTCGATCGCTACCGCACTGCCAACAATATAGTCCAGGTCGTCGTGCTCGATCGCTTGTTGTACTAGGTTACGCTGTAACTCTTTGTCGTTATCTGCCCATAGCGTATCCACGATCTGCAAATCGCTGTCCTTAATCGCTGAGTAAAAACCTCTGATGACTGGCTTGGTACCACCGCTAGATTTAGGGCCGGGAAGCAAAACGATGTTTGTTTCTCCTGAGCCCTTCGGGTGCTTTTGACTGAGGTATTCGCCAGTGTAAAACCCCATCCAATACCAATCAACACCGACCTCACCTTTTAGCACAGTACGATTAAAATCGTCGAGTACTAACTGGTTTACGGTAGCAAAAACCGGAATTGAGCCAGTGTATTGGCGCAAAGAGTCATAGTATAGGTCCGGCGCAACCGTTCCTAGAATAATGGCATCCGCATCCCAGCGTACGCACAGTTGCAAATGTTCTTTTTGCTTCTCCAAGTTCAAATATCCGCCCGCCTCAAGGACACGCAAATCGACATTGTTGATTCTTGATTCATCGACCATCCCGTAATTAACGGACAGCCAATAAGAATCTTTAAGGTGAGGGTAGATTGCGCAGATTTTTAGCTGATCTTCCGCTTGAGCGCCAACGCTAAATAAACCGCTGATCAACAGGCCGGTTGGAAAAAGGAGCTTAGTCACGGAGGAGATCAAAGACATAGTGCATTTCATTGGAAAATGGAGGTTAAACACTGCAGAATATAGCGCATTCTATCAGACTTAAAAAGTGAAGTATCTCGATGTTATTAGCAAAGGCCAGTATCGGACGTAAGCTGCTGTTTGCGTTTTTGGCTATGGCATTGCTGGTTCTGATATCAGCGTTGATCGGTGTGTTTGGCTTTAGCTCAGTCGCGAAAACAGAACGTAACGTCGTCAATACTGCCATTCCTTCAATGCTTGAAGCTCGGCAAGTTTCGGAGTTGAGCTCACGCATTATCTCTTCAGTGCAAGGGCTAGCCAATGCAAAGACAGAGCAGCAAAGGCAAGCATCGGGAAAAGAGTTGTTTTCGCAACTGGAAACGCTATTAAGCCACATCAAACAGCTCGGGTCTGACTCTTTTGATTCCAAATTACTCACCAAACTCGAAAGCGACGTTCAACATGTTATCGATACACTTGCCCAACTCGGCATTGTGGTGGAAAAGCGTCTGTTTATTGCAGACGATCTGCTCGTCCGAACGGAAGAGCTTCGTCAACTTGCATCAGAGCTCGAACAACTGACTCGCACTCAAGTCGCGAATACGTCAACCATCGCAGTTGCCAACGTTACTCACATCTATGACCTATTGGAGCAGCAACAAATCGATACTGCGTATCAAGCGTTAGATACGCTAGTTGAAGTCGATTTGGATTTGGCAGAACGCCTGCATGAGCTTCATCTGTTGGCGTTTAAGATGCTGAATCATATTGAAGAAGTTCGCACAATTTCTGATTTAGCGCGTATTCACACGATCCGAGAAGAATTTACCAATAACTTACAGATCATGAAACGACGTGTCAGGGCGGTAGAAGATCCGACTCGTTCTATTCAAATGTCGGATCTACTGAGCAAATTAGAGCAGCGTGAAGTTGTGTTTGATGTACTTCAGCAGCGCAACAGCAACGAAAAAGCCGCTCAACAGCTCATGCAAGATACTTTAAACCAGTTTTCTGAGCTTAACGCAACGGTAAGCCGTTTAGTTGATGAATCCAACGTTGCGACCACAAGAGCCGTCGATGAATTAAAAACCACTCTCGACTACGCACAATTTACACTGACCATTATTACTGTGTTGGGCATGCTGATTGTGGTGCTGATCGTCTGGCGAGTGGTGTATGTTCAAGTAGTCAAACGTTTAGCGGAATACTCATCAGCGCTTTCTTCTATCGCACAAGGACAACTCAAAGTTGACGTTACGGTGAAGGGAAATGACGAGCTCGCTCATATGGGGCAAGCGATCATCACCGCTAGAAACACCGCTCAAGCGCTGAAAGTCGTTGCCGAGAGTGAAGTAAAAGCCAAGCGCGAGTTAGAAGAGCACAAAGAGCACCTCGAAGAGCTGGTCACAGAGCGTACCCATCAGTTACAAAAAGCCAATGCTCGACTCAATGAAGAGGTGCTCAATCACGCTCAAGCACGACTTCAGGCAGAACAAGCAAGCAGAGCGAAATCGGCATTTCTTGCGACCATGAGTCACGAAATTCGTACCCCGATGAATGGGGTACTCGGCACGGCACGGTTACTTAAAGACGAAGGGCTAAACAGCCAGCAAAGCCGTTATGTCGACGTCATCAACCGTAGCGGTTCCACTTTGTTAGCCATTTTGAACGATGTTCTCGACTACTCGAAAATCGAAGCGGGACATTTAGAAATTCGAACCAAGGACTTTAACCTCAAAGCGATGGTGGAAGACGTTGAACAACTGCTCAGTGGGCGAGCGGCAGAAAAACAACTCGAATTGAGCGCTTTGATTGAATCTGACGTCACGACGTTTTGGAAAGGGGATGTGACTCGTATCAGTCAGGTGCTTAATAATTTGGTCGGCAACTCCATTAAATTCACAGATTCGGGTCACGTCGATATATACGTCGCCAATGATCCAGAGCGTGCGGGGCACGTTTTATTTGAAGTTTCAGATTCAGGGATTGGTATTTCCCCTGAAGAGCAAAAAAACTTGTTTGATGCGTTTACGCAAGCTTCGGGTGGTTTGTCATCTAAAGGCGGAACAGGGCTCGGTTTGGCCATCAGCAAAAAGATAGTCGAAGCGATGGGCGGAGAGTTGCAAGTCGAGTCTGATTTGGGGAAAGGCAGCCGTTTTTGGTTTAGTATCCCTTTGGAAGTGGGCAACGAAGTCGAAGCCATTGATGCAACAACTCATTGCGACCTTATCGCTAAAGTACTGCTTGTTGAAGATAACCCTGTGAACTGCCTAGTGGCGGAAGGCTTTTTGGCAAGCCTTGGCCACGAAGTTGAAACAGCAATTGATGGGAAATCAGCGAAACAGTGTTTCGAGCAGCAACAGTACGACATTGTCTTGCTCGATATTAATTTACCTGATTGCAACGGTGTCGAGTTGATGAATGAGTTGCGAGTACTTGACGATACATCGACGCCAATGGTTGCGGTGTCAGCACACGTATTCAATGAGGAAGTAGAAAGCTATCTTGCTGCGGGGTTTGATGGTTATTTGCCAAAACCTCTCGATAAAGATGAGTTGTGTGCACTGATCCAGAATTGTCTTGAGGGTAAGTCGTTAATTCTTCCCCAAGACAAAAAAGACAAGGAGAAAAACGTGACAAGCACAACCATCATTGAACGTAAGGTGTTTGAGTCAGATTTAGCGGTGTTGGGTGAAACTAAGATGGCAGAGATTGTCGACCTTTTTGCCGTTGGTAGCGACGAGATTTTGCAAGCTATTCGCACAGCAGCTGACCTTGACGATGAGTATCAGGTAAAACAATTGGCTCACAAGCTGAAGGGATCTGCGGGCAGTTTAGGACTCATTGCATTGTTTGAGCTTTGCCAATCTATAGAGAAAGACAATCAACCACTAACTTGCTATCTTGAACATCGCGTCCGCTTGGAAGAGCTCACACAGCAGTCGAGACAGGCACTAGAATCGCTAATTAACTAAGGAAACCTCATGCTACTCATTGAATCCTCTAATCTCATAATGCGCTCAATTCAGGAGTCTGATTGGAGTTTGTTTGAGCGCCTACACCAAGATGAAGAGGTGATTAAGTACGCATTTGATAAGCCGTCAAAAGAGGAAATCCGCGCGCGTTTTAACAGCCGACTCCCATTATGGCGTTGGGGTAGCCAGCATTGGCTTTGTTTGGTGATTAAAGACAAAGTATCGGGTAATACTGTCGGAGTAACTGGGCTATGTCACTCTGAGACCAAAACTGAATGCGTTGAAGTTGGATACCTGCTTCTGCCTGAGTTTCATGGGAAAGGTATGGGGACGGAATCTTTATTTGCTTTAGTGAAATACGCGAAACAGCATTTCCCGATAGAAACCTTCAATGCGATCGTGACAGATGGCAATATTGCGTCTTGCAAAGTACTTGAGAAAGTCGGTTTTCAACTTAAAGAACGAGAGCCAAATGCCTATACCATCGGCGGCATTGAATACGATGACCTAATTTATCGCTATGAGGTGTAGAGATTATCGATAGCTTTCAGCCAGAGCTGACAGCGTGAGTAATATCTGAGCCGTATAGTAGGTCACCATGATTACGTGACGAGAAAACGCCGAGCTGCTGCGAAATCTATCAACCGCCAGCACCACATCAGAGATAATAAACACTAACGCGCCCATCGCGGCGTATCCTGCAAACGGGTTACGTACATCAATCCACACTTCAATGGCGCCCCAAGCCATCAAAAGAATGGCAACCGAGTAGACAGCGACCGGCGCTCGCATCTTATCAAGGGTTGGTAATAACAGCAGGTAGATAATTAAACCAAGGCTAAACAGTATCGCTGGCACCCAATGTGTTAAATGCTCATCTGCTTGGCTAAAAAACGCGTAACCATACACAAGGTGCGCGACAAAAAAGCTCACTAAGCCGGGCAAAAACTTGTCTTTGGGGTGCATTAGGAACAAGTCGCCAATTGCGCTAACGAGCAGACCTAAGGCAATAAGAAATGAGTAATCTGAGTAGGAATCACTACTTTGATAGGCTAGCGCTGACATTAAAACAACGGGCATTGCCTTCGAAACGTAAAACAGCCAACGATTTTTGTGCTCAATACTCCAAATGTGTATCACACATAAACTGACAATCACAAACCACATAAGACCAACTCAAAAAGAAAAGCAGCATATTGATGCTGCTTTTAGGGTAAGTGGAGTGACCGCTCTAAGCAATAGCTTGCTCTAAGATTTGTCGACTTTCTTCTAGGCCAATCTGCTGGTGCTCGCCAAGTTTGGTCATGCCATGTTCAGATAATTGAGTAACAACAGCGTCAACAGCTTGAGCTTTGGTGGACTCATAATCACTAAACTGCGTATCCACGTTCATTGATGCGTAGAATTGCTCAATCGCGTCAATGGTTTTCTCGGCAAGATCTTCGCTGTGCTGCAAACCAAAGACATTGATTCCCATTTGCTCTAGTTTGGCGCGTTTTGTTTCGATTTGGTGCCTTAGTAGCGAAGGTTGAACAATCGCCAATGAACGCGCATGGTCAACGCCCCACAGCGCTGTCATTTCGTGGCCGATCATGTGTGTTGCCCAATCTTGAGGTACACCAGAACCAATCAGACCGTTTAACGCTTGGTTCGCTGACCACATTAGATTGGCACGCCATTGGTCATTGTCACGCTGATCAAATGAATCACCCAGTGACTTGAGCGTTTTCAATAATGTTTCTGCGTAGCCATCTTGAACCATCGCATCATGTTGACTTGTCAGGTATTGCTCACAAACGTGGACCCACGCGTCGACAATGCCGTTTAAGAGCTGTTTTTCTGGCAGCGTTTTCATCACATCCGGATCCAACACCGCAAACTTTGGCTGTACAAACGGTGACAGGAAGGCAAGTTTCGTGTGTGTTTCCGCTTTGGTGATGACAGCGCCCATATTTGACTCAGAACCTGTCGCTGGCAACGTCAGGATAGCGCCCAAGGAAACTGCACTCGATACTTGATATTGGCCAGTTAAGATATCCCAGCCGTCACCATCATAGTGAGACGCTGCCGCAACGTATTTAGAACCATCAATCACGGAGCCACCACCGACTGCGAGAATGAAATCAATACGCTTTTCTTTTACGATTGCGACCGCTTTATCTAGCGTTTCTTTCGTCGGGTTCGGTTCAACGCCCGAGAACTCATACCATTCGTAGTCAGCAAGTGTTTTCGTCACTTGGTCGTAAACGCCATTACGTTTGATTGAACCACCGCCATAAATCACTAAAACTTTGGCGTCATTTGGAAGAGGTTGGGTAATTGAAGAGATTTGACCTTGACCAAAAAAGATCTGTGTTGGATTCGCATAAGAAAATTGCATATCAGTGCCTCTTGTCTAGGAGTTATCTTTATTTGTTTTGCCTGTCTATGCATATTAGTGTGAAAGGGGGCATTGCAATAGGTGAAATTCTCTAGATTTATTGCCTATTTCTATAAATCTGTTACCTTGGCGTTCTACACGAGGGCGGAATAATGAAATTAGCGACGTTGATGCAAACTTACGTTGACCTTCACGATTTGAACAATCTTGAGGGGATTCATCACACTGACATTGAAGGCGTGTGGTTCTATCGCAGTAGTAAAGGCAACGCACGTCAGCCATTTGTCTATCAGTCTGGCGTAATCGTGCTGGGGCAAGGGCACAAGAATATCTACATTGGTAATCAGCCCGTTGCTTATGGTCCTGAAGATTATCTGGTTGTCGGCGTTCCCATGCCATTAGAGTGTGAAGCACTAGCGACAGATGGAGAGCCACTTCTCGGACTTTCCATCGACATCGATTTGCAGATGCTGCACCGTCAAGTTGCACGGTTAGAGAAACTGGGATTTAGACCTTCGCAATCCCAACAAACCGATAACTTGGGTTTGAAGTCAGTGTCGATGGACAAAGGTATGCTCGACACTTGTATTCGCGTCATGAGCGCACTTTGCGATCCGTATGAATCGAAAATACTGGGTGACTGCCTCAAAGAAGAGTTGGTTTATCGGGCATTACAAAGTGCAGAAGGACATGTGCTGTTCAACTTGGCAGGCTACGACGGTCACTATGCCAGAGTGGCGAGGGCGTTAGAAAAAGTCCACGAGGAATACGCGGAAAACTTAACTGTGCAGTCGTTGGCAGAAGTGGCAAACATGAGCACATCAGCTTTCCATCATGCTTTTAGGGAGGTCACGCTCGAGACACCCATTCAGTACATTAAAAAAGTACGCTTAAACAAAGCAAAAGAGTTGATTCAGTTAGAAGGAAAAAAGGTCAACGATGCGGCAAGACTAGTGGGTTACAACAGCAGTTCCCAATTTTCGCGTGAGTACAAACGCCACTTTAACCAAACACCAAAAGGTTTAAAACTCGCAAGTTAAAAGGGGAAAGATGTCTTTACATAATTACTGTTTTTATATGAATAAGAATTATTCATAATAGCTTGCAGTAAATCAAAAGGATTAACAGATCTCATTGATAATTACTACATACCCCTATAGGAGATCTAGTCACTCTCCTCGATAAATAAGCCTCTTTGCGAGCCAGCTCAGAGGCTTATTTTTTTGTTTATAAAATAAATCAAAATTTGGTTATTGATGCAAAATAAGTAACAAATCGTTGCAACAAATGTACATCCATTTGCGAGACAATTGGGAATATAACCTTTTTCTAGGTGTGATTTTCGCAGTGTTATCTATGGTTATTTCGGAAAGAGTTTTAAGTTCCTGCTCGATATGCAGAGAATTTAATACGTTGAAACAATAACTTAAGGATACAACTTTATGCACCTGTCAAAAGGAAATGCGAGTAGACGTGTGTTCACATTGAGCACGTTAAGCGCGTCTTGCCTGATTGCGTTCAATAGCTATGCGGCGGTGGATTGTAGTGCGTTACCCAACTGGGATAGCACTTCAGTTTATAATGGCGGCGACCAAGTACAACACGTAAACGAAGCGTACCAAGCGAACTATTGGACACAAGGCAATAACCCTTCTGAAACCGCAGGACCTTGGGGTTTCTGGAAATCACTAGGAAGTTGTGACGGCGGTGTAGTTGTCAATGAACCTCCTGTTGTTTCACTAACCGCACCATTAGCGACAGACTCCATTACAGAAGGCGCCGTGATCTCACTGGCTGCATCTGCAAGTGATAGTGATGGTTCTGTTGCTCGTGTTGAGTTTCAAGTTGATGGCGTTGTCGTAGGTAACGCAACTAGTGCACCATACACCGTTGATTGGACGGCAACGGCAGGCAACCACAGCGTAAGCGCTACCGCTTTTGATGATCAAGGTGAAGCAAGCGTGGTAAGCACAACAGCAATTACTGTAGATGCTTCGCAGCCTGGTAACCTTGCCCCAACCGTTGATGTGACACTTTCATCCGCTAACGTAGAAGTTGGTAGTGTGGTCACTCTGACAGCGAACGCAGCAGATAGCGATGGCTCAGTGGATAAAGTAGATTTCTACGTTGCAGGTCAATTGGTTGGCACAACAGTAACACCGCCTTATACGCTAGACTACACGACAACGGCTGCGGGTACTCTATCCGTTTATGCGAAAGCGACGGATAACCTTGGTAAATCAACAAACTCGACAGCGGTTGCCCTCAAAGTAACTGGTTTACCAACGGCTGCAAATTGTCGTCCAGACGGCTTGTATCAAACTGAAGGCGTTAACGTCCCTTACTGTACGATCTACGATGAAGAAGGACGCGAGCAAATGGGCGCAGATCACCCTCGCCGCGTAATTGGTTACTTCACGAGTTGGCGTGCGGGCGATGACCCTCAAGCGGCCTACCTAGTTAAAGATATTCCTTGGGAGCAGTTGACTCATATTAACTACGCCTTCGTCGGTGTTGGGCCAGATGGCAAAGTTAATCTAGGTGATGTGAGCGATCCGAACAACGCCGCTACGGGCAAAGAGTGGGCAGGGGTAGATATTGACCCAACACTAGGCTTTAAAGGCCACTTCGGTGCACTTGCGACTTACAAAGAGCGCTATGGCGTTAAGACACTCATTTCAATCGGTGGATGGGCTGAAACAGGTGGCCACTTTGGCGCAGATGGTAACCGCGTAGCTGATGGCGGATTCTACACCATGACAACCAACGCGGATGGCTCGATCAACCACGCGGGGATTGAAAAGTTTGCAGCGTCTGCAGTAGAGATGATGCGTACATACAAGTTTGACGGTTTGGATATTGATTACGAATACCCAACTTCAATGGCTGGCGCGGGCAACCCTTATGACAAAGCATTCATGGAACCTCGTCGTCCATATTTGTGGGCATCTTATCAGGAACTGATGAAAGTACTTCGTGAGAAGCTCGATGCCGCATCGGCTCAAGACGGCGTTCACTACATGCTAACGATTGCTGCACCTTCTTCTGGTTACCTGCTACGCGGAATGGAAACGTTTGATGTAACCAAATACTTGGATTACGTCAACATCATGTCTTATGACCTGCACGGTGCGTGGAATGATCACGTAGGCCACAACGCCGCGTTGTTCGATACAGGTGAAGACTCTGAGTTGGCGCAATGGAATGTATATAACACCGCTGCATACGGAGGTATAGGTTATCTAAACACTGACTGGGCTTACCACTACTTTAGAGGCTCTATGCCTGCTGGGCGTATCAACATTGGTGTCCCATATTATACTCGTGGTTGGCAAGGTGTAACTGGCGGAACCAATGGTTTGTGGGGCAGAGCAGCGCTACCGAATCAATCTCAATGTCCTGAAGGTACAGGTGAAGGCGAGAAGAACAACTGCGGTAACGGCGCAATTGGTATCGATAACATGTGGCACGACACTGACCCTAAAGGAAATGAAATGGGGGCAGGTTCAGGACCAATGTGGCATGCGAAAAACCTAGAGCATGGCATTTGGGGTACATACACTGATGCTTACAAACTTGATCCGGTCAATGATCCTAGCGATCGCTTAGTTGGCACATATGTACGTAACTACGACAGTGTTGCTGTCGCTCCTTGGCTTTGGAATGCTGAGAAGTCTGTGTTCCTCTCTACGGAAGACGAAGCATCAGTTAACGTAAAAGCAGACTATGTCATCGACAAAGAAATCGGCGGCATCATGTTCTGGGAGCTGGCGGGCGACTATAACTGTTACGTGCTAGATGCAAATGGCCAGCGCACGTCAGTCGATGTGACTGAACAGGCTTGTGCGACCGGTAATGGTGAATACCATATGGGTAACACCATGACAAAAGCCATCTACGACAAGTTCAAGTCAGCGACTCCATATGGTAATAAGATTGCGACGGGCGCAGTTCCGACCGAAGCGGTTGATATTTCAGTATCAGTTGGTGGCTTTAAAGTCGGAGATCAAAACTATCCGATTAACCCGAAAGTGACGTTTACTAACAACACAGGGCAAGCGATTCCTGGTGGTACTGAATTCCAGTTTGATATTCCAGTATCGGCACCAGACAATGCTAAAGATCAGTCGGGCGGTGGCTTAACGGTTATTGCATCAGGTCATACACGTGCAAACAATATTGGTGGCCTTGATGGAACAATGCACAGAGTCGCGTTTAGCTTACCTTCATGGAAAGAGCTACCTGCGGGCGGCACTTACGAGCTCGATATGGTTTACTACTTACCAATTTCAGGTCCTGCAAACTATACCGTCAATATTAACGGTGTGGATTACGCCTTTAAGTTCGAGCAACCAGACCTTCCACTAGCTGACTTAGGCTCAGGTAATGGCGGTAACACGGGTGGCGATACCGGGGGTGATAACGGCGGTAACACTGGCTCGGGCACAGTGACGGCATGGGAACCAGGTACAACCAAAGCGGTTAACGGCGAAACCTACAGCTATAACGGTAAGTGCTTTGTAGCCAAAAACAGCCCGGGAAGCTGGGAGTCTCCAACTCAATCAAATTGGTTCTGGGACGAGGTACCGTGTCCACAATAACCAACATTAACTAAACGAAAGCCTTGGCGTAAACCAAGGCTTTTTTCGTTTTCGTTGTCCTAGAATTGATAGCTTTCTGGCACAACGACTACACCGGATTCAGAAACATGAAAACGCTTCGCGTCCTCGACTTGATTGAGTCCTATTTCAGTATTGGGCGGAATCTTTACGTGTTTATCGATGATACAGTTGACGAGTTTGCACCCTTCACCAACCTCCACATCATCAAACAAAATGCTGTCTACAATGGTCGCACTATCGTGGATCTTCACATTGGAGGAGATAACGCTATGTTGCACCGAGCCGCCTGAGTTAACAACGCCGTTTGCGATCATTGAATTGATGAAAATCCCTTCATTTCCGGTAGCCGAAGAGACAGTACGAGCTGGTGGAAATTGAGGTTCATACGTACGAATGCCCCAATTCGATTGATAGAGGTTCATCGGTGGAATCGGCTCTAATAGATCCATATTCGCTTGATAAAAAGAGTCGATTGTTCCCACATCGCGCCAGTAACAGTCTTTTGCAACACGCCCTCTGTCTTGGCAGAAGTTATAACCGTAAACGCACTGTTTATCGATAAGTGTTGGAATGATGTCTTTACCAAAATCGTGCGATGACGCTTCATTCTGAGCATCTTCTAATAGCGCTTCTTGCAGCGTCTCGCGCTCAAAAATATAGATGCCCATCGAAACTAAGCTGCGACTGTCGTTAGTCGGCATCGAAGGCGGATCAACGGGCTTTTCAATAAATGAGTCGACTTGATGGTTTGAATCACACGACAGAACGCCAAACGCAGACGCTTCTTCTCTGGGAACATCCATACACGCAATGGTCAGTTTTGCTTCGTTGGCAATGTGATCTTTGAGCATCTCTGCATAATCCATGCGATAAATATGGTCACCCGATAACACAATCACATGCTTGGCGTCGCTGCGCTCTAACAGCCATAAATTGTGATAGATGGCGTCAGCTGTTCCTTCATACCATTTGCCGCCACCACGCATTTGCGGAGGGACGACAGTGACAAATTCCCCTAACTCAGGATTGAAAATAGACCAACCGTCACGGAGATGTTTTTGTAGTGAATGAGATTTGTACTGGGTGAGGACAAGTATCTGACGAAGCCCAGAGTGCAGACAATTGGTTAATGTAAAATCGATGATTCGATACTTACCGCCAAACGGTACAGCAGGTTTTGCGCGATGATCAGTGAGAGGGCTAAGCCTTGAGCCCATTCCACCGGCTAAGATAATTGTGAGCGTGTCTTGCATTCTGTTCTCCATAACGGTGCAAAGTGATCCATATGGATATGAGTACAAGAAACACGCCAAATTTTAAGCTGATGATTTAAATGAGATAAGTACGAAAGCAACGACAAGCCTGAGTTAAATTGGTGCAGGCATTTTTCTAATGTGCACCAAAATTAAGCAATGGAGTCGGACTCGACCACTGACAAAATGTTCACTTGATTGCGCCCAAGCGTTTTCGATTCGTAGAGAGCAATATCGGCACGTTTGTAACTGTTGCCTGCTGTCGGACCAATTTCTGTAATACCGCCGCTGATTGTGATGTTGAGAGAGGTTTCAATATGAATCGCAGTTCGAACGCGGTTAATCACGATTTCTGCTTCATTGAGTGGGGTATGAGGCATGATAATCGCAAATTCTTCACCGCCGATCCGGGCAACGACATCCGTCTCTCGCAGGTGGTTAGTTAAGATGCGCGCAACTTCTTTGATGGTCACATCGCCTTTGTCATGTCCGTATGTGTCGTTGATGCGTTTAAAGTGGTCAATATCGAGCAGAGCCAGTGTCGCCGTTTCGCTGTTTGGATACCGTTTCGTTTTTAATGACAGCGATGACATCTCAGCATCAAACTTACGACGATTCCACAGCCCCGTCAGCGGGTCTCGCTCACTGAGCTCTCTTAATCGGTTTTCCAGTTCTTTACGGTGGGTAATATCAATAAATGACGCCACGTAAAACTGAATCACATTGTGTTTATCTTTGACCGTTTGAATGCGTAGAATTTCCGTAATTTTTGAACCATCACGACGCTTATTGACCACTTCACCTTCCCAGATTCCATGGAGCTCAAGCTCTTTCCACATCTCCATATAAAATTCTTGATTGTGTTTGCCTGAAGCAAATGTCGAAGGCTGTTTGCCGATAACGTCTTCTAACTCATAACCACTGACTCGGGTAAATTCTTCATTAACTTGGATAATGCGGTTGTTGTGGTCAGTTATGACCATCGCCGACATACCATTCATTGCAGCTCGGGCAATTTTACTCGCCATGCTGTTTTTCTCATGGTTGTAGTTCCAAGTGACGAAACCAAGGGTTATCAAAAAAATAATGACAAAAAGGAAAGTTGCTTGAATCGCTAAGTTGATCTCCGCATTTCTGGTGATATCTGACATGGCATTGGCATCCGAACGAATAACAAAGATCACCTTGTTTACGGTATTGCCATGAGAGAGCTCTGCTTTTGAGTATGAAATCCAAGTATCGCCCTCTCTATCAGTCCCAGAATTCGTGGTTTTAATT
The DNA here is from genome assembly GCF_000808535.1 of Vibrio sinaloensis. GTDB lineage: Bacteria > Pseudomonadota > Gammaproteobacteria > Enterobacterales > Vibrionaceae > Vibrio > Vibrio sinaloensis_D. The sequence continues at coordinate 180,228 of NZ_JWLV01000001.1, forward strand.
TTGGACCAGATAGTAGGGTATTGGTTGGCCAGATTCGATTCTCGATGCTCTTTAATCACGTTACCGAAGATAGGGTCGCCAGTGTTGGTCAGCAAATAGAAACCATCTTGATCAAGAATGCTTGGTAAGTTAGCGCTGTTTCTTTTGTAAGACAGTGCTTTATAAATGCGCGGTAAATCCAAATTGGCAATGAAATACCCCTGAACGGCGCCATTCAGCGCGACAGGAATGATGATCCGATATGCGGGTTTCAAAGGCATTACGTATTTTCCATGCTCCTGCTGTAAATCGATGCCATAAACGCCCAGCTCACCGGGACGCAGCGTTTGAGCATAATGGAAGTAATCGCGATCGCCTTTGTATTGGAGACGCTCTTCATTAACGATTTCAGACACTCGCTCACTGCTGTTTATCCTTATCAGCTCTTGACCTTGGGTGTCGAGAAAACGCAGGTGCGCGTATACGCCCTGAGTTTGAGTGACTAACAGCCAAAACTCTTTAAGTGCATTGAGGTTAGACTCCGTTGGTGAAACGATCGCTTGATTGAATAGACCATTTGAAGCGAGTGAACGCAAAGACGTATTTATCTTGGTTAAAGTCACTTGCAACTCAGCTTTCGAGTATTCGAGTTTATTTCGATTACTCTGCTCAACGGCGACTGCTGCGGTATCATGGATTTTTTGACTTTCGCTGTAGAAATAGAGCGAGGGGACGATGGCAAGTGCGCAAAAAGTAACGAAAAACTGAAGTACTAACTTATAGCGAGAAGATAACATTGCCGATTATATAGTCCGAAAGTTGTATAAGGGATGAATAATATACGACTCATCAATCAATTACTGTGAGCATCCGTGCATAATAGGACACACTGCCTGCTGCCTTAGAGGGAGTATAGCGTGAGTGAGCAAAACGTACACGCCACCCCAAACAAACGAAAAAAGCACCTCGATTGAGGTGCTTGTAATGTTCAGGAGCATGTTCTTTGGGGGTTACGCCTGAGCTTGAACCTGTTTTGTTTGTTCGCGAGACTTTAAGAACGCATAACCAAAGCCAGTTACTGCAGTACCCGCAGCAATAGCGACCAAATACATCAACACTGGGGTAATAGCGTTTGGAATCAAGAGAACAAACAGACCGCCATGTGGTGCCATCAGCTTCGCACCGAACAGCATTGATAGGGCACCAGTTAAGGCTCCGCCTGCCATACATGCTGGAATAACACGCATTGGGTCTTTTGCAGCAAATGGGATGGCACCTTCAGAGATGAAACACAAGCCAAGTACAAATGACGCTTTGCCCGCTTCTCGTTCACTCTGCTCAAATTTGTTTTTGGCGATAAAGGTCGCAAGACCCATACCAAGGGCAGGGACCATACCTGCTGCCATAATTGCTGCCATAGGCGCGTATGTTTGAGAAGCTAGCAAACCAACACCAAATGCGTAAGCCGCTTTGTTCACTGGACCACCTAAGTCAAAACACATCATCGCGCCAAGGATAATGCCAAGTAGAACAGCGCTGTCTGATCCCATGTTGTTTAGGAAATCAGTTAAGCCATTCATAATGCCTGACACCGGACCGCCAACAATGTAGATCATGACTAAGCCAGTAAACAGTGTCGCGACAAACGGAATGATCAAAATGGGTTTAAGTGCTTCCATAGATTGTGGCAGCGACACTTTATCGGCAAGAAACTTCGCAGCATAACCCGCGATAAAACCGGCGGCGATACCACCAAGGAAACCCGCACCGGTAGAACTAGCAAGCATGCCTCCCACTAGACCAGGCGCTAGGCCAGGGCGGTCTGCGATAGAGAAGGCGATAAAGCCTGCTAGGACAGGAATCATCAACGCAAATGCAGAGCCACCACCGATAGTCATCAGTGCAGCAGCCAGTGTGCCTTCTTCTTTAAACGCTTCAATACCGAAAACAAAGGAGAGAGCGATGATCAAACCGCCAGCAACAACCACTGGTAGCATATGTGAAACACCAGTCATTAGATGTTTGTAAGCACCTTTCTTTTCATCACTAGGGGTCGCATTAGAATTGCCAGAGTGCTGATAAACAGTGGCAAGTTCAAAAGCCTTATCCATCTCTTCGGCTGTTTTCTTAAGTGCTGGCCCCGTTTTGGTGCGGTACATCGGCTTGCCATTGAAGCGATCCAACGGCACTTCAATATCGGCAGCAATGATGACTAAATCCGCTTCTGCGATATCTTGATCTGTCAGTTGGTTTTTCGCGCCCACGGAACCACGTGTTTCAACCTTAATTTGGTGTCCACGACGTTTACCTTCCTCTTCTAAAGCTTCGGCCGCCATAAAGGTGTGAGCCACACCTGTTGGGCAAGCAGTAATAGCAACAATCTTTTTCACGCTGCTTTCACTGGCCACTGAGTTTGTCACTTTAGTCGCGTATTCGAGCGTGCGAGCTTGTTGGGCCGCTGATTGAAGAAAATCTGCTGGATTCTTAGCAACACTCGCAATATCTCCCTGATACACTTTTTTACCAACAAAGCGTTCTGTGTTTACAGGAGTGCTTGCCGCAATGATGACCGCATCAGCATGTTCTATCTGTTCTGCGGTTAGTAAAGTTGGCTCTATAACACTGGATTGACACTCGATGTTTGCGGTCCATCCTAGCTGTTGTGCAGCTTGTTCAAGTAGGCCAGCAGCTAGGATGCTATTGGCAACCCCGCTAGGGCAAGCCGTAATAATTGCAATGTTCATAACAATAACCTTCTGTTCCTTAGTTTTTGTCTAAGCGTGTAATAGGGTGAAGCTCCGCTACCTGGGTGCGTTGCTTGAGGTTTTCCAGTTCTGCTTGACTGGTTAATCCAACGCCAACTTGACTGACAGCCATAGCTGACAGGGCAGTGGCGAAGCGTAGTAATTCCGTTTTTGGCATCTTTTGCATGTGGCCCCAACAAAGACCTGCGACTAATGTATCTCCCGCACCCACTGTACTGACGACACGCATAAGTGGTGGCTCTGCATGTAACCAATCGCCTTGGTTGAGCCACATCACGCCTTTTGCGCCCATGGAAACCACAATGTTTTCAATGCCCTTATTGCTTAGGCTTTCCGCCGCGGCTTGGCATTCGCTTGGCGAGGTTAGGTGGGTTTGAGTCAGCTCACTTAACTCTTCGTCGTTTGGCTTAATCAGCCACGGTGCCGAGTTAATTCCGGCACGCAATGCCGACTTACTGCTATCGAATAAGACTTTTTTGCCTTGATTGCGCAATTGTTCAATCCAACTCGCGCATTGCTCCTCTGATACGCCACGAGGTAAGCTACCTGCAAGTACGAAATAGTCGTGCGTTTTTGCTAAGCGAAATAGGGTGGCTTCGAACTGAGAGATTTCTTCAGCGGTTACTGCAACACCAGGGAAATTGATGTCACTGACTCGTCCGCTTGATTCAACCAACTTAACGTTGATACGCGTTGCGCCTTCAACCTCAATGAACTCATCACACACATTGAGGTTGGCAAACAGTTGGTGGAACAGTTCAGGGTTTTCTTTTCCCAAAAATCCGGTCACTGTAACCTCAGCGCCTAAATCACAAAGGACTTTGGCAACATTCACGCCTTTGCCTGCAGCATGAAAGTTGCTCTTTTCAACAAGACTCACTGCACCAATGTTAAGCGTGTCCAGAGAACCCGTGAGGTCAAGAGCTGGGTTGAGCGTTATTGTTACGACTTTTTTTGTTTTCAACTCGATCATATTGCTGCCCCTTAACCTTCACCAAGGCCAGAAGCAATGGCTTTGCCAATCGACTCTAGGGCGAGTGACGCATCCGGGCCTTCTGCAGAAAATTGCAACTGATGACCATGCTTAACGCCAAGGGCGATGACCTTCATGAGACTCTTGGCGTTCACCTCTTTGCTGTCACCATCAAGGTTAGAAACGCGAATGTTGGACTCAAACTTTTTCGCTTCAGCAACCAGCATGGCGCCTGGGCGAGCATGCAAACCATGCGCATTCTTAATTTTGAACACCGCGCTATGACCGCCGATCTCAGATTTAGGCAGACTATCTTCCCCTGTCAATAGGGCGAGGATCTGCTCGGTAGTTGCATTAAGTAGCGCCTGTTGTTCGTTATTGAATACAAGACCGCTTAACGTATTCAGAATGGGTTGATGTGCGTTATTGCAAGCCGCAAAAGCAATCAATGCACGAACGTCTTGACCTTCATATTGGCAAGCATTTGCGGTAGAGACCATCGAAACGGCAGTTCGTGAAACGTGCTTGTTGCTGCCGACTAGCCATAAACCTTGACCAAGGTGGGTTGGGGCTTTTGTGACTAGATCAGCGACAAATTCAGGACCTGCGCTTCCGGTGTTTTTAATCAAACCACCCGCGACAGCGCTCATTTGCACCATATCGCTTGCGGGGAAGTTAAGTTGGATAAGTGAGGCGTCAAAATCGGCGCTAAGTTGTACATCGCCGTTAAGCAGAGCGATAATTTCTTGCTCATTTTTAGCGTCACGCAAGCGCTGCTCAACGCCATCTGCGCCCAAAACTTTCGTCAGTTGCTTTAAAATACCTAAGTGTTCATCTGACTTTGCAGCAATACCAATCGCAACGAAAACTGTGTTTCCATCTCCCCAGTCGACACCTTGGGGAAAGTGGTGAACGGCGACTCCGGTCGTTTTGACCATATCACGCGTCGTTGTTGTTCCGTGGGGAATCGCAATACCATTGCCTAGAAAGGTTGAGTTTTGCTCTTCACGCGCCAGCATCCCGTCAACATAACCTTGCTCAACTAGACCCGACGAAGTGAGGCTTTGCGCGATGTTTCTAATGGCATCCAATTTGTTGGATGCGTGTTGCGATAATGAAATGTTGTTTGTATCCAGCTTAAGCATGGGGCTTCTCCAGCTTTACATTGGCTAACTTGTTTAAGTCTACAAGCACCGGTTATACATAGTGCTGATATCAACTGAATCGATTCAGCAAAAATCTAAATTTAAAAGAACTCAGGAGAATTAGTTATTCGAGCGATACTCGAGGGAAACAATTCATAACAAACAGTGATGTTCATCAATTTTCTAATTCTGCTGAATCCTTTCAGCTTTTATACTGAATCGGTTCAGCATATACTTCAACCAAACTCTGGATCTTTGATGTAGTATTATGATCCCGCGCACAGAACAAGGTTGAGTATATGACACTGGATGAAGTCGCCAAATTAGCAGGCGTTTCCAAGACTACGGCAAGTTACGTTATTAACGGGAAAGCCCAAAAATATCGCATTAGTGAAAAAACACAGCGCAAAGTAATGGATGTCGTAAATGAGCACAACTACCGTCCTGATCTCGCAGCATCGACACTTAGAGCAGGGCACAGCCGTTCTTTTGGCTTGATCATCCCAGACCTTGAAAATACCAGTTACGCCCGTCTTGCCAAGCTGCTCGAACAAAATTCTCGATCGGCAGGCTACCAAATTCTTATTGGCTGTTCGGATGATGACGCGGCGACGGAAAAAAATGTTGTCCAAGCGCTGGTAAGCCGCAAAGTGGATGCGTTGTTTGTAGCGAGTGTTATTCCAGAAGCGAGTGAGTTCTACCTTGAACTTCAGAACAAAGGCACACCAGTGATAGCGCTTGACCGCCCATTAGATGACGAACACTTTTCTTGTGTGATCAGTGAAGATTTTGGTGCGTCCTTTGAACTCACTCAGTCCGTTCTTAGTGACGGTGTAACCAAAGTGGGTTTGATCGGTGCTCTACCTGAGCTAAACGTATCGCGAGAGCGCGAACTGGGATTTTTATCGGCAGCAAAACGACAGGGTATTAGCACTACGGTTGGCTATGGAGAGCACTTCAATCGTGACAGCGGTAAACGCGTCCTTGAACAATGGATAGCTAATGATGATCTGCCAGATGCGTTGATTACAACGTCATACACGCTTTTAGAAGGCGTACTTGATGTCCTATTAGAATGCCCAGAGCTGGTTGGAAAACTAAAAATTGCCACATTTGGTGACAACCGACTGCTGGATTTCCTGCCCGTGAAAATCAATTCGTTGCCGCAACAGTTTGAATTAATCGCGGACAGCGCAATGGCATTGGCCTTGAACGCGGCATCAAAACGCTACCAATCAGGCATAGAGTTGATACCGAGAAAGATTGTTGTCAGAGGGTAAAATAGTAAAACCCAGCCGAGGCTGGGTGCATTCAAAATTGAGTGCTTACAGTTGGAAGCGGACCGACATGGTCACTTGCGGTCCGTACAAGCCGTTGTTGCGAGTTTCCGCTGATAGTGAAAGCTGTTCTGTAGAATGGAAACGAACCCCCGCGTGAAAAACTGAAGCGCTGCCGTTACGACCCAGTCTCGCAGTCGCTTCAATTTGATCGGTTAACCAGATTCGCGTACCGATATTCATTTCTGTTTGTGAGCGGTTATCTCGACTTGAATCATCAGGAAAATCGACATAGTGAATCAAGAGTTGACCGTAAATATCAGCAAACTGAGAGATAGGACCATTAAAGCCAACGCCGCCTGCGACGTCGTAATCGCCCTCAAACTGTGAATCAACGCGAGCGATTAAGTGAGAGTTCTCAGTAAGAAACGTACTGACTTCCAGACCAGTGCTCTCTGGTCCAATTGACGTACGTAACTCTCCGTAGGTGTAATTAAAGTTATTGGCTTGTGCCACTCCGGTTAGGCCAGCACATGCAATAGCGCTCGCGATGATAAACTTTTTCAAAGCAGTCTCCGACTTACATCAATTTTTTGACTCTGCAATTTGCAAGCAATATACACGCCAAATACTAACGTAATTGTCGGATAATGAAACACTTTTACAAAATTTGAATGTGTTCTACTTCAATTTCTGGGTGTTTACCGCCTTCGTATTCACCAAATAAACGGACCTTAGTCGTTTCATTGATTGATTCATTCAACCGAACGTCGTCATCGAGCTCGATCGTCATCTCTGATTGACCATCACTGAACACAAACTCATCTTTACTTACCTGACGAATAAGAAAACCTTCGACCACAACTTCTTTGTCTCTGAACGATTTCTGTGCCAATAGAGTATCCAAAGAAACCGTCTCTACAGGCCCTGCGTAGTTGATAGATGTTTGATCTTTGTCGCCATGAGCAAATGCCATGCTCGGAACAATGAAGGCAACAGCGGTAAGTGCAATTAGGGGTGATTTAATTTTCATGCTTAATCCTCGATATGGTTGGTGCATAGCGTAATTAAACACAAACTCGGTTGAACTGATGCTGAGTACAGCATTCATATTCGATTCATTATTGAGTATTAGGTTCTAAAACCGCTATTATCACGGTTTAAATCAGATAATTATCATCAACAACATTATGCAGTCGACCAACAGAGCACTTATGGTGCAGGGCACAACCTCCGATGCAGGCAAAAGTGTACTAGTGGCAGCTTTATGCCGCGTACTGGCACGACGTGGAGTGAAGGTCGCCCCGTTCAAGCCTCAGAATATGGCCTTAAACAGTGCTGTTACGGCAGACGGCGGCGAAATAGGGCGAGCTCAGTATGTTCAAGCCATTGCTGCAGGCATCTCACCTCATGTTGATATGAACCCTGTATTATTAAAACCTTGTACCGATACTGGCGCTCAAGTCATCATTCAAGGCAAAGCTGTCGCAGATATGAATGCCATAGGCTATCAAAGCTACAAGCAGTTCGCGCTTCCCTATGTGCTTGAGTCTTTTGAACGATTGCAATCTCACTTTGAAACCGTAGTTATTGAAGGTGCGGGTAGCCCAGCTGAAGTGAACCTCAGAGAGAATGATATCGCAAACATGGGATTTGCAGAGTGTGCCGACACCCCTGTGATCATTATCGCTGATATTGATAAAGGCGGCGTATTTGCTCATCTTTACGGAACGTTGGCTTTGTTATCAGAATCGGAACAACAGCGTGTTATCGGGTTTGTTATTAATCGCTTTCGTGGTGACCTCTCTCTTTTAAAGCCCGGATTAAAGTGGTTGGAAGAAAAAACAGGTAAGCCTGTACTCGGCGTTTTACCTTATCTGCATGGTTTTGATCTTGAGGCGGAAGATGCCATCAACCCTGAACAAGTGAAAGGTGAACACGCAAAACTCAATGTTGCGATTCCAGTGCTGCCTCGCATTAGCAACCATACTGATTTTGATGTACTCCGCAGTCATCCAGATGTTAACGTCAACTTTGTTGGTCCGGGTCATTCACTTAGCAATTGCGATCTGATCATTTTACCCGGCTCAAAAGCGGTACGTGCTGATTTAGAATTTCTGCGTCAACAAGGTTGGGACAGGGATATAAAACGCCACCTTCGCTATGGTGGCAAGGTGATAGGTATCTGTGGCGGCTATCAAATGCTAGGTGAAAGTATCAGTGACCCTCACGGTATCGAAAGTGAGCCAGGCACATCGGCCGGACTCGGGTACTTACCAGTCTCTACTGAACTGGCAAAAAACAAAACACTAACCAACATGCAGGGCACACTGACGTTAAATGGTGCGACAGTTCCTATTTCCGGATACGAAATTCATGCTGGAGTAACAATCTCGAACACGCATTCTCCCGTCACGTTCACGAATGGCGTACCAGACGGTGCGATCAGCGAATGCAATCAAGTCTTTGGGTCTTATCTCCATGGGTTGTTTGACCAACCTGAAGTGATTCCACTCATCACCAAATGGATGGGGATCGGAGAAGTAAAAACTGTCGATCACAAACAAAACCAAGAGAACGCCATCAATCGAATTGCAGATGCGGTTGAAGAGCACCTCGACTTAAATACTCTATGGCCAACAATGGGCTTTTAATCGCATGAACTTTATACCGACCATCACTGTGGCCATATTGGCGATTATTAGTATCAGCGCAAACGCAGCGGATAAGCTAAGAGTCTATGCGGCGTCGTCCATGACCAGTGCACTGACACAAATCGCCGAACAATTTGAAAAAAATAATGATATAGACGTAACCCTAATTTTGGGAGGCAGCTCGTCGCTCGCCCGTCAATTGGTCAATGGGGCACCTGGCGATGTGTTTATCTCCGCTAACGACAAATGGATGGACTACGTCGTTAAAACCAACAGCTTAAACAGTGACGCCGTCACAAGTATTGCAAGCAATCGTCTGGTGGTCATCGCTCCAAAGGGCTCATCCACTCACTTAGAGGTTGGCGATACGCAATCTTGGCGAAACGCACTCGGGAATAGTCGCCTTGCTATTGGTCAAACCAACGCTGTCCCAGCAGGCATCTATGCAAAACAGGCGTTAGAAAACTTAGGTCAATGGGAGTTCCTAAAAGGGTACCTAGCTCCAACAAGCAATGTCCGTATCGCGCTGACGCTCGTTGAAAGACAAGAGGCACCACTTGGTATCGTCTATCATACCGATGCACTTTCTAGTGACGGTGTAACATTAATCACAACCCTTGATTCATCGTTACATAGCCCGATTAGCTACCCCGCAATAGAGTTGCGTAGCACGCCCCAATCCACTGAGTTTCTTCGTTACTTAAAAAGCGAAGACGCCAAAGCCATTTTGCACAAACATGGATTTCAATAGGAGCAACGCGTGCTATCTGATTACGAACTTGAAGCATTGATGCTCAGCTTAAAAGTTGCCATGTACTCTGTGCTTTGGTTAATCCCTATCGGTATCTTTTTCGCTTGGGTTCTGGCCAAAAAGCAGTTTGTTGGCAAGAGCCTAGTCGATAGTTTTATCCATCTTCCCCTTGTTCTACCTCCGGTTGTTATTGGCTACTTGCTGTTAATCACGTTAGGGCGTCAAGGCGTATTGGGTCAGTGGCTCTATAACGCGTTAGGTGTCTCGTTCTCATTCAGTTGGAAAGGCGCGGTCGTTGCTTGTCTTGTTGTTTCATTGCCACTAATGGTGCGTTCAGTACGTCTTAGTTTGGAAAATGTTGATACTAAATTAGAGCAAGCAGCAGCAACGCTTGGCGCGTCTCCATTAAAGGTGTTTTTTACCATTACATTGCCATTAACAGTGCCGGGCATCATCACTGGTACGATGCTTTCCTTTGCGAGAAGCCTAGGGGAGTTTGGTGCGACCATAAGCTTTGTCTCCAATATTCCTGGAGAAACACAAACAATCCCTCTTGCGATGTACAGTTTCATTGAAACGCCGGGATCAGAAATGGAAGCGATGCGTTTGTGTGTCATTTCTATAGTGATTGCGTTGGCATCAATGATTGCTTCAGAGGCCTTGACGCGCTTTAGCTCTAAGCGTTTAGGTGGACGTTAGTATGACGATCTTAATTCAATATAAACAAACGCTGGGCGAACAACACTTTGACATCGACCTTAGGTTGCCCGCAAAGGGGATCACTGCTGTTTTCGGTCGCTCGGGAGCCGGAAAAACATCACTGATCAATGTTGTTGCTGGACTCGCTCAGCCCAGCAGCGGTCATATCTCCATCAATGGCAAGGTGCTTTACGATTCAATTCAAAAGTTGAACGTTCCCACTCATCGACGCAATATCGGTTATGTTTTTCAAGAGGCCAGGCTGTTTCCGCATTTTAGTGTTAAAGGTAATCTGAAATACGGCTGTAAAGCTCCAGACGATGACTATTTTCAATCGGTCGTATCGTTGCTTGCGTTAACGCCATTACTTGACCGTTTACCCAATCAGCTTTCTGGGGGAGAGAGGCAGCGGGTAGCTATCGGCAGAGCGTTACTCTCTAAACCCGATTTATTGTTGATGGATGAACCACTGGCTTCCTTAGATCTTCCACGAAAGCGCGAGGTGTTGCCGTTTCTAGAGCAACTTTCTAACACGGTCGACGTACCAATATTGTATGTATCTCATAGCCTAAATGAGGTCCTGAGGCTTGCAGAGAATATGGTGGTCATTGACCAAGGTAAAGTGGCAGCGAGCGGCACGTTAGAGCAGGTTTGGGCGTCGCAAGCAATGACACCGTGGCAGTCTTTTTCAGAGCAAAGTTCGCTGTTTCAGGCTGTCATTGCTGAGCACAATCATGACTACGCACTTTCACGTGTTCAACTTGCCCCTGAAGTTAGTCTTTGGGTGCAAAAAATTGATGGTCATGTCGGTGACAGCGTCAGGCTGCAAGTAAGATCAAACGATGTGTCCTTAGTGTTAGAAAAGCCTACAAAGACTTCAATCAGGAACATTATTAGCGCAACGATTGAATCGATAGAGACTTTGCAGCACGGTGATAAGCAAAGTGTGTCGGTGAGCGTTAAATTAGCGCCGGAGTGCCGATTGGTGGCAACAATCACTGCATGGGCAAGGGATGACTTGGGATTGAAGCCAGGAATGCCCGTCTATGTGCAAATCAAAGGGGTGAGCGTGACTCAAAAAGACGTTGTTGTCGCATAAAAAACGCCGCATTGAGCGGCGTTGTTTGTATTACTTAGCGAATACATCCGTGAAGTCACGCTTCAAAATAGGGTCGCGACGCGCTTTTTTAATTTGCTTAACCATATCTTTAACGCAGTTGTGTAGAACTTGATCAAGCAACTGAGCACGGTACTCTTCTTTTTGCTCTTCAGTCATCCCTTCCGGTAGGTTCAGAGTTGGGAACTCTTCCATGACATTTAGACCTGCGAACGCCTGACTCACAGAAATCAGTGCGTGAAACTGCTCAAAATTATCAAGAACGTTTTGTGCACTCTTTGGAAGCTCATTCCATGCTTCTCTTACTGCATCTTCCGATACTTCGTGGATTGACGTTACCATATAGTGCATAGCTTCTGGTACTTCATCAAATTCAATTACTTGGCGAAGTTCTGCAGAAACCGTGGCAAGATCGACAGTTTGTTGCTCTGTTTGATTAACGTCAGACATTATAATTTTCTCTTAAAAGTGTGTATGTGACGGCGCTATCGTAAAAAACTGTCGATAAAAGTCAACCATAGTTGGCTCAATTCAATGAGGTGACGTATGATTTGGATATGCCCTACGCGAAATATGGATAGTGACTGATAGAATGATCCAAGCCTCTGGATCGTCAATGAAAATTCTTCTTGTTGACGACGTTCAAATGGAAAGAATGCAATTAGCCATTCGATTAAAGCAACTCGGTCACACGGTCGAGATGGCAAGTTCTGGAACCCAAGCTCTTGAGATATACCCCAGCTTCGAGCCTGAGCTTGTGCTACTTGATGTATCTATGCCTAACATGAACGGTTTTGAACTATCGGAAAAAATTCGACAGCGACATCCAGATTGGGTGCCGATTATCTTTTTGAGTAGTCACGATGAACCAACAATGATCGCCAAAGCGATAGAAGCGGGTGGGGATGACTATCTCATTAAACCCGTAGACAAAGTTGTGCTGAACTCAAAGCTCATTGCCATGCAGCGTATCGCGTTCATGCGACGTGAACTAAAGCAAAAATCTGTCGCTCTCGCTAAAGCCAATGAAGAGCTTGCCAAGCTTGCACAAGAAGACGGGCTAACCAAGGTCAAGAATCGCCGCTTTATTGATGAAAAACTTGAAGAGATGATCGCCATTCACGGAAGGCACTCACTTCCACTCGGGATTATTTTACTCGATGTCGACAATTTCAAACTTTACAACGACAACTACGGTCATATCCAAGGTGATAAGTGCTTAGTTTCGATTGCCAATGCCTTGTCTGAACTGTTTGTACGTAGTGGTGAAGTTGTTGGCCGTTATGGTGGGGAAGAGTTTGTGATCTTGCTCAGTCACACCGACAAAGATAAATTATGTAAAGACGCAGAGCGAATACAAAACAAACTCAAAGCATTGAATATAATCCATGATTTTAGCGACGCCGCACCACTCGTGACAGTGTCACAAGGTCTACTTCACCTGCAGCCCTCAGGCAAAGAAAACGTCGAGTCTTTGTATCAAAAGGTTGACACTGCGTTATACAAAGCCAAACAAGCAGGTCGAAATTGTTTTAAATTGGCCAATTAACGGTTTTCTCGCTTGCGCAATGCAATGAAGATGGTTAATTTAGCTCAAAATTTTTTCTGTCGTTGCGCAACCTACCTAACATGAAATCTCAGCGCTTAACATACACTGCCTTAGTCTGCTCCCTCATACCTGTTATGTCCGCCAATGCCAAACAGGTAGACGCGTTTCGAAACTATCTGGAACAAGCCTTTGCAACGTCCATCGTTCTTACCGATAGTGACGTGTTTACACTCGGTATACATGATTTCGACCCAAACGATTGGTTTAACATGCAAAACGAGGACATAGGCTCAGAAGAATCCGTTCAGCTTCGCCAACAGATTGCCGCGACTACGCTCCCTTACACATTTGATCTCGCAGGTGATAATGAAACGGGTAAACATCTGCTCTTTACACGCCTATCAGCGATACGTTCTGAGCAGGATTTCGAGGTTCCGTCGGTAGACATTAAAGATGTGAATGATGAATATGTTGTTGGCGGATTCGTCGCCTACCGCTATCAATACAAGCTGAATGATCATTGGACACTCACTCCAGGGTTTGGCTTACACCTACAGTACTTTCGCAATAGTCATGATTATCGGAGCGACCTATCAGAGGAGTTCGTTAAACCTCAGTTAGATGGCGTGCTATTTAACACTAGCGCATGGGCCTTAAGCTACGAACCACATGTGAAAGCGAAGTATCACAAAACTACCGAATGGGGCAGTTGGAACTTTTCTTCAACATTTCACTATTTCTACGGCTATGGTTGGGGCGAAGCAAACCACGGAGTCGTCGGACACCCTGAAGGGTGGTACATGGCAAATGGTGCAGACGTGTATTACAACGTCAGTCAACTCGGTGAGAGTGTTCAATCTGTCTATGCAAGCTTGAGAAGAATCGAAATAGGCGGAGACACAAGTAAACCATTGGCAACGCCACACTATTATGAAGCGTCTTTGGGGTGGTTAATGACACCGCCTTTCCACACTGAGCTTATTGATAATGTTGGGATTGGACTCAACCTAAACTATGGCAGTGCGCTTAGGGGGGGAAGCATCGTCTTTTTCTTCAATCAGGTTGACTGAATCGTTCACTCATTGCTGTTAACTCAAACACACTTGATTGCGTCCTGATTTTTTCGCTCGATATAGCGCCTCGTCAGCACACTTCATAACGGCTTTAACCTCTGACGTTTCTCGGCTATCGCAAACACCGATACTAATAGTGATTGTGACGACATCGCCATTTTTAGAGCCCTTACGCTTCTTTTGTCCCGCTTTATGGTCTTTAGGGCGAGTATCTTGATCTCTCAAGACCATTTCATAGGATTCGATACTAGCGCGTAAGATCTCTAAATGATCCCGTGCTTGGTCCGCCCATTTCCCCTTAAACAACACGGTAAACTCTTCACCACCGTAACGATAAATCCGAGCGCCTCCGCCCACATGCTTCATTTTGCTTGCGACCAAGCGAAGCACATCGTCTCCCGTATCATGACCGTAGGTATCGTTGAATGCTTTAAAGTGGTCAATGTCAATCATGGCAATAGTGTATTTTCTGCCTAGATATTTCAGATCAGTTTCTAAGGCTAATCGCCCTGGAATGTCTGTGAGCAAATCTTTGAACGCGAGTTCATAACTGGCAGAAAGCAGGTATATCAGTAATATCACGCCCGACAATGAAAACATCATGCTCGAAATATAAGGAACATGAAAATAGACAAAAGTTACCGACGCGAGCAGAGCTGATGAGTAGATAACCGCGTCAATAATTCGATTTAAACTGGCAACACATATTGCGAAGGTCAATACAATAGCCAAAGAGTAAACGACTAATATAAAAGGAATTTTTGAGACATTCGACACGACAAAAAGGAAGGTATTGTTGATATTATCGAACCCGCCTTTCGAGAAATGGTCTAGAATCAGGTAACACCACCCGACGAGCAAGGCAAGAGTAACGAGATAAACCAAAAATGATTTGGAAAACAGTACGTTATTTTTATGGCTGAATACTAACGCGAGTGCAACGGGGAGTATAAATGCAAGTAACGAAAGCTCTAAGATGGTTGTCCCTGAGGAAAGAGGCGATTGCAGTCGATTTTGGATAAACCAATAGGCACCGATCATCGCAACAGAACACATCGCAATTCGACTCTGCTTAAACGCATGTGATAGGGCAAAACAACAAAGAAATAACACGTAAGGCAGATTACTCAGTATACCCAAGTTAGATTGAGTAAAACCGATTGCAGAATCTAGTCCAAAGTAGATAAACGCCAGTAACATCAATGGAAACAGTAAACGAAACCAATGACTACTGACGATAGAAAATGACATTAAGTTGAGCCTAAGACTACTAATTAAAAGGTTAATATACTCACTTAGAATACTTTGATTTGATGAATTTCCAAGCTTTTTACTAAACTAATAGATGAAAATTGTCTGTATGCGTGAATAATAACCAAAATCTATTAGTCAACGATGTACTAAGTTTGGCTCACACATAAAACACTCAACCAATAACAGGACGTTAATAGGAGTTACGGTTTATGCAAATTAGTGTGGATGTTCACAATTATATGGAGACCTTAGTCGGTCAAGTTCTTGCACAACCCGAATACAGTGAGCACTTTAGTCATGAACAACTGGCGGATCTCGCGTGTTTAGCATTGAGTCAGCTCAGACCCGTCTACATAAGGCATGACATTGATTTTCTATCAGCACTGCCAGAAGAAAGGCTGGTAACATTGAAAGAGTATGCCCTCAATGCCGTTATCGCAGCCAAAACCATGGTCATTGACGACAGAAGGAAAAATCGTGATGATGACGTGCCAGTTATCTTCAGCAAACCAAACTTTGATGACGACATTGAACTAGAGTGGTTCGAAAAGCCCATCCTTAGCAAAGAAAACAAGTAAAACAAGGAGACATCTGTGGGACTATTCTCGCGCTTATTCGGTGGAAAGAAACCTGATCAACCCGTACAAGTAGAGCCGATCGAGTATAAAGGATTTCTTATCTACCAAGAGGCGATATCAGAAAACGGCCAGTTTCGCATAGCCGGTCGAATTACCAAGGATATTGGTGGTGAGGTCAAAACACATCGCTTTATCCGTTCGGATGTATTACCCAGCCAATCTGATGCTGATGAGTTTATGCTCAAGAAAGCGCAGATGTTTATCGATCAAATGGGCGACAGTATTTTTCATTGATTTAGCATTCCAAGTTGACAAACATCATAAATTTAAGAGCCATTAGCCGTTATGCTGATGGCTCTTTTTGTTTTGTGAGTTAATTTAATCTATTGTTTTAACGCCCATTTCATGCAACTGGTTCGACCTCTGTGCACTGCCATAAGGGGTTGTAAAAAAAGAATCTAAAAGCATGATGGTTCATTACCAACGGTTATATGTAATGAGAATTTGTCCATAGGGTGCAAGTTGTTTCGCGTGTATAAATGGGTTGGATAAAAAGAAAACAATATCGTTGCGAATAGTCAAGGAATAGCTAATGCAAATTGGTGTGCCAAGAGAAATACTCGCGGGAGAAACGCGAGTGGCTGCTTCGCCAAAGTCGGTTGAGCAGTTATTAAAATTGGGGTTCGATGTTGCTATCGAATCTGGAGCGGGGGAACTGGCGAGTTTTGACGACGCTGCATTTGAAAGTGCGGGCGCGACTATCGTCAGTAAAGAGCAAGTTTGGCAATCAGACCTGATCTTAAAAGTAAATGCACCACTGTCTGACGAGCAAAATGATGAAATCGCTCTGCTTAAAGAAGGTGCAACGTTAGTCAGCTTTATCTGGCCAGCTCAAAACCCTGAGTTAATGGAAAAGCTATCAAGCAAAAACATTAATGTGCTGGCGATGGATGCAGTGCCACGAATCTCAAGAGCACAATCTCTTGATGCACTCTCTTCTATGGCGAATATCGCGGGTTATCGTGCAGTCGTCGAAGCGGCGCATGAATTTGGTCGCTTCTTTACCGGTCAAATCACTGCTGCAGGTAAAGTACCACCAGCAAAAGTACTTGTTGCGGGCGCGGGTGTTGCTGGCTTAGCGGCAATTGGTGCGGCGGGAAGCTTAGGTGCAATTGTTCGAGCATTTGACGTTCGACCAGAGGTAAAAGAGCAAGTCCAGTCGATGGGTGCTGAGTTCCTTGAAGTCGATTTCAAAGAAGATTCAGGTGCCGGCGATGGCTACGCCAAAGAAATGTCAGACGAGTTCAACAAAAAAGCCGCAGAACTTTATGCAGCGCAAGCGAAAGACGTCGACATTATTGTTACTACTGCCCTGATCCCAGGTAGACCCGCTCCGAAACTCATCACCAAAGAGATGGTTGATAGCATGAAAGCGGGCAGTGTGATTGTCGACCTAGCTGCGGCCAATGGCGGTAACTGCGAATACACAGTGGCAGACCAAGTCATCACAACAGCAAACGGTGTTAAAGTCGTAGGTTACACAGACATGGTCGGTAGATTACCGACGCAATCGTCACAACTGTACTCAACGAACTTAGTCAACCTTCTCAAGCTACTGTGCAAAGAAAAAGATGGCAATATCGATATCAATTTCGAAGACGTCGTTTTACGTGGTGTGACAGTAGTCAAAGAGGGCGAAGTCACTTGGCCTGCGCCACCAATTCAGGTTTCAGCTCAGCCAGAGCAAAAAGCGTCTCAGCCAGCAACGAAGCCTGAGCCAAAAGTCGAAGAACCCACTTCACCAGTTAAGAAAATCGCAGGTTTAGTGGTTGGTCTTGGTGCTTTTGCATGGATCGCATCTGTCGCTCCTGCTGCGTTCTTGTCTCACTTCACGGTATTCGTATTGGCATGTGTTGTTGGTTATTACGTGGTTTGGAACGTTACACACGCACTGCATACGCCTTTGATGTCAGTAACCAACGCGATCTCAGGTATTATCGTTGTCGGTGCTTTGCTGCAAATCGGACAAGGAAATGGAGCAGTATCGTTCTTGGCGTTTATCGCAGTGTTGATCGCAAGTATCAACATATTCGGCGGCTTCACCGTGACCAAGCGTATGCTTGAAATGTTCCGTAAAGACTAAGGAGTAACAAGGAATGTCTGCAGGATTAGTACAAGCAGCTTATATTGTTGCTGCATTATTCTTTATTTTGAGCCTTGCTGGTCTGTCGAAGCAGGAATCTGCGAAAGCGGGTAACTATTACGGCATCGCAGGTATGACGATCGCATTGTTCGCAACGATCTTTGGTCCAGACTCGCAAGGTTTGGCTTGGATTATCGTTGCTATGGTGATCGGTGGTGGTATTGGTATTCACTACGCCAAAAAAGTAGAAATGACTGAAATGCCAGAATTGGTGGCAATTCTTCACAGCTTTGTTGGTATGGCAGCGGTTTTGGTTGGCTACAACAGCTACATCGATCCTCCTGTGATGGAAGCGATCAACGCACAAGAAGCACATGCAGCGCATGTCATTCACATGGTAGAAGTGTTCCTCGGTGTGTTCATCGGTGCTGTGACCTTCACAGGCTCAGTGGTTGCGTTTGGTAAGCTTCGTGGCGTTATTTCATCGTCTCCGCTCAATCTTCCGCACAAACACAAGCTGAACTTGGCAGCGATTGTTATCTCGACATTGCTAATGATCTACTTCGTTAAAGCCGATGGCAGCATGTTCGCTCTAATCGTGATGACGTTGATTGCTTTTGCGTTTGGTTACCATTTGGTGGCATCTATCGGTGGTGCTGACATGCCAGTGGTAGTCTCAATGCTGAACTCTTATTCTGGTTGGGCAGCAGCAGCAGCCGGCTTTATGCTAGCAAACGATCTTCTGATTGTGACAGGTGCTTTGGTTGGTTCGTCAGGTGCGATCCTATCGTACATCATGTGTAAAGCGATGAACCGTTCGTTTGTAAGCGTGATTGCTGGTGGCTTCGGTCAAGAAGTCGTCATTTCTGAGGATGTAGAGCAGGGCGAGCACCGCGAAACATCAGCGGAAGAGGTTGCCGAAATGCTTAAGAACTCAAAGTCAGTAATCATTACTCCTGGATATGGTATGGCCGTTGCACAGGCTCAGTACCCAGTACACGAAATTACTGAAAAACTGAGAGCTCAAGGTGTTCAAGTTCGTTTTGGTATTCACCCAGTAGCCGGTCGTCTGCCAGGACACATGAACGTACTTCTAGCTGAAGCCAAAGTTCCTTATGACATCGTTCTGGAAATGGATGAAATCAATGATGACTTCAGCGAAACTGATACCGTTCTTGTTATTGGTGCGAATGATACGGTTAACCCAGCGGCACTTGAAGATCCAAATAGCCCAATCGCTGGTATGCCAGTGCTTGAAGTTTGGAACGCTCAGAATGTCATCGTATTCAAACGTTCAATGAATACAGGCTATGCAGGTGTTCAAAACCCACTGTTCTTTAAAGAAAACACTCAAATGCTATTTGGTGATGCGAAAGATAGTGTGGACGCGATTTCGAAAGCTCTGTAACATGTTCGTCTAGTAAAAGAAGCCAGCCATTGCTGGCTTCTTTCATTTTGGCGCTAACATTATTGACACAGATATCACAATTCGGATTTATAATTTTGTCATAATGTTTTACTCTTTACCTAAACCACTGATTTAGCGAACTTTTGCATTGATTAAGACTGTACTAAAAACCGCCTTATTCTTCGTTGGCTTTAGCGCGAGTGCCGCCTATGCGGATTCACTGCCAGAAAGGATCGACAAGTTCGTTGACCTATTTGACGAGTCACAGGCAATCGAGTCTTATGATATTCGCAACCTCCAATCTGATTATCCGACTCGCTTACTGACTCCAGAGTCGATGCTTCCGCAGACTTCTGTGTACCCTTTACGTGATATTCAACGATTGTACGCGCTTGCCAAAAAATGTACCGGTAAGCTGCCTTTAAGCCCGTTGATCACAGAGCCGTTGGTGTTCACGAGAGCGATGTGTAAAGGTAATACACTAAGCGCTAAATGGTTCGCGAGAAGTACGCTTATCCACCCAGGTGGTGGCACTTACGCAAGTCGCTATGTTGCAGTTCATCCTGACAAACAGGAAGCATTGCAGCAATACATGCATATCAAAGAGCGCCCAGCGGCACCCGTTAACTCTTTACTCGGTCGTTTACAAAGCATGAATGAAGAGACGATGCTCTCATTAATCGCTGGTGCCAGCATGTTTTTGGAACAAAATGAGCTTTGGTTGCGTCAAAACGATAGCTATTTAGTCTTCCCAGAAAAAATTTGGAAGCAGCACATTAATAGTGCAGGGCTATCTTTCGATCTGAGAAGCTCATCCACAAGCTGTTTTGTGCAACGCGGTAATCTATGTTGGAGCGTTGAGGATCATTCCGACATTTTGCGCATCAGCATGGTCGCCCTAGTGATCGCAAACATTTTATTGGTCCTCGGTTGGTCAGTGTATCGGTGGAACACGAAACGACAGGAAATGAAGAGCCGAATGTTGATACTTCAAATCTTGACGCATGAACTCCGAACTCCGATTGCCAGCTTATCATTGACCGTTGAAGGATTTAGGCGTGAGTTTGAGAAGCTTCCTGAATCACTTTACGATGAGTTTCGCAGGTTGTGTGAAGATTCTCGACGACTAAGGCAACTCGCAGAGGCGAGTAAAGACTATTTGCAGTCTGATAACAAACCACTCGCAACAGATTGGGTACCATCTGTCCAAGAGTGGTTAGAGTACAAAGTAGAAGAAGAATTTAATGGCAACGTCGAGTTCACCATCAATCAGGACGTTGCCGCCAAGCTCAATGTATATTGGCTAGGCACATGTATCGATAACTTGATACGTAATGCGGTGAAGTATGGCGTGGCTCCAGTGACTCTAGAGGTGCTCACTGGTGAAAAAACGCTCATGGTAAAAGTTATAGATCAAGGCCAACTTAGTAAGAAAGATTGGCGTCACTTACGCAAGCCTTTCGTGAGCAAAAGTGGTCTTGGTCTAGGTTTAACTATCGTTGAATCTATGGTGGATAGAATGGGGGGTAAAATGACCCTGATAGGTCCACCAACAACGTTTATTTTGGAGATACCTTGTGAAACAGACACTGCTTCTCGTTGAAGACGACAAAAACTTAGCAGATGGCTTGTTAGTAAGCCTAGAACAAGCGGGATACGAGTGCTTTCACTCCGAAACTATTGCCGACGTAGCGCAATACTGGGACAAAGCTGATCTCGTTATTCTTGACAGGCAACTGCCCGATGGCGACTCTGTTCAGCATTTACCTGAATGGAAAAACATCAAAGAAGTTCCCGTTATTTTGTTAACTGCGCTGGTAACAGTGAAAGATAAAGTGACGGGTTTAGATGCAGGCGCTAACGATTACTTGACGAAACCTTTCGCTGAAGCGGAGTTATTTGCTCGAATTCGAGCTCAACTACGCAGCCCTGAAAATGAAAGCCAAGATGATTCCAAAGTCAAAACGGAGCACTTGGTCATTGATAAAGCAACGCGAGAAGTCGTCTATAAAGAAGAATCGATTACGCTCACGCGTACAGAATTTGATTTGTTGCTGTTCTTGGCAAGCAACCTTGGTCGTGTGTTTACGCGTGACGAACTATTGGATCATGTTTGGGGTTATAACCATTTCCCAACCACTCGCACCGTCGATACCCATGTATTACAACTTCGCCAAAAACTACCAGGCCTTGAAATTGAAACATTGCGTGGTGTTGGCTACAAAATGAAAGCTTGATGAAAAAAGTTTATCCAATTATCGGTGCGCTCCTATTGAGTGCACCGACATTTGCCAAAGACGACGTCCCGTGGTTTGAAAGTAATACGCCTCTCACTCAAGCGCACAAACACTTATTAAACGGTGACTTACCTGCGATGTTTTCATCGTTAGTAGAGGTCTGGCAGCTCGATAAAAACCAATCTATCGCCCCGCACCTAAACGCTCTGTTTTTGCAATCTCTTGAAGTTGACTGCGGAAAAAGCCTAGACACTAAACCGTTCCCCAACTGGCTTAATAGTGTCGTAGTGATAAGATCGGACATCCAAAGCCCTGGTCGCGATGCCTATCGCGCAATCATTGAAGTCGAAGCTGACAAAACCATCAAAGATATCACACTTAGCAAGTGGGTTACTCGCAACCTTTCTACAGATAGCTCTTTGAATACGGTGGCTTTGAGTGACAATGTCACAAAATATGTAAAACGCTATAACTTAAATAGCCGGATGCAAATGGGGTTATACCGTATCGATGTCACTGCGGCAGATCAAAGCTCATGGAGTTCATGGTTAGTATTAGGTGATCCAAAAGCAAAAGTATCAGTGCGCTGGCAATCAAAAGACCAGTGGAAAGTAGAGAAAAATTCGCTTTTAAACCCACATTGTCCGTTGCCTAAGCTTGAAGCATCGCTCTATGATTTCATTGATGGCAAGTACAATCGAGTGTGGAGCCAAAGCTATGAGTCTGACTACCCAAATGAACTCAATCAGAACGTGATTGAACCGGGAAGGTATGTTTTAGCCGTCTCAATGAATCACGCTCGCTGGCAAGGACCCATAATTGTAGAACAATCCCAAATAATCAGTAAAACATATGATGTTTCACTAGATGAATAATTAAAGATATCCCACAATATGTCGATATAGCCTTAAGGGACAATAACTGTATATATCGATATGAAAAATACAATAAAACTGCTGCCATTATCTTTGGCGCTTGCAAGCACCACAGCATGGTCTGCCAACTACGCAATCGAAGCCCGAGGCGATGCGATGGGTGGAGTAGGTGTCGTGTCCGCGAACTTTTTAACTGCGCCTTTCTATAATCCAGCGCTTACCGCTATCTATCGACGCAATGACGATATTGGGATGATTACTCCGAGCTTCGGTTTGCTTTATGACGATCAGAACCAATTAGTTGACGATCTAGACGCTGCATCAGAGATTATCGCGTCTGCAGACCCTACTAGAGCGAGTGAATTACAAACAGTTCTCGATAACATGGAAGGCGATCAACTCAAAGCAGAGATCGGAGGTGTCGTTGCTTTTGCGATTCCAAACAGATTTATAGCAGCAAATTTGTATGGTAAAGCTTACTACGAATCTTTTGTAAACCCTGTCATTTCAACTGCAAGTACAAACCCTGACCCTGATTTTGCAACACTGGAAAATGCACAAAATAGTACAGTCAACGCGGTATCAATTGGGGTGACTGAAGTCGGTTTATCTCTCGCTAAATACCAAACGTTTCTCGGCCAACACATTGCATTTGGTGTAACACCAAAACTGCAACGCATTTATACTTATGTATATGAAGCTAGCCTATCAGACTACAGTCTCGCAGACACACGAGATAATGATACTGGCGAAACAATGTTGAACTTCGACGCTGGCTTTGTGTGGTTTTATGGACCAATTCGTGCTGGGATATCAGCAAGTAACTTAATCAGCCGTGATATTGAAACGAAAACGGTCGTTTCTGCGATTCCTACTAACCCAGCGCTTTCTTACTCCTATCAGATGCGACCACTTTATACAGTTGGTTTTGGCCTAGTAGCAGATTACGCGACTATTAGTGTTGACTACGACTTAAACGAAGAAGAGCGTTATACAAACTTCGACGATAACACTCAAATGCTCCGTGTAGGCGGCGAGATCGATATCTTACGCCAGCTCAAACTAAGGGCAGGTTGGAAACGTAACTTAGCTTACGATAACCTAGATGACACAATCACCGCAGGTATAGGTATTTCACCTTTAAACCTTTTCCAGATGGATATTGGTGCAAGCTACACCAATGAGAACTCAATGGGCGCGTACATCAACTTCCTGACAAGCTATTAGACATCTGGTGTAAACCGCAGAAACATAATATAGTCGGCTCCTAATAAACTAGGAGCCTTTTTTATGTTTGATGATTTACCTCCTCTCAGCCACGCCGAACAACAAGAAGCTGTTGAAAAGATTCAAAAGCTAATGTCAGAAGGAATGAGCACCGCTCAAGCAATCAAAGTTGTTGCAGAACAAATCCGCGAACAAGCGAAAAAACAGAACTCATAACCTTATCAAATAGTACCCGGTCATCAGGGCAGGGTACTTATCAACACGCCTTACTACTTCGTGCTTTAAGTGCACTATAACCGCTATCTACGACACTCTCCATATGCTTGATTCAATCGGACAGTCTCAAAATGCATAACTATTCAAGCCAAACTTTCACTCTGAAAGTCAGCCAAAAACATCTTGAAATCAATGTTCACTAAGGAAAAGTATTGTAAACCAATAATTTAGAACAGCAGATCTCGCTAACACGCAATGCGAAATTCCTTTCTTGTGTAATTTAATTACAGACCTGAAAGTCCGATAGCGAGCACTTACTTGCTGCTAGTGTATTATTCTAACGTATTACGAGGTAATTGGTTTAGGTAAGTAAATTGATTAGTCGAGCTCCGAGGTTGCGCATTGTTGTAACTAAATACACAGCTTCAATTACTATAGATGTATACGCCATTATTAATGTGACACTGTCACAATGAGCGATATTTACTGAAGCAAACATATCGTGATTAGCCAACAAGCGAAGAGCATGGACAAGTTAGCTAGCATTACAAGTAGATCAATTAGCTGTAGAGATACAATAAGAATGAGCCTGTCTAGGAGTTAGACCCGATTTGGAGTTTACTGTGAAAAGATCACGAGTTGCTTTCAGCTCAACTAACAGACGTAACTAGCAAATTTTGATGCGTCACGTGGTTAAATAGCTTGTCGCAACCTGTACCGTTTACTTGGACAAAGACCGTATCTTGGTTGCCGCCGATACCAATCAGGCCACATTCAACCGTCCCCGTGATATCGAAGATGATCATCGAATCTTCATAACCATGAAGGCCACGGCCGCGCATAGGTGAAAGACGGAACTTGAACACCTTTTCAAAGAACTCATCTAAGCGATGCGACAGAACCTTAGCGACTTTCTTCTTGTGTTGAGTCACCGGACGCTCAATGGATTCAGGCGTGTTGGCTCTTGGCTGACGGAACTCAGGCAACTGCAAGTTGATAAAGTCTTGGTCGTTCGATTTGTCCAAGTGGCGAAGGTTGGAAATCGGGAACGAAAACGCCAAGTGGTCAACCTTGACTGGGCGAACTTCATCATGGAACTGGTGCGGTTTAGATGGCATGAAATACCCCTTTGCGCACGAGCTCTTGATAGTTTTCATCTGTGATTTCGACTAGCTGATATGGGTCATTGCCATAGTGAACAGCCAAGTAGCCATTAAACTGGTTGAGGTCTTTGAAGAAATGGTGACCCCAAGGGAAATACACATCGATTCCCACGTTTAAAGAGCAAATGAAATATGTTCTATATAAGCAAATAGCACATGATTTGGGTGTAAGCCCTCAAATGATAACTGAAGTTCGAAAAGGCAGAACATATCTCAACGAAAATCAGGTACTTATGCTTGCAGAAGCAGTTGGTGAAGACAAAGAAAGAGCGTTGATTGGTTTAGCGATGGATAAAGCCAAAAGTTATGAGGCTCAGGAGCTCTGGTCAACGATTGCAAAAAAGTTTAGCGGGCGCGGTTTACAAGGAATATCAATGGCTTGCGGTGGATTAGCTATGTGGATTGGCAGCCCTAGTGAAGCTATAGCTCAGTGCGTATTATCTATCTTATGTTAAATGTAATTTATTAATAAATAGAGCACCGTGGTGCCCTACAATATCTTCGCTTATAGTATACAATTAAACATAATCGGATTTACCATAAAATACCTAATAATCAGTTTGATAATCAGAGATTAACAAACTTCTATTAGTTAGCCTCCGGCTAGTTTTACCGTTAAGCCTTTTTTCTCGAGATGAGCTTTGATCTTGTCTCGAGCATCGCCTTGAATTTCGATTGTGCCATCTTTGACAGAACCGCCACAGCCACATACTTTCTTAAGCTCTGCAGCCATTAGCTTTAAAGGCGCATCGTCAAGGTCTAACCCAGTGATGATACAAACACCTTTTCCTTTACGTCCTTTGGTTTGACGTTGAATGCGGACAATGCCATCACCTTTTGGTCGTTGTACTTTTTCTTCTTCAGGCTTTATACGACCTACGTCTGTCGAATATACAAGTGTCATAAACAATTACTTCTTCTGTTGTTGTTCCGCTTTTTGCTTAGCCAACAAGTATGCCTCTATATGCTTCTGAATAGCAAGTTTGCCACCTTTAATCAGGCGTCCATTGAAGAAACAATACCAACCATTCACTTCACCTGTATCGTTCTTGAGGGTGTATCCGTTGAAATTCTCTTGAGTCGCTTTCCCTTCGGATTGCCCTTTACTCGAAGCGAGGGAGCTAAACTCTTTTGGATCAATTATCGTTGCGGTATCACAAAACCAATCAATGCTTTTTTTTACCGCTGCCATACTTCCAGACAGCACGTGTTTTTTAATCTGAACTTGCCAGATCTCTGTCGAGCTTCCAGCCGTTTTCAGGGTAAACCCTCGATATGTTGCAGCAGCCATAATCATCATTTTGTTGTAATTAGTTAGTTTAATAATAATTGTATATCTTTCATTATCAAGTATATTTATCTCATTCTTCTTGGTTATAGTGCTCTATCTTGAAAAAAAATATACGCCTTGTCGATTGTGAAACCGAAAAAAAACAATTGATTGACCAATTTATAAACCCTGTTGATATCGAGCTAGTTGATTACCTAACTGACCGTAAGTACGCGCGTAATTCTCTTCTTGCCATGACGAAAGATTGGAATCTGTTTGTTCAGTTCTGTCAATTGAAGCATGTGTCTCCTTTACCGGCATCTGCTACAGCATTACGTTTGTTTATAGAGCGCGAGTCCAAGCAGCGAAAATATGCGACTATAAAACGTTACGTTATCACAATTGGTTTATTTCATCGGATTCTTCGTCTACCTGACCCTTCAGCAACAACTGCAGTAAAAGTGGCTGTATCAAAGCTTCGTCTCGACAAGCACGGAGACGCCAAACCGACTCAGGCTTTTGAAGAGGAGCATCTACACGAATTATCAGAACGCTTATCACATTCAGATCACCCAAGAGACATCCGCAATTTAGCGTTGTATTTTGTTATGTTCCACTGTTTGGCAAAACGCGGTGAGTTACGTGATATGACTGTTGATCAAGTTGTAGAAACGAGCGCTGGGAATCTATCCGTCGTTATCAAAGAGAACCGCTACCCGCTGGACGAGTTAGGCAGTGAACTGCTAAGAAAATGGCTTTCTATTCGTAGCTCATCTTCCCGATGGCTTTTCTCCTCTATCGATAAACACGGCAACATTGGCGCAGACAAGCTTAATGACTCATCTATCTATCGTATCGTTCGGGGAGCAAGTGATTTACTGGGATTGAGTGTGCAGTTCTCAGGTCAATCACTACGTGTTGGTGCCGCCAAACAGTTGGCTAAAGAAGGAATGAAAGTAAAAGATATTCAGCGCGTTGGCCGATGGATGAGCGCCGCGATGCCCTATCATTACCTCGGCAATAGGTCTCTCGCGGACGCTGAAAGAATGGTGTTTAAAACGTTTAAGCCGATCTCTTAAAGAGAGCTTTTAACGCAATCAGCCAAGAATTCACTAAAGCTATGTCCATTGTGCTCTAGCATTTTAGGGAACATAGAAATTGGAGTCATACCTGGGAACGTGTTTACTTCGTTGAGGTAGATCTCCCCTTCTGGAGTCAAGAAAAAATCAATGCGAGAAAGATGACGAAGTCGCATCTGGGTGAAAACTTTCAGCGAGTTCACTCGGATCGTTTCTAGCTGTTGTTCGGTGAGATTTTCAGCTTCAACATCGGTGGTTGAATGACTTGATGCGCTGTACTTCTCTTCATAGCTATAAAACGCGTCTTCTGGTGCTTTGATCTCACCTGGCTTTGACACGTAAAGCTGACCTTGATACTCATAGGCCGCGACTTCTAACTCGCGTGGCTTAACGGCTTTTTCTACCAAGACTTGATCTGAATAACCAAATGCGTCGTTGAGTGACTGCTTTAACTGACTTTCATCATTAACTTTGTAGCAACCAACTGATGATCCTTGTCTTGCTGCTTTAACAAAGATGGTTCCCCATTTCGCCAAGGCTTCTTTGGTTTGCGCGTAAGCAATATCATCGTTCTTTGAAAGGAACAAATACGGGGTATTCGGAATACCCAAGGCATCGTACCAAAGCTTCGAGGTGATCTTGTTAAAACTGTTTGTACTCGCTTCCGGTCCACATCCTAAGTATGGAATACCAGAAAGCTCAAGCATTGATTGTATGTCTCCAGTTTCGCCCGGATAACCATGAATACAAGGAACAACAAAATCCAATTTGATTGTACTCTCATCAGTGTTGAGCGTGCCGGCGTTTGTATCGAGGTATGCCAATGCACCACCATCTGTGTACCAGCCATCTGGTTTCATTTCGACACGAACTACATTGAACTCTGGGGTTTTCTGCAGTTGAGATTGAATGAAGTTAGCCGATAGAATTGAGACTTCGTGCTCCGAAGAGCCGCCGCCACATAAAAGAAGAATTGTCGTATGAGTCATTAATAGATCTTTCCGTGATACAACAGAGGTATTGGTCTCTCTATGATAATGAAAATCGACTTAAGTTACACGGGAATAAACGCCCCCATAACGTGTCAGGCAAATGAGTGACCAAAAATTAGGCATCAAAAAGGGGCTAGACGCCCATTTCGATTATTTGATTAGTTTAACTTGTTCAATGTTGGGTATTCAGAATTCTTGATCGCATCGATACTTTTCACGAACGGTTTAAGATTTTGAAACTCCTCAGGCAAGCTCGCTATGGCTTCTTTAGCGTCCATACGCGTTGCGTAATCGCCGTATAAAACGGTATACCACTTGGTGCCATTGACCATTTTGTAGTTTTCCCAAATTGGCTGCTCACCGCGTGGAAGTTTACGCGCAAATTGATCAACTTTGGTTTGCGATCCAACGGCAACAACCTGAATGGTGAAACCATAACGTGAGTTCATTGCTTTCTGTTTGGCACTTGGAGGAGTAATTGCTACCGCTGGCTTTGATTTAGGCTGTTCTACAACCGGTGCCATTTTCACCACGTTTGGCTCTACGTTCTTCTCAGTCACCCCTTCGGTCATTTCCTGCTGAGACACAACGGGCTTTTCAACCTTCGCTGTTTTGTAGTCTTCACGGTAACTTTCTGAACTCACATCTGTAACGTAATCGCTCGAGACACATGCACTCAGTAGTACGGATAAACCAACAATCGCAATTTTTTTCATGGAATTTTCAAATGCCTTAAATAGAAATTACTGTAAATCATGCCGTTAGAGTGACTTAGAATCAACCCAACATTTTAATTATATAACAATACTCTGTGACGCAAGGCACAATCTCAACCAGAGCCACAGTGATCTGATTAAAACAACGTCAAATCAGTTGCGCAAAACGTCTTCAGCTTGGTTACGATTTGTCTATCGTCTTGGTTGGAGCCCTTCTATGAGCCAGTTAACTCACCTACTCAAGCCTAAATCTGTCGCCGTAATTGGTGCATCCAGCAAACCAATGCGAGCAGGAAACATCATTTTGAAAAACCTTCTCCAAGGTGGATTCGAAGGGGCAATAATGCCAGTTACTCCGCGCTACTCTTCTGTCTGTGGCGTGTTAGCTTATCGCTCTATTGATGAATTGCCTGTCGTGCCAGATGTCGCTATCGTCTGCACCAACGCTTCTCGAAATATCGCTATTTTTCGTCAGCTTGCGGAAAAGCAAGTCAAAAGTGTGATTGTCCTGTCGGCCGATATGCATTTAGCAGACGAAGAAGGTGGCAGTATCCAAAGTACATGTTTAGAGATTGCCAAAGCAGCAAATATGCGAATGCTCGGGCCAAACAGCCTTGGACTTGTGCTTCCATGGATAAACTTCAACGCTTCCTTTTCACCCGTTACAGCACAAAAAGGAAAGATTGCCTTCATTTCGCAATCTGCGGCTATGTGCACCACTATTTTGGATTGGGCGAATGATAAAGACATTGGCTTTTCGGCGTTTGTCTCTTTGGGCAATGCATTAGATGTCGACTTTGCCGATTTGCTTGATTATTTAAGTCGGGACTCGCAAACCGAAGCGATCTTGCTGTATATCGACACAATTAAAGATGCAAGACGGTTTATGTCTGCTGCCCGAGCAGCGTCGCGCAACAAAAGAATCTTGGTCCTCAAAGGTGGTCGTACAGCCGCGGGGCGAAAAGCGGCAAAAGCCCATACTGGCGGTGGCGATACGCTCGATATCATTTACGACTCAGCCATTCGCAGAACCGGGATGCTACGCGTTAACAACTCTCATGAACTCTTTGCTGCGGTTGAGACTCTCACCCATTCCGTTCCGTTAAGGGGTGAGCGGCTTGCGATTATCACCAATGGTGGTGGACCGGCGATCATGGCGGTAGACACGTTACTCGAGCGCGGTGGTAAACTCGCCGAGCTCTCTTCGCAAACGATAGAGTCCCTGAGTGCTTTTTTGCCACCGAGTTGGAGCCATAGCAATCCCGTCGACATGGTGGGAGATGCCGACCACCACCGCTACATCCAAACTCTGAACGCTGTGATGGATGCCGACTGCGCTGACGCCATCTTGATTATGCACAGTCCTTCGGCGGTCGCGCACTCAGAGCAAACAGCACGGGCGATTGTTGAAGCAGTTAAAAAACACCCTCGCCACAAACGTTTCAACATTTTGACCAACTGGTCAGGCGAATTAACGGCAAAGCCCGCGCGACATATTTTTACTCAAGCCGGTTTTCCGACCTATCGGACTCCTGAGAGTGCAGTCGTTGCATTTATGCACCTCGTCGAGTACAGGCGAAACCAAAAGCAACTAATGGAAACGCCAACAACGGCGGAGCCAGTGCACATTTCAGAACTCAATGAAGCGAAAAAATGGATAGACGAGAAGCTACTGGATAAAAAAACAGTATCCCTTGATACCCATCAAATTGGCCCATTTTTGAAGCATTTTAACTTTAATGTGTTGCCCACTTGGATCGCATCGGACACGAGTGAAGCGGTGCATGTTGCCGAACAGATTGGTTACCCAGTTGCAGTAAAACTTCGCTCTCCAGATATCGCGCACAAGTCCGACATACAAGGCGTAATGCTCAATTTACGAAACAGTGTTGAAGTCGGCACTGCGGCTGAAGCAATACTCGATCGAGCAAAGCTCTCCTACCCGTCTGCTCACATTCATGGCCTTTTGGTTCAGGGGATGGCTAAGCTAGCTGGCGGCGAAGAAATAAGAATTAAGGTCAAAACCGACGATACTTTTGGACCTGTCATATTGATCGGACAAGGCGGCTCAGAATGGGATGAGTCCATCGACGCAGCCTCAGCATTGCCGCCGCTCAACATGACGCTCGCACGCTATCTGATCGTTAGAGCAATCAAAAATGGCAAGATCCGCCCGCAAAAATTACCTGAACCGATGAACATACAAGGTCTATCTGAACTCTTGGTTCGCATATCGCAGATGGTAGTTGACTGCCCTCAAGTACATGAGCTGGATATCCATCCAGTACTTGCAAATGGAAGTACATTTACCATTCTCGATGCAGACTTGGTCCTGAAGCAATATGACGGCGATGCTCAGCAACGCTTGGCCATTCGACCTTATCCAGTTGAGTATGAGGAAATTGTCCCGCTGAAAACAGGAGAAGAAGTTCTTCTTCGCCCTATTCTTCCTGAAGATGAGCCTGATCATGCCACCTTCATCAGTAGAGTTTCGAAAGAAGATTTATACAAACGCTTTTTTACCGACGTTGGAGAATTCAATCACGAAGCGTTAGCAAACTTTACTCAAATCGATTACGACCGCGAAATGGCTTTTGTTGCAGTACGACAAACCGATACTGAGTTGCAAATCATCGGCGTCTCTCGTGCTTTGATCAACCCAGATAACACAGACGCAGAATTCGCGATATTGATTCGCTCAGATTTGAAAGGTGTCGGACTAGGGAAAATATTGATGCAAAAGATTATCGATTACTGCCGACACAAAGGTACAAAGCAAATTTCGGGGATGACGATGCCAACCAACCGAGGCATGTTGATGCTCGCGCAGAAAATGGGCTTTAAGCTCGACATTCAGTTTGAAGATGGAACCGCCGATATGGTGCTTCCTCTCAACTAACATAGGAAAGGGAGTATTTAACTCCCTTTCCACTAGATAACCGCGTTGGCTTTAAACGTCTTCTTTAGATACTGAATACACCAAGATTTAGCCTCACCGATCTTATTGCGCTTCCAAGCAAGAATAATTTCAATAGGCTGAGCGTCTGTCCCTTCTATTTGTTTAAGCTTGCCTTGTTCAATTAACGCCAGTGCTCTCTGTTTCGGTAACGTCCCTATTCCTAAACCGTTTTGCAGAGCGGAGACTTTGGCTGCAAAATTGGTGACTGTTAAACGTGGCTGTTTTTGAATCACGTTGATACTGATAGGCGGTTGTTCGCGTGCGGTGTCTGCAATGGCAATCACACGGTATTTTTCCCGTGCTTTATCATCAAATGCGCCGGCTCGTTTATGCACGTAGTGATCAGGGGCCGCGACCCAGATCATTTCCATCGCCCCAATCACCTCCGCCTTAACGTCATGTGGTAGCGTTTCGAGTTTTGGACAAATCAATAAATCTGCACGACCATCAGCGAGCGATTCCCAGCATCCAGCCAAGATCTCTTCTTGT
Organism: Vibrio sinaloensis; assembly: GCF_000808535.1. GTDB lineage: Bacteria > Pseudomonadota > Gammaproteobacteria > Enterobacterales > Vibrionaceae > Vibrio > Vibrio sinaloensis_D. The sequence goes on from NZ_JWLV01000001.1 coordinate 212,816, forward strand.
AGCTTTACTCGCGTCGAGCTTACCTGACTAAGTGAATCAACCATCGAGAAAAAGTTCTCGATCGGGATAATTCCGTCAAACGCCAGAGTAATATCAAGCTCCCAGCCATTAGCTAAAACACTTGCATCATTCACCAACTTTTGTGTGGCGGCCAGTATCGTTCTACCTGTTTGTAAAATAAGTTGGCCCGCTTCGGTAAAATTCGCTTTGTGCCCAGAGCGGTCGAAGATCATGATGTCTAGGTCTTGTTCTAACTTTTGTATTTGATAGCTCAACGAGGAAGGCGCTCTATCAAGCTCATTGGCTGCGGCTGCGAAGCTACCTCGCCTGTCGATAGCATCAAGAATATGAAGCGCTTCTAACGTGATTGGACTTTGCACAATTTATAATTCCTTCATTAAAACACTTGAACAAATGTGACTAATATCACATTAACGATAGATTGTTATTTCTAGTTAAACTTAGCTATCCTTACCTATCTTATTGTAATTTATTACAATTATCTTTGAGGTAAGTAAACTTGTACAAAGTACGACCCAACCAACAACAATGAGAACGATAGTAATTATCATTTAGATCCAATAAAATTCACGCCGTTCAACGCCAACCGTAAATCAAGGATTTAAAGGTAATAACGAAATGTATAAGCGATCTTTACTGTCTGCGTCAATTATTGTCGCTCTCACAGCATCTGTGCACGCTGAAGAATACTCAGTATTCGATGAAGTTGTAGTTTCTGCGACTAAGACTGAACAAAACAAAACAGACGTATCGAGTTCAATTGAAACCGTCTCTGCTGAAGATATTAATAAGTCTCTATCGACAGACTTAAAGCAAGCACTCGATAAAACACCGGGTGTCACCGTAACAACGGAAGGCCGCTTTGGTATTTCTGGGTTTACCATCCGAGGTATGGGCGGCGATCGCATTAAAGTAGTCGTTGATGGCGTACAGCAAGTCACCCCATTTAACCCAGGTGGTGGTGCCACTCAAGCCATCTACCCTAACGCGATTGAAGTCGATACACTTCAGTCTATTGAGATCAATAAGGGGGCTTCGTCTACCCTATACGGGTCAAACGCGTTAGGCGGTGTTGTTGTAGTCAATACAAAGAACCCTGATGATTTTCTGATCACAGACGAGAACGAATCGCGCTTTGGCATCAAGTCGAGCTACTCTTCAAAAGACAGCCAATTCAAGAACACACTGACCTACGCACTGCGAAAGGATGACGTCGAGGCGATCCTAATCGGCACCTATGCGCAAGGAAATGAAACCCAAACCTATGGTGATGGCGAAGACATCGAAGGCGGAATGCGTGGAATTGCAAACCCAGCCGACAAAGACATGAACAATGTTTTGGGTAAAGTTTTTTACACCATCAACGATGAACACAAGGTTGGTTTTGTCTTTGAACGAAATGAACAAAACTACCACGAGGACTCAAAGAGCGATAACTACACCATGACAAGAAACATGGGTGCTGGTCCTGCTCCTATCATTACGTACGATAACGCGGAAACTAATGATGAGTCGCTTCGTACACGCTATGGAGTGAACTACGAGCTAACCAAAGTGACCCCTGTTTTCGATTCCCTTCGTCTTGAGCTCAACTACCAGACTACAGAAACGATCAACGAAAACTATGCAGATGTTATCGACCATATGGGCTTTATTGGCTATAACGGCGGACGAACTCGAGTTCGCAATGCCCTTGATAAAACCGTACAGTTCGATGCACAATTTGGCAAAATCCTAAACTTAAGCTCTTCAGAGCATGAATTGACTTATGGCATGAACGTCGTCAATACCCACTTCAGTTTGGATAACCGCGATGTGTTCCACGGAAATGGCACATCTAAACCAGGCTCAACAACGATTCCTGATGCAAAAATGACGCAATGGGGTGTCTTTGCTCAAGATAACATTTTCCTTCTGGAAGACCGTCTAGTTGCAAACCTTGGCCTGCGTTATGACGACTACAAAGCAGACCCGTCAACCGATGAAGGTTTTGATACTGAACACGAAGAAAACAGCAACAACGCCCTAACGGGTAAACTGGGCGCCGTGTTCCATTTCAACGATAAACTCAGCACCTTCGCACAAATGAGCCAAGGCTTCAAAGCACCTACTGTCAAGCAACTTTACTATGAGTACTCAAGCGGCGCAGACTTTACGCCAAACTCATCGTTGGAAGCTGAAAAAAGTACCTCCTACGAGCTAGGGTTGCGTGGTCAAAACGACTTGGCAAAGTTTGAGCTTGTTGGATTCTTCAACAAATACAAAGACTTTATTGCGCATGAAGATCTACCAGAAAAGCGTCCTGGTTATGAGCATTTTACGCTGACCAACTTGGATAAAGTTGAAATCAAAGGCGTCGAGTTTAGCAATGAAATCTTACTCGATAAGATGTTTGATGCGCCGACAGGCATGTACTCATTGTTCAACATTGCCTATGCCGAAGGCGAGGATAAGCGCACGGGTGAGTCATTAGATTCCGTTGCCCCGCTCACTTCTGTCGTTGGTTTAGGTTACGACAATGAAACGTACAATTTTGGTGGTTTAGCGACGCTAAAAATGGTTGCGCGTAAGACAGAGTGGTCAAGTGAAGACAATATCGATGCTCCGGGCTACAGCGTATTTGATGTTACAGCGTACTATTCACCAATCAACGATCTAACATTGAGAGCCGGTCTATTTAACGCGTTTGATATCAAATACTACGAGTACAGCGATCTTACTGCTCAAGAAGAGAGTGATAACATTCAAAGACGCTCACAACCAGGTAGAAACTGGGGCATCAGCGTAGATTATCAATTCTAAACAGCATGAAACCCAAAGAAAAAGCCAGCTTATGCTGGCTTTTTTCGTCTCTTAGCGTCAAAAACAAAAAAGCCCTCAAAACTGAGAGCTTTTATTATTCATTCGTAAAAAGGAATTAAAAAATGTAACGAATGAAGGCTTATTTTGAGCTTGTCATCTCTTTCTTGACCATTACAGCTGATGCGACGATGAAAGTGATGATTAGAGCTAGCTCCATTGTGAACCCCTGTTAAATTGTTGGAAAAACCGAATCGAAACTGCGGATATTCTAACAGGTTTGAAAAACAATGATACACTTTAACGAGATTTTTACGTTTTTTATCGACTCACCTCTAAAACGACGCCCAATGACTCGTTTTCAACACTAATCACCACCCTTTATGGTTGATAAGTTGTTAAATATTTAATTCTTTTATTCTGCTATTTCATAGTGACTTTACCGCCTATCATCTTAAATGCAGGCGTTCCTCGGACGAGTGTATCGCGCGCAAATTCGATACCACATGAAGGGCAAATGCATGGCTGCTGGGTGTAGTCTTCGACAATGCGCTCTTTGAAACACTTGACCAGAGCGCCCTTGCCCCCTTTGCGGTATTTAAACAGCTGAGTTTTGCACTTGGAGCAATAGATACAGACTGTTTTAGACGGTTGTTTTTTATTAGGTTTCGCCATTACCCGTCTCGTCCTCGCTCAGTGATTCAGGTTTTATCCAAACTTGGCTAAAGTCAAACCAACCCAAGGCGTTACATTTTGCATTTTGCAGTGAGCCACATTGATCTTTGCTCACGCCTAACCAACAGTGAAACATTGGGATAATCTGCATTTTTTCGACTAAGGATTTTCCTAGCTCTCTGGCGGGGAAAGCAGCATTCTCTTTGGCTTGCCACTCTTCTACGACTTTAGTCCAATATTCAAAATCATCACTGCGGCTAAAAAGAGAAATATCGCTATAATTCAGCAGCCAACCCGCTAGTGCATCATCTCGATTGTTTGCGATACCCATTGGCTTCACCCAAATATCAATATCATCAATATCTGGTGCAAAAACACTGTATTTGACCAACTCAACATCCAAGTTATCTTGCTTGAGTATCATCTCTATACATTTAACTAGCGTGGGGAACATGGGATGTTCACCATGGTAAGCAATTTTTACTGTGTGGTAAGACGGAGGAGAGGTGTAATTACCTTGTCGTGTATGGTGATACCAACCAGGCTTTAAACCATGAGCAGGAAGCACACCCAGTTCGACGATTTTCTCCTGAGGCAACTGTTGATAAAGGTTTAACGCGCCTAACCTTTGGCTAAAGTAGTTCGCCCACTCACTCGATTTCGCCAAGCCTGTTTTTCGATTCAGAAGCAAGTAGGTACAACCGGGATCAAGTTCGACCTCTTCAGAGAACGTACCGGTTTCGGGCTTAATGGGGCCACTAAGACTGGGAAATACCATCGACGAGTGAACATCATCGATCACCCAAACTTCAATACTATCGAGTAGCGGTCGAAAGCCAAAATAGCCATCAAAGGCTTGTAGTACTAAACGCTTTTCATCGTTTTGCGTAACCTTGTAGGGGCCGGTCCCGATTGGGAAAACGTCATAATCGTCACTTTGCTCGCTACCCTGTAACAGAATTTTTGCGCAGGCTTCAGAAAGTAACAATGGCAGATGATAATCAGCTCGGCTTGTATGTATGTCTATAACGTAGCGGCTTGGCGAATCGATTTGGCGTAAATGGGAAAAAAGCTGCTTGTCTTGTAACGAGCAGAGAGATTCGAGTACCGCCTCCGTGGTGAGTAGATCACCATTGTGGAAACGAACACTTGGTCGCAGGTAAAATCGCCAGTGCGTTTCGCTCAGCATTTCCCAGGTGTGCGCTAAGTCTGGTTGAAGCTGATCGTTTTCATCAAGTCGAGTTAAGCCACTAAACACCTGTCTGATGATATGTTGTTCAGAACGACGAATCGGCTTGCGAGGGTTAAGCATCGACAGTTGACGATAATAGGGTAAGCGAACAACTTGTTGCCCTTCTTGATGTTGGACACCCAGATAGCTTTCGACAACTTGAGCCAATTTGGCGGTATCTTGGTCTAATACTTGGAGCGCTTGCCCGATCTTGCCCTCTTCGAGATAGCGTCTGGCTAGGTTTTCGCTAACATCTGCACGACTGCGCTTAAAAATAAGCTGAGAGAGCTTTCCTCGTCCAGGCGCAGGATGCCACTCGATCCAACCCTGCTCTTCCATTTTATTCAATACAATACGTGCATTGCGGCGGGTACAGAACAGAACATCGGTGATTTCATCGAGCTGAACACCACAATCTTGGCCATTGTAGTGTTCAAATAGGGTTTCAAACTGGACGCGAAGTCGAGGGCTACTCATAAAGGGGAAACTCACTTGTTTTTCTTTGTCACTAAGTTTCCCTATTTAGTGGAAAGAATCAAGCGTTTATGCAGCGCTATTGAATCTCAATGCCGATTTCATTCGCTATCGCTCTAAGCTGCTGCTCATCATCCAGTTTTATCGACCATTTCGTTTCACTGCCATTCGCGGCGATGACATTTGCACCGCGGCCAATCAGTTGCAGGGCATCGGTTTGCGCCTGAAGTATCACCATGTGTTCGCCCACTAGTTTCACCACAATCTCGTGCGGTGTGACTATCACTTTTCCGCTTTTAAAATCAATGACCATTCTGATTCGCCTTAATGGTTTGCTTGTCGTTTTTCTTTTTTTTGACGGCGATGGTCAATCGACTGGTACACACTAAGCGCTGTCTCTCATCAGTGATATTGATTTGCCATACTTGAGTCGAAACCCCAAGATGAATGGGTGTCGCACGACCAATCACCTGACCTGTGCGCATCGACCGTACGTGGTTTGCGTTGATATCAAGCCCAACGCAGTAGGCGTCGTCCTCAACGCAGAAGTTGGCTGCGACTGAGCCAAGCGTTTCGGCCAACACCACTGACGCGCCGCCGTGGAGCATGCCCAAAGGCTGGTGGGTAAAATGACAAACTGGCATAGTCGCTTCAATGTAATCATCACCCACTGCGCTATAAATAATATTTAAGTGATCTATCAAGGTATTTTTTGACGTCGCGTTTAAACGTTCTAGGTCGATTTTGCGTTTCCAGATAGTGCTCATGCTTATTTCCATTTATTTCTGTGCATGCGATTGTAACCTAATGTTATTATTTGCTGAATACAGTCGCTAAGTGGAGAATCCAATGCCCACTCTCAATAAGCTTTCATCTATTCTCATTGCTGTTACCTTGACGGCATGTACTGCATCTCCAACCGGAAGAAACCAAGTGTTGCTCTTCTCCGATTCCGACATGAGCTCACTTGGTGCACAGTCTTTTGAACAAATGAAGCAGCAACAGCCGATTAGCAAAGATGCTCGCGTGAATGCTTACGTGCAATGTGTTGCCAAAAGTGTCACTCAACATGTCCCGAAGCAAGCCAGTTTTAATGATTGGGAGGTCGTGGTATTTGATAGCGACCAAGTCAACGCGTTCGCGCTGCCGGGAGGTAAAATTGGTGTCTATACAGGGCTATTAAATGTTGCCAAAAATCAAGATCAACTGGCGACTGTGATCGGACATGAGATTGCCCACGTTTTGGCTGATCACAGTAATGAGCGTTTATCTCAATCACAATTGGCGAGCGCCGGACTGCAGATCACCAATGTTGCCTTAGGGTCCTCAGATTACGCCCAGTACCGAAACGTTACTATGGCAGCACTTGGGTTAGGCGTACAATATGGCGTGTTGCTCCCGTATGGCAGAAGCCAAGAATCAGAAGCTGACATTGTAGGTTTAGAGTTGATGGCGAACGCGGGTTTTGATCCTAACCAGAGTGTCAGTTTGTGGCAGAACATGGCAGCCGCGTCTGGGGGTAATCAACCACCTGAACTACTTTCTACTCACCCATCACACAAAACACGAATTCAAGATTTAAAGTCGACAATCGCACGTTTGCCAACAACGAATACTACTCGGCCAAACTGTGAGAAATAATAAAGGGAGCGCCATGCTCCCTTTCCATTACGTGCCAAGTATCAACAGTGGCAATTGCAGCAACTGATCGCCCGTGCCGGCGAAATACCAAATGATTCCAATCAGCCCGGCCACCAGCGCCAAATACCAAATTGCGGAAACTAACTGGCCGTAGCGATCGAGCGGTAACAGATGACTGTGATGTCGACCACGCCACTCCAAGACGATTTCAAGTGTCCCCATAATCAGCAAGAAGCCGAAAAGAGTCAGTCCCAAGCTGTAGCTGAGTACGACACCACCGAGAGCGGCCAATGTACAAAGCACAATACCCGCCAAGCTGTTCATCGAGAAACTGATGCTTTTGAGTACATGACCACCATCTAACGGCAAGATCGGCAGTAAATTGAATAGGTTCAAAAAGGCGTTAAACACCGCTAACCCCGCAAAGAACATCTCCCCTGTGATCCAGTAAGCAACCATCGATATTAACGAAAGAATAAAGCCAAACATCGGCCCCATAATTGAAATGACCACGTCTTGCCAACGAGTATTGATCTTCTCGTCGCTAAGCGCTAATCCTCCTAAAAAAGGAACAAGATAGATGCCTTTAGTTTTCATTCCGAAATACTTCATCGCCCGCACATGGCCATACTCGTGAAACACCAAACATGCGATCAATGCGAGAGCAAATTGAAACGAGAACAGCCATGAATAAGCGGCAAGACTTGCCGACGCGAGGACAACTTTGATGAGCTTAGCACTTTTGAGTGCTTTCATGCCCAATGAGATCAAGCCTATAAGACTGAATCGTCGTTCGGGTTTGGGTGGATTAAATGGAACCTGTCGCTCGATATCTTTGGTATCTCTTTGACCTTCGGCAACCATCTGGTCGTTCAATGTCGCCTTATATGACAAAACAAAAGGCTGCCACTGCAAATCCACTTCCAATTTGCACGTAAACTCTTGTTCCCCGCTTAACAAGGTGAACTGGTGAATGCTCTCATCTCGTTCTGAATCTGCATTTAACTGTGACACAACCTGATTATCCCAAAACAGCTGCTGCCAGCCTGCCATTGAGCCTTCCAGCCGTAGCGGCTTTCCAAGAAAATCGATAGAAAGTAGTTCCAACGCCTAACCTATTAAATTGCTATAACAACAAAGCGGATTATGCCTAGAACGACTAACAAGGTAAAGAAATGACTCGATTTGTGACATTGTCACTCAATATAGGTTATTGAAATAATTCCACATGTTTCATTTCTCATTACAAACGTAAGAGTTCTGTCAGTTTCCATAATTAAAACCTTTGCTTTACCGGATGCCCCTTTATTTTCTGCGGATAACGTGCATAATAGCCGCCCTTATCAACACCCAAACAATGTGAGTCTACTATGTCTTCTGAAGCTACTATGCTAGAACGCTGCCAATCTAAATGTGAACTTTGTGCTGCTGACGCGCCACTAACGGCATACGCGGTACCGCCACACAGCCACGTGACAGTAGATTACGGCATCATGGTGTGTGACAAGTGTCTAGGTGAGATTGATGATCCAAAAGACATCAACCACTGGCGTTGTCTAAATGACAGTATGTGGAGCCAAGTCCCTGCAGTTCAAGTTACGGCGTGGCGTCAATTGACTCGTCTTAATACTGAAAGCTGGGCGCAAGATGCACTCGACATGATGTACATGGAAGAAGAACAAATGAACTGGGCGATGCAAGGCATGTCGGCGGACGACAAACCGTTGGATTGCAACGGCGTTGAACTGAAAAAAGGTGACGACGTAACAGTGATCAAAGATCTTCCAGTGAAAGGCACAAACCAAGTCATCAAACAAGGTACCGTTATTCGCGGCATCAGCATCGGTGATGATCCAAAATTGGTATCGGGTAAAGCAAATGGTGGCCAGTCAATGTATGTTATCGCAGAGTACTGCCGTAAGAAATAACACATCTGCCCCAAAGCACATTGAAAAAGCGCTCATCTGAGCGCTTTTTCTTTATCGTTCCATTTTTTGGCTAAAACTCACTTTGAAGTGACTGACTTAGCGCATTAACACCGTTTGCGGCAGTTTGTTCATCAGCAATACTCCTCTATCAACATGGTTAGAATCTTCAAATGATGTTCAGATTGATAAAGTCTAAACTCATCCAAACAGCTCCAAGCGAGCTTAATAACGTGGCTATCATCGCTGTTTAATACACCATTAAAACTCATTTCTGATAACGGTTTTAACTTTATCGTAGGTAAAGAGCCCAAACGTGACTCCTCTACAGAAAGTACCGCTGCAATCAATGCAGCCCAGTAATAACGCAGAGAGCGCTCTGGTTGGACAAAATTATCACTGAGATAGCGCATTGCATGGCAGCTTGTCACTGCATGCAACACAGTAAAGTCGCGACTCTTTAGATAAAGTTCTGCGACAAGCTCACTGATTTGCGCAATATCCAGTGATCGTGGCGCGTAATTGACACTTTCAAAGCGTGGATTCTCTACCACGGACAACATACGGGCTGAAATCAACCCTCCTTGAACATTTACGCCCTCATACGTAGACAATGCGCTCTCGAGCACCTCTCTCAGATTTAGTGTACATGGCAGCGGCTCGCTAACAGGCAAATAACTGCTTGCCAGATCTGCCAATCCAAACGCAACCTCAGTATTATTTTGGACTTGAACGCCGTAGCTTAAGCGGATCACCGCATGAAACGCTGATGCTCCGCAACCTGGCATCAGTCGATCAAGGTAGGTGCGTAAGGTGCCCTCAATACCTTCTCGTTCCACTTGGCGAAGAAAGTAATTGAGATAGTGTTCAAAGGCGCTCTTATCCCCTAAGTGAGCTTCCCATTCAAAGTGGGCAGTTGTGTGTGGTATCTCTCTCGCAACCAGCAAATGGGCGTATTTCGTATAATATGCCTCTAGCTGATAATGATTCGCTCCCATTTTATTCAATGCCACCAGCGCCATAGGTAAATGGTTGGTGTTGCCATTTTGGTTAGTTTCAATTGTGTAACGTTGCGCTCTGGTTAAGATTTCAGCCAACATCGGTTATTCCCTTATGGTGAGTTGTAAAGTGGAATTCAGGCTAAAACCTCACCTTAAGTTGAGGTCATCACAATAGGTTTAATTTCGCGATTGGAATCACAATAATTGTTTCATAGGTCAAATTTGAATTTTAGCTCTATTTTAAACGCTTCAAGCCAACGCGCTTTTTGCAAATTTCCATCCTTGTCACGTAAATGAGAATTATTCTACGTTAAACCATGATGCACATCACTATTGTGCAACAGCTAAATTCTGTATGTTATTCAATCGTTAATGAATGATTTATAAAATTAGAGCTAGGGAAAATGCATGATTAAGAAAACAACGTTGGTCTGTCTATCGGCCGCGCAACTGACGGCTTGTGGTGGCGGCAGTTCAGGTTCGGATACGCCCCAAGCGCCTCCGACATCGAGAACCGTACAAGTTGTCGACGGCTATTTGGAAAATGCGACCGTATGTGTCGACCGAAATCTCGACAATCGATGCGCTCCCAACGAGTTTATCGAGGGCGCAACGGATTCAATGGGTCGAATCGAAGTCGCGGCCGCTGACGCGAATTATCCCCTCATCGCCAATATTATTGCTGGCGAAACCAAAGATTCAGACCAAATAGCCCTAGCGAGCAAGTCATACCAAATGATTGCTCCAGCAAAAATCAATACTATTAACCCCTTCACCTCCATCGCTCACCTCTCTGGTAAGTCGTTGGAGCAAATCGCCGCGGATCTCAACTTACCCGCAGACGTGTTAACGGGTAATTTTGTAGCCAACCGTTCGACAAGCATTGACGCAGCGATATCACATCTCATCGCCCGGTCAATCACCCGTGATTTTCCGCCAGCCCTAAGTGATGCAACACCAGCGGATCTGCAAGCAACCTTGATGGCTTACAAAGACAAAGCAGATGAACTCGCCAATCAACTCGACATTCATGAACTCAATAAACGAGTACTGCACCAAGCGCCTGATGGCAGCGTCTCTAGTGACAATCAAATGGTGGCCAATCTGTCCGACTACTTGGAAAACAACGGTGAGTTTCAAGTCACGCCACTGAGCAAAGATGCTGAATCGACAAGAGCAAACTTCGACGGTACTCATGTGGCAGGCAGCTTCGTAGGTGCCGCCCAAAGAGCCTATACCACAGAAAATAACCGACTGGTGTTAGATGCAACCGATTCAAGTTCAGCGCGCACTTATCAGTTCATTTACTTATCTCACCACCTCTCTGTTAGCTATGAGTCCTCAAGCAAAACTTACCAAGTGTGGACGCATAAAGATCTCTCTTTAGGATACGATTTAGTGATCTCAGACGATCTATTGCGATCGCAAACCCTTACGTTATTGCGCCCTTCTATCAACAGCGCCGACCAAGGCGACCTAGAGCTCGTCACATTAAGTTTTGCGAAAGAAGGAAATCAAGTCAGCGTCGACTTTACTGATGCGACACCCGATGTTATGGCGACTTGGACGATTGAGTCAGCACCTGACGTGCCCGATGTGATACGTATCGATCCCCCTGAAGGCTCTAAAGCTCCAACTATCCGATTGGGCATCATGGAAGATGCAGCGCAGCATTGGCTCGCTCGTGACCTGTCACTCAATGGACGTTACGCGCTGGTGCTCAACGATGCCAAGCTAGCTCATACCCTTTTTGACTTCTGGCGCACTCGAAACGACCGTTTTCTTCAAGGTCATTACACGCTGGCTGACACTGTCAAAGGTAGCGAATTCGCCTACTTCCCGATGACAAATTCGTTAGAGTCTGATGACGTTATTACGGCTTATCAATTTAGGGACGACAACGTCCTTTGCGAAGCAGACTACTCATCGAACTGGCTGTGTGACTTCAATTACAGCACATTGTTTAACGATATGCGCCTATCTCACAAAGGGACTTACGACTTTAACTTTAGGCGCAGTAACCAGTTCTTTATCGGATTAAACCAAGACAATTATCCAAGCATCTGGCTACGTGACACACCAAACCGAAATATCACGCTCGAACGGGGTTGGTTCGTCGGCAAACAGTGGTACTGGGTTAGAGACATTAACAGTGATGCTAACTCGGGTCCTAAGCCGACCATGGTTAGCCTTAACTTCAGAAATACTACCGAAGTTGAAATCACAGCGCCCAATGCCGAACCATTCACAGCAAGTTGGCACATTAGACCCTTTGTTGATGATTACCGAACGTTTACATCCGTCTATATTGAGCTTCCAGAAAACAAACGTTCAATCGAATCATTACGCGGCGAAGACATGATTCAGTTCGGTGTAATGGCAAGTGCCGATGACGCACTCGTAATAGAAATGACCTCAACGCTGACAATCGCTCGTGAAAACCTGCTGCTTCGTTCCAAAGATTTAGCCGAATATATGGTCGAGCGCTGGCAAGCAAACTAACAAACCATCTATCAACCCGCTTGGTCTTTAGGCGGGTTGATTGGTGATATCGGTTAAGTTCCAAACCGTACGCTCACAGCCCTGAATCTTACTGATCGTCTGAGGCTCGATCTTGTTCCACATTTTACCGCTCTCTAACGGCTCTGACGCCAACACGACGCTTTCATCATCACTGCGAATGAAGATGGTTGGCGGCTCACCATCTGTACTGTAACGAACCACCCAAAACGCCTTTCCATCAGAGACACAAATCGAGGCTTTGAAAGGTGATTCAATAGACTTATTGTTTAAACATTGCTGCACAATATCAATGGTGCGCTTGAGTGCATGTACAGGATCGTTTTTTAATCCATTCGCTAACGCCAATAAAAAGAGAAGCTCGCTGTCGGTTGTCCCACGTCGAAGAAGATAGAGCGACTCCGGAAGCATGCGTTCTAACTCAAACTTCACCCTTTCAAAGTCGCCGATTTGGCCATTGTGTAAAAACATCCAATTATCAATGATAAACGGATGGCAATTCGATCGCGAAACCTGCGTTCCAGTTGAGGATCGCACATGTGCCATAAACCGATGTGAGCGAATATGGTGTGTCAGCGACCGCAAGTTCTCATCACCCCACGCTGGCAGCACTTCATGAAACTGTCCTGGTGTTTCTCGCTCTGTGTACCAACCCAAACCAAAACCATCCGCATTGACCCGCGTCACCGCTTTTCTCGCTTCCAAACTTTGGTGAACAAGCGAATGCTCAGGCTCATAAACCAGTTCATCCAAATAGATAGCCGGACCTTGATACGCTAGCCATCGACACATAATCAGACTCCATAAATTGAGTATATGGTTATTAATAAACCACTCAGACAAGATTTACGCAAGAGACGATTATTTAATGCCCGAATGTGCAATATTGAATAACTCGCATCGCTTCAGGCTGTTATACTCAATCGGAACCAACCGAGGTACTTATATGAAAATTTGTGGCGTAGAGCTAAAAGGAAACGATTCCGTTATTTGTCTACTAGAAAACACATCAGGTGTTGTTCACTTGCCAGATTGCCGAGTGGCAAAACTGACGATTGGTGATGCGAATTCTGGTGAAGAGTTGAAGAAATTTCAGTTTTCGTTCGCGAAACTGATGCAAGACTACCAAGTGGATAAAGTGATGATCCGCCAACGTCAAACTAAGGGTAAGTTTGCAGGTGGCAGCGTTGGTTTTAAACTAGAAGCCGTCATTCAACTGATTGAAGGCTTGCATGTTGAGCTTGTTTCAACAACGGCTATCAAGGAAAGCTTGAAGAGAAATCCCCTTGCGATTGCGTTTAAAGATACCGGACTTAAACAATACCAAGAGCAAGCCTTCACCACTGCCTATGCGTGCGCAATGCGCAAGTAATCAGAGCGAGAGCCCAGAAATGGGCTCTTTTAACTGATTATTCTATTTTGCCCGCCACAGTTTGAATGCGTTCAAACCGACCCGGTTCACTCACCCATGCAGCCACAGCGTCAATCGTCTCCAACGGCAATTGAGCCTCAAACTCCCATTTACCATCCGTTGACCGCTGCTGCATTCTCTTAACCGCAATAAAGTCGTGTTCCAACTTGCGTCCTCTATTCTCACCACGTTGAACCTGCGTGTACTGGTTGTTGGCCAAAAATACCAGCGTGGCATCAAAGCTGCCTGATTTGTCAAACTGTAGCGAGAACGTATTGCCTTTGCGAATCAGTTTTAATCGTTGTGATTCGCGTGGCGTCACAGCTGGTAATTCACGATTCACCCAGTTGAAAAATCCACGCCACTCTCGACCATCAACCACGAAACCTGGAGTGTAGACACTTCCAACCAAGTCGTACGCATAGTAAAGACGTTGCAACTGAGAGTACTCTGGTTTTGCGAACTTATCTTTCCAACCTAGATGGTCCCAATAGTCGACGTGATACGCGATGGGAGTAATCGATGTCCAAAGCCCTTCACTATTTTCTAGCTTTGATAGATAACGATCGGCGGGTGGGCAACTGGAACACCCCTCAGACGTAAATAGCTCGACCACTTGAGCGGGTTGTCCTTCGTGGATCCAAATTTGCCCCGCTGACAAACTGGACGCTATCGAGATGGCAAGTAACGAGTGCATAATCGGCTCCATTGTTCACATTCAACATTCTCAACTGCCCACAGGTGACCAAACCTTTAAACAAGCTGGATGTTTCCAAGCGCAGTGTTTGCTCTGTATTCAAAAAGACCGTTTATGCAGGGTGTCCATTTCACAAGGCACAAAAAAAGCGCTGACATCACTGCCAGCGCTTACGTTTTTTAGAGCCTGTTAGATTAGCGATTCAAGCCAATATCTTTTTGAATGTGGCCAGATAAATCGTTCGCGTAGTACGCGCGAGGAGTATTATCTGTGAATAGAATATCTAATAGGTGTGCAATCAATCCTTTGAAAGAAACCGCGTAGGTTTTTTTATCCATAGAGATAGGAGCGTTAATTGTGCCGATCTGCATTGCTTGTGCCATGATTGCCTCTCTATAAATCGTTTAATTCGTTTCGATGGACTAATAATAAGCAATAATTTACGCACCAAAAAATGAAAAACTTTCGACTTTCAGATAAGTTTTTCTAATAAAACAACACCATAACAATTGACTTTTAAAACTATGCGCAAAACCGGCATTTTTGCGCATAGATACCCAACTTTTTCGACTTAATATTTCACTGGCGTAGATGCGCACGTTTTTTATTCACAAAACTTTTACACCTTCACCGTTTGAAATCGACGAATTTGTTTGCCAGACAATTAGATTAATTATCTGATAGTTAGTTCGGATGGCAGTTGCTGTTTTCGTTTCTTCATCACCGATGCAATCACTGCTAAGGTCATGGTCACCAGAAGCACTAATAACGATACAGGAGTTGGGATTTCCCAAGCCGAACCGACAAGCATCATCTTGATACCAATAAACACCATGATGAATGAAAGCGCAGGTTTCAAATAGATAAACTTATCCATCATCCCCTGCAAAACAAAGTACAGGGAACGCAAACCTAGCAACGCAAACACGTTGGCAGCCAGCACAAGGAACGGCTCTCGTGTTACCGCAAAAATCGCTGGAATTGAGTCTAGCGCGAACATGACGTCCATAAACGCGATCACACCAATTACAATCGCCATAG
Source organism: Vibrio sinaloensis (assembly GCF_000808535.1). Classification (GTDB taxonomy): domain Bacteria; phylum Pseudomonadota; class Gammaproteobacteria; order Enterobacterales; family Vibrionaceae; genus Vibrio; species Vibrio sinaloensis_D. The sequence goes on from NZ_JWLV01000001.1 coordinate 228,252, forward strand.
GCGTCAACCAACGTTTACCGCCTTCAACAACAGTTAATGCGTTGCCTCGAAAATCATCAGTCACAGAAGCGAACTTGCGGATTAGCTTTTCTGGTAACGGATTGACTTCTTCCTCGCCTTTATCGCGAGCGAGTTGTATACCCGTCCAGATTAAGAACAGCGCGAATACATACAATAACCAATGGTATTGCTCGAGTAGCTGCGCCCCCACAGCGATCATGATGGCGCGTAAAATCAAAGCGCCGATTACGCCCCACAACAAAGCTCTTGGACGCAAGTGCTCAGGCACCAGGTATTGATGGAAGATAATCGCAAAAACGAATAAGTTATCGACGCTCAAAGATTTCTCAAGCAAGTAGCCCGTTAGAAATGAAACGGTCGCTTTTTCAGCGCTGTAAGCACTGTCTGGAGCGTAAAAGTCCCAGAAAAAATAAATGCTTGCAGCGAACAAGAATGCGAGTAAAAACCAGAAGATACTCCAAACGGCGGCTTTTTTGATCGTCACGTTCCCGCCACGGGTTTGCCAAATATCTAATGCAACCATGGTCAGAGTTAATAGTGCGAAGCCGATGTATGTAGAAGGGGTCATGTTACCTCCAAAGGCGGAGGGATCGAGAAGTAATAGACGAACCCACCGCAAACAAAACAACCTACACCGATTCAATGGCGTAGAATATTTGATTACGTTGGTCTCGTCGAAATGGTGAATTGAAACAGACATTTCAACACCATTTATACTTACCGGATAGGAGATTTCCTAACGAGATGACGATAAGTAAACCAGAGGCGACTACTCCCCAAACAGCGCGGATTGTATGCCTGCTTGAGCGCCTCGTCTAGTAAAAAAATCAAAAAAGGAGCAAATATTATTTGCTCCTTTTTATACTGGGGTTTTGGCTCTAAACGCCTGACATTGGGATGAAATAGACCAAAGCAGACCAAACACCAACCCAACTGATAACGACCGCTACGTCAATCCAGTCTTTCCACATGATTTCCCCCTGGCTGTTGAACAATCAACAATCAGTAAGTCATTAGCAACCTTTATGCCATGCATTGTGCTTGGTAGCAGACTTGGTGCGATTTATCGTTTCGGGATGTTCAGTTAGCAAAGCAATAAAACAATCTGCCATAGAACGATCCGTGACTATTCCCTCGCCTTTCATGTTTTGAATGGCCTCGTAGCCTTCTTTCCCTTTCATGGTATACGCTGACGACGTGCCTCGGTAATAGCGTTCTTTTTCAACCGCTTGCCATCCATTTATCGCCGAATAAATCGCCAAATTGTGGATGCGCTGGCCAATCGGCGCCAACGAGTCGTAGTCATAACTCAAGTTATATGTGTACGGGTATGAGCCATCACCCGTTCCTTCTACCCCATTGTTCAATGCATTGTTGATCGCCCCTTCTAAAGTGGCGGCAATGTCTTTCCCTTTGAGCTCGTAAACACCAATGGGTACGGCAAAGGGCAACAGTTTACCCGCGATGTCTGCCACAGAAATATCACCAGGATTAAGCGATGTACGCACTCCGCCCGCGTTATGAATGGCGAATTCCACGTCATAGCCCATTTCATTCATGGTGTAGGCAAAAGATTCCGCTACCAACGGTGCTAGCTCACTCGCTCCGGTGTCGTCAGGTACGCGTACATGACGAAGCGCATGTTTGGCGCACGCGATATAGTCACTTTGCAGTTTTCGTACTTGCTTGGTGTATCGCTGCAACAAAATCTCCTGCGTATGTGGGTCTTTCTTACAAACGTGCACATTTGGGTGCTGATCAACGTAGCGTCGTGCGATCGCGTAACAATCATCGTCACGTGCTTCGCTCATACTCGCGTCAATAAAGAGTCTTCGACCAAGCAGCAGTTCATTCTTACCGCTGAAATGAGTCACGTGACCACTCTCGTCAAACTCGATGTCACAGTGGCCCATACTTAATGCGTGATAGCCAGCTTGTACAACACGTGTTCCGTTAATCTCAATGCCGTACGGGTCATCTTTTTTCAAACCGAGTCCAGAAAAATCCCCTTGTAATCGGTGGCTATGACCGCCAACGATGAGGCTAATTCCATCAACGGTACTCGCCATATCCAAATCCGCTTCGTAACCCATATGGCTAAGTAGGATAATTTTATTGATCCCCGACTTTTGTATTTGAGCGACCGTCTCAATAGCCGTTTTTCGAGCACTAACGAAAGGTGTGTCGGCGTCTGGGTTTGAGATGTCTGCCATTTTATCTAGTGCAAGTGAAAAAATGGCAATAGGTTCGTCTTGTGCATGCTTGACGATCCACCTTGCTGCTTGAACGCTTGGATCATACGAAAACACCTTGGCGTTCTCACTGAGTCTAAGTTTCTTCGCTGAATCCTCGTTGGACAAATCCCAATTACCGGCCAACAAAGGAAAAGTGATTTTTTGGGCAAACTGGGCAACGGGAAGGTTTCCCATATCCAGCTCATGGTTGCCTAACGCCATCGCATCGATGTTCAGCGCGTTTAACATGGTTGCGTTAGCTTCGCCTTTAAACAAAGAAAAATAGAGCGTACCTTGGAAGCAATCACCCGCATGAAGAAAGATAAACTGCTGATCATTCTCTTTCGCGAGTTGCTCGAGCTGTTGCTTCCTCGTTGCGATGCGAGCAAATCCACCCGCACTGACGTAGGGCTCAAGTTCTTGGCCTTCGACATGCAGGTTAAGCTGTAATGAAGTTGGTTCAAAATAGGAGTGCGTATCGTTGATGTGTGCCAGCTTGATTCTCGCCGGCTTATTGTTTTTATCTGTCATATGTTCATTCTCTCTTTTCAGCTACATCCTAACGCATCCCATGTGACAAATTCATTAACTTTCACATTTTTATTGAAAACACCATTTCTGATACATCATTTATTATGAACTTCATCAAGGCGCTAACCTTATGAATTACCGGTCATTAATCCAAGAGTGTGAGCTAACCTTCTGCTTATTCGGCATTTTTCTATTATGCTTAATGAGAAATAGCTCATACGGAGTCACTATATGCAGCTAGAACGAATTGAAATTTCTGGCTTTCGTGGAATCAAGAGGCTCTCTATCGCCTTTGATGAACTCACCACATTAATCGGCGAAAATACTTGGGGTAAATCGTCCCTGTTAGATGCCCTGTCCGTCGCCCTGCCTTCTGAGGGCATTCCCTATCAATTTGAGATGACCGATTTCCACGTCGACTATTCGATTGCTCATCCTCAAAGCCAACACCTACAAATTGTGTTGAGTTTGGTGTCCACCGATAAACATGAGGTGAAGTCAGGTCGTTATAGAAAGTTAAAGCCCGTTTGGATCAAAGACGATCAAGGGAAAAATCGAATCATTTATCGGTTGAGTGCAAGTCGTGACGGCTACGAGATCAATACGCGCTATGCGTTTCTTGACGAGCAAGGCAACCCAAAGCAGTTGCACCACTCGGAAAAACTCGCGCAAGAACTGATGACACTTCACCCTGTTATTCGCCTTAAAGATTCTCGACGTTTTGAACGCCCTATTGGCTCAAATGGCGACAACAATGTTCGTATCGAAAAGCGCATCAACAATACTTGCCGACGCCTAATGGCGATACCTGGCCACGTGAATAAAGGCGAAATGAAAAGTAGCCTTAACTCAATGGGTATTTTGGTCGACCATTACTTCTCGTTCAAATCGAACACCAGAAAAAACCTTCGTAAGCAGCGAGATGGGATCTTCTTCAACAGCACAACGAGCAATAAGCGTTTATCGCAAGTGGTTGAAGAAAACGACAAACAAACTCGGCTACTTTTTATGGGCTTGCTCAATGCCTACCTGCAAGCTAAAGGACCAAATCAGTTGCGCCGATGTGCGCGACCACTGTTGATCATTGAAGATCCTGAAGGTCGCCTTCATCCTACCCACCTCGCTCGCGCATGGGGATTGCTTCAACTGCTGCCAATGCAAAAAATTCTGACTACAAACAGTGGCGAACTTCTTGGTCAAGTGCCGCTTCACTCTATACGTCGACTTGTTCGCCAATCAGACAAAACGATCACCACGTCACTGCCGGATCACGGGTTAAGTCGTGATGAGCTTCGTCGAATTGGCTTTCATATCCGTTTCCATCGTTCTGGCGCCTTATTTGCGCGTTGTTGGCTGTTAGTAGAGGGAGAAACAGAAGTTTGGCTGTTTAACGAGCTTGCCAATCAGTGTGGTTATAACCTTGCCGCGGAAGGAGTTCAGATTATCGAGTTTGCCCAATCGGGATTGAAGTCATTGCTTAAAGTAGCGAAGGCTTTCGGTATTGACTGGCATGTTGTCACCGACGGTGATGCTGCAGGGAAAAAATACTCCACAGCGGTACGAGCTCTACTGGGTAATGATCAAGAGCGTCATCGTCTGACAGAACTGCCTGATAGAGACATTGAACATTTTCTCTACAACAATGGCTTTGAGACCTTCTTCAAACAGATGGTACATATCCCTGCGGATCACCCTATTCCCGCCAAAAAAGTGGTCACCAAGGTACTAAAAAAATACGCAAAACCTGACTTAGCACTGGCGATAGTGAGCCACTGTGAAGAGTTAGGGAATGAGTGCATTCCACTACTGCTTCGCTGGACGTTAAAACGTGTGGTCACCATGGCCAACGGCAACACATAAAAAAGCGGCATTGATGATTAACATCAATGCCGCGTATCGAATCAGATACAAATCAATCGGGGGTTGACCAAATCCATCAGGCAGAATTTGATCACACAATTAAGCTCTAGGCGCAAGCTCAGCACTTGATTGCGTTTGGTGAGCCTTTTGATGTAGCCATAAACCACTCGCTTTCATCAAATAACCGAAAATGCCACCCAAAATGAGCGAAGGGATAACCAGTTTCCAGTCACCTGAAGCGGCGAAAGTTGCACAACAGCCAATGAACGTACCAGGAATGTAGGTAAGTAAGCTTTGCGTCGCCTGCATGCACATTAAAAATGCGACAACAGCAGTGATGACGTAACCCAAAATTTCCAACGACGCATATTGTGAAGCATGGATAATGACCATTGCCCAAAATACACCGGTCATGTTGGTTAGCAAACTTTGTATTAACCCCTTAAACCCACTGGTAGGTGAAGCAAAATAACTGGTACACCCTAAAAATCCGGCCCAAGAAAGAAGTCCAAGTGAAATGGCAAGCCATCCCCATAAGCCAGATAGAATACCCGTTGTTAATGCAATCGCGACTAGTGTGCTCATAACGCCTCGTTACGTGTGCTCAGACACATCAAAAGTACAAGTACGCATATTAAGAAGAATTGATAGCAATGAGTAATACTTAGATCACACTATTTAGGTAACAAATATCATATTTACCAAGAATTACGTGATGCAATCGATATTTCAACAGATATCGGTAATACCAAATTTATTATAAAACGCTAGGTTTTCCCTTCATCATCCTCAACCCTTCGCGCTTAATACATTCAACCAACGGGTTTTCAACCATGTCTGCACGCCATACGAACGAAAGCGTACGCTCCATATTGAGTTCAGGCACGTTCAGCGCAACCAGTTGACCGCTGTCAATATGCCTTTCAACATCGAGGTAAGGTAAGCAGGTAAGATATTGACCATGCTCGACCATGCTGCGCAGTACGGGTACATGTTCGTATTCACGCCAGACATCCAAATCTTCAATCAAATGGTGAATGGAGCTATCAAAAATCATGCGAGTGCCACTTCCGTGCTCTCGAAGTACCCATTTGGCTTGCTCTAACTGTGCCAAACTGACCTTTTCTTGCAGCGCGAAGGGGTGATGAGCCGCCGCCACAACGGTTAAGTGATCTCGACACCACACTTCTTGATGCAGTCGATTGTCGTCACAGCGCCCTTCTATAATGCCTAGGTCATATTTGTAGTCGATAACCCCTTGGATCACGCTGTCGGTACTTTTGACCTTTAAGGAAATTCTCATCTCAGGAAACGAGTTATCAATAATACTGATAAGGTCTGGGACTAAGTGTTCGGCGGGCGTTTGGCTGGCACCAAGTTTGAGGTGACCACTGAGCAAATGCTGCTCATAAAAGCCCATTTCTATTTGCTGCGCATCTTGGAGAAGGCGCTTTGCCTTTGGACGTAACCACATTCCCCAGTGGGTCAGCGCCATCTGTTTTCCTTGACGCTCGAACAGCGGTCTGCCCAACATTTTCTCGAGTTGCGATAACGACATGCTTGTCGCCGATTGCGTCAGCGAGAGTTTGTCAGCCGCTAAGCTCACACTCCCCGTATCTGCAACGGCATCAAAGACAGCAAGTTGTTTTAATGAGTAACGCATAGGACTCCTATCCCTGTTCTTATAATCTCTTTTACCTAGCTTCAGCACGTATTTGAAAACACTGACAAATACGCATTGGGTTTCATTTTACGCCCTCTCCAATCCATATCAATATTTTTGATGAGGATTTTAAAAATTATCAATTTTACCTCTACCTACTCCAACCGTAATCTGAATTGGCAACGGCGATAAAGCCTTGTGAACATCAGGAGGTATGTATGTTTTTTACCGGGGAGCGGCAATGACACAAGCTCAAACTAACCACCAATACTTCTCTCCCATCGAGATGATGGCGGAAGCCGAGAAGTTTGCGTTAAGCAAAGCAAAGAAAAGTAGTGGCATGACGTTAAGCCTTGCTGTCATGGCAGGGGCGTTTATAGGACTCGCCTTTCTTTTCTATATAACCGTTACAACGGGTAGCACCGAGACGGGCTGGGGCCTAAGCCGATTAGCAGGCGGACTGGCATTTAGTATGGGTTTGATCCTCATCGTGATTTGCGGCGGTGAACTGTTTACGAGCTCTGTGCTATCGAGCATTTCATGGGCGAACAAACAGATCAGCTTTACCAAGATGCTGAGTGTGTGGGGCAAGGTCTACGTTGGTAACTTTATTGGTGCCATGTTACTGCTCACCATCGTATCGGCGGCAGGCTTGTACCAGATGGACCACGGCCAGTGGGGATTAAATGCACTTAATATCGCGCAACACAAACTGCACCACACGACAGTCCAAGCCTTTGCATTAGGCGTACTGTGTAACTTGCTGGTCTGCTTAGCTATATGGCTCACGTTCAGTAGCGCAAACGCGATGACCAAGGCAGCCATGACCATTATGCCCGTCGCTATGTTTGTCTCCAGTGGCTTTGAACACTGCGTCGCAAACATGTTTATGGTCCCGCTAGGTATCGTGATTCAAAACTTTGCGCCCGAGGCATTCTGGACTCAAATCGGCGCGACCCCCGCTCAATATGCGGACTTAAATATCTATCAATTTGTCACAGCGAACCTTATTCCCGTGACACTTGGCAACATCGTTGGTGGTGCTGTACTGGTTGGGCTTGCCAACTGGTGTATCTACCGCCGACCACAACTAAAAGCAGCGCAAGTCGCTTCAATTACTAAAACCACTAACATTACGTCAGTTAAGGAAACCACTATGAACACAACTATCCTTGTAAAAGATATCATGAACCCTGCTCCAATTACTTTGGGCGCAGAAATGACCACACCTGCTGCAATCGACACATTATTAGATAACCATTTGATCAGCGCGCCGGTTGTTGATATCGAAGGACGCTTGGTTGGTTTCTTCTCAGCGCATGATGTGATGGTTGATTTGTGGTGCCAAGACTACATTCCTACTCAAGGACAAAAAGTTGTCGATCTGATGTCTCGTGATGTGGTGGCAATTGATGCGAAAGATAAACTGGTCGATGTCGCTGAATACCTATGTGTTGATAAAGAGCAGCTTTACCCAACCACCAGCATGGGCATCGCGACACAATTCACCACGCTATCTCTTGAAGAGCGCGCAAAGAGCATGAAAGTAAGCAAACCGCATGTACTTCCTGTGATTGAGAATGGTCAGTTTGTTGGAGTGGTCACCCGTGAAAACGTACTCTCTTCACTACGTAACGTTTACGGTGACCGCGTAACGTTGGTCGACACAGAACGCGAATTAGAAAGTGCATAACGAATAGAAAAACAACGTCAAAAACGCTAGGAAATTTGGTCGGGAAATAAGTCGCTTGACCAAAAAAGCCCTCAACCACTTAGGTTGAGGGCTTTCTTTGTTTTTTGGAGGTAAGTGGAATTACTTCTGAATACCTTCTACATGCAGTTCCATATCAACGTAGCTTGAAGTGCCCATTACTGCGATGTTGAAATCAGCCAACTCTAGACGCGTTGTGCCGTAGAAACCTGCACGTTGACCACCCCATGGGTCTTGACCTGCACCGATAAACTCCGCATCGATGGTAATTGGCTTAGTTACACCGTGTAGGCTCAGATCACCTGTTACTTCTAAGTTACCGTCGCCTTTGTCAACCACGCTCGTGCTCTTAAACGTAGCGGTTGAAAACTTCGATGCATCAATGAAATCTGAACTGCGAATGTGCTTGTCACGCTCTGCGTGGTTTGAATCCAAACTGCGAGTGTCAACGTTTACTGTCACCTTCGATGCCGCAACATTCGCTGGGTCATAAGAGAATTCACCATCAAATTTATTAAAACGACCTTTGATGAAACTATAACCAAGGTGACTCACTTTGAAGTTTACTGACGCGTGCGCGCCCTTTGTATCAATAACGTAGTCCGCTGCGCTTGCACCAAAAGGCAGTGCCATCACCATAGCCAGTCCTGTAGCAAATAACGTTTTTTTCATTTTGAAGCTCCTATCATTTTGCGTAGCGTGTTGTCTTTGTTAATAAAGTGGTGTTTCAATGCAGCAAGGGCGTGGGCCGCAGCCATTATTATCAGAGCCCATGCTGCGTAAAAGTGGATAAGGCCTGCGGTGTCTGCTTGGTTTTCAAACAACGCTCCCGCACCAGGCACAGTAAACCATGTAAACACATCAATACCGCGACCATCCTCTGTCGAGATTAAGTAACCGGAAACAAACAACAGTAGTAGAGTTGCGTACATTGCGAGGTGAACAATCTTCGCTCCCGCTTTTTCAATCGCACTGCCTTCTACTTTTGGTGACGGCGTAACATGTTTCCAAACCAAACGGAATAGAGTTAATGCGGCGAGTAAAATGCCAATCGATTTATGCCAGTGTGGTGCTGTCCGATACCATTCGCTGTAGTAGGACAAATCAACCATCCACAGCCCAACAGCAAACATACCAATCACGACCAGAGCAGATGACCAGTGCACAGCACGAGCAACCACATTATAGTTTTTGACTTCCGACTTCATTACAGTTTCCAAGTTAAATGAATCTCTTTATCACATGAGAATAGTTATCTCCCCTTGTGTGTAACAGATTATTTACCATTATTTACACTGGGGAAATCTCTTACCCTTGATGATCTCGTTCGAAAAATTTGATGGAACGAATTGCGTGATAGAAAAGGCACCTCAATATTGGCTAATCTGTTCTATCTCATAAAGCTCATCAGCAATATCCAGCATCTTTTTCTCCATAATCGCCTGTGCATCTTTTACTCCTTGGTTGTAAAAAGTAGCACCAAACTTATCAGAGATAAAATCCAGCAAAAAATCGGCATCAAACTGGCCAATTTCGACATCAAGCTCTTGTTCGAGATAGTCCTGAAGGTCTTTAGCCATCGCTTGTTTTTGTTGTGACGTAAATTCAATCTTAGACATAAACCCCTAACTCTATGCAATTTTTTGGACAATAAGTGTAACTGAGTTTATCAACGCCATGTTACTGTAAGCTCGAAAACTGGGACCTAGGGAGAGTGTTGCCTTGTTATTGGATGTGTTAATTCAAAGCGTGAATGAGTTTCAAGCAGATTGCATGAAACTGTGTGAAAAGCACTATCCAACCATTCATAATCGCGGAATGAGTGAACATCATTTGGGCTTGGCTTTTGCACGCCGCCTGTCTAGAACATTAAAAGAGTTCGGCCACAGTTACGATTACCAGTCCCTCGAAACCGCTGCCTCCACTGACTATCCACACCATTATCGGGTCACTTCGGAAGTCGGCACCGTTTGGATTCTTACCTCCCATTTGGTCAGTGCTGGAAACTCATGTAGAAACAAACAGTTTAAAACCATTGCGCAGTGGCAAGCTGAGTATGGCTATGCCGTTCAGCCGAATGATCTTCTATTGCTGTTGACCGATCATTGGATTACTCGAAGCAAACCTAGCCGAGAGCTGCTTCACTGGTGGACAGGACAACTGCCCGATGAGATAGACGAATACAAGACCCAAGGTATCAGTCTATTTGAGAGCGAATCACAATTGTCACGAACGTTAGAACAACAATTTGCCCTCAGCCCCTACTACGTAAAGTTTACGCATCCGCTTAAACGCTCAAACGATCAACAACTCGTTAGGAAGTACATCCAACTGTTTTCTGTCATCCAGCTCAGTTAGCCTGTCACAAATGCGTCACGTAACACTCGCATACTGTTTGCTATGCGCTGACCACTCAAACGCCATGTGAAGAAACTCAAGCGATACCAATACGAAAAATACGCCGTACTCTGTAACCTAGCCTATTCACGGGTGCTAAAACACACGCGCTACGGCTTTGCACCAAAAGGTCAGCGTATTGTCTACAATCGATTCGGCCAACCCATGATGCGCGTTTTATGGAAAAACGATCATGATGAAGTCATTGTCGTCATTAAAGGCTCCCACAACCCGCAAGATTGGTTGCTCAATCTGCATTTGTGGCAACGCAAGGCCCACTGTTTGAAGCTTAACTATCCCGTTCATTCTGGCTACCTGCAACAAATTACCCAACCGAGTATCGCTAAACATGGCCACTCTCCCCATCCGCTAAATGTTTACCAAACACTGTCCAACATTTTGCAGCCTCTATTAGAAAACGGAAAGCGCGTTACCTTTACTGGGCACTCTTCCGGGGGCGCGATCGCCTGCATTTTGGCTGATGCGTTCGAAAAACAGCGTGCGAAATCGGTTAAGCGTGTGGTCACCTTTGGTCAGCCAGCATTTGGCGGCTTCATGATGAAAAAGCAGTACTCATTGAGCCACAAGACGTACCGAATTTGTTGTGATCTCGATATCGTGACATTCCTTCCACCTCTACCCGGCGTATACCTGCATGTGGGTAAACAATTGTGGCTTTACAATGGTAAGATTTATGAGAACACACCGACGCTGATTCGTTTAGGTCGTTCTGTTGCATCTTGGGTAATAAGACCGTTCTCTTATCATCTGATGTCAAAGTACATTCGCAACAAAGATTTCTTCGATGAACGCTAGCCGTGGTTGTTTGACTGTTTAATGTCTTGAAAACTGTTTCCAGTGCGAGGAGCGCTGTAGATAAGGCAACAAACTGAAGAAAGAATTGACAAATTTACGACATTGTCAATATTATGTCGAACGACACGCATTATGTCATACGCTAAGGGACCGAGGTCTGCTGTTTAATGATTCTCACAAGCAAAAGTCAATTCCAACACTGCTTAGAAACGACCGCCGAGCACCAGTTTATCGCAAACTATAACGGGCTCACTCTCTCGAGTGTTTATCAGCCAATTTTTGACATCGATGAGTCCATATTCGGCGTCGAAGCCTTAGTCCGAATCAAAGATGCCAACGGCAATCCTATCCGACCTGACCACTTCTTTTGCTCTGATACCTTTTGCTACGAAGACAAGATCAATGTTGAACGCCTTAGCCGCGTTATCCATCTTCGCAACTTTGCTCAGTCCGATTTCCGCCATAAGCAGCTATTTCTCAATGTATTGCCTATTGCCGGAGAGAGGCTCGCGACAGAAGATCTTAAAAACGGTTTGCTCGCGAGCCGAATTCAGCACCTAGGGCTTAAAAACTCTCAAATCGTTATGGAGCTCATCGAACTCGATTGTGAAAATCTGCGCTATTTGGAAACGGCGATGGAAAAGCTCAACCAAAATGGGTTCAATGTCGCCATTGATGATTTTGGCGTGAATGCCTCTACCGAAGCGCGTGTGCTTCAAGTAAAACCGCACATATTAAAAATGGATCGATCACTGCTCCTCCAGTATTGCTCTGGTGATCACGCCCCTCTACTCAGTGCCTTACAGCTTGCGAAACGTATTGGCGCCCAAACCGTGATTGAAGGTATCGAAACCGCACAGCAACTAAACGCGATGCGTGCACTTAACATTGACCTTTACCAAGGCTTTCACCTAGCGATGCCAGTCATGTTACCCGCCAAGATTGTTCTACCTTCTAATTAACGCTCTCTTCTATCGATTTCAGACAGCAAAGCAGCGTATTATTAACATCTAACAAACAATAACAATACAGTTATTATGTCCACTATTTTTACTTTTATTAATTTATTGTTCTAGATCATGAGCACTAGAAGTTGCACTCGTACTGATTAGCGAATTTTTGTACATTGCTGTTCACAGTTTGAAACAGTTTTATACAAATCCAACAATACTAGGGTGATTACTATGCTGGAGCTTCTCATTGGCTTAGCGGTAACAGTAGCTGTCGGTTACTTTATCGTTAAAGGCTACAAGCCTGCAGGTGTACTTCTAACTGCCGGTTTAATTCTTCTTATTCTCACAGGTTTACTCGGACATACCGTTCTCCCTGCTAAAATCGCGTCGACCGGCAATATGGTCACGGATTCACTGGAGTATGTGAAATACATGCTTCAATATCGTGGTGGCGGTTTGGGTATGCAAATCATGTTGCTTTGTGGTTTCGCATCCTACATGACTCACATCGGCGCAAACAATGTCGTTGTTAAACAGTTTTCCAAGCCGTTGTCAGTCATCAAATCACCTTATGTACTGCTTGTTGCCGCTTACATTGTCGCTTGTTTGATGTCTCTTGCGGTCAGTTCAGCGACTGGGCTTGGTGTCTTATTAATGGCAACCCTATTCCCGATGATGACGGCGATGGGCATTTCGCGCCCTGCGGCTGTTGCTGTGTGCGCGTCTCCAGCGGCTATTATCTTATCTCCTACCTCTGGTGACGTGGTGATTGCCGCTGAAAAATCAGGGTTAGATTTAGATGTCTTCGCGGTACAAACCGTTCTACCTGTGTCGATCTGCGCGATTATCGTCATGGCTGCTGCGGCATTCTTCTGGAACAAATACCTAGATAAAAAAGACAACTCGCCAATGGAACGCGTGGATGTGTCAGCAATCGAAGTAAAAGCGCCAGCCTACTACGCGGTATTACCCTTCTTACCGATTGTTGGCGTATTTCTGTTTAACGGTCGTACGATTGAAGGTTTAAAGCTCGATATTTACACCATAGTCGTGTTGTCGATTTTCCTCGGTGCCTTGGTAGACTTCGTCACTAAGCGCTTCAAGGGCAAGGAAACGCTCGAAGATTTAGAGTCTTGTTATGAAGGGATGGCCGATGCGTTTAAAGGCGTTGTCATGCTATTAGTAGCGGCTGGGGTGTTTGCTCAAGGTCTAATGTCGATTGGCGCAATTGATAACTTGCTTCACCTTGCGGAAACGGCTGGCGCAGGTGGCATTGCACTGATGCTCATCTTGACTGGCTTAACGGTTGCTGCTGCTATTGCAACGGGCTCTGGCAACGCGCCATTCTATGCGTTTGTTGAACTTGCGCCTGCGCTAGCCGCTAAGATGGGATTAAACCCAGCGTTTTTGATTATCCCGATGCTTCAAGCCTCTAACCTTGGTCGCACGGTTTCTCCTGTGTCGGGCGTTGTGGTTGCGACCTCGGGAATGGGTAAAATAAGCCCGTTTGAGGTGGTGAAACGTACTTCTGTCCCAGTACTGTGTGGCTTGATAACCGTGATCTTTGGCACGCTCGTATTGGTACCTATGGCCGCATAATCCCTATTGCAGTAAAAAGGGCGCTCGATGCGCCCTTTTGTGTTTAATGGCTATTTTATTTCGCCATAGCGCTCTAAGTACATAACAGTAGCCGCCGTACGCGACGGTACGCTCAACTTTTTGAGTAAGCTTTTCATATGAACTTTGACCGTAGATTCAGAAATGAACAGCGTGTCAGCAATCTGCTTGTTTCGATACCCTTTCGCCACTTCTTTTAAAATTTGCATCTCACGATCCGTTAACTCATCAAAAGCATCGGTGCTATTTTCGCGCTCAGCAAGGTACTTGGCGACTTCTTTGCTATACGCTTTGTTACCGCGTAACGATACTTTTAGTAATTCAACTAGTTCATCAGGCTCGGTATCTTTTAGCAAATAGCCATCTGCTCCCGCTTTAACAATGGCTTCAATATCCGCAGGGCTATCTGACACCGTTAAAATAACGATGGTAGCGTCACAGCCATCAGCCCGAAGAGCGTTCAAGGTATCTAAGCCAGACATGCCTTTCATATTCAAATCAAGTAGCACGAGATCGGGTTTACACTCGTGGTTTTTCGCCACGGCATCGGCACCATTACTCGCTTCTGCGACGACGTCAAACTCATCCTCAAAGCTAAGTAGTTGATGGATTCCTCGCCTCATGAGTGGATGGTCATCCACAAGTAATACTCTACATTCGGTCAATGTTTGGTTCCTTAGTTTTCGGATATTCTAACAATACTTCACAGCCTTGATTGGCTTGACTCGTTACCGCGAGCGTTCCACAAAGGCGAGACGCTCGCTCGTGCATAATACTCATGCCATAGTGATTCAACTTCTCAACCGATTGATCGAACCCTTGTCCATCGTCAAGGATGGATACGACAACTTTAGTCTCTGTCTCATGGCACTGAATAGTAATATTTTTCGCATTTGCGTGTTTGATTGCGTTGATGGTGGCTTCCCTGATCAACTGCAACAAATGAACCTGTTGATTGGCATCGAGCTCAATGGACGATAATTCATTGCTCAACTTAATCTCGGCGTTAGTTTGCTCCGCCAGTTGCTCTGTCATTTCCGTTAATGCGTGGCCAAAACTGCCTTCTTTGATTGTCAGCCTAAAGGTGGTGAGCAACTCCCGTAACTGAGTATAAGCCGCAGATAGACCAGTATCGAGCTCAGCGAGGATTGGCGTTGTTTTTTCCAATTGAGGTGACTCTGGCAGTTTTGCCATGCTCCGTTTAAGCAATGATACTTGAATCTTTAGATAGGAAAGAGATTGAGCAAGCGAGTCATGCAGCTCTCTTGCGATCGTGGCACGCTCTTCCATCAACAACAGCTGTTCAGCTTGACGTTGAGCCTGATTATAATAGACGGCACGCGACAGTATCTGAACGAAGTTATCAATCAACGCTTGATCTGGGCACGGCAGCGCGACCTTCCAATACAAGGTCCCGAGCTCAACGCCATCTAATGATAACGCCTTGCTCTGACAAGAATTCTCACAGCCACTGCACGCTTCGCCTTGCGTTAACACAAGCGGTCGCTCACCCTCAGCAGTAATTTCGAGTTTCACAGCACTGATCCCTTCGAGACTGACAATATGAGCTAGAATCGCTTCGAAATTGTCCTGACCAATACGCGATGCGGTGAGTTCTTGGGAAGATTTGTACAGTACTTTGAGCGAGTCGTTGGCGTGTTGCAATTTTTGGGTCTTTTCATTGACCGCTTTTTCAAGTCCGCGATAGAGCTTGCCAAGATCCGCTGCCATCGTATTGAACGTGCGCGTTAAGATTCCCATTTCGTTATCGCTAGAGACATTCAGTTCTACATCGAATGATCGTGATTTAATTTGCTCACTGGCACGCACCAGTGCATTTAACGGACGAACAATCTGCTTGCGAATGTAATGAACGACAAACAGACTAACGATCAGAATGCCACCCAGCCCTAACCCGCCGACCCAAGCAAGTTTGATCAATTTCTGTTCAGAAAAATTCTGCAACTTAAAGACGAACGCATCGATCTGGTTAACGAAGCCTTCCACCAACACCAGGTAGCGCTCTCGATCTTGGCTTTTTAGTACCTGCTTAAGCTCATGCCAACGCATGATTAAGCTGTAGTAATCATGGGTGATGTCACTTGGCACGGTCCAACCTTGCAGCGCCTTCATTGAGGGCGAATAGATAGAGCGTTCAAACATCTGAATATGGGAAGGATAATCAACAGACTGGGTTTGAATATCATGGGCTAAACGATAGCTCTGCATACGCATCGAGCCTGCCACGTTGACGGCTTCTGCGTCATTGAGACTTGAGGCTAAGGTAATGATCGCAAAACTCGTCGTCGCAACAGACAAAGCCAAGATCAGTCCCATCGCCTTGGCAACGGTTCTCGTCACCGAGTTTTTCACACTTTTAAACACTCTTTCACCGTTTGGAAGGCTTTGAACAATCACAAATTCTTCCCATATCTTAACTCACACGCCCAATATGTGATCAAACCTGCTGGAATTTATTGATCTGAAACAAGAACCCATAGCGATTAACCCCTAAGGGGTATTTATACAAATATGTCAAAACCTACAATTTATATGTCGGTAAATGACAGCTTATTAACAAACTTCTGAACTATGCTTATCCCATAACAACTGGGCTTATTTCAGAACATACTGGTCGGGAGCATGCGTGGTCGATTTAGCAAAACGTCGTTTTTTCTCTAGAACTAAAGTTGACGATTCAATAATTCGTTTACCTTGGATCAAGGAAAGCGTCCGTTTTACCGATTTGTGCACCCGATGCGGCAAGTGTGAACAGGCGTGTGAAACAAGCATCATTCGAAAAGGCGATGGCGGGTTCCCTACCGTCGACTTTTCAATCGATGAATGCACATTTTGCTATCAATGCGCAGAAGTCTGCCCTGAACCGATTTTTCTGTCCAAAGAAGATAGACCGTGGAATGCAAACGCGACCATCAATGAAAGTTGTTTGGCGCACCAAAATGTCGAATGCCGAAGCTGTGGAGATATGTGCGAGTCCATGGCCATTAAATTCAAACTCGAAATTGGCAAAGTCGCACAACCGAACATCGAGCTTGATGATTGTACAGGCTGCGGAGCATGTGTCTCTGTTTGCCCAACATCATCAATCATTGTGAGCAATTAGAACAACAACGGAAACATTGTATGTCACTTAACGAAGTGCACATTTCTAGCCTAGTCGTACACTGCGCGCCAGAACACCTTAGCCAGGTGAAGTCACAAATAGAGCAAAACGACAACGCAGAGATTTATGGTGATAGCCCTGAAGGGAAAATCGTGGTGGTTTTGGAGACCGAAAATCAAGGCTTCATCACCGATACCATTGAGACCATAAACAACCTACCTAACGTATTGAGCACCGCCCTCGTCTACCACCAGATCGAAACTGGGTTAGAAGACGAAGACACGGACAATAACAACACTGGAACCAACTATTCCCAAATCGAGGGTGAAGTATGAAGATGACAAGACGCGCGTTTGTGAAAGCAAACGCAGCAGCATCAGCCGCCGCTGTCGCAGGTATCACTCTACCAGCATCAGCGACCAATCTGATCGCAAGCAAAGACCAAACAAAAATTACGTGGGACAAAGCACCTTGTCGCTTCTGTGGTACAGGCTGTTCAGTTCTTGTTGGCACTCAAAACGGTAAAGTGGTCGCGACACAAGGTGACCCTGAAGCGCCAGTAAACAAGGGTCTTAACTGTATTAAGGGTTACTTCCTTTCAAAAATCATGTACGGGCAAGACCGTTTGACTCAGCCCCTTCTTCGTATGAAAGATGGCAAGTACGACAAAGAAGGTGAATTCACGCCGGTTTCTTGGGATGTCGCTTTTGACACTATGGCCGAGAAATGGAAAGAAGCGCTGAAAAAGCAAGGTCCTTCCGGTGTAGGCATGTTTGGCTCTGGCCAATGGACAGTCATGGAAGGTTACGCAGTCGCTAAAATGATGAAAGCGGGTTTCCGCTCTAACAACATTGATCCGAACGCGCGTCACTGTATGGCATCTGCGGTAGGTGCTTTCATGCGTTCGTTTGGTATCGATGAGCCGATGGGTTGTTATGATGACTTCGAAGCTGCCGATTCTTTCGTGCTTTGGGGTTCAAACATGGCAGAAATGCACCCTGTTTTGTGGACACGTATTACAGATCGCCGCCTCAGCCATCCACACGTTAAAGTCAATGTTCTATCGACTTACTACCACCGCTCTTTTGAATTGGCAGACGAAGGCTACATTTTCAAGCCACAAACAGACTTGGTCATTGCTAACTACATTGCCAATTACATCATTGAAAAAGATGCCGTTAACTGGGATTTCGTTAATAAGCATACCAACTTCAAGCAAACTGCAACGGACATCGGCTACGGCTTGCGTGACGATGATCCTCTACAAAAAGCGGCAGCAAATCCTAACTCAGGTAAGCTTTCTTCAATCACTTTTGAAGAGTACAAAAAATCCGTGGCGCCATATACGCTCGAAAAATCAGCTGAGATGTCAGGCGTATCAGAAGAAAAACTACTTGAGCTCGCGAAGCAGTATGCCGATCCAAACACCAAGGTGATGTCACTTTGGACTATGGGTACCAACCAGCATACTCGCGGCGTTTGGGTGAACAGCTTGATTTATAACCTGCACCTGTTGACGGGCAAGATTTCTACTCCAGGTAACAGTCCATTCTCGTTAACAGGACAGCCATCGGCATGTGGTACCGCTCGTGAGGTAGGCACCTTTGCGCACCGTCTACCTGCCGATATGGTCGTCGCGAACCCTAAACACCGTAAAGTAGCAGAAAAGATCTGGAATATCCCTGATGGTGTTATTCCGCCAAAACCGGGCTACCACGCAGTCCTTCAAGACCGCATGCTTAAAGACGGCAAGCTAAACGCATACTGGGTAATGTGTAACAACAACATGCAAGCGGGTCCAAATATTAATGGTGAGCGTTTGCCTGGTTACCGCAATCCAGAAAACTTTATCGTTTGTTCTGACCCATATCCAACAGCGACCGCACAAGCTGCCGACCTTGTTCTTCCAACAGCCATGTGGATCGAAAAAGAAGGTGCCTACGGTAATGCTGAGCGCCGTACTCAAGCATGGTATCAACAAGTGAGTACTGTCGGTGAGGCGAAATCTGACTTGTGGCAAGTGATGGAATTCTCGAAGCGCTTCAAAATGGAAGAAGTTTGGACAGAAGAACAACTAGCGGCAGCGCCTCAATACCGTGGTAAAACCATGTATGACATGCTGTTTGCTAACGGCGTGGTCAATAAGTTCCCTATCGAGGAATCTCGCGAGCTAAACGACGACGCTCATCACTTCGGTTACTACGTGCAAAAAGGTCTATTTGAAGAGTACGCAACGTTCGGACGAGGTAAAGCTCATGACTTAGCGCCTTACGACGTATATCACCAAGTTCGTGGCCTTCGTTGGCCAGTGGTTGATGGTAAGGAAACGCTTTGGCGCTACAAAGAAGGCTCAGATCCGTATGCGAAACCAGGCAGCGGTTGGGACTTCTACGGTAAACCCGATGGTAAAGCGTTTATTATCTCTGCACCATACGAAGCGCCACCAGAATCGCCGGATTCTGAGTACGATATGTGGCTATGTACTGGTCGTGTTCTTGAACACTGGCACACTGGCACCATGACTCGCCGCGTACCTGAGCTATACAAAGCAGTACCAGATGCAGTGTGTTACATGCACCCAGCTGATGCGAAAAAACGTGGCGTTCGCCGTGGTGAAGAAGTACTGATTGCAAACAAACGTGGTGAAGTTCGTGTTCGCGTTGAAACACGTGGTCGTAACCGTCCACCTGAAGGCTTGGTATTCGTACCATTCTTTGATGCTCGCATCTTGATCAACAAACTGATCCTAGACGCTACTGACCCGCTGTCTAAACAGACAGACTTTAAGAAGTGTCCAGTTAAGATCACCAAGATCGCTTAATTATCAGAGCTTGGCTGCCTAACTATTGGCAGCCACATCTAAGAATTTAGCCATTAGGCGGAGATAAAATAATGAAAAAATTTCTGATTGCACTGTTATCTGTGGGCGCACTTGTGAGCGGTGTTGCGGTAGCAGAACTTGATAACCCAGGTGGTATTGGCGGTTTGGAGTCGCTACGTGGAGCGAGCGAGCTTGAATCAACGCGTCCTGCAGATGAGTTTAAAAAGTATCCAAAGGAGCAAGTTCTCGACAGCAGCTTTGTCTATCAACCACCGTTGATCCCTCATAGCATTCGTAACTATGAAGTGTCTCTCAATGCCAACAAGTGTCTTGCCTGCCACAGCTGGAAAAATGCCAAAGAGATGGGCGCAACCAAAATCAGTGTAACGCACTACGTGAACCGCGAAGATGCGGTGCTGGCAGACATGTCTCCTCGTCGTTACTTCTGTCTACAATGTCACGTTCCTCAAGCGAATGCTCAGCCATTGATTGGGAACGAATTCAAAAGCGTAGACTCGCTTAAATAAGCGGTTCGTGAGTAATTAAGAGGCTGCATATGAAAATACTAAAAGCGTTTTGGAAGAGACTGACGAGCCCAAGCAAAGCTGCCGTAGGTGTGGTTTTGTTTATGGGATTCGCTGGTGGTCTTCTATTTTGGGGCGCATTCAATACCGGTATGGAAGCAACCAACACCGAAGAGTTCTGTTCGGGCTGTCACGCACCGATTGTTGCGGAAATACAAGAAACCATTCACTACTCCAACCGCTCTGGTGTTAGAGCAATCTGTTCTGACTGTCACGTACCACACGAATGGACGGATAAGATTGTACGTAAAGTTCAGGCATCAAAAGAGCTGTATGCTCATTTCATTGCCAAAACGATCGATACGCCGGAGAAATTTCAAGAGCGCCGCGCTCATCTAGCTGAACGCGAATGGGCTCGATTGAAGAAAAATGACTCGTTGGAATGCCGTAACTGTCACGAGTTCGAATACATGGACTTCTCAGAGCAAGGTTCTCGTAGTGCCAAACAACACTCTACTGCCCTAGCATCTGGCGAAAAGACTTGTGTAGATTGCCACAAAGGTATCGCACACAAACTGCCAGACATGCATGGCGTTGAAGGCTGGCAATAAGGAGACAGACAATGAGTACATTAGAATCCGTTATCTGGCACATCCTCGGTTATGGAGCAATGCCTTTCATCATCTTATCTGGCTTCGCGGTCGTCGCTGCAATCTCTATATGGCTACTATCGCTTGGCAAAGATAAGGAAGTCGATTGATTAAGACTTCCTGACGCTGACACAATTTTTGCCTATTTTGTATCACGCGTAAAAAAGCCACCGCAGTTGCGGTGGCTTTCTTGTAACTAAAGCAAAATCAGACTTCCGGATAGCCTTGCGGGTTGTTTGATTGCCAGCGCCACGTATCAGAGGTCATTTCCTCTAATGAGCGGGTTGCTTTCCAGTCCAACTCTTTCATCGCTTTCGCGGGATCTGCCCAACACTCTGCAATGTCACCAGGTCGACGTTCAACAATCTTATAAGGTACTGGTTTGCCTGACGCTTTTTCAAACGCTTTCACCATCTCCAGTACACTTGACCCGTTGCCAGTACCCAAGTTGTAAATGTGCAGACCTGACTTATCACCCACTTTTTGTAGCGCGGCAATATGACCATCCGAGAGATCCATGACATGGATGTAGTCACGCACGCCTGTGCCATCAACGGTTGGATAATCATTACCAAAGACTGATAAGTACTCGCGACGACCGACCGCGACTTGCGAAACAAACGGCATCAAATTGTTCGGAATGCCTTGCGGGTCCTCGCCCAACTCACCGGTAGGGTGCGAACCAACAGGGTTAAAGTAACGAAGCAGAGTAATACTCCAATCTGGATTTGCTTTTTGAAAATCCGTTAAACACTCTTCCACCATCAGTTTACTGCGGCCGTAAGGGTTCGTTGCGCTAGTTGGGAAATCTTCCGTAATTGGCACAGAAGCAGGATCGCCATAAACCGTCGCTGAAGAGGAAAATACCAAGGTCTTCACGCCCACCTCACGCATCGCGTCGACCAAGACCAGCGTACCATTTACGTTGTTGTCATAGTACTCAAGCGGCTTTTCAACCGACTCACCCACCGCTTTTAAACCCGCAAAGTGAATCACTGCTTGAATATTGTGTTGCTTAAGCACCTCTATCAAAAGCGCTTTGTCTCGAATATCACCTTGGATAAAGTCAGGTTTTACCCCTGACACTTTTTCAATACGCTCGAGAACGGAAGACTTGCTGTTATACAAGTTGTCGAAGAGAACGGGAGTCATACCCGCGTCAATCATTTGAATCGAAGTATGACTGCCAATGTAGCCCATACCGCCGGTAACCAAGACGTTCATGCTTATAACCTTTTGAATAATTTGGCGTAAATGTTATCGGACTTGAGAACGAAAATACAGCCCAAACTTGAGACTTAATTTCATTCGGTTTCGCTCAATACAAATTGTCCTTTGCCCAAACTTTTCGCCTGATACATGGCGGTATCCGCCGCTCTAATTAACTGATCCATTGGGATATCGCGCTGCTCAATATAGTGAACACCGATACTTACCCCTACGTTGAGCACTCGCCCACGATAGACAATATCCTGCTTAATCAATGAAATGAGGCGCTGTGCCAACACAGTAATACTGCTGCGGTCGGTTGACGTCAGGAGTACCACAAACTCATCCCCAGATAAACGGGCGACTAAGTCCTGACTTCTCACTTGAGACAGCAAACGTTCAGCCACCTGCTTTAACACCTCATCACCTGCGTCGTGGCCATAAGTGTCATTAACCTGTTTAAAACCATCAAGATCGAGATAAAGTAGTGCTAAGCCATTTTTGGCCTCACGTTCATCTTTCAAAGAATCATCTAAGACACGATACAAATGAGCGCGGTTGGCTAACCCTGTCAGAGAGTCGTGGTGAGCAAGATATTCTAAGCGTTCCATTTCTTTTACGCTGGAAAGATCGGACAAGATGTACACATAATCACAACGCGATTCGTCCTCGCTGTTGTAGATACAAGAGACCTTTACGAACATTGGTACATTATGACCAAATAAGTGTTTTTCCCAGATTTCACCCTGCCATTGACCATATTGCATCACCGATTCTTTAATTGTTGGCATAAGCGAACGGAACTGTTGCCATTCTAACGTTTCTTCAGGCTTCTTACCCAACAGCGCTTCTTGAGTGTAACCCAGTAATCGGGTCACCGATGGGTTGACCATGGTGATAACGTCATCTTGATCCGTGACCATCAAACCATCTTGGCTGTTCTCAAACACACCCGCTGCTAAACGTTGGCGACTGAGCGCTGCGTCCACTTCGGTAATATCTTGAATGGCGAACAGTATCTGCCCCGCTTTTGTCAGCTTAGTACAGCTGATTTGTAGCAATTGATACTGCTTAAACACATCTCGAATCCAGATTTTCCGGTCGGTAAATTCTAGCCCGCGATAAATGGCCTCTCGTACGACGTTTGCCTCTTCACTTTCAACCAGATCTTCAAGGTTTGCGCCCTTTAGGAAGGCACTCGTGCATCGAAATACACTGCACGTTGCGCCATTAAAATGCACGATTTCGCCTTTATTGTTGACGACCACTAACGCATGTTTGACCGTCTCAACAACTTCATTAGCAAATGACTTTTCTTCTTCTAGCTTATCTAAAGTGTAAGCAACTTGTTGTTCACGTTGGCTAAGTCTATCGAGCATGGTGTTGAACGCTCGAACCAAATCACCAATTTCATCATTGGCGGCTGGCGCGACATTGAAGTCTCGCTGCTTGCGGTTGATAAACGCATTCATGGCTAAATTCAGGTTATAAACCGGCCCCACAATGAACTTATCAACCGTCATGTAAAGGACGATCCCCGAGCAGATCAGAAACACTAAGAATACGAATCCGTTACTTAATGCGGAGTTATATAAGGATTGGAAAGACGCTTTAGAGACAATAATTCGTAATTGAGCAATGGTTTCCCCTTCCATATCAACGGGAATCAAAATGAAGATGTACTCGTCACCGATAGCAAACTTCTGTTCACGAATTTGAGTACGCTCTTTTTCATTGGGAACAGGAGCCGCGCTTCCTTCACGCTCGTACATGGCAAACAACTGTCCGTTTGCGGTATACAGTTTAACCCTGACAATCTCTTCGTCAGCGGAAAACGCGTCTAGAACTTGATTGGCGCTATAGCTATCGTTGAACAAAATTGCCGCTTGAAGGTTATACGCCACCCCTTTTGCAAGAACGCTAACGCGATCAATCAAATTATCCTTTTGAGTTTCAAAAGCACTGTAAAGCGCATACCCTTGTGAAGAGAAGAAAATAAGGCCAGTGAAGATCACGATCGGCAGAATAAGCTTGGTTTTCAGCGACATATTGTGGAGAAGTTTCATTGCTTACCTCCAACAATTTCAGCGACCCTTAAAAAGTTAGCCGACAGCGTGTATTCACCAACGTTTTCTAAGTTCACTCTTGGCTTAATTCGTCCACCTAGCGTGCTAAGTTCAACCACCCCTCCAAGCTCAGTAAAACTTTGAATATCGCTGATTGAAATCGTGCGGTTAGGATTGAGTTTAATCAGGTCTAAGCTCTCTTTTTTGGTGATGTATAAAACGTCGCACCCCGAGTTAGAAATATGCAGCGGTTTATTTCGAATCAACTTGTCTTTCGTTATATCCGTCAGTATGTCACGCACTTCCTCATCATCAGGAGCACAAATACTGATTTCGTTCATCTGCTCGTCAGCGCCCCAAAACACAAAGCTGGCAATACGATAGATGTATACAGCTTTAACCTGCTCTGGGGTGAATTTGGCGTTTGCCAGAGGAGAAACGAAGGCGGCAGCGAGGCAGGCAGTTGTCACCCAACGTCTAAAATTCATGGGATAGCCTCACATAAGCCAGTTGCTCATTTGGATAGAGACTCCAAGAATCGTAGATTTCGTTGGCAAACATTTTTTGCACCACTAGCTCGACAAGCGGAGCGCTGTCGTTTTTACGCCAGCCCAAACGGGTATCCAAGGTCACATGAGGCGTGACATCATCCAGCGTTACACGGCCGGGTATGTCGTAATCAGCCCTCATTTCGTCAGTGTAACGGGTATTGTTATATTTCAGGGCGAAATCCCATTGCCAATTCTTGTTAATCGACCACAAGGTTTGCAAGGTGGCAAGATGTTGGCTAGGTAGTGACAGCGAACTTTCATTGCCGCCGTTCGAATAGGTTCCTTTGTCCCAATCGGCGTCAACACGCAGATAACTGTAGGTGGCATAGAAGCTCAAATTGTCCGCCGCTTGATAATGCGCAGCGAGCTCTATACCCGAGGTTGTCGCTTGATAATCATCAGAGACAAAGCAAAACCAAAGATGTTCGTACCCTTGATAGACCAGAGAATCAAAGCAGTCATTACCGCGAATGTTGTCGTAGCGGCTGTAAAAAACCATGCCATCCAACTCAACACGCTCTGACGGCATATAGCGATACCCTAGCTCACCCGTCCAAACTGACTCATTCTTTAGCTTTTCATTTGGCAACGTCAGGTAAGTGGAACCATACGGAGTGTCACCGTACCATTCAATGTAGGATTGTTGATAAATGGAGTTTGAGTCCATATAAGACGGTGTGACAACCGCTCTGCCGATGCCAGTCCAAAAACGGTGCGCATCGCTAGGTGTGTAAAGCAACCTAAGTTGTGGTGACAGCTCAAAGGTTTTGTTCTGCTCAAAGTATTCGCCTTTTACACCAATAACACTGCTCAATTGGTCAGAGATTTGGTAAGTGGACTGGGCGAAAACGTTCGCAATGTAGTCATTGGCTTTATCGATGTCGTAACTACGAGAGTAGCCAGTGAGAGTAAACAAATCGGCATCTTGCCAGCTTTCCGTAAACCTTAAGCCAACATAACGTAAGCCGATTCCTGCGATAATATCATGTTTGGCGTTCAAAGCTGTCGAGTAGTTAGATTCGAGATCCACGGTCGTGTATTCGCCAGGCGCATCGGGGGATTCATCTTTCACGTGATCAACCCAAAAGCTGGTATTAATCAAGCTCGATGAATCTAACTGCTTTTGATGATTGAGCTGAACATAGGCGCTATCCACTTGAATACGCTCGTTATCAATCGCAATAGTAACAGGCTGGTTGTACGGATCATTTCTATCATAGGCGACAGTCCAAACCTCGGCATCATGCGCAAGTTTGGTGCCGCCCACTCTAAATTGCCAAGAGGAATCGGTCAGTTTCCGACTCACTTCTATCCCCGCCGTGTCCGTTTTCCACTTAGACGCTGAATTATTCAAATAGCTTGGGTTGCTTTTGGACTTATAAAACGCGCGCGCGTACAAATCTTCATCCAATTTCAAGCCATGACGGAGCGAATAATCATAAGCATTGTACCGACCCGCTGTTCCGGTCATGTAGGTGCCTTGAGTATCTTGAGCAGATTTGGTGATGATGTTAACAACGCCATTCGCCGCATTACCGCCCCAGATCGCTCCACTCGCGCCTCTGATCACTTCGATACGCTCGATGTCTGCCAAAATATAGTCGAGAGCACTCCAGTACACGCCACCATAGACTGGGCTATAGACACTTCGCCCATCCACCATGACCAGCATTTTGTTGTACAAGCCATCATGAAAGCCCCGTGATGAAACGTGATAGGTGTTTTCGTTCCATTTAGTAACGTACATACCGGGAACCAGAGCAAGAGCTTCTTGGATATTGGTCGCCCCACTACGTTGAATTCGTTCACTTGACAACACGTAGACAGACGCAGGGACATCTGACACTTTCTGTGAGAATTTAGAGGCAGTTTCGACAGCGACATCCAACATCGACAACTCTTCTAAACTCATTGACATAAGTTCGTCCAAATTGTCATCTGCGAATACGGCGCATCCTGCGAGAGAGAGAGAAGTAAAAAGAATTGAGCGCTTGTACATCTAGGTTCCTTGCTATATTAGCAGTCTATATTATTCCACTTATCAGTAAAGATTCATATTTAGAAGCCTATGTTTTTGCTAAGTTGTTGATCAAATAATGAAACTGATCACTGTTTCAAGTATAGAATTGAAACAAGGTGGTAGGGGCAATTTCGGAGAGCTTATTTGCAATGAACAAAACGAACATTAAATTAAATTGCGACATGGGTGAAAGCTATGGTCAGTGGACAATGGGGTGTGATGAGCTCGCCATGCCCCATATTGATCAAGCAAGCATTGCCTGTGGGTTTCACGCATCCGATCCGATGATCATGAATTCGACGGTGAAACTGGCTATTAATCACAATGTTGTAATCGGTGCGCACCCAAGTTACCCAGACATACAAGGGTTTGGCCGCAGAAGCATGACGCTCTCGAAAAACGAGATTTCCAATATGGTGATCTATCAAGTCGGCGCGCTAAAAGCGATCTGTGAAAGTGAAAATACCACCCTTCACTATGTCAAACCGCACGGTGCGCTTTACAACGATATGCTTAAAAATACCAGTGTATTTGAAGCGGTTGTAGATGCTGTCTCTTGCTTTAACGTGCCCTTAATGACGTTAGCCACTCAAGATAATCAAGACCGACTCGACATTGCTGACGATTATGATGTCCCTCTTTTGTTCGAAACGTTTGCCGACCGACGGTATTTATCCAACGGGCATTTAGCACCTCGCTCTATGGCTGGCGCCGTTATACACGATGAGCAAGCGATCTTAGACCAAGTGACGCAGATAGTCCGATACGGAAAAGTAAGAACGCTGGACGGTTACACGTTATCGATTGATGCGGATACCATTTGTGTCCACGGGGACAATCTAGACGCGGTGCAAATGATTGAAAAAATACGTAAAGTGATAGATTCGGAGGAAGGATAGTGAAAATAGAAACATCCGTCGACCCTGTGGCTGAATGCTCTGTTTTGGTCAAATTTGAGGCTGAGCCAAGCCCTGAGCTCTCTTGGGTCATTGGCGAGATTAGCCTGTATTTACGCAACCAACTGGGGGCGTGGGTAATGAACGTAACCCCCTCGTTTAACACCATATTAATTGACTACCTGCCGCACCGAATTTCGATCTTTGAATTTATCCCCTATTTAGAAAAAATTGTTACCGAGTCTCTCCTTCATTTGCCTGAAAAACCCGAGCCTAAGATCATCGAGCTTCCGGTCTACTATCACCCCGACGTCGCCCCTGACCTTAACGCCTACTTAAGTAGTGGACTTAGCTTAGAAGAGATCATCTCGCTACATTCATCTGTCGAGTACAGCGTTGGTGCTATTGGGTTTACCGCAGGTTTCGCATTCCTAACCACGGTTGATCCAAAACTACAAAGGCCGAGGCGGGAACAACCGAGGGTCAATGTAGCAAAAGGCAGCGTAGCCATTGCCAATAATCAAACCGCTATCTATCCAACCCAAAGTCCGGGTGGCTGGAACATTATCGGCAATTGTCCAATTGACTTGTATGATCCACAAAGTGCATCGATTCTTCCGATTTCGATTGGCAATAGCGTTCGATTCAAACCCATTAGCCGTGAAGAGTTTTTTAGCTTAGGTGGCAAAGTGCAACAGGAGTGGACATGAACGTACAAGAATCCATCACGGTAATAAAGCCCGGACAGCAAACACTGATTCAAGATTTTGGCCGATTTGGTCTTGCGCATTTTGGTATTGCTCAAGGTGGACCACTTGATGATTACGCGTATAGTTGGGCTAATCATCTTCTTGGTAACACTGTAAACGCGGCAACATTGGAAATAACCTTAGGCCAAGCCGAGTTCGAAATTAACCACCGCTGTGAGATGGCGATTGCTGGCGGTGACTTGAACGCGCAATTGGACGGAATCCCCCTAACCAACTGGTCGACATTCGATGCTAAGCCCGGACAACGCCTAACATTTGGGCTGCCTAAAAATGGGTTACGCAGTTATCTTGCGGTTAAGAACGGTTTCATCGTCGACACGCAACTTGGCAGCTGTGCGAGTGTTCGTCGTGACAAACTTGGCGGACTAATGAATGGTGAGCCTCTCAAAGCAGGCGATGTGCTGGGTATCGTGCCTCATTTAGTGTCAAGCAAACCGATCCAAATGACATTTCGCTATAAACCTGATTACGACAGAACGCTTGAACTTCGGGTCATCGAAGGCTATCAAGTCAGTGAGTTTTCTAGTGAGCAAGTCGAGCTGTTTTTCCAACAGGAGTTTGAAGTAAGCCAATTGATCGATCGGATGGGCTACAGACTGACCAGCGGACGCATCCAACCTCCGAATAAAGAGTACCTAAGCGAAGGCATCGCGCTCGGAGCGATTCAAGTTCCACCCAATGGAGAGCCCATCATATTGATGAACGATCGACAGACCATTGGTGGCTACCCAAAAATCGGTTGTGTTGCGCGCATTGATCTTCCGCGTCTAGCGCAAGCTAAACCGGGTCAAAAAGTTCGTTTTGTGAGAGGCGACTTACTTGGGTTACAAGATGTATGGAGCCAATGGGCAAGGTATTTTGGGTACTGAGACGGTGGCAGTTTTCATAAAAAAATGGGCGTCACACGCCCATTTTTTATTGTCCGTAATACTCTGCTAACTCTTCAGGATAATCTCGACGTGAGGCTAAATGTTTCGCTCGCTCTTCAACCTGTTCATAAGCTAATGACATGCTAATAGGATGCAGCTCCTCAATCGATTGATCGCGGTAGTCGTATAGATGCCAATGCTCAACCAGCTTAGTCACAGCCTCGAGTGCCGATGAGCCTTTCACAACCTCTAAACGCGCGTAATCGTTGCCAGCAAAAGTCACATCAGCGGCGCGTAACGTCTCGTCATTACCAGGGATTTGCTGAGCGCCGAACAAAGGCGTTCCGAACTCAACCGCAGATTGATATTTTGGAACAAACCGCGCCATATGGTTAATCGCTCGTCGAGAGCGCTCTATAACAACGTCTTCATTCCAACCTTCGATGATCTTTTTACGTAGACGCATTGGCAGTTGTGGCTGCGACGATTGGGCATCAGATGAGACCAAACCATCTTCAAACAAGGTAATATCTTTGGTCATGCCATGAAGTTGAAACACACCATTTGGGTATGGGGTTAGCTGCGCCATACCATTAGGTGTACCGCGAGGGCCATGGAAGATCACCTCCGGCCACAATTCATCACTCTGGCTCCATTTCGTTACGTATGCGGCTTTAAACTCCACCAAGCGGTTTCTCGGTTTATCCGCTAAATCATCAATGTGCCCTGTCTCATAACCACACGCATTCACCAAATAGTCAGCTTTGACTTGAACACTTCGCCCAGAGCCATCGGTACAGTGCACTGTCCACCCTTCATCATGGGTAAGGTCAGTGACATAAGTGTCGAGCATTAAGTGACAGTTTTCGCTTTGCTCCAATGCCAATGTCGCAGATGCAGCAATACGAAAAACGCTCCACCCCGGCTCTTGGACCATGACCACAGGAAAACGTAGCGAATCGAGATCGGCTTCTTTAGCAAATGGAATCATCCAATCGTCGAAGCTGGAGGGTTCACTTGGCTGAGTCCGGTTTGCTAGCGTCTCAAGCTCTTCACGCCCGTAGAAACGGTAATAGTCTTCCGGCTCACCCAGTACTTTGTTTCGCTCATCTTCATTTACCAACTCTTGGTAGGCTTTTTGGATGAACAACAAACGTTCGTAAAGCTCTTCAGGCGTTCCGCCATCGGCATAAGGGACAGCGATAATAGTCGGCCGGTTGTTGATGGTATGTGGATACAGGCGTGCTGTGTCCACCGATTGCTTGAGAAGCTCTAGGCATTGCTGCGTCGATATTTCTCGATAGAGGTTTCCACCTGCGTGTAGATGACAAATTGGAGGACCATAAACCAGCCCTGGTTTCTTTTCGATAAGAGTGACTTTGATTCCTAGCTCAGATAAGTGTAAGGCAGCGGTTGCGCCCGCAATGCCACCACCAATAACTGCGACGGAAGATGCACTGGTTTGAAGTTGTTTTGACTGCATTCGTATGGTTAATCCATTCATTCTGAGTGCATTTTACTGTTTACGTGACAAGAAGAAAAACACAATTTTTGCAAGGAAAATTAATGACATTTTAACGACAAAAAAATGAAAAAAATGCTTGACTCAATATCTGTGAATTTCTCAATTATCGATTGTGTGAATAACAAAACTTCGCCACGCTTTACCCCTACAAGGGCTACGACAATTTTGAAGTTATCTACAGGCTGACTTATCCCAAACTTTATCCACTGATTTTGTGGATAAGTGGAAAAGTCAGCCAAGCCTAAGTTAGCTAAACGCTTTATTTATAGGGGTTAGTAGACGTTTTATCATACTGTTAACAACTAATGCTAAAGTAAAGAAAGTCACCACAGGGAGCGCAGTCCAAAGCACCAAATGCAGGTTTGGCTCAAGTTCAAAACCAAACTTCATCAGAGCACAAACAACCAGTTCTGCTCCGATGGCAGCGATAAATCCTGCGACCAAGGACATGATTCCGTATTCCGCCCATATGGTACGAACGACGCGTTTTTTACTTGCTCCTAGAGTGCGATAAAGCTGAATTTCGCTCTGCCGCTGCCCTAAGCTCAAACGTAACAAGGTGAAGATCAACATCACGCCTGAAACCACTCCTAGTGCCGCTAAGACGGTAATCGACCACACGATTTGCTCCAGCAGACCTTGGATCTTGGCTCCCATACTCCTGATATCCATTAGGCTTACCGTTGGATGATTACGAGATAACTGGTTGATCAGATCATTATGTCTGTCTTCAAGTCTAAAACTGACCAAATAGGTCGCGGGAATAGACTGCAGGACATCAGGTGAGAATATGAAATAAAAGTTCGGTTTCATGTCTCGCCATTCGACATGACGAATCGAGTTTACTTTAGCTGTGACTGTTTGACTGTTGATAACAAAGCCAAGCTCATCGCCGATTTCTAAGCCGAGATCCTGAGCAACATCGGCTTCGACCGAGACGCCATTCGCGTCGGTCCACTCCCCTTCGAGCACGTCGTTGTGCTCTGGAATACCATCATCAAAAGTGAAATTGATCTCTCGCCTTAACGCATCGGTACCTTCGCCCCCTTGCGCATACTCTTTTGCATCTTCACCATTAATTGTTGATAAACGACCGCGAATAATCGGGTAGTCTTCAGAACGGTCAATCTGATTGCTATCGAGCACCTCCAGATACGCGTCTTTTTCATACGGAGCTATATTGAGGGCAAACGCATTTGGCGCATCAGCAGGTAATGTACGCTGCCAATCGGTCAATAGGTCTGTTCTTACCAGCCACATGACTGCTAACAACATCAAAGATAGCGCCAACGCACCAAACTGAATCCCTGTCGACATGGCAGAACGATTAATTCGGCTCAACGCGAGACGTACTGATATCGGCAATGGCATTTTACTCAGCAGCTTAGTCAAGCCAATGCTAAGCAGCGCTAACACGAGGAATAGCGCAACAATACCGGCTAAGATTATCCAGACTAACGTGTTCTGGTAGTAGACAAACAGCATCGGCAACAATGGTACAGCGATTAACCAGTAGTAAGGTCGACTGCGATTGTAAGCCACATCTGACTGCATCACATTGGCAGCGCTCACTTGAAGTAAACCAAGCAGTGGAATGCCCAACGCAGGCACTGCAATCAGTACGCTGGTAGACACCGCAACAAGCGCGGGTTTAAGACCATAGCTCGGCAATGGGTTGGGCAATAAATCAACCAATGGCACTCTGAGGAGTATTTCTAGTCCAACGCCGATCGCTAACCCAAGTATCGAAGCGCTAATCAATAGAATCGCCACTTGGCTCCACAACCAACGTCCAATCCACCCTCTGCTTGCGCCCAAACTTTTGAGCATGGCTATCGTCTTTTTACGGGTTGAGACATAGTGCTGACAGGTAAGCACTAAAGTCGTCGCCGCCATGATGACAACAATCGCCACAGTCAAAGACAAGTACTGTTCAGTGCGTTGAAAGACCTCATTAGTTCGGCTGGCACTGTTTTGATCGCGCCAACGGTCGCTTGGTGTCAGTTCAATTGACGACTTGACGGTCTCTATTTGGCCTTGGTCGCCATTAATGAAAAGGTTAAACCGTACTCGGCTGCCCAATTGAACGGCGCCCGTTCTTTCCAAATCCGTATTGTGGATAAACGCGGTTGGCATTTGTTGGAACGGGTTAAAACTCAAACCCGGCTCTTCAACCACTCGTCCAGAAACAATAAAATCGGCATCGCCCACCGTGACAGCGTCACCAATAGAAACATCCAGTTGTGCAAATAAGCGCTCATCAAGCCAAAGTTCGCCGGGTTGGACGTGATTGAACGTTGATTTGCCGTCTGACAGCACCATCTCACCACGTAACGGAAATGCGCTGTCAACGGACTTCACGGTAATCAACTTCATGCCGCGATCGCTAAACGCCATTGTCGCAAAACGAGTCTGTGATGAAATCGTCAGTTGCTGCTGGTTTACCGCTTCTAAAAGCGGTTGAGGGATTGGGTTTGAGGAAGAATAAACGGTATCGGCGGTTAACGCTTCTTTCCCTTGCTTCACAACCACTTGCTCCAAGCGCTCGGCAAGTGCGGTAAGGGCAAAGATACACGCGATGATAAGCGTTAACGCAATTGAAACGGGCCACAGTTGCCCATGTCTGATTTCACTCAAACTCCAACTTAACAGGCGGCGATTGAGTTGTGGTGAGCTGACCTCTGACATGATTAAGCCTCCTCAATACGTCCAGCGTGTATTCTCATTCGACGCTGGCAACGCTGAGCGAGTGCCATATCATGGGTAACAAGAACCAGTGTGGTGCCATGTTGCTCGTTAAGCTCGAAAAGCAGCTCAATCACCTTTTCTGCGGTTTGCTGATCTAGGTTACCTGTAGGTTCATCCGCAAACAGCACCTTGGGCTCAATCATGAAGGCTCTTGCTAGGGCAACACGCTGCTGCTCCCCGCCAGATAATTGCGCCGGTGAATGGTCCATACGGTGAGCCAAACCAACCGATTCAAGCAATGACTTAGCTCGATCCACGTTTTCCGCTTCACCTTTCAGAAGACACGGCAGAGTCACGTTCTCAAGCGCACTCAAACTCGGGATCAACAAGAAGCTTTGAAACACAAAACCGACCGATTCACTTCGAATTGCCGCGCGAGCTTCATCATCTAGCGCAGAGAGCTCTTGCCCCATTAACTCCAAAGTACCAGAGGTTGGCGTATCTAAGCCCGCCATCAAGGTCATTAGCGTCGATTTCCCTGCTCCAGAGCTACCGACAATCGCAACACTCTCACCCTCTTTGATATCAAGATTTATCTCTTCAAGGATTGTTAATTGCTCTTGATTAGTAGAGACTGTTTTGGTTATTGAATTTGCTTTAATTACGGATGTTTGCATGTTTCGTTTACTTTCCCTTGCTTTTATTCTTCTGTTTTCGTACTCAGCCAACGCGAGCAAATTGTTGATCTTAGGAGATAGCCTGAGTGCAGGCTATCAAATGCCAATTGAAAAAGCATGGCCTTCTTTATTACCAGATGTGTTACTCGCTAAAGGTCAAAACGTCAACGTCATCAACGGCAGTATCTCTGGGGATACCACCGGCAACGGTATCGCACGCTTGCCTCAACTGCTGTCACAACATCAACCCAACTACGTATTGATAGAGCTTGGGGCTAACGATGGCTTGCGCGGCTTTCCGCCTAACCTTATTCAAAACAACTTAGAGACCCTAATCAGTATGGTCCGTGACGCTGATGCTAAGCCGCTGCTTATGCAAATCCGCGTGTTACCTAATTATGGCAAACGTTATACAGAGGCGTTTGCCGAACTCT
Organism: Vibrio sinaloensis; assembly: GCF_000808535.1. Classification (GTDB taxonomy): domain Bacteria; phylum Pseudomonadota; class Gammaproteobacteria; order Enterobacterales; family Vibrionaceae; genus Vibrio; species Vibrio sinaloensis_D. Next base: position 262,879 of record NZ_JWLV01000001.1, read on the forward strand.
ACCCAAAAACGGCAGCCAAAACTCAAGTGCCTCTTTTGCCCTTTTTCTTAGAAGGCGTAATCATCAAGCCGGAGTGGATGATGCAAGATGGCCTGCATCCGCAACCAGAAGCACAACCTTGGATTGCAGAGTTTGTTGCAAAAGAGTTACTTAATCACCTCTAATTGGTCTAGCTCAATAAAATTTACTTAGCTTTACGTTAATCTGGTTCAATCCTCGTTGGAAAAGGACATAACAATGATAATTGAACCTGTTATTAAAGGCGTTGTTGCCAAATCTGCGCATCCTGTTGGGTGTGAGCAAGCGGTTCTCCAACAAATTCAATACGTAAAGCAATCTGAGCCGATCACAAATGGCCCCAAAAGGGTTCTCGTTATTGGTGGTTCTTCTGGATTCGGGCTCGCCACACGCATCGCCCTCACCTTCGGTGGAAGCAAAGCCGATACAATCAGTGTCTCATACGAACATGGTCCCTCCTCGAAAGGCGTCGGTTCGGCTGGTTTCTACAATAATATCGCCTTTAAAAAATTCGCCGAAGAGGAAGGTCGCATCGCAGTCAACATTCAAGGTGATGCCTTCTCTGATTCCATCAAAGAACAAGTCATCGAGGCGGTAGAAACCTATTTCGAAGGCGAGGTTGACCTTATCGTCTATAGCGTCGCCAGCGGCGTGCGTCCAAAGCCAAACAGCGACGAAATGTGGCGCTCGGCTATCAAACCGATCGGTCAATCGGTATCGGGCGCTAGTATTCTCCTCGAAACCGACACATGGCAGGAAACGACTCTCCCACCAGCCACAGACCAAGAAGTTGACGAAACGATCAAGGTCATGGGCGGCGAAGATTGGGAAGCCTGGGTTGATGCGCTAATCAATTCAGAGTCCATCGGTGAAGGATGTAAAACGCTCGCATTCTCCTACATTGGCCCAGAACTGACCCATCCGATATACCTAGATGGAACATTAGGCAGGGCAAAAATTGATCTTCACCAAACCAGCCATTCCCTAAACCTTAAGCTTGCCAACTTTAATGGCGGCGCATACGCAACGGTCTGCAAGGCGCTCGTGACAAAAGCCAGTGTGTTTATCCCCGGTTTAACGCCGTACATTCTTGCGCTCTACAAAGTCATGAAAGAACGTGGCACCCATGAGGGATGCATTGAGCAAATGCAGCGTCTATTTAGAGACAAAGTCTATTCAACAGGTAAGATTCCTGTCGACTGTGAGCGCCTGCTGCGCATGGATGACTGGGAACTTGACGTTGAGACCCAACGCGAAGTGAATCAATTGGTATCGCAGCTTAACGCCGATAACTTCAAGCAACTCGGTGACTATCAAGGGTTCAAACAAGAGTTTTTACGACTCAACGGTTTCTCGTTTAGTGACGTTGACTACAGTAAAGAGATCGATCTTGAGTCATGGATAAACAGCGATGCTGACTAGCTTAGGCGTCTCATTTTTGAGAAATCATTAATCCCTCCAGCTCGCTGTTTCCAGCGAGCTTTTTTTAGCGGTAATATCGTTAATTCTTATTTTTAGGACAGCAGACGACTCATACCTAAAACGTTTGCTGAATAAAGACTATTATTAAAACAAGAGCACGGATAGCTCACACTCTATTGCCTTTTCCAATATGGATACCGTATGTCAAAAATTAACACTGCCAATGTGAGTATTCCTGATGAGATACTTCAAAGCTGGCAGACCATTGTAAACCTTCTTGCTGACATCATTTCTGTGCCTGCTGCTCTGGTGATGCGTATTCACTCCGATGAAATTGAAGTATTCACTGCCAATAACAACGCGTCTCACCCATATAAACCCGGAGATAAGGAGTCTCTCAATCAAGGGCTCTACTGTGAGACCGTGGTCAACGAAATGCGTATGCTTCATGTACCTAATGCCAACAATGATCCAGCTTGGAAAAACAACCCGGATATGGTGCACGGTCTTATGGCCTACTGCGGGTTGCCGGTACGTTGGCCAAATGGTGACGTCTTTGGCACCATTTGTGTGCTAGACAACAAAGAAAACAACTTCACACAGACCTATCAAGATTTGCTTACCTCGTTTCGAGACTCTGTCGAATCACATTTAAAAACGCTGTATCAAAACCATCGCCTAAAACAGCTTAACGACGAGTTAAAATCTCGAGTTCACACCAGAACTCAAGATTTAGTTGATTTGAACTACGAGCTGAACGTCGAGATTGATAAACGCCGAGCGGCAGAGCAAAAAATTCGCTACCAGCAACGACATGACATTGGCACCGGATTTTTAAACCGTTCAGCACTAGAGTTTGAGACTGAGACGCTTCTCAAGTCGATTACCGATAACGTTACGACCGATGTCGCCGTTGTGCATATCGGCTTTGCGAACGGTCGCCGTATCCAATCAAAATATGGCTATTCGGTGTGGGACCATATCTTGGTTCAATTTAGACATCGATTGGGAGATTTAACAAAGTTCAACGTGCTGACGGCAAGACCAACCTCTACCGATTTAGCCTTTCTGTTCGAATCAAAAAACCTCGATGGTGACATTCAAGAATTGTGTAGCCTGTTGATTGACGTGAGTCAGTCTCACTTTGATATTGAGGGAGAAAAACTGCACCTTCACAGTTACATTGGCATCGCAACATCCAAAGATACCTTATGCACCTCCAGCATATTGAAGTTCGCGGTTGAAGCGATGCAGTCTTGCAAGGATTCAGGGCACAAGTTCAGTTTCTATTCGCAAGATATTTCCGATGTGCAGAAAAACATTAACCAGCTCGAGAGCTATCTGTTACAAGCCGTACGCAACGACGACTTGTTGCTGTACTTCCAACCGAAAGTCTCTCCGCATACTCACCAGTGGATTGGTGCAGAGGCGCTGCTGCGTTGGCGCCACCCTATTCTAGGCGATATTTCCAACGAAACATTGATTCATTTAGCGGAACAAAATGGCCTGATTTTCGAAGTGGGCAGTTTTGTTCTTCGCTCCGCAATACAAAAAGCGTCTGAGTGGGTCGACCATGTGCAAGAGTTCAAACTTGGCGTCAATGTGTCTGCGGTACAACTGCAAAGCCCTCAGTTTGTCCAACAGGTAAGAGATTTACTCAACACGTACAAACTCCCTGCCCATTATCTTGAGCTAGAAGTGACAGAAAGTGGTCTTATTGCCGATGAGGTCGTCGCGCGTAACACCCTGACAGCACTGAGTAAATTGGGAGTGACACTGTCACTTGATGATTTTGGTACCGGTTATGCTTCATTCAATTATCTGAAGAAGTTTCCGTTCGATGCGATAAAAATCGACAAAAGCTTTGTCCACCACCTAGATGAGAGCAACGAAGACCGAGAAATCGTTCGCTCGATTATCAACATTGCGAAAAAGCTTGATTTGACGGTGACGGTAGAAGGGATTGAAAACGAAGCTCACGAAGCCTTTATTCTCGAAGAAGAATGCGAGGTTGGTCAGGGCTACCTGTATGGAAAACCGATGCCTTGCGATCTTTTCGAAGCGAGCTTTTTAAAGCAACATTTGACCAATCAAATCGATGACTCTGCTCAGACATCCCTCTGAGCAGTCTTGAATTGACGCAAGGCGAGAAAGGCCCAATTTACTCGCAATAGGCGATCTTCACGTATATAATCGCGCCTTTTATTTCTCTACCAAGTGAACGTCTTATGGATCAGTTAACCGCTGCACTAAAAAAAATTGAAAAACAGAACTATCGCGCGTATCAGCAAATTAAAGGCTGCTATGACTTTAGCGACTTCACTTTCTATATTGATTACGTTCAAGCTGACCCGTACGCCTCCCCTACACGTGTAAGAGCGGTACGTCCTTGGTCGGTGACTGGCCTCCAATGGTTACGAGAAAAATCAGCGGCTTACCAAGTCGCTGCACGTGACTTTATCGCACGCAGCTTTGCTCAATTAGCCAAGCAAGAATCGAGCGTTAGCATTGCGCTGTCAGGGCAAGTGGTGCTCGACAGCACTGCCGTGCTCTTCACCGATGAAGGGATTGAACTGCGTTTTCGCATCAATCTACCCGCAGAAGGGAGAAGCGTGCTTGGCAAAAAAGCCGACAATATTTTAACCTTCCACCTGCCTAAGTATATTCGACGCGCGACACTTGAGCGTGAGTTAGACATTGAAGCGCTCGTTCACCACTGCGAAGTGGTAGAAGATCAAGCATTCTTGCGCAGCAAATTGGATAAACATAATCTATTGGCCTTTGTCGCTAACGGTTCTGTTCTGCCACGTATTGCTGGCAACTGTGACCTACCAATGAAAGACGCCGTCGCTATCACAGCCCCGAAATCTCTTGAAGTGACGATCGAAACGCCAAACCAAGGCCCTATTACTGGCCTTGGTATTCGTAAAGGTATCACCTTAATCGTTGGTGGCGGTTTCCATGGTAAATCCACCCTACTCACTGCGATTGAGCGCTCAATTTACGATCACATCCCCGGTGACGGTCGTGAGCGTATCGTGACCAACCTAAATGCTATGAAGATTCGAGCTGAGGATGGTCGTTGTGTCCACAACCTAAGTTTGGCCAATTACATTAACCATTTGCCAATGGGTAAAGATACCGAAAACTTCTCGACACAAGATGCGTCTGGATCAACGTCTCAAGCGGCTTGGCTACAAGAATCTATTGAATCTGGCGCAACGGGTTTGCTGATCGACGAAGACACATCAGCCACTAACTTTATGATTCGTGATGAACGAATGCAGGCATTGGTGAGTAAAGGTGATGAACCGATTACACCGCTTGTTGACCGCATTGGTCAGCTCCGTGACGAACTCGATGTTTCTTCTGTGATTGTTATGGGGGGCTCTGGCGACTACCTCGACGTTGCAGATACCGTGATTCAAATGCACGACTATCAAGCCATAGACGTGACGGAAAAAGCACAGCAAGTCATTGCTCAGCATCCAAGTCAACGTGACAACGAGTGTGAATCACCATTGGTAACCTACAGACCTCGTTCGGTAAACCGAGCAAATCTGCAGAGCATTTTGGCCGACGGCAAGTTTAGAGTGTCCGCGAAAGGTGTTGAATCACTGCGTTTCGGTAAGGAGTTCACCGATTTATCTGCACTGGAACAACTTGAATCTAGCGCAGAAATCAATGCCATCGGCTGGTTGTGGTTCCAGCTTGCCCAGTTACCAGGTTGGTCCGCTAACCCTGCCAAAGAGTTCAGTGAAATGCTTCATGGCAACTGGCACGCTTCAATGCCAAATCATGGTGACCTTGCCAAACCTCGCGTGATGGATGTGATGGCCGCATTAAACCGAATGCGTAAGGCTCAATTCAAGCCAGCTCGCTAAGTAAAAAGCGCCGATAACGGCGCTTTTTTAATGTCTGAGAACATTCCATGCCTCACACAGAATTCGAAATCGGTCACTGTCGCCGTTGTCTCGGTCGGGGTGCCATTTCAACGCTAGCTTACGCCATGTTTTACGAATCTCAGTGTGGGTCGCATCGTGAGGCAGCTCAAACAATTTGAGCGCTTTGGCTCTATCCATGTCTTTACCGTCCGTACCGCCAACAAACTCGCGATAACGTGTCCAGAACTCGTTAAGTAGCCGCTTAATCTCCCCTTCCTCGGCTTCGTAGTTTTGCCAGTCCAAATAGTAATCTCGCAGTGGATCGTGATGATCGACTTCATGACCAAACACTTGGCTTTGGGGCATTAAAATAATGTCCATTGCTTGGACTTGTAACCAGTTGTCGGGATAGAGCGTCTCTTGCAGCTGGTACAGAGCGTTCATGATCAGAAAATTTCGCTTAAATAGGTCTTTGTCTGGGGATGCATCCAGCAAAGGCATAATCTCAATTTCGGTTAAATGAGACGCTAGGGTGTGAACTTTCCAGCCGCTCGGTTGTTTTCTCAATACTTCAAGAATGGGCCAGAGTAGCGGATTTTCCATGTACTGCTGAAATTGTGCGGCAAGTCCTGATTGCTGTGGCATACGAATCACTGATTGTTGGAGATACTCTAATTGAAAGCCACTCCAACCGATTTGTCGAGTCGCAATCGATCAATTCGCAGGGTTTTCTATCAGATTGAGAGTTTACTCCAAGGCATCACATACCTTGGAAAACGAAAAAGCCAAGAGATGACGGTGTCGTCATGACTCCTGGCTTTCGTTCACGCGATGAGAAGATTAGATAACACCCAGCTCTCTCAGACGCTCCATTAGGTAGCTGTGCGCTGTGTAACGCTCAGACAATACAACATCAGGCTTAGGATGAAGGAACAATGGCAACGAAATGCGCGATTGCTCTTGGCGTTCACCCGTTGGGTTAATCACTCGGTGTGTTGTCGATGGGAAGTAACCGCCCGATGCTTCTTGCAGCATGTCACCAATGTTAATGATCAAGTTACCAAAATCACATGGAACATCAATCCACTCGCCATCTTTGCCCAGAACTTGTAAACCCGGTTCATTGGAAGCAGGAAGCACGGTGAGCAAGTTAATGTCCTCATGAGCCGCTGCGCGGATTGCTCCTGGCTCTTCATCGCCTGTCATCGGCGGGTAGTGGAGGATACGCAGTAGGGTTTTATCACTGCCGTTGATCATTTCAGACAACGCTACTGAGAACTTCTCTTGAACCTCTTTTGGCGCATGCGCTTCAACCCAGCCTAAGAGTTCTTCAGCAAACGCATTAGCACGTTGGTAGTACTCCATGATCTGCTCTTTAAGTTCTTCCGGCATTTGACCCCAAGGGTAAACATGGAAGTACTCTTTAATGTCTTTAACTGAGTGGCCTTTGGCTACTTCTGACACAGAAGGCGGAAAGTAACCATCTTGAGTTTCAACATTGAAGGTAAATTCGTTCTTTCTTTCAGACATAAAGAACTTGTACCAGTTGTCATAGATAGACTCGACAAGCTCTTTGGGAATTGGGTGATTCTTCAGTACCCCAAAGCCGGTTTCACGCAGCGAGGTAACAAATTGCTCTGCGGCATCGTTTGCAAGGTAATCTACAGTTTCCAGTTTCATGACTTTACTTTTTTAGTTATTGATATTGAAAGCAGGATTCTAAGTGTGACATATAGGTAAATCAAACTTTGATGAAATGAAACAGCAACTTTAACGAGTTAATGTGCAGTTAAAAGGTCTTTCAACAGATTTTGTTATCGGAGGGAGTGGCGACGTCTTTGCTCAGCAGCGCATCGCCATTGGATAGCAGTAGATTTCTAACTCAACGATTAACAACGTGTATTTTGCTCTATCCACGCTAGATAAGGGTTGAAGCCCTCAACAAATGGCACTTGAACCACCTGCGGGACTTCATAATCATGAAGCTCGACGATCACTTGTTCGAGCTCTGCGTAACACGATTTCTTGGTTTTGATGACGAGCAATGATTCATCGTCACAACACACCTCCCCTTTCCACATGTAGTGACTTTGAATCGGGATCGCTTGAATGCAGGCTGCCAAGCCTTTGGACAACAAACCAGAAATGATGGATTGTTGATTCTCTTCATTGTTGGTTGTCGTTAACACGATGCAGTATTGGCCGCTCATTTTTCCGCCTATCTGTTATTCTATTGGTTAGTGTTGCACAATCACAGGATAATCGCCGTCAGCCAGCTCCCTGACAAAGCTCGAGCCATCACCTTTATAGGTTACCCATACCTTTTTCTTCGCTCTGGTGAGCGCCACATAAAACAAGCGACGCTCTTCAGCATATGGGTAAGTATCGATAGATTGAGTGAGTGCACCATCAAGATGAAGCGTTTTCACTCGAGCCGGGAACTGCCCTTCATCCACTGAGACGAGGATAACAAAATCTGCCTCTTTGCCTTTGCTGGCATGACATGTCATGAAATCAATCGACAACATGGCAAAGCGTTTTTGCCAATCACTTAACAACTCTGGCTTGTGATAATGGTTGCGCCCGAGCAATAGCACGGTTTGCGTCGCTTTGGCTTTGCGATTCAGATCATCAAGGATCTTCTCAACATTTGCACTTGGCGCCAACACAACCGATTTCGCTTTCTGCTCTTTGTGACTATTGAGCGCTTTGTTAAGTTGGGACGGGTTTTGCTGCACAAACTGGTTCGCCACTTCACCAAGTCGATTGTTAAAGCGATAAGTCGTATCTAGGTGGTGGATCGTCGAGTGCGGGAAACGATCTTTAAATCCGGTAGTAAGGTCGACATCGGAACCCGCAAACTGATAAATAGATTGCCAATCGTCGCCAACGGCAAACAGCACACACTCTTGGTGTTCACTTTGTTTGCACAGTGCTTCAACCAGCGCCAGTCTTTGCGGTGAAATATCTTGATACTCGTCGATCATGATGTATTTCCACGGAGAGACAAACTTGCCCTTTTCAACCCACTTTGTCGCTTGGGTGATCATGATATTGAAGTCCACATGCCCTTCACTCTTGAGCATCTCCTGCCAAGCGGTGTAACAAGGCCACACCAAAGCGAGTTCACTGTTAAGGCGAGTGTATTCAGGATGTTCAATAAGCGACTGTTGGATCTCTTTTTTGGTTGTCCCCATTGCACTCAATTGAGAAAGCTGTTTTTCCAACCAAGCAATGAGTTTGGGGTTTTCGACATGACTGCCCAGTTCTTCATCCCCAGCTAAATAGGCTATTGGCCATTTCTGGAGGTGCTTTTGCCAGCGCTTGAAGGCGGTCGGCGTCATCCAGTGTTTCTTCAGCCAATCCACGCACCATGCAGTACGTAAACCGTCATCAAGCGCCATAGGTGAAATAGTTACGTCATTGCCTTCAACCTGCTTAAGAATGTAGAGACCCAGTTGATGAAAGGTATTCACACGGATTGGCTCTGCACTTAAACCAATCTTGTCGTTTAACCGCGCCTTCATTTCATTGGCAGCTTCACGACCAAAGGCTAACATTAGAATCTGCTCCGCCTGCGCCAAATGGCTTTGCAGCAAGTATGCAACGCGAGCCGTCAGCACACTCGTTTTCCCTGACCCTGCCCCTGCGAGCACCAGGTTATTGTCGTCATTAAGTAGCACAGCTTGCTGCTGGGTATGATTGAGAGGAGAAGACTCGATCTGGGAAAACAGCACTTTCCAATTTTCAAGTTCGTTAACCATCCAATCTTCATTTCGTTTCGCCAAGGTTTGGTTGGTTTCTAGGATCCAAGGAAGCAATCTATCCACACGATCCGGCATACGCAGCATCGCATCTTCCAAGTCCATTTCCATTTTGTTGAAGTCGTTATCTAATTCGGCAAGCCAAGCGTTGACCGCGGAGTGGGTCAAAAAGGCAGGTTGACGCTCGAAACTGCGAACTTTCGCTTCCCACTTTGGCAAATACTCAATCAGTTGTTGGCACTGGGTTTGATGCCATTGCTGGTAAGATGCCACCGCAAATCGAGCAAACTCACGGCAACGCTCCCAATCGAGTCCTTGCACTAACCAAGATTTTTCAACGCCTTCTTCTTGATGAGCGAAAAACTGCAAACCACCCCAGAAAAGGCCTCGCTTGAGTTTTATTTTTCCGCTCCAAACATTGAAAGGAATGCGCTCTTCGCTTCGTTCAGACGCGAGAACGAGGTAGTCGGACTCTAGAGTGACTCGATGATATTCGTTTTGAACCAAAAACTGTGCAGTCTTGTTTGCGATTAGCTGCATTGTGCCGTATCCATGTTTTTCATGGCGGGTATGATAACTCAACACGCATTGAGTTTGAAAAGATCCTGTCAATATCCGCCGTCAAGTTCACGTTGAGCAATCAATAAACAAACGAACCGGTTTCTTATTCTGTATCAGAAGTTTACCATTGACGAACAGGCTATACTGCCTGCATCAAAACTTACAAGTAGACGAGACGTGCAATTATTTAGTCAGTTACGCCTGTACTGGGCCAACAAAACCGTTAACTACAGCTTACTTATCCTTGTGACGCTGTTAGGTGTCGTCATTCCAACTTGGTATTATGAGCTGAACTCCCTCATCATTCCTTTGATTCTCGGGATCATTGCCGCGGCGCTTGCAGAGAGTGATGATAAGTTCACGGGCAGGATTAAGTCGATCACGCTCACCCTGATTTGTTTCGCCATCGCCGCTTTCTCAATTGAACTGCTGTTCAATACCCCTGTTTTCTTTGCGATCGGCTTATTTACCTCAACCTTCGGCTTCATTATGCTAGGCGCCATTGGTCCTCGCTATGCCAGCATCGCATTTGGTTCATTGCTGATTGCCATCTACGCAATGCTTGGCGCTCACGAAAGCACTAACCTTTGGTTTCAACCATTGATGTTGCTGTCTGGTGCCGCATGGTATTTCTTTATGTCGATGCTCTGGTCGGCGTTTTGGCCAATGCAGCCTGTCCAGCAAAGTTTGGCAACCGTCTTTCTTCAACTGGCGAATTACCTTGACTCCAAAAGTCAGCTTTTTCACCCAGTTAACGACTTAACCCCTCAGCCTCATAGAATCGAAGAAGCGCGCCTAAATGCCGCCACCGTCAATGCGTTAAATACGTGTAAGATGACGCTATTAACCCGCTCTAAACGCGGCCACGTTGACGGTGCGTCTGACCGTTTTCTCAACATCTATTTTCTAGCACAAGACATTCATGAACGCGTCAGCTCTAGTCACTATCGATACCAAGAGCTCTCGGCGCACTTTGAGCGCTCTGATGTTCTGTTTCGCTTCAAACATCTACTAGAAAGCCAGGCAAAAGCGTGTCGCGAGATCGCTAAGTCAATTCGTTTAGGTAAAGAATACCAGCACAGTGATGAGTCTATCGTCGCTCTTGACGAGGTAATGAACTCACTCAACTATCTTCAGCAACAAGAGAAACCCCAATGGCGCTCGCTGATCAATCAGTTGAACTATCTGTTTAATAATTTGGCCACCGTTGAAAAGCAGTTGAGCAACGTTAACAATCCGGATGCGAATAAACTGGAAGAAGATGTTCTCGACGATACTGAAGCCCATACCATCAAGGCGATGTGGCTGCGCATAAAGTCCAATCTAAACAAAGATTCGATGTTGTTTCGCCATGCCGTTCGTATGTCAATCGCCCTCACGTTGGGGTATGGCATTATCCAAGGGTTCGATATTGAACGCGGTTACTGGATTCTTCTTACTACCCTCTTTGTTTGCCAACCCAACTACAGTGCGACTAGGCAAAAACTCGTCGCTCGTGTCATAGGCACGCTTGCAGGGTTACTGGTGGGCGTACCACTGCTGACTTTTTTCCCGTCTCAAGAGAGTCAACTGGTGTTTATCGTTCTATCCGGTGTCGCTTTTTTTGCGTTTCGTTTGGCAAACTATGGCTATGCGACGGGCTTTATTACCGTTTTAGTCTTGTTTTGCTTTAACCAACTGGGCGAAGGCTATGCGGTTGTCTTGCCGCGCCTTGCCGACACCTTAATTGGCTGCGCGCTTGCAGTTGGCGCGGTGGCGTTTATCTTGCCCGATTGGCAATCCAAGCGTTTGCACAAAGTTATGGCGGAGGCGATCAACGCTCATCGAGCCTACCTTGCGCAAATCATTGGTCAGTATCGTATCGGTAAGAAGGATAACCTATCCTATCGCATCGCTCGACGTCACGCCCATAACCAAGATGCAAACCTGACCAATGCAATCAGTGCGATGTTGGCAGAGCCCGGCAAGTACCGCAGCGCCACTGATGAAAGTTTTCGCTTTTTAACCCTAAGTCACGCGCTATTGAGCTATATCTCTGCACTGGGCGCGCATCGACAACGCATTGACAATGAAGATACGCACCAGCTGGTATTAGATGCTCACCGAACCATCCATCAACATTTGGAGGTGCTCTTTAATCAGTTGAATGAACACTGCGAAACATGTGAAACCGCCAGTATCGATGACCCAAATCTAGAATCGCGTTTATCTGAGTGGCGAGAAGAAGATGACAATTCAGTCAGAATGGTGCTTCAACAGCTCTACTTGATCTACCGAATGCTGCCAGAGCTTCACTCTTTGGCCGCCAAATTCGCGGTAAGAGTGACTCATTAGAAACGAATTTAGCGCCGTTATGGAAGGAGGCAAAGTGAAGCCTCCTTCACCTAACCCTTACACTACCTGACAGTTTTCGGACAATTATTGAGCAGTCAAGCATAGACTAGAAATAAATCAATCAATTGGAGATGAGTGTGAAAGGAGAACACTCAAGTCCTAAGGTTCGGAGGCAGAATACGATGACCCCAATCCAGTTTGAATTATTTAAACAGCAGATTAGCCAGCTCACACCTCAGCAGCTAAAGGCATTACGCGGTGAAATCAATAACACGTTAGAGGACAGTTCAAGTACGTTAATCACTGACGAAGAGCTAAACCTGATCTCTAGCTTGTTTTCTTAGCACAACTTGCTCAAAACACAAATTCACCTTAAGCTTTAATTAAGGGAGGTGTGTATGGCCGTGTCAGTTATTCAATCAGGGCATCAGTTGATTGATCAGTCATCGAAAATGGCTGAGGAAGCGGCGCGCGACGTTAATCTTACCTCTTCACTTCCGCAAGTCGAAAACGACAAATCTCTCGATTTCAACAAAGTTGAGTTTAAAGCCCCAGCCGTTCCCGACCCTTCTTATGTTGATTCAATGGTCAAACTTAGCCAAGCCTCTCAGTACAGTAAAGTGGGAACCAACATGCTACAAAGAGACCAAGAGATGATCGGCACACTGTTAGATATTCACGTTTAAATTGTAGCAATCCATAAACAACGGTTGTTATCCCTATCAGAGCCGTTAGAATCCCCCGATAACTTTTATATACTATTTCGCTATGCCCAAATTAAATTTGTCTTACCGCGACCTGCATCCAATCTTCGATCAAGGTCCGCACGCGGACGAGTTAGAACAATTACTCAGCCCCCGTTTTGAACGCCCTTCCCTCCGATTGACACCAAGCCCTTACATCAGCCAAAAGACGCTCGAAAAACGTTGGCAAAAAATAGATCCTCTCACAGAAAAAAAACACCTGTTGGATGAGCACACCCTTGAACATGCAGAGCACTACAACAAAAATATCGAGCACTTTATCGGCACGGTGAAACTCCCTGTCGGTATCGCCGGGCCGCTGCGTGTGAATGGCCTCTATGCCAACGGTGATTACCTTGTACCACTCGCGACCACGGAAGCAGCTTTGGTGGCATCTTACAATCGCGGCTCCCAGCTCATTACTGCTGCAGGTGGATCCAGTGCGATGTTGATCAATGAAGGGGTAACGCGAACGCCAGTTTTTGCTTTCCATAACATTGCAGATGCAGGCCAGTTTGTTGCTTGGGTCGTTACGCAATACGATCACTTTAAGCAGGTAGCAGAGTCGACGACCTCTCACGGCAAGCTGCACGACATCAATATCAACATCGAAGGGAATCACGTCTATTTAGTGTTTGAGTTCCACACTGGTGACGCCTCTGGACAAAACATGGTGACGATAGCGACAAACGAAGTCTATCGATACATCCTTGAACACGCGCCTATCGAGCCAAAGGAATCATTCCTTGATGGCAACTTATCGGGCGACAAGAAACCCAATGCGCATACCATGAGGCATGTCCGCGGTAAAAAGGTCACGGCTGAAGTCACCTTATCTCGACACTTGGTTGAAAAGTATCTTCATACTACGCCAGAGAAAATGGTCAAGTTTGGCCAAATGACAACCACAGGATCGGCCCTCAGTGGTGGAATTGGCGTTAACGCTCACTACGCAAATGCACTGGCGGCACTTTACATTGCATGTGGCCAAGACGCCGCTTGCGTGTCGGAATCTGCAATAGGCATAACCCGCATGGAGTTAAACCCGCAAGGCGCACTCTATGCGTGTGTGACTTTACCTAACATTATGGTCGGGACCGTCGGCGGCGGCACAGGACTACCAAGCCAAAAAGCGTGTTTAGATATTTTAGGGTTACACGGTAACGGAAAAGCGAAGGCATTGGCAGAAGTCGCCGCTGCACTTTGTCTCGCCGGTGAGCTCTCTATCGTTGGCGCATTTTGCGCAGAGCACTTTTCGAAAGCTCATCAAAAGCTCGCCCGGTGATCGAAAAACAGTTTGGATATGGGGCTGACTGCACTCAGCCCCTTGTTCAAAATGTGCGGGGTATCAACTCCTTATCCTGTAGTTATGCGGTCAATGTCGAAATTTTGTATAGTTTCGTCATTCACCTCAATGCACTACAACACAATGCCTAGCAAAGAAGATTCAATAGAAGAGCTCGGGAATTTACTTCAACCTGGGAGTAAACTCTCAGCGACCATTCATTTTGGTCCTGATGACCGCTATTCGTTTGCCACCACGTATGTTGGGTGCAAACTTCCTCAGTTTTTAATTGTTGATTTACCGACAAAGGCGCGGGAAGCACTGATCATTCGAAAACTGAGCAACACAGAAATTGTTGTCCGAGCGATAACCAATACCAAGTTGGGTCATATCATCGCGTTTAAATCGACCATCATTGTTAAATCTTCGACTCCTTCCGCGCTGCTTTTTCTTCGAATGCCGACTCATTTCGCCTCAAAGCCAATAAGGCAACATGAGCGACATTCAATGGACCTTCCCGCTGAGCTTAAAAGCCAAGATGTCACTTATCATGGCAAATTAGTGGACTTTTCGGCGTCAGGATGTGGCTTTTTTCTCTCAGGCGAGAATGAGTTGACCACAAACAGCGTCATCGAGCTGCAAAGTGCACTTACGGAGTTCTTACCGGAGGGAACTAAACTGAGTATCGTAAACATCACCAGAGAGCGTAACGGGCATAAATTTGGCATCAAATTTAATACTCCCATCAATATTGATGATGAGCTAAAGCAAGCCTTGGTAGAGCACGCTTACTTGGCAAGTCGGTATTAACGCTCGATGTCGATAAACTTCTCTTTAAAATAAATCATCGCTTTGTTCAGGGCTAACTCTTTGATTGGTTTAACAATCACGTAATCGGCACCACTGGCGATAAACGCTCGCTTGGTATCTTGCATACCGTCTGCAGTACACGCGAAAATGGGCACATTCAGCCCAAGTTCTTCTCGAATAATTCGAGTCGATTCAATGCCACCTAAGCTAGGGAGTTGATTGTCCATCAATACCAAGGCGACGTTTGGATCATCGCGCAGATAGTCGATGGCGTTGTGACCATCTTGGACCCAAGTAACGCTCATGCCATACTTTTCGCAAAATGCCTTTGCGATAAAAGCATTGGTGTGGTTGTCTTCGACTAACAAAACGTGCAGCGACTCGTCAAACAGCGACTGAGGATCAACAAGTAAGCTGTTTGGCTCAACATTGCGCTCCCCGATGTACATATCCATGGGGATTCGCGCCACGAGTGTCGTCCCTTTCCCCACTACACTGTCAATGGAGATGGTACCGTTCATCAGCTCAACCAAACTATGAACAATTGCCAGCCCCAAGCCACTTCCGCCATACTCGCGTGTCGTGGTTGCTTCCGCTTGAATAAAGGGTTCGAAGATGGTTTTAAGTTGCGGCTCTTCAATACCAATTCCTGTATCTTTCACCACAATTTCAAGCTCAAACTGCTGCTCTGTTTCGATGCTCGACAATTCAACACAAACCTGACCTTGATGGGTGAACTTGATGGCATTGCTCACAAGATTAAACAGAATCTGGTTCAAGCGAACTTGGTCACTGTTGGCCCACATCTGTGATTCGATATCACTGCGCATAGAGAGTTCTATCCCTTTTTCAACGCACAGTGGCATGAATATTTTCTCGACAGTGGTTTCAAGCTCGATTAAACGAAACTCATTGGTTTCTATGTTGAACTTTCCCTGCTCGATTTTAGAGAAATCGAGAATATCATTAAGAACAGCAAGCAGATGCTCACCACTGTTACACAACACGTCAACGTGCTCCAATGCTTCTTGTTCATTCAAGCTGTGTTTGAGTAGTTGCGAAACACCTAGAATTCCATTCAAAGGGGTGCGTAACTCATGGCTCATTTTCGCTAAGAAATCCGCACGCACTCGCGCTGACTCTTCCGCTTCTTCTTTGGCTGCTTGGCTCTGTTTTTCCGCTTCAACGAAGCTCGTAATGTCTTGCCCCTGAGCCATGATTTGCTTGGTGGCATTGTCACTAATGATCGGTGAAAGATTCCAGCGATAAGTGATGCCGCCAATGGTAGTGTTCACACCTGTTAGGGTCGCACCTTGAGCACACATTTTGACGTGATGAGACAATGCCTCAACCAAGCGCTCTCGTGAGACTTCGTCTTTAAAGCAACGTTCTGCCGCTGGGTTATACCGAAGCAGCTGACCATCGTCGGTGCTCCACAAGGTGATAGGTGAAAGGGAGAAATTAAATAGATCGGCAAACTGTTTTTCTTGCTCGTTGAGTCGCTTAAATGAAAGTTCAAAGCGTTGACCGATTTGGTTAAACTCTTCGATACCTGATCCAGCAAACTGATGTGTTTTCTGTTCAGTAAACGTCGATTCGATGAAGTCCATCAACTTCTTCAGTTCTAGCGAGACTCTTTTCCCAAGCCATAGGCGTGTCGATATCGCAATGAAAGCAATCATGACGCCTGTAAACAACATCCACAAGTATTGGCTTTTTACAAAATGTTCGATGTGATTGTTGCCTTGAACGGTATAGACCGATAAGAAGGTAGGTACACCAGCAATGGTCAGGTCGGTCCGCGACACCATGTAGCTGCTGGTATTGAGCGATTCAGAAGACTCTTCAAGTAGGGCAACATAACGGAAATCATCAATTTTCTTACTTGATGCGATCACTTGAGATCCTACCGCAAGAATAAGCTCATCCGCATTACTTCCTTTGGTGATCGCATTGACCAGCGAGAAGTTGTTGTTCAGGACAACACCAATATAAAGATGCGCGACCACCTCACCATTAGTTAGGTTCACAACTGGGGAGCGGCGCATCATCAAATATCGCATTCCCATGCTTGATGGGGTTTGTGAAATATGCCAAGAATTTCCCGTAACAACATCAGTATTCAAGTGCTGAAGTTGAAAAGGAGAAATCCCATAAAATTCTGCATTACCGTCATCCCAAAACACCCCTTCACCACTGGCCAGAAATCGGATGTCGGGCGCTAAATTAGGCAGAATCTGATCAATACTGGTAAAGAATCGGTCTATCGCCATCTGGTCTCGGCTGACGACGCCATTTATTAAAGAGACGCTTCGTGAGTAGCTGTCTTGCTGTATCTCTAGAGCTTTCAGGCGGAAGTTGAAGATTTCTTGGACGAGGCTTTGGGTCTGAGTTTTTGTACGCGCGACTTCCTGCGCGACAACTTCTCGGTTTACTTGGAAGTTTTGTAGCACCATGACCAAGGTCAACACACCGATGGTCAGAAATATTGAGTTAGTAAGAAGCGTGGCGAGCTGATAACGCCGTCCACGCTTAAATATCTTCATCATTAAAGATCAGAGTACCTGAATGCACGTTGCTTTAATTTTTCAATTTTGATTGGGCTATCTTGCTTGGTTACCAACTCAAAATCACCCGAGTAAACCACTGGTACTTGTTTACCCTCAATGTCCCACTTGATCGCTTCTGCCATTGCAATGCCGGTATCATCATTCATGCGCATAACGGTCACATCGAGATCACCGTTGGCAATCGCATCGAGTTCTGCCGTTCCCCCACCCCAACCATTCAACAATATGTCAGTGCGGTTTAATTCTTTAAGCGCATCTGCTGCTCCTAAAGCCACATCGGTAGAACAAGCGTAAATAAAACTTAGGTCCTTATCACTGCTTAGCGCTTGAAGTGCCGTTTTATAACCAGACTCCCTTGTCGCCTCAGTGTAAAAAGAGGACGAAAGTTTGTAGCTGTCATGGTGGCTCATCTCTTCGATAAACGTATCACCCCGAGCATAGCTCACATAGCCTTCAGAGAAATACAGCACCGAGTAGCGGCTATCTTTCTTAACCGTTGACTTGTAATACTTCTCTAACAACCTTGCGCCATGGAGGTGATCGAATCCAACGTATAAAAAGGGTTGATGATTGTCCCATGCGCGAACTGGCGTGGTGATGTTCTGCAAGATGAGCTTTGTGTCCGTCGAACTCATCACGTGTTCAATGAACTTGCGATGGCGCGTTGTATCAAGTGTGAAAATTAAATAATCCGTATTATTTTGTATGGCCTCTAACAGCGAAAGGCTCTGCTGCCTAACATCAACATTTGGGCGAGTGAACACCTGATTAATGCTGTAGCGAATACCGAGCTTCTCAAGGCGAGTCTCGAACGCTTTAATGTTGCGGCTCCAATAGTCCGAGACCTGCTGCCCAGGATAGACGACAGAGATCGAAATTGGTTTACTCTGAGTTAAACTTACAGGGACGGGATAATCTCTGACCGCATCGGTCAACGCATCCGTCAGCTGCTTTTGTGCTGGATGCTGTTCCAAGTAGCTATCGTATTGCCAATAACCATTGAGAACTTGAGTGGTATGCGCTTGTGATACTGCCGACGCGAGTGCCAATAAAGAGAATAGTGAGGCTTTATACATTGGTGATTATTCTTCCTACACTTATCGAAATCTTATTTCAGTATAATGATTCATACCAATCTTGGTAGCATAAAAACCCTCTAACGTGTTGAGTGTTCATTAAAACGACGGATTCAATAAATTTCATTTCCTTTTGTGTTTTCAAGCGCTTAACCGTGTCAAATTAAAGTCTCAAGTCATTAATTTGACACGGTTCTTTACAAACTTATTGCACCCTAGAATGTAAACGCGAGATTGCCTGATAAGCCGAACTGATTGTCTCCGGCATAGCTACCAGCAAGATCAATACTTACAAGATCGCCCGGACTAATCCCCAATCCGGCGGTAAATGAATTATCTAACGTGTCCTCCATATCCATTTCGTACCCGGCGCGTAACTGTGCCCAGCCCCAAGCATTTCCTTCAACGCCCATTCGCACAAAACGTGTGTCATCATTTGAACCAGAAAAACGTTTTTGTGTCGTAACATCAAAATCTAAGGTCGCTGTTAACAGCTCCGTGGCATAAGAGCCTGAAATGGTCACTTGCGTATCTAGCTTGTACTTGTCCGTTTTGTCTTTGGTTTCGATTTCTTGAGAGAGAAGATCTTTGATTGCGATGCCAGCGCGGAAGTCGTTATAAAACCATACCGCGCCCAAATCTAGGTTAAATGCGCTTTTTGACGTTTCGCTTTCGTCGTAGTCACTTAAATCAAAATCTTCAACGGTCAATGTTTCACTGTAGGTGGTCATTTTTTGGTATTTCGGAGTCACACCGAACGAGAAGTCTTGACCGGCAACGGTCATGCGTTTCGCTAAGGCAACGCCATATTCAACATAGCCAAACGCGGCCATATTGACATTTGAGTTGTTGTAGCGGTCGGCTACTCTTAAATCTTCATCGACGATACTGGTATCGGACTCAGCAATATCGGTTTGTGCGATGATTTCAGCGTAACCACGAGTGTAGAAGTTGCCAGAAACCAATCCAAATGGGACGGCAACGGCCAATCCGCCGCCAACACTCACAGCCAAAGGTTTGTCGTCAGATAGATTATCCAAATGAGTGTTTAGGTCATTTCGGAGGCTAACATTGCTGCTGCCACTATCTTCGTATTGTTCGATAGTGTCTTGCAGGTCGTCTAACGTTGTTAAAGACTCATCTGTATCTCGCGCCGTAAAGCCAATGGCTGGCGCCAAGATGCCAAAGTCATCTTCATCACGATAAACAGCAGTGAGTGCTGGATTATAGAAAGGAGCAAGGAGATAGTCGGCGCTGGTGACGCCAGTGTTGCCCATTGCATTGCCTCGACCATCGGCGACAAGGTTTGCTGCTGAAGCGGAGGTACTAATAAGGGCGCAAGCCACTGCGGTGGAAAGTAAGTGTCGTTGTTTCATAATTCGCATCAACCTTCTTATTTATTTGCATAATCAAGGTTAATACATTTGAACTAATTTGATGCTTAATTATTCCACTGATGTCACATCAATCACATTTATTAGTTCAATATGGCCTTTCACTAACTGTTCTTTTTTGGATTTTGGCCATTGTTTGATTTGGTATTCTATCTTCGATGCGATACTGCGCGACTCAACCACGTCACTCTGCCAAGCCAAAGAAAGTGGCCCTTTCCCTTTTAGCGCTTTTGCGCCTTGACCAGATACATGCATTTTAAAACGCCGCTCTACATCTGTAGTGATCCCGCAATACAACGCGTTAGAAGCAGTACGGATTAGGTAAACATACCAATCCGTACCGGAATTCGAAGGTGCAGACATTTAGCTTGTCAACTGTTCAACGCGTTGCTTGAGTTCAGCCAACTCAGACTTTAGCTGTGCGACTTCATTCTCAAGTGCCTCAATACGCTCGTTATCTTGGCCAACGTTTGGCAATGCCGCAGAGGCATCAGTAAGCACTTCAATATCAACCTCACCGCTAAATAAGTGCATGTAGCGCGATTCACGTTTGCCCGCTTCACGTGGCAACTTAATCACTAATGCGCCCTCTTCACGTGCTGCCATTTTCTCTAGCACCGCTTCAACTTCTTTGACGTCAGTAAAGTCCGCAAGACGATTGGTCCGCGTTCTTAGCTCGCCTGGCGTTTGCGGACCTCTAAGCAGTAGGCAGCAGGTGATGGCTTTTTCTTGTTTGGACAACTTAAGATCACCAAACTCTGTGTTACAAAAACGATGCTGGAACTTGCTCGCACGGCTGTTAAAACCGCTTTCATCACTGACAAGTCGCTGCGCGATTAAGGCATCAACAGCTTGCTGAACATCGAGATCACTCAACGACATGACTGGCTCACGGTTGCTCTTTTGGTTGCAGGCGGAGGTCAAACTATTCAGGGTTAGAGGATAGTAATCTGGCGTGGTCACCTCTTTTTCGATAAGGCAGCCTATGATTCTCGCCTCAATAGGACTCAGTTCGATATTCATTATTATTTCCTTATTATGCGCTTACAAAGCTCACTAGTGCTCTGCAAGTAGGGGAACTTTTTTCATGTTGCCATCTTCGTCAATCATAACGATCTTAGTTCGATTGAGCTCGACCTCGGTGATTTCTTGTCGAGTTCTTTCACTTCGATATGCTTCAATGAGTTTTTGTGCGGGAGATGGCGTCACCATTTTTTCTTCTTTCGTAACTATAATGTCAGAAGTAAGCATGTCTTTATTGCATTCGATGTCACTGTATTTTCGAATCATATATCGAACGGTAGGCGAGTCTCAATCACCAAATTACGAGATTGGCGATAAAACCGTCAACATACTGTAATGATTGATCTTAAGACTGTTATCGCCCCTAATGATGTGATTTAATCGTTGGTAGTTAAAGGTAAAATCAGGAAAGAAAACCTATGAGTGGTGTATTTGAAATCGTGTCTCAAGCACGTCGTAAGAACAAACTGAAACGTGAGCTTATTGATAACGAAAAGAAAGTTCGTGATAACCGTAAACGTGTAGACCTATTAGAAAACCTACTTGACTACATCAAAGCGGATATGAGCAACGAGGAAATCGTTGGTATTATCAAAAACATGAAAGCGGATTACGAAGATCGTGTCGATGATCATATCATCAAGAGCGCGGAAATCTCTAAAGAGCGTCGTGACATCAGCCGCCGTATTCGCGAACTGACTGAAGAAGACAAGCAAGTAAGCCAAGGTAAGAAAAAATAATTCCTGCCGCTATTACTCTGTTTGAGGCCTACACATTGTGTGGGCCTTTTTATTGCTCGCTGCACGCCGATTCCAACATAAATCGTTATAATAATTCACTAAATAGCGCTAAACGTTTGCGTAATCGCTAACCTTCTCCGTTCACAAAATTCTGACTTTCATCACACATTTACCACTGCTATATTTGATTTCAGACAGACAACTAGACCATTCGAGGCATGGAGCTTCCTCACTTATCTCACGAAGAGAAGAATTGGTACCGACACTGACACTGATCGGCAAACTTTAAGAGGGTCAAATAATGGAAATGAATATGGTTGAAATTCTAGGTTACGCAGCTTCTATCATGGTTGCAATTTCACTTACCATGAAAGATATCGTAAAACTGCGCGTGTTGAACTTCATCGGCTGTGCTCTGTTTACCGCTTACGGCCTAATGATTGACGCTTGGCCAGTTGTGGTAACTAACGGATTTATTGCGTGTGTGAACGTCTATTTCCTAGCGAAGATGCAAAGCGAAAAAAAGTCTGAAGACGCGAAAAGCGCAGCCTAAAAAATTTGAAACCCTAGACATTGTCTAGGGTTTTCTTTTTTACTTCCCAGAAACGAAGCTATTAGTTATTCGAAACAATGAATAACACCTCAACTCTTCGATTACATGCCTTACCCGCACTTGATGCATTTGAACACGCCGGAACGAACTCTCCATAACCGCGAGTAAATATTGAATCCATCGCGACGTTGTTACGAACCAGCTGTTGCTTGACCGCTTTCGCTCGCTTCATAGAAAGACTATCGTTAAACGAAGGTGCCCCCGTGCTATCGGCATGGCCGTCAATGACAATATCAATACCCGGTTGTGTCGCTAGATACTCACCCATCATATCCAACCAATAGGCGGAATCGGGCATCACTTTCGATGACCCCGTATTGAACTTGATGGTATCAGTCAACTTGACCATGATGTGGTTGCCAGGCAGCACCTCGTAGTCCACACCATTTTTAAGCAAAAAACTTTGCAAATCCTGATAGTGCGGTGCACGTTTTTGTCCTAGTGGACCTCTCACGTCTGACGCGGTTAACTTAGGATCCGCGCCCCACTCTGGATACTTAACTTCAAAATCAGTCTTTGGTGCCGTATCGAGCATATCATCGGTCATGTTGGCGATGTTCTGCGCCATGTTTGAACATCCTGATAGCAAGATTATCAGAGGCAAAGTTACATATTTCATCTCTACACCATGAGTTCCGTTTTACTACAAATACTGTATCGACAGATTTACCAAATCTTTAGTAAATTTTAGCCTCTTTTTAAACAGATTGACGCCGTTTCCCCGAAACAATTTGGTAATAAAATCAGCCTCACAACTATTTAGTTCTGCGTATTGAAAGAGTAAAATCCTAGCACTGATTCATCGTGCATCATGTTGCGCGAACCATTTTGAGAAATCGATTATGAAAAAGCTCTTCACCTTGCTGACGATTTTAACAGCTACGGTTTTAGTTGGCTGCTCTGACAGTAATACGCCGCAAGAAGGCAAGCAATACCAACAACTGCCTGTTAACCTCGCTACGTTTCGTTTACCTCAAGTCACGGAAGTCTTCTCGCTAAACTGTGGCCATTGCCGAAAGATGGAGGCTGTCCTCCCTCAATTAGAAGAACTGACCCAACAATCTATTGGTAAAATTCATGTGACCTTTAACGAGAGCGCACAAATCGCGGCCATGATCTACTACACCGCAGAGATGCAACTTGGTAAAAAACCGGATCATGAGTTCATGAATGCGCTATTCGCCGCGACCCAAATGGGTGATGGCGCGACATTAGCTGACAAAAAACAGGCCATTGACGATGCGTTCCAATCTCGCGGGTTAATTAGCCCATATGAGCTAAACGAACAACAACAAGAGCAGCTCTTTGAGGCAATGAACCTAGCACAAGATATTACTGAGAAAGGTCAAATTAACTCTGTGCCGACTTTTGTCGTCAACGGCAAATACATGGTTTTGACTGCTGGTCATCAGGACATTGAAGGCATCGCAAACACCATCAATTATTTAATCAACCAACCTTAAACAAACTGGACGTTATCAATGTCAAAATTTATTTTCCCAATTGTCATTTTGGTTTTAGCGGTATTCATGATTTACCGCACGTGGAATAACAACAAAGCGGGTGAAGAAAACTTTGCTGCTGGCCAAGCATTTTTATTGGAAAACGGTAAGCAAGAAGGTGTTGTTACCACAGAAAGTGGCCTGCAGTACAAGATCTTAGCTAAAGGTGAAGGCACTGAGAAGCCAACAACAAGTAACACTGTCAAAGTTCACTACCACGGCACGCTGATTGACGGCACCGTTTTTGATAGCTCTGTAAACCGTGGTGAGCCAATTAGCTTCAAATTGAATCAAGTGATTAAAGGTTGGCAAGAAGGCCTTACTTACATGTCTCCGGGAGACAAATTCCGCTTGTTCATCCCGAGCCCACTTGCTTACGGGAAAGGTGGCACAGGCCCTATTCCACCAGCATCGACCCTGATTTTTGATGTCGAACTGCTAGAAATCAAGTAATGAACAAAAGAAGCCAGTCACATGACTGGCTTCTTTGTATTTGCTAGCAAAACTCAGGGAGCTTCTTATGAATAAACTCTCTATCAGCTGCGTAAAACTCTTCAACGGGTAGCTCTGTTGGTGCCAACCACTTAAAGGTTTGCTGTCTTTGTTCATCCACTTGAGTCGGCTCAACTTCCTCTAGTGCTTTCAATACCGCGTAGTAAATTCTCCCACCGTATTCGTTGACGTTGGAGAAGGTTGCAACGTGCTTTAGGCCTTGAAGCTGGGTTTCTTCATACAACTCTCTGATCGCAGCGTCTGTCCCTGATTCGTTGTTTTCCACTTGACCACCTGGGAACTCGACCACCATCCCTTTCGCTGGTCTAAATCTTTCTTGTACCAACACCTTTCCATCTTTGACTACCACCGCCATAGATAAGTGCTTCATGCCTGACTCCTTCCATTCCATATAAAAAACTGGCGTCGCCGCCAGTCCGTTTGTATTGGGATCACTGTTGATTGGCGTGGATGATATCGCAATGTGTGTGTTCTTGCTTATGAACTAATTCACATTTATGGTTTTGCAGCACAAAAAAACCGGCTTCTTTTCAGTTGCCGGCTTTTCGTTGGTTATTGATTACTTGTGTTTGTCTTGGACATATTGCTGGCTTACGTCCACAACTGCGACGTCTTTGAAGAAGCTACGCCCCAATAGCAGTGGGAATGTAAGATGAGTACGATCAGCTAAAGTGAACTCTGTTTTCTCTTTAAGATCACCAATTTGAATCCATGCATCAACGACCGCGCGCTCTTGCGTGCCATCGGCACTCGATTGACGAATTTTCACCCAACGCTGAACAGGCAGTGCAATTTCTTTACTCTTGTGCCCTTCATGTTCAATTTTGAACTTAACCCAATCTTTACCATCTCGTTCAAAAGGTTCGATGTCGACAGCGCTGATCGATGAGGTGGTCGCGCCTGTGTCGATACGAGCTCTAAAGTTTTGCTCTAACCCTGGTACATAAACCCATTCCTTCTCACCAAGAATCAGCTTACCATCTGAAGTTTTCTTCGCTTTTAGGACAACCTCTGGTTGTTTTGGTTTTTCCGCAGGTTTGGTTTCTTTAACCACTTCTTTTTCTTCGACCTTTGGCTCTTCGACTTTAGGCTCTTCAATTTGTGGTTTTTGTTCTGGCTCAACTGGCGTCTGCCCCGTTGTTGTACACGCCATTAAACCGCCACTAAGCATAACTGGAATAATTAGCTTCCACGTTTTGTTCATTCGATCACCCAATTCAATTGACAATAGTTACACGCAATAAAAAGGCCCACAAAAGTGAGCCTTAGATCCGGAATTAAAAACTCGGTCTATTAAGACACTTTAACAATAGCATCCGCAACGTACGGAATGTCTTTCTCAGTCAGACCAGCGATGTTAATACGACCATCACCCACGCCATAAATTCCATATTCTTCACGTAGTTGTAGCATCTGGTCTTGGCTAAAGCCTAGCACAGTAAACATGCCTTTGTGACTTTCAATGAAATCGAATTGTGAAGTATTGTGCGAATTTCTCAATTCCTCACACAAGGTTTGACGAAGGTTTAACAAACGCTGTTGCATTTCACTTAACTCTTGCTTCCAAACCGCGGTTAAGTCTTGATTTTGCAGGATAGTTTTAACCAAAGCTGCACCGTGATCAGGTGGCATGGTGTAAGTCGCACGAGCAAGTGTCAGTAGTTTACCTTTCGCGTTGCCAACATCTTCCATCGACTTACCGACGACGATAGCCGCGCCAGTACGCTCGCGATACAAACCAAAGTTCTTAGAGCATGAGGTCGTAATGAGCATTTCCTCGACGTTGTCAGCCATAAAACGTAGGCCTTTTGCGTCTTCTTCTAGCCCATCACCAAAACCTTGATAAGCAATATCAACGAAAGGTGTGAAACCATTTTTCTGTGACAATTCGGTGATCGCTTTCCACGCATCGAAGTCGATATCTGCACCCGTTGGGTTATGACAGCAACCATGCAGCAAAACAACGTCTTCCGGCCCAGCTTTGGCTAGGTCATCCAGCATTGCGCCTGCGTCGACTTGTTTGGTATCACGACTGAAATAACGGTACTCGCGAACTTTAAGGCCAGCCGCTTCCATTACTGGACGATGGTTCACGTAACTTGGGTTTGAAATCCAAATCGTCGTATTCGGTTGAGCCACCTTCATCAAGTCACCCAACATGCGCAGTGCACCACTGGCGCCAGGCGTTTGAATCGCGGCGACACGATCCATCGCGGAAGTGCCATCAAGAAGTAAGTTCACCATGCTTTGGTTGAACTCTTCACATCCTGCGAGACCAACATAAGACTTGGTTTTTTGCGTTTCAACAACGATATTTTGAGCTTGCAAAATCGCCTTCATCACAGGCGTTTCGCCCGCGCTGTTTTTGTATACGCCAATGCCTAAGTCGACTTTGTCAGGACGAGGATCGTTACGGTACGCAACGGAAAGAGAGAGAATCGGATCTAAAGTTGGTTTTGGTAAATGTGAGAACATGAAAGTCACAACCCTTTGAAATTCAAGTAACGACCAACACGTTAGCATCTAAATTATAAATCTAGAAATAAAATTTCACTGGCTCAGAGCAAAACAGGATAAAAACCTGTAAACTTTAACATACATTTAACAAATCATATCTCGCACGCAAGCGTGTAAAGTCACTCTTCAACCCAGCTTGAAGGTATGAATAATCTGGTTTGAGCTGCCACGCCATTCAAGGTTGAGGTCTTTTTTGTCCTGTTCAAACTTACCATCAATTAACGTGTCGATGTACTGGATCACCTCGCGTTGTGCTTCGTCCAGCTCCGCCAAGGTGTAACCTGTCCATACCCATATGTCTTTGTCAGGGCACTCAGCTTTAACTCGCTTCACTAACTTGAGAATGTCAGGGACATTCGCAGGGTGTAAAGGATCCCCTCCAGACAAAGAGAGACCACGACGCTTGATTCGTTCATCCTTTAAGTCTGAGATGATTTGGTCTTCTGCTTGCTGAGTAAAAGCCATTCCCGAATCTAATCGCTGAGTAGACTGGTTATAACAGCCACGACATTGATGCACGCACCCAGAAACAAACAAGGTGCAGCGCGTGCCAGGACCGTTGACCACATCCACTGAGTAATATTGGTGATAATTCATCTTCAAACTCAAAAAATAAAGCCCAATAGAGGGCTTAGTCGTTTTCACAATGCCCCACTCATACGAGCGAGGCAAATGGTCAATTACAGGTGCTTAACGCGACGTTTAACTTCTTCTTGCTTACCAAAGTTAAACGGACGAGCATCAGGGCTGCCAAGGTAGCCACAAACACGGCGTGTCACTGACACTTTCGTCGAGTCATGGTTACCGCAACTTGGGCAGGTGAAGCCCTTACTGGTACATTCAAACTCACCGTTGTAACCACACTCGTAACACTCATCGATCGGTGTGTTGGTGCCGTAGTAAGGAACGCGTGTGTAGCTGTAATCCCAAACATTTTCTAGCGCTTCAATGTTGCGCTGCATGTTAGGAAACTCACCGTAACAGATAAAACCACCGCTCGAGATCTCAGGATAAGGCATCTCAAAATCGATCTTGTCGTAAGGGTTTACCTTTTTCTCAACGTCCAGGTGGAAGCTGTTGGTGTAGTAACCTTTGTCGGTTACTCCCTTGATCACACCGTACTCTTTATTGTCGATGCGACAGAAACGGCTACATAAGTTCTCACTCGGTGTTCCATACAAGCTAAAGCCGTAACCTGTTTCTTCAGTCCATTGGTTAACAGCATCTTTCATGTGCTTGATGATATCCAACGCTTTCTCGCGTAATACGGCATCATCGTAAACATGCGCTTCGGTACCAAACAATGCGTTCACGGTTTCGTGAATACCGATGTAGCCCAACGAGATAGACGCGCGGCCATTTTTGAAAATGTCAGCAATGGAATCATCCGCTTTTAGACGAACGCCACACGCCCCTTCCATGTAGAGGATTGGCGCAACACGCGCTTTAACGTTTTCAAGACGGGTAATGCGTGTTTGTAGTGCACGTCGTGCCAGTTTCAGCTTCTCATCAAGCAGTTGATAGAAGGTGGCTTCACTCCCTTTCGCCTGAATCGCGATTCTAGGCAAGTTTAGGCTAACAACGCCGAGGTTGTTGCGCCCCTCGTGAATAAGCTCGCCATTCTCTTCGTAAGTGCCAAGGAATGAACGACACCCCATTGGCGTCTTGAAAGAACCGGTGATTTCAACAAGTTTGTCGTAGTTCAAGATATCTGGGTACATGCGCTTAGAAGCACACTCCAGTGCGAGCTTCTTAATGTCGTAGTTTGGATCTTCCGCTTTGTGGTTAAGACCATCTTTGATGCCGAATACCAGTTTAGGGAATACCGCCGTTTTACGGTTTTTGCCCAGTCCCGCAATTCGGTTTTTGAGGATAGATTGTTGGATAAGGCGCGATGCCCAACTTGTGCCTAAACCAAATCCAAACGTAACGAAAGGCGTTTGACCATTCGCTGTGTGTAATGTGTTCACTTCGTATTCCAAAGACTGGAAAGCGTCATAACACTCTTTTTCAGTGCGCGCCGTTGCGAACGCTTCCGGCTCTGGAATATTCCATTCTTTAGCGATCTTTAAGTGTTTTTCGTAGCTTGTTAGCACGTACGGCTCAAGGACTTCATCAATGCGGTTAATTGTGGTACCGCCATAGATATGGCTTGCAACTTGCGCGATGATTTGTGCCGTAACAGCAGTCGCTGTGGATATAGACTTAGGCGTGTCGATCTCCGCGTTGCCCATTTTAAAACCACTTGTAAGCATGCCTTGTAGATCGATGAGCATGCAGTTAAACATTGGGAAGAACGGCGCATAGTCTAGATCATGGTAGTGAATATCCCCCTGCTCATGAGCCTGTACGATGTCTCGCGGTAGGATATGCGTTTTCGCGTAGTGCTTTGCAACAATGCCAGCTAATAGATCTCGTTGCGTAGGGATAACCTTGCCATCTTTATTGGCGTTTTCATTGATCAAATCAAGGTTGCTTTCCTCGATCAACCCTTCAATTTCTTGAGTAAGCGCACTCTGCTTTTCACGGGCGATATCGCGATCGTGGCGATATTCAATATAAGCACGCGCAAGCTCTTTGTAAGGGCCTTGCATTAGCTCATCTTCAACCAGTTTTTGAACTTCAGTGATCTCAACTTCATCGCGATCTTGTAGCTTTAATTCCACCGCTAACGCCACATTAAGTGCGTAAATCGCGGTTTCTTTGCTATTGTGATCCGCTGCTGCTTCCACTGCTGCTTGGATGCGGTCTCTAGTAAATTCTGCTCTAGAGCCATCACGCTTGATTACGATTGGATTCACTGATTCTCCTTACCCTTAGTATATTCACAGTGTTATCCACAAATACACTATATAGGCTATTTTTTGTTAAGCTGACACAAGATGTTGTGGCGTATTTAACGGGATGAACCGACAAAAAGTATTGATTTCGATCAATAAAAATAGGCCGTAGATTAAGATCAACGCGATCTTAGTGGCACCGATCTCAGGCTGAAAGAAAACCATGAAAATTGCAAAAATGAGGATATTTACGCTTGATTTTTTTCAAGCTCTTATAGGATAAAGGCTGTAATCCATTTTATGAATGTTAGAGTATGACACACACTAAACTGCGCTCACTTTTGGTCACTTTACTGTTGCCCATCTGTTTTTCTGTACATGCCGAAAAGACACTCAACTTTTCCACATGGAATCTAGAGTGGTTAAGTTCCACCCCATCCGATAAATTTCCGCAGTCGCAGCGCTTAGAAAAAGATTATTCAGCGCTCGCAGCGCACTTTTCGTCTATGGATAGCGACATCGTAGCGTTTCAGGAAGTGAATGATGAAAAGG
Organism: Vibrio sinaloensis; assembly: GCF_000808535.1. GTDB lineage: Bacteria > Pseudomonadota > Gammaproteobacteria > Enterobacterales > Vibrionaceae > Vibrio > Vibrio sinaloensis_D. Next base: position 292,980 of record NZ_JWLV01000001.1, read on the forward strand.
CTCTGCGCAAAGTCATAGGCCAGCAGTATCGAGTCTATTTCTCTACTCGCCGTAACCCAGAGCATGCCGAGCATCAGTTTACCGCGATCAATCAATATACCGGCTTTGCTGTACGCGAAGGCATTTCTGTGATTGAGAAAGAGAGCCTTCAGCTTGACACAAGCCATCGCAGTAAATTGCGCTTTGCGAGTTATGTTGTTATCTCACCGACATCTGACACGCCTATCCACGCGCTGTCTGTTCACTTGAAGGCACGGTGTTCAGGCGCTTTTCGTCACAACGATGCGTGCCGAACATTAAAGAGCCAAGGAAAGGCGCTCAACCACTGGATTAGAGAACGAGAAGCGCGTGGCGAACGTTACATGATTTTGGGTGACTTCAACCACAATATGAGTTACCCCAAGGATTGGCTATGGGAAATCGTTTCACAGGATTCAGCCGCAAAATTGGCAACCAAAGAGACCAAAGCAAGCTGCAAAGTGAGATCGCGCAACAACCCAAGCAAGACTCACCAGTTCCGCTCATTAATCGATCATGTGATTACCAGTGATCACATATCAGTTTCTAACCTCGAGCAGCGTAACTACAAGACTGACGATTTATTTCGATACAAACTCAGCGACCATTGCCCTATTACCCTGACCAAATAAAACAACCCCGCTGATACGTAGCGGGGTTTTAGTTTGGTCAACAAGCCCTAAGCAAAGCGCTTTCTCATTGCGACATAATACAGGACGGGTATCACTAGCAAAGTGAGTACAGTCGAAACAAAGATGCCGAATATCAAGCTGATCGCAAGTCCATTAAATATCGGATCGTCGAGAATGAACACCGCACCAATCATTGCCGCCAGTGCCGTCAACATAATAGGCTTTGCTCTCACCGCGGCCGATTGAATCACCGCTTCTGAAAACTCAACCCCTTCTTCAACTTGTTGGTTAATGAAGTCCACCAACAGAATTGAGTTACGGACAATAATCCCTGCGAGCGCGATCATGCCAATCATCGACGTTGCTGTGAACTGAGCCCCTAGCAACGCGTGCCCGGGCATAACGCCTATAATCGTCAACGGAATTGGAGCCATGATGATGAGTGGGACAAGATAGGATTTGAACTGAGCGACCACCAGCAAGTAAATCAATACCATCCCAATCGCATACGCTATGCCCATATCGCGGAAAGTTTCGTATGTAATGGTCCATTCACCATCCCACAAAATAGAGATGCCTTGCAAACCATCTGGTTGGTTCACATAGAATTGCTCGACATCCATTTTCTCATCGATCGCGCTGCCAATAGTAAACATGCCATACAGTGGACTATCAACCGAGCCAGACATATCACCGACCACCATCACCATCGGCACCATATCTTTGTGGACGATATAGTCATCCATGCGTGTTTGGCGGACAGACACCAAATCAGACAGTGGGTAGGCATGACCATTAACACTGCCCACCTTCATGTTCAGAACTTGCTCTAGCCTTACTTTAGCGCTCTCACTCGCCTGAACTTGAATCGGAACCGGATATTTGCTGTGTTCGCTGTGTAGGTAACTAACCGGTTTTCCACCCACCGAGGTAGCGAGCGCATCAACAATCGCACCATAAGGCACTTGAAAATGCGCAGCTTTGCTTCGGTCGATCACAACTTGCCACTTCTGGTGTGATTCAGGTAAGTACATATCCACATCAACAATGTCTTGTGTACCTTTAAAGATTTGTCGAATCTCACGAGCTGCCTGATGACGAAGCTCCGGTGTTGGTCCGTATACTTCGGCAAGAATTGGCGACCACACTGGCGGCCCCGGTGGTACCTCAACCACTTTGACTTTGCCACCAAACTTTTGCGCGACTTCGTTTAACAAAGGTCGAACGGCAGAAGCAATCTCATGGCTGTCTCGATCGCGCTCTTTCCGCCCAATCAAGTTCACTTGAATATCACCTTGATGAGATTGGTTGCGCATAAAGTAATGACGAACAAGCCCGTTAAAGTTAATCGGCGCGGCCGTACCTGCGTAGATTTGGTAATCGGTGACTTCCGGCACATTATCGAGCTGTGCGCCCATTTCAAATAGCACACGCTGAGTTTTCTCCAATGACGCTCCCTCTGGCATATCCAATACCACTTGGAATTCCGACTTGTTGTCAAATGGCAGCATCTTCAATACAACGGCTTGAACCACTGGCAACATAACGGATCCGGCAATCAGCGCTAAGATCGCAAGCAGCAACATAAATCGATTTCTGCCCTGCGCTTTTGCGGTGACAAAGGGTGACATGATTCGGTGGAAAAAAGTGCCGCCGGCTTTGGACTCTCCATGTGCTGCTGGCTTTAACACCTTGCCAGCTAACCAAGGAGAAACCACAAACGCGACCACCAAAGAAATCAACATCCCCATTGACGCGTTGATCGGAATTGGACTCATATAAGGTCCCATTAACCCACTCACAAACGCCATCGGCAACAACGCTGCGATAACCGTCAACGTCGCTAAGATCGTCGGTCCACCCACTTCATCAACTGCACTTGGGATAAGCTCGCTCAGTTTTGCTTTGCCCTGCGACATATGACGGTGGATGTTTTCAACGACAACGATAGCGTCGTCGACAAGAATCCCGATAGAAAAGATAAGCGCAAACAGAGAGACGCGATTGAGTGTAAAACCCCATGCCCAAGAGGCGAACAAGGTGATCATCAGTGTCACGATGATTGCAAAGCCAACAACAAAGGCTTCGCGCCACCCCATGGTAAGCAGAACAAGAATCACGACCGCGGCGGTTGCAAATGCCAACTTGCCAATGAGTGTATTACTCTTATCCGCTGCCGTTTTGCCGTAATCTCGCGTGATCTTGACCGTGACGCTCTTTGGAATAAGTTGATTTTCGAGCTCTTGAACTCGGCTTTCAATCGCTTGCGCGACGTTAACCGCGTTTTCGCCCGCTTTTTTAGCGATGGCCAAAGTTACCGCTGGGTAAATCTGCTGCTTATCGCTAGTCCATGCGTTTTGCGTGGGCGTGTTGGCCCCCAAGGTGACTTCCGCAACGTCTTGAAGATAGACAGGGGCATTATTATGTAAACCAATCACCAGTTGCTTAACTTCTTGCACACGGGTTAGAAACTGACCAATTTGCACTGGGAACTCTTGGTTATCATGGGTAAGGCGCAGCATCGGTGAACTGTTATTCGCAGAAGGTAAATGTTGGTTCAATTGATCCAATGTAATACCAAAGCTGTTCATTTTCGCGGGATCAAGACGCACATCGACAATGGTGTTGTGCCCCCCGATCGTGTAGATATCGCGAGTACCAGGAATGCGCTTGAGTTCAGTCTCTAATCCATGAGCAACTTGTGTGAGTTGTTGTTGATCTAGACGGCCCGAGTGATCACTTAACGTCAAACTCACAATCGGCACATCCTCAATGCCTTTGGGTTTAATGATAGGTTCACCAACGCCAATGCCTTGAGGCATCCAATCTTTGTTTGAGTAGAGTTTATTATAAAGTCTTACCACCGCGTCATTTCGACTCACGCCAACTTCGAAAATCGCAACGATCATCGCGCCGTCGGGCTGCGAAAATGAATAGAGCTTATCGATACCTTGAATTTCGGAGATGATTTGCTCGGCCGGGGTGGTAACCAAACTTTCGACTTCTTTCGGTGAAGCACCTGGAAATGGAATATAGACATCCGCGAAGGTGACGTCTATCTGCGGCTCTTCCTCTTTTGGTGTGACGATTACGGCAAACACGCCCATTAAGATCCCGACGAGAGCCAAAAGTGGCGTCATCGCGGAGTTTTGGAACGCAGCTGCGATACGACCTGAAATCCCTAATCGGTTATCCATCATCACTCTCCTTTTGGCGCCAACGCAACCGTTGAGATCACATCGCCCTCTTCAAGCCCAGATAAAACCTCTACATAATCCCCATACTCTTGACCTAAGCGGACAGGATTCAATACACGTTGCTGGTTTTGAATCCGGTAGACAGAGCTGAGTTCCCCTCTACGTACAACTGCCGTAGAAGGAATGACTAGTGTCTCTTTCTCACCATAGACAAATTCAGTTTTAACCCACATTCCCGGTACAACAGCATCCGTGTTTTCCGGTAGCGACAATCGAATCTTGAACGTATGAGATTGAGGATCGGCATAACTGAACAAGCTCATGTCGGTAGGTGCGATTTCCTCACCACTTGGGGAAACCACTTGGAACTGATCGACGGTTTCTACCCTTGCTTGGTAACGTTGCGGAATATCAGTTTCGACACGCAGCACATTAAGGGCGAAGCCACTCAGTAACGGCGTACCGGGTGCGACGGTTTCTCCCAACTCAACATGACGCTTGGTCACAATGCCATCATAGGGTGCTGTTACACTGGTGTATCCCAACAGTTCTTTGGCTTGTTCCACGTTTGCTTGCGCCGATTTGACGGAAGCCGCTGCACTTCTTGCTCGCGCTTGAGCTGAGTCCATCTGATCTTGGGAAATCGCCCCTTTGGGAAACAATTGTGTAAAGCGTTTCAGTTGTGCCTGAGCCTCTCTATTTTGAGCCTCGGCACTGGAAAGTTGAGCTTGAGCCGCATCCAAAGAGGCAGATTGCTGCACTGCACTGATTTCGAGTAGAACAGCCCCCTCTTTGACATAGTCATTCACGTCAACATTCAAACTTACAATACGGCCCGATGTTTGCGCCGCAACCGTCCCCTGATTGATAGGCTGCACCACCCCGTCTAAATGAATAACTTGCGAAAGTGGCTCCAAATTGACGGTGTACAGTTGTTCATTTTGCTGCGCATTTGCTCCCATTGCTATTGAACAGGCAATAGCAACACTCAAACTCATCCTTCTCATCATCACCACTCCATCACGCTTGTTTCATCCATTGTAGTCGCTACGCAGTTTGCGTTTGTGACTCTCGGCTATTTTTCATACAAATCAGTAGGTTTGTTCCTCCCAATCCCACCATCATGCTGGCAAAGAACAGCCAAACACCCATGTTCCCCAGAGCCAAGCTAGACATTGCAGGACCTGGGCAAATACCCGCTAAACCCCAACCTAAACCAAAGATCACTGCGCCGCTCACTAATCGCTGGTCGATTTTGTCTTTTTTAGCAAGGCAGAACTCACCGGCGACAACAGGACGGGTTCTAGGCTTAATGACGAAAAAATAGGCTGGCATAAATACCAACAACGCACCACCCATTACAAAAGCGAGGCTTGGGTCCCATTGCCCAGCAACATCCAGAAACCCGACAACTTTTGCAGGATCAGCCATACCTGAAATAATCATCCCTAACCCAAATAAAATCCCTGCAAACAAAGACGTTAAACGGAAAATTACTTTATTCATTGTGTCTCTCACTAAGGTTTAGAAAAGATGAAATCGTGCAAACACGGTAATCGCTGCAACGGTCATAAAGATCAGAGTTGCGACAATTGAACGTTTGGATAATCGACCAATACCGCAAATACCATGTCCACTCGTGCAGCCGTTTCCTAGACGAGTACCTATACCAACAAGCAACCCCGCAAGTGCCAGTACCCAGCTGCTACTTTCATAGTGCAATGGGATACTACCGTTAAATACCAACACACCAATGACACCGCCAGAGACCATGCCAATAGCAAATAACAAGCGCCATGCGAAATCTGATGACTTAGGGGTGAGTAGCCCAGTCATAATGCCGCTGATGCCTGCAATTTTCCCGTTAATCAACAACATAATCGTCGCTGATATTCCCAATAAAATGCCTCCTGCCAATGATTCCCATGGGATCGTGAAAGCCATAACTACCTCTTAGCTAAATTAAAAAAACCGTTAACCACAAAACGTGGTTTGTAAATTTTGGATAAGCTGAACAACGCGCTCATCGTCCAGCGAATAGAAAACTTGTTGCGACTCTTTGCGGAACTTGATTAACCCGTGTTTTCTTAACACGGTTAAATGTTGCGAAAAGGCTGATTGGCTCAGCGTAGAGCTACTTTGTAGTGCGCTAACGCCAACTTCGCCTTCAGTCAATTGACACAGCACCATGAGTCGTTCTGGGTGCGCCATTACTTTCAATAGCTCAGCAGCTTCTACCGCATTCTTCTTCATTTCTGCGATGTTAACTGTTTGATCATTCATGGCTCGTCTCCAGTTAGTCAGTTAAATTAGATAATACTAAACAACTTAATTTAGTCAACACTAATTTAGAATATTTAAAATTAGCCAAATTAACATTAGACTTTCCTAAATTAAGACTCTATAGTAGTTTTCATCAAGGAAAATGGACACGAAGGAGAACGACATGACACTTGAAAATGCAATCCGAGTATTAGCAGGAAGTATGGTTCTACTCTCAGTTATATTGACGGTAACCGTGCATAGTGGGTTTGTTTGGTTAACGGTATTTGTCGGGGTCAACTTGATCCAAAGTGCCTTTACTGGCCTGTGTCCGGCAGCATATTTTCTTAAAAAATTAGGTTTTCAATAACGGAGTTTCAAATGACTAAGATTCTTATCGTTGGTGGTGTAGCTGGTGGTGCTTCTGCGGCTGCGCGTGCTAGAAGATTAAGCGAAGACGCAGAAATCATCATGTTCGAGCGAGGCCCTTTCGTCTCTTTTGCAAACTGCGGATTGCCCTACCATATTGGTGGCGATATTCAAGAGCGCAGCAAATTGCTACTTCAAACACCAGAAAGCTTCTTAGCACGATTTAATGTCGATGTTCGAGTAATGAACGAGGTCGCTTCCATCGATCGACATAACAAGCAGGTTACGGTTAAGAATCTACTAGACGGTAGCGAATACACGGAAAGCTACGACTTCTTGCTCCTTAGCCCTGGTGCTGGTCCTATCGTGCCGCCAATTCCAGGCATCGACAATCCGCTTACTCACTCACTGCGCAACATTCCAGATATGGATCGCATCATTCAAACGATCCAGATGAATAAGCCTGAACACGCAACGGTAGTTGGTGGTGGATTTATCGGCCTTGAAATGATGGAAGCTTTCCACCAATTGGGAATTAAAACCACGCTGATTGAGATGGCAGATCAGGTGATGACACCTGTCGACCGTGAAATGGCTGGGTTTGCTCACGCTGAAATTCGTCAAAAAGGCATTGATTTGAAGCTGAGCGTAGCGCTTCAGGCGGTTGAGTACATTCCGAACGAGCACATTGCAAGCCTCGGCTCTGGTGAAGACGACGCGCATCAACATATCGAAGGTGAGCTTAATCTTACTCTTAATAACGGTGAGTCGTTAACCACTGACATTTTGATCATGGCTATTGGTGTGCGCCCTGAAACCAAGCTCGCTCAAGAAGCTGGGCTACAAATTGGTGAGCTCGGTGGTATCTACACCAATGAATCAATGCAAACGAGTGACCCTAGCATCTATGCTGTCGGTGATGCAGTCGAAGAAAAAGACTTTGTTACAGGTGCACAAACTCTGGTTCCACTTGCAGGGCCTGCTAACCGCCAAGGTCGTATGGCGGCAGATAACATGCTCGGACGCAATGAAACTTATCAAGGTACACAAGGCACCGCTATTTGTAAGATTTTCGACCTAGCCGTTGCCTCAACGGGTAAAAACGAGAAGCAACTAAAGCGTGAAGGTGTGAACTATGAAAAAGTCTATGTTCACACTGCAAGCCACGCGAGCTACTATCCGGGCGCTGAAATTGTATCGTTTAAGATGCTGTTTGACCCAACAACTGGCAAGATCTTTGGCGCGCAAGCGGTAGGCAAAGATGGTGTCGATAAACGAATTGATGTAATGGCTGTTGCCCAACGCGCAGGTATGACTGTCGAGCAGCTTCAGCACCTTGAGCTCACTTACGCGCCGCCATACGGCAGTGCCAAAGATGTGATCAACCAAGCGGCATTTGTAGCAAACAACATCATTAAGGGCGACGCCACCGCGATTCACTTTGATGAAATGGACTCACTGAGTGACGAGCAAGTGCTGCTTGATGTACGTAACCCTGGTGAACTCGAAAATGTTGGCTTTATCAAAGATGCAATCAACATTCCAGTGGACCAATTACGCCACCGCATGGACGAATTGCCAAAAGACAAAGAGATCGTTATCTACTGTCAAGTTGGGTTACGCGGTAACGTCGCATATCGTCAGTTAGTCAATAACGGCTTCAAAGCCCGTAACCTGATTGGCGGATATCGCACTTACAAGTTTGCGAAAGCATAAAAGATTCCTACATAACACTGCGCTAATTTTTTGGGTCCGAATGGACCCATTTTTTTCTTGATGAGTTAAGGTTGATCTACATCATTCCTCTCCCAGCCTAGTGTCGTTAACTTAACAATTGACACCATTAGTTAACAAGGAGAGAACAAATGGAACTTAAGAAAGACCGTCGCTGCTACACCTATGTCTGTATCAACGGTAAGTGGTTTCATTACGACCATTGCACCACAACGGCGTACATGCTTAAAGGTGGCGCTGAATGTTTGTTGGAGCTTGCGCGCCCGCCTGAAACAGAGAGCGAACTTGTTCAGCTGATTAAAGAGCAATTTTAAACGCTTCGGACGTGGAAGACACCTTTTACTACACCCTCTTTTACTTCCCACATCGAAAGCATTGCATCAATCCCGATCCGCCAGTCACTGTCCAAGACTCATGGTGGATCGCCTTCTGATTTGTCTCGATTCGACGCCGCCCAGTAAGCACTATTTGTCCGAGCCGATCTCAATCTAAAATGAACTAATTAAAAGATCAGAAAAGTAATAACAATTCGCTCGTGACTTTGTTCAGTTCATTCAACGATAGAAATTTTGTTCAACGACTATCCTAATCCTCTTATCGCGTGTTTCTTCGATTCTAGAAAGACCGATATTTCTACACACTAAACATTTTAGTCTGAAACAGAACATAACTAGACTGCGCTCCCATTTTATTAAATAAACCACTTCATTTAATTAGAATCTAAAATACAAGAATTTGGAATCGGTATTATTGTGAATGACTACGTTGGTTGAATAGGAAAATAAAAATGAAGAAAAGCTTTGCAGTATTGGTTGGGTGTTTTTTGTTGTCAGGGTGTATTCCTGAGGAAAACCAGAATAACAAAATTGTTTTGTCGGAAGAAGACCGCCAAGCCCTAGAGAGCGCCTCAACGACAAAAGAGCAAATAACGTATCTGTATCAAAACTTTGAACCCGTCCTTAATCGGGATGATACGTTAAAAGGTGTTGATGCCGATGAAAATGGCATCAGAGATGATATCGATGAATTCATTAACGCTTTGGTGATCCCAGAGAATGAGCGCGATTTTTTTCGCCAGAATGCAAGGTATTTGCAAACGGTATTTGATTATGATTACTCAGGTGGGACAGAGATAGATACTGAGATTGCATACGCACATGCAGTGAAATATGACGTGGTAATTAACTGTTTAATACAACTGAATCTTGATTGGGATGATGCTACTGGCTCTCGGCGAATGCTGGATGCAATGACACTAAATACTAAGCTAAGGAGTCAGCACTACACTTCTTACAATAAAACATTAGATGGCAGTGCTTTTGAAATCTTAGAGCCTACTGGAGATGATTGTGAGTAGATACATTTCGTTTATTTTAACTGCAATATTTCTGTTTAATAGCTCTGCATTTGCCTATTGTTCGAATCAAGAGGGATATACTTTTGGCTACTTAAATGGTGTAGCAACAACAAGGCAAACAGCACAAGATGACAATCGTCGACTTTATATCATGGCAAAATCAGCTACCACCAAAGTGACAAAACCAGTACTTTTATACAACGATACTGGTGGTGCCTTAAGCCCCGTCGAAGATTTTGTTGAGACGTTTGGCCAACGCTTGAGAGAGCTAAATCTCGCGGAATCCAAGTCTGAGCGTTGGGAAATCATGTGGATGATGCTCGATGGGCAAATTAAATCCTCTAATGGCAACACAAATTTGTTTGATAAGAGCGAAGATTCCGCGATATGGAACTTACTGCTTTCAGAACTACGACAAGATCTAAGAAAATTAATTACTAAAGCAAGCCAACTCCCCCTTCATCAATTTATCTAAAATTTAATATTACCAGCCCTGCGCAAACGTTTAACTAAAAATATATCGTCACGTATATTTACCTTTTACACTATTTATTTACCCTAATTTCAAAAAAACCAACAAAATAAGCCACTTTTTGAGCATAGTAACAAGTCGTATTTCTCTTAAATATAACCTATTCCAAATCAGCAAAGTAGCAACACTTATACTTATAGTATTTATATTCCATAGTCTAATTTAGCATTTTCTAATTATTTAGAATTTGATCTTTATTCAATAAATCAATCATTCACTGCCGCTATATTTTTATTTTATTTATTCTCTCGTGATATCTTTAGTGGAGTTTTAGCTCTAACAACAAGAAAGAGAACGTTATGAAACATACCCTTCTATTGGCTAGTATTTTCGCGGCACTGCCAGCATTGGCCGACACGCTCCCAACAACACCCGAAGCCGTCACAGCGGCTTACAGCCAGTCAGTGCAAGATAACCAAACATACACTTACGTTAAATGTTGGTATCGACCAGCACAGACACACGACGATCCGGCATCAACTTGGGAATGGGCGTTAAATGAAGATGGCAGTTATTACACTATCGATGGCTACTGGTGGTCTTCTGTCTCTTTTAAAAATATGTTCTATACAGCAACACCACAAAATGAGATAGCACAACGTTGTAAAGAAACACTCGCAGTCGATCACGATACCGCAGATATGTTGTACTATGCGTCAGACAATCGTTTCTCGTACAACCATTCTATTTGGACAAACGACAACGCTCCAACCGCGACAATTAACCGCGTTGTAGCGTTTGGCGATAGCCTTTCCGATACAGGAAATCTTTTCAACGGTTCACAATGGGTATTCCCAAATAGAAACTCATGGTTCTTGGGCCACTTTAGTAATGGATTTGTTTGGACGGAATATTTAGCCAAAGAGAAAAGCTTACCACTCTATAACTGGGCAGTAGGAGGCGCAGCAGGAACCAATCAATACGTTGCACTGACCGGCATCTACGACCAAGTCACCTCTTATTTGACTTACATGAAAATGGCAAAGAATTACGATCCTTCACAAACGCTGTTCACGTTGGAGTTCGGGCTAAACGACTTTATGAACTACAACCGTGAGGTGTCTGACGTCAAAGCCGACCTGAGCAGTTCGCTGATTCGCCTGAAAGATGCAGGAGCAAATCACTTAATCATGCTTACCCTGCCAGATGCGACGAAAGCGCCTCAATTTAAGTATTCAACGCCAGAAGAAATCGAAAAGGTTCGCGCTAAAATTGTCGAATTCAATCAGTTCGTTACAGAGCAAGCGGAGCTTTACAAGCAGCAAGGGATGAACATTGCCTTGTATGACGCATATTCTCTATTCGAGTCTATGACAAGTCATCCACAACAGCATGGGTTTGAAAATGCCACTGATGCGTGTTTAAACATCAACCGTAGCTCTGCGGCTGACTATCTGTACAGCCACAGTTTTACCAATGAGTGTGCACTCTATGGTTCAGATAAATATGTATTTTGGGGAGTTACACATCCAACGACTGCTGCTCACAAATACATTGCTGATAATATCATCGCCGAGCAGTTTTCACAGTTTCCATTCTAAGTAGATAGAACAATATCGATATAGACTAAGAGGTAGAGTAATCAACTCTACCTCTTTGCCTTAACGAGCTGCTAAGCCGCTACGCTTTTCGATTTGTGGTTTGAAAAACCAAACATTCCGATGACGGCCACAACAAACGGTAGAACGTAGATGTTCATCGCCTCCCATCCGACCGTTGACTCCAACCAACCCGATAATAAAGCTGTGATTGTAACGCAGCTAAACACGAAGAACTCATTAAATGCTTGTGCTTTTGATTTGTTATGAGGCAAGTAAGATTGGCTAAACAATCCCGTCGCTGCGATAAACATAAAGTTCCACCCTACTCCTAACAGCACAAGAGCGCTTGAAAAGTGCCAAATGGACTGGCCATGTATATTGACAGCAATACAAAGAACGAACAGCACGCCACCAGCAAGGATCATGTTTCGGGGGCCAAATCGTTCAATCAACCGACCGGTAAAAAATGCAGGGACAAACATTCCTAACACATGCCACTCAATAACACCTGCCGCCTTATCAAATTCAAAACCGCAACCAATCATTGCTAGAGGGGTGGCTGTCATTAAGATATTCATAACGGCGTAGGCAACCATCGCAGCAAACACCGCCAGCATAAAGTTTGGTGCAGCAACAATCGTTTTAAGCGGGTCTGCGTTTACTTTAACAGAGGCAAGGTTTTGCTTTGGAAAGCGTATCGTTTGCAATAGACACAACGCCATAATGTTCAAAACAATCAACGCTAAAAAGGCTCCGACATAAAGACCATCGTTTGACCATTGCTGAGCGTAAACCGCGAGATTAGGGCCGAGTATCGCCGCAATAACCCCACCAGCCATGGAAATAGAGATAGCTCGATGACGCGCGCTCTCATCACACACCTCGATAGCAGCAAATCGGTAGAGCGTGCCAAACCCTATTCCGATCCCGAGTAAAAAAGTGCCCACACAAAACAACGGAAACTGCTGCGTGGCCAGCGCATAAGTGGAGACTGACGCACCGCTGATACCAATGACGTTGCCAAGACTGAAACCAATTTTACGCCCAAGTTTACCCATAATGAGAGAGGCGGGAATGGTCGCGGACATCAGCCCTAAAAACTGCATCGCCACGGGTAAGGTGATCAAGCTAGAGTCTGGCGCTAGCGCCTTACCAACAAGCCCGACGACAGAGATAAGAAGTATATTGCCTGTCATTAGTAACGCTTGGCAAATCGATAAAAGCCAAACATTACGATTCATTCAATGCCTCTTTTATCGCTTCCTGTACATGTATTTCTGCCGTATCAAACAAGGCGATTTCGGTATCAGTTTGATTGACCAATAAACCAATCTCAGTACAACCCAGTATCACCCCTTGTGCGCCATTCATTGCAAGCTCTTCAATGATGGTTTGATAATCATGTTTCGAACGTCTATTGAGCTTTCCTTGGCACAGCTCGTCGTAAATCACATCGTGAACTAGCTTTCTTTGTACGCCATTTGGTACGATCACCTCGATGCCAAATTTATTGGTAATTCGCTGCTTGTAGAAATCCTCTTCCATTGTAAATGCGGTGCCGAGCAGCCCAACTTTGCTGATACCTCGACGTGTCAACTCGTGCCCTGTTGCATCGGCAATATGCAGAAGAGGAATCGATATCGACTCTTCAATTTGACCTGCTAGTTTATGCATTGTGTTGGTGGCAATAAGAATGAAATCTGCGCCCGCTTTTTCTAATGATTGGGCGGCCTTGCAGAGTACAACTGCCGCGCTGTCCCATGCACCATCACGCTGCATTTGTTCAATCTCAGCGAAATTGACACTATTGATCAGGACCTTGGCAGAGTTGTGGCCACCTAGTCTCTCTTTGATCCCTTGGTTAAGTCCCTGATAGTAAGTGACCGTCGATTCCCAACTCATGCCGCCAATGACACCGATTGTCTTCATTCTTGCCCCTCCATGCGGTCGATTCATACCAATTAAACAAAATCACAATCAGTTTACAAACAAAATAAAAGTTCGTAACTCACACAAGTGAGAAATAGAAGAGTTACAAAAGGATAGATAAAAAAATCCCCTAACACAGTTAGGGGAAGAGTGATTACGTTAGCTTTGAATAGGGAGTACTTGCTTGACGTATTGGCCTGGGGCGGTATCAATGACCGGGAAATCCTCATTGCCTATAGGGAAGGGTTCAACCTGTTCTTCCGGATTAAAACTTAACAACCATTGGTTCCAATGTGTCCACCAAGACCCTTCCGTGTGCTGGGCGTTGCTGTACCATTCGTCTGCGCTGTCATCGAGATTATCGTTCGTCCAGTAACCGTACTTACCCTTAGCAGGATGATTGACGATACCAGCAATATGTCCAGACTCACCAAGAACAAACGTTTTATTACCACCTACGTTCAACGCGCCTCGATACGTGCCTTGCCATAGTGCGATGTGGTCTTCTTTGGTTGACACAAAGTAGCTCGGAATCTTAATTTTATTGAGGTCAATCCATACCCCTCCAATCTTAACCCCTTTGTCTTGCACCAACTTGTTGTGAAGATACAACTCTCGTAGTAAGAAGTTGTGGCTTGCTGCAGACACGTTTGTACTGTCACTATTCCAGTACAACAGGTCGAAATCTACCGGACTGTTTCCTTTTAGGTAATTGTCCACATAGTAGTTCCAGTACAGGCTATTCTCTCTGAGCAAACTGAAGGTAACACTCAATGAGCGACCATCCATATACCCTTTGGCATCATTTTGCTGCGTGATGGCATCGATAATGGTTTCATTGATGTACGCGCCCACTTCTCCAGGCTGTGCGAAATCGAGCAAGGTCGTAAAGAAGGTCGCACTTTTGATGCGTTTCTTCATTCTCTTCGCAGCATAATATGCCACTGTACTTGCCAACACCGTTCCACCAATACAGTAACCTGCAGCGTTAATTTGCTCTTGGCCAGTGATAGATTCAATAGCCGAGACCGCTTTTGCTACACCTTCGGTAACATAATCACCGAACTCAACGTCGCGTTGCTCAGCACCTGGGTTGCGCCAAGAGATCATGAATACGGAGTGCCCTTGCTCTAGGAGCCAACGAACCATTGAGTTCTTTTCTCTAAGATCAAGGATGTAGTACTTGTTGATAAAAGGAGGGACAATCAACAGCGGGACCGCATTGACCGTTTCAGTAAGAGGCTTGTATTGAATTAATTCAAACAGCTCATTCTTATAAACGACATCACCTGCAGTGTTCGCAACATCGTCGCCTAGTCTGAACGCGTTATTGTTCGTCATGCGAATTTTGAGAATATCCGCACTCGATTCTAAATCTGCTTTAAGTTGGTCTAACCCTGTTAATAGGTTCTCACCATTCTGTTCCAAGGTTAGCTTAAGCAGCTCTGGATTGGTCGCGATAAAGTTGCTTGGCGACAAGGCATTGATCGCTTGACGAGAAAAGAAGCTGATACGTTCTTTGGCTTTCTCATCTAGCCCTTCAATGCTATCAATGGTTTGCAGATACGTTTTACTAAACAACAAATAGGACTGCTTAATAAAGTTAGAAAACACATCTTGCTGCCATTCTTCATTTGAAAAACGTTTGTCACCACGCTCAGGCGTTACTACATCATTCGTGTTGCCCGCGAGCGCTACGTTTTGCCATATCTGAAGCTGTTGCTGCCACCAGTCGGCTTGAATTTGTAAGAGCGCAGCAGGTTGATTGGCGGCGCTTTCAAATAATTTGGCCGTATCTTCGAAATTGACTTCCTGCATCGCTTTATTGAGGGGAGAGTTTACGGCTGCCCTGCTCTGTTCTAGATCTTCCCACCACTTTTGATTGGTTTCTTGGAGCTTAACAAGGTAGTCCGAAAAGAAGTTTTGATACATAGTATTACTCCTAAGATCGGAAAAAAGCCGCCATTAAAGGCGGCAATAAATCACAGTGTTATGCAGGAGTCACTGTCTTAAGGTTTTCCGTTGTGAGTTGCTCAACATCTTCTTTGAACTCTTTAGCGATAGATTGTAGCTTGTTGCTGTCATCGATCATTTGCTGAGAAAGTTTAGTCAGCGTGTTCAGTTGCTGACCGTTAAAAGCAGTCAGTGAGGTAACATCTTTCACTTCGCTCGCTGCTTTCATCTGCGTTAGACCCATTTCGCTGTATGTGCGAATCGCATTCAATTGAAGCTCTGTTAACACTTCAACATTCTTAGTCACAAGCTTGTTGAACTTGATGTATGGCTCCAAGCCTTTTTCTGTTTGATCGGTAAACGTTTTGAAAAAATCGGTATACATGAGTATTACTCCTGAGTTAATTCCATTTAATTACGAATTCAGTCCACTTAACTAGTAGCGTTAAGCAATTGATTTAATTACAACAGCAGTGCCCATTCCACCACCAACGCAAAGTGAAGCGACACCATAATTGCCTTTACTTCGGTTAAGTTCGTGAATAAGCGAAACCAGTATTCTGTTGCCTGATGCCCCCAGTGGATGACCTAACGCGATAGCGCCACCGTTAACATTGGCTTTATCCAAGATGGATGAGATAGAGACATTTTGCTCGTCTGCCAATTGATGAATAACCCCGAGCGCTTGTGCCGCAAACGCTTCATTCAGTTCGTACAAGTCGATATCATCAGTGGTTAAGTCTGCTTTCAGCAAAGCACTCGATACCGCTTCAACAGGACCTAATCCCATAATCTTTGGATCAAGACCAGATTGCGCGTAGCTCACCAACTCTGCGATAGGTTGCAAGCCCAGATCTTTCACTGCCGACTCACTCGCAAGTACAACCGCGCTTGCGCCATCATTGATTCCTGACGCGTTGCCCGCGGTCACTGACCCTTCTTTGTCAAATGCAGGACGCAGTTTTTCTAATCCACTTAAGGTCGCCGTCGCTTTCGGGTATTCATCCGTATCAAAGACGATGGTTTCGCGGCGTTTTTTCACGTCAACGGCAACAATCTCATCTTTAAACTTACCCGCCTCAATCGCGGCTACGGCTTTCATTTGGCTCGCTAAGGCATATTCGTCTTGTTGCTCTCGCGAGATCCCCACTTGCTTAGCGATGTTTTCTGCCGTCACACCCATGTGATATTGGTTAAACACATCGGTTAAGCCATCATTAATCAGCAAGTCTGTTAGCGCCATGTTGCCCATTTTGTGGCCGTCGCGAATATTGCCGGATACGGTAAAAGGGATTTGCGACATGACTTCCACACCCGCCGCAACCACTACAGAAGCGTCACCAGCTTTGATGTGGCTCGCGGCATCCATGACGGTCTTCATTCCACTGCCACACACCATGTTTAGTGTGTAGGCTGGAACGGTTTCAGGAATGCCCGCATAAATTGATGCTTGACGGCCAACGCTCATGCCTTGCCCCGCGCCAATCACGTTGCCAACAATCACTTCGTCGATGACATCAGGGTTAACATTGGCTTCATTTAGCGCCGCTTTGATAGCGATTGAAGCAAGATTTCCGGCACTGATGTCTTTCAACGTGCCACCAAAATTTCCGATCGGAGTGCGCTTCGCCGAAACGATGTATACTTTTTCCATGTTCAACTCCTTAGTGCATGTACAAGCCGCCATTGACGGACAAGGTTTCACCCGTAATGTAGGCTGCAGCATCACTGACTAAGAAAGAAACCGACTTAGCAATTTCCTCGGGGGTCGCAAGGCGTTGCATCGGGATTTGCGCTTTGATTGAGTCAAGGACTTCAGGTTTCATCTGCTCAACCATTGGGGTGCCCGTGTAGCCTGGGGCGATAACATTAACTGTCACGCCACTTCGTGCCCCTTCGGCAGCCAGCGCTTTTGAAAAGCCAATCATCCCTGCTTTTGCTGCCGAGTAGTTTGTTTGACCAAACTGACCTTTAAGACCATTCACTGAAGAGATATTGATGACACGACCACCGCCCTTTTCACACATTGCAGCGAAAACGGGTTGAGTGACGTTAAATAAACTATTGAGGTTCGTTTCGATCACCTCTTTCCATGCGTCTGCTGTCATCTTTTTGAAAACGCCATCGCGTGTAATACCCGCGTTGTTGACGACAACATCAATCGTACCTTCTTCTTGAAGGAGCGTTGCTAGTCGCTCAGCACACTGGGCTGTGTCCGTGACATCTAATTCGAACAGTCGCACTTGTTCTAATGTAAAGCCTTTTTCGTCAAACCACTTTTTAGCACACTCATATTTTCCGGTGAAATAAGTGGCAATGACTCGATAGCCATCGTCAACAAGTTGAGAGGAAATAGCAGAACCGATTCCGCCTTTTGATCCAGTGATCAAAGCGATTTTTTTCATTAAGAGACTCCATTCTTAACAGCAATTTTAACAGTAAGTTTTGGTTATCGTTTGATGCTAAGAAATAGCACCAACCAACGTTGTTATTAATATTATTGGAGAGACTTCCCGCTCTCGTTCTATTTATTAAAGCTAAACCGAAAATATGACAGTTCAAATAATTTCTTAAATTAAATGCATAAAGTTGAACAAAGTCTCATAAGGAATGAAATGTTATATAGTTGTTAACCTTTCCTAAGTCATTGTTTTTCAAAAACTAACTCATAAAAGCACTTTTATCAGTAGTTTCTAAATTACTGTTTTTTCGCCTTTTTTCTCAAATTTGAGCATTTTCATAAAACAGACTGCTGATTTATCACATCCTATTCTCATGAGCTATTCAAAGTGGAATTCATTACATTTTTGTCATTAGCTATATCTACCTTGGTATCAGAGTTAACTGCGAGTTTTGTTATTAATGAATGATTTCTATGATTAAGTAACTGAATCAACTTATTTATTGTTTTACTCAACCTATTAATACTTTGGTCTAAGAGAAAAATAAGTCGTTATTATAAAAAAGCCCAGTCAATGACTGGGCTGGCTTAATACGAATCGGTATTCATTCCATGAATTTATCCGGCAGTGGATGGGTTGATTCGATAAAATATGGCAAACAGGACAGGCACGACAATTAGGGTTAATACGGTGGCAAAACCAAGCCCAGCCATGATCGTTATCGCCATAGAGCCAAAGAAAGCATCAAATACCAACGGTATCATGCCTAAAATCGTTGTGAGTGCTGCCATACTGACTGGCCTAACTCTTGAAATCGCGCTATCAAATACCGCTAAGTAAGGGTCTTTGCCTGTCTCTAGCTCGATGTTAATTTGATCCAATAGTACGATTCCGTTTTTCAATATCATCCCACTTAGGCTTAATAGACCCAAAAATGCGGTGAAGCTAAACGGCATATCGGTCGCGAGTAAACCAATTGACACACCAATCACCGACAACGGCACAGTCAACCAAATTACTAATGGTTTTCTTAACGAGTTAAACAACAGCATGGTGATGATAAACATCAGTAAGTATCCCATTGGAAGAGAGCCAAACAATGCCTGTTGAGCATCCTTGGATGATTCGTACTCTCCTCCCCATGAGATTTGATAACCTTCCGGTAAAGGGAGTGCCTCTACCTGAGGGCGAATACGAGAGAACAAACTCGCTGCCGTTTCATCTCCTAATACGTCATGATCGGCAAGAACGGTCAAAGTTCTTTTTCGATCACGGCGCTGAATCAACGGCTCTTGCCACTCAAGCTGAACACCATCAATCACCTGCTCTACGGGGATATACGTCTGTAATGATGGACTCCAAATCTTAACGTTAGCGATAGATTCAAAGTCCACTCGCTCTTGCTCTGGTAAACGAGCAATGATTGGCAGCATCGTTGTTCCATCTCGAAGAAGGCCGATTGGCGTTCCGCCAAATGCCATTTTCAATGTTTCTGAAACCTCTTGTTTTGAGATGCCTAAACGTCTTGCCTTTGATTCATTGAATTGCGGTACCAACTCTTTGGTTCTTTCACGCCAATCATGACGTACGTTTCGAGCGCCTGGATCAGCATTTAGAATATCCTCGATTTCAACAGCGATATTGCGTAACACTTGGGGATCGGCGCCAGTAATTCTTGCCTCGATTTTTGATGCCGGAGAAGGGCCAAATTCCATCAGTTTGAACTGGAATGTCGGCTGCACAAACTCAGCTGAAAGCTCGGAATCCAACTCTTCAAGCAGCACAAACATGGCGTCACGGTCATGTGTTCTCACTTGAATTTGGGAATACGCCTCATAGCTTTTTTCTGGTTGGTAGGTTAAGGCGAACCGCTGCAAACCCTGTCCAGTCGTGGTAGTAACAAAATCAACGTTGTCTTTCGCGCGGATGAACTGCTCTACTTTCTGAGTCTCAGCCAATGTTTGGCGGATATCCGTCCCTTCAGGCATCCACACGTCGACATAAAACATAGGGGTATTTGACGGTGGAAAGAACGACTGCTTCACCGCGCCAAATCCAATTACAGCAGCCACAAGTAAGCCCACCATACTCGCGACGGTCAACCAACGGAAACGCAGGGCTAGCTTGAGGATGGATCCAAAGATAGTAAATAACATACCTTTATAGGGGTCGACCTCAACATTGCTCTGTTGCTTTTCTTCTTTGAGTAACAGATTCGCGAGGAAAGGCGTAAGCGTTAGGGCAGTGATCCAACTTAGAAATAGCGAATAGCACAGTACCCAAAACAGTGAGCCCATAAACTCACCCGTCGCGTCTTCAGACAACCCAATAGGGGCAAATGCGGTAATCGCGATGACGGTAGCACCAAGCAAAGGCCACTGAGTCTGCTTGACGATATCAACCGCAGCCTGAAGTTTGGTTTTTCCCTTTTTAAGGCCAACCAGTATCCCCTCTACGACCACAATCGCGTTGTCGACCAGCATCCCTAATGCGATGATCAAAGCACCCAACGATATCCGGTGCAATTCGACATCATTTTGTTTCATCATGATGAAGGTACCAAATACCGTAAGTAGCAAAACGACACCGATGATAATGCCACTGCGCAGTCCCATCGCGAACAGTAGCACGATGATCACAATCCCAACGGCTTGACCTAAACTCACAATGAAGTCATCGACTGATTTGTCAACTTCTGCAGATTGATTGTAGAAGTAATTGATTTCGACGCCAGCAGGTTTGATGTTTTCAAGGCTTGCGATTTTAGCCTCTAAGCTCTTTCCGACTTCAACAACATTGACCCCAGCACCAAAGGAAACCGCGAGGTTTATCGCAGGCTTACCGTTATAAGTGACAATATTGGACGGCTTCTCCTGAATCCCGCGTGATATGGTTGCAACGTCTTTAAGTCGAATTAGATTACCAGTATCTCTACCATGAATGATTAGGTCTTGAAGCTGCTGCTCCGAATTCATTGTGCCATTGGGGCGGATCGTGAGCGACTCACCGTTCACCATCACTTCGCCCGCAGATTGGACGCTGTTTTGCTGTGTCAGCAGCCCCACGACCGTATTCATGTCGAGGTTTAATGCCGCCAATCTCTCCAATGAAATCTCAACAAATAACTGCTCTTGTTGGTCTCCTGCGATGGCAACTTTACCCACACCATCGACCAGTTCTAGCTCTCGGCTTAGGTAGTCAGCGTATCGTTTCAACTCAATATAGTCGTATCCTTCGCCGGTGAGCATCAGCATGATGCCGTACACGTCGCCAAAGTCATCTAAGATTTGAATTGAGTTCACACCGCTGGGCAAATTAGGCCGGAGATCGTTTATCTTACGACGCATTTCATCCCATATTTGAGGGAGCTCATCCGGTCCATATTCCATTTCCATACTGACCATGATTTGAGACATTCCATTGGATGAAGTCGAGGTAATTCGGTCTACATAAGGGAGCTTGCGGATCTCTTTTTCTAACGGGTAAGTTAGCTCCTCTTCAACTTCTTGGGAGGTTGCCCCCGAATAGGTCGATATGATCATCGCGTCTTTGATGGTGAATGCCGGATCTTCTAGGCGACCTAAGTCCATAAATGAGGTGTATCCACCAATCGCAAGGATGACGAGAAACAGCCAACTAATGACTTTATTTTTGATTGAATACTCAGCAATATTCACAGCTGCGCTCCTTTTATTTCCATTCCTTCACGGAGCTTCCGTAGGCTCGAATTAACCAGCACGTCCCCTCGCTTAATGCCATCGAGCACAACAGCGCCTTTGCCATTGATCTGATCAACCGTGATTTGATGTCGGTGTACTCTATTGTTTTCAAGTTTCCACACGTAGAATTCACGCTGTTGATCTCCCGCTTCGATAGCGGTTATCGGCAGTTGATAAGCCTGAGACATTTGCAGTCCAGCCTCCATTAGGTCCACAGCAATCTTAGCGCCCGTGCCAGGTAGAATTTCATCTTCTACTTGAGGCATTGTTAGCCAAAATTCATAGGTTTGACTCTCTGGGTGGAGTTCACTGGTATGCTCCAAGTAATGCATTTCATACTCGCCTTCATGTCCAGAAAATGTCGCTTTGGGTTTGTAACCTCTCGACCCAACCTGTGGCCTCAGCATAGCGAGCACTGAGTCTGAAACACTCACTTTGACGTAAACATCATCACGTCGATAAACCGTTGCGACGCTCTCGCCAGGCTGGATAACTTCATGTTTTTGTTTGATCACACTCGAGACTACGCCGCTAAACGGTGCCTTAAGCCGCGTGTAACTGATCCGAGATTGGGCTAATCCGAGATGCGCATTGGCCAACTTATAGTTAGCTTGGAGCTGATCAAGTTCCGCTTTAGATATCATCTTGCTCGCATGCAACTCTTCACCACGTTTGAACTGCTTTAAAGCAAGCTCAAAACGCGCTTGAGCATCAGTGAGGTTTTCGCGGTGCTTGCTGTCATCCAACATGGCGATCACTTGTCCCTTCTCCACATGATCACCTTCTTGCACCATGATTCCGATGATTTCACCCTCAAGACGAAACGCCAATGGAGTCAACTCCGCCGGTACCACTTGACCATTGAAACTCCGGTGTTGAGTTGCAATGGGCGCTTGAACATTGAATGTTTCGACCGCCGTTCCATTTTTGCTGCGATGCTCGACCTCTGGTTTGCACCCCATCAGCGTGGCAACAGCGAGGGTTAGCACTGCTAGCTTGGAAAACTTCATGTTAAATTCCCCCTTCCTTCGTCCATGCTTTTACTCTTTGTCCCTCAACCAAACGGTCGACACCCGCCTCTATGATGAGGTCACCTGCAGACAAACCAGACACGAGCTTGCCATTTGAGTCGAACTGAACATCAACTCGGCTGATTGTTTCCGTCACCTGGTCGAACAAGAACAGTTCACCCGTCTGATCAGTTCGGGCAAGCCACGCACTGTCAGCAATACTTAGACCTGTCGATTGGCGCGAATGAGACGCATGGACTTGCGCGGCCATTCCTGGGAGTAAATTCATCGTTTTCGGTCGTTCCATTGTCACGGTCGCTGTATAGCTGTTGGTGTCAGGATCGGGTTGAGTCGATATCTCTTTGAATACAGCAGGTACGTGGAGCTCGGGGCGGCTATCCATCGTGACGGTCAGCGGAGAAAACTCAATATTCTCTAAGCCGTTTTCTTCAACGTATGAAACAGGCACGGTAAACACAACGTCTAACTCTTGGTTATTGATGATATTGAGCACTGGCTGTGAAGCTGCTACAACTTGATGCTCTTTAGCGAAAGTCATCGATATTACGCCATCAAACGGAGCAATAATCTTCGTGTATTTAAGATCAGCTTGTGCTTGCTTTAGGGATGCCTGAGCAGCTTTGTACTGAGTCTCCGACTGGTCATAAGTGTCGGTACTGATGAGCTTTTTCTTATACAGCTGTTTTGCGCGTTCAAACCCCGTCTTGGCTAATTCAAACTCTGCGTGTTTGGCATCCAACGTCAATTGGTAGTCATTTGGTTCAAGCAAAGCCAGAACTTCTCCTTTGCTGACATTCGCTCCCATTTTCACGTTGAGAGATTCGATTTCTCCTGCCACTTGGAAAGACAAAGACGCTCTGTCGGTCGCATCGATTTTTGCAATGAATGAATCCTGTGCGCTCGCATTCAATTCAGGCACTTGCCATAGCTTTACTGGCGTAATCACCGGTGTGGCAATTTCAGAGTTGGCTTGATTGCAACCAACGAGCATTGAGCCTAGTAATAACGAGGCAAACCAATGCGTTGCTTGCCTTCGATTTATCGATTTTATGATCATATCCAATCCCATAATTACATATTGCACAGGTGTGCAGTATATTAAATTCATCACTGAGTTCAATATTTATTTTCCATGTGTGCAGTAAAAATTTCTGTTATGCTCCTATTAACACTCACGTAGTTAATGAAATATCGGCCCATTTCTGGTAGAAATACCGCGTCCCAAGTGATTGATAGAGAAAATGGTAGAAAGAAAACAAGGTCGCCGTAGCGCACAAGACGCTGAGAAGACAAAATGCGAAATCATGAGAGTTGCTACCGAGCTGTTTTGCGAGCTGGGGTATGAGCGTGTCTCTTTACGAAATATCAGTGATAAAGCAGGCGTGTCACACAGCTTGATTCGTCACCACTTTGGTAGCAAAGAGCAGATTTGGTATGCGATAAGCGATGGTTTGCACAAGTATATGGAAAACTATCTGCATACCATTCTCGATAACATTCCCAAAGACGCAAAAGCGAATGTAAAGCTGTATCTTTTTTCGGTACGGTTACTTGCCCACATGCTGATTGCTAAGCAACCCATTCAGCTCATTGCCGATGCGGTACGCCAAGAAGACGCCTTGTTTGATTATTTTATCGACAATACTGGCGAGATTGAGGCATTAGTGAACAGTATTGCTGACGAGTACAATGAACAGTACCCAGAGACACCCGTGAAGATTTGGGAAGTGAAATGGCAAATGATCATGTTTGCCCATTCAGCTGCAAGCCTTGCGCCGTTCATGGTAGAAACGTGGCGAGACGAAACCAAAGATTTTGACCAATGCTTACTTAACCATTGGGGCATGTTCAATCACATGATGGCTTGCCGCTTCAGTATTCCACAAGAAGAAAGGTTAGCTCCGAGCAAAGTCGAAGATTTGGTGTTTGAGGTTTCTTGCCCTATCGAACAAAAAAATGATTGTTAGGCTGCCATACTTTATTTGGCAACATCATGAAAAAAGACGCTACCAGGTAGCGTCTTTTTCGTCTCTAAATTAGTGATGGTGAAGACTCATCATCGCCTCACGAGTAGAGAAAGTGTCATGTTCGCTATGGCGAGCTGAACGCTTCTCTTTTTTGGGTAAGTTGGCCAATTTGTTTGCCAACGCGGCGAAGCCAGACACGTTTTCATTCGCGTAGATATCATCTAGCACCGCTTGTTTATCAAACGAACCCAATAATGCCTCTGCTGCATAGTAAGGAGCCGTTCCCGTCGACAGCTTACTCATATCGTAGCCTAGCTCATTCAAAATCCAGAAGACCGATGCGCCCGTGTCGTAGAATACTCCCCATGCGTACTGCCATTTGACCTGATCATGGTCAGCAAACTCAGCTTTATCGAATCCATCACGCACAAAGGTCTGGTCAAAATCCCCGAGATGATTGACGGTTGTCACGTCAACATACCGCGCTCCCCCTTCAAACAACTCCTGACCTAGCCCCATGTTTCTCACGAGACCTGTCGAATCAAGTTCCATTTGCTTGTGCGTTAACGCGACGTATTGCTTAAGTTTCTTTCTCAGCGCCTCTTTACTCAATGACTTGTCAGGTAAACCACTGAAAATTTTCTGACTAATCAGCTTGAGTTCGATTTGTTTTGCATCTAACGGATAGTTGTTTATATCTTGTTTATACCAGTCAGGATATTTCACGTTTTTACTTTGATAATGATGGAACATCTCATGTACATTTAACGCAATTGAATAAGGCTTGGTTTCGCCAGTGTGTATAAATTCACCATCTATGTAACGCTGAAGATAATATTTAACACCTTCAAACTCGTAATCAAATTCGTAAGCTGTATTTCCGCCATTTTCTGGCTTGAGCTTATCAGCGGCAAGATGCATATTTGTATCGTATCGATAGACGTCTAATCCGAAGTTTTCATTGTGTCCTAACTTTTGATAGTCTTCCCCGACTTTGGTCGGTCTAATTAAATATGCTTTTTGCGAATTACCTTTCCCATCGTCTTTCAACATATACAGTGGCGTATTCGCGTAGTAATTTCCATAATCGAACCAAACTTTCTCAGACTTTAATATTTGTGTCGCCTTACTAATTTGAGCGAGCATGATTTTATCAATATTATCCGTCAATGCTGTTTCCGGATCTTTATTGTATTTGCCAAGCCCATAGAGTTCTATCTCTCCCTCGCTCATGTAGTGCATACCGTCTGCTGGAGCTTGTTCAATAGTGAAAAAATAAAATTCACTTGGTTTTGGTAACCCCATATCTTTGTAATAGTCGATGTAGGGTTGGTGCACTAACGAATCCTTTGGATAGTCCGTTGCTTGTTTGTCGCCATTAGACCAACTGTGCACGCCAATCTTTGCACCATGAACGATGGTGCGCTTGACGCCAGCGACAAACAAATCCGTCCCGCCCGACGCAATATGACCCGATGATTTGATGACAGAATCTAAGTTCTTCGCTCTCACCTGCCTTGCCAAAATTAAGTTTGCGTTATCGTTAATCGAACCTTCAATTTTGACAAAGTTGAGAAGCGATACATTTTTGTGAGTATTCATCATGTCAGCAAAAGCTTGTGGAGAACCACTACATATCGTCCCGGATAAATCTGCGGTTGTCCCATTGACCGTGAATGTTAACGCTTGTTCACCTGGGTCGAGTTGTTCGCTACACACAGATTGAAACACCGATTTTTTTGCATTATGTTTAGTTGGTTTGGAATTTCCGCCACCATTATTACACCCAGCCAATATAGCAACGCTTAACAGAGCCAATTTCATTTTCATTGTTATATCCCTACTTAATAAGTTCGGCAGTATGACAAAGATTCATTAGAATTAGTTCATCAGTTAATAGCGTTGCTTACATTCAATTACGTTGAAACAATAATAAGCCCCTCCCCCTTACAAGGCATTACAAATTGGCTTATAAACGATGGAACTAATGGGAAAAATAGAAAGCCATTTTTTCTAGTCATTAAACTATTACGTTTAATTTATTGATAAAATTTAGGTTCGATAACTCACTATTAAATACTAATCACAAGCGAGTGAAATAAATTCTCGCGCTGAAAGAAATAGTTCAGCGCGAAGGTGATGAAATAAGAATGTGATTCGCTAAAGAGCTTGGAATAAGTCTGATTCTAAGAGGTCAAACTGGCTTGCTTTCTTTTGGGACAATAATGGTAAATCGAGCACCACCTAAGTGACTTTGGTCGACAGAAATCGTCCAGTTTAAGATCCTTGCAGCGTTATTGGCGATGGCAAGCCCCAAACCAAAACCACCATCATTGGCATTCCTACTTTTATCTAAGCGAGCAAACGCCAAAAATATCTCTTCCCGTTTATCTTCTGGGATTCCTTGGCCATTGTCCTCAACATCAATAGTCCAACATGTGGGGTACTCATGCAGTGATACTTCCACAATACCATTACCATATCGCTCTGCATTCTTGATTAAATTATCCAACACCAACTTGGCCAGTGCCGTAGGGAGCGACACCTCATCGAAGAGCATATCCGGGTCGAGATGTAGCCGGGTTTCACAGCCAGCGATCATGCTAAGTCGGTCTCGACAAAACTGCTTTAGCGAGATGGCAATAATTTCAGTTTGATCCTTAAGACCTACCCGATTGTTCAATTTTGAAAGCTGCAAAATATCGGACGTGAGATCCGCAATATCCTCAATGTAATCGTCAATGTTATCGAACAATTGCTCGCGATTTTGGCAATCTTTTCTCCTCGCTAAATCGCAGGCCATTTGGATTCTGCTTAAAGGGGTTCGCAACTCATGAGGGATCGCGTGGGCGAAGACATGACTTTGTTTTACGCGTCGCTCTATGTCTTCAGCCATTTCATTGAAGCTTTCTGACACCTCTTTAACCGGTGACATTTGATAGGGCTCTGAGCGTACGCTTAGTTCGCCACGACCAAAACGCTCTTGCGTTTCGATCAGTTGATTGAGGCGAGCATTCACACGGTACACCGGTAAATAGATAAACAACCCTAGAGCGACGCTCATCGTGACAAAAAGGGCAACAATAAAGTGAATTTCACGATCTTCGTACCAAGGAATGGCATCGACATAAGGGTCGTCAATCTGCCTGATAACAAGATGTTTATCAGAGTTAGGAATGGGTAGCGCGGTGAGAAACAGGTCATACTCATCGATGTAGACCTTGATGCCTTGTGAGCTGTAATGGATAGTACATCGGTCACACAGTGATTGCTCTTCATTCCAGTTAGAAAGAAGCGACAAGGTATAGTCGTAAAACGTGAGTTCATTAAAGCGATTTAGGCGCTCATATAACCCGTGTCGCTCGTAACGACTGTTTGCATAACGCTGAGCTTGGTGCACCCCATCATCGACAAAAAGATCAATATCTGCCTGACGTAAATATCCAGCTCCAAAATGCATAAATACAACAAAGGTTAACACTAACCCAACCAAGCTCTCTGTGTACAAACTTGTAAACATAGAGCGTGACCTTGCCATTTTTGCAACTACTGGCATGCAGCGCTACTCACGAGTTTATAGCCTTGGTTGCGAATAGTTTTGATCGTTGCAGTGAACACTTCGGCTTGAATCAACTTCTTACGTAAACCTGATACTCGCATATCTATCGAGCGGTTATTTACGTTGTACTCAATTCCTCGCGCAAGGCGACAGCAATGTTCGCGAGAGACGGTTTCGCCAGCGTTTTCGATCAAGAGTTGGAGGATTTCAAATTCAGAGTTGGTGAGGCTGATTGGTTTTTGGTTGTAATAAGCGGTTTGGTTTTGACTGTTAATGACAATGCCGTGAGCATCTGAAACGTGACTAACTTGCTCTAATTTCTGCTGCCTTTGATAGCGCCTCATCAAAGCTTCGATGCGCGCCACTAAAATATGACCTCTTACCGGCTTGGTCACATAGTCATCGGCACCGAACTTAAACAGACTGACTTCGCTCATTTCGTCTTCTGCTGCCGTTAACACCATGATCATACCCGTATAAAACTGACGAGCCTCATTGCAGATTTCGGCTCCCGACTTACCCGGCAACATCAAATCCAAAAGCACGAGATCTGGCTTATATTCTTGGATTTTATCAATCGCTATTGAACCATCCTCTATCGCTTCGACTTCGTAACCTTCTGCTGTTAGGTACATTTTGGTCAGTTGAGAGATATCCCTATCATCCTCGATCAATAAAATCTTTGAATTCATCTACCTATACTCCCACATTGACATTTGCGCGCAGTATATAGCAAACAATAGACGTATCAAAACAACCCATAGACGCCAGTAATATCTTAAGTAAGGAATCCCTTACACAACCCGACCAACATCACTTGTAAATGCAACAGCTTACAATATGATGCTCCTTTAAAATGGATAGTTAATTATTTAAATTAATAAAACAAACACCACTCATCACCAAAACAGATCAATTAGCAAAACATATGAACACAAAGGAAAAACAGTATGTTTACATTGTGATTAATTGAGGCCGTTTATTCGTACTGTAACTCTATTTTTACGATTTCCATTCTTACTAATGAGACAGTAAATTGTCGAATATTTGCTTACAAATGATGGCTAAACCCCTTACAAATACTTACATAAACGTATTTACCGTATTGAAACACGCTATATAGGAGCGATAACCAGAGGATTTATCAAAAATAGTTAATAACTACCGCAAAACCCATCAAATTCAGTCGATAATTCGTTATAGAGATGTAATAAAACCATTTTTGTTACTTACAATCACGACAATTAGACCAATACGCATCCTGATGAATAATTGCCAATTATCTCTTCTGTCAATACTATTCCCCACCAGATAAGCCGCCTCCAATAACATCACATTTGTGTTGAGATATACGACGGCTTCATAGGTATCAATGTCACTGCTCTTATCAGGAGCAGCCCCAAACACTTAATTGGAATCTAATATGAAAAAGCAATTCGTGATTTTACTTTCTGCTCTTGGTCTTAGCGCATGTGGTAGCCTTGCCATTATGGACAAGTCTGAGGCAGTGAAAGCTCAACCTGAGATGCTGATTAAAACAGACGGTGACCTTTGGGGCCTTGGTGGCGACGGTGAGTTTACACTCGGTGGTCTATACGAAGGTAAATACTCTCGTGATGCTTCATCATCGACTTGGTTTAACACAGTGTCGACTAAAGATGGCTCAATGGGCGCAGAAATCACCCGTAAAGATAACGGTGAATCTTGGATTCTGAGCTGCTCTGGCGGTGGCACTTCCGTTAGCGTAGGCATGATGCAATTTGGTGGCAACGCTCCTTACACATGTGACATTACTTCGAAAGGTCAATCTGTGGGCAACTTCACCATTGCAGGCGAAGAGAAGATGATCGATTTCGGCACGGCGAAAAAAGAGAAAGGTCACATCGTTGTTAACGGTAAACGTTTCGATGTAGAGACTGTTCATACAGGTTCTAACCTAATGATGCCTCTTGAAAACCCATTAGGTTACAGCTTCAAACTTAACGGCAAAGAAGTCGCAGCCGTTCAAACAAACGGTGTTCTAACGGTACAGTGGTTACCTGAAATGACTCAAGAGCAGCGCGATGTGTTGGCCGTTGGCGCTATCGCAAGTGCGCTTAGCTGGAGACCTGCAGAGTAAACCCGTAACAAACGATAAGATTGAATAAAAAAACCAGCTAACATGTTAGCTGGTTTTTGCTTTTTAGCCCGAAGAACAGTTAAGCGTCTGATGCTTCACTGCACACTTTATCCTGCACCGACGTCGGTGCTGGCTCATAATGGCTAAGCGTCATACTGAAACTCCCCTCACCTCCCGTTAAGGCTCTCAAACGTCTCGCGTAATCTTGTAACTCATTGATTGGCGATTTTGCTTTTAGTAGTGTGAATTGGTTTCCTGCGGAATCTGCGCCTTCTATCAAGCCACGATTCCCTGATAAATCACCCGAAACATCGCCGACATTCGCCGTCGGAATGAGCAGCTCCATCTGCACAATCGGCTCTAACACGATGGGATCGGCTTTTAACACAGCATCAAGAAACGCTTTTTTGCCCGCAATTAAGAACGCGATCTCTTTAGAATCGACCGAATGGTACTTGCCATCAAAGACCGTCACTTCAATATCTTTGATCGGGTTGCCAGATATCGCACCTTCTTCGAGAGCCTGGCGAATCCCCTTCTCGACCGCAGGAATCAACGCCGTTGGTATGGCACCACCCACCACTTTGTTGACAAACTTAAATCCCGCACCTCGTTCTAATGGTGCAACGGTCAATTTCACTTCCCCAAACTGACCCGCGCCACCACTTTGTTTTTTGTGGCGATAATGCCCTTCCGCTGGTTTGGTGATCGTCTCAAAGTATTCGACACTCGGTTGGCTTGTTTCAACGTGCAGCTTATAAACGCTGACCATCTTCTCTAGCGCCACCTTAAGATGAAATTCCCCTTGTCCGCTAATGATCGTTTCATTTGTTCTCGCGCGATGTTCAATACGCAGAGAAGGGTCTTCACTGGCAATCTTGTGTAAAACA
This sequence comes from Vibrio sinaloensis, assembly GCF_000808535.1. Lineage (GTDB taxonomy): Bacteria > Pseudomonadota > Gammaproteobacteria > Enterobacterales > Vibrionaceae > Vibrio > Vibrio sinaloensis_D. The sequence goes on from NZ_JWLV01000001.1 coordinate 324,191, forward strand.
TCAGACAACTTCTGTTCATCACCACGCTTAATAGGTTTTAGGCACAGTGAGTACATTGAATCTGGCAGGTGGAGAGTTTTTAAACTGACGCCATCTTCGTCATGGGAGTCATGCACGATCGAATCAAACTCCAACTCATCCACCTTAGCTAATACACATAAGTCTCCAGCGAGCGCTTTGGATATTTCGTGACGTTCTTTACCTTGAAGCTGATACAAGTGTCCGACTTTAAACGGTTTATTGCCATCGCCAATGAAAAGTTGAGAACCAGTGTTAATTTCCCCTTGGTACAACCGAATATACGCCAGTTTGCCCAAGTACGGGTCGACACTTACCTTGTAAACATGCGCGACACTGTGTTCTAGCGTTTCACAGTTCACTTTGATCTGCTTGCCCGCTTTCTCAAGCAATGGAGGATTACCCTCATTGGGCATCGGCATGATTTCACTTAAGGTTTGCAGCAACAATTCGACCCCAGCCCCCGACTCAGCGGAAACAAAACACACCGGTATCACATGACCTGTTCGCAGCGCCTCTTCAAATGGATCATGGAGCTGCTCTGGAGTAAGTGCAGAACCTTGCTCAAGGTAGATTTCCATCAAGTCTTCGTCAACTTCAATCACTTGGTCGATTAACGTCTCGTGGGCGGATTCTACATCACTAAACAAAGTAAGTTGGTCAGTCTGAGGCGCAAAGTAACAATCCACCACATCGTTCGAATCTTGTGAGGGTAAATTTATCGGCAGGCAATGCTCACCAAACTGTTGTTGAATCAACGCCATGATCTGAGACAGCTCACTCTCGGCACTGTCTATCTTGTTGACGATGATCATCTGGCATTTTCCCTGTTCACGCGCAAACTCAAACAAGCGATCGGAGGTTTGATTAAGGGGCATTTTCGGATCAATAACCAGTGCGCTGGTTTCAACGGCGGGGAATATACTCAATGTTCGACCCAAGAGCTCGTTTTGTCCCGGAGTGTCAATAATATTGAGTCGATGCTTTTGCCAACTTAATGCAACGGGTGTCGCCTCTATACTGTGTTGGTATTGGATGGATTGAGGGTCAAAATCGGTAACCGTGTCGCCTTTTTCAACACTGCCCAATTGGGTGGTTTCTTGGCAAGCGAAGAGTAGTTTTTCAATCAGTGTCGTTTTGCCACAGCCTGCTTGGCCGACAAAAGCGATGTTGCGAATCTTATTGATAGGCATAGAGCCTCCTAGCAAAGTAACGTGGTGGAATAACCGATAAGGTCACGAACTGCGTTGGAGTTTGGCGGGATTACCGCCGTGTCGTCTTCCAGGTCATTTTTCGGATGACTCTATGCATAAGCACTCCATGTGGGCGATAGAGTGTTTAGAATGCAATAATAACCATATTTATTTTGTGACTTATTTCATGCGAGGCGAATCCTAGCCGTCTAATTTATGAGCAAGTATAAAAAAGCCGAACTCCATCAAAGTTTCGGTGTTCGGCTTTTGTTCTTGCTGGGATTAGGCAATTTTGAATTGCGCCATTTCCTGATTCAATTCTCTCACTTGCTCAGTCACTTGCTGTGAGACCTGATTTGAAGAACTGGAAATGTTGGCAACGCCTTCTACGGACTGATTCACTTGCGACATTAATGAGTGAATTTCTTGCGTTGCTTTCGATTGCATTTCAGCAGAATGAAGCAAGTCGTTCATCTGTTTGTTCAACTGCTCGATTTTCTCTGTGGTCGCATTTAACATGCCGTAGGCTTGCTCGGTATGCGATGCACCATCCTCTGCTAGCACTTTGCTGCTGTCGATTTCGCTCACTACTGCCGCGGTAGACGATTGAATCGCATGAACAATGTTATTGATTTCCGTGGTTGATTCCGTTGTTCGTGTTGCAAGTAAACGCACTTCATCAGCAACGACCGCAAAACCTCGTCCATACTCGCCTGCACGCGCCGCTTCAATGGCGGCGTTTAACGCAAGCAGATTGGTTTGCTCTGCAAGCCCTTCGATAACTTCTGTCACGCGACCAATGGCCTCACTCTCTTTGCTCAGTTCGGCCACTTGCACACTCGCTTTCTCGATCGTTTGATGCAAAGCCGTTACCGTTTGCCTGTTTTGCTCAAGCGCTCGCGATCCGACCTCAATTTGGCTTTTCGACTCAGACAAGTTATCGACCGACAACTTAGCATGGTTGGCCGTATCTGCCGCCGAATGACTGACGTCTGACACTTGCTCACTCACAAGTGACATGGTCGACATCTGCTGCTCAACTTGTGCAGAAGTGTTGCTGTTCGCTTCTTGAAGCGTTGTCATGCTTTCCGTCACGATTTGGGCTTTGTTGGTCACTCCACGAACAATGTTTGAGAGCGCATCGTTCATCTGGTTAATAGAGCGAGTCAGGCTTGATAACTCATCATTGCCATCCACCGTAAGTTTCGCTTGAGAGACATCCCCCTTGGCAATCGCTTGAGCACGCTGCGACACGATGGCGACACGTCGCCCAATGCTCTTACCCATATAAGTTGAGACGGTTAATGCCACCAGCACAATCACCACAGCCGATCCAAACAGCAGCTTAACCACGGCAGACACCGAACTAAAGATTCCAGCACCACTAGAATCGGCTTGATTTTGCTGGCGCACGATCAAGGCTTCTAGCGAGCCATTTAACCCCTCGACTGCGGGAATCAGCTCCGCAGCCATTTTCTGATTCGCCATATTCCAGTTTGGCGCTTTTCGTAACTCTATCACTTGCTGGGCTATCGGCAGGTAAAGCTGCTGCATTTCTTTAAACAGTGACCACAAACTTAAATCGCTGTCAGATAACAACGCTTTCTTGGAATCAATTTCTGCCACAAACTTATCGTGAGATTTGAGAAGATCTTGATACTTTTCTAAATGTTCCGGCTTGCCATATTGGAGGAAGTCACGCATTGATGAAAGCGCATTGGCAAGTGAGGTATAGCTGTCGGCGTAAAGACGAAACAAGCGCTTTCTATCTCCGCCTTCTTTATTCCCCGCCTCGTCGTTGATTAAGCCTTGGATTTGATCCAATGCCACTTCAGCAATTGGGGCGGCTTCATTTAAAAACAGGGAATGCGCAGGTAAGTTCTCATCAGAATGGCTGAGATCTACTATCTCTAACACCAGTTGCTTGAGTGTTTGCCAACGTACCTGAATCTGTTGATAGGCTTGCTCTTCGAGCAAAACTTCAAGTTTAGGCAGGCTCTCTTCCACCTCTAAGATGACGGCATCTAGCTGTGTTTTTTGTTGCTCACCAAGCGCTTCATCACCGCCAAGCAACATGTAGGCGCGCAGGGTTGAAATGGTGGCTTGCAATGACTGCTGAATTGAACGCCCCGTATCGACGGTGGGTAAATCGGACTTGAGCAACGACTCGGTGTGCAACCCTACCGTGTTAACACTGCGGTAAACAAAAAGCGCTGAAACGATAAAAAGTACTGCAAGCGACAGAAAACTGAACTGTAGCTTCCCTGATATCGAGAGTTTCATCCTAATAACTCCTAGTTTAATGGCTCCCTAACTATAGCTTTTTGGTTATCAATGTTAAACATTTGTAAAACAATAAAATAAACTTTTGCATGAATCCTTACTACTTTGAGCTAGCGTCGGTCAAAGTGACTGCATTTCCCACATACACCTACTTTTAAACAGAATTAAGTTCATTTGTGCCAATAACGACATTATTCCCTCAGCAACATGAGGGTTAATTCAAAACTCTGCTACCACCACAGATTTACTATGTAGTTAAAGCTAAACAGCGAGGTAGCGACATGATAGTAACGAACGCATTCAGTGATAAGCTCAGTGAAGAATCAAAACAAAATTGGCTGAGTTATTGGAAACACTTTTCTGAACAAGATTACCATTACTGCGCAGAGAGAAACTGCACAAAACAGCATCAACATGGGGTTCTAGTTACTCAATCCTCTTTCTGCCAAAGGGCGCTGTTTGTTGTGCCACTGTGTGCGGAACACAGCAATAGCTTCGTCAGTCAAATTGAGATTGATGATGGTGCCAGTATCGTTCCAACAGAGCTAAGTTTATAGGATTTGTAGGGATTTTGTTGGAACTCGAGCAATGACCACGTTTTTGTCATTGCTCTTTTTTTATCTTACGATTTGAGTAAACGATAGGATTGCGTCAGAGTTCATCAGTTGCTCACGACGAAACATCTCCTCAACGATGGCTTCATCGATCAAACGTGCGTTATATGCTGCAATGTGAACTTTATCATTGGGCTCTAAAAAGTGCGCTTCTCCCCACTCTGTGTAGTTTGGCGCGCCAGTATAAAGGATCAACTCTTTTGGGTAGCCAAGCGCCCTGAGCTTAGGCAAGATTTCTTCGTACATTCCTTCGTCAGCTTGGTGATTAATTCTTCCCACCATCCAAGCCATTAAGTGACAGTAAAAAACCTTCAATTCGGTACAACTTACCGATGGCGTCGCTAAGTGAAGGCGACCGTCACGCTCAATATAAGAGACCAGTTTAATGTTTTCATCGTAGTTTGCCGGTGACAACCGCGATACATTCCACCAATGACGGTTGATACCTTTAGAGTGTTTCCCCCATGACTTTCGCTGTGAAATTTTCGTACTTCCAGCGAGATTTCGAATGGTCACATCGTTGCCGATGGAGATGTGAGTGGTCATCAGGGAGTGGACTTTTTGGTCTTGATATTCCACCTGACAACGCAGGACAAACTCGGGCTCTATGTCGACGTTACTGCCTTGAGTTGGGTATGAGAGCGAAGGTCCTGACGTAATCGTATGATCTTGCGAGCAGTCGATGACAAAAATGCCATTTGGTAATGCATTTTCTTCAACGTTTTCAGCTCCGCTTAGGTGACCGGAAAAGTTTCCAATAATTCCGAGACTTAACATGACTTTACCTTAGTTATTTTAGAGTTATGAGAGTTGCTTGTTGATCAGCACTTGCGAACAAATGTCCAACTGTGCCAAAAGCCAAGTGGCGGCCAATAGATCGGCACTGCCTCCGGGGCTAATGTTGCGTTTGATGAAGCGTTCATCCAGTGATTGAAGATGACTTTCCAGTTCTTGGTGTGTGGTTATCGGAGAGGCGAGAATCTGCTTGGCTTGCGCTTTGACAAATTTGAGCCCCGGCAACCCTGCACGGTTAACCACATTGGTATCTTGATTGTTTGCCATCAGAGCCAGCAACGCGATGCTGAGTGCTTTCTCTTCCGACTCTCCGCGATTGATTGAGTGATGATAGGCGGGCAACCCGTGATTAAAGATGGTCGGATAGCCTTGCTGCGCTTCGCCGCGAATGCCAGTGAAGCCATATTGAACAAACAAACGCTCACCCACGGTTTTAGGCTCGCCTGACATCATCCTTAGTTGCTCTTGAACCAATCCAGAGCAGCACTCTTTGATAACGGCGCGAACCCGTTTTGAATCGTAACTGATGCCTTTGCGATGAAGCCAACCGACCGCGCCACAAATGACACCCAAGGTAAAAATCATACCTTTATGAGTATTCACTCCTTGGGTCGCATGATTCATTGCCATTTCAGCGCTTAACCCCACTCTTCGCAGCGGCTCAAGGAGATCGCGAGCGTGTAGCGACGCCGATTGGTACCCTGCTCGGACAAACTCTTTCATGTAGGGGCGAAGTGCATCGCAACTGGCAACAAACGTCTTAAGATCCATGTCACTGTGTGCCCCGGAGTTAGCGCAATCCACCAACCCCGGCTTGGGTGTTAAGTGAACTTCTAACATCATCGCATGGTAAGCAAGGTTGCCCGCTAAGACGCAGATATTGAGTCGCGATCGTCCAGTGACATCAGGCTCGTATAGGCTGCAATCGTCCATCAGCCATTCTAGGGTTTTATTGGCATGCATTGATTAACTCCGTCATTTTTCTGATTAGCTGTTGAGGGGAATGTGCTTGCTGGCGTATACAGGCTTTCGCCTCTTGGTCACAAACGAGGCAACGTCGCTTTGGGTGTTTGATAACCGTTCGTGATATTGGCCGAGCGTCAGTGCGAATCACATCGATATCAAATAAACGCCCCAGTCGGTGTGTTTCTTCAATGGAGACCATGGTTTGTTTGAGCAGAAGAATGTCAGCAGTGTCGACGATCATCAGGAGTTCATAACCCGTATCGGCTTCGATCACGTCCAGTTTTAACGTCGCCATGTTTGCTTTCATACAAGCGTTGATGATCGCTTTATAACCATGTTCAAAAGCCACTTTGGCGATAAAGTTTTTCTTAACTGCCCCCACCATGTTGATGGTGAAACTTACGAGTGGCAAAGAGTGGGCGTTGACCCACTCTCGCTGTTTTACAGCCCGAAGCTCCCTGCTTTCCAGTATCTGCTCTAAAGTGGCAATTGGACCGTCATACACAAGCTATTCCTTAACTTGCTTAATCACGTCAATGACTGAGCCATCTCGATAGCGGACAATCCCCACGACTTTATCGGCATATCGAATCGGTCGAGGCTCCCCCGTCAGCAGTTGGGCACGCTGTTGAAGCTGGTCGATCGTCACCAAGGGCACGCCTTCTTTCTCTAACCGCTGTGCCACTTCGGTTCGATTTGGATTTACGGCGATACCATGATCCGTCACGAGTACATCAATTTGACTGCCTGGCGTGACAATATTGAGAACAGAATTGACGACGGTAGGAATGCGACCTCGGACAAGTGGAGCAACAATGACTGTTAGGTTTGCCGAAGCCGCAGTATCACTATGACCACCCGAAGCGCCGCGAATCACCCCATCGGAGCCGGTAATCACGTTAACGTTGAACTCGGTATCAATTTCAAGCGCACTTAGAATCACCACATCCAGCTTTTCAACAGCGGCACCTTTGGATGAAGGGTTCGCATACTGGTTAGCCGAGATTTCAATGTGGCGAGCATTTCGGGCTAACGAATCAGCCGCATTTGCATCAAAGGACTGCACATCGAGCAAGGTTTCGATAAAGCCTTTTTCATGCAAATCGACCATCGTTGACGTAATACCGCCAAGTGCAAAACTGGCTTTGATTTTGTTGCGCTGCATTTTCTCTTCAAGGAAACGAGTTACCGCCAGCGAAGCACCACCGGAACCCGTTTGCATGGAAAATCCATCGTAAAAATAACCGGAATACTCGATAACCTCAGCGGCGCGGCGCGCGATCAACAACTCACGGGGATTATTGGTCATACGTGTTGCCCCTCCGCCAATTTTCGAGGCGTCACCCACGCTGCTCACTTGCACAATCGCATCTACGCAATCTTGGGGAATAGACGCAGGTTGATTTGGGTAGTCGACGATCTGCTCGGTCAAAAGAATGGTGTGCTTCGCATGTTGCGCATCGATTTGCGCGTAACCCAATGAGCCACATCGCGCTCGCCCATTAACCGCGTTCGCATTGCCAAATTCATCACTGGTCGAGACCGCCAGAAAGGCGACATCAATCTCCACTTCGCCGGACTCAACCAAATGCACTCGCCCGCCATGAGAATGGATATGAATGGGCTCTTCCATCAAGCCGCGTGAAATCTCTTCCGCCAGTTCACCGCGTAGTCCTGATGTATAAATTTTACTGACGACACCAGAGCGAATATGCTCAACCAATGGTGCGTGAACATCCGACAAAGAACTGGACGCAAGCGTGAGGTTTTTTAGCCCCATTTCCGCGATTAAGTCCATCACCAAGTTGATGGTTTTATCACCGCCACGAAAAGAGTGGTGAAATGAGACTGTCATACCATCTTGTAGGCCACTCGCTTCAATGGCGGTTTTTAAATCATCGTACAGTTTGCGCGCTTTGCGGTTGGTACTATGAACCAAGTGAGGCGTAATGGTGTGTGGACCTGCATACGGCTGCAAATGGTAGCGCTCTGATATATCAAGGTTGTTGTGTTTCATCTTACGTACTGCCTTACCGTTTGATTCCAGACTTTGCGCGCTCAAGTGTCCAACGAGCTCGCTCTATAATGGGCGCATCGATCATTTTGCCGTTGAGCGACACCACACCCGACCCTTTGCTCTCAGCTTCAGCCGCGACTTCTATCACCGCGAGTGCGTAGTCCACCTCCTCTTCTGACGGGGCAAACACATTGTGAAGTAATTCAATCTGACGAGGGTTAATCAGCGACTTGCCGTCAAAGCCCAAACCATGGATGTGCCGCGCTTCTTTGAGGAAACCTGCCTCATTCCCGGAATCGGAATAGACCGTATCAAACGCCATGATTCCCGCAGAGCGAGCCGCTTGCAAAATCGCACAGCGCGCAAACAGCAGTTCGGTACCTTCGGCGCTGCGCTGGGTTCTCAAGTCTCGAACGTAATCTTCTGCCCCCAGAGCAATGCCGATGAGCCGTTTGGAAGCATGGGCGATAGAGACGGCGTTGTTGATGCCCATTGCCGATTCAATTGCGGCGAGCATTTTGGTAGCGCCCAACTCGCGACCAAACTCCATCTCGGCTTGTTCAATCACCATTTCCATGTCGATGACATCTTGCAACGTGTCTGTTTTTGGCAAACGAATGACGTCGACACCCGCTTTCACCATCGCCATGACATCGGCGCGCCCAAAATCTGAATCCAGTGCATTGACACGAACGACAGTTTCAATGTTCTGATAAAGTGGATGCTGTAACGCGTTGTAGACCAGCATTCGCGCCGTGTCTTTTTCTCGCAGTGATACCGAATCCTCGAGATCAAACATGATGGCGTCGGCATCATAGATAAACGAGGTACTTAACATGGCGGCATTTGATCCCGGAACAAACAGCATGCTGCGTCTTAGTGTTTCGCTCATATTGCCCCCCACACGAGTTGGTGACAGTGATTGCCTTTTGCCGCGCGCATAATTGCTGCTTGGACACGGGCTCGAATAACACAATCAAGCGCGCCCTTGTCATTGACACTAAGACGAACGGCACTGACTCCCATTTCCTCGAGAGTAGACATGATCACATTGCGTATAGCGGGCTCAAATTGCTTCTCTACAGAGCTGATGATTTCCACATCAATAGAACAACTCGACGCGGGCGAAACTTCGACAAGCACATCGCTTGATTCCAAAGTCCCAGCATATGAGCGCTGAAGTATTTCCATAATGGATCCTTAGGATAGGTTTGGATTAGAACAGACATTGCGGGCAGTGAGGTCACTGTCTGCATGGGTCTATTGTCAGTGAACCAGTAAGGATATTGATGGACTGCGCTCAAATTTCACCATAGGGTAAAGTTGACTTATGGTTTCAATGAACTTAATTGATTGGCTACTAAAAATAGAAACGCCTTACCCCCGAAAGAGTAAGGCGTTGTCTTATTGGCTAGATGAGTAATTAATTGCGAATATAAACCCGCTCAGGACGGCCAACTCGACCATGTTCGTTTTCAACCGAGAGAAACCCGCTCGCTGAACAGTACTCAAGATAACGTCGTGCCGTGGTTTTACTGATCCCCACCGCTTCACCTAATGTCTCAGCGGTAAATTTGATCCCACAGTTGGCATTAAACACTTGATGAATTTTATCCAAGGTGAGCTCGCCGATCCCTTTCGGCAATCGACTGGAACTTTTGTCCCGCGCCTGCATGTTGAACAAGTCGTCGACATGGCGCTGACTGATGGTGTCGAACGCTTTAATCGCACAGTTGTATTTAAGATAACGATTGAGCGTTTCTTGCAGCCTTTCGTAAGAGATAGGTTTCAAAAGGTAGTCGAAACAACCGCAATGTAAGGCTTCTTTCACTGTATCCATCTCGCTCGATGCCGTCACCAAGATCACATCAGGTTGCGGAGACTTTTTGTCTGCAATGATTTCACGAAGTAAATCAATTCCACGTCCATCCGGTAAGTAATTATCTAGAATGATCAACTTAGGTTTGTGAATGCGAATCATGGTTCTCGCCATCGCGAGGTCAGAGGCGATTCCTATCGGGTTAAATCGCAATGTTTGACGAAAAAACTGGGCATGCAGCTCCGCAATTCCAACTTCATCTTCAATAATTAAGACATCTATTAAATTCATGCTTCTGTACCTTTAATCGGAATAAAAATAGAAAATATCGTTCCTTTAGGCTCAGCATCATCGACCAGGATGACACCTCCTGCATTTGTCACGTATCGATTGATCAAATACAGTCCGATGCCATGCCCCTCCCTATCATCTTTGCTGGTCACGCCGCGGCTAAAGATAGTACTAGCAATATCGTCAGAGATACCGCACCCATTGTCAGAGACTTCGATAACGAGATCGCTACCCGCATCTGTAATCAAAACATTGACAACTTTTTCGCTAGCAGGATTTTTCAACGTGGCTTCAAAGGCATTATCAATCAAATTCCCTATGATAGCTGACAGCTCATTTGGCTCTATTGAAGCATTTTGTTTTGTTAGTTGGCACGTTGGATCGAATTTTAACTCCAGTCCTAATTCACAAGCTCTGGCATATTTACCCAGTAAAATGCCCGCGACTTGTTTTAATAGAATTCTTGAGCTAATAAAATCGATGAGTTGTTGTTTTCTTGTACTTTCACTATTAATTAATTCTAATGCTGCGTTATATTCTCCTATTTCTATTAAACCACTGATTGTTGATAATTTATTCGCATGTTCATGTCGCATCACCCGCAGGTTGTCAGTATATTGCTTGATCTGAGTGAGCTCCGCCGCCAATGAATTAATATCATTCTTGGCGCGAAAACTCACCACCCAACCAAATAGCTCTTCTTGATCGTATATTGCGATTCGGTTAGCGATGACGGTTTGGCCATTTAAAACAATAATTTCGTCTTTGACGTTTTTTTCAAACGGCGTTTGGAAAAAGAACTGCGAGTTTGAAAGATATTCTAATATTGAGCTAGATTTTAATTGTTCAAAATAAGACTCAATACGAAGAATTTCCGCTGCGCTTTTATTCACCGCTAGGATCTTACCTTTTCGGTCAATCGCAATTACCCCTTCGTACACCGAAGTTAAAATGGACTTCTGCAAATGAAGCGCCAAGCCAATCTCAGACGGCTCCATGCCATTCATTTTCTGTTTAATGTGGTTTGAAAAGTACCAAGCACCGACAGCGGTGATCACCAGCATCATCAACAGTTCGACGAGCAGAGGCTCTGCGTAAAACGCCACCCATTGGTCAAAGCGGTTAAACAAATATCCGACAGAAATAACGCCGATGATTTGGCCATCAAAATCAATGATCGGCGCTTTACCGCGCACCCCGTAACCTAAGCTTCCTTCACGAAGTGAAATATAGGATTGACCCCGTTCAAGAACACCTGCGTTATCGCCACCTTGCATCGGAAAGCCAATATTCTCTTTCACTGGGTGAGAAAGTCGGATGCCTTTTTCATCACCAATCACTATAAAGCTGGCATCTGATATTTTGTGTAAACGACCGATAAGTCGTTCTATTGCAGGAACGTTTTTAATTCTTACTTCTTGGATTAATTCAGGATCACTGGCGATTTCTTTCGCTTGAATTAATGCACGTGTACCGACTTGATGCTCTAAAGTATCTAATAAGCCTTGGTGAAAGTTGGTCGTCACAATGGCTAGTTGTACGATCATCAATCCAAAAATTAATATAAAAACGCGACTTCTAAAAGTGAGTCCACTTTTTAAATTACCCAGCAGTTGCATAACACCTGCTTTCATACAAATTCCTTTTCCCATACTTTTTCAAGTATATTTTCAGACAGTGTGCCAGATTAATGATAAAAAGGAAGATAACCAGATCTTCCTTTTTATCTATTTACTAGCCTCCGATCACATACTTGATCATTACCCCTGCTGCGACAGCAGATCCAATAACGCCAGCCACGTTTGGCCCCATCGCGTGCATCAATAAGAAGTTTTGGCTGTTCGCTTCTAAGCCCACTTTGTTCGACACTCGCGCCGCCATCGGCACTGCCGACACACCTGCTGAACCAATCAGCGGATTGACCTTCTCTTGGCACACTTTGTTCATGAGTTTCGCCATCAATACGCCTGTTGCGGTACCAATACAGAACGCGACGATACCCAGTGCAAGAATGCCCAATGTTTGTGGTTGCAAGAACTTATCCGCCATTAACTTAGAGCCGACTGACAAGCCCAAGAAAATCGTCACGATATTGATTAAGCCATTTTGCGCAGTATCGCTGAGACGCTCGACCACGCCACATTCACGCATCAAGTTGCCGAAACAGAACATACCCAGTAGTGGCGTCGCAGACGGAAGCAACATAGCAATCAAGATAAGCAGCATGAGCGGAAAACAGACTTTTTCCAGTTTGCTGACACTGCGCAGCTGCGTCATTGAGATCTTGCGCTCCTCTGCGTTGGTTAGCGCTTTCATAATTGGCGGCTGGATCATCGGAACCAACGCCATGTACGAATACGCCGCTACCGCAATGGCACCAAGCAACTCAGGGGCGAGCATACTCGATACGTAGATTGCCGTCGGGCCATCTGCGCCGCCAATAATGCCAATCGCAGCCGCTTGAGCAACACTAAAGTCCATAATACCCAGTTGACTAAGACCAAGCGCGCCCAACACGGTGGCAAAAATACCAAATTGAGCCGCCGCCCCTAGGAGCAATGTTTTCGGGTTAGCAAGCAGTGGTCCAAAGTCTGTCATTGCGCCGACACCCATAAAGATGACTAACGGACCAACGCCAGAGGCAATCGCTACGCTGTAGAAGGTGTACAACATGCCATCGGTATAGTTGAACTCCTGTGCGAGCAAGTTCAGTTGCACTTTTTCCATCGGCGTGGCAATTTCATAAGCATGTTTCAAGCTCTCTTTGCTTATGTCGGCCACATTTAGAATGGCATTGAGTGCTTGATAGACTTCAGTCTTGCCACTGTATATTGCCGCTTCGACACCGCTGACCGCGAGATTGGCATCAGGCAAGTTAGCCAAGATGCCACCCAAACCAATCGGTACCAGCAGCAAAGGTTCGAATTTCTTCACGATCGCAAGATAAAGAAGAATCAAACCGATAAGCAACATGACCGCTTGGCCAAATTGCAGATGGAGAAACCCGAAGTCTTTAATTAACGCAATTACACTATCCATAGCTGCACCTTACGCCAATGCCAGCAGTGAATCGCCAACTTGTACTGCGTCACCCTCGTTGACTGAAACCGCTTCGACCACGCCATCTCTCGACGCTTTGATTTCGGTTTCCATCTTCATCGCTTCAAGAATCAGAAGGACTTGCCCTTCTTTAACTTGTTCACCCGCTTTGGTGTGGACCTTCCAAATATTCCCCGCTAAGGGTGCAGCCACTGTTTCAGCGTTACCTGAGGGAGCGGTTGGCGCCGCTGAAGCAGGGGCTGCTTGGGGGGTATCTATTGTGCTTTGGGCAAGAACTTCTGGGTCTGCACCCTCATTCACTTTGACCACATACGCTTGATTGTTCACATTGACGGTGTATAGACCTGGCTCAGTGGCGACTTTCTTATCATCTGCTGCCGAAGGTGCTTGCTCTGTCGGAATCGGTTCAAACGCGTCTGGGTTGTGGCGGTTTTCTAGGAACTTCCAGCCCACTTGTTCAAACAATGCAACGGTCAGGACATCATCAATCACATCTTCCGTCAGCGAGATGCCTTTCTCTTTCGCCTTTTCTTGAACATCCAATGTTAACGCTTCAATTTCTGGCTCAATGAGATCCGCCGGGCGACAGGTGATGGCCTTTGCTCCTTCGAGTACTTTCTCTTGCAAAGCAATGTCTACTGGAGCAGGTGTTTGACCATACTCACCTTTAAGAACGCCAGCCGTTTCTTTGGTGATGGTTTTGTAACGCTCGCCCATCATCACGTTGATCACAGCCTGCGTACCGACAATTTGCGAAGTTGGTGTCACCAATGGAATGTAACCCAAATCTTTGCGGACTCTTGGGATCTCTTCCAGTACTTGGTCTATTTTATCGATGGCATTTTGCTGCTTGAGCTGGCTTTCCATGTTAGTCAGCATCCCACCAGGAACTTGAGCAACTAAGATTCGCGAATCCACGCCTTTCAGTTGCCCTTCGAAGGCATGATATTTCTTACGAACTTCGCGGAAGTACGCGGCAATATTCTCAAGTTTTGAGATGTCTAACCCTGTATCGCGATCAGTCCCTTGCAAGGCAGCAACGAGCGATTCTGTCGCCGGATGACCGTAGGTACCACTCATCGAGGAAATCGCGGTATCAACGCGATCAACACCCGCTTCAATCGCTTTAAGCAACGTCATATCCGCCATTCCCGCCGTAGCGTGGCAGTGCAGGTGCAGCTCTACATCGAGCTGTTTTTTTAGCGTGGAAACTAAATCGCTCGCTTCGTACGGCGTCATGACACCCGCCATATCTTTGATAGCGATGGAGTCGACGCCCATCTCTACCAACTGCTCAGCAAGGTTGACCCAAGAATCCATGGTGTGAACGGGGCTCGTGGTATAGCAAATTGTCCCTTGGGCGTGCGCACCTTGCTTTTTCACCGCTTCGATAGCACGTTGTAAATTACGAGGGTCATTCAGTGCGTCAAAGACGCGAAATACGTCCATACCATTATGAACCGCGCGCTCTACGAACTTATCGACCACGTCATCAGCATAGTGACGGTAACCTAAGATATTCTGCCCGCGAAACAACATTTGTTGCTTGGTGTTTGGCATCGCCTTTTTTAGCTCACGAAGCCTTAACCAAGGATCTTCGCCCAAGAATCGAATGCACGAATCGAACGTGGCTCCGCCCCAACTCTCCAAAGACCAATAGCCGATTTGGTCAAGTTGTTCAGCGATCGGCAACATATCATCCAAACGCAGTCGCGTAGCAAACAGTGATTGGTGAGCATCACGCAGGACAACGTCCGTAATTCCGAGCGGCTTTTTAACATCAGACATCGATTTCTCCTAGATTTTAGCGCTGTTAGTTTTGAGTTGGTTATGATGGTGAATCGCGGCAGTGATCGCGGCGACAAGGTTGCCATCCGACGGTGCGTGACTGATTGATTCATTGATGGTTTCTGTTTTCGGTGGTTGAACGAACGAGGCGACTTTGGTTAGCAGTCGAATGGCTCCTACCATCAAACAGAGAAAAAAGAAGACGAACCCCATGCCTAAGCCCATGAGAACGAAGCCTTCATAAATGATTGGTTGTTGACTCATTATGAATACCCATATTAAAAGAGTGGTATGAGTCTAAGTTGAAGCTAGAAATCACTTCGTGAAGCGCATCATCGTAATAGCTCCCCCTTAAGTGCATTAATGGCGTTAATAAATTTAATTCATTGACCGATTTGCCAAGCAAGAGTTAGCGCCATTTACGCCATTTAAAACTCAACCGTCATCAATAAACGTTTTTTACCTCTAATTCGTAATGGCGAGTTTTCGCTAACGTGTTCACACAAGCCTGTTACGTAGACGAGGACACATTGATGGATACCGTAACTCAACTAGAACGACGCGCTGAGCGTAAGAATAAGATTCGCTTAACTCACCAACTTCCGGTGATTGCACTGACTTTAAACATTCCCGCAAACCTAACCAATCAAGCTTGGGTACCTATGTTGTTTAAATCAGCCTTAAATAGCTTTCTCGCCAAAATGGAAGAAATGGATGTCAAGGTCATTGAGCAGCAATTCGCAACAACACCGACTTACGAAGCCCTTTTTGCCGTCGATATTCGTTCAAGCACTTTGCTGAAAAAAGCGGTCATTGAGATCGAACATAACCACCCTTACGGCGCGCTTTTTAACTTCGATGTCATGTGTCGTCAAGGCAAAACCATTTCACGACGCTCATCTTACATGCGCCCAAGGCCATGCCTAATTTGTGATGATATTGCGCAGCGATGTGCCGCACTAAAGCGCCATTCACCACAGCAAATTGAGCAAGCAATCTTATCGATCATAAACAAGTAATAATCACCAAAACAAAAGCGCTGGAGTTCCAGCGCTTTTTTGGTTTATTGGCTCACTTCTGATGACTGCTGAGCTTGCTTCACTATCTTCATCGCTTTTCTTTTCACTTGATAGGGGGAGGTTTCCAAGTCAAACAGCTGCTTGAGATGTAGGTAGGTCGTTCTTGGTACTAGCTTCTCAATCATCTCCCATTGATTATCAAAGAGTAAATTTCTCACTAGTGACGCGGACACAGGAAGGTTTTCGCATTCGACGCGTGGGATCTCACTTAACGTAATGGGCGCATCTTGCAAGATTGGCGTGGATAACCATTGCTGCATTTGCTGATTATAAAATCGTGTGACGGCACAAATCGGCTCAGTTCCCACGAAGCGATGCGTAATGCCTAACGCAGGGGCGATGTGACTACGAAAGATCTGCAGGTCCATCGCGGTATGACAGTAGTTAATGACCCCTTCGTCTTTTAAGAAGTAACTTGGAAACGTCGCGCGAGAGATGATGTAATCTGACCCTTCATGCACGATGACATTGGGAAGGTCTCTCAGACCCGCTTTGATCATCAACAACCTATCTTGGTAGGTAAAAAAAGATCGATCCTCTTTTACCACAAACAGGTGCACCCAATCGCATTGTGACGCTGCGTGCTCTACCAAGTAACGATGGCCATTCGTGAACGGGTTTGCGTTCATGACAATGCTGCCTATCGTCTCCCCTTCTCGCTTGTACGCGCGTAACTCATCACAATAATCGGTCAGACGATGTCGGCTATTCTCCAGCAATATCACGCGATTTTTGACAGAAGCCAACTTGTAAAAACCAGCTTGCTTAAATAAGCGATAGTTGTCAGGTTTGGTATAAATAAACAGGTTATAGCGCCCCATGTCGTAGGCCATTGTCACTAACTCACTCAAAAGTGACGTAGACAAACCTTGACCCTGAACACTTTCATCGACCGCTATTGATTTAAGCGTGTTGCCAGCCAAACCGCCTGTTGCAATGATGGTATGGTTCGAATACGCGACGACAAAAAACTCTACGTCCTGATCGACTCCGAGCCCCATTTTAGTCAGAAATTCCCTCACTGCTCCCATTTTTCGTGAGTTTTGCCTTTGGATTTGTTCGAAGCGGTATGACATGAGCACGGCTCTTTTGGTTAAGTTTGCCCTTTAATTATCAATCTCCCCTGCACGACAAAGGATGAATCGCGTCATAGCTAGAGACAGGGAAAACTTATTAAATGGCGTTAATTGTTTTTATTCAGATACAGGGCGTTGACCCAAGTAAAAAGAAAAGCCAATTAATCGAAATCAATTGGCTTTGTATATTACGGCTTAGTTAGCCATTAAGCGGGTTGCTGAACTTGTTTACGCTTTTTCATCATACCGATAATTGGTAGCGCGATAGACAGAACAGTAATACCAATCAATACTTGTGACACTGTCGAACTTGCGAAGATAGACAGGTCTTGGTTAGAGATTCTGAACGCCTGACGGAATGACTGCTCCATGGTTCCCCCCACGATAACTGCTAGGATCATCGGAGCGGTCGGAATGTTCGCACGCTTCATCACAACCCCTGCTACACCTAAGATAACAAGAATGTAGAACTCAATCACTGAGTTACTGATTGCGTAACAGCCGATAAACGCTAGACCAAGTACAATTGGGTAAAGCACTTTAGGTGGAATGGCTAATACGCGAACCAAGACACCCGCTAGAGGAATGTTGACAACCGCTAGGATAATGTTTGCAACGAACATACTGGCGATTAGACCCCAAGCTACGTCAGCGTGTTGAACGAACAGGAGCGGACCAGGCTGAATACCCAACATCAGCAGTGCGCCCATCATTACCGCCGTTGTACCTGAGCCTGGTACACCTAGCGATAGCATTGGAATCATCGCACCGATTGATGCTGCGTTGTTCGCTGATTCTGGAGCCGCTAGACCTTCGATTGCGCCATCACCAAACTCTTCACTGTGCTTAGAAAGTTGCTTCTCGTTGTTGTAACACATGAGAGAGGCCATAGTACCACCAGCACCGGGTAGAGAGCCGATGATGAAACCTACTGGCGCACTACGTAGGATTGCCCACTTAGAGCGTTTCCAGTCATCGCCTTCAATCCAAATACGTTTAAATTTAGTTTGCGCTTTCTTCGTTCCCTTACTCAAAGAGCTAAAGCTCTTGAATACTTCACCCATCGCGTAGATACCGATGATGACCACAAGGAAATCAATACCTGTTTGTAGGTGCAAGTTACCAAAGGTAAAACGTTCTGTACCGGTTTGAGCGTCAATACCTACCGTTGCGATAGCAAGACCGATCACCATAGAAAGGAAGCCTTTGAGCATATTCCCTTTCGACATGGATGCCGTCATTGAAAGTGCCGCCACCATAAGTAGGAAATATTCCGCAGGGCCAAATTTCAAGGCAAACCCAGCAACTGGCTCAGCGAGTAATGTCATTAATACCGCTGCAATCATACCGCCAATTAGAGAAGCAATCGCCGAAATAGCCAGCGCCGATTCCGCACGTCCCTTCATCGCCATTGGATAACCATCGAACGTCGCCGCTAAGGCTGCCCCGTCCCCAGGCGTGTTGATCAAGATAGAACTACGTGAACCACCAAACATCGCGCCGATATAGACGCCCGTCATGGTGATCAACGCAGCGGTTGGGCCCATTGCAAATGTCATTGGGAGCAATACCGCGACCCCAGTTGCAGGCCCTAAGCCCGGCAGCATACCTACGATGGTACCTAACACACCGCCGACGGTGACAAGAAGTAGGTGATAAGGCTGAAAAGCAACACCAAACCCGTTAAATAAGTTAACAAAAATATCAGACATACAAGCGCCTTAACCCATAAAAGGTAGTGGTGGAAGACTAATGGCCAGCAGAGTGTTAAAGATAAAGAACACACTAACCGAGAATGCAACAGCGACCATTGCACTCTTCTTCCATGCCTTAATGCCACTGGTAATCGTAAGCATCGCGAATAGGAAGAAGAAAGTGCTAATAACGTAGCCAAGCGTGTCGAACAACAATGCGTAACCGATTGAAACAATACAGGTGTACAAGATACGTTTGCGGTCAAACTTCTTGGTTTCATCTTCATTGATGAGGTCAACGTATGCTTGAATCGACGCTTTGATGTTGCTTTTTGCCAGTAAGATACCGCCAACAATAATGGCGAGTACGGCGACTCCCATTGGGAAATAGATGGGATCTAATGGATTTCCAAATGCTGCCCTAGGCATTGCATAAGTCATACCACCATAAATAAGACCAAAAGCGATGCTGAATATGCCGGTAAATGCATCCCAGTTTGGACTAACTTTTTTATTTTCCATTTTGAATCCTTTTCGAACCGAGAGAGAAACTTGGTCATAGAAGGTTAGAGCGCTTTGATACGCCCTAACCCACTAACAGGGAACGTTAGCGTTTAAAGATTTCTGCCAGAATCTCTTTGTACTGCTCATTGGTTTGAGCTAAGAACTTCGTGAAATCCTCACCGTTTTGGTATGCCGCATCCCAGCCGTTACGCTTACGAGCTTCTGCCCACTCTGGTGTTTCAACCATGTTTTTAAGTGTGGTGTTCCAATAAGTGACCGCGTACTCAGGCATGTCTTTTGGTGCAAACAGACCGCGCCAGTTTTCAAACGTTGCGTCGATGCCCTGTTCTTTAACCGTAGGGATTTTCGCCACTTCGCCTTCACCCACTCGCTTAGATGCGGTTTGCGCTAGCGCACGAAGATTGCCACTTTCAACTAACTGCGCCACATCGCCAAGACCGGTCGAAATGAGGTCAACGTGTCCACCCAGTACTTGAGCCACAGCACCGCCGTCTTGAAACGAGATGTAGTCGATCTGGTTTAGGTTTGGCACGCCCGCAGCTTTGGCGATCAATAGGAACTGGATGTGGTCCATACTACCTGCCGCCGAAGTACCGCCGACTTTTACCGATTTTGGATCTTTCTTAAGCGCTTCCATAACCTCATTGATAGAGGTGTATTTTGAGTCTTTAGAGACAACGAATGCGCCATAGTCGGTAATTAGACGAGCCAGAGGAGTGGTATCTTCGTAGCTGTATTTGCTTGAACCAGTTAGGTGCGTCAACAAAATTGGTGGAGAGTAAACGGAGATTAGCTTGTCACTACCCTTCTGTGTTTGCATGTACGCTAAGTTTACCGCGCCACCACCACCAGGGCGGTTGGTGATTGGCATATTAGCTTCTACAAGCCCAGTATCTTTCAACGTTTTAGCAACGGTACGGATGGTTAAATCCCAGCCACCGCCAGCACCAGAAGGAGCGACAAAAGAAAGTGTCTTAGGTGGGTAATCCTCTCCAGCGATACTCGTTAATGGAAGAGCAGCAATCGAGGTCATTGCCGCTCCAATCATCAAGCTCTTAAGTTTCATGTTCATTCGATATACCTATTATGGTTATGTTGTTTTGATTTCAACCAGCGACAAAGGGGTACAGCTCCCGCGCCAATTGATGAAGTTATTATTGAATGAACAATGAAAAGGTTATGTGATACGTCACCTTATAAATTAGTTGTTTAATGTAGGTTATGGCGTTAATGGACTTTACTCAGAAGATAAGATTAAGCCATTGTATTTATTAAATAATTGCTAAAAGAAACACACACCACAGCCCGTTTTAAAGTGGTGAGAGTTAATGTTAAAAGTCGCCGAATGGCTATGAGAAGAGGCAGATACGTAAAGCAAATACGCTCTGTAATGGGCTTGTATTAGGAACCAGAAATGCGCGCTTCGCTCTCGCCGTTATCGCCAAAATCCAAGCTCGACACATAGACTCGGAAATAAAATACCGACATCAAAACCACCACAATGGAAGAGACTAGCTCAGCAATCAGCCCTGAAATAAGAAGGTGATTAAACCCCGCCCCATCTGGCGCAGATAACAGCAAATCCATCACCAAACCACCGCCGCCAATCGCCAGTGCACCAAGCATCAATGTCGAGGTGTAAGATTGTGTTTGCCCCCAACTGCTGCTCATCGCTTCAAAAGGCGTTCGCTTATTGAGTACAGATTCAAACTCCGCAAACCCATAGCGAGCGGATAAATAAATCCCAGGAATAATGAGCACCATCAAGCCGACTAAAACAGCAAGACCATACATCAAATGCACACAAAACAAACGCAACCATTCATAAAGAGAAACAGACAACTCTGGTTTGCTGCCCGTCACAACGGATGCCATGTACTTGATCAATCGACAAACATAAAATGCTTGCCCAAGTGCATAGACCGCCAAATAGAGAGAAAACAACAAAACATTATCTTGTTCGGTGGTGTTCAAGTACGCGCCAAACGCCGACATGGCAAGGAAGAACGGCCCCACAATAGTGAAAATAGGACCACGATGTGAGCGAAGAAAGTTGGCGCTATCAATGAGTAATTTAATCATCCTGACATTGGCGAGTTCAATTTATGGTTGACCAATCATATCAGAAAGATAGCGCAGATGTGATCACGGAAAGTGACTACGTGTTGTTCGCGCTGGTCGGCTTCACTCTCGTCAGGTTGAGAATCACCGTCGCAATTACAATCGCGATAGCAATGGAGACAAAACGCATAAACTCTGCGTTGAGCGGTTCACTTCCTTGGTAATTGAGTAATTGATTGAGCAAAACGATAAAATTGGTAAAAAGGAGTTGGTAAACGCTTAAGCGGCATTGACGACGAATAGCAAAACTCGCAAGCTGAAGCCCCATAAAGCAACTCACACCAAAAACTGCCCAAGTCGGCATCATCAATATCGAGTGAGCAATCATAATCGGTAATGTAGCGAGAATACCGACCAAGGTCGCCACCAAACGATTATTACGAAAAATTCTCTGGTCCCTCGATATTGGAATTTTAATCATGCTTCCAAGGGTGATGGCAATTAACAATGTTTGAGAGCTGCCCGTGCCTACCAAAAGGTACATCGCGATCAATACTGTAGTCGCTTTAAACAAGATCAACCCGATATGGGTCTGTGCTCCATCCATGTCCTGCTCGTCTGGTAGCACCTCCTTTTCATCACCAGGAAACAGAATGAAACTCGCATAAGTGACAGCGATGGCAATCAGGAAAGTTTCCAATATGAGCCAAGGTAAGTAGGTGACGGCGATATGAAACTGTAGGTTGACGGTAAACGTGATGACAATAAACAAAAGCAGAAACGTCGCCAGCATATCCTTGGGATCATTATGGCTGCGATAGAAGCTCCAAAACAGCGCCAACCAACAGAACAGACCAAAGCCAGTAGGAGAGTCCACCAGCACTTGCCCAACAAGAAGAACGCCTAAACTCGTTACAGCGATTAACACAAACAATTTAGCCATCATACTCACTGGCGGTCTCATCGGCATGATGGTCAAAAATATCACCACAAACAACGGGGCAAGAACTGGTAGAACAGCCCCTTGTGCAATCTGATAAAAGAGCAACAGAGTCGGTGCAATGACTAACCGAATGATCGGGTTCGCGGTACTATGAAACATAAGTCCAGATACTCACGACTCTCATCCAGATACCCGCTAGAAACTCTCCGAAGCCACTTTGCTCGGTATAAAATGCCACGGTAGCTTGAGAACCGTAACGAATGTTGCTGAGTTCCGAAAGATTATCGAACTCTATGTTGACAGGATAACGCTGAGGCGTTGTATTGCCTTGACTAGCATTCAGAAAGCCCGTTTCCGGATCGATGCTATTGCTTCCACCCGTGCCCCATCCGATGCTCTCGACTTTACCAGACAGCACTCGACCAGGAAGCGCGTCCAGAACAATTTTTACGCGTTGACCCGGCTTGATGTACTCCATCGAATTTTCACGCACAAGAGCAGACAACCAGACATTCCTCGGGTCGATAAACGTCAGCACGGGCGCACCAGAAGAAACATGCTGACCCGTGGTCAATTGCATGTTAGTCACAACACCTCTTGATGGCGCGACAACTTCCGTCTTCCTTAGGTCCAGTTCAGCTTTCTCTAAACTCGCCATTGCTGCCAAAATTTGTGGATTATTTTCACCTGTAGGACCGAGGTTTTGTTTCGCTTGAACTAACGAGGCTTGCGCCGCATCCAACGACGCTTGGGCGCGCTCTTTTGCTTCATTAGCGTTATCAAGATCAGACTGACTTAATACACCTCGAGCAGCAAGCTGCTTGGTTCGATTTGCTTGCTCTCTGGCATTATCTCTTGCAGCCAACGCATCGACGACTTTAGCCTGCGCAACCTCTACAGCAGCGGTGCTTGCGCCAATATTTTGCCCTGCTATTGCTAAGTTTGCTTGCGCCGATGCCAATGCAATCTCATAGTTTCGCGGGTCGATGCGAAACAACAATTCGCCTTGCTCGACCACTTGGTTGTCGTTCACATCAACAGAAACGATGTTGCCCGACACTTCTGGTGCGATTCGTACCAAATAGGTATGCACCTTAGAGTCTGTGGTAATCGGAGTAACACGATCCGACCATAGGCTGTATAACCAAACCGTAAGAACGGTACAAATGATATAGAGACTTAATTTACGTGAGGATTTTTCTGCAGAAGACATGGCAAACTCATCAAATTTAACTTGCCAATACTGTACTCTCAGAACAAATTTGTTGCCATTAAAAGGCATACTTTTAGCCTAAATAACTCGAAGTTGCCGTATTTTTTAATAAGAAGCCAAGTACATTTAGGGCGCGATTCAGTCAATCTACAACGAGCTGTTAGTGTGATATTGAAAGCGATAAAGATTGGAAATTTTGGAGCGTACTGCGGGAATCGAACCCGCATCATCAGCTTGGAAGGCTGAGGTAATAGCCATTATACGAAGTACGCATAGAAATGATGTTGCGATGTCTTGGAGCGTGCAGCGGGAATCGAACCCGCATCATCAGCTTGGAAGGCTGAGGTAATAGCCATTATACGATGCACGCATCATCGTGAAGACAGTTTCAATATGCCACAGATAACTGAAAAGAAAAGTCTTTTTTGACGTATTTGGTTTGACTGGTGATTTGATCACCACTTCGGTCTATATTTGACGTCACTCTGCTGATTTTGTTTTCACTGACAAGATCTCAGCCAATTGAGTGAGGCACCTTCCACTAGGCGGAAGGTGCCAGCGTGAATTAGATGTTCGCTGCTGCGATGTACTGATTCAATTCTTCGTTCGATACTGTCGTCACATGTTGATCATTTAGGTAAAACGCAACGCTGTCACTTGCCTTTTCACCGCGAAGGACTTGAGTCGTACCATCGATGTATGAGATGTCCATCTGCATGGTATTTTCATCGATTTGATGCATAGTCGCTTTTTCGATGTTGCCATTGTTCGCCAGCGGTACTGTGGTTAGTGAGCTGTCGAGTTGATCATTGACCTTGATGTAGTTTTTTGTCGGCATATCCACTACCGCAGGAGACTTACCGGTAATTGGGTTTTTGCCCGTCCAGAACTCAACTGCGTTAAAAATAAATAAGTCTGCTGCACCAGCGATACCGTAAACCGGTGAAAGAAGTAGGAACATGCCTTCACGACCATAACGGTTATCAACCACTTCTAGGTTGAATTTAGAGACCATACCCGTGATGCCCATTTGACCCATACAACCCGTTAGTGAGGTTAATCCAAGGCCCGCAACAACCGCCATTTTAATAGCATTCGATTTCATAATATTTACCCTTAATTAAGATGGCGCGCATCCTACTCCTCAATCATTTATAATCAATCTCCCCCACTCCACATTTGACAGAAACTTAACTGTGTTAAGGCTCTGTTTTTAATAGCTTATTTTGCAACCAACCCAGACAAAATCGCTCATTCACCCAAGAAATCTAACTCATCATTAAAACATCACCCAATATGCATCGGGTAACACATTTGTTATATACAAATCACTAATAAATACGCCAAAAAACTGGCTGTTATCTGGTCAAATTATAAACAGATAGTTTTATCAACCATGCAAATGTTAAAAATAATGCATCACACCAGCGGCTTGTGATTGGTCTATATCTCTACATAAACACATAAAAGCAGCGAAAAAGTTTAAAATTACCGATCATTGTTAGTAAAAATCAGAACTGTTTTCTAAGTCATGTTTTCCGACAAAGATGTTGCGAACTAATAGATAAAATGAATAATAGCAGTTGTTACACACATGTAACAAAACACAACATCATATAAATATTATTCATATAAACTTTAATGCACAGGCAGGAAAAGCATGACAAAGCGTATCTCGCTTGCCCTTTTGGCGAGCACATTTGCAGGTAGCGCTGCGGCTTCCAACTTGGATGACAAGATCAACGAAGTAGTAGCACCCATCGTCAACCCATTTGTAGGAATGATCTTCTCGACCATTCCTTTCCCTTTTACTGACGTACAGGTGCCGTGGATCGTTCTTTGGTTGGTTGTAGCAGCTCTTTTCTTCACGTTTTACCTTGGCTTCATCAATGTTCGCGGTTTCAAGCACGCGGTGCAGTTGGTGTCTGGTAAATTCTCTGATCCAAAAGCAAAAGAAGAGGGTGAAGTATCCCATTTCCAAGCTCTAACAACGGCGTTATCGGGCACCGTTGGTCTAGGTAACATCGCAGGTGTTGCGGTCGCTGTCTCTATTGGTGGCGCAGGTGCAACATTCTGGATGATACTTGCCGGCCTACTTGGTATGTCCAGTAAGTTTGTAGAGTGTGCTCTTGGTGTGAAATACCGAAACACAAACCCTGATGGCTCCGTTTCAGGTGGTCCTATGTACTACCTGAGCAAAGGTCTGGCGAATCGCGGCAATGCAGCATTTGGTCGTACTCTTGCGGTACTCTTCTCTGTGTTCGCAATTGGTGGTTCTCTTGGTGGCGGTAACATGTTCCAAGCAAACCAAGCGTTCAAACAGGTTGTAGGCGTAACGGGTGGCGACGCTTCATTCTTCGCAGACAAAGGTTGGTTGTTCGGTCTGATCCTAGCGGTTATCGTTGGTATCGTTATCATCGGTGGTATCAAATCTATCGCGAAAGTGACTGAGAAAGTTGTTCCATTTATGGCAACGATCTACGTTGGTGCAGCGCTGGTTATCCTACTGATTAACTTTGATAAGATTGATGACGCATTTGGCGCAATCTTCCACGGTGCATTCACTGGTGAAGGTATTGCAGGTGGTGTTATCGGCGTGCTTATCCAGGGCTTTAAACGTGCAGCGTTCTCGAACGAAGCGGGTGTCGGTTCTGCGGCGATTGCTCACGCAGCAGTAAAAACCAAAGAGCCAATGTCTGAAGGTTTTGTCTCTCTATTAGAACCTTTCATCGACACGGTTGTTATCTGTACCATGACCGCATTGGTTATCATCATTACCGGTTACCTTGATACTGACCACGGCCTTGCGGGCGTTGAGCTAACTTCAGCGGCATTTGGTAGCGCAATTAGCTGGTTCCCATACGTTCTTGCCATTGCGGTTGTTCTGTTCGCCTTCTCTACCATGATCTCTTGGTCATACTACGGCTTGAAAGCGTGGACTTACCTATTCGGTGAGAGCAAAACAGCAGAGCTTATCTTCAAGGTGAAATTCTGTGTGTTTGTTGTTATCGGTGCGGCAATGAACCTAGGTCCTGTTATCGACTTCTCAGATGCAATGATCTTCGCGATGGCGTTGGTGAACATTGTTGGTCTATACATCTTGGTTCCTGAAGTGAAACGTGATCTAGCGGATTACCTAGAGCGTTTCAACGCGGGCAAAGTGTACAAAGTACAACAGAAGCAAAACTTAACGGAGCAGCCAGAGTCTTAATGGCAAGCTCTTAGCAAAACAGCAGGTCTTGGCCTGCTGTTTTTGTTTTGACGAGTTTGATTTTATTTACTGGCAATACTTTCGATTACAGGCAATAACTCTATATCTATTGAACCCAAAAGCTTCAAACTGGCACTTCCTGCTGACAAATCACTTAATGTAAATCGTGATTTACTCTCTCCCTCAAGACAAAATTAAGCACAATTTAACATATTGGTTACACTTACCTTAAACCGTAGATACCAATATTCATTGCTAGATTGTTGTGTATTGGCAGTTGAAAAGTACGTGGTGAGAATCATCTTTGGTAATTTGTTTCAAATGAGACCTCCACGACTCACTCAAAGGTATCTACCTTGGCTAAAGCCGAAACATGGCGTTAGTCAGCTATGCGTTTGATTTGGTGCGATCCACCGGACAAAGGCGATGAAGGAGATTCCGATGAACGTACAAGCTCTACCCATGCTGCGATTTATCGACCATTTGGGTGAATCTGTCAATCAATTACCAAGCTGGGCAGATTCCGCAACCTTAACGCAGTACTACAAAGACATGGTAATGTCGCGAACCTACGACAACAAAGCCGTCGCACTCCAGCGCACTGGCAAACTGGGCACCTACCCCTCTCACTTAGGCGCCGAAGCGTATGGCGTTGCCATTGGTCATGCCATGCACCCAAACGACGTGTTTATCCCCTACTACCGAGATATGCCAGCGATGTGGGTGCGCGGTGTGCCAATGGAAAAAAATTTGCAGTATTGGGGCGGTGATGAACGAGGCAGTGATTTCAACGCCAAAGATGGAACACCCAGTGCAGATTTGCCTTTCTGTGTCCCGATTGCCACTCAATGCACCCATGCCGTTGGCGTCGCTTCCGCGCTGAAAATCGAAGGCAATCACCGAGTTGCTCTTGTCACCTGTGGTGATGGCGCAACCTCCAAAGGCGACTTTTTAGAGTCCATCAACTGCGCAGGAGCATGGAATTTACCCTTGGTCTTTGTCGTCAACAATAACCAATGGGCCATTTCCGTCCCTCGTCAGCTCCAGTGCGCGGCCGATTTTCTTGCCGAAAAAGCCAAGGGCGCAGGTATCGAGGGTATCACGGTTGACGGCAACGACATTGTCGCTATGCATGATGCCGTACTTACCGCCTTAGACCGAGCAAGAAAAGGCAAAGGCCCGACTTTGATTGAAGCGATCAGTTATCGCCTTAGCGATCATACCACCGCCGATGATGCGACTCGCTACCGCAGCGACGACGAACTCAAGCAAGCGTGGCAATATGAACCCATTTCGCGCCTCAAACAACACCTGTCCCAAACGGGGGCATGGGATGAAAGCCAAGATGAGTCGTGGCTCAAAGCATGCAAAGAAACCGTTGAGCAAGCCGTTGCCAACTACTTGAGCATTGTCCCCGAGGCACCAGAAACCGCGTTTGACTACCTTTATGAAACCGCCCCTGTCGAACTCAATGAACAGCGAGACGCTTTGATCAACAAGGCAATGCGAATGCAAGGAGGTCATCATGGCTGAAATGACTCTCGTTGAAGCGGTCAACCTCGCCCTCCACCACGAAATGGCAAAAGATGCCAACGTGATTGTGCTTGGCGAGGATGTCGGTGATAACGGCGGCGTATTTCGCGCAACCGTAGGCTTAAAAGAGAAGTTCGGCTTACGACGCGTGATCGACTCCCCTTTAGCAGAAGCGTTGATAGGTGGCGTAGCTGTGGGAATGGCAACCCAAGGTTTGCGCCCTGTTGCTGAGTTCCAGTTTCAAGGATTTGTTTTTCCGGCTATGGAACACTTAATGTGTCATGCAGCCCGAATGCGCAACCGAACTCGTGGCCGACTCACCTGCCCTGCGGTCTTCCGTGCTCCCTTTGGCGGTGGGATTCATGCCCCAGAACATCACTCTGAAAGTATCGAAGCCTTGTTCGCTCATATTCCGGGCTTCAAAGTTGTGATTCCTTCTTCGCCCCAGCGCGCTTACGGTTTGTTGCTCGCCTCTATTCGCAGCAATGATCCGATTCTCTTTTTTGAACCCAAACGCATCTATCGAACCGTCAAGTCAGAGGTGGTCGACAGCGGCGAAGCGCTCCCGCTCGACACGTGCTTTACGTTAAGAAAAGGGCGCGACATCACACTTGTCACATGGGGCGCGTGCGTTGTTGAGTCGTTGCAAGCGGCCGAAACCCTATCCAAACAAGGGGTTGAGGTTGAAGTCATCGATCTGGCAAGCATCAAACCTCTCGATATGGACACCATATTAAAGTCACTGGAAAAAACCGGACGACTGCTCGTGGTACATGAAGCGAGTCGAAGCGGCGGCGTTGGCGCAGAGATCATTACTCGGGTGGCGGAAAAAGCGTTGTGTATTCTCAAAGCGCCACCAAAACGGGTCACAGGGATGGATACCATCATGCCCTATTACCGAAATGAAGATTACTTCATGATTCAAGAGCAAGACATTGTCTTAGCAGCCAAAGAGCTAGTGGAGGGCTGGAAATGAAACGCTTCTTACTACCCGATTTAGGCGAAGGATTAGCCGAATCAGAAATTATCGAATGGCATGTCAACGAAGGCGATCATGTCGAGTTGGATCAAACCGTATTAACAGTGGAAACAGCCAAAGCGGTTGTCGAAGTTCCTGCGCCTTATAGCGGCACGATCATCAAGCGATACGGTAACGAAGGCGACGTCGTCAACATTGGCGCGTTGTTGTTGGAAATTGAAGAGAGCGAAGCCGCGGTGTCGGTTGCCTCGACTCAAACGGCAGACGCAGCAACGGTTGTCGGCAATGTTTCTCAAGCGGCTCACCACGTTGCCGTGGACAATTTTTGGGTCGGAAATGACAGCAACCATAATGATTCATCACCCGTGATCGCCATGCCCTCGGCACGCTTATTGGCGAAAAAACTCGGCGTGAATATTGATAGCATTGAAGGTACGGGTGATAAAGGCTTGATCACCGACGATGATATCTATCATGAGGCAGGAAGGCAGCAGCCCGGTACCGAAGTGCTCAAAGGGGCGCGTCGCACTATGGTTTCAACCATGACAGAATCCCACCACAATGTTGCTTCCGTCACCATCACTGAGGAAGCCAATTTAATCAATTGGCCAGAAGGCGAAGACATCTCCTCTCGGTTGATTCAAGCTGTGGTCTACGCGTGCCAAAAAGAACCCGCTTTGAATGCCTGGTTTGATGCCGATACCATGACGCGCTGCGTGTATAGCACCGTCAACATCGGGATCGCTGTCGATAGTGCTCACGGTTTATACGTTCCGGTACTTCGTCACGCTGATACGCAGAATCCAGAGCAAGTCCGGCAGTGGCTTAATGAAACCGTCAAAGGCATTCGAGAGCGAAAAATAGGCAGAGAGCAACTGCAACACGCTACTATTACGTTGTCAAATTTTGGTGCCATCGCGGGTATTTACGCTACGCCCGTTGTTTCGCCGCCACAAGTTGCTATTGTTGGCGCTGGCCGAATCATCGACAAACTCACTCTGGTTAACAACCAGCCTGTGATGACTAAAGCAATGCCACTTTCTATCACCTTCGACCATAGAGCCTGTACCGGAGGAGAAGCCGCGCGCTTTACCAAAAAGTTGGTGGAACACCTCGAGAAATAGCACTGCAACCCAAAAAAACGCCGAATCAAAATTCGGCGTTTTGCTAACGGTTAGATTTTGAAGTTGCCCACCAACCCATCGAGTTGTTTGGAAAGCTGCATGAGATGTTCGCTGCTGGCGTTCAATTGTTCAGCGACCTGAGCGGTTTCACCCGTGAACTGATTGATTTCTTCAACGTTGCGATTAATTTCACCCACCACGCTCGATTGCTCTTCGGTTGCCGTTGCCACTTGAATATTTTGATCACTGATATGAGTGATGTGCTGCTCTATCTGCTGCAATGATTCGTTCGCTTCAGCCGCACTGGTGACCACAAGCAAGCTTTGATCTCGACCATTTACCATTGCGCTCACCGCACGATTGGACTCACCCTGCAAGCGGTCAATCACGCCTTGAATTTCCTCAGTCGAGTCCGCCGACAAGCTGGCTAACTTTCGTACTTCATCCGCTACGACAGCAAATCCTCGACCTTGCTCACCCGCGCGGGCGGCTTCTATCGCAGCATTGAGTGCCAGCAAGTTCGTTTGTTCTGAAATTCCGCGAATCGTATCCAAAATCGAACTGATATCTTCAACTTGATTGGCGAGGGACGTCACCACTTCGCTCGCCTGCTCTAGCTCTCGTTTTAGCTCGCTAATTTGCTCACCCGCACTGCCAACAACGTGCGAACCCGATTGCGCTTGGCATGTCGCTTCTTTGGCGACTTCGGCGGCTTGCGCTGCATTGGTAGCAATTTCACTCACTGTCGCCCCAAGCTGATGAATCGCTGTCGCGACTTGTGTCGTTCTATCGCGCTGGTTGGTGCAATGCCCTTGCGTAAGCCCTGCATGTTCAGAGACTTGTCGCGCGGTCATCGCCAGTTGTGTAGAGTTCATCGCCACATCTTTGATCGACTCATGCACGCGGCTTACAAAGGCGTTAAAACTGGCCGCTATCGATGAAAGCTCATCTTTACCGTCTAGCTCTAAACGTGTATCCAACGCCATGTTATCCGCAGCATGGGAAATGGAGTTTTGTAAGTAGGCGACACGACGCTTTAGGCTCAACACAGTAACAGCGGAAATAATCAATGAAATGACTAACCCCATCCCGATGATGGTGAACAGCTGGGTTTGGCCAACACTGTAATCTTGTTCACTCTGCGCGTATTGGGCCTCGGCCTGAACCAGCAAGGTATCGAGAATCTTGTTGGCGTGATTTTTCAGCACACCATAAGTTTTCGCATATTTCGCTTTGTAGATTTGGCGAGCACTTTCGAGATCATTGTTTTCCAGCACGGCAAGCATCGGCGTAAGCTCCTCTGCGACCATACGTTCAAACTCACGTAATAATTTGCTCACCTCTTGCTTAAGCTCGGGTGTGGCTTGCGCTTGTACCGCGTATTCAATCGCTTGGCGCATTTCGGGGATGTCTTCTTCTCGCGTTTCCTTCACGCGAGTTAATACACCTTTTTTGTCACGTAGGGAGCTATCTTGCAGCAGCATCATATCGATACCCACACGCATTCGCGGGATCCGCGAGGCCACTTCAGCCATGGATCGCATCGGCGCAGACGTGTTGAGGAAGAGTTTCTCTGATTGGAGCTGAATTCGAGACATACTGTTGAAACCCGTGATGCCGATGATAATCAGTGCTAAACATGGCAGAAGTACCGCAAAAATAAGGCGGCTTTGTAGGGTAAACTTATTGGCAAACATTGTCGTTCCTTCTTACAACTTTATTATTATTGTTACAATTTATACTTTTGATGATAACGACATGCTTGGGTATGAGACACCTTTCTTAATGCTGTTTATGTCAATCAATGACGTTTATGGTTTTTATGTACAAAAGCCTTGAGGCGACCTCCAAATCGCGCTCAAGGCTTGCGGTGAAAAGCGCTCTGTTAGTGAGCCAGTAAATTGTTGAGTTTGGGCAATATTTCAAACAAATCGCCGACCAAACCGTAATCCGCCACCTCGAAAATCGGCGCATCTGGGTCACTGTTGATTGCAACCACCACCTTCGATGCCTTCATGCCTGCAACATGCTGAATCGCCCCGGAGATTCCCACCGCGATGTAGAGATCCGGCGCAACAATCTTACCAGTTTGACCCACTTGCAGATCGTTGGATACGTAACCCGCATCGACTGCGGCCCTTGATGCGCCAATCGCAGCATGTAAGCTATCCGCAAGGGATTCAACTAGGGCAAAGTTCTCTTTACTGCCAACACCTCGACCGCCGGACACAACCACACTGGCTGACGTCAAATCCGGTCTAGCACTCTCTGTTCGTTGCTGCCCCACCAGCTCAGTGTTAATCACGGGCAGGCTCACCTCGACAGGGACAATTTCACTGTTTGGTTGAACGCCAAGTGACACCTTATCAAACGCGGATTCACGCACCGTGATCACCACTTTGTTATCCTGAGAGGTCACTTTAGCCAGGGCATTGCCGGCGTATATGGGGCGTATCACCGTTCTAGCTGATTCAATGGCAATCACATCAGACAACTGCCCGACATCAAGCAGCGCGGCGACACGCGGTGACAAATCTTTGCCAAATGAGCTTGCCGGCATCAATAAATGAGAATAAGGCTCCGCCACTTTGGCAACAATGGGCGCGAAACACTCGGCGAGTGGTGTACCTAGCGCTGGGTGAGCCGCAGCCAAAACTTTATCGACCTGTTCAATGCTCGCTAATGACTCACCAAGTGACGTGTGGTTTTCACCCAGCAACAGAACATCCACGCCAGAGCCTGAGATATGCTTTGCGACTTGACGCGCGGCTTCAATGGCCGCGAGCGTGCCAGAAGAGATAGACTGACCATCATGTTCAGCTACAACCAAAATTCGTTCACTCATGATGCCCTCCTTACTCGATCACTTTGGCTTCGTTGCGCAGTTTGTCGACCAGTTCCTCGACGGAGCTCACCATCACACCCGCCTGCTTAACGGGTGGTGCCATCACAGCTTCGATGGTTTGTGTCGGTTGATAGCTAACGCCTAAAGCCTCAAGACTAAGTACCTCCATTGGCTTACGTTTGGCTTTCATGATATTGGGTAACGACGCATACCTTGGTTCATTTAGGCGCAAGTCGGTGCTCACAATTGCGGGTAACGTAAGCCTAAGCTGCTCTAATCCTCCATCGACTTCTCGTTCGACTTCCACATAATCACCGTCGATATTCAACTTGGAAGCAAAGGTCGCTTGTGGACGCTGTGACAAAGCCGCTAACATTTGTGCGACTTGATTATTGTCAGTATCGATAGATTGTTTGCCCAGCAAAACCAGTGCTGGCTGCTCTTTACTCATCAGTGCGTTCAGTATTTTCGCAACGCCAAGTGGCTGACATGTGTTATCAACCTGAACATGAATGGCTCTGTCTGCGCCCAATGCTAAGGCTGAGCGCAACTGCTCTTGGCACGCCTCATCCCCCAGCGATACCACGATCACCTCACTGGCGTGTCCAGCTTCTTTGAGTCGTATCGCTTCCTCGACGGCAATTTCGCAAAATGGATTGATGGTCATTTTTACATTTGTGTCTTCAACACCGCTTCCATCGGCTTTTACCCGAACTTTGGTGTAGGGGTCGATAACTCGTTTTATGGCGACTAGTACTTTCATATACCCTCCGGCCAAGTGCGTTAATTTGAAGCTTAGTAAAGTTTACGTTTACGTCAACTGTAACTATATTTACTCCAAGCTGCCGATTTTCGAGTAACCCTTGTGGTCTTCAAGCGGCTTGTTGTCATGAAACCAAGTAAAGGTGAAATGCGATGGAAAGAGAGAGTATGGACTTTGATGTCGTCATCGTCGGCGCTGGCCCTGCGGGGTTATCAGCGGCGTGTCGGCTGGCTCAATTGTCTCAAGAACACGAGCATCCGCTTTCCATCTGCGTTGTCGAGAAAGCTCCCGAAATTGGCGCGCACATCCTTTCCGGCGCAGTATTTGAAACCACCGCACTTGATGAACTACTACCCAAT
This sequence comes from Vibrio sinaloensis, assembly GCF_000808535.1. Taxonomy (GTDB): domain Bacteria; phylum Pseudomonadota; class Gammaproteobacteria; order Enterobacterales; family Vibrionaceae; genus Vibrio; species Vibrio sinaloensis_D. The sequence continues at coordinate 358,440 of NZ_JWLV01000001.1, forward strand.
TGGCGACAAATGGAGGCGCCGCTCTCAACGCCAGTCACGCAAGAGCACTTGGTTTATCTGACCACCGAGCACAACCATCTATCGATTCCCGAGTTTCTTACGCCCGAGGCGATGAAAAATGGCCCAGAGAACAGAGTAATGAGCCTGAGTAAAATGTGTCGCTGGCTTGCTGATCACGCTCAGAATCTTGGCGTCGAAATCTTTCCTGGTTTTCCGGCTAAAGAGTTATGCTTTGATGCTCAGGGGCAAGTGACAGGAATCATTACCGCCGACATGGGGTTAGATAAATCAGGGGCAGCCAAAAACACGTTCCAACCCGGAGTCGTACTTAGCGCCAAGCAAACCATATTTGCAGAGGGGGCTCGAGGTCACCTTGGAAAGCAGCTCCTAACTCATTTTTCGCTTGATAAGGACTGCCAACCTCAACACTACGCTCTGGGCATTAAAGAAGTGTGGCAACTACCCAATGGCGACCCGCGTTATCAACCTGGTCTTGTGCTCCATTCGATTGGTTGGCCGCTCAGCGAGAGCGACACAACTGGTGGCGGGTTTTTATATCACCTTGAAGATAATTTGGTTACCGTTGGCTTAATTACAGACCTCAACTATCAAAACCCTTACCTCAGCCCATTTGATGAGTTTCAGCGCCTTAAGCACCATCCGCAATTTTGTCAGTACCTTGAGGGGGCTGAGCGCATCGCATACGGTGCACGTGCGATCGCAAAGGGCGGACTGCTTTCATTACCCAAACAACAATTCCCTGGCGGGTTACTGATTGGGTGTAACGCGGGTACACTCAACCCTGCGAAAATCAAAGGCTGCCACTGCGCGATGAAGTCCGGTATGTTGGCTGCAGAGGCCATATTCAGTGCACTGCAAAATAATCAAGACGAAGCCGATTACCACAGTTTATTTCGTGACTCTTGGCTTTACCAAGAACTTGACCAATCGCGTAACTTTGCGGGAATGGTGAACAAGTTTGGTCCTATATTGGGCGGTGCTCTCTCCTTATTTGAACAACAAGTTTGGCAACGAATGACAGGTGGAACAAGCCAATGGAATGTAAGCGACCTACTCGCAGATCATGCCCAGCTGTTAGCCAAAACCAAGTTTCAACCCATCGACTACCCTGCGCCAGATGGCATCATCAGCTTTGATAAGACCTCTTCGGTGTACCTATCATCCACCTTTCATGAAGAGAATCAGCCTTGCCATCTGCACATTGGCGACCAGCTCATTCCGATCAAACTGCATCTGCCCATGTTTGATGAGCCGAGCCAACGCTACTGCCCAGCTGGAGTGTATGAAATCATTGAGGTGGAGGGGCAAAGCCAGCTTCAAATTAACGCGAGTAACTGTTTGCACTGCAAAACCTGCGACATCAAAGATCCGTCCCAGAATATTACGTGGGAGCCGCCAGAGGGTGGCGGCCCCAATTACTCCATCATGTAACGTGACTAAAGGGAAAAGTCTTGAAGTACTTTTTGATGAAACATCATGCTTCGATTGAGCACATTAACGAGGTTTTGTTGCTCTAGCACCGTCAAGTCGCTCACCGTCAGGTTGTCGTTGATGTGTCTTAAGTCACTGTACTCAATCACCTGATTCATAAAACGCAGATGCCAAATGTGATCAAAGATGTAGACCATCTCTCGGTACGTTCTGGCATCTATTTCCTGCGCGGCAAACAACCCTTTCAACCGTTCAATGGTGTTGCATTCACGAATGTCGTGTTTAAGCGCATAGAGACGGCAGAAGATTTCCATCGGTCTTAAGCAATCTTTTAGATTGATCATCGCTCGCCCTTCACTCTTTTCCGTCACCAATTGGCCATCGCTATCTAGAGGGATCGCATGGTTCATACAGTTTTGCGCATACACATTGATAAACTCGGGGTTCTGCTTAAGTAGATGCTGGATATGGCTCTGAATGTTATCCGCCAGAGCGAACTCTCCAAATGTAGAGCGTATATCGAAAAACACGTTGAGCTCCAAAATGCCCTCAGGTGTTGCTTGCTCAATCCAGTGAGAGAAGTTGGCTTGCCACTCCTTTTCACTCAAACACCATTGATGATTCGACGCCATGATCAAGCCATCACAATAGCGATAGCCCGCTTGGTTCAACATCGCGCACACCTTTTCTGCTAGGTGCAGGAAGTAGCGTCGCGTTGCCTTGAGATCTTGGTCATCGGGCGTTTCAAAGACGATGGCGTTATCTTGATCGGAGAACAACGTCATGTCATGGCGGGCATTACTCCCAAAAGACAAAAACGAGAACGGCACGGGTGGCTCACCAATCTCTTCAATGGTTAACTCAATAAAACGGCAGATTGCCGCGTCGTAGGTTTGCCCTATTAACCGTCTTAGATGATCAGGTCGCGTCCCAGCAGCAATCATTTCACGAATCAGATCGGTTAATCGGTTAAGTGATTCAACCACATGGCTATGACTTTCTCCTTGCTCAATATCCGCCACGATACTGCTACTGGTCTTGCGATAGTCAGAACTGGCCGTCATCGAGTGGAAACTAGCGCCATAGACTTTGCGCACAATCGGACGAAATGAAATCACGTGACCGAGCTTTTCGGAAAGGAAAATGCGTGAAGTGCTAAGGATAATGTCAATTTCACGGCCACTTTTGGTCACGATTTGCGCTTCAAACTCGTTGGGCTCGGCTTCATGGCTAAATAGCTTAAGGAGATGTTCAAGAACCTGGGAGTTTTGTTCCGCTGTCGAAAACAGCTGCTGCCAGATCGTTTGTGATTTTAGCTCGGTGTCGGTGTAGCCAAGCAGTTGGTGCAGCCGAGTATTGGAAAAGACAATCTTGCCATCGGCCTCCAAAATGTAGCCCTCATTCGATGACTCGACCAAAGCTTTATAACGGTTTTTCGCTTCATGCAAGGCAACTTCGGCGCGCATTTTGCGTTTTTCCATCGCTTTCGACTGGGCGATGACGTAGAACATGATAAGGGCTAAGCCGAGGGTAATCGCAACGAAAACGCGATACAGCGTGCTCTCGAGATGATCAATTTCCTGTTGTACATCTTCTAGGTAAACCCCAGTCCCAACGACCCACTGCCACTCTTCAACCCCTTCAACGTAGGTCATTTTGGGAGCAGTGATCGTGGCGTCATCTTTCCACTGCCAGAGGTATTCCAAATACCCTTCATGAGAGCTTTCGACCAGCTTTACCAACTCGACAAAAATAGGAAAATCCGAGCTTTTTTCGCTTTCGTAGTAATGGGTTAAATCTTGGTTGGTCAAGTCGCTGCGGTAGGGGTGCATGATCATTCTTGGATGCATGTCAGTAATGAAAAAGTAGTCCTTGTTTTCCGGACCGTAGCGCATCGCTTTTATGTCTAGCGCCGCTTTACGTTGCGCCTCTTCTAAACTGATTTCACCGCGTTTTTCCATCTCGACGTAGCGGTCAACGACACTCACCGCAGTGGAGGTGAGCTCTTTGAGCATCTGCTGCTTTTGTCCCACCATTGACGCTTCCACTAAAGGCAGGATGAGATAAATGATGGCGGTGACAAACAGGATAATGGCACTGATGGTTGGCAGCACAATTCTCAAACCAAAACGGCTTAAAGGGGAGTCTTGCTCACTTTGCACTGCGCTTAAGCCGCTGAAATAGTCAGCCAGTTCGGATTCATCAAGCACGTCGCCAAGTTGGGCGTGGTGGCTAGTATCGTGGTATTTCGCGGTGAAAGAGCCGTTTTCAAAATCCGCTCGGGTCGGTAGATAGCCGTGGTAATCGTCACGTATATGAGTTTCGAGCACATCTTTGATCTGTTGGCTGGTGTACTTATCACCGAACTCTTGGATCGCTTCTGCGAGTGCTTCTTTGCAATGACGAAAACGACGATGGGAATAAGGATCGAAATCGACTTTTTTCGCCATCGTCTCGTTGTGGCCTTGACCACTGTAATCGAAAAAACCGTCAATCCAACGGTGGATGTCTTCCGCTCGTATCCCATACAGATGCTCTGTGCGATCGGCGTGTTCTGAAATTTTCATGCAGTATTAGCCACTTTCTTGCATATTGATAAATTAGTCAAAAATGTGTGGTGCGTAGCATTTTTATTACGAAGTAATCATCGTACCAATGACACCGAAGCATTATTTAATCGAAATCAATAATCACGTCATACCCCTTTCTTAGTATGAGGCCAATGTTTCGAAGTGATTTTTGACAAGATGCCCAAGAGTTGTCTTGTCTTCACCAACGAAGTGAACCTATGTTAGTCCCGCCTTTTCAATAAGATAAGGCTCTTGGTAGCGTCTGGGATGTCGTCTCGTACTGATCGAAGGTCAGTATACCAAGTGCAAGTGGAGCACTCATTGACATGGTTCAACTTCGTCTCATTACAAAGGAAGACGAAATGTCTAACAAAAGTAAAACCTTTTATAGGGATATGCGCAAGAAAGCGCATGAGTTTGAGAGCCGTGAAGAGTTTCTCAATCATGATCTAAAAATCATGAACTTCCGCCGCTGGGGTATTCATTTACCGTCACGCGATTACAGTGTCGAGCTTGAAGACTTAGTGCCAGCATTGGCGGCAACCATTGGTAAGGTGGTGATGGTGACGGCCATGGTCGCGGTATTTGCTGCACAATTTGGCTTATCTCCGGAGTTTGTCGCAGAAAACGTTCGCTATGAACTGCTGATCGCAGGTGCGCTGTTCGTTATCCTTTTCTCTGCAATTTTAAACCCTAACTCAAACTTGGCGGGCACTCATGGCCCGATGATTCCGTTAATCCCCTTGATTGCCGCAGCCGGTGGACACCCGCTCGCTTTGGGGATCATGGTCTGTATGTTCGGTTTTATCCTCGCCTATACCAAAGGGGGATCAAAGCTGATGACGCTGACAGGTGTTGGCGTTCGGGGCGGTTTGCTTATCTACCTTGGGGCGGTTGGTCTGATTGGTCAGATCAATAAAACCGAAGCGTGGGCAGCCAGTACCGATCAAGGCTACATCTCGTTTGCAGTCATTGGTGTCACCCTAGCCGTTTACGCCTATCTTGCGAAAATCAACAAGCGTTGGTTGGCGATTCCACTATGTTCACTGATTGCTGGTATTGTTGCTTATGTGCTAGGGGCAGAGTTCGCCTTTACTACAGAGCCGGGTCTGCCGCACTTCAGCCCATTCTACTGGTGGGGTGAAGACACAGGTTGGCAACTTGGCTGGCCAAATCTAGAACACTTTATCGCGGTAACTCCGTTTGCGTTGCTTGCAGTCGCGATGTGGTCGCCCGACTATCTTGGTCACCGTGTTTTCCAAGAGCTGAACTACCCGAAAGAAGCCAAAGGCGTTCTTATGGACGTTGATGACACTATGATGGTGGCTTCGATTCGCCAAGGTATTGGTTCATTCCTTGGTGGTGGTAACCTAGCCTCTTCTTGGGGTACGTACATGATTCCAGCGGCTATCGCAAAACGTCCGATTCCGGGTGGCGCGCTACTCACAGGTATTATGTGTATCGCCGCAGCTGTCATTGGTTACCCAATGGATCTGGCGATGTGGGAACCGGTTCTGCGCGTTGCCTTGATCGTTGGTGTATTCTTACCTCTTCTTGAAGCAGGTATGCAGATGATTCATAAGCACAAAGACTCTCTCAGCGCGGGTATTTGTATCTTTGCGTGTGCTTTCGTTAACCCTGTATTTGGCTGGGCAACCACCATGCTGCTCGATAACATGGGTCTAATTGGCGACCATGAACGTGCAAAAGAGCTGTCAGCGAAAGATAAGTACCTGATCCCTGGATTGGCGTTCGTGATTTGTGTCGGCTCACTGGCGATTGTTGGTCAATTGCCTGGAATTCCAGCACTCATTGGCTAAGCCATAAATCACTCTGAATCCATCAAAAGCGCAGGCCATTTGGTCTGCGCTTTTTTATTGTTCGCGCCCTTCTTCTGATTGGACAAGAAACATCCAATTATCGGTTATTCTCACCGCTTTCTACTCATCAAATCTATCAATAGAAATCGTTTTCGCTACAAAAAATCAACAATATTTGAAAAATATACGATTAAGTTGAAAAAGAGATTCCAATCACATTTTATTTGGTTATAATTCGCGCCCATTGCGCTTTATGTTGATAAACGCAAACTTAATTTGAATTAATCGACTGTTAACCCCTCCTCTCCCCAGAGGACAACCGAGAATAAAAATGAGCAAGATTGATAAAGCTATGCGCATCCTGCTAGCAGGTTTCTGTATCAACCTTTGTCTTGGCATCCTGTATGCTTGGAGTGTATTCAACAAAGCACTAGTGACTGAATCAGGCTGGACGGCTGCTGAAGCATCTGCGCCTTACGCGACTGCAACTATCACTTTCTCTATCTGTCTTCTTGTTGCAGGTATTCTTCAAGACCGTATGGGTCCACGTTTGATTCTTATCCTAGGTACTGTTCTAACAGGTCTAGGTATGATCGCATCGGGCTTTGTTAACTCTCCACTGATGCTAAACATCACTTTCGGTGTGATCACGGGTGCAGGTATCGGTTTTGGTTACGCGTGTCTTTCACCTTCTGCGATGAAGTGGTTCCACGCATCGAAGAAAGGTATGGTTAACGGCATCATCGCCGCAGGTTTTGGTCTTGCTGCTATCTACCTAGCGCCTGTGACTTCTGCGCTGATCGACAGCATGGGCATCCAAACAAGCTTCTTAGTGCTTGGTGTGGGTATTCTTGCTATCGCGGTTCCTCTAGCAGCGACAATCAACAACCCACCAGCGGATTACACGCCAACTGAACCTAAAGTCAAAGAAGGCCAAGCACCTAAGGTTGTGAAGAAGTCTGACGACCTAACTTGGAAAGCAATGCTGAAAACGCCTCAGTTCTACTCTCTATGGATCATGTACGCGTTCGCCGCTTCTGTTGGTCTTATGATCATCGGTAACATCACAACGATTGCAAGCGTTCAAGCGAACCTGCCAAACGCGGTTTACCTAGCGTCTATCCTTGCAGTATTTAACTCAGGCGGTCGTGTAGCAGCAGGTATGCTTGCAGACAAGATTGGTGGCGTTCGTACACTTCTTCTAGCGTTCGTTCTACAGGGCATCAACATGGTTCTGTTTGCAACGTTCAAATCTGAATTTACGCTGATCATCGGTACTGCAATTGCAGCGGTTGGTTACGGTACGCTTCTAGCAGTGTTCCCTACTCTAACGGCTGAATTCTACGGTCTGAAGAACTACGGCACTAACTATGGCGTGCTATACACAGCATGGGGTATCGGTGGTGCAATCGGTGCTGCTGTGGTTGGTTTCTCAATGACTAACGGTGACGGCTACGGTCTTGCTTACACGATCTCAGCAGCGATGATGGCGGTTTGTATTGTGCTAGCGTTCATCACCAAGCCGCTGACTGAAGCGAAAGTCGCGCAGCTGAAAAACGCATAATCGATTGAATTACGATGAGAAAGGCTTAACCTAAGGGTTAAGCCTTTTTTATTGTCTATTGGTTATGGAAAACACGGTCGAGCTCGCCCCAGATTACTACCTGGATAACTTTTTCAAACTCACTCATCACGCCACCCAGTGGTACAGCGATTTACTTAGCCAAGATGAACATCAATGGCTTGCGACGTTCGACGCGATCAGCAAAGGGGCTCAATGCCTGCTTGTTCGTCTTTATAGCCGCAAAGGGCATTGGTTTCGTAGCGACAAACTCAACTATCCAGAAATCGATACTATCCAGTCGGCTTTGGCTGAATTGGCCGCTCATGATTTTGTCTCGCTCTCCCCTGAGCTCACAAACCAAGAATTAGCCGTAAATCTACTAACCAAACCTGAGATCCTAGCGCTTTATCCTCAGTATCCGAAATCCCTCAAGAAAGACGCATTAGTTGCGTGCCTAAGCGAAGAGAATTTTGACCAATTTGAGGCGCTTGAGTTTACCGTGATCAAACTCAACTCCGCCCACATGATTGATCTCTTGCTCACGCTCTTTTTCGCCAATACCCATCAAGATCTGAGTCAGTTTGTGCTGGATGATTTGGGCTTGCATAAATTTGAGCAATATCAGCTAAGTAAAGCTCGACGTTTTTTCGAGAGCAGAGAACAAATCGATCGCCTTATCGAACTCAGCCAACTGTCTAACCTCTATTGGCAGTGTGACAGAAAAAACAAAACCAATCTCGACACCTTAATCGGAGCTATGCCCGCTCCTGTTGAACACCGATACGTCGACCGTAAACGCGAGCACATGATCAACGATATCGCCCGTGATTACGAACGGTTAAACGAATTTGAGACGGCTCTTACCCTGTTTGAGCAGACCAAACTGACACCGAGTAGAGAACGCCGCGCTCGCATCTACGACAAGCTAGAACAGAACGACTTATTTAGTGACATTGTCACAGAAATGCTTACCTCCCCTATCGATATTGCTGAGCTTGAAATCGCAGAAAAGTTAAAACAACGCGTTATGCGCAAACAAGGTTTTAAAGTCCCACGCGCAAGCAAACCAACGTGCAGTGAGTATCGAGTTGAACTGGATCTATCCCAACAACGTGTTGAACTGGCGTCCAAAGCCTATTTTGAGAACCTAGGTTGGACGGTTTTCTACAGCGAGAACATATTGTTAAACAGCTTGTTTGGATTGACGTTTTGGGAGGCGATCTTCGCGCCAATTGAAGGGGCATTTATCAACGCCTATCAGCACCGTCCACTCGACTTGTACCATTCGGATTTTGCTAGTAAGCGGCAGCAAGCAATCAATGACGCACTCGAGAAAATTCGATGTGGGGATACGCAATCGCTGTTTGACACTTATCGAGCCAAATTTGGCATCAGTAACCCATTTGTCCATTGGGGTCTGTTCGATGAGGCGCTGTTAACCATGGCGTTAAGCCACATTCCAACTAACATGCTCGCTGAGTTGTTCACCGTCATGTTGAGCGATCTAAAACTTTTCCGCAGTGGTATGCCAGATCTTATCGCCTTCAAAGACGGGACCTTTGAGTGGATTGAAGTAAAAGGACCTGGCGACAAGCTGCAAGACAACCAGTGGCGATGGTTTAATGAATTTGAACGATTCGACGTCCCATTTTCGGTCTGTTACGTCAATCAATAAATGAGGTTAGTTCGTTGCATCTTGGCCTTGGCGCTGATTTCTGAAATATAACCTCGATTGGGCGATAAACTTGTTCGGGTCAACAAACTGGTGAAAAATCGGGTGTTCGGTTGTGTAACCTGTCATCCAATTGCTACGCCCACTTGTTGGGTAGTCAGACGGTGATCCGAGCCGTATCGAGAAGTGCAAGTGTGGCACTATACCAATACCATAACCTTCATCCGTTTCTGCAATAAATCCAATGAGCTGCCCTTTGGTCACAGAGGCTCCCTTTTCAATCAACCATCGTCTCGCCGACACGTGACCATACAAAGAGTAAGCTCCTTTGGGAGTATGTTCGATGATAATCACGCCGCCATACGCCGCCTCATGGTCCGAGAAATAGACCGTTCCATCAGATATTGCATACACTTTCGTACCGGGAGCGGCAAAGTAATCCACCGCTGAGTGATAGAGATTCGGAAACAACGACGCCTGACCAAATTCTGCGAAATCTTGGAGCACGCCAGTTTCCTCCAGTGGCCATTGATAAGGCCCATTAGAGGTCGCAATGATATTCTCCAAAATCGGGGCGACGTTTTGCTCTTGGCGCTCTACCGCTTGCTCTTTTTTGTCGCTTATCAGCTTTGCTAGCCAAAAAGTCACCATGAGCAGTAGAACAAAGAGATAAGGAAACCATTTTCCGCGTTTAATCATTTTATTTTCGCCAACGGGTTGTTTTGTCACAGCATAACTAACCCAAGTTGGCGAGCAATAGGAGCCATCCCATAAGGTGAAAAGTTAATCTAACATTAATCATACAGCGTACTTATTAATGCCTTATCCCATCAAACTCGGAGTTTTATTTGATTCTATGTCGACTTTCTGCTGCAATTTAGCCTCCATAAGACTTGAGCACTTATAAGCATGAATTTACGGACATTTTTTGTAATGGCTGCGGTCACTCTGTTCGCAGGGTGCGCGACCTACGCAGGGCTAAATTTCGACCAACTGTTTGGCGAAGCCGAAGTGGTTGAGCGCCGCGTCGACGCACAAACTCATGAAGGCGTGTTCTTTCTTGACGAAGTTAAACCGATTATTGATAAACGCTGCGTCGTTTGCCACGCCTGCTATGATGCCCCCTGCCAACTAAAAATGTCTTCTGTCGAAGGCATCGACCGCGGCGCGAGCAAAGAATTAGTCTATCAAGGTACGCGCTTAACAGCGGCAAAACCGAGTCGACTGTTTGAGGATGCGCAATCAACACAAGAGTGGCGAACCATGGGATTCCACCCAGTGCTCAATGAACGCATGCAAACGCCAACCGCCAATCTAGAAGCGGGCTTGGTTGCAAAGATGTTGATGCAAAAAGAAGCCCACCCACTACCAAACGAGACTCAACTGACTGGTTTTGATTTTTCCGTCGATCGCGACCAAGTGTGCCCAACCATTGAAGAATATCAGCAGTATCAAAATGACTACCCGACGTGGGGGATGCCCTACGGAATGCCAAACCTGACCAAACACGAATACTCAACACTGATCAATTGGCTTCAAGACGGCGCCATCATGAACACGCCACTGCCCCTGACGCAAGCGCAGCAACGCCTTGTCGACGAGTACGAAGTGTTACTGAATAAGAGCTCACGCAAAGTTCAACTTGCCGCACGTTACATTTATGAGCATCTGTTTCTGTCGCACCTTTACTTTTCTGATCTAAATGAGCCAGAGCCAAGATTCTTTACGTTGGTGCGATCTAAAACGCCACCTGGCGAACCTGTAGAGCGCATTGCGACCCGCCGACCGTATGACGATCCCAACGTAGAGCGCGTCTACTACCGCCTAATACCAGAACAAGGCACAATTGTTGACAAAACGCATATGCCGTTTGCGCTTAACAAAGAGCGGATGCTCAACTGGAAAACATGGTTTATCGACGCTGACTACACAGTTGCTCAACTACCAGGCTACGAGCCAGAGGTTGCCGCTAACCCAATGACAGCGTTTATTGACTTGCCAGTTAAAGCGCGATTTAAGTTCATGCTTGATAATGCGCAGAACACCATCAACGCCTTTATTAAAGGTCCGGTTTGCCGGGGACAACTGGCGCTTAACGTTATCAATGACCGTTTTTGGGTGTTTTTCCTCGACCCAGATAAGTCCGACATACCAGAAGTCAACGAGTTCTATCGCTCTCAGGCTGACAACCTTAAGCTACCGGCAGAGCTAGAGAGTAATACCCTACCGATAACCAGTTGGGTCTCCTATTCACGCCAACAAGCGCGTTATTTAAAGGCAAAATCGGAGTTCGTTAATGAGTGGTTTAAAGATGGTAAGCACCTGACCACCGATGTCATTTGGACCGGAAATGGCACCAATCCGAACGCCGCATTAACGGTGTTCCGACACTTTGACAGCGCCTCGGTGGTGCAAGGTTTGGTTGGCACGCCGCCTAAAACAGCTTGGGTGCTCGATTATGCGTTAATTGAACGTATCCACTACTTATTGGTTGCCGGTTTCGACGTTTATGGCAACTTTGGTCATCAACTTATGACACGCATGTTCATGGACTTTTTGCGCCTAGAGGGTGAAAGTAATTTCGTGGCGTTGCTGCCAAGAGATGTGCGCCATCAAGAGCAGTCAAGTTGGTACCAAGATCAAAGCCCGCAACTGAGCGACTTCTTACAGCGTAATGTTGCGCCATTTGATCAACCGACCCAAGTCGCTTACCAAACCGATAACCCGAAAGCAGAGCTCTACGATATCCTCCGCACCCAGCTTGCGCCTGTCCTCAACAATCGCTATGACATAGAGCAAACTGGCTTCTCTATCGCCAATGAACAGCGATTAAGAAGCATCAATCACATTAAGGGCGAAGGTCTACTCTATGTACCGCAAATTAGCATGGTGATGATCCGCTCTAAGCAGGGAGACGACCAGCTCTTCACCCTACTTCATGACAACGCGCATACCAATATATCCAGCCTGTTTGATGAAGAGAGCAATCGCGACCCGAAAAACGATAGCCTTACTCTAGTGAGAGGAGTGATCGGCAGTTACCCAGCCGCGTATCTATCTCTCGAGGAGTCCGACATTCCACAATTTGTAACTTTGCTTAGTAACATTGAGAGTGAAGAAGACTACGTTAAGTTATTGGATAGATTCGCTGTTAGACGCAGCTCTGATGAATTCTGGCCCTTTAGCGACCGCGTTCATCGCTGGTATCAGCAAAATCAACCGATCGAATTTGGATTGCTAGACTATAATCGTTTTGAAAATAGGTAAAACCAACTAACAAGCAGTGCCGCTGCTCATGGGAGGTATTATGGGAATTCAAGATAGCATTAAGATTTTGGAACAGCAGATCTATGTGGCGTGTTCGGAAGGAGACTACGACACAGTCAAAATGCTAGAACATCAATTGGATAACTTACGCACCAAAGCGGAACACCCATTTGATGAAGACCCGTATGCTCCAGAGGGAAAGTTCTTCCCGGAGGATGACTGGTACTAATACCAACACCCCACAATCATGTGGGGTGTTTTGTTTTTGCGTCAGTGAGCATCAGTCCGTTTGATAGTAGGATGATTTGTCGCTGTACATGGCAGTGTCGGCTTTTTTGAGTAGCTGACGTAAACCTGAATGGGATTTAATGTCTCGAGCAATACCAATAGCGACGGTGACCTCAACCTCCTCGCCGTTGGATCTCTTTACACAGACGGTCGACAATTGAGATTTAAGCCTCTCTACTCCACTCAAACCGAGCCGGCTGATGACAATAAACTCGTCACCACCGACACGATAGGCGTTTTCCTTCGTCAGGCGTTTAATCTGCTTGGCAACCGCTCGCAATACTTCATCACCGAAATGGTGACCGTACGTGTCATTAAACTGTTTGAAACGATTGATATCGAGATAGAGAACCGTCCCATTTTCCACCGTTGATTTAGCAAGGTATCGATCTAACGCTCTTCGGTTTTTCAGTCCAGTAAGCTGATCGGTGGTGGACTGGTGATTCAAATAGAGCAAAGCGCAAGTGGCAAACAAGACAAACATCACGAACAACACCCTAACTTGGATATTGAATTTTTGCTCGGCGCTGTACAAATTACGCCAAGCGGGCTGAATGTTGTACATGTTGGCAATAGATTGAATATCAATGATATCCTGCACTTGCGAGAAGGCTTCTGCCAAAAGTCTCCCTTCCTCAGTTCGATTAAAACCAAATGCAATGTTGGACTCAAAGAACACACCTAAGCTGTCGTCTTCCTCAATGTTCAACAACTTATCTTTTCGTAGCATTCGATTCAAAGCGGCGCGATCAACCACAATGTAATCCACTTCACCGGCAACCAAAGCATCAATCAGAGCTTGCTGATTGTCGACAAAGTAAAACTGCTTTTGGGGCAAAGCGGCTTGCAGTTTTTTGACCGCATAATCCTCTTTCACTACCCCGATCCGCTCTGTAATAAGTTCCGATACATAGCGATAGATGCCATCTTTGTAGCCGGAACGTTTCACCAAAATGGTCATAGCCCGGTAGTGTGGCTTCGCAAAGTAGGTATACGATTCACGTGACGGAGAAACATGTATCGGCGCAATCACATCGATGTTCTGCGCTTTGAAATCAGTGTACATGCTTTGCCAAGACTCATCAGCCCGGCTCGTCACCTTACAATTGAGCTCGAGCATTTGACACGTTTGCTGCAAAATCGTGTAAGTCACCCCTTTGATTGCCCCGCTGGTTTGATAAATCACGTAGGGATACACAGGCTCCAACTTGACTGAGAGAGGTTTTGTTTGGTCTAAGCCATGGCGAACGAGGTTTTTCTTAATCGCAGTCAAGCGGATTTGTTTTTGATAGTGGATCATGGAGTCATGGAGCAACCGTTGGACAGGCTCTGTCTGTGCATAACGAACAAACTGTTCAACCAATGTTACGTCGCTATCTTTTGCCACTGCAATGGTGACAGGAGGCGCACCAATTTTGTTGTTGATGACTTCCGCTTGAAAACCGGCACTGTTAAACGCTTTCAGATAGTTGATACCGGCAACAATGGCATCAACTTGGCCACCGTTGAGTAGCTTTTTCGCCTCTTCTACCGTTGAGTATTCATAGATTGCGATGCTGGGGTAATGACGCTTCACAAGGTCTACAAATATGGTTCGTACCGGTACGGCTACACGTTTGACGTGCTTAAAATCGATGTTGTCTTTGTAAAACAGGTAGGTGTATTCAATGTTGGTCGGGGCGGGCAAATGTAGGTATTTCGCCCGTTGTTCACTGTAAGTCGTGTTCGGTGCAAAATCACTCTCTCCCGATCTGATCGAATCGAGCACTTCGCCGAAGGTATCAAAATGTCGATAGGTAAACTGGAGACCAAACTCTTCACTTAATGCGCCAAAAAGCTGCTTGGCGACAAAATCATCGGCGGTAATGGCGACGTCATAGTTTTGCCGCTGCTGAGCAGGAGCGGCGGCGGCTTCTATGCAAAAAACACAGAGGCTGAGCAATAAAAGGTGTATTCCCGACTTCACTTATTTTTCTATTTATTATTAATTTTGGCATATCGTACAGTATCTTAAGTGAGATAAGCAATCAGTTGATTGGTGGTTCCTTTTCAGCCTTATCAGCTAATCGAGCTATAGAGTGGTGCTGTCCTCCGCGGATGTTCACCACTCTTAATCGGTTACTGACGCTATTTTCTATTCTTGCTACTTTGCACTTTTAAACGATTCTTTATCAATATCGTGCTTTTTCATGCGTAAATAGAGCTTTTTACGCGGCACTTTTAAATAATCCGCAGCGTCGCTAACTCGCCCTGAGTGAAGGAATAACGCATCTTCAATCACGCCCTTTTCAAAATCATCGACCAGTTCGTCAAGTGGCAGCATGGTTTCAGCTTGGGTGTAAATTTTGTCTTTTCCCGTCAACTTAACGATGCCTACCGCAAACAACTCGGCCACGTTTCTTAGCTCTCGAACGTTGCCCGGCCATAAGTGACCGCGTAACACAGAAAGGTAATTGGGCTCGACTTTTGGGATGACTTTGCCCAGCTTGAGACAGCTCTGTTTCAAAAAGTGGTGGAACAACACCACGACATCATCGGGTCTTTGGCGAAGCGGTGGCATCTCTATCACCCCCTGATTCAAAACGTAATAGAGCTCGGGGATGAGGCTTTGTTCAGCAATGAGCTGTTCTGGATCTTTGCCAAATATCGCAATCGCTCTAAACGCCTTCCCTTCCCTCTCGTTGGCGATCAAATGCTGCGCCAGCATTCGTTGACAGGGCTCAGAGAGTTGCTCTGCGCCATCAAGCAGCAAGGTGCCTACGGTCACTCTTGCGAGCATCTCGCTTAATTGTGACTCCGATAAATTAGGGTCAGCGTGTATCGCCTCGCATCTGTTTGGTTGTGAAGACATGGTATGCAATAAATTCGCCGCTAAGTGTCGCCCGCTTCCTGACTCACCCCAAATGACAACATGGTTTTCAAGCAACAAGTACTGAGAAAGGAGATGACGAATTTGCTCCAGTTGGGCGGATTTACCCACCAGCGACTTGTCGATCGTTGCCACCATTTGTTTCTTCTGCTCAACAAAGGCGCGGCGTAGGTCAAGGTGAGATTTTAGCATCTCGAGCAGTTCCGCTGGGTTAATCGGTTTCTCTATAAACTCGCACGCCCCTTTTCTGACAGCATCCACAGCCATCGGAATGTCACCATGTCCTGTAATCACTATCACCGGAATGCGATCATCAATCTGTTTGATCTTTTCCAGTAATTCCATGCCGTGCATTTGCGGCATATACATATCCAGCAATACCACACCGGGCCAGTCTCGTTTCAGATACCCAGTTGCCTCAGTCGGGTCAAGGAGTGCTTTTGCCGTTAAACCTGCAATATCCATCAAATGTTTATAGGAATCTAAAACATCCTGATCGTCATCCACAAGAAGAACAGAGTAATTAAGAGTTTGCATGAGGTAATTCCAATATCACAAGAGCGCCTTTGTCCAAACCAGAGGCTAAAACTATATTGCCAGCGTACTTTTCCATTAAAGATTGGCTGATGTTCAGACCTAAACCAAGGCCAACTTCTTTTGTTGTGGTAAACGGTGTAAACAGTTTATCGACGATATGACTATCAAACCCTTGACCACTATCGAACACACCAATCGCATGATGTGAACGGGTGCTGTAGAGACTTTCTACTCGAATCTGACGTAACGGGCCATTGTGCTCTGCAATCGCATCACAACTGTTGACCAGCAAATTGATCAACACTTGCTCAATCGCCAACGCATTGCCATGGACGCGCAGGTCTTCATCAAGTTGATTGTCTATCTCAACCATCTGACGTTTGGCTTTGGGGTTGACTATGGTGATCGCTTGTTCCGCAATCTCTTTTAGATTTTGTTCTTTGGCCTGCTGTTCACCATCAGATTTCTTGGCAAAGTTGCGCAAACTGGAAATGATCTTGCCCATTCGCATTGCCAAGCCTTCAATGTGCTCAAGCGTTTGATTCAGTGCCTTCTCGTCACCCGATTGCGCTGAAAGCTTGGCGCTGTAGAGGTAGGTCGACATGGCATTCAAGGGTTGATTCAACTCATGTGCCATACTGGTCATGGTTTGCCCAACCACCGCCATTTTCGCCGCTTGAATCAGCTCACCTTGAGTCTGTTTTAAGTTCTGCTCAGTGCGTTCACGCTCGACAATTTCTTCGGACAGACGCTGGTTTTTTTCAATTAAGTCCGAGGTTTTTTCTGCCACGCGTTTTTCTAACTCACGCGTATTGAGCTCTTGCTCGGTGATGTCTGTAATAGTGACAATCACTTTGTTGAGCTGTCCATGAGAGAAAAGATGGAAATCAAAATGGAGATAGCAGGCTTTTTGATCAGACACCGACAGTACAATCTCATCGTGCCCTTGATTAAACAGAGCACCGCCACGTCGAAACACTTTTGCCAACGCCCTTTGGCTACTGTTTTCAAATGAATCCCAGATCAGTTTTTTCTCTACGTCCCCTTGCACGGCTAACAAGCGACGCGCACTTAAGTTCGCTGATTCCACGTAGCCTGCTAAGTCACATGTCAGTAGGCTTGCCGAAGTATTGTTGATCAAACTGATCGCATTGGTTCGCTGTATCTCTTTGACGCTCTCGCCGTACTCAATCAGTTTTTCACTCAAACGACCAATCTCATCCGCTCCATCCACTTGAATCGGATGGCTGAGATCGCCCTTGGTGATCGCATCAATGCTCGAACTCAGTGCCGTTAAGCGAGCCACAATGCGGCGATTGATAAAGTAATAGGTCAAAAAAAGTGACATCAAGATTGAAACACTAAAACAGACGATCAATACATGGTTCCCGTACGAGACTAAACTCGCGGTTTGTGCTTTCACATTGAGGAAACTGTCGTCTGCCAAGCGAACCACGCCACCGATTTGTTGGTGGATATCGTCAAGTTGCTGATCGATGTTTGCTTTAAGCACATCAATCCGCTGGTTCAGCGCCACGTTGTCGAGCAATTGATGGTAAAACACCCCTTCAGGCGCCAACAAGGTGGACAACTCTTGGATCAATTGCTGGTAGGCGATGGACGAAGGCAACTCAAAGATCGGCTCACTGCTGCTCAGAAGCTCGTCCATTTTGTACTGAATCACTTTCGCTGCATTATGCACTTGCCCCAGTTGCTGCGCTTGAATCACTTCGCTGGTCATCGCAAACACATTCGACTCTACATCTAGTAGATGCTGAATGGTGCGCAATTGCTCCAGTGCGGTTGTTCGCTCGGTATCACTCTCATCTCGCTTAATAAGCCAATGCAGCTCTTGTCGAATCGGGGTTAACTCAGAGCGCACATCTTGGTGGAGCCAATGAATCTGCTCTTCCAGCTTGTTGACCCGTCGACTTTGCTCAACGCGTTGCAAGACAAGCGCGCTGTATTGCCTGAGTGTTTCGCCCAATACAAGATAGCGCTCAGCCAAGGTGGTCGTTTCTTTGTCTGTCAGAGCTCCGGTTTCTTGGTGATGCAGCGCGAGATTGATGCCCTCTAACTGCTCCGAAAGCTCTTCAATTTGGCGGTTTAGCTCAACTTTGTTAGTGAGTCTAGAGAGCAACTGAACGCGATAACGAATCTCACTGCTTCGGCTTTCCAGTAAGTAACTGGTATTGTATTTGGGCACACTGTTTTCAAGCAGTTCACTCACTTGATCGTCTAGACGATTCCAAGTGAGCCACGCGACCGCGCTGACCACCGTTAACAGAATGGTTGACCCCGTAAAAGCGATGACCAGTTTTGCGCCAATGGTACTCCACTTATTCATAATGGTGACTCAACTTGAAATGTGCGCAGCTCGCGAGCAACTTGGTTGAGGTTGGCTTCGAACTTTAGTCCAAAACGGTAGCTAAACTCGGCAAGGATCGCTTGTTCTAACCCATTGGATTGGCCGTCAAACTCGACTCGAGAAACGATCGAGTCACCAAGCTGTTCAATTTCTTGTTCGCTGACAGGGATGGTAAACAACTGCTGTTTTAACTCTCTCAACTGTGTGAGTTTTTCAACATCAGCCCCATGACCTTGTTCTAACTGCGCCAAGCTGTGCCAAATATCTTGCAGCTCAGGGAGGCGCTTTGTGATCGCTTCATCAAAGATGATGTTGACCAACTTCTCACGCTGCATCAGCTTAGCCAAATTGAGTGCGGGGTTCTTGTCACTGAAGAGCGAATCATCATTGATCGAGTGCTTGGCAAAATTGGTGTCCACCATACTTTTTTGGACATCTTGCGAGAGCAGCAAGCGAATAAAACGATCGGTCGCGGCATTATCGCCCGATTTTTTCAAGATACCGATGTAAGTCGGCATCAGGGTAAAATCCGAGTCGTAGGCAAACTCCACATACTGGAACTGTTTGGGGAGCACCAGCGCGTAACTGTCAATCGTTGGGCCAATACCAAACTGCCCTTTCGCCACATAATCCGCCACACCAAAGCTGCGCGAAGAAATCGTGCCTAGATTTGCTCCTACGTTCAAAATGATCGCCCAGCCTTTGTCCCAACCATGCTTGGCAAGAATGCTCTCGATCATCATTTGTGTCGTGCCCGAGCGGCTTGGAGTACTCATGGTGATGTGGCCAAAATAATCAAACCGAGCAAGATCTTGAAACCGTGTTGGCGCTTTGAGGTTGTTCGCCATTAAGTAATCTTTGTTCCAAACCAATCCAGCTCCGGAGTAGCCAACGCTCACCACTTTATTGCGCTTGGGTAACACAAACGGCACCAACCACTGGGGCATTTCATTCCCGTAGGCAACCTTGGCCAGTTGGTTGCGCTTGTAGAGCTCTTCCATCAAAAACGGCGATGAGCTGAGTACCACATCGACATCTTGAATATAGCTTTTGTTCAACAGTTGAATTGCAGATTGAGTCCGACGGTGGATCAGTTTGATGTCCACCTTAGGGTTTTGCTGCTTGTACTCGAACATCAGCTCGGCAATCGGCTCGCTGGAGAAGGTGGTCAATATCACCAATTGCTCCTGACTGATCGCAGCCGATGAGCTCAATGTCAGCCATGCGGCAAGGATAGAATGGCGCCACGCGGTTAACTTTCTAATCAATCTCACTTCACAAAATCCCTTCGAAATGTGCGTCAATTCAAAAACTGGTGAAAACACCATTAATTTCTTTTTTGAGCAATTGGGTCACTGCTGACGCATCTTGTTATTTCACTAACTGTAATTCTATCAATTTCGCCACTGATAGATCGGTTAAAAGTGCCATTTTTAACCCAGCCCAATCGTTCATTTGAGTCACTTTTGTCTCAAAAAGTCACTTTTGAGCGTTTTCATTACCTTCTGCATGATGCTCCCGACAACTCATTTACCGTCACACATTCACGGAGTGAAACATTTATGTTTAATTTCTTTAAAACACGTCCGGACTTACCTTTGTCCGATGGTTCGAAAGAAGCCATGCAATCTCGCTTTAAGCGTTACCAATGGCAAGTATTTTTAGGCTTAGTCTTTGGTTATGCCGTTTTCTACGTTGTTCGTATGAGCTTAGGTGTCGTTAAGAAACCGATGCTTGATGCAGGCATCGTAACCATTGAAGAGCTGGGTATTATGGGCTCGGCGTTCTTCTTTACCTATGCGATAGGTAAGTTTTCAAACGGCTTCCTTTCTGACTACGCCAACATTGGCCGCTTTATGTCGTTTTCACTGCTCTTATCAGGTGCAACGGCCGTGGTAATGGGCTTGAACACCGCTGGTTTCTTCTTTGTTCTGCTTTGGGGCTTGAACGGTTGGTTCCAGTCGGTTGGTTCAGCACCATCATGTGTTTCCTTGTTCCAATGGTTCTCGCCAAAACAGCGCGGCTCTCGCTACTCTGTATGGGGCGGTTCACGTAACATTGGTGAAGGTATCACTTGGATCCTAACCGCAACGCTAGTGAGCTACCTAGGCTGGCGTGCAGGCTTCATTGGCGCAGGTATCGCGGCCATTGCAGCAGCACTTTGTATGTTCTTTGCACTTAAAGACCGCCCTCAAACGTACGGTCTACCAGATGCTGCAACAGCATTCGATGAAGAGCCAGAAATCAAGAAAGCAAACGATCCTAAAGAGACACGTCGTGCTCAGATGTTTGTTCTAAAACAGCCTGCGGTATGGCTTATTGCAGCAGCGTGTGCGGCTATGTATGTCTCTCGCTATGCTATGTCTTCTTGGGCAGTGCTTTACCTTCAAGAGTCAAAAGGCTACTCGCTGATTGATGCTGGTTTTGCGATGTCAACGTACCCTATTGCTGGCCTTGCAGGTGCTATTTTGTCCGGTATCGTGTCTGACAAACTGTTCAATGCAAACCGTCATATCCCAACCCTACTTTACGGATTGGCAAACATTGCAGGTATGTGTTTGATGTTCTTTGGTCCAGACAACCGCATTATTGATGCCGTCGCACTTGGATTGATTGGCTTCGCGATCGGTGGCCTTGTGGTCTTCCTAGCGGGTCTAACAGCTTGTGACCTAATGCCGAAGAACGCAGTCGGTGCGGTAAAAGGCTTCATTGGTCTGTTCTCTTATATGGCAGCCTCTGCGCAAGAAGTGGTATCAGCATCGCTTATCACAATCACTGAGGTTGATGGCGTTAAGCACTATGACTTCTCTCAAGCTCAGTACTTCTGGCTAGCGGCAGGTGTTGTGTCACTACTCTTAGCATTGACCGTTTGGAATGCGAAGAAAGTGGTCGATATCGACGAAGAGCAAAACCCTGAGCTAAAAGCTAACCCAGCAAGCTAACAACATACGGGGAGTTCGCTCCCCTTTGGCTGGCGGTCGTCATTCTACTGTGAATGCTCGTCTTAAAGGCTCATATCTATGACGAGTATCTGCCCTGTCAAGGAATACGACCATCAGCCTCCCCTTTTTTAATACCCAATTTCAGTTATGTTGTTAAAGGTAAGGTTATGAACAAAACAAAAATTGTCGCAACAGTTGGCCCAGCAAGCCAAAGCTCACCTGTGTTAGAAGAGATGATCCTCGCTGGTGTGAATGTCGTGCGCCTGAATTTCTCTCACGCCAACCCAGCGGATCACATCGCTACCGCAGCACGAGTGCGAGTGGCCGCCGCCAAATTAGGCAAACACGTTGGTATATTGGTCGACCTTCAAGGTCCTAAGATTCGCATTGCAGGATTTAAAAATGACGCGATTCACCTGAACGCTGGCGACACGTTTATTCTCGATGGGACGCTAGACTCACAATCAGGCGATGAGCAACGTGTCGGTTTGGATTACCCACAACTCATCAAAGACCTCTCACTTGGCAACCAACTGCTGCTTGACGATGGTCGAATCCAACTGGAAGTCTCTGCAATAAACGACGAGAAAACCATGGTCGAGACCAAGGTCATCAATGGCGGAAAACTCTCCAATCGCAAAGGGATCAATTTGCTCGGTGGCGGACTCTCTACCCCTGCCTTAACTGAAAAAGACAAACAAGATATTCAAACCGCCGCTGTGATTGATGCTGAGTTTCTCGCGGTTTCGTTTCCACGCAACGCAGAAGATTTACATGATGCCAGAAAGATCGCTCGCCAAGCAGGTTGCCAAGCGCAAATCGTCGCAAAAATTGAGCGCGCTGAGATCGTTGCTAACCAAGACGCAATGGATAAGGTGATTCAAGCGTCCGACGTCATTATGGTCGCCCGCGGGGACCTTGGCGTAGAAATCGGAGACGCTCGCTTACCACGCGTGCAAAAAACCTTAATTGGCCGTGCAAAACACTTTGGCAAGCCAGTCATTACCGCCACACAAATGATGGAATCCATGATAGAAAACCCGCTGCCAACCCGCGCGGAAGTTATGGATGTCGCCAACGCAGTCATCGACGGCACCGATGCTGTGATGCTCTCCGCTGAATCGGCCACTGGCGCTTACCCTGTCGAGGCCGTAAAAGCGATGGCACGTATCGCGCGCGGCGTTGAGCTGGAAACCGAATGCTCAAGCCAGTGCTGGGAAAACGTTCAACAACTGTGCAGTAGCAGCAGTAAGAGCTTTGCCATCTCTTCGATATTGCTGGCCGCGCGCTCACAACAAAACCTTGGTGTTGCGGTGTTCACAAACAGCGGTGAGACTCCTCTGCTCATGTCTCGTTGCCACAGCAAAGCGGTGATTTGGGCGCTCAGCAATGATGAAAAGCTATTAGCTCGCCTGTCACTGCTGCGTGGTGTCGAGCCCGTTTACGCCTCGGTAGAGGACCGCGACCTATCCGATACGGTATTGGATATCCTCGATAAGCCGATCCGTGATAGCGGCATTCATTCGCTGCTGATCTCGCGTTTTGAGTCCGTTGAAGGTTCAGGCGACATCAACATCAGCCGTTTGATTACGATTGCCAACAAAGAGTCGGTTGCCGCTTAAGATTTCTCCTCCTTAGATATTTATATCTAATCACCCTCCCCCATCCTTGCTCCACAGGGAAACTTAGGGATTTGGCCTACCTTTACGGTAGGTCCTTTTTTTCTCGGTGCTGTCTCTTTACGTTCCATCATGGTCCGATTTCAGTTAAAGTCGACATCAAACTAAAACTATCGCTTTACAACGTACTATTTAACGTTATTATCCTTCCGCAAACGTTTGCCTTACTATTTGTGTGTGTTTTTAGAGGGTTTTATGCTGTCCGATATCGAGATCTGCCGTACGACATCACTGCTGCCTATATCTGAGGTTGCTCAACAAGCTGGTTTACTAGAATCAGACTTCCACAGCCAAGGAAAATACAAGGCCAAAATTTCCCTTGATAGCCTGAAGCGCCTGTCAAACCGCGATAGCGGAAAGTTGGTTCTTGTCACCGCCATTACCCCCACGCCACTTGGCGAAGGTAAAACGGTCACAACCATTGGCCTAGCTCAGGGCATTGCCAAATTAAATCACTCAGTGATGGCGTGTATTCGCCAGCCCTCGATGGGCCCCGTTTTTGGCGTGAAAGGCGGTGCAGCGGGCGGTGGTTACTCGCAAGTCGCCCCGATGGAAGAGCTAAACCTGCACCTTACTGGTGATATCCATGCCGTGACTGCGGCGCACAATTTGGCTGCGGCCGCAATTGACGCGCGCATCTATCACGAACAACGCCAAGGCTATAAAGACTTTGAGCAACGCACGGAGATGAAAGCGCTCAAGATCGATCCAAAACGCGTCGTTTGGAAACGCGTGATGGACCACAATGATCGTGCTCTACGCATGGTCACTGTGGGTCGCAACGAACCTAATAAAACCATTAACGGTTTTGAGCGTGAAGATGGCTTCGATATTTCCGCTGCATCTGAGCTAATGGCTATCCTTGCCCTTGCCTCTGACCTAAAAGATCTTCGTGCTCGCATTGGCCGTATTGTTGTCGCTTCCGATATTGATGGTAACCCGATTACAACGGAAGATTTGCAAGTCGCCGGTGCGATGGCAGTAAGCATGAAAGAGGCGATCGAGCCAACGCTCATGCAAACGCTTGAAGGCGTACCAACATTAATCCACGCTGGTCCATTCGCCAACATCGCCCACGGCAACTCTTCAATTATCGCCGATAACATCGCGACCAAGTTGGGTGAATTCACGGTCACTGAAGGCGGCTTCGGCTCCGACATGGGCTTTGAGAAAGCGTGTAACATCAAAGCGCAAATGTCACAGAAATCGCCAGATTGTGCGGTTATCGTCGCAACCCTTCGCGGCCTAAAAGCAAACTCCGGTCTTTATGACTTAAAGCCTGGCCAACCAATACCTGACTCTCTATTTAATGACGACCAAGATGCACTCGTTGCAGGTTTCGAAAATCTTAAATGGCATATCAACAACGTCAGCAAATATGGTGTCCCTGCGGTGGTCGCGATTAATCGCTTCCCGCAAGATAGCGATGAAGAGCTGCAAGCCCTTAAAGCGATGATCGAGTCGTTACCTAACGAGGTTGAAGTGGCTATCAGTGAAGGTTTTGCCAAAGGTGGAGAAGGAACGGTAGAACTTGCCAAGAAAGTGATCGCCCAATGCGAAAAACAGGTCACATTCACTCCTCTGTACGCATTCAGCCAAACCACGGAAGAGAAACTGATGGCGGTAGCTGAAGTGGGTTACGGGGCAGCCGGTGTGACACTTAGCTATCAAGCTCGCAAACAGCTTGATGAACTCAAAGCGCACGGATTCGATAACCTAGCAGTTTGCCTTGCGAAATCGCCACTATCCATTTCAACCAATGGCAGTATTAAGGGCGCGCCATCAGGGTTTGATGTGCCAATCCGCGAACTTCGTCTATGTGCAGGCGCCGGCTTTGTTTATGCGCTGTGTGGCAACGTCATGACCATGCCGGGCTTGCCAGAAAAACCCGCCTTTATGAACCTTGATCTTGATGATGACGGCAACATCATTGGCTTAAGTTGATTACAATTTAAACCGCAGTTCGAGGCTAAGTAGTTAAAACTTAGCCTCTTTTTTATCCTCATTTCCGCTCTCTCCATGCAGTTGGCCTCGATATCATGTACCATTGGTACATCACTTCGCGAAAAACTGGAACTCTTCATGGAAGCAGAACTACTGGAAATCAAAAACTTCCTCGCCCAACACCCGCCTTTCGACGAACTTGAAGATGACGTACTTAATTTCGTCACTAAGCATGTTGAAATCTCTTATTTCCGAGAAGATACCCCTGTGATTCATTTTGGTGATGAAATCCATGACCTTTATATGGTTCGCAGCGGAGTCGTCGAAGTGTATCGACGCAAAGGCGAGCTCTACAATCGACTTGATGAAGGGGCGTTGTTCGGGCAGATGGGACTGCTAACCAACAACAAAGTCCGTTTTCCCGCAAAAGCGATTAAAGACACGCTGCTTTACTGTATTCCAGAAGCGGTCTTTCAAGAGTTGTATGAAAAGCACGAAACCTTTGCCGACTTCGTCGAAGTTGAAGATAACGCCCGATTGCGCCAAGCGGTATCGAGCAATAACGAGCAAAATGACTTAACGACGTCTAAAGTGCGCACCCTACTCAGCGGTGAAGCGCCTTTTGTTATCAAAACAGAGTCGATCCAAAATGCGGCTATTAAGATGGCGGATGAAAACGTCTCATCTTTGCTCATTATCGACCCAGATGTTCTCGAAGATGACGAAGATGACAACAATCCGCTCGTCGGCATCATTACTGACCGCGACCTTTGTACCCGCGTGCTTGCACAAGGTTTAGACCCGAATGACGAAGTTTCGAGCGTCATGACCACCGAAGTGATCTCGCTCGACCATAACGCTTACGTTTACGAAGCCATGCTCACAATGCTTCGCTACAACGTGCATCACCTTCCAGTATTAAAAGACAAAAAACCGATTGGTATCATTGAAGCTACCGATATAGTTCGCTACGAATCACAAAACTCACTGCTGTTGGTCAGTAGCATCTTCCAACAACAATCGATAGAGGAGTTGGCGGCACTCTCTGAACAAGTAAAAGACAGCTTTGTCCGATTAGTAAACGAAGACGCCAACTCTCACATGGTCGGCAGCGCAATGTCGGTGATTGGCCGAAGCTTTAAGCAGCGCATCATTGAACTTGCAGAAGAAGAGCTGGGTGAACCACCCATCCCATACTGTTTTGTTGCTTTAGGGTCGATGGGACGCGACGAACAATTGCTGGTCACGGATCAAGATAACGCCATCATTCTTGATAATACCTTTGTCAAACAAGAACACGATGCCTATTTTGCAGAGTTAGCCAAACGCGTTTGTGATGGCTTAGACAAATGCGGCTATACCTACTGTACTGGTGACATCATGGCGACCAACCCAGATTGGCGCATGACACGCACCGAGTGGGAAGAGTGCTTCGCCGATTGGATTGACAACCCGAACCCGAAAGCGCTGCTCAACGCTTCAATTTTCTTCGACCTTGATGGCGTTTATGGTCGCCTTAAATGGGCAGAGCAGCTGAACGGATTTATTGTCCGCCGCGCTAGAAAGAACAATCGCTTCCTCGCGTGTTTGGCTCGAAATGCCATGAACCGAACGCCGCCTTTAGGCTTTTTCAAAGACTTTGTCATGGAAAAAGATGGCCAGCACAAAAACTCTATCAATTTGAAACGACGTGGCACCGCCCCACTGGCGGATCTTATTCGCGTTCACGCGTTAGCGGTTGGCTCACGCTCTAAGAACTCGTTCGAACGCTTAGACGACATTCAGGAAGCAGGCATTTTGCCGAAAGGAAAAGCTCGCGACCTGAGCGACGCGCTGGAGTTTATCTCCATGGTGCGTATTCGCCACCAAGCATTCGATGTTGAGAATCAGATCGATCCGGACAACAACATAGAGCCTGAAAACCTGTCTGATTTCGAGCGTCGTAACCTTAAAGACGCGTTCCAGATCTTAAGCAATGCGCAGAACTTCCTTAAATTCCGCTATCAAGCCAGTAACAACTTCAAGTAAGAGGCGACAATGATCAAACGAATTATGACGCCGCCGAGTATAGACTGGCCAATGAAGTTCAAACGCAAACTGGAATCGGTTCAGCATCCCGAACTGCGCGAATACTATCAAGCCGGTGTGGTTGACGCGCAAACGCCTCTCGACGAGGTCACTTTTTTGGCAATGGATTTTGAAACCACAGGGCTAGATTCTGAGCAAGATGACATCATCACCATTGGTACGGTCCCTTTCACGCTCAACCGAGTGTTGATTAACCAAGCCAAACACTGGACGGTTCGTCCTCGGAAACAACTTGAAGAAGACTCAGTGATCATCCACGGCATCACCCACTCAGATGTCTTGGATGCGCCTGATTTAAGTGAAGTGTTCGCTGAGATATTGGCGCAAATGCAAGGGCGAATTGTGGTCGTCCATTATCAGCGAATAGAGAGAGAGTTTTTTAACCGAGCGCTACTTACCCGTATCAATGAAGGGATCGAATTTCCCGTCGTTGACACCATGCAACTCGAAACCTTAGTCCAACAAAAATCCAACGGTGGGCTTTTAAATCGATTAAAGGGGCGCAAACCGGCTTCAGTTAGACTTAGTGCGAGCCGCTCTCGCTACGGTTTACCACAATACACTCCGCACCATGCGCTCACAGATGCCGTGGCCACCGCTGAGCTATTGCAGGCACAAATCGCTTATCACTACGAGCGTAACACGCCAATCAACCATATTTGGCTTTAACCCACTCTGCCAAGCAAACCGTTCGATTGCTTGGCAGAACGAAGAGCGTTAGCTAAGCGCCATGTTGGTTGCCATCGCAAGCAAGAGTGCCGCGAAGATTTTCTTAATAACCGCAACGGGCAAGGATTGCGTTGCTTTCGCCCCAAGCGGCGCAGTAAACCAAGAGGTACAAACGATGCCAAACAGTGCTGGCAAGTAGACAAAGCCCGCAAACCCATCGCTAAGGGCAAAGTCAGCACTGCCTGAGGTGATATAGCCAACAGAACCGCTCAGCGCGATGACAATCCCACACGCCGATGCGCAGCCAATGGCTTTTTTCATATCGACAGAGAAAAAGGTTAACAAAGGCACCAACAACGCACCGCCACCGATCCCAATCATTGCCGACAAACCACCAGTCAACGTGGTTAACACCGTCAGTAACCCTTTATTTGGCATAGCGCGCTCTGTCGAGTTGTCCCCTTTGCCACCAAACAACATTTTAAGGGCGATAAGCACAACGCTGACAGCAAATACAATGCGCACCACCTGCTCAGGTAGTAGCGCGGCCAGAAAACCACTCACAAGCGCACCAAGAGCCACACCAGTCATAATCCACGGCGCCAATTCCCATGGCACATTACCATTTCGATGATGGGCAAGCGCCGAAGAGGTGGAAGTAAACAGAATCGACGCGAGGGAGGTTGCGATCGCACAGATCACCACCTGCTCTGCAGGCAAGACTTGGAAGTGCAACAAAATCACGCTCAGTATCGGCACAATCACTAACCCACCGCCAATACCGAGTAATCCGGCTAAGAAACCTACGCCGCTGCCTAACAACGCACACATCACCACTAATAACACTATGTCATTCACTGCTTCACCTTTATTTGTTTATCGCGGCGACGATTAAAACGATTCCATTCGCCGTTTGTAGCACATCAATATATCCCTTCACGGTTCGGAATAAACATGAATTTTTCTCATATTGAATGTGAAGGATTTCCGCTGTTATTAACCTGCTGTTCAACGGTATAACTCAATCAACGCTCAAAATACCCATGACGCTCAATAGAATCACCAAACAAAATACGGGTAGAGCGCGAGAAATATAACAAGGAATATCTCGCAGCGAGCAAAATTATAAATCAGCTTTCATCTCAGGAAATAGGATCGCAGACCGCCATGAGTACAGATTTCAACTTTACGATTAAAAGCATCAGCCTTGACGAACATTATCAACCAGCAGATAGCACTCGAATCACCACCAATTTTGCCAACTTGGCACGTGGGGAAAGCCGCCAAGCCAACCTTCGTAATGCGTTAAAGATGATCGATAACCGTTTCAATGCCTTAGCACACTGGGATAACCCAAACGGTGACCGTTACTCAGTGGAACTCGAGATTGTCTCTGTCGATATGGACGTGGTTGAAGGCGACGAAAGTTTCCCTTCAATCGAAGTGCTAAAGACATATATCGTCGATCATAAAACCAATGAGCGTATTGAAGGCATCGTAGGAAATAACTTCTCTTCCTACGTTCGTGATTACGACTTTAGCGTTCTTCTTCTCGACCATAATAAAGATCAACCGCAATTCACGGTGCCAGATAATTTCGGCGACCTCCACGGTAAGCTGTTTAAATATTTTGTCGACTCTTCAACTTACAAGCAGCACTTTAATAAACCGCCAGTCATTTGCTTAAGTGTTTCAGACAATAAAACCTATTTCCGCACTGAAAACCAGCATCCAGTATTGGGTTACGAGTACCAACCTAACGAATCTTCGTTAACGGAACAATATTTCCAAAAAATGGGGCTGCAAGTGCGCTACTTTATGCCACCAAATAGTGTTGCTCCGTTTGCATTCTACTTTTTTGGTGACTTGTTAAATGACTACACGAACTTGGAGTTAATCAGCACCATCAGCACAATGGAAACATTCCAAAAAATCTATCGTCCAGAGATCTACAACGCGAATGCGGTTGCGGGGAAATGCTACAAACCGAATCTGAAAAACTCAGACCACTCTGTGACTCAAATTGTCTATGACCGAGTAGAACGAAGCCAGTTGGCAGTGCAACAAGGCAAGTTCGCTGAAGAACATTTCATCAAACCTTACCAATCGATCCTCGAGAATTGGTCGGCAAACTACGCGTTATAACTCATTTACGGTGGCATTGATTATGAAAACTCTATTACCAACTTCAACCGCGGGCAGTTTGCCAAAACCCTCTTGGCTGGCTCAACCAGAAACGCTTTGGTCTCCTTGGAAATTGGAAGGCGATGAACTCGTTAGCGGAAAACAAGATGCGCTCAACTTATCACTGCACGATCAACAACGCGCAGGGATAGATATTGTCAGTGACGGAGAGCAGACTCGACAACACTTTGTCACAACCTTTATCGAACACCTCGACGGCGTAGACTTCGAGCAGCGCAAAACCGTGACGATTCGCAATCGCTACGAAGCCAGCGTACCTAGCGTGGTTGGCCCGGTATCAAGGCCAAAGTCGGTGTTTGTTGAAGACGCAAAGTACTTGCGTCAGCAAACCGATAAACCGATCAAGTGGGCGCTTCCTGGCCCTATGACGATGATCGATACGCTCTACGATGATCACTATCAGAGCCGCGAAAAACTAGCATGGGAATTTGCAAAAATTCTCAACCAAGAGGCCAAGGAACTAGAGGCGGCTGGCGTTGATATTATCCAGTTTGATGAGCCTGCCTTTAACGTCTTTTTTGATGACGTCAACGACTGGGGCATTGCTTGTCTGGAGCGCGCCATTGAAGGCTTGAAGTGTGAGACCGCGGTGCATATCTGTTACGGATACGGCATTAAAGCCAATACGGATTGGAAGAAAACTCTAGGCTCAGAATGGCGTCAATATGAAGAGGTCTTTCCGAAACTACAACAGTCCAACATCGACATCATCTCTTTGGAGTGTCACAACTCACGGGTTCCTGTGGAGCTACTTGAGCTAGTGCGTGGTAAGAAGGTAATGGTTGGCGCGATTGATGTCGCGACCAACGAAATTGAAACGCCCGAGGAAGTGGCAAACACACTGCGCGAAGCACTCAAGTATGTAGATGCCGACAAACTTTACCCATGTACTAACTGTGGTATGGCGCCCCTTGCTCGCGACGTTGCCTCGGCGAAACTCAGTGCACTCAGCGAAGGTGCCGCCATCGTGCGCAAAGAGTTAACGGAATAGAAAAACAATCGCACTTATCGGGATAAAAAATGCCAGTTCAATCATTGAACTGGCATTTCATTTTAGGGTTGTTTATCTAAGCGAGAAACACTATTTGCGCAATGCATTTAACTTCGCTTGCGCGATACCGAAAATGGTGTCTATTGGATAACTGCCCTCCTCACTCGGCTCACCCGCAGGTTTGCCCATAAAGAGCTCAATCGCCTCAGTGACATGGTCAATCGCCCAAATGTGGAACTCGCCCTTCTCGACGGCTTTAACTACGTCTGGCCTTAGCATCAAGTTATGCATGTTTGAACGTGGAATGATCACCCCTTGTTCATTGCTGCGACCTTTAATGCCACAGACATCAAAGAAGCCCTCGATCTTCTCATTCACCCCACCAATCGGTTGAGACTCGCCAAACTGGTTCATCGAGCCAGTAATTGCAATGTCTTGGCGATTCGGTTGTTTGGAGAATGCCGATACCACTGCGCAAAACTCCGCCATGCTCGCGCTATCACCATCGACGCCACCGTAAGACTGCTCAAACGTAATGGTGGTATTGAGCGGCACTTTGGCCGTTTTACCAAACACCGATGACAAGTAGGCACTTAAAATCATCACCCCTTTCGAGTGAATACTGCCACCCAGATCGACGCTGCGTTCAATGTCTATCACATCACCGTCGCCATAACAGGTCGTCGCGGTAATTCGGTTTGGTGCACCAAACATGTATTCGCTGGTACTGAGCACCGACAACGCATTGACTTGACCGACCGCTTGCCCCTCTGTTTGTAGAAGCGTTGTTCCGTTAATGAAACCTTCCATCACGGTATCTTTCAAACGGCTGACTCGCAGTTCCTGATTGGACAATGCTTCTTCAACATGATTTGAGCGAATCATGTTTGAGTTGGCTTGCCGAGCGACGTAGTTTGATTCACGCAGTAAGTTAGCGATGTTGGCAGAATGCAAAGAGAGCTTAGTCTGGTCACCTGCAAGGCGAGAACTGTGCTCAATGATGCGTGCAATGGCTTTCTTATCGCAATGCAGCATATTGTTGTCATTGACGACACTAGATATAAAGCGCGCATACTGAAGCTCAGCCTCAGGACAACGAGGCATTTCATCCTCGAAGTCTGCCGTCACACGAAATAGCTCGCTGAACTCTGGATCATAGTGCTGCAGAAGTTGGTAGGTACGATAGTCACCAAACAAGATGATTTTCACATCCAATGGGATCGGTTCAGGGTCCAGTGAAACCGCCCCTGTTAGCGTCACCTCTTTCTCCAGTGAAGAAAAACTTAACTGACGCGCACGCAGCGCTCGCTTTAAGCCATCCCAAACATAAGGCTGCTCAAGCACCTTCTGAGCATCCATCAGTAATACTCCGCCATTGGCCTTATGCAAGCTACCGGGGCGAATCAGTGAGAAATCCGTAAACACGGTGCCTTTAAAGGTTGCCGTTTCTACGTAACCAAACAATGAGTGATA
This sequence comes from Vibrio sinaloensis, assembly GCF_000808535.1. Classification (GTDB taxonomy): domain Bacteria; phylum Pseudomonadota; class Gammaproteobacteria; order Enterobacterales; family Vibrionaceae; genus Vibrio; species Vibrio sinaloensis_D. The sequence goes on from NZ_JWLV01000001.1 coordinate 390,838, forward strand.
GTTCGGGTTCTCTTCTACAACAATAGGAAAATCGCTGTCTTTACGGCTTACAAGGACGTTAACCTTGTATCGGCGCGGTAATTTCTTATCCAAAGAAGCGGTCGCTACTTCACCTTGCTCTGCGCTTTGCTCAAGAAAAATATCAGCGTTATCGACAATATCTTGCTGCAGTTCAGTCAGGTAAGTTTTGATTTCTGAGTAGCCAGAGTAATCTTTTTTGAGCTGCTTAATAAAATGAGTGATCACGTCTAGCGTCACGTCATCATTCAACTTTTTGATTTTCTCGCTGTAGGCTTCTTCCCATTCCGTCAACTGGCGAACCATGTTGCGCAGTTGCACTTCAAGATCGTCAATCGCGGCGCCAAAGTGCTCTTGCTCTTTTTTGCTTAATGCATCAAACGATTCTTCGCTGTGCAGTTCTTCGCCATTCATCGCAACAAACTGGTAGTCACCTTGGCTGGTGATGGTCAGACTGATGCCTTTGGCTTTTGCCTCTTTAGTGATTTGTGCGAGCTCTGCCTCTTGTTTGGTCGCCAACTGGTTTTTTAGACGGTCAGCTCGGCTGTAGTAGAGTTCATTGTCGAACGCGAGTGGCATCGCATTGAGCAGCTTCGAAACTAACTTTTCAATGTCTTGCTTTAACTTGCTGCCAACACCGCAAGGTAATTTCAAGACCTTCGGAGTTCGAATATCTTCAAAGTTCGCCACGTAACACCAGTCGAACAGCTCGTTCGCATCATGTTGGTGTCGGTTTAAATAACGTAAGATCATCGTACGTTTGCCAAGACCATTTTGGCCGATCGCGTAGATGTTGTAGCCCTTTTCCTTAATGGACATAGCAAATTCTACCGCTTTCTGAGCACGTTCTTGACCTACAATTTCATCGATGGGTGCCAACTCTTTGGTTGATTTGCTCGGCAGGGTTTCTAACTCTGCGGCATGGTATAGCTGGCTCGCTTCTAGTCGCTGAATCGCCATATCCTCGTTCCTTGTTGTTGTTCTTATTGGGTCTCTATTGCCTTAGTTTAGGACATATTTAGTTATAATTTAGTGACTTAGGCAGAAATTGAATCTGTTCGGTCAAATAACCATCAATCATAAGCCAACATTGCGATCAAATGATAATTATTTGCAATCGTAAATAAATTGCATTTAAATATGCTCCATCAAGAATTTGGTGGAGTAAACACACATGGATCTACAACAATGTTGGACGCATTACCTAAAAGCGGAACAATTGCTGGAACAAGGCCACTGGCCAGAAGCCCATTATCTGTACGATCAAGTGCTTTCTCATTTGCCCCACCATATTCAATCTGCAATGGACTGCGAAGAGACCAAGCCCTGCCAATTCAGTTGTTTGCTCACTGGTTTGCGAGACGCTGCAGTGTCCCAGTCAGAGATTCTCAACAAAATGGGCCAGCATCAACGTGCATTTGACCTATTGAACCAGAGCTATGCGCTCCTTCAGTTTATGTCCATTGAAACATCCGATTTGGTGAAAGCGACTCACCATATTTTGGAAAAAAATAGCGATGAGCTTCTTCGTCACATGGGGGCATTTTGCACCGCGCAACGCAATGCGCAGTGGATGCTTGAGTATGAACAAGTACAAAAAGCACACCATCACTTCGCCGCGTTGAAATCTTTTCATGGCGCTTCGGAGAGCTCTCGCGTCATAAATTAAAACTATAAAGGAATACACATGTCACAGACGCCAATACTAAAGGTGAAGAACCTTTCAGTTAGCTTTACCACCAACGATGGCATCGTTGATGCGGTTAAGGATGTGAACTTTGAACTGTTTAAAGGTGAAACACTGGCCATTGTTGGGGAATCCGGCAGCGGTAAATCCGTTTCATCCAATGCACTGATGCAATTATTGCCGAACAATTCGATTGTTCATTCACAATCAAGCATCGTGTTTGAAGGTGAAGAGCTGCTTGATAAATCGGAAGTCGCGATGCAATCCATTCGTGGCGATCGTATCGGTATGATTTTCCAAGAGCCAATGACCTCGCTAAATCCATACATGCGCGTCGGTATCCAAGTAGCCGAAGCGATTATGTGCCATCGCCCTGTCTCCCGCTCTCAAGCAAAGGCGAAGGTTCTTGAGCTATTTGACTTAGTTCACCTGCCAAATATCGAGCAAGCCTACACCAAATACCCTCATGAGTTTTCTGGCGGTCAGCTGCAACGCATCATGATTGCGATGGCGTTGATCAACGAGCCAGACATCTTGATCGCCGACGAGCCGACCACCGCTCTTGATGTGACGGTTCAGGCAGAAGTGCTTAATCTGATTAAAGAGATTCAAAGCAAACTCGGCATGGCGATCTTGTTTATCACTCACGACCTCGGTGTCGTAAAACACCTTGCGGATCGTGTGGTGGTGATGTGTAAAGGTGATGTAGTCGAAGAAGGTGAATGCCAAGCGCTATTTGCCAATCCACAGCACGACTACACCAAAATGCTGATCAATTCGATCCCTCGCGGCGGCAAAGACCCAATTGAAGACAACGCGCCGGCTCTACTAAAAGCCGACGATATTCGCGTCAAGTTCTTAATTAAGTCGCACTTTATTCAGAGCAAAAACCAGTACTTCGAAGCGGTAAAAGGCATTTCACTCGAACTTAAGCAGGGTGAAACCTTGGGTATTGTGGGTGAGTCTGGTTCAGGTAAATCTACGTTAGGGCGTGCCTTAATTGGCCTACTCCCAAGTAGCGGGACGATTCACTTTAAAGGGCAAGACGTCGGTCAATTGAGCGAAAAGCAACGTTTTGAGTTAAAGAAAGATGTGCAGATGGTGTTCCAAGACCCATACGGCTCGCTTTCTCCTCGTATGACCATTGGTGAAATCATCACTGAAGGGCTAACCGTCCACCAGCCAACCATGACAAAGTCAGAGCGAATGCAACGTGCACGTAAAGCGCTGGAAGAAGTACGTTTGGATCCTCACTCCATCAACCGCTACCCTCACGAGTTTTCCGGGGGTCAACGCCAGCGTATTGCGATTGCACGCGCGCTGATTCTGGAGCCTTCTTTCATTCTGCTTGATGAGCCAACATCTGCATTGGACCGCTCTGTTCAGTTAACGGTGATTGACCTGCTTAAAGACATTCAGAAGAAGCACAATATCGGTTTCTTGTTTATCAGCCATGACTTGAGTGTGGTCAAAGCACTTTCTGATCGCGTGCTCGTGATGCAAAAAGGTGAGGTTATGGAACAGGGAACTGCGGATGAAATCTTCCACCATCCGAAAAACGATTACACCAAAAAGCTGATTGCGGCATCATTTGACTTGGACGAATCCGAAGAAGCCGCCTAAGCTTACTCTATCAGTTCGGTTTGGCCGCCGACTTATCGCCGATGCATGGATGCATCGGCGTTTTTCTTTTCAGGGCTGATTAAAAGTAATGTGAAATAGCTAAATAGCGTGCGCGGATATGTTCAATCAGCAGTTTTACTTTATTGGGGGGTTGACGGGTAAACGGATAGACGGCGTAAATGCCTAATCGCTTTCCTACCTGCTCTGGAAACAGATCCACCAGTTGGCCATTGCGAATGTCGTGATACACCAAGCATCGTGGTACATAAGCAATGCCATGGCCACCCAAAGCAGCTTTCCTCAGTGCGGTGGCGTTGTCTGTTGAAAACGAACCGGACACGCGAACAATGTAATTGCCCTCTTTTCCTTTAAACTCCCATTCACTCGCCCCTGTGGTTTGGTAAGCGTATTGCAAACAGTTGTGCTGAGTTAAGTCTTCAGGTTTCACTGGCTTACTGTTTCGTGCCACATACGCAGGCGACGCGCACACTACCCATTGCGAGTCGAGAATATGTCGAGCGATCAGGCTTGAGTCTTCCAAATACCCTGTGCGAATCACCAAATCATACCCGCCCTCAACTAGGTCGACGAAACGGTTATCTAGTGACATATCAACGCTCAGGCCAGGGTGCGTGTTGCAAAATTCGGCGACCGCATCGGCTAAAATCAAATCACCTGAAATGGTCGGCACCGACATCTTGATGTGACCGCTGATGTTTTCACCAAAGCCTGAAACCGCATCCATAGCCTCCAAAGTGGCTTGCTTCACATTTTTAGCCCCATGCGTCAGCGCTTTGCCCGCCTCAGTCAGCGTTAATTTACGCGTTGTGCGATATAATAACTGAACGCCCAACTCTTCTTCCAAACGTGCTATTCGTTTGCTAACTACCGAATTTGTAAGGTTATTTGTTTCAGCTACCTTACTAAAGCTGCCCATTTCCACGACTTGAGAAAACAGAATTAAGTCATCTGCGCGCATTGATTATGTCATTTTTGGAATTAATTATTTTCATTATTTCCCTATATCAATAAAAAATAAAGGGGTAAATTCACCTCGAATTAACACAATTATCACAAATATAAAATCTAAGAGACTCTTTAGAGCCCGGATTTAACAAGTCATCCCTAGCAAAACGTGAAGGGATTATGCCTGTACGAGGATGTACCAATGAGTGAAACTTTACTTGCCCTAGTGGCCTTCTCACCAATCGTGGTGGCTGCCATATTACTTGTCGGCCTTAATTGGCCAGCCAAACGCGCGATGCCTGTCGCATTTGGATTAACCGTTATCATTGCCCTATTTGGGTGGGACATGTCGACCACACGCGTTTTAGCGTCTGTTTTTCAAGGGCTAGGCATCACTGTCGCGGTCTTATGGATTGTGTTTGGCGCCATCTTCCTACTCAATACGCTTAAACACACCGGCGCAATCACCACCATTCGCAACGGGTTTACTAACATCTCACCTGACCGCCGTGTTCAGGCCATCATCATCGCTTGGTGCTTTGGCTCGTTTATTGAAGGCGCATCAGGTTTTGGTACGCCAGCAGCGATTGCGGCGCCACTGTTAGTCGCGATCGGATTCCCAGCTCTCGCCGCGGTTTTAATGGGTATGATGATTCAATCGACGCCTGTTTCCTTTGGCGCAGTAGGCACCCCTATCATCGTTGGGGTAAACAAAGGTCTTGATACGCACAATATCTCTGAAGCGCTACTCGCGAATGGCTCCACTTGGGATGCCTACTTACAACAAATTACCTCAAGCGTTGCGATGATTCACGCCACCGTAGGTACGCTAATTCCAGTACTAATGGCAATGATGCTGACGCGCTTCTTCGGCAAAAACAAGAGCTGGACAGAAGGGCTAGACATTCTACCGTTTGCTATTTTTGCGGGCTTAGCCTTTACCATTCCGTATGCACTAACGGGTGTTTTCCTCGGTGCGGAGTTCCCATCACTGATTGGCGGTTTGGTTGGACTTTCTATCGTCGTATCTGCGGCAAAACGTGGCTTCTTGGTACCTAAAACAACATGGGACTTTGAGAAAGAAGATAAGTGGCCAGCAGAATGGTTGGGCTCACTGAAGATTGATCTAGAAGACAGCAAGAGCAAGCCGATGAGTATGGTCATGGCGTGGTTCCCATACGTGCTATTGGCTGTGGTCCTGGTTGCGAGCCGCGTCAGCGCCGATTTCAAAGCGATGCTAACCAGCGTAAGCCTATCGTTTAGCAATATTTTGGGCGAAACCGGTATCAGCACTGCCATTCAACCCCTTTACCTACCAGGTGGCATCCTAGTCTTCGTCGCGCTTATCGCTGTATTGCTTCAAGCACGTAGCGCTGCTCCGCTTGCAAAAGCGTTTGGCGAATCGAGCAAAACCTTGATTGGTGCAGGCTTTGTATTGGTCTTCACTATTCCTATGGTGCGCATCTTCATCAACTCTGGCGTCAATGGCGCTGACTTAGCCAGTATGCCAGTCACAACCGCCAACTTTGCCGCTGGCCTCGTAGGTGAAGCCTTCCCAGCGTTGAGCGCGACCGTCGGTGCATTAGGCGCTTTCATTGCAGGCTCAAACACGGTGTCCAACATGATGTTTAGCCAGTTCCAATTTGAAGTTGCGCAGACACTCTCTATCTCTAGTGCGGTTGTAGTAGCACTTCAAGCGGTTGGCGCAGCAGCGGGTAACATGATCGCGATTCACAATGTGGTTGCTGCATCAGCAACGGTGGGACTACTGGGCCGCGAAGGTGCGACGCTACGCAAAACGGTTATCCCAACGTTCTACTACTTAGTCCTGACTGGCGTCATTGGTTTAATTGCCATTTATGGCCTAAACATTACGGACGCACTGGTTAAATAAATCCACGGCGTTAATACTCATCCCCTGACAAGAACGGCACTAGTGTCACTCCAAGCGAGTATTAACGCCACCCTAAACAGTTTGACTCTAGCCTTCAAAGAAAGGCCCAAATACACCATTTGTAGGATTGAATTATGATTATCTCTGCCTCTACTGATTACCGCAAAGCGGCGAAATCAAAGCTCCCACCTTTTCTTTTCCATTACATTGATGGCGGCTCTTATGGTGAGCATACTCTGAGACGCAACACAGAAGATCTTGCAGATATTGCGCTTAAACAGCGTGTGTTGAACGACATGTCTGAGCTTAACCTCGATACCGAAATCTTCGGCGAAAAGATGGCGCTTCCTATCGCACTATCTCCAGTCGGTCTAACCGGAATGTATGCGCGTCGTGGCGAAGTACAAGCCGCAAAAGCCGCCGAGAAAAAAGGTATTCCGTTTACCATGTCGACGGTGTCAGTTTGCCCCATTGAAGAAGTCGCACCAGCGATTGAGCGCCCGATGTGGTTTCAGCTCTATGTGCTGAAAGATCGCGGCTTTATGAAGAACGTTTTGGAACGAGCAAAAGCCGCAGGCGTGACAACCTTGGTATTCACGGTTGATATGCCTGTTCCGGGCGCCCGTTACCGCGACATGCATTCTGGTATGAGCGGTCCGAATGCCGCAGCAAGACGTGTATTCCAAGCAATGCGCCACCCACAATGGGCGTTTGATGTTGGCTTGTTTGGCAAACCGCACGATCTGGGCAACATTTCAACTTATCGTGGAGAGCCGACCAAACTCGAAGACTACATTGGTTGGTTGGGTGAAAACTTCGACCCTTCAATTAGCTGGAAAGACCTTGAATGGATTCGTGACTTTTGGGATGGACCAATGGTGATCAAAGGCATTCTGGACGTTGAAGATGCAAAAGACGCCGTGAAATTTGGCGCGGACGGCATTGTTGTGTCAAACCACGGTGGTCGCCAGCTCGACGGCGTTATGTCTTCTGCCAAAGCTCTTCCTGCTATTGCAGATGCAGTGAAGGGAGATATGAAAATCTTCGTCGATTCCGGTATTCGCACTGGGTTAGATGTCGTGCGTATGCTCGCACTGGGTGCCGATTGTGCCATGCTTGGTCGTTCTTACATCTACGCGCTGGCTGCGCAAGGTCAAGCTGGCGTTGAAAATCTCTTAGATCTGTATGAAAAAGAGATGCGCGTTGCGATGACACTAACAGGCGCGAAAACCATTCAGGATCTGAACCGAGATTCACTGGTCAGCATCTAATCGATTAATTTAATGGGTGTCACGGCTTTTAAGAACAAGATGTGACACCTTTGACTCACGGGAAGAGAGAACAACCTCACAATAATCAGAAAGACGCCCTACCCGTGACATCAGCACAAGGAAGCAATGATGGCCAACACAATTTCGAAAGCCACTTACGAGCAGCTTGAAGCCTTGCTTGCTCTACAAATTGACCCCGAACGCATTGTTACCCAAGAAGCAAAGCGTTTAGCTTACGGCACCGATGCGAGTTTTTATCGCTTGGTGCCGCAAATCGTTTTACGCCTTAAAGATCTCAGCGAAGTCATCTACGCGATACAAAGCTGCCGAGAACTTGGCCTCCACTTTACCTTCCGTGCAGCGGGCACGAGTTTGTCTGGTCAAGCGGTCTCTGATTCCGTCCTAATCACTCTCACCGATGATTGGCGTGGACACGATATTGTTGACGATGGGCACAAAATCATTCTTCAGCCGGGGGTTATTGGCGCCGATGCAAACAAATATCTGGCGCCTTTCAAGCGCAAAATTGGCCCCGACCCTGCGTCTATAAACACCTGTAAGATTGGTGGCATTGCAGCCAACAATGCCAGTGGGATGTGTTGTGGAACCGCGCAAAACTCCTATCGAACGGTAGACAGTGTCAAAGTGGTTTTCGCCGATGGCACCTTGCTCGACACCTCAAGCAAAGCCAGTATCGATGCCTTTAAAGTGACCCGCCCTGACATTTACCAAGGGCTTTCAAATCTTGTAGCGCAAACGCAAAGCAATGCAGAGCTCACTGAGCGCATTCGACATAAATATCGATTGAAAAACACCACGGGCTACGCACTCAACGCACTGGTCGACTATTCTGACCCCATTGAAGTGTTGGAACATTTGCTTATCGGCTCTGAAGGCACGTTAGGGTTTATCGCCGAGATCACCTACAACACGGTCATCGAGCACGAGTTTAAAGCCTCAGCATTACTGGTGTTCGCCGATATCGAAGAAGCAAGCCGAGCCGTTGCCACATTGGCGAAAACGCCAGTCGCAGCCGTCGAGTTGATGGATGGTCGAGCACTGCGTTCAGTCGCAGACAAGCCCGGCATGCCTGAATTTATGCCAAATTTGGATATAGAAGCCGCGGCACTCTTGGTTGAAACGCATGCCAGCTCTCAAGGAGAGTTAGATAGCCAGTGTGAAGCCATTTTAGGCTCACTCGGCGAGTACTCGATCATTGAATCGGTTCCCTTTACCACGGATGCTAAGACTGTCGTGACGCTGTGGGGAATTCGCAAAGGTATGTTCCCAGCCGTCGGCGCTGTTCGTGAAGTCGGCACCACCGTCATCATTGAAGATGTCGCGTTTCCAGTAGAGAATCTCGCCAATGGCGTTCGAGATCTGCAGGCACTGTTCGATAAGTATCACTACAGCGAAGCCATCATTTTTGGCCACGCACTAGAGGGGAACTTGCATTTCGTCTTCACCCAAGGATTTGACTCACAAGAGGAAATTGATCGCTACGGCGGATTCATGGACGATGTCGCTGACCTTGTCGCTGTCAAATATCAAGGCTCATTGAAAGCAGAACATGGCACAGGCCGTAACATGGCGCCTTACGTCGAGCTTGAATGGGGCAAAGATGGCTACGCACTGATGCAACAAATTAAAAAGCTGTTCGACCCTGAAGGATTACTCAACCCTGGCGTAATCATCAATGACAACCCGCATTCACATATTGAGAATTTAAAACCGATGCCGGCAGCCGACGACATTGTTGATCGCTGTATTGAGTGTGGTTTCTGTGAACCGGTTTGCCCTTCCCGCACGCTTACCTTATCACCAAGGCAACGTATCGTGCTTTATCGAGAGCTACAACGCAGAAAAGCAGCAGGAGAAACCGTTACCGCAAGTGAATTAGAAAAAGTCTTCGAATACCAAGGGCTCGATACTTGCGCGGCAACTGGGCTTTGTGCTGACCGCTGTCCGGTGGGTATCAACACGGGTGATTTGGTCAAACAACTGCGCACCGCGAAGTACAAAAAGTTTACGCCAATTGCCAAGTGGACTGCGGATCACTTCTCAACCACCACAACACTCACTCGCGCCTCTCTCAAAGCCAACCAAATTGCGGTGAAAGTGATAGGTGAAGATGGTGTCTCTAAGTTGACCAATGGCGTGCGTAGCCTCACCAAGAACAAGACCCCGATTTGGCTTCCTGAGACACCTCAATCAAACAGCCATAATCTAAAAAAGTCTTTGGAACTGCTGGTTAAGTCCGACAAAAAAGTGGTGTACGTCCCGTCTTGTGCCTCTCGCACTATGGGGCAACAAACCAATGCTTCTGATCAGCGCAGCTTAACTGAAGTGACAATGTCACTCATCAAGAAGGCTGGATTTGAAATTATCATCCCTGAAGGTATTCATGACCAGTGTTGTGGAATGCCCTATGACAGCAAAGGCATGACAGATATCGCCACGCAAAAAGCGGCTCAGTTAGAGCAAGCTCTCTGGGAAGCAAGCTACGAAGGCGAATATCCTGTTCTCATGGACACCAGTCCTTGCGCTAAACGCAGCATCGATAACTTTACTAAACCGCTGGAAATACTCGAGCCTACGGGTTTTGTTTCTAAGTATCTGCTGCGTCATTTGGAGATCAAACCGATTAATGAGACCGTGATGCTGCATGTCACCTGCAGCTCTAGGAAAATGGGATTGGAAAACAGCATGTTGACCCTAGCTCAGCGCTGCGCCAGCCACGTCGTGATACCTGAGCATATTGCTTGTTGTGGATGGGCTGGAGACAAGGGTTTCACTACGCCAGAGCTCAATGCGGCGGCGGTTCATCCACTCAAAGAACAAGTGCCTGAGAACTGTCATCGTGGCTTTAGTAACAGCCGAACCTGTGAAATTGGTCTATCGCATCATAGTGGCATCCCTTACCAGTCAATTCTTTACCTAGTGGATGAGGCCAGCGTGCCACAATAGTTCTATATCACTCCCAAACCTAACTGGAGAGTTTGTACGCAGAGTATGATTTGAGAAGATCTATCTCGCAACTCTCCAGTTATCTCACCCTTGCTATGTAACAAAAGTTATTATTAATCAAATAGAAAGTTTTGATACGCCAGTAAGGAAGATCTATGGAATTCGAACTATTTGTGTGTGATACCTTCACTCAAGAAAGATTTAAAGGTAATCCCGCGGCTGTTGTCCCACTCACCGATTGGCTGAGTGACGACATGATGCTTAAAATCGCCCAAGAGAACAACCTGTCTGAAACCGCCTTTATTAAACAAATCGCCATCGACCACCATGAGATCCGTTGGTTTTCCCCTATTTGCGAGATCGAGTTTTGCGGTCATGCGACGCTCGCCTCTGCCTTTACCTTGTTTCATTTCTTCAATGCTGGCGAGCGAATTGTCTTTGAAACACGGTTTGTTGGACCAATCGAAGTCGAAAAGGATCGATCTGGCCGTATTCTGATGGACTTCCCACACCAAATGCCGAGCGCCACTGAGGCACCTGTAGCACTTCTAGAAGGGCTCTCTATCCCGCCTCTACACGTTATGAAAAACCCACAAGCCTACTTTGTGTTTTACGACAACGAACAAGATGTGTTGGACTTGAAGACCAAAAGCGACTTCCTGACGCAGCTAGCCCCTTACGATGTTGTTGCAACGGCGCCCTCCAAAGATTATGACTTTGTATCTCGATACTTTTGGCCTGCCAATGGCGGCGACGAAGACCCTGTTACTGGCTCAATTCACTCTGGATTGGCACCGTATTGGTCCGAAAAGCTTGCTAAGGATCACATGATCGCCTACCAGGCATCAAAGCGCGGTGGCACACTTTACTGCCATGTTTCACCTGAAAAAGCGACCATAGGTGGCGACGCCGTACTCTACTCGCGAGGCAAATTTTACATCTAAGCCTTAACCTTTGGGTGTCTCATGCTAACTATTACTGCTGGTGACCTTCATCTCAGCCACCAGCGCACCGCTTTCTTACTATTCCCACTATCTATTTCTCACGCCCAAACTATTTAGCATGCAAACACCGCCATCGTTAGTGCTGTTTCGTTATTTGGAATAGCGTACAAACATTCAAATTTCACTGGATTCCCCGCAATAAAACACCGTATTATTAGAGCAACGTTTGCCGAGGACACCCTATGAAAATCATCATATTGCATGGACTCTATATGCATGGAATGGTCATGCAGCCTCTGAGTCGAAAGCTACGCAGTTATGGCTATAGAACAAAAGTCCTGACCTACAATAGCGTTGCGATCAATCAACACCGTTTGTTTAGTATGATCGACAATGCGCTCAGTCCAACAATGCCAAATATACTTGTCGGACACAGCCTTGGTGGCTTAGTGATCAAACAGTATTTACAATCTCGCCATCCAAGCACCACCAAGATTTCACACGTAGTGACCATAGGATCGCCGCTTAGAGGCGCCTCGATTGTGACTCGCTTACAAGAACTTGGCATGGGTACATTGCTAGGCAATTCCCCTCACTTTGGACTCAGCGAACATCATGACGAATGGTCTTATCCGCAAAAGCTCGGCAGCATTGCTGGAACCTTGCCTATTGGTGCTCGAGCCCTACTGTTGATGGACAGACGGCTTCCTTCAGACGGTACGGTCACGGTCGAAGAAACCAAGATCCGCGGAATGACGGATCACATAGAGACGCCAAAAAGCCACACTAGCTTGATTTACAGTACTTTCGTACCAGACCAAATTCACCACTTTATTGAAAACGACGTATTTCAGCACTAACGCGTTGAAATCGCTTCAGATTAGATGTCGACTGTCGACATGATTGAAATTCAACAGTATTAAAAATGGTAAAATTATTTATGCGTAAAGACGTTGTCATCGGGTTGTTGTGTATGGTGTTCAGTTTGCTTGGTGTCATTTTCGTGCTCGCCGGTGATTCGCAAACGCCGGTCTCGCACTGGCCACTAGAAGCATTTGAAGGGCTGGTATTTTCTCTCGCGTGGGGGCTAGGTCTGTCTGACCTCAATGCTATTGTGTTAAGCCTCATGCTTATAAACCTGTTTGCCTTTATCGCCTTTGTGGTTGGACGTCAGCTTTCAAGAAAACTATAAATAAAAACAGCCGCTTTGCGCGGCTGTTTTTGATTCACACTACTTTGTCTCTGGCGTTAGCGTGTATTTGGTCTTTACACTATCGCTGCCAAACGCTTCGGCGATTCGATGCTTAAAGTCCGCCAGTGAGATCGAATCAATCATGGCATCCACATCTTTGATCGCTTTAACCCCATAACCGTGAATTGAGTAGCGAGCATAAAACCAAGTACGATCAACTGGCTCATCTTTCAAAGGATAAAGAGCGGTTGAAAGTTGCTTGGCGACCAGTTGAAAGTCTTGCTCACTCACGTTGGTTACAAGCTCGGTAACCACTTTATCGACGGCGACTTCAATTTTACCGATATCATCAGGGGCCACTTGCGCCTCAATAAACCAATCCGTGCTTGGCTCTTGGTCTACTGCAACCGAATACGCGTCAGGCGCGTAGTCTAATCCTAGTTCTTCACGAACGTAGCTCGTGAGTCGTCTAGACAATAAGCGCTGAATCATATCATCCACAAACGCGGTTTTGGCGCTGCTTACCTGTGCGTTAGGGTTGACCACACGAAGCAGGTAAATGCCGTTCTGTTCATTGTGGATAGCCAAGTCGACACGAGGCGCCCAATCCTGATTGTAGTGTGCCTGATAGCTAGGCGCCGGCACCTTTTCTAATGGGATAGAGGCAATAAAATGCTTCAGCAGCGGTGTCACCTCTTCTGGCTTCATGTTTGCCACGATCACAAGCTGAAAACCGCGATCTTTCGCAAACAGCTCATGGTGAACTTGGCGAATTTGCGCTTCATCAATCGCAGCATAAGCAGGTGCCGTCAGGAAGTAGTGGCTACTTGTCGGTTGGTAGCTGTTGCGGTTAATGGCACGCTCCCATTGACCATATGGCGTCGCTAGATAACGCTCCTGATTGTCATACGTCTCCTGCTGGAGAACACGAATTTGCCTTGGTTCCACATTGATGTTGGTCGAGATGTTATAAATCACTTTCAGCGCATCAGCGAGTTTATCTTTCGCCGCTCCCATCTCGATACCGTGATGGGTGAAATTAATAAACGGATAAACCTCTAAGTTGTTCTTGGTTAGAAATGCATCAAACTGAATGCCAGTAAACTCCCCAACACCACTTCTCACCACAACGGGGATTGCAAGCTGAGCAGCAGCAAATAAATCCGGGTTTAGCGCGGCTTTCCCCCCTTGACTCGCATAGACAATGTTAACGGTTTCTAGCGTCGTAGGATCATTCTCGAGCCTAACTTGAATGCCGTTAGAGAGCGTCCAAATGTGATCGCCAAACTCGTCGGTTTGTTGAGATAATATCGAGCCCGTTTGCGAAGGTTCCACCAGTTCTTTTGCCGTAGGCAGGAGCGCAACGGGTGCAGTGCCTGGCTGTTTAAGCGCTTTACGAAGTAAAGGAATTTGCTCTGCAAGTTGATCCACTGCCTCTTGCTCATCCGCGCCAAAAATCACAGAGTAGTCACTTGTTAACAGTGACTGAACCTGTTCATTGACTCGTTCTAAGCTAGCCAGAGCAATAAGCGCTTGTAAGCTTTCTTGGTAATCTTGCTTAGACTGACTGCTTTGCTGGGTAGAAATTCCCCTTACGCGATCTTCAGCAAAGGTAATTGCATCCCGCTTACTCCAGTTGTAATCGAGATCATCGACCAATTGCTGATAGTAAGCCAAGGAAGTGTCTAGCTCTTCCTGAGTCACGCCGAAGTCCCGCAGTGAGGCAAGCGTTGCAACGAACTTGTCTTGCACCTGCTGACGAAGCTCCATATTAAAGGCGACAGAAAATAACGCATTGCGTTGATAGTTCATGTAGTAGGGAGTAATCGCCATACTCTGAAGTGGGATGGCCGCTTCTTGATATACCGAGGTCATGCGTTGTTGCATGATTTGTAGGGCAATCTCATCCAGCCATGACGCAAGCAACTCTTCTCGCGTTTCTACTTTGGCTGGCGCTCGATTCATAACCAAGCTTAAACTCGGTGCCTCAAACTCGCCTACCGTGTCGGTATAGTCAGTAAATGCGAGTGTTGTTACCTCGATGTGGTTGTCACTTACCGATGCTTTTTTTTCCCACGTAGAGAAGTGTTTACCAAGTAACTGCTTAGCCTGCTCGACCGTTACATCGCCTGTAATAACAACTTCAGTAAACTGAGGCTGATACCATTTGGTGTAGAAAGCGCGGATTGACTCAGCCGTCGCTTCATCGACTGACGACTGATTGCCGACAGGGTCAAGGTTTTCTAGGCTCGTCTCTGCAATCAAGTGATCGTAATACTTTTCCGCTAAACTTTTGTGTTCAGGGCGGGTCCGACGAATTTCTCCTTGAATCACACCCTTCTCTTTGTCGATTTCCGTTGCTGACAAGGTTAACCCATCGGCAATGTCGCGAAGCCACAATACGCCTTCATCAAGCTGATTCTTGTTCGGCAAATCAAGCTTATAGACGGTTTCGTAATAACTGGTGTAGGCATTGATGTCAGCACCAAAAGTTAAGCCCGCTTTTTCAAACAAGTTAATCACGTCATTGGAGCTGAAGTTCTTACTGCCGTTAAACGCCATGTGCTCTAGAAAGTGGGCGTATCCGCGTTGCTCTGCAGTTTCATGTGCAGAGCCGACATGAACGTACATACGCAAAGAAACAGGTTCACTGGTGGTTGGATAAATGTGGAACTTTAGCCCGTTGCCAAGCTCTCCTTTCGTCCAATTGGTGTCAGGTTGGATCGGTGTCGTCATTTCGGGTTGAGAGCAACCGACCAAGATCAATGAAAAGAACAATAGAATAATTCGCATAGCCATACTTCTGTTGGTGATTTGCTTTGAAATATAACCCAAACAACTGTTTTTGTTTATAAAATTCAGATCATTTATAGAACATTACCCGCAATTGCAGCAAATGATGTTTGGTGATAATATTAATCGCAATTCGACGATAGACTATCTATATTATGTCCCGACAATGTAATCTCACCAATCAACAGGCGCTCGCATCAACACAAGCGCAACTCGAACAAGAAGCACAGCTCGCTATGCAAGCAAAGGCGTTGTCGCACCCTGCTCGCGTTCGAATCCTAAAAATACTGTGCACACTCGATAAACTCGGTGGTTGCCTCAATAGCGATTTGGTCTCTGAACTTGGCTTAGCTCAATCAACGGTCTCAGAACATCTTCGAATTCTCAAGCAAGCCAACTTTATTCATGCACAGCCCAACCCACCCAAGGTGTGCTATCGCGTGAATCGAGAAACGATCAGCCAGTTCAACCACTTGTTCGACGCTATTTTTAATTAATCTGACATCTCCTTGGCGTATAACGGTTTTCATCAAAGCAGAATGAAGATATCGCCATTCGACGATAAACGAAACAAGGCAAGATTATGACCACACAAGCATTAACCGAGAATGCCGCAAACAATATGAGTTTTTTGGATCGTTACCTAACCGTCTGGATTTTCGTAGCCATGGCGTTAGGCGTTGCGATTGGCGTCTTTTTCCCTGCAGTGGCGCAGTTAAATGAAACGCTATCAGTAGGCAGTACCAATATACCGCTGGCGATTGGACTCATCCTGATGATGTACCCGCCACTTGCAAAAGTGGATTACTCATTGCTAGGGAAAGTAAAGCAAGATAAGCAAGCCATCGCGCTTTCTCTTATCATGAACTGGATTGTCGGCCCTATCTTGATGTTTATTCTGGCGATTACGTTTTTGGGTGATCACCCAGGTTACATGGTCGGGATTATTTTGATTGGCTTGGCGCGCTGCATCGCCATGGTTTTGGTTTGGAATGATATCGGAGGTGGCAACAAAGAGTATGGCGCAGCGCTAGTCGCGATTAACAGCGCTTTCCAAATTGTGACTTACAGCTTTATGGCATGGCTATTCATCACAGTATTGCCTCCTCTTTTCGGGTACCAAGGGTTCGCTGTCGATATTTCTATGGTTGACATCGCGCAAAGTGTGTTGATTTATCTTGGCATTCCCTTTATCGCTGGCTTTTTGAGCCGTAAGATTCTGGTCAGTCGAAAAGGCGAACAGTGGTACAACGAAGTGTTTATTCCGCGAATTTCGCCAATCACTCTTATCGCGCTTCTTGCGACTATCGTTCTGATGTTCAGTTTAAAAGGCGATATGATCGTTGAACTTCCGATGGACGTCCTGCGTGTCGCTTTACCACTGGCCATCTACTTTGTTGTGATGTTCTTCGCCAGCTTCTACATCGGCAAAAAACTGGGTATCGACTACGATAAAAACGCCTCTATTGCGTTCACCGCAACAGGAAACAATTTTGAACTGGCCATCGCCGTGTCGATCGCGGTATTTGGCATCAATTCCGACCAAGCGTTCGCAGGGGTGATTGGTCCACTGATTGAAGTGCCTGTGTTGATTGCGCTGGTAAATATCGCCTTAAGATTGAAAGCCAAGTACCACCAATAAAAAGCGAATGTGATGAGAGGAGCTCAGTGCTCCTCTTTAACAACTTGATGATGCATTAGCATTGATGGCCGTCACACGAATCCATCAGTTCGCACACCTCTTCTAACGGCATCGGTTTGTAAAAGTAGTAACCTTGAATCAAAGAAATACCTTGCTGAGTCACGAAGTCTAACTCTTGCTCTGTTTCGACGCCTTCAACAACCGTTTTTGCCCCCGTTGCTCGAACCAACTCTGTGGTTAAGCGAAACAGCTCTCGGCCTTTCTCCTGCGTCAAGTTCACAACCAAAGATCGGTCAATCTTGACCTTATCAAACTCGTACTTACACAGATAACCGATCGACGAATACCCCGAGCCAAAATCGTCAAGCGCGATTTGAATACCAAGCTCACGAAGTGATTTCAACACACTACTCGTCGCTAACTCATCTTGAATCAGTAGCTCTTCGGTGATTTCAAACTCCACCTGAGTAAAATCAACATCGCTCTGTTCGATAAGTTTACTCACACTCGCAGCAAATCCGTTGACTAAAAACGTTTCAGGAGAAACGTTAATTGATACTTTAAAGTTAGGGTTACTCGCAAGATCTCGCACTTCATAGAGCGCTTGCTTGATCACCCACAAATCCAGTTCAGATGTCAGCCCCAACTTGTTAAAGTAAGACAAAAAGGTCGGCGGAGTAATCACTCCATCGTGACTACGGTGCCTTACCAAGACTTCCATCGAGCAAACACACGAGTTTTTAATGTCGTACTGAGGTTGATAGTAAAGTACAAAATCGCCATTTTGCTGCAAGTCTCTGATTGCCTTTTGCGCCACAAGATTACTGCTGACGTGCGGGAACAAGCCATTTACACTGCGCCCGCTTCCGACCTCCTCGTAGTTGAAAAAGTCATCACAAGTCTCTTTCGAAAACAACCTGTTTGAGCCAGCCACTTGATCCATCTGCTTAAAGAACGGCAAGTAGATTGCCATACCAATCACTATGATCGCGACTTGAAGAATGCTCGCGGCAATATCGCCACTTGTCGCAAGATACCCACTCAACAGTGGAGGCGTCATCCAACTGATAAATTCAGAAACCGGTGCCACCCAACCCATCGAAATCGCAAAGTAAGCGAGCAAGATTCCCGTGATCGGCGCGAGCATGAATGGAACAAGCAGCACCGGGTTAAAGATGACGGGCAAGCCGAACAGTACAGGTTCATTAATGTTAAACACACTCAAAACCAGTGCTGCCAAAGCCAGTGCGCGATACCCTCTATTTTTGGCAAAGAACAACATGCAAAATACCAAACTGAGCGTATTGCCCGCCCCGCCGATACCCGCGTAAATGTCGTAAAAGTTACTGGTGAGAATGGGCAACGGCGTACCAAACTGCGCATTCATCTCAAAACTTGATTGAGTAAGTGCATACAGCTCAGATTTGTATGGCGAGAAAATAATGTGCCCATTGATGCCAATCGACCAGAACAGATTCCTTAGGAACTCATACCAAATCGCGTCAAACAACGAGTGTGTATCTAGAGTTGGCAACAAGCTTTGGATATACGAGTTGGTTTCTAGCCAGTAGCCAACCGCATAGCCCGCGCAAACATACAAGGTGACCAGCAACAATGTGCCCAATACAAGGTTGAGTGACTGATCGACAACATTTGGCAACTCCGAACGGATGATCCAATTCTTAGAGATTAATCCCCTCACGCTAAACGCTATTAATGCAGGAGTGATGATCGCCAAAGGATAGTTGGATGGCAGCACAGAGCCCGCATGCAGCAATCCCCACTCGTTACACAAGATGATGTAAATAAGCAAAGACGGAGTAATGACGGTGGTGCGGGACAGACGATGGAGACGCGCCAAAAAGTCTGAAAAATAGACAAGCAGCAAGATCGGAAACATTTTCCAAACTAAGGTGCTCACAAACAGAACATGGCTGCCGATTTTTTCAAACCCGATGACGTTTAACCCATTGCCAATCAACATACTGAATGCAGAAAGCAAGGAGACTGGCAGCAACATTACAAATACATTACACAAGCCATTTAAGTACGCGTTTTCTGATACTCGCACGAAAAACGCATACATGGGCTTGTTATCAAACAGGAACTTCATTGACTAAGCCTAAGGTCAAATCACAGTTTACGACATGCTCCCGTCTATGAGTTACCCTACCAAATCGGTCTAACTGCCCATTTTGATAGCTCACCCACGGGTGCGTTTCTGCCCTCTAATCAAGAGCAAGGCTTATATAAGTAGCGAGTCCTTAATTGTAATTATTCCTGAGCACTGCACGAAGTGAGCGCTGCGCAAATATCAGATATAAGCAACCAGGCGCACCATACTCGTTTTCAATCATCAGATCGAATCATAGTTTCTATCGTAACAACAAAACTCACCTTTGCTGAATCGATATAGCTAGCGGTCAGCGGGATGATTAACCCCATCGTGAGTGACGACGTCACCAATATCGAACGGGTTAACACCCTCAAGGCACCCTAGGTTATAACCGAACTCATCGGGTGCCGAGCGTCTTTGATGATGGGTGTAAATACCGCAGTGTTTACAGAAGTAATGCTTAGCAGTATGAGTGTTGAATTGATAAAGCTGAAGCGCCTCTTCTCCTTTGAGAATTTTGATGCCGTCGAGCTTAACCGACGCAACAATAGCCCCTCGACGTCGGCACATAGAGCAATCACAACGCCTTGGTTTCTCGACACCATTAGGCAATGTCAGCTCAAGCTCCACACTGCCACAATGACATGTGAGCAAATGCTTCTCTTTGATTTCCGTTGGACCAATTTTCTTGAACATCCTTGTTCTCCTTAGCCAGTCTTATTATTCGTCGGTTTCTTTGGGAAACCTTTCTTCATAAAGCGCCATAAAATCAGCACGAATGTCCTGCTCTAGATGGGTCGCTTTATCGGTTGGACAAAACAGCATGAAATGCACAATCTGCTCACCCGTTGCTCCACTAGTAATGTGGATATGTGGCTCAGAGCCAGGCAAGTCAACGCCTGCATGCTTTTCGATCACCGTGTTGTACCTTTTCGCTACGTCGCTGAAATAGCTGATGTGCCCGTCGATTTTCTCCATGATGTCAGGAATCATTGGGTATAGATTGACAAAAGACGGCACAATAATTGAGAAATCATGGTAGACATAACGCTTCATGAAATTGAGATTTTTAACTGGGTAGGTGAAGAACATGCTGTTTGGCAGCGTTGCCGTTTTGCCGGTGTAATGGTAGTGACCGTGATATAAGTCGATTTCTTGGATAACCGTCGCCATCATATTATGCTCAATGACTTCACCACATATTTTCCCCACCTCAATCCAGTCGCCAATTCGGAATGAACGAGAGCTGGCTCTTTGAATCGAGCCCGTAAAACAGAGAATGATCTCTTTCGATGCGACAACAATAGCAACAGCAATGGCCGTCACCGATAAGGCAAATTCATTAATCTCAGATTGCCAAAGGACAAATAACAGTAAAACGGTGAGGACAAACGAGCCATTCTTGGTTCTCGACATCCAATGACGCTGCTTTTCAGAAACAAAAGCGACATCGCCTCTGATTTTCCATAATATGGTTCGGCGAACCAATACTACCAACACCACAATCAGTGCGGTAAAGACCAATTTATGAGTGAGAAGAAAATCAATAACGACCTGTACTTTCTCCATACTCGCTCCCTCTCTAATTATGATTAAAGGGGCACATAGCCCCTTTAAATTATTCGTATTTCAGAAAGGTAACTTCCCACACATCACCACTCGGGTCTAGTGCAATATGCCAATATTGTCGAATGGTTGGCGCACTTTCACTCCCAATGATGTACTCGGTAGTGTCTAACAAGCCAAACGGAATAGCGGCTTAATCATTTATAGCGGGCAGAGGTAATAAACTGACCAAACGTTTCACACCACACAATAACCGTGTTGTAGTTGGCCGTTTCTACACTTTCAGGGATCGGTAACGAAAAACGATCGAAGGTTTTAACATCGCCAATTTGCACCATGGTGGATTTGTTTTGCAAGAAAGCCTGTTCTGTTTCAATGAACAGTGGCGAAAGGTAGAGCTTGTAATCAGGGCCAGGGGCAAGTTTGCCAACAAAACCAATATGGTCATCACTGATGGAGACGGATCCTTCTCCCCAATGCAAAAAATCGCTGTCTTGTCTGTCGCGTTGAAACGTTCCAGTGTACAACGCGTTGTTCGTTACGCTTTGTACTTCGTGCATCGCGGGGGACTGAGGTTGGGTAAGGATAGGCAGCGCGTAAATACCAAGAGCAAAGCCTATCCCACCAACAAGTAGGTGGCTGGCAACAAGTAAGATCCGTTTCATCATTATCGTGTTCATTTCCAATGGGCCTAAATTTAATGTACACGATAATCAACAAGATATCAGTGTTGCACCAAGTAATTATTGATAGCGCAACGCGGTTTTCTCTGCCAATGTGACAATGACTTGCACCGCTTGCTCCATCCCTTCAATACTGATGAATTCATGAATGCCGTGGAAGTTGTACCCGCCGGTGAAAATATTCGGGCATGGTAGCCCCATAAATGAAAGTCGAGCGCCGTCGGTGCCGCCACGAATAGGTTTAATTTGAGGCTGAATATCACAGGCAATCATCGCCTCTTTAGCGAGCTCAATAATGTGCGGATGAGGCTCAACCATCTCCTTCATGTTGAAGTAACTGTCAGTAAGTCGAAGTTCCACACGTCCTTTTTCTAACTTTTCGTTAAGTTCTGCGACCTTTTGCTCCATGAACTTCTTGCGCTTTTCTAAGCCGTCTCGCTCAAAATCACGAATGATGTAACCCAGTTCACTGCGAGCAACGGACATTTCCGCAGATTTTAGGTGATAAAAGCCCTCGTATCCTTGGGTTGTTTCTGGAGTTTCATCGGCTGGCATCATAAGTTGAAACTGAGCCGCGATATTCATAGCGTTGACCATTTTATCTTTCGCGGTTCCAGGGTGAACATTGGTGCCATAGCAGATCACATCCGCGCTGGTCGCATTGAAGTTTTCAAACTCCAACTCACCAACAGGTCCACCATCAATGGTATAAGCCCACTGCGCACCAAACTTTTCAACATCAAACAGGTTAGCGCCGCGTCCAATTTCTTCATCTGGAGTGAAACCGATGCAAATGTCACCGTGAGGAATGTCAGGATGAGCGATCAATTCGGCGATCGCAGAGATGATTTCCGCGATACCCGCTTTGTTGTCTGCGCCCAGTAGCGTCGAACCATCTGTCGTGATCAAATTGTGCCCATGTAACTTGTGCAGTTCTGGATACTGAATCGGTGAGAGCACCTCATCGCCCTTCCCTAGCGCGATATCTCCCCCTTGATAATCTTCGATAAACTGAGGATTCACATTCTCACCCGAAGCATCAGGGGCGGTATCCATATGAGCGACAAAGCCAATTGCAGGCACCTCGTAAGCTACATTACTGGGTAGTTTTGCCATTAGGTAGCCGTTTGAGTCGAGCGAAACATCCGCCAGACCTAACTCAATGAGCTCCTGCTTTAAGAACTCTGCAAACGTATATTGGCCTGGGCTGCTTGGGCATTCTAGATTATTCGGGTTCGATTGAGTGTTAAACGTGACGTAGCGTAAAAAGCGTTGAACAAGTTCATTCATAGCAATATCTCTAACTTTTATGGTTTTAGTTCGTAATCTGGCCCCCATCCTACGCCTAATGTTTTAGAAGATTTTGCTATAAATCAGGTTTTAAGCGATCAGCAACCGTTACGCAAAAGGGAATGCTTTAGGTTTTTCGTCACCACTCCATGAGATCTCTTATCCTTTTTTTGGTTCCACTGTGGTAGACATTCACATTTTGAACATAGAAAACTCGGCCAATAACCCTTATTCCTGCTAATACCTCAGTTGCTTGCACACTAAGTAATTGATAAAAAGACTAATGTAAGATTTACGAGAATCAGAACAGGGCACGCTAACTTTTTATAGTTAGCCAGCTTCTTAGCTAAGGTTTCCTCTTTTATATCAGGAAAGATGGGCTCAAACGTATGCTTGCCTCGGCCACTGACCGTTAACACTGGAACCCAGTCCTCCAACGATTAAGCGCTCCCATTCCTCGCTTTCTTGGTTTGCGTGTTAGCTTTTTGGAACCTTTTCAGAGTACGGATACAGGGTTTCATCTGCTTCAATAATGCCCTCAAGATTTAAGGCGTTTAGCGTTGCTGGGAGTTCGAGAAAACGGTGTCGCCAGAGAAATGATTTTTTAAGTCAAGACCACAATCATATGCACTTACATGTAACACCTTACGATCAAGCATGCATTTCATGCAGTTAACTCTTTATTCAAGTTCACGAATTAATTGTGGGGCAGATCCAGCACCTCTCAAGAGTCAATCGAGCGGTACAGATTGATTGTCCGTGAGCTTACATTCGTTGTCTACTTTGAATATAACGACAATTCTAGGGAATATCGCTAATAGATTACCAAATTACCTCATGGCATTTATTCAGGAGTCCGGCCAATGATTTGTTTTTATGGTATTTTTTACGTAGCACGCCTGTTTGCTTGCTTATCGAGTTGCGGCAAGGCCTTTGGTATCGCCCACTTAAGGCGTTTTGGCTTCAGCGCTTGTATCCCTTTCCAAAGCGCATTCATCAAGCTTGCGTCCTCCTGCCCCTCTTGTAGGCGCTGTGAACGCTTCTGCCAAACGTCAGTATTACTAGCTTTACTCATTTCAAGGCCACCCGTGTTACTTCTCAGCTGCTTATACAAGCTTGCTCTAGCAGCGCCCCATCGATTCGCTTTCACTATTCGCCTGAACACTAACCATGGCGGCGTAGGACGAGAACGATAATAACGGTGAATGCTCAAGGCGGCGATAACGAGAACAAATAGCGTCACTGCGCTGCCAATCAACCAGCCAGAATAAGCTCTAACAAACGATTTAAATGTATGCTTGGCTTTGAAGGTCTTACCCTCAATCACCACCGTTTCCAGCGCTTTACTCTTGCTATTCCACCATTGGAACTTGTGTTCAGGCAAGGTGAACTCACCGCCTTGCTGGATCACATACACGCTTTCTTCGATGCGACTCGATTGGTAGTCGCCACGCGTTTGCGTATCATCTAAGCGGTTTGGTTGAGGGTAGGCTTGATAACTGGCGGTAGAATCATTGGATAACAAGTCTGGAAGCAATACTGACAGGCTGTCTTGTGCATTGATCGTAATGGTGCGAGTAATCGCATCACCGACTTTCAGCTCATCGTTAGACGCTGTCCATTTCTGATCCACATTCACCTTAGTCGCGGTAAACCATGCTGATTCATCACTGAGCAATCCAGAAGGCATAGACGCGTCGAACTTAATTGGCTGCGTATAAAGTGTACCAGCCACTTTCGAACCATCAGGCGCAGAGACTTGCACACCAACGGCGACCGGTGGAATCACGAACTGCCCTGAGGCTTGCGGATACAAAGTTATTTCCCAACGCTGGCGAGACCACGTTTGCCCACCTTTACGCTCGGTATAGTTGGTTGCTAATTGGTTACGCTGCTTTGCAATCACGTTAGGGATTTCTACGCTGCCAATGCGTGTACCACCAGTGAACCAACGAGGCGTTGCGACTTCGATGTACAAGATCACCTGCTCATTCACACTGAACTTAGGGGCTTCCTTCGTATCGGCCCCTGCTCCCTGCTTGCCAACCCACGCTAATAACTCTACGTCATTGCTGCGCTGTAAGTCTTGAATATCTTGTGCGTTCGCCAAGCCAGTAAAAAACAAAGTAAACATCATCAAGATGGTGCTTAAACGCCCAACCACGGTGTCAGCGCCAAGTTTGATTGCATTCATCATTGTGCTTGCTCCTCTTCTTGTTGTGGTTGCGGTTTCGGATCCGTTGTCACGGGCTCACGCAGTTGAATTTGGAATTTAGCGCGCAAGAAGTACTTAGGATCGGCCTCTACGCGTTTTAACCACTTATCCGCCAATTCTTGGCTGCCAAGGATTTCGTTCGCATTGAGTTTCTCTTTCAGCATTAATTCAGCCGCGGTTTTTTCGTCCGCCCCATCTGCCGTTTGCGGGTTGTCACCCAGTTCAAACGACTCTTCGGGTCCGTCTGTTGTCCCCGCTTGGCTTTCACTGGTGCGGTTTATCTCTTCGACAATGCCACCAATGACTTTTAGGTTGTGCTCGACGTCTGGTCGCAATTGCTCACTCAAGATGTCTTTGTCTGCCAGTGTTTGCAACAAATTACGCGCGGCTAAGTATTCACGTTGACGCGCCAACGCACTCGCAGCGTTGTACAAGCCATAGTCTTTTACCGCATCTGATGGATCGTTTTGCATCTCCAAGAAAGCGGTATGAGCCAGTTTGTATTCGCCTGCGTAATAATAAGCTGTCCCTTTACGCAACGGATCCGTAAAGTGCTTTGCTGCCTCAAGGTATTCGTTATTGTTGAACAAACGCTGTCCTTGCTGATTTGGCGTGAGCCATAAATCCCACCACCATTGAGACGCTTTATCCCGGGCGGTTACCTCTTGCACCACTTCGGGTTTATCCGCTTTGAGCGAGACCGTTTCCGCCATTGCTTTTGGCGTCATAAATAGGGACGTTGATACCATCGCCACCACACACCATTGCACTAGCCAGCCTTTGCGGAACCAAAGCATCATAATGAGCGCAATTGGGAACAACAGTTGATAGCCCATGTCTTTCCAAGGCATTGATGATTCGCCATTGAGTTGCATGTTTCGCTCAACAAAACGATTCAGCTTCTCTATGTCGCTGTTGTCGACCGTCACTTCAACAAGGCGTCCACCTGTCGCGCTGGCAAGATTATTTAACGAGTCCAAATCGACCGGGTTGTTAGAAACAATATCCGAGTTACCCGCAGCCAAGATAAGCAATTGATAAGGCTTGTCTGCAAAGTAGTTTTTGTAAGCGGTAATGGTTGCCGGGTTCACGCCATCTGTAACCAACAGAACCGTAGAACCCGGTTGGCCTTGTAATTGTTGGTCAATCAAAGGCAAAGCCGTTTCAGCAAGTTTACCTTCAACTGGCATGATTTCTGGTGTTATCGCCGCTAGAAACGGTTCGAATACTTTACTGTCCTGCGTAACAGGCATCGCGACATGAGCAGAACCCGCATACACAACCAACCCAGTGCTGCCACCTTTTCGTGCTGCCAATAGGTCACGGATCTTTTGCTTTGAGCGTTCCAAACGGCTTGGCGGAAGATCTTTTTGCAACATTGAATCGTTGGTATCTAACACCACCAGCATGGAGGCTTTGTCTTCGCCAAACGGTGAAGCTTGGCGCTCCCAAGAAGGTCCGGCACAGATGATGCTGGCAATCGCTACTATCACCATAAGTAGCTTGAGCGGCAGTTGTTTTCGCCAACCATAGTCGCCAATCGTTAAGGCTTTACGTAAATGCTCAGGAAGAATGTCTTTCCAGCTTGGTTTGGATTCTTCTCGCCATCTTAACCAAAGCAAAAGAAACATTGGGATGAACGCCAATAGCCACATTGGACGAATGAAATGGAACTGTGTGACAAACTGTTCTAGCCCCATGCTAGAGAAAGGAGAATCAAACATGGCGCTCTCCTTCTACGTTGTCTGATTGTGCTGAAGATTCACTGTTCACTGATAGTCGACGACGCTTAAATGTCGCCAATGAGAACGCGGTTAAGTACATCGCAACCACCAAAGCCATTAAGTAATGATGCAAACTTTGCTTAGGACGGTAAGTGGTACTTTCATAAAGCTGGGGCTCTAACTTACCAATCTCATCATAGGCTTTAGCAAGTTCGTCACGGTTGAGCGCTTCAAACGCCTCACCACCGGACTCTTTCGCAATACGTTTGATCGTATTCATATCTAGTGCAGTTTCACCCACGGTTTGTGGATCACCCATTGCAATCACGTGGATGCGTACATCTTTGGCTTTCGCGACTTTCGCCGCATCAATCGGCTCAACGAAGCTTCCGGTATCATTACCATCCGTTAGAACAATGGCGACTTTTTCTTTACTCTCTTCCACGTCGGCACGCGACTTTTCGCTTTGCTCAAACACCTTAATCGCCAAGCCAATTGCATCACCTAAGTGGGTGCTCTGTCCTGCCATCGCCACATCCGTTTGGTTAAGCAGCTCTAACCATACTTTTTGGTCTGGTGTGAATGGGGTTTGCACAAATGCCGCATCACCAAACAAGATCAAACCTAAACGGTCACCTTTGCGCGTTTTGGCAAAGTCACTCAAAACTTCTTTGGCTGCATCGAGACGAGAGATCTTTTCACCGTTTTTGGATGTAAAGTCTTGCTCTGCCATTGAGCCAGACAAATCGACGACAACCATGACATCACGCCCTAAGCTTTCACGCACCTGTGGCTCGCCAAGTACTGTCGGCTTTGCCATTGCGGTCACGACCAAAAGCCAAGAGATGATGAGCGTTGCGCGCTGCCACCAGCTCGGAGTCAGTTGGCTTGCGCCTTCTGACGGCGTTTCACCAATGGCGTCCACAAGCTGACTAAAGAACGGCACTTTGATGGCCATTTGTTTGGTGCGGTAAGCTGGGACGAGGAAATACATTACTAAAGGCAGCGGCAAGATGATGAACCAAAGCGGATGCTCAAATTCAAAACTGCTCATGCCTAGCCATGAAGCAAGAAGATCACCCATGGCGACCTCCTTTTAATGCACGCGCTTTGTAGGCAAGCGTGCGCTTTTCAATATTGCGAGCGTTCTCATCGTGCTCTTTCACCCACTCAGTTGCGCGTTCAAGAAGTTGTAAACGCTCTGTTTTCTCCAGTTCAACACTTGGGTCAACGATACTTTGCAGCCATCGCTTCGAAACTTCATCATCAAACATTTTATGCTTGGGGTTAAGCTCATCTAGCTTGCGTAGGAACGCAGTATCAAACAAGCGAGCATGAGAGCTATCAAGATGAATCAAGACGATTTTCAGAATCGAGAACAGCGCTTTCGGCATGCTGGCGTCATCGGGTTTTAAACGAGAAATCGCTTCAATGGCTTCTTTACGGTAACGGTTATCGAACCAATGGTGTGCCAAGCGGTAGCCTAAATACATAAGTACAATCGCGCCAACGACAGCAAGGATCTTCCAACCGAGGGTTTGTGGTACCCAGCTGACGCTTTCTGGTACCGCGACGTCATGCAGCTCACGCAGAATATACGTGCTTGGAGGCGTGTGTAAGTCTGTCATTTATCGGCCTCCTACGAGTTTTTGGAATTGAGTAATGTGGTCACCTGTTGTATCGATTTCGATATGAGGCAGCTTTTTGATCGCCATGAGTTGTGCCAGTGATTGACGTTGTAACTGAGCTTTCTCAACCAAACTGGCGCTGGCTGCATCGACTTTGGCTTTACTGTCTAGGTTGAGTTGGTAACGACCATCACCAATCACCCATTTCACTTTCGCCAAATCTTGCGGAAGCGACTGCTCTAAAGGATCGCTTACCATCACCGCGAGCACATCGTTGTGCTGTTGAAGTTGCTTAAGATGGTCAAGGTGGTGCTCTTCGCAATCGCGCCAATCACTGATGAAAATCAGCGTGGATTGTTTTAGCTTCATCCGTTTGATGAGCTCAATCCATTTACTGAACGTCACTTTGTCTGAATCTAACGAGTCCACATTTAAGCGCTGATTGGCCTGAGAGAGTCGTTTCAATTGAGCGAGCAAATCGTTTTGGGAACGCTGAGCTTTGCTATGATATAGAGCGGAGTCAGAGGCGATAACAAATCCGACTCGGTCACCGTCTTTCAATACTCGCCAACCACACATTGCCGCCACTTCAGCAGCAACCACGGATTTCATGACCTCGGTAGAGGCGAAAAACATCGCACTGCGCTGATCAACGCAAACAATCACATTGCGGTCTTTTTCTTCGGTGTAACTACGCACATGGGGCTTGCCTGTGCGCATGGTGACTTCCCAATCTAGGTTTCGGATGTCGTCCCCTAGCTGGTAATGACGCAGCTCTTCGAAGTTCAGTCCACGCCCACGGAATAATGAGTTGTGCCGCCCAGAAAGCACACTGCCCGCTTTTAAGTGAGGCAGCAGGCTGAAGGATTCGGCTTGTGCTTGTAAACGCACCAATCGTGAGTAATCGCAATACAAGCGAGGGTCGAGCCCTTGGGATTGAGGAGCAAGCGTTGGCTTTGCCATAGTCCCTCCCGCTTATCCGATTTCTACACAATCAAGCAACTCTTGCACGACACGTTGATGATCAACGCCATCGGCAAGTGCATCGTAAGAAAGTGAGAAGCGATGTCCCAGCACCGATGGCACCATTGCACGCACATCATCAGGCGTTACATGGTCACGCCCTTGTAGCCACGCATAAACGCGCGCACATTTGTCTAAGGCAATTGAGGCGCGAGGACTTGAGCCGATTTCGATCCATTTTTGTAGTTGGGAATCGGCGTAACGTTCTGGTTTACGTGTCGCCATCACAAGCGCCACGATGTAGTTCTCGACTAAATCGGAAACAGTAATGTTTGGTAATTGGCGTCGCGCTTCAATCACGAGCTCTGGTTCAATGTGTTGTGGCGTCACTAATTCGCTACTGATTTCTGAACCCAACTCTTCGCTGCGCACCAAGCGAATAATGTCACGCTCTGCTTCATCTTCTGGGTAGTCGACGGTCACTTTCATAATGAAGCGGTCCATCTGCGCTTCTGGCAATGGGTAAGTACCCTCTTGTTCAACTGGGTTTTGCGTTGCAAGCACCATAAACAACTCAGGCAAGACGTGCGTCTTATCACCCACCGTAATCGTACCTTCTGCCATTGCTTCTAGCAGTGCAGCTTGTACTTTAGCTGGAGCACGGTTTACCTCATCCGCCAACACAATGCTGTTGAAGATTGGTCCCGGTTGGAAGTGCAACTGAGGCTTACCATCCAACTCTTGGTACACTTCGGTACCTGTAACGTCTGAAGGTAACAAGTCGGGGGTAAACTGAATACGACCAAAGCTGGTATTAAGTAGATTGGCAAGCGATTTCACCGAGCGCGTTTTTGCCGTTCCCGGTAAGCCCTCTAAAAGTACGTGACCATTGGTCAGTAACCCTATCACCAAAGCCTGAACCACATGGCTTTGTCCAATGACGCTTTTTTCAGTTTGTTCGATTAATTCATTAATGGCTTGTTGTGCGTGGTTCATAGTCTACCTATTGAGTTTACGGGAGCCTGAGCGTTAAAAGTTGAGTATAAGACTGAAAGTAATAACTAAAGGTTATATTCGCTATATTCACTTGAGTTGTAAGACTTTATTAACCTTGATATGCCAACCAGAATTGGTAGCGAATGGTCAAAGAACATTTTTATTCCCGGACACAAGTAGTTCAGACCAGCCTCACCATTCGGCGCGGTAAGTAGCCGATTTTTTGGGCATTCTCCCCAGCAATACTTCAAATATGGGCAATCAAGGCAGTATTGCGGCAAAGAAGACTTTTTCGCCATGCCAAAGCTATATTGACGAGTTGAGATAGCAATTTCATTCAGAGATCGGTCATGAATGTTAGCCAGTTGGTATTCCGGATAAACGTAGTGATCACAGCTAAACACATCTCCATTGTGTTCAATCGCTAGACCTTTACCGCAGAACTCTGCGCTAACACACAACTGCGAAGGCATGCCCATCACTTGCGCGACGGCGGTTTCGAACAGGTTGACCAAGACTCTGCCAAGATCGTTGTTCACCCATTCTTCAAATACAGCAATCAGAAACTCGCCCCACTCTTCTGCATCGACCGACCAATCCGTAACAACCGACATCAAATGCCCCGGCTTTGCTAATTCGCTGCCAAGTTTTGGCGACATGTTTTCTTTCCAGAAATGGGGAGCGGTTTGAGTGAAAGATCGAGGTTCAACACAAGGTGTGAATTGGATATAAGTGACACCGAGTTCTTGAGTGAGAAAGCGATACACTTCGAGCGGATATTTGGTGTTAAAGCGGTTTACTGTCACCAACGCATTGAATGACACATTATGACGCTTCATCAGATCAACGGCTTGCATGACGCGTTGAAAGGTAGGCTTCCCACTTCGGGTTTTGCGGTATTTATCGTGGACAAATTCAGGGCCATCTATCGATAGACCAACCAAAAAACCATGGTCATGCAGAAACTGACACCAAGCCTCGTTCAATAAAAGACCATTGGTTTGAAGGTCGTTTTCGATGCGAACACCCGGTTTAGCATATTTGTTTTGCAGTTCGACAATCTTTTTGAAGTAATCCAGCCCCAACAGTGTTGGCTCACCACCCTGCCAAGAAAACACAATCTCGTCACCGTCTTGGCTTTCGATATAGCTCTTTATGAATGCCTCAAGTGTTGCATCATCCATTTTTGGTTGAGTGCCTTGATTGAGTAATTCATCTTTGTGCAGATAAAAACAGTACTGACAATCGATATTGCATTTCGCCCCGCCAGGTTTCGCCATCACGTGAAAACGTCGTTCGACTTTATCACTATTAGATGCAAACGCTGTTTTGAGAGGAGTTAATGCCATTTGAGTAGTATGAATGTGAGTTTGTTTTTTCATAAAGAACGATCTCGAAAGCAGAAGAAAGTCAGCGCCCAAGTTGGGCGCTGTATTTAAGGGCAATAACTAGGGCCTATCGCCCTAAGGACAAAACGTTATTTCGGTACAAACGAGCCTGGAGCCATACGCGGCGGGTACTCTTTGAAGGTTTCCATGACCTCTTTTACTTTTTCGACCGCAGGCATCATCAAGAATGAACGCTCGTACATCCAACGGTCGTAACCCAAACCAGTATCGCCACGCTCAAATGGGTCGATACTCAAATCATAGATTTGTGGTACACGGAGTTTGGTAAATGGTTTCTTCCAGATATCCAAACCGGTTTCGTTTTCTTGGATCATGAAGTGGTACTTGTAATTACCGTAACGCAGAGCCAGTAAATCGCCGTCATCACTCCAGTAAACAAACTCGTTACGCGCAGACTTGTCCGTTTTACCTGTTAGGTATGGCAATTGGTTGTAACCGTCTAAGTGAACGTTGTAGTTCATATCGCCCACTTTCTTGCCTTTCAACAGTTCTTCTTTGACGTTACTGTTGCCCGCTGCAGCCACCAAGGTTGGTAAGAAGTCTTCCAGAGACACAATGCCGTTAAGCGTCGTACCCGCTTGGATATGGCCCGGCCACTTAATCAATGCGGGAACGCGGAAGCCACCTTCCCAACCGGTGTTTTTCTCACTACGGAATGGCGTCATACCAGCATCTGGCCACAAGTTGATCATTGGACCGTTATCCGTGGTGTAAACAATGATTGTGTTGTCATCGACGCCAAGCTCTTTAATCTTATTGAGCAAGTGACCAATTTGATCATCATGTTGCTTCACACCATCGGCGTAGAAACCTGCGCCTGTTTTACCTTTGTAGTCGTCTGGAACATGCGTGAAGTTGTGCATGCGCGTGGTGTTAAACCACGTAAAGAATGGCTTGTCGGCTTTGACTTGTTTCTCGATAAACTTCTCAGCTTCATCTAGGAACTCGTCATCAACCGTTTCCATGCGTTTGCGCGTCAATGGACCCGTATCTTCAATCTTGCCATCCGCATAAGAGTGGATCACACCACGAGGACCGAACTTCTTCTTAAATTCAGGATCTTGTGGGTAGTCTACGTTCTCTGGCTCTTCTTCTGCATTTAAGTGGTAAAGATTGCCAAAGAACTCGTCGAAACCGTGGTTGGTCGGCAAGTGTTCATCGCGATCGCCAAGGTGGTTTTTACCAAATTGACCCGTTGCGTAACCAAGGTCACGTAGCAGTGTCGCAATAGTTGGATCTTTCTTAGAAATCCCTTCTTTCGCTCCTGGCAAACCTACCTTAGACAAGCCGGTACGTTTTGGCATTTGTCCCGTGATGAACGCAGAGCGACCTGCGGTTGAGCTTTGCTGAGCGTAGAAATTGGTAAACTTAGCACCGTCTCTTGCAATGCTGTCAATATTTGGTGTGCTGTAAGCCAGCATGCCACCGTTGTATGCACTCAAGTTCCAGTAACCGACATCATCACCAAAGATAACGAGAATGTTAGGCTGTTCTGCCGAATAAGCGGTCGCTGATGCCGCTCCAATCGCAAGCGTACAAGCGTTTAATACCAGCTTTTTGCCGCGTTTTTTATCGTGGTTTGCCATAAAAGGGCTCCATAAATCCGTTGCTGCGAATCTTGGTAGAAAATCAGATACCAAGATTTGATTAAGATAAAACTTGTTATTTGACGGATAAATAGAGTTCAGATACGTTGATATATAAATTTAGTTTATGAGTAACAAGATGGACTTAAACTTGATTCAAACATTTTTGGTGGTGGCTGAGTATCAGTCCTACACCAAAGCGGCAGACCATTTAGGCCTTACGCAACCCGCGGTGAGCGCTTCGATTAAACGGCTCGAACAAGTGGTCGGAAAACAGCTTTTCGTCAAACAAGGACGAGGGATCGCCCCTACTTCGACTGCGTATCAACTCATGCCGCAGTTTCGTCAGGCAGTGAGCATCGTAGACAACGCCATTTCAGAAAGAACCACTTTTCAAGTTTGTTGCTCAGAAACCTTACTCCACAGTTTAAATCCGATTGAAAACGTGGTGTTCCACGAGTCTCCACCAGAAAAATACTTACTTTTTGAACAGATTCGTCAACAGAAAATGGACCTGGTGATTGATACCATCATCACTAAGGACTCCTCATTCGTGATAGAAACGGCTTACGATGAACCCGCTATGGTGATATGTCGCCAAAGCCACCCTAGGATTCAAAGTTCGCTCAGCAAAGAAGCCTTCTATCATGAGAATCACTGTATATTTTCAGGCAAATGGAATAACACGTCTGGTTTTGAACAGTTGGCAAAAGTGCCGATTCAAGAGCGAAATGTTGAGATCGTGACGTCATCATTAGCAGGTATGGCAATGTATGTAGCGCAACGTGATTGCCTCGGTGTGGTGTCACGCTCGTTTGCGATGAAATGGAGTAAAGCACTTAAATTACAAGTGCTTGATTGTCCAATAGAGATAGAGCGTATTCCTTATAAATTTGTCTATCATAAGCGTGACGAGCACAACCCGACCCATCAACGCTTAAGAGAACAAATTAAGCATCAGTTGGAGTCTACCTATCCAGCACCTATTGACTTATAGAAGTTCTCAAGCGCTGAGCTTTGTTGTACTGTTTTCAGCTCCTTGCTTTGTAGCGAGGTTTCGTCATGAGACCAAGGTAGTTAACTTACTTAGCCGTTCAGGTCGTAAGTGCCTAATTTAGTTCCCTCGAATTACGCAGCAAAGCATTAGACAAGTAATTACAAGAACTAAAGGGAATATGGCGACGCAAAAAAGCCCAAGAAGTTTCCTACTTGGGCTTTCAATGCGTCATTTAGTTAGTACTTAGAGAAGGATAAAAATACCCGCTAAACATGCACTCATTAGGTTGGCTAATGTACCCGCAAGCACAGCTTTGATACCGAGGTTAGCAACTTCAGCACGACGCTCAGGAGCAATCACGCCAATCGAGCCAAGTTGGATTGCAATCGAACCGATGTTTGCAAATCCACACAGCGCAAAAGTAATGATGACTTGAGTATGCTCAGACAAGGTTGCTTTATGCTGGACAAAGTCAATGAATGCCACAAACTCGTTCATCACAATCTTTTGACCAATGTAAGAGCCTGCCATCAGCACTTCATTTGAAGGAACACCGATCACCCATGCTAATGGCGAGAACAAGTAACCAAATAACGCTTGTAGGGTAATACCGCTAAATCCAGCAACTTCACCAAGGCTTTCTAAGCCAGTGTTGACCATCGCGATAACACTCACGAATGCGATTAGCATGGTACCCACCGCAACCGCTACTTTCATACCGTTCATTGCGCCGCTTGCAAGTGCATCAATAACATTGCTCTCTTGCGCTTTATCCATCTCAATATCAGATTGATTGATTGGTGTATCGCGTTCAGGAACGATGATTTTCGCCATCATCAAACTACCCGGAGCAGCCATGAAACTCGCGGCGATAAGGTATTTGAGCTCTACACCAAGACCGGCATAACCACCCAAAACAGAGCCCGCTACCGAAGCCATGCCACCAGCCATAACAGCAAACAGTTCAGAACGAGTCATACGAGATAGGAATGGACGAACAAGAAGTGGCGACTCGCCTTGAGAAAGGAAAATGTTGCCGGTTGCAACCAGTGATTCAGCTTTACTTGTACCCAAAAACTTTTGGATACCGCCACCAATAAATTCGATGACTTTTTGCATAATGCCAAGATAGTAGAGAGCGGAGATTAGAGCACTGAAGAAGATAATAATAGGAAGGACACGAACAGCGAAGATAAATCCAGTATTGGCCAAATCACCAAATAGGAAGCCGATACCTTCATCAGCAAACCCCAAAAGACTAGAAACACCACTACTCAAACTGGTGAGTGCCGCTTGTCCCCATGGGAAATACAAAACAAGAGCAGCAAATCCAACTTGGAGCATAAGTGCACGAGACACCGTTTTCCAATTGATCGATTTACGACTCTCAGACAGCAGTACTGCGCACAACAATAGAACGACAACACCGATTAAACCGAATAAAACATTCATTAAAGATCACCTCTACAAGCATTCAATAGGTAGCTGGTCCGGTCCGTGGGGTCATTCACCTTTCCGTGTGACGGCTTGTATTGGCAGAGCACTCGCTCTTAACCGGGCGGAAAGTATAGCGAACGATATGAGATATTCATCACATTTTTTGACGCAAACGTTCAAGCGTTCATTCTGTAAACGATTACACCGACTATTTAGAAGATTTGAGAAAATTCCAGCAAGGGAAGACAAAGGAAATACGCACTTAATTGCATTTATTTTCTGGAGCAAGATCACAACGCTTACTATGTAATCGTTATCATTTCAAAATAAATTTGGGCAAATATCATTTCGCCATCTAGTTTTATAGATGTGTCAACTAACGTACTAGTGAACATAATCTATTTCCTAACAACGTCAGCGGCTTAGACAAACACAACAAATTTTGCCCCACTTCAACGTGGGGCTTTTTTATATCGAGACTTGCACTGTGCTGCATGCTCATTACAATGCGGGGAAAACACAATAGTGAGCCATTATGGAACGAGATTACACATACGCCTCGCTCTCGCAATTACCGCGAGAAGAGCTCGAAGAACTGAGTATGCGCTTGATACAGCGCTTGATTCCTGAAGACTCAATGACGGAGCTGTTTACGTTTGATGCAGAAGAAGCGGAGTCAGAAGACAAGCTGATGGAAGCGCGTTTTGATGCCATGTTACGAATGAGCGCCATCGCACTGAGTCAACTGCCTGAACTGTTCAGTGAATCAGAAAACAAAGAGCAAAACACGCTTCGTATGCAAAGACTGCTCCTTTGGCACTTTTATGCTTCTTCGTTCCAGTTAGATCGCGCCATTCCTTTAGAAACACATTGCAACCACGCTGAGGTGATTCTTAAACAGAGCCCGAATAGCGCCCTTGAGTGGGTCACAACTCTTACAGACTTACTGCGCCAATACGCGCAAATTGCTCAGAAATAAGTAAAACGCCAGCATTGCGCTGGCGTTTTTCTTTTTCGAACTCAATCTAACAACACGAAAGCATCTATCTGTAGACTTAGAGATCTTCAGCTTGTTTCTCAAGTTGCTTGCTTGTCTTTTGACTCACAAACTCTTTGTATAGCGCTGCTTTATCCGTTGGATCAATGTCTGCACCTGCCGTTACAGCAGAGTTAAACATCTTTTCTGATTCAATCTTTGGCATGACTACTAGCGCACAAATTTGCTCTACACCACCAATTTCAACCAGTGTTACTTGCTCAACTTGGCTCTTTTGAATTGAAGTATTAGTTATTTGCTTAGCGATTTGCTCAAAAGATGTGCCAGAGGTTTGACCGTCAACTGAACTATCAATTTTTTGATAGTTCTTCTCTAACACACTGACTTTAATATCAAGGTTTTGCGCAAGCGTGTTACGCGCTAGAGAGATAGCGTGGTTACGATCAACAGAAAAGTTACCTGACGCCGTAACACAGTTTGACGCTGCAAAGCCATTCGCTGAAGTTGGGTTTAGTACCCAACCAGGCACATTGCTGCCTTTGTTGGTTTCCACTTTCGCCGTGTTTTCAGAACCACTTTGACTCGCACAACCAGATAAGATCACTGCGCTGATTGCAGCGGTAAGAATTTGATATTTCATCTTCAATTCCTTTTAGATAATTGAGTTGGACTGCGCATGATAGGTTTTCATTCTATCGTTGACCTTTTTGAGATATTTGCGAGTCTCGTTATAAGGTAAGTTCTTGATAAGGTGCTCATATACTTCATCAGAACTCATGGTATTGATTTTCTTAATCGCACTAGAAACACGTCGCTCACCAAATGCTTTGGCCACGTTACCTGACCCGGTGTTGTAAGCCGCGATCACACTGTAAGTCGCACTTTGTGGGTCTTTAATGCCTTTTAGGTATCGACTCTGAAGAATTTTTAGATACGCAGTGCCAGTTTCGATATTCAAATTGGGATCGTATAAGTCATTCGCTCTCATCGGCTTATCTTTACCGCGATATAGCTTATTCACGTCATGACCAGCGGTTGTCGGTACGATTTGCATCAGCCCGTATGCTGGTACATGAGATTTTGCCTTCGGGTTGAAATGCGACTCTTCGTGCATGATTGCCAAAACAAGTGCAGGCGGTAGTTCTCGCTTTGCACTTTCTTGTTGAATCGCAGGAAGGTACTGATTGGCGCGGTTCGCCAGTGATGATTTTGGAATCTTGACCTTATACTCAACAATCTTTTTAGGCTGTTGCTTTAGCTGCTTTTCTTGCTGAGCTAATTCTTGCTTTACAGCAGCAATGCGTTTTTCTTCCTGCTTCACCATTTGTTTCTTTTGCTGAACAATCACTTGCTCTTGCTTTTGTTCACTTAACACCGCACTTTTTTCAGCAGCAAAGATGTCAAGTTGACTCATTTGGCGCTCAGTTTGCGCCTCAATCTCTTTCTTCACCTCTTCGAAAGTCTTTGGTTCTACTTTAATTTCCTCAACGAAAACCATAGTGGGCTCAGCTTTTTTAGGTTGAGTTACACCAACTTCTTCAAACACCTTGGCGTTTTTCTCGATAACGGCATTGACGACTTCAGCTTCAACAACTGAAGCTTCGGCTTTTTCTTCTTCCGCAGGCGGTATGTAGCTAACCGTAATCTCACCTTTCTCCAAATCAACAACGGTTCGTGCGTTATGCTTCTCGTCATAAACCACGACTACATCTGGAGAAGATATTTTGGTGTCACCCCATTTTTGAATAGAGGCTTTCTGTTTTTTGTCCCAATCCGCTAAGTAAGCTTGCTGCCATTGATTGAACTCTTGAATTTGGGCGGCATACCATTGCTCAAACTCATCCGTATCATCAGCGGTTAATTGTTCGATTTCTTGGTCCAGTTCAGCAAACGGATCATTTGCAAAACTTGGTTGCATCACAATTAGGTTTAACAACGCAGCCAGTGCGCAATATTTCAATTTCATAAATTGAGTTACCGTAATTTGTTAAATCAGAAATAAGAAGACAGATCTCCGACACTCTCAGCTTGTTGCTCAAACATTTGATCTTCAATGTCTATCACCAAACGCTCGCACTCTTTGCTTGAGCACTGCTTTGCGATGAACAAACTTTCCTCAAGTTCTCCCTGCTCAAACTGCCATTGAGCTAGCCAGTGCTTGATTTCACTGTTGGAGATTGCGTGAACATCGACATACTGCTGATAGTAAT
Source organism: Vibrio sinaloensis (assembly GCF_000808535.1). GTDB lineage: Bacteria > Pseudomonadota > Gammaproteobacteria > Enterobacterales > Vibrionaceae > Vibrio > Vibrio sinaloensis_D. The sequence continues at coordinate 429,652 of NZ_JWLV01000001.1, forward strand.
TTTCAGCTTTGGTCACGTCTGATTGAGATAAGAGCAAGGTGACTAAACCTGCGGCATCCATTGCAACGCTAGGTTCTTTGATGATCAACGGTAATATCGGCTTAATGTGTTGGTATTGCTTAGTTGAGTAATACGCAACGGCATAGTTCAGCGCTGTGGTTTGGAGATTGGTTTTGTAGCCAGTATCATTCACATTCGCACGGCACTGAGCTTGACTCTTACTCACTGAAGAAAACTGAATATTGGTCAGTTCGTAAGTTAGACTCGCAAAAGGCCACGAATCTAAAGTTTCACGTATGAAACCACCTTGAAGCAACTTGTCTTCGTATTTTTTGCGAAGCTCTAAACCGAGCCCTTTACGACACAATGACTTCATATGTTTCGTGGTCAGTTCATGCTGTCTTTTCACTTCAACTGACACTTCTGCATCACTGGTTTTAAGCTCATAATCCGTGCCGTTGAACGACCAAGAATGAGAGTCGGAAGCAAAAACTGGTAGACCTAAAAGGCCTACCAGAACAAGCAAGTATCTGTGATTACAGATCATTTGCATTACTCACTTGACCCGATGGTCCTTGAGTATTGTTGCTTCCGTCAGTCAGACCACCAGTTGTAGAAATTTTGTGGTCTGAGCTTGCGTTTTGACCTTCACGAACGCGCTTTTTGTTTTCTGCAGCTGCTTGCTTTGCCGTCGCCTCTAGAGAAGGGGCATAAACCGCAACGGCTAACATCCAGTCACCATCGCTACTCTTAAAGGTTTTAACAGAAACACCTGGAGGAACTTGACCCGCTGCAAATGACTTGTACGAATCAAAGCTCTTGATGTTGTTCATGAACGTATGTTTGTCTTCTGCCAATACTTTCGCATCTGCTGGGTTCACGCTCTCAGGTGGGTACTCGAATTGTTCATTCTTCTCTAACTGGTTCTCTGTGAAACCACCTTCCCAGTAAACTTGTTCACCTTGCATTACTGCAATCAGACCGTTTCTCGCTTTGGCTTGCGCTTGAGATTTAGACATACCAAGCAGCTTGCGTTTCACGCTCTTATTCTTGTTGTCACGAATGATCGAAGAACCGAAACCAAGTACAAACGACTCGCCCGTTTCAGCGTTGGTAATCACTTTCGCACCAACAGGAGGCATCACACCCGCCTGCAGATCAGCGATGATTTGTTTGAAAATCACGTTTGGTTCTGTAGTCTGAGTCAAAGCGCCCACTTTACGCTTCGTTTGTTCACGTGTTTTCGGCGTTGAAATCAAACTAACACGAACTAGGTTTTCACTCGGATCATCATACACGTCGAATGTCACGTAACCTGCCAACGCGCCTTTTACTGACTCAGCACAGTTATCGCTCATCATGCTTGTGGTGTTTGCCGCGCCTTCTGTCGCAGTATCAATCACGTCCATGGTTTCGTTAATTGCTGTCGCACACATGTTGCTCATGCCTTCCATGTTTTCCACTAATTGCTTTTTCGCAATTTGGAAAGCTTTCATGTACGCACCACGCTTAGACAACAACGTCGCGTTACGGTTTTCGTAAGTTTCGTAGCTGCCAGAACCCGTAGATAAAATGCCGATACCCGAGCCGACTGCGATCATCTTAACGCCATCACCTTCATCTTCGATCAGGCTTTGGTGAGCAACAAGTACCGCAGCTTTCGGGTCTGCAGCCACAACGAGATCACCCACTTCTTTTACGTCACCTGTATTTACAGCTTGCGTTTCAGAGGGTGCATCGGTTGCAGGAACGAGATCATTAAGGTCAAAATCCACATTTGCATGTGCAGAACCGAAGGCACTTGCTAGTACCAATGAAATAAGTGTTTTTTTAAACATAAATATCCTGTAGAGGTCTTAAAGCACGTTTATTTGGTAATCGTTCAAAACACGTAGCTTGGACTGATAATTTGGCTGATGGATGCGCAACGTTGGCTGGATAAACTGAGCGAGGTCATTGGCGTTGTTTAATGAGCGAAGTCGTACAATCACCTTGCCAGAGCGGGTTTCAATCTTGATATCAGAAACGCCATTGATCGCACTAAGCAAGGTATATAGTTGGCCTTGTTGACCTGCTGCTTTCGGCGTAAAGATCAATTCCCGAACCGGGCCACCACGCATAGCCATCTTTTGGACGGCGTTATGTAACGCTTGAGTTAGCATTTTCTGGTTTTGGTCAACAGCCAAGTGCACTGAAGCTAGTTCATTCAACATCCCCTCCTTGTTTGGAAGAGTCATCAATGTTGGATCGTTTTGCCAATTGCCGTATTCATTACCCGCTCGGTCCAATAGCTTAGCCGCCAACTCCAACTGCAAGCCGGAAGGTGTCACTTTCTCTTTTTCTTGAACTTGAAGGATGATGGTTGCTTGCTCAGGAGAATCAGAGAGATCGAAACCCATCTGAGCGAGAGCGCTACTAAACGTGGTTTGAACAACCGGAAGGCGCGCATCCACGTAAACGGCAGGCTGCCCTAGGCTCTTGATAAGTTGAGCAATCTTAGCCTCAACTTTTTGGCGTTCAACAGATACATCGAGCGTCACGACAAGCACACCATTTGGCTTAGTTTTGCTAGAAATTTCGCTCCAACCAGTAATCATGCCTTGCGATTGCATTGATAAGGATTGGACAGCCACATCATGCAAGTTAAAGTCATCACTGACCGCATTTGCCGACATGCTTGAATAGGTTTGCTGAAGGTAGCCAGATTTAACCATCACGCCCAAAACTTGGCTGATAGCACGACGAAATGCATCTTGCTCAGCCGCTTGGCGCGCACTTAAACCTTGCTTAGCGTTCGGGATACCCTCACCGATGACCACAACAGAAACCGTCGAGTCAGAACCCCAAACAATACCCTCGTCTGAGTCTTCTTCTGTTTGCGTTGGTGGCATTAGACGCACATTCACACAGGTATCATCGCCGTAGATTTCAGGTTGCCCAAAATCCGCAGTGATCATCCCTCTCTCGATTCCAGTTACTAACATTTCTCGAGCAGCTTGGTTAAACTGTTCGTTGAGTAATTCGGAGTCTTCAGAAGATAAAGAAAGTGAAACCTGCCCATTTAAAAACAGTCGCAGGTTATTGATCGCATCCGCTTTCGCACCCTCTATCGCTAACACACCACGACCATAGGCACATCCCTGCTCAACAAGAGCCAGTGTTGACTGGCTCTTATCAAGTTCAAGCGCAACTACAGGCGCAGCCGAAAGCAATCCACCGAGGGTAAGACTAAGACTTATCCCTTTTGCGCCCATGTACTGCGTTCCTTCATGAATTCCATCGGGACACCGACGCTAACTGCAAAGATTCGACGCTGACGATCTGGACGGTAAATACCCTGCTCTGCTTCGTCTTTCACTTGATCAGCAAGCTTGCTGTCTTTCCAGCGTACGATTTTGCCTTGAGCACTTTGCTGGCTAGGGTTAACTGTCGCCACACCGATTGGCTCAACAAAACCTGCGCTGTACTCAAACACAACCATGGTTTCATTTGGTAATACACCAGCATTTTGGCCACGATCTAACGAGATTCGATCACCTTTGATTCCCATAACTTGTGCTGTTGCTGGCATCTCTTTTAGCAGACGAGTCAACATGATATCGAAACCGCGTGACGCCATTTCGTTCATCACTGAATCAACGTCTTTGCTACTGGTGTAGTTAAAGCCGCGGTAGTAATCACCATTTGCGATTACAGTTGTGAAGCTTTCTTTATCGCGAACATCAAAGTTAGAAACGCGGATCTTACCGATATTTGGGTAGCTCAGTTTTTCACGAGTGTACGGGTCAATAACACCCGTTGTCATTTCCATTGATGTTTGGAATAAAGACTGCGTAGAACCAAAGAGCATATCGCCAGTTTTAAGCACGTCGATCTTCATGATGTAGTCCGTTGATAACTTGTCACGGCCACTCATTTTTTGTGCAACTTTTGCTGCACCTTCATCAGCAAGAATCTCTTCCATCGCCGCGTTTACTGACTTAGTGTCACGCGTCAAGATACGGAAACGGTTCACACCCGCAAATTGGTTTTCTAACGTGTTCTCTAGCGCTTTCGTTTCGAACTTACCAATACTTGTGTGCATTGCATTAAATACATCAGCAGATTTGCCTTGAAGGTTCTCGCTAACGTCAGTTTGAACATCACCGAAGTAAAGGCGAATCGTCTTTTTAGCAAGCGGACAACGGCTGTCTTTCTCATTTGCTTCGTAAGTACAGAATTGAAGGCCTTGAGTGTTGAAGTATGCAGGGACTTCAATATCACTGTTGGAAAATTCAAATGCCGACTTACCAATGATTAAAGACGAGTTGCCTGCGTTGCTCTCAACTGCGTAAGTTTGTTGACTGGGCGTACTATTACACCCAGCCAAAACAAGACCAGCAGCGACAAGTGTTGCGATCTTTGAATACTTCATTACGAGTTAACTTTCTCTGCTAAAACTTTGTCTAGGTTCTCTAGTTGCTCGATTGTGTTTTGGTCTAGAGAAATCATGTTGTTTGCATCGTAAACAAGAACAGAACGAGCTTTCATCTCATTGTAAGCTTCAACTACTGGCACTTCTTCTTTTGCTTCTTCATCTTCCTCAGACTCACTTGAGAAGTAAGACACTGCGTTGCCGAACCCTGCCATTGCAGACTCCTGAGCAATAACTGACGCGTTTTCTGAAGCGATAAGAGCGATTTCAGCAGCTTCCAATGCAATGTCTTTAGCCAGTTCTAGGTTCTTGTCGAAAATTGAGTCAGACGCAGCTTTGTACGCTTCAACTTGTGGACGAATTTTCTTGTTTTCAGCTTTGCCTTCATCGAACTCATTCATCGCAACAAGAAGCTCTTCATCACTCTTATCAGCATTGATCTTTAGGAAACCTGCCACTTCTGCATGCTTGTCTGCTAGTGTGCGGTAGTCTTGGAATACAGCACATTGACGCTCTTGAATCGACACCATCACTTTAGACACTTTGTCTACAGCGTAGGATACTGGTGTGTACTCAGAGCCTAGCTCAGCACAAGATTTAACAAGGGCAGCACTCATTTCGTTGCGGTCAACGGTCGCAGACTCCATACCTGGCATTGAAGAACAACCTGCTAGTGCTGCAGTGAATAGAGTAGCCATGACGGTTTTTTTAAACATTTCTGTATCCTTTAGATCAATACTGAATAGATAGATTTATTAGTGAGTTTTTTAATGATTTTTTGCTCAGCAGCGTGTTTTGCCTCAGCTGAGCTAGCTTGAGATTTACCTAACACGGTGATCACCTTTTGGGTCACCATATGAGATGAATTCGAATCGAAGACTTTAAGCTGAATACTTTGCTTGACGACAAAGTCGTTTCCTTGTCTTCCCTGCTGGGATTTCGTCTTGATGTAAACCGAGATACCACCTTGATTCGACGCAAATGCGTGACGCGATAGCAACTCGTGAATTTGATGAGAAAAAGCATCATTCGATGCGACAAACGAAATTGAGAGCAATTCTCTCTTTGCGTTCATCTCCTCGCTAATCTGTAGGTGTTGTGCACGGTATGACTCTGCAGCGTCGGAATCTAAAATTCCGAGCACATCGAGCTGTACGGCACTTTTTGATACTAGCTCTTCTGCATGAAAATAGTCCTTCACACCACGCCAGTTGTTGTTGATGTTTTTGAGTTTTATCGCAGCCGTTTGGTACGAGGCCGTTAAATTATGCTCAACCTGTTTCTGCCAGTTTTCCTTACTCAACCGATAGCGATACTCACAACCTTGTTCGCTACATTCATGACCTAGAACTTCCAAGTGAGGAATTTGAATAGGGAGCGAGTCAATAGAAGAACTTTGAGAGAAGAAATATTCCGATCCATGTTCTCCCTTGGTCATTGATGACTTTTCATTCACTTCAACGACGCTTAGTAAGTTAAGAGCAATCTGTATTTTTGCATCCTGCAATGCTTCCGATTCTGATTCTCCGTATCCAAGCGCATACAAATACCGCTCATCATCAGAAGCAAAAATAGCATTATTAATCAACAATGTAGAAACAAGGGCAAGAAATAAACGGGACAAGAAAATAACCCAAAAGTACTAGTTAAAATCGGCAGGAACAATACTTAATAACGACTATTAACACAATTGACCACATAACCACCAACCCTCTCGCCGAGTGAATTTTTATTCACAGAGAAAAGTTGTGATGTTCATTCCATAACCAGAAAAATAGACAAAACTATGACAATGTAAGCCTTTGTAAGGGCGCATAAAAAACGCGCAACCAAAAACATATTCAACAAATTGAATTAATGTGTATTTTATTATTAGCGTATTTATTCTATAAATGTGATCTATATCTTGATCGACATAAGATTCATCGCAGTAATTTCACATTCCTCGCTTATAAAACAAACCAGATTGTGGCTATTTTTTAGACGATAACCCTATCAAAATAAAATTTAGTCAGGTTATTATCAAGTGCAGCACAGACATATCGAGACAATAATCCACTCAAATGGTAGAGCTTTAATACTCTTGTGGTTGATTCAAGCTTAAAAGCAGCATGATATGAAACAGCTCCATTGCCTTCGTTTTAGACGATTTCAACAGAACTCTCGACTCGCATGGGGAAGTAAGTAGTACAAAAATCACAACGCCAGCATTGCGCTGGCGTTCGTTTTATTGAGTTTGAGTGATGAGCCGGGCATTGAGCTTTTGCAGCGGGCGATTGTTGTTACCCATAATCTTATTGAACAACGCAGCTTGTTTAGCAGAGACCGTCTGAGGTGTTTTCAACACTAGCCATCTTACGCCCTCGGAACACGGCGGAGTGGTCAACGAACCACTAAAGCGATAGTAATCATTGGTATCGCTTAACAAAGCGCTCGCATTAATGGGAACATCTATCGGTGAGTCAGCACCTTTCTCTGGGATATTATCAAGCAACTTCGCGAGCTCACTATTGTCGTCCCCCAGTTCGAAAAAGACGGCAACGACCGCCAAATGACCGGCTTTATCGGCATGCACAAAATGCGCTTCCAATGGGTACTCTTTTCCGTCTACGTGATTTTCAGATGGGGTGTGAAAATGAAACTGCTTAAGCGTAAACGACTTTCCATCTATCGCTAAAGTGTTGACCCCTTCAAGTTGGGTTTGCAACGTATGACCATTATTAAGTAGCGATACAACCTGCCCCTGATAGTCAAACGACAGTTTTTCCAGTTTGGCCTCTGTTGCTGACTCTATATTAATCGGGCTTTGGTTTGCCCCGTTCGCACATTCGGACGAAAATTCTCCCCAGTGCGATGGACCATGTTGCCCTTCGTAACCCCATTGCGCTGCGTTTGCGTTGCTCATAAATGCGGTGCAAAGCCCTAGTGCGAGTAGTGTCCTTTTCATACTTGTTCCTTTTATTTGCCAACAGTGAGTCACGCATCATAAAACGGGCAGAGGCTAGAAAAGTAGTCAGTAATCTATGTTTGCAGTTTACTTTGGAGCCAGATGCTAACTCGCTGAAATTAATTTGATTATCAATGGAATTATCTGTGCTACAGGATTGATTACGCGTCAATCTTCTTGGAAACATTTCATTGCTACTTTGCTTTAGCAAACAGAACAAGTTGAAAAATGAGCAATATGCGCTAATATTTAGGCATATTGCCAAGAGGTACAAATTTATGTCTACAGCAATGGAAATGGCAGCAAATGCCAACCTCAATGCTTGGTTTGGTTGGTCGATTGACAATGAGTTAGATCTGTCAAACCTAGTTCGTGATGGTGTGGATCCGTCGGTAATCAATACCTTGATGGAACATGGGTTCAATAAACAAGAACTCAATTGGGTGATACCGAGCCGAACGCTATCTCATCGCGTTAGTAAAGCCGAGAAACTGACCCGTGATGAAAGTGCCAAAATCATCCGAGCAGCACGTTTAACAGCGCAAGCGGTCGCGGTTTTTGGCAATGAGCAAAAAGCCAACAACTGGCTCAGCAAGCCAAAGAAAAAGCTCGAAGGTCGTACGCCCAAAGAGGCAATGCAAGATGAGTTTGGTGCAAGCATTGTCGAGCAACTGCTGCTAAGAATCGAATCTGGGTATTTTTAATGGCAATCCTTTGGCGCATATCTGACTTCGAAGACCTTCACGGCATCGGAGGGCTAAAAGCAAGCGGGCGTTGGCACTCACAAGGGCACTTAATCGTCTATTTGGCAGAACACCCTGCCCTCGCGCTTCTTGAAGTTATGGCTGGATTAGATATTGATCTCGAAGACCTACCCGACCGATTTAAACTGCTCAAAGTTGAAGTCGATGACGCAGAACTCAGCCAATGTCATGTTCCAACCTTACACAATGACTGGGTGAAGAATGAGAGAGGCACACAGAGTGAAGGCAATAGCTGGCTAAAAGCCAACCAAACCTTACTTGCCAAAGTGCCTAGTGCCATTCTTCCCGAATCGACGAATTACTTATTTAACGCCAGTCACCCCAACGCGAAACACGCAAAAATCATCGACGTAATACACTTCCCATTCGACGAACGCCTGGTTTCTTAATGAATACAAATAGCCCCGAGTCCGACTCAGGCTTTGCCTTTCCCAACCCAGGATGGCTTTCTCTCGCCCTAAAATACGTAGTGCTTTTGCACTCGGCCGCCTGAATTAAGAATAAGACGTCAATCGCAAGCTCCGCTAGCGTTCTCAAATCCGTAACAACCTATTGATTGGAAATTGAACAGACGCTTGAAAAGCGGCATCATATATACACGATTGGCGAGTGTTAGTCGCCTAATTTGCTTTGTATACTTCAAGAATTCATAGGTTAGGTGTGATGTGAAACTATTTAAAATAGTTGGATTTCTTTTAATAACAGCTCTAACCCTAAACCTTTTTATTTCAACATTTTCGATCTTCCAGTTATCACGTTATTTAGATCTGCAAAATAGTAATAGGCAGAATGGTATCCATTATTACATTGAGGCAAGGCATAGCGAACAGATTTCAGCTAAAGACCGAACTGCAGTAACCAAGCTTCTAGCTAAAGAACTCTTTATTTTGGGGCATGAGAACACCTATTATGTCGATAGCGATGGCAATGAAAAGATGTTTGAGCCCAGCGAAGAGGATCGAATTACAAGGCTGCTAAATTTTGAGACGCAGCAAGTGTCGATTACATATATACACGAACAGCTTTGTCTGAATGCACTTTATATTACGATGCTTTTGGTTATCGTATTCATAAAAGGCAAGCTTAAAAAACGCATAGAGGAAAGCGTTTAGGGGTAAATTCCTCACGCACAGTATTTGCGTTTTGGTGCGTTCGCAATACCAGGAAGGGACGAAAATGGACTTGAATAATCTCTTAACTTTTATGGCGGTTGCTACATTGCTCGTTATCTCTCCGGGACCTAATGGATTCCTAATAGCGAAAACGGTACCCATTTCAGGACGAAAAGCAGGATTTGCTAACATCTGGGGATTTGTCGTTGCATTTTATGTGCATGGTACCTTATCAATTTTGGGTATCTCGGTGATCCTGTCTAAATCATCTCAGGCGTTTTTCATTTTTAAAATGTTAGGCGCCACTTATTTGGTTTGGATTGGTTTGAAAGCGATAGCAAGTGCTTTTCAAGGAAGTTCAATAGAACCCGATGTTAAACCGAACAGTAACAAAGCATCTTCCCTACGTGTATCCTTCTTGGAAGGACTCATGACAAACGTATTGAATCCGAAAGTGTCTATGTTCTATTTGGCAGCCTTTCCTCAGTTTATTCCCAATACCGAAAGCCCAATGAGTGCATACGTTCTAGTAACGGCACATTCTATGGTCAATTTTGTATGGTTCACCATCATGGTTATGATCCTTGCAAGAGTTAAGACGGTGACCAATAGTGCGAGGTTTAAAGCGTGGTTAAACTCAATAACGGGTTTGGTATTTATAGCTTTCGGTACAAAATTGGCCTTGATGAAAAATGACTAGCAAAGCGTTCATAACGGATTCACTGTGCTTGGAGCAAAAATGCAATATATCGAAGTAGAAAGTAGCCAGATTCCTATTGATTTACTGCTTGAAGCTGATCCTTCTGAAACGAGTGTTTCTTCATACTTATCCGACTCTTGGTGCTTTGCCGCACTAGACAATGGGCGCGCTTTAGCCGCCTGCATAGTAAAGCCACAAACTGATAGCATTGCTGAGATATTCAATATTTCTGTATATCCAAACTCACAAGGCCAAGGTATTGGTTCGGCGTTGCTTAAGTCCGTTCTGTCGCAGTTATCAAGTAAAGGAATCAAACGAGTTGAGTTGGGTACGGGAACCTTTGGTTATCAGCTAACTTATTATCAACGCCTCGGCTTTCGGGTTGATTCAATCCTCAAAGATCACTTCTTGCTGAATTATCCAGAACCGATCTATGAAAATGGAATTCAACATAAAGACATGCTGAGATTGTACTTAACGCTTTAGTATCGACATAGCCAGCATTTAAAGCGGGTATGTAACGTTTGACGACTTTGGGTTCATTTAAGGAGATACATTGGAATCCTCGACTTTATACATATTTTCAGGGCTTCCGGCTTCTGGGAAATCAACACTGGCTAAATTGCTTTCACATCGGATTGGAGCAACATACGTTCGTATCGACACGGTAGAGCAAGGAATTCGAGACTTGTGTAATTACCAAGTTGAAGGCGAAGGTTACAGGCTTAGTTATAGAATTGTCAGAGACAACCTAGCACTTGGACTAAGTGCAGTGTCTGACTCATGCAACCCAATCGAACTGACACGAAATGAATGGCAAGAAGTCGCAGAAAGTGTGGGAGCTAGGTTCGTCAATATTGAAATTCGGTGTTCAGATGCCAAAGAGCATGAGTGTCGAGTGAACTCTCGAAAAAGTGAAGTGGAAAACCTTAACCTACCCAACTGGAAACAAGTTCAAAGTCGATACTACGAACCGTGGAGTGATAGCGTGATTACAATCGACACGGCAGGCCAAACAATAGAAGAGTCTTTCGAGGAACTGATCGACAAGCTAGGCATTAACAGGCCAACCGATAAGTGACACTAGGTCAGCGAGCGAGAAGTGACAGGAGATCCATTGACCTCATGCCACCGAGCCCTACTCGTTATTCCTCGCAATAAGTTGTGTTTGGTCGCGAGGCATCGCAGATAATGCCTCCCCACTGATAGGCCGTTTTTCCAGATACCAGCACCTTGAACCAAGGGTAGCCGTTCCAATAAGCGGCTTCTTCTTGCAAGATAACGATCGCCTGTCTCTCATAGGTTGAGCCCACTTGCTCAGAATCCAATGTCGGTGATTCGCGAAGGACGCCGCCCCAAGAAAAGGCAAACGACTCTATCGCTTTTAAGGTTGTGAGTCGCTCTAAGCTTCGTTCTTTAAGGCAGTCAAAACTGTACTCACACTCGTTTCTCTCTGTTACCCACGCTCTCTGCACTTGGCGTAGAGTCTGTTTGTCTTTATCTAAAGCGGCGTCGCTAAGCGATTGACGATACTGTTTGGCGATCAATCGATCCAGGCTAGAGAGTTCTTGACTACCGCAAATGACGTGCTCTGCTACATGGCTGGCGTTGTCACAGTTATAACTCGGCTCCGCGTTGACGAGCATAGGAAAGGCCCCTATCAATAGAGCGGCCAAAGAGTACATTCGCATAGGTACCTCAATGATGGTCAGGATATTTGCCTAGTGTATGACGTTGCCAGCACTGAGCCAATCACCGATTTGTTTTGGGTAAGTTGTGTGGTAAGTGACGGCCAAAGATTGGGATAATCAGAGCTACCGTGACCTTGGTCAGGCTTAGGGTTCCAATTGCTCTTATTGTAAAAAATGACGCCTCGAATTCAATCGAGGCGTCATTCGTTTTCTTAGGATGCTCCATGTACAAATAATACTGTTTTGGGCATCCACTTTTCTAATAGCCATTAAGTGGCTGAGCCTTTATTGCCCTAGTCGCAACCTATTCCCAATCAAGGATAACTTTGCCAGAAAGCCCGCTACGCATGGCGTCGAAGCCTTTTTGGAAGTCATCAATCTTGTAGTGGTGAGTGATGATTGGCGTTAGATCTAGACCTGATTGAATCAGTGAAGCCATCTTATACCACGTCTCGAACATTTCGCGGCCGTAGATGCCTTTGATAACCAAGCCTTTGAAGATAACTTGGTTCCAGTCGATGCCCATGTCTGATGGTGGAATACCTAGCAGTGCAATGCGGCCGCCGTGGTTCATTGTTGCAAGCATAGAGCTAAACGCCGCTTGAACACCTGACATTTCTAGACCTACATCGAAGCCTTCTGTCATGCCTAGCTCAGCCATAACATCTTCTAGCTTCTCTTCAGCAACGTTTACTGCGCGCGTTACGCCCATCTTACGTGCAAGGTCTAGGCGATATTCGTTTACATCTGTAATAACAACGTGGCGAGCACCAACGTGTTTCGCGACTGCCGCTGCCATGATGCCGATTGGGCCAGCACCTGTAATAAGTACGTCCTCGCCTACTAGATCGAAAGAAAGCGCTGTGTGTACTGCGTTACCAAACGGGTCAAAGATAGACGCAAGATCATCAGAGATGCCTTCAGGGATTTTGAACGCGTTGAACGCTGGAATCACTAGGTATTCTGCGAATGCACCTTCGCGGTTAACGCCCACACCAATCGTGTTACGACATAAGTGAGTACGGCCGCCACGACAGTTACGACAGTGACCACAGGTGATGTGACCTTCGCCAGATACACGGTCACCGATTTCAAAGCCACGCACTTCCTGACCAATTTCAACCACTTCGCCCACGTACTCGTGACCAACAACCATAGGCACTGGGATGGTCTTTTGTGACCATTCGTCCCAGTTGTAGATGTGTACGTCTGTACCACAGATCGCGGTTTTCTTAATTTTAATCAGAATGTCGTTGTGGCCAACTTGCGGTTTTTCAACCTCAGTCATCCAGATGCCTTCTTCAGGCTTTAGCTTAGAAAGAGCTTTGATTTTCATATTGTTACCTAATTCATCTCGCCCAGCATTTGGGCGAGAATCAAAAATAGTGGTTATCTAGATTCGACTTGAGTCAGACTTAGATGATGCCCATGTCTTTACCAACTGCGATGAACGCGTCGATTGCACGGTCTAGTTGCTCACGAGAGTGTGCTGCAGACATTTGAGTACGGATACGCGCTTGACCTTTTGGTACAACAGGGAATGAGAAGCCAATTACGTAGATGCCTTTCTCTAGAGCTCGCTCTGCAAATTCTGCTGCGACTTTTGCGTCGCCAAGCATGATTGGAATGATTGCGTGGTCAGCACCACCCATTGTGAAACCAGCGTCTTCCATGCGAGTACGGAAGTGTGCTGCGTTTTCCCATAGGCGGTCACGTAGGTCGCCGCTCTCTTCTAGTAGGTCTAGTACGCGGATAGAAGCGCTTACGATTGCTGGTGCAACAGAGTTAGAGAATAGGTATGGACGAGAGCGCTGACGTAGCCAGTCAATCACTTCCGCTTTACCAGACGTGTAACCGCCTGACGCGCCGCCCATTGCTTTACCTAGCGTACCAGTGATGATGTCGATACGGTCAACCACGTTGTGGTGCTCGTGGGTACCTGCACCTGTTTTACCCATGAAGCCAACAGCGTGAGAGTCATCAACCATAGTCAATGCGCCGTACTTCTCTGCTAGGTCACAGATAGCTGGAAGGTTTGCTACAACACCGTCCATTGAGAACACGCCGTCCGTTACGATAAGAATGTGGCGTGCGCCTGCTTCTTTCGCTGCGATCAGTTGTTGCTCTAGCTCTTCCATGTTGTTGTTTGAGTAGCGGAAACGCATCGCTTTACATAGACGAACACCATCGATGATTGACGCGTGGTTTAGCGCATCAGAAATGATTGCGTCTTCTTTGCCTAGAATCGTTTCAAATAGGCCCGCGTTTGCGTCGAAACATGATGTGTAAAGAATCGTGTCTTCTTTACCTAGGAACTTAGAAAGCTTCTGTTCAAGCTCTTTGTGGATGTCTTGAGTACCACAGATGAAACGTACTGAAGCCATACCAAAACCGTGCTCATCCATGCCAGCTTTACCCGCTTCGATAAGTGCTGGGTGGTTAGCAAGACCAAGGTAGTTGTTCGCACAGAAGTTTAGTACTTCTTCACCAGTAGAGATTTTAACAGCCGCTTGCTGTTGAGACGTGATGATACGCTCTGCTTTGTAAAGGCCTTCCGCCTTCACTTCTTCAATTTGCTGCTGAATCTGTTGGTAAAATGCAGAAGACATTCGCAATTCCTTCCTGTTTATAGTATCGAGTATTCACTCGATTAGAATTAGGTTGAGCCTTTACGTGACGGGCATCACAGGCACTTACTTATCAATTAAGTGTAGTGTAATTCAAGGAAGGAAAAACGATTATCCCTCGAGGTGGAAAAGCATTAATGAATCCGAGGCACGAATCCAGTTAATGCTTTTCTATGAAGTTGTAATGAAAGGAGTTATAGCCAAGTCGGCTTCGCTAAAAGTGCTTCAAAATCCTTAGCTGGTAATGGTCGACTATAGTGGAAACCTTGTCCGAACTCACAATTTAGGTTTTTCAGGTAGTCCACATGACGTTGTTCTTCGATGCCCTCTGCGACGATCTTAAGATTGAGCGCTTTCGCCATCGCAATAATCACGTTCACAAGTTCACGGTCGGACTCATTTTCAAACATGTTCTGCAAGAAGCTGCGGTCGATCTTAAGGCGATCAAACGGGAACTTCTGCAAGTAACTTAATGCGGAATAACCGGTACCGAAATCATCAATGGTGAGTTTCGCGCCAAGTGATCGTAGGTTGTGTAACATTTCCATCAGGTCGCCACTGTGATTGAAGAGCAAGCTTTCCGTAACTTCCACATCGAACATTTCAGCAGGCAGTGTCGACTCTTCGAGGTGCTGTTTGATCTGGTCAAAGAGGCGCTCACAGTATCTAAACTGCACACTTGAAAAGTTTACCGACACAAACAGAGGTGCAACAGATTGCCAGTGAGCCGCCTGTTGGCACGCTTGGCGAATCGCAAAATCCCCTAGCTGATGAATCAAACCGTTCTTCTCAGCTATCGCGATAAATTCTTCAGGGTTAACAAAACCGAACTTATCGTCGTTCCAACGCATCAAGGCTTCGGCACCAACAATCTTACCGCTATCAAGTTCAATGATTGGCTGATAGTAAAGCTCAAGAAGATTATGAGATATTGCATGACGAAGGCGGCTTTCTAGTTCTAAGAAGCGCTGTAAGTCTTGGTTCATGTTGTGGTCATAGAAGCAGAATGCATTGCGACCATCTTGCTTCACGCGGTACATTGCCATGTCGGCACAGGCAAGAAGCTGTTCCACATTGGCTCCATCCTGAGGATACATCGACATTCCGACACTTGCCGAAAGGAAGAACTCATGGTTTTGCCAAACGAACGGTTCATTGAAAACAGACAGGACAGTTGTTGCAAAACGTTTTGCGCTGTCAGCATCTTGTAAATCAGGGATAACCAAGAGGAACTCATCACCGCCAATACGTGCGAGTAAATCGGTCTTACGTACTGCATTTTGTAAGCGTTCTGCCGCCAGTTTCAACACTTCGTCACCAACAAAGTGCCCCATGGAGTCATTGATTTGTTTGAAGTGGTCGAGGTCAATGAACATAACCAACACGTTGGAACCCATTCGCTCGGCGCGTGACAGTTCCAAAGCCAAACGATCTGAACCATAAACGCGATTCGGCAGACCTGTTAGCGAGTCATGTTTCGCTTGAAATGCGAGTTCTTCTTCCGACGCTTTTCGGCGTTCGACTTCACTCGCCAAACGCTGATTTTGCTCAGACAAAAATTCTTTGCGCTTTTTCTCTTCTTCTAGCTTTATTTTAAGCCCGACACGCGTGTTATTGAGATTAAACGCGTAAAGTAGGCCGACCACAATCATTATGGCTAGCACACTCAGCCCGGTAATAAAGGCTTGTGAGGTATATAGGTCGCGCTCGCCAAACGATTCAAACCATGCCATTAACTTAAAATGGTGGTGGTCGACGGGCACTTCAAAGTAGATCTTCTCCGCGAGTGCTGCATCCAGGGCCTCGGTGGATGTGGTGTCAATATCTAGAGTCCGGCTGATAGAATCCCAGACTTTCATCTCTGCGTCGTTGATTTGCAGCACCAGTCGGCTATAGCTGTCCTCATGTTCTTGATTGGTTAGCTGGGCAATGACCACCGCTTTGTTGATGTCCGCGATCAGATAACCGACCGCTTTACCAGAAAACATAACGGGTTTGACGACTTGAATGACAACGCCGGACGCACTTTGAAACGCAGTCACCCCATCAGACCTTGACTCTACGTCTATAAAACGGGAAGTATCGATAAAGGAACGAGCGCTTTTTTCAGTACTGGCGATGGTAGAGCCATCGAGTGCGGTCAAGGTTATCTGTCGGTAAATTATTTGATTGTTGACCGCTTTACTGCTCGACTTCTCCACGAGCTTGCGTTTCAGATTAATTAAGCTGGCGCCAAGGCCATACTCCATGGACATACCCGATGCGAGGTTGGCGAAAAACGTTTGTACCGTCCTATCGGTCGATAAATGGTCAATATCTTCACTCGCTAGCGTAAACAAATTGTCCAATGTGCTCGCGTAACTTTTAACTTTAAGGTCAAGTTCTCTATATTGGGCCGCTTTAAGTTTATCTTGACCCAAGCTAGTGACCGTAATAATCATCGCCAAATAAAGCGACACTAATATTGCGCAAACGGAAATGATCTTCTGGCTTGATATTTTTCTTGCAGACTGCTTCATATACTTTTCTTACTGTCTTCTAAGAAGTAATCATTATAAAAGTAGTAAATCGACGGGTAGTATTTTTCGACCAATGCTTGGTACGTACCATCTTGTTTAATTGATTGTAAATATTGATTGAAAGCCGCTTTTAATTTTGGAGAGCTTTTACGAAATGCCACCGCCATGCGCTGATGCTCAGAGATAGGACCGATCACTTTGATTTCTCCAGGCCATTTCTCCAGTGCAATCAATGTATCGGCAACATCAAGCAAGGTGCTCTCCGCGTCGTTTTTCATGATGGCAGGCACCATTTCATTCAATCTTCGTTGGACACTAGGTAAGATAACGTTGGCACCGGTATCGTACAAATTGTAGAGATTTGGATCTAAGCATGAGTGCTCCATCGCCAACACGTCTCTACCTGAGATAAGCGATTTGACCATCGCGATATCTTGTTGGATTGAGCCCGTGGGCTTAATGGGTTTCAACGTGGAATCGCTGCGAGCAACCAACCAGACTGCGGAAGGAAAGTAGTCATCCGAGAAATCTAGAACTTCTTTTCGCCAATCAAGAATGGTCACACCATTAGCGATTAAGTCACCTTCGATGGGCATGTCATCACCAACGACCAATCTAGCGTTTTTATACTCCACTTGCTGACCAGTCAACTTACCCACAACGTTGTTCCACTTGCCAGGAACGTATTCATAGCGAACGTTTAAAGAGCGTGCGAACCCTTTAATGATCTCAACATCCAGCCCCGTTAGAGTTTGAACTTCTCCTTGGTCAATATACGAAACAAAGTTTGCGTACGGAACGCCAATATGGCGCAGCACTCCGCTCTCCTTAATTCTCTCCAGATCACTGGCTAATGCTGATTGTGATAGCAGAGAAGTTAAGCCAACAACAAGCGCCGTTAACTTTCGTGTCCAGCGTTTCACTGACATGGTGAGATTTCCTCTCTTTGACAAAGCGCCCTACATCGGGCGCTTTCATTTATCTTTATTAGAATGAGTAATATAGGTCGACGATCGCTTCAACCAATCCATCAACGTCTCTTTCATCGTGGAATAGATGAGTCGAAATTCGCAGAGCGTGGGTCTGGTGTGCATCGTCTTTATGCACCTTGAAGCTTGTTGTGCGAACAATGTAGCCATACTCTTCACGTAATCGGTCACGGAACAGGGTTAAGCGCTCTTTGTCTGTCACATCACTGAGTGGGTTAAAGGTGGTTAGGCCACTCATTAGCCCTTCTACGTTAGGTGAGTACATTTTGGCATCAGGCAGCGCATAACTCAGTTGGGTTTTACATTGCTGGCTAAGCTCTAGAATGCGCGCTTCGATTCGATCACGGCCGATCTCATCCCACATCTTGCAACTCTCAACAAGCGCTTGCTTTGCCGGGTAGTTGTCATTACCTATGTATTGCATTTGCAACTGCTTACCTAAGTGGTCAGCGTGTGATAGTGAGGAGTTAATCAACCACAATGGATTGTCTCGATCACTCCAATACTCATTGAGGCGGTTGCCGTTGTCACGTACATACAAGATTCCCGTTGCGCCTGGGCCACATTGCCATTTGTGTCCAGAGCCAGCATAGAAATCACAATCCATATCATGAAAATCCAAGTCAAACATACCCACGGTATGAGCGCCGTCAACCAGCGTAGGAATTTGATGTTGTTTAGCTAGGGAGCAGATCTCTTTTGCTGGTAGAGCCGTTCCGGTTTTGTATGTGATATGTGAAAACACGATTAAACGAACGTTCTGGTGCGCTTCAATCGCTTCTCGAAACGCTTCAATATAGTCTTGTTGCGTCACCTCTTCTGTACCAGTAAAAACTGGAAGCTGGATTTCGACCACCTCCACGCCAAACCGGTGCTTAACAACGTTTAATGGCGACGTTGCCGCAATGTGTTCATGGTGGGTGGTGAGGATGACGTCACCCGGTTCAAAATGGAGACCATTAATAATAGAGCACAGACCATCAGTGGTGTTTCTGCTGAGAATAATTTCATCTGGGTTGGCGCCAAACCCTGGGGCGACATCAGCGACCATCTCAGCGACATAAGGCCAAGAGCCAAATTTGTTCTTCATATCCCAAGGATATTTCGCCACCAGCTTATTGTTATCTTCATAACCTTCAAGCACATGTTTAGGCATGGAGCCAGTGGTGCCAATGTTCATGTATGTCGTTCGTCTATCCAAAACGAACTGCTTTTTCACTTTTCGCCAAAAACGTCGACTGTTTCGTTGACGCTGTTGATTCCAATCAATTCGGGGTTGCTGCGCTTGAACTACACCAGAAAAAGCCGAAGCACTGACGCCAGCCACAACGGCACCCGTTGCACCTTTCAAAAAACTACGGCGGCTACGATTGGTTTGATTAGATTCCTTGTCGCTCATGTTTTAATCCTTGTCGGAAGTTTAGCCATATCATTTTATTATTAATTATCACTCACTTGCTAAGCGCAGATTATCACTGAATAGTCCTATAGTTTATATTTCCTACGGCTATTAAGTGAGGTTAGTTCCAACAATCACCAATGGCGCTGATATAATGAGCAGCTTTATAAAAAATAAATAACATCGATAAACGCAAAGCCATCGTTAAATAATTAACCAACACGTCAGTCGTGTTAATTTTATAAACACCCCCTAACCTGCACTTAAATTTATATTTAACTACTCGTATTTCTTGATATTAATTTATGCATTGTCATTGGCTATAGTAAATTGCGTCTAGATTAAATGCATACACCAAACATTTAATTGATACTGCACATTTAGGTAGTAAAAACAAAACTGAGAACGTACTGACATGATGTCGTTTGGATACAGAATCATCCAAACCGGTGTTCTTCCAAGTGATCAACAACAATCATCACACTTCACCTCTCGGTCAAGTGTGATTGTTGAATTTGAGGCACAAATGAGGTGTACTAGCGGCGGTCTAGAGCAATCGTGACGCCGAAAAGGAAAAAGACAACCAGGGCAGCCAGTAGAATGTTTTCAAGCATTGCCCAAAGATCGAGTAAATAATATGCCTGCTGCATTGGATTACCTCCATAGGTCAATGGCAAGTAAAATACCTTACGCAGGCAGAGTAAAACCCGATCATTCTCTCAAAAAATCCTTATTTATAAACATTTTAATATGTGAAGATATATGAATAACACCAAGCTCATTGCCCTTCTCCCTGATTTAGCAAGCTTCATTTTAATCGTTGAAGAAGGCAGTTTTACCGCAGCAGCAAAGAAGCTCGATGTCACGCCATCCGCGTTGAGTAAAATGGTCACAAGGCTAGAACACTCACTGTCGGTGAAACTTTTTGAGAGAACAACGCGTAAACTGATCATCACGCAATCTGGGCAACAGGTGTATGACCAAGCAATCATCATGGTGAATGCAGCAAAGCAAGCCGTGGAACTGTCGACCTCCGATCACACTGAAATGCGCGGCGCGCTGACCGCTGCAGCGCCAGAAGCCTTCCTCAACTCTGTCCTTCAACCTTTTGTTGTGCCCTTCCTCAAGAAGTACCCTGACATCCAACTCAAACTGCGCGCTGCCGATGGTGAAATCGACATTATTCGCCACAACATCGACGTCGCATTTAAACTCACCGACAAACCGGATGAAAATCTGGTACTCAAAGAGATTGGCAGTACGAATCTCGTTCTTTGCGCGAGCCCAGAATACCTTGCTCAGCGCACTACCCCCATGCACCCAACCGAACTCTCTCATCACGATTGCTTGTATCTGGCGGAAAACGATCGCGATCATATCTGGGACTTTTTCAAAGACGACGAATACCATTCCATCGCAGTGAAAGGGCGATACGCCGTCAACCACTCGCAAATGCGTTTAACTGGCGTTAAGAACGATCTAGGAATCGGGATTTTTCACGACTTCGTGATTGCAGATGCGCTCAAACGAGGCGAAGTGATACAAGTATTGGAAGATTGGACGATAAAAAGCAACTATCACGGCGGAGTTGCGATGCAATATGCGCAAACCAAATATATGCCTGCTAGATTGCGAGCCTTCATCGACTACGTGACAGAAGAGTTGAGAGGCCGCCTGTTTGATAACGGGAATAACAGTGGAACAGAGTAACGTTAAGAATTAGCGGTGTGCGGAGGCGCTCTCGGGACGGCTAACTCATAACGCAAGCTTAGAGCCAAATAAGCATACGCATGAACCTTAGCCAAGCGATGGTTGGTTAAGTAGAGTGGTGTTGGAAGCGAATCCTGATGGAAGGTCGAAAAGTGACTAAATGGACAAGGTTTGCTGTGCTGAGTGGTCGAACTGCCCTCTTCAACTTGAACAAGAACGAAACCGTTAATGGTACAGAGCGTCGCCCATACGCCCGCCGAAGAGCCGTGCGCATTGATCACAGGCATCAGAGTGACCAGTACCCAACTTAGAGCACTTGCCGCTAACATGATTTTCTGGAACTTGGCGATGTGTCTCATGACTGCCCTCAGCAATTAGAAGGTCACTATATAACGAACGAGCAATAAAAGCCCGAATAGAGCGATTAAAACTCGTTCGCTGTCATAAGATTTTCAATAAAGAGACGTGCTCACTCAAAGCCGTCAACTGTAGATGACGGTTTAACCGAACAACTTGCTCCAAATACTTGGATTACGTTTGTCGTGGTATTCTTCACGCAAAGCATCAACCTGTCGGAGTTCTTGCTTCGCCGCGTCCAGATCACCCTGTTCTAGTTTCGCGTCCACTGCGTCGAGCGCTTGAGATAACTTTGTGAAGCCCTCAAAGTAGAGATCAAATTTTTCTGGTGGGTAATCACCACGTTTTGATTGCTCGACCAAATCAGAGAGATTGTCGACAGCGGCTTGCATACGTACGATCTCGGTTGCTTCTGCAGCCTGTTTAAATTCCACTTTCATCTGCTTCATTGTTGCTTTCAGATCAAAGTCTGACGCATAGACATTCGCAGACAACATCAGAGCTAGGGCTGGTAATAACTTTCTCATCTCGTTTTTCTTATTAGCTATTTAGGGAGTTGCAGTGTACTGAAAAGAAAAGTCTCTGTGTAACGAATTTTGTTTCGACTTATAAATGCTCGAACTCCTCAATTGGAGCTCGCCCGCGACGCGCTAAAAAGTCTAAAAACTGACGCGCGCTATGGGTAATCACTTGCTCCTTCGGCACCGCAACTTTTTCAAGCAAGTCTGAAACCAGATCCAGGTTGCCAATGTCTTGGCAGAAATGGGCATCACTGCCTGTGGTAAAAAAGACGCCGATCTCTTTGCCTAATGTGGCGATTTCATAGCACCGCTCGACGCTGCCCACACGGCTGTTCCCGCGCAAGGTCGTATTGTTGATTTCGATGGCCACATTGTGGGCTTTGGCACAGGTTAGCACCGCCTCAAAATCAAAGTCGTAATTGGGATTGCCTAAATGGCCAAGAGCGTCAACACGGCCACCTTGAATCACATTGATCAAAGCTTCGGTATGTGCAGCCTTGCTATCCGGTTTAAACACCGCCTCATGGAAGCTGGCGATCGCCCAATCAAGATGACGATCAGTAGTGGGATGGATATCCACATCACCATTTGAATTTAGAATATTCGATTCTACGCCTCGGATAACACCAACATCCTCTATAAATCGAGGCAGAACACGTTGATTGGTAAAAAACCAATAGTGTGGTGCACCCGGCATGGACTCCGCGTGGTCCGTGGTACAAAACAGAGTTAAGCCTTTTGCTTTCGCTGCCTTCGCATTCTCTACGAGTGTGCTGTATGCATGACCACTTGCATAGGTATGAGTATGAGTATCGATCTGTAGTTTCATTCTGTATTCACGCCCTTGAATCAAAGAAGCTTCATGGTAACAAGGTTTTATTTCAGTTTCTTCCATTCCGCCTTTATGGACAAATATCGTAATGATTTTATGCACTCCCATCACTTTCGGCTAATACTTAGTTAGTTAATCACTAAAGGTGAACCATGAGAAAACGCAAATACTCACTCAGCATTCACATTACGAGCTTATTTTTAATCCTCACCACATTAGTAGGATCGGTGCTGATTGCGATTAGCTACCGCCATGCCCAAGAACTGTTAGCTGGCAGCGCCAAAGCTCTGAGTGAGGAAAACAGTCGACAGCTTGAATCCACGTTTCAGCTAAAAACGGGGCCCATTTTAACGACACTGGATTTCATGGCATTCAGTACTATTGTTGAAAAAAACGTCAAACCAGAAAAAGAGCGCCGACTTCTAACTTCCATCAACCTTATATTTCAACGCAGCCCTGGCTTGGTCGCACTATATTCCGCTAATGAACAAGGCCACCTAACACTATTTCGACCTTTACGCTCAAATCAAGATCGCGACCAATTTAAAGCTCCAGATGGCGCGACATTTATGATCAACCAAACCGCCGTTGACGGAACCAATGTGTTCTTCTTTCTCGATGAGAATTACGCCACGATTGAGACAAGGAAAAGCAACGACAACCAGTTCGATCCTCGCAGCAGACCATGGTTTCAAAACGCCAAACAAGATGGCAATATTCGCCTGACCGAACCCTACTTTTTCTACTTTTTAAAAACCAATGGGATGACGTTTTCCAGGCGCAGTCCCGATGGCAACTCTGTCGTCGGTGCAGACTTCACACTGGACTCTCTCTCTGAACAAATCGCCCAACTCGGTCACTCACAGTCAAGCAAGCTGATTCTTTTTGATAACCAGTTTCGTGTTCTGGCTCAGCACAAAAGTGGCGTTGAGCTTGGCGGCGATGACCAAGTCGCAAGGGAAATGTTAGAGAAGAGCCTTTTCGCTGGCATACTCGATCGTGTCTCGAGTCAAATATTGTATGAGAAAGCCACCGCAAAGGGCATCGACTGGTCTATCACTCTCACGCCTGTCAATTTAAACCGACACACTCGCATCCTTTTAGCGGAAGCGACCCCTCAAGATGACTTGCTCTCTACCTTATTGTCGCTACGAGACAAACAGATTACCGTTGCGTTCTCACTAATGTCGATGAGCTTCATCGTCGTGTGGTTTGTGGCGCAAAGGCTTGCAACCCCGTTACAAAATTTGATGTATCAGACTGACAGCATTGCCCGCTTTGATTTCAAGAAAACACGATACTCAAAGAGTGTGATCAAAGAAGTAGCCAACTTGACCACATCAATCGAACTGATGGAACACACGCTGCACGATCTTCTCCGCCTACTGCGTGAAACCGCAAGCAACCAAGATTTCTCTGTATTGGCAAAAACCATTACCCATCAAAGCTACTTGGTTACCCGAGCCGAAACCATTGTGCTCTATACGAAAGAGTCTTCAGATAGCCCATTTGATGTCGCCGCCAACCACGCGATTATCCCGTTTAAAATCGACATCAACGCATTTCTAAAATCGACCGCTTGGATACTCAAGGATTTATCAAAAGGCGACGTGCTTCACTTTAACCGTGCAGACAACACGGTCGCCAAGTACAAAGACAGCCTCTACAACTCCGACTTTTATTTGTTCCCGTTGATTAACCGAAACAATGAGCTGGTCGGTATCCTGTTACTTGGATATGAACGAGCCATCACTCAAGAGCAAAGCGATAAGCACGCTTTTTTACGTGAGCTGCTCAGCTTTGCTCAACTCGCGAAAGAAAACATCGATAAAATCCGCGAACAAAAAGAGATGCTCAATGCCTTTGTGGAGCTTATTGCCTCAGCCATTGACACCAAATCTCCCTACACTGGCAGCCACTGCCAACGTGTGCCTAAGCTGTCTAAAATGCTCACTCAAGCGGCATGTGCAGACAAACAGTATTTTTCAAACTTCTCGATGAATGACAGCGAATGGGAAGCGCTGCATTTGGCTGCTTGGCTTCATGACTGTGGCAAAGTAACCACACCTGAATACGTAATCGACAAAGCGACCAAACTAGAAACCATCTACGATCGCATTCATGAAGTCCGAATGCGCTTTGAACTGCTAAAAGCGCAAGCAGAAATCGACTATTGGCAAGCACGAGCAAATGACCAAGGCAATGAGGAGCAACGGATCGCGGATCTCAACGCCACCCACCAACAATTAGATGAAGACTTCGCGTTTGTCGCTCAGTGTAACATAGGCGGCGAAAGTATGGACGATGACTCGATTCAAAGGCTAGAGCAAATTAGCCAGTATCAATGGAAGCGCACATTGGATGATCAGCTCGGCGTCTCTTGGATTGAAAAACAACGCGCTGGGAAACCGCAAACTTTACCGGTAATGGAGCCGTTGCTGTTCGACAAACCCGTTCATCATGTCCCGTGGCCAGATAACGTGAACCCTAAAGATGTTTGGCAAGAAGCTTTTGTTCTGCAACCTGGAGAGCTCAAATACAACCGTGGCGAGCTGTACAACCTATCCATCAAACGTGGCACATTGAATGACGAAGAGCGATTCATTATCAATGACCATATTATTCAAACCATCACGATGCTCAATCGCTTGCCCTATCCTGAACATCTGAAACAAGTGCCCGAAATCGCTTGTGGTCACCATGAAAGAATCGATGGTAAAGGCTACCCGAAAGGATTAGCGGAGCATCAGCTTTCTATTCCCGCACGAGTCATGGCGATCGCTGATGTTTTTGAAGCCTTGACCTCAAGTGACAGACCTTACAAGAAGGCAAAAACACTCACTGAGTCAATCAATATCATGACCGATATGGCAACGTCTGGACATATCGACCCGAAACTCTACTTGCTGTTCTTGGAACAATCGCTCGACCAAGAGTACGCATCACTCTTCCTTCACGAGGATCAAATCACGGACTTTGACAGGAGCGCGCATATCTACAAAGTCAAAGCGCATCTAAAAGACAGATTTTGACACCGTACTGCTTGCCCTTTTATAGAGTTTTAACTCTAAACAGAAATGAGTAACCAACAAATAACTTCACCCATAAAATCAATGCATTACAAAAAAACCAGTCATAATTTAATCGATTGCCTTCTCAAAGGTTGATGTATATCAAATAGTCGTAGACAATACGCTGCCGAATCGAGAGTGAACTCGCTTTGCATAGGCACTACCTTGCTCAACAGGTCGTGCCAAGATGCACTGTCGGTTTTACCTATCAGAGCAATAGGTAAGACCAATTATCAAAAACTTATTACCACTGTTAGGTTTGGCTGCATGTAAGCGGCCCTCAATGGTCACAGAATAACTACCTCGTTTTTAAGGGAAAGATGATGGTAATACCAGAAAACAGCAGCATCGTTATTTTTGGTGCTTCGGGTGATTTGACGTATCGAAAGTTGATCCCCGCGTTATACCACCTTTACGCGAGTAAGCAGCTTCCAGAAAACTTCGCTATTCTTGGTGTCAGCCGCACAGAGTACAGTGATGACTCTTACCGCGACAAGCTGAAGAAATCACTTCAGGAAATGGAAAAAACTGAGCCTGCTACGCTTGACGCATTCATCAATCATTTGCACTACCAAGCGATCAATACTTCCGATACCGCAGACTACAGCAAACTGGTTACCCGTCTTGATCAACTGTCTGACCAATATGGTTTTGAGCAGCGCAATACCCTTTTCTATCTTGCTACACCTCCTAGCCTTTACAGTGTTATTCCTGCAAGCCTCGCTGCGCATGGCTTAAACGGCGAGCAAGATGGTTGGAAGCGTTTGATCATTGAAAAGCCATTCGGCTACGATTTGGAATCGGCGCAAAAGCTCGATAAGGAAATTCACGAGCATTTCCAAGAACATCAAATCTACCGTATCGACCATTACCTAGGTAAAGAGACAGTGCAAAACCTGTTGGTTTTCCGCTTCTCAAATGCGATGTTTGAGCCGCTTTGGAACCGAAACTTCATTGATTACGTGGAAATCACAGGCGCAGAATTCTTAGGCGTAGAAGAGCGAGGCGGCTACTACGATGGCTCTGGTGCGGTGCGCGACATGTTCCAAAACCACCTACTACAGGTTTTGGCTATGGTTGGTATGGAACCCCCAGCGCAGATCAACGCAGACTCTATGCGCGACGAAGTGGTCAAAGTCCTTCAATGCCTAAAACCGCTTGAAGAAGAAGACCTACGCAACGATCTAGTTTTAGGTCAATACACCGCCTCTGATGTGCGTGGCCAGCATTTACTTGGTTACCGTGAAGAAAACGGTGTGGCTGACGACTCTCGAACTGAAACCTACATTGGTTTGAAAGCGCACATCAACAACTGGCGTTGGAACGGCGTGCCATTTTACGTGCGTACAGGCAAACGTCTCCCAACTCGTGTGACTGAAGTCGTTATTCACTTCAAACAAACGCCACATCCAGTGTTTGGTCAAAATGCCCCTGAGAACAAGCTGATTATTCGTATTCAGCCAGACGAAGGCATCCAAATGAGCTTTGGCCTGAAAGAGCCGGGCGCAGGCTTTAAAGCGAAGGAAGTGAAAATGAACTTCCACTATGCTGACCTGCAAGAAACCCAAATGCTGACAGCTTATGAGCGCCTACTTCTTGATGCGTTAAACGGCGATGCAACCTTATTTGCACGTAGTGATGCGGTTGAAGCATGTTGGAAATACGTGCAACCTATTCTAGATTTCAAACAAGATCCTCAAGCGCTCTTTGGCTACGCTTGTGGTACATGGGGACCAAAAGAAGCGGATGACCTGCTTCAACGAGATGGCCGCGCTTGGCGCTTCCCGTGTAAAAACCTAACCGATACGGATTACTGTGAATTATGATCAACCATAAGATCTTCCAAACAGCCGAACAGGTTGTTGAAAGCCTAGCGAACGATATGAAAACGTACAGCGAACTTGATCGCCCAGTTCATATCTCGCTCTCGGGCGGTAGCACACCAAAAATGCTGTTTAAGCTATTGGCAACCGAGGCGTACGCAACTTCAATTCAATGGCAAAACCTACACTTCTGGTGGGGTGATGAGCGATGCGTAGCGCCTGATGACGCGGAAAGTAACTACGGTGAAGCAAATGCGCTGCTCTTCTCTCAAGTAAATCTACCTGCTGAGAACATCCACCGCATCCGTGGTGAAGATGAGCCAAAAGCGGAAGCAGAGCGTTTCGCAAAAGAAATGGCGGAAGTAATTCCAACTGAAAATGGCACGCCTGTTTTCGATTGGATCTTGCTTGGCGTTGGTGCAGACGGGCATACCGCGTCGCTATTCCCAGGCCAAACAGACTACCAAGATGCGAACTTATCGGTACTGGCTTCTCACCCAGAGTCTGGCCAAATCCGTGTGTCTAAAACAGCAAAAGTTTTGGAAGCCGCTAAACGAATCAGCTACCTAGTACTTGGTGCAGGTAAAGTTGACATCGTAAACGAAATTCATACTACTCCGGCGAGTGAGCTGCCTTACCCTGCAGCGAAGATTCAGTCTAAGACTGGAGAAACGGAGTGGTACTTAGATTCAGACGCAGCAGCAAAAATCGCGTAATGCGAGCGTCCAAATAGGAAAATTGGAGAGAAACAATGAAAGGTGATATCGGTGTAATTGGCCTAGCAGTTATGGGTCAAAACCTTATCCTAAACATGAACGACCATGGCTTTAAAGTCGTGGCTCACAACCGTACTGCTGCGAAAGTAGATGAGTTCCTAGAAGGTCCAGCAAAAGGCACCAACATCGTTGGCGCATACTCACTAGAAGAACTCGTTGAGAAGCTAGAAACGCCTCGTAAAGTGATGTTAATGGTTCGCGCAGGTGACGTTGTTGACACGTTCATCGACAACCTAATCCCACTTCTAGACGAAGGCGACATCATCATCGACGGTGGTAATACTAATTACCCAGACACAAACCGCCGCGTAGCGCACTGCCGTGAGAAAGGCATTCACTTCATCGGTACTGGTGTATCTGGTGGTGAAGAAGGCGCACGTTTCGGTCCTTCAATCATGCCTGGCGGCGCAGCGGAAGCTTGGGAAGCGGTTAAGCCTATCTTCCAAGGTATCTCAGCAAAAACTGACGCTGGTGAGCCATGTTGTGATTGGGTTGGTAACGACGGTGCGGGTCACTTCGTTAAGATGGTACACAACGGCATCGAATACGGTGACATGCAGCTTATCACTGAAGCATACCAGTTCATGAAAGACGGTCTTGGTATGTCTGCAGACGAGATGCAAGCAGTATTCGCTGACTGGAACAAGACTGAGCTAGACAGCTACCTAGTTGAAATCACAGCTGACATCCTTGGCTACAAAGATGAAGACGGCGAGCCTCTAGTTGAGAAGATCCTAGACACTGCTGGTCAGAAAGGTACTGGTAAATGGACGGGTATCAACGCACTAGACCTTGGTATTCCACTAACGCTTATCTCTGAGTCTGTATTCTCTCGTTGTTTATCTGCACTTAAAGATCAACGTGTTGAAGCTGAATCTCTATTCGGTAAGACAATCACACCAGTTGAAGGCGATAAGCAAGAGTGGGTTGATGCACTGCGTCAAGCTCTACTAGCGTCTAAGATCATCTCTTACGCTCAAGGCTTCATGCTAATGCGCGAAGCGTCTAACGAAAATGGTTGGGACCTAAACTACGGTAACGTAGCCCTAATGTGGCGTGGTGGTTGTATCATCCGCTCTGCATTCCTAGGCAACATCCGTGATGCGTACGAAGCGAACCCAGACATTGCATTCCTAGGTTCTGATGAGTACTTCAAAAACATCCTGCAAGGCAGCCTAGCGGCATGGCGTAAAGTCGCAGCGAAATCTCTAGAGTCTGGCATCCCAATGCCATGTACGATTTCTGCGCTGTCTTTCCTAGACGGTTACACAACGGCTCGTCTACCAGCTAACCTGCTTCAAGCTCAACGTGACTACTTCGGTGCTCACACTTACGAGCGTACTGACCGTCCACGTGGTGAATTCTTCCACACTAACTGGACTGGTACAGGCGGCGATACAGCGTCGACAACTTACGACGTTTAAGCAAAAGGATGAGTTTAGTGTTTATTCAACCCTAAGACTCATACTATAATTAACGATTCATGGAGGATGTTAACTGAGTTAGCATCCTCTATTTTTTGAAACCTATACAAGGAACCGCGCACGTTTGTGCCGGCTATCGGTGGCTACTCTAACCTGGATGGTTAAAAAACATTTAATTGAGGTTCTTAAGATGACTATTAATAAGTACTTTGTATTCGTTCCACAGGCTGAGGAACACAACACTTCAAAGGACAACAAAGTGGTAACAGATAAGGAAGCTCAACGTCAGGCTTTAGTAAAACAAGCGCAGCAGCAAGGCGGCTTGTAATCGGCTAGGTTTCAAAACAAAGAGGAGCAGAAATGCTCCTCTTTTTATTTCTTCAACAAACTAGGCTCAACCGGAAATTAAACCCAGCGCCTTTAACTTGCGATACACCGTGTTTCGGCTCACACCAAGTATCCGCGACACTTTACTGACATTCCCGTTGTGCGCTTGATAGGTTTCGATTAGCGTTGTATTGAGCGTAGACTGCAAATCACCGCCCTCTCTGCTCGCTTCTTTGATTGGTTGGCGCTGTAACAACTGCGACAAGTGAGCTGGTATATGCTCCAAACGCAGTTCTGGCTCATCGCTAGCGATCACCGACGAGACTTTGATTAAGTTATCTAACTCTCTAAAATTGCCCGGCCAATGGTAGTTGGTCAACAACTGCATAAGGCTGCTTGAGATAGTTTGCCGATTTTCTCGATGTTTCGCATGGATCGCCTCAATCACTGCCGCTTTGTCTTGGCGATCATTTAGAGCTGGCAACTTCACCATCAAACCATTCAGTCGATAGTACAAATCCTCACGAAATCGCCCTTCTGCGACCAGTTTGGGGAGGTCTTGATGCGTTGCAGCAATCACTTGAATATCAACTTGATGACACTGCGTTGAACCAACAGGCATAACAACCTTGTCTTGGAGTACCGACAACAATCGACATTGTGCATCTAGCGGCATTTCTCCAATCTCATCGAGAAAAAGAATGCCTTTATCCGCTTGTCTAATACGACCTAAATAACCTTGCTTACTCGCCCCCGTAAAAGCCCCCGCAGCATGACCAAACAACTCAGACTCTATCAACTCCTTGGGCAGCGCACCACAATTGACGGTAACCAAAGGCTGGCTGCGTCTGGTGCTCTGTTTATGCAGGGCTTTAACGAACTCCCCTTTACCGACCCCGGTTTCTCCAAGAATCAAAAGGCTAATGTCTTTTCCTATCACTTTAAGTGCCTGCTGCCACGCTTGCTCCACGTAGTGATCCCCATAATGAAGCTCGCAAGAAGCAGACAAGGGAGATTTTCGGCTGCGCTGTTTGTTCAATGAACGCTTTTCAAACACCAGATCGGCGTTGTGGTCGGGCTGTTTTACAACAGTTTCAAACGACTCACCAAGCAAAGGGAAATCAGGCATAAGCTGGCTAGCCACTTGATTGTGCGCCACGATCTGGCCATATTCATCGGCAATCACGATGCCTTGCCAACCACTGTTTAGAACCGATTCATTTTGCGCCAAATTGATCTGCGTTACCCCACCGGGCGCACTTGTGAGTAATTGGTTCTCGACCAGTTGGACCATGTTTTGTACCAACAGTTGGGTCGTCACATCGTGCTTGCTTTGCTCACTTGTGATATCAAGTATCCCGACCAACTCTCCTTGATAATCAAACAACGGACTTGCCGAGCAGCTAATAAAGCGATGCTGTTTAATAAAGTGTTGCTCACCAATAATGGAGACGGCTTTTTTCTCGTAAAGCGCCGTCCCTATCGCATTCGTGCCTTTAAGTCTCTCTTGCCAGCAAGTGCCTGACTCTAGCGCAATCGACATCAAACGCTCTCGAAACCGCTCTTGTCCCCAGCTCGCTAGGATCACCCCTTCTGCGTCGGTCAGAATCAAACGACTGTCTGTTCTCGCCAGGACCTGATTAAAAAGTGGCAAAGCGCACTGCTCCACCGCTTCAATTACCGAGCTTGAATTGTGCATACGCTCTTTTAGGAGTGCACCCGTTACATTGATATCGTCCGGCTTTTTAACCTGTTTCAATCCTGCATTTGAGCTTCGCTCCCAAGAAGAAGCAAGCCAAGACTCTAACTGACGCGTTTGTATATCCATAGCTGTTCCATTTGTGAACAATTAAAGTGTTCCATTTTGGAACAGGTGAACATTTTGTTAACACCTGTTCGCCACATCTGCGTTTTAAACAACACTCTCTACGCCCTGACAACTCTAGCGCGACAAACTTTTTACAACAAGTTTTTAACATCTGGTCTGTGATTTGCGTTATCTGATGAGAAACAATAAATGAGCAACAACGAGTGCTCATCTAACCAAACGAGAAATGTATAAGGATATTTTATGATTTACGCACAACCTGGCAGTCCGGACTCTGTTGTTACCTTCAAAACTCACTATGACAACTTCATCGGTGGAGAATGGGTTAAGCCAACCCGTGGTGAATACTTTGACAACACCTCTCCGATCAATGGTCAGCCTTACTGTAAAGTAGCACGCTCAACCGAAGAGGACATCGAATTGGCACTGGATGCCGCTCACAATGTCCGCGCGACCTGGGCGCAAACCAGTGTCACTGAAAGAGCCAATATCCTCCTCAAAATAGCCGACCGAATTGAAGCAAATCTCGAGGAGCTCGCAGTGGCAGAAACTTGGGAAAACGGAAAACCTGTTCGCGAAACGCTTGCGGCAGATCTGCCACTCGTTGTTGACCATTTTCGTTATTTTGCAGGCTGTATTCGCGCCCAAGAAGGTAGCGCAGCAGAACTGGACGTAAACACCGCAAGTTACCACTTCCCAGAGCCGATCGGCGTGGTTGGTCAGATCATTCCATGGAACTTTCCAATGCTCATGGCGGCTTGGAAACTGGCGCCTGCATTGGCTGCAGGCTGTTGTGTCGTCCTTAAACCAGCGGAGCAAACCCCGACATCAATCTTGTTGTTAATGGAAAAAATCGGCGACCTCATCCCTGCGGGCGTTGTCAACGTCGTCAACGGTTTTGGTAGCGAAGCGGGACAAGCATTGGCCACCAGTAACCGCATTGCCAAGCTTGCATTTACTGGCTCAACGGAAGTCGGTAACCATATTCTGAAATGTGCCGCTGAAAACTTGATTCCATCGACGGTGGAGCTAGGGGGTAAATCACCAAATATCTACTTCCCCGATGTGTTTGATCACGAAGACGAGTACCTAGACAAGTGTATCGAGGGAACTCTGCTCGCCTTCTTTAACCAAGGCGAGGTGTGTACCTGTCCATCACGCGTTCTGGTTCATGAATCTATCTACGACAAATTTGTCGCTAAAGTTGCCGAACGAGCGAAATCGATCCAACAAGGCAATCCATTAGATACCGATACACAAGTGGGGGCGCAAGCCTCTCAAGAACAATTTGACAAGATTCTGAGCTACTTGGAAATTGGACGACAAGAAGGGGCGAAAGTGGTGTTTGGTGGCGATATTGCCAAGCAACAGGATGATTTGGCGTCAGGCTACTACATTCAACCAACGCTGCTTCAAGGTCACAACAAAATGCGCGTGTTCCAAGAAGAGATCTTTGGTCCGGTCATTGCCGTGACGACGTTTAAAGACGAAGCAGAAGCACTGGCGATAGCTAACGACACTGAATATGGCTTGGGCGCTGGTGTGTGGACACGTGACCAAAACCTCGCCTACCGAATGGGGCGCAACATTGAAGCTGGGCGAATCTGGATAAACTGTTACCACGCCTATCCAGCTCACGCGGCGTTCGGTGGATACAAAAAATCAGGTATCGGACGTGAAACCCACAAGATGATGCTAGATCACTACCAAAACACCAAAAACTTGCTGATCAGTTACGATGTCAATCCTTTAGGGTTCTTCTAACGTTGAGAGAAACGAGTGATAAGAGCGCTTTAAGCGCTCTTTTTTTGCTTGGAAGAACCTGAAGAAGACTCGTTGCTTTTGTACTTATCGTAGAGATAGAGCGCAGCGCTAAAGAACAAAGCAACAATAGAGACCGTCAACAGCGCAGGCATTTTGAGCACCCACGCGAACACAGCAGCCAAAAATGCAACGAAGCTAACCATTCGGCTGTTGGACATAACACGACCGAGTTTTCTGTTCATACATCCTCCCATCTTGCGAGATGATTAAACCGCTTTTTCTCGCATTAAGTATCTGACAATTGGACAAAAATAACTCTAAAAGAACCTCAAAAACTATCGCAATGTGATGACTAACACATGATCGCCTATGCGTACGTCGCCCAGAAAAAATAACACGTCATGCCAATACTAGACAGTGCGACAAAATTTTTGATGTGGTGCTGCGCGATGTTTCTTGATACCCGAGCCGCCGCATAGCCCCCTGCTAGTGTGCCAAGCATTACAACAAACCCTCGCTGCCAGTCGACCGCTCCATTCGCAACAAAAAGCACAATGGCGATAATCGAGACGCACGATGAAACAAGCAACTTGATGCCATTCATCTGATTGATATTGCTGTATCCGGCAAGTACTAGGTAGCTGAGAATAACAACACCCAGCCCCGCATTGAAAAAGCCACCGTAAGCGCAAACAAGCACAAGACAAATGGCCAGCGACAATTTGGCCCAAATCGGCGAAATCGTCGAACGACTGGCGAGACGGACGAAAAATTGATTGATATGTTGCCCACAAAGAAAAAGAGCCGTGGCGAACAGTAATAGCCAAGGAATCGACTCGAGGAATGCGCTCTCATCAATCGTCAGCAGAAAGTAAGCGCCTAGCCCTCCGCCGACCAGACTCCAAAGTATGATCGAACCAATCTGCTTAGTCTGTGAGATTTCTTGTTTAAAGCCATAAGCGCCGCTGATGTAGCCGGCACACACAGCAAAGGTATTGGTTGCGTTTGCGGAAATGGGAGGGACACCAACGAAAAGCAGCGTCGGAAAGGTGATAAAACTGCCTCCGCCTGCCACGCTATTTAGAACGCCCCCCAACACGCCCGCGACAAATAACAGAATCCATTCCATAGTATTGTTGCGAAACTGGTTGTTGATGATTTAATGTACTGCACCAACCCTTGGCGGTAAACAACCTATCGACCACACTGAGCTCAAACTCACTGTATCGCCAAAGCTATCTCCTTCCAGTCGCTCAATTCTTTTCGGTAGTGCTCGATTTGTTTATCCGAGGCTTGAGTGGCGATTTCGACAATATAGCGAGTCGCAACATCACGATTGTGTTCAATTTTGCTCCGTAGCATAGGCGAATACAGACTCTCAGAGTCGACAAGTAAGGTGCTCATTTCTCGCTCTGTCGCGTTCAAATCTGACCGCTGGTTCAGCAGTTGGCTGATTCTGATTCGTAAGTTGGTTTGGTGGTCGCTCCAATCCGAAGTCGTAATCTGCAAATCGTTTGACCACTGTTCAACCAAGCGCTCTTGATCCTTTGTTAATCTGCCTAACCAGTTTTCCATGCTTTCTGCGATTCTCTCAGCGTACACTTGGCGAACTTCTTCCTCGTTAAGTTGGCTGTATTTCGCTTTGTATTTGCTGTGCCTGACTCGAATGTTATCCATTAACTCATCCACTTGCTCGTCAGACAGTTTATGTATCAACTGGGCAAGATCAGGCGCAACCCGTTTGACGATGCGATCGGTATGCGCACGCAGCTTCTCCTCCTGCGCGTTTAACTGAGCGGCGGTCAGATTTTTAAGGTCAAGCGTCATCAGCTCGTCCAGATGCTCAACATAGTTAGGTATTTCTTCACTCCGGTGCCACTCACTCAGTAGCGCCACCCTCTGCTCAATCAGCGACTCTTGGTCACTGTTTAGGTCGACATAGTCTTCCAAGTACTCGATCAACAACCAGTCCATGTTGTTGTAGACAAACTTGGTTCCACACCCTACCAACAGCAAACAACACATCAGTGTTACCAACCCAGCTCTCATCATTCATCCTTGCTTTTTATGGTTGCAGAGCATCGTTAACGCCCAATATCAGTATCAAATATCCCATACTCTGATGTCACTATGTCGTCTCTCTGACAAGAAACGAAAGAAAAACACCAATGTCAGGATCGAGCAATCGGCATGTAATCATAATCAACAAATCCTTTACGAAACCTAGGATTATCTTTACATACCTTGACTGACCTCTTACGTAACTGAAGATAGTATGGTTCTCAACGGTTAGCCAAGAGGAGAAACCCGTATGAAAAAAATCATTCTATTAGCATCACTGGTTTTGAGCACATCGGTATTTGCAGCAACGTCAACGGTACAGTCAGAGCGCACCTTTACAACAGATAGTTACGCATCAAAAGAGCAAGCGTATCAAGCGGGTTTTGGCCTCGTGGAGGAGTTCAAACAGATGTCACAAAATGAACTAGAAAATAAACTCGTGACTGGGCCAAATGACGCGATTTACCAGAGTATCATCGTCAACGATATGAACGTCGCGGTGAAAGAGTTTGGAACGATTGACGGCAAGATTGAGTATAAAGCCGTTGTCGATGTCGACTACCAGTACAAACACAGAGAAAGCAACCACAGCTAATCTGCGCTGATTAACCAAACCGCCACTCCTAGAGTGGCGGTTTGCGTCTCTAATACCCGATTTCAGTCACAATCAAACGGTGATCCGATCCACTTGGGCTTTGCTTGCTGTCTCGCTGGCAAATTCTCCGTCCTTCATTCGTGGATTTTAGCCACAAGTGATCAATCGCTATCATAAAGCTTGCTGGCACATACCACTGCTTTACTCGATTAGGCCAACTTGCCACTGGCGCGGTCTGGAAACTGGGGAAAAGACGTGCGAATCGCAAACTAATCGCCGACAGATTAAAATCACCGACGATCAAAACCTCATCATTGGAATGACTGGACAACAAAGAACCCACTTCACTCATTAACGCATTGCGCCGTTGCCACAGCTCTAACGACCTCGGTGAAGGAGGATGAGCCGTCATCAACTGAAAGGCTTGCTGTTTGTTTGGTCGCCATGTTCCTTGAATAATCGCCTGTCGATCGGACGTCCAATACACCGACAAACCACTGAGTTCCGTTTGGCTGAGTATCATCTGCCCAGAAGGATAACCAACGCCCTCTTGTCCCCCGTACATATAAGGATAAATATCGTCCAGCAATTGGATTTTTTCCCCAACAGGCGGCGAGACTTCTTGCAAAACAACCAAATCAAAAGCGTGATTGTGAAGATAGCTGAGCACTTCATTCAGATTTTCGTTGTCATAAAGCAAGTTGTACTGCGCCACCGTAATCGCATTGGCGCATTCATGGGAGACTTTCTGCACACTCACCGGGCTAAGCAGCCAAAAAACAGCAGCAAAACAGCAACTGATGAGCGACCACACCCATCGTTGGCAAAACAAAAGCACACAGGCAACAAAAAGATAGGTGATAAAAAACAGGCTAGGAAATGTGACCACATTTTCCGCCCACCAAGTCACCTCATAAAACGTCAGCGTGACCCAAACTAAAGAGGGAGCAAACACGCCTATCCATATCATCCACCTCAGTTGAATCACTCCTAAGTTGCTAAGAACTCACTCAAGTATGAACAAACTTTCGGGTTATGCACTCTGTATAACCACTTAATTGTGATTTTTAACATTGCAGAATTTGGCGAGCCCGATATGATTGAAACATTTTGAAATATATTTGTTATTCTTTATAACAATTACGCAGCAAGGACCGCCTCTACTTCATGGCTGAGATTACCGATAAAAAGCTCCTCAAGTTAATCACTTATGCTCCTGCTAGCATCGTCGGTGCATTCACGTTGCTTTGGGTTGTGCTTGCTGTAACTGACGTACTGATGGGCTCCCAAGAAAAACTTCTTGCACTCAAAGAGGAGTACCAGCAGCGTGAAAATCAGATCTTAACTAAACAAGTCGAATACGTTGCACAACAGGTCAAGTTTGCCCGTGAACAAACAGAGCAACAACTCGAAGACACCATTCAGTCGCGTATCTATGAAGCACACAACATCGCAACGCGACTCTACGAAAGCAACAAGCACCTACCAGAAGCCGAAGTAACCAAAATCATTACCGATGCCCTTCGCGACATCCGCTTTAACAATGGACGCGGCTACTTTTTTATCTACAAAACCGAAGGGCTCAACGTGATGCATCCGTTGCTTCCGCGCGTGGAAGGCACCTCTCTTTGGGACTTTAAGGACGTTCGCGGCAGTTATATTGTTCGTGAAATGGGCGAACAAGTGAAAGCGAATGGCGAAGCCTTCTATCGTTGGTGGTTCGTCAAACCCGACAACAAAAACAAAGAGTTTGAGAAAATCGGCTTTGGTAAGTATTTCGAACCCTACGATTGGTTCATTGGTACTGGTGATTATGTGGTTGATGTGGAGGACGACATAAAACAAACCGTCTTAGCATGGATTAAAAACCTAAGATTTGGTCAGTTTGGCTATGTCTTCGTATTAGACGCGGACGGCACCATTTTATCGCACATTGATGCCAGCTTGATTGGCAAAAACGCACTCACGCTTGGCAGCGAGATAAACATCGAAGGGGTGCGAGACATTCTTCAATCAGACCAGCAGTTTGTCCACCACCAAGCCATTTACGCCCCACCAGGCGTGTCTGACTTCGCTAAGAGCAGTTACATCCTGAAAGAACCCAAATGGGAATGGCGCATTGGTTCTGGGATTTACGATGAAAATAGCCAACGTTTTATCTTGGAAAGGCAGCAAAAAACGGAAGAAGAACAGCGAAAAGCCGTCGCTCAGATGATCACTATCGGCGTAATTACGACGCTTATAGTGGCCCTGTTCTCGCTTATGATGAGTAAACTGATCGCTTCTCGGTTCGAACGATTTCAAAGCAAGATCAACAGTGACTTTAGCCAGCTGCAGAAGACCAAAGACAAGCTAGAGCACATGGCACTGCACGACGAGCTAACGGGTTTGCCTAATCGCTCTCTGCTGCACGAACACATTAATGCTGGCATCGAGCGCTCGAAAAGCCAATGCCAACAGCTTGCAGTGATGTTCGTCGACTTGGACGATTTCAAAAAAGTAAACGACCTATATGGCCACTCGGCTGGCGACCGTTTATTGAGTGAAATTGGTAAGAAGTTTGAAGCCTTTTTACAACCCGATGAGTTTGTCGCTCGATTCGGCGGAGATGAGTTTATTTTCTGTTTTCCTGAGCTCAATAACTTGGCAGAAACAGAGAAGAAAGTGGAGTTGATCAAAGACGTGTTCAAGCAACAATTTGTTATTGATAACAAAGTCTTATACGCAAGTTGTTCGATCGGTGTCTCCATGTTCCCAACCGATGGTGATGAACCAGAAGATTTGATCTCAAAAGCAGACATTGTTTTGTACAAATCT
The DNA here is from genome assembly GCF_000808535.1 of Vibrio sinaloensis. Lineage (GTDB taxonomy): Bacteria > Pseudomonadota > Gammaproteobacteria > Enterobacterales > Vibrionaceae > Vibrio > Vibrio sinaloensis_D. The sequence goes on from NZ_JWLV01000001.1 coordinate 468,720, forward strand.
AAAGCGAGACAAAAAGGCGATGTGTTGTTTTTCGACAGTACCATCAATCAACAAGTTCAGTATGACTTCCTGTTAGAGCGAGAACTTCGCGGTGCCATTGAACGCGGTGAGCTTTCTGTTGTTTACCAACCGCAAATCAACGCCAAGACGGGCAAGATTTACGGTGTCGAGAGCCTTTTGCGTTGGCACAACCCTCAGCTTGGCCATGTTTCCCCTCTCGAATTTATCACTCTGGCGGAGGAAATCGGCCTGATCAGCGAGCTTGGCGAATTTGTCCTTGAACGTTCATGCGAAGAGATCAATAAAATATTCCCCGACAGTGACTTGGCACTCTCTGTCAACATTTCACCCATGCAGCTAGTCAATGAGTCCTTCGTCACTCAACTGCTCTCGGCGAGTGCAAAACACGCGATGCCACCTAATCGCATCACTTTAGAGATTACCGAAAACGTACTCATTAACGATCTGCCCAAGGTGACACCAATCATCAATCAACTTAAAGAGCTGGGCTTTACCATTTCACTCGATGATTTTGGTACCGGTTATTCTTCTCTCAGTTATTTGAGCAACTTGCCACTTGATGAGCTGAAAATTGATCGAATATTCATAGACAAGATGCTCAACTCTGAACAAAGTAACTCATTAGTCAAAGCGATCTTGGCGATTGCTCGCTCTTCGGACATGCGAGTCGTCGCCGAGGGCGTCGAAACACAAGCGCAAAAAGACAGGCTAATAGAATATGGCTGCGATTTATTGCAAGGCTACTTTATTGAGAGACCGCTATCTGCCGATTTGCTGGCGAAGAATTATGCAAGCGGCGCTCAATAGATGAATCATTCACCACTTGTTGGTAATTCGCTGCGAATCTATTAATAAACATGTTAGTATCACACGCTTTTTGACGCACCTCACAGTTATTGTTTATTTCATATGGGGATACATGCATAGGTCATTCATGACGACTGACCAACAAATAGCGAACTTATTGATGTCTAATTTAACGCAGCCAATGGATGGTGACAGTATCAACACCACCAGTGCCGCTGCTAACCGCTCGCAAACTCAACACAACCCGTTCTTCTACAAACTCGACCTGCATAACCCAGTATTTTGGTTAAGTGGTACGTTCCTAACCGCCTTTGTCTTGTTAGCACTGTTTGATGCAGAAAGTCTAACAGGGCTTGTAAACCAAGGCTTCTCTCTGTCAACTCGATACTTTGGTGCGTTCTGGCAAGTACTGCTGCTTGCGAACTTTCTGATTGGCTTATTCATGGCATTGAGCCGTTTAGGAGACGTCCGACTAGGCGCTCTATCTGCCCCTGAAATCGCCAACAGCAAGTGGCTTGCGATTGTTCTGTGCACACTGCTCGCAGGGGGTGGCGTATTTTGGGCGGCTGCGGAGCCTATCGCCCATTACGTTTCTCAGCCACCTCTGTTTTTAGACGGCACCTCGCCACAGAATATGGCTATCAACGCTCTGGCTCAGTCGTTTATGCATTGGGGCTTTTTGGCTTGGGCAATACTTGGCGGCTTGTCGTCCATTGTGCTAATGCACCTGCACTACGAGAAAGGTTTGCCACTAAAGCCAAGAACCTTACTCTATCCCGTTTTCGGTGATCGCATTCATGGTGTCCTTGGCCATATTGCGGATGCCTGTTGTATTGTCGCTGTCGCAGCGGGAACCATCGGACCTATCGGGTTTCTTGGTCTGCAAATTAGCTACGCGCTCAATTCGCTTTTCGACGTTCCCGATACCTTTGCCACTCAAAGCATAGTGATACTCTTTGCCATTCTAGCGTATACGCTATCGGCACTGAGTGGACTTAGCAAAGGTATTCAAATTGTCAGCCGTTACAACGTCATTTTGGCAGTGCTTCTGGTTGGATACCTCTTGGTCTTTGGCCCTACTGGTTTCATCATCGATGGCTATGTGCAAGGTATTGGACGCATGGTGGACAACTTTTTCCCAATGGCACTGTATCGAAATGACAGCGAATGGCTGAGTTGGTGGACGGTCTTCTTCTGGGGATGGTTCATCGGTTACGGCCCAATGATGGCCATTTTCATTGCTCGGATTTCACGAGGCCGCACTCTGCGTCAAATGATTTTGTCTATTAGCATCGCCGCCCCACTGATCACATGCTTTTGGTTCAGTGTTGTTGGGGGAAGTGGCTTAGCGTTTGAGCTCGAATCGCCTGGGCTCATCTCACAAGCATTTGAAGGGTTTAACTTGCCTGCAGCCTTGTTGGCGATTACCGAGCAACTGCCATTTGCTACAGGGATTTCCCTGCTATTTTTGGTACTCACCACCACCTTTATTGTAACAACAGGTGATTCGATGACTTACACCATCTCTGTTGTGATTTCTGGCTCAACGGAACCAAACGGCTTGATGCGCTGCTTTTGGGGTGTGATGATGGGGATCGTCGCGCTCGCGTTGATTTCGGTCGGTTCTGGCGGAATCTCTGCTTTGCAATCGTTTATCGTGATTACCGCAGTTCCCGTATCATTTATTCTGTTACCGAGTCTTTGGGCTGCTCCAACACTCGCAAATAAAATGGCTAAATCACAAGGGCTACTGCGATAGTAGCCCTTACTTAGCCAAAGTCAGTATCGACTGTTCATTCCATAACGATTGGAGAAGTCGTCTTCCATTGCCCCACCTTTCCATTGGGATGGGGCAACAAGTTTGAGTATGTCCATTGCCGTATACTCTTCTCCTGAGAAAATCTTGTTCGCCAGTTCAACACGTAGCTTGTCAAGCTCAGCCTGACTCAAGTCGAGTTTCTCACTTGCTTGCTCGTCAAGCTCATTGCAGAAAAGCGCAACATTGTAGTGCAGGTAACGTTTAGAGGCATTCACTCGTTTCGAAGTCTGAATAACCTGTCCGCAAGAGTAAAATTCTCTTGAACCATAGCCTTTGATCAATTCAGGTGACATCTTTGCAATCATCTTACGTAAGATTCTGCGTTTAAAAAAAGATCGAAATATCGGCATTTATACTCCTCGATTATGGTTATCCGGCCACTATACCACGCAACATGTCGCGATCGATATCACTCCCCATGCGTCTTTTTTGCTTTTCATTTTTGGAAATTATCTTTGCACATTTGATGTTTAACGCATAATAACAAAAGTGTTACTTTATCTCTCATTGGTTACACCGTTTTAAAATCACGCTCAAGCGCTTAATCTTTTTTAACGGCGAGTATATGGATGTAAAACCAAACATTTCCAACTAAACAATTGACTAATTGTTACCTTTTGCCCGCATAGTCTTTGCTATGCGGGCTTTTTTCTGATGAGCGCGACTTCCTCTTCAACCAATTGGCATAAATTAATCAATTGATTAAATAGTGTTGAATTAATCACCTGTTAACTTGCGTGCAACCCCCTATAATTAATCATCTGTTTAATTATTAGAGCGAATCACATGCCCCCCGTTCAACGAAAAGTCGGCAGGCCAAGCGAAAAGACACAAGCACGAGAAAGCTTGATTACGCAATCTCGAGAGCTGTTTACCGTGATGCCTTACGAAAAAGTGTCAACGCGCTTGATTGCCCAGCGTGCTGGCGTCAATGTCGCCATGATTCGCTACTACTTTGGCAGTAAAGAAGGATTGTTCGAGGCAATGCTTCGCGAGACGATGGCGCCTATGCAAGAACAAATGGCCAAGTTACTCGCCAACGGTTCCCAAGCCAATTTCTTGGATATTATGCGTACCTATTACCGTGAAATGATCAAAGTGCCACAGTTTCCTCGTTTGGTGATGCAAGTCATGAACATGTCACCATCTGAGACACAAAGGAAACTGCTTGAAAAAGTGTTCATGGATGTCACGCAGCCCATGCAGCACCTGATGTTTGAGAAAATGACTGGGGGTGGGATTCTCAAACCCGGCGCGGATCCGAAGCTGTGCAAAGTTTCTTACATTAGCTTGATGGTCTTTCCGTTTATCGCTCCCCCCGCGATGCTTGCCATCCACGGGATCGAACTCAATCAAGAATTCCTCGACAAATTACTCGAACACAATATTGAAATGATGAAATTTGGATTTCTCAATACGCAAGGTATCGCCGATGAAAATCAATAAGAAACTTCTGTTCTTTCCCGCCCTTGCTGTGGGAGTTATCGCACTGGTCACAGCGATAAAAATGAAACCTCAATTGCCAGTCAAACCTGCTGGCGATCGCGCTCGAATCGTTGAAACCATACCACTTGAGCTGCGTGCTAGCGCCCCACTCGCGATTGGCTTTGGAAAAGTTGAGCCAAAAGTGGAATGGAAAGCGATCGCCGAAGTGTCGGGAAGAGTCGTATACAGAAACCCGATGCTACAAAAAGGTCAAGTACTCCAAGCCGGTACTGAAGTCATTCGTATCGACCCGCTCGACTACGAGCTCAAACTGGTTCAAGCCCAAGCTGATCTCAAATCTGCCCAAACTTCTTTAGCTAAGCTAAGCCAAGAAGAAGCCAACCTAAAGCAAACGCTAAAAATTGAGAAAAACCGCCTCGCGATTGCCAATAAAGAGTTGGAGCGCAAGCAAAACCTGCGCAAAAAAGGGCTGACTTCTCAATCCGATGTTGACCAGCAAACCCAAAGTGCGTTGTCGCAACGTAAGATCGTGCTGGATATTGAAAATCAAATTGGTCTCATGCCCGATGAGAAAAGAGTGGCTCAAGCTTTGGTGAAAGTGAACGGTTCTAAAGTCGAAGAGGCGCAGCGCTCGCTAGAAAAAACCATCATCACTTTGCCCTACGACCTGCGTATTGCAGAAGTAGACATCGAGCAAGACCAAGTGGTCAATCAACAGCAAACGATGATTGTTGCCCACGGCATCAACACCATGGAGGTGGAGGCGCAATTGTCCATTCACGACATGCATACGCTCGCGTCCAGCCTTGGCGAGTTCGAGCGTGACACGTCGGGCATTCCCAAACCTGATACCTCCTTCATCAATGCGCGTATTGAGCTAAATAGCGGCAACGTTACCGCCACTTGGCCTGCGAAAGTCTCGCGTATCAGTGAAACCGTCGACCCAAATCAGGCGACTGCGGGCGTGATTTTAGAGATCACTCAAGACTATCGCGATCTCAACCCAGCCTCTGCTCCACCACTGGTTAACGGCATGTTTGTGCGTGCCTATATCGAAGGACAAGCCAACCCAAACTGGGTGATCCCTGAGCGCGCACTGCATGGCAACAAAGTCTATCTATTGAATGATCTTAATCAGCTGGATATCCGCCCGGTGGAAGTGCTGTATCGCCGCGATAACCAAGTAATCATTGATGGTGATTTCGAACAAGGCGAAAAGTTGATTCTGAACGATTTGCTTCCCGCAATTGAAGGGATGCAACTGAAAGAAGCCACCGCAGAGGAGCCAAATGTATGATTCGCTTCTTTGCCAAACACCCAACGGCAGCCAACTTGCTGATGCTGACTTTGCTGCTTCTTGGTATTACCTCATTGCCCAATATCAAACGCGAAACCTTCCCCGAGTTTGATCCTCCGTACATCATGGCGGGAGTAGTCTACCCGGGAGCCTCCCCACTAGAGGTTGAAGAGAGCATCTGTGTGCGTATGGAAGACGCCGTTGATGGGCTAGCCAATATTGAAGAGACCCAATGTGAAGCGGTAGAGGGCTCGGCTCGATTAATACTGAAGCTTAATGAAAAAGCCGATATCAGCCGGATGCTCGTCGATGTCCAAACGCAGATTAACGCCATCAACGACTTCCCTCAAGAAATTGAGTCGCCCGTTGTTCAAGAGTTAGATTGGAACGAACCGGTTGTTGATGTGGCGATTACCGCAGACACTACTTGGCCAGAACTCAAAGCGTACGCAGAGCAGCTTAAGCGAACGTTAAAGCTCGATTACGATGTCTCCTTGGTCGATGTAGCAGGCTTTTCTGACCATCAATATCGAGTCGAACTCGACACTCAGGCAATTCGTCAGCTCGGGTTAAGCGTCGGTGATATTGCTGAGCAAATTGGGCGTCAAAATGTCAAATTACCCAGCGGTAATATTGAAACGCCCGATAAGCACTTTCTGATTCGATTTGATGAGCGTCGTATAACACCTGAAGCGCTAGAAACCATTGTGGTTGGTTCGGGTCCAAATGGCTCTCTCATTCGCCTCAAGGACATTGCCACCATTACAGACCGTTTTGAACTTGATGAACAAAAGGTGCTGTTTGATGGTCATCCGTCTGCCCTGCTGAAAATCAGTAAAAATAAAGAAGATGACGCGCTGCGAATCAAAGAACGAGTCTCCCAGTTTGTTCTCGACCAACAGGCCATCGCTCCCGATGGTGTCACGTTAGAACTGACCAATGACCTATCCTCTGTCCTTTGGGATCGTCTCACCATGATGGTCAGCAACGGCTGGCAAGGTATTGTCTTGGTGTTTGCGACCATGTGGCTTTTCTTTAGTCTACGCTACTCTTTTTGGGTGGCGGCGGGATTGCCGGTTGCCTTTTTAGGAGGTTTGTTCCTAATGGCGCAACTGGGGCTGTCGATTAACATCATGTCTTTAGTCGGGTTGCTCATGGCGATTGGTATCATGATGGACGACGCCATTGTGATTGCCGAATCGATTGCTGCCCACCTAGACAGAGGAGAAGAGATAGATAATGCGGTTATCAAAGGCGTTAAAAAAGTACTCCCGGGCGTTATTTCATCGTTCTTAACGACGGTGTGCATCTTCGGCAGCTTACTCTTTTTACAAGGCGAAATGGGCGCGGTGCTCAAGGCGGTGCCTCAAGTTCTCATTTTGGTCCTCACTCTCAGCCTTGTGGAAGCCTTTTTGATTCTGCCAAACCACCTCTCTCATTCACTTCACAAAGAGAAGCGAGAAAAATCACCCGCTAAATTCAAGAAGAAGCTGCTTGATGGCTTTGAGAATTTTCGTAATACCAAACTGGTGTCAGCGGTGGATAAAGTGGTCGAGTATCGCTACGCCTTTATTGGTGGCGTGATTACCCTGTTACTGATTTCGGTGGCAACGATAGTCGGCGGGATACTCAAGTTTCAGCCATTCCCGGAACTCGACGGCGACATCGCTGAGGCGCGCATCATTTTGCCTCCAGGCTCTTCGCTCTCGCAAACCGAATACGTGGTAGAAAAAATCGTCGCATCGGCGGAGAAGCTCGGCAAACAGTGGAGTACAGAAAAAGAAAACGGCACGCCTTTGGTCGAGCACATCACAAGCCAGTTCAACGCCAATGCCGATGCCAATGAATCTGGACCTCACATCGCAACGGTTAGGCTAGACCTACTTGGTGCGGAAAGCAGAAATACCCTTATCGACGAGTTTATCTCCGCATGGCGAGCAGATGTCGGAGAGCTAGCACAGCCGATTTCTTTGGTGTTTAAACAACCCACAATGGGCCCCGGTGGTCGCGCCATTGAGATTCGAGCCAAGCATGACGATCTTGAAGCATTGAAAGCAGCCTCGATTGATATCCAGCAATATTTGAACGAGTTTGATGGTGTTCATGGCGTGCTCGATGACATGCGCATGGGCAAAGAAGAAGTCTTGGTCAAATTGAGACCGGGCGCAGAAACCTATGGTGTCAATGGTCAACTCATCGCGAGCCAGCTCAGAGCCGCCTTCTTTGGCCAAACCGCGGATGAAATCCAAGTTGGCGTTGAGAACATTTCCATCGAAGTTCGTTTGGATAAAGTACAAGCTGGTGACTTACAACAGTTGGCAAACTTCCCAATCATAATGCCAGATGGTAGCCAAATTCCTCTGGCGTCGATTGCAACGCTCGATTTTCAGCGTAACTATGTGCGTATTCAACGTATCGATGGCCTACGTACCATCAGCGTGTTTGGCGATACCGACAATACCAAAGCCAACTCGACCGCAATCATTCGCCAATTCCAGCAAGAAGAAGCCCCTAAGCTACTGAAGAAGTATCCTGGGTTACGTTTCGACTTTGAAGGTGAGGCAAAAGACACCGCGGAAACGGGCGCATCCATGGGTAAAGGCTTTGCATTGGGACTGTTTGGCGTTTTTGCCATTCTTAGCTATCAATTCCGCAGCTATCTCGAACCTTTTGTTGTGATGCTGGCCATTCCTCTCGCCTTTATTGGCGTGGTCTGGGGGCATATCCTTCTTGGCCACTCACTGAGTATGCCAAGCATGATGGGATTTGTGTCTCTGGCTGGTATCGTGGTCAACGACTCCATATTATTGGTGCAATATATAAGGCATCACGTTGATGAAGGGGACAGCGTTCATGACTCTGTGGTTAAAGCCAGCAGAGAACGGTTTAGAGCGGTATTTTTAACCTCGATGACAACAGCGGCGGGGCTATTACCTTTGCTAACAGAGACAAGTTTACAGGCTCAGGTGATTCAGCCTCTGGTGATTTCCATTGTCTTTGGTATCTTCGCCTCGACACTCCTCGTCCTGTTTATGATCCCAGCAGCCTATGCGATTTTGGCTGACTTCGGCCTCGTTCATAAACATGAGGAGATTTAACTCATAGTAAAAAAGCGGCTATCAAGCCGCTTTTTTAAACCCTAATTTACCATGAGAACTGCACACCAGCGCCGCCCATGACATCAGAAGAAATGTTTTTCGTTCCGCTTGCGTAGTTAACAGTGCCTGACACACTCCAACCAGTTCCTTCAAATGAGTGAGCCACACCAATTGCAACCGCTTCAACATCACCAGCGAAGCCTACACCTGCACCAAATGCCGTTTGACCGTTTGCAACCATTGGGCGAGCGTTAACCGTCGCATGTAAACTCGCACCTACTTGGTCCATTCTATCTTCCATTTTTAGAAAACGTTGATTGGTTTCCGCTGCAAAAGCTTCAAAGTCGGCACGAAGGTCATCCACATCACTACGAGGTAAGCCTGCAATCACATCATCGTTAATCGGAGCCTCAATGGATGGTTCCTCTGGTGATGGACGGTCTGGGCTGTTATCTACTGGCGGTTGAGTTGGCGCTTGCTGATTCGCTTCACCTTGGTAAATGGTATTGCCGTCAGAATCCGTCACTACCCAATCACCATTGGCATCTTTAGTTGCGTAGAATCGGTCTCCGTCCGCGTTCACACCCTCCCAAACACCATCTTGGCTTCCAACAATTCGATAGTTTTCACCGTTTACTAAAATATCGCGATCATTTTTGCCACTCACAACATAGTCCAACTTCCCTTCTGTCGTGTTGTCACCGCCCCACATTGGTGGCTGTTTTTCTGGGCGTGGTGGCTGAGGCTCAAGACCAAATCCACCATCAAAATCGACATGATCGCCGTGGATTCTGTTAACCAGGTTTCCGTCAGCGCCAAAAACTTCATAGTGGCCTTCTTGGTTTTTCTTCACATAGAATACATTGCCATTTTCATCTTGAAGCGCCTGAACTTTATCACCCAGCCCACTATCAACCGCGGTGTAAGTGTTGCCATTTGAGTCAGTGACTACGCCAGTGCTGTCATCGACTGACCAGTTGTACCATGCCATAGCAGGAGCTGCAGTGAGTCCAAATGAAGCGATGATTGATGTGATAAGTAATTGCTTTTTCATATGTGTGACTTCCGATTGATGTTCAAAGTTGATATGTGCATTTTGAACATTCACTTGAGTTATTAGAAATCACAATTCAAAATAACCTTAATAAGTATCACTTATCACCAATCAAGCTTGATTTCACCGTCACTTGTTATCGATATTGAATATCGTTACCCTTCATTCAACCAATCAAAAGGATAAAAACTGATATGAGAACGACTCTTAGGGAAAAGGTCATTACAGTCTGCAACAAGAAAATCGCGCAGAAAGGCGATAATGTCGGCGTCTCATTCTATGCATTTTTTGCTAACAAGAATGATGACCCAGAGTTACTAATGGAAGCAGCTACTTGGTGGATTCAAACCCACAAACTCGATCATTTTGAAAAAGCACATAAGATTATCGAAATGGTCGAAGCGGGGAAATAGTCGAATTAAGAAAAGAAAGGCGGAGAACAACTCCGCCTTTGATATTAGTTGGTTAGTGCCGGTTGCTTACGGCTGAACAACCGTTTGATGCGACGAAAAACATTTTTAATGTCTTCCAACATCAAGTAGAGACAAGGCACAAGTATCAGGGTAAGCAAAGTAGCAAACAGAACGGCAAAGCCCAGAGCCACCGCCATAGGAATCACGAACTTGGCCTGCAAGCTGGATTCAAACATGATCGGCAATACCCCAACAAAAGTGGTAATGGACGTGAGTGTAATCGCTCTAAAGCGAGCACATCCAGCTTCAATCACAGCTTGCTTGATCGCCACGCCTTCACTTCTCACTTTGTTGACATAATCGGTCATCACTAACGAGTCGTTAACCACTACCCCCGCCGCCGCAATCAAGCCAAAGGTGGACATCATGCTCAAGTCAAGACCAAACCAGTAGTGCCCCCATATTGCACCAGTAAGGCTAAATGGAATCACCGACATAATGATCAGTGGCTGGGTGTAGCTCTTGAGTGGAATGGCCAACAGCATATAAACAATAATCATGCCCGCGACAAAAAAGATTTTCTGCTCATCTTGTTGGGCTTGCTGCTCTTCAATGGTGCCGCCAAGCTCACTCTTCACGCCCGGATATTTAACAAGGATCTGAGGAATGATTTCTCCGTTGACTTGCTCCATCACCGCACCGGGTTCGACTAATTCCTCATCAATTGAGCCGTATACATAGACGCTTCGGAAGCCTCCTTCACGGCGAATGGTACTTACGCCCGGTTTCTGAGTGATTTCGACGACATCCCCAAGCATGACTTTTTTGCCTTCCGGAGTTGTAATGATGGCGTAACGCAATGACGAGAACGCTTCGCGAGTCAGCTTAGGATAACGAACCATCACTTTGATCTCTTCACCATCACGAAGAACTCGTTGCGCTTCACCTCCGTAAAAGCTTCCGCCAACCTGACTGGCGATATCAAACAAATCCAAGCCTAAGTCGTACGCCACTGGCGCAAGAGACAACAATACCTCTTGGCTTCCGGCATCAATAGAAGAGGAAATATCAAACAAGCCTTCTTGCTGCTTCAGCGTTACAATCAGCTCTCGCCCTGCTTCATTCAATGTGTCGATGTCAGAGCCAAACAGCAAGAATCCAAACTCATCCCCTTTGCCGTCATCGTTAACATTGTCAGAGATCGTCAGCGTCTTTAGACCGGCAATTGCAGGCATTTGCTCACGCCAACGTCTGGCGAGCTCAAAGGTATTAAACGGTCTTAGCTCTTCATCCACTAACGGAATCACCAAGCGCCCTTGTTTACGCCCTTCGTTGAAGGTCAAGATATCCTTGATCATCTTCTGACCGGTTTCTTCGGCGATCACGTCATCAATTGAAAGCACCGTGCTCTCAATCTGTTTTAACGCCGAGATAGTTTGCTCACTCGATACATTGTCATTCATTACCAGCTTAATGCTAGGAAAATCATGAGGCACTTTAGGCGAAGGCACGATACGTACATAGTTCGCCATCACCATTGCAATACTGATGACCAGCAAAGCGACAAAGCCACTAAACACACTCCAACGCCAGTGCGTACATAGCGTGACAAATCGTTTGTACGGACCATTAACAAAGCTGAAGAAGCGAGTATTGAATCGATCGCGCCAACTCCCCTTCTTAATAGGCTTGAACTTTGAGTGCGCCAAGTGAGACGGCAAAATCAGTTTTGATTCGATCAGGCTGAATAACAGACACAAGATCACAATTGAGGCGATGCCGAAGAAGAAAGCACGCTCAATCCCTTTGGACATCAAGAACGGGGCAAACACCGCAATCGTGGTAAGCACGCCGAATGTCGCAGGGGTTGCGACACGTTTTACACCGCGAACGACGTTTTCAACACCACCACCATTTTTCTCTATTTCAGTGTACGCACTCTCACCAATGACAATGGCATCGTCGACCACGATACCGAGTACCATAATGAAGGCAAACAAGGACACAATATTGATACTAACGCCAATCGCTGGCATCAACATGACCGCACCCAAGAAACAAACCGGTAAGCCTACCATCACCCACATTGCCAGTTTGAAGCGTAAGAATATACTCAACATCAACGCGACCAACACCGCGCCTTGAAGTAAATTCTTCAGCATCATGTCGAGACGCGCATTAAGGTAGTACGTCATGTCGACCAAGGTTTTGATGGTCAAATCCGATGGCAACGCTTTGTTTTTCTCTTCGATGTAACTCTTCACCGACTCCGCAACTGCCACCATATTTTGATCTTTGGTCGCTTTCACTGAGAGGTAAATGGCATTTTCACCCGAGTACTTAAAGTATCGATCGTCTTCGGTAAACCCATCTTTGATGGTGGCAATATCTTGAAGTAAAACCTTGCCCCCATTGGCGCCTATTTTGACGGGGATTTGGCGAAACTCTTCGCCGCTGTAGTATTGATTTTCAATACGCACGGAGATCATCCCAGCGTTCGTACGCACTTCACCCGCAGAATAGTTAGCCGAATAACGTTGAATCGCTTTGCTGACATCATTCAACGTTAAGCTGTATTTTTGCAGGATGCGTGGTTCGATCTCGATTGCGATCTCATATTCAGGCGCGCCCAACTCCACCAAAGCGACATTATTGAGTTGTAGCAGTTCATCTTCAATTTGCTTGGCAATCGGTTTTAGTTCAAGCAGCGAGCGATTACCGACAATCGCCATTTCAATCACATCTTGTCGAAACTCGAATTGGTAGACCTGCACCGGCTCCATTCCTGCGGGAAAGTTGGCGATAGAGTCGACTTTTTGCTTCACTTTGTCGAGAACGTCTTCGATCTCCTCATCCACATCGATTTCAAGTTCAATGGAACCTTGACCACGACTCGCGGTTGAGATCGCTTTCTTGATGCCTGTGACATCTTTAAGCGACTCTTCGACCTTGATTAAGATGCTCTCTTCGATTTCTTGCGGCGACGCACCTGGATACTGCGCACTCACGTTGATGTAGTTCACTTCAATATTGGGGAACATCTGCCTCTGAATGAAGAAAAAGCTCGCGGTTCCTACAATCAGAATGAACACCATCAATAAGTTCGCCGCCACCGAATTGTTGGCGAAATAAGCAATTAAGCCCTTTTGCTTAGTCTCTTCCATGTGGCGCTCCTAAAAAATAATCGCTTCATCTGACACGTTAACATCAACAAGCAGACCTTTTTGCGGATACTCCGGAACGGTCAGCACGATTTGGTCATCATCTGAGAGACCTCCCGCAATCAACATAAACTCTTTTTCTGCTCTCACTACGTTGACCGTTCTTGGCTCTAGCTCGTTGTTCTCGTTGACTACCCAAACCTGCTGATTGTTGACCAACTCTTGTGGCAAGCGATAGATCTGCTCTAGCTCTTTGCCAACAAACTGAACCTCGACATAAGAACCGAATTTGACTGGCTTCTTGTCTGAGGCGATCCCATAAGGGTCTTCCACTCTTACGACGACATTAATCATTCGGGTACTCGTGTCTACCACGCCAAGATCGCGCTCAATCGCGCCTTCACGTTCAACCGTGTTTAATCCTCGTAACAACACTTTGGCTGGGAGACCTGCATAGCTTTCAGGCAAGAACGCGCTATCAAACCCAGCAATCGGAATGTGGATCTCTCCCGCTTCAACGTTATTGAGTGTCGCGACATGCGCCCCTGCGGTAATGAACTGACCGACACCAATATCTCGCGCGACGACCAATGCATCATAAGGGGCAACCACTTTACAGTTGTCTAGGTCTCTCTTGGCGCGTTTCAATGCCGCTTGTGCTGATTTAACTTGTGCGGTCGCACTCAACACCTGAGGTTTGCGTAGGTAGAGATCTGTGACCTGCTTTTGAGGGAGATTTTTGGCTTGGCGCTTAGCAACTTCTGCCTTCGCTTTCTCTTCGATCAGCATTGCCTGAGCACTTGCCAATTGCGCTTGAGCTTGAAGAACCGCCGCTTGGTAGTTGTCGCTTTCGATCTCAAACAACACTTCTCCACGTTTGACGACGCCACCGACAACAAAGTTACGGTGCCAACTGATCACTTCACCGGAAACCTGTGCAGAAAGCTGGGTTACCTCGACAGGTTGTAGCTCTCCGTGGCTCGAGATAACAACGTTATAGTTGCTTGAACGAATCGGTGAAACGGTAACAACTGGCAAGCTCTTGTTTGGTTTAGCCGAATCAGGCTCTGGTTCGGTTGACGCAATCGCACTGTAGCCTCCGTATGCCCCGGCTAAAATGACACATGGCAGTAACCAACGTAACGACTTAGATATCATGACTATTCCTTATCTAGGTATGGTGCATAGCATTCTCTGACGCTGAGCGTGCGCTAAGAATGAGAATTATAATTTTTATACGTTCAGACTCATGCTTCGACATCAATAGAATCAAAACTATCCATAAGAATGAGAGTATTTATAGAACTCATTAATATTGATTTAGCCGCTCAGAACTTCCAGCTATACAGCAAAGTACATGCCACTAGATTATTTGATAATAATCAACCACTTATAGTATGAAATATCTCATTTAAACTATAGACATGGCGAATATAAAGCAGTTTAGGTATTTTTCACCAGTATCAAGTTCGGCATATTGGTGACAGATCAGCAAGAAAGAAGAGAATGAAGAGTATAAACAGCAGAAATGAAAAAGGAGCCTGTATGAGGCTCCTTCTAGAATGCTTGGATTTCCAAAGAGTTTAGGAATCGATTAAGCTTTTTTTAGGCTTTTCACTGGGTAAGTCAGAGTCATGCCGTCAACGCTAACGCGAATGTACGCGCCGCCACTGCTAATACCAACAACGACCATTTGGCCTAGATCGATACCTTGTGTAGCCACTACTACATCATCAATAGAAAACATATTAAACACCTTAAAGAAAGACGATGAAAATCTAGGTGCGTATTTAATATGAACTGCGCCTCATGTACTAATCGGGTATTTTGTCGTTAGGATAAGATTTTGTATTCATATACTTAACGCTTAAGTACGGCAAAGGAATCACAATGAAAAACTTGGATGTAATCTACCTATTTGATTGGGGCAACACCTTGATGTTCGATGACCCAACCCAACACGGCAAGATGTTACATTGGCCAACCATCTTAGCAATGCCGGGGGCAAAAGAAACGCTAAAGCACCTTTGCGCTTCCCACTCCATCTATGTTGCCACCAACGCTCAAGACTCAAACGAGTCAGAAATACAGCAGGCATTTCAACGCGTAGAGCTGGATCAGTACATCAGTGGTTATTTCTGCAAAGCCAATCTGGGTATTGATAAAAATGATTCTGCTTATTACTCACGCGTTGCTGAAAAACTTAATGTGCGCTGCAATCAACTTGTCATGGTCGGTGATACGCTCGAGAAAGATATTGTTCCCGCATTAGCCGCGGGGTGCCAAGCCATCTATCTAAACCGAGAAAACAGGAAGGTGTCAGACGCTATTCCACAGATTCACTCTTTGGACGCGCTCATTAACAAAACGGCTTAGCATCATGCTAAGCCGTTTATTATACTTTAGGCGTTGCTCGGTTGAGGCTGATATCGGCCAGGCTTGTGATTCATCGCTAAGATGAGGTTGGTCGCAACAGCACCTAGTATAGATAGCGCAATCAGAGACACATCAACAATGAACAGCGACATTACTACAATCGAACAGTCTAGCGCCATTTGAACCTTGCCAGCGCGAATGCCGAAACGCTCTTGGAGGAAAAGCGCAAGGATGTTAAATCCACCTAAGCTCATTTTGTGGCGGAAGATGACTAACATACCAATGCCGATTAAACCGCCACCAATCAAGGCTGCGTACAGGGGGTCGATTCGCGCAATTTCAATCACGTTGTGCAAATGGTCCACGGCTAAAGAAACGATGGAAACCGCGATAAAGGTGTTAATCGTAAATCGCCAGCCCATCCGCATCACGGACAATAAATAGAAAGGTAGGTTCAAGGCAAAGAAAACTTGCCCGAAACTAAAGTCGGTCACTTTCGTCAAAAATATTGCTAAACCTGCGGTTCCACCAGTAAGTAGCCCTACTTGGCTAAAAAAGATGACTCCAAGTGACACCAATGCACTGCCTAAAGTGAGTGCAAGTAAGTTTTCTCGTAAGCTGTGTTCATTATCCATAATGTACTATCCCTGTATAACTGGCTTAAAAAGCAGACATAAGCCAAAACAGGGATAAGATGTCTATTATTGGAACTAAAGTCGAGTGACTAAGGCCATAAAGCATTTATAAAAGATGTTAAAATTTATTTACACCTTGCATGTAAGGATACTTAGCGGTTGAATCAACTGGGGTGTTTTCTAACCTGAGCGAGCTCCACAACATCACTTGTGGAAGATTGACACTGCATGGTTTCGCCATCGTAACAGCAAGGTCCTTTTACATGCTTAGAACGATACATGGCTTCGTCTGCCATGCTAAGCAGTACTTCTTTGTTTCTCGTACTGTCGGGGAAGTGGCTCACGCCAATACTGGCGCTGATCGACAGCTCTCGTCCATTGAAACCAATCGGCTCACATATGGCTTGCATAATTTGCTCGACCTTTTGCGGTAGAATGTCAAAATTGTTCAGCAAATCGAGACAAATCACAAACTCATCGCCCCCTAGTCGCCCTACAAAATCTGACTGACGAATCGCGTTGCTCAATCGGTTTGCCACGTTGACTAAAATGGCGTCTCCCGCATCATGCCCGTATGTGTCGTTGACCACCTTAAAGTCATCAAGATCAATAAATAGAATCGCCAATTTGCACTTGGTTCGATTGGCTTTCACGATCGCATTTTCGAGCGATTTATCGAATGCGCGGCGATTGTATAACCCCGTTAGCGGATCATGCTCTGAAAGGAAAATCAATTGCTCGTGTTTTTTCTCAAGCTGCATGGTTTGGCGTTTCACCTCTTCTTCTAACTCATGTTTGGTCACCGTTGATTCACGCAGCGAGATAGTCATTTGGTTAAAGAAAAACGCGATGCCTTTAAATTCAGAGTCCATGGAAGCGGTGTCCACTTTTGCTTCAAGATTGCCTTTGGCCAACGCAACAATGGCTTCTTTGACCGACTCGGCATCGGATTTGAAACGCAGCAGAATGAGCCAGGCAATAAAACTGACCAGCAGTGAACAGACGATCAACCACGCCGCGGCGGATTTCATGACATTAGAAAGGTTGCTCGCGCTTCGGTCGACCACCACTTGGTGAACATGCGCCAACTCTTCGGTCATGTTCTGTACAATCATGTTGTAGCGCGAATGAAGTAAACCAAACGCATTGATCCCCTCCTCGCTTGCCACGTCTCGGTCATAGAGCTGCTTCTCTTGGGTCAATAAGGCTTGTAAGCTTTGGTTCATCCTTTGCAAATTGTCGAATCGAGCGCCCTGTTCGCCATAAGCTGTAAGCTGCGTGGCAAGCTCCGCTTGGGCATACTCCACCTGCTTAAGACTGGATTGATCACCAAACTGCAGAAATACCCATAACTGGCTGCGAAGTAGGTCGACTCTTAGTTGAAGGTCAATGATGGTATCAAGCTCAGATTTGGTCTGATTTTGTTCGCTGTTAATCTTGGCAAACGACGCCACAATCAGTAGCGTCAACAACATGGTGGTTGTCGACAGCAGAAACAGTTTTTTAAACAGTGAACTGATCATCGCTAATATCTCTGCAAAGTGGCCTGTTGGTAAGGACGAGAATAGAAAACGTCACGAAAATCTGGGTTCGGGCCCGCGACAAGTCCCGCTTCGTCCGCCCAGCGGGCTTGAAACTGTAAGTTAGACAACAACGAATTACCCAACGAGAGTCGAAACACGTAATCTTGCCAAGACCATTCCACTTGATTAACCGGAATGTTAAGCCGCTCCGCGACTAAAATGCGTGCTTGCTCTGGATTGATATTTATCCATTGAATCGCCTCATTTAGCGCGCTAAGCAATCGAGTTGGCTCGTCACCAACAAACTCAAGGTAAGGCGTAGTAGAAAGAAGATTGAACGAGAGTTGATACACTCCGCGAGTACCTAAATTAATCACTTCAGCAGCAGAGTGAAGGTTGGCTTGATAGCCCATCGGCTCCCAAGCAGAAATCGCTTCAACACGGTAAGAAAGCAAAGCAGGAACGAGATCATTAGCATCTAAGTAGACTTTCTTCACATCCAACCCTTTTAGATCGTTAGCCAGCAGAATGGAATCAAAGTAAAACTCGCTTGCGGTTCCCTTTATAAGGCCGACTCGCTTACCTTTAAGTTGAGCAACATTACGGATGTTGTTTGGCCCCAAAGTGAGCAACTTGAGGTCATTGTCTGACTCAACAAACGACACCAACAAAGCAAGTTCATTGTGCTCGTGACTTTGAAACATCACTACCGATTCTGAGGCGGTGGCATAATCTACGTTGTGGTCTAGCATCAGCTGTGTGCACGCACTACCAGAAACGCAAGGAAAGAGGCTAACGTCGAGAGAATGTTTTTCGAACAGTTTGAGCCTTTCAGCAATAAGAAAAGGAGACGCGGTCGGAGTCAAGGAGACTCCAACCCGAACCGTCGACATTTCTCCTTTCTGCTTTGAAAGAAGAAAGTACCCTGTCGCTCCTATTAAAAATAGACACACTGAACCTAGCCAAAAGCTCTTGCGTTGTAAAAGCAGCATGTTCCCCATACTTATTTTTTATGCAAACGAAACTTTTATTACATTAGCCTATGATTTGAGTTGCACATCAAAAATCACATCGTAATGAAGAAATCTTGCTACACAATTGCTTTAAACGTGTATTCCGTCACAAAAGGTTGGAAATTAACGACATGGTTATAGAATTTGATACAGGTAATTTTGACTCGTCAAAGAAGAATAATCCCAAGCTGGGACAGAAGCTGCTCTTGCTGCCAATCGCAGATCTTCGCGCCGAACAACGACACTTTCCGAACATCGACGCCTTCTAGGTCGACATGGGCTAGGTTACACTCTTCAAAGTTGGCGCTTTCCCACTGCTCAGAGCTGAACTCACCACTAGACAGATCGGCACCTTTGAAGTTAACACCAAATAGGTGCGCGCCATTCCAACGATTTTCAAACAATTCGCACTTTTCCAACACTGCGCGCTCAAAGTTTGTGTATGAAAGATTGCATCGTGTTATGTAAGCCGAGCAAAAATAGGCTTTGTGGCTGATTCGGTTGGTGAAATTCGCCCGAACAAAGTTGGCACCTTTCAAATCGCAGTCTCGCATTTCGATGCCAAAACATTCCGCAGAGACAAATTGGCTCATCGCCAACTGACACCCTTTAAAACTTGCGTCCTTTAGATTGGCATGGTTAAAGCTGCACCCTTCAATCGCACCTGACTCAATAAAGCGGCAGTCAACAAATTGTGCCTCTCTTAAGTCGGCATACTCAAAACTGCAGTTGTAAAACTTACACGCTTCAAATTTGGCTGAGTGAAGCTCTTGTTTTGAAAAGTCTTGGTTTATGTATGTCTGTTTGTGTTGGATCATATTCCCTCCGTTTAAGAGTCGACAACCTAGCATCTTCCCAACCGTTTACACCAGCTTCATAAGTGCATGAAAAACATAACAATAAAAATCGCTCAAATCGCCAATTTAAGCCACCAAATACGCACGCTAAGCCCTCTGTTTTTGTTTTTTGATATGCGCATATGGCTCATTTATTTTCTGCATCTTTAAAAAGTGTTAAAACGATCACACGCCACCCGAATAATTTATCGACATCAACAAACAAATAACCGTTACAGACTTGCCTATTATCAAGATTTTGCTCTAATTGATTCACTGTTTAATAACGATTAAAACTCAATGCAAACAATCTATCTCGCAGGTGGCTGCCTTTGGGGCGTTCAAGAATTCTTAAGACATCTACCGGGCGTAATATCGACCCAAGCAGGTAGAGCAAATGGGACAAGCTCAACCACAAGTGGCCCCTATGACGGATACGCTGAATGTGTGCGGGTTGAATTCGAACCCACCCAAGTGAGTGTGATAGAGCTGGTTGACTATTTATTTGAGATCATCGATCCATACAGTCTCAATCAACAAGGCAACGACGTCGGTGAAAAATATCGAACTGGCATTTACAGTGACGATCCCGCACATTTGTCGGCGGCGAAGCGCCATATTGAGCAGCGTGAAGACAGCGAACGTATTGTGGTAGAGATAAAAACACTGACAAACTACGTCAAAAGTGACGATGAACACCAAGATAGGCTGTCTCGTTTCCCCAATGACTACTGCCATATCCCCATCGATTTGCTGCACAAATACCGAGAAAACTAGTCACCTAATTATAAAATAGATACGCCGATGTCGCGTACAAGCGGAGCTTAACCCCTATGCTGCAACAAGTTATTGGTATCCTATTCCCCGTGTTTGCTTTGATTGCAGTGGGCTTTTCCGTCGGTCGCTGGCTTAAACCCGACTTTCGCCCCATTAATCGAATCAACATGGATACCTTCACGCCGGCGTTAGTGTTTTCATCCCTCGTGTCGATGCCACTAGATACCCAGCAGCTTCCTCTACTTTTGGCATCACTCATCGCGGTACTGTTACCCGGCGTTATTATGCTGTTTTGGTGCCGAGTGTCAGGACTGAACTTTAAAGCATGGGCTCCGCCGCATATGTTCAGAAACAGCGGCAATCTAGCGATCCCTCTATTTACCTATACCTTTGGTGATACGGCACTTGCCCCCGCGGTTTTGCTGTTTGTGGTATCAGCATGTATCCATATAAGCCTTGGGCTCGCCTTACTTAGCGAAGGCAATCCATTTAAGCAGATCATAAGAATGCCTATTTTTCTCGCCGCGGCATTGGCGCTCACGATCAACTTGCTG
The DNA here is from genome assembly GCF_000808535.1 of Vibrio sinaloensis. Classification (GTDB taxonomy): domain Bacteria; phylum Pseudomonadota; class Gammaproteobacteria; order Enterobacterales; family Vibrionaceae; genus Vibrio; species Vibrio sinaloensis_D. The sequence continues at coordinate 489,550 of NZ_JWLV01000001.1, forward strand.
GGGATGGGGGTGTGGGCTCCCCTCTATGAGGCAACGGCTCTGCTCGGTCAGGCAGCGGTTCCTGTCATGTTGCTTTCACTCGGCGCGCAAATGTGCAACATGAGATTAAGTGGCTTAAAGGTCGGCTTGCTCTGTACGTTACAATCGCTGATAACCGGTGGCATCGCGTTTGCCACCATCTATACGTTTATCCCGCTGCCAAAGTTGGAGTTGCAGATGATGGTACTGTTCTCCATGCTCCCACCCGCGGTGATGAACTATCTGTTTGCTGAGCGTTTTAGTATCGAGCCTGTCAATGTGGCCTCTATGGTCTTGTTTGGCAACTTTTTCAGTATTTTAACCTTGCCGATACTGCTGACATTTGCACTCTCGCTATGACCACTCCTCTGGGTTAGTCAGCATGGTTTTTCCTTGATACGCTTCTGCGCGAATGTCTTGTGGATTGTATATCGCACAAGATTTCATCGATAAGCAGCCGCAACCAATACAACTACCGAGATCATCTTGCAGGGCTTTCAACTGGAGAATTCGGTGCTCTAACATCGCCTTCCACTCAGACGCCATCTCTTCCCATTGCTCTTTGCTCGGTGCTTGATGCTTGGGTAGATAAGCCAATGATTGAGCAATTTCCTCTAAAGTCAGCCCAACCTCTTGAGCCGCTTTGATCACCGCGACACGGCGAAGAACACTGCGGTGATATCTTCGTTGGTTACCTTGGTTCCGCCAACTACTGATTAACCCTTTCTGCTCGTAAAAATGCAACGTAGAGACCTTAACTCCCGCCCGTTTCGCCACCTCGCCAACACTCATATCCATATCCGAACTCCTTAACAAATCCATTTATTCCTCAAGTTTACTTTAGGTATACCATTACGCCTAGATCAGGGATCGCACTTTCGACGTACCCTACATTTTCGCCAAGCTGTTGAAAAATTGAGGGTACGCTGAGCCAGTTGGTTAAAAATTACCGCCGAATCATTGAGAGTTTCCTAAACTAAAGTAAGAATAAAAAAATAGTCAGGAAGGCGAATATGGAAGCCATTGGAAATATCAACAATGAGAGCTTTTCAGTAGACTTAAAACACGCTCTCATCTGGGTGGCGAGGGCGCTCGATTATGTGGGCGTTGATGACATTCACCACAATCATCGTGTTGGATATATCAGCTATGAATGCGCTAAACTTCTTAAGTGGGACGTTAAGAAGCAAGAGTTTTGCTTCTTAGCAGGTCTCATTCACGACTGTGGTGTCTCTCAAACCGAAGAGCACACCAAGCTGGTGAGTAAATTCAAACCCGACGACCCCAGCATCCACTGCATTCACGGCTACAATGCCCTGAAACAATGCAACATCCTTGCGCAGTTTTCGAATATTGTCCGCCACCACCATACGGCTTGGGATATCTTGGAAGGCATTCACTTATCGCCTTTCGAAAAAGATATTGCGGCACTTATCTTTATTGCCGACCGACTCGACGTACTACGCGCCCGACACCTCGATAACGAGCATAGCGATCTCATTACTCTCAAAAAACGCAGTATCGCCGAACAACTGCGTCAATATAAAGGGACGCTCTTTCGTCCGGATTACATTGAAGCCATGTCCGAACTGACCAACAGAGACGGTTTTTGGTTCTCAATGGAGCCAGAAAACATTGAAGCCATTCCTTTGAGTTTCACTCATCTTGACTGGCTCCAGCAAGACTTAACCATTGAGAACCTTGTCGAGCTCGGCACCTTTATCGCCGGTATTGTGGACGCAAAAAGCCCCTTCACCTACCAACATTCAATCAAAGTGGCTGAACTGTGTAAGTTTCTCGCCACAAGGTTGAAACTGCCCGCCAAAACGACCGAACAGTTGTACGTTGCCGGCCTTGTCCACGATATTGGAAAATTGCGAACGCCAGACGAAATCCTTCATAAGCAAGGGAGCTTAACCAAGGAAGAGTACACTCGCATCCGCAGGCACACCATCGACACAGAAATAGCTCTAAAAATGGTGTTCCCCGGTTCAAAAATTGGTGAGTGGGCGACCAACCACCATGAGCGCATTGATGGCAGCGGTTACCCCAACAATAAGCAAGGAAACGAGCTCGACCTCCCCTCACGTATTATCGCGATCGTGGATGTGTTTCAGGCACTGTCACAAGACCGCCCCTACCGTAGCCGACTATCAAAAGAAGAGATCGTCGAAATCATGTACCCGATGGTGAAGCGCAATGAGCTCGATAAAGATGTCTATCATTGCTTAGAGGCTCATCTAGAGCAGTGTTATCAACTGTCTACGGACTTGTCTATGAACGCCATCTAACCGATAGAGAGGTAAACATGTACCACCGCTTGCTCGACAAACTCACCCATTTATCGGCGCTGCAAATCGTTGTTTTCTGTCTCGTGCTGGCATTACCTGTGACGCTATATCTCGCGGCCACCAGCGCGTGGTTGGCGCTCCTTCTTGTTCTTATTTACTGTCTTTGCTTGGCCATTATCTTAAGCTCAATTACCCAGATTCTGCATCAAGTGAAAGACGCCGCGACGCACCTTTCCGAAGGGGACTTAACCCAGAGAATTGCCCACCAGCCGGGCGTGACTCCACCGATTTACCACACCATCAATCGAATCGGTTCTGATATTTCACGGACAATCCATGCCCTAGGCAAATCGACTAAGCACCTGCTAGACGTGGCGGACACTGTGCAAAAGGACTCTCAGGAGTCCAAATCAGGCGCGATTGGGCAAAAACAAGACGTCGATAAAGCGGAAATCATCATTCGTGAACTGTCCGACATCACCCATCAAGTGTCCGATCACTGCGAAACAACCGCAACGGTCGCCAACCAAGCAAAACGCCAAGCGGATCAAGGCACGCACGACATGATAGATCTCGAAAACGCCTTAGACAGTGCCAATCAACACATCGACAACTCGAACACACATTTTGAATCCTTGATGGCAGAAACAGCGCAAATCAGTCAAGTAATGGAAACCATCAGCGGCATCGCCGAACAAACCAACCTTCTTGCCCTTAATGCCGCAATAGAGAGTGCTCGGGCGGGAGAACAAGGACGAGGATTTGCAGTCGTGGCCGACGAAGTTCGTAATCTCGCCATGCGCACCCAAGAAGCAACAGAAGAGATACGCACTAAGATAACCAATCTGCAAAACAAAACCGATGATGTGATGCAAACCATGCAAGAGAACAAGTCCAGCATGCTTCATTCACTCGAAATTGCCTCAACCGCGGAAAATACCTTCAAAGCTCTGAATGAGCAGATTGAGGAAATCCAATCCTTAGGAAAACAAATTGCCGCCTCTTCTGAGCAGCAGACAGCGCAAACCAATGAACTCAGTCAGTGTCTGGATCTGATAGCGTCTGAATCGGAAAACAACGTCAAATCAACCCAGGAAACCTTGATCGCCAGTATCACAGTACGCAACCTGTCAGGCGAAATTGATTCGCTGTTGCACCGCTTTGCCATTAATCCTCATCAGGTTGAGCAAGAAGATGGCCGTCGGGATCGGTTGATGGACTGGAGCGACAATCTGGATATCGGCATCGAAGAGATCAATCGTCAGCACCAAACACTGCTACATTTGGTCAATGAACTCCATCACCTCCTCCATAACAACTATGGTTTGGCTTCGATCAAACGCGTTGTTCAAGGGCTTATTGACTACACCGCCAATCATTTCACCTATGAAGAAACCCTATTCGACCAAGTTGAATACAGCCAAAACCAACAGCATAAAGAGAAGCACAAAAAGTTGGTCAAAGAAGTGCTTGAGTTCCAACGTCGCGTTGAGAAAGGAGAAGAAGTCGGCGATGAGTTAATGCAGTTTCTTAAAAACTGGTTGGTTCAACATATCATGCGAGAAGACAAAGCCTACGCCGATGAGTTCAAACACGGAGGCATCCACTGAGCTTACCATCGCCGCTTGCTCCAAAGCGGCGTATCCCTTCACACCATGATAATGACAAATCTATAAATTAAATTATTTGTAGATTCATCGTGTTACCAACACTCCCAACATTAGCACTCACTAACATTCCAATCGAAGTCTATACTTTTTTAGTCATACTAAAGCATTAGTTATTCCAATCGGGCGAATTAGACATATCGTCAATCAGTGGGTTTACAATGAAAAAGCTACTCTTTTACTCTCATGACAGTTATGGCTTGGGCAACATCCGCCGCATGGTTGCCATAGCGACTTACCTCGTGAGTAAGCATCAAGATTTGTATGTCTTATTGATTACCGGGTCTCCCATGTACCATGCTTTTCGTACCCACCCACAAATTGATTATGTCAAACTGCCCTGCTTGAGCCGAGATACTACCGGCGCTTACCATCCACGTCTTAAGTGCTTTGATACACCTAAAGTCAAATCCCTAAGAGCCCAGCTTATCCTCGACACTTATCATCAATTTCAACCCGATGTCTGTGTCATTGACAAGAAGCCAACGGGTTTATCTGGCGAGCTCTTACCTTTATTTGAATATTCCTCAACGCAACACAAATGCAAACACCTGCTGTTGCTCCGTGATATTTTAGATAGCCCAAACAAGACAATCCCAGTGTGGTGCAAGCATCACTATCACCAAGTGATCGAACAGTATTATCAAGAGGTGCTGGTCGTTGGTGACGCAAGCATTTTTGATTTACCTTTAGAGTATGATTTTCCAACTACTGTCCAGAGTAAAACCACTTTCTGCGGCTATTTAATTCCGCCAACAGAACACCTTTCAGCTCACAAGCACGACACCCCAAACCAAAGAAAGAAAGTGCTAGTTGCCGTTGGAGGAGGCAACGATGGTCAGTTGCTTATAGAGACTTACCTACAAGCCGTTTTGCTTGCGGAGTTTCCTTCTCACCTTGAACACCACATTGTGTTGGGTCCAGAGATGGACGAGCAACAGGCCAATCAACTCACCCAGCGCGCGAAACAACTGGCTCATTTGACCATTGAACGCTTTAACCCCAATTTGGTCTCGCTTATCCAAGCGGCCGATCTGGTTATCTCAATGGCTGGGTACAACACAGTTTGTGAGCTGATTAGCTGCAATACCCCCGCAATTTTGCTGCCAAGGACAACCCCTGTCGAGGAACAGCTTATTCGCGCTCAACGCCTCGCAAAACGTGGGATATTTGATTACCTCAATCCAGAGACGTTAACCCCAACAATGTTAGTCCATAAGGTCTGCGCTCTCATGGAGTGCCATAAGAAGCCGCAGCAGAATGCCGCCATCAATCAAACTGGGATGCAGGTTGTTGAAGATAAGATTTTGTCCCATTTACTGTAAATTGCTGAAAAATAAGGATACTGCACGATGCACCTAGCCTACGTTGTGAAGCGATACCCACGATATTCAGAAACCTTCATCGTTAATGAAATTCTCGCTCATGAACGTGCAGGTGAAAAAGTACGTATTTACGCCTTATTACCGCCTCAAGATAGCCATTTTCAAGACATCATCGCGCAGGTGAGAGCTCCCGTGACGTATCTATCGAGTAAAGCTGACAGGGCGAGCGCATTTTGGGAACTTCAAAAACGCGCGGCTCAAACCTATCCCAACCTTTGGCACGTTCTCGCTCAATACACCGAAGCAAGCGCACGCGAAATAACTCAGGCACTAGAGCTCGCTTTACATATCCACAGACATAAGATTGAGCACATTCACGCACACTTTGCGACAACGGCCACCACGGTATCTCAAATTGCGGCGAGCTTGTGCCAATTGCCGTCAAGTTTCACCGCTCACGCCAAAGACATTTTTCATCAAGACAACGATTATGAGCAGATCAAAAGGAAATTCGCCAAAGCCGATTTCTCTGTGACCGTTAGTGACTACAATGTCGACTACCTTAGCCACTCACTTGGAGTTGAACAAGGCAAACTTGTTCGCATCTACAATGGGCTCGATCTGACTCAGTTCCCCTTCCACCCCTACCAAGACCGTCCTCCTAAGTTGATTGCCGTTGGTCGTTTGGTCGAAAAGAAAGGTTTCGATGATTTGATTCGCGCCTGCGCTATCTTGCGCGACAAAGGCACGCCGTTCAGTTGTGAAATCGTCGGCTCGGGGGATCAGCACGATCGACTCTACACACTCGTCCAAACACTCAGCTTAGAGAATCACGTTGACTTGCTCGGGCCAATGCCGCAGGAACTGGTCAAACAAAAAATCACTCAGTCGGCCATGTTCATTGCCCCTTGCGTCGTCGCAAGTGACAACAACAAAGACGGCTTACCAACGGTATTGGTCGAATCCATGGCGCTTGGCACCCCTTGTATCTCAACCGATGTCACTGGCATACCCGAAGTGATACATGACAATGATACTGGGCTGATGGTGAAGTCACGCAGCCCAGAACTGTTGGCCGCCGCCATTGAACGCCTGCTTCTTGACCAGACTCTGGCTCAATCCATTGCGACCAACGCGAGATACCACATTGAGTCGCATTTCAATATAGATATCAACACTCGTACGCTACGCAACTGTTTCCAAACTCATTCAGCGAGGTCGCAATCATGAAAGGCGCTTATGTGTGTTCAGACAGAGGAGTGCCAGCTTTCGGCACCAAAGGATGCTCACTTCATATACAGGAAGTGATTCGAGCGATGAGAAACAAAGGCGTGGAGCTGTCACTGTTTGCGGCGGCCAGCGGAGACCAATGTCCGAACGACCTAGCGAGCGTAGAGTTTCACAAAGTACGCCACACCAAAATTCGCGATCGCTCCCTGCGTGAGCAGTCGGATATTCGCGACAATGATGAGACCATTCGCCAGCTTAGCCGATACGCGCCCTATGAGTTTGTCTACGAGCGCTACTCACTATGGTCGCACGCTGGAATGAGTTATGGGCATCAACACGGCTTGCCCACCATTTTGGAAGTCAACGCCCCTTTGATAGAGGAGCAAAAGAAATACCGCAGTCTCTGTGATGAGCGAGCAGCGCGTTACATTTCTCAGATCTGTTTTGATCATGCTGACACCATCATTGCCGTGTCGGAACATGTTGCCGATTACCTCAATGAGTTTGCCGAAGCGCGCGGGAAAGTGCACGTGCTACCCAATGGCGTCAACGTTGATACCATCAAAAAACGATCGCTCCCCCACGCTCAAAACCACAAAACAACCATTGGTTTTGTGGGCACGCTAAAGCCTTGGCACGGTGTCGACTTACTGATAGAGGCGTTTTCCTTAGTCCTACGCTTGCACCCTGAATGCCACCTACTGATCGTGGGAGATGGGCCAGAGAAGCAAAAATTGGAGAGCTTGGTTCACCAACTCAATATCGACTCATCTGTCACGTTTACAGGAGCAATTTCCCCAGAAAATATTCCTAGCTACTATCAACAAATGGACATTGCGGTTGCGCCCTATCCAAAACAGCCCGCGTTTTACTTCTCTCCGTTAAAAATCTACGAATATATGGCAGCAGGCTTACCGACGGTGTCCTCCAATCTGGGGCAGATCAACACCATATTGACCCATGGCGAAACCGGGCTTTTGTACGATGCCGAACACCCAGAGGCCCTGCTGTTTTCGCTCTCACACTTGATTCAAAATCGAACGGTCAGAGAAACACTTGGTAGACGCGCCCGAATTGAGGCTGAAAACAAACACAGCTGGTCATTGAGGGTGCAGTCTATACTCTCTTTAGCAGGGGTTTCAGAGGTGGCTTAATGGCCAGGCCAAAAGGGATTAAACAAAGCTTACCCGGGCTGATTAAATTTGCTCAATATACTCAGCCTTACATTCGTGAAAAACGCGGGTTAATCTTTTTAGCCTTTGCTTGTTTGTTCGCCCAAGCGGCACTGAGAATGGTCGAACCTTGGCCACTTAAGTTCATTATTGATCGTCTGGTGATCAGTAACCCAAGTAGTAAAGAACACTTTCAGCCTCTCGCAGCGCTCAACCCTATCGAATACATCGCGTGGTTTGCGGTCATTTTAGTCGTCATCACTATGCTGCGTGCCATTGTCACCTACATTGCCACCATCAGCATGGCCGTTGCGGGCAATCACATCATCATTCGCCTTCGAGAAAAGCTGTTCACCCACCTACAAGGGCTATCGGTGCTCTATCACCAAAAGCAGCGCAGTGGCGATCTGATCGTTCGGTTAATCGGCGACATGGGAATGATTAAGGAAGTCTCTGTAACCGCTATTGTCCCACTACTTAGCAGTGGGCTTATTTTTGTGCTCATCTTATCCGTGATGTTGTGGCTGAACTGGCAACTTGCTTTGATCGCGTTAATTCCCCTTCCCATTCTTTGGCTAGTGACGCTAAGCAAAAGTAAACGCATTCATTCCGTGGCCAAGAAGAATCGCCAAAGAGAGGGGGACATGGCCGCCACCGCCGCGGAATCCATTGGTGCGATTAAATCCGTTCAAGCGCTTAAAATCGAAAATCGATTTGGTGATTCTTTTCGACAAGCAAACAGTAAGAGCTTAAAAGAGGGCGTCAAAGGCAAAAAGCTGGTAGCCAGTTTACAACGTACCGTCGAGATTTTGGTCGCCCTTTCCACCGCTTTGGTCCTCACGTTTGGCTCGCTGGAAGTTCTCGCTGGACGCCTCACTCCTGGGGGGCTCATTGTGTTTGTTTACTACCTGCGCCGCGTCTTTCGTCCGATCCGCGATTTTACCAAATACACCGCTCGCCTAGCGAAAGCGTCAGCCGCGGGAGAGCGCGTACTCAAGGTTCTAGACGAGGAGCACGCCATCAAAGAGAGCAAAAACGCCACGCCCGCTCCAAATTTTATAGGCCACATTCAGTTCTCCAACCTCAGCTTTACTTACCCAGGAAAGCAATGCCCTGCCATTCATAATGTTAATCTAACCGTTCCGAGCCAACAACGCCTGGCGATAATAGGCGCATCTGGCAGCGGTAAGTCCACTTTGATTTCTTTGTTGTTAAGACTTCACGACCCTTCCTTTGGCAAGGTTAAAGTGGACAACCAAGACATTCGCCAGTTTACGCTAGAGAGCTACCGCGAGCAGTTTTCTGTCGTCATGCAAGAGACTGCGCTGTTCTCGGCATCCATTGGAGAAAACATCGCAATCGCAGACCCAAATGCCACGCCGGAACGCATTATTGCCGCGGCAAAGTTGGCGAAAATCGACGATTTTGTTCAGTCGCTACCAGAGGGGTACGACACTCACGTCAGTGAACGTGGCGTGACCTTGTCTGCCGGGCAACGTCAACGCATCGCCATCGCAAGAGCCGCGCTAAAAAACAGTCCAATACTGATTCTCGATGAACCCACAACCGGGCTGGATCCAGAGACCGAATCATCCGTCAGTGACGCGCTTTTAGAACTATCAAAAGGCAAAACCACACTTTGGATCACCCACCGCCATCAATGTGCAGAGTTGTGTGATGCACAAGTTGAGATAAAAAACGGACAGGTTATCGTGGCAGATAGCACCTTGATGACAACCGACGCACAACGATTGTGTGAAGGAGGTTAGGCGGTGTCGTTTCAATCAAAACCTCAAGACAACCAAATTCCAGGCATCGACACTCTTTTTGCTGAAGAACAAGTGCTCGCCCTAGTCAAAGAGGTGCTCGGCTGGTCGAACGTGACCGAGCTCCGACGCGAATACCTCAGATACAAACCAAGCAGCAGTTGCCTATGCCTCTACCAAATAAAACACAATGAAAGGCACTTTCTGTTTTATCTAAAAGCGTATTCGGACAAAGTTAAGGTAAATAAAGCGCAGCAAAAAGCCCAATCTGGCAGCCTTTTTGCCGAAACGCATAGCCATATCATCGAAACGGGTAACCTTGTCTTCAATCGATATCCTTATGACACACGCTTGCCTACGCTAGAGCGACTTGTCGATGTCACAAGGCGCCGTGAGTTACTGCAACGTGCTTTTTTCAACGCTACCGATGCAGACAATACGCTGCTCACGCCATTACAGTACAAGCCAGAAAGACGCTTTGTCGCCAAATTGACCTTGCAGGATGGAACGCCTTTGGTGGTCAAACTCTATACTCCTGAGCGATACAAAACGCTAAGTGTGAGTTATTTAAAGCGTCCAAACAGTCCGTTTGGCAACATCGTAGGTAAAAGCGACAAACACTGCATGCTCATTTATGAATGGATTGAAGGCTCGCCGCTCAATCAAGAAGATCCCATGACCACAGACCAGCTTAAACATTATTATCTGTGTGGAGCGCGCCTAGCGGAATTTCATCATCGAACGGTATCGAAAAAAATACGGGCTGTGGATACCCGCCACTTTGCCAACCTGATTCAAAACCATGCCCAGTCTATAACCCAAATACTTCCGCAACAGAGTTCACTCACCTTATGGCTCGCCGAGCAACTCGCTCAACAAGTCACATCAATTGAAAACGAGAAGTGTTTTATTCACGGCGATTTTTACGCCGATCAGGTGCTCGTCACATCAGAACGTATCGAGTTTATCGACTTTGATAATCTCACGACTTGGTTTAGTGCATTCGACTTGGGTAACTTTCTCTCTCATTTACGTTATAAGTCGGAGATAGGTTTAATCTCAAAAAACAATTACGCCAAAATCGCGCATATCTTTCTTGATGGGTATTTACAAAAACGAAATGCAGATCGACGCCAAATCGATCTGTTTGTTGCAATTGGCGTATTCCAACTTATCTACCATCCGCTAAGATTTGGGCTCGCTGATTGGCAGTTCGCTTGCCAACGATTACTCACGGCGACCTTTGCTTACTTAACGCAATCTTTAGGTACCCAAGACTCGTTCCGCCATTTAGTGGCGCGCTGCCTGGACACACACATCGTAGAGCAGCAAATCAATGCTCAAATGAAAGCGCCCTTATCAATTGAACACGCAACCTTGGTGAGATTCAAAGAGGATAAACGAGCCATCGTCGAATACTCGACCGCCGCTGACAGCCCGGAGGTGATTATCGGGAAAATTCGAGCCAAAGGATTAGACAAACACAGCTTGAAAACTCAATCTACTCTGTTCCAAGGAGAGTTCGGAAACAAAGCCTCAGATAATATTCATGTCCCCGAGCCACTATTTGCGATGCGAGAGCTGAACATGTGGTTTCAAAAGAAAGTCTCGGGGGACAACGTGTTTAAACCATTTTGTGAAAACGTCGAACCAGCACTTGCTCACCAATTGGCGCTTGCGCTATACAAACTTCACAATTCCGAGTTACCCATTAAAAAAGAACACACGATGGCTAAAGAGTTGACGATCTTACATGACGGTTTGTACAAAGTAGCAGAGCAGCAACCTAGCCTAGAAAGTCGGCTACGTGCACTGATCCAGCAAAGCATCACTCTGAGTGAACAGCTTTTAGCATCCGAGTTGAAACCCATTCATCGAGATTTCTACCATGACCAAGTGCTGTGGGATGGACACAAACTGCACTTGCTTGATTTCGACTTAATGTGTCTGGGCTCTCCATACCTAGATCTAGGAAACTTCATCGCCCATATACAAGAACAATGCCTGCGCGTGTATGACGATCCTCTCTTTGCCCAACACAATATCAACCAGTTTGTGACACGCTATCTTCTCCTTTGCGGACACAGTGACGCAGAGAGAGAAATAGAGATCTACCGAGTCCTCAGCTTAATTCGACATATATCGATCAGCCAACGAATTCCAGAACGCCGGAAATTTACTGGAAGTATTATCACGCTTTGTGAGGATCAAATAGAAAATTTGTAGAATAAAATAAGCCAAACTATTTGATCAATATTTAACCACCAACCATTTCCATCCAACTCGTAATAGCCAACAAAAACAATTTATATTTAAAAAAATAGCGAAGATCAGTCTTATATACCTAAACGAAATAACCATTCCAATATTGACAATGTCTATTGTCGACGTCATTCGTAGAATTAACCTAGTACTAAAGCATTAATTTTCAAATACTTTGATCTCAACATGATAAAACTAACAGTAAAAAGTTTGGCTATATAATTAAATCTAAGCTAGATCTATTACATATAGTTACCCCGCTCCTTTACAATCAAAATAATCCACCAAAGACATCAGATCTAAAAATTCCTTAGTAATTTATCTAATGCTATAAGGTTAATATAACCATGCTACTAATATGGAGGTGCCAACTGAATGACTAGCCCATTACCTAGACGGCTAAGATCTATTAGAAAACAACAAGGAATAACCCAGGAAGAGCTGGGAAATAAACTAGGGATGGAGCCGGCAGGCGCAAGTGCACGAATCAGTCAATACGAAACAGGAAAACATGCTCCAGATTACGCCACCATAAAGCGTATTTCTGAAGTGCTTAATGCACCTGTTGCCTATTTCTATTGTGAAGATGACTTAATGGCAGAGATCGTAATTCAAGTGTCGAGCTTACACACACTCACCAAAATTGAAATACTCGATTTTATCGACACTTATGACCCCGCCAATTAGTCGACTGGCATAAGGCAGGCAACCAACAATAAGCCAACGTTCTTTTGCCACTAGATCGATCACTTTGTATGTGCGCGGCTAAGTCTCAGCAATGTTAGAGGCGAGAGAAGACAGAGTGTTGGCTCAACCAAACTAAAGGGGTTACACCCGTTTTCTCTCTCCATCTATTACCTTCTCGATGTCTTAGCCTAGACTATAACTATGGCGTTAAAAACTATAAGAAATAATCAATATTATGAAGATTCAAAGCTTTCTTTTATCTCTGCTTGCACTGCTCAACACCAGCTGCTCTCCTGAGAAAAGCAGCATCAAACTCGGGGCTGTACTGCCGCTAACTGGCACCTTTGCAATCTATGGTGAACAAGCCTTAAAGGGTGCGCAACTTGCGGTTGATGAAATCAATGCCAATGGGGGCGTTTTAGGACGTCCACTTGAGCTGATTGTCCGCGACAACCAAACCAACCCAGCGAAAAGCGTTAAGCTCAGCCGAGAGCTGATTCAACAGTACCAAGTATTCTCGCTCCTCGGCCCAGTTAGTAGTGCTTCACGCTACGCCATGACGGAAGTCGCAGAAGAGTTCCAAACCCCTCTTTTTTACGGTATTGATTATGAAGGACGCCATTTTAGCCGTTACCTCATTTGCTACAGTACCATTCCTGAACACTACATTGAGCCAATTGTTCCTTACCTAGTTAACAATGTCGGCGACAACTTTTACATTTTCGGCTACGACTACATATGGCCGCACCGTATGTCAGAACGCATTATTGAGTCGGTAGAAAAGCACAACGGCAAGGTATCAAATACCGAATTCACGGCCTTTGGTGTCGGAGACTACACGCCAGTTTTTGAGCGAATTAAGCAATCACAAGCAAACAACCTCATGCTGATTTTGCCCGGTCAAGACGGCTTCAACTTCCTCAATCAAATGGCATCATTCGATTTTGAACGCGAGATACAGGTCGTCGCTTTTGCTGCAGATGAAACCTACCTAACTAACCTTCCCTCCTCTGCGCTCGACGGCGTGCTCACTGCATTGCACTTTTTCAGTAGCTTAGAGGCAACCGCCGCCCAATCTTTTGTTACCAACTATCAAAAACACTTTGGCCAAGAGTCGGTGGTGACCTATTCCAGTAAAGCGCATTACGATCTGATCTATCTGATTGCTGCCTCACTCGAAGAGGTAGGAGAAGTCGACAAAGAAAAGCTGATCGATGCTTTGCCTAATACCACCCTGTATCTTGGTGATTCGGAGCTTAGAGTGAGAGAAGACCACCACGTCGATCTCCCTATGTATCTGGCGCAGTTTCGTGATGGATCTCTATCCGTGATTAAAAACCTTGGCACCATCCGACCCGGCGATCAGCGAAGTAAGAGTGCTAATGAATAAACTGCGGACCAAAGTCTTTTTCATTCTTCTCCCGCTGGCGGCGAGCATACTCGGTTTTGGTTATGCGTATTATCAATCTCGAGAAACGTTAACCATCGATCATATATTCCGCTCGAGTCAGCTTTCCGCGCTGTTGGGTGCCAATGAGATCAGCCACTATATCGAGGGCAGGTTCACCGAGTTTGATCGCCTAAGTTCAGCAATGTCACTTTGCCAAGAACCATCAATATCTTGGGCAGAGGCCTCTTCCAATGCGCTTAGCTTTAGTCGCGGTTTTTCGGCGCTGATGATTTCAGACCTATCAGGAAGGGTGCAAAACTTTCACCTTTCTTCCAATAAGAGTAATCGCTACATACTGAGGCAAGACCTCAGAAATGCTCGAGTATTACCTGCGGAAACCATTGAGTTGCTCAATGGCGCCTTTGAAGAGTGGCAAGTTAATTACCCAAGGAATATCGCGCTAGAACAAAGTACATTGAAGAAACTCAACGAACTGCAAGAACATGGTGAAGCTAACTCTCAAGCGAATCGAGACCTAAGCAATCAACTGAGCAGATTGCGAGAGAAACGAAATCTTCCCAAACAAGTCGTCAACCTCGCCTCAAGCGAAGTGGTGTCTCGCCTTGGTCTGATCTTCGACAATGAAACCTACTTTTTCTCAAGACCTTTAATCGACTGCAATAAGGAACTTATCGGGTATTACACGGCTGTTCTGGATCGAACGCTTATCGAAGACCAACTTTTCGACATTAAACGCTCACTCACCGAGAGTGGTTTAGAGTATGTCGATGTTTTCGTTGTGCGAAATGATAGCCTGGCCTCTCTGTCACGCTCTAACTACATGCGCTTAGATCAGCTCAAGCGAAACGGGCTGAATGAAGTTATAGAGCCCGTGTTTCGAGAAGATCTTGGGGGCATCATGATCAACCAGCCGATTGGAATCAATATCAAGCAACACCTTGTCTTTCATGACAGTATCAATCTCAAAAACGGCAAGCACTCCGTCACTCTCGTCGTCTTTGTCTCCAAGCAAGAAATTGATAAGCAAAACCAAACTCTGATTCGTGAAATCTCAGTGTATTTAGTATTAGCTGCGCTGTTATTTGTTGGGCTCATCAGCTATCTGTCTCACTATATCGCCTCACCGATTACTGATCTTCGAAGGCGAATTTCAACGTTATCACGCATGGGGAAAGCCGATACAAAGTTCAGCAATCGCGACGATGAGATCGGTGATTTGTTTCAAGCATTCTCGGATATGGCGTCCAAGATAAAACAAAAAGAAATGCAGCTTACTCGGTTAGCTCGTGAAGACCCACTCACAGGCATACTCAATCGACGCGCGCTGGTTGACGGAGCCGAAGAGATACGCCGCCTCGCCAGTTCTTGTTACATCTGTATGATGGATTTAGACCACTTCAAACAAATTAATGACCAGTGTGGCCACTCTGTGGGTGACGATGTACTGGTCGCATTTTGTGACGCGGTCGCTAAGGAAACTCGAGAATCGGATATGTTTGGCCGACTTGGCGGGGAAGAGTTCGCTCTATTGTTGCCAAACACCACACTGCACGAAGCGGCACAAATCGCTGAGAGAATTCGCGTCCGGGTTGAACGTGATCTCGCGGAGAAGCTCTGTTCTAGCCACCCCCTCCCTGTAACCGTCAGTATGGGGTTGGTCAGTTGGCCTAACGAAAAAGCATTCACCCAAGTTCTAGACCACGCAGACAAACTGCTCTACAAAGCCAAACAAAGTGGCAGAAATCAGATCGTCGCAGAATAAAAAACTCGCCACGTGTGTGGCGAGCTTTTTAATAATGTTTGGTTAAGTGTCTATCGACAAACCAATTTGACTGAGCTTAGATTTGAACTCATCAATACTGCCCGCTTGGTAGGTTGGAGCGCCGTTAAAGTATCTCGGTTTTTCAGGAAGCATCGCGTTTTTAAGCGTATTTTCTTGTTCAAGATCATCGTGGTAGACCGTGACGCGATTTGGAATGTCCTGTTTTAATGTCGCCATTCATGTTCTCCTTTTCTTCTGACGTTGTTCCCAATTAAGGTTAGAAAAGAACGCTTTGATGTCAAAACCAACGAAAGTAGTAATCAGAGAGACCTGAACAATTTAATTACATGAATTTATTGGTTTTATTCATCTTAAATCAAGCTAAGTCCCATCTATCCAATTATCCAAATTGTGAGCTTGAATCCACTATTCATTTCCTCAATTACTTACCTTTGCACTGCACGCTTTTTGTCTGGATAACATGGACATGACCACAGCGCTTATAATTACTACTCAAGTCACACTTTCGTTTTCTACGCCCCCAAATACATGCAAAGGGATGAGTAGAGAGAAGCAGCCTTGTTTTAGCCTGCGAATAACGTTGAAACGAGGAAGATGCATCTCAAATGAAAAAAGCCAACATCTACCAAGTCTTTACCCGCCTCTTTGGCAACACCAATACCAACAATAAGCCGTGGGGAACCATCGAAGAGAATGGTGTCGGCAAGTTTAGCCACTTCTCTGACCGAGCATTAAGTGAAATTCACAAACTGGGGATCACGCATATTTGGTACACAGGTGTCATGCACCATGCACTAATCAACGACTATCGCGAGTTTGGTATCACCGATGATCACCCTTCGATAGTCAAAGGTCGTGCTGGATCTCCCTATGCCGTTAAAGACTATTATTCCGTCAACCCAGATTTGGCGGATGATCCAAGCCGTCGCAATCAAGAGTTTTATGATCTGATAGCGCGCACCCACCGTGCTGGCATGAAGGTGATTGTCGATATCGTGCCAAATCATGTCGCGCGCGTGTATCAAGGCCTGAACAACCCTGAAGGAGTGGAAGACTTTGGCGCTAGTGATGATACCTCTGTCTCCTATCGACGCGACAACAACTTCTACTATCTGCCAGAGCAAGCGTTTAAGTTGCCAAAACAACTCGCGGCAGAGCCTCCCCTTGGCGGCGAGTCACACCCGAGTAATGAAACGCCCTATACCGAGTACCCGGCCAAGTGGACAGGCAACGGCTCTCGGCTTGCCCAGCCAAATTTCGATGACTGGTATGAAACGGTCAAAGTGAACTATGGCGTTCGACCAGATGGCACAAAAGAGTTCGACACGCTACCGGACGACTACCGCCACAAAGACCACGCTGCCCATTTTGCATTCTGGCAAGATAAGGACGTGCCTGATTCATGGAAAAAATTCCGCGATATCGCGCTGTTTTGGACCGAGAAAGGCGTCGATGGATTCCGTTACGACATGGCAGAGATGGTGCCGGTAGAGTTTTGGAGTTACATGAACGCCTGGATTAAACATCGCAATCCAGAAGCGTTTCTGATGGCAGAAGTGTATCAGCCCGATCTATATCGAGATTACATTCAACTCGGTAAAATGGATTACCTATACGACAAAGTTGACCTGTATGACTCGTTGAAAGCTGTCATGCAAGGTCATGGCTCCACGGGAGAGATTGGCCGCATCCAGCATGAGCTGCGCGATATTGAACACCATATGCTGCATTTTCTCGACAACCATGATGAGCAGAGAATCGCCTCGCCAGAATTTGCCGGCAATGCAGAAAAAGGCAAACCTGCGATGCTTGTTTCCGCTTGCCTGTCGAGTTCACCGACCATGATCTATTTTGGCCAAGAAGTGGGCGAACCTGGGGCTGATCTGGCTGGATTTGGCCAGCCCTCACGTACTTCAATCTTTGATTACATCGGCGTACCACACCACCAGCGTTGGATGAATGATGGCGCCTTTGATGGTGGCCAGTTGAGCGCAAGTGAACGAGATCTGCGACACTTCTATCAAACCCTACTCAATCTTGCTCATCAAAGCCCTGCACTGTGTGGCGATTACCATGACTTGTACGCAGCCAACTATGACAATTTCGCCCCGATGCAAGACAAGCTGTATGCCTTTGCACGCTCCTCTGCTAAACAAAAACTGGTGCTAGTCGCCAACTTTTGTGACCAAAATGGGCGTTCACTTTCACTGATACTGCCACCGGAGGTTATCAGCTCTTGGCAGCTTTGCGATGGAGACTACAACTGTATTGACCGCCTGAGTGACACTCATTACACCTTAAAAGTCACCGGTGGTCAGGGTGCGATCGAGGCTGAGTTGCCCCCTTTGGCGAGCCTGTTTCTAGAAATTGACGTTTCACCTAGCGAGGAGTGCCCAGCATGACGCAACCTTTTATTTTTCATGGTCAATCTTCAGACTGGGTAAGTCGACATGACCAGAAGCTGACCGTCAGACTCGCGGTCGAAAAAACCGCGGCATTCAACAAAATTGTTGTCCGCCATGAACCAGACAACGAAGAATACCTCGTCGAGATGACGCTTAGCGGCGAAACAGAGCACCTCAACTACTGGACAGCAACCTTTGAGCTCAATAGCGACCGAGCCATGACTCACTATGTGTTTAAGCTCGTCGCAGACAACCATCAATACTGGCTGGATGGCAAAGGAGTGAGCCAACGTGTCCCGAGTAAGGAAACTCACTTTAAATTCAACGCCGAACATCAACCACCAGAATGGGTAAGTGAGCAGGTTTTCTATCAGATATTTCCTGATCGCTTTTGCAATGGCAATCCTGATATCAGCGTGAAAGATGGCGAATACCTTGTCTCTGGCGGTCATAAGTCGGTCACCTCAAAAGCGTGGGGCTCGCCTGTCGACACAGAAAATGGCTACGGTGGATGCGAGTTTTACGGCGGTGACTTGTATGGTGTTGAGCAAAAACTCGATTACCTACAAGCGCTTGGCGTCAGCGCCTTATACCTTAATCCTATCTTTACGGCGCCAAGCAATCACAAGTACGACACGTCAGATTACACGCAAGTCGACCCACATCTCGGCACCAACGAACATTTCGCCAGCTTGTGTGAAAAACTCCACCAACGAGATATGAAAATCATGCTGGATGCGGTGTTCAACCACACATCGACTGAGCATCCTTGGTTTAACTTGCAAGGGCTTAGCCCGGCGACAGGCGCATACCAAAGCGTTGACTCTCCTTACCGTCACTACTACTTCTTTGATGGAGAGAGCCAAAACTACATTGGCTGGAAAGGCATACGCTCTCTACCCGTGTTGAACTTTGAGCATCCCGAAGTGCGCGATTATATCTACCAAGGGGAAGACGCTGTCATCAAACATTGGCTCAAACCACCTTACTGCATTGACGGTTGGCGATTTGATGTAATACACATGCTAGGCGAAGGTGAAGGCGCGAAAAACAACGCGCATTATGTCAAAGCCTTCCGACAATCCGCGAAAGACGTAAACCCCGATTGTTATGTCTTGGGCGAGCACTTTTTTGAAGCGACCCAATGGCTGCAAGGCGATCAAGAAGACGGCGCCATGAACTACTATGGATTCGCCCACCCCGTTCGAGCGCTGTTGGCTCAGCTTGATATCTCGTTTGATCCGATTCAACTCTCGGTCGGCGATTTCCTTGATTGGCAAGCCGAGGCTCGCGCCAAGATCCCGTGGCACAACCAACTGTCGCAGCTCAATCAACTTGATAGCCACGACACCGCTCGATTCCTTGAGCTAGTGAAAGACGATCCACGCCGCTTCAAATTGGCGGCGACCCTACTCTTTGGTTACGTGGGCACGCCTTGCCTCTACTACGGGACAGAACTTGGTATGATGGGCAGCCATGATCCGGACAACCGACGCTGCATGCCTTGGGACACCGTTGAAAACAACTCGTATCTTGCTTTCTTCAAGCAACTGATTGCGCTGCGGCTATCAAATCCGGCATTGCAAAAAGGTGACTATATTCCGCTCTATCAAGACAACGAGAGTTTTGTTTTTGCCCGCCAGCTTGGCGACAACACGGTAATCAACGGCTTTAACCTTTCTGACACACCAAAGACACTCTCTATCGACTTATGGAAAACCGCTGTAACCGACGGTGAGTTTATCTCTTCGCTCTCAGGGCAAAAAACATCGGCTTGTAACGGTCAACTCCCCCTTACCCTTTCACCCATGTCTGGCGATCTGTTGGCTTTGCAACGGGGTAGTTAGAGTTCACATAAATCGGTATTGATATAAACGGCGCAACCTAATCAGTGCGCCGTTTTTGTTGTATATATGAGCTCAAGCCCTCGTTGATATAGATTTTTCCTATAACTGACTATCGATTATCTATTTTTGTTTTATATGCATTGGGTTTAGATTATCTGCAAACCTAAACAAGGATTGATAATAATGAAAAAGTTCGTGAAACCTCTTTCTCTCGTCGCTCTTGCTATTATGGCAGCGAGCCCTGTTGCTGCCATGACCGAAGGTGAAATCACTATCTGGATCAATGGTGACAAAAGCTACGAAGGCCTAGCCAAAATCGGTAAACAGTTTGAAGAAGATACTGGCGTAAAAGTGATCGTTCAGCACCCAGAATCACTGGAAGCTCGTTTTGAAAAAGTGGCAGCAAAAGGCATGGGCCCAGACATCATCTTTTGGGCACACGATCGCTTCGGGGGTTATGCAGAAGCTGGCCTTTTGAAAGAAATCAATCCGAGTAAAGAATTCAAAGATAAGCTGGTCGACTTTAGCTGGGATGCCGTCACCGTGAATGGTAAGTTGATGGGCTACCCGATGGCGATTGAAGCACCATCGCTTATCTACAACAAAGACCTACTGCCAGAGCCACCGAAAACATGGGAAGAGTTGGCAGACATCCACAAGAAGATGCAAGCACAAAACAAAACCGCCATCATGTGGGATGTGAAAAACGCCTACTTCACTTGGCCAATGATTTCATCGGGCGGCGCATACGCATTTGAAAAAGTCGATGGCGGCTACAACGGTGCGAAAACAGGCGTAAACAACGAAGCCGGTGTCAAAGGCTTGCAGTTCCTTGTTGATATGGTCGACCAAGGCGTCGTTAACCCAGACATGGATTACTCGGTTTCTGAAGCGGCATTTAGCAAAGGCGAAGCTGCCATGACCATTAACGGCCCTTGGTCTTGGGGTAACTTAGACAAGATGGGCGTGAACTACGGCGTTGCCGTTCTACCGACATTAAACGGTGGTAAAGGGAACCCATTTGTCGGTGTATTGAGCGCAGGCATCAACGCAGCAAGCCCGAATGGCGATCTAGCGGTAGAGTTTTTAGAGAACTACCTGTTTGTCGATGAAGCATTGAAAACCATGAATGATGACAAGCCACTGGGCGCGGTGACACTGAAGTCTTTCCAAGCCATTTTAGAGAAAGATGACCGCATTAAAGCGACCATGACCAACGCCGAGAATGGCGAGATCATGCCTAACATTCCGCAAATGACGGCTTACTGGTTCGCAGAAGGAGCGGCCATCGACAACGCAATGCAAGGTAAACAGACGGTAAAAGAAGCACTCGATACCGCCGCTAAGCAGATCGTTAACTAATTCGTACACCAATACTGTTTTTCATTGAAACCAAACTCAGCGCGTTACAGCGCTGAGGGCGGAATGTCCTTTTGTTCAATACCTTACCGGAGTTTATGCTCCGGCTTTTTTTGTAATCAATTCAATCAAAGCCGTGGTTGGCTCTGTCAATGTTCCCACTTTGGTGTAGATGCCGACTTGCCCCAACTGGTCTTTGTTGAGCCAAAGCTGCACCAGTCCTTGTTCGGCTAACTCTTCGGCAATCTTGGAGGTATATGGCATGATCGCATCGCTCATTTTCACCATATCGATGCTGGCAGAAAGTGAGTCCATCTCGTAAATCACCCGTGTCTCTTGAGCCGCCACGGTAAAGAGCTCTGCCCCTTCTTCCGTTAACACGTCACCATGACGAGCGTGATCAGGTGTCACTTTAAGTAATGGGTAGTGGTGCGCCTGCTCTTCAACCTCTTTGACTTCGAGCAATGGGTGGTCAGGTCGCACATACCATGCTTCATGCTCTTGAAATAACGGGATAAACCTGACTCGATAGCGGCTATTGATGCCGTTGATCTCATGACCAACAAAAAGATCGATATCATCGTTAACGAGGTGGTGCAACATCGACAATCCATTACCAAATTCAATGTGCATCGAGCTCGCTGGGTATTGCTGACAAAATGCCTGCATCGCGTCTGCCGCAAAACAGTTCCACCAAGCCTCACCAACGCCCAGTTTCACTTTTCCGCCACTGCGCATTCGCATGTCTGCCAGTTGGTGAATCATCTGATTGTGCTTTTCTTGCACCTCTTGCACATAGCGAAAGTAAACCCAGCCGTATTCGGTCAGCTCTACCCCCTTGGAGCGCCGAATAAATAAGTCGGCACCGAGCTGCTGCTCCAACTTTTTAATCGCCGTAGTTAGCGAAGGTTGGCTAATAAACAGCTTGTCCGCAGCAGCTTTAATACTGCCTTGGCGAGCAACTTCATAAAAATAGCGGTATTGCTTATCCATTTTCTATATCACCACACATATTATCGGGCTAAGGTTAACGTTTGGTATTGATTTTTTCTATAACCAGATTCAAAGATTCAATTATTTTTGTCGCAAAATGTCGGCTATAGTCATCATCAGTTTCTATTTGATTGAAAAGGTATAGAGCAATGGAACAACGTTGGTGGCATAACAGTGTCGTCTATCAAATTTATCCACGTAGCTTTTGTGACTCCAACGGAGATGGCATTGGCGATCTACAAGGCATCATCAGCAAACTCGACTATTTAGAGCAGTTGGGTGTCGACGTTGTCTGGCTCTCACCAGTGTATCAATCCCCGATGGATGACAATGGTTACGACATTTCCGATTACCAAGCCATCGCACCCGAATTTGGTACCATGGACAACATGCGAGCACTGCTTGATCAAGCCAAGCAGCGCGGGATTCGTATCGTGATGGATTTGGTGGTTAACCACACCTCTGACGAACACCCTTGGTTTGTGGAAGCCAAGGCGAACCCAGACAGCGACTATCGTGATTTCTACATCTGGCGTGATGCAAACCCTGATGGCAGCGCCCCAAGCGACATTGGCTCCATTTTTGGTGGTAGCGCATGGCAATGGGACGAAGAAATTCAGCAGTACTATTTCCATCTTTTTTCCAAGCGCCAGCCAGACCTTAACTGGGAAAACCCTGCCGTACATAACAAAGTCTTTGACATGATGAACTGGTGGATTGACCAAGGTATTGGTGGGTTCCGTTTGGATGTCATTGACCTGATTGGCAAAGAAGTCGACAAAGGCATCACTGGCAACGGTGAAAGATTGCACCCGCTATTGAAGCAAATGAATCAAGCCACATTCGGCGATAAAGATCTTTTAACCGTCGGCGAAACATGGGGAGCCACACCCGAAATCGCCAAGCTGTACAGCAACCCTGAGCGCAATGAACTCTCGATGGTGTTCCAATTCGAACACATTACGCTTACTTGGCAAGATGGGGATAAATGGCAACCTAAGCCGCTGGATTTGGTCGAGTTCAAGCAGGTGCTCACCAAGTGGCAAGTTGAGTTGAAAAACGAAGGCTGGAACTCGCTGTTTTGGAACAACCACGATCTGCCGCGTGTGGTGTCTAAATACGGGTGCGAGAACGAGTACCGCGTGAAGTCGGCGAAAATGCTCGCCACAACGTTGCACTTTATGAAAGGAACGCCTTACATCTATCAAGGTGAAGAGATCGGTATGACCAATGTCGCCTTTGACTCACTCGAGCAATACAAAGACATTGAGACGCTCAATTTCTACAAAGTCAAAACCGAGTCTGGTGTGAGCCACGAACATATGATGCAGGCAATCCATGAAAATGGCCGTGATAACGCCCGCACGCCGATGCATTGGAACAGCGACAACCACGCTGGCTTCACCACAGGTACGCCTTGGATAGAACTCAACCCGAACTATCCAGAAATCAATGTTGCTGATGCGCTTGAAGATAAAGCGTCCATTTTCTACCACTACAAACAGCTCATTGCGCTGCGCAAATCGCACCCGGTGATTGTCTACGGTGACTTCATTCCTCTGCTTGAAAACGATCCTCAGGTGTTTGCGTATGAGCGAAAAGACAGCCATCAACACATCGTGGTGATTAACAATTTCAGCAACCAAACGGTTGAACTCAGTTTACCTGCCCATTTGGTTGAGCAAGAGTGTGAAACGCTAATCAGCAACCATCAACACTTAAACAGATTGCCAGCACGCTATTCGTTGACCCCTTACGAGTCAATCGCCGTCAAACTATAGAAATAAAAAACAGGATATAAGCCGCGTGCTTATATCCTGCCTTTTCCATCCCCTTTTGTACTACCAGCAAGTGTTAAACTTGGCTTGCATCGCCCGACTGACAGGTAGCTTTTCACCGCCCACTATCACTACCATCTTGCCGGTAAACTCCTTTTTGACTCGCTCTATAGCTGACACATTGACAATGGTTGAACGATGAATCTGCCAGAACTGGTCTGGATCTAACTGAGTCAGTAACTCTTTGAGGGAGGTTCGCAAAACGTACTCGACGGTTTTGTTTTGCTCCTGCTGGAACAAAGACACATACTTATCTTCGGCTTTAAAATAGAGCACTTCTGAAACCGAAATAAGGTGAATGTCCTCCCCTTTGCTGGCTCGAATCCAACTCAGGTAGTTGGGTGTTTTTTGCTCAGCAAGCTGCTGCATCTGTTGAAACAGCGCCTGCATATCGGGCGCTTGAGCCGTTGCATCAACACTAAATTTTTGTTTAAGCCGAGCAACACACTGCTCCAGCCTCGTTTCCGACAAAGGCTTGAGCAAATAATCCGCGGCATTGTTTTCAAAGGCTTGCACCGCGTACTCATCGTAAGCGGTAACAAACACAACCGTTGTCGCGCTATTATTTTCCATCAAACGTTTCGCCGCCTGCATCCCATCGCATTTCGGCATGCGGATATCCAAAAATGCGATGGTCGGTTGGTGAGCCTCAATTAACTCAAGTGCCTGCTCGCCATTTTCCGCTAAGCCTTTTATTTCTAGTTCAGGCCAAACATCGGCTAAGGCTTTATCCAAATGAAAACGAAGCAAAGGTTCATCGTCAGCAATAATGGCAGTGAGCGGTGTTTGGCTCATAGCAGATACTCCATTTATTAGGGTCTGTTGACCTTTCGCGGTTAAATTTTGTTCGGATGGGGACGCCTAGTCAAAATCGTTTTAGGCGCGGCAAGGGGTGTGTAGCCTAGTCATTCTAAGTAAATACCCCTTAACAAAGCATAAAACGATTTTAGCCGAACCCTTCGGGCAGCGTTTGTGGTTCATTTCTACTGCGTTATCGGCTTTTCATGTAGGCTAGCTACACTTCAAAGCCTCTGCCTGCTCTTGTTTGTAAAGAAATAGAAATTTCCCACAAACTGCTGCAAAAATCAGCTCGAAAGATCAACAGACCCTCATTAGCTTGGCAGTGCGTGTAGGGGAATCGACACTTTGGCTTTGACGCCTCCAGATTGGGATTCCAAAAGCGATAAGTTGGCATGCTCACCAAACAAGGCTTTTAAACGCTGTCTGGTGTTTTGCAGACCAACGCCGTGACCCGCCTGCCCCAGTCCACTGTTCATTCCCACGCCAGAATCGGCAACTTCAATGATTAAGTCACAATCACTCTGTTGTACCGAAATGTGCACGCTTCCGCCATCGACTTTTGGCTCAATGCCGTGTTGAATCGCATTTTCTACCAATGGCTGAATAACCAAAGGGGGTAGGTTAACTTCTTGCTGAATCGGATTATCAATCGAGTAACTCAAGCGATTACCCAAGCGAATCTGTTGTATCGCCAAGTATGCGTCCACCATCTCCAATTCGGTCTGTAAGGACGAGTATTCTTGGCGGCTCGATTTGAGCGTGCCACGTAACAAATCAGTCAGACGTTCCAACATCAACTGCGCTTGTTTCGGATCTTGTCCGATCAATACGCTCACGTTGGCCAAGGTGTTAAACAAGAAGTGCGGCTCTATCTGGCTTTGAAGCTGTTTTAACTGGCTAAGCAACATCGCTTTTTCGAGCTCACTTTGTTTGCGCTTGGCAATCTCGGCTTCTTTTTGCGCAATCAAGCGTTGCTCGTGCGCATAGAAAAACACAAAGCAGGTGCAAGTAAACACTAACCCCAAAATAACGACGGGCTTTAAATCGCTAATCTGAGCGAACTCGTCATATTTTTGAAGTACAAAGTAAGCATTAGCAGTGCCTATTGTCATCGCTCCAGCCAAGCCAATCGAGGTAACTTGACGCGATGACAATGAGGGAATGAACAGAGCAACAAGGTGAGATGTACCCACCGCGCTGTACCCGTAGCCAATGCTAATCAACAGGTGCTCCATGTAACTGCTCGGCCAAATCGATTGGGTGACAAAGGCAATGACCATACAAAAGAGCGAGGTTAAGATCAGGCTGCGAATGCTGTCTTTGCCATGATGCTTTAATGTTTCGTTCATTAGAACCTTCCCTTAATATTGATAAAAACCATACGCTTATCGGACAAGTTTGCATATACCGAGTCACGGTCTCCGGTCATAAAGCGGAGCGCGGTCTCAATATTTAGTGACATATCACCAGAATCGTACGCTTGATAATCTAGCCATTGCGTTGCGATCAAACCGCCATCTTGCGGCGAGTACAAAAAGTCTGCCGTTGGGGTGAAGTTATTCAGCCACAAGTAATCTTGCGACCATTGCCATTGACTCCATGCACTCGAGTCCAAGCTCCAGTGGACCATCACGTTGTGAGCCATTAAGTTGGCGTGGTAGAGCCCCTGAGCGTAAGACGGTGCTAATGGCGCGGTTAGGTTGGAACCACTTAAACGGTCAACACGATCTAATGCTTGCTGCCAATCAGATTTGTCCCAACTGCGGCTATCATACCAATATTCGACGATGATATTGTTGCCTACCTCGTTCGCCCAGTTCGCCCCAACTAAAGCCTGATACCCGTTCGACTGTTTATCTAAGCTCACCGCGTCCAAAAGCTGTCCTTGCTGATAGCCCAAGTAGTTGCGCTGATAAACGGCAGATGCGTGCACCGCCCACGAGGCATCAAGAACGGTAACAAACGATCCGCCCACAAGACCGTGGCGAACGTCATCGTAGTAGGCTAACCATTGATACTCGCTATCACCCACGAACGCGTAACGACGCAAACCAATGCCATGTTGCTGAGATTCTTCTTCCAGCTCACTGCCCGCTTGCTGAGTGTGCTTAGAGCTCGAATAGACAAGGCTCCAATCCCCTTGGTCGTCAAAATAGGAGGCCATCGCCGTGAGCGTTCCCTCTTCTACTTGAATGCCCACAGGGTTTCGTCGATAGGGTTTAAACACATCCAACGGGCGATAACCATATCCCACTCCCCAATCGAGGCGCATTTTTCCCAAGGTTACATCGATTGACGTCTCCATCAGTGACAGCCCACCTTGCCAGAACAGCTCTTGAATGATGAACTCACCCTTGTATTCACTGCTGTCCGAATTAGAAAGCACGTCACTGCCTTTGGCTGCAAACAAGCCTGTCCATTGATAGGCGCGTAGCTCTACATCAATCAATGCATCGAGCGCCTGAGTCGATGTTTGTTCACGGTCACCCAGTAGCTGGGAGTCTTGATGAGTGGTAGAGCTGCCACTCAAGGTCCAATCCCACTCTAAATTCACCTCGTCAGCATAGCTCGGCGCGACTGACAAACTGGCGACAAGCCCTATCACGACTGTTTTCATCTAGAGCTCCGTCACCGCGTTGCGAGTTAAGTACGCCGGGTTATAGTATTTATCTTCAAGTGATAAGGGCGTAATTTGCTGGTACGTAATGACGGTTTTCTTCGCTGGCTGTATCTTGTCGAGTAGCGTCATAGAGACCACTCGGTTTTCGCCATCTAGATCCCCACCTTCAAAGTACGCTTGTTTGGCGAGTTTGCCTGAACGTAAATATAAATCCGCTTTGACCGGGAAATCGTTGCCTGCATCTAGCCAAAGGTCAATACGATGATAACTGGCGCCCTTAGTGGTTGAACGTAAACGTAGCTGATGGGTCGAGACTGTCTTGCCAGCCACATCGAGTTGATCTTGCGAGACAAACGTCGCGTGGTAATCCTCGCTCCAAGTCAGAGTAGAGATGTCACCAACCGACGCTTCACCCAGCAGCTTTTGCATGGGCGTGATTCTAATGGGTCGACGGCTTTTTGGCATCACTAACCAGTAGTTATCCCCGAGCATGAGCATCTTTTGCCCTTGCTCAACCTGAGATTTAAACACCACCAGTGACTCTCGGTTTTCACGAGTGTAGACATGGTACTCGCGTGTTTTATCAAGCGTGTCATTTTCGTATAGCGCCACTTCTGAAACCACTTTGGCTGACTCATACCCTTGGCGGAAGCTATCTGCATTGCGCACCATGGTATCGACATCCATAGGCGCAGATTGAGCACTTAGCGCCTGACTAACCAGCAGCAAACTGACCGCACTGAATCGATTGATGAGCTTAAACATAAGTAAGAGCCTCCGTGATAGGTTTGTTCACGCCTTTACGCGCCGATAACCAAGCGGCTACCGTACAAATTAGAGCCACACCCAAGGTACATGCGAGGACAAGCTCAAGAGAGAAATAAATAGTCAGTGGGTAACCGTCCGTTCTGCCTGGCGGTGGCGGCATTTGAACATCAACCACCATCAGAAACAGCGCCGCTAGCGCACTCAACAAGCCACCAACTACCGAGCCGATCAACGCCAAAAGACCTGCTTCTTTCACAAAACCTGAGACGATTTCACTCGGGTAGGTGCCCAGCGCTGACAGAGTCCCTATCTCACGAGTACGCTCAGTGACCGACATGGTCATGGTGTTAAACAAGGCAACAAAAACCACCAGCGCCATAACCGCGCCCATGATGCCAAAGATGCGATCGTACAAATCTTTTACTTTGCTGTAGAAAAAGGCTCTATCTTGCCAAGGGGTCAGCTCAATGTCTTGCGCCAAATCGATGTTACTCAGCGTGGTATCGATCCAGTTCTGCACGGTTTGGGTTTTCTGGGTATCAAACAAAAACACCGATAGCGTGCTGACTCTGTCTGAAGCCAATAAATCTTGCGCAGAGAGAATATGTAAGTAAAGCTGGCGCTTATCCAACTCTGGAACACCTGTTGAGAAAATGCCTCGAACTTTAAAATCAAACGCATTGAGCGCACCGTCACTGGTGGTGGCCAGCAGTGTCACCCAATCGCCAACCGACACTTTCAGGTTCTTAGCCAAATCCACACCAAGCATCACTTCAGGTTCGCTTTCATCGTAGCGCGGCGAATTCACATTAGATAATGTCTTGCCTTGGCGAATATCCAGAAATGGTCCCTTCATATCAAATTCACGGTCATTCACACCTGAGCCAACAAAAATGGTCGACTTGCTGCCATTGGAGATCAAACCATTAAACTCGATTCGTGGCTGAATCCCTCGAATCGCTTTATTGGCAATTAACGCTTTTGATATCGTAGCGCTGTCAGCCAAACCATTTTCGAGCGGCATTTCCTCGTCCATTTCAAAATAGTTGGGCTGGCTGATGGTGATGTGGCCAGTTTCTCTCGCAGTCGATTCTTTCAAAGACTCATAGGTGTACAAGCCAAAGCCACCCGCTGCGGTTAAGGCAAATACAGCGATGGCGATAATTAATATGGAAAGCACACTTCTGCGACGATTGCGCTGTAGATTCAAAAACGCCACACGGATAGATAAAGGAATCAACTTGCCCATTGCATTGCCTCCGTACTGATTACACCATCCACTAGGTCAATGGTTCGGTCGCAGTGCATCGCCATTCGCGCATCATGCGTTGCGACGACAAAGGTGGTGCCCATTTCGTGACCGAGTGACTTCATCATTTCCACCACCAAGGCTGCGGTTTGGCTATCTAGGCTCGCGGTTGGCTCATCGGCAATCACCATTTCTGGTTGATGGACGAGTGCTCTCGCAATAGCAACACGCTGCTGCTGGCCAC
Organism: Vibrio sinaloensis; assembly: GCF_000808535.1. GTDB lineage: Bacteria > Pseudomonadota > Gammaproteobacteria > Enterobacterales > Vibrionaceae > Vibrio > Vibrio sinaloensis_D. The sequence goes on from NZ_JWLV01000001.1 coordinate 519,286, forward strand.
CAGATAAATTATCTGGTCTATGATCGACAAACTCCGCTAACCCAACTCTGTCGAGAATATCGAGGGATTTTCGCTTCTGCTCCGCGAGAGACAACCCGTTGAGCATCAGTGGGTAAGCGACGTTTTCCCACGCTGACATAACGGGAATCAAATTGAAGCGTTGAAACACAAACCCTAAGCGAGTACGCCGATATTGGGCGGCGGCCATTGGGTCTCTAGGGTAGGCTTTTCCCGCCAATTCAATCTTGCCCTGATAATCCATTTCGAGTAATCCGAGCACATTGAGCAAGGTACTTTTCCCAGACCCTGACGGGCCACAAAGAGCCACCATTTCACCTTGATTGATGCGCCCGCTCACCCCTTTTAGGGCGTCAACACGCTGTTGGCCCAGTTGGTACTGCTTAAAAATGTCCGTAAATTCAAGCATAACGCCTCCTTAAGCCGCTTTTTCGATAATGGCTTGAGCTTGTAGGGTAAGAGGATGTTGGCTATTTTTTTGTTCCATCACTTTTAGCCACAGCTGCGCTTGCTCTGGCTGCTCGGCGCGAAGTGCAGCACGAATCGCGTACAAGTAGATCCAAGACGTTGCATCATAATGCTGTTGTTGGAACTGCTCATCGGCAAGCAAATCGAGGTAAATGTCGTACCCACGCTCAAAGTGATTAAACATATCTGGCAAAGACGTAAATGTTGCTGCCGCGATAGCTTGGGCAAGTAAAGATTCTGGTAACCCTTGACGGATCGCTTGCTCCTGAAGAGGAACCGTTTCGCTTTGCAGTAAGTCGAGCCCTTTTGAGATAGTCGCTAACCCTTGCTCGGTGTACTTCATCTTGTTCCACGGCATAAACGCATCTCTTCCTTTTAGCGTCTCGGTACTGCCTAGGTAGACCAAGCTCAACGGATCCGCGCCTTGGTTTTCAATCGCACGTTGCAAAGTCTCGAAGACGACCTCGACTGCATTTTCATCGCCGTCTGCCGCTTGGTTGTACTGCGCGATCACCTCTTCGCTAGGTGCTGCAAAAGCGTTAACACTAATAAGAGCGGTTGCGAGCAAAGCCATTGTGAATTTTTTCATCGAGTTATTCCCTATTCCTTGATTTGACCATCTTAGAATAGTGGCAAGTGATGTGTAATTTTGGCCAATGCGACAAACGGTATATTGATGGCGTGAATGGCAATAATGCGGCGTGAACGGTTATTGTCTGAGCGGATAAACGGAAAACAGGTAGAATTAATCACAAAGGGTCGTTAAAGTAGCGGCCATTATTACAAGCTTCGCAAAGCCAGATTCAGAGCATAGACCATGATTGATGACAACAAAGTAATTGATAACCTTAAAGATCTAGAAACCTTTTTGCTAAGCGTTGAAAGTGGCGTTTTAGGGCTGCAAAACGTAGCGGGTGTAGCGCTGGCAACACAAAATTCAACTGGCCGCCACTTTGTCGCAGTCCTCGATGACAACCATCAGCTGCTGTTAGGTCATTGGGTTACAGAAGAGATTTTTAAAACGGGCCAAGATATGGTTCGCCACGGGCCGCGAAAGTCTCACTAATTTGCGCATAACAAAAGGCTCGCAGTGCGAGCCTTTTGTTTATATTTTATTTAAATTAGCGCGTTGGGTTTGCAATCCAGTCACCGTCCAAACTGACGAGTGACTGCTCGAAATCAATAGTGGCCTGAGCCCCTAGCGGCGTCACTAGCATAGGGTGCGTATGGCAGCTATCAAAACCCGCTAAGATTGGCATCGCTTGGCCATTCAATACTTCCAGTAAAATATCCAGTGGCTGCCTACCTGTCCCTTTGTCATCAAACAACTCATGCTTACCGAGAATAATCGCGGAAACTTTATCAAAAACGCCGCACGCTTTTAGATGGCTAAACGAGCGCTCGACATCAGGTGCGCCTTTCAAACAATCTTCCAGCAATAAGATGTCGCCTTGATTTATCTCTGGCATGTATGGGCTTCCCCAGATACCACTCATTGTATTTAGGTTGCCTCCAATAATCCGACCAGAAACTCTCCCCTTACCCAAGAACTGCCACTCATTGTTTTGCACTGGTTTCGCGTGAGTTTGGCTCTCCCAATCAATCACCGTATCCGTCCAATGCGAAGGCATACGATAGAGATATGGCGGATAAGCTTCGGCTTGAGGCTGGCAAACTAAGATATCAGCGAAAGACTGATACGTTTCATCCACCAACGGCGGATATTCACCAAAGGAGGCCACCAACGCCGGACCATAGTAGGTAATTAAACCTGTTTGCGCGTAGATGCCCATTAGTAGCGCCGTAACATCGGAATAGCCAATAATGATTTTAGGGTCTCGCTTAAGTGCTTGGTAATCGATATAGGGCAACAGTGCATTGCTGTTATAGCCACCAATCACAGACATAATGCAGCGAACATTTGGGTCTCGAATAAGTTGGTTCAGTTCGTCTGCACGCTCTTTTATGCTTCCTGAGCGATAGTGGTCGCTAGCGCCTGTTAGAGAGCCTGCTTTAAGCTGAAACCCTTTACTGGTAAGAAATGCCTTTGCGCGTTCGAATCGCTTTGGAGCAAACACGGTGGCAGGAGATGATGGAGAGAAAAAGCCTATCGTATCTCCTTGATTGAGGCGCGGTGCAAATAACGGCGGCAGATCCTTGTGCATGGTGGCTATTCCTTTAAACGTTACAAATAACCACCATAAAGTACTGATACTAATAACAAAAAACAAGTTTCAGTTACGTACGAATCATAACTCTTCTGGCATGACGAGCTGATTTCGCCCACGTTCCTTCGCTTGATACAAACATTCATCTGCAATGGAAAATGCGCGTTTAGAGACTCTCAACCCCTCTAGCGTATAGGGTTCGCTGGCACCAATAGAAATTGTGACCTCGAGTTGATGATCGCCAACCACGATAGGTTTCTTGTTCACCGCGGCAATAAGACTTTGGGCACGTTCGCAGTAATCGGCGCCATCACTAACCGCAAGTAAAAACTCTTCACCGCCCCAGCGGACGATGACCTCATGGTCTTGCAACTCACTTTTTATCCGAGCCGCTACTTCTTTCAGCACACCGTCACCCACTTCATGGCCAAAGTTATCGTTGATCAGTTTGAATCGATCGATATCGACCAATGTCACTCGGTAGATGGCTTTAGGATCAAGCACCACAGGCGTCTCTAACTCGCGTTGATAAAAACGACGGTTTCCGACTGCGGTCAGAGGATCGTTGAATGAGAGATCGTGCAAATACTGATTGCGTTTGCGTTCAGCGACCCAACGAGCCACAAGCCAAACCGCGACCAGCAACGCAAAACCCAACCAAATATAGAGAAGCCGAACCCGTTGCTCCGTCAAACCTTGCTCAAACTCTTTGAGCTCATTTTGCAAATCCAGCAAATCACGTTCACGCTCTAACTCTTGAATTTCAAAAGCGGTCCCTAAGTTCTGAATCTCACTTAAAATCTGGTTGCGCTCTTTCTCATGATAGGTTTGATAGACTTGTAGCGCTTGCTCATGCTCGCCCTGTTTCTCAAGGATATTCGCCTTTAACAAATGACTACGAATCAACCAACGCTTATGGTTAATCTCTGTAAACGACGCAATACTTGTCTCAATGGCCTCGCGAGCTTCGTTCAATCTGCCGAGATCTTTCAGCGCCATTGCGTGCTCCATTTGGCAAATTCCAAGCTGCCTTGGGTACTTATCAATCGCTTCAGCATTCATACACGCAATCGCCACTCCAAGGGCTTTGTCTGGCTGCCCTTCCAACAGTAGCAATCTCGTTTCAGACTTTAAGCGAATAATTCGGTATAAAGCGGGAGTGTGCTCATCAATATAACGAATTCCTTTTGCAAACGCCTCGCGTGACTCATTTACCTTGCCCAATTTGTTGTAGACAAAAGATTGGTTCATCAGAACGATAAACTTTGTTTCAGGTTCAATAGACTCAAGTGTTTCGCCCAATATCTCTGCTCGAACTAGGTATTCGATTGCACGCTCCCATTGCTCTGAGTGAACGTACAACAGCCCAAGGTTGTTATTAAAACGAACGTTGTACTCGCTCTCGGGGTATTTTCTACCGACCTCTACACCTTTAATGAAGTATTTTTGCGACAACTTGAGTTGATTGTCGGAGTTATACAGTGCACCCGCGGTGTTATACGCTTCCAGTAATAAAAAATCCGCTCGGATATGTTCTACAAACTTGATGGCATCCATGATTTTTGTGATGCCTTCAGGGTAGGAGCCACGACGAAAATCCTTGTAAGCACTTTCAATATCGAGCTTTGCCAGCAGCCAACTTAATCGATGTACTTTAGCAATCTTGTTCAGTTCACTATCGATCGAATCGAGAGCACTCGGCTCGTTTTTCGCCGCTAGCCGACGGACCCACAGTGAAAAGATTTGTTCGATGACTTCTGGTGGGCGCGTTAAACCCGCTCGCCACTGCTCTAGGCGAACAAGCGCTTCTTCCGGTGAACGAGCCGCCAACTGATGAATGGCGAGCAATGGGTGCTGAGCATCAATCGCTAACAGTTGCTTTTCTGGAGCCAATACCGGTGTCGTTGCTTCAGTCGTAGAGAGTTTCTGAGGGCGAAACAGAAACGTCTCAAGTGTCACTACAGTGAGTAATGACAGTGACATCAAAAGTAACGCAGTGGTTGCTTTTTTGAACATGGGTTTAAACGGGGCTCCAAGAGGCTAAGTGTGTGCGATAGAAATTATACAGAAATTGAATCATTTTCATAAATCTTAGCGTCAAAAACGGCTGGATTCGTAAATGCTGACTGTCAAGGAGCAGGTTTGTCGGCTTTTTGAATGATTAGGAAAGTATGTTGTTCAGGATACTGATCAAACTCCAGATGGCGGATGGCACATCCTAACTCCATAAATAGACGCAAAAAGCCGTCCGTGCCTAGGGTTGAATAGTACATCTTTGGCCCCATGACGTTATTGTCATGCTCGCCCGCCTCTTGCGTGCCACCAAAAGAAAACAGAAGGACACCGCCTGGATTTAAGGCATTGACGAGTTTTGTCATTACATAGCGTTGCGATGACAACGGAATGTGCCAAAGACTGTCCCATGCCGAGATAAAATCATACGTCTTTGTAAACTCGAATTGACAGATGTCGGCGTGGTGAAATTGAACAGCAGGATACTTGTTCTGAGAGAGTCGGATCATTTCGCTGGAAATATCGAGACCTTCAGGGGTAAGCCCTGACGCTTGCATAAGCTCTATAATGCGACCTGTGCATCCGCAGCCAACATCCAGCCCAGTGCTAGAGTGAGAAAGAAAAGTGAGTGCTTTTTTATGAGCGTCGATACCATTGGAGAGATCAAAGGAATCACTCTGCCATCGATGTGTAATTTGATCGTACGCCAATCCAACTTCGCTAGGTTTCACTGCACTTATTTCCGTCTAATGTATTAACGTTACAAAATAAACAGATAGGAAACCAATTGCAACCATTGAATTACAAATACAAAACAAAAGTGCACTCTATATAAATAGAATGCACTTTAATAAAACCTAATTTTTATTTAGAAGGCGGTGTACCTTCCGCGTTGGAAATAATAGCATCAATTTGAACTTTTGCGTCCATTGCTATTTCTTTCACGCCAATAACGGTTCTTGCTGGGAGCTCTTTTTCAAAGAATGAAGGATAAACTTCATTAATTAAATCAATATCAGCCATATCACGAAGTTGAATATTGACTTTGACGACGTCATCCATCACATGACCAATGCTTTCCACAATAGATTGGATGTGTGTTAGACACTGCTTCGCTTGCTCTTTTGCATCACCCGATACCAAAGACTGAGTGTTCAAATCAATTGGCAACTGGGCAGCGATATGGTTGTAGTGAGAAAACGCAACAGTTTGAGTGTACAACTCGTTAAGAGGTGCCGCATCTGTGTTACGTGCGCGAATCACAATGCCATGACGATCTTCAACTTCTTGAGGAGGCGTGCCGTCACCATGAGAAATCACCACATCAATTTGGACGCGAGCATCTAATGGTAACGCTTCTACAGAGACGACTGAGCGTGCTGGTACATATGCCACAGCGCGAGCAATCGCCGAGTCTGGGAAGAACGTAGAGTACACTTCATTCACAGCATCAAGATCATTTAGGTCAGTTAGATAGATGGTCGCTTTGACAATATCGTCAAACGGGACGTCGATGCTTTCTAAAATCGCTTTCACGTTCGCCAAGCATTGTGCGGCTTGCTCTTTAACACCACCTTCAACAAGCGCGCCAGTCGCAGGGTCAACAGGCAACTGTGCAGAAATGTTGTTGTAGTGCGAGAAAGCAACGGTGTGTGTAGAAAGCTCATGAGCTGGCGCACGTTCGGTGTTTCTTGCCAATTTGATCAATTCACATGGATCTTGCGGGTAAGTCCCTTCGCCATTTGAAATGAGTGCATCCATCTGAACCAGCGCATCCGCATCGGGTAGCGCAGCAACAGCGACCACCGTTCTAGTCGGGAAGTATTCGTGGAAGAAACTACGGTACGCCTCATCGACCGCCTCAACGTCTGCGATGTTTTTCACAAAGACGTTAATTTTGACCACATCTTCCATGACGTGACTAATGCTCTCAACAATCGCTTTAATATTAACTAAACATTGGTGAGCCTGCTCTTTCACGCCACCAACGACGATTTCCCCCGTCGCTGCATCAATCGGAAGCTGCGCAGAAATATTATTGTAGTGCGAAAAAGCGACAGATTGCGTTGAATATTCGCTAATAGGTGCATTATCTGTATTTCTCGATAATTTGATGATCACGTCACTCATTTAAGGTTTATCCTTATATTATTTTAAGCAATTAAAATCACTTATGTAGGTGTTATTGGTTATAATCAGAAAGTGAGAAAATACTAAGTTAAATATAAAATGCTAAATGTGACTAGAATCAAAAACCATTTCCACTAGCATGTAATATAAGGGTTGGATATTTAATCATTCGAGACTAATTATCCGAATAACGACCACTCTTTCGTATCACACCAAGATTTAAATAAGGAATTTATTGCAAATTAATGAGTAATTTCCCAATTTAGAAAAAGACCAAGTTCGCGTATTTTGATCAACTCTGTTAGCGCCTTCACAATAACGTCTATAAAATTGATCACCAGCAAAGACCCAACCGCGGTTTAACCCTTGATTACTGCATAAATACTCCGAGGCACAACTATCAATACCTCTGAACGGTAGACTCTGCTAAACTCCGCCCATTAATGAGTAAGGCGCCCAAAATGATGACTGACGAAGAGCGAATCGAACTGCAACGAAACAACCCTCTGCATGGGTTAAAACTTGAAACAATGTTGCAAGAGTTAGTGGATTTTTATGGCTGGGACATTCTAGATACAGCAATGCGCTTCAACTGCTTTAACACAAAGCCTTCCATTGCAAGCAGCGTAAAGTATTTGAAGAAAACCGATTGGGCGAGAGAAAAGTTAGAAAACTTCTACCTCTACCGTTTTAAACGCATGCCACGCGCAAGTGCGGAGGAATACAACTTACCGCCGAGAGCGCGTACATTTCCTCATGGCCTTGAACCTAAGGAGCCAATGCACCTTACGGTAGACTCCATTTTGAAGTCGCAAGCCAAAGCGGCGTCAGCATTTAAAAAACGCTCACCTCGTGGACGCCCACCACGTCGATAATGCGCTACAAAAAAGCGCCTTACTTGTGCATCAAGCAAGGCGCTTTTTCTGTTTAGGGAGCAATCACCAATTCGGCTCACCTCCCTAACACTATTCAGTGCGCTTTTTCTTCTTCTTTTTGCCTGTGCCTTCAGGCTTAGCACGCGGCTTCATAGGCAGGAAGTAAGCTTCACTTTGATCGTCTTCGACCTCAAACCCTTCAACCTGCTCGCGCTCAAGCTGAAACTTATTCTTCTTTTCGATCACTTTGAAATGATGGTAATCATCATAATCAATCAAAGACAAACCAAGACCAACTTCACCCGCACGACCACTTCGCCCAATTCGATGCATATAGTCAGCAGGGCTGCGCGGAAGATCAAAGTTAATCACCACGGGTAACTTCTCGATGTCGAGGCCGCGCGCTGCAATATCTGTCGCAATCAGCACTTGAATCTCACCCGACTTAAAGCCATCAAGAACACGAGTACGAGCACCTTGCCCTTTGTCGCCGTGGAACACTTCCGCGGTGATACCACGTTTTGACAGTTTTTGAGCCAAGTGATTACAAGCGTTCTTCGCATTCACAAAAATCAAAGTCTGTCGCCATTGATGCTTTTTGATTAGATGCACCAATACCGCCGTCTTCTCACCTTTGTTCACACTGAATACGCGCTGTACCAAGGTACTTGATTCTGCACTTTGCAGCTGAACTTCAACAGGATCACTCAACAAGTGTTGAGCCAAGGTGGTCACCTTTTCAGGGAAGGTCGCGGAAAATAGCAGTGTTTGCTTCTTCTCAGGAAGCAGCGCAAGAATCTTGTTAAGCTCATCAGTAAACCCAAGGCTCAACATACGATCAGCTTCATCGAGGACAAGCGTTTTCACTTGGTCCAACTTGATAGCATTACTCGAAACCAAATCAAGCAATCGACCTGGCGTGGCGACGATGATGTCACTCCCACCACGAAGGGCCAACATTTGAGGATTCACCGACACACCGCCAAATACAGCCACCGTTTTTACCTTATCTCGAAGGTGGTACGAGTAAGATTTCACGTTGTACGCAACCTGTGATGCTAGCTCACGAGTTGGGACAAGAACAAGGTGTGAAACGAAGTTACCGCGAGAACGGTTTGAATCACCTTGCTTGAGAATCTTTTGTAGGATAGGCAACGAAAACGCAGCAGTTTTACCAGAACCGGTATTGGCGCCACCAACAAAATCCTTGCCCTCAAGTACGTGAGGAATGGCGTAAGATTGAATTGGGGTTGGCTGACGATACTCCAACGCCTCAAGTCGTTCGACTAAGGTTGGAATCAGGCCGAGGTCGGCAAAGGTCGCTTGCTGTGTTTGATCTGTCATTACGATAAGTGGCTCAGTGCTAGGTAAAGGGCGTGTATATTATGCTATTTAGCCCAAGGATGTTAGCGATAATGTGACTGGCCTCCATTTCAAGATTTTCTTGGCGCTCTATCACCGTTCAATGCGGACTTAAACTAGAGCAAGAGGCTGCAATTACGCAGCCTCTATCCGTTTTTTAACTGTAGTTATTAGCGCGCCTTTCTAGCGAGCACCCCTCTGCCGGCCACCAGCAATATCATGCTCAGCAATACAGCGAGGTTCATACTGCCACCACCGCCGCCACTGCCACCGCCGGAGTAACTGGGTGTCGGTTGATTAAATGTCGGCTGATTCTTGTCAGCGCGGGTTGGTTTCACTGGATTGTTCTTTTTAACCTCACGAGCACTTTGTTCTTTCAGTACTCTCGCTTGGTTTTTGCGCTCCATACCCAGTTGCTGGAACATCTCTTCTTCTACCACTAGCAGCGATGTGTAATCTGTTAGCAGTCCATATTCCAAGGCAATATCTTCAATTGCCTGCTCTTTGTCGCGATCTTTTTGCTCCAAATAGTCCATTTGCTCCTGTAGGTCACGAATCGCTGAAAGCGCCCACATTCTTTCAAGTTCAGGATGTTCAAGTGCAGTTTCCGGCAGCATCACTTTAGTACGGTACTCGCGCGATTCCCCACCAATATCCATAGTCAACTTGATGTCGGCTTCTCCGCCTTGGAAGTAGTGGCCAAACACCGTCAATTGTTCACCACGGTATAGACTGCTGATCTGCTCCGGCGTCAGGTCTTTAATTTTTACGCCATCGATATCAAGCTGGATGTTTCGGTATGCTTGATGTGTCAGTTTGCTGGTCATGCTCATCAGGTGACCTATAATATCGTCCGCGTTAGATACGGAGGTCGCAACACCGTTCGACAACTTGGTCATTGGCACGAGGAGTGGCGTGTTAGCACTGTTACCCATGATGAAAGTAAACAGTCGCACATCGTGTTTTTCCATCAATTCAAAGAAACGGCGTTTTTCGGTTACCCCCACGTTTGCGACACCATCGGTCACTAAGACAATGCCAGTCGGACGATCATCATCGAGTTTACGAATCGCAGCAGCCATTCCTTCGTAAAGGTTGGTACCATTACTCGGCTCCACCTGCTCGACAGATTGCAGCGCTTTGCTGATATTGGACTGATTGACCGCTACAAATCCACCCGTTAAGTCATAAGTATTACTGTCGAACATCACAACGCGGAATCTGTCTTCAGAAGGCAACTTACCCAAACCTTGGCGCACGCCTTCCACAAGCGTCGAGTACTTGCCAGACATGGAACCTGACTTATCCAGCACGAACACCCAGTCGCGTCCTTGTGTTACGCGAGTCAGATCATCACCAGGAGTAAAAGTCAGTTTGACCGTGCCGCGCTTAGATGACTCTGGGTCACGATGCGCCACCATATCCACTCGCCCCGGCAAGCCATCTTGCAATCGCCAGTAGAAAACGACGTCCTGATCGAGTCTCATTGAAGCCTGAGCGATTTGCATAGACTCACCCTCTTGCACAGCATCGGCGATGTGGTTGCTGATGTTTGCCTTCCACGTGGTGTGCTCGCCATCCGCTTGCTGAGAGATCACTGCCGCAGGGTGCGCTGGCAGCCTGACATCATCCACCGGATAAGCGGAGCGTAATGTCACGTTGAATGAAAAATCTTGCTCAACTTTGTCGTTTCGGGTCCAAAAGCTGTTTTTGGCGACATCCACTCCGCCCTCTTCTAGTGGGTAGACATAACGTCCGATACCATGGTCCAACAAAGCATCTTGCATATAGACGAGTTTTACCTTCACGCTCTGTTGCGGCTGCACTGGATACACTCGAATATCAAAGGTTTTGTATTCGTCTTTTTCAGTCAGTGCTGTGGCGTTGCCTTGCGCTTTTTGGTCGTCGTAAATCTTACGGGCTTTTTCTTTAGGGACCGCCTCGGCAATGACTGGTGAGCCATTGATCCAATAAATAAACTCGCCCACAACGGCGTTTTGCGGAACAGGGAATGAGTACAAGGCTTCCAGTTCAGAGTCATTGGGATTAAAGAAGGTTTGTTCAATCGATGTGGTTGCGTATCCATCCTGAATTGCGACATCAACATGATGGGATTCGATCTGAAGATCTTTATATTGGCTGCCAACGGGCTTGAGTAATCCCGCGGCTAGCGCTTTTGATGAAAACGTAGCGATAAGTACAGCGATAAACAAAACGCTCCAGATGGCGGTTTGTGAAATCATTTTCAGTCGGTTCAACATGGTTGCCTCCGTTATCTTCTGTCATCAGAGAGTCTTTCTCTGGCTGTTCAGTAGGTTGCACGAAGGCAAGGCAGCAACAAAGCTCAGCGAGCAAAGTAGCAAATAGTATTACCACAGGTGTTATCCGATACGACTTTTCTCCGCGTCGTCTGTTATTTCGAACTCATCAAACAAGGGGAAGCTCCAGCGACGCATGGCAATCACCATAGAGGTGCCATGTCGCTGCTCCATAGCCAACTCGTTGTCGCTATTGCACGATTCATAAAACTCTTTCACTAATCGTTGAATCCGCTGTTGGAGCTTGTGATTGGTAGGTAACGACATCAACCCTGTCGCCATCACCAGTTTTTCGTCATTTTTGGAAAAGTGCGTGTGAAAGAAGGTGTTTATGACCTGCTGCTGGAAGAACTGCTGAATAGGTCCCCCTGCAATCCATGAAAACGAGGAGGAAATCTTGAGTTTAATGCGATTACCCGGCATTAGCTCAATCACTTTGAGGCGATCAAGGTGCGCCAGTTTTTGAATCAACTGAGGCTCACTGAGGTTGTATTGAGTTAGGATTTGTTCAAAGCGATAACCATTGGTGATACAAACGGCGACCAGCAGTAGCGCCTTATCCGCCACTAACTGTTTTTCCTGCTCCCAAGTCAATGAAGAAAGGTTTTGACTCTCTTCTTCGGCAAGTTTAAACAGCGCTGTCATTTCCAGATCAATCAAACTGCACACCGCAGACAAACGCTCAAGGCTCATGCTGCCACCGTTAGAGAATAGGCGCTTCACCGAACCTTCACTCAAATCCAGCGCTTTGGCGACATCTTGGTAATTCACACCGTGCGATTTTAATTGCTTTTTCAGTGCCTGAATCACCTGCTCACACTCTGACATCCACCTCTCCTTGATTAATCAACGGGCTCACAACCAACCTCTTGTGAATGTTGGCCATATGACACCTCACGGAGGTATTTTTCGCAGGTTTGATGTGATATTTCAACCGCTAATTTGGCGGAAAAAAGAGTCAGCCTTAACGGTCTGACTCTTTTTAATAGCTGTGTTTTTGGGGAGTGTAACGATGCTAAGGCAAATTACATGCGTTGATTAGTTTAAGTGATGCCCACTGTTTTTAGCGCTAGGCACAACTTAAGGAGGTCACCAAGCTCCCCGCTTCAGGGAAGCCTTTTGTCAAACCAAAAGAAAATAGCTTACTTCGGGAAAGCTATCTCTTCATTGCTCTAATTTACGGTTGAGTAAACGCAAATTAGAGCACATCCATATGCTTCACACCATCTGAAACAATGAGTGAAAACCATATTGGCATACACTTAACCAATACTTAGCACAAATCTCCCGATTGATAACTATTCGGTCTCCGTTCTATTGTACATTCGTAAGGTTAAAAAATTTTTAGTTCATGTCGAAAATGGCAAAGTGATAACGTCCTTGAATATGAAACAATAAACAAGAAGGAAACTAACCATGAAATACATGCTTTTGCTTTACGCTGCTCCTGACCAAGAGCCAGAATTTGGCACTCCAGAATTCGACAAGATGATGGAAGACTTTGCCACTGCCTCAGAAACTTTCGAAAAGGATGGAGTACTTGTTGGCGGTGAGGGATTACAGACTATTGAAACAGCCACTTCACTTCGGATTAAGTCTGGTAAGGTGGAAACCATGGACGGCCCCTTTGCGGAAACACGTGAACACTTAGGGGGATACTATATCGTTGATGTGCCAGACTTGGATGCTGCACTACGGTGCGCAGAAATCATTCCTGTGGCTAAGTTTGGCACCATCGAAGTTCGCCCTTTGTTGGATTACAACGAAGCAAGTTAACGTATGAATAACGCCTCTTCAAAAGCCATCGCTGTCAGTCATATTATTAATGATGTCCTGATAAAAGAGAGGGGGCGTCTTTTGGCTGTGCTTATTTCACGCCTTGATGATTTTCAATTGGCAGAGGATGTCTTACAGGAAGCATCGATTGCTGCGTTGAAGCACTGGACTCGATCCGGCATGCCCCATAACCCTTCGGCGTGGCTGCTGAGAGTCGGTTTAAACAAGGGTATCGACCATTTCCGCATGGTAAAACGAGAGCAACGTAAAACGGAGGATCTTGTTGACATTTTTTCCGATGGTCAGGTGTATGACGTTCCCGAAACTATTCCAGATGAACGTCTACGCCTTATCTTTACCTGTTGTCATCCAGCCCTGGAAGAAAAATCGCGTATCGCTTTAACCTTGCGCACAGTTTGCAATTTAACGACCAAGGAAATTGCCGCCGCCTTTCTTGATAACGAACAAACGATGGGGCAGCGATTGTATCGCGCTAAGGCAAAGATTAAAGCCAAAGGAATTGGTTTCTCTATCCCAGATGCAGATAGATGGCATGACAGACTGGATACCGTATTAACAACCATCTATTTGATATTCACCACTGGCTATGTCATGGAAGCTGAATGTCGACGTTCGCTGTGCCAAGAAGGTATATTTTTGGCCAGACTACTTAACAAGCTGAAACCCAATGATCCTGAAATCGAAGGTGCTCTTGCATTAATGTTGTTGACCGATGCGAGAAGCACTGCACGAATAAATATTGATGGAGCAATAGTGCCTATCGAACAACAGAACACGACACTATGGCTTCAAAATAATATTGATGAAGCTCACCGCATCCTTAACAACGCCATAGAACGAAGACTACCAGGGCCGTTTCAGATAAAGGCTGCGATCGCAGATTGCCACATGATGAAACCCAACCCCGATTGGTATCAGATGTCTTTGCTTTATCAATCCCTATGGCAATTCGAGCCTACACCAGTTGTAGCTTTGAACTGGGCAGTGGTGATAGCAGAAACAGGTCATCCAGAATTTGCACTCAACAAGTTGGATGAGTTAAAAGAAGATCTTAAAGATTACCAACCTTGGTACGCAGCACGTGCGCATATTCTCAGGAAATTAGGACAAAAAGCACAGGCTAGCATTTTTTACAAACTAGCAATTGAAAAAGCCCCAAGTGTGGCGACACGTCAGTTTTTGGAACTGGGATTACGAGAAGTCACAAATTGATTTACTCTTTAGTAGTATAGCTTCGGAATCCACCAACCAATTTCTGAATAGATCGGCATAGGCATAAACCTAGAAATGCGCTTTTAGAGATAGAGAAGCCCGTGAATACCAAGACTAAACAAGCGAATCAATTGCTCCTCTGTCTGATAAAAGCTCAATGACTAGTTTGGGGCACGAAAAGAGTTAGCCTGATAAACTGACTCTTTTAAATGAAAACACAGGGTATTGTTGAAGAAGCTAGGGATGCTTTGTTCTGTTGCAGTCACTGATTACTTGGATTGATGCCGCGTCTTCTTCGCAAACTTTTGCATCGCCTCGGCGAACGTTGTTGTTTTGCCTTTCGCTTTAACTTGCACAACCCTATACCCCATTTTTTCCAACGCATGGCGCTCTGCTAACACAGCTTTATCATCTTGTTGGCTACCTTGTGCTGGCTGGTGGATATAGCACCCCTCAAGTTGGCCATCCTCAACCAGTTGGTGATGCCTCAATGCATCGATGTCAAAATTCATAGTCAATATTATCGTTCTGAGTGGAGAGTTTCTTTGGCAGGTTACATACGCTTTAAAGGCTTAACAACGGTATCTAAGCCTTCTATTTTTAGCGCTAGGCATAGCTTAAGGAGGTCACCAAGCTCCCCTTGAGGGAAGCCTTTCTTATCAAACCAAAGCAAATACTCTTCCGGCAAATCAATCAAGACACGCCCAGCGTATTTCCCAAATGGCATTTGCATCCTAGCGAGCTTCAATAAGTTATCTTTTTCTAACATCTTACCATTCTATGGTTGTTCCCAGCCCTTAAGGGTAACACCTAATCGATCAACCCAATAGTTAATCGCGTCTTTCGCGTCATCTAAGGAATCAATAATAGTAGAAAAGTCTTTGTTGCCAGCTTCGCGATCTATCGCGGCAAAAAGTGGTTTACCCGTTTGGGCATCACTCACCAATAGCTCTACACTTGCGCTGCCTACATTCGTATGCTCACCAGTCGTGACCTTTGAAATTGTAGAAATTGCGAGCCCTACAGGTAACACGCTGCTCGTTACTGCAAGCACAGGGTTAGGCGTTTCAATGTTACTTAAAGCAACACTAATACGTAGACTTTTTCCTGTTGGCGATTGGACTACATTTTTGTATGGACTAATTTTCTCTGTAAGCCTAGATACCATATATTCACTAAGCTCTTTGATCTCATCTTCGTCCAATGCATTTTCATCTGTGACAACAAATACTTGGTCTATCACCACAGAGTCATATCCACTTAACTTAGCTCGAAGGCGATCCGGGTCTTGAAGACCGATACGTGCCCATACCAAATCCACGCCTCCCGGAGGACCTGGCTTAAAGTCTTCATAAGTCGTGAACTTGGTCGCGCGCTTAATTGGTCCATTTGCGCATCCAGCAAAAATAAAGACCGATAAGAAAAGAATCAGTAATTTTTTCAACTTCATAAACAGTACTCTCAAACACAGGCAAACAGAATACTATATTATAAATTCAAATTAGTCGAACTCTATGTCTCCAAGCTCTGCCTATTTAATGAAATTATGCGTCGTGCACCGTATGAGCGTATTCCACGACAACCTGATTACCTTCGATGTAGGCATTTTGTATTTCACCATCCACGGTCATTCTGCTTTTCAGGTAAACCACTCTCGGGCCTGCTTCGCGGTGCTCTTTAAGCGATGGGAAGGTATGTTTGGGCTCTAGATGCAGATGACGACAAAAATGGCTGACAAAAGACATCGTCATCGGACGCTCACCACGAAGAACTTGTGAGAACGTCAACTGATTCATACCCAGTTTTTTGGCAAATTCCATTTGGGTTAAGCGCATTTTCGATTTCTGTGACATCCACGTTTGGTAAAGCGCTTCTCGGTCTTGTTCGGTGAATTCCATTGTTGTTCCCTGTATTGGTAGCATCAATAAATTGTCGGCACTTTTATCCAAGTGGATGTCAGGTCAGCGTTAACGGAGCTTAAAGGTTTGGTTGATATTGAAGAAAACAGGCATGAATTCGCGACGAATAAAAGCGGGAAAAACCATTCAAAAATCAAATATAAAATAGAAATAAAGCATTGATTATCAATATTTTATTCAGCTTATCATTGACAAATAATCAAGTTAATTCATGTCAGAAATTTCAAATCGAGATTGCCCTTCCACAAACGCAATCGGATCGTCGCTTTTAAACAAAACTATCACTACATTTCGCGTGCTCAACTGCACTTCTGGCAAACTATCTGAAAAGTTAGGACGCAAAGTCTCCGGTCTGTCGACTTACTCAAGTCTATGATAGCGGGACCGCCACCCAAGTCGGGTGCCATCATGCCAAGGTGTCATCTTTTTATTCAGCGAATGTATAAGGATAGATGATGAATCAACTCCCTCAAAAAACGCTCATTGCTTTAAGTCTAGTCACTGTCAGTGGAACGGCCATTGGCCACGGCTATGTTTCGGCATATGAAAACGGCGTAGCTGCAAGCCGCGCTGCACTATGTAAATTCCCAACCAGCGACACCAACGAAAAGAATGCGCAATGCGGTGCCATTCAGTATGAACCACAAAGTGTCGAAGGGCCTGACGGCTTCCCAGAAACTGGACCCCGTGATGGCAAAATTGCGAGCGCAGAAACCTCTCTCGCCGCCGCATTAGATGAACAAACCGCCAGCCGCTGGGTGAAACGCCCTATTCAATCCGGTCAACAATTCTTTGAGTGGACGTTTACCGCCAACCATGTAACAAAAGACTGGAAATACTACATCACCAAGGCAGATTGGAATCCAAATCAGCCGCTTGCTCGTCAATCATTTGATTTACAGCCTTTCTGTGTGGTCGATGGCAATATGGTGCAACCACCAAAACGTGTCAGCCATCTATGTGATGTCCCAACACGTGAGGGCTACCACGTAATTCTTGCGGTGTGGGATGTTGGTGATACGGCGGCCTCTTTTTACAACGTTATTGATGTGAAATTTGATGGGGATTTGCCTGTTGATCCTGATTGGCGCCAAGGTGGACAGATCAATCCAACCATGGATCTGAACGTCGGAGATACCGTTTTTACACGCGTATTTGACCAAAGTGGCGAAAACATCAGTTACCGAACGCAGATCGTCATTAATAGTGAAGAGCAAGGCAAAGCGAATCAGTGGTCTTTTGCCCTCGCAGACAAAATCAACCAAGAGCAAAATCTCATCCGCTCTGGTGAACGAAAAGAAGATGGGGCTTTTACCCCAGTGTATGGTTCGAACCCGATTTACCTAAAATGGGGCTCTTCACTTGAGCGTGTAGAGATCGGCTATGACATTGTAACGCCTGAACCAGAGCTCGATTTGAGTGTTGAAGGCTTGCAAGATGAGTACACTGTGACCGAAGACGCCACCGTACTTAACCTTGAACTCTTGGCGACAGGCGATCTCAACGCTGAACTGACGGTGTACAACCATCACAAGGAATCATTAGCTTCGTACTCGGGCAAGCTTGAAGACGGGGCGGCTCAGTCAGTAGAGCTAGCGCTATCGAAATCAGAGCCTGGCCATCACATGCTTGTTGTTGTGACCAAAGATGACAAAGGCACACTGGTAGAACAAGAGACTTTAGACTTCCATTTGGTAGAAGAGCAAACACCACCGCCATCAGGAGACTATGACTATGTTTTCCCTAACGGCATGGAAAGCTACACGGCGGGAACCAAAGTACTTGCGAATGATGGCAACATCTATCAATGCAAAGCGTTCCCGTACTCAGGATACTGCGTGCAGTGGTCGCCGTCAGCCAACCACTATGAACCGGGAATTGGTTCACATTGGGAGTCGGCTTGGGACAAACTGAATCCATAGTTTCACATTTTCGAAGCCAAACAGAAAAGCGAGTGTTTCCACTCGCTTTTTTATATTGGGTTCCTAAAACCAGCTTGAAATCGTTCGCTTAATCCAATCAACGAAACGTTTAAACAGGCTTCCTTGCTCAACATCTTCAAGAGCGACGAGATCAGCACGAGCAACCTCTTGCCCTTCGACGTTATAAATCACATAGCCGACTTTGTCTCCTTGTGAGATAGGGGCAGTAAGCTCACCGTTAGTTTCGATTTCTGCTGATAGCTTTGCCGCATCGGCTTTGTTAAGCGTCAAGTAGCTGTCCTGACTCACTCCCACGTTAAGTGAGTCTTTGTCTCCCATCCACACTTTCACTTCACTTAATGATTCCCCCGCCTTTGCAGGAGAAACGGTGTCGAAGAATCGGAACCCATAGCTAAGTAGCTGTTTACTTTCCGACTCTCGGCTTTTCGTACTGTTTGACCCCATAACAACGCTGATTAATCGCATATTACCGCTCGTTGCAGAGGTCGCTAAACTATAACCTGCGCCGCTAGTGTATCCGGTTTTCATTCCGTCAACGTTCAAACTGCGGTCCCGGAGCAAGCCGTTTCGGTTGTATTGGGTAATGCCGTTATAAGTAAAGGCACGCTCACTGTAGAGGGGGTAAATCGATGGTAAATCTCGGATGATTGCTTGGCTTAGCTTAGCGATGTCATGCGGGGTGGAATACAGTGCATCACTGTCGAGGCCATGAGGGTTTGAAAACGAAGTATTGGCAAGCCCTAGCTTGGTCGCCCAGCTATTCATCAGGCTGACAAAAGCCCCTTCGCTGCCAGCAACATGCTCTGCGATGGCGACACTTGCATCGTTCCCCGATTGAACAATCAACCCACGATACAAATCGAGCAACGAGACTTCAGTTCCGACTTCAATAAACATCTTTGACGAATCAGGAAAGTTTTTCGCCCAAGCGCGTTGGCTGATCGTGACTTGGTCTTCTAATGAAATATTGCCATTTCGAATTTCTTGCCCTGCAACATAAGCCGTCATCAACTTGGTGAGACTCGCAGGGTTAAGCTGAGCATCCGCATTTTTTTCAACCAGTACGGCGCCAGTGTGATAGTCCAATAAGATATAACCCTTCGCGCCGATCACTGGAGGATCAGGGATGATGGTGGGAGCAGCTACAACGCTAAAAGAAAACAAAGAGACGAGTGTGGAAGTGAAAAACGTTTTTCTCATAGTGACGCTCTATAGTCCAAATGAAATTAGGGAACGGTTTGAGTATAAACAACGTGGTCATGCACGCAGCAGCTTTGTAATCAATCGTTACCTTTAATCGCGATTTATCGAAATTATTGCGAAATCGAACCCAATTTGGGGCACAAAAAAGCCAGCGACCTGAGCGCTGGCTTTCAATTCTACTTACAACAAACTGATTAAGCGGCTTTTGCTTTCAAGCTCTTGTTCACTGCGCGGTCTTTCACTTTGAACCACAAGTAAGTCGCCACAATTGAGAAGAACAAGTACGACAGCGAGAACACAAACGGAGACGTTACTAGCCCTTGGCTAAAGCCCCATACCACACCACCAACCGTGATTGATATTTTGGCTAGGAAGCCACAGATCAGTAATACAAGTGCTAACTGAGGAAAACGGCTGCTTCTGAATGCGAACCAGTAGCACGCGCCAACAGCAAGAGTTGCAATGTATAGGCCTAATAGAAACGAATGAAGGTGTTCAGCAGATGCGACACCAGCAGTCACGGAAATGATAAACAGGATAAACAACTTCATACGACACCTCGCTTTTAAACTAGAAAAAGCTTCCTTTCATTTTTGCAAACTCATTTTGCGTATATTTTCGCCCATCTAAGAAAAAGATCAAGGGGCCAAATTGTATCTTTTTTGTACAATTAAAGCTCGACGCTCAAATGTAAGATCATTGTTAACGCTATATTTTGTAACAGTCTCGGCAGATTCTGACTTTGTGGCTTTTGAGAAGATTGTGACTTTGAGATGTTACAGTTAGATAACATTTGAAATATTTTAAAACTTTTGTTTTTTGTGACAAACAACCCTCTATAGTTGGAGGGAAAATCCGCCAGATGACAAGATGAAACCTAAGATTTCAAATTCACCCCTTCCTTTACTGATTGTTCTATTTATTTAGTGTGAGCTTAGCCACTGTTCGCGCGCCTTTGACTCGTTTAGCAAACAGAGCTCTGGTACCTTTGCGTCACATATTTTTACGTACTACATACCATGCCTTCAGAGTACAGAATCCGTAAAATCGTCGAGATAGGCGATACTCTCCACCGTTGTGGATGCGCGCCCTACAAACTGGAAAAATACACACAGTTTTACGCACGAAAACATGGTGTCGATGTGATGATTCAAGCAACCCCGACTACCGTCAACTATCAGTTCCCTGATGACAATAATGCCGTCATCATGAAGCGACATCAGCCTGCATCCATCAACTTAAGTTTGTTGGCGAACACCATCATTCGCATTAACCAACCGAGCCAAGAGCCGGTTCCAGAGCCGGTTGGTTATCCTAAATGGGTTATTGCACTCGCCAATATGGGGATCCCACCGGCCTATTTAATGTTGGTGGGCTCAACCATGGACGCGATATATCTTTCTGTGTTCTTGGGGTTTATGGTGTGGTCAGCACAACAAGTGTGCAAAGCTAGGCGCTCGATCGCCGTTGAGTTCATTGCTGCCTTATTGACGGGCATATTGGTTGCATTCTTCGCCAGTACCGGCGCTGAAATCCCTGTTTGGGCACTCTGCATCGCTGCGATCGTTCTGTTTGTTCCGGGACTTTCTATCGCCAACTCTTTGGAGTGTCTTGCATTCAATGACTTAGTGTCGGGGACCAGTTTGCTCGGTCAAAGTGCATTAACCTTGATAAAACTGTTTGTTGGCATTGTTATGGGGTTGAATATTGGCGAATCTATTTGGGGACAAGCAGAGCCGCTGAGTTACATCAATGAAGTGCCTACCGCATTGCATATTTTTGGCCTGTTCCTTATCTCAATTTCATTGGGCATTATCTTTAACGCCAGACCAAAGGACATTCTACTCGGCCTACCTGTTGCGATGTTGGGGATGTGGGGACCGTTTTACTTAGGCTTTGAAAGTGGTTGGGTCGTTGGCACTTGGGTGACCACGGTATTGATTACGCTTTATGGTACTTGGGTAGCTAAAAAACTCGATCTCACCGGATCGATATACATCGTTCAAGGTATCATCATTTTAGTACCGGGAAGCCGTGTATTGGTTAGTGCGAGCCAGTCGGTGTTTGAGCAATCCATTCTTCCGATCCCAAGTATTGGTCTCTCCGCTCTATTTATGTTTTCAGCCATCGTCGCGGGACAAATCACCGCGTACTCCATCTACTCTCCGAAAATAGAGCGTTAAAGGCGCTAAACTTTTACAGCCAAGCCTCGCAGTAATCGATCACAATGATCGTTATTGCGAGGCTAGCTAACACGGCAACGCTCTAAATTCACTCCTACTCCTCTACCAACTATCTCGGCCCCAACCTCGCAAGGTTGTTGGTAAACTGAACAAGTCATACCAAGAAAACTGTTACCAAATGTTAATTTTCGAGTGAAAATATCATTTAAACAGATGATAATAATTATAAATATCAATAAAAATTATAAATCATCAGTTGAAATTGCCAATTTAATAATGCCAAAGGTAACAGAATCACAATGGATAAGTCATTTGTCGCAAGACAGCCAATTTTAGATAGAGAGGAAAAATTAATTGGCTACGAACTCCTTTTCAGAGAGGGACTCAACAACGCATTTCCAGACATTGACCCAGTGCGAGCCACGTCAAAAGTGCTCTCAAATGTGTACTTCAAAAGTGATAGCTACGAACATGTCATTCAGGACAAGGTAGGTTACGTCAACTTCCCCTACCAAAGCCTAGTCACACTTGTGCCTGCTCTGCTTCCAAAGGAGAAAATCGTGATCGAAGTGCTCGAAGACTGCAAACCGACCGATGAACTGCTGGTGGCAATCAAACACTTGAAAAGCCTTGGCTATACCATCGCTTTGGATGATTTTGTCCCAACCCCTGAATGGAAGCGTTTCCTTCGTTTTATCGACATCATCAAGTTTGATATCAGTGTCATACCACTCAACAAAGCGGCAAATCTCATTAAAAAACTTGGCGAACGAATTTCCTTTGTCGCTGAACGAGTCGAAACTCGAGAGCAGTTTTTGCAGTGCAAAGAGTTGGGATTTCACTACTTTCAAGGCTACTACTTTGCCAAACCTGAAATCATTGAGCAGAAGGCGATCTCGGCTTCCCAGCTGTCAGTGATCAAACTGTGCCAAGAAGTGGCTAAGGAAGAAATCCAAATCAAGCGATTGGAAGCCTTATTCGCGACGGATGTGGCGCTGTCTTATAAGCTCTTTCGCTACGTCAATTCATCAAACCTCAGCGCTCCAATACGCTCATTCAGACAAGCCTTAGCCTATCTTGGTGAAAACAAAATCAGGTTGTTTGTCTCCCTCGTTGCCCTCTCGTCAGACAGTGAGTCAGGACCAAAGCCAATCTATCATATGGCTATCCAGAGAGCCTATTTCTGTTCTCTCATCGCAAAAGAGCTCAATTTGGCTCGTTCGGATGCTTATATCGTGGGATTGTTTTCCCTGTTAGATTCAATATTCAAAGTGAGTTACGACACGATTTTTCAATCCGTCAAAGTCAGCGATCTTGTTACCGAGGCGATTCTCGAACATAAAGGCGTACTCGGAACGGTTTTACGACTTGTTGAATCCTACGAAAAAGCGGATTGGGACTCAATTACCTCGCTAAACGAGGAACTCCAACTCTGCCCCCACGTCTCATCACGTTGCTTCACTAGCTCCTTAAAATGGGAACAACCTAGTGACAAAGCTAGCTTAGCGGCCTAACTATGTAAAAAGCCCTATTCGAAAGACGCTGTTAAGCAGCTTTTGAATAGGGCTCTTTGCCTCTGTGTTTCATTTTGCGGCTGAAACTGCCTTTGCCTTTTTTCGCTTTTTCCACTCTCACTTTAAACAATTCACTGGTAACAACCGCTTTCAAAGCGTTATCTTTGATCTCGCCGCGTCCCACTTCTAATTCGTGTTGCAACGAGCACTCTTTCCTCATCTTCTGAGGTTTATTTTTGGCCAT
This sequence comes from Vibrio sinaloensis, assembly GCF_000808535.1. Lineage (GTDB taxonomy): Bacteria > Pseudomonadota > Gammaproteobacteria > Enterobacterales > Vibrionaceae > Vibrio > Vibrio sinaloensis_D. The sequence goes on from NZ_JWLV01000001.1 coordinate 542,653, forward strand.
ATCTAGCTCCTTTGATTTTGGGTTTTTATTGGTCACTAAAGAGAATTTACTCAGCAACCAAAGCAGACAAATGTTACACCAATAATAATTAAAACTGTATAAATTTAAATCTTTTACCTAGCGCAAACTTTGAATGAAAAAGCCTGTGACAACTGAGATTTGCCCCGAAATCTTATTGACTTAGTTGCACTTCAGCCTACACTGGATTTCAGCTAGAAAACGGTTCTTGTTTACCCCGCCGTTTCGTTGGATTTATGACTGTCCGCCGTAACGTCGTGCTCAATAGCAATCTCCTTTTCCACGCTATCGGTGCCGTCATGGCTTTTGCAAGATTTATCAAGGATATACACTATGTCTAACACTGTAACTGGTACAGTTAAATGGTTTAACGAAACAAAGGGTTTTGGTTTTATTAAGCAAGAAAATGGTCCAGACGTTTTCGCTCACTTCTCAGCAATCACAGGTGACGGTTTCCGCACTCTTGCTGAAGGTCAAAAAGTTGAGTTCGTAATTACTCAAGGTCAAAAAGGCCCTCAAGCAGAAAACATCAAAGCGGTTTAATCACAACCACTTACAGCATACAATAGCCAGCACTATCGCTGGCTATTTTTTTAAGTATTACTATGGCACTCAAACCCACTATCTATAAATTCCGTCTTTCGCTCTCTGACACGAATAGAGATGTGTACGATTCAGCGCAACTGACGATCGCGCAACACCCATCTGAAACCATCCCGAGAATGATGGCTCGTGTCCTTGCCTTTTGTGCCAAGTACCAACCGGACTTGGTGTTTACCAAAGGCTTGTCCACCATCGAAGAACCAGACCTATGGGTAAAATCACTCGATGATCAGATTCAGTACTGGGTTGAAATTGGCGAACCTTCATTAGATCGAATCAAAAAAGCGACTCGATTGTCACCTCGTGTGGATGTGTTTAGCTTCAACAGCAAATCTGATGTCTGGTGGGAACAAACCAAAAACAAAGCGCATCAATACAACGCGAGCTTTTACCGCTTTAACTGGGATGCAATCGAAGCGTTATCAGAAGTTGTCGAGCGAGGCATGGATATCTCGGTGATGATTACCGGCGATAGTCTGTTTGTCGACGTCCCACAAGGCTCTTTTGAAGTACAGTTAGAGACCCTCTACAGCAATGAGTGAGCTTGATAAGTCACTGCGAGAGATTAACGCTGACGTCCTGTTAAAATCACCGCAGCAAGAGCGGCAGTGGCAACTGTTTTGTGAACAGCATGAGCGCTTATTTGTGCAAGTGAGTAAGAAAAAACCCGATGTTGATTTTACTCATCACCTGTTGGGTATTTTGACCAAAGCGCATATCGAGGCTCAAGCAACCATCGAAAATCACAAGCAGGCGATTCAAGCGATGCAGCAAAGCATGTCTAGCCATTTAGGGGATGAGGAAGCCAAAAAGTTTAACAACCAAAGCTTGCTGCAACTCGAGTTTGTCACCCATATGTGGTTATACCTGCAGGGTTACTTAAAGATGGACTTTAGTCTGGCCAATGATCATGCCGAGCAAACAGCGCTCACTATCACAGCAGTTACGCCGAGAGATAGCCACGACCTGCGCACAGAGTTTCTCGAAAGCTTTTATTTGGGCGATCAACACTCGCCACTCGTTCAAAAACGACATTGGTTCTGGTCGTTGATTACTAAGCTGTTTAGTCCAAAACCATAAATTAAGGCCTTCAATTGAAGGCCTTTTGCAATAAAATGCGCACCCCATTTACAGGTAAGTGTGTGGGCCAAACACCTCGTAATGAATGCGATCGCGTGATACGCCTAGTGATGCAAGCTGCTTAACAATGCTCTCCATAAACAGCACCGGACCACAAATATAAAAATCCGCCTCAGTCATAGGCAGTACTTCACTCACAAGGCAAAGATCCATTTGGCCTGAGAAATCCGCTTCTGCGTTTAGATACCACGCAAACTGCTTCCACCCTTGCTGCTCAATTAATTGTGCCGTTTCTTGCTTGAACGTGTGCTGCTCGGCCCCATTACACGCGTACAAGTAGCTCACGTCTTGCTTACCCGCATCCGCGAGACTATGAAGCATAGACTGCATTGGTGTCGCCCCAACACCCGCCGAAATTAACACTACAGGCAGGTTCTTTTCTTGATAGTAAAAGTCGCCCGCTGGTGCGTATAAGCGAACCACATCACCCACTTTCACAGCGTCATGCATGTGATTCGACACCAAGCCCTTGTGCTCACCCACTTCGCGCTTAACAGAGATACGATAGTCTTTGCCATTTGGTTTGTGCGATAACGAATACTGCCTGATCTCAACATGTTCTGAACCTGCAGGCTTCACCTCAATACCTAAGTATTGCCCGGGTTGATAATCCAGTACTGCGCCACCATCAACGGGAGCGAGGACAAAGCTGGTGACAAACTCAGACTCGCGGATTTTTTGCGTAACTTTGAATTCGCGCGCGTTCTCCCAACCTCCTTTGGCTTGGCTGCGCTGCTGATACAAGTCACCTTCACGATCAATGAAAATCTGCGCTAAAAACAAATAAGCCGCTGTCCAAGCTTCTTCCACTTCCGCCGTAAATGCATCTGGCGCAAGTTCACGTAAGGTCTCAATCAAATGGTGACCGACAATGTGGTAATGCTCAGCTTGAATATTGAAACTGGTATGTTTGTGAGCAATGCGCTCTACCGCAGATGTCAGAGCTGCAAGGTTCTCAATGTTCTTTGCATACGCTGCTACCGCCTCAAATAATGCGACACTTTGGCGTCCTGTTTTTTGGTGCGTCATATTGAAAATGTCTTTGAGCTCAGGATTATGCGCAAACATACGCTGATAAAAGTGGGCCGTAAGCGCTGGACCGGCACTTTCAAGTAATGGAATGGTGCTCTTTACAATGTCAATATGCTGGTTGTTAAGCATGAAGTTCTCCTCAATGGGGTTTTATTTATACGTTATGTTTACAACTTTACTACCCAGCCTAGAGCACAAATGGTGCCAACTTCTTGTTTACCGATGGCGCTATGGTTCATGGCAATAAAACAAGAGAATCTAGGTCAAAATGACCTTTTGATTTCATGTCCATTTGACTCTACAATGCATTAATCACTCACACTAAGTGAGTGCAAAACAACCTATTTAAAACAAGTACTTGGATCATTATGCAAGATATCTCTGTTTCCACGTTGATCGATATGACCATCAGCCTTGCTGTCGGTGACAATGACCACGATAGATTCAACAAATTACTCGATGCCATTCGTAAAGCGATTCAATGTGATTGCGTCGCGCTACTCTCACTACAAGGTGATACTCTCGTCCCTTTAGCCATTCAGGGACTGACTCGAGACACACTAGGGCGTCGATTTAAAGTAGACGAGCACCCAAGGTTTAAAAACATCTGTGAGTCCAAAAGTGCCATCCGTTTTGACGCCGACTGCGAACTTCCCGATCCTTTTGACAGCCTACTACTGGATTATGAAGGCGACCTGCCAATGCATGCCTGCATGGGACTGCCGCTGGTTTACGCGGAGACGCTCATTGGTATTCTCACCCTAGATAGCCTGACACCGAATGTATTTGACCAGATTCCTACTCGTAGTTTAGACGCTCTCTCTGCCCTTGCTGCATCAAGCCTTAAGGTCGCACTCACCGTTAGCCAATTAGAGCAGCAAGCGAAGCAGACTCAACAACGTTTTGAAGAACTCAATGAGGAGGCATGGGAGCGAGATGGCGGAGAGATCATTGGCGCCAGTGATTCGATGCAATTGCTCAAGTCGGATATTGAGGTGGTGGCTCCATCAAATTTCAACATACTGATTCACGGTGAAACCGGCGTAGGCAAAGAGTTGGTCGCCCGCAGCCTTCATCACTTGTCGCCACGAAAAAAACAGCCCTTGGTCTATGTAAACTGTGCTGCGATTCCAGAAAATTTGGTCGAAAGTGAGCTGTTTGGTCATGTAAAAGGGGCGTTTACTGGGGCCGATAAATCCCGTATGGGCAAATTTGCTCTGGCTAACGGCGGTACGCTCTTTTTGGATGAAATTGGTGAGCTCCCGCTTGCAGCGCAAAGCAAAATATTACGAGCACTGCAAAACAACGAGATTCAGCCTGTTGGTCAAGACAAGGTTGAAACCATCGACGTTCGGGTACTAGCCGCCACCAACCGTGACCTCAAAAAGGAAGTCGCTGACGGCCGTTTTCGCTCTGACCTCTACCATAGATTGAGCGTTTACCCGATACAGGTTCCGCCGCTTCGCGAGCGCGACGGGGATATTATTCTGCTAGCAGGGTACTTCTTAGAACAAGCAAGGCGAAAACTTGGCATCGTGCAAATCAAGTTAGGTAAAGAAGCTCGGTTGGCTTTGGCCAAATATAATTGGCCAGGAAACGTTCGAGAGCTAGAACACGTTATTAATCGTGCGGCGCTTAAAGCACGGGCAAGGGTGCGAAGTGGCCACCTTATCACGGTGACTCTTGAAGATATTGGCGATCTGCATTCCGTATCAGGGTTAACCGCCCAACCGTCCTCTGCTCCAGCCACATTGACTCATGATATTGACTGGTCGAAAGGGCTTCGTGAAACGACGGAATCCTATCAACGAACTATCATCATGGCCGCCCTCACCGAAGCCAATTTCAACTGGGCTCAAGCAGCGCGGGAACTTAAAACCGACCGAGCTAACCTGACTCGCTTAGCGAAACGCTTAGGCATAAATGTCACCAAAAAACACCAAATAGAACTCAACTAAGCCAGTATCCTCTTGATTACAACTTGGTTACAATAGGCCGCATAAGGATGGGACGGGCTACCTAACCCATCCACTATTAAGTCAACCTCCAGCTACACTAAAGGGAATAGTATGAAATTTATTCGTTGGTTTTTGGGCCGCGTTATTTTGTTGCTCAACTATGTTTTCTCCCCGAGAGGAGTCAAACGTTCACCAGATGCGCAAAACGAGGCCGATACCAAAGCGCAATCCATGGCCCTGTATCAATTTGAAGCGTGTCCATTTTGTGTGAAAGTACGCCGTGCAATGAAGCGTCAGTCAGTGAATATTGAGCTCAGAGATGCTAAAAATGATCCAACCCATCGCGCTGATCTTGAAGCGGGTGGCGGCCGTATTAAAGTGCCATGTCTTCGCATTGAAAAAGATGGCCAGGTCGAGTGGATGTACGAATCTTCAGACATCGTCACTTATCTGGAGAAAGAGTTCGCCTAATACCCATTTAAACATAAGGTACAGTCTATGCCCGCAATTCAACTTGATACTACCTCCATCAAAGCAATTGTATTCGACCTAGACAATACCTTAGTCAGTTCAAACATGGACTTTAAATGGTTAAGAGAGCAAATCGGCTGCCCTTTGGACAGTGATTTGCTCTCATTTGTCGACACGCTCAATTGCCCTGTTGAAACCGAGCAGGCTAACGCAATGATTCTCCAACACGAACTCGACGATGCTCAGCACTCAACGCCGATGCCGGGTTGCATGAAACTGCTCGACTTCATCAACGCCAATCAACTGCAAACCGCCATCATCACTCGCAACTGCGAGCAAGCAGCCAAACAAAAAGTTGCTCACAACCAGTTGGATATTTCGCGCATCATCAGTCGGGAACACTATCCGCCAAAACCCGCCCCTGACTCCTTACTCGCTCTTGCCAAAGAATGGTCACTCCGAGCGCACCAAATTCTCTATGTCGGCGATTATCTGTATGATTTACAAGCGGCTTATAACGCCAATATGCCCTCATGCTTGGTGACTCATGGACAAAGAGCGCAATTTGCAGACCACGCCTCGTTAGTGGTTGAGTACCTCGACGACATCATTGACGCCATCAGCCGAGGCAGTCGTTAGCACGAGGCTCTCTCCGTCAAACTCATACATGGATTGTCCACGAATTTTTGAAACTGTTTCTGTCATTTAGTAAAGGTTACAAATGGTTAAAACGGTATCTCTGTGCAACAATAACCTCATTCTATAAAACCGTGAGTCTTTGTTTGCTATGCCAACCAACAACGTCCTTGTTCTCTATGCTCATCCGTCACCGAGACGTTCAGAAGTGAATCAACCTTTGTTCCGCGCGGCAAAGGCGATCGAAGGTGTCACCGCGGTCGATCTCTATTACGAGTACCCAACCTACAACATCAATATAGACCTCGAACAACAGCGGTTGCGCGATCACGACATCATCATTTTCCAATTTCCGCTTTATTGGTATTCCACGCCGTCGATCTTGAAGGAGTGGCAAGATCTTGTGCTGGAGTACGGTTTCGCGTACGGCAGCGAAGGTAATGCCCTCCACGGCAAGAAGTTTTTCTGTGCTCTCACCGCTGGCGGTAAAGAAGACGCCTATCAAAGTGATGGCTATAACCATTTTACGATTCGAAAACTGCTCTACCCGCTTGAGCAAATGGCATCACTCACGGGGATGAGATACCTCGCGCCTTTCGCCCTGTTTGGCGCAAGAACAGCAAAAGAGGAAGGGCGAATTAAACAGCACGTTGAAGAGTGGAAAACGCTTCTTCAAGCGCTTGTGGATGGGCGCTTAAATTTCAAACAGGCAGCAAAAGCAGAAAAACTGACTCATTGTTTAGCAAGTATCAAAACTGAGGATAAGGCATGACAGGTTACTTTCTCCAAGCATTTATCTACCTTGTCGCGGCCGTTATTGCTGTCCCTATTGCAAAGCGACTCGGCCTTGGTTCGGTACTCGGCTATTTAATTGCCGGGGTAGTCATTGGCCCAATAATCGGTTTAGTTGGCGAAGAAACCACCACCATTCAACACTTTGCCGAATTTGGCGTTGTCATGATGCTATTTCTGGTCGGTTTAGAGCTAGAACCGAAAATGCTCTGGTCAATGCGAAATCGACTTCTGGGCCTTGGCGGTCTGCAAGTTGTCGGTACTGCGGCTCTGATCATGGCGATAGCTCACTACTTTAATCAACCGTGGACAATTGCCTTAGCCATCGGCCTTATTTTTGCGCTTTCATCAACTGCGATCGTACTGCAAACCTTTAACGAAAAAGGACTTAGTAAGACAGAAGGCGGCCAAAATGCCTTTTCGGTTTTGCTATTTCAAGACATCGCTGTTATCCCAATGCTGGCGTTTATCCCTTTGCTTGCTTTGCCCGAATTGGTCGAGAAAGCACAGTCTGGCGCTGCAGCGGCGGCGGCACACCATGAGGAGCTGAGCCTAGTCGCCGGATTACCTGGCTGGGCCTACGCGATCGTGATTGTGGTCTCGATAGCTGGCTTAGTGGTTGGTGGGCACTACTTGAGCCGCCCACTGTTCCGATTTGTCGCCAGTTCTGGCCTACGTGAGATCTTCACTGCCACGGCGTTGATGTTGGTCGTTGGCATTGCCGCGTTGATGAGTTTGGTTGGGCTATCTCCTGCATTAGGCGCGTTTTTGGCTGGTGTCGTATTGGCAAACAGTGAGTTTCGCCATGAACTGGAGTCAAACATCGACCCATTTAAAGGCTTATTGCTCGGTCTATTTTTTATCACCGTCGGGGCGGGGATCAACTTTGCCATCCTATTCAACCAGTTCTTTGTTATCGTTGGTCTAACACTTGGGGTCATGCTGCTCAAAGCGCTGATTCTTTTCGTATTAGCCTTTGCTTTTCGTATCAAGAGCAGCAATCGATGGTTGTTTACACTGAGCCTTGCCCAGGCTGGTGAATTTGGTTTCGTATTGCTGAGCTTCACAGTGCAAAATCACGTTATTCCTGTTGAGCTTGCGCAAACACTCTCTCTTGTCGTCGCCCTATCGATGTTTTTAACACCAGGCTTATTCATCTTCTTTGATAAAGTCATTCTTCCTCGCTACCAGCATCAGTCCAATGATCAGGTCGCTGATACGATAGAAGAACATGGCAGCGTGATCATTGCAGGAATTGGTCGCTTCGGTCAGATTGTGAATCGACTGCTTGTGTCTAATGGAATAAAAACCGTGGTTCTTGACCATCAGGCTGACCAGATTGATGTCGTTCGCCAAATCAACACTGAAGCCTATTTCGGCGACGCCACCCGACCGGATATGCTTCACACGGCGGGGATTGAAGAAGCAGAGATGTTGGTCATCGCTATCGATAATCGCGAAAGCAGCGTTGAACTCACTAAATACGTCAAACACACCTACCCGCATGTCAAAGTCCTTGCACGTGCCTTTGACCGCGGTCATGGCTACCTTCTTCGCCAAGCGGGGGCTGATGTGATCGAACTAGAAACTTACCACTCAGCATTAGAACTGGGCGCGCATGCGATGCGTGGCCTCGGGCACCACCCGTTTTTTGTTGAGCAGCAAAAAGCAGCTTATCAGCGGGTCGAAAATCGCAAGTCAGACAGTTTGTATCAAGCTTGGGAAGAAGATTCGAGCGGAGAGCGGTTTGACAATAATTACCGTAAACTGTTTATGCACCTTGAAGAGCAGATCAAACTTGAAATGACGCGAGATCGATCCGACAAACATGCAGCAGACGAACGAGGCTGGACACCACCGCCAAAAGGGTACGCAGACGATCTTGACGACTAACCCACAAGAACAGTTTTCCAAGTGCCGAGGTCATGCCTCGGCTTTGCTTTCTAAAGAACCGCCTTCACTAAAATAGAGAGATTATGGCTTCAAACACGCTCAATACATCGCCTTCTTTGGCACGACAACTTTTTAATATGACTTGGCCAATGCTATTTGGCGTCTTATCGCTTATGAGCTTCCAACTGATTGACAGTGCTTTTATTGGTCAATTGGGCGTTCTACCGCTGGCTGCACAAGGTTTTACGCTGCCAATCCAGATGATCATTATTGGCATACAAGTCGGTTTAGGTATCGCAACAACAGCAGTCATTTCCAGAGCACTGGGCGCAAAACAAGAACGTTATGCGCAGCAGCTAGGAGGCCTGATCATTGTGATGGGCAGTGTCGGCGTCGCCCTCATCTCGCTGTTCATTTATCTGCTGCGTGGCCCTATCTTGGCGCTACTTAGCGCGCCTGAATCGGTACTCCCAATCATTGATAGCTACTGGATAGTTTGGCTTGTTAGTGCGTGGACAGGCGCCCTTTTATACTTCTTTTACAGTATATGTCGTGCAAATGGTAACACCATGCTACCAGGCACCATGATGATGGTGACGAGTTTACTCAACCTCGCATTGGACCCGATTTTCATTTTTACCTTTGATCTGGGTATCAATGGCGCTGCGATTGCAACTATCTTGGCATTTGGTATCGGGATTCTTGTCGTTGCACCCAAAGTTAGCCGAAAAAAATGGCTTTGTTACCAATGGGCTGACCTTGATGTCAGCCAAAGTGTTCGTTCGATTGCCAACATCATGGGTCCTGCCATGATTAGCCAACTGCTGCCTCCTTTATCTTCAATGTTAGCCACAAAACTGCTTGCCAGTTTTGGCACGGCGGCTGTCGCTGCTTGGGCGCTCGGATCTCGATATGAGTTTTTCGCCATCGTATCCGTGTTGGCTCTAACCATGTCGATGCCTCCAATGATAGGACGACTGCTTGGCGCCAATAAGTTAGATGACATTCGCCAATTGGTGAGCATCGCCTGTCGTTATGTCCTAGGATTTCAGCTGCTTATTGCCTTGATTACTTGGCTAGGCGCTGAGCCACTTTCAACGCTGATGACCAGCGAAACCAACGTGAGCGATATTCTCCATTATCACCTGCTAATCGTCCCATTCAGCTTGGGCGCCTTAGGTATCTGTATGCTGATGGTGTCTGTCGCAAACGCACTTGGAAAATCCTACACTGCGTTGACAATTTCAGCGCTGCGGTTGTTTGCGTTCTTCTTGCCATGTCTTTGGGTTGGTGCTCAATTAGCGGGGATTGAAGGACTATTTTGGGGCTCATTAGTGGGCAATTTCCTTGCAGGTGGCTGCGCATGGTGGATGTATCAAAGAGCCTTGGTTCAATTGGAACAGCAGTCGGCGGATAAAGAGGTTGCATAGCACTTACTATCACGTTAGGCTAAAAAATCATCAAACAGGATTATGATTATGCACTGCACATTTACCTACCTTTGGCTCCTTCTGCTTAATGCCCGTAGCTGGTAGGTAATTGTGTGCCTGGCTACGAGAGAACGTAGCCAGTCGCCCACTCTCTCGTCGCCTTATCTTCACTTTCAAGGATACGAGACTATGACCGAAGACTCTCAACCCATACCCTCAACCGTAGCATCTACAACGCAGATCGGCATCTTGCTTGCTCTGGCAGGGTGTATTCTCTTTTCACTGAAACCCGTTTTAATAAAAATTGCCTATCAAGCCGGCGGCGATGCAACCTCGATAATGGCGCTGCGTGCGTTTAGCTCTCTGCCTCTCTATATCGCGATGTTTTTTTACCTTTGTCGTCGCGCAGACAATCGAAACAAAGTCAGGGACCATGGGCTAAAAGCGGTGGTTATTGGAATCCTAGGTTACTACTGTGCCAGCTATCTTGATATTGCATCACTGGCTTTTATCTCGGCTCAACTTGAGCGTCTGCTGATATTTTTGTTCCCAACATTTGTGGTTCTGATTAGCTGGGCGCTCTACAAGCAAGTCCCGACCAAGCAGGTCATGCTATCGGCGCTGATTGGTTACTTAGGCATCGCCTTTATTTTTATCCATGACTTTCAGCTACTTGGCAAATCCATTGTTAAAGGCAGCCTGTTGGCTATGGCCTCCGCACTGGTGTTTGCGTTCTATTTGGTTTGGAGTAAACCACTCATCTCCCATCTTGGTAGCGCGCTATTTACCAGCATAGGAATGGGCAGTGCTGGGTGCGCCATCTTACTTCATCTGCTCAGCAGTGGTGCACACATAACACAATGGAGCCAAGAGCTGATTGTTATTGGTGTGCTACTCGGTATTTTTTGTACCGTTCTGCCTTCTTATCTGATTGCCGCAGCGATGGCGCGGCTCTCCCCTACACAACTGAGTTTAACGAGCAATATAGGTCCAGCAATTACTGCCATCGCCGCCGTGTTTCTCCTTGGCGAGACATTTACGCTCTGGCACGCGATTGGAATGACGCTAGTCGTTTTCTCTGTGGTTACGATGAATCGGCGTAAACCCCAGTAAAACAAGGGATTAACCCTCGATAAATTTGAACATCAACAACGAGATAGAGTGGTGACGCAAGAGGGATAAACACGTATGATTCAGCAACCCTTTTTCATCTTTACAAGATTATGAATTCTAGAGCCCACCACCCTATTCAAGGCGCAAGCTGGATGCTGACAGCCGGTCTTGCTTTCGCCATCGTCAATAGCCTTGCGCAAGTCGCCAGCATCAACTTTGGCCTCTCGTCCACAACGGTGGCACTAATACAATATGCCATCGCTTTAGTGGTCATTCTTCCTTATCTAAAAACGCTTGGCATTAGACAATCGCTGAAAACACAACACCTTGGTCTGCATGTGTTTCGTGTGTTTCTCTCTGTTATTGGTATTCAGCTTTGGCTTTGGGCGTTAGCTTATCCAGTACCGATTTGGCAAGGCATTGCACTACTCATGACATCGCCTCTGTTTGCGACGGTCGGCTCTGGGCTAATCTTAAAAGAAAAAGTGGGACTCGCTCGCTGGTTTGCCACCCTCACCGGATTTGTTGGCGCGATGATCATTCTAGAGCCATGGGCAGATAACTTTAACTGGGCATCCTTGCTGCCCGTTGGCGCCGCCTTCTTCTGGGCATGTTATTCATTGATGGTGAAGAAGCTTTCGTCAGATGACTCTCCTTCGACCATGGTGGTATACCTACTGGTTCTGATCACGCCCTTTAATATCTTGTTGGCACTACCCGACTGGCAAATGCCGACGGGTGGAACGATCTGGTTGGTGCTTCTTGCCGCTGGCGCCATGACGGCCTTAGCGCAATGGGCTATTGTTAAAGCATATTCCGTTGCTGACGCCTCTTTTGTGCAGCCTTTTGACCACGCAAAACTGCCTCTGAACGTACTTGCTGGATGGATGGTGTTTGGCTGGGTACCACCAGGAAGGCTGTGGCTGGGAGCTGCAATCATTATCGCGTCAGTGGCATTCATCACCCAGTGGGAATCAAAAAAATCGCGCCAAGCTGAAATTAAATCCGCCTAGTACCTTTCTATTAGGTAAAGGTTTACGGGAGAGAGCTCAATGACAAAGCCAATTAAAATTACACTGTATCGCTGGGGAGGCAGTTGGGGTCCATTCAGTGTCAAGATTCCTTGCGGTGAATGTACTCTAACAAAAGACATCCTCAAAGATACGTTTGAAAACGAACTTGCTGACGTGCCAATAGAGCTCGAAGCAAAAGATTGGCTCTCTCATTGGTGGGAACCATTGAAAGTTGGTGCTTGGCATGCCCCAATCCTGATGGTTGAAGGTAAAGTCATCAGCCAAGGTGAAGCACTAAACCGCGGTGTATTAGTGCAATCTGTGATCAAAGAATGGACAACGCGCGATACCCTGAAAGGTAACATTGTCTATGGCAAAGCGACCTGCCCTTACTGTGTCAAAGCGAAGAAAATGCTCGACGATGCTGGCATTGAGTACCAATATCACGATGTCGTGAAAGAGAGCGCCGCTTTGTACCGAATGATTCCAGAGGTCAAAGCCATTATCGGTGAGAAAACCCCTGTGACTGTGCCACAAATCTGGATGGATGGTCACTATGTAGGAGGTTCAGATAACCTTGCCGCTTGGTTGGATGAAAAAGGCTTGAGCAATGTACCTGATAATGTGGTGACTCTGGACGAGAATCAAAGCTCAGTCGGATGACTCTCAACGTTACCCAGAAAAGCAAAAGCCGGAAATCAGCGATGATTTCCGGCTTTTTAAATTCCATTTCACTCTAAGCGTTTACTTGCTCATTTTCTTCATCATGCGTTTGATGAAAGAAGCTTTCTTCGCCTTAGGCTTTCCGTACAATGCTTCGTGCATTGCTTGCTTTGCGATCATTTGACCTAGATATGCATTGCCTAATTCGTGATTCATGTGTATCTCCTCGACAGTAAGGAGCGTGATTTTAATCACAATTAAAACAAAAACAAGATCTAAATCACATTATTTTGCGCGTTTTGGTTGGTGATACGTTTTGCCTGCCGCTTGGTAAGTCTCTTTGCGTTTCACTTCAAACATGGCATCAAAGAACCAAGCAACGAACACTATGACATTATCGCCTTCGTTCATCACATGCTCGATAAACTCTTGCTCTTCACCTTGCTCATTTTCTTGGATCGTAACATGGTAAATTCGCTTCTCGCCTTCCACTTCCGCCAAGGCAAACTGACCAACCAAAGATTGTGCCGCTTCTGCCACTTCAGGGTCGTCTGACGCTTTTAGTACTTCTAGCGCTTGGGGCAAATTCTCTTTTTCGCACAGGGCTTTCACCAACTGTTCAAACTCTTTGTGTTCCATGCTTTCTACCTATTGGGTGCATTTAATTTTGCTGCGCGCATTGTAACAGTCGTTTGTGCCCATTCAAGCAAACTCTTGCTTAATAATAGGTCGACGAAACGTCATGTAGGTCACGCTCGCCATAATGGTTGCGGCGATAATGTATCCCCACCCCAACGAAGTTTGGCCTTGAACCCAATGCTCAACAAGGTAGCCACCAAATAATCCTGCTAGACACATTTGAATAGAACCCGATAAAGCGGACACCGCTCCGGCTTGTTTTTTATGCGGCTCCAACAGCATGCTGATCGACAAAGGAAATGACATTCCCTGTGCAATCGTCAGCCAAGTAAACGCCCAAATCAGGTTAAACAGCGTGGTTTGAGTGACCAACAGCCAAACACCAGCCGACCCCATAATCGAAATGGATAAGACTAAAAGCTGCGCAGTAGATAGATAACGGTTGAGGACATTGAGAGTTAAGCTACCCAACATTAACCCCGCTGAAGGGATGATCATCACAGAGCCATACTCTGCCGCCGTTAATCCGATTTGATGTTGCAGCAAGAATGGCATCACCGAAAGCGACACAAGGCTGGTTAAGTAACTGATCCAGTTATAACTAGCACTCGAGATAACTTGTCGGTTGCCAAGCAAACGCCCATAGTTTTTTCCCACCTCGACCACGTTGAATCGATGCTTGCCGCTGTTGTTTGTCTCCGGCAGGACGAAATAACCCAAGGTAAAAATCGCCGCCAAGTAGATCAGCACAAACAAAAACACCGACTGCCACCCAAGATAAAAAGCCATCCAACCGCCAAACACCGGCGCAACAATAGGCATGATTGAAGCCGTCACCGAGATGTAAGAGAGCGCCTTAGTCAATTGCGGGCCGTCGTAACTATCTCTAAGCACACTCCGCCCAAGAACAGATGCGCTTCCCGCACCTAGACCTTGCAGTAAACGCCCGAGAATCAAGGTTGAAAGATCACTCGAAAATGCAACGCAAATCACCGTCCCCAGTAAATACACGCCCTGACCCAACAAAAACACCGGTCGTCGCCCGATAGCATCAGACAAGGGTCCATAAAACAGCTGGGAAGCGCCAAATCCGACCAAGAAAAGGGTCACTAACAGTTGAACATCGGCATGGCTGGCAGCCAAGTCTTGGCTAATTAGGGGTAAAGACGGCAGATAAATACTGACACCAACTTGACCCGTCGCAATGATCATCATTGCCAACAAAATAGGTGTTTTTCTCATTCTCCCCCCTTAGTTGCACCGATTTCATTTCAGTGTAAATTAGGTACTGGATAAAGATAATACACTTCGTTGGAAACTGATTAGTTCCAAACAAGAATCAATAAGGCAATGGTATGGATTGGATTCAAAGCGTTCACAGTTATATTCGTGTAGTTGATGAAGGGAGCTTCAATGGCGCAGCACGAAAAATGAACACCACCAGCTCTGCTATTTCCAAACGAGTCCACTGGTTAGAAGAGCGAATTGGCGTACAACTCTTAAAGCGCACCACCCGGACAGTAACACAGACCGAGGCCGGGGCTCTTTTTTACGAACGAGCCAAGATGCAACTGGAGGAGTGGCAATCCATTGTCGATGAGACTCGCTCGGTGAGCCAAAGTCCTGCGGGGTTACTAAAAATTGGTGCCACGCTGGCGGTAGGATCGAAATTTCTCGTCCAATACTTGAATGATTTTCTTCGCATGTATCCCGATATTCGCATTCAGCTAATCACCACGACACCAGGGCAACTGCCAGAGCTGAGTTTGGATCTTTTTATCAGTCGCGAGTTGGAGCAACTCAACTCACTTAGCTTCAAAGCCACACCACTCTTCGAGCATAAAGCGGGCTTTTATGCCTCACCAAGCTATATAGAGACTCACGGAGAGCCGAAAACTATCGAAGAATTGACCTCACACAATGCCCTGATATGGGGGGAGAGACCGCAAAGAGAGATCACACTAACGCAAGGAAAACGCATCATGCTGTCTGGCAATTTTGCAACAACCAACCCAGAGGCAATGTTCTATGCGGCGAAAAACAGCATGGGTATCTTGGTCACAAACGATGTGATGATCAAAGACGATCTCAATAACGGCACGCTTCGACGCATCTTACCAAACATCACGGCAGATGAAGCGACCGTGTACGCCTATTACCCTAAATTGGACTACCAGCACACGCGCACCAAACTGTTTTTGGACTATTTAAAAGAGCGCCTAGCCAAAGAGCGATCGGACTAAAGTCGAAGGGATAAATCGACAATCTCACTTGCGATAATATGCGACCTATACCATATTTAATTTGAACCAATACTAACAACATGTGACTCAAGTCACTCAATATGGGTTCTACTATGGCTAGGAATACAATGATCGCTCCGTCTATTGATTTGGATGTAATCAATAAAACACTGAGTTTAGATGGCGCGGAACTGCTCAACAACGTAACCCTCGTGTTGCATCAGAATTATTCAAGTTTCTGCACATGCTTGATAGAGGTTGATCGCTTCAAAACCAAAGCAAGCACCTTGTCTTTCGCGTGCGAGAATCAGTTGCAACCCCCTTTCGCCTATGCGTTAACAGCAACACCCTGTGCAACGGTCACCAACACAGAACTTGACTATGTCCTGTATGAAAACGAAGTTGTAAAACGCTTCCCTCACGATGTGTACCTCAAAGAAAATGGCATCAAGTCCTATTTAGGTGTACCACTTCGTTCAGAAACGGGCGAAGTGTTGGGCGTACTTCTCTCCAGTTTCACCCGAGAGTTACACGATGTCGAAGAGATGATTTATCACCATAAGCTGTTCGCCCATGTTGTGGTTCACAGCCTACGTGCTAAATGGCTTTCAGCTCGCTCAGACAGCTTGGTCAATCAACTGAGTTTCGAGGTTTCCCACGACAATTTGACTGGCCTACTCAATCGAAGCTTTTTGGCTGATAAGCTGGAACGGTTGACCGAAATCGGGACAACTCCGTTTACACTTGCCTATATCGATATCGATAACTTCAAGTCAATCAATGACCTGTATGGTAATTACATTGGCGACCAGATCATCAAGTTCGTCGCCAAGACGATTGAAGAAACAGTCCACGACAAACAGCTGGCCTTTCGTATCGCGGGGGATGAGTTCGCCTTTATTTCACTATCTGGCGACCCATTTGAAGTGTGCAATCGCATCATCGATAGACTTGAACAAGGGTATCAAGACCCAGCTCACACCATTCGAGTGAAAGTCAGCATCGGCTTAGCGCGCTACAGTGCTCATAGCTTAAATGCGGACCAAATCATGTTAAATGCCAGTCTCGCCTTGAAAGAAGGCAAGCAGTCTCGACACCTATCCATTCAATGCTATGACACCCACTTGAGCGCACAATACTATCGAAGGGCAATGATCATTGATGCGCTAAGAAACGAATTGGACCCCACTACCAGAGATAACGAGATCTACGTGGTGACTCAGCCAATTGTCAGTCGCCACTCTGAACAATGGAACTACTTCGAAGTGCTTGCGCGTTGGAATAGCCAAGCGCTAGGCGCGATTTCTCCTCTCGAATTTATCGAAGCTGCGGAGCAATCAGGCCTGATCATTGAACTTGGGGAGCGAATTGTAGAATTGGCCTGCGCCGCTAAACAGAAACTTGAAAAAGGATTGGGACATAAAGTAAAGCTCGCGCTGAACTGCTCTGCCTATGAAATAACCAATGCCAAACGGTATTTAGAACACTTGCTAGAAACCATTGAGCATTACGGATTTAAACCGGAAGAGTTCACCATCGAGCTCACTGAAACCGTGCTCCTTTCACGTACCAAGGAAGTGAAAATTATCTTAGATAAACTGAGATTGCTTGGTTTTACCGTGGCTCTCGATGACTTTGGTACTGGCTATTCGAGTTTAAACTACATTCACAGCTACCCAATAGACTGCATCAAGATCGACGCGACGTTTATTCGCAATATGTTGACCAACGAGACGTCTGAAAGTGTGGTTTGGCTCATCATCCAACTAGCGAATAGACTTCAAGTGAGCTTAGTCGCTGAAGGGGTTGAAGACCAACAAGCGCTCGACAAGCTTTACGCGATGGGATGTGAACAAATTCAGGGCTACTATTTTGCTCGCCCTGCACTTCCTGAAGAAATCATTGAAATGCAGTCTGCACTTTTGGATAAACAGCAGCATGTTTCTAATGGCTAGCTTCCCCCCTTCGCTAGCCAGTTTTCTTTTTCCATACCGAAAGCAGGGTTGATAAAAAGATCTTATTTGATAATAATTATCATTAAGATTAAAAAGTCGAGGCGAATCATGCATTGCCAGCAACCCTTGTATTTGTGTTTCTTTAAAGCACAGGACCGCTTTAACAATAAACTCACGTCTGGTGGTTTTGAACCCGACGTTATTCAAGACTACATCCACAGCGCAATGAACCTGTCGTCGTTTTATGAACCCGGAGCGACTAACGAAAACACACTACTATGTGAGCTCTTCCTAAGGCGGCTCTATTTCGACTTGTTAGATGCCATCCAAGATCCAATTCGCAGCCGAATATTTCGTCGTGTCTGCCTCGATTCCATTCACACGCCCCTACTCTGTCTCAAGCGGTTTTATTACCACTGGGATGACGGTGATATTCGATTTCTTCAATTACAACAACAATTACAGCGCATTCAAGCGCCTTTAGACTGATAACGTAAGGAATAAACATGACTCAACCTTCAAGCTCGCCTACATTTCGTGTCGAGAAAGACAGCATGGGAGAGGTTCAAGTACCTAAAAATGCCCTTTACCAAGCTCAAACTCAACGTGCCGTCGACAATTTCCATTTTAGTCGCCACAAGATGCCAGTCGCTTTCATCCAAGCACTCGCTTATGTCAAGCAAACCGCAGCAATCACGAATGCACAGCTTGGTTTACTTGAGGGTGATATTGCCAATGCCATTGCGGACGCCGCTCAGCCAATCATTGACGGAGAACATCTAGAACACTTTCCAATCGATGTTTTCCAAACTGGCTCCGGCACCAGTTCAAACATGAATGCGAATGAAGTGATCGCAACGTTGGCGAGCGAAATTCTTGGGGCAGACGTAAGCCCTAATGACCACGTGAACATGGGCCAAAGTAGTAACGACGTTGTACCAACCGCGATCCAAGTCAGCACCGCCATTTCAATTGAGAAACAACTGCTACCTGCACTCGATCATCTGATTAACGCACTTAAAGTAAAACGAGAAGAAGTGGGACAAGTTGTCAAAACAGGACGTACTCACTTAATGGATGCGATGCCGGTCACCTTCGACCAAGAGCTGGGTGGTTGGCAATACCAAATCGAACAAGCTCGCACTGGCATAGTTCATAGCTTGGCCGCTGTTAAAGCGCTCGCTCAAGGCGGGACAGCGGTAGGGACAGGCATCAATGCCGATCCTAGATTCGCTGCTGCATTTGCAGACAACCTATCGCAAGCGACGCGTATTCAGTTCGCTGCCAGCAGTAACTTCTTCTACAACCTAAGTTCGCAAGATGCGATTGTTGCGCTGTCAGGACAACTGAAAACAGCCGCTGTCGCCACCATGAAAATCGCGAATGATCTCCGCTGGATGAACTCTGGTCCTTTAGCTGGTCTTGGCGAAATCGAATTGCAAGGCCTTCAACCGGGTTCTTCAATCATGCCAGGTAAAGTCAACCCTGTGATTCCAGAAGCGGCTGCTATGGCGTCTGCGCAAGTGATTGGTAACGATGCCACCATTACCCTTGCTGGCCAATCAGGCAACTTCCAGCTTAACGTCATGCTACCGGTTATTGCTCACAACGTAATTGAAAGCATCGAGCTGCTGTCTAACTCAGCGATTACACTGGCAGACAAAGCCATCGCCACTTTCAACGTGCGCGAAGACAACTTGCAAGTTGCCCTTTCACGTAACCCAATTTTGGTCACTGCACTCAACCCAGTAATTGGTTATCTCAAAGCGGCGGATATTGCCAAGAAAGCCTATAAACAGGGCCGAGCCATAATTGACGTGGCAGAAGAAGAGACCGATCTGGATAGATCGACATTAGAACGTTTACTCGATCCAACTCAGCTAACAAAAGGTGGGGTTGCGCAGTAAAAAGCACACATCCTTGTGCAGTGTGCTCTGGTTTAAATCCAAGCCAGGGCAATAAGCAAAGCAGGCACGGCAATCATTGCGGCCATTTTTGCCAGCGACATCAGTTCGCGGAGTGCAACATCACGCTTTCTAGACGTCATGTACTCCGCGGAATGCGCCGCTACAGCGTGTGTGGCGTTCATCGGTATTTCCTTAAAATACAGATTGAATCAAGGAGCGGCGATTCTACGTAAATGCCCTTCGTGGTGCAATGGAACTGACCTATTCTTACTCCCCCTTTAACCAACAACGCATCGTTTACCATTTAACTAAGTAATAAAGCGGCACTCGGAACTGACAAAGCTTGCTCCGAGTGCCCAACCCCTTTGCTTTAGCCGAAAAGTTGGCTTGAGCTAAAAATCCCAGTCTTCATCTTCGGTGGCAACCGCTTTACCAATGACATAAGACGAACCAGAACCCGAGAAGAAATCGTGGTTCTCATCGGCATTTGGCGACAGTGCCGCCATAATGGCTGGGTTAACCTGACACAGTTCATCAGGAAACAGAGGCTCGAATCCAAGATTCATCAGTGCTTTGTTCGCGTTGTAGTGTAGGAAGTGCTTCACGTCTTCCGTAAGACCCACTTGGTCGTACAACGATTCTGTGTATTGGCTTTCAATTTCATACAAAGAGAACATCAGCGAGTAAGCCTCATCCTTAACCTTAGCTTGCTCTTGTTGTGACAGTTCGTTAAACGCCAGTTGGAACTTATAGCCAATGTAGTAGCCATGAATCGCTTCGTCTCGAATGATCAGTCGAATCAAGTCTGCGGTGTTGGTCAGCTTTGCCCGACTCGACCAGTGCATTGGCAGGTAAAAACCGGAATAGAACAAAAAGCTTTCAAGGAAAACACTGGCCACTTTTTTCTTGAGCGGGTCGCCTTGCGCTAGGTAATCTTCCAGTACTAACTGAGCTTTCTTTTGTAGCAGCGGATTCTCTTCAGCCCAGCGAAACGCTTCATCAATTTGTGGCGTGGTGCACAAGGTCGAGAAAACAGACGAATAACTGCGGGCGTGTACCGCTTCCATAAAGGCGATATTGGTTAATACCGCTTCTTCGTGAGGAGTGCGAGCATCAGCCATTAAGGCAGGCGCGCCAACGGTATTTTGAATGGTATCAAGCAAAGTCAAGCCGGTAAAAACTCGTATCGTCAGGGTTTGCTCTTCCTCAGTCAGTTGCTTCCAAGTTTGAATGTCATTGGACAATGGCACCTTCTCGGGCAACCAAAAGTTCACTGTTAAGCGGTTCCAGATCTCGAGATCTTTATCATCTTGCATTCGGTTCCAGTTAATCGCTCGAACCGGTTCAGGGTGTGGGTGACTCATAATGGGTTCCTTGTTTACAACGAGCAAGAGACGCAACCTTCAATTTGCGTACCTTCAAGGGCTTTTTGGCGCATACGAATGTAATAGAGCGTTTTGATCTTCTTTTTCCATGCATAGATTTGGGCTTTGTTGATATCACGAGTAGTCACTTCGTCACTAAAGAACAGCGTCAGGGATAAGCCTTGGTCGACGTGCTCTGTCGCTGCTGCATAGACGTCAATAATGGCTTTAGGGCCAATTTCATAGGCATCTTTGAAGTACTCGAGATTATCATTACTCAGGCATGGCGCAGGGAAATAAACCCGCCCTATCTTGCCCTCTTTACGAATTTCAACTTTTGCGGTGACGGGGTGGATAGAAGCCGTCGCGTCATTGATGTAACTGATCGAGCCCGTCGGTGGAATCGCTTGCAAGTTGCGGTTGTACAGACCAGACTCCATCACCTTAGACTGAAGCTGCTGCCAATCATCAATCGACGGTACCCGCATATCCAATCGTTCAAACAACGCCGCGACAATGTCCGTACGAGGCGAGTAGTCTTGCTGCAAGTATTTGGTGAAGAACTCGCCAGTGGCGTACTTGGAGTGTTCGAAACCAACAAAGACTTGCTTCCTCTCCTGAGCTAATTTGTTTGAAGCGGTTAAGCAGTGATATAAGGTCGTGGCAAAGTAAGTACGAGTAAAATCGACCGCCTCTTCGCTGTCATAGTGAATTTGCTCGCGAGCTAAAAATCCGTGCAGATTCATCTGGCCTAAACCAATGGCGTGGCTTTCATCATTGCCTCTACGTATTGACGGCACGCTGTCTATGGCACTCATTTCAGACACGGCGTTGAGTGCGCGAATCGACACCTCGACAGTATGGGCTAAGTGACCGCCATCTAGCGCTTTGGCAATGTTGACTGACCCTAAGTTGCATGAGATATCACGCCCTAGGTGGGCATAGCTCAAGTCGTCATTAAAGTGAGAGGCATCATTAACCTGCAAAATCTCGGAGCAAAGATTCGACATGTTAATTCTTCCCTTTATTGGGTTGGCTGCATTCACCGTATCCTCAAACATAAGGTAAGGATAACCAGACTCAAACTGAATCTCTGCAAGGGTTTGGAACAATCCACGCGCCGAAATCTTACTCTTGCGAATACGCGGATCATCAACCATTTCATAGTACTTCTCACTCACGCTGATTTCAGAGAAAGGCACACCGTAGACCCGCTCCACATCATGGGGCGAGAACAAATACATGTCTTTGTTCTGTTTGGCGAGCTCTAAGGTAATATCGGGAATCACAACGCCCAAGCTCAAGGTTTTGATGCGGATCTTCTCATCGGCATTTTCCCGCTTGGTATCTAGAAACTGCATTATGTCCGGATGATGCGCGTTCAAATACACTGCGCCAGCCCCCTGACGGGCACCTAGCTGATTCGCATAAGAAAAGCTGTCTTCAAGCAGCTTCATAACAGGCACAACACCCGAACTTTGGTTGAGTATCCCTTTAATCGGCGCACCTTGTTCACGCAGGTTACTCAAAAGAAGAGCAACCCCACCTCCTCGACGAGAGAGCTGTAACGATGAGTTAATTGCCCGACCGATACTCTCCATGTTGTCTTCAATACGGAGCAAAAAGCACGAGATCAGCTCTCCGCGACTCTTTTTCCCCGAGTTGATAAATGTTGGCGTAGCAGGTTGAAAACGTTGAGAAATGATCTCTTGCATGAGATCGAGCGCAAACGCTTTGTCACCACGCGCAAGGGTTAGTGCCGTCATCACAACGCGGTCTTCGAAGCGCTCCAAATAGCGCTTTCCGTCGCGGGTTTTCAGTGCATAAGAGGTAAAAAACTTGTACGCACCAAGAAAGGTTCTAAAGCGGAATTTGACTTGATAAGCTCGATCCCAAATCAGTTGAAGAAACTCTCTATCATATTGTTCTAACACTTCTTTTTCGTAATAGCCTTCGTTGACCAAGTAATCGAGTTTTTCCGTCAAGTTGTGGAAGAAAACCGTATTCTGGTTAACGTGCTGTAAGAAGAATTGACGCGCAGCTTGTCGGTCAGCATTTAGCTGGATATTGCCCTTTTCATCAAGCAAGTTAAGCATGGCATTGAGCGCGTGGTAATCGAGCGGCTCGGTGCTAAATTGGTTATCCATGTTGTTTCCAAAATTGTTCGAGTCCCTGCTGCACGGCTTGAACATCGTGCTGGGTCCCTGAAAGTTCAAAGCGATAAAGCACAGGGACCTGGCATTTATGCGCAATAATGTTTCCAGCCTGGGCGAACAGCTCACCAAAGTTACGATTTCCCGAGGCAATCACCCCTTTGAGGTGCGCGCGGTTTTCTGCATGGTTGAGAACTTTGATCACTGATTTAGGTACCGCGCCGCGCCCTTCTCCATCCGCATAGGTGGGACAAACCAAAACATAAGGCTGATCTAGAATCGGAATAGGCTCGTCGGCGTTTATCGGAAGTCGAATTGAGTCCACATCTAATCTTTCCACGAACCGCTGAGTGTTTCCCGACGCGCTGGAGTAGTAAACAATCATTAGGCGAGCTGACTGATCATATCTGGACGAAAACCAGACCAATGTTTCGCTCCCGCCACAACAACAGGGGCTTGCCGATAACCCATCGACTGAACAGATTGCATCGCTGAGTTGTCTAGCGTCAGATCAATCACTTTGTGTGCGATGCCTTTGGCTTTAAGTGCTTTTACTGTCGCGGTGCACTGAACGCATTGGGGCTTGGAATATACAACGATGTCCATAAAGAAATACCTCTTAGATTAAAAATGTAATGATAATTATTATCAATTGATATCTACATATAGTATTGCTAGGTAACTATTTGTCAATATATAGAAATCATTCGCATTACCCTCACTAAACTCATGGTTGATAAATAAATGATAATCAATATCATTCTCATACATTTGCGAACAATAGGAATTTTAAATGAGTATTCCAAGTTCAGATTCAACTCAAATCTCTATTCACGATATGGAGTGGCAAGGAGTCCGTCTCTCTGAGAGCGCGGCAAAACGCGTCGCGGGGCTAACCAAACAAGGACAGTATTTTCACCTTAGTGTCCGCCCTTCTGGCTGCACTGGGTTTGCCTATGAAGTCACGCTAGTCGACACCATCGCAGACGATGATTTGCGATTTGAGTCACACAACACCCCGTTCTATGTCGCGTTGAGCGCCATGCCAATGCTTGACGGTACTGAACTGGATTTCGTCCGCCAGGGCCTTAACAGTCATTTCGTCTACAACAATCCCAATGTGAAAAACCTTTGCGGTTGTGGCGAAAGCTTTGGAGTTTGATCATGTGTGCAGTTGAAACACAGCCCGAAGTCGAAGAACTATTCCAAACCAGTCATTACAAAGAGGGTTTCTATACCCAACTTTCTTCTGACACACTCTCCAAAGGCATCAACGAAGACGTTGTTCGTGCCATCTCAGCAAAACGTAGCGAGCCAGAATGGATGCTGCAATTTAGGTTAGATGCCTTCAGGAAATGGCAGCAGATGGAGGAGCCGCACTGGCTCAAAGCCGAGTATCCCGAGCTGGATTATCAGGACTACAGCTACTACTCAGCACCAAGCTGCGCAAGTTGTGACACAGGCTGCTCAGATGATGGTTCCAATGAATATTTGACCAACGAAGTTGAAACTGCTTTTGAGCAACTCGGTGTGCCAGTTCGAGAAGGTGCGGAGGTAGCCGTTGATGCCATTTTTGATTCCGTTTCTGTTACGACAACCTACAAAAACGAACTGAAAGAGTTGGGAATCATCTTTTGTTCGTTTAGTGAAGCGATCCAAGAGCATCCCGAACTGGTACAGCAGTATCTAGGTACCGTCGTTCCGCCTGAAGACAATTTTTTTGCCGCGTTGAATGCAGCTGTCGCCTCCGACGGCACCTTTGTTTACATCCCTAAAGGTGTTCGATGTCCTCGGGAGCTGTCGACCTATTTCCGCATCAATCAAGCGAAGACGGGCCAGTTTGAACGCACCATATTGATCGCTGACGAAGAAGCTTATGTCAGCTACATCGAAGGTTGTTCAGCCCCCATGCGCGATAGCTACCAACTGCATGCCGCGGTTGTGGAAGTCATTATTCATGATCGTGCAGAAGTAAAATACTCGACCGTCCAAAACTGGTTCTCTGGCGAAAAGGATAGCCAAGGCGGCATCTTAAACTTTGTCACCAAAAGAGCTGTGTGCGAAGGCGACCACAGTAAGATGTCATGGACTCAATCTGAAACGGGTTCTGCGATTACTTGGAAATACCCAAGTGTCATTCTCAAGGGCGACTATTCTGTTGGGGAATTCTTCTCGGTGGCGCTGACTAATGGCGCTCAACAAGCCGATACGGGAACAAAGATGATTCATATCGGCAAGCACACGCGCTCTACCATCATCTCCAAAGGTATCTCAGCGGGTAAGAGTGAAAACAGTTATCGCGGCCTAGTCAAGATACTACCCAACGCCGAAGGGGCGCGTAATTTCACCCAATGCGACTCCATGTTGATCGGCACTCAATGTGGCGCACATACCTTCCCTTACATCGAAGTGAAAAACCCAACGGCTCAAGTGGAGCATGAGGCAACCACCTCTCGGATCGGTGAAGACCAGCTGTTTTACTGCGTGCAACGCGGCATCAGTGAGGATGATGCTATTTCTATGATTGTAAACGGGTTTTGCAAAGACGTATTTTCAGAATTACCGCTTGAGTTTGCTGTAGAAGCCCAAAAACTGCTTTCAATCAGCCTTGAGCATAGCGTGGGATAAATCAATGCTAGAAATTAAAGATCTACACGTGAGTGTAGAAGACAATCCAATACTTAAAGGCATCAGCCTGACGGTGAAGCCAGGTGAAGTTCACGCGATCATGGGGCCGAATGGCTCAGGTAAAAGTACCCTTTCTGCGACACTCGCTGGCAAAGACGACTACGAAGTTGATGCAGGCGAGATACTATTTAAAGGGAAAGACCTTACCGAACTGGATCCAGAAGAGCGGGCGGGTGAAGGTGTCTTCCTTGCATTCCAATATCCAGTTGAAATTCCGGGTGTCAGCAACAAACTTTTTCTCAATACCGCTTTAAATGAAATTCGTAATTATCGTGGCCAAGAGCCATTAGATCGCTTTGATTTTGAAGATCTATTGGAAGAGAAAGCAAATCTACTCAAGATGCCAACCGCCCTGCTCAATCGTTCAGTAAATGAAGGGTTTTCCGGCGGCGAGAAAAAGCGCAACGACATTTTGCAGATGGCGGTGTTATCACCCGATCTATGCATTCTTGATGAAACGGACTCTGGTCTAGACATTGATGCTTTGAAAGCCGTCTCTTCTGGCGTTAACGCTCTGCAAGATGGTCAGCGAGCCTTCATCCTTGTCACTCACTACCAACGTATTCTGAATTACATCAAACCAGATTATGTGCATGTCTTGTACAAAGGAAAAATCGTGCGATCAGGCGATCACACGCTGGCACATGAGCTAGAGGAGAAAGGCTATGGGTGGATTACTGGTGAAGAGTAACTGTCCTTCAGTGGATGCCTTACAGCACCTAGTACAGGGCCAAGACTGGCAACAAAATCAATTTGTTAAAGCCAAATCTGTGGGTTTACCTAGCGCTAAAGCAGAAGGGTGGAAGTACACGCCTCTCGAACAGTTCTATTCTCTGCCACTGCAACCTGCGGCCCTGCAGTCAGCGGAAAATATCTCTTATGAAGGGCTCAGCCTAGGTATCGATGCCTATCGACTCGTTTTCTTTGATGGTCACTTTTCAGCAAGATGTTCCGATTGGATTCCTAAAGTGCGCGTCACTCCGCTCAACGTGCTAACCGCAATCGAAACCAATGAGCTCTCGCGCTCAGTGCGAGCCGATGCGTTTACCTACCTGAATGATGCGACAGCATCAGGCGGCGTGCTGATTGAAGTCGAGCCCAATACACGAGTCACCAAGCCGATTTATCTACTGCATATCAGCTCTGGTCAAAAAGGCGAAGTGTGTAGCTATCGCCATCATATTGAGATGGCTCCCCTATCGGAACTCGAAGTGATCGAGCACCACATATCACTTGAGCAAGGAGGTGGAGTGACGTTGTCACGATTAACAAGCTACATTGGTGAAGGTGCCAACTACCAGCACACCAAGTTGATCGAAGAATCGAAGCAACAACATCACTTTGGCCACAACGATATTCGTTTGCAAAGAGATGCCAAAGCGAATTCGACGGCCGTGCTGTTATCAGGCCTGTTGGTTCGTCATCAAACCAGTTCAGAACTGAGTGGTGACAATGGAGAGTTAGCGATGAACAGCATCGCCATGCCGAGAGATGAGCAGACGTTTGATAGCCGAACGTATCTTAAGCACAATGCTCCACACTGCCACAGCGAGCAAATGCATAAGATTATCGGTCGAGACAAAGGCAACGCGGTATTCGACGGCATGATTTACGTTGACCCGATCGCCCTGAAAACTGATGGCCAAATGGACACCCATAGCTTGTTGCTCAGTGACCATGCACAAGTAAACTGCAAACCTCAGTTAGAAATTTACGCCGATGATGTGAAATGCAGCCACGGCGCAACCACGGGGCAGCTGGATAACAATCAAATTGACTATATGCGCGCCAGAGGAATAAACCGACAACAAGCCGAACAGATGCTGATGTCCGCGTTCGTTTGCGAAGTTGCCGACAAAATCCGCCATCCAAGCCTGCGAAGTTACGTGAATACCAGACTCGCAGACTCGTTACACAAAGAGGTTAACCATGGCTAATTTACCTCCCATTGCAAGCCCGTGGGCAAAGGACTTTCCAGCGCTAGGTACGCAAGTCTATGGTAAGCCGCTGGTTTATCTTGATACAGCGGCCACCGCGCAGGCACCTGCTTCAGTAATAGAAAGAATGACGCAATTTTATCAGCGCGACTACGCTAGCGTTCATCGTGGCGCTCACTATCTCAGCGCCAAAGCGACCGAAGATATGGAGCTGGTACGAACTCAAGTTGCTGATTTCATCAATGCCGACGAAGCCAGCAATATTGTGTTCACCAAAGGCACCACTGAAGCCATCAACTTAGTGGCCAATAGTTACCTTCGACCAAAAGTAAAACCAGAAGACGAAATCATCGTCACTGAGATGGAACATCATGCCAACCTTGTCCCGTGGCAACTGTTATCCGACCTTTGCGGTGTAAAGATTCGCGTCTGGGAAATAAGCAGCCAAGGCCAACTCGATGTGGCGGAGCTGCAAAAACTGCTCAACAACAAAACGCGATTGGTCGCATTGACCCATGTTTCCAATGTACTAGGACAGATAAATCCTGTTAAGAATGTAGTCAAACTGGCGCACCAAGCAAACGTGCCTGTACTGATCGATGGCGCTCAAGCGGTTATGCATCAGCAAGTAGATGTCAGCGAGTTAGACTGCGACTTTTATACCTTCTCTGCCCACAAACTCTACGGCCCAACAGGTACTGGGGTGCTTTACGCCAAAACCGAGCACTTGACTAGCATGGTGCCATGGGAAGGGGGCGGCGCGATGATCGATCAGGTGACGCTTCCTATCGGCACGTCTTATGGGCGAGCGCCGTGGAAGTTTGAAGCAGGGACGCCCAACATCGCGGGTATATTAGGTTTAGGGGCTGCGATTGATTATGTGGAAAACATCGGCCTGAACGCAATCGCGGCTCACGAAGCCAAGCTCATGCACTACATGGAAAAATCGTTAGCCAATGTGGCTGGAATTGAAATCTATGGAGAGAGCAAAAATCGCAGCGGCTTGATCTCATTTAACCTCAAAGGCCATCACTCGTTTGACGTGGGCGCATTTCTAGACAGGTACGGGATCGCAATTCGAACTGGCCACCACTGCGCCATGCCACTGGTAAAAAAGCTCGGCCAAAGCTCTGTCTGTCGCGCGTCCATAGGCCTGTACACAAGCTCAAACGATATCGACAACTTGTGTCAGGCGTTGCAACGAATCAGCCAGTTGTTAAGGTGATTAATCATGACACCAGAAAAAGTACTCAAAAACTTTAGCCGCTGCGCCGATTGGGAAGAGCGATATCTTTATCTCATCGAACTCGGTGAACGCTTACCCGCCTACCCGTTGGATAAACAGCAAGATGACTACCTTGTAACTGGCTGCCAAAGTCAGGTTTGGGTCGATATTCAATGCTCAAAGCAAGGAATTCTCACTTTACGCGCCACCAGCGATTCTTCCATCGTTAAGGGGTTATTGTCGTTGATTTCGATTGCCTACGATAAGCAAAGTGTCGAGCACGCGAAGCGCTTTGACGTTCATGCTTGGTTTGATTCGCTAGAGTTAAAATCTCACCTTACTCCGGGAAGAACGCAAGGGCTGGATGCCATTATTCAACACGTTCGCCATCTTGCGGCTCAAAGTGACATTACACCGCTCCCCCAATAGCCAATAGACATCACGTCAAGAGGCCTACGCTCTGGCCTCTTACTCTCAAACAAAATCGTTTGTCGTCTAGATAAAATCCATCAGTTGCTGCTCTCACACCTAGTCACTACACTGCGCCCGTCCCTAGCGCTGTGGGCCTATTATGCTCTTTAATATTGATGACTCTTCGGTGCAACCAAACTATCTGGTTGATCCAACAATGCGCCCCTTAGATAGCCCCCTTTTAAAGAACTCGTTCTATTAACCTTTTGAGCACATGTAAACGCTCTCAACTATCTACATGACTTTATTGGAGTACTCGTTGTGAACAAACTTAAAGGCATCAGCCAGAATCGCATCGGAAAAGAACGTATCAAGCGTGAATATGATCTGCGCGTTCTTAACCTCGTCGGTGAAAGCGAATACCAATCTCGTATGGCAATCTGGAACAACCTTAACTTCACGAATGATACCGTCAATGACATTAAAACATTTGTCGATCAGGCATTTAGCAAGTTACAGCAAGAGCTTTCTAACAATAAGGCGGAGCTAAACATCGATTACAATGAGTTTGTAATTACCGCAAACGAAGAGATTAACTACATTAAAGGCAATGTCGCGGATACCACTTCTCAGTACTTTTGGTATGCGATGATTGCACTTATGGTGGCTGGTACAATCGCGATTTGTGTCTAGGTATTGGTACCTACTCTAAGAAATCAAAAAAGGCGAACCTAGGTTCGCCTTTATACTATTTCAGTACATCTCCGATTTCTGGGTCAGCGAAGATTTTCTCAAATCGAGCTTTATAAATAAGCATCATTTCATTCATGATGGCACCACTATCTGGGATGTCATTTTCTCCTGAAAATTTCTTGGTCACTACTTTTGTTCCTGTCTTGTCTGACGCAACAACATCTAGATCATACCAAGATGAATCAGAAAACGGATGGAAATCATATTTCCATTCATTAAGCACAAACAAGATAGATGGCTTTCCATCACTCTTCAACGTAGAGGCTATCTCGCTAAGCGGCGTATTGATCGTTGTTGGGTACTGTGTCACTTCGATACCCTTTTGTTTCATACCGTGCTCTAGTCGTTTACCCAAATAAGTCGCCATTGGTTCACGCGTCACGGTTGAATGGCTGTAGGGGATACCGATACTACTGCGAATAATGCCTTCGAAATCAGCCTGCTTGTCTTCGTCCAAAACGTATGGTCGTTGATCAAGTACCGCAAAAGAAACTGATTTGGTTGTACTAGGAATTGTTACCTGAGGTGCCGATTCTTCAACTGATAGCGGGCTAACACAACCCATTAAGTAAAAACTGCTGAATACGACAATAAGCCATTTCATATTACGTAACATATCTAACCTTTTAACATTGTTTTATTAATTTTATTTCTTACCCTACCTATCACTCATTAGTGCTAGTTAGTAATAAGGATGCGAACAATATCAGTTAGTTATGCTTTATAAAACCATCACCAATGTATAAAGTGATCTAGGTATAAAACGGTTTAATTTCATACAAATAAATACGACTCTACGAATCAAACCTCGATCTACGATATCTAAGAGTTCAAACTTATTATTAGCATATGCCAATAACAAGCGTATAGTCATACTGTTCAATTCAGAAAAAGCTAGGAGTCAGCATGATTTACGCCGTGCCGTGCAATAGCACATTGATCAGTAACCACTTCTCTCGTTGCGAGCAAATCGCCATCATCGATTCAATCACTCATCAGACTCAATACCTGTCTATCGCGCCCGATACATCTTGTTGTAGCGTTAAGAAAAAGTGGCTACGGGTTATTGATGATTACAAAGTAGACGTTGTTGTAGTGAGAAATATTGGCCAAAATATGCTCAAGGGACTGTTTCAAAGCCAAGTTACAGTGCTGGCGGCAAAAGCGAAACTAGAGTTACGCAACATCCATTTTGCCGAGCTTATGACAGTGGAGAGTTTGGACTACGGCCGTGTATCACCAAAGAAAAAGACCTGTGGCAACAGCAAGAATGCCACGCTCTCTTTGGCACCACCGCAGTCAGGCTGGCACTCAATCCGGAGGATTAGACAATGGCATTACTGCTTACTGTACTTATATTTGTGAGTTTTATCAGCCTCATGGCGATAGGAGTCATGTTCTCTCGCCGACCGATTCAAGGCAGTTGTGGCGGTCTATCTAAGCTAAGTATTGCTCGGGAGTGTAATTGCAAAGACACTTGCGAAGGAACAAAGCGCACGCTTTATCAAATTAAAGAGCCTGATTAAGCGCCTGCTATTGAAGTTTTAGAGCGTGACCTTGGATGATGCTGCTCGCAACCTTTTGCCTCGCTCGTTTGATGATATTGCCAAACGTTTGACGTGACACCTGCATCTGCACCGCAGCATCAATCTGATTGAGCCCTTCTTGATCGGCGAGCCTAAGCGCTTCTAACTCATCTGGCAGCAGTTCGACAACTTGCAATTCGTCCATCCCAACGCCATTAGGTTTGTAAAAAGCATAAGCTGCGCGCGTGCAGACTTTTCGGTGTATTTTTGGGCGAGCCATAATCTCAATCCAACAGTTTCTCAAAGAGACGTTATCATTACGTCGGTGCAAGATTGTAGCAACCTAGCCAAGACTAAACCATCTGAATCCAAAGGTTGCATTTATGGCTGAGCCGATTTCGCGCAGAGAGGTCCAGATACTCTCTGCGCTTGCCTGTCACTAACTCGATAGATTGCGCAGCTTTGGATCGTCGGTCAAGTACTCGACAAACTCTACCTCAAAACCCGCAGGGTCAACAAAATAGATGTTCTTACGATACGGTTCTTCAGCGCCAGGTTTGGCGATAGAAAAGCCCGCATCTTGTAGGCGGCCGATCACGGCATCAATATTATTGGTGACATAGGCAAAATGCGCTAATCCAACCTGATGGCCGGGTAAATCACGGTTCTCCCCTTCCCCGTGGTCACTCATTGCAATGTATTGATACTCATCACCAAAATGTAACCAGTTTCTCGGCTTTCCACTCCACTCGCCCTGACCTTCATCGCGAACATACCAATGCGGGAACGCCGCTTGATAGAACTTCAACATTTCTGGGATATCTTTTACTACTAAGTTCACATGCTCTAGTTGAATCATGGTTTTCTCCTTTGATTTCTTAGCCAACGGAGACCATGCTAAAACCTCAAGTTAGGTTTAGGTAAAGTGTTTTTTTTGCTTTTTTTTACTCAGGTGCATTTTTCACTAGCGCGACCATGATCTCGCCACTTTCAGGCTTAAAACTCTCTGGCTGAGTGATCAGATTGATATGCTGAGCGGTACTGACGACAAATAGAGGCACCACCGTCGCTGATTGGTATTGCAGTTGGTAATCCTCAAAGGTGAAACTGTCGCTTATTCGAGTGTGCTTAACCTCCGCTCCCTGAGCGATCAAGCTGGCAATTTGTTTATAGCCAATGGTTCCTCCAAGCAACAACGAGTAGGAATGCTCTCCATTATGAGAAAGTTTATCTAATGAATCTTGGTTCTTTTTATCTTGCAGGCTAAACACTTTTCTGGCGCCAAATTCATGAGAAAAGTGCACGCCCGCCACAGAGTTTAAGTGCTGGTCGGGAGTAACAGATATCACCTGCCCTATACCGATCAAGTCTAAATACTCATCCGCATGGCTCGACGTTGGATTCCCATAATAACTTTCAAAACCCGCCATGCGCGCCTTACTAACGTAATCCCAGTTGGTATCCGACATCAGTACACGGCAATCGTAGTTTTTTATTGCGGTGCCAATCGTTCGAGCCACATCATTTGCGCCAACAATGAGGAACCCTCGCGGAGACGGTTCCGCAACCCCAAGCAACCTTGCAACGGGACGGGCGGTTGCACTCTGCAGTACGACTGTCCCAATGATCACCATAAAGATCAGAGGCACCAGCAGGTTCGCCTGTGAGACTTCTAAGTTCGTTAATTTTAGGGCAAACAACGAGGACACCGCCGCGGCTACAATACCACGTGGAGCAACCCAAGCGAGAAAGGCTTTCTCTTGAAGCTCTAGGCTACTTTTGAGGGTTGAGAGAAAGATGGATACCGGACGCGATACAAGCTGGATGAAGGCAAACAACACTAACGCGGATAGACCTAGCTGTTCAAAATCACTGAGCTCAACACTGGCTGCGAGCAAAATAAACAAACCAGAAATAAACAGGATGGTTAAGTTCTCTTTAAAATGAAGAATATGACTGATGTTGACGCCCTTGGCATTGGCTAACCACACCCCCATCACGGTGACCGTCAATAAGCCTGATTCGTGCTCTAAATAATTTGAGGCGGTAAATACCCCAAGTAATATGACAAGAACGGCAAAAGGCTGCAGATACTCAGGTAACCAATGCCGCCTTATGATTGCTGCGACTAATGCGCCTGCCGCAATACCAAGCGCAAAGCCAATGAGCAGTATGAGTCCAAACACAATCAGACTGTTCACTTGGCTTTGCGAGACAATAAACTCGTAGACCATAACAACAAACAGAGCGCCCAACGGATCAATCAGTATCCCTTCCCAACGCAGAATGTTTGACAACTTGCTGCTGGGTCGCACGGTGCGAAGCAAAGGCACAATCACCGTAGGCCCTGTAACAACGGTCAAACTCCCGAACAGTAAAGAGAGGGTCCAATCAAACCCTAATAGATAGTGGGTAGCCGCTGATGTCATTGCCCAAGAGATGATGGCCCCAAGGGTCACAATACTCCAAACGCTTTTGCTTATTCCTCTTATCTGCTTGAAGTTCAGTGTCAGGCTACCTTCAAACAGAATCACAGCGACGGCAAGGGAGATAAACGGGAAGTAAAGCTCACCCAAGGTATCTTGGGGTTGGAGTACACCTAAGATAGGTCCAACAATGAGCCCAGTGACTAACAAGAATAGAATCGCTGGCAATTTAAAATGCCAAGCAACCCACTGACAGCACAACCCCAACAATCCAATACTGGCCAGAGTCAGCGCAATTGTTTCTGAAGACATCAACAAATTCCATTTCGTGGACCTAATGAATCTTGATTAAGCACGCTGCCTAACCCTTTTCCCAGGTCATGAGTTAACTGTGATTTCCGCTTACACGGATGAATAAGAGAGTACTCCTTTAAAGTAGCCAACAATCGCCCATTATTGAAAGCACTGTTTGCCAAAACCAAAAAGGACGGTTTATAAAAACCGTCCTTAAAGAAGATTGAGCCATGTGGCCAACTACTTGAAATACGCTATTAAGCTCAATCTAATTGACCAACAATCACTTACTTAATCGCAAAGTAGTCTAGCGCTATGCGCCCTTTGCCTTCTAGGTTTCCGACAGGTTGCATCTCCACTTTGATCGCCTCTCCCTTTAACTCAAATTCGTTAACCGTCACCTTAATCGCATCACTATCAAATGAGTTAACATCAACATTCGCAGCGACGATACGGCCGTCCACAATCAAATCAAAGGCGGGGATCTCAGCTTGCTTGGGAACCACAAACTCAATCGAATAACGTTCGCCCGGCGTGGCATAAGCCGTGGCATAGATTCCGCCATTGTCATACCAACCAGTTCCGTTGAAGTCGAAGCTCTCCGCCTTCCAGTAACTGAAGTACGCATGGTAGTCCTCGCTATTTTCTGGCGATGCTGGGGGCCATTTCACTTCATCAAGTTTTACTTCCTCTACATAACTGAAGCCATGCGTTTGCATCGTTTGTTTGATGAAATCAAGGCGAGTGAGCGTGTTTTCAAACGTGTCAAACCAGTATCGCGCGCCAATCTGTATCCCAATCTCGCCCAAAATGTAAAACTCACCATCCTTTTCAACCGTGATACCAGACCCTGAATCCCCAAGAATCGAATGCCACTGCAGATCGGTTTGCGGGGTATAGGCGTCGTCAAAAACCAAAGGCGTCACCCAACGGTTGTGGCGATCAAGGTAAACGTATTTTGTCCCGCCATTTCGACCGTTATAGTTTCCGTAGCCAATCTGATTAACTTTATAGTGCTCTTTTGGATCAAACATACCTTCAACTGGCAACTTGGCAGGCTTAATCCCAGTGATCGGTGTATCCAATCGAACAAGCGCGAAGTCTCTACCATCAGGAGACGTAAACTCGTATTCCCCATACTCCCCATTCGGATCGGTAATCGCACTGACGCTTTTTACCTGATGGAACACACCATCCTCATCTTTTTCGAACGATGAGCACGTAACTCGGTTTTGATAGTTTTCAGATTTTGCGCCACTCACATGATCCGCTGTAATAACCCAGAATGGGTCGATAAGTGTCGCGCTGCCCGCGTTCATGTGACAAGCGAAGTCAAACTTGCTCTGCAAAGCAAACTCTTTATGCTGCTGAACGGAGCGATCAGCACGACCTAAGCCTGCGTTGGCCGAAAATGACGCCAACACTGCGGTAGCAATAAGTAACTTGTTCATTTATTTGCCCTCACTTAGGTTGATCGCTTCCAAGCTCAAATAGCCGTCGTTTTGTGACCAACCAAATTGATCAGGCTTAAATGCAAGTTGAATCGTTAAAATGTCAGCATCAGATTCGGTAGTGAACTGCACATTATTTTGGGTCGTCGCGATGCTGGTCGGATAGAAGTTATCAATAGTGACGCACTCTTCGTTTAGGCAAGCAGTAAACTCTGAAGCAGACAACCAGTTGTGAGTATACAAATCAAGCCTAAAGTCACCTGATTTACCTGGCTTAACCTGAAAAGAAAAACCACCACCCGGCTTGGCATAAATGGCGTGATTCGACTCATCGAGGTAGTCTTTAGAGCTTCCGCCTTCCCAATAGTACTCGTTCCCATGGGCTGGCTTTTCGTTCTTTAATTCGTATTCACCAATCATCTGAACATCACTGATCAGATCGACACCTTGTTTCGCAGTAAAACGATGTTCACCGTACCAAAACACCCAATCCAAGCCATCGAGATCAACGACATCCGCATAGCGAGAATCACCTTGACTTAGTGTGTAACCGTAGAATTCTGACGATATCAATAGCGACTCACCCGCGACGGTAGAAATATTGGACAACTGATTTTCAGCCGCCAAAGCACCACTCGATAGAAACAGCAGAGCCATTATTTTTAGCTTCATTATTACTCTCCGTTATAGACAACCTCATGACTATACATTGGAAAAATGAAGCGTAATTACATGCGTTTAATATCAGGAATGAAACTTCAATTAATTTAACTGCTTACAGTTGCTTACTTGTAAACAGGCGAGGCCTTATGTAAATAGTACGCAATTCCATATTAATCGAAATATGACATTATGTAGGAGAAGAGAAATTGAGAAAAGAAAGTGAAGTAGAAACGAAAAAGCCCGCTAACTAATTAGCGGGCTTCTCTTGAATGTGGCGGAGAGATAGGGATTTGAATTTTATCTCCCGTACTCATATCTTAATTAAGCATTTAATTTTCAATCAATTACAATTATTGGGCAGGCTTATAGTGAAACAATTGATTTACCTTGTTGACTATATAGATTAAGGTTGGGGTGTCAAGAAACAGCTCAAAATATGTCAAAAAAAACGTTGAAGGAAAGTAAGTAAAACTGAGCTATTAACATAGTCCAGACACGTAATCCGACAAGCAATCAGATCAACTAAGTACTCGCACCATTGAGAACATGTCTTCTTTGATATTGTCAGCTCGCAACGCCAATATTTCATCTATACGGTTTAGTCTCGCCTCCTCCTTCAAAGCGAATAAATCCATTTTATCGAGTAGATACATAACTAGTGATGTGAGCACGGCAGTGAGTAATGATGAGATCAGAATTGACCAAGGCTCACCAATACCTGTGGAATTTAGCCAAGACTCAATACCAATACTCGCGAAGATACTTAAAGAACCCGCCATTAGCTTTAGTATTGCATCGCCTTTCTGAGTCATCGATGTTTTTTCATTGCGCAAAATAGGTACAATTTGCATAAGCGCCTTAAAGCCTTCTTTAACCATTCTGAAGATACTTTTGAAAATACCTACAAAACAGTTCACTATCCCTTCAAGTAACATAGATAAGAAGTTTTTAAAGAAAGACAATAAGCCAGACTTAAGCATTGATTCAGCTTTATTTAAAACATGATCTTTTAGGCGGGTTACTCGAATCGACAACGCTTGCTTAAATGACGTAGCTTTAACTCCCTCTTCTATCCCTTTAACAAAGCAATCTTTAAGTTCAAAGTACAATGGTTTAATAATAAACATGACTAAATCACCAATTGACTGATGTCCTGCCGCACTAGAAGCGTCAACTGCCATTCTCTTTTGTACTTCTCGATCATTCAATAAATTATCAGCAACCTTTGTATTGGTCTTAAAATCAATCTCTTGTTGAGCCTCATCCATCTTTTTAACCATATTCTTTCTAGTAGCGATTTCTTCTTCTGAAAGCTCTTTCTTTTTCCCCCCAACAATCACGAAGCCTTGTTCTGCTTCTTGTGCAAGTTCATCTCTCGATTTATCAAATTTGCCAACGTTCGCACCACTATTGTTCTTTCTACTCGTAATTACTAAGTTAGCTTCGGTGTTTACAATTTCTTTAATATCTTCAGGATGAAGAGCTTTATTCCCAGAAAGGTTATTACATATCTCCGCACATGAGATTGCATGATCTCCTTCAGCAGATTGTTCAACATCACCATGTTTTTTCGCTTCTTCTTGAGTTCGGAAAATGGTCTTTCCTGGCTCATACTCATCATCAGCGGAAGTTGAATCGCCGAAATGTTTATCTTTTGACTTTTCTACATCTCTTACATTGATAGTTGTGCCATCTCGAGTAAGTTTACCGTGATTGTATTCTGTAGCTTTGGCAAGGTTATCAATGTGTTCCTGTTCGTTTAAAGTTTCCGTAAAGCTATCGCTCATCGGTATTACAATCTCAGAATCATAACTGAATGATTTACATTCGCCATACAAGCGAGTCGCTGTAATTCCTTGCTTTACACCAATTTTAAACGCTCGCATTGTGCCGTCAAACAAGCTAAGAAATACTGGTTCTAAGATATGATCCAGTGGATCAATCTGGTCATCTAAAACCTTCAAAAGAGCATTTGCTTCCTCTTTTGAAGCCAACGTGTCAAAGTTACGAATATGCTCAGAGTATTCTTTAGACATATCTGCAAATGTAAGAGCTCCAGTATCAACCTGACCTTTTAGATGGCGATTGTTTTCGCTCATTTTTGGAACTGAGCGGATATAAGAACGTTCTTCAAACTTTTTTAACTTGGCTCGTCTATTTTTTAGTTTTTGTAAATCACTCATAAATACTCCTAATCATTAGGCTACCAAGCTATTCCAAGCATCAATAAACTCCACTTCATGATCATTTAGGTCATCATCAGCCAAAGTGACCATGTTTATCACCGTATCGAAAATAGCAATATCCTCGGGCGTGTTGAGCCCATTGTTTTTGATCAGTTCCCATACCGTATTCAAGTTCGGTGGATTGTTGTACCACTCCTCCATCCTATCTTTCGTCGCTTGAGATAGCTTATCTGACCTACCAATACC
This sequence comes from Vibrio sinaloensis, assembly GCF_000808535.1. Lineage (GTDB taxonomy): Bacteria > Pseudomonadota > Gammaproteobacteria > Enterobacterales > Vibrionaceae > Vibrio > Vibrio sinaloensis_D. The sequence continues at coordinate 581,482 of NZ_JWLV01000001.1, forward strand.
GGCAACCAATACCTCTAACTCTTCACGCTCGTTACCACAAATCTCATGATCAGCACTTGCTGCGCAAATTCCCACGGCAAAAGCAGTAACAAGGAAGTTTTCTCGGGACTCTATATCAGAAAGCTTGCTAGCTAATTCATCTCGGAGTTTCTCCATTTCAATGTTTTTACTAGCCTCGGCTTCTTGTTTGCCCATACGCTTCCCTCTAGCGACAGCCTCATTTTCAGAATCATCGTAATACTCAGCCACCCCTCCCGCAGCAGCTCCAACACCTGCGGCCACAGCTGCTCCAACAGCAGTAACGGCTCCAACAGGCCCCGCAACAGGCAAAGCAACGACTGCTGCCACACCAGCGCAAGCACCACCTAAAACTTTCCAAAAGCTCATACCAATGTCCTCACGTAATAAACTAAATGAATATAATATGAATCTAGAATCATTTAAAAATGCCCAGTAGGCAACACTTTGAAACAATTTATCGTCCTTCATCACACTTCGTTTGATTCTGTTCCTTTGAGCTGATCTAGATATGTTTACCTTGCTAAAGCGCTAAAGGGACAGGCACCCTTAACCACTATATCTATAGCGACCTTTTTACATAACGAGGCTAATAAACAGTTTCTATAACCGACACTGTACAAAGCTGCCTTACTTAGATTTATGGAGAGAATCTCACGTTGCGTTTAAAGCCCAGCTGATAGCAGCGTTAAAACTGGACTAAGAAACCCACTGACATCTTTTCTACGTTGACGTGGAGCCTGCAACTTTAGCTAGATTTGAGGGAAAATACGCAGCGATAGTAAGTCGGTAGGTGGATCATGTAAGCACAAGTAGAAGGTCGAGGAGTAATCATTCCTTTAGAAATTATTGCTGTCATTGTCGATAGCATCCAGGTGTCATTACAGGGCGATAATGATCATCATTGAAGAGTAAGTTGGATGATTAATAGGTTGCTACTGATTTTTGGTATGGTGTGTGGTGTCACAATCATGCTTGTGCTTTTGTATATTCTCATGGCTGATTTCTATGCAGTATTATTTTTAACGCGAAACGAATTAGAAATCTCACGTATCTACGCCCTGATGCCTTTGCTGGCTTCCATTACATTATTGTTTCAAACCACTGTTCCGCTCCTCATGCTAGGGAAGTTTCACTATGCTGTATCTTTAAGAGAAAGATGCGTACGCCGTAACATCATTGTCTACCTTTCAATCTTTACAGTTGTACTGTTTTTTACTGTTAGGCCGATGCTTGATATGTACTTAGTGGCTAACAGTTATGAGTATGAAAGAACGGTAGATACTAAAAAGCCATTCGATGTTGATGTTTATGTCCAAAGGATAAATGAACATATGCCTTTGCGGCCTGACTAGTTAAAGGCACAGGCACCTTTAACATCCGTTTATGCGAAGAAAACGAATGGGGTAGATATGCCTAATGTGGCTTTGCAGTCCGACTAGGGATTGGGCGAAGCTCGATAAGCTTCGAGTACCCAGAACGACGAAAGCCCGCTGATTTTTCAGCGGGCTTTCTAAATGTGGCGGAGAGATAGGGATTTGAAAGCTATACCTACCGCAAAAAACAAAAATTAACCGTTATATATCAACAATATACATTAAGAGTGCAAAGTGTTAATTGTCAATTCTTTTAGTCAGTTGACATTACACTCTTTTCTACTAGGGTTCAACCAAAACGATACAATCTTCACCGCTCATAAAACCATTCTAGATAGTCAGACTCGACAGTCATATCAGCTATATGGGTGCAAGAAATACGAATTAATGATCGATCCCATACGCTAGCTGTATTGAGCTTCCGTTACGCATATTTTCCCTTCAATCGCCACGTTAAGCAAAGCGCACTACTCGCTGCTTCACGAAGAGCACAGGGGGCTAGAGCGATCGCGACTCGACCACTATAAAATATATCTATATTTATCAAACAATTAGAGTTAAATGTTCCTATGAGATATACAGGGTGTAGGAGTGATCAATACGCTCAATGAATTAGATACAGAAAGGGTTATCTAACCGCTCACGATATTAGTATCGATAGTCAAGCTTAACACCCATATCATCTATATGAGTGCACACATTTATGGATCGATCCCTGAGCTACGTTTAAGAGCGCTGATTACACTCATAGCTCACATCCAATAGTCATACTGAGCCAAATTTACTGTTCGAAGTTTCACAAGATGCATAAGGTGCTGGAGTGATCAATACGCTCAATGAACTAGATACAGCAAGCGTAATTTAACCGCTCACGATATTAGTACCGATAGTCAAGCTCAACACCCATATCAACTATATGAGTGCACACGTTTATGATCGATCCCTGAGCTAAGTATAAGAGCGCTGATTACGCTCATAGCTCACCTCCAATAGTCATACTGAGCCAGAATTTACTGCTCGAAGTTTCACAAGATGCATAAGGTGATAGAGCGATCGCAACTCGACCATATATTAAATATTACCTATACTTATCAATAAATTAGAGGTAATAATTCCTATAAAGCATACAGGGTGCTGGAGTGATCAATACGCTCAATGAACTAGATACAGCAAGCGTAATTTAACCGCTCACGATATTAGTACCGATAGTCAAGCTCAACACCCATATCAACTATATGAGTGCACACGTTTATGATCGATCCCTGAGCTAAGTATAAGAGCGCTGATTACGCTCATAGCTCACCTCTAATAGTCATACCGAGCCAGAATTTACTGTTCGAAGTTTCACAAGATGCATAAGGTGCTAGAGCGATCGCAACTCGACCATTATTAAATATTACCTATACTTATCAATCAGTTAGAGGCGACGATCCCTATAAAGCATACAGGGTGCTGGAGTGATCAATACGCTCAACGAACTAGATACAGCAAGCGTAATTTAACCGCTCGCGATATTAGTACCGATAGTCAAGCTCAACACCCATATCAACTATATGAGTGCACACGTTTATGATCGATCCCTGAGCCAAGTATAAGAGCGCTGATTACGCTCATAGCTCACTTCCAATAGTCATACTGAGCCAGAATTTACTGTTCGAAGTTTCACAAGATGCATAAGGTGCTAGAGCGATCGTAACTCGACCATCATTAAATATTACCTATACTTATCAATCAGTTAGATGTGACAATTCCTATAAAGCATACAGGATGCTGGAGTGATCAATACGCTCAACGAACTAGATACAGCAAGCGTAATTTAACCGCTCGCGATATTAGTACCGATAGTCAAGCTCAACACCCATATCAACTATATGAGTGCACACGTTTATGATCGATCCCTGAGCCAAGTATAAGAGCGATTACGCTCATAGCTCACTTCCAATAGTCATACTGAGCCAGAATTTACTGTTCGAAGTTTCACAAGATGCATAAGGTGCTAGAGCGATCGCAACTCGACCATTATTAAATATTACCTATACTTATCAATTAATTAGAGGTAATAACTCCTATAAAGCATACAGGGTGCTGGAGTGATCAATACGCTCAACGAACTAGATACAGCAAGCGTAATTTAACCGCTCACGATATTAGTACCGATAGTCAAGCTCAACACCCATATCATCTATATGAGTGCACACATTTATGATCGATCCCTTAGCTAAGTATAAGAGCGCTGATTACACTCATAGCTCACCTCCAATAGTCATGCTGAGCCAAGGTTTACTGTTCGCAGTTTCACAAGATGCATAGGGTGCTAGAGCGATCGCAACTCGACCATACATTAAATATGTCTATATTTATCAACCAATTAGAGTTAAAGGTTCCTATGGGATATACAGGGTGCAGGAATGATCAGTACGCCAATAAATTAGATACAGGAACAGGTATCTAACCGCTCACAACATCAGTATCAGTAGTCAGGCTTTACAGGCATATTAACTATATGGGTGCAGCATTATATGATTTTATGATCGATCCCTGAACTCACCTTACTAAGCTACTCAGTTATAGTAATATATGCCTTATGTGGTTAAGGAGAAACCTAATGCTATTCTGGACACCTGATATCCCTTGTGAGCTAAACAATTGGCTAAACTCAGCCACTGATCGAATCCTGTGTTGTGAGGTGAACCCCTGGAATTGTGCTGGGTCTTCAGAGTTTGAGACTAGAATCGCAGAGAACGCTCAATGTCTATGCATCCCCATAACTATTAGGGGCGATCAGGTCGAGGATATTATCCATACAATTTGGCAATATACATCCTCCAACAAAAGCTGCACCGAAAGTTTTATCAATAAAAATCATACACTTCGCCGTGATGAACTACGTCAACAGATACACTCCAAGGAGATACCAGACCTGAGTATCTATGATTGTGTCGATTTACTTTCTGAATTCAACACAGCTACAGTGCTGTGCATTAGAATTGGCAACTCAATACCAGATTACTTAATGAGCTGGGTCGATTATATGAGTCGATATACCTGTATAAAAGTTATCATTCTTTATCCAAAAACCTTACGTAAGAGAAAGCAGTTTATACACCTGCGCAGCCTCAAAGCACCAGTTCTAACAAATAGCTGCATTGTAGATGCATGTAACAACGCGGCATATCAATTGACGGGAAAGCATATGCAATACAACGAATTGATTACTGCTCTCTCAATTAGTCATTCACTAAATGATTTCTTATCGATTGTACAAACAGCAATTCTATCTCAATGCACCATTAAGGCACTGTTATCCCCCACTGGCAAACTAAGATTAACGAGTTATCGACAGCATTCTTGACTAAATTAGGGAGCGGAAACTTTCAGCCTACCAAGGCTTCTAAGGTTTAGGGTTTAGGGTTGAGTACATACTTTTGATTGTAAGCTATTGTTTTATCTTTCAATAATAAGAATTATCTTCCAGTTTTAACGTGGTGCACGAACGATCACGATATCTATATCGGTGCGTAGACATTTCTTAGGTTTACACCGCATTACTTACTAAAACAATGAACCTTGTACTATGGGTGTCAATAATAGGTTCGGATCGATACCTTCTGTACCCCCAACTAAAAAAGGGCTTTTGGGGTCATGGAGACTTTTGTTTTTCATAACTATATTCTCATTAAAAGTAGCATAGCAATATGAGCAGCCATGAAGGCATGTATTGTACATGCCTATATCAATACTTTTTATACAGCCACAGGCTTCTCGCTGACCACTATCCTTTATAGAGCTCACATCTAAGTTAAACACTGATTTTATCAAGCGATCATCAATGCACTTACCATGCTTGATTCCATATGACTCTCCATCAATCTCTTCTGCACAGCTCTCTATTGTCATCCCGTGTTCGTTAGCAACTCTTGCCATGTAGCTAGACAACTCGTTTAGCTCATCTGGCATCTTAGTGATATCAGCGTATGTCAGACCGTCAATTAGGTTTAAGTTTCTCTCCGTCTTCTTATAAAAGTCAGAAAAGCTAATTACAACTTTATGGGTTTTGCCTGCCAACATTGATGCAATTTTAGCAAATACTCGCTTGTGTTCATTTATATCAACTAGGCTGGACAACAGTATGGGATCATACCGCCATATAACTTTATCAGCACCTATCCTGTCGCTTAGCTTTACAAAAGTATCAATAGCCCTGTGGGGACGGGGAACTCTAGTTTCCAGTTGCTTGGGGTAGGCAGTAACCGTGTACTGGAAATAGTATTTATACCCTAGGGCATCTAGCTCATTAAGATGATTCATTAACATGGCAGGGTTTCTAGTCCAAAAGACAAAAAGCTCTACGTCTTCTGGTAACAGGGAAACCCTTCTAACTTGATGGGCGTTAAAAGGGTTTCTAGTCAATAAAAAACCCTCACGAACTCTATTCATGAACCATGGCGTATAAAAAGCTGGTATATCAGTTCTACGGCTAACGCTAATGATCATACTTTTCGCTCAAATTTCAGCATATTAAATGCTAGGTAGTTTGCCTTCAATATAGGGTAAAAATCTATTGAACATGATGAGCAGTCACTCTGACTGCCATTGTTAGTACACTGTGATTTCAAGCTACTCACATTTGGAACAACTTCATCTGGAATAGTAAAAAAATTATAGCTATACCCAAGCCATTCATTATGCTTTGTTTTGTAGAAGTACCTACTTGGATCAGTTGAAGGCTTGAATGAACTTTGCTGAAGAATTTTACTAATTGTACCGAACTGACTTAACCCATCCACATGAGAAGATTCCGCAGGGTAGTCTGTAACATATGTGTTTATAAAATAGACATTTTGTTTTTTATTACTTTTCGCTAATAAATTAGCGAAGTCGCAACGATGCTCATAACTTAATTCCGTGAGTGACTTCGGAAAAACTATCAGATCTACGTCTTGTAAGTCTGAAGCTCCTAGCGAGCTTATACAACCTTTTTTAAAAGTTGCCCAACCAAACGTTGGTCGGTAGCTCCAATCAACAAAATCTAAGCCTTTATAGTTGATATCGACGCCAATACCTTTATCAATCAACACTCTATATAATGCATAACAATCAATACCTGATCCACAGCCAATCGACAAAATGTTCACATGGTCACCTTCGAAATCGGCGAAAAAATCTTCATACATCTCATAGTATTCACAAAAATATGCGGAAAAATACTTAATTATATACTTTTGCTGATATGTGATATCTGCATACGAGTCGACGGATAAGTCCGCTCCGTTTAATGAACACCACTGATTTGCTGCGATAAAATCATCAAAAACCTGCCCGACTTTATCATTGAGAAACTCTTTAGTTGACATAGCTACCTAACCTTATGCTCGCTCGTGTGTAGAGGCACCAGCTTTTAATTGGACTATTTCTATATTATCGGAACCCCAATATGCATAATCATGCATTGATCACAGTAAACTCTAAACGCTAAGGCATTGTTTATCAAAATTAAATGAGCGCAGCGTTTAACAATTTTTACAGAAGAAGCGATTTCGGGAACATAAGTTATCGTATAGAAAAACCCGCTCTAGGCGGGTTTCTGTTATGAGTTCTTTTTGTAGTCGTATGTGCAGAGCAATCGTCGGTAGTCAGTGCCTTTCTTGTTTGGCATCCCAAGCAATACTGCCTCTACCTCATCATAAGGAATTTGATCATTCCACAAAGACCAGATAATCGCGTCTATTTTCCGCGTTCGAGTTATACAATTATCAGCGAAGATTTCATCAACAGATGTATGAGCAAGCTCTTCCACCCAAGGCAATGTCTTTAAATGCCCCTCTATTTTAGCCACTTGCTGAGCCTTTAAAGTCTCTGCTTTTGCCAGTGTGCTATTAATTTTGTCAAAGGCATAGATGGGAAACCACTGCTGAACTGAAATGTTGATTTTATCAATAAGCTGTAACAACTGGTGGTTCGACTCTTCTATAATGTCAAAATAGTCGGTCATATAGCTAGCAGCGTTCTTGTGCTCATATTTAATTGATTTGCTTGAGCCGATAACTAGTATCTTATCGTTATTGTTTAAAGAATCGATATCCTCGGTAATGTTAACCTCAATGCTAGAGCCATCAGGATTAGCACCACTATAGATATCCTTTACAACGCTTTGCACTTTCCTGATATCCATCGCAGATACAGGCAGGTTTAAGTCCGATAGTGAGCGATAAATCTCTCCAAAGTCATCGGTTTTAACCTTGTTAATGCGAATAGTGGTAGCAAAACCCTCAAGATCAATATCATGTTCGCTAATCTCATGAGACATAGAGCCAGCGTCATGCTCTACCAGCAAGAAATTATCACGAATCCGCTTAGCATCATCAGAGTTAGGTTCAACATACGTAAACACAGTTTTAAGCAAGCTCTTGATATTATCGTCACCGATTCCATAACCAAGGAATATTATCGGGTTATGAATAAAGATAGAAAGTAACTGCGCTCGAATTAACTCGTATTTCTCGTTAAAATCGTTGTAGTCTCTATCGGTAATAATGACCTTTGACGCGTCACTATGACATCCATGAATTTTGTAGACAGAGCCGTACGGATTACTCAAAAGGATATCGTTACCGACTAAAGGTTCAAAGCTAAACACATCCTCTATAAGACTGTCATAGTTTGTAGTGATTACAGAGCCAATGTTTTTCCTTATTTTTTTTAGTTCTGCAAGCTCATCTAGCATCCCTTCACGATAGTTCAGCTCAGACAGTAAGCTGGCTATGTAAATCTTGAATCTGCTTAGATAGTTTTCCTTTGCCATTTCCTCATAGAAAATGTCATTGATATGCTTAAACTTGCCATTTCTATCTTCCTCCAATGTCTGGTTAAAGATGACCTCTAACTTACCCGCTACCTGCGTGTAGTCGCACTTGCCATCAACACGAGACTTTGCTTTGATATCAAGGTAAGCCTCTATGTTACCAGTACACTCCAATGCGATATGTTCTAGCAAACTATCCCATGTAAAGCTGTTTTCGAGATAACGCAAACTGACACCAGTACCAACAAACAGTACAGGGTGGTTACGGTACTTACCTATAAAATCCTTTATTTCCATTTAAGCCTCGCATGGTTTTTTCGTTTATTGTACATGGCTCGCCAGAAAAATAATTAGTTAAGCATCAGAAAATAAATGATTTGCTCCAGTAAAAAACACTTTGGGGCAAAAGCTTCCCAGTTCGTAAATTGCGAACCGTACTTCACGAACCGCCCCCGACCTCATCAGTACTTTTCATTGGCTCTAAGTCATTTCAGATGATGAAATGACTGTATTTTCGGGTTTGGCCAAAGACTCTTCATAGAAGCGTAAAGTAGCCATAGCTTGAGTGTTGTCTTCCATCAATTTATCGCGTTGCTTTTCTGACCTATGTAATGCGTCCTGTGATGCAGTAAGCTTTGCTCTAGTTTCAGCTACATGCTCTCTCGCTTCATCATGCGCTTTGGACATACTGGCTAAACGTGATTTAAGATTTTCGTTTTCGTCAGTGGTGAACTCTAGCGTCACCTTTAAGGCAGTGTATTCTTTCTCCAGCGTTGAAAATTGCTTATTCAGGCATAGGTGTTTACTTTGAAGTGTTTCATATTTCTCGGTCGATGAGTTCAAGTTACTGGTAAGCTGAAGGCTTTGCTGAAATAACTCGGAGCCGCTTTGTTTAGAGTCAGCCAACTCTGCCTCCAACACTTCAATTCTATCTTCAAGCTGCTCTTTTTCTTCAACTTGTTTTTGTAGCCGCTCTTCGATGTCAACAGCTTCTGTTTCAGCTCGTTCCTTCGCTCGAACCGTTAAGTTGTATTTTGCATCGAGATCCCTAATACGAACTGTCATCAGCGACTCATAATGTTCATGCGCTTTGTTGTTTAACTCTATGGTCATATCACGCAACACTTTGCGAAGCTCTTCCTCACGCCTAGCTAGGAGATCTTGCAACTCGGCAGGTAAGTCAAAGTTCAGGAAAGTGGATTCTGCTTTAGACTCTTTAGTATCCGCAGCTATTGGGGTCGCAACAGCAATTCGTCCCTCGTCTATGAGCCGCTCCAAGTCCGATTGAATAGCAGAAATCTTCCCTCGGCCGAGGGCTTCTTTAATAAGCCAACCAGTGGGATTCTTTCCTTTACTCATTAATTGAGTCGCAGTTTTGATGATATCTTCATCCGTGTATGATTTCGGCCTAGCCATTGTTTCACCGTTCTTTTAATTATTATTTTTAGGTTTGTTAGTTAGTACAGTAAGTTAGTCACGAGGACTAACTTACTTATCCACTGAAAGCTCGGCTTCAGTAGGGGTAGCAGCCTTCTTAACAGTCGCTAACTCTCTAGAGAGCCCTCTTGCTACAGAAGGAGGGAGCTCAAGTGCTGTATTAAACGCCGACTCAAGGTACTCAGATTGTTTTTTTGCCATATTTTTGTCTTTAGCATTGATAGCAAGAAGCACTTTTTTAAAGATATCGACTAACTTAGGCACAAGAGCTTGTGTTAACTCCTGCGTGAGTGTTGCAAGTCGACTCGTTTCTACTTTGAGGTCTGACACCTCGATTTTCATAGTGTCTCGCTCTACCTCTAATTGGCTCAGACGTGCCTGCGCCTGCGCGGCATCATCAATGGTTTTAGTCAGATGTAGTTCAACTTTTTCTTGCTCCTTCAACAAGCGAGCGTGCCTTTTCTCTGTCAGCGCAATTTTGTCTTGAATATGCTCCAATTGATGGCTGTGGTGGTTATAACTGCGTTCAGATTTGGGCAGACTGGCTTCTCGATTAATTTCCGCTCGATGTTCCGATTGCTGCTCAGTGAGTGGGGCGAATACTACATTTATTCCCTTAGCGTGAAACAAGTGTTCATTTGCGAAATCCTTGACCATTCTTTGAAAGAACATGCCGAAATCCTGAGCTTCATCTCTAGTCAGGTTTCCATTTCTGGGAAAAAAGCCCTCAACTGAGTAAATTTGATGGACGTACTGGTTTACTACTTGAATTTGCCTTTTGTGCAAATCGTACTCACCTGTTTCACTGTTACGCCCTGACAAAAAGTAATGGGGATGACAACCTGTCGTTTGGTCAATACCACGCTCGTCATCATGCCCGATAATCGCTTCGATGGGATACTGCGGGAAGTAATGCGTCAAAAATTGACGGGTGAACTCGATATATTCTTTCAGGCTGAGGGCATCCGAGCCCACATTCCATTTATGCGGCACTTTGAGGATACCCTCTTGCAAATAAACAGCATTCGTTGGCGCACGGCTCTGAACTTGGTTGTGCGCGTTTAAGTACGTCTCCAGCATTTTTAGTCGCTGTTTTTTACGTTGCATAGTGAGCTTCTCAAACTTCTCAATCCTAGAATACGACACATACCCCTTGGCATTTAGTATCACTTGAAGAAATTCAGCCGCTTCGTTATTACCCTTTTTAAGTTCACTCGCAATCGCGGTTTTCATTTTTTTTCGGTACTGACGATGCTGAGTTTGTAACCCCTTCTGATTGCGGATGCGCGGAGTGGGGGTCATTTGATATAGCAAATCGGTACGCGCTTCTTCCGACCAAGTGTCTAGTGGCGACAACCTGCCATTACACCAGATAAGATTCTGAGCTGATAACTCGTCATTCCATTCCAGCTTTTTTGTTGGTTTAGACTTCGCCTTTGAATCAGATAAAGTGACTATTATCCTGAGTGAGTGTTTGAGCGACGCTTCGCATTTCACTCTACTAACAGACTGAGAGGTGTAGTTCACTCGTCGATGAAAGTGATGGATATCCTTCATTCTGGCCTCCTTAGAGGCCAGGTATTTAGAGAGTTAAGAGAGACTTCTCTTGCCCGCAGCTCACGTGCATCTTTTGCGCAGCAAAAGTGTGACGGGAGCGTAGCGGGTTGCTGCAGCGTCCCACTTTTTAAGTGGACGGCTTTGGCACTGAAAGTGCCATTGATGGCAGTCTTACTGCCATCGTTGACATCGAAAGTGTCAGTCACAATATGGGGCTGATTTCTCATGACGCACTCCCCATATGTCCCTGCAAAAGTGCGGCTTTGAGCTCGGGCTTATCATGAATAAGCGTTTGCAATAAAGCGATCATCTCGGGAGAGGTATCACTGCGTTTGACTGTTGTCTTAATAGGAGTTGTATTAACACAACCCAAGACATCAGCTAGATGATTGGCTGCCGCATTGGCGTAATCAGGTGCATCTTTACGCATCCAACGACCATAATGCTTGTCAATCATATGAGTATTCGTGTGCCCCATTTGACTAGCTAGCCAATCTTTACTGATACCCGCAGTCAGGTTTTGACTCGCGTAAGTGTGTCGTAACTGACTCGAACCACGGTGCTTAACTCCAGCTTTTTTGAGAAACGGAGTGAAGAACGTCTTATTAAACTGCTTAGCATTCAAAAACGGCTGGCTAGTCTGGCTGTTGTAGAAGATAAAATGGACACGCTCTTTGATTAGAGTCTTATTATCTATTTGCAAGACTGAGATGGTGCGAGCTCGCTTTTTCTCAGTCAATAGCAACTGGTCTCTCAATACGTTGAGTGCCAATTCATTGAGCTCAACTTCTCTAACAGAGCCTGGTGTTTTTGGAACTTTGTAGTCGTTGAGTACCCTTGAGCGTCGAACATATAAAACCCGACGGCTCCAATCAATATCTTCCCACGACAGCGCCAGTAGCTCACCGATGCGAACGCCCGTCAGAATATTGAATAAAAGTGCGTGTTTAGCACTTTGACACTCAGTGGGTGTGTTAAAGAGCTTTTGGATTTCTTCTTTTTCAAAGGGCATTGGCTCTGCATTGACTACTTTCAGGTTTTCAATGCCATCCATGGGGTTAAGAGTTATTAAACCGTCGCGTTGAGCTCGACTGAACACTGCTCGAAGAATGGTCAGAAACCCATTGATGGTTTTGTTCTTATAGCGTTTATGCAGCTTACCAATGACATCATGAATGTCACTGTGATTGATGTCTTGAATCGCGCGTCGACGAAAAAGCTTCTTCAGCTTAGACGCTTTGCTTTTCTCAGCAATGTGAGTAGAAGGAGCACAGATAGATTTGCGTTGCTCTTCATATTTTTCAATGAATAGATTAAGGGTGTCCTGATTGTTTAATTTCAACTGTTTTCGCTTAGGCAGCTTACTGCTGCTCTTCATTTTGCATACAGCTTACAAGCAGAAAAAGCAGAAGTCACACCTGAAAGTACTAATAATATCAGCTAGTTATTATAATTTTCTCAGCATTTCCTTAGTTATCAACCAGTTATTAATTTTGAGCTTTCGATAGTAACCTACGGGTAATGAAAAGCGATAATTTGCATAACTTTAAGTAATGCATCCACTTTTTTGTTAATTGAAAAACTACACTTTTTGCCATGAATAATTTGTTACCCCTACACTTTTTCCCATGAATAAGTGACAACCTCACACACTTTTTCCTATGAAAAAGTGTGTACTTATAACTCAAGAAACGATTAAGTAACTGTTATTAAATGGGTTTCTATCATTTTTCATTTATAGCAAACTTTTTCAATTAACCAACCAAAAGCGACATTAGAAAAAATAATTCATTTATCTCTGTGAAGGCGAGCAACGCCCCTTGGAGTTACTCGATTTGTGCGAGCTACTATTTCCAGTGTAAGGGCGTATAGTCTATTTGGTTCACTACCTCGGCTAACGTTTCTATTGGTAGCCGTTTACCATAACGGCCATACGTCATGTTGTGGTTTGCATGCCCAACGATTTGGGCCGTTACGTGCTCAGGAACATTTTGCTGTTTAAGCTCATCAATAAAGGTATGACGAAAGCCATAAGCGGTCGGCCTTTGGCCTGCTTTCATGCCGATAGCAGTTTGATACTTGCCTATTTTGCTACAGTAAGACTTTGACCAATCATCAAATTGATTTTGCGGCTTGTAACTGAATAACTGTTTGCGCCCCATAGCTCTAACTTTCTCGACATAATCAAGAAAGCCTTTGTCTATCAATACATGATGAATTGGAACCTCACGGATACTGTTAGCATTTTTCACATACTTACCCTCTTCATCGACTGAAATCGAAAAATAATCAATACCATTCTTTTGTCTGATATCTGTAATTTGAAGCTGACAAGCCTCCGCAGGACGCAGTCCCGATAAGGGTAAGATTTTCGAAATCCACTGAAACTCTTCATCTTTTTCCACGAAATGGGGGGATTGAAAAAAGCGCTTCATGTCGGTTAGTGACCATCTGGCTCTTTGTTCATCAATACGTTTAGTTGCTTTCTTTTGAATTTTTACGTCTTCGAAGGGATTGATTTGCGTGTGATTCATCAACTTTAAGTATTTGAAGAACTGAGAGCATGCCGCAAGGTACTCTTTATTTGTTTTTACGCTTCGCCCAGCTTTCAGAAGTTCATCACGATAAGTCAAAGCGTGTGCTGTAGTGACTTCAGCAACACCATTAACGGGAGTACTTTCAATGAAACATTTAATACGAGCTTCTAGCTGTTGGATAGTTAACGGTCTTACTTCTTGCAACTGTTTAGACTCAACAAAAGATGCCAGAGCATCTTTTAATGGGACGATAGGGCATCGCTTAGACACTGTGGGCTCAGGTGAGCATTCTGAACTTGTAGGGCGGACTGGTATCACGACAGTAGATGTGACATCAAGCCCTTCGACAAACGTGCTTCTGAGAGTATTGATAAGCTCATTGGCCGCTATTTTGAAGTCTGCGGGATGTGTTTGTGGGGTAATGCTCTCGATAAGCTGTTTGAGCTCAATGGCAACAGTAAGATTACGGAAAGAAGCAAGTTGGCGATTTTTGGTGAGTAAGGAAATTTTCAGATCAAATGGGAAACCAAGATCTCGAAATTTTTTTGGTAAGCAGATACGCGTGTAGTAGTTATGATTAGCGGTCTTGAATAGGTACATTGTCTCAGTCAATCCTGTGGTTTGACTTTGCACCCTTCAGATATGAAAAAAGCCGTTGATAATCAACGGCTTTTTTCATTTTTGAAAGTGGCGGAGAGATAGGGATTTGAACCCTAGATACGCTATTAACGTATGCCGGTTTTCAAGACCGGTGCTTTCAACCACTCAGCCATCTCTCCGTTGCGGGATGTATAGTAGGTTTTGGCACAACTCTTGTAAAGTAATAATTTGAGGCAACGTGTTCAAGTGGTGAGTTTTCACACACCTGACTAAACTCTAGTCAGATGGAATAACGCTGTTGTGTATGATTTTTGTTGTACAAAAACTCTAATCTTTAGATTGTAATAAAATAGTGTTTTATTTATAACTCAATGAATTTATTGAATTTAAGCACTTTCAAGCAACAGATGTACGCTCGAAAGTCATTGCACAATATTGTGAAGTAATTCAAACTTACTGAGTTAATCGAACCAAATTGTATATTTCAGAGGTTTTTATGAAAGTCGCTGACCTGTTTAAACATCGTGGTGAATCCCACTCAAAACATCATTCAGAATTCATGCAGTGGATGTCTCCAACTGTGCGTGAGTACTGGGGAGAGTTTTTGACGAAGGCAAACAATCGCCACCTTTTTACACGTCTACGCGATCTTCAACAACCTGCTGTTAATGACGAAGTTGAGTCTCCTGCACCAATCACGACCGAGCAGCCTAAAACGATCGAACTCAAGCCAGAAGCCCAAGCCTTGTATGAAGAGCTTCAGGCAAAAATTGGTGAAGTCATTCATGTGGGTGATTGGCTGGATGTCTCGCAAGAGCGAATTAATCAATTTGGTGCAGTTACCGAAGACATGCAGTGGATCCATACCGATCCTGAACGTGCGGCGGCTGAATCGCCTTTCAAGACAACGATTGCACACGGTTTTTTGACTTTGGCGCTATTGCCAAAACTGACGGACAGCGTCGACCCTGACCAAAACCTATTTCCAACCGCGAAAATGGTGGTCAACATCGGTCTAAACCAAGTTCGTTTTCCTTACCCAGTGAAATCAGATAACCGCATTCGCGCAGTGAGCACTTTGTCAAAGGTAACGCCTATTCGCAAAGGGTTAGAGATTGAGCGCGAAATTAAAGTTGAAATCGATGGTGTTCGACGCCCAGGCGCAGTAGTGACATCGGTCATTCAATTGCATTTCTAACTCGATAACAGAGATCAAAAAAAGGATACGCATGCGTATCCTTTTTTGTTTCTGCTGAATCGCGCTATTTATTCATGGTGTAACAGCATTCCAAGTCGTAGTCCTCACCGCTTTTAGCTGTGTAGGCTTTTGATTCTGTGCACGCTTTAGGTTTACCCTTCTCATCGCCTCGAACCAAACTGATCCAGTGACGCATTGCTGAAATTTCAGAGCTTTCTTGAGGGAACATGGTGCATGTTTCCAGTTGGATATCATCAATTTCAATCAGCTCAACGCAGCCAGTCCCTTTATGGCGACCAAATGTCAGCTCAACGTGGCTACCGTTACCATCACGGAACAAAATCGACGTTGGCGTCTCCTTTTCACCGCTGTAAGCGACAAAGTGCTTGTTGCTTTTCAAACCACTGTGAGACCCATCTTTGAAATACGCTACAAGATGGCGGTAATCAACCATGTACGCCGTTACTTCTTGGTGAGAGCCGTTCTCTAATGGAAACATACGATCCAGTAGCTGTTTTGCTTTTGTTTGCTTCTCAGATGATTGCTTCGAGTTTGTTTTCTCTACCGCGAAGACTGCTTCAGCGATAAATGGCTTGTCTTGTTTTTGGATGTCTGTTTTATCGATTGTAAGCATGTTCATAGCGTTTCCCTCGCGGATATTTCACAACTTTTATGTCCTAGAGCAAAGATTTCAAACTTGCGTTCAGTTGTTTTAAGTTTTGTGACTTTGCTTACTTTCTATACTAGCGATTTTTTGACTACAATTTCACAACAAAAATTTTACAATGTGAATTTTACAAAATTATGCTGTCGAAAAGTCTTATACGTCAGTCCCATTTTTTAGGGACGAAGATCAGAAATCTTAGAAAACGCAACCACTTAACCATGGAAGATCTCTCTGCGCGTTGCATTCGAGTAAATCCAGAATACGCACCGTCGGTTTCTTACCTGTCAATGATTGAGCGAGGGAAACGAGTCCCAAGTATCGATATGCTAGAAGTCATTGCGGAAGTGTTCCAAAAAGATCCCGCGTGGTTTTTAGATGATGAGCCAGAGCAAACGGACATCACTCCCGACAAGGGGAATCGTGGTGGGATCAGTGGCATGGCGCTTGAGCCAAGTTTCCTGTTCTCTAACGATATTCTTCAAATCGCAATCCCTGAGATGCTCTCGCAAACGGGAATTACCGGACGCCAGTTCGCGCATTTGCTTATTCGAGCGCATCAAGAAAACAACCAGAATCACTTTCCTGATCTGGAACGCGCAGCCGAAGAGATTGGACTGAAGCGCCTTAACCTCTCTGCGGAAGACTTAATGGATATCGCGCGCAGTATGGGGCTTACCATCCGTTGGACATCTCGCCCGCCACAAGACATTGTCGATGAACTTGGCGTTAGTGCTAAGCAAGTCGTTACTTCCTTTTTCGAGCCACCCGGCTTTATCTACTTGAATGAAATACTCAAGCAGTACCCTACGCGCCTTAAATATGACCTTGCGGTCTATCTAGGTCACTGTGTGTTACACAACAAAGAAGGGCTAAAGAGCGTTCTCTCTGTCGGTCACGCCAATAGCTGGGAAGACAACACTCAGCAAGTGAACCCAACGTCTGAGTTGAACTCGCAAGACATACTCCAAGCCTGGCGAGACTTTGAGTCCAGCTTCTTTGCTGGCGCATTGCTCTGTCCTAAGGTGCCATTTCGTCAGTTGCTTGATAGAAATGGCTACGAGATCGATGTTCATGCTAAGGCAGGCGTCTCCCCATCGGTTGCGATGAGACGCATGACCGTTGTCTCCCCATATCCGCACTGGCACTACTTTGATGCGTATGGGCAGAACAAGCTCAAAGCGGTCTATCGGGGAAATGGCATCCCGCTACCTTGGGGCAACATGCGACAAGTTAACGACCCATGCCAACACTGGGCGGTGTTTAGACGTCTTTCTGAGCCTCGCAGTGGCAGTTCAGCGCAGATCTCCATTTTGAATGTGGGCGACGAACCAAGAATATACTGCTGCGAGTCCATTAATATGACTGATCCTGCAGGCAACAATCGTGTTCTCTGCGCTGGCATTGATTTAAATCCGGCGATCGATGCCCAAGGTGGTGACTCGAGAAATATCGCGGAAGAGCTGAAATCCTTGTGTGTCAGCCAAGGTGGTTCTGCGCCGATTCCAAGACATATTCAAAAGGAGTTCACGACCATCGCGAAGATTCTAAACATCAATTGGATAGAGCGTGGAATTGAAACGGATGCACGAGTGATTTGTTCCCGAGGTGCTGTTTGCCCAAGAAAACCAAGCTGCTACAGTGGATGCCAAGACGCCTAGCCCAAAAAGAAAAAAAGCCAATCACAATAATCGTGATTGGCTGTATTTGATTGTGAACAAATTTCGGTTCACTAACAACGTCAGTTGGCTAGGTGACCCTCGGCTTAATAAGGGTCATTACAACTAAAGCATGATACGTGCCAACTTTTTCTATCAATAAAAATCGTTGATTTTGTTCACTTTATAAACTGTTTCTTAAAAACAAGGCTCATAAAGCAATCTCGAAATGATAAATTTCGCATAATGCAAAAATCACAACCTTTGCAAAATGCAAAATCCTGGTTGGATACTTGCGTTACTTCTTCCTAAATACCCAAATAGGACCAATCAATAGGTAAACCAGATCGTCAAGAAATGAAGGTCTTTTCCCTTCTATTTTGTGGCCAATAAACTGCAGTAACCACAGACTTGCAAAGCCGGTCAAAGAGATAAGGAAGACGGGAAGCTGCATCAAGTCGAGCGACCAAATCAATGAGATGCAGGCTAACGTGAATCCGAGCATCATAAGAAAGACACTCAACGAGAGCCGAAAATAGAATACCCAGATCGGCATCGCTGCGACCCAGACCCAGTTAACGGTTGTGCCAAGCAAGTTAATCGACGGAATAGACCAAACCAAACCGACGACCGAAAGAAAAATACCGGGTACCGCGACTTGATGAATTTTCTGATTGATTGGATGCTGATGGCTCTCGCCGTAATCCGCTAACCACTGAGCTAAACTGCGCATACTGACCTCACAACCGACTCTTTATATTGTCTATAGCATGGTTTGAGAGTATTTGCCCACTAGCTCAATGGGTTAACATCATTTCTTTGTGACTGACGCCGCTTCTCTAAATACATTCTCTCGTCCGCCAGCTTAAGCATATCTTCTATGGTCGTAAAATCCGGGTGGTACAACGCATAACCAACACTGACGTGAATATTGATGAGTTGCTGATCGTAAATCACTGGACTGTGACAAATTGCTCGCTGAAGCTCGAGGTTAATGTGGTCAATGTCTTCAGACTTGGTCACTCGTGGCAGCAGCACTAAAAACTCGTCTCCGCCAATGCGGGCAACAACATCCGAGGATCGCAGTACTCCCTTGATTCTTTCTGCCGTTGCAATGAGAACTTTATCGCCAGCAACATGACCGTAACTGTCATTGATCGCTTTAAACTTATCGAGGTCGATATTTAAGATCGCGAAACCATCTTCAGCTCCCCGTTTCTTGGCGGCGTCAAACTGATTTTCTATGGTATACATAAAATAACGTCGGTTTGGCAGAGCAGTGAGTTCATCTTGGAACGAGCGTTGATTTGCCACAGAGTACAATCGGTAGACCAGCACAAATGCGAAACCCAATAGCGCCAACAAAGGATAGCCGATCAACCTTACCGCATGAACACGGTACCACTCACTATGGTTGAGCAGATCGTCCTTCGTACTTGCAGCAATATGCCAGTTACCATATGGAAAATAGACGTTTTCTTTGGCAAATGCGTTGTCAAATACGTTGGCATCACCGTAAAAGTGCTCTCCCTCCGCACCAGTGCTGTCTAGCCCACGCATCGCAATATTGTATTTGTGCTCAAACTTTTCGATGCCCACATCGTGAAACAGAGAGTTTAAATCGAGCACGACACTGCACACGCCCCAATAGCGACTGTTATAAGGCGGATCTTCATAAATGGGCACACGGGCAATCAAACCTTTGCCGCCTTGAACTAAATTGACGGGACCAGCTATGAAAATGTCTTGGATTTCATTGGCTTTGTGAACAGTGCGCCACTGGCTTGGAACGGTCTTATAGTCTAAGCCCAAAGCAGCCTCATTGCCTTGAAGTGGGTAAATGTATTTGATGACATCATTAGGAGCTAGGCCAATGACTTTGACGTGGCTACTTTTGCGCATAATGCTGGAAGCAATAAGCCCCCAACCGTTAAATTCAAACTCAGGGTTAGCAGCAAGCAATACCGATATACTGTTTACAGCAAAAATATCAGACACTATTGCCGCTTCCAGTTCGGAACGAATAATCGAGAGTTCTTCTTTTGCTCGGCCGAGTAGACTGTCTCGCAAAAAGTTTTTCTGACTGCGATCCATGACTTCGACCAATCCAATTGCGAAGCTACTGATCAAGATAATAAATATGTAGACAGACCAACGCCTGTTTATGCGATCCTGCATTTCTTCCCCAAAACTAAAAAGCGCTAAAAGCCTTTTTCGACAGCCTAATTGATGTTTCCAGCACTTCTATGGTGCTGTATTTTTTTGGTATTTCTATCAATTATACAAAAAGGCGCATTGATTTGGATATTATTTCATCTAATATTCAGTCAATATTTTGCAGCTATCTGACAAGCGCTTTACATCCAGCAAAGCAATAATTGATATTTTATCGCCAATTCAAACTCAATCACTTCCCCACCAAGGAATGGTTCGCCTACCCAACGAGATAGGCTTCGATAGGTAATGGTATTTTTATGCGCCAACGAATACTCGCCCTTTGTTTAGGGCTCGCTCTACTGCCTACAGTTTACGCTACAGATTTAAATGAAGAGTCAGCGGACATCATCAAGCAGACATACGAAAGCCAGCTGTACACTTTACCAGCCTTCAAAGAAGGACATTACGGTTTGCGTATGTACCGACAAACGCTCGACAACAAATACGCTGCCGCAGTCTGGAGTGACATGGCGCGTGTTGCGAGTCGGCTCAATCGTTTTGCGGCAGAAGTGAACACACCGGAGCAAATCTTGCTCTACTCAGAGAAGCGTATTGCTGGCTATCAAGACGAGACAGACGAACGCAGCGTGCGTCGCTACACCGTGACAAAACACATGCCTGAATACCTCTACTTAGGTGTGGATTTACTAGGCTCGATGGCGCGAGCCAATGAATATGGATTAAAGCACAAAGAGGACGCGAAACTGCGCCAAGTGATTCGCCGCTACGACTTCAACAAATACGCCACAGATCCAGAAATGATCCGAGCGTGGGCAGCTCAGCTCGCAAACCAAGTCTTTTGGCTAAAGCAACTGGGCGAGCAAGATGTCACCCAAGCTTTTATTGAGTCCTTTAAAGCCACTTATCCAGACAACGAAGACAAAAAATTGTCCAAACAGCAGTATGGCAACAAGCTTTACGGTTTGACGCATATAATCTTCGCCGATTCGCAGTATTACCAACGTCTTGTGAGCGAAAAACAGTACCAATGGATTTATGACTATTTTCGCGCCAATATCGACACCATCCTTCTTAGAGCGAAAGAGGATATCATCGCCGAAGTGGGCATCAGCTTTTTGTTGGCAGGTCTAGAAGACGACCCTGTTGTGGCAAAGACCCGCGATGCAATACGCAAGTCGATTGATAAAGACAAGGGGATGATTCCGTCTGTTTCAGGGGATTTTGATTTGGCTTACGGTGAACACCGGAACGTTTTGGCAATCATGCTGCTAGATTGGCAAAGCGTGAACAAAGCCCCGACAATAGAACAGCATCCACGGGTTTTTTCTCGTCTTCCATACGGTTTAGAGAAGAAGTAGCGCTCTCTGAACTGTTGAGGTAATGCACAAAACGAAGAGTACCGTTAGACCATTTTATTATATAGATCTGGATATTAACGTACTTTTCGTTTTTAATTCAGTCACTTGCCACCGTCAACAAACTAGCGCTTGCTTGAAATCTTTCTTTTATACAATACGTTATCTAAGCGCCAAATTTCTGCCTAACTCCAAGTTAGCACCCAAATAATCAACTAAATTCATATAAATCAAACTAGATGCCTAACTAGCAAGAGACAATCACTGAAGCAAAATCACATTTTACTTCTAGAATTTATGCAAGGAATACTAAAAATAGGACTTGCAGTGCATGGGTAATTTTGTCGGTCGGCATTTAGAAGAAATGGCGGACTTGCGCTCTTCGAGGAAGCACAAGGTCGTACAAATATGTTCGATCGTCTCCATCGCGATACTGCTAGTCTACAGTACGGTCCATTTTCTTAACGGGTCATTACTGTTTGCCGTCTTTAACTTGGGGTGCACGGTCATCTTGCTCCTTAACCTGTGGTTTGGACGACATCAACAAGCGCGCTTTAACGACCTGATACTCAGTGGAGTCTTGCTTCTTCAAGCATTCATATTGCTGCTCTACGGTGAGCACGGACCAGGAACGCTTGTTTGGTTGTACCCGATTCTCGCTGCTGTGATATTTGCCAATGAATTCAAAGTCGGATCGATCTTGAGTACCTCTTTCTGCTTGTTGGTCGCCGTTATTACACTTTCCGGCGGAGCCATCACATTAGAATCACTGTCAGCCGACCGATTTGTGATCAGCTTGTTTGCCCTCTGTCTACTTTGCAATACCTCCTCCTATTTTTACGATAAAGCGGTCGCCTATATTCAATCTTTGTATCGCGAAGGTATTGAAGATCTCGCCTACTTTGACCAACTGACTGGACTTGCCAATCGTTGGAGCTTTGAAAACTGGGCGATCGAGAAGTTGGAAGAAGAGCGGCACAGCAATACGCTCACCGCGATGATATTTTTAGATATTGATGATTTCAAAGCGATTAATGACTGCTACGGTCACGATGTCGGCGATCGCGTATTGCAGCACTTTTCGCGCAGGCTGAAGAATAATATCCGAAACAAAGACCGGAAAACCGACAAGCACGATTATTCCATCGCTCGATTTGCTGGCGATGAATTTGTTCTACTGCTCTATGGGGTCAAAAGTCGCTCGGATCTTGAAGGCATACTCAATCGCATCCTGCACTTATTTGAGGACTGCTATCAGGGGAAAGAGGAAATCGGCAAAGTAAACGTGAGCCTTGGTGTAGCACTGTTTCCTGAAGATGCTGACACTTTACCAGAACTCACACGTTGTTCAGACAAAGCGATGTATTCAGCTAAACACAGTGGTAAAAATCAGTTTCACTACTATCGAAAAGATCGGGGGGAAAAACCAAAAAAGCAAGATAATGTAACACCTATTACTCAAAGAAGAGTTTAGCCCGTCATATACATTAACCATAAGCTTACCGCCATAACCACAATCATCCACACCGCATATCTCACCGTATTCGGCTTATCCTTCTTCGGCGTAATAATCGGTTTGAACGCAACATCCTTCGCGTCAGCTAACACCGATTGTCTGGCTGATAATTTGTCTCGTCTCTTTTGAGCGGAAGACGCGACTTTTCCGAAACGGTGCAATTGGTCCTGAGTCAGGTCTTGGCTCGGATCATATCGTGGGTGAGAATCTTTATGCTTAGGAACAACAGCCATGTTCACCTCCTAGTTACAATTTCTCATAATAGAAGTATAGCCTAGGTTTATCTTGATAACTTTGATAATAACTGAAGGACAGTTCGGCAAAATCGAATCGGCGCTTGGAGTAAACGAGCGCACTTTGACCCTAACTGAGTATGACAAAACAAAACGCCGCTGATTAGCGGCGTTTTGATTTATAGAGCGATTTGCTTAGAGGTATTCACACAGGTAAGCAGTCGTTACCAGTATTTTGACGTCAAATGAAGAGTCTCCAGACACATCGAAAGACTCACCTGCCTTGTAAGTGTTCCAATGGCTTTCACCATCTCGCTTAACCGCCATTTCACCTTTTACAACCGTCATTTTTTCTGGCGCCGCGGTACCAAAGGTATATTCACCAGCAAGCATGACTCCAACACTCGAGTTCTCTTCGCCCTGCGTAAAGCCCAACGACTTTACACCATCATCGAAATAGCTGTTTACTGTAATCATATGTCCCTCATGAACCTGTTTAATCAAATTATTGTTGTCACGTTTTAATCGATATTGTCGGTCACAGCAATCTAAAATGCTGAAATCTAACCAATATCGACAGCGTATGTGTCTAAATCAAAGCGTGCCTACATAGATTTCATGCTGTTGAAGAAGATCTCATTGCCGTTGACTGCTAGTCTTACAATAACCAGTGACAGTTTACTCTGTTTTCTCATTGAGTTAGCGACGTTCAGCACTCAATGGATTTGGGGTAAATATCAAATTTCTTGGTCAGGTAATTGATTTAAATATTCATTTCTTTCAAGCTGACTTTGGTTGACGAGTTCCACTAGGAATGGCAGTTCACATCCATTGCTTCAAAGGTAGTTATGATCCAAGCCAAAATTATCAAGTTGTTGTTTGTTGCCATATTCTTATCCTTGGCGGCTGGCTTTTCATCGCTACTCTATTTTAGCTACAACGACTATATTGACCCCAAACACGTGTATGGCACTTGGATAGAGGTCGGAGCGCCATCGTACAGCACCGAGACGCTTACCCTGAACGAACAGGGCGTATTCCGTAATAATCGCCTTATTGCCACCAGCTTTGAGTTCGATGGAGAGCAAGTCTTTATCGAAACAGGCAGTGGTACCACCATCTATCAGATTGCAGGAACGTTTAATTCTCCGCAATTGCGTCGTCTTCAGCCAAGCATACCGAGCCAACGCTTCGTCAAAGCAGGTTATGAAGACACTGTTGATATGGAGGGTGGGGGTGGCGCAAGCAAAAGACGCGCTGCACTGTCAGAGCATTTTGGTAACAAATAGGATCGCTCTCTATTTAGGCTTATTGTTCAAACCAACCGTTTTCTCACCTTGACGTTTCAATACAGAAACAACCACCTGCCACTCCATCACCCGACCTAGTATCACTACAGAGGATTGCTTATAATCGCTCCTCCTCCACCATAATAAGAATCGTTTATATGGATCAGCTACTTTCCTACTTACCGCCTTCAATAGCCGGCTTGTTAGAGCAATGGGATACCAACGTCATACTCATCACTATTGCCAGCTTTTTTGCTTGGGTTATCTGGAGAATCGTTTATGGACGATTGGAGATCCTAGCGGAAAAAACTCGCTTTCACTGGGATGATCTCACGCTTGCTGCATTGAAAACGCCCGTCAGCACTTTGATTTGGTGTTGGCCAGCGACCGTATCACTTGGCTTTCTACTCCAAGACCATATGGGTGATAAGCTCAACTGGCTAAGCACTGTTAAGCTCCTGCTCGTTATCGCGATCTTCGTCTGGATTACCATACGCTTAATTAACAACATCGAAGAGTATGTTCTTGACCAAACGAACCGAGACGAGACCACCGTACAAGCAGTAGCCAAGGTTTCGCGTTTGTTCTTCATTGTCATTGGCGGGATGACGGTCATGCAAGCCTTCGGTTTAAGCCTTTCCGGTTTGCTCACCTTCGGTGGTGTCGGTGGTTTAATTGTCGGTCTGGCTGCTAAGGACTTGTTGTCCAACTTCTTTGGCGGAATGATGATTTACTTTGATCGTCCGTTCAAAGTCGGCGACTGGATTCGCTCCCCAGACAGACAAATAGAGGGTACCGTAGAACGTATTGGCTGGCGCATGACCATCATCCGCACCTTTGACAAACGGCCGCTGTATGTCCCTAACTCCGTCTTCAGCAGTATAGTGGTAGAAAACCCTTCTCGTATGCAAAACAGACGCATCAATGAGACGATTGGTGTCCGATATGACGACAGCACTCAGGTTGAAACCATCGTTGAAGATATAAAGGCGATGCTGAAAACTCATCCGGACATCGACGCTAAACAGACGTTGATCGTCAACTTCAACGGCTTTGGACCGTCATCACTGGATATCATGGTCTACACCTTTACTAAAACCGTCAACTGGGTGAGATTCCATAAAGTAAAGCAAGACGTATTACTGAAGATATTGGAAATCGTCCATCAAAATGGCGCGGATATCGCCTACCCAACTCAAACCATTAAGTTGGACGCACAAAACAACGAGATGCAAGGCGAACCCGTTTAGCAAATAAAACAAAGGCTAGCAAAACGCTAGCCTTTTCAAATCCCCAATCTTGAGATCAACTATTTGAGACAGCAACCTCGCGCTCCACTTGATCGTCAGTGTGCTGAGCAATCCAGTAAAGCCAAATCATGGTCACGCTGACAACAAAGCAGAGTCCAAATAGCCATTGTGCCCCCAACCATTCGACCATTGCACCGCCCAACGCTGGTCCAATGGCAAAACCCAGTGAGTACAGAGCTGTCGCACCAAAATAGGAACCCCGTAAATGCGCGGGAGCCAAACGGTCGATTTGCACATTAAGCGTCGGGAAAGTGATCACTTCTCCCAAACTAACGATAAAACAGGCAATAGCCCATCCAATCGCCGATTGCTCGGGAGTAAAAATGAACGCCAGTTGACCAAGCGCGATGGCACTCATCCCGATTCGAGTCCGAGTAAACAATGGCAGTTTTTCCATTACCTTGAGCACCGGAAACTGCAACAATACAATCGTCACCGCATTGACCATCATCAAGAGCGCGATCAGTTTTGCCGCATCTTCAATACCACTGCGGACAATGACTTGCGGGACCGAAGATTCCAATTGAGCGTAGACAAACATCAAAAGCACGTTGGCAAGCAAAAGCAATACAAAGACGCGATCCCTGCTGATCACTTTAACCGTTTGACGAAAGTTAGGCAGTAAAGAGAGATCAGGCTTGGTAAAACTGCCTTTGCGTTCAATGCCAAACAAGATCCAACCGCTGTAGAGCAAGTGAGTGACACCGGTAGCAATAAATAGCAACTGAGGCTGGGCCAAAGCGAGTGTCACGCCAATAAGTGGGCCGACGGCAGCGCCAATATTCAACAAAAAGTAGCGAATGTTGAGCGCTAGTTCCCGATCTTTAAGATCACTCAATGCATCGCCGATCACCGCCTTGGCAGGGCCATCGATCAACGGGCGCATAAATCCAGCCAATAGGATTAAAGCATAAAAGTGCCAAACCTGAGTCGCTAAGCCAATCCCCGTGTAGGCGATGAACGCTATCAAACACCCTGCGACCATGATCCATTTGCGCCCGAACTTGTCTGACAGGTAGCCAGAATATAATCCGGTGAGCGATCCCGTTACCGCTGAGAGTGCAAGCATTCCCCCCACTTCCACCGCCGATGCTCCGTAATCTTGATAGAGAAAAACAATCAAGAATGGCCAAGCCATAAAGTAGCTTGTGCGTGCGATAAGAACGCCCACGAGTACAGTCCAGACAGGAAGATTAAATCGTTTTACTCGCTCCCACTGAAACAGGCTTTGTTCTTGTTCCATACGCACTCCTTTGAACTCAATATTGTTGCATTATTGTGATCGAGTATAAGGAGGTTTTATAAAAACAAAAGCGTTATTTACCCTTGCAAGCAAACATCTAAAAATACAAGTAACAAGTTAAAATTATCAATTATTTTAATTACTTAACAAGTGGGTTTTGAAATTTTACTTGTACGCTTTCTAGCATTTTATCTTGAATTTCCCACTAAAAAGTTGCGTATATCTCGTTTTTGATCGCCTACTCTCCACACTACGCAAGCGTGATCAACCGTACTCTTCATTTCCCTTATGTTCGCAGAGCCATTTGCAACTACCCAAGAAAGTAAACGATGATGTATACTTTGGGCATAGAAATTCTTGAACGTTAACTCGCCCGTTAACTTTAAATCGGTACAGGTTCTATTCATGCTCAAAAGAAGTGATATAAAACAAGAAGATATCATCCAATCTGCGATAGAGGTTTTTTCTCAAAAAGGACTTGAACAAGCGAGTATGGAGGGCATTTCCAAGCATGCAGGCGTGTCTAAACGCACTTTGTATAAGTACTACCCGAACAAAGACGCGCTGTTCGAAGTCATCGTAGACAAATTGATATGTCGCTTTGATGACCGTTGTGAGCTCAGATATGAGCCGTCTGTCTCAGTGTTTGAACAATTGAAGGCGCTGACACTCAAGCAAATGTGCTACATCAACACGGAAGATTTTCAAGTAACCGCAAGGCTAGTGATGGCGGAATGCATTCGTTGTCCGGAGACGTCAAAACTCTTAATGAATAAATTTGAGGCGATTGGCGATTCGTATGGTTTGCATCAGTGGATTAAACAAGCGGTCGCCGCTGAAGCCATCGAGGTAGACAACATTCCACTCGCGGTGGAGCAGTATATTGGTAGCATTAAGGCGATTGTATTCTGGCCTCAGTTACTGGCTCATCAACCGCCTGCCACCCAAGATCAGCTCATAGTTGCTGTCGACACGGCTGCGCAGATGTTTGTCTCGACCTATCAAACAAAGAGTTAACCTCACTGGCCGATAGATTAGAAGATCAAGTCCGGCCCTTAGACTGAATCGATAGTATCTGTCAGGCGTTTGAACAGGTTAATCAGCGAAGATTGTAGTTCAGTGTCTGTAACGAAGATGCTTATAATCATGATTGCGACCACACTCAAGATGAGGACGTATTCGATCGCAGTCACTCCACGCTGATCATCTCTAAACTCTGTGAATAGGAGTTTTAGCTGACTATAAACTCTATTAAACATTTGAATTCTCTTTCTATTTTTATCAATCGACGTCGTGAGACCAAACGAAACCGCATAAGAGTAAGCTCAACTTCATTTTATTGGACTATGAAGGGTGCTATCTGACTAATTTTACAAATAATTAATGACGATTACGCCGTTGCGCAGCCATTTAATGGCATGCAGTCTAGTTACCTTGGTCCACTCAATCAAGACATTCACTTGTTTTTATTGATTCGGCCCTAATTCGGGCCGATATTCATTACCTTCAATTATTGATGATGAATGATGACATCGTGATCAAGCAACGAAGAGACAATGTCCAATGAGCTCATACCATCAAGCGACAGCTGCGGCGCCAGATCCTGAACTAAAATGGTCTGTTGCCCTTGCCCTCCTCCTGGATGAAGTGTCAGCTCGATATCTGCACCATCTATCACTTTGGCGTCAATATGATCGAGCAAAACATCCATGTCTATCGACGCTTGTTTAAGCTCAGGAAGCACTTCTCGAAGATCGATTTTGTCTCCTTCTGCGATACTAAAATCTGTGATGGTGTCCGTCGCGCCGTCATCAATATCCAACCAGACGAAGGTATCCATGCCCCCTCCACCAGTGAGGATGTCTGAGCCAAGCCCACCTTCGAGAATATCATCGCCTTCTCCTCCTTGAAGGTGATCGTCTCCAGACCCTCCAATCAGATGGTCATTCCCCGAACCACCTTGCAGCAAATCATCACCGCTGCCGGAATGGAGCTCTGTGTTTCCACCGTCTCCAATAAGTTGCACATCTTGAGCTTGCGTGGACTGGTCTATCATCGAGCCGTCAATCACCACATCCAAGTTTAAATCTAACGAGGTTGAGCTCGCGGTATCCCCGTTGGACTCTTGCGATATCGCCGTTACGGTGAGCGTATGGTTCCCCACATCTGCGCCCTCTAACTTCAGGCTGCTGATCGCGTCGGCAGACACCGTCCAAACACCAGACGATAGCGTCACAGTGCCAGCATCACTGGTTAGCGTCGCCTCTGCTGGTACGCCAGAAACCTGCAAGAACAGAGTCTCGTTGCTATCAACCAATGCGGCTACGATCCCGACTAATGCGATACCATTTGAGCTTGCCGTCTGGGTCGCGCTGATGTTTTTCACATAATTGTACTGAGGGTCGATGGTTAACGTCGGTGAGTTGGCGACAGGCGAGACGGTAATCGTATGTTGAGTCGTCTCCTGCATCACCATTCCAGACGGGTTACCTGAATCAGTCGCAACGACCGTTAAACTGATGGTATCCGTTGGGGCAAAACTTGAATCAAGTAACACACCGCTGCCACTTGCAGGGCTATCCAGCAATGCATTTAGTTCTGTGATAGTACCCGTTAGCGTGATGGATGCGCCAGTCACTGGGTTGACGACAATTCCCGAACCCGCAGGCACAACAACGCTGAGCGTACCGTAGTCAACACTGAGCTCGACCGACATAAGATCGTTGCTATTGGCTCCAACGTAATCCACATCCGACACGGAAATACCACTAATCAACTGCCCTGCCGCTTCATCAATCAATGCCGTGGCACTGCTCAAGTCCAACTCGGGTTTGTCATTAACTCCTTGTACCTCAAAGTGCACGCTGGCAGCGTCTTGCTTAAAGTCATTCGCACCATTCGTTGTACCATTATCTTCAATGGTGTAGTCAAGTTTCACCTCGCCATTGAAGTCTTGCGCCGCGGTAAACGTCCAAGACACACCATCTGGATTGAGCGTTAAGCTGCCTTGCCCTTCGGCCACCGTTAGGTCCGTCACCGTGAGTGTGTGATTTTCTGGATCGCTTGACGCGTCGATCAACTGCTGGGCGGTGATGATAATCTGACCTTCTTCCAACATCGGAGCCAAATTAACATCCGCAGCATTTGGCGCATCATTGACCTCCGTCACCTGAATTTCGAAGGTTGTTTGATTGGTTGATGACGTCGAGGCATCTCCCGAGATGATTGCGCCATTGTTGCCGCCATCATCCACACTTGCTGTCACGGTTACCGCCCCACCTGAATTAAGATCGTTGCTGTCGAGATCAGGATTAAACGATATGTTGCCTGCAGACAACGCCGCATTGATGTTGACGACAGTACCTGAAATGACCAAATTCTGATTGGCGTCGTAGTTCAAACTTAGATCAAAGAGAGTAGCCGTATTCGGATCGAAAATAAGCTCCCCTTTATCGAGACTCAATGTGAGTGTATAAACCGCGTTGGGGTCATCATATTGAGCATCAATGTCCGCGATTTGGAAATTATCAATCGCAATCGCCGTGTCTTCTTGTGTCTCTAAATCAGTGACATTGACAAAGGTAGGACGGTCATTAATTGGGTCGATGCTCAATGCCACCTCAAAGCTCACCGCAGGTCCAAGATATTCATTGCCAGAGGCATCTTTATCGATTGACTGAACGCTGATTGTGAGAGGCGCATCAATGCCCAAAGCGTTGCCCACATCACTATTGTGCTGACCAGAATTAAACACGATTTTGTCGAGTTGTTGCGCAGCAACGTTAACAATCCAGACATTGTTCACTGCATCATATTGACCTAGATTGCCATCAGCATCATAGATAGTTGCATCGCTTGGAACATCACGAATTTCAACACGGACAGTCTCTGGAGCGTTTTCGCTGTAGACTCCATTGCCTGTTGCCGAAAGCACTTTATCCACGACAGACGCATTGATCGCAATATCTATGTTTTCTCCCTCAACGCCACTGACGGCATTCGTTGCATCAACATCAATCACGTCTCCCTGTGGCGTCACGTTGATTTTGAAGTTAGGGAGATTCGCCGCTTGCGTCGGCACACCCAGCAGCGATTCTTGGGTAAATACCGTCAAACCAAATTCCGCGCTGCCACTAAAATGCTTAGGAGGCAGAACAGATAGAGCTCCTAAGTTGAGAGAGTCTCCCGCGCCAGAAGGTAGCTGAACACTCCATTCTCCCCCACCATTGTTTTTCACTGTGTAACCGCTTGACGGATCAGCCGTTAAAAGAAAACCTTCCGGCACATCAGTGAACTTGATGGAAACAAATTGCTCAGAGCCATCAAGATCAGTCAGCGAAATCGATACGTCTCCGGAACTTGCCAATGAGATTTCTGTGTCTTCCAACCCCGTAACTTCAAGTGTTTGGCTAGGGTCCACACCTGGACCTGTAACAAGCACCGGATCAACCACAGGTACAACATCAAAACTCACACTCGTTGAGAAGCTTCCACTGTCTGTCGCGGTTTGCGTTGGAACAAGCTCGTTAAACGTTGCAGTATCCGTTACAGAGCCAGTCACATTGACTTGCACAGTATTGTCGTCGTTACCTGTTGGGTAGTTTGCTTGCGGCTTGAAGAGCACATTATCGAGTGCTCCCGCTGCAATCTCCGCTTGGCTGAAGGTGACTGTAGAACCAAGCGCCTGATACGAGAACGTCCCATCACCATTATCAACAAGCTGGTAGAACTCCCCGACCGAAGGATCCGCCAAACTTAGGGTGATGGAGGAAAGCACTTCATTGCCACCTTCAATTCCCGTCACTTGGTCTGCGATTTGGTAGCCAAACCCAAGTTGAATGTAGCTATCTTCATAGCCCACCGGGTCTTGCCCAGCGATGCCGTTCTGATCAATTGGCACTTGGTTATCATCTAACGAGCCTTTCACCGTTAAGCTAATGTCCGGTTCACTGCCAGTGACGTCCGCAATAGGGTCAACTTTGACGATCACATTGCCGTTTTCCACTTTCTCATCACCGGATGTCGTATCTTTGGTAATGACGGTAATTGGCAACCTGAAATCTCCTGAATAATCATCAGGTAAGTTGAGCATCAGACCATCAAAACTTTCCACCTGTCCAGAGGCTGAAATACCCGCTTGGAACACGAACTGACCGTTGACAAAATCGACCTCGCCACCGGATATCGAAATCGGATAAGTCACGCCGCCAACGGTCACCGTATTGCCTATGATAATGGCCACTTCGTCGGCGCTGCCATCTTGGTTGGTAAAGCTGATCACTGAATCCAGCTGTTTACCTAGGTCGACTTGATTGTCTTCGGTAGCGATAATCACACTATCTGGCGCAATGCTTGCCACAGCAGCGACCTCATTGCCTGCCACTACCTCTTCAGGGAAGGAGAGGTCCAACGTCGTTTCGCGAAGCGTCGATTTGGAATTTTCATTACTATCTTCACCTTGGTCAATGACTAAGGTTTGAATGTTCATCTTGATACTGTTGAACGCCAGAGGATCGTCATCAGAACTGCTATTCGGCGTCAGATCCAAACCATGAGGCGCATGAATACTGAACGCATCCTCATTGGTAATGACCCAGCGCCCATTGCCCTCATAAGCGGCACCTGTCACCAGCAGTTGGTCGAGAATCTCCTCACTTAGCGCACTTCCATCAAGGTGAGTGAGGGTAACAATAACGTCGCTGACCACTTCTTGTGATGACAAATCGGTTTCTTGATATTTCACCACATATTCGCCATCCCATACTTCGGCACCTGTTCCGTCGGTCGCGGTGTTATCAGCATTAGTGGTAAAACGAATCACTCCTTGCGCGTTAGCCGTAATTGCATTGACAACGCTAGCACCAGACTCATCCGTCACGATCAAGGTATTGTTGCTGTCTTGTGGCTCAACGATTGGGCGCACCACAACGGTCAGTTCGCCCGTGATGGTAGCGGTTACCCGACCACCTTCGCCGACAATTGAGTCACTCGTGTATTCATGATCTCGCTCTTCCACTTCCACAACGGTATTCAATTTGAAATCCGTACTGGAGTCTTTGGGCGGAGTAATTTGAATAAAGTTATTTGCCAAAGCATCTTGGGTGAATGCCTGTGCGGATTGGGTTGCCCCTGGGGTAATGGTTAACGTCCCCGATGCCGCGTCATACACCGCGACAACATCGCTACTGTTTACATTGACCGAGGCACCATTTGGAATTCCAGTAATCGTAATGGAAGTAAAGTGTTCGTCATCATCAATATAGTCTGTCCCTTCAGGATGCCAATCGATGTTGATTGGTGTGTCTTCATCGCCAACAGACCGATTGGTATAGGTCGCTGAGGTGTCAATAACGGGTGCAACCTTAATGCGAATCTCTTGTTCAAACTCGCGACTGTGTCCATCATTTTCCGTCACGATGACGGTACCTTTGATGTGAATATTCTCGGTTGATGAATCAACCGGTCGAACAATAATGCCTGACGTGGTGTTTAAGCCCGTTATATTGGCTTCATAGATCGGCTGACCGCTGCCATCATAGCCGACAAAGTTGAGATCAATCTGCGTTCCATCACTGTCCTCAATGACAACACCTTGCGGAATATTTGAGAGCAGTACGGTTAACGACTCTGAACCGTCCAGCGGTTTGTCTTCGCGCTCGCCAGAGATGATCGAGAAATCAAGTACCGCGAAGCTATCACCATTTTGACTCTCATTGATGGTTGTCTCTACGCCTGAAACTGCGCCATCCGTAAACTCGCTCCACTGGCTTCCGGCCACAACGCACTGAGGTACATCCGCCACCCCTTTGACACTGACATTGACTGTTTTCGTGCCCATGATCGCTTCGTCAACTAGCGTCGTCGTCGACAGGCTTGCGCTATCTTTCACTACCCCTGTCACATCAAACTTGAAGTCCGCGTTGCTGTGTAACTCTGGTATCACTTCTACGTTATGTATCTGATCATAAGGGACTTCTTGATAGACGACGCCATTGATCGTTACCGTTGTCAGTTGACTAGGCGCAGCGCCTTGCCAAGAAAGCGTAGCGCCCTCTGTAATGTTTGAGATTCTAACGAACAGCACTTCAGAGCCATCGGTGTCTCCTGAAGGCGACATTTGAATCACTTCGTCTAAAGTAAACGGGTCTTTGTCTGTCGCGGGATCAACCGTATTTTGGGTGGCCGCGTTGTCTTCGAAAATAGCAATCCGATTGACACTAAAACTGCCAAGATCCGCATCCGGTCGAACATCGAAAATGAGCGCTTTTACATCAGACTGGGCACTCCCCTTGTCGGTCACCGCATTGGTTGACTCGGTTGTAATGGCAACCGCATCAATCTGTATCGTGCCGGAGAAGTTCTCATTCGGGTTGACTTGAATCGTATTGATATCAGCAGATGAAACAATGAAATTCCCGTCTGCGTTTGGCACTAATGGTGAGCCGTTTTTGTCAAGTAACTCGAAGTGGCCATCACCCTGCGAAACGGTTAATTGATAAGTTATCGTTTCCGGGTTGAGCGTGTCTTGAGTCAGCGCCTGTAGATTCAGGGTTGCATTAGATGAATCTTCATCTAACACGTAATGATACGTGCTATTGCTATCGTCCCATGTGGCAATATCCGCCACGCTTTCCACTTCCATGGTGAACTGCGAATTGAGTCGATGATCTAACGCACCATCATTGTGAATCTCAAGTTGATATTTAATTTGAAAACCGCGATCAGTCGTGGAGTAGTTTCTGTCTGGCACAAAATACAAGTTGTTGATTGTGGTTATCTGATCGCCATTACCATTCACAATCGAACTCAGGTCTATCAAAGATCCCGCAAAGTAAATTTTGCCTGAATTATCAGCCGTGAGCTCTACATACTCTGCCCCATCAAAATAGAAGAACTTGCCATGATGTTGCCCTGCTTTGATTGTCATGCCGCCAATCGATTCGTTATTGTCAGCATCGTATAGGTTGGCTTGCAACTTAACCTGTGTAGGAACGCCAACACCCGGAATGTCCGCTTGATTGTCTTGTGAGTTGGCTGTCTCCAAAGGTGTAGGGTTCGCGGCGCTATAATCAATTGACGGCGCTCTACCCGAATCTTCAAACGAGACTACTTTAAGAGGGATCGCAGAGGCTCTTCGATCTTCAATGGTGATTTCAAGCGGCGCCACAGAGGTATCTTTATCTCCGTCGGTGGCGGTCAGATTTACGGTAAACACAAAGTTATCACCGTCATGTTCGAGGTTATCGAACGCTCTAAACTCAACTTCTCCGTTAGAGTTTATTCTTAACTCGCCCAAATCACGCACAGCGGTATTGCCATTACTGTCTTGATACTCCTGCGCTACGACAATGCGTTGGCTTCCAGAACTCAGGTCGACACCATCCACGTAGCTGCCACCCTGCTTGAACAGAATGTCCGAACCACTGGACGTTGTCCCTTCAATACGGGTTAGCTCTGCGCCATCTGCGCCTTTGTCGGTCGCACTGTCAAACATATTGACCATCGAGCGATTGAAGCCTTGCCCCTCAACACGACTGATCTCCTGCTGGGTTAATGTCGGAACGTCATCCACAATAGTAATAGGTAGGCTAATTGGGTTGGATTTGTCACCATCAAAATCCAGCGCCTGAATGTTGAAATCAATTTGTACTTGATTCTGCTCATTGGCATTCGGATGCTCGACCGGCTGCAATAAATTAAAGGTGTAACTGTTGTCAGAGGTATCAAAAGTCAAGGAGAACACAGCTTGCTGACTGCCAGACGTCTGTGCAATATAAGTAAACGTCGTCCCGTTCTCGACAACGGCTCTCCACTCGAGGCTCTCGCCCCCACTTTGCAAACCAACCAGGCTATCGGCAGGCGCGATTAGCTGGTACTCGGTAACGCCGTCGGCGCCTTCGTCAACCACAAACTGGCCGTGGATTTGGGTATCCTCTGTTTGATCGGACCCAATACCAACCAGATCATCCTCATCAACTCGCGTTTCGCCTTGAGTACCTGTAATGATCGGCTTGTCGTCAGCTACTGAAATAGGCAACGGGTACGCAGGTGACGTATCCCCATCTCCATCTATCGCAACAACATCAAAGGGAATAGTCAGAGAGTCGGAATCAGACGCATGATCTAACGGTTGTAACAACTCAAAGCGATACGAACCATCGTCGCCTAGTTCAAGGGTAAACACGACCGTATTACCTGCAACCGCTTGATAACTTGTGGTATTCGCTGCACCGTCATATTTTTCGAGT
Source organism: Vibrio sinaloensis (assembly GCF_000808535.1). GTDB lineage: Bacteria > Pseudomonadota > Gammaproteobacteria > Enterobacterales > Vibrionaceae > Vibrio > Vibrio sinaloensis_D. The sequence goes on from NZ_JWLV01000001.1 coordinate 617,701, forward strand.
GTTAACTCGACGCCACCGGAATGAAGACCTGACAGTGCGTTGTCGATATTCCCAAGCTCGAAGTGGACAATATCGTCGGCACCTGCCGTGACTTCAAACTGTCCGGTCGCGACCGAGCTAGCGGAGAGATCATTTTCATCCACATTGAAACCGCTTCCAGCGTCAGTACTGTCTATGGTAGGGCGATCATCCGCAATCGTTACCACCATAGGTTTCATCAATGAGTCATCATTGTCACTGTCAACCGCATAAACCGGCAAGTTAAAGCTTAAAGCATCATCTTTCGCTCCAGATAGAGCATGATCGAACGCTTCAATCAATGTGAAAGTGTAATCGGCATTATTAAAATCAAGGGTAAAGACGGTGGTCTCCACACCATTCGCCGCCGTGGTAAAGCCGATATATTGCCCAGAATCTGCGGGCTCTTCTCGAAGCTCGACCACTAGCCCATTCGATTTGAGCGAGCCGTCAGTATTGAACTCAGTTGGCTCCAGGCGGAAGTGACTTAGGTTGTCGCTGCCTTCGGTATAACTGATTGTGCCCGTAGCTTGGACCACACTGCCGCTTGGCGCGGAGCCATCGGTTAATTGAGCTTCGGACAGACTCACCGACGGAACAGTATTGATCACTGGATCGTCGCCATCTTGGATGGTTAAGGTGACCGTTGCGCTGACACTGTCTTTGTCGAAATCGCCCGAGGTCACGACGATGTTTTTCACAATATCGCCATTCTCATGATTTAAATCGCGATTAGGCTCAAAGCGCATCTCACCATCGAGGGTGATATAGAGCGAGCCTTCTGGGTAATCGAATTTCTGCTCACCTGTGAGGCTTTGGTCAAGTTGCTGCGCTGGGTTATCACCAAACTTAAATTCGGTGATGGTGGCGCCATCGGCACTGTGTGCTGGCATTACATCGATGGTCGCAGTGGTTGGCGCCTCTCCGGAATTTGGCTCCGCAATGGTCCAGCTGCCGTTTTGCATGAGTTGGACATCGTCGGTGATGGTGATATCGAGATCGGCTTTGGCGGAATTATCACCGTCGCTGTCGACCATATAGACGGGCAGCGCAAAGCTGAGATCGTTATTCCCGTCCGCATTGGCGTGGTCGATCGCTTCAATCAGTGTGAAGGTGTAATCGGCATTACTAAAATTAAGGGTAAAGACAGTGGTCTCCACTCCGTTTGCCGCCGTGGTAAAGCCAATGTACTGACCAGAATCTGCAGGCTCTTCTCGAAGCTCGACCACTAACCCATTCGATTTGAGCGAACCGTCAGTATTGAACTCACTTGGCTCAAGACGGAAGTGACTTAGATTGTCGCTGCCTTCGGTATAATTGATTGCGCCCGTGGCTTGCACCGCACTGCCGCTTGGCGCGGAGCCATCGGCTAATTGAGATTCGGATAGACTCACCGATGGAACAGTGTTGATCACCGGATCATCGCCATCTTGGATGGTTAAGGTGACCGTTGCGCTGACACTGTCTTTGTCGAAATCACCCGACGTCACGACGATGTCTTTCACAATATCGCCATTCTCATGGTCTAAATCGCGATTAGGCTCAAAGCGTATTTCGCCGTCAAGCGTGATATAGAGCGAGCCTTCTGGGTAATCAAATTTCTGCTCACCAGTGATGTTTTGATCAAGCAGCTGCGTGGGGTTATCACCAAACTTAAACTCAGCGATGGTGGCGCCATCAGCACTGTGTGCAGGCATCACATCGAAGGTCGCAGTGGTTGGATTTTCACCTTGATTCGGCTCAGTGATGGTCCAACTGCCATTTTGCATTAACTGGACATCATCAGTGATGGTGATATCGAGATCGGCTTTGGCGGAATTATCACCGTCGCTGTCGACCATATAAACGGGCAGCGCAAAACTGAGATCGTTATTCCCGTCCGCATTGGTATGGTCGATGGCTTCAATCAGTGTGAAAGTGTAATCGGCATCATTAAAATCAAGGGTAAATACAGTTGTCTCTACACCATTCGCTGCCGTGGTAAAGCCAATGTACTGCCCAGAATCAGCAGGCTCTTCTCGAAGCTCGACCACTAGCCCATTCGATTTGAGCGAGTCGTCAGTATTGAACTCACTTGGCTCAAGGCGGAAATGACTTAGATTGTCGCTGCCTTCGGTATAACTGATCGTGCCCGTGGCTTGCACCGCACTGCCGCTTGGTGCAGAGCCATCCGTTAGTTGAGATTCAGATAGACTCACCGACGGAACAGTATTGATCACCGGATCGTCGCCATCTTGGATGGTTAAAGTAACCGTGGCGCTGACACTGTCTTTGTCGAAATCACTCGAAGTAACGACGATGTCTGTCACGATATCGCCATTCTTATGGTCTAAATCACGATTGGACTCAAAGCGCATCTCACCATCGAGGGTGATATAGAGCGAGCCTTCTGGGTAATCGAATTTCTGCTCGCCAGTGACAGTCTGGTCAAGCTGCTGCGTAGGGTTATCACCAAACTTAAACTCGGTGATGGTGGCGCCATCAGCACTGTGCGCTGGCATCACATCGATGGTCGCTGTGGTTGGGTTTTCGCCTTGATTCGGCTCAGTGATGGTCCAACTGCCGTTTTGCATTAACTGGACATCGTCGGTAATGGTGATATCCAAGTTGGCTTTGGCGGAGTTATCGCCATCGCTGTCAACCATGTAAACGGGCAGCGCAAAACTCAGGTCATTATTCCCGTCCGCATTAGCGTGGTCCATCGCTTCAATCAGTGTGAAGGTGTAATCGGCATTATTAAAATCAAGGGTAAAGACGGTGGTCTCCACACCGTTCGCCGCCGTGGTAAAGCCGATATATTGCCCAGAATCTGCGGGATCTTCTCGAAGCTCTATTGCAAGCCCATTGGATTTGAGCGAGCCGTCAGTATTGAACTCACTTGGCTCAAGGCGGAAGTGGCTGAAGTTGTCGCTGCCTTCGGTATAGCTGATTGTGCCCATGGTTTGGACTGCACTGCCGCTTGGCGCTGAGCCATCGGCTAATTGAGTTTCGGATAGACTTACCGATGGAATGGTATTGATCACCGGATCGTCGCCATCTTGGATGGTTAAAGTAACCGTTGCGCTGACACTGTCTTTGTCGAAATCACCCGACGTCACGACGATGTTTTTCACAATGTCGCCATTCTCATGGTCTAAATCGCGATTAGGCTCAAAGCGCATTTCGCCGTCAAGAGTGATATAGAGCGAGCCTTCTGGGTAATCGAATTTCTGCTCGCCAGTGACAGTCTGGTTAAGTTGCTGCGTTGGGTTATCACCAAACTTAAACTCGGTGATGGTGGCGCCATCGGCACTGTGCGCTGGCATCACATCGATGGTCGCGGTGGTTGGCGTCTCTCCGGTATTCGGTTCAGTAATGGTCCAACTGCCGTTTTGCATCAACTGGACATCGTCGGTGATGGTGATATCCAAATCGGCTTTGGCGGAGTTATCGCCATCGCTGTCGACCATATAAACGGGCAGCGCAAAACTGAGATCGTTATTACCGTCCGCATTAGAGTGATCGATGGCTTCAATTAGCGTGAAGGTGTAATCGGCATTATTAAAATCAAGGGTAAAGACGGTTGTCTCTACGCCGTTCGCCGTGGTGGTAAAGCCGATGTACTGACCAGAGTCTGCGGGCTCTTCTCGCAGCTCAACCACTAGCCCATTCGACTTGAGCGAGCCGTCAATATTGAACTCACTTGGCTCAAGACGGAAGTGGCTTAGGTTGTCGCTGCCTTCGTTGTAGCTGATTGTGCCTGTGGCTTGCACCGCATTGCCGCTTGGCGCTGAGCCATCAGCTAGTTGAGACTCAGATAGACTTACCGATGGCACAGCGTTGATCACCGGATCGTCGCCATCTTGAATGGTTAAGGTGACTGTGGCGCTGACACCGTCTTTGTCGAAATCGCCCGAGGTGACCACGATGTCTTTCACGATATCGCCATTCTCATGGTCTAGATCTTGATTGGGCTCAAAACGCATCTCACCATCAAGGGTGATATAGAGCGAGCCTTCTGGGTAATCAAATTTCTGCTCACCAGTGATGTTTTGATCAAGCAGCTGCGTTGGGTTATCACCAAACTTAAATTCGGTGATGGTGGCGCCATCGGCACTGTGCACTGGCATCACATCGATGGTCGCGGTGGTGGGGTTTTCGCCTTGATTTGGCTCGGTAATAGTCCAAGTGCCGTTTTGCATCAACTGGACATCGTCGGTGATAGTGATATCCAAACCGGCTTTGGCGGAGTTATCACCATCGCTGTCGACCATGTAAACGGGCAGCGCAAAACTCAGGTCGTTATTACCGTCCGCATTGGCATGGTCGATCGCTTCAATCAGCGTAAAGGTATAATCGCCTTTGTTGGTGCCATCGAAGTTGAGCGTAAAGACGGTGGTCTCTACGCCGTTCGCTGCCGTGGTAAAGCCGATATATTGCCCAGAGTCTGCTGGCTCTTCTCGCAGCTCTACTACTAGCCCATTCGATTTGAGCGAGTCGTCGGTATTGAACTCACTTGTCTCAAGACGGAAATGACTTAAGTTGTCGCTGCCTTCGGTATAACTGATCGTGCCCGTGGCTTGCACCGCACTGCCGCTTGGTGCAGAGCCATCCGTTAGTTGAGATTCAGATAGACTCACCGACGGAACAGAGTTGATCACCGGATCGTCGCCATCTTGGATGGTTAAAGTAACCGTGGCACTGACACCGTCTTTGTCGAAATCACCCGAAGTAACGACGATGCCTTTCACGATATCGCCTGCAGAGTGGTCTAGATCGCGATTGGGCTCAAAGCGCATCTCACCATCAAGAGTGATATAGAGCGAGCCTTCTGGGTAATCGAATTTCTGCTCGCCAGTGACAGTCTGGTCAAGCTGCTGCGTAGGGTTATCACCAAACTTAAATTCGGTGATGGTGGCACCATCAGCACTGTGCGCTGGCATCACATCGATGGTCGCGGTGGTTGGGTTTTCGCCTTGATTCGGCTCGGTAATGGTCCAACTGCCGTTTTGCATTAACTGGACATCATCGGTGATGGTGATATCTAAATTGGCTTTGGCGGAGTTATCGCCGTCGCTGTCAACCATATAGACGGGCAGCGCAAAGCTGAGATCGTTGTTGCCATCCGCATTGGCATGGTCGATCGCTTCAATCAGCGTAAAGGTGTAATCGGCATTATTAAAATCAAGGGTAAAGACGGTGGTCTCCACACCGTTCGCCGCGGTGGTAAAGCCGATATATTGCCCAGAATCTGCGGGATCTTCTCGAAGCTCTATTGCAAGCCCATTCGATTTGAGCGAGTCGTCAGTATTGAACTCACTTGGCTCAAGGCGGAAATGACTTAGGTTGTCGCTGCCTTCGGTGTAGTTGATTGTACCCGTGGCTTGCACCGCACTGCCGCTTGGCGCTGAGCCATCGGTTAATTGAGATTCAGATAGACTCACCGATTGCACAGAGTTGATCACCGGATCGTCGCCATCTTGGATGGTTAAAGTAACCGTTGCGTTGACACTGTCTTTGTCGAAATCGCCCGAGGTGACGACGATGTCTTTCACGATATCGCCATTCTCATGATCTAAATCGCGATTAGGCTCAAAGCGGATCTCACCATCAAGGGTGATATAGAACGAGCCTTCTGGGTAATCGAATTTCTGCTCGCCACTTATCGATTGATCAAGCTGCTGCGTGGGGTTATCACCAAACTTAAACTCGGTGATGGTAGCGCCATCGGCACTGTGCGCTGGCATCACATCGATGGTCGCAGTGGTTGGCGTATCTCCGACGTTTGGCTCCGTAATGATCCAACTGCCGTTTTGCATTAACTGGACATCGTCAGTGACCACAACGTTTAAAGAGGTTGTTGGTGTTCGGTCATTGTCGGAATCAATTGCGAAAATCGGCAATGAAAAAATCAGTTCATTGTTATTTTGCCCATCGGGATGATCCAGAGCTTCGCTCAACTCAAACGTATAGGAGCCCTTGGTATTGGTATCGAAACTAAACGTGAAAACCGTAACTTCACTACCCGTAGAATCAGTATAAACACCCAAATAGGTCCCCGAATCTGCCGGCTCTTCTCGAAGTTCAATCGAATATCCCTGTGACGTTAAATTTGCCGAAGCATTAAACGCATCGACATCAACAACAAACTTAGTGATAGTGTCACTACCTTCGCTAAAGGTAACCTGCCCCTGTGATTCGACGGCACTGGTTGATGGTATCGACCCATCAGTCAAAGCTGACTCACTTACTTGAGCCTGAGGAACAGATTCGATAGCAGGATTATCACCGTCAGCGATTGTGACTTGAGCGGATACGGGAAGCTGAATTGGGTTGCCCCCAGTATCACTACCAATAATTTCGAATGAGATGGATACCTGATCATCAGCGATAGACACCAAGCCCCCCGCAATACTCGGCACATGATCGATGGGTTGGTATATCGTGGTTGTCAGCTGAAGATTGACGTCTTTGCCAATGTTGGTCGCGTCAATATCAATGTTCACGACTTCAAGACCGCCGAGCTCACCTATAATGGCGTTCGAAGCTGAATAATATCTGAAAGAGACAGCCTGACCACCAGAGGTGATATCACTGTTAAGTTCAGCCAATAGCGCTGAAAGCGAGGCCGCCGTCGGCACAAAAGTGTTAGAGTCTAACGGTAAATCACCAGCAAAAATCGTCGCGGAAGACGTTATAGACTGAGGGTAGGTACTAAGAGATATTGAGCCTTCGACCAAGGTTTCTGAAAGATTATTTCCCCCGGCTGCAAATACCAATGGCCTAGCTTGCTCCTCATCGACAACGTCCGCTTCTCCTGAAATCCCATTCGTTTCGAAAAACGTACTCGCGAGTACCTCAGCACCATTGTATTCGATCGTAACAAAACCAGCGTTAGCAGAACCTGCACCGCCACCGGCTGCCGTCGCTTCCAATATTTCAGTTGGATCGGCGCCAGCTAAAATGGCTTCTTGTATGGCATCAATATCGAGACTGGAAAAGGAAGCGTCTTCCAACTGCTCGACGTCAATTGAGACATCTCCATCAATATCCGCGGTTACCCAACCGCCAGAATTGTCAGAGCAGGCGAGGCAATTATCAGGGACATATACGGTGTCCAAGACAATAGAGGCGTGACTAGCCGTTAATACTATGTCGTTGACTGCAATGGTATCGCCGACTTTCGCCTTTCTGGCATCCCCATCGGCGTTAACAATCACAACGTCACCGTTAACTTCTTTTACAACAGCAGCTTGGCGCAAAACCTCAATATCCATACCTTCTCCCCCGACCTTCTAGTCGATGCGACTCGATCGATGTTTATTATTTGTTTTATAAACTCATTCACCCAAAGTAACAAATTTCGACATTTTTGCGACTCATTTAACCTGATATGAGAACTATCAAACGGCTGATTTGAGTATAGCCAGTGACATATTTCTTGTAGCTTCTCTAACTTATTGAGTTATTGACAAAAATCATCCGCTGAACCATGCGTATCAAAAATGAGAATTTAGACTACAAAAACAAGCAGAATCGAAGAAATTGGCTGATTGAAAGCAAATATTCGTACATCTGAAGAAAATTAAAACCTATAGTACTTACATCGATTTAGCGATTGAGCGCGATATGAAAAAACGCAATTTTATGGTTGAAAATAGATTCAAAGAGATTTGGAGTCATTTCCCGGTGCTATTGCCGGTCACATCGATATTTGTGGGCGTTTTCTTACTCGCGGCCATCTTCAATCACCACCAATTACGCAAACATGCGCTGAACGATGGAAGCGATTCGATCAATAAACTAGAACGTTATATCGATACCATGGCGGATGATTTGCAGACGCTCGCCATCAAAGTTGGGGATGATTGCAGCGAACAAGACAAACTGGCGCTAAGGGCAAAGGTTTTCAACTCGAGAATGTTGAAAGAAATCGGCCTGTATAAAGATGGCATCGTTTACTGCACGAGCAATGAAGGCCCATCACAAATTCGGCTCTTTAACTCAACGTTGCAACGCATTGACGCCTCCCCCAAACACATCACCATTTCTCTTACCGAATCGAAAAGCAAACTAAAAACCTTTTTTATTTACTCATCTTCAGATAAGAAACGAGGCATCAACGCACTTCTTCATCCTCAGCAGTTTTTGGAACTCATTTCACCAGTATTTGAAGAGCGTAAGTATGGATACCAAATTCATGTACTCAACGAAGTCATCCAAAGCAATCAAACACAGCCCGGCTTAAAACTCTACAGTTTTTCATCCTCGCTTTACCCTTTGTCGATCAGCGTTTATCTCACCAGCGAGTCATACCAAAATCACTACTTGTCGCACATGGGTGAGACCGTCTCTATCGCCCTAGTCTTATCATTGCTCTACTTGATGATCCGATACCAAACATTAGTAAAAAGATCCGTTGAATACTCACTCGTTAATGCAATCCACCAAGAACAAATCGAACTCTACCTGCAACCTATCGTTGATATTCACTCCAGAAAAGTGGTGGGAAGTGAAGCTCTAGTGCGTTGGAACCATCCGGTACAAGGGCAGATTTCTCCGGAGCAATTTATCCCTCTCGCAGAAAAGCTAGGGATCATTGATCGCGTAACAGAATACGCGTTTAGGGAGGTCACTCGTTTTCTTAAACGCAATCCAGACTATTGTGAACATAACTACATCAGCATCAACATCAGTCGTTACCAAATCGTCAAACCTGAGTTCGTCGAATATCTGACAAACTACGCCAAGCGCCATCCAAAACTGGTCTCAAGAATACTATTGGAGCTCACAGAGAACGTTGATCTCACCTCCGAGCAACTTGATTTAGCACTCACCCATTTAACACAAATCCAATCACTCGGTTTTGAAATTGCCATTGATGATTTTGGCACTGGTTACTCGGGATTAAACCTCATTAGGCAAATGAAATTTGATGTGGTCAAAATCGACCAAGTGTTTATCAAAAGTTTGCATTCAGATTCCAATATTAAGCCGGTTTTGAAATCGATGATTCAACTCGCGACAGACTTGGGGATGAGAGTGATTGCGGAAGGCGTGGAAACCGAATATCAAATCGAACAACTCGAGCAACTTGGCGTTAAATACATCCAAGGTTTTTACTACGCCAGACCGATTAAGCCTGAAGACTTTGCAGTGTTCTACCAAATGAGCGACACCGCACACATACAAGCTCAGCCTGTTCCTAGGTGGAACGCGGATGGCTAACCCGAACAGCCTTACCTGATTTCCCCTCTCAATATGGCTTCCTACTCTGTGATAGATGGGTGATCTATCGCCCATTTTAGGGCGTAGATGGGGAGAATGATGTCGCACTTATCGGTTCCTTTTATGATTAGCTAACTATCATAAAAATAAGGACTATTACGTGAAACATTGCCATACTCTCATCGCGGCGAGTATATTGCTCGCGACAAGCACTTCGGCCTTTGCTGCGCCTAGCTTATCGGTTAGCACTACCACCACGAGCAGAGACTTTCCTTTGACCGCTTCAGAACCCCTCGTTCTGCCACTCACCAAACAACTCTACCAGCTAAAAATTTCAGATGTTGAAGGGGAATGCGAGGCGCCTGCCGAACAAAAAGTGAAGTTTCGCCGCCCTTTGCAGTTGAACTGCGGTAAAGAAACACTGCTTGACCTCAACGTTCGCTTCGCTGGTGATTACTCCTTTTCTTACGATGAAGAAAACAAAACAATCGCCATCGCGAGAGAAGCCAAAAAAAGTAAGCAAACCGTATTTAAACGCCCGATTCCCAATGTGCAGTGTGAACAATTGTCAACCGAGCCTGCAACGTTGGATCTCGCCGAAACTTATCCTGATGGCACAAAGTTAAAAGAGGCATTCAGCGGACAAGTTGTCATGGTTGAAAATGGGAAGGTCACACTTAGCCCAGCGCAAACAAGCGGGGGGCTGGTTCTCCTAGAACCGATAGAAAGCCAACCTAACGCCTTTCCATTTAGTTACAGCAACGCCAATATCTACTTTGTGATGGTGGATCGATTTAATAATGCTGACCCATCCAACGACCAAAGCTATGGCCGACAGAAAGATGGCAAACAAGAGGTGGGCACATTCCACGGTGGTGATCTAAAAGGCGTAACAGCAAAACTAGACTACATAAAAAGCTTAGGAACCGATGTGATCTGGCTGTCACCGATTGTTGAGCAAGTCCATGGGTTCGTGGGGGGCGGAGAAAAAGGCAGCTTCCCATTTTATGCCTACCACGGTTACTGGACGCGAGACTTCACCAAGATAGATGAAAACTTTGGCAACGATAATGATTTAGAAGTCTTGGTCAACGAAGCTCACAAGCGAGGCATAAAAGTTTTCCTCGATGCCGTGATCAACCACTCTGGATATTCCACATTAGCGGATCTCCAGTTCGACAACATTGATGTTGTTAACCCGCAATCACTGCCAAGCAAATGGGCACAATGGTCTCCAAATGGCAGTGAGAACTGGCATAGTTACCACCAAGCGATCAACTATCAAAGCGACAATTGGGTAAACTGGTGGGGGCCGGATTGGGTTCGAACTGGTCTGCCTGGCTACTCGAAACCGGGCTCAAGTGACATCACCATGACATTAGCAGGCCTACCCGACTTTCTCACCGAAGCCGACCAGCCCGTCACGCCGCCTCAGTGGTTACTCGATAATCCAGGAACACGAGTCACCAAAAGAGATAATTTTACCGTCTCTGATTACTTAATCAGTTGGCAATCTGACTGGGTCAAACGCTTTGGTATTGACGGTTTTCGCGTAGACACCGTCAAGCATGTTGAAGGAGATGTGTGGCGCAGACTCAAAGCGTCCGCCTCCCAGAGCCTTGAACAGTGGCGTAGAGAAAACGGTAAACAAGGCGAGCCTTTCTGGATGATGGGAGAAGTGTGGGGCCATTCGGCGTATCGCTCTCCGTACGTGGATGATGGCTTTGACGCATTGATCAACTTTGATATGCAGAAAAAACTGGATAAAGGTGCCGCATGTTTTAGCCAAATGCAGGATACCTATCAAAATTATGCTGATTCAATGCAAGAAACGCCTGATTTTACGCCGGTAAGCTACATGTCATCTCATGACACAGAGCTATTTTTCGACCGCTTCAAGTCGTTTGAAATGCAGCGCAACGCTGCCAATGCGCTCATGCTAAGTCCAGGCGCCGTTCAAGTGTACTACGGGGATGAAATCGCTCGTGAGCTTGGCCCATACGCCGATGATTTCCACCAAGGCACTCGCTCAGACATGCTGTGGAAACTCGACACCGAGCGCAAAGCCCTTTTAGAACATTGGCAAACTCTCGGCCAGTTTAGACAACGACACCCAGCCATTGGTGCCGGTCAACACAAGCTCATCCCGAATGAGTCCGCCTATGTATTTTCTCGTACCCTTGGCAACGATAAAGTCGTAGTGGGTTACTTGGGAAAATAATCTAAATAGAAAAACGAGCTCAAATGAGCTCGTTTTTTAAGGTTGGTCGTTTGGCAAAATCAAACGGGTTCGATATTCCTGATCCGCTTTTGCTTCCGCGACCATTTGAAGCACGAACAAACTCGTATTTCTTACCCCACATTTGACATCACACGGCTGTCGATATTCGATTGGCAGAGTCTCATCTTTTACGAGTATTTCATCCGAATAACTCTTTTCAGGTTGATGAAGATCTTCTTCGACCGGATTATCCAGCGAGTAGAGAAATAGCGGCGACGTTTGACTGTTCGCCCAGCTCAGCGAAGAGAACGACAGCAAGAGCAACAGGCTCACTCTAATCAACATAATTCATCCCTTCTATGATCAACTAGCGCAGTATAACCATACAGCTGTAAAAAGCAAAAAAGCTCCCGAAGGAGCTTTTGTATCGCTAAAAGGTTAGTTTACTTATTGTCTCGGCGAGCTTGGACCGAATCGGCTAATTGGCGCAACACTTTCTCAGTGTCTTCCCAGCCAATACACGCGTCAGTGATCGATTGACCGTAGTTAGGCGCAACGCCGTCCACTAGGTCTTGTCGCCCTTCAACCAAGTGAGATTCAATCATCACGCCAAAGATCGCCTCTTCACCACCGGCAATTTGGCCTGCGACATCATCACTCACTACCATTTGGCGTTGGTACTGCTTAGAGCTGTTTGCATGGCTAAAATCGATCATCACTTTTTGAGGAAGGCCAGAAGCTTCAAGCTCAGCCTTGATCGAACCAACATGATCTGCACTGTAGTTAGGCTCTTTTCCGCCACGAAGGATAATGTGGCAATCTGGGTTACCTGCGGTTTCTACAATCGCAGAGTGACCATACTTGGTAACAGATAAGAAATGGTGAGATGCACTTGCGCTGCGAATCGCGTCCGAGGCAATCTTAATATTACCGTCAGTACCATTTTTGAAACCCACTGGGCATGAAATACCCGAAGCCAGTTCACGGTGCACTTGTGATTCTGTGGTACGAGCGCCGATTGCCCCCCAACTGATTAGGTCTGCCACATACTGTGGTGTGATCATGTCGAGGAATTCACTTGCAGTTGGGAGCCCCATATCCGTCAAATCGAGAAGCAGCTTACGGCCCATACGCAGACCATCGTTGATCTTAAATGTATCGTTTAGGTAAGGGTCATTGATCAGCCCTTTCCAGCCCACTGTCGTACGTGGTTTTTCGAAATACACACGCATGACAACTTCAAGTCGGTCGCCCAATTCATCGCGTAGCACCTTTAAACGCTTGCCGTATTCAATCGCGGCTTCTGGATCGTGGATAGAACACGGACCAACGATAACAAGCAGGCGGTCATCCTCACCTTTTAAAATATTTGAAATCGCTTGGCGGGAGCGAAACGTGGTTGAAGAGGCGGTTTCTGTTGCTGGAAACTTCTCTAAAACAGCAACTGGTGGTAATAATTCTTTTACTTTGCTGATTCGTACATCATCTGTCTGGAACATTGCTACTACTTCCTATTTCTCTTGGCGTGAGCGCCAGCATCCAACGGGTTGATGCATAATTGCTCAACGTGTTTTTCCTGTTCCTTGTAACTTATCTATCAAAAACCAAGGTTGCAACCACTATTTTCATCAAAAGGCAATATTTCCACCAATTTTACACTTTACGATTAGTGTAAAAATTAGATTACACCCGGTAATTTGCGGTTAAAATCCACGATTTAGCGGCAGATATTCGCTATGTGTGATGCAATATCCGATTGATATTGCTATGGTAATACCACTATAAAAACAACGCAGTATCGTCATGACCGCGATTAATTTTTCGAATGTCAGCAAATGGTATGGGCAATTCCAAGCCCTAAAAAACATCCAACTCTCGGTATCCAAGGGAGAGATTCTGGTGATCTGTGGCCCTTCTGGATCCGGTAAGTCCACCCTGATACGAACAGTCAATGGGCTAGAAAGCGTATCGGAAGGCGAGATCTCTGTTCTCGGTTCATCCATTGATCAAGTCCCACCTGGAAAAGTGGGTATGGTGTTCCAACACTTTAATCTCTTTCCTCATTTAACTGTGTTAGAGAACTTAACACTGGCCCCTGTTCGAACCCTCAAGCTCTCTAAGCTCGAAGCCCAACAACGAGCAATGCATTACTTAGAGCGGGTCAACATCGCTGAGCAAGCATCTAAATACCCAATCCAACTTTCAGGGGGGCAACAACAGCGTGTCGCTATCGCCCGTTCTTTGTGCATGCAACCAGAAATTTTACTGTTCGATGAACCAACATCAGCCCTAGACCCTGAAACGATTCAGGAAGTCCTTGATGTAATGATCGACCTTGCCAACGACGGCATCACAATGATGTGCGTGACCCACGAGATGGGTTTCGCGAGAAAAGTCGCCCATCGAGTGATCTTTATGGACAAAGGTGAAGTACTAGAAAGCGCTCCTCCTGAGCAGTTGTTTACCGCGCCGTCTCATCCACGAACAAAGCAGTTTCTCACCCAAATACTCAGTCATTAATCATGGTTAACATATTTAAACCCGTTTTTTCCGCCATTTTTCAGATATTGCTGCTCGCTGCGGGACTATGGTGGCTGTTGGATTCAGGTGCCAAGACGATGGGCTACCAATGGCAATGGGACCGAGTACCTGACTACATTGCCTTTTATGAAGAGGGAGAATGGTGGCCTGCTGAGCTTATTGAAGGCCTGTTTGTCACCATAAAAATATCGTTAATCAGCCTACTTATTACCTTAGTGATTGGGTTAACCACCGCTTTGCTAAAACTGTCCAACTCGGTTGTCGGGCGTGCGCTAGCGACTGGCTACATTGAACTGATCCGCAACACTCCATTGCTGGTACAGATCTATCTGCTCTATTTTGTCTTTGGTCCTGTGATTGGCTTAGACCGTTTTGCAACAGCGGTACTCGCTTTGTCCCTCTTTCAAGGTGCTTACACGGCCGAGATTTTCCGCGGTGGCTTGAATAGTATATCGAAAGGCCAGTTTGAAGCGGCCAAGTCATTGGGGCTCAATCCGTTTCATACCTACTATGATGTTATCTTGCCTCAGTTGCTGCAAAGGACGCTGCCGCCTTTGACCAACGAAGTGGTATCGTTGGTCAAAAATTCCTCCATTGTATCTGTGATGGCGATTTTTGATCTCACTACGGAGGGGAGAAATATCGTCGCTGAAACTGCGATGCCATTTGAAATTTGGTTCACCGTCGCAGCGATTTATCTGCTGCTCACCCTGTCATTGTCCGCTTTGTCTGCTCTCCTTGAGCACAAATTGGGCGCTAGTTGGCGAACACAATAAGGAACAACCATGAAAACGTTAGGAAAGTTCGTATCGAAAAAGAGTTTCAAGCGTGCCATTACCGCATTGCTTGGATTGGCGATTGCACTGCCTTCTATGGCGAGTGACACGCCCAACATCGATAAAATCAATGAGCGCGGTACATTGCACGTTGGTATGTCAACATTTGTCCCTTGGGCTATGCGCAACACTCAAGGTGAATTGATTGGCTTTGAAATCGATGTTGCCAAGCGCCTTGCCGCAGACTCTGGCTGGAAAGTCGAGTTCGTACCTACTGCGTGGGATGGCATTATTCCCGCTCTATTGGCACAGAAGTTCGATGTCATTATCGGCGGAATGAGCGTCACGCCAGAGCGTTCAAAAAGCGTGTTGTTTTCGACGCCATACTCGCACTCAGGGGTTCAAGTAGCCGCGAACACAGAACTCGCAGCCGGATTTACAGAGTTCAGTGACTTCGACTCTCGCCGCGTAAAAATAGCCGCCAGACGCGGGGCATTTACCGTTCAAGTGGCTAGAGAAACGTTCCCGAAAGCAAAAATCCTTCAATTTGATGACGACGCACAAGCATTCCAAGAAGTCCTCAATGGCAACGCACACGCGGTGATCGCCTCGAGTCCGAAACCAGAGCATGAAGCGGTCAAACATGCCGATAAACTGTTTATTCCTTTCTCAGAGCGTTTGTCTAAAGGCAATGAAGCCTTTGCAGTTCGTTTAGGGGAAGAGGATAAAAAAGCCTTTTTCGATGAGTGGATCAACGCCAGAACTCAAGATGGTTGGTTAAACGAGCGCTATGAGTACTGGTTCTCCACACTAGATTGGCAAAACCAAGTCGCAAACGGTCAATAAACATAACGAAGTGGTAGTAAAGTGAGTAATGTACAATCCGCATCTGCACCCGTTGTTGCAGCAAGCAAATTCAAGTTCAATAAGCTAGACGTCACTCTATTGTTTGGCTTAGCGCTTCTTGTTGGCTGGCTCTACTACCGCTCTTCAATTGGCGTTAACTACCATTGGCGATGGCAACAAGCCTTTGACCTCATTTTTACCGCTCGGTCCGATGGCTCACTGCCCTACTTTTTTCAAGGTTTGGTCGCGACACTGCGCCTAAGTATTTGGGGAGGTGTACTCGCCTTCACCCTAGGGACATTACTTGGTATCGGTAGGCAATCGCGGTTTACCCTCATCCGTCAGCCTATCAATATTTTCATCCAGTTAGTTCGCAACATTCCGCCATTGGTGTTTGTGTTTATTTTCTATTTCTTTATCTCAAACCAATTAATCCCTTTATTAGGTCTAGGAGAAATACTCAGAAACCATTCCGGTGACATTACCTCACTGCAATCTCTGTTGTTTGGTCCCGCAGCGCTGTGGGAAAACTTGCTTTCTGGCGTGCTTTGCATTGGTATTCTGTCTTCGGCTTACGTAGCAGAGATCGTCCGCTCAGGTTTAGCCAGCGTTGAAAAAGGTCAATGGGAGGCCGCAGAATCACTGGGTTTATCCACTTGGGTGAAGTATCGCTATGTGATTGCGCCGCAAGTGCTTGTCACGATAACGCCAGCATTGGCAGGACAGGCGATTTCGCTGATTAAAGACACGTCGATTGTGTCCCTAATTTCGATTCAAGAAATGACGTTTGTCGGCACCGAGATGGCGAACTCGTCTGGGTTAATTTTTGAAATTTGGTTGATTGTCGGCCTAACGTATTTGACGATTTGCTTAGCCCTTTCCATGCTCTTTAAAAAGCTAGAAAGTCATATTCTGCGCCATCAGCGCAAGTAAGCAGGGTAACGAAAGCCCATGTAACAAAGATAAGTAAGGCTACCAATCGTGACACCACTGATATTGATCGCCAAGTCACTGTAAGAAAACTGTCGAAGCGGGAAATACATCTGCGAAAACTCATCGATCGTGACAGCTATAAGCAGCAACCCGACCCAAGGTGAGATTGGAACGCTTGAGTATTGATAGAAGCTTTTGGGGGTTGCCCAAGATGCAAAAAAACCCAGCGTTGTGGCTACGATAAGGTGCATTGCCCAATCGCCGCCCACCAGTGTTTCCATACCAGCAACAATGTGACCGTAAATATCAAACGATTTAGCCAAGGATGCAGAGCCACCGATAGCGACTAACGCTACCCACAATAGCAATCTTTTCCCAAACAAATCTGACAACGACAACATAGATTTCAACTCAACTCCTATAAGGGCTGCAAAGATTAACCTATGTTGTACCGTGTGAACAGTCAGTTAGGTTAAATAATGGTCAAATAACAGTAAGACAAACAGTGCCATTAAATGGTAGATCGAGAATTTGAAAGTTTCGATAGCTGAACCTTCATTCGGGTTAAATTTTAGTTTCCAAGCGTAACCAATAAACCCTAGGCTAAGAAATACCGATCCTATCCAGTAAATCGTGCCGCTCATTCCTACCAAGGCAGGCATCAAACAGACCAACGCCAGAAGAATGGTATACAGCAAGATAGACGTTTTCGTGTACTCCACACCATGTGTGACTGGCAGCATTGGAATGTCGGCTTTTGCATAGTCCTCTTTGCGGTGCACAGCGAGCGCCCAAAAGTGAGGAGGAGTCCAAATGAAAATAATCATCACAAGTAACCACGCGTGAGCATGTAACTCTCCGGTGACGGCAGTCCAGCCCAATAGTGGAGGCATCGCACCGGCAATACCTGCGATGACAATATTTTGTGGCGTCGCTCTTTTTAGGTACATGGTATAGATCACCGCATAGCCAACCAAACTGGCGAACGTTAGCCAAGCGGTCAGTGGATTGACCAACGCATAAAGAATCACGAAGCCAATCAAGCCAATACTGGTCGCAAACATCATCACATGACTGGCTTTGATGTCACCAGACGGCAGCGGGCGCTTATAGGTCCGTGCCATGATTGAGTCGATTCGTCGGTCGATGAGATGATTATAGGCGGCCGCTGACCCCGCCATCAACGCAATTCCGATCAGTCCAAATGAGGCTTGTTGAAAAGGCAACGCGTCCGGCACCGCGAGGCACATTCCAACCAATGCTGTCAGAAGCATGAGTGCAACCACTTTGGGCTTAGTTAGAGTAAGATACACATGCCAGTTGGCGCGAGACGGCGCTCGTGTGTAGTTAATCGTTTTACTCATCGTACACCTTCCTTATCTAACAATTCAGAGTGGGTTACTCGACTGGTCGAACGGTCAAACAACACATAGTTGGCTCTGAGTACTGCAACCAGCAGCAGTGCCGCCCCCAAGTTGTGCGCAACAGCCACGACCAACGGCAGGCTAAACACCACGTTGCTAATGCCAAGAAGCAGTTGCAGCGTAAGCAATGCCACCAGCCAAACTGCAGTTCTAACCAATACTTTGCTTTTTGCTGAGAGCAGTTGAAACGCCAAGGCAATCACCACAAGCGTCGTCAGTATTGCGCCAAATCTATGGGTCACATGAATTGTCATTCTGGCTCCGTAATCAAGAGTGCCAAACTCGTAGCTTTCGTGTTGGGGTTGAATCAGCTCAAACGCGGTAGAGAAATCGAGATAGCTTGTCCAATCCCCCTGACAAATCGGCAAGCTCGTACACATCAAGGCGGCATAATTTGACGACGTCCACCCTCCCAAGGCAATTTGCAAAACCACAACGACTAGGGCGAGTGCTGCCAGTCCCTTCGCGCCTTTCGGGATAGACAAAACCGCTGTCGACGGCGTCGATTTATCTTTGAGTCGCCAATAGAGTATCGCCAGCAAACAAAATAACGAGAACCCGCCAAGCAAGTGCCCCATCACAACAATGGGCATCAACTTCATCGTCACTGTCCACATACCGAGCAATGCCTGAAATACCACGACCAACGAGAGCGTCAGTGGCAAGCCAATCCCTAAACTCTTTTCTCGAATACACCGAAACGAAATAAGGAAAATGATCAACCCGAGCGTGCCTGCAAAATAGCGGTGAATCATCTCAAGCCAAGCCTTGTTTGCTTCAATGGTCAGTGAAGGGTACAAAGTTTTAGCCAATGCGATCTCATGGTGCTCATTCGGCACAGTCAGGTGACCATAGCAACCGGGCCAATCCGGACAGCCCAATCCAGCATCTGCGAGTCTTGTATAGGCGCCAAGCATAATCACGACAAAGGTTAACGCCAAACTAAGCCGCACTAAATTCATCAATTTCATCAACGTGCTCCCTGTCTTAAATCGTTTGAACGCTTACCCTACTCGCGATAGTTTGAGCAGCTTGCGTAAATCGGCCAACACATCCTTGCTTTGTTGGACCAAGTCACTTTCTGCTTTCACTTTTGGATAACGCATGACTAATTGCCCTAGAGGGTCAACAATCACATACTCAAATCCTGAGACCAAGTGGTCCAAATTACCGCTTACATTAACCACGCTAAATTGCTCGGCGACCTCTGGCATCACCTCATTGTCCGAGCGAACCAGCAATACCGGAGAAACCCGACCTTGGTACTTGCCAAGCGCGGTATGACTTTGCCCCAATAGATAGAGTTGCTGCTGGCAAAATGCCTCACAGCGACTCGGCATCACATAGGCCAACTGCCACTGACTTCCAGCATAGGGGTTATCGATGCCGAGAGTTTGGTAACTGACACTTGGCTCAATCAACACGCCTCGATTGGTCACCCCAGACTGATACCAATGATTGGTTAACACTGTCTTGGCCAAAATTGCAGGCAATGCGAACATCAGCACTAATGTGAGAAATATGATTCTTCCTCGCCACACTGGATTACTCATGCGCCACTCCTTTATTTATCGCTCTCACGAACACCCAACCACTTAACCCAAGCAGTGCCGCTGCCATCGCAAACCACTGCACTGCATAGCCAATGTGCTTTGATGATGTCATTGGTACGGGCTGCCATGGTTGAGGATACGTCCAATCTTCAACTTGGGGCTGAAATACATAAGGCTCTAACGGCTGCTGCCACTCTTCGGCCAATCGTTCCAAGTTGAGATTTTGAATCCTGACCACTGGTCCTGGCTCAGCAAGCAGCTGGTCACTCAAAGGGTTGTTCGAACGTTGATACAAGCGTCCTGTCACCTCGATGGGTTGATTTAACCACTCAACCCTAGGCAACACTGAGCGGCTCTCCGCTGCTGGTACAAATCCTCGTTCGAGTAACACTCCTTTCCCCTGCTCATTTATCATCAACTGCATCGCCAGATAGCCAACTTGTCCCTGATAGGTTTGGTTATCCAGTAGCAGATACTTCCCGCTCACTGGCGTAAGACGAGCCTTGACCTTAATGCCAGTCAAATACCCCTTCGTCTGGGATTCCAACTCACTCATCGATATCGGCTGAGAAAATTCTCGGCTGCTAAGGTATTGCTCCATCGCCAGTTTCTCGTCTGCGCGCCCTAACTGCCACAAACCCAAGTTGATCAATAGCGAAAAGACAACCAAAGTTAATATCAAAGCTAACCAAAAAGTTGGTCTCTTTACTAAAAAGCCTAAGGACAACCTCATGGTATTTCTTTTCAAATTGCTGCTTGTGGTGTTATTGCTGTTCATTATTTTCAACCTAGCTCGCGCAATGATCGAGATGGTCAAAGGACCACAACAAGACGACGAAGATACTCAGCAACCCGACAAACCAATGAGCTTCTACCTTGGTCGTCGTGTGTTTCTTTCTGCATTGGCCGTCGTCCTTATGGTTGCCGCATTGCTTAGCGGTTTTATCGACCCAAACGTGCGCCCCTACTAGCGGTCTAGAGCACGTAAACAAAGACAAACAGGCATAACCAAACCACATCAACAAAGTGCCAGTACCAGCTGCCCGCTTGGAACGCAAAGTGATCTTTCGGCGTAAAGTGGTCTTTCGCAATCCGAGCAAGTAAAACAATTAGGAAGGTGGTACCAAGCAGCACGTGCATGCCATGGAAACCCGTCAGCAAGAAAAAGGTATTACCGTAGATCCCCGATTGAAGCGTGAGACCTAGATCTTGATAGGCATGAGCATATTCGACGCCTTGGTAATACAAAAAGAAGCACGCCAACACTATGGTGATCTCAAGCCACACAATCAGCGCCATCCGTTTATTTTGCTCCAAGTTGGTATGCGCAAGGTGCAGGGTTATCGAAGAAGTCAGCAGAATTAGCGTATTAATAAGAGGGATCCCTTGCCAGCCCATGGCCTGCGTTTCAGTGCCCCCTGGCGTTGTCGTCAAAGGCCAAAGCGCTTCAAAGGTTGGCCAAAGCACTTCATGGGTCATCGCATTGTTACTGGCACCACCTAACCACGGGACGGCTATCACGCGGGCATACAACAAAGCACCAAAAAATGCGCCAAAGAACATGATCTCAGAGAAAATAAACCAGCTCATGCCTTGTCGAAATGAGCGCGAGATTTGCTCTGAGTATTGACCGCTCATCGATTCGGTAATCACATTACTAAACCAACCCGCAAACATGTACAGCAAGAAAAGAAATCCCGCCAACAAGATAAGTTTGCCAAACACGCTGCCATCGCCACCCTCGGCCATGTTTTGCACCGTTAGCCCTGCCCCGACCGCGATCAGAAACAGGGCAACCGCGCCGACAATGGGCCAACTACTCTGAGCGGGAACATAGTAAGGTTGATGTTTTGAGCTCATTGGGCTGCTCCTTGCTTTGGTCTTGAGGATATTGAGGACGTGGCAGTTAATGACGCCACTTCTAACGAAGCGTCTACAGACTGAGTAATGTCATACAAGGTATAAGAGAGAGTAAGCGTGTGGATCGAATCGGGAATATCAGGCTCGATATAAAAGATCAGTGGCATTTCGGCGCTGTCTTGACTCGCCAATGGTTGCTGATTAAAACAAAAACACTCGATCTTATTGAAATAGGTTGCGCCTAATCCTGGGGACACGGAAGGCACCGCTTGGCCAACAATCTCTTTCGCGGCGAGATTTTTTGCCACAAACGCTGTTTGTATGACTTCACCAGGGTGGACATCCATATAGGCTTGCTTTGGCCCAAACTGCCATGGGATCCCTTGATTTAAATGAGCCATAAACTCCACGCGAACCACGCGGGAGGTATCCGCGACCATCCCTTGAGGCTGAAGAACAGATTCTGTGTTGGTTTTGCCGTTGATGCCAAGCGCATCACACATCACATCATAAAGAGGCACCAGCGCAAAGCCGAAGCCAAACATCGCCATGGTTGCCACTAGCAGCTTCAGCGACAGTTTTTGATTCGACTTCGCTTGGCTCATAACGCCCCCTAATCCACTTTTGGTGGCGTATCAAAGGTATGATGAGGCGCAGGGCTCGGCACGGTCCACTCAAGTCCTTCCGCCCTTTCCCACACTTTGGCTGGCGCTTTTTCTCCGCCGCGAATGCATTTGATCACCAACCAGAGGAAAATCAGCTGTGATAGACCAAAAGCAAAACCGCCGATGGAGACAATCTGGTTTACGTCAGCAAACTGAATCGCATAGTCTGGAATTCGGCGTGGCATGCCCGCCAAACCCAAGAAGTGCATCGGGAAAAACAGCACATTGACCGAAATAACCGAGCACCAGAAATGCCACAAACTCAACTTATGGTCATACATGTGTCCCGTCCACTTTGGCAACCAGTAGTAAGCGGCCGCCATAATCGAGAATACGGCCCCAGAGACCAACACATAATGGAAATGGGCCACCACAAAATAGGTATCGTGGTATTGGAAGTCCGCAGGGACAATCGCCAACATAAGCCCAGAGAATCCACCGATGGTAAACAAGATAATGAACGCAATGGCAAATAGCATCGGGGTCTCAAACGTCATTGCACCTCGCCACATGGTGGCTACCCAGTTAAACACTTTCACGCCTGTCGGCACCGCAATCAACATGGTGCAATACATAAAGAACAGCTCTGCAAACACCGGCATACCCGTGGTAAACATATGGTGCGCCCAGACCAAGAATGAGAGCAGCGCGATGCTGCAAGTCGCATAGACCATCGAATGATAGCCAAACAGTTTTTTACCACTAAATGCAGGAATAATCGCGGAGATAATGCCAAACGATGGCAAGATCATGATGTACACCTCTGGATGGCCAAAGAACCAGAAAATGTGCTGGAACATCACAGGGTCGCCCCCACCAGCCGCATCAAAAAACGAAGTGCCGAAGTATTTGTCAGTCAACACCATGGTCACCGCCCCAGCGAGCACGGGCATCACAGCGATAAGCAAAAACGCGGTGATCAACCAAGTCCAAACGAACATTGGCATTTTGAACCAAGTCATCCCAGGGGCGCGCATGTTGACGATGGTAACAATCACATTGATCGCTCCCATGATCGAGCTAATCCCCATGATATGTACCGAGAATACAAACAGGGCTGTGCTGTCTGGACCATACGTGGTGGACAGTGGCGCATAGAAAGTCCAACCAAAATCAGGGCCTCCGCCTTCGGTAAACAGCGACGCAATAAGAATCAAAAACGCAAAGGGAAGAATCCAAAAACTGAGGTTGTTCATGCGAGGCAAAGCCATATCTGGCGCCCCTATCATCATTGGAATCATCCAGTTTGCCAAACCAGTAAAGGCCGGCATAACGGCACCAAATACCATGATCAAGCCGTGAACGGTCGTCATTTGGTTGAAGAACTGAGGATCCACCAATTGCAAGCCTGGCTGGAACAATTCGGCACGAATGATCATCGCCATCGCGCCTCCGGTCAAAAACATGATGAAGCTAAACCACAGGTAAAGCGTCCCGATGTCTTTGTGGTTTGTGGAATAGAGCCAACGCGTTATCCCTTTAGCAGGCCCATGATGATCGTGCTCTTCAACGACAATCGCACTGTTCGCTCGGCTGATCTCCGCGTCGGCTGCTGGAGCAGATTTGATCTGTTCTGATAACTCAGGTTTGGGCGTTTTCATTGTGCCTCCTCAGATGCGCCAGATTGCGCCGCTTTGAATGCGTTCACGTCAGCAGCTTGTACCACATCACCCGCGTTGTTACCCAAACCGTTTCTTTGGTAGGTGACAACCGCAGCGATTTCTTTATCTGTCAACTGATTGGCAAACGCCTGCATCGCCGTGCCTGCGCGGCCATTAACAATCACATCAATGTGTTCGCTGATGTCTCCAGTTGCGACTGCACTGCCGGTAATCGCAGGGAATGCACCCGGAATACCCGCACCATTTGCTTGGTGACACACAGCACAACGGTCAACATAGACTTGCATACCAATGTCGATCAGTTCTTGCTTTGAGAGCGTCGCAGTCAATGACGCCGCAGCCTCTTGCTTCGCTTGTTCGATTTCCGCTTTCTTATCCGCAAGCCATTGGTCGTACTGCGTTTCTTCCATAGCGTGCACCACGATAGGCATAAAGCCATGTGCTCGACCACAAAGCTCTGCGCACTGGCCTCGATAAATGCCGGGCTCATCAATTCGCGTCCATGCTTCATTAATAAAACCGGGAATGGTGTCTTTTTTGACTGCGAAATCGGGCACCCACCAAGAATGAATAACATCGTCCGACGTCATCAAAAAACGGACTTTACGATTGATGGGGAGGACTAAGGGGTTATCGACTTCCAGAAGGTAATGGGCTCCCTTCTCTTCGAGTCCGTCGATGGACTTTTGACTGGTTGCCAACAGGCTAAAAAATTCGACATCTTCATTGAAGTAACTGTAATGCCACTTCCATTGTGAGCCGGTAATCTTCACCGTAAGGTCCGATTGCGAGGTATCTTCCATTGCAACGAGAGTCTTCGTTGCGGGGATCGCCATCAGGACCAAAATGATGATCGGAATCACCGTCCAAATCACTTCCACCTTGGTGCTTTCATGGAAATTAGCCGCCACCGCCCCTTTCGATTTACGATGGTGATACATGGAATAGAACATAATGCCAAACACAACGACGGCAATCGCAACGCAGATGTAAAAAATCAGCATATGCAAATCGTAAACTTGGCCGCTAATGTCCGTCACACCTTGCGTCATGTTGAAGGTGTTTTCTTCAGCCAGGGTCGTTGCCACGAAGCTCATGTATGTAGCAAGGCCAATACAGACCGATTTGAACAATCGCCACACTGTAACCTGTATTCCTTTCAAAAGACCTCTCCTCTGCCTTAACCACCCGTTAGATGGCTGCTTTGAGGCTCCGTAGCAAAAAAGTCCAACTGAGCCTGCGGGCTTTGAAAATTCCGTTTAAACAGCAAAATTGACGTAATTTGTTATATTTATGTTAATAAAAGCTAGTTGGCGTTTTTCGATTGTGCAAGAAAGTGCTAATCCCTTTTAATAGGACTTCTGTGCAGTTTAGCGATTGCGCTATCACAAATGATAATCGTTATCACTCATAATCTCCCAAATGTCATACACTTGGGATAACGATTAAGAAAGGTAAAGAAACTATGATGGAACAAGTCACGCATTGGTTAGAAAAAGATCCTGATCCTCGTACCCGAGAAGAGCTTCAACACCTGATTGATGAAAAGCAGTTTGATGAGCTTGATGATCGCTTCAGCCAACGTTTAGAGTTCGGAACGGCAGGTCTACGCGGCAAAGTCGGGTGTGGGCCTAATCGGATGAACCGCTTAGTCATTCAAGAAACTGCAACCGGACTTGGTCATTACTTGATTGAACAAGTTGAGAATGCAAAAGAGCGCGGCGTTGTGATCGGTTACGACGGTCGCCCTGACTCAAAACAGTTTTCTCATGATACCGCTGCCGTTTTGACCTCGCTAGGTATCAAGGTTTACTTGACTCACGATGTTGCCGCCACCCCTATCGTTGCGTTCGGCGTTCGTCACTTTAACGCGGCAGCGGCCGTGGTGGTAACGGCCAGTCACAACCCACCTGAGTACAACGGTTTTAAGGTATACTGGGAAAATGGCGCGCAGATTATTCCGCCTCACGATTCTGGTATCGCAAAAGAGATTGATATTGCCGCAACAAAACCCGTGCCTCTAATGTGTCTTGACGATGCACAAGCGCATCAACGGCTCGTTTGGCTCAAAGAGGATTACTACCAAACCTATCGCCAGACCATGAACAGCAATGCACTGCTGTCTAACCACAATGCCCCTGAAGCGGTCGGCATCGCTTATACTGCGATGCATGGCGTCGGTGCTGAGATGGCAGAAACATTGCTCGCTGATGCAGGCTTCACCAAGGTTTACAGTGTAAAAGAGCAACGTGAACCAGACGGTTCTTTCCCAACGGTCAACTTCCCTAACCCAGAAGAAGCCGGTGCAATGGACATGGTTGTCGCGCTGGCAAAAGCCAACGATGCCGATATTGCCTGCGCCAACGACCCTGATGCGGACCGCTTTGCTGTCTCGGTGAAAAAGCCAAATGGCGAGTATCAAATGCTGACAGGCGATCAAGTCGGTTCACTGTTCGGCCACTACTTGCTGTCTAAAACAGAGGCAAGCGGGCAACTGGTGGGCAACACGATTGTTTCATCAACACTTTTGCAAAAGATCGCTCACTCTTTTGGCGCCGAATACTATCAAACGTTAACTGGCTTTAAATGGCTGACCAATATCGCGATGCAAAAGCAAACACAAGACAAGCAGTTCTTGTTCGCCTATGAGGAAGCATTGGGCTATACCGTGGGTAACAAGGTCTGGGATAAAGATGGTCTTTCTGCTTTAGTGGCGTTTGCTCAACTGACAGCGGAACTAAAAGCGCAAGGCAAAACGATTTGGGATCAGCTAGAGTCGATTTATCGTCAACACGGTATGGTCATCAATGCCCAGCACAGCACCGCTTTGGATCCGAAAGCGCCACCAGTGGGCGACAAACTGCGCGCCAATCAACCGACTCAAATTGCCGGTCGACAGGTCGAAGTATTAGAAGATCTTAAAACACTAACCCGCACTCACGTGAGCGGCACGGTTGAGAGCATCGATTTACCTGCCAGTGACGTGCTTATCTACCATCTTTCTGGCGGTGCTCGAGTGATTGTTCGACCTTCAGGAACCGAGCCAAAACTCAAGTGTTACTACGAAGTGGTGGAAGAGTTCTCGAGCCAAGAGTCTTTTGAGCAAGCCTACGAAAAAGCAGACCTTGCGATGGACATGCTTATCGCCGAGCACCAACACACGCTCTAAATAAACCAAGCCTCCCATCTCGGGAGGCTTTTTACTATTGGTGAAACATCACTCTCGCCAACAAACCGGGCGGCGTCGTAATGCCTGTGGTCATTGATACCACTTGCCCATTTTTGACGATTGCGATAGTGGGCGTTACCGATATTCCCCAACTGCGGAAAATGTCACTTTTTGGATCATTAAGATTATCAAATTGATATTCTCTGTGAGCCATGTAGCGTTGAACACGCCCATCAGCACCTGAGGCTCCAGACACAGCCACAACCGGATAGTACTCACTAAGCCAATCAATCGTCGGTGTGACAAATCGACAAGCGCCACACCATGTCGCCCAAAAATAGACCACAACAGGCTGCTGATGACTTTGGGCAACCACATCAAAGTATTCTCCACTGATCAGCTCTCCGGTAATGTTCGGGGCATTGTCTCTTGGCAAATCTTTGGTGCGATACCAATCAACAGAAACAGCAATCACAATAGCCAGCGCTCCATAGATAGCGAGGTCTTTACTCCAACCCATTAGGCGTTTTTTCATTACTGTACTCCTTTGCTTGCCATGTTCATCGCATCCATGACCACTTGCTCGGTCAAGATAACAGGCAGTGGAATACCATCGGGAGCGTAAGGGCCATAAACGATATTAAATGGCACTCCGTAGCGACCATTGGCGCGTAAATAGTCCGTCACTGCACTGTCTGGATGAGTCCAATCGCCTTGAATGGCGACCATATTGTCCGCCAGCAGCGTTGAGTAGACAGGATCTTGCAAGATGACACCAATTTTGTTGGCTTGACAGGTAATACACCAATCTGCAGTAACGTTGACGAACACGGTTTTACCCTGTGCAACCGACTGTTCAATCAGGCGATTAGAAAGCGGCTTCCAGTTTGGGTCTTGCGGTAATGGTGTAGCCCAATGCTCCGTCGTCACACTGGCAACCAGCAGCGAGCCCGCAAGTGAAAACAGCAAAATACCGCCGGAGAACGCCATGGCTTTGTCTCCATATACGCGTTTGATGCGTGCGAGCAACACCACGATGGCAGTCACTGCCAATAAGATAATCCAGAATATGGGTAAATGGTTGGCAAGTAAGTAGAGTAACCAACAACTCGTCGCCAGTAGCATAAGCCCAAACAGCGTTCTGACTTTATTCATCCAGCGGCCCGGCTTTGGCAGCGCTCGAGCGAGGTTTGGCCACATTGCGACCAAAAGCCAAGGCATCGCCATACCCGCCGCCAACGCGGTAAATATCACCAATAGTTCCACGTTGCTGGCTGCTAAGGCGAAAGCCACGGCTGTCCCCAAAAAAGGCGCAGAGCACGGGGTTGCCAGTAAGGTTGCAAACGCACCTTGGCTAAAGTGCCCCCAGTAACGACCGCCTCCTCTGGTCGCAAGCCAAGTGCTGGTATTGGCGGAAAGACGAATCTCAAATAAGCCCAACATATTGCTACCAAACAGCATAGTCACCAATGCCATCAAGCCGATAAACCATGGACTCTGAAATTGAATGCCCCACCCGACCACACTGCCTGTCAGTTTCAACCCCACTAACATCGCAGCCAATAGCCAAAATGAAACCAAGATCCCCGCAGAAGAAGCTAAGAATTGGCGCCTTACCTCGCGACGCTGCAAACCTTGAGTGGACAATACGCTACTCAACTTCATACCAAGCACTGGTAACACGCAAGGCATGATATTGAATATCAAGCCACCTAAAAACGCAAAGCCGAGCATCGCAACGACTGAGGCACTTTGTTCAACCCGCCCGCTCCTGGCGATGACCGACTGCTCGGCTAAAAAATGCTCGTCTTTAATGGAGATATGTAACTCGCGACCATCAAGATGTACCTCCCCCAACCAGCTTTTTACCGCAAAGGTTGCAACCGCCGTATTCTGCTCGACAACCAAACCAAGAGGTTTAAATCCGTACTCTTGAGATGACTCAGTCGCCCCATCTACGACCATCTCAGGCAGATGCCAACCTAACGACTTTGCAACTCGAACTTCCAATCGCTGCTGATCTCGGTCCCAAATGGCTTGAGTGCTTTGAATCAATGGAGAGGCTTTAGGTACCCTACTGATGGCTTGCGCGTACTGATACACCGCGTCTTCGGACAAAGTGAGCTGATCTGGGCGAAAGGAAAGCTCGAATGGATAGTCGGTCAATACACAAATAGTGGTGCAGGAAGAGAGCCGTAGAGTCGCCTTAAGGTTTACAGGTTGCGACCAATCCTGAACCGTCAAGGTCATCGGAATCTCAGCGTCCCCTTGGTAACCCAGGGTATGGATGCCAAGTAGATCAAATTGCTGAGGGTAAGGCCAATGCCAATCAACGTTACCTAAGTTCTCTGAATCATGCCAGTCAATACTGGGGGCAATGCCTCCTTCACCAGGGCTGCGCCAATAGGTTTTCCAACCATCACTCAGCGCGACGTCAAGGAATCCTTCAACCTGTTGTTTGGTTTCATCGACCTGTCCTGTGATCACAAACCGAGTACGCACGGGGGGATGTTCTGGGCTGCTCATCCAGCCAGTTTCGACGCTTGCCTGAACTGAGAAGCTCAGTAAAGCGCTTAACATCGTCAATGCAAACAGCATCAGGTAGGCGTAGGTTGATTGAATTCGGTCTCTCATTACTTTTCTCAAGTTATTGCACGTGCTCGGCACTATCCATAGCAAGGTCATTGGATAGCTTGATTCAGGGCACTGGTCATTTATTGGCCCCATTATCATAGAGTTACACCGATAAGCGCTAGTGATGTTCTCAAGATCCACCCGCTTCGTTTGTAAGATTCTATTAACATTTCTTAAACCAAAAAATGCATGCCATCCTGTATATAACGGTAAATCCCTTGCCAACCCGCGAAACCAAAGGCGCTTTTCTCCTTAAGCCGTCATGGTGCCTGTTTTTCATAAGCGATTAAGATTAAATAATAACAATTCTCATTTGCATCTTTTCTAATTCAACGATTAAATCCCCGTCGAAGTTAAGCGGTGAACAACGTGCTCATCGTAACATCACGTTTTTTGCCGTTCGTTAATCTATAAGGAGATAGGGTGTGGCCTTCATACGCAACCATGTAACTGCCATTTTGCAATCTAAGCCCCAAACCACAAAACTTGCCACTTGTATTGCTGCAGCCTTAGTCAGTCCTTGGCTAAGCGCGAACACCGGACAACATGACCAAGCTTCCGACTCAGTCACCACACTCGATACCATCGTGGTGATCGGTGAGAAAACGGAGCGCAGCATTTATGAGACCGCCTCCAGCGTAAAAGTATTCGACGAGTCGACCATCGAATCGACACCAGGGGCCACTGAAGTCGCTGACCTGATCAAGCTCGCGCCAAACGTTGTCGACTCTGGTGTCGGAAACAGCATGCCTTCTGTACGTGGTATTGATGGCTCCGGCCCTTCAGTGGGCGCATTGGCGAGCTTTGCTGGCACATCAACTCGATTGAATCTATCCATTGACGGTCGCTCACTCACTTACTCTGAAATCGCCTTTGGCCCGCGATCGCTTTGGGATGTAGACCAAGTCGAGGTTCACCTTGGCCCACAAAGCTATATTCAAGGCCAGAATGCTTCTGCGGGTGCGATTGTGATCAAAACCATGGATCCAAGCCACGATTTTGAGGTCAAAGCACGCGCGGGGTACGGTCAGCATGACTACACGCAAACCTCAGCAATGATCAATGCACCGATAATCAGCGACCAACTGGCATTTCGCCTCAGCGTTGATCATCAAAGTCGCAATAGCCACTTGGATCTAGAAAGCTACAATCCTGCCGGAGACAGTCGCGAGTTTCGTACCACTACCGCGCGAGCAAAACTGCTGTTAGAGCCAAGTGCCATCGCCGATTTTAAAACCATGCTGACTTTTGATTCTAGCGACACCCATGCCCCACAATCTGAAAATGAAATCGGCGCTTCTTTCCCGGCAAAACGTCCGGTGTATGAAACAGGATCACGCAATGTCATTTGGGATATCGACTGGCAGTTCGCCGATGCTTGGACGTTTGAAAACAGCGTCGTCTACAGTCAATCGAAAGCGGAGCGCATCACTGATCCTGAGGGGTGGCGTGCTGACTTCATCACCGAAGGCACAGAAATGCACATCGAGCCTTTGCTGCGTTACCACGCCGCAGACAATCGACTCACCGCGCTATTTGGTGCGCGTTACTATCGCTCAAAGCAAGATGATCTGTTCACCAATGTGCGCGGAGAAAGCCCAATGGACGGAAAATCCGAGACCAAATCTGCTTTTGCGGAAGCAACCTATGCGATTATTCCCGAAGTCGAAGTGACACTTGCAGGTCGATTTGAGCGCGAGAACAAGCAACGTGAAGTTGACATGCTCAAGCTGGACTATGATGAAACCGAAACCGTGTTCTTGCCAAAGTTTGATATCGCCTTTAGACCGGATTCCAGCCAAACCTATGGTTTCAACGTTGCCAAAGGTTATAACAATGGCGGTGCTGGCGTCAGTTTCCACTCTGAACGTCAAGGACCAATGAAACCTTACGCCTTTGAAACGGAAAGTGTCTGGAACTATGAGCTCTACACCCGCCACGGCTTAAATGAAGGTAAGGTCGAGCTGACGTCTAACGTATTCTACAACGACTACGAAGACATGCAGATTCAACAAAACCTTGCTGACGGCTATGTTGCAATTCAAAACCTAGATTCAGCCTCCACCTACGGTGCGGAGCTCGGCGCACGTTGGTTGCCAAGTTACCAATTGGAGCTGTTTACCAACCTAGGTTTACTAAAGACTCGCTATAAGCAAACCAAGGCCGCAGGTGGTGATAACAAAGAGCTGCCTCGCGCTCCTGCACTGACCGCAAACATGGGCGCCTTGTATGCGATTACCGACAATTTGGAAATCTCAGGCAACGCGCAGTACACAGGCAAATACTACTCCGATTTGAAGAACAGTGACGACCAAGAGATCAAACCGTATTGGACAGCTAATATGCAGCTCTCCTACTTGTTTGAAAATGGTCGAGCCAGCCTTTACGCCACGAACCTGTTTGACTCTGATAAACGAACGTTAGTTAGCCACCATACGGCAGTTGACCAGCCAATCAGACAAGCTCCTCGTACAATTGGCGCAAACCTTGAACTCTTCTTCTAACTTCAATGCGAAGCCCTAGTGGCTTCGCTTTTTGACATGGTAGTCGTAATGAAATTTCTCACCACACTTCTTACTCTTACACTAAGCTGGGCGATGCCAGCACACGCAACATCAGTGACGATCACACACGCACTTGGCGAAACCACCTTAGAGAAAAACCCGCAACGAGTGGTTGTTCTTGGTGTGGGCGCTCTCGATATGTTGACGGCCTTTGGCATTAACCCTATCGCCACTTCTCAAGACTATCTTCCTGAGTACCTCGAGAAGTACACTCAAGCGCCTTACGCCTCAGCAGGGACAATTTTCGAACCTGACTTTGAAGGCATTTATACACTCAAGCCTGACGTCATATTCATTGGACCTCGAGCTGCAAAAGGCTATAAAGATTTATCAAAGATCGCGCCGACCATCGTCATTTCTCCCTCAGATACGGGCAGTTACTGGAAAAGCACTCAGCAGCAATGGCGTAACCTAGCGGCTATTTTCGAAATTTCAGACCGTGTAGAAACGACGATTCAGCGTTTGGATAAGGAGTTCAAAGCCATTCATCAATTCACCCAAACTCACCCATCGAGCGCGCTCACAGTGATGAGTGCCGGCGGTGTGGTGACGGCATTTTCCGAGGATTCTCGCTTTGGCTCATCGATATACATGGATTTTGGTTTCACTCAAGCAGCACCGGGACTGAAAACAAAACGACATGGAGACGCCATTTCGTTCGAGTTCATCAATAAGGTCAACCCAGAACATCTCATCATCCTTGACGCGGATAAACTACGAAACCAATTTTCTAGCCGCACGAAAGAGGAGTTCAGCAATCCTCTGATTGAAGCCACCCTGTCATACAAAAACGACAACATCCTATACGTTGATATGAACGCTTGGTATCTGGCAATGGGCGGCGTGGTCGCAACAGAGCGTATGCTTAAAGAAATCAAACAACTGATTGACGCACCACACGAGGGATAAGCTATGTGTGACCGCAAACCTATTGTCATCGGCATGGCGCTCGCAATGAGTTGGTTGACTCGCTCAGCGTGGCGAAGAGAAGAGAGTGAGGTCGAGAACTTATTCGATTTAGAACACTATGTCACGCTCGCGCAGCAAGCGGAACAAGCCAAACTCGATTTCCTTTTCGCGCCCGACACCTTGTTTCTGGCTAAGGAAGCCCTCGCCCATGAAGCGGGATTTACGGGTTTCGATCCAACAACGCTGATCGCGGCCATGGCATCACATACCCATCGTATCGGTCTGGTTTCTACCGTATCCACCACCTTTACTCCACCCTACATTGCCGCGCGTCAGTTGCAATCATTGAACTGGTTAACCAAAGGGCGTGCAGGTTGGAATATTGTGACCGCGCTAGGCGGGAACGAAAACTTCGGCTTAGAGACCATGCCTTCTTCGCAGCAGCGCTACGCCAAAGCGCACGAGTTTGTTGAGGTGGTCAACCGACTGTGGCAAAGCTACCCGCACACAGCAATCAAAGCGGATAGAGCCAGTGGGCAGTTCGCTAACGTAGACGACATTGAAGAAATACACCACCATGGCGAGTTCTTTGATGTCCTTGGACCATTGAACATTCCCACCCACCCATCTGGGCGAATGCCATTCTTCCAAGCGGGCGCTTCCGATGCGGGAAGAAACTTTGCAGCGCACGTCGCCGACGTAATGTTTGCAGCCACGCCCGATATAGAATCAGGCATTGCGCTCAAACAAGATCTTGCTTCGCGTTGCCAGCAAATCGGGCGTTCGCCCTCTGCGCTCAAAGTACTTCCGGGAGTGGCTCTCTATTTGGCGAAGTCAGAGCAAGAAGCGCACGACTTGTTTACTGAGACGCACAAAGCGATTGACCCTGCCAAGCATTTTGCACATTTGCACAAAGCGTTGGGAATCGATTTTTCCAACCACAACCTTGATGACGTAGTAGAAGTTAACTCACTTGCAAAAGGATTTATCCCATATAGCCAAACCCATACAGACTTACTCCTTACCTATATCCAGCGCGAATCGCCTACGCTGCGCCAACTACTGGCAAGGCCCGAAGTGATCGGCTCTTCTCACTGGTTGATTATTGGTACAGTACAGCAAGCGTATGACGACATCGTCCAACGCTTGGAACAAGGCGCTGCTGACGGGTTTATCGCAGTTCCGGGTGGGTCAAAAGAGTCGATGCGACTCTTCTTTGAGTCACTGATTCCAATGCTGCAACAAAATGGCTGGTTTAAGTCTGAGTACATCGGTGACACACTCGCCACACATCTAACTGAGCAAGCGCTATAAACTAAAAACCCGATAAACTGAGTTTATCGGGTTTTGCTCTTACGTGACTTTGGTAATACCTCAGTCCGTACACTTCACCTTGAACTTGGCTGCAAATTTCTGATGGCTGAGATAGTTGAGTGTTTCAGTAAACGAAACTTCTGCGTTCTCATCAATGCTCGACTTCAACCTATCAAGCACCTTGGGCTGTGTTTGCAGATCGGCGATAAAGTCATGCGCTTGGCTACTCGGGTTAGCACAGAATACGACATCAATCGGATCGCTTGGTTTGATCTCAAGTTGACCAACAAAGCATTCCGTCTCATTGTCGGGTTTTAGACCTTTGATATTAAACGCCATACTCGAGGGAGCAGAGCATGACAACGCCACCGTTTGTTCACTAACCGTTGTCTGTGTACAAGCAGCCAAAGGCAGTATCATTAATAGTGCACGCTTCATTTTGCTTCTACACCGTACTTCACTAACTCATCACGGGTCATGTAATGCATATCTTGAGGCTTCGCTGCGTCCAACGTAAACCAATAGAAGTCGGTATCAATACCCAAGGTTTCGTAATACTTGAGGTAACGTTGATGTTCTTGATGATCACGTGGTAGCGTCGACCCATCCATGCCATCTGTTGACGCCCAGGAGTGAACACCAATTTTTGCGCCCGGTTCAACCGTACGTTTTAAGCCTGCTAAAAACAGGTCCGTTCCGCCAGAGGCGATGTGTCCGTTTTTGCCAATGACACTGTTCATACCCGCATCACGAACCATATAACCGAGTTCGGTGTTTGCCTCATCGTCTGCTGAACCATTAATGTTTTTAAAGACGAGTGTATTCACTTGAGGTGAGCCCTCAAGCATATCTTCAAAAGTATCAGGAGAACCACTACATACCACGCCCGAAAGAGTGGCAACGTTACCTTTCACGTAAAAAGTGAGCGCTTTATCGCCATCAAGCGACATGTCACATTTGGACGTGTAAATATTGTCGTAATTGTTTGCATTACAGCCCACTACAACCAAAGTCGCTAACAGTGCCAGTTTTTTCATCGCGATACCCTCTGTTGGCTCAACCGGTCTACACCCAGTCAATCGGAAACAAAATTACTGGAAGTGCCCATGACACCTCCCTTGATGGCACCGAAGATTAGCATAGCGACATTGGTTGCAGTGTAAGCGATTGTAATGGTATCGACTTGGCTCTATACGCTCTCAACTATGCAACAGCAATCTGCTTTTGAAGGAAAATCTTGTCGACCCCTGCGGTCGGAAAACCGGTGTAGCGCCCCACTTCTTTAAAACCTAACTTGGCATAAAAGCCTGGCGCCTGAAACGTATAGGTATCTAAATAAAGATGAGTCACGCCGTGTGCTTTCGCTTGCTCTTCTAGAGTTTCCATTAATTTACGTCCCATTCCTACAGAGCGGTGCTGGTCATCGAGCCATAAAAACTCGACAAACAGGGTATTGGTGAAAATCTCCCCCGTCAGGCCACCGAGAAAACGCCCTTTCTCATCTTCAGCAATGCACGCCAGCGATTGAATGTCCTCATCCGGAAAGTGCTTTAGGTTAAACGCTTTCAAACCTTCATAAATGCGTTCTTTGATATTTTTCGGCGGGTTGAACATGAAATGCACGTGCATAAGATTCCTTCCTTTAGATAGCAAAAAGGCCGGCAACTGCCGACCTTTTGTTAGGGATAACTGATCGTTAGCTCGCAAATGAGCTTAACATCCAAATAGCGAGAAGAACAAAGATTGCGCCCATAAATTTGTGTTGATAGGTACGAAACTTTGCGTTTTCTAATAGAGGTTTACCTAGGGTTCCCACTAACGCGACCAATAACAAATTAAACGCGAGTCCAAGCACGTTAAGCAGCAGTCCTAACGCAAGCATCTGCTCCCCAGATGTGGCTGAGATGTTGCTCGAAACAAACTGAGGCAGGAACATAACAAAGAACACCAAAGCCTTCGGGTTGAGCAAATTACTCACCAAGGCGCGTTGATAAAACGTGGTCGCCATCGTACGTTCGCCATTTAGCTCTGGTGCGTCTGCGGCGCTTGCACGCAAACAATCCCAGCCCATTTTAAGTAGGTAGGCACCACCTAAAAGGTGAAGCGCCTTAAGGGCAATAGGACTCATCGCAATTAATGCTGATACCCCCAAGGCCGCTAACAAGGTCAGAATAATGCCCGAGGTCGCATTACCCAAACTGGCAAACACGCCCACCTTGCGCCCATAGCTCATACTTGAGCTCGCAATCAACAGCATATCGGGACCAGGAAGCAGTAAAAGTGCAACAACAGCCGTGAGATACACCGGCAGCACAGAAATATCGATCATTTTTTAGTATTACATAGACAGCAAAGCGCGGAATTTTATACCAACATTAACTCCTCATCCATAGTAAACATATAACTTATTTACTCAATTTCAGCACAATGAAATTCACTTAGTTATATTAATCTTAGTGAGCAAAAAGCAATTTTGTACAAAAGTTCCAAATATCGATAGGCTAAACTGTCCGCATCACAATCAATAGGGATGATGAATGACAGCGCAAAAGGGAAAAGAGTCGGCTCATTTTCAGCTCGCCAGTGAACTGGGGGGCCTTGAATTGTTAGACGCCAAGTACACAAACCAGAACTTTTCTCGACACAGCCACGAAGGCTATACCATCGGTGTCATTGAAAAAGGGGCGCAGCGCTTCTATCGCACTGGCGGTAATCATATCGCGCCGCAAGACAGTATTATTTTGGTCAACGCTGATGAAGTGCACAACGGTCAAACCGCCACCGAGGGCGGCTGGGAATACAAAGCGATGTATCCTCTGCCAGAGCAGTTTGCTCAAATGACCGACGGGCTCAATCCAGCGTCGTCAGTCCCCTACTTTCCTGAGCCTGTCGTCTACGATCCTGAACTTGCTCAGCAGTTAAGGCTTGTGTTCGATACCTTGGCACAATCAGACAATCGCCTACTTCGCGAAACCTTGGTCTACGGCACCTTAGTGAAACTGGCCGCGAAACACAGTAAAACTCGCGCGATGTGGGAGCCCACGACGCGAAGCCAACGTCAATTACTGCTGGTCAAAGAGTTTCTCGATGACTTTCCGCAAGCCGATGTTAGCCT
This sequence comes from Vibrio sinaloensis, assembly GCF_000808535.1. GTDB lineage: Bacteria > Pseudomonadota > Gammaproteobacteria > Enterobacterales > Vibrionaceae > Vibrio > Vibrio sinaloensis_D. Next base: position 655,072 of record NZ_JWLV01000001.1, read on the forward strand.
TGAAGATCTCTCTAAACTGGCTGGGCTCAGCCCTTACTATCTCGCGCGCAGCTTTCAAAAAGAGTTCGGCTTGCCACCGCACGCCTATCAGATTCAATCTCGACTGCGGGTAGCGAAGCGACTGCTGCGCCAAGGGGTACGTATTTCCGATGTCGCGCAAGAGTGTGGTTTCCATGATCAAAGCCATCTTCACCGACACTTTAAGCGCGCTCTAGGCGTTACCCCGAAGCAATACGTGAGCGGCAAATAAGCGCAATTTTGTACAATTTTATCCTCGCTGTTTGTGACGTAATGATGACTCACTCCAACAAGCAGAGGCGATAGCCAATAATGATGAGTAGTATAAGTTTGACTTCAATTGATAAAGCCAGCAATGGCAAGCTGTTTATGCAAGGCACACTTGCAATGGTTCCCTTGAGCATTGCCGTCATCCCTTGGGGCCTATTGGCGGGTTCGTTCGCCATTGAAGCGGGACTTACCGTGTGGGAAAGCCAAGCGCTTTCAGCCATTTTGTTCGCAGGCTCAGCGCAACTTGTTGCCACAGGTATGCTAAAGGCAGGGGCATCCCTCGCGACCATGCTATTGGCGACCTTCTTTATCACCTCTCGCCATCTACTTTACAGCGTATCCATGCGCTCAAAAGTGAGCCCGCTACCATTAAAATGGCGATTGGCATTAGGCTTTTTGCTTACCGATGAATTGTTTGCAATTTGTGGCCAACAGTCTGATAAGCAATTTAATCGATGGTATGCGCTAGGGGCAGGATTGAGTTTCTATTTATGTTGGAACCTTGCCACACTGGTCGGCATTGTGGCGGGCAGTTATATCCCCGCGATGAACGAGTTAGGATTAGAGTTTGCCGTCGCTGCGACCTTTATCGCCATCGTCATCCCCAACGTTAAAAACGCCCCTATTCTGATTGCCGTATTGGTTTCGTTGACGCTGTCCGTCTTATGTAGCTACTTAAACGTCGAGTCAGGACTCATGATCGCCAGCATTGGTGGCATGCTCGCAGGGTATGCCTCGGAAACACTTAAAGGAGGCAAGTAATGGTGATGCTCTCAATTTTGGCCATGACGCTACTGGTTTTTGTTAGCCGCTACCTGTTTTTGGAGCCGAAACTGCCTCTCAGACTAAACCCACAAGCGCAGCGTCTACTGAGTTACTCGAGCCCCGCCGTGCTGACCGCAATTTGGGCACCCATCGTATTTATGCCGGAAAACGAACTTTGGCTTTCACACAGTAACCCTTATTTAATCGGTGCTGTGATTGCTGCCATCATTGCTTGGAAAACCGGTAACGTTCTGTTGACGACCATTGTCAGCATGGTGATTTTCTTAGCGTTAAAACTGCTCTAGCCAAAAAGAGCAGCGATAAGCAGCAGAGCGATGGCAATGATTAACGTCACCTTAACCAGCAAGCCCAATTGAGACGTTCCACCGCGTGGCGATTGGTTACAGCAGCCCATAAAAAACCTCTGATTGTTAACTACAATCAGAGGTTAAACCTTAACCTTGGGTGAATGTAAAGCCCTACGTCCGATTGATTACTGCGCGACCCATTCAATCTCAATTAAAGTGGATTCGCGCGACTTCAAGCGGGCAAGAAAGACATCTCCGCTATGGACTTCTCCTACTCCTTTGGGCGTTCCTGTCATCACGACATCGCCATCACACAGCGTCGTGTAGGATTTAAGCTCATTGAGAATCACTCTCGGTGAATAGATCATTTGCGATACGTCGCCTTTTTGTACTCGAACGCAGTTGATAAACAGTTCTATCTCAAGCGAGTCCATCTCCAGCCCCGCAACAGGAATAAAGCGACTGAACACCGCAGAACCATCAAACGCCTTCGCGCGCTCCCACGGTAAGCCCTTATCCTTGAGCTGTCCTTGCAACGCACGTTTGGTGAGATCAAGACCAAGGCCAACCGCTTGATACTTGCCATCTTTGATCAAAAAGCAGATCTCCGCTTCGTAGTGCAAACGCTCGTGGTGAAAGGAGTTCAACACAGATGTTATGGAAGTGGAGGGTTTATTAAACACCACCATTTCGTCGGGAATGGCGTTGTCTAACTCATGGATATGCTCTAAATAGTTGCGCCCAATACAGAGTACTTTTGATGGACGAATCAATTCATCGCCAAGCTTTACCGAATACATAATGTCTTCCCTGAACGTTTACATAAGCGCATAATTTTAATTCAATCTCGGTGCAATGAAACGACTGATAGAGCAAAAACAGGATCTAATGCTCATTATTTACTCATTCGTCACTTAGCTCAAATCCTCGCCAAAACAGACATCAACGTGGCCTCGGCTCACGCATTTTTTACCGCTAGAATTATCCTCATGATTTTAGATCTACTCGGTCACACATTTTAGGCTGAGAGCCTCATCCTTTCGCGATCGAACTCCTCCTCTGCGCCTCATCCACCGCTTAGTTCAACGTGACCAAGCACACTGTGTCATACAAAAATTCCCCTACACAACGTGACTTTCATTTAAACCATCAATTATTTATCGAGCAAAATTAACTTTAATTATTCAACTCACAGCGTGCTGACTTTTGCTAACTCTATGATTTTCTGCGTCCAATAACCTACGTATGGAAACAAAAAACAATGAACACTCTTAAATTATCTCCGCTTGCCAAAGCGCTGATACCTATCTTGTCGGCCAGTGTGCTAATGGCCTGCAATGACAATAGCTCTGATACCAAACCTGTAACCGAAATTCGCGACAACAAAGTCGTCATCTCGCCAAGCGATATGCCAACAGAACCTACCGTCGCGGCTGATGAAATCATGGTCAGTTACATTGAAGAAACTACGAGCAACAGTGCGCGCTCTCTGTCACTTGGCGTAAACTGGCTGCTTACCTGCGGCGACGATGAGTACAGCGCAAAAGGCAGCGACAAATTTGGCCCATACTGGGTGCTGCCGAAATCCAGCACTCTTGGCGCGTGCACAATTGCCAAAGGGGAAGAAACACTGGCGAGCGTTACTTTGGATGCCACCAGCGGCAGCAGCTTAGGAGTAACAACGAAAGGTGAAGTGATCCAAGGCTCGCGTACCGACACTTACCTTACCTCTATTGGTTTCGATCAATCAGGCACAGATGTAAAACTGAAACAAGTCGAGGCGCCAACTGAGCTAGCCAATCCACCAAGTGGCCACTTTGCCATTCAGTTTTATGACCCACTTGGCGATTACAAAGAAGAAGGCGCAGATAAGTTAGGCTATGGTAAATTCAACCTTCACCTTTGGAACAACGCCGATTGTAATGCGGGCGATCCAGATGGATTTAACGATGGCTGGGACGATGTCACCATCACCCCAAATGATGCCGATGAGTTTGGCCCAGTCTGGTACATTCCTGTCACAGAGGATGCGACGCAATGTTTCAACGTCATCATCCGCAATAGCAACAAAGACAAGGTGATCAACGCTGATTTAAAAGTCGATATTTCAGGTAAGGCCGACAACCCTAGCGCAACCTATATGCCAGGAAAAACGCGCGCTTACGCCAGCCGACTTGAAGCCTACACCACTGATGGCCCATCTAGCGAGTTTACCATCGACACCATTGGCGCCATTTTGCTTGATGATGAAACCTTGGTTTGGAAAGCAGCAAACAATGCCGACTTGGTTCAGTTGATGTTCTCAGAAGATGGTCAATATCACGTAGGACAAGATGGCGTTGTAAGTGGCTCGTCACTGAAACTCAAAGCCACCAAACTGAATGACGCACAAAAGTCGAAATTCCCACATTTAGCTGACTATCCAGCATTTGAGCTGCCTAACGTGGCGTTGAACGAGCTGCTTAAATCAAGCCTTATTGCCATTGCTTCAAATGATGTTCAAGGTGAGAACTTTGGTGAGCTTCGCGCCTCAACCGCGGTGCAATACGCCGGCGCGTTGGATGCTATTTTCGCCGAAGAAGCGACAGAGCTTGAGTATGGTCCAATCTATGGCGACAACGGCGTTACGTTCCGTCTTTGGGCACCGACCGCTCAAGAAGTCAAACTCGTGGTGTATAACGCAGACAAATCAGTCGCGGGCACCCATGAACTGCAAGAAGATAGCGAATCGGGCAGTTGGAGCGTAGAACTCGATAAAGAGACGGTGGATGGAAAATTCTACCGTTATGCGATGAAAGTGTTCCAGCCAAGAGGACAAAAAGCCGCGGAATATGAAGTGACTGACCCATATTCAGTCAGCTTGTCGATGAACTCCATTTACAGCCAAGCGATCGACCTTGATGACGACACGCTAAAACCTGCGGGTTGGGACGCCCTATCGGCACCTCACTCTCAGCTTGAAAGTGACGGCAGCTTATCCGATATGGTGATTTACGAATCTCATGTTCGTGATTTTTCAGCTCTTGATAACAGTACCGAGCCGAATCACCGCGGTAAATATCTGGCCTTCACTGAAAATGGCACCGCGCCAGTGAACCACCTCAAAGAGCTCAGTGAAGCGGGCATGACACACCTTCATTTAATGCCAGTGTTTGACATTGCCACCATCAATGAAGACCCAGATAAAGTCGCCAACATTGATCAACCATTTAGTAAGCTGTGTGACCTCAATACCGCAGTGAAAAGTGACGCAGAGTTCAGCCAATACTGCTCGGGTAACCAAACCATCGCAGACGTATTCGAGACCATCTTACCCGACGACAGACTGCAAAACCCAGTGGTGCAAAGGCTGAACGACTATGTGCGCTCCGTCGACAGCTACAACTGGGGCTACGACCCGTTCCACTACACCGTTCCAGAAGGTTCATACGCGACTGATGCCGAAGGCAGCCAACGCATTCTCGAATTCCGCCAGATGGTGCAATCGGTTAAGCAAGACATTGGTATGAATGTCGTGGTCGACGTGGTGTACAACCATACAAACGCATCTGGACTAAACGATAAATCGGTTCTTGATAAAGTGGTTCCGCTCTACTACCACCGCCTAAGCCCAGATACAGGCAATGTTGAAACATCAACCTGTTGTGAAAACACAGCGCCAGAGCACGCGATGTTCGCCAAGTTGATCGATGACTCAGTCAAAACCTGGGTAGAGGCGTACAAAATTGATGCATTCCGCTGGGATCTGATGGGCCACCACCCACTGGCGCAAATTCAAGGCACCTTGAATGCCGCACGTGAAGCAAACCCAGAAGTGTACTTCTATGGTGAGGGCTGGAACTTTGGCGAAGTGCAAAACAACAAACGTTTTGTTCAAGCCACACAGCCAAACCTTGGCGGCACAGGCATTGGATCATTTTCCGATCGTCTGCGTGATGCAGTACGCGGCGGTAGCCCATTCGACAGCGGTGACGCACTGCGTAAAACGCAAGGTTTTGCCACAGGTGCAGGCGTTCAGCCTAACGAAATGAACAAGCAGTCTGATGGTTCAGTGAGTGAAGCGGAAATGACGCGCGCACTTGAGCAAATCGATCTGACTCGTCTTGGTATGGCTGGCAACCTCAAACAGTTCAAGATGATTGACCACACTGGCACGACTATCTTGGGCAAGGATGTCGATTACAACGGTCAAGCGGCTGGGTACGCAGAACAACCTTGGGAAATCCAAAACTACGTGTCAAAGCATGACAACCAGACGTTCTGGGACATCAACATGTACAAGGCTCCGCAAGAAGCCGCCTCAGAGGAGCGTACCAAAATGCAAACCGTGGGCATTGCTACGGTTCTGCTAGGTCAAGCGATGCCATTTAACCACATGGGCGGTGAACTGCTGCGTTCTAAATCGATGCAGCGCGACTCCTATGATTATGGTGACTGGTATAACGTCGTGGACTTCACGCGCCAAGCGCAAAACTGGGACAAAGGGCTACCAACGAAAGACAAAGATCTGAGTAACTACGAGCAGATCGAGCGTGCAACCTCGGATGTTCACTCTCAAGCAACACCGTCAAACATCGATACCATGTTTGAAAACTACAAGGCAATGCTCAAACTCAGAACATCAACGCCATTGATGACGCTTCCGAGCGCACAAGAGATCCTTAATCGCGTTGATTTCCGAAACACGGGTAAAGATCAAACACCGGGATTGATCGTCATGACCATCGACAATGGCTCAACGCAACCGACCGATCTTGATGAAAAACTCGATGCCGTGGTTGTGGTGATCAATGCCAGCCCTGACAATCAAACGATTGGGGACTTCTTCGATCATCAAAGCAAGAAGATTGACCTGGCTGGCTTCGAGCTTGCTCAAGATGCAAATGGGATTGCAAACGGCGCGACCTTTGCTGATGGCCAGTTCAAGGTCCCTTCTTGGTCAGTTGCGGTATTCATTCAACCTCGTGGTGACGCGCGTGGATTGGGTTTACCTGTCAGCGAAAAATCCGATGATTTGCCTCCGTTTAAAGCGGTGCATGTGGCGGGCGCATTTAACGGCTGGAGCCATATCACCAAAGCGACCTACGCCAATCAAGGGCTGTATAAAGCGCGAGTCGGTTTATCTGAATCGAGTGAATACAAGTTCACAGCAGGTAATTGGGATACGGCTTGGGGCTGTGGTGCATCGGGGGCAGACAACTGCGTTGCCACCTTCACTGAACTCGGCATGTATGAGCTCACGCTCGATGCGTCCGCCCCTGAGAAGCCAGTTGTCTTAGATGCTAAATTGGTCGAAAGTTACGAAGGTAGAACTTGGTACATTCCTGGCAGCATCTCTGGTGGCTGGGGCCATGATGGTGCTCAGATGATGGTGTCAGGTGACAATAATACCGTCACGTTTGAAACGGGTGAATTGCCAAGCGGTGAAACCGTCGAGTTTAAGTTTACCTGTGGAGGTTGGGGAGAATGTGAACATGGCGCAGCCGATGTTATCCCTGCAACAAACTCCTTGCCAATTGGCGGTGACGGCAATATTAGCTTCACGCCAACAGAGACGGGCTCCTATCGAGTGAGCTTTAACATCTTGAGCAAAGAAATTACGATAGCGAAGATGTCGTGATATAGAAAATCACGCTTGAGATAAACCACCATACAGGGAGGCGCTATGCCTCCCTGATTCCATAAGCCTCACAGATTAAGTTCACAAAAATAAAATCCTGTTCAACAACCAAATTAGTCAATTCAGCGCAAAGCGCACCGACAAGCTCTCTGATATAGCCTTTGCCTATACCACTAACACGCTAATCAATTTCAATCTCCGCCACTGCGCAACTAAAATTAGACCTATTCCATCAATCATTTTGTGACGTCATTAAGCGAGTGCCCAAAAGGGATGAAGTAACAAGTTGGAGCACAACACACGCTCTTATTCTATGGCGCATTACACAAGCGAATTTGAGAAAATAACATGAACAACCTACCCAATTTATATCTAAAAGGGACTTTCAACGGTTGGGGGTTAGACACACCTTTCACCCAACTGTCAGCTGAACAATATTCAGCGTGCGTGGTCTTCTCGGCAGACCAACATCGCTTCAAAATTACCGATATGGATGGCTCTGAGCAGTGGACTCTTTCTGGCCATGAGATAGACCCTACCACCGCCGAGTTAAACCAAACGACACCGCTTATCACGACTCACGGCATTGGTAATGACTTGCTGTTTACGCCAAACGCCACAGGTCGATTTACCCTTCTGCTGGATCTATCCGATGGCGCGCCAAGTCTGACCATCCAAACGGGTGGAGACAACCAGCAGACCCTATCTAAACGCGATCGCCTTTGTGCTCGACTAAACAGTGTGAGCGCACCTGCATCCGATATCCTCTGTGCAGAGGGCGCCCTTGAACCCTCCACTCTTTTCGATGCGCTTGCGATTGAAAACGATAACAGTTTTCCGTTCGTCTTCGGCGACAACGTCGATGGCTACTACGAAGGGCGAACTCACCAATTTGTCTCTGCGGGTCGCTATCGTCATCATCAAGGTTGGTACTTAGGCGGTTTCGCCTCTTGGGTCGATGGCGAGCTCAATATCAAACCTTCCGCGCTCAAAGCTCGCCTGCTTCCTTATGGAATAGAGCACCAGTTCCACAACGCTAAAGACTTACTCAGCCTTCACCAAGCGAAGCGAATGGCGTCGCTCACTGTCAGCACAAACGAAGCAAAAACGTTGAGCGTACTTCCAGAGCTCAATGTAGGCGTGAATGATGTCAGCGTGGAAATAGAGGGCGATGTGATCGTGTTAGCGATCAACGCCGAACTGTGCCCAGAAGGTAGCCCAAGATACATCGCCATCAGTGCCAATCAACCTGTAACCATCGAGGAAGTGTCATCAAAGCAGTTCCCAGACCTGGAACAGCACTTATTCCTGTCTGGTTCACACTGCCAGATCATGATCACCAGTGTTCAACCAAGCGTTGAACTCACGGCGTATCTCTGTTTTGAACACAGCAAAGCTAAAGCGATTGAACATTGCCGCCAAGCGGCCCAGCACAATGCGCTTCAACAGCATAAAACGAGAATCTACCAGTTTCTCACCCACAACTATCTTTGGACAGACGACCTTGAATACAACCGCGCCGTGATGTGGGCTCGTTTGTCGAGTCGTGTCTTCGTCAGCCATGAGTTTGGCACAGGCATATGGGCGGGTTTGCCTTGGTTTAAAGATTGTTGGGGAAGAGACACCTTCATCGCGCTCTCTGGCACAAGCTTAGTCAATGGCGAGTTTGAGGAAGCGAAATCCATCATCGAAAACTTTGCCTCAATGCAACAGTTGGACACTCAATCTGTCAACTATGGTCGCATCCCAAACCGAGTTACCAGCAAAACCAATATCATCTACAACACCACGGACGGCACACCTTGGATGATGCGAGAGATCCTTGAGTACATTAACTACAGTGGCGACAGAGCATTTGCCAAGCGGATTTACCCTGTCATTCAACGTTTCATTTCTGGCGTTGAGACGCATTATCTCGATGCTGATGGTTTGATGAAGCATCGTCATCCGGATACGTGGATGGACGCCAAGATCAACGGCCAAATTCCGTGGTCGCCACGAGGGCCAAAAGCCAACGACATCCAAGCCCTGTGGTTTGAAAGCCTCAACGTCGCAAAACAAGTCGCACTTCTCAACAACGACCAAACATTTTCCGAGCATGTCGATACGCTCGCCAAACATGCCAAACAAAGCTTTATCGATAAGTTTTGGGATGAGGAACACCTGCAATTAGCTGATCGTCTAGAAGAGAATGATCGTCCTGACTTCAGTGTCAGACCGAATCAGTTGATGGCGATGACTATCCCACAACAAGAGAGTCTTATCGCCCCTAGCATTGGCCAGCATATGGTGAAAAACTGCGTCGATAACCTGCTGTTCCCTTGGGGGATTTGTTCTCTCAATCAGCAACATGCCGATTTTCACCCTTACCATGACAATCGCAGCGAGTATCACAAAGACGCCGCCTACCACAATGGCACCATTTGGGGGTGGAATGCAGGGTTTACTGTCTCAGCGTTAAGCCGTTACCACCAACAAGACTTTGCATATCAATTGAGTAAAAACCTCGCGAGACAGATTTTGCAGCAGGGTCATCGTGGCACCATGAGTGAAAACTTAGATGCCTTTCAAAGTCATCCGGATCAACTGGTTGAAACGGGCACCTATGCCCAAGCGTGGTCAGTGTCCGAGTTCGCCCGCAACGCTCAGCAAAACTATCTGGGCTTTAAGCCACGCCTCATCGACAATAGCATCGAACTTGCGCCCAAAATCCCATCGCAATGGCAGAGCTTTAAAGCAAGGCTGCCATTTGGAGAAAACAACGCACTCCAATTTGAGTATCAGCGAGACGCACATGGATACCGCTTCCAATTAACCCCTGTGGTATTGAAAGCGGATATTCAACTTGATTTCAAATTCCTCGTTGGTAACAGCGTGATTGCGGTAACAAGCGACTTGTCTTCGCCGCTGACACTGCACATAGATCTCTCGGGCAACTGCACCTACATCTCTTCACCCGCTAACGTGAAGCAGATAGAAAATGAGTACCGCTGGGAGCTGGAAAAGCTAACGTTTGCGTCCCCGGACAACTCGGTACATTTTGCTTCGTTGAATGAGCGCGATTATCTCTTCAACAAACGAAAAACTGAGGGGCTACAGCAAGATAGAGACGCCATCTAAATACTAACGCTAGATAGCAAAAGAGCTCCAAACAAGGAGCTCTTTTTTATTATCAGTGTTTAGATGCCTACTTTGCGTTCACCGCTTTGACGAACACTTCCTGAGCGCCTTTGATATTGAGTGCTTTCGCTTCATCAAGCAGGCTTAATGCCTTGGGAATATCACCCGATGCTACCGCAGTCTCAATCGCATTGTAGTAGTAGGTTTGCGTGTCTGGCTGCGCTTGAATCACCGGTTTTGTGACCACCTTTTCCGTGGTCACGACAGCGGCACTCGCCGCGTCCGCACGAAATGGACGCAGCTTCAGGGTTTCCACCTCTAGCTCAATGTCCCCTCCCAATTGGTAGGTGTATACAGGGTCAGTCACCATCGGCATAACTTCGCCAAATTCTTGCGCACGAACTTTCGCTGGGTGGTCAATTTTGACGCTTTTACCCAAGGTGTCGGCTGGCGTATAAATAACAAAATAAGGCGTTTTCTCAGCGTTAGCTCGGAACTTAGCGACATAGCGAGTGCGGGTAAACGCATTTGACGCTAACACTTGGAAGTCATCTAAGGTCAACGTTTTTACGACCTTGAAATTGCTGTCTAGAAGTTGGACTTGAGGCGAGAATACCGAGTCATCAATCATTAAACTCGATACCGTTACCTGCACTTGTCCAGAGCGTTCACTAAAACGGAACGCTTCAAAATAGCTGTTGCCTTCAGCAAATTGTCCGACTGGGGAAGAAGGATTAATTTCGAATGAAAGCGATTCTTTGTCGCCCAGTTGAGCGAATGGGAACTTAGAGTAGTCACTGCAACAAACTTCAGCGTTGGTTGGCGCAGCCACTTGTTTATCAATCGGGGTATTCGATGCACAACCCGCTAGCAAAGCACCTAGCACAACGGCTAAAAAAGAGTGTTTATTGTTCATCATTATCTCTCACTAAAGGTTGTTTTATTAAAATGACAAAAGGCAGCCAATTGGCTGCCTTGCAGTTTATCTGGCTTAGAACCAGATTTCTGTGTGGATACCGACAATAACTTCTTTGCCGTCAGTGCCACCTAGACCGATACCACCTGCACTTTCTTCTTCAGTGTTGTAGTAAGTCACGTAAGGCTTGATTTGTGGACGACCGAAGTAGTCTGCGTTAACCGTTACTGGAAGCGCGGCTTCTAGCATGTAGTACATGTTGTCGTCTTGACGACCCCATGCTGCGCCATCAGCAATTGTTTCTTTAGATACACTACCTGTCATTTCAAAACGTAGGTTGTCGTTGATCTTGTAAGAAGGACGCGCTGCTACAAGGATACGAGTCAAATCTTCTTGACCGAACATTTCGTTAGTGATGAAGGCTGTAACTTCTGTACCTAGCTGCCAAGCGTCAGACAGGTTCGCAACACCGTAAGAAGTTAGGAAGATGCTGTTTGAATCATCGCTAAAGCCGTTGTCACCGCTCCACGCACCGAAGTTCACACCGCGGTTTGCTGCTGCGCCGTAACCGTAAGCAATACCTGTTTGGCTCCAACCATCAAAGCCGTAGTAGTCGCGGTTATAGGTAATCGCTGCGCCAACGCCGTTGTCTGCTGCTGGATCCGTTTTGTTCGCACGAGTGATGTATTTCACATCAAAGTTGAAGCTGCCGCCAAGCGCTTGAACGCCGTGGTAGTAAGCGTTGTACGCTACGTTTGTTTCGCGGTCGCTGTTAGTAGCGTTATTGATGTCATCATTAGTGTCTGCAGCAATCACTGCGAAACCTGCTGTGTTACCGCCAAGTTTGGTTTGGAAACCCGCACCTAGACCAGAAGATTGGTTCCAGAATTCGCCAGAAAGTAGACCCGCTGAACGGTTGAAGTATCTGTGACCACTCCAGATAGACGAATCATCACCCAAGAAAGAGATGCCACCTAGTTCAACGTACGCTTCTTTAATCTCAAATTGCGCTTTGTCGTTCGCTTTTTGGCTACCCTCTGAAGAGTAAGCGAATGAGTTTCCGTTACCGAACTCTGAACGAACAACGAAATCAGACCAAACACCGTTGTTGTGCTCTGTGTGTTTCTTGATCGTGAACTCAACTTGGTTTGTGCTTTGACCTGAAGTACCTGCACTGTGGTAATCTGGCTTACCGAACTCAGAATCGATCGTCTCGCCATCTTTCATGCGGAAGTTTGCTGACATGTAACCATGCACTTCCCAGCCATCAGAAATCACTTCTGTTGGGTTTGCTACTTCCACTTCCATCGCTGAATCGCCTGATGTTACGTCTAACGCAACGTCTGTTTCAGCCATGACAAATCCCGATGTTAAGGCAGTCGCCACTGCAGCCGCTAACACGCTTACTTTTTTCATTATATAACTCCGTTTAGGGTTTCTTATTCTTATGCCTCGTATTTCGATACATCCTGAAAGGCAGCAACAGGCCGCGAAAAATAGAGGTAAGACAGAACTCAGCTTCAAGTGAAACCTTGTCCTCATTTGTTTCAACTGTGGCCAGATTACAGGGGGAGTAGAGGGTCGACTTCATCCGAAATAAATTAATTTTGGGGGGATGAGAAAGGAGGAGAAAACTAACCGTATGATATATTAGTGCCCTAAATCACACTATCTAGGAGGAGGATACCTCGTAGGAGAAACTATTCTTAGAACAAAATGCCAACTTGCTCACTAATTGAATTAAATTCGCCACAAATTTGAAATAAAATTACATTTACAAATTTTATCCAAGGCGCTTGACCAATGTCTTACAACACTATTTACTTAAGTTTCGCTATATAGAACACAATATTTGTAAGTAATGATCATGCAGTGCTCTCATCCATATCCGTTAGGCGCAACACCCCATGAACACGGGTGTAATTTTTCTATTTACGCGCCCGATGCAGACTCGATTCAATTAGCTATCTTCGACCAAACCGGTGACTTTAAAACGTTTCAACTCGATAGCGAATACGCGGGAATAAAATTCACCTTTGTACCTGGCATTCTGCCTGGCGCTCAGTATGGCTATATTGTCGAGCACAATGGCGAGCCGCATTTAATATCAGACCCGTACGCAAAAGCGCTGGCAAAACCTTTGCATTACACGCTGCCTTTTAATTCAGAGAAGAGCTTTGAGTTAGCGCGCTGCGTGGTTGTCTCCGACGAGTTTGACTGGCAAGGGGTTCAGCGACCAAACCGTCCTCGTGATGAGATGGTGCTGTTTGAAACACACGTCAAAGGGCTGACTAAGCTCCACCCAGACTTGCCAATTGAGTCTCAAGGACGCTATTTAGGGCTGGTTAGTGACGCCATGCTTGAGTTCTATAAAGAGCAAAACATTAACACGCTCCAACTGCTGCCAGTGGCTGCCTGCATGCATGAGCCTCACCTGTTAAAGATGGAAAAGGTAAACTATTGGGGCTACAACCCCTACTTGTTTATGGTGCCTGATCCAAGATACGCCGACAAAGATGCCGTCAACGAGCTAAAAACCGCTATTCGCGAACTGCACCGCAACGGCATTGAGGTGATATTAGATGTTGTTTACAACCATACGGCGGAAGGCGGCAGTGATGGACCGGTATTCAACCTAAAGGCGCTCGACAAACGTTACTACCTGAAACACGGCGAGCACTACGCCAACTACACCGGATGTGGCAATACCGTCGATCTTTCTTATCAGCCAAGCTTGAATCTGGTGATGGATACGCTCCGTTACTGGGTTAATGAATATCAGATTGATGGGTTCCGTTTCGATCTCGCGGCCACACTGGGCCGTCATGGAGAGCACTTTAGCCCAGACGCAGGTTTCTTCAAGGCTGTGGCTCAAGACCCGGTATTACAGCAAATTAAACTGATTGCAGAACCTTGGGATATTGGCCCCAACGGTTATCAAGTCGGCAACTTCCCATTCGGCTGGAACGAGTGTAACGATCGACTGCGCGATATCACCCGTAGCTTCTGGCGCGGCGATCAAGGGTTTCTCAAAGAGTTTGCGACACGCCTTATGGGCTCCCGTGACTTGTACAGTGCCGCGAACTGGCCTTATAAACTGACGGTCAACTACATCACCTACCATGACGGTTTCTGCATGCAAGATCTTGTCTCTTACAAGCACAAACATAATGAAGCCAATGGGGAGCACAACCGTGATGGTCACGGCGACAACCGCTCTGACAACTATGGCGTAGAAGGCCCAACGGAAAACCTCACCATCGTAGAAAAACGTGAAAAACAAAAACGCAACTTCATGGCCAGTTTGCTATTTGCGTTTGGTATTCCACATATTCTTACCGCGGATGTGCTTTCTCATACGCAACGAGGGAACAACAACGCCTATTGCCAAGACAATGAACTGAGTTGGTTAGACTGGCAGATGGATGAGCGTAAAACGCGTTTCAAACAATGGCTCGCGGAGATGATCCAAGCTCGCCAGCATTATATGGTGCCTTTTATTCGTGCGTTCAGCGGCGAAAACCGCAACGACAACCGAATATTCTGGCGCAGACTCGATGGTTCGTTTATGGAGCATGAAGACTGGAACCGACTCAGCTCGATGGCTCTCCACTTGGGTATCGGCGAAGAAGGATCAGAGCTGTTTTACTGCATCAACCAAACCAACGCACCCGCCAGATTTACCTTGCCAGAAAGAAAAAGCGCTGAATGGACCATGATCTGTAATACCGACTCACACGATCTTCATCAATCAATAGATCACAAACAGGTATTGGTCGCCCCCGCGTCCATAGCGATCTTCCACTCAAAATAGAGACGCAAAATGAGCGATATGGTGATATATCGCTCAATTCTATAAAGCCATGCAGTTATAGACTGGATTAATATGCATTGATGTGCTTGCTAATACCGTTTAGTATACCGGGCATAATTACTATATATTCCGTATCAATCAGTTGGCACACATGGCGTTACCAAAAATACTTATTCGAACGCTGAGACCGTATATCATTCTTCTTGTTTTAGGGATGATTTATGCGGCTTATCATCAGCTCAATCAATCCGAAAAGAGTGCCTATCAGCAATCTTTTGGCAACTTAAAAACCGCATTTCATCTTATTTCCTCTCAAGTCGAAGCGGCCACAAGCAAACTCTATCTCCTCAATGATACCGACTCACTCAAGGACTTTGATTCAACCGCAAAACGCATCTTGGAGCATTCACCTGCTTACCTAGATATCATCACCGTCGATCATCAAACTGGACAATATCGTTCGGTGTTACTTAATCCAACTCTAGCCGAGCAAAACACCGCGATGGTGTGGAGTCCGCTAAATAAAGTTGACCCTAGATTTACCGTTTCTTCTGTTTATGAAAAGCAGCCAGATCAATGGGTGTTTGCCGTCAAATATCAACAAAGCAACCTCAATGAAATCTGGATTGAGTTTGACCTCAAGTACACCACACAAAGCCTTCGTGGCTTAAGAACCCTCTCCGATGGCTATGTCTTTGTCGTTGATAGTTCAACGGGCAGGCTTGTCTTTCACCCAGATCCGCAACGAATCGGCACCCCTTCTGTCAGCTACCATGCGGGCATCAGTGAAATGATCACTAACGGCTTGCGTTTTGGTCGGCACGAGTATTACTACAAAGGTCAATTTAAACTCTCTGTATTCGACAGTGATAACCCATACCAATGGGTATTTATCTCTGGGACAGATAGGTCTGATGTTTTGTCCTCTTCGTATCAGTTTTCGCTAACGGCGATAGTGATTGCGTCCCTGTTGTTGCTTGCCGTCGCATTTAACTATCTGACCTATCAACTTAACCAATCTCTGGCCGATCTGAACAACAAGCACGACCTGCCAGATTTTAAGCACCATCTGCGCGCTATCTTGGATCGCTTCTGCCATCATAAGGGGATCCAACTCTGTTTTTATGACTCTGATTACGGTTACTTCAGCACTATCGATTACCATGGAAACAGTCACATCGTTCTGAAAGACAAAGATCTCGCCAATCGATTTTCACCCAGCTCACTACGCTATACCGCCAAGCGCTACGCCGATCCTTTGGCCAAAAAACTAAAGATCGATGGCCGGCATTACACCATCCCCTTGTTCGATAAAGGCAGCTTAATTGCGGTGATTTACATGACGGCAACCTTCCCCACTTACCGAAGTATTTTGCGCATGATTCGTGACTACTCAGAAGTGGCGCTGTCCAATCTATTACTGCACAAAAAGCTGCGCAGTAAAGATGTGATGACTCACCTAGATAACAAGCTAACGATCCGTGAAAAAATTGATTCAAACTTGGATAAAGAAGGCATCTACCTAGCGATTCTCGATATCGATCACTTCAAGCGTATCAACGACGTGCACGGGCACCAATGCGGTGATCATGTCATCCTCCATACGGCTGAGTTGATGAAGAAATGTTTCCCTAAACCTGGGGCAATGAGTCTGGCTCGCTATGGCGGCGAAGAGTTTTGTGTGTTGTTTTACGCGAACGATGAAAACGATGCCTATGAACAGTGCGAGCTGTTTAGGCAAGTGGTAGAACAAACCGAGTTAGGCTATGAAGAGATTGAGGTAAGGTACACGGTAAGCATCGGTATTACCTCAGCGCAAGATAGCCAACACACGACGATTGGCCGCGCCGACAAAGCCCTCTATCAAGCGAAAGGACTTGGTCGGAATCAGGTGGTGCTCAATACGTTTCGTGCATAATAGAAAGGGGAAGTGGCTAAGCACTTCCCTTCTTCGTTTAGTTCACACTGTCAATATCAATCACCATAAAACGAATCTCAGTGCTGGATGTCGCTTCATAAATCACACCAATATCTTCGTTTCCTGAAGCCCCTTTGTCTTGAAGCTGAATGAGATCAGAGTAGGCACTATAGCCATCTCTAAACTGAGTTCTCTGAGTAAAGTTATAGTTGCCAGCACCATCATCTACCGCACTCCAAATCGCAAGGTCGTTTCGGTCAGAACTCACGGCTGAATTTCCTTGAGGGCCTGACATTAAGACGCGATTATCTCCATAGCGCAGTAACCCAATATCCACTTGATCTAATTTGAAAAACAAAGCGCCATTTGTCGAGTAACGTTCCTCTTCAATCATCGTCCAGTTAACGCCTCGGTCTGAACTCACAAAGTGATAGCGGTTGAAGTTGCCAGTACCCGTGACCCCATCATTGCGCGCGGACATCAAAAGCCTACCGTCATTTAGCTCAACCATATCTGCTTCACTTGGCTCAAGTGCATACGTTGGTGTTTGATTCCCAGCGTGCCAAGTCACGCCATGATCATCACTGTAAATAGACACGACCGACAACTGAGTAAACGCATCTAATATAATGGCAGGGAAGATCAGTCTACCATTAGTTAACTGAATACCCTGACCTGGCCCAGCATTAATACTCTTCCACCCCGGATCACCACGACCATTTCGTGCACTGGTTTTCGTCCAGCCTTGTTCAGCAGGGTGTTTAATAATGGTTCCGTTGACTCGCTCCATTAAGCTCGCATCAAAATAGAACTGCTGATTGTCTGCAATGGAAAAATCTATCGTGTGATAAGCAGAGGCACCTTTGGTCGATGAACATCCATTCCCCCACGTCACTGTTTTACTAGAATGGCTTTGACCAGACCAATTTGTCGCTACGAGAGTTCCATCGACATAGAAACTAGCCGTGCTACCTTGACCGACAATTTTATAATCGTGGTAGGCGGAGATATCGAAGTCCATTGGAAACTCAAGATTGGCACCGTCAGAGTACAACACGGCTTTTACTGATTTATCAGCATTGACCTGAAGGTCCGCTAAGAAACGTTTACTGCCATTACCGTAGTACTGCACGTTACAAGAACCATCTGCAACACGGGAATTCCAACTCAAACTCCAACCATCACTATTCGCTTGATCGATCTGGGCTTGTGACGGTGTCGCAGACCAAGTTGCACGTCCATCAATACTGTTGGTCCCATTCGCCATCCAGTTAACATCTTTCACTTGATCTAACACATCAATCGCTGCGGACCATGTCTGTCCGTTGTCATCACTGGTTCGATAAAACAATTTGTGTTTAGGATCATCAAACGGAACACAATTTCCGTTTTGGGCACAGTTGTTATCCCACTTAGTGTAGAAAACAAACATTCTCCCAGTCGTCTTATCAACAAATGGGCGAGGATCCGAATAGGCTTCATTAGCCACTTCATGGATAACGGCATAATCACTCCAAGTCACGCCATTGTCAGTGGAACGTCGACTTTTAATGCTAGTCGGATAGCCACTACCGGGATCTTTATTTGAAGCACGGCCCTCAGCAAAAGCAACTAAAGACCCATCTTGAGCAACAACGATTGATGGTATGCGATAGTGGCTACTTCCACCTTCACCACCTTTGAATACCACTACATCTCGCAAATTAGGTGCAACTGCATGGGCACTCATTGGGGCGATAGCCATCCCAAGCGTTAGTAGTCCTACCGCCAAAAGTCCCTTCTTTTGAAATTGTTCCATTACTGAATGTCCTCTTACTATTTGGTGTTCGACCTGCAAGCCAAAGACAAATAAAGGGTGTAAAAAGCCTCTACACCATTGGAATATGATGCAGAGGAGAATCGTTTGGTCTTTGACTATTCTTTGTGGCGAGAGCGTTATCTATAGGGGGAGGTAACTTATCGCCAAGTTAGTGCGTAACAACTTGATAGAGCTTGTCCTTTACTTCCTTCACCTCCTAATATGTACATTTTATTGTTGCTTGATATCGACACACCATAAGCAACACCTTCAGGTATCGAGGTCGCTTGGTGCCACTTGTTGCCATCGAATCGCCATACTTGATTGTTGTAGTGTTTGGTCAATCCTTGATGGCTGTACCACTGCCCTTTCAGGAAATTTCGTTGACTGCCGATGAAGAACGCTCCACCGGCTGCAATAATCTGGTTATTCACCGTGCCGCAGAAGTGACCGGCTAAGCCTTCATGATTGTTAGTGACTTGATCTATTGAGGGCAATTTCGTTGAGCTGAGGCTATGAGGTAATTGAAACTCAAATCGCTTGGTTTCTAAGCTTCTCAGCCCTGGTTTAATTTCACCTTCAATAAGCGTAATGCAGTTACCCTGACGCACGATCCCTGCACCACAGTTAGCTGGAAAAATATTGTCCGCGACGATCGACCACTTCTGCAGAGTCGTTTCAAACCGCCAGATGTCTTGATTCCACCCGTAAGCTTCAATCGGACGAGACATAAATTCCGTTAGCATAGCGCGATGTTTTTCTGGTTCAGCCTTCGGATCAATCTGTGAAATTGCCGCGAGAAACGTATCAAATGTCTCTTTACAGTAACCACCGAAAAACACCAACCGACCCGGCTCTAACTCGCATACTGAAGCGCCTAAGAAGCCCACTGGTGTTTGGGTGGTCAGTTTGTCCCATTTATCGATTATCGGGTCATAGACATAACCATCATCAAGCACCACAGGCGGCTGTTCTGCACTTAAACATCCAGCTCCAGAGAAAACATACAGTCTGTCATTACTCACTGTGTAAGCCGCATCATTTCGAGCCACTCCAGGAAACTCTGATGCGCTTTGCCAGCCATGTTCAGGGCAATCTAAATCATAAAAAAATAGGCGCTTCCCTGCGCTCCCTAAACCAGCATAGAGTGTGTTGCCGATAACACCTCCTACCCCGTTTTTCACCCCAAATGGCAAGGGTGGAAAGTCTTCAATGAGTAACGACATTTTATGAGCTCCTTAATCGTTAAGGTCTACTGATGAGCCATTCCACGACAGCATATAGACCTTGTTGCTTGCACTGCGATCGCTCTTTTCACCACCTGCAATCAATACCCCTTTCGACGCATTGAATGACGCGCCATAAGCAAGGCCCTCTGGCAGGTTATTCACTTGTTTCCACAAGCCTTCTTTTTGCACATAAATCTCTGGGTTGAATGCTTTGCTGAATCCGTCATGAGCAAACATTTTGCCGCTTTCAAAAGCAGATTTGGCGCCATGGAAGTTGGCTCCACCAGCAACAATCACCACGCCATTACTCTCACCTGCAAACGCTCCTGCTACCCCTTCTTGCACATCTAAAGACTTAGGAGCAGGCAGCGCATGTAAGCTTTGCCACGGTTGCTGTTGGCCAAATTGGTAGGTCTTAACCTCTGCAGTTCTTAGGCCGGGCTTTATTTCCCCGCTAATCAAAAGCGCCTGTTCACCCTTAGCGACTAGCGCACTACCACAATTTGGCAGGTAGGGTGACTGGCCAAGATCACTCCACTTGCCTGTAGCAGGTTGGTAGCTTAAAACTTTGCGATTCCATTTATAATCTGTCGGTTTCATTCCCATGTAGTCATCGACGATTTTCTGCCAAGCTTCTGGCTCTGCTTTTTTATCCGTCGTCAGTACGTCATGAAGGTATTGGTCAAAGTAAGCTTTGTTGTATCCACCGAAAAAGACCACTTGTTTGCCATCTGGCGAATAGGACGCGGCGCCTAGTAGACCCACGGGAGAAGTCGTATTCACTTGCGCCCAAGAGTCTGACCCAACATCATATCGATATACGCTATCAAACAAGATTGGCGCGACATCAGACGAGTTGATTTTGCCCGAGCCACCAAAGACATAAATTTCGTTGCCAATCACAGATGCCGTTGCCCCATTGCGGGCAGGGCCACTAAAGTCAGCTCGTTTTTGCCAACCTTGAGATAGGTTATTTAGATCAAGCATGTAAAAGTCTTGTCCCGCCGAACCGAGTCCAACAAAGACTTTATTGCCCGCTTGGGCGCTCACGCCACTTTTAATGCCTACAGGAAGATCAGGCCACTCATTGGCAGCCAGCGCGTTAACACTCAACACCAGAGAAGCAGCAAGCAAAGGTGTATGAAGTATTGAGTTTTTGATAGTCATTATTGTTATTTCCTTATTGGGTGACCCTACCACTCATTCGGTCATGGATTGGCGCAGTCATTTTTAATTACGCCTTTGTACAAAATTCATACTAATTATTGATCAATGAAAAAATATTTCTTTGATCAACTTAACAATAAAAAATATTTTCACCATTAAATGAAATAAAAGCCCATCATTTTGATGAGCTTTTAATAATGGCTTTTAAATCAATAAAATAGAGTTACTTCATTAATGGCAGAACCACTTCCGCCGTCTCCATTACTGATTCACTATATTCTGGATAGCTGTCTAACAAGGTGTTGATCAGAGCATCAACCAATAATAACGCACCAACTTTGGAAGCAAATGCACCGCCAGTCAATGGACCTTCTGGCCTTGCTGCGACCAAGAGTTCATCGGAAATGGCCGATAGCGGGCTGTGACTAATATTCGTCAATGAGACTACCGGAACACCGCGTCGATGGGCTTGTGTCGCCGCGTGGATAACCTCTTTAGTCGAACCTGAGCTCGACACAGAAAACCACATATCACCACTGTCACTGCGGCCTGCACTCATTGCAGCCAAGTGCGTGTCCTCGTACATAATGGCTTTTTTGCCAATACGCACTAAACGGTAAGCTAAGTAGCGCCCAACAATACTTGATGCACCAACACCGACGCAGCCGATGAAACGAGAGTTATGAACCAACTCGCAGATACGTGCCAATGATTTACGGTCAATCAGCTTAGCCGTATCTTGCAGGCTATCTACGGCGCTTTGCGCAGAGATATCGCAAATATCACCTTCAACTGGGGTTTGGTTCTGTGAGGCCGTCTGACTTAAATCAACCGCCAGTGCCATTCTGAAATCAGAATAACCTTTGTAGCCCATATCGCGACATAAACGCACCACCGTGGCTTCACTCGTTTGAGTATTACGAGCAAGATCGGTAATAGTTTGGAACTGAACGTCATGAGCGTTTTCTAGCACGTAGTCAGCAACTAGTCTTAGTTTTTTGCTCAACGGCTCAATATTAGAACGCAATCGAACTAATAGATTTTTAGGCGAATTCACTAGGGCCTCTTTACATTTATTTGGCTGAGCTAAAAGTATCAAACTCAGTCTGTTTTGAACACCAGCATAGGCTTGATAATCACATAAAGTTATTGAAACTAAAAGTTTCAATCATCTTGTTAATCTTGCTTTTACCTTCACTATCTAGCCCAAGGAATGGCGCTCTACATTCACCATAGTCGATACCAAGTTCTCCCATCGCATACTTAATGCCTTGGTAAACACCAACATCGAGCAAAACTTCCGTCACTCGATTGACCTGCTTTTGCTTTTCTAGTGCTCTGTCTAAATCACCTTCAAGAACCGCTTGGTAAAGTTCAACGTATTGCTTTGACATCAAGTTATAGGTACTGCCGATCCCGCCACTCGCGCCCATCTGTAGACCACTAATGAGCATGGTATCTTCACCGTGGAAGATAATACTTTCCGGTTTTGCCTGACGTAATCTCTCGATAAAAAACATATCTGTAGTGGTATGTTTGATACCAATTACGTTCTCTAACTCTGACAGTTCGAGGAGTTCTTTGTGATCAAAGTTAACACCTGTCGTACCCGGAATATTGTAGAGCAACAAAGGAATCGGCGAGTATTGAGCAAGACTCTTGTAGTAATGAATCACTTCAGCCTTGCTAAAACCATAGTAGAAAGGTGGCGTGGCCGAAATGGCATCATAGCCTGCTGCAACTGCACTTTCGACTAGCTGTAAAGACTCATGCAATGCAATAGCGCCAACATGCGCAATCAGTGGTACACGTCCATTATTGACTGATGAAACCGCATTGAGCACCTGTTGTCGCTCATCAATACTCATCAGAAAACATTCCGATGAGCTACCGCCGATATAAAATCCATGTACACCTTGCTTGATATGGTGCTCGACCATCGCGGGAATTTTATCAAGTTGCAGCAAACCATTAGATGAAAATGGTGTCATCAAGGGAAGGTAAATGCCCTGCATATAAACCTCTGAGAATTAGAAGCATCAAAGTGAGGGAGGCAAACCTCCCCCTTTAGCTTAATTAGAGAAAGTTTGCGTCGCGCAGTTTCGCCAACACATCGGCTTTTTGGTTTGCGCTTAGTGCACGGATTGGTTGGCGTGGGTCACCAGCATCAATGCCGTGTAATTGCATCGCCACTTTACCTGCGGCAACACCGCCATACTCAACCAACACACGGATAATCGCGATGACTTTGTCCATTAATGCAGCCACTTCATCATGCTTACCTTGATTAAACGCTTCAATGATCTGCAAATAAAGCGGCGCGGCATAGTTATAGGTACTACCAACCGCACCAACGGCGCCTACTGCAAGGCCTGCTGGCAGAAACTCATCGACACCGAAAGGAATATCAAACTTGCCGCCAGAGACGCGCACGCATCGTTGGTACTCATACAGATCAGCATTATTGAACTTAGCACCAGAAAGGTTTGGAATACGCTGTTCACCTTTGATCAAGAACTGCTCAAGATCGAGGTTTACCCCAGACATTCCAGAGTGGTAGTAGTAGAAACCTTTCGATGGTGCGGCAGCCGCAACCTGCGCGCAATATTCGACAAGATCATCGACGCTACCTGGCTTAAAGAAACATGGCCCGATGGCTGACGTCGCTAGAATATCGAGGGTTTCTGCGTGCTCAGTTAAGTTCAGCGTATCAACAATACTCAGAGCGCCAGTGTGTAGGATCAAATCAAGCTTGCCATCTGCCGCTTTCACCCAGCGCTCGGCTATCGCTTTACGTTCATCGACTGAACAATGAATCCCTTCTCCGGTTGTGCCACATACATACGCCCCCTTTACGCCTTGCTCAATCAGTAGCTCGGCAATTTGGTCGATTGCCGCAAAGTTGACTTTGTTGTTTGCGTCAAACGGGGTGTGGGGAGCGGCAATTAGGCCAGTTAACTTATTCATTTTTAATACCTTTAATAATTTCGTTTCTACTGTCCGTAGCCCAAGAAGATTTCAGGAAGCAACAGAGTGAATTGAGGGAAAACGGCAACGAGTGCAAGCACGATAAATAGCGGCACAAGCAATGGAATCACGCCGCGCGTTAACACATGGAATGGAATGTCACCCACACGTGATACGACGTATAACGCCATGCCCATCGGCGGAGTTAAGATACCGATCATCAGGTTCAAGATAGCCATTACACCAAAGTGAACTGGGTCGATGCCCACCGCACCCGCTACAGGTACTAGGAAAGGAACCAGCAGCAGCAATAGCGCCAATGATTCAATAAAGGTTCCCAAGAACAGTAGCAGTAAGTTGATAAGTAGTAGTAAAACGAGTGGGTTCTCACTGATGGATAGGAAGTAATCAGCAAGCATTTGTGGCAGCTGTTCACGCGCAACAATCCAACCAAATACCGTTACACCCATCACCATTAACGCCACCACAGCCGTGGTGTTAACCGTTTCTCTTAAAATTTCAACAAAGCCGCTTAGCGTAAGTTGCTTGTACACGACTGTACCTAAGAACAAAGCGTATAGAGAAGAAACGACCGCCGCTTCCGTTGGCGTGAACTTACCTGAGAAGATACCGCCAATAATGATCACTGGCGTCAGCAAAGATAGGAAAGCTTCTTTAAAAGATTTTAACTGCGCTTTACGTGATGCACGCGGCAATGTCATATAGCCACGCTTCTTACAGATAAAGTAGCTCATCGTCATCAGAGCGGCACAACACAATAGTCCAGGGATCGCACCTGCCAAGAACAAAGCACCGATGGAAGTATTAGAAACCACACCATAGATGACCAAAGGAATTGAAGGGGGGACTAATGGACCAATAATGCAAGAAGCTGCCGTCAAACCACCGGCGAAATCATCGTCATATTTAGCATCACGCATCGACTTAATTTCGAGTTGTCCTAAACCACCCGCATCAGCCAGTGCCGAACCTGACATACCAGAAAACAATAAGCTCGCCATGATGTTTACGTGGCCCAAACTGCCCGTAATATGACCAACCATAGATTTAGCAAAGTTAAAGATTCGCTCTGTGATGCCTGCACTATTCATCAAGTGACCAGTCAAAACAAAAAACGGAACCGCTAACAATGTGAAGTTGTCGATACCACCCAGCATTTGTTGAGCAGCAAAGTTAATACCTGTGCTATTGGTAACAAGCAAGAACACCAATGCAACGAAAATCAGCGAAAAGCCTACCGGCATACCTGCAAACAGTAGCCCTAGCCAGCCAAAAATTGAACCTGCCATAAGGATTCCCTACCTCTGTGCCATTTGCGAGTTAGATGCCTGAGCATCTTTAGTGCAACCAAACAGTTGCTTTGAAAGTCCAAACATTTTCTCAAGCTGTCTGAACACCATAAATAGTCCACCTAAAGGCAAGCTATAGTTCATCCAACTGCTTGATACCCCTAAAGTAATCAACTCGAAGAACGCAGTACGCTGAACGTGTTGGTAGCCTAAATAGATGATGGCGATGATAGAAAACAGCACCGCAACTTCTAATGACAGCACTAATGCCAAGCGGGCTTTTTCAGGCAATTTATCTGAGAAAAAAGTGATGTTGACGTGTGTATTGCGCTTAATCGCAATCGCACAGCCAATTAACGACATATACATAAACAGAACTCGGGCGAGTTCTTCACTCCAAAGAGAAGGATCATTGAGTAACCAACGGGTACCAATCTGCCAGGTCAGAACAACCAAAAGCACCACCATTAAAGGTACAGTTATGATCTCTTCAATATTTTCAATTATCTTCTTAAACATCTTGAGCTCCATGGCTGGCCAAGAGCGGCCAGCCTGAATAGTCGAAATAAACTGTCTCGTTTATTTCCTTACATAGCTGCGAGTTTCTTAACGACAGGCTCGCCGATCTTTTCTTCAAACTCAGCGTACAACGGCTGCATTGCTTTACGGAATGGCGCTAAGTCTGGGTAAGTGACATTCACGCCTTGTTTTTCAAAGAATGAAATCAGTTCTGCTTCTTGCTGTTTCACAGATGCAGTGTGCGCAGCACCCGCTTTAGCCACGGCTTTATTAACGATCTCTTTTTCTTCCGCTGAAAGCTTTTGCCACGTCGGCTCAGAAATGATCACCATCTGGTCATTAACGATGTGGTTAGTCATCGCCAAGTTGCCTTGAACTTCGTAGAACTTCATGGTTTTGATGGTAGGTAACGGGTTCTCTTGGCCATCAACAGCGTTAGTTTGCAGTGCTAGGTAAACTTCAGAGAAAGCCATCGGTGTTGGAGATGCACCTGACAGTTTTGCGTAGTTCAGATTTGGCTTAGCGTTTGGCACACGTAATTTAAGACCTTTAAAGTCTTCAATGTTATTTAGAGGGCGGTTAGAAGTGGTTTCACGCGTACCATTGTACCAAGTATCTAGCGCACGCCAGTTAAACTTAGTAAGCATTTCTTCACGAACACCTTGACCAAATTCCGAATCAAACATACGACGTAAGTGATCATAATCGCGGGCAACATAAGGCAGTGTTACCGCTTCGGCACGTGGGATCCAAAGACCCATTCGACCAAACTCAGCGTAAGTGATATCCAAATCACCCATACTTAGTTGTTGAAGCATTGCTCGATCATCACCTAGCTGGGCACTTGGGTACAGTGCTAGCTTCAACTCGCCATTACTCATCTCTTCGATTGTGTCCGCTAGAAGCTTCGCCGACGTGTATTCGACAGAACCAACAGAAGCTTGCATACCCATTTTTAGGGTCGTTTCAGCGTTAACGGAAACGGCACAACCAAGAGCCAGCATAGCGATAGTAAGTTTGTTGATGGCTTTCATATTATTCCCTTTTATTCGATTTTTACCTTGTTTCACCAATTTCAAAAAAAACTTTTATTTTATTTGAAAAAAATCTTCGTTATGGATTATTATTGCCGTGAAGATTATTTTCAAACCAACTTTTTGCAAAATGTGATCGCGGACAAAAATTCGCCAACGTTATCAATTGGCAGACTGATTAGACGAATTGTGATGGATCGTTTTCTTCTCATCACTCCGCAATACAACGCTTAATTTATGAGGCCCGTCGTGAGAACAAAAAATCTAAATATCAATGAGTTAAAATCATCTTTGCTAGGTCAAACTGTGGTTTCTATTCAACCAGTCGTTGGTAGTCCATTAGAAAAAACAGAATTTATCGTCGCGATGGCGCTAGCTGCAGAACAAGCTGGAGCGAAAGCTCTTCGTATTGAAGGTGTCGAAAATGTCGCCGCTGTGGCTGCAGTGGTCAGTGTACCAATTATTGGAATTGTGAAACGTGACTTGCAGGACAGTCCTGTTCGCATCACACCTTTTGCCCGTGATGTTGATAACCTTGCGAATGCAGGAGCCACCATCATTGCTTTTGATGCCACTGATCGTGAGCGTCCCGAAAGCCGCGAACACATTGCTCAAGCGATCAAAAACTCGGGGTGCTTTGCCATGGCAGACAGCTCTTGTTTTGAAGATGGCGAATGGGCCAACTCGCAGGGAGTTGAAATTATTGGCTCAACGCTATCGGGATACGTCGACGATGTAGAGCCCACAGAACCAGATCTGCAATTGGTGAAACAGTTTTCTCAAGCGGGATTCTTTACAATGGCAGAAGGTCGCTACAACACACCCGAACTAGCAGCTCAAGCGATACAAGCAGGCGCAGTGGCGGTTACTGTCGGTTCTGCGATAACTCGCCTAGAAGTGGTCACCAACTGGTTTAATGCAGCGACACAAGCGG
The DNA here is from genome assembly GCF_000808535.1 of Vibrio sinaloensis. GTDB lineage: Bacteria > Pseudomonadota > Gammaproteobacteria > Enterobacterales > Vibrionaceae > Vibrio > Vibrio sinaloensis_D. Next base: position 682,779 of record NZ_JWLV01000001.1, read on the forward strand.
TAGGGGAAAAACAATGCACACACTAGCCATCGACATTGGCGGCACCAAGATAGCCTTAGGCTTAGTCAGAAATGGTCAACTAATTGAACGCACCCAGCTCCCGACACCTAAAGCGCAAAATGCAGAGCAGTTTGCGCAAGTGATTCTCGCGCACGCCGATAAGTGGCTGCCAGAGATAAACAAAATCGGGGTTTCAACAACGGGCTTAGTCACCAAAGACGGTATTTCAGCCATCAACCCAGATACCTTAGCTTTTCCAAGCCCTTTCCCACTTGCCCAAGCGCTGGAATCACTGACCAATAAGCCAGTCGCGATGCTCAACGATGCCCAAGCAGCTGCATGGTATGAATTCAAAGCTCTCGGGAGCACAATAGACAACATGGCGTTTATTACCGTTTCAACGGGCGTGGGAGGCGGGGTTGTCATTAATCGCCAATTGCATCAAGGAAATGCAGGTCTAGCAGGCCACATTGGACATACCGTTGTTGAACTTGATGGTCCCAAATGCGGTTGTGGTCAAACAGGTTGTGTTGAAGCTATCGCGTCAGGAACCGCAATTAAAAGGGCCAGTGATGACTATTTCTTCCCGCATATTTCGAACATTGAACTGTTCTCCCTTGCAAGTAAAAATCAGCATGCAGAGGCCATTATTGCTCGAAGTGCCAACGCTATTGCAGCGCTTTGTTGTAATCTCAAAGCCACATTAGATCTCGACATTATTGTCTTAGGCGGAGGTATCGGCTTGGCAACAGGTTACCTTGACCGAGTCAATAAAGCGATAGCCTCTAGACCAGGAGCATTTCAGGTCTCAGTGGTGGCAGCCAAAGGTGACTACGACGCGTGTCTACTGGGCGCAGCCTATCAATTCAAGGAATAATCTTATGATACTCAACGCCATTTCCGCTCCGCGTATCTTTGATGGACGTCAGTACCACAGCAACTCTGCTCTATTATGGCGCGATAACCATATTGAAGCCATTGTTCCACTCGAAGAGCTTTCGAGTGAGATACCTGTTCAGCACTTTAGTGACTCAATAATCTGCCCCGGGTTTATCGATATTCAAGTTAATGGTGGCGGAGGGGTGATGTTCAACAACGACACTACGCCAGCGACCATGCAAACCATCACCGAAGCGCACAGGAAGCACGGCACAGCCTACTTGCTGCCAACACTGATAAGTGCGACACCAACCAAAATTTCAGAGGCTTTGTTGGCTTGCCAGCAGGCACTCAATGATCGATTACCAGGAGTGCTGGGCATACACTTGGAGGGGCCATGGCTAAATCCGGCCAAAAAAGGCGCGCATGACTCTGCCTTATTCTATTCACCTAGCCTAGAGTCTTTGCAGCAGTTACCCTGGCCAGACAAAGGACAGCTCTTAATCACTTGTGCCACTGAACGCGTCGATGTTGGTGCCCTGTCTTGGCTAGAAGCACAGGGCGCGACGATTTCATGCGGGCACTCAAACGCTACTTTTGAGCAACTGCCTGCGGAAAAACTTAAACACATTGATGGGTTTACTCATTTGTTTAACGCTATGTCACCACTCGAAGGGAGAGCTCCTGGGGCTGTCGGAACAGCGCTGCTCACCGATCATGCTTGGTGTTCCATCATCACTGATGGCATCCATGTGCACCCTCAAAGTGTCTTGCTAGCGCATAGAATAAAACCGAAAGGCAAATTGTTGATAGTCACCGATGCGATGGGCTCGGTGGGCAGTGCCAATGATCAGTTTGAGCTTGATGGTGAGGTTATCTCAGTGGTTAATGGCAAACTCGTCAATCAAGAAGGTGCACTCGCTGGAGCCCACATAGGGATGGATGAATCCGTGGCCAATGCGATTCAATGGGGAATAGATGAAGCAGAGGTTTTAAAAATGGCTTCAACCTACCCTGCTCAGGCGCTCAAATGTGAGCAGCTTGGTTATCTCAGACCGGGTTTTAAAGCTGCTGCAACTGTCCTATCTAATGAATATCAGTCTCGAGCGGTACTCGTCGATGGTAAACTCTATTAACTCAACCAAGGCGTTGCAATAAACGCCTTTTACTATCGAAAAATCAGCCACTTGACCCTAGTGCGTTTTCCTTCAACAATGATTGTAAGATCAAGGAGCGCACTATGTCAGACAAACTATCCACTACCGCCCTCGCCAAATTGCGTCAACAAGATGCGAAGGAACTCTTTACCGAGTTAAAAAATGCTGGCTATATCAACAGAGGTGACGAAGGTTGGGTGCTCACCGAGATTGGGGCTAAGTTTGGCGGTGAGTACATCACGCACGCCAAATTTGGAAAGTTTATTGTTTGGCCACAAAACCTCCTCATCGATCATGCTGCGACCAGTGGTAATACACTCTCTGCTACTCAAATAGGCCAGCGCTTTTCTCTGCCAGCGAAGAAAATCAATCAACTCCTGCAAGAGCTGGGCTGGCTTAGTCGCACAGAACAAGGTTGGCTGGTAACTCAATCCGGTCTTACTGTTGGTGGCCATCAACGGGAAGATAAAGAGACCGGTGCGCAATTTGTGGTTTGGCACGATACCATCATTCGTAATAAGCGCTTGAAGCAGTCGGTCGTCGAATTTTCCGGACAAGACGCCGAAACACACACGACAGACAAATCTTTGTCCAGCTTTAGGCAAAAGTTTGAAGCCAAACATCGCACCCTCGATGGCCACTATGTGCGCTCTAAAGGTGAGCTTATCATCGACAACTGGCTTTACATGAATGGCATCGTTCATGCCTATGATCGCCAATTACCTATCGAACAGGACGTATTGAGTGACTTTTACTTGCCGGCAGGAAAAGTGTATCTCCAATATTGGGGAAGTGATTCTGGTGAAATCGATGCAAAGCAACGAGATAAAATAATAGCGTTATACCAAGAGCATGGGTTTGCCCTTATCGAAGTGACTCCTGATGACATAGAGCACCTTGATGAGCGATTGCCAAGTAAATTGCGAGAGTTTGGGATTAAAGCCTACTAACGCCCCGTTGCTCATAAAATTAACCAAGCGATCAAGAGCATTCGTGATAGCGGCACTTACGACAAAATCGCTGCGAAGTACTTCTCATTTGATATTTATGGAGAAGAGCTAAGCAAATAGCCTTCGAGCCGCAAACAAAAAGCCCTCAATAATCTAGTATTGAGGGCTTTTTCTGTTCATGCCTTTACTTAGAGTAACGCGCCATTGCCGCTTGCTCTTTAGGCACTACGGTTTTACCAATCGGCGCCAGTGAAATGTAGGCGAGCTTCAAATGCTGAAGTGCGAATGGTATACCGATAATGGTAATAAAACACGCTACTGCCGACATGATATGACCAATCGCCAACCAAATACCTGCCAACAAGAACCAGATCACGTTACCTATTGTGCCTAACGGGCTGGTGCCTATGTCCATCTCTTTAGTGAGCTCATCTCGTCCTATCACTTCTTGTCCGAACGGGAAGAAAGAGAAGTTCCCCATCACGAAACACGCTCGTCCCCACGGAATACCAATAATGCTGATGAAACACAACAAGCCGACTAGCCACCAAGCAAGTCCCATGATGACGCCACCACACAAAAACCAAATAATATTACCCAGTACTCTTAACACTTGTTTCTCCTTTGTAGAAAACCTTAGCCGTAGACCTTTTCAAAGTGTTCTACGGTTGGGAAGGGATCATAAAAATGATGTAAAAGTGCCTTCCATTCCTGATATTGCGCGGATTGTCTAAATCCTTGCTCGTGGTCTTCTATTGTTTGCCAGTTCACCAACAAAATATAGCGGCTTGGGTTTTCAACACACCGTTGCAGTTGGTGTGAAATATAGCCCTTCATCGACGCTATGATCGTCTGCGCTTTGGCAAAGTTTTGCTCAAACTCAGACTCCAAATTCGGCTTCACATCTAATATTGCGACTTCCAGTATCATGTTTTTTCCTTAACCTAAGATGAACAGCGCCCGTTTTATTGAATTAATCCCTGCCATACCGCCGTTGCACCACTGACCGTACACAAAGCGAGTGCGCCCAAGCGTATCTTCTCTTTGGGTAACGAATGCGTGGTTAACTGCGCCAGTTTATAACCGACCCAAGAAGCAGGAATCAATGGAATTGAAATCCAAAGATGATGCCAAGTGAGAAACCCAGCGGGCATTTGAATGATCAGCGAGATGATGGAACTAAAGACAAAAAACGCCGACAGATTTCCCCGAAGCTGATTCGCCTCTTGGTGCTGTAAAAGCAGTGCCATTGGCGGGCCACCGATGGCTGAGCTGGTTCCAAAAAAGCCAGAGAAGAACCCTGCGATACCCATCCTCGCCGGTGTGGGCTCGATTCGAAATGGCAGTAAGCTGACTGCAACCGCAAACAGCACCAGTAAACCAAGCCATAGCGCCAGTAAGTCGGTGGAGACTAGAACAAGCAGCACCCCACCCGCAACAGAGCCGGGAACTCGCCCTATCAAGGCCATTTTTAAGCCACCGATTTCGACACTTGCGCGGTGTTTTAAGGCATTGAGAATCGAGATGAATAGCGCCACCAAGCAAATCGGCGCGGGAACGTAATCTGGGGACACCAAAATCAGCAAAGGCGCTGCGACAATCGCCAGCCCAAATCCGATCGCTGTTTGCACAAACGATCCTAAGAAGATCAAAAACGCGGCAATCAGAGCCTCTGGCGTTATCCATTCAGCGTACATATTCATCATTTACTACGAGTCAGTGAGAAACTTCATAATAATCTAACGCGATGAAAATGCGACCGTTTTAAATGATTAAAATCTCACTGTTTTTCCGCTGTGTTTTGCCATCGGCGAGTAAAAGATGAATCGGGGTCATAAAGCTCGGCTTGCTTGGCCAAATTAAATCGCCTTGAAGGATTGGGATCAGCGCCAACACCGGCTAGATACTGCCAATTTCCCCAGTTTGACGTCACATCATAGTCAATCAATTGAGTTTCAAAATAAGCCGCTCCACGTCGCCAATCCAAACCCAACTCATGAATCAAACAACTCGCCACCAATTGACGCCCACGGTTAGACATAAAACCTGTCTCTTTGAGCTGATTCATGCACGCATTGACGATAGCAAACTCTGTCTCACCTTTTACCCAGCGTTGAAACGCCTCATCATCAAAAGGCTTAGGTGCTTGTTTCGATGTCAGTCCAGAAAAATAGAATACCCTTTGCTGATGCTTGCGCCCGTACCAATAGAAGTACTCGCGCCATAACAGCTCAAATATAATCCAGTAGGTCGACTGATTGGCACCATTGCGTTGCTCATATTGGCGTAACAAAGCGACAATTTGTGCAGGAGAAATGCACCCGAGAGCGAGCCAAGGGGAAAAGTGCGTCGAGCTCGATTCTCCCTCTAAATGGTTGCGAGTCTCTTTGTAGCTACTGGCAAAAGGTTGGGAAAAGTACCAAGCCGCGTGTTGGATCGCCGCGCGCTCGCCACCAACAAACCCCGTGGGAATGGCAATCTCTCCGAGACGATACAAAGCGTCTTTAGAAGGATAAAGATGCTCAAAAATGGGCTCTACTTGTTTGCGAAACTGAGTAAAGGTTGCCGGAAGCTCATCAAGTGGAAACGGCAACTGATCTAAGTGAAAAAGCGTGGTGTTGTCAGACTGAATCACCTCTAGCGTCGGAAATTTCTGCTTGATGACATTGATCATGACGGTCTCATCAAATCCCGCAACCTCGCTGACGTAAAGGTGGCTAACGCCTCGTTGCTCGATTATCTCTGCCACGGCTTTTGTTGTGCCTTGCTCAGCGATATTGAGTTCGACGCCCAACGCCGCGAGGCTCTCTGAAAGGTCCTCAACGGACTGGTGTATAAACCGCTCTCTGTGAGTTCCGAGGTTGTGCTCGCCGGAGAAAGCCGCTAGGAACTCGGTCACATGAGGTAGGCAATAGACGGCGACTAACTCGTCAACCTCGTTGAACGCGCGGTCGAGTAATGAATTGTTTAAGCGTCTTAAATCGTTGGTAAACCAGTATAAGCCAACCATTGTTTGCACAGTAATGCCTCCTCTACGTTGCACGATTATTCGATACGTAGAACAGAGGCATTTAGTTTACCCAGTTATGCCGCTGCTAATCGCTGCACTGGTCTATCGTTAATTGGCAAGTGGATTAGAGCTGCGGCAAACGCCAGAACCACAGTTGACCACCAGATTGGGTCGTACGAGCCGTAGTAATCGTAAATACGTCCGCCTGCCCATGCACCTAAAAAGCTGCCAACTTGGTGAGTGAAAAACACCAAACCATACAGAGTTGACAGGTACTTGGCACCGAAAATCTGTCTGACTAAGCCTGATGTTAATGGCACCGTACCGAGCCAACAGAAACCAATCGCACCGCCAAAAATCGCCGCCGTGTGCTCCGTGACAGGTAAGGTAACAAAAGCACCAATCACAGCCGTACGCATCAAATACAACGCTGACATCACGTGGCGCTTGCTGTACTTATCGCCCATCACGCCCCAAAAATAAGAGCCAAAGATGTTGAAAATACCAACATACGCGAGTGCCATTGCCGCGGTTTGTGCCGACAAGTTCTTATCCGCTAAGTAGCTTGGTAAATGGGTGGCAATAAACATAACGTGGAAGCCACAAACAAAGAAGCCCGCATGGATTAACCAGTATCCTTTATGGCTAAATGCCTCTTTTAACGCCTGCTTAAGCGTTTGTTGTTGCTCTTTGGTTTGGTCAGCATTGGCAGATGGCTTAGGCGCACGCATAAATAGCGCAAAGGCGATCATAGTAGAGCAAAGAATCGCAAAGCCCTGCAATGCGCCTTGCCAGCCAAACTCAGATAGCATAGTTTGCGCGCCTGGGATCATCGCGAACATACCAAATGATCCAGCAGCAGTTGTCAAACCGAACGCTTTTGCCGCGTGCTCTGCCGGAACCACTTTCGCCACTGCACCTAACACAATTACATAGCTTGTGGCACTTAAACCAAGACCAACTAATACACCTAGCGACAGGTAAAGCATGCTTGGCTCTACCGCAATTGACGTTAGGTACAAACCTGAACCATACGCGATAGCGCCTAAAATGATGACGCGTTTCGCGCCAAACCGGTCTGCAGCCATACCAACAAAAGGCTGAAACACACCGAACAACAGGTTTTGCAGGGCAATCGCAAAGCTGAAAAACTCGCGCCCAATTTGAAAGTGTTCTGATATTGGCATCATAAAAATGCCAAAAGATTGTCTGATACCCAGACAGGTAATTAAGATGGCGATCCCTAGCCAAACAATGATTGGAAATCGAAAAATGCTCATCGCATAACCTTAGTGATGATGGTGGTGAGAATGGTCATGACCTTCACCTGTTGTCTGGTGACAGCCGCTATTAATCGCTTGCTGAGCCAATAACGCCAGTAGTTTGGGAGAGTTATGGACAGCAACAAGAGAAAGCACTAGCAGTAAAGTCATTCTCATTAGCTGAGCAAAAAGTGATTGAGAAAACATAGTTCTAAATCTCAGCATGGGTTTCAAAAGAGCGCGAAGTGTAGAGATCCCCGCGCAATGACTCAAATGACATTTAAACAAGGAGACTATGCATTTTGTGCATACAGTGACTTCGCCAGCTCAAATCCTTCATCGAGCCAACCTGTCACGCCACCAATCATTTTCTTTACGGGTCGACCTAATTTGGCCAAACGAATGGCGGCTTTCTCGGTGCCATTGCAATGTGGACCTGCGCAGTAGACGACAAACAAGGTCTCCTGCGGGAAATCAGCTAATCGCTTTTCATTGAGCCGCGGGTGAGGAATATTAATTGCTCCGTGAATGTACCCCTCTTCATACAGCGCTTCACCTCGTACATCAACCAGCACAAAGTCTTGCAACCCATTGGTTAGCGCGTGGTGCACATCCCAACAATCGGTTTCAAACTTTAGTAGTGCTTCAAAATGTGCCAATGCCTCTTCACTGCCTGCCGCTGCGACGCGCGATACTGCACTTGCCATGTTCTTTCTCCCTGTTTGTTTGAACGCTTACCATTATGCGAACAAAACTGAGCCACAAAAATTGGCTTATAAGACAAGGTTCGTTAATATTAAGCCAAACCATTTGTTCACCAAGGATTGGAAAATGAATCGTGTTGCCATACTTGCCCACTCGCATGTCACCTTATTTGAGATGTCCTGCGCCATTGAGTTATTTGCTTTACCACGACCTGAGTTCGACGCTTGGTACCAGACTGATGTAATTAATCTCGAAGGGACAAGCATCAATACCACAGGCGGCGTAGCCTTAACCGCTCAGCACTCAGAAGATTTAACCCGCTACGACACCCTGATTATTCCTGGTTGGCCGACTTGGGATTTCACCATTCCTACGATTATTGAGCAGCAAGTGAGCCTGTTTGCTCAGCAAGGGAAACGCATTTTGACCCTCTGCTCCGGCGCATTTCTATTGGCGAAACTTGGACTTCTCGACGGGAAAAAAGCAACCACGCATTGGATGTATGAGCAAAAGTTTCGTACTCAGTTTCCAAACGTCGACTATCAGCCAGACGTTTTGTATGTGTTTGACGGCAATCTCGGCTGCTCAGCGGGCAGTGCGGCTGCGTTAGATTTAGGGCTAGCTGTCATTCGCCACGACTTTGGCTACACAGTCGCGAACCAAGTGGCGAAAAGGTTGGTGGTTTCAGGGCATCGCTCTGGCGGCCAAGCTCAGTTTGTCGAAACGCCTTTGCTTGAAGTCCCCAACCAGTTTTCCCAGACCTTGGATTGGGCGAAAAGTAACTTAGATAAAGTGATTCAAATCGACACCCTAGCCAGTAAAGCCAATATGTCGCGCAGAACCTTTGATCGCAAATTTCGTAGCAGCTTCAATATGTCACCAAAAGAGTGGTTAACCCAGCAGCGAATTGAAAGGGCAAAAGCATTATTGGAACAAGAATCGACCTCGGTTGAGCAATTGGCTATTCTGGCAGGCTTCGACAATGCCACAACCATGCGGCACCACTTTCGCCGTTTGGTCGGCGTTTCACCGCAGCAATATCGCTCACAATTCAATGCTGGCTAATATTTCACTTGATGCAAATCAACCGTATAGCGTTTATACCCATTAGTGCGATGTGAAAATGACATCCGCTTGATAGCATGCTCGCACCCAAGACCAAACGGATCACACGCGAATGCATCAACACATGAGCCAAGTGCTGCTTGATATCGCCCTCAACCTTACTTCGAATCAAAATAGCGACGCACAATATCAGCATTTGATCGATGGCATCGATCAAGTTTTTCCTTGCGATGCGAGCGCATTGTTCATCTTTGATCAAGATGGTTTCTTAGTACCTGTCGCTGTAAAAGGACTCGCGAACAGTGTTCTTGGGCGTCGTTTCTTCCCTAAGGCGCACCCTCGTTTAGAAGCGATTATGCAAAGCAAACAGCCGGTGCGTTTTGATGCAAACTGCCCCCTACCCGATCCGTTTAGTGGCGTATTGCTGAGCGAAGAAGCTGAGCTTAATGTCCATGACTGTTTGGGTCGTAGTTTGCATGTTGATGGGCAACTCGTTGGCTTACTCACCTTAGATTCAATGACAGTCGGCGCCTTTGATGCCATTGAGTCAGTTACTATTGAAACGTTCGCCGCCCTTGCCGCGGCAACCCTGCGTAATATTGGCCAAATCAAAGCACTCAAAGCGCAAAACAAGAAACAAAAGCACGTCACCGAAACCTTAATCCAGCAGGCGCGATCCAAAGAGGGGGAACTGGTCGGATTAAGCCCTCAGATCAATCAATTACGCAGCAACATCGCGACGGTAGCCCAATCAGACTATGCCGTGCTGATCACCGGAGAAACTGGCGTGGGCAAAGAACTTGTTGCTCACAGTGTGCATGCCCAATCTCATCGCAGCACCAAGCCGATGATCTACGTCAACTGCGCCGCATTACCAGAAGGTTTGGCAGAGAGCGAGCTGTTTGGTCATGTGAAAGGCGCATTTACTGGAGCAAACCATTCGCGAGCAGGTAAATTTGAACTGGCTGATGGGGGCACCATTTTCTTAGATGAGCTAGGCGAGCTACCTTTGCTGCTACAAGCCAAGCTATTACGAGTGATTCAGCAAGGTGAACTGCAACGAGTTGGCAGCGATAAGCATTTGTTGGTCAACGTTCGAATCATCGCGGCAACCAACCGAAATCTAGAACAAGAAGTCGCGGCAGGTCAATTCCGAGCCGATTTATACCACCGCCTCAATGTCTTTCCGATTTCAGTGCCACCACTGCGTAAACGCGAGGGAGACATTCCTGTCCTGTCAGGCTATCTGTTAGAAAAGGTTCGCAACCAGTTCAACATTCCTAACCTGCACCTTCACCCAAAAGCCCTCGCCCAACTAGAGCGTCAGCCTTGGCCGGGTAATGTGCGTGAGTTAGAACATACTCTGACACGCTCAGCGTTACGGGCGATTCAACAGGACGAGACCATCATTCAGCCGCGGCATTTCGATAGTGATTTACGCCCTTCTGACGCCCAAAGCACATCAAAGTATTTCCCACAACAAAGCGCTGGTCTTCGTTCTTTGGTGGAAGAGTATCAACGAGATCTGATTGTTCATGCTTATGAAAAATCCGAGCAAACATGGTCAAAAACCGCAGAATTTTTGCAAATGGACCGCGGTAATTTGTACCGAATGGCGAAAAAACTCAAGGTGGTGGGCTAAGTTACTCTTTATCGAAACTGTCGACCACGATGGCGCCCATAGATGCTGGCATGGTGATAACGATCACCCGTCTCAACGAAAGTAATGGATCGCTAAACAGCGGAAGTTTGTCGATGCAAAGCAGTACCAAGGCAACCACCATCGCCGCCATCAAATAGGCAGACACAATCCGGAATACAAATACAGCTTTGCGCTGTTTAATATCGCGTTGAAAAACACTCTCGTAGGTGAACAAGGTCAGAAAAACCGTGGAGAGTACGACCAACATAAAGATGTTCAGAGCAGGAAGTGTTTCCCCCAACTTCCATGCCTCCTCGGAAAAAGAGATAGGCACCGCGAGTGCAAACGCCCCCACGAATATTTGCCCTGCATCTTCGATATTAAAATTGAGCTTCATTTATTCCGCCTTAATCTCCGCTTCTTGCGCTGAAGGTTCCGTCTTCTTTGCCACAATCTTGGTTACGCCCTTTTGCAAGATTAGACTATTTGGGTAAGTGATGATGTTCCCGCTAGCATGACGCAACATTACGTGGAACATAGTAATATCAATGATCACACCACTAATATCGTCATCTTTGTCAGAGACTTTTACTTCATCGCCAATTCGGTAAGGAAAGACAAAGAAGATCAAAACGCTGGCCGTCAAATTACTCAGCATCGACCATTGCGCTACCAATGCCACGCCAAGTACCGCAAAAATAGAAGAGAGGAACAAAGAGATATCACCAAAGCCGAGATCCAACAAAATAGTGAACACCGAAGCGAAAATGATAAAGGTACCGAAACCAAAGGCTTTGCCAATAAATTTTTCTCTCTCCAATGAGACCTGCTTACGCCGCGCGATCGAACTGATCGCTCGATTCCCTAGCTTTCTTAACAACAAGTACCCGGCCAGCAAAAGAACGCCCAGCAACACCTGTTGAACCAATGGCGAAATTAATATTGATTGATCCACGCTATAACATCTCAAACATAGGCGACTCCCCAGCATTAGCGGCACGATTCATCATGAGCCGTAAATTCACGCGTTGGGCGGGGACGCCCTTTAAAAACAGGCGTTCATTAAACCACAACACAGCCAAACATAGATACAAAGAGCGCCACTCATTTTGTTTCGCTGCGGCGCAATGGCTGTTCTTGTTGTCATTTTTACATCTCCTGAAGATCTGTCGATATAACATGCGGTTTTAACTCGATTTGTTGTTTTTTACGCCACACTTCAAGGGAAAATCTAAATCACCCACCGAAGTTTCGTTGTCATTAACACAACACCACTTATGTCTTAATGACAACAAACTCGTAAAAGTGGCAATATAAAACATTAATAATCAATAACTTAAACATTGGCACACTCCCTGCTCTAACAACGCATATCAAGGCGAACCGCCAACATCTAACAATTGCAATTGGAGACGCGCAATGTTTTGTATTCAATGTGAACAGACTATTCAAACCCCAACCGTGAAAGGCTGTTCTTTCGCTCAGGGTATGTGTGGAAAAACATCAGAAGTTTCTGACCTACAAGACGTATTGGTTTACACCCTTCAAGGTGTCTCATACTGGGCTGAGCAAGCAAAAAAATTCGCAATCATCGACAACGAAGTCAATCAATGGGCACCGCGCGCATTCTTTTCTACGCTTACCAACGTTAACTTCGATCCAGCACGCATTCTTGAGCTCGCTTCGCAAGCTGCAACATTCAAAGCCCGCTTGAAAGAGCAAACCCTAGCGGCAGCAAAACTCGCAGACACCGCACTAGAAAGCGCACCTGCTGTGGCTGATTTTGAGCTACCAGCAAGCGCAGAAGAGATCTTAGCATTCGCCCCCCAAGTGGCGGTGAACCGCGGCTACCAAACCATCAGTGAAGATGTGATTGGTCTTCGCCTGCTTTGCTTATATGGTCTAAAAGGCGCGGCAGCGTACATGGAACATGCGCGCGTATTAGAGCAAACCAGTGATGACATCTATGCGGAATACCACCAAATCATGGCATGGTTAGGGACTGACCCAGAAGATCTTAATGCGCTTCTTGAATGTTCAATGCAAATCGGCCTTATGAACTACAAAGTGATGGAGATGCTCGATCACGGTGAAACGAAAACCTTTGGTCATCCAGAGCCTACTGCCGTCAACGTTAAGCCAGTCAAAGGTAAAGCAATCCTAGTTTCGGGTCACGACCTACACGACCTAGAGAAAATCCTTCAACAAACTGAAGGCAAAGGCATCAACGTCTACACCAACGGTGAAATGCTTCCAGCGCACGGCTATCCAGAGCTGAAGAAATACTCTCACCTTGTGGGTAACTACGGCAGTGCGTGGCAAAACCAGCAGAAGGAGTTCGCTAACTTCCCTGGTGCTATTGTCATGACATCAAACTGCCTGCTTAACCCGAACGTCGGTCAATATGCCGATCGCCTCTTTACGCGTAGCATTGTCGGCTGGCCGGGTGTGGCTCACATCGAAGGAGATGATTTTAGCCAAGTGATTGAGTGCGCTCTGGCACAAGATGGCTTCCAGCATGATGAAATTGAGCACATGATTACGGTCGGTTTTGGTCGCAATGCCTTAATGCAAGCAGCGCCTGCGGTGGTTGAAGAAGTCAAAGCTGGCAACATCAAACACTTCTTCCTTGTTGGTGGTTGTGACGGTGACAAGTCCGAGCGTAGTTACTACACCGACTTTACGGCTGCGGCGCCTGAAGACAGCGTAATTCTGACCCTTGCCTGTGGTAAGTTCCGTTTTAACAAGAATCAGTTTGGTGACATTAACGGTATTCCTCGCCTACTCGATGTGGGTCAATGTAACGATGCCTACTCTGCTATTCAGCTAGCGCTGGCGCTTTCAAAAGAGTTCGATTGTGGCATCAATGAGTTACCTCTGACTCTTGTCCTCTCTTGGTTTGAGCAAAAAGCGATTGTCATCTTGCTTACGCTGTTTGCGCTTGGCGTGAAAGGGATCTACACCGGCCCAACTGCGCCGGCATTCTTAACCGATAACTTATTGGCCATCATCCAAGAGAAATTCGACATGCGCAGTATTGGCAATGTTGAAGACGATCTAAAAACCATCTTAGCGGCTTAATCATTTGCTAAACCCCAGCAGAAAGCGTTTCGCGAGCTGTTGGGGTTCACTTCTAAGAGAAACCAGATGTTTATTGAATGGCAAAATAATCAAGCTGCGACAATGCGTTGCAGTGACAAATGGCAAGAGACTGACGATGCTGTCAGCATAACGCTCGTTGCGGCCGACGCGAGCCATCTTCATTTCAGCAACTTCAAACCCGGTCAGTTTGTGTCACTTGGGTTTGAACTCAACGGAAAGATTGAATACAGAGCGTATTCGATTGCTTCTACGCCCGGCGATGCTCACCTAAAACTGACCGTAAAAAGAGTCGACGGCGGTTTAGTATCAAGCCACATTGTCGATCATTTTAACTGTGGGGATACAGTGGCGGTGCTTGCGCCAACGGGACCATTTAACAGTATTGATTGTCCTCCAAAACAAAAGGTCACGCTGATCAGCGCCGGATGCGGTATTACCCCAGTCATGTCGATGGCTTCCACTTGGCTGCGAGATAAAGCCGACATTGATATCGTCTTTATCCATATGGCAAAGAGTGTCGCCCAGACGATCTACTTTGACCAACTTGAATCGATGGCTGCGGCTCACTCTCACTTCCACCTAAAGCTACTCCTCAAAGACAATGCAGGAACGAGGCACCCACAGGGGCGATTAGACAAAGCGTGGTTGAACACATTGTGCCCTGATCTTGCCGAGCGCACTGTCTACTTATGCGGGCCAACGCAGTTTATGCAAGACATGGAATCGCACTGCCGCGCTCTAGGGGTCGAAGATGGGCATTTCCACCAAGAGAGTTTTACACCGATGGAATCCAAGCAAAACGAAACATCGTCTGCCGCAGTACAGGTAGAGGTTCCCGCATTTGGTGTCACGGCAGAGGTCGCTCAAGGCTCGACGTTAGCCGATGTATTGGAGGAAAACGGCGTACCTATCATCATCGCCTGTCGCAGTGGCATGTGTGGTTCTTGTAAATGCAAGGTAACCAAAGGGACGGTATCGCGCACCAGTACCGAAACCTTGTCAGAGGAAGATCTCGCCAACGGCTATACTCTTGCCTGCTCTAGCCAAATAGAAAGCGATGTCGAAGTTGAACTGGTATAACCTGCCGAAAGCGAGACAGGCTCTCGCTTTCATTGCTCTTTACTGCGGCTTAGCCACGAGTTAGGTGCTTACGTCAGCGAACTTGTAGACAAAATTCCCCAGTTTGATGATCGTAACGCGGTGAAATCAGTAACAATGTAAAGACTGATAAATAAGGATGACCGCAATGAAAACGACATGGATTTTGTTGGCTACACCTCTGGCTTTAACATGGAGTCTGGCCGCTCAGTCTGCCAGTTGCCCCGAGTTGCTTAATTCAAAGCAAAGGCTGCTCAACTCGAATCAAACCATCGACCTCTGTGAGGAGTTCAAAGGCAAAACCTTGCTGGTCGTCAACACCGCGAGCCAATGCGGGTTTACCTCTCAATATGCTCAACTCGAACAGCTTCATCAGACTTATAAAGACAGCAACTTTGCGGTGATAGGGTTTCCATCAAATGATTTCAAACAAGACCGTGGCAGTGAAGAGAATACCGCCAAAGTGTGTTACCTCGATTATGGCGTGACATTTCCAATGATGGCGAGAAGTTCAATAAAAGGGGCATCGGCTAACCACGTGTTTACCAAGATAAGCGAGCAAGCGGGCGTTGAGCCTCGTTGGAACTTCTACAAATACTTGATCGATGCAAAAGGTGATGTCGTGGCAACATTCCCGAGCTCAACACTGCCAATGAGCCCTGCTCTCACTCAAACCATAGAAAAGCATCTTTAATCGGGCTCAGTTTGCTAAGCCCTTCCCGATTAGTGAATAGCTTTGAACTGGAGCTCCACCAGCCTTTGGTAGAGCTCACAGCTTTGCATCAAATCATTATGACGACCAATATCGACAAGGCGACCTTGATCCAATACGGCAATTTGATCGGCGTGTTGGATGGTGGAGAGTCGGTGAGCAATAATAATGGTCGTGCGCCCTTTCATTAACTGCTCAAGCGCTTGTTGAACGTGGTGTTCACTTTCACTATCAAGAGCACTGGTTGCCTCATCGAGAAGCAAAATCGCCGGATCCTTTAAGATTGCACGAGCAATGGCAATCCGCTGTTTTTGCCCTCCCGAAAGACGA
The DNA here is from genome assembly GCF_000808535.1 of Vibrio sinaloensis. Lineage (GTDB taxonomy): Bacteria > Pseudomonadota > Gammaproteobacteria > Enterobacterales > Vibrionaceae > Vibrio > Vibrio sinaloensis_D. The sequence continues at coordinate 698,691 of NZ_JWLV01000001.1, forward strand.
ACGCCGCGCTCGCCGAGAAAACTGGCGTAACCTTCCGGTAGCTTGATAATAAAGTCATGAGCGTGAGCTTTTTTCGCCGCTTCGATCACCTGCTCATCTGTCGCATCTGGGTTGCCGTAACGTATATTGTGCATCACATCGTGGCTAAACAAGGCAGGTTGTTGAGGCACCAACGCCATCTGTTGGCGAAGTGCACTCGGGTCAAAACAGCGCACATCCACACCGCCTAGCGTCACTTTCCCCTCGCTAGGGTCATAAAACCGCTGCAACAACTCAAATAGGGTGGTTTTCCCTGCTCCTGACGGTCCAACCAAGGCCAACACTTTGCCCTCATTGGCAACAAGGTTGAGTTGCTCAATCGCTGGGTGTTGCGGTCTTGATGGATAGTGAAACGTCACATTCTCAAAAGTCACTTGGCTCGATAAGCCTTCGATGTCGTGTACCTGACCGTTTGGCGGCGCGATATGGCTTTCAACGTGCAAGATTTCGATCAAGCGTTCTGTCGCTCCTGCGGCGCGTTGCAACTCGCCAAGAACCTCAGAAATCGTCGCCACCGACGAGGCAACCATAATGGCATAGAACACAAACGCCCCCAGATCCCCTGCCGACATCGTTCCTTCAATCACGTCGTTGCCCCCAACCCAGAGCATTCCAGCAATCGCACTAAACACGATGACAATAACGCCCGATATCAATATCGCACGTTGTTTTACTCGACGTCGGCCAATATCGTAAGCACGCTCTACTTCTTTGGAAAACGCCCGCTGTTCGTGGTTTTCGTAACTGTAACTTTGCACCGTCTTAATGTGCTCTATGGCTTCACCAGCGTAACTGCCAACATCAGACATGGAATCTTGGCTCTGACGCGACAACGCCCGCACACGACGACCATAAAAAAGAATCGGGACCAATACGAAAGGAACGGATGCCAAAACAATCAAGGTCAACTTGACGTTGGTGGCAAACAACATGATCACCGCGCCAATACACATCAAAGCGCTGCGCATCGCCATTGAAAACGACGACCCAATGATGCTCTGCAACAAGGTGGTATCCGTGGTTAAGCGCGACATAATGTCGCCGCTGCCGTTGGTTTCAAAATAACTCGGATGAAGACCAATCACATGATTGAACACTGCCAAGCGAATGTCTGCGCTCACTCGCTCCCCAACCGATGAGACCAAGTAGAAGCGAAAAAAGGTGCCAATCGAGATGAGTATTGTGATGGTCAAGATAAACTGAATCGCCCCTGTTAGCTCCTGCGTTGACTGCTGGGCAAATCCTTGGTCAATCAAGATACGAACGCCATAGCCGACCGACAAGGTGAGTGACGCGGTAAAAATCAACGCCAAAAGCGCCACCGCCACTTTGAGTTTGTAGGGTTTGATGAAGGTGACCAATTCGAGGAGAATCGCCAGGTTTTTGGACTTTCCATCAACAGCAGCGGACTCTGCTGGCAAGGAAGAGGATGGGGTTTGGCTCTGCACAGGATTCAACCTCTTAGTTGTTCGGAGCTTGTTCTTTACTCAGCTTATCACTTGGCATCACATATCAACAAACCTTGCGAGTGACACCACACGATATCCGCTACAAGCGTATAGTTTACTTCACCTCAGCTTGCCGTATCATAGCCAACTTAATTGAGAAATTTGAGAATAAGAATGCCTACTACATTCACTCCAGTTATCCCTGTCGGGGTTCGCTTCATGCTGTTGTCTGCACTGGGTTTTGCCCTGATGTCAGCCTGCGTGAAATACGTTAGCGTGCATGGCATTCCTCTGTTTGAAATTGTCGCTGCAAGGGCATTGGTTTCTCTCGTCATTAGCTACATCGATATTAAACGTAAGCGACTATCCGTTTGGGGCAACAATAAGCCTTTGCTGTTCTTGCGTGGCGCCGTGGGCACGCTGGCGTTGATGTGCGTTTATTACTCTGTGACCACGTTACCCTTAGCAGAAGCGACCATATTGCAGTATGTTCACCCTGTATTTACGGCGCTACTTGGGCTCTTATTCCTCAAAGAACGGATTCAAATCGCGACACTTATCTGCATTGCGCTCTGCTTGGCAGGATTAGGTTTAATGGTACAACCCAGTATGGCCAATAACGCAACGCAAGAGTTACCGTTGTTCAGCGTGATGATGGCGTTGCTAGGTGCGCTGGGAAGCTCGATCGCCTATGTGGTGGTTCGAAAACTGAGCCAAACAGAAGACAGCTCTGTCATCATTTTCTACTTCCCTATGGTGGCGTTGCCCACCTCCATCGCACTGATGTGGAATGACTTTGTCATGCCAAGCCTGTTCATCACAATGATGCTGGTACTGGTTGGGGTCTTTACCCAAATTGGTCAATACGGTTTAACCAAAGCGATGCAGACTCAAGCCGCAGGACAAGCGTCTGCCTACTCCTATGTGCAAATCGTCTTTTCAACCTTGATCGGCGTAACGCTGTTTAACGAAATTCCATCGATTTGGACCTATATGGGAGGTGGATTGATTGTAACGGGCGCGCTGATCAATGTCTTTGGTAAACAGCTTCTCCCTGTGCGCCCGCGTTAATCAGAGCGAAACTAGAGTCTAGTCATCTTAGTCTGAGTTATGGCAGACTAACCTTGTATCAGCCACAACGATAAGTCGAAACTCATGGAAGAGCACGAAACGACCATCGCAAAGCTCAGAGACCGTATTGCTGAGCTTGAAGAAAACAACCGCCGCCTAGAAGAGAAGCTCAATGCCGCCTTAGATGGCACCGGATTGTGCCTTTGGGAACAGCATGTTCCGACGGGGCAACTGCGCATCTTTAATATGGAATGGGGCAAGATGCTCGGTTACCAGCCACATGAGCTAGAAGCGACCGTTGAAGTATGGAAAAGCAAACTGCACCCAGATGACTACGATCTTGCCGTTGGCGCTTTCGAAGCCCATTTAAGGGGAGAGGCGGACGCTTATCAAGTCGTGCACCGCATGCTTCACAAAGACGGTACCCACAGTTGGGTATCGGATCGGGGCCGAATCGTTGAATACGATGACAACGGCTCCCCACTTCGGATCATGGGCACACACATCGACATCACTAATGAAAAGCGTTACGAAGAAGAACTGGCTCGATTGGCTTCTGAAGATCCACTCACTGGGCTATTCAATCGCCAAGCGTTGACATCGCATTTTGCCGACTACGCAAAGCGATACCCACACCGCCCTTCTGCGCTGATTTTTATTGATTTGGATGATTTCAAAACCGTTAATGACAATTTAGGTCACAAAGCGGGCGATTTGGTTCTTATGCAAATCAGCGCTTGGTTAAAAGATTTTGCACCGAAAGACGCCTTCATTGCTCGTCTTGGTGGTGATGAGTTTGTCTTACTTTGCCATGAAGATTCTCCCCAGAGCATCGACCGCTTTACTGACGACTTGCTAAGCCAATCTCAACAACCAATTCAACTGGATAATGGCTCAGCAAAAGTAGGGTTCAGCATTGGTATTTGTCATTTCACCCCACAATCTTACGACTTTGAAGCGCTCTATGTCGCCTCTGACCAAGCGATGTACAGCATCAAACAAAATGGCAAGAATGGCGTTGCACGAATACACCTGTGAACGCCATACAGGCAATCTAACGAAGGTTGTGGTTCATTCTAAGTCGCTCAATCGCCTTTACCCATTTGGGAATGAAGGCGCACAATACATTCGCAAACACAATCAAGCCTAGACCAAGCAACTGAATCGACTCATAGCTTTCATCAAAAAACAGCCACTGCCAAAGCGCAGTAAACAATAAATTGGTGTAGATGAGCGGCGCGAGCTGAGAGTTCGACTCCGCCAATTTGTATGCTTTGGAACGAAACACTTGGGTATTGATGATAAGTGCAGCTAAGGCAAACAATACCGCAACCAACAACATCAGACTGCTCGAGTCACTCACTATCCACTCTGGCTGTTGCAGCGCACTCACTCCAACAAACGGCAAAAGCACGACCGAGGCAAAAAGGAAGGTCCAGAAGTTGATTTCAAATGGATTGAGATCGGTTTTGCTCGACCGATACAAAGCCAACTGCGATCCAGCATTAAAAAACCCAGCGGCTAATCCGACCAACAATTCTATTCGCAGCGATAAGTTGGATACATCACCCGCCAGCAACAGCACACCGATAAACGTTATCACTAACCCCAAAATGCTAAGGGGGCGCACTCGAGTCGAAAAGATTAATTTTTCTAACAGTGGAATGAACATGGGGCCGGTGCTAAACAAGACCACACTTTCTACCAAAGAAAGGTGCTTTAGTGAGTAGATAAAACAGATCTGACAAAGACCAATACAGACCGCGCGTAGCCAAAATGGCTTCATCAAGCGACGCTCCGGAATGCGAATTTTGGGCAACGCGACAAACACTAAAAGTAAACTCATTGGCAGAAAAAATCGCAAGAAACCAAGCAGACTTGGCTCTAACTGCTGACTAAGAAATTTGGAAAACAGCCCAGTTAATGACAAACTGAACGTTGATAACAACATAAATACTATTGGGTACAACTGATTAGACATAACTCCTCCCGATTGGCGCTCAGTGTATGTCTGATCAGAGGTAATAAAAATCGCGTAATAATTACATTATCGGTAAGAAAAACTAACAGATGAAAAAATACGCCCCACTCAAATCTCTTTACTCGTTTGTCGCTGTTGCTGAGTCAGGCAGCATGACCGAAGCCGCCCAAGCTCTTAGCGTAAGCCACTCTGCCGTGAGCCAAGCGATCAAATCCCTCGAGAGCCAACTTGGTCAGTCGCTGTTTCAACGGGTGGGCAGAAATGTGGTGCTAAACGCCAGTGGACGCAAATATTATAAGCAGATAGCGCCAGCTCTTGAGCAAATCGTCAACGCGACTCAAGAGATGATCGCAGACAAACAAAGCCATCGCTTAACACTCAATATGGTCAACTCGCTCGCTATGCATTGGTGGATACCGCGAGTAGGTCGTCTCAATGAGTTTGCGCCCCAACTCGACATTCGTATTTCTACCTTAACGGGCAGCTTTGCCATGGAATATGAAGGGGTCGATGTAGCGATCATCCACGGTAAAACCGATGAATGGCAAGACTATTACTGTGAGAAGCTAGCAGAAGATGAGCTCGTTATGGTCGCGAGCCCTGAACTACTCGAAAAAGCCTCGACGCCGCAAGCGCTGCTCGCTCACTACCCTGCGATCATCGCCGCAAATGAACGACGCAAACATGACTGGCAAGTCTGGTGTGAGCATCACCAACTGCCTATTCCAGATAGCACTTACAATCTTAGCTTCACTGCCTCGGTACAAGCCGTGCAAGCGACGATTCGACGTCTCGGAGTGTTCGTCACCCATAGGCAGTTCATTCGCGATGATGTCGAGCATGGATCGCTTGTCGAGGTAGGAGAACCCGTACTCAACCCGCATCAAGATTTCTACTTTGCTTGCTCGCCAGACAAACTGAAAAATGAACACGTGCTCCTACTCAGACGTTGGTTGCGAGACGAGTTTTCCTTGTAGCGGGACATCTGGTCAGGGTTAACGCTCGCTTAACCCGAACAAATCCAGCGGAGCAGCCTGATAGCTCGCTAACGAACGGCCCTGACGCCAGTAAACATGAGCGTCATCGCCACCAATAACTGAACAACAAAGCAGACCACAAACAACCACTCAACGCCCACAGCGGATGCAATGTACCCCGAACTGGCTAATCCAATAGGCATCAACAGCTTAAACAGCGAGCCAGTTAACCCCGTTACGCGGCCAAGGTATTGCTCATCAAAAGCTTCTTGGCGGTAACTCCATATACAGATACTGCTGTACAAACCAATTGCTGAAATCCAAAAGAAAGAGATTGCCAAGCTCACCACATTCGGCAAAAAGAGCGGGATGACAAAACCTATTGCTTCTAGCGCTATCGACGCAATTAACAACCAGCCCAAGCCCAATCGCTGCCTAACTTTATCGGCGCTAAATGAACCGACTAGCCCACCGATTCCGGATGCAGCAATCAAGTAACTCACTTCCACCGCATTCAGTGCAAGATCTGCTTTGGCATAGTAAATCGCTTGAATCCAAAATACAGCACCCGTGGTATTGATCACCATCACGGCCAACGTAATGGTCCACATATTTTTCTCTGCTCTTAGGATTTTCCAGCCCTCTTTTAGCGCTGAAAACACCGGTTGGTGATGGACTGAAGATGACGCAGAGTAGTCCAATCTTTCTAATTGCCAATAGGCGATCAGCAGCATCACCCCGACACCAATAAAGACATTATGGATCGCTGACATCAACATTAAAGCGCCAGATAGGACAGGTCCTACCGTCTCCATAAAGCTATTGAGTGAGCTCATTCTCGCTATGGCCGTATTTTGTGTTTCTGGAGCCAACGCTCTTTTCATCATCGACATGCGTGCGTTGTGGTAACCGTAGTTAAACGCCATCATAAAAAACGCCGACGGGAACAGGATCCAAAGAGGATTGGCCATCCATTCCACCGCCAAGTAAGACGTCAACACCATCGCGGCTTGACCAAACAGCATCACTTGAGACCACTTCTTCTTGTTGACCCTATCCACCCAAACGCCAATAAATAGAGCCAACACCAGATTTGGCATAAACTCGACCGCGCGCATCCAACCCATCACTTCAGATGATTGAGTAAGCTCATACACTAAAAGCGGCATCGCGAGATTGTAGACCTGCGCACTAAACGCGACAAACAGCGTGCTGGCAAAGAGAATTTGAAATGAGCGATTGCGCCAAATAGACCCGCGTTGTGCTGCAGTTAACGTATCCATGTTTCGTTCCTTTTTTCTTCAACTGACTGCGCTATTATTTGCCGAGAAAAGATGAAGAAAAATAGAAATATCTAAACAGGATTTCACCTTTATGCGCTATTGGAAGGCTCTCGCTTTTTGTCAGGAACACCTGTCTCAAACAGATTGGAACCCCGTCTCGCTCGATCATTTTAGTCAAGCAATGGGATGCACTCGCCGCAACGCCCAGCTCCTAATTAAACGACTGATTAAAGAGGAGATCATTGAATGGAAACCTGGCATCGGCAGAGGTAACTTACCTGTTTCACGCCGACTAAAAATGCTTGAGGAGCGGCTAACTCGTCACGCATTACATTTGATTGAGCAAGGTAAAGTGGAAGACGCGTTGACGCTGGTGAGCCTAGCGAAACGAAATCAGTTTCTGAGTGAGTACCTAGAACGCTATCAAACCGTCCAATCAGACCATCATGTGCTCAAGATTCCGTTTTATCGCGGAACACACGATTTGGATCCCATTGGAATAAACCGCCGCACCGAGCAGCACATCGCCGATCACCTTTATGCCACGTTACTTAAAGCCAGCGACACTGAAGGCAGCTATCAAGGCGATCTTGCTCATTCGTGGACATTGGACGGCAACTCCCTACGTATTACCCTGCGTAAAGGGCTCTGTTTTCATGATGGCAGTCCCTTGTTAGCACAAGACATCAAAGCCCACTATGATCGTTTGATGGCGTCAGACTCCATCTCGAAACAGATGTACCGCTTCATCGATCGTGTTTCGGTGACTGGTCCATATTCACTGACATTTGTTAGCCTTTCTCTTCCTTCATTGTTACCTAAGCTGCTTGCCAAAGGTGCCATGGGTATCTGTAAACAAGAGCAAGGACGCCTGATCGGAAGTGGACCGTTTATCCTCACGCAGCAAACAAAATGGCTGACAAGCCTCAAAGCCAACCCTCGCTACCATGGATATCGCCCTTGGATTGATGGGATCGAAATTTGGAACGTCGGTGACAAGGCCACAGATTTTGAGCTAAACAGCGACGTCGTTCATGGCAGCCACCTGAAAAAGAGCCGCCACGGTTTTACTCAGCACCACCAATGGGAGCGAGGCTGTGTACACGCCATGCTCAACCCTTACCGACACCCTTGGATGTTGCGCCGCCAACACCGTCAATGGTTGCAGTCCATTCTTGTGACGATGAGCCCACCAAACGACGAACAGTGCGAAGAAATTGCCCAAGCACGGGGCATGCTTTCACAACCAAGCGAACAAACGACACACCGCGAAGACAAGGTTCAGCATTGGAATGCCCCACTACCAAGCAAGCCACTGATTATCATGACTTACCAACTCGCGACACACATCGCTGTGAGTAAACAAGTGGTAAAAACGTTCGAATCTTTTGGTCTCAGATGTGAATTAAAGATATTGGAATATCCAGAGTTTAACTGTGAAAAAACGCTCGCTGATGCGGATATTCTTATTACTGGTGAAGTATTCGGCGAAGACTTCGAGATGTCTTGGTTGGGTTGGATACTCTCAACGAACTCTAACGAGGCGTGTCTCAACCAGAAAGACAAGGCATGGCGCGATAAGCAGGTGGTGCAGATCATGTCTCGCCCTACGCTCCGCGGGCGACTGAGTGGCTTTGCCGCCTTAGAGAAAAAACTCATCACACGGGGCATTTATCAACCTCTCTATCATGTGAAGCAAGAGCTCAACATCTCTGACACCGTTAGCGCGCCGGAGCTGTTAGCCAACGGCTGGATAGACTTTAACCAAGTCACTATGTGATTACAGAGTGGATAGAATGGGCTATTGGGAGCGCTGTTGGTAACGAGCCATTACTTCACTGTCGGGTTGGTATTGTGCAATCAACTTTTCTCTTACCCCAGCGCTTCTTAGCTTTTGGTAACTGTTTTTCAGCGCACTGACGACGGCTGGTGATGTTTTATTGCCCGTCACCAACCAAAGCTCTTTGCATAACTGGCGCACTTTCATGACCTCAACAAAGTCGTCTGGGTTGAGTCCATACTGCGCCATTCGGTATGGGTAACTCACGGTGACTAGGGGCGCAAAGTCGACTCTATTCGCCCTAAGTAAACGAAGCACATCTTTGCCCTGTCCAACTTGGATGGTGTTGGTTATGTTGAACTTATCCAAAAGCTCTTCAAAAGAGCTCTCAGCTTGAACACCAAAGCGAAAATTACGCAGCTCTTCAAGCGTATTAGGTGCCACGTTGGGGCCATCTTTGTAGCGATACAACGCCACTTCATAGGGCGACACCTCACCAATCCATTGATACTCATGCTCACGCTCCGAAGTGCGAGATATTGAGAAAAAGAGATTGTTTTCATACATTTGTGTCATACGAATCGCCCGCTTCCAAGGCATAAAATGGACTTGTGCAATCTGCATTGGGATTGATTGAGAAGCGTCACGGACGAGGGCTTGTACAAAATTGGTCACGTACCCCTCAGGGCGGCCTTGTACCTTAACTTGTAGAGGAGGGAATTCTTGTGTGTAGAGGTTCAAATGAACAGGATCTGCAAACGCAGAAGCACTGAGTAAAGTCGCACTTAACAGCATGCTTATTTGAAAAAATAGAGAGCGAACCAAACCAAACATAAGCCAACATAATTTATAAGATTATTATCATTATGTTTACACTATAAAGGAGCAAATTAAGTATGCCAATTATCAATAGGTCTAACCACTTCAACGATTTGAAGTCGAGCTGTTGGTGATTTTTAGCTAGGTCGCTTTGACTAAAACGGCAATTCAATTTGCATCATTACATCGCCATCATATTTGTCATGCCAGCGGTAATCGAGCCGCATTCTTGGCTCTCCTGCACTCTTTTTGCCAAACCCGACACTAAGAAGCAGACCGTGGCTCAATATCCACTCTTCGGTATCCATGGCGTGCAAGCGATTTTCGAGCTCAGTCGGTACCCAAACACCGACACCCACGTAGTTTGAGGAAAGGGCGCGCGTGAGAATCGGATTGGTTTCGCTTTTTAACACCCAATCGTCCCAATAGGTGTCATAGCCTTTATCATCATCGAAATCGACAATATCTAAAAAATCGTCAAATTTATTGGCTGTATACTCAATCCCTTCAAGGAGTGAAAAACACACGCCAGAGGGAGAATGAAACATGACCGACTCCTCGAACTGTTTCGTCTCATACATCTCGCATGCCTGTGCAGAGGCAGTCAGCAAACTTACCAGACCAATCGCTCTTACCGCATTCATTCACACCTCAAATATATCGTATAACAGCCCTAATAATACCCAGATTCGGCCAACTTTTGCCACACTCTCTTAGTGGTCAATGACGAAATATCCTCTCCCGCCTTAATGCCGTCACGAATGTCCGTGCTTCGCACTTTTACCTTTTCGGGGCATGCCATTACTGTCCAGCGACTGAGTATTTTGTCAGCATTGTAGAACTTAGCAAAATTCAAAAGATTGTCAGGCCCCATGACAAAAGTTAGCTCGCAATTTTCGTACCTTTTTTCAAGTGCCTCTAAAACTGCAAAGGTAGTCACGCTTTTTCCCGGTAGGAATAACTGCTCTTCGATGTCGGAACGTTCAACATTCTCTAGCGCTAAATCCTCAATAAACGCATCCACCAACTCACAGCGTATGGCGTAATCCAACATCTCTTTTCCCCAAGCATGGGCAATACTCGGCAGTAACAGCACTTTGTCGAAGTGGGCTAATGACTCGATAACACTTTTGTGACCTAAACTTGGTGGATTAAACGCACTGCCAAAAACTGCGATTTTGCTCATTTTTTCCCTTATTTTATGCTGAAAACTGTGATCACAGTTTTCTATTAGTTGTATTTAGGTATCATGTCAGTCTGTCATCTTACGAGATTACTTTATCAAAAAGTTCATCTCTTAAGATGACTCAGTATGATGACAAATTTTAACTTTATTGCTTGCAGGAAGGAAACAGAATGGAACAGTTGATTCGCGACGAGATGCGCGTACTGCCATCGATTGACCCTCAATTTGAAATTACGCGTCGTGTCGACTTTATCAAACGCAAATTGCAGGAAGCAGGATGCAAATCCCTTGTCCTTGGTATCAGCGGTGGCGTTGACTCTACTACATGTGGTCGTCTGGCGCAGCTTGCGGTCAACCAACTCAATGAAGAAACCGACGGTGGCTACCAGTTCATCGCTGTTCGTCTCCCATACGGTGAACAAAAAGATGAAGACGAAGCGCAGTTGGCGTTAGGCTTCATTCAGCCAACACATTCCGTGTCGGTAAACATCAAACAAGGCGTTGATGGCATTCACGCAGCAACCAATACTGCGCTTGAAGGCACAGGCCTAGTTCCTGAAGATGCTGCCAAAATAGACTTTGTAAAAGGGAACGTAAAAGCGCGCGCTCGCATGGTCGCGCAATACGAAATCGCTGGGTACGTCGGCGGATTGGTACTGGGCACGGACCACTCAGCGGAAAACATTACGGGTTTTTACACTAAGTTTGGTGACGGCGCGTGCGATTTGGCCCCGCTTTTTGGCTTAAGTAAGCGTCAAGTACGTGAAGTGGCAGCAACATTGGGGGCGCCTGAGTTACTGGTTAAGAAAGTACCAACCGCTGACCTTGAAGAGCTAGCCCCTCAAAAAGCGGATGAGGATGCGTTAAATCTTACTTACGATCAAATCGATGACTTCCTTGAAGGAAAGCCGGTTTCTGAAGAAGTGACGCAGCGCTTGGTTCATATCTACAAAGTGACTCAACACAAACGTCAGCCTATCCCGACAATTTACGACTAAACAACACGGGCAAACTTGCATGGTGAGTTTGCCCTGTCTCCTCCCCCACACCAACGTCACGTTAAGCCGCCCACAAACTAACCATATGCTGACGTTTATCTCTAGCTACTTTTATTCGTTTTATCTAAAATACGCCGTATGAGCCTAGCTCAGTGTCAATTCGTCCCTGAAACTAAAATAACCTTGCTGCCATAACGCTTGGCTGCGTCATCTTGTTTTTGACAGTAATAAGTGTGTTGATTTATGGATCAAGATAAGTTCACGAATATCTATCGATTGCCAACGGCGATTCAAATTCGAATCGGCAAATGGCAACAAACGTTCAACGGCACCTCAGACTTGGTCATGCACCAAGCTATCGACGTGCGCAACAAACAGTTTCGTAAACCCGACTACTTCCCCAGTGGCTGGTGCGTCAAATTGTTCGACAAAGATGATATTTCCATTACTCACCACGGTAAGTACATCCAAACTGCCATGCGCACAATGATCGATCGTAAGATCTCTTATAAACGCATCTATTTATCTAGATTGCCGCTAGAGGTTGCTGAACCTGGCTTAGTTGCTTTTAAGCAAGAGTGGATTGCCAAACACAATCGCGTGGCAAAGAAATACAATCAAATTAAGAAAAAGCAGTTCATTCGCTTAGCACTGGAAGAGCAAGAAACCCTCTACCCTTCTTTGGAAAAGGGCGAGTTTGACCGAGCGCTATGGAACAAACTGGTGACGTCTGAATTGGGCAATCCAAAGAAATTCGATAATCCTTACTTCGTCAAGAAGGCAAAAGTATAGTTAACCAGAGCAGCCAAGTGCTGCTCTTTTAGTATTTTGCCAATATCTCTTCATAAAGGGTCATCCCTGATTCGCCTTGCGTTGACTTCAACAAATCTAGCCCTCGTTGCAGTTTCTCAACCACATCGGTAGATGTCGATTTGTTAAACGCGAAGTAAACCTCTCCCTCTCGAACGATATAAACTGGCTGAAACATTTCAGGATCGACATTTACCTGTCGTGACCACCAGAATGCTGCTCTTTGCGAGTAAACCAAGAGATCGATGCGCTTTTTCATTAATTGCTCAGCTAAAACCGTCACGTAAGAAGCCTCTTGCATCGAGTCACGAGGAATTCCCATTGCCAACAGACTTTGCTCACCAATATCGTCACGGATCACGCCAATTCGGTAACTGGCCATGTCCATTGGTTTTTCTATCTCTATGCCAGAATCTTTGCGCGCTAAAACAACTACCTTGATGTCAGCGATTGGGCCAGCCCACTGGAACAGGTTTTCTCTGTGTTCGGATCGCGTGGTCGAAAACAGTACCGAGTTTTCCTGAGTAAGCACTCGCCGATAGGAACGTGCCCAAGGCTGCAAAGTCAATTGATTCATCTCGATCGGTTCGCCAACAAGGCGGCTCGCCTCAAGTAAAATGTCGACCGCATAACCGGTTATGCTGTCATTAACGAGAAAGTTAGCAGGCGGATAGGATTCCGTAAAAAACGATAAGTTTCTAAGATCGTCTTTGTCTTGGCTCCAAGCCGAAATCGGTATCCATAATAGCACCGCGAATAAGAGTTGACGGTAAGCTCGCAGATTGACCATAACCCATTCTCCTTTGACACGCCTGTTATAAACGTAGCTCAGAAGAAGCGAGTACAAAAGAAAGTGTGATGAATATCTCTCAATTGAGTTATTGAATTGAAGAACTACTCAGCACGAAACCACCAGAGGGCAAAGTAGATTAAGTCGCTAACAGTCCATTTTTTGATAGCGCTCGTTTGACGCTGCTGCACATTTTTCCAAACCGTCGTATTTCATCGAAATGAGGTGTGATGCCACGGGCCATAGCCGATTCCCAATACGTCAGCTCAGAGTCGACCATTTCCAGGAGTTTTTTCGGACACCCCTGACAGCTTCCCTTCAATCCACAAATAAAGGTTTCCGGCTCGTAGAGTGGAAGCGTTGACTTTACTTGTTCAATAATGGAACGCATCGCAGTAATTCGGTCAGGCTTTGGGGTGGTCGCGCTCAAACTTCACGTTGTTTGGTGAGAATCAAAAACGCGCATTATAGGTATTGGCCAGCCAAAGCCAATACCTATTGTGAGTAGATTGTGCAGATTAGTAGTATTCGATTCCTTCGCCTTGCGTGACTAACGTACCCGCCTGCTTGTTGATCACCTTATCTAGCTCAAACAACGAACCAATCGCCGCTTCACCGCGACCTGATTCGACAAATTTACATACAGCATCGACTTTTGGTCCCATTGACCCTGCCGGGAACGTAAACTCAGACAAGCCTTTCGGCGTTGCGACCTTCATCTCTGCTTGGTCTTCTTTGCCGTAGTTGCGGTAAATAGAACCGTCGGTGAGGATGACAAACAGGTCCGCATTGATTTTTTCAGCAAGAAGTTCAGCGGTGAGATCTTTATCGATGACGCACTCTACACCAACGCTATGCCCCTCTTCGATGGAGACAGGCACGCCACCACCACCACAGGCGATCACAACGTTGCCTGAATTGAGCAAGGTTTCAATCTGTTCGACTTCCACAATATCTTGTGGCATTGGCGAAGGCACGACGCGTCGGTAGTATTCGCCGTCTGCTTTAAACTGTTTGTCGCTTGCTGCCATGATCTCTTGTGCTTTGGCTTCGCTGTAGACAGGGCCAACAAACTTAGTCGGGTTGGCAAACGCTGGGTCTTGCTTGCTCACTTGAGTTTGTGTCAGCAAGGTCGCAATACGTAAACTCGTATCACAGTTGCGCAGTTCTTGCTGAAGCATATACCCCACCATGCCACAAGTCTGAGAGCCAAGAACATCCATTGGGTAAGGGGTTGTCTGTGGAGAATACTCTTGGTAAGCCGCGTTTTGCTCCATCAATAACCCCACTTGAGGGCCGTTACCATGCACAATAACAACTTGGTGTTCGCCAGCAATATCCGAGATATTTTTCGCTGCTTTTTGAATATTCTCACGCTGGTTTTCTGCTGTTAATGCTTGACCACGAGCAAGCAGAGCATTGCCCCCTAACGCTAATACGATACGCATAAACCTACCCTCCAGAGTCGGCAAAAATGATTGGAAAATTAATAATTTTGTTCGGAGGAGAGATTAAATAAATACGACCAAATAAATCGTGATAATTATCGACAATATTTAGAATGAATAAACTAGGATATTAATCCAAACAATTAACCAATGAATATATTTTCTTTTTTAAATCTATTTACGACGATTTCCTTGTTAAATAGCCCTATCTAATGAATAGTTAGTTGACTGAAACTGCGTCGAGGGCGCAGTTTTTTATTCGGGTTCTTAAACTAAGTCACATTATGGTTTATCGTTAAGTTTGCTCAGCAATAATTATCCGACAGTTATTCAGTATGGGAGACAATATGGACACAGCAACAAGCCCAGAGATCGTGCTCAAGTTCTGGTTTGAAGAACTCGAACCGAAAGATTGGTTTATGAGTAACGACGAGGTTGACCAGATGATTACTGATCGATTCGAACCATTGCTCAAAAGCGCTGCTCAATCAGAGCTTTACCCGTGGAGAGCGACAGCAGCAGGAAGGCTGGCCGAGATCATCGTCCTCGATCAGTTTTCACGCAACGTGTACCGCAACACGCCTCAAGCGTTCTCTCAAGATCCACTTGCCTTAGCACTTGCACAAGAAGCGATTGGATTAAAACTTGATGACGAGCTATCGATAACTGAAAAGTCATTTTTGTACATGCCTTTTATGCACAGTGAATCAAAGATTATTCACCAAAAAGCCGTCGAACTGTTCAGCCAAGATGGATTAGAGAATAATTATGACTTTGAAATAAAACACAAAGTGATCATCGACAAGTTTGGTCGTTACCCGCATAGGAATGCTATTTTAGGCAGAGAAAGTACGGCTGAAGAAATAGAATTTTTAAAACAACCAAACTCCAGTTTTTAATATAATACGTCAGTTGAAAATAAGGACAGCCCATTGAAAATCGCAATTTTAGACGATTACCAAGACCAAGTACGGCACCTCAGTAACTTCACAATGCTTAAGGAGCATGATGTTACGGTGTTTACTGATACGCTAAATGATATCGACGCACTCGTAGACAGGCTCGAAGCGTTTGATGCCATCATCTTGATTCGTGAACGCACCGTCATCACGGATGAACTTCTATCGCGTCTGCCCAATCTAAAGCTCATCAGTCAAACCGGGAAAATCAGTAACCACCTCAATCTAGACGATTGCACTCGCCATCGCGTTGCGGTCGCAGAGGGCGTAGGCTCCCCTATTGCGCCTTCTGAACTCGCATGGGCACTGATCATGGCAACCGCTCGGCGCTTACCCAACTACATAGGTAACTTTAAGCGCGGACAGTGGCAGCAATCCGGCGAACTTGGGCTAGGTACGACCTTAAACGGCAAAACGATGGGCATTTGGGGATTTGGCAAGATTGGCCAACGACTCGCTAAGTACGCCCACGCGTTTGAGATGGACGTTGTAGTTTGGGGTAGCGAAGCATCAAGGGAAAAGGCGGTTAAATCCGGTTATCGCGCCGCAGAAAGCAAGCAGGCGTTTTTTAGCCAATGCGATGTCATTTCACTGAACCTAAGACTGAATGAGGCGACTCGGCATATTGTCACTCAGCTTGATCTTGACGCTATGAGGGCGGACTCTATGCTCGTCAACATCAGTCGAGCGGAGCTTATCGCCCCCAATGCGCTCTATCAAACCTTGGTGAAGCACCCGACAAAGCTGGCGGCAATCGATGTGTTTGAACAAGAACCCGCCAATGAGCACAGTGAGCCGCTGCTAACCCTACCTAATGTGGTGGCAACGCCCCATCTCGGATATGTAGAGAGAAATAGCTACGAGCTTTATTTTCAATGGGCATTTGAAAACGTCGTGAAATTCTCGGCAGGCACCCCGGAAAATATCGCCAATCCGAAAGCTCTAAACTAAGAGCAAGCCACTGGGGAGTCTGAAAAGGGGCTAAGCGCCCCTTTGTGGTCAGTTAGCCGGTATGGATAGACACTTAAGCGTTGGAGACTTTTTTGTGCCCATCTTGTAGATGAACAAAATCCACGAGATCATCGCCTGAAACTTGGTACGCTTGACCAAATCCTTTTACAAACAAGCCTTGCTCTGGCTTCATGTTAAACAGTACAAAATCTTGCAGTTGGCTTAAGCCATCAATGATTTCACCGAACCGTTGTTGCATCTGTTTGATCACTTGTTGCCACTGCTGTGAATCTCGTTCAACAACGCTAGCAACGGCATCAAATGTGAGACGTTTACGAGCAAAGAGTTGCTTTGAGCTCTCTTCATCCTCAATCATCATAATGGAAACGCTTGGGTTAACTTGTAAGTTGCGCGCATGACGGGCAATTTCCGAAATCAGCACAAAATATCCATCCTGATTTTGAACAAAAGGGGCATAGCTGACATTTGGTCGACCCTGTTCATCAACGGTCGCTAGTTGTAGGGTACGACGCTCTTGGCGAAACTCCTGAATTTCTGGCCCCAGTCGACCTTGCAGACGCTCTTGTTTTACTTGTTGATCCATTATTGACTCCTGACTTCTTTCTACTGAGAGAGATGGCTCTCGCCTCAGCTGTTTTTAATAATAATATGACTATTTTCTTAGCGCTTGTTGCCACTGCTTAAACTGCTCAACTTGCTCAGTGATCAGTTCGCGTTTTTCATTGCGCCCTAGGTAAATTTTGAAAATATTGTTTCCTTGAGAGCAAAAGAACCCAAAGTAGTGACTTTCTCGCCCCATGAATGGCTTGCTGACTAGCGCGATATTTTTCACGTTGTCCAGTTTGAGATGGCCATGCAACTCACCTTCACGTCCCATCAAGTTGTAATAGCCGCGTGCAACCTTTCCTTTTGGAAATGGCGCTTTGACTTCAAAAATAGACCCGAAAGAGTGAACGATCGTTGTCACTGGTCCAAAACCGACCAGTTGCTCAAGTATGGTTTGAGCTTGCTCCCCTGGCGCCAACGCCACCATTTCGTCAGGTAGCGCCTCAACGGCTTGGTATTCAGAGATGACTAAACGCTCAGCAATCGCAGCTGGGAGCAGTGTTGGCTCTTGCTCAATCAGTTGAGCCACTTGTTGTTTGATTGTTTCCATAATATCCACTTATAACGATACTGCGGGTTGTAAAGCAGTCTGTTCTTGGTAAGTTTTCTGTAATACTTGAATACTTGCTTGAGCGAGAGAGACCGCCCAAAAGCGGCCTGCAAGAGTCAATACCAAGTATTGTTCATCGACCGTAACAAGGCCGCGCTGCTGCCAAACCTCAAAAAGTGGTAACAGCAGATCAAAACTTGATTGACCAATAAATGCTGGCAGAGCATCTCGGCGCACTACGCCATGATCAAATCCGGACTTCAGTGCTGAAAACAGCGGCTCTAATGCGTGCTGCTTGGTCATCATGGCAACGGTTGAATCACCGGACTTCATGGCACTCATATACGTTTCGAGTGTGCGGTGGTTCATCATCCCGTACCCGCCAATATTGCCTCCAGCACCACAGCCAATTGGCAGCACTTCTGCATACGTTTTCGCGAGACTGTTGTATTGGCTTCGCTCTCTGTTATCCCGAGCCCAATGATTCACACTGAGTCGACGAAGGTGGTGTTGATCCATAAATTGGCTGCCCAACTCATACATACTCGCTTTTTCGATCGTGGTCGCTGGAGCCGGAATCTTGCCTTTATCGACCAAGTTGATCATCGGCGCGCCTCCACCTACAACCAACTGATACAAATCAAGCCCATGAGCGCCAGTCGCCATAAAGTCGATAAGATCTTGCTCGAAAACTTCCGCCGTTTGATAGGGCAAGCCATACAGCAGATCGACAATGATCGGCGCTTGCTGCGTCGCACTTAAAGACGCGACGCGCTCCATAACATCTTCTCGGTCGTCTAAACGTTTGGCACTTCGACGGACTTGCGTATTGAAGCTTTGAATACCAAAAGAGAAGCGGTTAAAACCACCTTCAAGGGCGCGTTCAAACATTTCATCGCTAAATCGATTGATACGCCCTTCTAGCGTGATTTCACAGTCGGTCGATAACGGAAAAGAACGCTGAATCGCTTTCCCTAAACGCTCAACCTGCTGAGGAGAAAGGTCAGTTGGCGTCCCGCCTCCAATATAGACAGCATGAAACACGCCGGTCTGAGTCCATGGTTGAGCGGCTTTTTGGTCAATCTCGACCATCAGAGCCTCAAAATAGTCATCGACCAGTTTTCGACTGGCCGCATTTTGAAAAAAGTTGCAGAACGTACAACGCACTCGACAAAAAGGAATGTGGATGTACAAGCAGCGCTTTTGATGCTTGGAACCGGGTTGTTGCAACAGGCGATTTAGAGTGTGCGCTTTTTGCTCAGGAGGAATTGGCGCCGCCATACCACCGGCATGTGCCGATGTTTTTTGAGGGAACGCATAACGGAGAGGATCAGGAGAGTTCACCCCCGTGATTGATTCGTCAAATTTATCAATATCTAACATCTAATAACTCTCTCAACGCTTGTCGTCCCTAGCTTCGCGTCGATGTTGTAAAAAACTGCGTGCAATCTTAAATTGGCGATAATGATAATGCAATTGATAATTGATCTTATTTGCGTTGTAAGTAATAATCCTGTTCCATTTTATGAGAACAACATGATGTGAGGGCAAGGTGAATCTGAAGCGATACTCGATAGCAGGAGGCGTATCATTAGCAATACATGCGGCGTTCCTGTTTGTCGCCCATGAATCAAAATCATTTGCGATGCCAACGGGATCAGATACACCCACTGTGTCTTTAAAATTTGCGCCGACACCTAGCCCTAAAGTCGAACAAGCTGCACCGTCTGAGCCTCAAGAAATGCCTCCTGTCGAAAAGGCTGTTGAGCCTCCGCCGCCTGTCGAACCTCCGCCAGTAAAGAAAGCGGTAGAGAAGGCACCAATCGAAAAGCCTAAAAAGGCGGTTAAAAAAGAAAAACCTAAACCGGTCAAAAAGAAGCCTGAAGTTAAAAAAGCGCCGCCTAAAAAGCCGACGCCGGTGAAAAAAGACACACCGAAAAAAGAACAGCCGAAACCGGTTGTTGAAGAAAAGGTGGCGAAGAAGGTTGAAGAGAACAAGCCAGCAAGCAAAGAAGTCAAGAGTGACGCGGCTTCTCGACCTGGTGCAACAGAAAACCCCGTTTTGATAGAGCGCCCTTCATTTTTGACGAAACCACGCGCACCCAAATACCCGCGCATTGCTCAAAAGCGCGGCATTGAGGGGGTCGCTAAGTACGAGATTTGGCTCGATGAAAATGGCAACCAAGTAAAACAAGTTCTTATTTCTTCATCGGGCGCAACCATACTCGATAAAGCAGCACTCGATGCAATCAAGAAGTGGAAATTTTCTCCTCATACTGTGGGCGGAAAAACGGTGGCACATCGAGTAGAAATCCCAGTACGTTTTAAGTTGGATTAACCATGGAACAATTACACACAATACAACAACTTGGCTTGATGGCATGGCCACTGATTATTTGTTCAGCACTTACTGTGATGATCATTACCGAGCGCCTCTTTCAAGTCATCATCAGTTTGGGCGTAGGCAAACGAGCGATACGCTCCGAACTTAAAACGATTTCACCGACCAACGGACAGGAGATCGAAAAGCTCGCAGAAAAACTCTCGCCAAGACGACCTCTGCTCTACAAAGGCGTGGCGATGCTTCTTGCTCACCACTCGTTTTCTAAATCTCTTCGTGAAGATGCGGCAGGTATGTGGTTGCAAGAGAAACGCCACCAGCTCAACTCTGGATTACGTCTGCTGACCTTGATCGGTGTGATCAGTCCACTCATCGGTCTGTTGGGCACGGTATTGGGCTTGATTGAGATGTTTAAAGGCGTAGCCGCATCCACTGGGAACATCACGCCTAATGATTTAGCCGATGGTTTAGGCTTGGCGATGCGTACTACTGCCGCAGGTTTGTTGATTGCTCTACCTGCCATCGCTGGCGCTCAGTTACTTGGCCTTTGGGCAGACAAAGTCATGGCGAAACTCGAACATACGCTCAATTACGTCAACCTTTGGCTTGAAGGCATTAGCTTGCAACATGTCTCCCCTGAGCGCGCCATTCATAATATTGAGAGTGCGCCTAAACAGATCCAGCCATCTGAGGCGAAAGCATGATTAAGGTCAAACAGGATGAAAACCGCTTCGGTCTCACCCCAGATCTGACCCCGTTGCTCGACATCATTTTCATTGTGATGGTGTTTTTGATGCTGACGGCCGCAGTGAAGTTGGATTCATTGGAAGTTGACTTACCCACGACCGACTCACAAGCCGTGTCTGAGGTGGATAGCAAATCTATTACAGTCAATTTGCTGGCTGAAGAACCGTACTGGGCAATCGACAGCAAAGAGTACATCGATTGGGAGAACTTCAAACTCGCGCTGCTCGAGCAATACAAATCAGATAAAAAACCAATCGTAATCGGTGCAGAGAAAACCGCCGATGTTCAGCATTTGGTCAAGTTGCTCGCCTTCCTGCAAGAGAATGGCATTCAAGCCACACAGTTATTGACAGAACAACCTGAAAACTGAGTTCATTATGAAAAAAAATATTCTTAAAACCGTCGCGGCTCTGAGCCTTACCTTTTGTGCGACCTATACGAACGCCAGTGAACGAATTATCAGCGCAGGCAGTGCGGTGACTGAAATCATTTTTGCTCTAGAGCAGCAAGACAAGTTGGTCGCAGTAGATGTTACCAGCGCACTACCTAAGGACCTTGAGCTGCCGAAAATTGGCTACCATCGCCGCTTATCGGCTGAGGGTCTGCTCGCTCTTGGCGCTAATCGATTGATTGGTTCTGATGAAATGGGGCCAGACACAACTCTAGCACAACTAAAATCGGCGGGCGTAAAAGTCGATGTGGTCAACACGAAAGCGACACCAACGGGTTTATTGGAACGCATTGATGAAATCGCACTCATTACTGGTGCCGAGCAACAAGCAGAAAAATTGAAGCGTCAAGTTAACCAGCAGATTGAAACGCTCGAGGCGAATCAACCTGAAGTGGGCGAAAAAGTTCTCTTCTTGCTGATCCACGAAGGTCGTCCGGCAAATGTGGCAGGCAAGGATACGACGCCCAATGCGATTATTGAGCTCGCAGGTGGCATCAATCCAGCCGCAGAGCAGCTCACCTCATACAAACCAATGTCGACGGAAGCCATGGTCGAGATGCAGCCTGATGTCATTTTAGTTAGCGGTCGTAGCTACGACAAAATGGGTGGCGCAGAGCAAATTCTTAGCAAGATGCCCCTCTTAGCAGCGACACCCGCAGGTAAAAACAAACGCATTATCAAAGTAGATGGACACGCGCTTGTCGGTGGACTAGGGCTCAAAAGTCTCTCTGAGGCAGAACGCTTAAGCAAGCTACTCAACTAGAGTCAATCGGATATGTTGTTACGTCGTCTTCCTCTTTCCGCTAGTCTGCTTATTTTTGCGCTTGCGCTCGGTATCACTGCTGTTAGTTCCGTTTCCGTCGGCCCGATGTCGATCAGCTTTATGGACAGTATGCGTGGTTTACTCAACCAAACCAACGAGTTAGCCCCGCACATCAACTTAGTTATTCACGAAATTCGTTTCCCAAGAACGCTACTCTGTATGTTAGTCGGGGCTATTCTCGCGGTCTGCGGCACCGTGATGCAAGGGCTGTTTCGCAACCCACTGGCTGAGCCGGGAATCATTGGGGTTTCAGCGGGGGCGTCGCTTGGCGCGGCCTTCGCTATCGTGATGTTTGCCGAACTTGCCTCTCAATACCCTCAGTTTATGACGTTGGCTGCGGTTCCGTTATTTGCATTTCTTGGCGGATCTATCACGACCTTGTTGGTGTACAAACTTGGAACGAGCAAAATGGGCACCTCGGTCACGATTATGTTACTGGCTGGGGTTGCGATCAGTGCGCTCTCTGGGGCGGGTATTGGCTACATGAACTTTATCGCCAGCGACCAGATGCTGCGCGATCTGAGCCTTTGGTCAATGGGCTCATTAGCGGGTGCAAACTGGAACAGTATCATCTTGTGTGCGGTGACACTCATCGCCCTGATGATCATATTTATGCGTAAATCGATGGCGCTCAATGCGTTGTTGCTCGGCGAAGCAGAAGCCAATCATTTGGGCATCCCTGTTCAGTCACTAAAGCGCCAACTGATTCTCTTGACGGCTATTGGCGTCGGTGTAACGGTGAGTGTCTCAGGTATGATCGGCTTCATTGGCCTTGTCATTCCTCACCTTGGCCGCATGCTATCAGGTCCAGACCATCGCTCTTTACTGCCGATTTCGGCGTTAATGGGCGCTCTGCTGTTAACTCTCGCCGATATGTATTCGCGTGTGGCGGTTGCGCCTGCAGAACTCCCTGTCGGCATTGTCACTGCGATCATTGGTGCTCCCTTCTTTATGTTCCTGCTATTTAAACAAAAAGGAAGAATCCTTTGATGAAAAACGTCGTTTTGTCTGGCCGTCATATCTCGATGAAGTTTGGCCAGCATTCCGTGCTTGACGATATTAATATTGATATTCATGCAGGAGAGGTGACTGCGCTCCTTGGCCCCAACGGCGCGGGGAAAAGTACGCTGCTGAAGCTGTTATGCGGCGAAATTCCTTCTACAAACCATATTGAGTACTTTGGTGAGCACAAGCAAGGTTGGGAACCAAAACAGCTTGCACGTCATTTAGGGATGCTGCCTCAGCATAGTACCTTGAGCTTCCCGTTCTTAGCTCACGAGGTTGTCGAGCTGGGTGCAATTCCACTGGATGTACCCAATCAGGAATGTAAGACCCTTGCTCAAAGATACATGCAAATGACGGAAGTGGCACACCTCGCTGACCGACTCTACCCTTCGTTGTCGGGTGGAGAAAAGCAGCGTTTGCACCTTGCGCGTGTCTTGGTTCAATTGGACAAGTCAGAAGGACAGAAGATTCTCATGCTGGATGAGCCGACGTCTGCTCTGGATCTCGCTCATCAACACAACACCTTGAAGATCGCCCGTGACTTGGCCGATAAAGAGCAGACTGCGGTAGTCGTGGTATTGCATGATCTTAATCTTGCCGCTCAATACTCCGACCGTATCGTTCTGCTTCACAAGGGAAAATTAGTCACTGATGCGGCGCCATGGCAAGCGCTGACTCCAGAAAATATAGAAAAAGTCTACGGATACCGTTCGATAGTTGCTAAACACCCATCGCTGAACTTCCCAGTGGTCTATCCCGCTCATTAACTCGCGGTCATCTAAAGTTGGTGGACGCCGTACCGCCCTTGTCTATACTCAAACAGGAGACAGAGCAAGGGAGTTGTTCAGAATGAAAAATGGTTGGCTGCAAAGCTGGGTTGTGATGTTACTTGGGTTTGCTTTCCAGGCACACGCTAACTTAGATGGCGAGCATCCGACACTTCAAGTGTGTGGTGACGCCATTGACTGGCCACCTTACACCTACATTGATGGTGACGTCGTAAAAGGAAGGGATATCGACATACTCGACGAACTGCTTTCGGAACTAGGGTATGGTTTCGATATCACCATGACGTCTTGGAGTCGCTGCCTCAAAGGAACAAAAGATGGCGACTATCAAATTGCTGTCAGCGCTTCCTACAGTGAGGAACGGGCACAAGACTATCTCTACACAACTTGGTATTACGATATTACACCTTACTATCTGTACTCGACCAAACGCTTCCCGAATGGCTTGGATATCACATCTGTGTACGACTTAGAGCCATACATCGTGTGCGGCATTCACGGTTACAACTACTCTGATTTTAAACTCGACAATGTGAATCAATTCTCGGTCAGTATTTTTGAGGCCGTTACCGAACTCCACAATCTCAACTGCGATGTGTTTATCTCATGGCACGAAATTCTTGATGGCATGAATAACGTGTGGGGCATCAACTATGTTCAGGAGGACATTGTTGCAATGCCGATCCCAGATATGGAAAAACATAAGTTCTACATGCTGATATCCAAACATTTTCCCGATGCGGTGGCACTTCAAGAAGCCCTCAGCCGAGCCATGGTCAGATATCAGTAAGTTTCAATCACAGCAGTCGGCGACGTAGTCCTGCTTTTTCTAAGATTCGCGTCGAGATCTCCTCCACCGAAAGTGAACTGGTGTTGATGTAGGGGATCGCTTCTCTGCGAAACAGCGCTTCGACACTCGCCAGCTCAGTTAAGCATTGCTCCGTACTCGCATAATCACTGCCCGCCAAACGGTTCTCTCGGATCTCAGTGAGGCGCTCTGGATTGATGGTTAAACCAAAAAGCTTATGGCGATGAATTTCGAACTCAGGAAGCAAGCGTAAGCGCTTTATGTCTTCCTCGATAAATGGGTAGTTCACGACACGCAAGCCAAACTGCATCGCCATGTACAAACTGGTGGGTGTTTTGCCACTGCGCGACACCCCAAGCAGAATGATATCGGCTTGCTCCAAGCCTTTGAGCGTGATTCCATCATCGTGCGCCAAGGTGTATTCAATGGCGGCAATTCGGTCAAAGTAGGTGTCCGAGTCTTTGCCTACACTTCGCGAACGCTGCAATTTGGGCTTAGGTTTGAGCTGAATGTCGTCTTGCACTTTTTGAACGATGCTTTCGAGTACGTCATAACAGTATGCAGGCGCATCCAACAGTGATTGACGAATCTCAGGAATCACAATAGAGAAAAACACCAACGGCTTCACGCCGTTTTGACGGTAGGAAATGTCGATCTCTTTAAGTAAGTCCGACAATTTGTCTTCACTTTCTACGAATGGAAAGGTTTTTTCATTCGCTCTAAACGGAAATTGTCCCAGAACAACATGCCCTAAGGTTTCACATGTTATGGCCGTTCCATCAGAAACATAGAACACATCACGACTTTGACTATCAATTTGCATGTTTTATTTAAACTTTAAAATTCTTTTGAGTAGGATGGTAACCATAATATCGATAATAAAACCCGGCTGACTATTATGTTCCCCACAGCTTTGAAAATTTGTTAAGAATTTTTTTAAGCCAATACGTAATCGTTTGCCTCTTCCCTACAAGCTGCAATGTTTCTGGAGAAAGACATGCAAAAGAACACCCTCTGGTTCAATAGCCTATCCATGGATGATGTTGATAAGGTCGGCGGTAAGAACGCTTCACTTGGTGAGATGGTCTCTAATCTTTCCAATGCTGGTGTATCAGTACCCAACGGCTTTGCAACCACATCGTTCGCTTTCAATCAATTCCTTGATTATGAAGGCTTGGATGAGCGTATCCATCAATTACTTGATGAATTGGACGTTGATGATGTTGAAGCCCTGCGCAAGACAGGTGCCACCATTCGTCAATGGGTTTTAGAAGCCCCCTTCCCTGCGGATCTCGAACAAGACATCCGTGATAACTATCAAGAGCTGACCGACAACCACCCTGAGGTGTCTGTTGCCGTCCGCTCATCAGCGACCGCCGAAGACCTTCCAGACGCATCGTTTGCTGGTCAACAGGAAACCTTCCTCAACGTAAAAGGCATCGATGCTGTTTTGGAAGCAACCAAACACGTCTATGCGTCGTTGTTCAACGACCGTGCAATCTCATATCGAGTACACCAAGGGTTTGACCACCGTGGCATCGCACTGTCTGCGGGCATTCAGCGTATGGTTCGTTCAGATAAAGCGTCATCGGGCGTCATGTTCACACTCGATACAGAGTCTGGCTTCGACCAAGTGGTGTTCATCACCTCTTCTTGGGGCTTAGGTGAAATGGTGGTTCAAGGTGCAGTTAACCCTGATGAATTCTACGTTCACAAGCCAATGCTAGAAGCAGGTCAACACCCAATTGTTAAAAAGACTTTCGGCTCTAAGCAGATCAAAATGATCTACTCAAACAGCCAAGAGATCGGCAAACAAGTGGAAATCATCGACACCTCGGTTGAAGAGCGCAACGCCTTCTCTCTAAACGATGACGAGATCAAAGAGCTAGCAAAACAAGCGATGATCATCGAGAAGCATTACCAGCGTCCGATGGATATTGAGTGGGCGAAAGATGGCATTGACGGTAACCTCTACATCGTACAGGCACGCCCAGAGACAGTCTGCTCTCAAAGCGAGCAAAACGTGATTGAGCGTTACGAGCTCAGCAACAAAGCGGATGTACTGGTCGAAGGCCGTGCAATCGGTCAACGCATTGGTAAAGGTCCAGTGCGTTTGGTGGATTCTCTGGACCAAATGTCACTGGTTCAAGATGGTGACGTGCTAGTCACAGATATGACTGACCCAGACTGGGAGCCGGTCATGAAAAAAGCGTCTGCGATTGTTACTAACCGTGGCGGGCGTACTTGTCACGCAGCAATCATCGCACGTGAGCTTGGCATTCCTGCAATCGTAGGTTGTGGTGACGCCACCAGCAAGCTAACCGACGGTGAAACCGTGACCGTTTCATGTTCTGAAGGTGAAACAGGCTACGTTTACCAAGGCGAGCTGGATTTCGAAATCAAACGCTCTGCGGTCGATGAGCTTCCCCTGCTACCAACCAAAGTGATGATGAACGTGGGTAACCCAGACCGCGCATTCGACTTCGCTCAGATTCCAAATGAAGGTGTCGGTCTTGCGCGTCTTGAATTCATTATCAACAAGATGATTGGTATTCATCCGAAAGCTTTGCTTAACTTCGATGCGCAAAGTGATGAGCTAAAAGCTGAAATCACCGAGCGTATTCGTGGTTACAAAGATCCAATCGATTTCTACGTGAGCAAGCTAACCGAAGGCATTGCGACCATCGCGTCTGCTTTCTGGCCAAAACGCGTTATCGTGCGTATGTCTGATTTTAAATCCAACGAGTACAGCAACTTGGTCGGCGGTCAAGATTACGAACCACATGAAGAGAACCCTATGCTGGGCTTCCGTGGTGCCTCTCGCTACATTTCACCTGTGTTTGAAGACTGTTTCGAACTAGAAACTCAGGCAATCAAACGCGTACGAAATGAAATGGGGCTGAAGAACGTTGAAGTGATGATCCCATTCGTGCGTACACCAAGCGAAGCAGCATCGGTTATCGACCTTCTGGCAAAATTCGATCTGCGCCGTGGCGATCAAGGTCTTAAAGTCATCATGATGTGTGAACTGCCTTCAAACGCGGTGCTTGCTGATGAGTTCTTGAAGTACTTTGATGGTTTCTCAATCGGTTCGAATGACATGACGCAGCTGACGCTGGGTCTTGATCGCGACTCTGGTGACGTTGCCCATCTCTTTGATGAGCGCAACCCAGCCGTAAAAGCGATGCTTAAAATGGCGATTGATGCTGCGACAAAAGCAGGAAAGTACGTGGGTATCTGTGGTCAAGGGCCATCGGACCATGAAGACCTTGCCGAGTGGTTAATGGCGCAAGGAATCAGCTCGGTATCTCTCAATCCAGATACAGTGATCGACACTTGGCTCAAACTGGGTAAAGTCAGCCAGTAGTGACCACTAAAAAGTAGAAAGGCGGCTAACATAGCCGCCTTTTTTCTGTCTCTCAATTAACCCGCTTGGTTAGAATCGCTTACGTTGGCAAGCGATCTTTCTTGCTCTTTGAGCATGGCATTTAGCTCATCACGACGCTGTTTAAAGGCTGCCATTTCTTTCTTGGGTACAGAGCTCGCCATCGGAATGTTTGCCTTCATCGCGTTAACTGCTCGCCCGCGATCAAGCAATTCATAGTGTATATGCGGTCCCGTCACTCGCCCTGTCGCACCTGACAGCCCAATGCGTTGACCTCGAGACACTTTCTGCCCTTTACGAACAAGAATCTTACTCAAATGCAAATAACGTGTTTTGTATCGGCTGCCATGTTGAATCACAACATAATTACCCGCGTAGGGGTGCTTGCGAGTCATGATGACCACACCATCCCCTGTCGACACAATTGGTGTTCCGGTTGGCGTTGCCCAGTCGGTACCATTGTGCGGCGAGACGCGCCCAGTAACCGGATGTTTACGATGCGGATTGAAATGCGAGCTCAAACGGTATCGGCCATTGACAGGCTTACGTTGAAACGCGCGCTGCAAACTTTCTCCGTTTTTGTCGTAATACTGTCCATCAGTGTGGAGATAAGCCGTCAGCTCTCTGCCGCGATTCACAATCTTCACCGCTTGAAGCTCACGATTACCGGTAAAGACGCCATCGACAAACTGTTTTGATTGAACCACTTCGAACTTGTCACCCGCACGCAGATCTCTTGAGAAGTTAATTTTCTCTTTTAGCAGGCTTACCACCTGATTGATCTCATTGCTACTCAACCCCAGCGAATAGGCAGACTGGGAAAAACTGCCTTTAATGTCACCAACTAGGGCGAATGAGCCCCACTGTCCTGGAATTTTGACATCTTCAAAACTGTAACTGCCGTCGTCAAGGCGTGTATAAACGGCGCTCTCAACCAGGCTAAACTCTAGTTCCATTTTCTCGAGGATGGAATCATGCTCCCCTTTCCAAAAACGCAACACGTTGCCAGGCTTTAAAGTGTCTAACGCGAGATAGTTCAAGTCGGTCGCCATCACATTCATCAACTGGCTATAGCCAAAACCGAGTTGGTCAAAAATCGTGCTTAAGTTGTCGCCTGGCTGAACGGTGTATTCATAGTCAGGAAGGTCGACAATCTCTTGCTCGGTTTGAAGAATATCGGAAACAATTTGCGACTCTGGAATGGAAAGATCAATTGTACGAGTGAGTGAGTTGCTGTCATTGAATGAAGATGCAACGACAATAGCCAAAATTGGCAGACTGAGAAGTGACCACTTCTTTCTTTTCGAAAGCTCACTTAGGCGAGTATTAATTATTTTCGCACTCACAACTGTACCCTTTGCTACTCTATGAAAGCGCTAAGAGTACGAATTTATGCGTGCCTTGTCACCCATCGAATGTCAAAGTTAGATCAATAAGAGGTGCTCGAAAGCACCTCTTTACGTTGTTTCACTGTTTAGGCTACTGATAAGTGGTAATTAAGCCGTTATCCTCACCAAATCCATTGGGCTTATATTGATCAGCATGGGGGTCATTCACCCATTTCTCGTTATCAACGAGATAGCGAAATTCAAACTCGCTGCCCTTTGGTAGCCGAGTCTTAAATTTGTATGACTTCGACTTGACGACTTTTTTCATTTCAGCAGGTTGCCAGCCGAGAAAATCGGCAACAATCGATGCCGTCTTGCCTACCTCTGAAGCGGGCAACTCAAAGGTCACTTCCACTTCATCCTTGGTTTTAAAATAGCGCTTATTGATCATCTTTCACTCCCTTAACAACAAACAATAAAATAAAGGCTATTTCAAACAATAAGCAACCTTGGTCATATTTACAACTTGATTTAATCCGCTGGCTGAAATTTACCTTTATTTGATAAGGCAAAAACTCGATGGTTTGACGCTGTTGGCACTTGAGCCATCGACTGATCGACGCCGTGAGATAAGTACTCAAAACGTATGTTTTCTTGCTCAAGTGTGATGGATTGAAGCACCACTCGATCCCCCAACAGTTCACTATCTCTAAGGACCATACGCTTTAGCGTTCTGTCGTAGTAGAAGTACGCGGCATACGTGAACACCCCGCTCCCTTGATTCGAAACCGTCAAAGCAGATACATAATCGGTTGCAGAAAGTTGAGTTAACCATTGAATGTTTATTGAAACCGAGCCACGCTCCGCCCCTGCATCGTAATTTCCCGAAGCAACTTGATTGGCCTCATCGTACTGGTTGATAAAACTAAACGCATGGGTATTTGGCACCTCAACCGTCCATGGATTTGGCGTAGACAAGTCAAAAATGGCTTTTAGGATCGGATCCGCCGCTTGCTGCTGGCTTGGAAACTTAGCCAAAATCTCTTCATCGCTCAAACTGAAGCGATAGATGCCCGCAACAGCCACAATGATAAGCATAACGATAGGTATCAATAAGATAAGTGGAATGGGGAGACGTCGCTTTTTCATTTTGCTCTCTTTCAGCTCTTAAAGGTGAGTCATGTTACATTACGCGCCCTTCACATTTGACTGATTCTCACTAACTAACCTAAAAATAGTGACATGAGTAGTAGAAACTGGCGGGGATTGGAGAATTCATGAAGAGCGACAAAGTG
Source organism: Vibrio sinaloensis (assembly GCF_000808535.1). Taxonomy (GTDB): domain Bacteria; phylum Pseudomonadota; class Gammaproteobacteria; order Enterobacterales; family Vibrionaceae; genus Vibrio; species Vibrio sinaloensis_D. The sequence continues at coordinate 729,379 of NZ_JWLV01000001.1, forward strand.
ATTCGAACCGCAGAATGCAGCTGTGGACAAGTTTTTCTCACCTGTAATGGCGACCCAGAAAGAACATCCATTTGTCACTGCTTCGAATGCCAAAAGCGAACAGGTAGCGTATTCGGTGTTCAAGCTCGCTTTAAGAAGGGGCAATTGAAATACAGTGGAGAAATGGCGAGCTATGTGCGTATCGCCGATTCGGGCAATCAGGTTCACTACTACTTCTGTCCGAAGTGCAGTACCACCATGTTGCTCACATTGTCGTCATGTCCGGATGATTGGGTAGTGCCTGTTGGTGTTTTTCATCAGCAGGATTTACCTTTACCCAGTTTTTCAGTTTATGAGGAACGACAACATCAGTGGGTAAAATTTGACTGCCAGATGGAACACTGCCAATAGCGTTTGGTTTTAAGCCGATATGTTGTGCAAGATCAATGGATACTGCTGTTGCTGACTGCCACGTAGATCTATAATCAGCGCCTAGTTTCAAGAGGCAGAACTGTGATATCTAAGTTACCAAAATGGGTAGAATATGGAGCATTTCTACTTGCACTACTCGCTGGTGTTGTCAATGCAATAGGATTGCTCGGATTCCAACACCAAGCCGTCTCCCATATTTCTGGAACGGTAACACTACTCGGTACCAGTATCGAGGCGTTTGACAGCCAAACGTTTCACCTGTTTATGGTCCTGTTTAGCTTTCTACTTGGCGCGACGCTTAGCGGACTTTTCATAGAGTCGACCGCACTCAAACTCGGACGTCGCTATGGCGTCGCACTCTGCATAGAAAGCGCGCTACTACTCATCGCCTACTGGATGCTAAAAGAAGGTCACATTAGCGGCCAATACTTTGCCTCTGCCGCATGTGGATTACAAAATGCAATGATTACCACCTTCAGTGGTGCTGTGGTCCGTACCACACACATGACTGGAATCATTACCGACCTCGGCATTATGATCGGCGCACGTTTACGCGGCGAGTATTTTGACTATCGCAAAGCTAAGCTGTTCTTGTTTATCTTTTCGGGCTTCCTGTCCGGGGGCATAGTAGGGGCCAAACTCTTTTCCGTATATGCGATATCGGCGCTACTGGCCCCGATCGCTTTCGCGCTACTTCTCGCGTTTAGCTACTGGGGTTACTTGTGGTTAAAACGCACACAAGAAGATCGAAATCACAAATAACATCAAAAACCAAATTTATTAACAATAACATTACAAAAATCCATTATCATGCTCCATAGCAAAACTATAAGTTGAATATTTAACGATGATTAATGAATAGTATTGCAAGGAAAATAAAAAGGCGCTAACCTTGCGCCTAATTGACCGAATATGGATGTTTAGTGAATATATATGCCAGATTGACTGGCTATACTATTGACTAGTAGTAACTCGAGAAATGTAATGTCAGATAATACTCAAACCATTAATCAGCCTAAACCTAAAGGCAACTTTTGGATGTTTTTCATCCCTTCAATCATTGGCTTATTCCTGTTCATGGCGCCTATTAGCTACCAAGGGGATATCACTATCCCGGTCGCAGTATTGGCAAAGAGCATTCAAGCCCTATTTGGAGACTACCTTGTTGGGATGATCACAAGCATCATCGTCTTCATGGCAACGGCATCCTTGCTATGCCGCATCAAAAATCCATCATTCATCGCTAACAACACATTTTTAAACGGCTTGTTTAACCCATCTCCACTTTGGCTAGCGGTTCGAGTGATTGGTGGCCTAGCAGTTGCGATGACTTACTTCCAGTTTGGTCCTAAAGCCATTTGGGAGGAAAACACTGGCGGCTTGGTGTTAGAGGGGCTCCTTCCAACGTTATTTTCAGTCTTTATTTTCGCAGGCCTATTGCTTCCTCTATTGCTCAACTTCGGTCTGTTGGAGCTGTTTGGTACGCTCCTCAGCAAGGTAATGCGACCACTTTTCAACTTGCCAGGACGTAGCGCTATTGACTGTATGGCTTCTTGGCTGGGCGATGGCTCTGTGGGTATTCTACTTACCAGTAAGCAGTATGAAGGCAAGTTTTACACGCAGCGTGAAGCCGCTGTTGTGGGTACAACTTTCTCTGCCGTATCAATTACGTTTAGCTTGGTTGTGATCGCGCAGGTAGAACTGGAACACCTATTCTTACCGTTTTACGGCGCTATTTGTTTAGCGGGTTTTGTTGCAGCTGTAATTATCCCAAGGCTGCCGCCACTGAGCCGCAAGAAAGATACATTTATTGATGGCACGAGACCCAACGCTGAAGCAGATGCGATTCCTGAAGGTCACTCGACATTTTCTTGGGGTATGGAACTCGCGCTGAAAAAATCTAGCCAAGTAACATCCGTGAAAAGTGTTTTCGGCGAAGGTGTGCGTAATGCCGTTGATATGGTGTTTGGCGTGCTTCCAGTCGTGATGGGCTTGGGTACTATTGCACTTGTCATTGCCGAATACACATCCGTATTCGCTTTCTTAGGCCAACCATTCGTTCCGTTTTTAGAGCTGTTACAAATCCCGGAAGCCGCAGCTGCATCTGAAACGATTGTAGTCGGTTTTGCGGATATGTTTATCCCTGCCATTTTGGCAGCCTCTATCGACAACGAGATGACACGCTTCGTGATTGCGGCAATGTCTGTTACCCAGTTAATTTACATGTCTGAAGTGGGTGCACTGCTTCTGGGCAGTAAGATCCCAGTGAACATTTTCGAACTGTTTGCGATCTTTATTCTCCGCACGCTGATTACTCTCCCAGTTATCGCGGGCGTCGCCCACCTCATTTTCTAACATGAGCGAATCACCTTCGATTAGCCCCTCCTTGTGAGGGGCTCTTTGTAGCAAAATCAAAACAGATTTCATTCTGTCTAGGTAACATTGGATTTGTACTACAAACTAGAAAAAGCGAAGCGACCACTATTAACTCGACTTATACTTAATGATATAACGGTTAATTAAGGACAATCTCACCCGGAGGGACTATGGCGAAGCTGTTTGGCTTATTTTTTCTCATTGCTAGCTTTCAAGTTATGGGCTCTCAACTTGTTATTCGCGTTCCAGAGAAAAGCCCCGTCACTCTTACTCATCAGCAAATTGAATCTAATTTTGAGCCGGTTACGTTCCAGACTAAACTCCCGTGGTTCGAAGGTAGTAGGTCGTTTACGGGCTTCAAGATCACTTCGCTGTTGGACTACCTACGCATCACCGATGCGTTTTCTTTGTCGTTTATCGCCCTGAATGACTATGCTGCCTCATCTCGAGTTGAAGACATTCTGCAATATGATCCCATCATTGCCTATGAGATGAACGGCAAGAAAATGAAAGTAAGGAATAAAGGCCCTTACTGGCTGATCTTCAACCTATCTCGCCATCCAGAAATCGATAACGCCTCTTTCCATTCGCAGATGGTGTGGCAAATCGATGAAATCATGATACATAGACGAACTCATGATCAATAACCCGAGCAGCACGCACATATCTCCCCTACTTTCTCGAGCCAAGTTTTTGTTGCTCGTACTATCCGTTGTTTTGATTGTTGCCAATCTCTATCTACTCACCGCAACTCGGCATTTGGCAGATTCGTACTCTGCAAGGCAAAATCAAGCAACCTGGTTTTTGTTTCAGCTCACCAAAGAGTTTTCTGAACTGAGTGCAATCACGCCATTTTCACCACAAAGCCCAGAGTATCAAAACCAGACCTTATTGAAATATGAGCTGACTTGGAGTCGCTTCGATTTGCTCCTCAACAGCAAAGAAGCCGATAGCTTTATTCGCCTACCAGGAGCGAAAAGTTTCTTTGAAACGCTATTTACTAACTTTAAACAGCTTGAGCCAGAGCTGGATCTGATTGATCACCCATACTACGCAGACAAGGTTGGCCAACGTATTTCAAATTTGTACATGTCGATGATCCAATACATCAACACAAACTTCCGGATTCAGAGCCCACTTTATCAAGAACAAATGAAGCAAGCGGAAATGCTGCACCATGCTCAAGTCGCACTCCTGATATTGCTGATTATCTCTGCCACTCTCGCAGGTTACATTATCCATTTAGAGGCTAAGCATCATCGCGCGCTTTCTCTTACAGATTCGTTAACAAAAATAAGAAATAGGCTCGCACTGTTTAATGACCTCAACAAACATTTATTAGAACAAAAACGCTTTACCATTTATCTGTTGGACCTCAATGGATTCAAACAAGTCAACGATAAACACGGTCATCAAGCGGGAGATAAAGTATTAAGAGAAGTAGCGGGACGTTTACAACAGCTCAGATTACCTTGCTATCGAATTGGAGGAGACGAGTTCGCTTTACTCGACTTCAGTGGTACGAAGAGTGATATTTTGCTTGCTCGGATACACAGCTGTTTTGGGCAGAAAATATCCATTGATCGCGATAAAGAAGCGTTGTTAACAACAAGTATAGGTATCGCAACCTATCCACAAGACGCGATACAAATCAACCAATTGATCTCTATCGCAGACAGCGAGATGTATCGGATGAAATTTGAGGAAAAGCAAGCATTGTAAGATCGATATGATTAGTCAAACCAACGCTTATTTACTCAACCGTTTAGACCAACTTAGACATGCCTTTTCCAACAGCTCGTAACTTTGTCTGAATGCGTCTATGTCCTTACCGATGGGATCTTCTATCTCGCCGGCACCAATCCATTGGCCTAACAGCAAAGCCTTAGCTCGAGCGCCACGACCTAATTGAGCCACTTGTTCCAAATGCTCATGTGTCATCACCAATATCAGGTCGCAGTCGTCAATAAGCTCACTTGTCAGCTGTTTTGCCTTATGATTTGAGAGGTCCAGCCCGTTCTCTTTCGCGACTACTCGAGAATTGTTAACGGCAGGGTGAGCGGACAAATCATGGTGATCCACAAGAACGCCAGCTGAATCAATAGAAATATTGGGTAACAGACGACTGAGCAATACCTGAGCTAAAGGAGAACGGCAGATATTCCCCGAACAGACAACAAGCACTCGTTTAAACATCAGGTGACACCTTCACTTTGTTGGTGTATTTGGAAGAGTCTGTCACTTTAACTGGCAGACTTCCAACCGCGGGCAACACTGCCGTAGCATTGGCGAGGAAAAGAACGAGAATAAAAGTCGCTGCATTTGCCATTGGCTGCAAGTTGAAATCAACACTTATATGAATCAACATACCGATAATTGCCATCATACAACCGAGAGCCACTCCCTTCATCGTTTTACTATGCCTACTCCGGATGGTATTGAAAGTTCGCCACAACGAATACAGCACAATTGAACCCAAAAGCAAAGTGGCGGGAATCCCCGCTTCTACCATAAATTGAACATAATCATTATGGGCATGATCGTAAAAGCCGATATCTGCTCTAGAGTACATTGGAAATATCGTATAAAAGCTAGCCATACCTGTTCCGGTAAACGGAAAGTCTCGGATAATATCCAATGACCATATGACGACCTGATCACGCGACTCAGAATCGAGTGAAGTTTCAACTAATCGTTGCTTCACTTTATCTAAACCAAACAAAGCACCAACGACGATTGTATCGATAGCAATCACGCTCCCTACCAGAGCAACAAGAGCTTTGGGTTTATGCTTATAGAACAGCAAAGCAATCATTCCGCCAATTGTTGTGGCAGCAAAAAAGGCAGTATTTCCCATTCGAGAGCGTGTCATCACCAAAGCGATAACCATTATAACAAGGCACAAACGAAGCAGCATTTTATCGCTAAGTAAGCCTTCAATAAGACGCTTAACAAAGACAAACTTTGAACCGGATTCAGTAGTATGAAGCTGTGAGATGATCAGCCCTAATCCTAGGCAGAGAGACATCATCAAATAGTTTGCTAGATGATTCTTATAGACAAACGAGCCTGTGGCGATTCCATTTTGGCGATAACCAAAGACTGGGCTTTCAACCACGTTAAGTAAAACCATCATTGCAGCATAAAACGCTTGTATGGTGCCACTAATCACTATAGCAACAACAACTGTTTTTAACCTTCGACTCGAGTTAACCAAAAAAATGGCATTGAACACCAACAATGTGTAGGTAAGGCCTTTAAACAAAGAGACGAGTGACATTCTCGAATCTAACGAAATGAAGCCTGTTGGAGCCTCAACCAATTGGTATATCTCGGAACTTTTGGGCGAAACTAAACTAAGAATTGACCAATCTAAAGGAACAGTTTGAAGGAAGACCCAGAATTGAAAAGCGACTAAGCCACACACTAGAAGCCCGTAGTGTTTTATATGCTCAAATGGCAAATTTCCTTTGTAGGAGGCAATTAATAGTAGGGATTGTAGTGCGACCCACATTTCGGCAATAGCCCATGCCCAATCGCGATTACTGCCTAAGGGGATAGGTAGCCAAACAATCAATGCGATAAGAGAATAAAAAGTAAACTTCTCAAGTTTATTCATTTAATGGGGATCCGGAAACGTACTAATGGTGGAAAAGCAGTAGAAGAATAGTGAGACAAAAATTAAAGCCCAGCGGGCGCTGGGCTTTATGGAATACTAGTTAGGAGAGACTACACCCTCACCACCGCCTCCATTACTACCAACAGCAGGTGCTGAAGGAGGAGCAATAGTTGTGATAGTCTCAGCTGCATTCGTAGCAGCGGTCTCAATACCTGCTGCTGTTGCCTCTGCGATCTGAGTCGGGTCAATACCAGATAGAAGTGCCGCAGTAGTAATGATCTCGTTACTAATACCAGCGTCACGAGCAAACTGAGCTATTTCTTCTGCACGATCTGGAGCGACAGCAAAAGCGGCTTCAATCGCAACTTGAGGATCCACATTTTCGCTATTTAGCAACAAAGCTAAAATATTGAGCACAAAATCTGGGTTTTCTTGATAAACAGACTGCATAACTTCGCTGCTTGGCGTCTCGCCTAGTTGAGCTTCAATTGTCTTCAATGGTTGAGCTGTTTCAGCTAATACACCTGATGACCATAGCAAGGCAGTTAAGCTGAAAATAGTAATAGGAGTTTTCATGAGTCTTCCTTGGGTCCTCTAACCCTGTGATCTTTAGATGGATTAAACCGATTATATACACACATGGTAACAAAAACGTTCTCATTTATGAGAAATATCGTCGTTTTTTGCAAGCGAAAAGTAAAGAAACAATTCCTAAACAGCAGGGGGGATTACAGAGAAGGGGGACACTCGCTGATATTAACATCATTGAACACTAATATATTACAAATGCGCTGTTTTCCACGAGAGTTGTGAATCATTTTATCTAACTGAGAACGATAGCCCCAATTATTAGTCAACTCCAATAGCTGTCTTGCAGCATCAATCTGCTCCTTTCTCGAACGCTCATCCCAACTGGAAAAAACATAGTTTACATTTAGCATTTTGGTTGGAGGATAACTTGGTCCAAACTTGTTTGCTAATAATCTGTATTTTTCGAAATATACATTGTCTTTATTAAACATGTATATTTTTGATAACTCTACATAAGAGTTTGGCCACGTAGGGCGAATTGATATACTAAGCTTAAAATACCTCTCGCTAGTTTCATATAACTCTCCTTTAGGGTTAATATACTGCTGCCAAAGCGAAGCTAAACCAGCTAATTCTAATTCGTATCCACTATTTCTTTTCTTGGCTAATACACTATCGAGCATTAATAAAGCATTGTTCAGGTCAGTAGTAGATGGCTGATCATAATTAGCCAATCGTTCTATTATGGTTCTAGAACTATTCAACTTTAAGCTAGTAGATATTTCAATTGAAGAATTTACAATCAATAATAATGAACAAGCTAGAAAAAAAAAAGTAATAGAAACTTTGTATTTTACTTTCATTCAATTATTACCAAGTGGAAAAATCTCATTTTGTTCACTCAATAAGCCTCCGATTATACGAATAGTCATTTTCGTTCTTTATGATACACATCAATAAAAATGGAATGATTGAATATCCTGCCACACCACCTAGGAAAGAAGATTCAGGAATAGAAGTGACCAATATGTAAACTGTAAAACTAATGGCTAATTTATTCGGTTTTTTAACTAAAAAATTAAATATTAGAAGTAAAACACACATCCCCCCACCTATAAGCCCCAAACTGAAAGTTGCTTGTAAAACTAGGTTATGAGCATGAGCAGGTGTATAACCAATAGCATAACTAAGCTCTGGTAGCGCTATAGAAGTGACACCCAAACCATAACCGAATAATGGCTGATCCAATATTTTTTCTATAACTGCTGGCCATATAAAAGTTCGGCCAGTAAATGTCAAAATCTCGTTAGGATCACCATGTCGAGAGACCGCAGTCAGAAACATATCGGTTTCAAACAATGCAAATACGGCCACCAAAAGGAATAACGTAATTGAGATAACTGTGGATATTGTCTTAAGTTTGGATGAAGGTAATAAAAAATACCCAGCAATAACCAATGAAGCCATGGCAGTCTTACTATCGCTTTTAACTAGACAGAAAATAGCAAGAACAGCTGTTACTGATAATAATTTCCTATTATCTAAATCATTTATCCATAAATAGCCAATAAGAAGCAAAAATACAGTGCTAAATCCTCCCATGGCATTCGAGGTAGAGAAAACACCGCTCATTCTTGGACTGACATACAATATATCATTGAGCCAATAAATATGTCTGCCCAGAGATGGAATTGAGTAATAGATCAGTATTGAAGAAATTATACAAAAACTGAAACTAAATCTGATTATTTTTAGAGTCTCAACATGACCGTTTCGGATATATATGGACTTTAGAATTATATAAAATGCAATATAAGATACAATATTAACTAAGCTTCTTAAAGGAATCATAGAAAAAGGTATTAATACTGTACCTAGGAGAAAGAAACTAATAAGCAACTTTTCGTGGCGGTTAAAATAACATCCTTCATTTTTAATCGTGTAAAACCCAAAGAAAAACGCCATTAACCAACTGGTAGCTCTGAATACAATTTGAAAATCTAATACATCTGAACCATAATCCCTAATTCTAAAAACAAAAATAGATAAAATTATGAATATGAGAAAAGTGTATTTATCAAATTTCGTTGAATCTTTCATCTTTATATTTAATATTCGATATAATCAGAAAAAGTAACACTGTCATCCATGATAACAATATCATTACAGATGGTTGTATTGGTAACTCCCCATCTAAAATAAGCAATAATATAAGAAACATTACCTGAATCCCGCCTCCTAAGAAATAAGACTTATTCACGCTAGTTAGTCGGTCCAACTTGACAAGTCGAATTTCTTGCGTTCGACAGACAGATAAACAAATAAAAATCACAAGCCATACATACAATGTATCGTTAGGAGGAAGAACCTCAGGACTATAATAAAGAGTCAAAAGAGCACCACCTAAAAGCAAACATATCAAACCGAGAAACAATGAAACGAAGCTGTACTTAGCTGACATTTTTGCGAGCCATACTTTCGATTTGACCATATGATTGTTCATTGACCGCTGATCAATTTGCTCAATTGACTTGATCACAATTTGTACTGGTTGATATATAGATCTAGCTATAAATAGAGAACTAACTAAAGCAGTTGAAAAGAATAAAGGAGCAGCTAAAAATGGGGCATGGACTACAAACATCTGAGATATCGATTGAGAAAGACGATAGAAAATTTTCTGATTGTCAGAGAAAAAAGCGCAAGAAATTTTTGAAATAGAAACCTTATTACAAAATCGGAAAAATATCGCGAGGTCTATGAGTAAACAAGTGAACAATAATACACTCAACGCATTAAATGAGAATCTATCGAAATATGATAGTAATAAAATTGCGATAACAGCCACAAAGCTAGATAAGTTTGCAGACCAATTTACTTCAAGAGAAGGAGAAAGATACTTCAAGCTCTCATGGGACAAGTAATAAGGTGCTAGCAAAAGGAAAATTGAAAAGTTCCACGCATCAAAAACAACGATAAAGAGCAATGAAGATGGGACTAATGCCAATATTGTCCAATTTACAATACTCCTTAACGAGTTGATATTTACGCCTTCAACTATATTGTTGTTAAGAGGAATAAGAAAAATACACCTATAGAAAGATAGTAGTACGAGAGTGATTGTCATCGACAACCCATATACCACAACTCCTTCTTGTCCAACTTGCTTTAAAGTAATAAAAGTTACAAGGAAGTTAAACACCGACAACGATATTGAGTCAATTATTTGAAACAGTTTATTTTTCAAGAATTTATTCTTCTGTTAAAGAATTCAACCAAAGAGCTTTCGTCAAATTTTGGGATTTCATAATTATTAGGGTTAGCCAGCAACTCTTCAACCTTATCATGAATAGAACCCATTTCTAAACATACCCTTAAAAGACGACCATTTGAACTATTCTCGTTAAACAACTTTACTGTATCCAGTTGGTGATCATTCCTGTGTTCATTAAACTCTACACGCCTAGGAACAACAATTAGTGGTTTGTTTAATTCCATACACTGTATAATAGTTCCCATACCAGCATGTGATATGACGACGTCACTTTCTTTTAACAATGAGTTGTATTCTTTGTCATTCATAAAGGGTTTATAAATCATGTTCTTAGGTTGATAACTGCTATTCCCTATTTGGGCGGTAATAACATCGCCATTAAAAAAGTCACTTTGATCAATAAAAGAAATTAAGCGATCAAATGGTAGCTGAGCGCCAACAGTCAGAAATATTTTCTTCACAGCACATTCCCATAGTATTTGACATTATTATTCGATAAATTAGGCCATTGAGTAAGTATTTCATGGGCAAAGTATTGAGCAATACGACCTGATAATGATAGTTTTTGAGTATTCGCAATACTGTCTAACCAAATTGTTCTAACAAAGAACACCCTTCCTAAGATGATACCAATTAAACCCGGCAAAGCTCCCGTGGTAATGATAAGCTTAGGTTTATGCTCCAAGATCAGCTTTATTAGCTGGAATGATATCTTTATGCACTTACTCGGATTATCACGAGACATATCATCAATAAGAAACTCATTAAACTTAGCTGCTTTATCTGAAGAGTTTAGTCTAGTTCTAATGTGTATCAATTCTCCTTCGCTTATAGTTAGCTTACTTGTCAATCTCGTTAATTGTACGTTATGACCACCACTTGAAGCGATCGCCATTATGTTTTTTCTGGTCATTCTAATATTCCTAACCTACCTGTTTGGATATTACTTTTAATTATTTTTGCTGGATTACCTGCGACGAGTGAATTTGATGGAATCGACTTCGTAACTACCGCTCCTGCAGCTACAATGCACTGATCTCCTATTTCAACACCTGGCATAATAATAGAATTACATCCAATAAAGCAGTTTTTGCCAATTGAAGTCGTCGCATGTAGCTTACGACACATATCATGAGTCAAAATAGTAGAGTTAAAAGCGACGTATGTTCCTTCGTCAATTCTAACTCCTTTAGGATTTGTTTTATCCAGTTTTGCTTTTAGTGAAATTCGAACCGTAGGATGAATATTCATCTTAAACCGTTTAATGTAGTATTGAGTTAGTATACCCAAAACAAATTGTCTAAAATAGACGTGGTAAAATCTCTTAATCATCTCGTACTATTATCCCTTTCCCACTTAAGCGATGAGTTATTATTTAGATACCATCTAGCACGCCCTAAGGAAATAGCCGTAATCGACGCATAGATTAAAAAACTAATAAAAGCCCTTTCCTTCACACCTAATATAAAAAGCGTTAAGAGGCCATTTTTGTCTCCGTTTATTTTCTTACCTATATTACTCAACTCAATGTTACCTAGCTTACTTCGTGTCTTAATTTTTATAAGAGAAATCACGTCTCTAGGAGCTTGTACATGTATATTACTTTCTGGGATAACTGATAAATTACTTTTGTCTAGTATTGATTTCACATATCCATCGTCAGCAATAACTTGAGGAAACGGGAAACATTTTGATGCAGCTTTACGACTCAGTAAATAACAGCCACTGCCCACCATTCCAATAGAGTGCTCCGGTGTTTTACTTAAAAATGAGTAATAACTACGGACAATCCATCCAGATTTCGATGTATTAGTTTCCGGAAACAATGACGCAAATAAGTAGCTTTCTTTATTAATAAAACTTAATACATTTTGTATCGATTTCTGCTCGATTAATGTGTCAGCATCTTGCACCAAAATATGATCGAATTTTGCAAACTTATACGCATAATTAATGGCATTTACTTTCGAACCTTCCGTTAACGTTAGCACTTCAATTCTATCATCTACAGCTTTAGAAATTTCTTCAGTTCTATCTATGCAGCCATTCGGAATTACAATTACCTGGATTCTATCCATAAAATTCTTATAAGCAGACAGTGTATTTCCAATCTGTTTTTCTTCATTATAAGCTGGAATTAATACCGTTAGCATTTATTACTCCAATCACTAGATATTACGATTTAAGAACCATAAGTCGCTGAATATTCGCTATATGTATGCGAGCCGCTTTTTCTATTAGATACTTGATTTAGTATGACGCCATCAATCTTAATTTGATGCTTTGAGAACAATGTCATTGAGTGCTTATAAACAGATTTCGTCGTACTATTTGCTTTTAAAACAAGTAGAATCCCTTGGGTCAGTTTTCCTACAATAAACGCATCCCTAACAGGTAATATAGGAGGTGTATCTATTATAATTCTGTCATACTTAGTTTCGAAATATTTCAGCAATTTTTCAAAGCTCTTGCTACTTAATAATTCTTGCGGATTTGGGGCTAACATACCAGCACTCATAACGTCTAGATTAGAATCGCCAATTGTCGCGATGCATTCTTCAAAAGGAGCATTCATTAAAATAACATTCGTTAATCCCGGTTGACTAGCTGATAACCCAAAACGTGTGGCTATAGATGGCTTACGTAGATCACAATCGATAAGCAGCACTTTTTCTAACTTAGCAAATGACATTGCTAGGTTAACGGAAGTAGTTGTCTTGCCTTCACCTGGAACTGAGGATGATATCGCCAATATTTTTCTGTCAGAATTATGTAAATTTAAATACAACGAAGTGCGTGTTGAATCTACAGACTCTTGAAAGGCTACAAACTTTTTGTTTTCAAAGACTCTGGAGTCAATAGGTGCTTTTTTGTAAAGCTTATCTTTTACTATTGGCAATGTTCCTGTAGGTAGTAACCCAAGCTTATTCTCAAAGTCGCGTGCCGATTCGATCGTATTATTAAATGCGTCCAAACATATTACTAGTGTCACCGCAAATCCTAAACTAGCAACAAATGCGAGTACTACAACCATTTTTTTATTTGGCTTACTCGGATATTCTGGCGAGAGTGCATAGTCACTGAAACGCGCATTAGCAGCACTGAAGTCACTAGTAGCGGTTGTTTCTTTTTGACGAGTCAAGAATAAGTCATACAACTTTGCATTCGTGTCAACTTCACGTTTCAAAGTATCATACTCCCTCTTAACAACACTCAATGATTGAAACTCATCTTTTTTACTCATTAGCTCTCGTTTAAGTAAGGCTTCTTGGTTTACTGCACTAGCAAGTTCTTTTTCAATTCCGTTTATCAGCTTTTTAACTACTCTTTCAGCACGCTCTTGGATTGATTTAAGCTGCGCATTTGCTTGAATCATTTTGTCATGCTTAGGCCCGTAACGTTTCGCCAATTCGCTAACTTCCTTCTCAGCATTGGATTCAGCAAAACGAATATCACGAATTTGCGGATGGTTTGATATTTGGGAAATTGAAGCTAGGGTCGTAACATCTTTCGCTGAATTGTTCTTGAGTGCATTATAGAGTGCTTGAGTTTCGATCCTTTTATCGGTCGCTTTAGAAATCCGATCTGTTAGATTTGAAAGCTCTGAACTCGTTAATGCAATAATACCACTATCATCAATTAGCTCTTGTTCCTTCAAAAAATTTAATAATGCCTGTTCAGACTGATCCAGTTGAAATTTTAGTTCAGCTAAGCGTTGATTTATCCAACCTGTAGCTTGCTCGGTCGCCACTAACTTTGATTCTAAGTTATTTTCTATAAATGCGACTCCAACTTCATTAGCTATTTGTGCTGCTAGGTCAGGATCATTAGACTCAAATGAAATGTTAACTAGTTGCGTTTTTCTAATAGGAGAAATCGTTAACTTAGATTTAAAGGTCGATAATATTTTTCGATTCACACTGTGTTGCTCTGTTAAATCATCAATTTCTTTTGGCTCAGATTCAGGGAAATACGTAGCAACTATAGGGCTAGATAGTATGTATTGTTTTAGATCATCGAATACACTTGATTCATGCTCAACGATATCCGGATTAAACTCCTCTACTTGGGACAACTGAAGTTTATCAATGACACGTTGTGCAACTTGATTTGACTTCAATATTTCATATTGAGTGAGGTAATATTCCTGAGCTTTTGTGTCGATTCCTATTACTTCTTCAATAGATACAGCTTTCGCCGTGCTAGACTCAATAAGTAGGGTCGCAGTCGCCTTGTATGTCGGTGTAATCGAGAGTACAACCATCACCGCAATTAGAGTGCACAAAATGGCGAAAAATGAGATAGAAAACCAACGACCTTTAATCAGATGAATGTAGTAACCTATATCAATCAATTGTTCGTGCTGAGGAGAAGTTGGTTGCGTGTGAGTAGGCATGCTAATGTCCGGTGTTAAATATTTGAGTTAGATGGTCGCGACTAGAAAAAGCTTTGCTCAATGATGATAATATCTCCTGGCATTACTTTGTTGGATAGCCTGACTTTGCTTTTTGAGTCCTCAGAGCCAGATTTAGCTATATAAACCTTGCTCCTTGCAGCGCGATCTGTGAAACCGCCAGCCAATGCAATAGCTTTGTCTACAGTCAAACCTGGTTGATATTCATAACCACCAGGTTTTTTTACTTCGCCATTAACGTAGATGCTGCGAAAGCCGATAACGCTCACACGCACCTTTGGATCGATCAGGTAATCGCCTTTCAAACCTTTCACTATTTCGTTGCGCAATTGCTCCGGTGTTTTATTAAGAGCATTGAGTTGCCCTAAATATGGATACTCAAATCTTCCTCCATTACTTATATAAAGCTCTGAAATTGACAAGTCTTCTTCACCATAAACTGAGATTTGAAGCTTATCACCAGCCCCTATCTTATAGGTATCATCAAACACTTCAGCATTAGCTTTTAATGCCAAAGAAAACACAACTAAAAATATTGATATGTATTTAATCATTGAAGACATTATCCGTTAGAAAATAAGATTTGCTGACACGTAGTAAACATTTTGTTTATATTTATTTTGTTCTATAGATGAGTCATTATTCTCTAAACGCCATCCCGCTCCAATCTCGATATCATCGCGTAGTCCATATCCTAGTCCGAGGCCGAGTCTATATAAATCTTCGGTACGTGTTGACTCTGAATAGTCATCTTTTACATATAAAAAAGACAGGTTCGTAAATAAGTTTGAACGCCAGTAGTGCTTCCAGTTTGAATCAAAACTCTTTTCATCCACGTAATTAGAACCTTGCTCAGGATCTTTTGCACGCTGGGCGGCAGAGACAAGCACCGTAGAATAAGATAGCGGTTTCCATTCGAGGTCTAAATCCCAACTAAAGCCATTAAAGTCCACTTTTTCTGCTTCAGAATAAGACTTGTTTTGGAAACCTAATCGCAGTTTACCTTTGGTTTTTCCGGTAATATCCCAAGTTGCACCTGTTAGTAGAAATCTATCTACGCTATCTTGAGACGTAGTTGTATCTGTTCCATCGTATTTATAGTCTCGATTATTAACATCTACTTCCACTAATAACTGAGTTGCGGGTAACGCTCGATAGTAAAACGCCATTCCGATACCAAACTCAAAGTAGTCTTTGTATTTGGTACTTAATGGGGTAAATTGAGGTTCTTTGATGTTTCTATAATTTTGATAGTTTTTGTCTTCCAAGCGAAGAGATGACTCAATTCGCCCCTTTGCTTCGTCAGAACCATAAGCATGAGTGATACTCGCTTTATGAACGGAAAACTCTACCGGACTTTCAGCAATAGTCGACAAATTGTCCCCAGCAAGAATACCAGTACCACGCTCTTCATGTTGGTATAAAAATGCATAGTCGATAGACAACGAGTTGCGGCGATTGATCGAAATGAAGTTTTCGCTTACAAAGCGATGATCAATGTAGTTATCGTCACGACTGTCGAAGTAAGTACCAGAAGACACTTGATAGAGTAGTTGATACAGGCTCTCCCCTCTCTCAGCCTGCAAAGCAACACCTGGCTCAAGTACGATTAAAGATGAAGACTCGGGGTTCTCTTGCTTAGAGTATCGACCTATGTTGTCATTGTATTCATAAGCACTGTTAAAAATCGGAATTACTTTTATTCCAGATTCCGTTACATATCCATTTCCTTCCAGAGCTGCATGGGCATGACTCCCGACAATAGATAAGGCAAGAGCAGGCAGTATCTTGTTCGATATCTTCATGGATAATCCTTTAGTAAGCTGTTTTACCAGTGAAACCTTTGAAAATCGTTAGATAGACTATTTTGATATCTAACCACAGTGTCCAGTTTTGAATGTAGGTTAAGTCGTACTCGACTCTTTTCTGCATTTTATCGAGCGTGTCAGTTTCGCCCCGGTAGCCGTTTACCTGTGCCCAACCTGTTATTCCGGGTTTGACATGATGACGAAGCATATACTTATCTATCAGTCCTCTATACTCTTCGTTGTGCGCAATGGCATGAGGTCTTGGACCAACAATCGACATTTGTCCGGTCAACACGTTGAAAAATTGCGGCAGTTCATCTAAAGAGGTCCGCCTTATAAAAGCGCCAAATTTCGTGACTCTCGGGTCTCCCTTAGTCGCTTGCTTAACAACAGGGCCATTATCTGTTGCTCGCATTGAACGGAATTTCCAAACTTTTATCGAACGACCATCTAACCCATAGCGATCTTGTTTGAAAATAATTGGACCCGGGGAAGAAAGCTTTACACCGACGGCGACAAATAGAAGGATTGGTGCTATTGCTAGAATGATAAGAATGGATAAAACTACATCTTCAATCCGTTTAATCACCGATGAAAAACCTCGAAAAGGAGTATCATGTACACTGAGCGTCACGACGTTACCTATGCTATTCCACCTAGAGTGCAGTAAATCAAAAGTGAAAAAGTCAGGGACAATATGCACATGTGCGTTAGAGTCAGCAAAGGCATTCAGAATTTGTTTGATACGCTTTGCAGCTTCCATTGGAAGAGCGACATAAACGTTCTTTACACTTCCGTGTTTGGCTAGCAATAAGGCGTCATCAATGTTGCCCAACATTTTTAGATTGGTTTGGACAGCGCCTAAACTATCTTCAATCCTTTCTAACGTTCTGTCATCGTAAAAACCAACTAACGTCTCGCCATTGTGTTTATTTTTCTCTAATTCTTTTCCTAGTAGCAACCCTGCTCGAGTCGCACCAATAATGATAGATTTATTACGGTAACAATCATCTGGCCTTAAACGCTCGGGTAATGCAAATACTGCCCATCGCCATAACATCAAAGATACGGGAGTCACTAGGAACCACACACCAAGTACGACACGAGAATACGAATCTGAAACCTTAAGGAAGAAACCTATTGCTAATGAGATTGCAATACAGATAAGCCAGGAAATAAGAACTGTTACTAGAAGTTGATTTAACGAAACACGCTTGTGTGTGCGGTATACCCCAGAGACTTCAGCAGCTAAGTAATAAGACACTAAAACGAAAGATAAAATTACCTTATAAAGAGATGAAAACTCTTCTACATAGATAAGTGTTGTGACAATAAGAACAAAACTGATGATAAATATATCGAAAAATCGATACATCAGTACCGATTCTTCTCCATGCTGCTTAATAGGATATCCAGTTTCCATATGAGTTATTAGGCCTATCTCTGTCGTTCAACGCTACCGCCCTTAGGTTTAGCCCCCAAAGTACTTAAGCAAAAATAATTGTTGTCTGTCGAAATCCAATTTCTGAATCTCATTTTTATAGCGTATATAGTCTGAATATTTTTCACCGAAAAACAAACACCCTTTAATACCTTATTACTAGAGTTCTTTTAATTGAGAGTGTAAATTTTCTCAATATTGAGAAAGTGAAATTTAACGCGATTTAACTCGAATAAATGTGAAAAACAGCTTTCGCAGACA
Organism: Vibrio sinaloensis; assembly: GCF_000808535.1. Lineage (GTDB taxonomy): Bacteria > Pseudomonadota > Gammaproteobacteria > Enterobacterales > Vibrionaceae > Vibrio > Vibrio sinaloensis_D. The sequence goes on from NZ_JWLV01000001.1 coordinate 747,514, forward strand.
GTAATTATCCATTAGTTGATTCGACCAACAACTAGCACCTTTATCTTACAAATGCTCCAATTAATAAACTTTTGTTCTAGTACTTTGTTTTATGCATTTTTTATTTTCAACCTTGTTACATTGGAAAGCTAAAAAACAAAAAAGCCCCTCATAAAGAGGGGCAAAAGTACCATCGCTTATAGTTATAGTGATATTGCCAGTAAATAGCGTTTAGAGTTAACCGAAATCACCGTTGACATAACCTTTGGTGCGATCATCTTTTGGTGAACTAAAGATGTTTTGCGTTTCATCGTGTTCCACTAACTCCCCCATTAGAAAGAATGCGGTCCGGTCAGAGATACGACGCGCTTGCTGCATAGAATGCGTCACGATGACGATGGTGTAGTTCTTTTTCAGCTCTTCCATCAACTCTTCAATTTTATGCGTCGCAATGGGATCCAACGCAGAGGTAGGCTCATCCATCAGGATCACATCCGGCTCCATCGCGATGGTACGTGCAATACATAAACGCTGCTGCTGACCACCCGAAAGACCAAATGCGTGAGACTTAAGACGATCTTTTACTTCGTCCCATAGTGCCGCACCGCGTAGAGATCGCTCAACCACTTCATCAATGTGCTTTTTGTCTTTCACACCTTGAGCACGCAGACCATACGCCACGTTCTCATAAATGCTCATTGGAAACGGGTTTGGCTTTTGGAACACCATGCCAACTTTAATACGCAGGTCCGCTACATCGATATTGCCATAAATATCGGTACCATCCATATCCAGCTTACCGGTGATTTTCACGCCTTCAATGAGATCATTCATGCGGTTTAGACAACGTAATAGCGTCGATTTTCCGCAACCTGATGGGCCGATAAGTGCCGTTACTTGGCGAGTTGGAATCGGCAAATTGATCGCTTTTAGTGCTTGGTTGTCACCGTAATATAGGTCTAGATTCTCAATATCAAACTTGTTCATTTTCTTAATCTCTTCAATTCTTTAGTTCGTGTTTGTGTGCGATTAGTAAGTCGCTTTGTTGAAGCGGCTAGCAATAAGCTTCGTCGTCATGTTGATTAATAAGACCACGACAATCAGCACTGTCGCTGTACCGTAAGCTTGGTTCCACTCTTCAATTGTGAACAGCTCGGTAGTCAGCTTGTATAGGTGAACGGTCAGCGTTCGTCCCGAATCGAGCAAAGAGTCCGGAACTCGAGCAACCATGCCTGCTGTTAGAAAAACAGGGGCCGATTCACCAATGACACGACCAATACTAAGAATGACCGAAGTTAAGATACCAGGTGTCGCACTGGGTAAGATTAAACGCCAGATAGTGTAAATTTTCGAAGAGCCTAGCGCGTAAGAGCCCTCACGATAGGTTTGTGGCACAGCCATCAATGCTTCTTCCGTCGTGCGGATAATGACAGGCAGAATCAGGATACTCAAAGTCAATGCGCCCGAAAGGATCGAGAAGCCCAGACCGAGAATCGCGACGAAGAATGTCATACCAAATAGACCGAAGATAATCGATGGTATACCCGCCAATGACTCGGTACAGAAACGAATAACTTTCACCAGCTTACTGCCAACTTTGGCATACTCCGTTAAGTAGATGGCCGTCATAATGCCCAGTGGCGCTGCCACTGCAATCGAAGCGATAACCATGTAGATAGTCGCTACTATCATCGGGAAAATACCTTTCTCTTCCCCAGTCGCCGTGTAGTTATCAGTAATGAATGCCCAATCAACGTGCTTTAGACCATTCGATAAAATGTACCAGATGATCCAGAACAGGAAGCCTACCGTTAAAGCAGCAGCGGCCCAGATAAAACCGTTTAGGATCTTGTCCTTAAACTCTCGAGATTGTTTTAGTTTTGCGCGGTCCATAATCGTCACCTATCGCTTATTTCGCTTTTTCGCGATTGAGATAAAGAAGAGCAGCATTGAGCATCATGATGAAGACAAGCAATACGACACCTGTAGCGTAAAGTGCATTAGCGTGAACACCACTTGCGTAGGACATTTCAATCGCAATATTAGCTGTTAGTGTACGCGCAGAGTCCAATATACCCTCAGGCATCGCGGGGGCGTTACCCATTACCATGATGATGGCCATAGTCTCACCAAGTGCACGACCGATACCGAGGATGACCCCAGTCATAATGCCGCTGCGAGCTGCTGGAACAAGGAGCTTAAAAATGGTGTAGATCTTAGATGCTCCAAGCGCTAGCGAGCCTTCTTTGTAAGTGCGAGGAACTGCGCGAATAGACGTTTCAGAAACGGTTATCACTGTTGGTAGAATCATGACACCCAAAACAATAATACCCGCCAAAATTGTGTTGCCTGCTGGCACTTGGAAGATATTTTGAATTAGGGGAACGATGATAACCAAGCCAAAAAAGCCATATACCACTGATGGAATACCCGCCAAAAGTTCAACCGCCGGACGAATAACATCGGCGACACGTTTCGGCGCGATTTCAGCGATGAAAATTGCGGTCAATACACCTACGGGTACACCCACTATAACGGCACCAAATGTGGAAACAACAGAAGCAACAATCATGGTTGCAACGCCGTACAGCGCCGGTGGTAGCCAATCTTGGCCAAGGACAATGCCCGACACTCCCGCTTCTTGGAATGCAGGGATGGATTCTTTAACAATGAAGTAAGCAATAATTGCCAGTGAGACGATACCGATTACGGCACTCGCTAGAAACAGGCCATGGAAGATGCGCTCTTTCCAGTCAACGCGTTTGCGCTCTCGTAATGCTGGCTTAGAAACTTGAGTCGCTTCAGTATTCATAAGCTTTTCACTATTGGTTGCGATGGTCATAAAATTCTTACCTGGAGAACGAAAAGAATCGTTTCAGAGTCAGAAAAGGCTCAGCCCAAAATTAGGCTGAGCAATTAAGTAGATTTGCTGGGATTAGTTAACTGAGATGTAGCCTTTCTTATCTACAAGCGCTTGTGCGTCATCAGATACCATCCACTCTAGGAACTTCTGAGTTTGTGCTGATGGCTTACCTTCTTTGTAAAGTACAAGGAATGGACGTGCCACTTTGTAAGAGCCGTTCTTCACATTATCAACAGACGCTGGCGTGCCATCGATAGATAGTGCGTTAACTGAAGCGTCAACGGTGCCCAGAGAAATGTAGCCAATTGCGTAAGGGTTAGATGCCACCATTGTTTTTAGAGCACCGTTACCGTTAGCAACTTGAGCGCGCTGAGAGATTGCAGAAACTTTCTTACCAGAGATTTTCTTTTTCAGTTTCATGATGTCTTCGAAAGCACCACGAGTACCTGAAGCTGTGTCACGAGTGATAGCAACGATAGGCTTGTCTGCGCCACCAACATCTTTCCAGTTAGTGATTTCGCCTTTGTAGATTGCTGTGACTTGCTCAGCAGTTAGACCACTAAGGTCGTTTTTCGGGTTAACAACAACTGCGATACCGTCCATTGCCACTGTAAGCTCTTTAAGAGCAGGCTCTTTTTCGGAATCTTTTAGGTTACGAGAAGACATACCTAGGTCAGCACTGCCGTTTTTCGCCGCTTTTACACCTGCAGAAGAACCTGGGCCTTGAACTTCAATAAATACATCTGAGTTTGTCTTCATGTATGTTTCAGAGAAAACTTCCATCAGTGGAGTTACGCTGCTAGAGCCCACTGCAGAGATCGTTTCTTTAGCAGAAACTGAAGTCACTGCCATTGCGCCTAGAAGTGCGATTGCACCGATAACTGTCTTTTTCATCACAATATCCTTAATTGGCTTTATTGCCGTTGTGTTTCACTTGAACGATGCTCACTTTAGGACCCTTATGTGACAGTTGTGTTTCACTTAGTTGAAGCCTCTATGACAGCTTAGTTTTGCTCTTTCTCCTCCAATACACATTGAGTTATGAATCAATTATTGTGAGAAACTGTGTCAGCTGGATTATAATAATTGATGCAATTAGTTACATAAACCACTGAAAATTAAATAAATTAAGTTGCATAACGTCCTATCAAAAATTGCACACAACTCTAAATTTGTGTATTGAATTATCCTCGCAGGGAATTAGAATCATTCTCGAAACTAATAAAAATAATAATTTATTTACTATTACATTGCTTTTTTATGAAGAGGACCTTTCATGCGCCAACTACTCAGTGGCTTGTCTATTAAGCTTCAGGTGGTTGTGCCTGTTATTTTTACTTTGTTACTTCTCGTTGCAGGTATCAGTTACAGCACTTCAAATCTGAAAAATGTATTCAATCAAGTAACCATCTCTACCGAAAACTTGGTCACCCACAAGGATGAACTCACCAAAATCATCGACAACACCTACGGAATGCGCATTAAAGCCATTTACAGCCTTTTTAGATCCGATGATGTAGCGCAACTTGCAACGACTTTGGAATCCAAAAAACAAACCAATTTCCGCTTGTTGGACTCCCTAGCTCAAGTTAAAGGCCTCGAGGCAGAGGTGAAAGCGATGCGCAACGCCATCGACGATTACGTGAGCTACTCTATTGATACAATGACGCCCTTGCTAAAGACCAAACACGCTAGCGAATCATTGTCTGCGGCGTTTGAGCAACAGTACGAACAAGCATCAAACGTATACCGAACCAAGGGCAACGCGATGGTAAAAGCGATCGACGACTTGTCCGCTAAGCTCAACGAAATTGCATTGCACGAAGTCGCAGCCAACCAAACCAGTCACTCGAATGTGATGTTTAACGCGATCCTCGGCTTACTTGCCGTGCTTGGTACCGCTCTAGTGATAAGCTGGCTGCTGGCAGGTATCATCGTTACCCCAATCAAATCACTGCAAAAAGCAATGAAAGAGCTTGCTCAAGGCAACCTCAAAACGGAGGTAAGCGTTGAGGGTAACAACGAAATCACTGCGCTATCACAAGACTTCAACTCGACGGTTAAGCAGCTACAAGGAACCGTAGACGCGCTGGTACGAATCAGTGTTGATGTTGCTTCTGCTTCGACTGAACTTGCGGCAGTAATGACACAGTCAAGTGCAAACTCCGATCAAGAGAAGAACGAAGTTGAGCACGTGGCAGCTGCCATAAACCAAATGGAAAGTACCGCTTCTGAGGTCACCGAAAACGCTAATCGAGCCGATTCTGCCTCTACACGTGCTGACAAACTTGCACGTGAGAGCCTTGCCGTGTTTGAACAGAACACGCGTTCAAGTGAGAAAATGGCTCATCAGCTTTCAGAAGCCGCAACAGTAGTAAACTCACTGAAAGAGCAATCTGAGCAAATTGGTAAAGTCATTGAAGTTATCGAAAGCATTTCAGAGCAAACCAACTTACTTGCTCTCAATGCTGCGATCGAAGCGGCTCGAGCAGGCGAGAGTGGTCGCGGTTTTGCCGTTGTCGCAGATGAAGTCCGTATGCTTGCAGCACGCACGCAAGAATCAACCAAAGAGATCCAAGTCATTATCGAAGAGCTGCAAAGACAATCAGGAAGCGCGAATGAGAGCATGAACTCGAGCTTAGAGCTACTGAGTCACAATCAAGACCAAGCCAGCAAGGTTAGAGAGTCCTTGGGTAACATTAGCGCCTCAATCTCAGAACTGACAACTATAAACGCTCAAGTCGCCGTTGCATCGGAAGAGCAAGGGCAAGTGACCTCTGACGTAAACAACAACCTGAGCAACATTTACGAGCTTGTAAGCCAAAATGTAACCGGAATTACCCAAGCTGCTGCCGCAAGCCAAGAGTTATCAACGCTAGCGGAAAACCAAAAGCAACAACTGGGGTTCTTCAAGGTCTAACCGCGGTATTTAAGCAAAAAAGGGGCTGCCAATTGGCAGCCCCTTTCTGTTTTGTTTGACCTGTTTATTCGTCGTCCGCTTTCGGAGCAACTTTCTTTTTCGGGATGAACACACTATCACCCACAGCTACGTTTTGGTGGAAGCTCTTATCACGCTTCACTGGTTTCTTAACTGCTTTCTTCGCTTGAGGTTTAGCACTCTTAGTCACTTTACCCTTGTTACGGAAATCTGGCTTGCGCGGTTTTAACCCTTTGAATTTCCCTTTTAAACCTTCAAGCTCTGAAAAGCTCAGGTCTTGCTGTAAGTAGGCTTCGACGCGTTTAAAGCTGTCCCAGTCTTTCGGACCAACCAATGAGATCGCATCCCCTTTATTGCCAGCACGACCAGTACGACCCACTCGGTGAACGTATTCTTCCGTGTGTTTTGGCATATCAAAGTTGATTACGTGGGTAACATTCGCAATATCAAGGCCACGAGAAGCAACATCTGTCGTAACCAAAATCTTAAACACCGCTCGCTCAAACTGGCTCATGATGGTGTTGCGCTGAGTTTGATTTAGATTGCCACTTAGCGCGATTGCTTTCAGCTTTTTCTCATTGAGTTTTTCGGTCAAACGATCAGTGTCAGCTCGTGTTGCCGTAAAGATAATGATCTGCTTGTACTCTGCTTCTTGCAGCACACGCTCCAATATCGCCTCTTTGTGATCAAGGTGATCACACAGGTAAAACTTCTGAGTGATGTCCTTGTGCTCTTCATTCGAGACTCCGACAGCAATGCGCTTTGGTGCATTCAACATTTCAAAAGCGATATCGTTCACTTCCGCATGATCCAATGTCGCAGAGAACATCAAAGTCTGGCGACGACGGTGTTTTGCCGCATTATGAATACGGCGTAACTCTGGTGCAAAACCAAGGTCGAGCATACGGTCTGCTTCATCAAGAACCAAGGTTTCTAACCCTTCTAAGAAAAGCGAACGATGCTCTAGGTGATCCGCCAAACGACCTGGGGTCGCGACAATAAACTTAGGGTACTTTCGTAGGGCTTTTACTTGGTCATTAAAGTTTTCACCACCAACGATCAAAGTGGCGTCATAAGACAAGCCAGCCAACATTGTGCGCAGCTCTCCGTACACCTGTTTTGCAAGCTCACGCGTTGGCGCTAGAATCACAGCACGAGGATCTTTGGCAGAAAACGCTTTGCTCTTTAACGACTTGTGCAGCATAGGCAAAACAAAGGCAAGCGTTTTACCTGAACCTGTTTTTGACGAAGCCAACAAGTCTTTACCAGCAATCGCGACCGGTATTGCTTTTTGCTGGATCTCCGTTGCTTTCTTAAAATCGAGATGTTTTAAGTTTTTTAACAAGCGGTTGTCTAAGCCTAAATCTTTAAAATGCAAAGTATTCTCCATTGGTGCAGCAATATTTTCCATCACTCAAAAAGAGTGAGTTGGAACAGAAAATGAGTAAAAACAGGCTATGATACCTAGATTTACCCAAAGTAGATAGTGATCACATTAAATATCACTTGATGGTCGAAAATGGATAAGAATCGTTCTCAAAAACCGATGTAATTATAGCTCTCACCAATGAGACTCAGCTCAACTTATTGGATAATTGCTTAAATTCTTGGGTTTTTTTGACTTTATTCTGCTTTAGCAAGCGTAAAATTAGCACTACACTATTCACGTCACTATACGCAAGAGAAGGTATAGGACGACTTTATTGATACATATATTTCAAGGAGTTCGATTATGAACAAAATGTTGATCGCAGCTGCAGCGTCTTCTGTACTTCTACTAGCTGGTTGTGCTTCTGGTCCAGATGCAGCAACAACCGCTAAGATGGATGAGCTAAGCAACCAAGTTAGCCAACTAAGCCAAGACGTTCAAGCACTTCAATCTGAAGTTCGTAAGTCTGGCGACGCTGCAATGTCTGCACAAGAAGAAGCGTCACGCGCTAACGAGCGTATCGACAACATTGCTCAGTCTTACACTAAGTAATAACGTCTTCTTAAAGAAAGGGTCTGCAAATGCAGACCCTTTCTTTTTTCTGTTAAGAGACTAAGCTAATTGACAAACGTCGGAGCAACAATCTCAACAGGCACACCATTCTGCGCCAAGATTGCGGCCCTAGCCTTCACATCTGAATGATCAAACTCTTCCAACCACCAGCCTAGCTCAAGCGGCATTTCTAAGCTCTTTTTGGAACCATCACTTCTGGTCAGAGGTTCGTGGGCTTCAATAAACACACTGCGATCGGGTTCGAGCGAAACCTTAATTGGCTCATTGATCACCCGTACTTTCTCTCCCAGCGAGACTTTGGGAAACAACCAGTCGATATCTTTCGGCTCCATCCGAATACAACCCGAACTTACGCGCAGGCCAATACCGAAATCTTTGTTGGTGCCATGAATCAGATAATCACCCGCGCCATAAGCGAGACGAAGTGCGTATTCACCGAGTGGGTTTTCGGGACCTGCGGGAACCACAGCAGGAAGTTCTATTCCTTTCGCTAAATACTCTTTACGAATAGACGCAGGTGGCGTCCACGTTGGATTAGGACGCTTCTGGCTGATCGTGGTCGACATTTCCGGCGTATCGCGCCCGACTCGACCAATCCCCACTGGGAAAATGTGAACCAGACCGGAGTCAGGCTCGAAGTAATACAGCCTTAGCTCAGCTAGATTTATCACGACACCTTCACGTTCAACTTGCGGCAAAATGATTTGCGTCGGAATCGTCAATACGTAACCGGCTTTAGGCAGAAACGGATCAACGCCTTTATTTGCCGCCATCAATGAGAGAAAGCCAACATCATATTGCTTGGCAATTTCCGCCAAGGTTTCGCCTTCATCAACTTGGTGGTACTGAGTTCGCCCGACAATGTTGCTCCCTTCTGGAGGTAGCGGGTAGCTAGCCGCGAATACTTGCGAGGCAAAACAACAACCCAGAGCAACGAGTTTACGTAGCATCCATGAAATCCTTAGCATTTTTATAGTTGGCTAAGGTTATCTCTCTTTGAGCCTTGTGATCAACTATTGGCGAAGGATATGACACGCCTTTTGCATTGGCCCACTTGCTTGGTTGATGAATATACTTATCAGGAACATTCTTAAGCTCAGGGACCCAGTGGCGAACAAAATCACCCTTCGGATCGAACCGCTCCCCTTGTGTGGTTGGATTGAATATTCGAAAATAGGGCTGGCCATCGCAACCCGTTGACGCACACCACTGCCACCCTCCGTTATTGGCTGAGTATTCTCCATCGATTAGTTTGCTCATAAAGTAATCCTCACCAATCCGCCAATCCACTTGCAGATCTTTAATAAGAAAACTGGCGGCGATCATTCTTAATCGATTGTGCATCCACCCCGTTTGGTTTAACTGGCGCATTGCCGCATCGACAATGGGGTAACCCGTCATACCTTCCTTCCAAGCCTGAATGCGCTTCTCATCATTCTGCCATGTGAGGTGTCTCCCCCAAGGAAGGAAACTCTCTCCACGACTCAGCTTTGGCTCAAAATAGATAAGATGCTGATAAAACTCTCGCCAAATTAGCTCACTCAACCAAGTTTGACGTCCTTCACTCAAGGGAGGTATTTGCTCATAAAGTAGCCTTGCCATACATTGCCTGACAGACAATGCACCAATCGCTAAATAAGGAGACAATCGGCTGGTACCCTCAATAGACGGGAAATCACGGTCTACTTGATAATCGTCACTGCGTTCATTGACAAACGCTCGCAACAACTCAAGGATCTGTGCTGTTTTTGCGGGGTAAGCATCACTACACTCCGTCGGGTAGCTGAACGTCATATCATGTTGCAATATGTCTTGTGGTCGCAGCTCTCGGCCATGCTCTACCGCGCTTTTTGCTGGCTGAACGTGCACAGGGTATTGCTCAAGTTTCTGTAAGTAGGCACGTTTATAAGGAGTAAAGACTTTAAAGTAATGCCCCTGCTTGTTTACGACACTGCCTGGCGCAAAGTGGCACTTGTCGTCATAGCGATGCAGCATCACTCCCAGTTCAGAGAGCTTGCTCTCAGCCTTATCGTCGCGACTCACTTCGTTCAGCTCGTACTCTTTATTGACGTGGACGTTGGTCACACCATATTGCTTAACCCAACTTAACACCACATCGACACTGCACGGATAATCTGGAGCTTCGGAATAGATTAGGGGAATGTTCAACTCAGAAAGCTCGCTCTTGAGTTCGACAAGCCGCCTTTTGATCAAATCCGCTTGGATAGGCGCCATTTTATGCTCACGCCAACTATCAGGCGTTGCCACAAATGCTGCTATTACTGGTTCTCCGCTCTCAATCGCCACGTTCAGTGCCGTATTGTCGATTGTGCGCAAATCGCGCCTCAGCCATACAATTCTCATCTATATTCCTCGTAAGCGGCTAGCACGTCGGACATGAAAAACTGACCGGAAAACCCGCCTCTCACACTCTCAATACCACCCATTTGCTGCTCGGTGAGCGGACGTGGGCTATAGAGCGCTATCGAATCAAATTGCGTATCAAATTCTGCCCGAACGAGCCCTGACACATCATCAACGCCATCTAGCAGCGTCATGTTCCATCCATCATCAGATAATTTTGCCGCCCACAAACGACTCTCGATATCTCGACTTGGATCAAAATTGATGAACAAGCACTTGCCTCGATACGATGCTTTGTTTTCTGCTTCAATGATCGCTTCTAACTTTGCGATTAGCAGACCATTAAACAATGCCGTTTGTAGTACCTGTTGGTTGCGCTTTACTAAAGAGAGCGATTCATAGATCGGCTTCACGAACTGTTGAATGACCGCAGGCAATGGATACTCTTTTAGCACCGTATTAATGGTCGATTCGACCCGCTTTTTATTGAGTATGGCAAGAGCAGCGGTAACCTTATCCACTTCTTCTAGGTGTTGGTCAATCGCTACCCCTTGATCCTCGACTAAGGATTCTGCGTCTAACAACGCTTTTACCTTGCCAATAGAGACCCCCTTGTCCAGCCAGGTTTGAATAGACCGAATACGAGCAATGTCTTCTTCTTTATATAGACGATGGCCCTTTTCAGTTCTCATGGGTTTAATCAGGTTGTATCGACGCTGCCACGCTCGCAAAGTGACGGGCTTCACACCAGTCAACTCTGAGACTTCTCTGATGGCATACTGTTTTTCATTACAATCCATAACGTAAACGTAACTCCTGCGGATATGGGTCAAAATATTTTTGTTGTTGCAAATAACTGTCCGGATGGGTCGCTAAATAGTGTTTAATCAGCGTCAGTGGTGCTAATAACGGTATCAGACCAACACGATAGTCATCGATCACTTGGCAAAGCTCCGCTTTCTTTTCTTTATCTAGGTCTCGCTTGAAGTAACCCTGCAAGTGCATTAGAACATTGGTATTGTTCTTTCGGCTTGCTCTGTGAGCCATCGCTTTCATCAACCCTTCTCGATACAGCTTGAAGAATTCCTCAAGATCGTAGTCAGAAATATTGGCGACCAACTGGCCGAGTTTCTTATAAGATTCTGGGTGATGAGCCATGAGCGTTAACTTATAGCGAGAGTGGAAGGCCACAATCGCTCCACGTGTTAGGTTATGGCCTACAGACTGGTAGTAGTCATGCAGTGTGTATATGCGAGTAATGAAGTTCTCTTTCAATACAGGATCATTTAGACGACCATCTTCTTCTACTGGTAACCACGGCATTTTTTCCATCAAAGTTTTGGTGTACAAGCCAATGCCTTCTTTCGCAGCGCTGTTCTTGCTGTAAACCTTCACACGCTCCATGCCACACGTTGGCGACTTAGCACAGACGATGTAACCACAAAGCTCTTGATCAACAAGCTCAGCAACCTTCTTCTCAGAATAATCGATCATGGCTTCAGTGTGCTTGTTGTCGGGATTTTTGGTTTCAACAAGTTCGATTCGCTCTTCATTCGACATCAAGCGAATAGTGGGTCTTGGAACCGGCATGCCCATACCGACTTCTGGACAAATAGGCATAAAGTTGAAGTAGGGCGCCAACTCTTTGGTGACGAATTTACTGATCTTATGCCCTGAGTCGAAACGCACGTTTTCGCCTAGCACACATGAACTGATACCGATATTGATTACATTGCTCATCATACTGTCCTCTCAAAGGTGTACAAATTTTTTGTTTGTATAATTATTAGCACAATTTTCTCATGTTATACAAAAATTATTTTTGTACACACAGATGAACGTTACGATAAATTGCCTCAATAAGTTCACTTTAAATAAGCAATCGTTTTTCCGAATCGATTGCATACCCACTTTCAACACAAAACGTTATCAATAGCCTTTTTCACTTCGAGTTTGGGTGCTTTTGTGACATACATCTCACGGCTCGAGCGCTTATCTAGCTAGTATTGCCTCAACAGATAAAACAGAATCAACAAAATTGGTAATCAGGAAACTGAATAATCAATAACTTTGGAGTATCAACTATGGCAACCCCACACATTAACGCTCAACCAGGTGATTTTGCAGAAACAGTACTTATGCCGGGTGACCCGCTACGCGCTAAATACATTGCAGAAACGTTCCTAGAAGACGTGAAGCAAGTATGTGACGTACGTAACATGTTTGGTTTTACAGGTACTTATAAAGGTAAGAAAGTATCAGTAATGGGCCACGGTATGGGTATCCCATCATGCTGTATCTACGTTCACGAGCTAATCGCTGAATACGGCGTTAAAAACGTAATCCGTGTAGGTAGCTGTGGCGCAGTGCGTGACGACGTAAACCTAATGGACGTTGTGATCGGTATGGGTGCATCTACTGACTCTAAAGTTAACCGTATCCGTTTCAACAACCACGACTTCGCAGCAATCGCTGATTACGGCCTACTAGAAGAAGCGGTAAACCAAGCTCGCGCTCAAGAAGTGCCAGTAAAAGTGGGTAACGTATTCTCGGCAGACCTTTTCTACACACCTGAAGCAGACATCTTCGAGAAGATGGAAAAACTAGGCATTCTAGGTGTAGATATGGAAGCTGCTGGCATCTACGGTGTTGCAGCAGACCTAGGTGCAAAAGCACTAACGATTCTAACCGTTTCTGACCACATCATCCGTGGCGAAAAACTTAGCTCAGAAGAGCGTCAAAAATCGTTCAATGACATGATGAAAGTGGCGCTAGAGACAGCAATCAACATCTAATTCGATTTACTTTGCCACCAAGTGTCTGCTTGGTGGCCCGAATAATCCCGAGGGGGAGATAGTGACAACTGGCAAACTGCCACAGGAAGCAGAAGGTTTACAGCTCAACTTTTGTAAAACATTGGCGTGTGACAACTTTGGATTGAGTGATGCATATCGTTACGTTGTGCAACATGCGAACCCTAAACGACCTGCGATGGTTTGTCGGGAGTGCGGTGCTTTCCCCCCCTTACTTAACAACCAAGAAGTTCTCAACGAGCTTCACCGCTTACGTCATCTTCATAGCGATGGGCTCCCAGCCTGCCGCAACGATGATTGCGAAAACTTTGGCTTATCAGTCCATACCCACAAGCACCTTTATCATGCGTTTGGTTACAGCGGTGACCGCCAACGCTATCGCTGCAAGTGCTGTCAGACGACCTTCGTCGATAAATGGTCTGGAGCCAATAAAAAACTTCATTTCCAAGAAAACCTGCTTGGCTTGCTCTTTATGGGCTACTCTGTCCGCGAGATTTGCCGCAAATTAGAGATCAATCCAAAAACGTTTTATGACCACTTGGACCATATCGCAAGTCGTTGCCGACGCAAGTTGGCGATGTTCGACGCGAGATGGGTTAACCACGCACAATCCTATGAGTTTGCTTCCCACTACGTACAGTTGCAGCCTAAAAGCAACAATGGCGTCCTTTGGATGGCAACTGGCGAAGCCAACAGTGGCTATATATTGTGCCAACACGTCAATTACTCGGCTCAAGAAGAGCCAAGTGGAAGCGTCGATCACGATCCGTACTCAACACCATCACGTTTTGTTTCACGCGATCACTCGTCAGAAGCAAACATGCCTGCACCCAGTCCCTCTCCGGTGCTGAAGGAACGTATAGACCAGCAATATCAAACCATTCTGGCACGTGGCAATGTTGAAGATCCAATGGGCAACTTGACGGTATTCAATTACCCTTCAAAAGGCGCGTTGATTCGACCTCCTTACACCTCGTACGCTCACTTTTTGCACGTTCTAGATATGTGTCAAGAAGAGAGCCGAGTCAGCATTTACTTGCCACAAGATCCCGTCCTTCGCTCGGCAGCGTTGAGCGTGTTCTTGCCAAGAATTCAGCGCCAAAATATCGACTTGATGTACGTAGAGGAAGACAGCCAGTGGCAGACAGGCAGTGCAATCGACAAGATTGACATTGTTCATATGGGATGGTGGCGAGATCGCTGGGCAATCAGTTCGGTTGGTAATAATTCAAAAGGCATTTGTTACCTAGCGGGTCAACAAAACGAACCTGAATACTGGTTGCAAAAGGCTTCAATTCGAAAAACGGCGTTCTACCAACAACGCTTTCAAACCCTATTCGAAAGTTTTATCAATGAGCCTCGCCGCAAACTTCGACCTGGTGGTCTACTACCAATGTTGGATATTTTCCGAGCATGGCACAATTTGTGCTACCAAGATAAGTGCGGTAACACGGCGGCGCAAAATCTTGAGCTAACACAGTCTCCGCTGACATTGAGAGAGTTGCTTTCATAATTGTCATTAATGTGACGCGCCCCCGTAAACCGCCCGAGTTTTAGTACTTTTAGTAGAGTAAAGTAAACTGCTATTCTTATAATAAGTATGGCGTTTTAAGCATAGAAGCGGTAAGGGATTGATTCATTGGATAAAAGCCAACGACTACTAGAGACAGAGATAGATCAGCTTAAGGCGCGCATCGAAGCCGAGCCTGATAAGGTTCGAGCTATCGCGGAACAGTGCGCGGCGCGTTCTGCACAAATCCTCTACCCTGAAGGCGAAATTCAGTGCTTAGTGATCATGTCTCGCTGCGCATGGAATACCATGGACTACCGAAAAGGGATTCGGTACATCAAGGAAGCGCACAGCAAGCTTAGCTCTCTCGACACCGACGATCTCCTGCCTGAAATTCTTCACATTCACGCACTCCACTACTGGGGACAAGCCAAGTATTACTCTGCCCAGCAGTATTGGATTAACGCGCTAGAGCAATCAGCTTTGGTCGACGAAACCGAGATTCAACTGGAAGCATTGATTGGCCTTGGCAACGTGTGGCGTATTACCAACGAATACCCGTTGGCCAAGACCACCCATGAGCTTGCGGTTACTGTCGCGAACAATGCCCGAATAAGCTGGTTGGAGGGTAAAGCGCGTATCTTGCTTGCTTGGGACCACTATCTACTCAATAACTATGTCGAGATGCTGTCGGTACTTGATGGCGCTGCTGAAGCGCTAAAAGATCACCATGACAATACCTGGCAAGCGGAAATTTGGGATTTTCGCGGCCTTGCATTACTTGGCTTAGAGCGATTGGAAGACGCTGAGGAAGCGACCAACAAAGCGCACTCCCTAGCGGTTAAGCACGATTTAGTGTGGATGAAAGCGCACTCTTACATCAGCCGTGCTCGCCTAGAGCTATTGCGTAAACACCCACAAAAAGCCTCAGAGTTATTGAAAAATGCGGAGCAATCTGCGACATCATTTGATAACGGAGAACTGTTGTCTCAGATCTGTTTTCAACAATCGAGGGTGGCGGAAGAGTGCGGCGAGCACAAAATCGCCCTACAAGCGTTCAAAAAATACCGTAAACACTCGACCGATATGCTTCGCGAACAGACCGCTCGCGTAAGCAACGACAAAGCGCGCGCTTCCAAACGTCAACTTGAGCAACGTGCTCGTAAATTGATCAACCGAATTCGTGGCCAGCATGAATACGATCCAGAAAAACACCTCAGCCAGATGGTGTCTGAAATTTATTGGTGGGAACAACTGGTTCTGTTCAAGACTGAGCTAAAGCGCTCGAACCATGCCGTCATTATGATTCAACACTCTGACTCTGGGTACTTAGACGTATGTGCGGAACTGGCTCACTCTCTGTGTAACAAACAAGACCTGCTCTCACGCTTGAGCAGTGAAAGACTTGGGCTTTTGTTGGCAGACAAAGGCGATGAAGCGCTAAATGTTTTCCATGTACTAGCCAAAATGATCGAAATCTACCCTTGGCATCGCAAAGGACTCGACAAACCTCTGCCAAAAGTTGTCTTCCAAGACATACTCACCTTCCCATTCACCCTAGAACAATTAGAAGAAAACCAGCGACAGGAAGAGCAAAATGGAAGTATTACTGAATAAAATTTCCGACTCTGGTTTAGATGCGTCTTCGGTGGCTGGTGAAGAAGCGTTAATTTTCTGGAGCCACGTTCGCCAACATGTCGCCTCGACGCCTCAAGAAAAAGCCCAGTGCTTAATCATAAGCGCTGAGTTTCGCAGTGAACTAAAGCAACCTCTTACCAGTATCGAAGAGTTGAGAGAAGCGCTTAACCTGCTTACATTGCCTCAAGATGCGGAATTGATCCTCGAGGTAAAAAACAGCTTAGCGGATCGCCTCGTTGAAGGCGGAGACTACAGCGGCGCGCTTCATGAATACATCACCGCCTCCACCATCGCTGTAGATAACAGCTTTATCGATGAATATGCCCTAGCCGTACTGGGAATGGGTAATCTCTGTGACGCGTACGGCGATCACAATCGCGCCCTTCGCTATTACCAAAAGATTGATAGCATAGACCACGCGATAAGTAGCCGCTCACTTCGCCTTAGATACAAGCTCTACATGCTTGCCTGTTACATTGAGCTTAACCGCTACACAGCGGCACAAGATTTAATTAAAGAGTGTGAAGAACTCAGTATCCTCGTCAGCGATAAAGTATTGGCAGGGCAAATCTTACTCTATCAGGCAAAGTTATATCGCCAAGAGAAGCGAACCGATCTCGCGATGTCGTGTCTATCCAATGTTCAATACGCATCGGGCAACATCCATTCGGTATGGTTATCTAACATGACGCGCTTAGAACTTGCCTACTGTTTGAATGAAGCAGGAAAATCGCATTGGGCCAACATGATTCTTGAAGCGGCGCATAAGAGAATCAAACAACACGCGTCACCGATATTAAACCTTCAGCTTTGTAACTCACTGGGTGAGATTTGCGAGCAACAAGGCGACTACGTGCGTGCGCTCGATTATCAAAAACGAGCATTTCGAATCGAAAGTGATTTGATGAAGCAAATCCCGATCGGTGAACTCGGCGCTAGCCAATTACGTAGGCTTTCTCGTTTCGAACTGCAGCTCAAGCTCATCTTGTCCGAGATTGAAAATCGCGAACTCAAAGAGACAACAGAAAGCCAGAAGCACACCGTGGCTCAGTTGCAACAAGACGTGTTTACCGACCCATTAACCAAACTGCATAACCGACGTTGGCTCGACGTGAAGCTGAAAGACTTACTGCTTCACGACGTGCCGTTTGCTTTGATGGTGATAGACATTGACCACTTTAAATCGATCAACGATGAGCTTAGCCACTTGGTGGGCGACAAAGCGATCGTAAACGTTTCAGCCGAGCTAGCGGCTTACTTCAAGTTCCGCGGTGCCTCATGTGTTCGATTTGGTGGTGAGGAGTTTTTGGTCATTATTGAGCGCTGCACACTAGAACAAGCCGAAATGCATGCTGAAACCTACCGCGAGCGCATTTTCAATTTTGGCTGGGGAGATATTCTCGGTGAGCGCGGGCTAACCGTGAGTGTCGGTATCACTTTGCATCGCGAAGGTGAAAACACACAACGTACCTTCTACCGTGCAGACAAAGCGCTCTACCGAGCAAAAGCCAACGGTCGCAACCAAGTCTGCACCGAGTAAACACTGCTACTGAACAAAAAACAGCGAGATTCCGATTATCGCCGCCAGAGTGCCGAAAACGCTTTGGCGGGTCACCCTTCTTCCTTTAAACAGATAGATAAGCAACATAAATAGCGGACTGGTTGCGATTAATGTTTGAGCCACTGCCGGATTGGCATGTTTTAGCGCGACCTGCTGCAACCACAACGCTAAAAACGTGCCCACGAAAATAGCCGCGAGAAGCCAGATAAATGCGGGCTGTGATAACGAGCGTAAATGACGTTTAGTCTCTTCAAATGGCGACTTTTCAATACATCCAATGACCAGTACCACGGCTAACACACCAACAGACAACCGAATCAAGGCGCCAAGCAATGGTGGAAGATCCCCAGCAACCAAGGCATAGTGCGAAATAACAACACCCGATGCCTGACATACACTGGCTAGTAATCCAAACATTACCCCTGTCATGCTAATTGATTGACTCTGCTCTTCGGGCTGAAAAATGACAAATGTCACCGCAACCGTTGTAACAATCACACCGAGCCAACTCTGAAACGTTAAGGCAGACCCCAATACCAGTAAAGCTAAGACACCCGACAACGGCGGGGCCAGCGATTCTAATAACAACGTCTTATTCGCACCAATTCGTTTTAACGAAGCGAAATAAGCGCTATCACCAATAGCGATACCTATCATGCCGGAAATGGCCAGTATCAACAAATGAGACATGTCAGGCTTTACGATGTTAACCGAGGTAATCGGTAGCGCAATCAACATCATTATTGACGCTATCGTTCCCTTTAGGATGTTCAATTGCAGAGCGGTAAATCGGTGACTAAACTGGCTGTAGATCCACGTTGCTAACGCCCATACCACCGCTGCGGCGAGCGCTGCTACCTCTCCTTGGTATGCCATATCAACCCACATAATTGTTAAAATAGTTAATTGAGAAGTGTAACCAAAAAATCTCTAATTTGTTGTTTTTATTTCTATACTTTATCTCATAACCACCGTACGATTTAACTTTCCATAATTAAAAAAACAAGGATGTAACTATGTTTTTAGATTACTTCGCATTGGGCCTTCTGGTCTTTGTCGCGTTGGTTATCTTTTACGGCATCATCGTTATTCATGACATTCCGTATGAAATAGCAAAAGATCGCGAGCACCCTCATCAAGATGCGATTCACTATGCTGGCTGGGTTAGCCTATTTACCCTGCACGCTATCTGGCCATTCCTTTGGATTTGGGCAACGCTATGGCGAAAAGAGCGTGGCTGGGGATTCCAAAAGTTGGAAGCGGAGCAGCATGATATTCACCATCGCGTCGATGCATTGATTGATCAGGTCAACCAACTACAAAAAGAAGTCGCCGAACTAAAAACCGAATCCAATGAGACCACAGCGCCTTCCAACCAGACTGATGGTCAAGAGGAGAAGCAGTAATGGATTTACTTTTAATTCTGACGTACGCCGCTCTGTGTATCACCATATTCAAAGTCTTTAATATCCCGCTGAACAAATGGACAGTCCCTACCGCAGTTCTTGGCGGCGTTGTCCTTATTGGTACACTCATTTTATTGATGAACTACAACCATCCGTTCACACAAACCGGTAATCAAGTTTTTTCTTCGACCCCTATCGTTTCAGGCGTAAGAGGAAAAGTAATCGAAGTACCCGTTCAGCCAAACCAACCACTCCAGCAAGGGGACGTTCTATTCAAGATTGATCCAATCCCTTATGAAGCGGAAGTGGCTAAGAAGAAGGCTCAAATTAAAGAGGCGAGTCAAGGCGCGCTTGGACTCGAGTCGCAGCTTCAAGCAGCCAAAGCCGCAGAAGTGAAAGCGATAGCAGAGCGCGATAAGGCGCAGCGTGAATTCGATCGTTACCAACGAGGTTACGATAAAGGTGCATTTACCGAGCAACAACTCGATACACGCCGCCAAGCCTTCAAAGCCGCACAAGCTGCCGTTGAGTCAGCTCAAGCGGGCGTGGAACAAGCAGAACTCGCACTGGACTCTGAGATTGGTGGAGAAAACACCACTGTCGCTCGTCTATTAGCAGAGCTGCGCCAAGCGGAGTTTGACTTGGAGCAAACCGTGGTTCGCGCACCGACTGATGGCTTTGCTACCCAGCTTGCTTTGCGCCCTGGCGTAATGGCCGTACCTTTACCGCTCGCGCCTGTGATGACCTTCGTTCATACCGAAGATAAAATATACACAGCCGCCTTCAGGCAAAACTCGCTGCAACGATTAAAACCTGGCTATGAAGCCGAGTTTTTATTCCGCGCACTGCCAGGTAAGGTGTTTAAAGGTGAGGTAATCGACGTTCTTCCAGCCATTGGTGAAAGCCAGTTCCAGGCTCGTGGCTCACTTCTTGGAACAGAAGCTCTGCGCACCAGCGGCCGCGTATTTGTGACACTGAAGATCACTGATGACTTAACAGAGTACAATCTTCCGATGGGTACAGCGGTCGAAGTGGCAGTGTATTCCGATAAATTCACCCACGTTTCTATCATGAGGAAAGTACTGATTCGAATGAAGAGTTGGCAAAACTACCTCTACTTGGATCATTAATACTCACATAAAACAGGCCTCAATCGAGGCCTGTTTTTTTATATCAACCTCTATCCTCATCTACGAAGCGACCAACAACGGTTAGCCATCTAGATAGTTGGCTTTCCAAGTCATTTATCAACAGGTATAATTTGCGCCTTGCGCTCATAGGTGTACAAAAATCAATCAAATAAAGCACCTATAGCTACCTTCTTTAAAGAATTTATCACTGTTTTCTTGAACAGCAGACACAGACTATCGCTGTTCTGAAATAGGCATCACACTAAGGGTTATCTATGAATCTTTCTGCAAAAACCGTTGTCGTTATTGCAATTGGCGCTGCGCTGTATGGAATTGGCGGCTTACCGATGTTCGGTATTCCTGTTTTTGCCAATACAACACTTAAACCGGCAATGGCGGTATTGGCACTTTTCTCTGTTCTGTTTGGTCCTATTGTTGGCTTCTTAGTGGGTTTCATCGGTCACTGGGTGACGGATTTGTTTGCAGGTTGGGGCGTTTGGATCACTTGGGTGTTAGGTTCTGGCATCGTGGGACTTATTTTGGGTTTCTATCCTGCGCTAACCAAACACCGTCTACAAAATGGCCACTTCAACCACAAAGACTTCGCGCTGTTTGTCTTGCTCGCATTGATTGGCAACGTGATCGGCTACGGCTGCTCCGCATTCCTTGACACCATTCTATACGCTGAACCATTCACCAAAGTTTTCACTCAGTTGACCATTATTGCTGCTGGTAACACAGTGTTAATTGCGGTTGTTGGCTACTTTATTCTCAAATCAGTCGCAAAACGCAACGCTCAAAGCCGCAACCTAACTGAGGCTTAATCATCAATGACTATTGAATTTTCTGACTTCTCTTTTAGATATGAGTCGCTGGACAAACCGACGCTTAAACATATCAATCTAAGGATAGAGAAAGGAGAGAAAATCGTCATTATCGGTCCAAGTGGTAGCGGAAAATCTACCCTTGGCCAATGCCTAAATGGGCTCATCCCCCATGCCATCAAAGGGGAAATAACGGGGCAATTGACCTTACACGGTCAGCAATGTGCCAAGCTCCAATTGCACCAAATCACCGAACAGGTCGGTACCGTCCTGCAAGATACTGACAGCCAGTTTGTTGGGTTAAGTGTCGGTGAAGATATTGCATTTGCACTCGAAAACCAGCAAGTTTCTAATGTTGATATGTATCCAATTGTCAAATCAACCGCCAAAATGGTTGAACTGGAAACGATGCTTGACCGCTCGCCGCAAGACCTCTCCGGAGGGCAGAAACAGCGAGTTTCGTTAGCGGGCATTTTGGTGGACGACGTCGACACGTTGCTCTTTGATGAGCCACTAGCAGCACTCGATCCAAAGACAGGTCGAAAAACAATTGAAATCATCGACCAGCTTCATCAAGAATCCGGCAAGACCATCATTATTATTGAGCACAGACTGGAAGACGTACTGCATCGCCCCGTTGACCGAATCATTCTGATGGAACAAGGGGAAATCATTGCCGACCTCACGCCTGATGAGATGCTTGCTTCGCCATTGCTGGCTGAGCATGGGATTCGTGAACCTCTTTACCTCTCTGCATTGAAAAGCGCGGGGTGCACCATACACGCAACAGATAAGCCCGC
Organism: Vibrio sinaloensis; assembly: GCF_000808535.1. GTDB lineage: Bacteria > Pseudomonadota > Gammaproteobacteria > Enterobacterales > Vibrionaceae > Vibrio > Vibrio sinaloensis_D. The sequence continues at coordinate 769,342 of NZ_JWLV01000001.1, forward strand.
GAGTCTAAACCGCTACCCCATAGACCAGTGCCAATCTCAGTTTCTGCAATGGCGCAGTAACGTCGTTTCAGAGAATAACAACAGCGACAAACTACTTGAAATTTCAAACCTCACCTACTCGTACGATGGCGAACGAAACGCACTGGAAGAGGTTAGTTTTTCTATTCGACGCGGTGAATTTGTCTCTATTTTGGGGAAAAATGGATCGGGTAAGTCGACCATCACCAAATTGATCATGGGCGTGATTGCACCGGATGACGGAACCATTGCATTCAATGGTGAAGCGCTGCAAGAACTCTCTATCTTCGAGCGCAGCCAAAAAATTGGTGTTGTCATGCAAAACCCTAATCATATGATCTCTCACCATATGATTTTCGATGAGATCGCTTTTGGTCTGAGAAATAAGGGGCTAAGCGAAGAGAGAATCAAAGAAAAAGTGCTCTCGATTCTCGAGCTCTGCGGCTTAAGTAAGTACCGTAACTGGCCAATAGAAGCACTCAGCTACGGCCAGAAGAAGCGGGTCACTATTGCATCCATTTTGGCATTAGAGCCAGAACTTCTGATTCTAGACGAGCCCACTGCCGGCCAAGATTATCGCAACTACACCGCGATGCTTAACTTTATCCACAAACTCAATAGAGAGCTCGGGATAACGGTGATCATTATCTCTCATGATATGCATCTCGTTTTGGAGTACACGCAGCGTTCCATTGTGATCTGTGATAGCAAGTTGATTGCTGACGCACCGATGACGCAAGTGTTTAGCCAACCTGCGTTACTCGATAAAGCGAACTTGACCACCACAAGCTTGTACGATCTGGCGGAAAAGTTAGGCATCGATGACAAGAATGGGTTTATGCAGCACTTCATACAACTTGAGAATCACGTCGCATGAAAACGTCTAAAATGAAATTTGGCATCAGTTATGTCGATACCAAATCCCCCCTGCATGCGCTTAATGGCATTACTAAATTTGCACTCTTTATCGCTTGGGTAACCGTTGTATTAACAACCTTTGATCTCCGGCTAATTGGCCTCATGATTTTGATTGGACTTGGGTTATTAAAAATGACTCGAGTGCCACTCACCGTGTATAAACCGTTATTAATCGGAACGGCGAGCGTGCTGTCGCTCAATGCACTGTTTATGTTTTTGCTTGCGCCAAATCAGGGCTCCGAATATCTGGGCAGCACCACGCCATTGGTGACACTGCCTGGCCATTACTCATTAACGCAAGAAACCTTGTTCTATCTGATCACGGTCACTCTGAAGTACTTTAGTATGTTCCCGATTGCGTTAGTGTTTGTGTTTACCACGCACCCAACCGAGTTTGCCGCTAGCCTTAATCGTATTGGCGTACCTTACAAAATCGCCTACGCAGTCAGCCTGACACTGCGCTACCTGCCAGAAGTGAAAAACGACTTCGTCAACATCATGCATGCACAGCAAGCTCGCGGGCTGGACATTTCAAAAAATACGCCTTTGTTTCAGCGCTTGCAAAACGTATCAAAAATTTTGGGGCCGTTAATTTTCTCGAGCTTAGACCGAGCAGAAGAGATTTCAAACGCCATGACGTTAAGAGGGTTTGGCCGTCACAACAAACGGACTTGGTACAGCTACCGCCCACTTCAGAAGCAAGATATCGCTTGGTTACTCGTTATTGGGATAAGCGTTGTCGCAGCCATTGCGAAACGAATCACCGACACCGAACTTTTCTGGTATCCATTCTGATAAAAGGGCCTGACAGCAGTCAGGCCCTTTCGCTTTATGCAGGAGCCATTGCGGTCTTCGTCCACACGAGCATCAATGTTGCTGCCGCCACTAGCCATACGAGTGTCGCCCCACCTAATGTCGGAATTAAAGACCATCGGTAACTCAAGTAATATACGGCGATTAGATAGCCCGCGTAAGGCAACAACGAGTAGAGACCAAAAAGCGCGGTTAACCTCAGCTCTTCCATATTGCGCTCGGAGCCGACAATAAAATGGGCGATCAAGGCAAACGTTGGAAATAGAGGCACAAGACCTGCGATGTAAAAGTTCTTACTTTTTGACAGCAGCGCAATCAACACGACTGCACCAGCACCAAGCAAACTTTTGAAAAATAAAGAGACCATGGCGTGTCATGCTAGGTTGTTGAACAGTTCATCATCCGACATGTATTTATGCTTACTGCCCAAATTACGTAGATGCATAAACATAAAATCAGGAAAGCCAGGGGCGAGTAAATCATTTGGCTCCCAAACAATACCACCGACGAATACGTATCGACCTTGCTTTTCTTCGCTGTGCAGACTGTTGTTGAGCTCTGTTGAGAACTCTGGACGAACCCCTTCGATAACGCAGACGATCTGCCCTTTTGCAACACCGACAACGCGCTTGACTAGGTTAGCCTTAAAACCGCACTTCCAAGCCTGCCGAGTCGCCATTTCGAAACCGTGTTTACGAACGTTCTTGTGAATATTGACCACCAGATTCATCTCAACGCACCACCTATCAAGCCGTAATTCATTCCAGATTAGAGAGCAACAGCAGATAAGGCGAGTGAAATGTTCCCAGTAATTCTCACTCAGTGAAAATAATCTTGTATTCACCACGAATACGCCGACGTAACCAGAATCAAAAACCCAACAAATGTCACACTTATAAAACAACGCAAATATCTCATTGCATTATTATTTGAATAATGTCGCATAAATCTGTCGAATTTATCGATAACTTTAATAACTTTAATGACTCATAAAAATTCGACTCCGCTAGAGTCTGAATTGAGAGGAAAACACAATGAAAGAAGTCGATTTTAGGACCATAGATCGCCTGTTCATCAAGATGTCAATCAATGATAAGTTCTGGGTGATACTTGGCCTGTTTCTCATAACCGTTTCATTCCTAGCGGGAGGACGGTACTTGGATACGATCAAGCAAGCAGAAACAAGCCAGGTACAAGCTGCCCAAGTTCGGTTGGATACCCTCGTTTCGACGTTGGAACAGAACCAGCTTACGACGGTTTCCGATATTTCGCGAGTAACATCACGTCAGGAGTCGAACATCAGCAATGGCGTCATTTCGGTTTATCAAACCAGTCGAGACGGCAATCACTATGTATTGACTAGCCAAGTCAGCAATGCAGTTGCAGAAACAAAAACGCAAGCCCTTACCACCTTTTTACTTAGCTATTTATGGACTTTGCCGTTTGCTCTTTTCTGTTACTGGGTATCGACCTTTATTGGCGGCGCACTATGGGTGCTGTTCACGACAACTCAACGTATAGGAGAAGGCGATTTAACGTCTCGCTTAGGCTTTCATCCAGGAAGAGATGAGTTTGGTACCATTGGCTGTGCACTCGACAAAGCTATGGACACACTGAGTGACTTAGTCAACAACGTCAACCAAAACACTCAAACGCTGACAGACACCTCTGCCTCTTTCGAACAAGATATGAAGCAAAGCGAACAACAAGTCCGTAGCCAATACGCTTCACTGGACTCGGTTGCGACCGCAATGGAAGAGATGACGGCGTCTGCAAAAGAAGTATCCAACATATCTCGCCAATCCACCGAACAGACCGAAAATGATTCGAAACACATTGAAGGTAGCCATAAACGCGTTCTGTCAGCCATTAAAGAGATTGATACGCTCTCTCAGTACATCGCTCAAACTGAGAACTCGGTAACGAGCCTAAATGACAACACGACACAAATTAATGAAGTCATCACGACGATCAACTCCATTTCTGAACAAACCAACCTACTCGCGTTGAATGCAGCCATTGAAGCCGCACGGGCAGGAGAACAAGGTCGTGGCTTTGCCGTTGTCGCGGATGAGGTAAGAACGCTCGCAAGCCGGACTCAATCTGCCACCGTTGAAATCCAGTCCATGATTGAGAAGCTCCAGTCTGAAAGCCAAAACATTGCGACGATCACGTCTAAAACCGTTTCTCAGGCGCAAACAAGCAGCGATTTGATCGCCGCGATTGGTGAAGATGTTCAATCCATCGCACAGTCGGCGCAGTCATTGACAGAAATGAGTATTCAAATCTCAACCTCTGCGGAAGAACAAAGTGCAGTCGCCAATGATATCGCCGCAGAGTTGACCGACATCCGAACTCAGTCGAACGCCTTACGCACAGTGGCAGAGCAATCGTCTCAAGGGATTGAGAACTTAACTGCCACAGCCATATCACTTTCGCAAATATTGAAGCAGTACCGCACACAATAAACGAAAATCCCTGTCATACATGACAGGGATTTTTTTACCAATATCGCTCATAAATGATCTGCCCACCCGTGGCTCGCCGATGTTTCTCGAGGCCAAAGCTTTTTAACACCTCGACAGACTCTTTAATCATATCTGGGTTGCCGCACAACATTGCAAAGCTCTCTTCTGCGCTAAGATTGACGCCCGCTTCCTTTTGCAGTGTTTGGTTGGAGAGCAACTGCGGTATACGCCCATACAAAGCGCTGTCCAACTGTTCACGCGAAACAACGGGGACATACTGCAAGCGGCCATCATATTGCTCAATCAATGTTTCTATCAAGTAACGATAAACCAAATCTTTTTCTTGGCGGACGGCATGAACAAGCACAATGTGCTCGCAACCCGGCCTGACGTTAATATCATCAAGCAGCGAAAGAAAGGGACCGATACCCGTGCCAGTAGCAAGCAGCCATAAGTTTTGAGTGTTTTTTGGAATCGAGCTTAGAGTCAAATCGCCATACGCTTTGTTACTCACGTAAATGGTGTCCCCTTCTCTCAGTTGCTGCAGTAAAGGGGATAAGGATCCTTCAGGATTTGCAACAATTAAAAACTCCATCATGTCACTGCTGTTTAAAGGAGCGTTAACAATAGAGTAAGGCCGTGCTACCAGTTGTTCGTCTTGGCTTAGTAGTGCCAATTTCACGTATTGACCCGCTTGAAATCGAACAGAAGCACCACCGAGTCGTAAACTGAACAACGAGCTTGTCCATTCAGTACGACGTTCAACGTGGGCTTGAGAAAAACCATCGAGTGCTGCCATCACAGTTCCTCCAATTGGTTAACTATTTTTTAACTTACGCCCTGTCGTCTTAGTTGTAAAATCCCTTGTCTATCAAGTTATTGTGGATCACATTTATTTAACAAAGAGACAACGTTAAAGGAATTAACCTCAAACTGTGATATTTAGCGTTCTACTCGGTTTGAGATATACTGCGCTCCATAAATCCACTCCATAACTAGATGTTTAATGAATAAGAGCTTACTCACCAACATTATTGCGTTAGCCCTACTTGCTGGAGGCTATCAAACCGATAATCAAATCGCCTTTTATGCGGGCCTTTTTGCTTTCTCAGGTGCCATTACTAACTGGTTAGCCATTCACATGCTGTTCGAAAAAGTACCGGGATTATATGGTTCGGGTGTGATTCCTGCGCGCTTTGAAGAGTTTAAAGCGGCCATCAAAAACTTGATGATGGAGCAGTTCTTTACCCAAGAGAATATCGATAAGTTTCTGAACAAAGAAATGGCTGGCGGTAAGTCGTTAAATCTTGAGCCTGTCATTGAAAAGATTGACTTCAATCCTACCTTCGACTCCCTTGTGGATGTGATCGCCAACTCTCAATTTGGTGGCATGATTGCTATGTTTGGCGGCGCCGAAGCACTCCAACCTCTCAAGCAACCTTTTGTCGAGAAAATGCAAGAAGCCATCGTTGACATGAGCCAGAGCGATACGATTAAAGAAGCGCTAAAGGAGCAGTTTGAGGCCCCCGCTATGATGGAAGAAATTCGCGGCAATGTTGAAAACATCATCGACCAACGCCTAAATGAACTAACGCCAAAATTGGTCAAAGAAATGGTGCAAAAGATGATCAAAGAACATCTTGGCTGGTTAGTGGTTTGGGGAGGTGTATTCGGCGGTGCGATTGGTGTCGTGTCATCCTTCATCGCATAATACTCTGTGAAAAAACAACAAAGGGAGGCTGGTGCCTCCCTTTTCATTCTTGGTGAATCAAAGCTTACTGATCAAATCCGCATTCACACCAAAGCTGGTTTTGTGCTCTTCTATTACAACTTCACTGCGCGTTTGAATAACGCCGGGTAAAGTGCCAAGCTTTTTCGACATAAAGTATTGATACGCCTTCATGTCTTTGACTCGAACTTTAATCATGGTATCGAAATCTCCAGACAACGAGTAACACTCTTCGATTTCAGGAATGTCAGACACCACATCTGCAAACTTTTCAAAGATAGAAAAACTGGTTTGATCGAGGCGGATATGGATGAACACTTGCACGTCTAAACCGAGCTTTTCAGGATTTAACTCAGCGTGGTAGCCTTTAATATAGCCTTCTTTTTCGAGACGTTTTACGCGGTCGGAGCAAGGAGAAGTGGTTAAGTTAACTTGCTTAGCTAACTCGACAATAGGTAGCCTGCCTTTGAGGTTTAAGGTACGTAGAATTTCACGATCAATTCTATCTAGGTCCATGTAACACTCTTATTATTGGTTATTATTCTGACCAATAATAAGCGAATAGCCCTCTACACACCTAGAGACAAATAGAATCTAAGCGTGATTTTGGTGATTAGGTCACTCACCCCAAAGTTTAGGCGGCTTTTACACCAGAAAAACCATCTGAGCTCACCACATCTGCTTGCGTGTTGCATACTCGACAAAAGCACTGCTTCTCCATTTTCATGTAGTGCGCACCTTGAAATACGGTTGCAAAAAAACAAGCCAGACTTTTTACCATTGATTGATGCTCTTCCTCACAACGCTTCATGACAATTTTATGCGCTGTCATTTTGTTGCAGCAATGGCAGTAAACCTGTGGCATTGGAACTCTCCCTGTATCTGGTGTGGTTATTGATAGTGGACATAGTTGTAAGGCCTTGGTTCCCTTTGCTCAAACTTTAGTGTGCAATTTGTGAAGCATGTTCAATTCCTGACCAACAAATAAAAAAGCCCCTGAAACTTTTCCGTTTCAGGGGCTTTTAACAGACCAGTACGATTAGTCTAATTCGACTAGCTGTTTCTCAAATTTTGCGTGCTGCGCTTTCACTGATTCTTCAGGTTCACCTGTCAGCAAGCTCACTACCACAATTGAAATCGTCGAGAAAATAATGCCCGGTACAATTTCGTAAACATCAAACCAACCGCCACTCAGTTGCTTCCATACTACGATAGTAATACCACCAACCAGAATACCCGCCAACGCACCATTGCGGTTCATGCGAGCCCAGTACAAGCTTAGAATTAACGCAGGGCCGAATGCCGCACCAAAGCCAGCCCATGCATAAGACACAAGGCCAAGAACGGAGCTGTCTGGCGTCATTGCAAGCACAAGAGCAACAATGGAAATACCAATTACCGCAATACGGCCAACCATAACGATCTCTTCAGATGAAGCATCTTGCTTGAACACTTGCTTGTAGAAGTCTTCTGCAAGCGCAGACGAAGAAACCAATAGTTGTGAATCGGCTGTACTCATTACCGCCGCCAGAATTGCCGCCAGAAGAATGCCGGCAATCACAGGGTGGAACAACGAGTTAACCAAAAGCATGAAGATCTTCTCACCATCATCAACCGTTACACCGGAGTTGTTCACGTAGATTAGACCAACAATACCAACGAGCATCGCACCAAGCATAGACAGCGCAGTCCAAATAACGGCAATACGACGAGCTGTCGTTAAATCTTTGTTGGTACGCGTCGCTTTGAAACGCGCTAGAATGTGTGGCTGACCAAAGTAACCAAGACCCCATGCAACAAGCGAAATGATCGCAATGGCAGAAAGTGGCTCACCTTTTGAGTCATTCCATAGTGTCAATAGCTCTGGGTTGATGTTTTCTAGCTGACCACCAAGATCGCTAAATCCACCTTCCATAGCCGCGATCGGTACGATCATTAATGCTGCCGCCATCAACAGGCCTTGCACCAAGTCCGTCCAAGATACCGCAAGGAAGCCACCGAACAAGGTGTACGACACAACACACACGGTGCCAATCACAACCGCCGTCGTGTAATCCAAACCAAATACAGTTTCAAACAACTTACCACCAGCTACCAAGCCAGAACTTGTGTAGAAAAGGAAGAACAGAAGAATGAAGAAAGCAGAAATTACTTGAATCATCTTTGATTTGTCGTTGAAGCGGCGCGACAAGAACTCAGGCAAGGTCAACGCATCGGTTGTAATCGAGTACGTGCGCAGTCGCTTGGCATTAATCAACCAGTTGAGCCATGTACCTACAAGTAGACCACCCGCTAGCCAAAACGCTTCAATACCCGCTGCGTACGCATACCCCGGAAGCCCCAATAGCAGCCAACCACTCATGTCTGACGCCCCTGCGGAAAGCGCCGCAGGCCAAGGGCCAAGTGAGCGTCCACCCAAGAAATAATCCGATGAGTTTTTCGTTCGTTGATACGCAATAACGCCTATTGCCAGCATCAAAATTAGATACGCAATAAACGTGGTCGTAATAGCAAAGCTATTTTCCATGTGATTTGTCCTCTTTTAAACGATCGCCTTCCCTAAACGCCCCAACCTGTAATTATCAAAATAGTCGTTGGGGCTATACACGGAAAAGGATTAGTGAGTGTCGCTACCAAGTTCTAGCAAGGTCGCGTTACCACCCACCGCTGTTATATTTATTGTGCGTGTGCGCTCGGTAATGAAACGCAACGAGAGATGTGGATCATGGGCAACGGGAGTTGCGTTGAGATCCGTTTCAGAAACTAAGCCAACGATGGCTCCTTCACGTTTCGCAAGTTGACGGTTGATACTACGTTCAACTTCAACATTACCTACATAACCGACACTACGTACGTCAGACTCCAGCAGCTGATGATAGGCATCTAAAGAAGCAAACTGTACTAGGTTGGTAGGTAAAGAAGACTGCGTGTAAGCAGCTTCAAGGTCTTTGCAAAGCTCGGCATCATCACTACAAAAGATGACACTGTTGCCCGCAATAAGCGCCGCGGTCATTTGCGCAACCGCCGCGTTTTTTGCTGGTTGCGTCGCATCACCTTGGATGATCAAAGCGACGCCACGTCCAGCAGTGTACAACTCGTTGGTTTCCCCAGTAGGGCCAATAAGTTGATGAGTTTCAGCAAGCAAAGTAGACGCTTGCTCGATGTGGAAAGAGACCACAGCCCCAAGCGACGCTTGGTTTTGCTGCAGCGATTGCTTAAAAGCAAGTAGGCACTCACTTTTTGAATCAAAATCGGTCAGATTCCAGTTTTCCCAAGCAGAAAAAGCATCAGAAAAACGAGTGACTTGATGAACCATAATTATTCTCCTGCCTGAACTTAAGAAAAGGTTGCTTGCGTGAAACGGAACAAGTAATGCGGACCACCCGCTTTTGGCCCCGTTCCTGACAACCCTTGGCCGCCGAATGGTTGAACACCAACAACAGCGCCAACTTGGTCGCGGTTGATGTAGCAGTTACCCACTCGGGCGTGCTTCTCAATCCAGCGATAAGTCGTCTCGTTACGGCTGTGGATACCCATCGTCAAACCAAATCCAGTGTGATTGATTTGCTCAACAACTTGCGCCAGCTCACTCGCTTTAAAGCGAACGATGTGCAAGATAGGACCAAATTGCTCCTCTTTCAGGCAAGAGATGTCACGGATTTCAAAGGCACTCGGCGCGACAAAGTCGCCATGCTCATGCTCGTCTGAAAGCGCTAGCTGAGCGACTTTCTTTTCCGTTGATAACATCAGTTCGATGTGCTTAGTCAACTTCGCTTTGGCCGTTGCGTCGATCACAGGGCCAACATCTGTAGAGTGAAGGTAAGGCTTACCGACCGAAAGTTCCTGCATCGCGCCTTGGATTAGGGCAACAATGCGATCCGCGATGTCCTCTTGAACATACAGAACACGAAGAGCACTACAACGTTGACCTGCCGATGCAAACGCAGAGCGAATCACGTCACGAACGACCTGTTCAGGCAGTGCCGTACTGTCGACGATCATCGCGTTCTGACCGCCAGTTTCAGCAATAAACGGAACTGGCGCAGCATCACGCTGGGCTAACGTTTGGTTAATGCGCTGAGCGGTTGCCGTTGAGCCAGTAAACGCCACACCAGCTATCGCAGGGTGAGAAGTAAGTGCAGAGCCAATCTCGGCGCCGCGGCCCGTCAATAGCTGAACAGTGCCCGCAGGGAATCCGGCTTCATGCATTAGCGCCACAGCGCGAGCGGCAATCAGACTCGTTTGCTCCGCAGGCTTGGCAACGACAGTATTACCCGCGACTAACGCGGCCGTCACTTGGCCAAGGAAAATAGCCAGCGGGAAGTTCCAAGGGCTGATGCAGACAAACACACCGCGTCCTTGACGTGAAACTTGGCGAGTTTCACCATCAAAGCCTGTAATAGATAATGCCGCCAACGCGTCGACCTGTTTCGCGTAGTAGCGACAGAAATCCACCGCCTCACGAACTTCGTCGATGCTGTCATGGATGGTTTTTCCTGCTTCCTGATGACAAAGTGCCACCAGCTCCGCGAGATGTTCCTCAAGCAAATCCGCCAGCTTCTCTAACTTTTCACCACGCTGTTGCGGCGACGTCGTTTGCCAACCCTCAAATGCAGCATGTGCTCCTTCAATCGCTTCGGAAACATGATCAAGGTTTGCAAAGGCAACCTGACCAACTTCAATTCGGCGATCGTAAGGTGCTTTGACAAGCTCAACATTGATGTTTTCCTTGATCATGCTTTCGGCATAATCGTGACCATTAATGACTGGAGCCGCCTGCCATTGCTTATCTAGGAAGCGCTCGACTTCCGCTTCAAACGGTTTCGCTTCACTCTCAATATCAACGTTGACGCCGATTGAGTTCTTGCGCTCAGGGAAAACAGCAGGGGGCAGTGGAATTTGCGTATTGTTCAGGGTATCGAATGCTTTTAGCATATCCACAGGGTGTTGCGTTAACGACTCGACAGGACATCTTGCATCCACAAGACGATGAACAAAGGAGCTGTTGGCACCGTTTTCTAGCAGTCGGCGAACCAAGTAAGGCAGTAAATCTTTGTGGCTGCCCACAGGTGCATAGATACGAACTGACTGCTGATAAGCTTCCATCGCATGGTTGTAGAGCGAATCGCCCATACCGTGTAAACGTTGGAACTCAAAATCTTTGTGTTTAGCCATAACCGCGATAGACGTTACTGTCTGAGCGTTGTGGCTAGCAAACTGTGGGAAAATATTGCCACGTACATTGTCGCTTAAAAGAAACTTCGCGCAGGCTAAATACGCCACGTCGGTCGCTTCTTTACGCGTGTATACCGGATAGTTTGCGTAACCTGCTTGCTGTGACCATTTGATCTCACTATCCCAGTAGGCACCTTTCACTAGACGAAGTGGAATTTGATCGCCCTGCTCTTTCGCCAGTCCGTTTAACCAGACTAACACCGGTAATGCACGTTTTGAGTACGCTTGAACCACCAAGCCAAACTTACCCCAGCCTTTAACCAGTTCGCTGCGATACACTTTCTCGAACAGTTTAAGAGACAACTCCAAACGATCCGCTTCTTCTGCGTCAATCGTGATCGCGACATCTAGCTCAACCGCTCGGCTAAGGAGTTGTTGTAACGTATCGTACAACTCAGTGAGAACACGCTCTTCATTCGCGACTTCATAACGCGGGTGCAGCGCAGAGAGCTTGATAGATACCGAAGGCGCAGGGCTTGTTTCAAGGCCGTACTTGTCGCGACCAACGGCTTCGATGGCCATTAAGTAGTCTTTGAAGTACTTATTCGCATCAGCGGTCGTCAATGCCGCTTCACCGAGCATGTCGTATGAGTAGGTAAAACCTCGGTCGCGATTCGAACGTCCATTTTTCTGCGCTTCTGCAATGCTGCGACCAAGAACAAACTGATGTCCCATCACTTTCATGGCTTGATGCATTGCTTTGCGAATCACCGGCTCAGACATTTTGTTGACTAGGCGATTAACCGCACTTACCGGGCTTTGAGCTTCACCCTCAGAAAGACCAACCACTTTACCGGTTAGCATCAAACCCCAAGTCGAGGCATTCACAAAGACCGAATCTGAATTCTTCAGGTGAGATTTCCAGTCCGCCACTGTCAGCTTGTCGCGAATCAACGCATCCGCCGTAGCCGCATCCGGAATACGCATTAAGGCTTCTGCCAGACACATCAACAAAATGCCTTCCTGAGTATCAAGGCTGTATTCAAGCAGCAGTGCGTCGATCATTTGAATCGACTTTTTATCTGCACGAATCGCTTCAATTAACTCAGTGGTTTTTTGGGTAATTTGCGCTTTCTCAGCGTCAGTTGGCATCGCCAAAGGCAACAGTTGTTCTAGCCATTGTGATTCGTCCACCATATAAAGTGGCGAGATCAGTGACCAAAGCTTTTCAAGCGGCTGCTCGACAAACTCAGTGTTCAACACATCAGTTGCTGTAAACATGCGTTTTCCTCAATCTCACACCTGACAATCGATCAGGTTTCCTACAATGGCATGCAGTGTATTTTGAGCGTGAGAGGAATACTTGTCAAAAACTCCGAGCTTTTTGCTAAAAACTCTGTTTTTTAACAAAACAAAAACAGAATCACACCAAATTAAGCAATATTATATTCGGTTTGTGCTTGCAGTTTTAACCAATTCTTTTCTTATAGGCTGAAGGTGAAATACCTTGAAGACGAGAAAAAGTGTGCGTGAAAGTACTTTGCCCTGAGAATCCCGTAAGCTCTGCCACTTGTCCGAGTGATAGGTTACCCTGCGCAATAAGCTGTTTCGCCATATCAATACGTTTGCTCAGCACATATTGGTGTGGCGTAATCCCCATTTGCTCCTTGAACAGATTGTGAAACTGACTTTCACCGAGGAAGACACTGCCCGCTAACTGAGCGACACTGATTTTCTGGCTCAAATGCTGCTCGATGTAGCGGTCAATCGCATCGAGATCAAAACGGGACTCTTTTCGCAACGTTTCAAAAGAAGACATGTGACGATGCAGTAATGCAATTACCGTGTCATTGCAAGCACGGCTTAACAGCAAATCCTCAGGACTGGACTGCATCTCTAGCACCAGCATCTGGATGAGTTTTTGAATCTGACCATCGAGCTGAAAGTAAGTGTCACGATCATTGAGCTCATTGAGCTTTTGAAGCATTAATGGGTCGTCATCACTCGCTATAGGCATATTGAGAACCAAGATATCGGATTGACCGACAACCCCGCCAAATGCATGCCCTGATCCGGAAGTCACCACGCAACCTTGGCCGGGGCCAACATAGTTACCCTGCCCATTGACTTCAAATTCCGCTTGCCCCTTTAGCCCTATCACAATTTGCGTGTAGCTGTGGTCATGACACTCCATGTAAGAAGGGAGAGTCACCAATTCTGCCGGTTTCGGTGACAACTTATTGGCAGCATCGGGCGTGATGAGGGGTTTAGGAGGTAGATGCATAGAACACCACACAAATAGGACGGTCAGTAAGCAAATGGTATAACAAAATCGCGAAGATTCGAAATCCCTATCATCGAATACCAAATCAAATGCATAAAGCCTGACCGTTCTTTTCTTTGCAAATCGATAGCTTAGAAGAGAAATCAACAAAATCTTCCTCACCGGAAGAATGATCAAGTGCACATAATTTACGGTCAATGTGCCTTCTATCCATTAACTGATTTCCAGATTCGAATTTGCCACTTGAATATTTCTTTAATACTCACAGAATGGTTCGACGACTTTCCTGATTTTCTAGAAACTTGTGTTAGAATCGCAGGCTGAGTTTAGCCAAGAGTGCTAAAAAGGACGAATCGATATCTCTGAAAGGCAAACGTGCAAAGGAGTGTCAATTGTTTGTCTTAAACATCTATCTGTCCGCTGGCTGTGGTTGTCTATTCAACATTCACGCCCCATAAAGCAGACTGAGTTTTGAGATTAGTGTATTAAACATTATATGTTGCAGGGACTTATGAACAAACGTCGCCTCCCAGCGCTTCTACTAGCGCTAACCCCTTTTTGGGTTTCGACTTCAATATTTGCGGAAGAATCTGCCCCGTCAGACCCTGTTGCCGCAATAGAAATCAAGATAAAGCAAAAAGAATCTGAACTTGATTCCGTGACCAATGAAGTCAGTGCGGAAACAGAACAGTTAAGACAGCTACAAAGTGAAAAAAATCGCTTGAAGCGTGCAGAGCAAGAGCTGATCGTGAAACGAGACCGCGCAAAAGCCGCTCTGGATACGCAATATACCCGATTGCTTGAAGACCCAGGCTTGGACTTAGCGTCGTACCAAAATGAGTACCGCCAATCATGGGCTGCGGTAAAAGAGACCCAGCAAGCACAGCTTGAGAATAGACAAGCGATCGCCGAGAGCGAAATGCGCGTAGCTTCTATCAATCAAAAACACGCCCGTTTGAAATCTGAATTTTCATACTTGAAAGAGCAAAAGGTAGACGCGCGTGTCAAACGTTTAGATCGTGAACTGCGTGACAGCAGTGTGCTTGAGACAAGTTACACAACAACCTGTTCGGCGACCATGACGTTGGGTGAGTGTTCAAACCAAGGTCAATACCTTACTAAGCAAAAAGCCGTAAAGATTTTCAAATCGCAGCTGCTTGATGGTGTCACTGAGTCCCACACAGCGAAAGAAAACGCTAAAGATGTTCAGCTCAATGTCATCGTGCAAGAGTCTCAAGTGATCCGTTCAAGCTTTGAAGGCACGAATCAGTACTTCACCCAAATCCAAGCTCAGCTGCGCGCTCGTCCAGACAAAAGCACAGCGTGTAAGCTACTTAACGTCTCGACTCGATACTGCCTTAAAAACGCCAAGAAAAAGGATAAGAAAATCGACAAGAGTTGGGTAAACGTGACTGTTCGCTCTGACCAATACGACGATTCTGTGACCATCAACGGCATCAGTTACGGCAGCACACCGGTTGAAGTCGTCCTACCAAAAGGTCAGCACCAAGTGACGGTATCGAAGAATGGTTTCCAATCCTACAATCGGATCATTACCATCAATTCGAACGATACCGTGTGGGTGAAACTGCGTCCTAACGGATAATATTGAGTAAAAGACCAACACAATTCACAAAGATGAGTAAAAACGCCACTTTGATTCTCAGTTATCTAATGATAATTTGAGACCAAAGTGGCGTTTTCGTTTAGAATGAGCCAATTAACTTAATTTTTTGGATGTAGAAGAAAGACAATGCGATTCGGTTTCTCGACCCTTTTGCTAGCATTATCTCCGACCTTGATGGCGTCGTATGCTCAAGCACAAGAAACGCCAACATCATTGATGGAAATCGATGACCAGATTTTTACTAAACATTCGGAGTTAGTGACTTTTGAGCAGTTCAGGGATGGACAACAAGAGCTCGTTAATCAGCAGCAGAGTGAAATAAAGCGCCTCAAGGCTGAAGCTGCGACTCTAGCGGCAAAATTCGAGGATGCAAAAGTTAAACTCAAGCGCGACTACGAGCGCATGATTAATGATCCCAACATCGATATTGCCGCTTCTCAAGCCGCCTACCAAAACGCGTGGCAAAGTGTTAAAGACAATCAAGATCAAACGCTATCAGCGCAGCATCGTCTTGCTGAGCTCGAAGCGGATCTTGTCACTAAGCAAGCAGAAATCAAAACCATCAAGCGTTTGATTGAAAACCTTGAAACCGCCAAATATCGCGCTCGTGCAGAACGCTTGGCGCAAGAGCTAAACCAACATAAAAAGATTTCCGTCAGTTTCACCAACCGCTGTGCTGACTCGATGACATTTGCTCAATGTGAAAGCCAAACCAAAGAGCTGGCGCTGCAAAAAGCCGTCAAAGAGTTTCGCTTGTCACTGTTAGAGAAACTTTCTGAAACCAATGTTGTAAAAGCTAACCTGCACAAAGCGTCTATCAACATCCACGTTCTCGATCATCAAACGCTTGAAAGCGGCTTCCAAGATGGAATGCGTTACAGAAGCTTGATGGACGTCGAAATGGAGTCTCGCCCAGATAAAAGTACCGCTTGCCGCCTGCTGGATCTTGATAAGCAATACTGCCTATCTAAAGGGCAAAGCAATGGCAATAACGCGGCAGTACAACAGGAAGTGGCGTGGGTGAACGTGTCAGTTCGCTCAAACTTGTACGATGATAACGTCTTGATTGATGGTGTATCCTACGGTTCAACCCCCGTAGAGGTCATGCTACCTATTGGCGAACACACAATTTTAGTTGAGAAAGAAGGTTACTACCCATTCAGCAAAAGTGTTGAAGTGGGCTCTGACTTCGCAATTCGTGCTGAGCTAAAAGAGAGAACCAACCAACCGAGATCGGGAGACAAGTTTGCCGACTCTCTCGCCAATGACACCAAAGCTCCAGAGATGATTACCGTATTGAAAGGCCAATACCTTGTCGGTCAAAATGCAGCAGAGCGCGTTAACCTTGATCATGCTTTCGGTATCGGTGCAACGCCTGTTACTGTTAATCAGTTTAAGTTTTTTGTCGAACAAACCAACTATAAAACGGATGCGGAGCTGAAAAACACCTGTACTGCATTGATTGATGGCGAGGTAACGCCACTATCAAAAAGCAGTTGGAAAAATCCTGGCTTTAAACAGTACCCGAACTCACCGGTGGTGTGTGTCAGCCAGAATGACGCGAAATCCTATGCCAAGTGGCTAAGTAAACAGACGGGAGCCAAATATCGTCTGCCAACGGCACAAGAGTGGGAAATTGCAGCTCGAGCCGGAAGCCAAACCAAATACTGGTGGGGCAACACATTCGAAACCGGTAAGGCAAACACCGGCTGGAGTGGGACTCCTTGGTCTAATGTGAGTACCGCACCAGTCAGTGCATTCGCGCCAAACAAACTGGGTATGTACGATGCAGTGGGCAACGTATGGCAATGGACCAACGGCTCAAGTGGTATCGCCAAAGGTGGTGCATGGAACTTTTCGCCTGAAATGGCCGCCGCCGATCAGCAGTTGATTCTTTCAACGTTTACCGCATCTAACTACCTCGGCTTCCGAGTTGTGCGTGAATTAAACTAACACACTTCACTCAAACACGAGTAAGGGGGGGATTTCCCCCCTTTTTTGTTCCCGCGTACTAAGTAAAATGTCTATAGAGTCAATCTAATGCCAAATCTGTGCTAGCGAAATATTCCGCCAATTACAGAAACGGCTTTTAGGTCGCTCGGTATCTATTGATACGTCTATTCCAGCTAATATTGGCAATAGAACCTCTTCTACACGTCGACAAGAGTCATCTTGTGTTTGCCAGTCACTCTGTGTCTGGCATTTTTTATTCCTTTGCAACAGGGCCTTAAGCTAGAATCTCAGGGTTGCTCTATGAGGTGCATATAAGAAGTGAGTCCGCATTTAGTCTCCTTATTTAATCAGTTACCCGGATACTGGGGATGCAAAGACCAGAACTCCGTGTTTGTTTACGCAAATCTTGCCTACGCTCAACTTGTCGGTTTGGAAAGTCCTGATCAGTGTATCGGTCTAAGCGATCATGAGATCCCTAGCCCAACATCACGCTGTGCGGAAGATTTTCGTAGCCAAGACATCTATGTAATGGAACATCGCACCAGTCTAAAGGTGCTCGATATCCATCCTTATCCGGATGGGCGGTGGCGAGCTCATATTTTTATCAAAACGCCTTGGTACAACGAACTGGGTGAAGTGCAAGGGTCGATATTTTATGGGCAAGATTTGTCAGACACGGCAATTTTGGAGGTCGGGCACTGGATATGTCGTGCAACGGGATTATCAGACGACTCAATGCTGTCGTTAAAGAGCCCTCAAACAGAACTGCCTCTTAAACTTTCTCCTCGAGAATCAGAAGCATTGTTCTTGCTACTGTACGGGAAAAAGCCAAACTACATTGCAAAAGTGATGAACATTTCGATTAAAACGTTAGAAAGTCATGTCGCGCGGTTAAGAGCAAAGTTTGGCGCGCATACCAAAGCGCAATTAATCGATCTTGCCTTAGAGAGAGGATTCGGCTCTCAAATACCGCATACTTTGTTGAGAAAACAGATTTCGGTGGCGCTCAATACAGAATACGCCGCATAAGCGGCGTATTTTCAATGCACTAAGGTGCTAAACGGTCAATGTGCCAAGCCTCAGCTTCTTTCGAGAAGAGGAATCGATCATGCAAGCGGTGTTCACCTCCTTGCCAAAACTCTATCGACGTCGGTTTGATACGGAAACCACCCCAGAAACTCGGTACAGGAATCTCGCCTTTTTCAAATTTCTGCTTGAGCTCTAGAAACTTACCCTCAAGCACACCGCGTGCAGAGATACGGCTGCTTTGTTTACTGGCAATTGCCGCCAACTGGCTATCTTTTGGTCGCGACGAGAAGTATTTCATGTTTTCTACCACGGATAGTTTCTCGGCAACGCCTGTGATGTGAACCTGACGCTCCATTGGATGCCATGGGAAATGAAGACTGACTTTCGCATTGACCTCTATTTGAGAAGCCTTACGACTGCCTAGGTTGGTGTAAAAGACAAACCCCTGCTCATCAACATGTTTAAGCAAGACGATGCGCTGGAATGGCTGCCCAGATTCATCCACGGTTGCCACTGTCATGGCCGTCGGGTCAGTCAGCTTGGCCTCAATTGCTTGTTTTAGCCATAAATCAAACTGCTGAACAGGATCGGCGAGCAGATCTTTTCTTCTAAGACCGCCTTTGGTGTATTCGCGGCGAATATCTTCAAGTTCCATCTTATCTCCTGACGAAATTTTTTGCCTGATTGTGAGCTCTAATTTAGGAGAACTCAAGCATGAAACTCGATACAAACACTACACTTAATCATGCAATGTAAGAAAGAGAAATTGCATACTGAAAGGCGATTATGACAGCAAATTCTTAACATTTGCATCAGACAGTAATAAAATCAATAAAATAACCTAATTTTACAAGGATCACCAATGAGTAAGAGCGGTTACAATAAGCTTACTCCTGACGAGCTAGAGTATGTCGACGACAAAACAGCGGCACTGCTATTGAATACGCCTAACAGCGCTCGAATCATGCTTTGGATTATGGTGCTCTTTTTCGTACTTGCCGGTGTATGGGCATCTTGGGCTCAAATCGACAAAGTCACCGTTGGACAAGGCAAGGTCGTTCCCTCTTCACAAATCCAAGTGGTTCAAAACCTTGAGGGGGGGCTGATCAAAAACATCTTGGTCCAAGAGGGGCAAAAAGTCGAAAAAGGACAACAACTGCTGCTTATTGACGACACGCGTTTCCGCTCAGATTTCCGTGAGCGAGAGCAGCAAGTCGCCAACTTAACGGCAAGCGTTATGCAACTTTCTGCGTCGATTACCAGTGTGGCGATCAACGAAGACTTCGACAACAACACATGGCAAAACAACGTCCTGATTAACTTCAACAAACTCGCTTTCCCACCACAACTATCTGAGAGCAAGCCTGAACTCGTGGCACGTCAGCGTGCAGAGTATCGACAAGATCTCGACAAGTTGAGAAACCAGATCTCTGTTGTCGATCAGCAAGTGAAGCAGAAACAGCAAGACCTGATCGAGATCCAAGCTCGCGTCCGTAACCTAAGAGACAGCTACAATTTCGCCAAAAAGGAGCTCGATATTACCAAGCCCCTTGCCGATGAAGGGGTTGTACCAAAAATTGAGCTGCTCAAACTGCAAAGGCAAGTTAATGATACCCGACGTGAACTCACATCCAGTGAACTCAAGGTTCCTGTGCTAAGATCGGCCATTCGTGAAGCCATGCTTAGCCGCATTGATATCGCACAAAAGTTCCGTTCAGAGCAACAAGAAAAGCTCAACCAAGCTCAAGATAAGCTCTCTGCGATGACAGAGTCCGCTGTAGGGTTGGAAGATAGAGTCAACAGAACCATCGTCACCTCTCCAGTTACGGGCACGGTAAAAACTCTCTACATCAATACCGTTGGTGGGGTCATTCAACCGGGTATGGACATTGTCGAAATCGTACCGAGTGAAGATACCCTGCTCGTTGAGGCAAAAATTGCACCTCAAGATATCGCCTTCTTACGCCCCGAACTGCCCACTATTGTTAAGTTCAGCGCCTACGATTTCACCAAATATGGTGGTCTAGAGGGGACACTTGAACACATCAGTGCCGATACCACTACCGATGAAGAAGGCAACAGTTTCTACTTGGTACGAGTAAGAACCAAAGAGACAAGCCTAAACAAAGATGAAACTTTGCCAATTATTCCAGGCATGACCGCATCTGTTGATATCATCACTGGTAAACGCACGGTCATGGAGTATCTGCTAAAGCCAATCCTTGGTGCCAAAAACAATGCTTTGAAGGAGTGATGCATTATTCTATGTTCATACCAATACAGATGCCCAAATCAAACGACAATAGTGCTTAAATGAAATATCTCTATTTAGCACTCCTGCTTTTGATTGCCTCAACTACATCGTTTGCTCTTAATACCCAAGAGCAACGTTGGGTTGAGGCTGTGCGTAACACGTATGGTGATCGCGCCGCTCGCCGAGTAGAAACATGGCGTAAAGAAATGGCAGCTTACCGCTCTCTCTCTGAACGACAGCAGCTTACCGAGGTAAATCGCTTTTTCAATCAGCTCAACTTTGTCAACGATGACCGCTTGTGGGGCAAAAACGACTACTGGGCAACGCCTCTCGAATTTCTTGGCAGTAACGCCGGCGATTGTGAAGATTTTACCATTGCGAAGTACTTCTCCTTACTCGAGTTAGGAGTCTCAGACAAGAAACTCCGTTTAGTGTACGTTAAAGCCATAGAGTTAAATCAGTTTCATATGGTTCTCGCTTATTACTCCAAGCCAAGCGCAGAACCGATTCTACTCGACAACATTGACCCAGAAATTAAGCGGGCGTCGAAGCGACGTGACCTGCTACCGATATACAGTTTTAACGGTAAAAACCTGTGGTTAATGAAGTCGAAACAAGGACAGTTAGCAGGGAAATCATCCAGATTGAGTTTATGGAATGATCTCCGTGCTCGCGAGAAATCGCTAAAACTAAACAAACCCATAGTCAATTATGATGAGTAGGCAATATGACGTTATATAAACAGCTTGTCGCGGGAATGATTGCTGTAATCTTGATGCTACTGATCTCGGTGTTTATCATCGAGTTTGATACCACTCGAGATAACCTAGTACAGCAACAACAGTCGGAAGTGAACAACACCATTAATACGGTCGGTTTGGCTCTCGCTCCCTACCTAGAAAAGCGAGACACCGTTGCTGTTGAGTCGGTAATTAACGCACTGTTTGATGGCAGTAGCTATTCGGTCGTGCGACTGATCTTTCTCGATACTGGGGAAGAGATTCTGCGCTCGTACCCAATCAAACCCAACAATGTGCCTCAATGGTTCACTGACCTTCACCTGTTTGACAAAATCCACGATCGTCGTGTTGTCACCAGTGGCTGGATGCAATTGGCCGAAGTTGAAATTGTTAGCCATCCTGGAGAAGCCTATGCTCAGCTGTGGAAAGCATTCGAACGATTGGTGATTGCGTTTTGTATCATTATGCTGATTGGCCTGTTCTCGATTTCATTTATTCTTAAACGCGCGCTTAAGCCTCTCAATCTTATCGTAAACAAAATGGAGCAAGTGGCGCGCAATCAATTTGGCGACCCACTTCCCCGCCCTGCTACGCAGGACCTTATCTATGTTGTTGATGGCATCAACAGTATGTCTTCTCAGCTTGAAAAGTCCTTTAAAGCGCAAGCAAAAGAAGCGCAACAGCTTCGTGAAAGAGCCTATGTTGATCCAGTTTCAGGATTGGGTAACCGCGCCTTCTACATGAGCCAATTGAGCTCTTGGCTAAGCGAAGGCGGATTTGGTGGCGTTGCTATTCTTGAAGCGAGCTTCATTCGTGAGCTCTACGACGACAAAGGGTATGAATTTGGTGATGGTATGGTTCGTGAACTAGCTGACCACCTGAAAGTGTCGTTAACTTCACCAAACGTTACCTTAGCTCGCATATCTACAGAGGAGTTCGGTTTCATCCTTCCGAATATGGACAATACCGAGCTGAAACTTATCGCTGACAGTATCGTCACCTACGTTCAAGACATCAACTCCGACCCTACTGGCATGGCGACATCGAGCATTGCGCTTGGCGTCGTCCACAATGAAACCTCGGTTAATACCAGTGAAGTATTGACTATGCTCGATAACGCACTGGCAACCGCAAAAGCTAACCCTGAGATTTCTTACGGCTACATTTCTGCTGCCAATCACGACAACCTTATGGGCAAACAGCAATGGAAAACCTTGGTGGAAGAAGCGATCAACAACGATTGGTTCACCTTCCGCTTCCAAGCAGCCAATAATTCGTGGGGACAAACATTCCACCGCGAAGTGTTCTCGGCCATTGAAAAAGATGGCGAGCGCTATAGCGCCAACCAATACTTGTTTGCACTAGAGCAGCTTAACGCTAGCCATGTGTTTGATGAATACGTAATCGAGTCCATGGTTAAACGCATCAAGGAAGGGGAAGTCTCTGAACCTGTCGCGATCAACATTGCTCAAACAAGTATCTCTCAACCAAGTTTCATTCGATGGGTAACCCAACTGCTCAACAAAAACAAAGCATGTGCGGGTCTGCTTCATTTTGAGATTCCTGAAAACTGTTTTATCAACTCCCCACATCACACTGCACTATTTTGTAATGCGGTTCGTGCAGCGGGTGCAGATTTCGGTGTCGACAACTATGGACGAAATTTCCAATCACTCGATTACATCAATGAGTTCCGTCCTGCGTATGTGAAACTGGATTATCTTTACACGCATCACTTAGATGATGAGAAGCAGAAGTTCACCTTGACCTCTATTTCACGCACAGCTCACAACCTAGGTATCAAGACCATCGCTTCTCGTGTCGAAACTCAAACTCAGCTCGACTTCTTGTCTGAGCACTTTATTGAAGTCTTCCAAGGCTTCATTGTAGATAAATAGGAAAAAGGTATAGCATGCAGGATCCGCTATTAAATTCGCTTATCTACGTAAGCCGTTACTATGGCTTAGCGAATTCTCCGGAGGCATTGATCAATGGTTTACCGTTGGCCGACGGAAAGCTCACTCCTTTTCTATTCCCGCGCTCTGCTGAGCGTGCGGGCTTGGTAGCGAAAGAAAACAGAGCACCACTAAAAGACATATCACAACTGGTCTTGCCGGTCGTGTTGCTGCTTAAAAGTGGCGATGCTTGTGTTCTAAACAGCATCAATGACGACAAAAGTGAAGTTGAAATCGTTACCGGAGATTCAGGCTTAGTCCCTGTATCTATCAGTTGGAGCGACCTCGAAGAACAATACATTGGTCGCTACTTCTTAGTCAAAAAACAGTTTCGCTATGACGAACGCTCTCCCGAAGTATTGGAAACCAAGAAAGGTCACTGGTTCTGGAGTACCATTTGGCAGTCGAAGCACATCTACCGTGACGTACTAATCGCGTCGATTCTGATTAACTTATTCGCGGTCGCGGCGCCGATGTTTACGCGCTTAGTCTACGATAAAGTGGTGCCAAACCTCGCTTTTGAAACACTTTGGGTATTAGCGAGCGGTATCTTTGTCATTTTCTTGTTTGACCTGTGCCTGAAGTTGATGCGCAGCTACTTTATTGATGTCGCGGGCAAGAAGTCCGACATACTGATCTCATCTAAGCTGTTTAGTAAAGTGATGGGGATTCGAATGGAAGCAAGGCCACCCTCAGTCGGTGCGTTTGCCCGTCACTTACAAGAGTTTGAGTCCATTCGAGAGTTCTTTACTTCAGCGACGATTGGTTCCTTGATTGATCTTCCGTTCGCATTACTCTTCTTGCTACTGATCTGGCTGATGGCTGGCAACCTCGTTCTCGTGCCTATCGTCGGCGTGTTGATTTTGGTGATTTACTCACTGCTAATCCAAGGACCATTGCGTCATACCATTGAAGAAGGTTCACGCTTGGCCTCGCAAAAATACGCTAACCTGATCGAGAGCCTTGCCGGACTCGAGACAGTAAAGCTGTTTGGCGCGCAAAGCCAGTTCCAGTTCCGTTGGGAAGAAGCGGTGGCTCATATGGCCAACTGGAACGTCAAAAGCAAAAGGATTACTGACGGAATCCAAAATACTGCAGGCTTTGTTCAGCAAGCATCGAACGTTGGCATGATTATCCTTGGGGTTTATCTGATTGCAGAAGGCGAATTAACCATGGGTGGGCTAATTGCGGCCACCATGCTAAGTGGCCGTGCCATTGGCCCTATGGTTCAGTTGTCTCTGTTATCGACACGCTATAACCAAGCGAAATCCTCCATGTCGATCATTGAGCAAGTCATGAGCATGCCGGATGAACAAGAAGAAGGGAAACGCTACATCCATCGACCTATCGTCCACGGTAAAATTGAACTGGATAAAGTGACTTTCCACTACCCTGACTCTCCGGTCGCGTCGGTTAGAGACTTGAGCTTAACTATCCAGCCCGGAGAGAAAGTCGCGATTATCGGTCGTATTGGTTCAGGGAAAACCACCCTAGAACGCCTAATTATGGGTTTATACCAGCCGACGGAAGGTCACGTTCGTATCGACGACACCGATATCCAGCAATTGCACCACATTGATGTTCGACGCAACATCGGTTGTGTACCACAAGATAGCCAGCTTTTTTATGGTTCTATCCGCGACAACATCACCCTAGGGCGACCTCTGGCCGATGATCGAGATGTGATGGACGCAGCAAATCGAGCGGGTGTTACCGTGTTCACTCAACAAGACCCTGCTGGTCTGGAGCGTCAGGTAGGTGAAGGTGGCATGCTATTGTCTGGAGGACAACGTCAAGCAGTGACCATTGCGCGCGCACTGCTAGGCCGTCCACCTGTACTTCTTATGGATGAACCAACCAGTGCCATGGACAACCGTTCAGAAATGCACATCAAACAGCAACTCGCTCAGCTTAAGCAAAGTGAGACGCTGATTTTGATCACTCACAAGACCTCTATGCTCGATGTCGTCGACCGAGTGATTGTGATGGAAAAAGGTTGCGTGATTGCTGATGGGCCAAAACATGAGGTACTAAACAACCTCAAACAAGGTAAGGTAAGAGCGGTCAACTAACCATTTCGAGAACTAAAAAAGCCATTCAGGTCACCCTGAATGGCTTTTTTGTTTTAGCTCGAATATCGATTAGTTAGTTGAACAACTTGCTGGGCCAACTTCTTTCCATACTCCCCATTGACCAGACTTCGTTGGATCGTCACCTTTAGTCCACCATTTCGCTTCCCACACTTTACCAGCCCAAGAAACTTGGTTGCCGCCAGTGTATACCGTAGATGCACTCCAAAGGTCGCTACAAAGATCGCCACCGGTTACCTTCTTCGCCACAACGACAGTCGAAGAAGCCGAAGCGGTCGCTTTGCCATCGCTTACTGTCACGGTGAAAGCAAGTGATGTATCTTGCGTGTACTCAGCAGCAACAAAGCTCACTGTTGCACCATCCACAGTTGCATTCAAACCTGCTGGTACATCCCAAGTGTAAGTCAGCTGATCGTTGTCAGCGTCACTTGAAGAAGATGCATCAACGACTACCACGTCACCCGCATTGACATTCGCAGGTGCGACAATCGCTGCCACTGGTGGCGTGTTGACAGGTGGTAGGTCCTTAGCGTTGACAGTAACCGTCACGGTATCTGATGCTGTTGCACCTTCGTTGTCCGTGACCGTCAGTTTGAAGCTCAGAGTTTGTGTCTGTGTGACTTCATTGACATCAAAGTTTGCCGCGGCACTGCTTGCGCCAACCAAGGTCACTGGCGTGCCGGACACTTGGCTCCACTGGTAGCTCGCGATAGTACCGTCAGAGTCTTTTGAAGCGCTGCCGTCAAGAGAAACAGTAGCAGGACCAACAACCGTAATATCAGCACCTGCATTGGCAACTGGAGCTCGGTTTACTGGCGTTGTTGTGCCGCCTGCTAACCCTTCATGCATCGCATTTAGGATATCGCCATTGTCAGCATCGATTTCCCAAGAGAACAGACCAGCAAGGCCAAGAGAGCGTACGTACGCGCCTTTTGCTTTCACTGAGCGATCATCGTCAAACGTGATCAACTCACCAGTAGAACGGTTCCATACCCAAGGCGCTTCTGCTTGCTCATCATAACCATATTCAAAACCATTAACGCCCTGCTTGTTATCGCCAAGCATGAAGGTTTTCACGCCTTTGTAATCAATAACGCCATCTTCCCAAACGCCTTGCTCGGTAGACCCTTTCAGTTTACCTGTTGCAACACCTGTCATTGGGTCGGTTGGATCAGACAATGTATCTGGCGTCACACCTTCCCAACCACGACCGTACATAGCAGTGCCCAATACGAGCTTGTTGGCTGGAACACCCTGCGCGAGTAGCAATTGAATACCGTTGTCAGAGGTGTAAGCAGGACCTTTGTACGGTTCGCCATTTTCATCTAGGCCTGTTCCATCACACTGACCAGGGCGCATAAATGAACCACAGTACAACGCTGTTTGGTGACCCACTACGTTGTTCCAACCACCATAGAAGTCGTAGGTCATCGCGAAGATGTAATCCATGTATTGAATCGCTTCACCGTAGTTCACGTCTTCAATCTTATCGTGACCAACACCGATTGCAGACGTCAATTCGTAAGTACGGCCAGTCTCTGCTTCAAGTTCATCAAGCATGACACGCAGCTCACGCATTAAGGCGATGTACGCCGGGCCATCGTTTACTGGATCACCTTTATCCGCCGCAGCACCGCCGCCACCAGGGAATTCCCAGTCAATGTCGACACCATCATAGAATTTCCACGTTTTCAGGAAGCGCTTCACTGACGCGATGAAAGTGTCACGATTTGCTTTGTCTACAAAGTCGTAGAATGGGTCTGACAGTGTCCAACCACCGATAGAAGGGATGATTTTCAGATCTGGATTACGCTGTTTCAGCGCCATCAACATTGCGTAGTTGCCCTTGATAGGCGAGCTGTATTCGTGACCGGCTTGCGGAA
The DNA here is from genome assembly GCF_000808535.1 of Vibrio sinaloensis. GTDB lineage: Bacteria > Pseudomonadota > Gammaproteobacteria > Enterobacterales > Vibrionaceae > Vibrio > Vibrio sinaloensis_D. The sequence continues at coordinate 796,278 of NZ_JWLV01000001.1, forward strand.
AGCTCTTTTGATAAGCAGCCCAAGGGTCATGGATGACCACTTCGTAATCTGCAACGCCCTGACATGCTGTTTGCAAAGCGTTGAAGCTGTTGCCTCCAACAGATTTTACCGACTCGTTCGGACCACAAACTGGAATGAAGCCATAAAGAATATGAGTTAGGTTATCGGCTGGAATGTTGTCCACGGTGTACTTACGGCCATAGATACCCCACTCAACAAAGTAAGTACCCACAACGGTATTGGGATCGGTATTGTAGGTTTTATTGTTCGGGTCAACATTCATTGTCAGTGGTTTTAAGTGCGAACCATCCGTATCCGCGACCACAATTTCTGCTGGAGCACTTGCGCTACAACCTGTCGCATCACATGCTTCAATCGTCATCTGATAACGACCACCTTGGCCATAGGTAAAGTTTGCTGTGGTTTGGCTGCCAGTAATCGGGCCAGTCGCCACTTCAACACCATCAAATAAGATCTTGTAAGTGTCACCCGTAGTGCCACTCCACTGATTAAACTTAACGGTGATGTTCGCTTGCTCGTTGTATTTCACCATCTGGTTGTAGCCAGAGGTGGTTTCCATTGCGAGTTCTATTTTAGAAAATTGTAGGTTGTTCGAGCCATATACGTCGACGCTTGGAGCGGCTGGTGCTGCAAGCGTGGCCCCAGAAAGTGCCATCGCGATGCTAGCTGCACACAAAGTAATACGATTCATATCTATTTCTCTCATTCCTTGAAGTTCACTCTAAAGTCAGAGTTAAAGCTGTTCCTCTACAACTAATGAAGAACATCCACTTCAGTATTTAAGAGACTTTTTTTTAGTTGGAAAAAATAAAAGTGCTTTACGAGTCAAAGTCAAAATTCATAATCGTGTTAGCACTTTGTTACATCAGTAATTGGATACTGAGTCAGAATTTATAAACTCATTGAGTTGCAGAAGAAACCGTATGCTTATGAATAAAATGCAGAATCTGTCACTAGCTAAAGACATGGGATTAAAATAGAACACTGCCCCAGTGAAAAATCGCTGAGGCAGTATTTCGGGTCTATTGACCTTTTTCGGTTACATCAAAATAGGGGAATTATTTCGATTTGAAACGCGCGGTGAAGTGGCGCAATACCGGAGGCTCGTACTCAAATGTCAGCCCTTTTAGCTCGTGCGCACTCTCTTTCAACGCAATAATGGCATCCGCGATGTAGTCCATATGGTCGTTAGTGTAAACACGTCGAGGGATTGTTAGACGCATCAACTCTAATTCTGATGCTTTCTGCTCTCCGGTTGCCGGATCGCGGCCTAACAACAAAGAGCCAATCTCGACAGCACGGACCCCAGCTTCCAAATAGAGTGCATTACATAACACTTGTGCGGGAAACTCGTGCGCAGGAATATGGGGCAATATTTTCGCTGCATCAACAAACACGGCATGACCACCCGTAGGATATTGAATAGGAATCCCAGCTTCACGTAACCGCTCACCAAGGTATTGCACTTGGCTGATACGGTAATGAAGGTAGTCTTCATCTGCCCCTTCGTACAAGCCTCTTGCTAATGCTTCCATGTCACGGCCAGCCATACCACCGTATGTCACGAACCCTTCCATCGGTACGCAACGTGTCTGCACTGCTTGGAACAGCTCTTTGTGATCACGAATACAGCACATTCCGCCAATATTAACCATCGGATCTTTCTTCGCTGACATCGTCAGCATGTCGCCATATTGGTACATTTCTCGAATGATCTCTAGAATCGACTTGTCTTGGTACCCTTCTTCGCGCTGCTTAATGAAGTAAGCATTTTCACAGTAACGCGCGGAATCAATAACTACGGGGATGTCGTTCTTCACAGCAATCTCGTAGACCGCACGCATGTTTGCCATAGAGACTGGCTGTCCACCCGAGCTGTTGCACGTCACGGTGGTGATAATTGCACAAATGTTTCGCGCCCCATGCTCTTCGATCGTCGCTTCCAGCTTTTGCAGGTCAAAGTTACCTTTCCAGTCGTACGGCGTGGTCGTGTCAAAGGCATGCTCATCAACCACATTGATTGCCTTACCACCATTTAACTCAATGTGTCCTGCTGTGGTGTCAAAGTGATAATTCGAGATAAATACAGGATCGGTGCCACCGCGAACCGTACGCATACGTTCAATGAGTGCTGGAAATAGAATTTGCTCAGCGCCGCGCCCTTGGTGGGCTGGAACCGTTAACTTGTAGCCAAAGAAATGCTCGACAGCTGCGCACAAGTTGTAATAGTTGCGGCTACCCGCATAAGACTCATCCCCCATCATGATGCCAGCCCACTGATTGTCACTCATGGCACCTGTGCCCGAATCGGTGAGCAGATCGATATACACATCATCACTTCGAAGTAAGAAAGGATTGAGACCGGCTTGGTTGAGCGCCTCGACCCGATCTTGATAAGTGGTCATTTTGATCGGCTCTACCATTTTGATGCGAAAAGGTTCTGGAATACGTTTCATTATAATTTCCTATAGATATAACTGGCCCTACAGAGGAATCTGTATCTGGCTAAATACATAACTTTTTGAATGTGCGCGATATGCGCGAGAGGAAATTACAGTGAGTCTGTTTCTTTGCTTTGTAGCGAGAGGCAGTAGTCTATGTTATACCATGACGACAACACGTATCGGCTGTCGTGCATCCAAATGCAATTCATAGCGTTGTCCTTATCGTTGATGGCAAACTGACCAACAATATAGTCGCTTAATTTGCTCCTTTCCGTGAAATGCGACTCATTTTATAAAAATAGAGCACTCTCCGTCATATTGCGGTCAAAATTCCCTTCATTGTTAGGGTTCTGATTGCATTCGCCTACTCAGGTTGGCAGAGTTAAGTCCACTCTGTTTTAACGGCGAAAATTATGAAAGTCCAAACCTCATTATTGGCGTTTGCCGCGCTGGGTTTAAGTACAAATGCACTGGCAGATGTTACGATTTCCATTCCAGATACAGTTGAAGTCCTTTTGGTCAATGAACAAAAGCCGCAACTGGATGGCGGTCTTTTCTCATCTCAAAAGACAGTGACCCTACCTGATGGCGAAAACCAAATTTTGTTCTTATACAAGCCTTACTTTACTCAAGGAAAGGATCGAATCATTGTTGAGAGTGATCCTATCATTGCCAAGTTTGCCGCAAAAGAGAGTGAGCTTGTGTTCGACTTTCCAAGCTACCGAAACGTGCGCGAAGCAAAAGCAGAGATTAAATCTGCCGATTGGCAATTTAAGAACCAAAACGGTCAGGTAGTTTTCGTTCAGCAAGAGCAGCTGGCAAAGGAAGGTATGCAAATTGGGCGCAATTTCAAACTTGAAATCGCCGAATACAATCGACATGACGGCATCGCCTCATTGAACAAATCGCTCCCGATGCTAACCAATGTCTCAATGGACGATTTGAAAGGTGAAAACACCGCAGAGCAGATGCTTCATTTTTGGTATGAAGAAGCCGATAAAGAAACGCAACAGCGCTTTAAACAGTTTCTTTTAGCTCAATAGAGTACAGATCATGCACGGCGTGCTCACTGATGCGCCGTTGCTAGTTCATCGAGACCGGTAGAGATGTTATAACAGCGCCTCGCATGGTGTTGTAAGCAACCATAGACCTTTTCATCCAGTTGCCCCTTCTCCACCAGCTCGTTAAGGATACACATCGCTTTAGAGAGCATTAACCCTTTTCGATAAGGTCTCGATTGCGTCAGCGCCTGAAACACATCCGCGATTGCCACAATCCGGCTTGGTTGATCGAGTTGTTCGGCTGTCTTACCCATAGGGTATCCAGAGCCGTCAAGTCGTTCATGGTGGTTGGATGCCCAATCGATCACTTCTTGGCAATGAAACATTTTTATCAAAGCATGACGCGTATCGGTCGCATGTCGACGGATACACACATACTCCTCTTCGGTCAAGGCTTCCGGTTTATGCAAAATCGCGACTGGCGTTTTCAGCTTACCAATGTCATGGACGAGGCCGGCTAAGTACAACATTCGTTGAACGCGATGTGAGTAGCCAAGTTGCAGCCCAAGAAACTCCGTCAGTTTTGCTACGTTCCGCGAGTGCTCAAACGTAAATGAACTTTTTGCATCTACAATCTGGGCAAACAGTTCGGCAACCGAAATGGTTTCTTCTAACGTCAGGTGGGTGGAAAAGAACGGAACAGCGTCAAAACGATAAGCTAAATTCTCGATGTAGCGCGAATCCATGGAGAACCAAAAGTCATCACTGTCGATCAGCTCAACCATGTGCTGAACATGATTGGCATCAAACATGGTCCATGCGTTGGCTAACAACTCCTGCGTAATCACCTCACGGCTAGATTGAGTCACATTGCCGTAGCTATCAGGACAATAGTTGGCATGCAGATAGTCAACTCTATCGGATATAAACAGCAGCGCGGCGAACTGCTTATCCTCCTCGGAAATGCCTTCTGTCTGCGCTAGCTCAGACCACCATGTATGGTGATAAAGGATTGGGACAGCTAAAGACTCCAAAGGTTTGCAAGCACGAAGGAGTTCATACCCTTTCACGCAATGAGAAATCGTGTCTTTGGGCACCAAGCTTTCTAGCAGTGCGCTTCTTTCCGTTGCTTCCGTAACGCCACAGTCATGAATCAAACCCAGCGAAAAGGCAATTTGAGCCTTCTCTTCACTCCAACCCATCCTTTGAGCACAGCGATACGCGATATAGCCCACTCGGTGGCCGTGATGGATATCATCCACGCCAACCGCATCCAGCGCACAAGCCATTTCAAACAACACCTGACGTAAATCGACGCTTACGTGATCAAGTGACACTTCCATATTATTCCGCACCAACAATTTTCGTTGTTATTATTTTAGTGCCGAGAGAGTAAACTAAAGTGCCAGACAAAAACCACATCAATATAACGGCTATTTACAATTATGTGATTTATATAACGCAACCCAATAATTTCGTGCCACACAAAAAGTCAATTATTTGAAGTAGTTATGGTCTTACCAGTGTGTTCCTGTTAGCTTGTTGTTACCACACTCTCTAGGAAATCTTATGTTTACCGTCCAGATCGACAACGAGTTGCAACTTGCACTCATACAGGAATCCTTCGCTCCTCGCTATGTAGAATTAGTATCCGAGCAAAAAGAATATCTATCCCAATGGCTTGCATGGCCTGCATTTTGCCACGCAGAACAAGACTTTAAGCTGTTTGCCCAGCGTATGCTGCATGACTATGCCGATGGTAAGTCCATGACCTGTGCCATCATCTACCAAGGTGAAATCGTGGGTAACTGTAGCTTCAACACCATTAACCATGACACTAAACGAGCAGAAGTCGGGTACTGGCTGTCTCAGCCTCATCAAGGCAAAGGCATTATTACCCGGGTGGTCACCAAGCTTATTGATATTGCATTCAATGAACTCAAGCTAGAGAAAGTCGAGCTATCCGCCGCAAAAGACAACCTCGCCAGCCGAGCAGTCGCAGAACGAGTCGGAATGACGCTTGAAGGTATTATCACTAATGCTGAAAAAGTGGGCGATCGCATTCTCGACCACGCCGTTTATGGGATTAAGAAGCAGCATAGCTAAGTAGATTGGCTTGACCACCCGCACATAATTCTTCGCTATCTCATGTATTTACATGACTGAAGTGCTAGGATTGCGATTTTATAAACGAAGGAAGCGTAACGTGCCTTCAATCATTAAATTCGCCCTGATCGCCTTGGCCCTCTGCGCGGGGTTCTTCGCTGGTGATCTCTATCATTGGTATAAAAGCGAGGCCGCTCGTCCATCTTTAGATGACTACTGCCTGCTTTCAACCAAACCGTGTAGCGAAAACGATATCACGGTGACGCTGGATCGAGACGTCAGCCAGCCTTTGATTCCAACTCAAATTCAAGTCGAATGGTCGTCATCTGACAATGAATCTCTACTGTTAACGCTCGAAGGTTATGAGATGGAGATGGGCATCACGCTATTCAAACTGAACAAAAAGCAGGACAACATCTATACCGGAGAGATCCTTCTCCCCGTCTGTACCTTGGAAGCCATGACCTGGGTTGGCCAGTTGTCAGATGGAAAGAGGCAAATTAACACGGCCATTAGGATGGAACGATGAGTAAAAACTGGACATTAATATTGATCACCGCGTTTGTGTTGGGGTTTGGACTAAAAAGCTACCTAGACAATCAACCAAAACAAGCGGTCGCTCAACCAAGCCAAGTCATGCTTTTTGGCGAAAATAACCAAGAAGTCAACATCTTCGATACCAGCGACTCACGTATCCGTGTGGTCTATTTTGGTTTCACTCGCTGCCCTGATGTGTGCCCTACCTCTTTGGCGATGCTAGCCGGCGCACTCAATCAAGTCGATGAAGCAACCAAACAGAAGTTTCGTCCGATGTTCATTTCGCTGGATCCCGAGCGCGATGCCGCTGCAGACTCTTACAAATATGCGCAGTATTTCCACCCTATGATAGAAGGACTATCAGCGCCGCTTGACGTCACCACACCACTGGCTCACCGATACGGGGTGATTTTTAGAAAGACCGAGCTAGAAAACTCAGAATTGAAATACACCCTTGATCATAGTTCCTATTTTTATTTCCTAAAACCAGATGGCACACTCATAACAAAAGTGCCACATACGCTAACACCAGCACCATTGGTAGAAGCGTTTCAATCCATCACATTAGAAGGACAATAGCCATGAAGTTGAAATCACTGCTTCTTGCAACCTTGGCACTGAGCCCCCTTGCCCAAGCGAACATGGATATCATGACTCATCATGCTTACGCGAGAGCGACACCACCGAATGCCGCCACCAGCGCAGTGTTCGCTGAAATAATGAACCGCAGTGAAAACGACAGAGTCATTGTTTCAGCGTCCACCGAAGCAGCGGGCAAGGTGGAACTGCATGATGTAATTAAAGAGGGCGATGTGATGAAAATGCGCCAAATTGAGTCGATCACCGTTCCTGCAAATGGAAAAGTTGAGTTGAAACCCGGCAGCTTACACATCATGTTGTTTGACCTAACCCAACCGTTAGTGGAAGGGGAAGCGATTGACGTTCAAATCACTTTCGCCAATGGTCAAAAACAGACCTTCAATGCCCCTATCAAAAAAGTGATGAGTGGTATGAAGCATCATCATTAAACTGATTTCTTTGTGACCAAGCCAAAAGGAGCATTACGCTCCTTTTTTGTTACTCATAAAAACAATAATACAACACAAAATTCACACTTACTGGTTAATCTTAATTTTTCCTGCTAATTTTCAATTAAATCTAGACACAATATTTCAACACGCTAGTATGTCCTGCTCAGTTTGAGATAACTGAAATTACTATAAATCTATAAATTTATTCATTGCAGGGATAACTATGCAACACAACTCACTTATTGCCCGTTTCGCTCGTGGCAATCTGGTTTTGCAAATCCTAGCCGGTATCATTCTTGGTGTTGGTCTAGCGACAATTGCTCCAGAGTCAGCGAAAGATGCGGGATTACTTGGAAGCCTCTTTGTCGGTGCACTAAAAGCAGTCGCACCTATTCTTGTGTTTATTCTGGTCGCCGCTTCAATTGCCAACCAGAAGAAAAACCAACACACCTACATGCGCCCAATCGTGGTTCTTTACCTTTTCGGTACACTAACAGCGGCATTAACTGCTGTCGTACTTAGCTTCTTGTTCCCGACTACGTTAACGCTTGTTTCTGGTGCCGAAGGTACAACACCACCACAAGGTATTGCGGAAGTGATGCATACTTTGCTGTTCAAGTTGGTGGATAACCCAGTTAACGCCCTAATGAGTGCGAACTACATCGGTATCCTTGCTTGGGCAGTTGGCCTAGGTTTGGCACTGCATCATGCATCAGCAACTACCAAAGCGGTGTTTGAAGATCTTAGCCACGGCGTTTCACAAATCGTTCGTTTCATCATTCGCCTAGCGCCATTCGGTATCTTTGGCCTTGTTGCATCAACACTGGCAACAACAGGCTTTGAAGCGCTTGCTGGCTACGCGCACTTGCTTGCGGTTCTATTAGGTTCAATGGCGATCATCGCGCTTGTGGTTAACCCAATCATCGTGTTCGTAAAAACCGGCGAAAATCCATACCCATTGGTGCTGCAATGTCTACGTGAAAGTGGCGTCACGGCCTTCTTTACTCGTTCAAGTGCAGCAAACATTCCGGTGAACATGGCGCTGTGTGAAAAGCTAAAGCTGGATGAAGACACGTACTCGGTTTCTATTCCGCTAGGTGCGACCATCAACATGGCGGGCGCGGCAATTACGATTACAACGCTAACGCTTGCTGCAGTACACACGATGGGTATTGAGATTGACCTGCTTACCGCTCTATTGCTGAGCTTGGTGGCGGCAGTGTCCGCTTGTGGTGCTTCAGGTGTGGCAGGTGGCTCGTTGCTGCTAATCCCGCTGGCATGTGGCCTGTTTGGTATTCCAAATGAGATTGCAATGCAAGTGGTTGCGGTAGGCTTTATTATCGGTGTTGTTCAAGACTCAGCAGAAACCGCACTCAACAGTTCGACAGATGTGGTGTTCACCGCCGCAGTATGCAAGTCGAAACAGAAACAAGCAAAAGCATAAATCAAAAAAATGGCCTCCAGTTAAGAGGCCATTTTTATTTCTTACCATTGCCTATTTCTTACCATGGCCTATTTCTTACCATGGCCTAATTCTTATCCATTGGAGACTGGCTGAAATCCATTCTCGCCGGTTTATCTTCAATCACCGCTTCCACACTCTCTCCCGTTGGCTCTTCAACCTTTAATAACTCTGGCGCTTGCTCTGCTTCTGTAGGCGTTTGCTCTAACAACGGAATGTTGCGCTTGTACAGTTTGTTTAGTGCTTTGATGATTGAGTGCTTGCCGACTTTATTCTCGCGAATTTTTTTCATCATCGGCTTACTTAGCCCTTGGAGCCCAACCACGGTATCGACCCCGATATTGAGCGCGACTCTGTCCCGCAGTGATTTGGCTCGCTCGTAGCCAAGTTGACTCGCTAAGAAGAGCCATATATATGCGATGGCGTTACCATTGGGTTTGTAGTCCATCCACACTTCTCCTGCCGCATACATCGCTTCTAAATAGCCTTTTTCTGCGGCTCGCTCTAGCCAATAACAACCTTTGGCGTGATCTGGCTCGACGCCAATCCCCTTGATATAGCTGAGTCCAAGCTTCATGCGCCCTTCATTGCTGCGCAACTTCGCCGCGCGGCGGTAATACTCTATCGACATTGCAGGATCTGGGTTGCCATTGTTGTCCGACACATGCCAGTCGCCGAGAAAGATTAACGCATCAATATGATTATGAGAGGCAGCCGCTTCCATGACTTGAATCGCCTTGTATTGGTCCGGCTCTGTGCCTCGACCATGGAACAGCGCCACGCCCATTTCGAACTTATGTTGTAAGCTCCCTTCAGATGCCGCTATGCAAACTTTCCAGAACTTAGATTGCTCTCTGAGAATGACGTCTTGCTGCATTTTGGCACTTAAGCGAATAATCCCATACATGCCTGTCACATTGTCCAACTTTGCCGCTTTGGTGTACCAATATAAGGCTTCTTTCGGTTTGGTTCGCTCTGCTTCTTTCGCCAAAAATAAGATCGTCGGAATGTGACCACCTTCCGCCTTATAAATGCGATCTTCGCGCTCCTGTTTGCGATTTTTCTCCATAGCTTTGCGATAAGCGATCTCTCGCTCTTTTCGTTCTTGTTCTAAACGCTTTTTGCGTACCGACAATGCCAGCATCCACAAGAACATGCAGAGTAATAGCAACCCCGTGATACCTATCGCAATACCTATAATATTCATTCAGACTTCTTTGTTTTTCTTCAACATTTGGTTATCGGCTGTCTGCCCAATAAATTGAGCGCTAACATCATACCCTATTTTGTATGCATATCACTTAAAGCTAGTCTATTGGCGAACATTTAGCGGTTGTATTGCCTTTATCATCATTGAAGCATCAAAAATTAACGGTGTGAATTAATGCCCTCCTGCCTCGAAATCAAGCTGCTAAACTCAATAACGACAACGTTTAACCGTGCAAAACTTAATCGCAAATCAAATTAATCAAGAAAATTTGACCGAAAACAATAGAAGATCGCAAAAACTTATTTTATAATGCGAATTAATGTTTCAGAGCATCATAAATTCTAATACTTAGGGGCAAAAAATGAGACTTATCCCGTTAAACCAAGCAGCACAAGTAGGTAAGTGGGCAGCAGCACACATCGTTAAACGCATTAACGACTTCAAACCAACTGCAGAACGTCCTTTCGTTCTTGGCCTACCAACTGGTGGTACTCCTCTTGCAACTTACAAAGCGCTTATCGAGCTACACAAAGCTGGTGAAGTAAGCTTCAAACACGTTGTAACATTTAACATGGATGAGTACATCGGCATCCCTGCGGATCACCCAGAGTCTTACCGCTCTTTCATGTACAACAACTTCTTCAATCACATTGATATCCAAGAAGAGAACATCAACCTTCTTGATGGTAACGCTGACGACAACGAAGCTGAGTGCAAACGCTACGAAGATAAAATCAAATCTTACGGCCGCATCAACCTATTTATGGGCGGTGTAGGCAACGACGGTCACATTGCGTTCAATGAGCCAGCATCTTCTCTGTCTTCACGTACTCGTATCAAAACGTTGACTGAAGATACTCGCATCGCTAACTCACGCTTCTTCGATGGCGACATCAACCAAGTACCTAAATACGCACTGACTATCGGTGTCGGTACTCTGCTTGATTCTGAAGAGATCATGATCCTAGTAACAGGTCACAACAAAGCGCTTGCTCTTGAAGCCGCGGTTGAAGGCAGCGTAAACCACCTATGGACGGTTTCTGCACTGCAACTGCACCCGAAATCAGTCATCGTATGTGACGAACCTGCAACGCAAGAGCTAAAAGTGAAAACAGTTAAGTACTTCACTGAGCTAGAAGCAAAAAACATCGAAGGTTTCTAAATTCTTAGAACGCCAGAATTAAAAAATCCGAGCCCTTATGGCTCGGATTTTTTCTTTTCACTCGAAGAGTGCATTCAGCATCAGCTTTCTGGCATTTCAGAACTGCCCTGATGAGGAGACGACGCGCTCCAGTGCTCATTCGGATCAAACGCCTCATCGCACAAATCGATAGAGTAGCCCATTTCCAAGACTTCTTTTATGGTTAGGTTATCGGCAACTTGGGTCACCTCACCTTTTTCATTACGTAGTTCCATAGTTCACCTTCCCAGTGTGTTGACCACATAGTCCATCACTACTTCGAGTATAGATGACATCGCACAATTATGGCTGCTGCTTAGTCGGTGCGAGCGCAATTTCACGCACACACACGTTTTGAGGTTGGTTGTAGGCAAACTCAACGGCTCTCGCAATATCATCCGCCGCGAGCACACCTCCCATCTCCTGTTTCCAATCGTCATAGCCCGCTTTGATTTCTTGCGACGTGGTATGAGAGAGCAACTCCGTTTCTACCGCGCCTGGTGCAATAGTTGTAACACGGACATTGGAAGCGGCCACTTCCTCACGAACATTTTCCGAAATCGCATGAACGGCAAACTTAGTACCGCAATAAGCCGCATGGTTTGGGAAGGTTTTTTTACCCGCAATCGAGCTGATGTTAATGATGGTACCGCTATTGCGCGCCATCATAGGAGCCAACACTGCCTGCATACCATTGAGCAATCCGATCACGTTAACGTCGAACATCTGTTTCCATTCGTTGGCCTCTTGGCTATCGATTTGGCCAAGAAGCATCACGCCCGCATTATTGACCAGTCCATCGACCGGACCAAATTGCTGCTCAGCTTTGGCAATCGCTGCTTCAAACGTAGTTTTGTCTGTCACATCGACTTTTTCACACAGTGTATTTGGAAGATTGAGTTCAACCAAACGCTCAACACGACGAGCAAGTAGAAGAAGAGGATGTCCAGCCTCACTGAGTCGACGCGCAATGGCTTCACCAATACCCGAGCTCGCGCCTGTAATTACGATAAGTTTTTTCATTGTCTATCTCTCACCTGTTCAACATTGCAGCTCAGTTTGGCTGCGATGGCGATATAGTAAAAAAATCCGGTTTGTTGATATATACGCCTACAGTTGAAACACTGTTGCTAGGGTGCAACAATAAAACACCTGTACAGGAGGGTCATGATGCTCAACCAAATCAATCTTGCCGATATTCGATCTTTCGTCCTTATTGCCCAATTAGGAAACTTTACCAAAGCGGCCGAGGCGCTGAACGTCTCTCGCTCTCATGTCTCGCGCCAGATCAGTCAACTGGAAAAACAGATGGGCGTTACCCTGCTGATCAGAACCACGCGGACGCTGAAACTAACCGACGCAGGAAGGCTCTTCTACCAACAGTGCGCTCACGCTCTGGGCACGATCGATCAAGCCTTGAGCGCCGCGACTGAAGACACAGAAACTCTTCAAGGCATGATAAAAGTGAATGCGGTTGGTGGTTACTTGGGTGAAGAGCTTGTAGCGGATTTGATTTCAGAGTTTATGATCAGCCATCCGAACGTGACGGTCAGTCTCGAATTTAGCAGCCATCGCGTTGACCTCATTGAAGATGAATTTGATATCGCGTTTCGAATGGGGCAACTTGAAGGTGCAGGATTTGTGGCACGCAAACTGATGAACGTCGAGATGGGCACATTGGCAAGCCCGAGCTACTTAGCAAGTTCGCCACCACTTGAACACCCCAACCAACTTCGCCACCACCAATGTTTAACAGGGTCAGTCACGCGTTGGAGCTTTGAACACCCGAGCACAAAGCAAGTCATGGATGTGAATATTAATGGCCACCTAAAATGCAAAAATGGCAGGGTGCTGGTTAAGGGGGCATTAAAAGATCATGGCATTATTCGTGTCCCTCTTATCTATTGCCAAGAAGAGCTGAAGCAGGGGGCACTCAAAGAAGTATTCCAAGATTGGCGCGTGCCCAGCGTTGAATTCTCTATGATTTATCCCAAAGACCGCTACCAACCCAAGCGGCTCAAATTGTTTATTAGCTTTGCAAGAGAGTACTTCCACAGACAAAACGAAAGGATTAAGGACAATGCTGCTCTCTAACGGCGAGAGCAGCAAAAGGAAGATTAACGGATAAACAACTTAGCCAACGCGCTCTGAGCGAGCTTTCGATATTTTAGTATCAGGCGGCTTCTTGGTAACCAGCTTGGCGTCATCAATACAGTTTTGGCTTTAGAAAACGTCATAAAACCTTCAATACCGTGATAATGGCCAAGACCAGACTCTCCAATTCCACCAAATGGAGCATCTTCAGCCGCAACATGCAGCAAGGTATCATTGATAGCAACGCCACCACTGTGCGTATGCTCGATAACTTGACGTTGGAGCACTTTATCATCGGACATCAAATACAGAGCAAGAGGTCTTGGCTTCGAGTTGATGTAGGCAAACACCTCATTAAGATGTTGATAGCCAATCACTGGCAAAATCGGACCAAAAATCTCTTGATTCATCACCTGCATCTCTTCCGTTGTTCCGGTGATTAAGTGCGGTAACATTCTGCGCCCAGATACCTCCACCCCTTCGATGGTATGAATACCCGCCCCTTTGGTTCTTGCATCCTCTAGCAACTGAGTTAACCGTTGGTACTGCGCATCATTGATGATCTGAGTGACCGAATCCGCGCCTTTTTTGTCTATATAAAGCGACTTGTAACGTTCTAAATAGAGGCGAATGAACGCAAGCTCTTTCCCCTTTGGCACCAGCACATAGTCGGGTGCGACGCATATCTGACCTGCATTGACCGATTTACCCAGCATGACTGCGTCGACGGCGCGGCGAAGCTCGATCTTATCGTCGACGATCGTCGGGGACTTCCCACCAAGCTCTAGCGTGACAGGGGTAAGATTTTTTGCCGCCGCCTGAGCAACAAGGCGGCCAACAGGAGTAGAACCCGTAAACATTAGATGATCAAAAGGCAATTGAGAGAAGTGACTGGCAATATCGGCTTCACCTTCCACTGAGTAAATCTGCTTATCTAGCTCACCAAAAATTTCACTCAGCACTTGGTTTGTATGAGGAGTATGCTCGCTGAGCTTCACCATCACTCGGTTTCCTGCCGCAATAGCGGTGACAATCGGCGCAATACTCAAAACAATCGGAAAGTTCCACGGCACAATCACGCCCACCACGCCCAGAGGTTGGTACTCAACGTTGACTGAAGATGGCGTTAGCAATAAACCCGCAGAGCGACGACTGGGCTTCATCCACTTTTTAAGATGCTTAATGGTATAGTTGATGTGCGAAACCGCTGGCAAAATGTCGCAGATGACGCTGTCAAACTGGCTGCGAAAACCGTAATCCTCACTGAGCGCATCCGCCAAGATTTGCTGCTTCGCCAACAGAGCACTTTTTAGCAACTTGAGTTGTTCAACTCGTGATTGATAATCAGGATAAGGTTGAGCGTTGTAGCATGCACTCACTTCGTGAAAGAGCAGCTTAAGATCATGCTCCGATTTGATGTGCTCTTTTTGCCAACGATTCAGGTCAACCACTCTTTCCATAACTTAGCCAATACTTGTAGATAATCTCGGCATAATCTTAGTCACAAATCCCCTGAAAGTCTCGCCTGCTTGGCTCTAGAGTGAGTGCTCTATCTCACTGTTTAACATTTATGCACATCGTAAGTTGGAAAGAGCACTGGTTGATATGGTCGTGGGGGTGTCAGGAGCATATTGCCAACCAGTGCCCGAGGTGTGGCAAACCACAGAGCCAGTTTGCCGAAAAAATAGGACAACTAAAACTCAACAATAAAAATAAATTCCTTCCTATTTTTACCACACATTCCTACCAACTAGCGCAATCTCGGCTGAAAAGCGCTAATATGAGGAACAAACAAACGGTTTCGCCTTCACCTATCTGGAGATTATTGTGTCTGACCTCACGCTACTTCGCTACTACACGCGTCTGGTGCCATTGGGCATAAACGAAGAGATCAAAACGTCCTTGCCGGAAGTGGCAGATGCCATGTTTACCAGCACTCGTCATGCACGTAACTTGTTGCAAGATATGCAAAAGATCGGATGGTTAACTTGGTCTCCAAAGGTCGGGCGAAACCAACGTTCCACGCTTTGTTTGGCATACTCTCTTAGCGATCTCAAAGTCCAACTTGCGACCTTACGTATCCAAGAAGGAAGATATGAAAAAGCACTCAGTTTATTAGACGGCGACCAACAAGCCTTTGGTCGACTACTGCAAAGCACCTCGGGGGCGACAGTACGGGAAGGTCAATTGCATATTCAGCTTACTTACAAACGACCTTTCGAACGCCTCGTTCCTCACCACCTGCAACGTTCGAGCGAACGCTACTTGCTAAGACAAATCTATTGCTGTTTGGTATCCAGTGGAGCCGACGGGGAACTTCAGCCTGAGCTTGCACACCATTGGCATTATGACCAAGCAAGGTACGAATGGACCTTCTATCTGCGACCTGGTCTCACCTTCCACAATGGTGCTCCGATTGACGCGATCAGTATTGCAACCTTGTTCAACCAGCTTAAAACATTGGAACACTACCAAAGCGAAATGTCGCACCTTATCGAGGCAACCGCGCCACTTAGCAACAAGGTGGTATTTAAGTTGGCCATACAAGACAAGGGATTTGGCGGTCTAATCTCTGGGGTGAAGTATGGCGTCCAGCCACCAGCACAATTGGAAAAAACTGCTTCAAAGCTCGTCACCGGTAGTGGCGCGTTTGCGGTGGTTGAGCACTCTGGCGAACGCCTGCGCTTAGAAGCCTTTGATCACTACTATGCGTGCCGAGCGTTGACCGACCAAGTCACCATTTGGCAGTTGGATGAGAAAGAAATGGTCAACAAGCAGATTGAAACCAATCAGCCAGAAGCGCGCGACCAAGGCTGTAACTATTACCTCTCTCACGCTGTGGAGCCAAAAGCGCAAGCAGCCAGCCAACAATCGCGAGTGGAAGATGGCTGTCTGTTTGTTCTGTTTAATCAGCAATCGCCATCGACGCTGAATGATAAACAACGTCGATATCTATCCAGTTTTATCCGTCCCGAAGTAATCTTACAGCAGCTCGAGCAAACCAATACGCTGTTTGGCTGCGAAATTGCCTCGAACCTCTTGCCCATGTGGCGCAAAATCGTCAGACCAGACGCGCCCAAAGTGGCGCTTCCAGAGCATATTTCCATTGCAGTATACGATTACACGGCCCTAAAAAACTGCGCATTGGCACTTCAATCCATACTTGAGAAGCAAGGAACGCACGTTAGCGTCAGCACCTACTCATTTCGTGAAATCAATCAGCTGGCTATGGAAGGAAAGCTCAACGAATCGCTTATTCTGACCAACATTAACTTGGACGATAATCGGCACGCGTCCGCCTTCAACAGCTTGTATCACAATCCAGTATTACAAAGCTGTATTGGTCATGAATCTAAGCTTTGGCTAACTCAGGCTTTAAGCGATTTGCGAGCACAAACACCTCTGCCAGACTACTTAGACGCTCTTGAGCCCATCGCCTCAGCCTTGATCAATCAATACTGGCTAACGCCGCTGTTTCATCATCGGCAAACGTTGCGCTTTCATGGTGTGCTCAAGGACGTAGAACTCACTAACTGGGGCTGGCCTGACATTAAGAATGTCTGGTCCGCAGATTAATCATTTGAGCTCGAACCAACAAAGTTGACATACCGATCTAACCCCAACTTTCATTAAGTAATAAAAGTAAATTCAACCGTACATTTGTGAAATTGATCACGTAATTATTGAACTCAAAGCCCAAAATCGACAATTTTTAATTTGAACTCTAATCATTAGATCTCTATTTTTATAAGGCATTCATTAAAAAGGGAAATTATGATGAGAGTAACAACGGCTGCATTGTTAGTAATGAGCGCAACCGCTCTAAATGCGCAGGCTAGCGAATGTGGCAAAGTGACCATCGCGGACATGAACTGGAACTCAGCGACGGTTATTGCCAACATTGACCGCTTTATTCTTGAGCATGGGTACGGCTGTGACGCTGAACTTATTCCTGGCGATACTATGCCGACAGGCACCTCGATGATTGAAAAAGGCCAGCCTGATGTGGCCCCAGAATTGTGGAGTAATAGCCTAAAAGATGCGCTCGACAAGGGGGTAGCAGATAAGCGCTTACGCTATGCTGGTAAATCTCTGGTCGATGGTGGTGAAGAAGGTTTTTGGGTTCCAGCAGCACTGGTTAAAAAGTACCCTGAGATTGCCACCATTGAAGGGGTGAAAAAACACGCAAAATTGTTTGAGCACCCAGAAGACCCCGATAAATCCGCTTTTTACAGCTGTCCAGCCGGTTGGAACTGTCAAATCAGCGCGGGTAACCTGTTCAACGCAATGGAGTTAGACAAAGCCGGATTTGCGATTGTCGATCCAGGTTCGAGCGCGGGTCTTTCAGGCGCTATCGCGAAAGCGAATGAGCGCGGAGAAGCATGGTTTGGTTATTACTGGGCACCTACTGCTGTATTGGGCAAATACGACATGGTGAAAGTTGACTTTGGCAGCGGTGTCGATGAAGAAGAATTCGTTAACTGTACCACTCAAAGCGAGTGTGCAAATCCAAAACCAACCATGTACCCACCTTCACCGGTTCATACTATTACCACTGAAGAGTTCGCAACGCGCGCGCCACAAGCCTATGACTACTTCAGTAAACGTGGCTTTACCAACGCAGACATGAACCGCCTGCTCGCGTGGATGGAAGATAACCAAGCCGACGGCGAAGAAGCGATGTTCCATTTCCTAGAGGACTATCCGCAAATTTGGCAAGCTTGGGTCTCA
Organism: Vibrio sinaloensis; assembly: GCF_000808535.1. Classification (GTDB taxonomy): domain Bacteria; phylum Pseudomonadota; class Gammaproteobacteria; order Enterobacterales; family Vibrionaceae; genus Vibrio; species Vibrio sinaloensis_D. Next base: position 814,095 of record NZ_JWLV01000001.1, read on the forward strand.
CCTGAAGTCGCAAACAAAATCAAACAAGCTCTTTAATCCTGCTAGCCATTCAACGCTAAACTAAAGATGTACTCCTCACCCTACTCATCAACAGGGTGAGGAGAAGAAAAGGAATTTATAGATGTCTAACGAAAACTGGTTCAGTAGCTTTCCAGAAATGGATCGCTCCGATCTGAGGGCTATCCGCAAAACACTCGATGGTGCATATCGCGACTTTTCTCGCGAATATGGCGATATGATCGAATCCTTCTTTGATCCTCTGCTCTCGTTCCTAGTTTGGTTCGAAAAACTGCTTATTTCGACACCTTGGGTCATTACACTCGCGGTGTTTACAGCGCTCGTTTACTTTGCGAGTCGCTCATGGAAACTGGGTGTCGGTTGCCTAGTTTCTCTCTTGCTCATTGGTTATTTCGGCATGTGGGATGACACAATGCGCACGCTAAGCATCATTACCGTCTGTACCATGCTCTCCATTGTGCTTGGAATCCCCATTGGCATTGCCATGGCACGATCCAACCGTGTCCAATCGACGGTGACACCGATGCTCGACATTATGCAAACCATGCCAGCGTTTGTTTACCTGATCCCCGTGGTCATGCTACTAGGTATCGGTAAAATTCCCGGTCTCATCGCGGTCGTCATTTACGCCATCCCGCCCGTCATTCGACTCACCAATCTGGGTATTCGTCTAGTCGACAAAGAGGTATTAGAGGCATCGACTGCGTTTGGTGCCAACGCCAAGCAGAGACTGTTTGGTGTCCAGCTGCCGCTTGCCATGCCAACGATAATGGCAGGTATCAACCAAACCATCATGATGGCGCTTTCCATGGTCGTGATTGCGTCGATGATAGGCGTAAAAGGACTGGGGCAACCCGTTCTAAAATCCATTACTAACCAATACTTTACTCTTGGCCTTCTTAATGGTTTTGCCATTGTTGCATTGGCCATCCTATTTGACCGCGCGTCGCAAGCGTACGCCAAACGAACTCAGGCTCACTTAGGAGATCTAAAACATGACTAAGCCTCTTATCGAAATCAGTGGTCTGTACAAGGTGTTTGGTCCAAAACCCGCTTCGGTCATGGAGCGGGTGAAACGCGGTGACAGTAAAGACCAAGTTTTGGCTGATACTGGCCACACAGTAGGTCTCAAAGAGATCGACTTAAAAATCAATAAAGGTGAAATTTTCGTCATCATGGGGCTTTCGGGCTCAGGTAAGTCGACGCTCATTCGTCACTTCAATCGCCTTATCGACCCAACCGAAGGAAAAATTCTGGTGGAAGGCACCGACGTGATGCAGCTCAACCAAAAAGATCTTGAGCAATTTCGTCGCAAAAAGATGTCGATGGTGTTTCAGCGCTTTGGTCTTCTCCCGCACAGAACCGTTGTTGACAACGTCGCCTATGGGCTAGAGATTCAAGGACTCTCGAAACAAGAGAGAACAGACAAAGCGTTTCAGTGGCTCGATACTGTGGGTCTAAAAGGGTACGAAAACCAATACCCTTCGCAGCTATCTGGCGGGCAGCAGCAACGGGTTGGCCTAGCGCGTGCCCTGTGTACCGATGCAGAAATCCTGCTAATGGATGAAGCCTTCTCTGCGTTGGATCCCCTTATTCGCAGTGAAATGCAGGATCAATTGATCGAGCTGCAAGAAAAGCTGCACAAAACCATCGTGTTCATTACTCACGATCTCGATGAGGCGCTGCGCCTTGGAGACCGAATTGCCATTTTGAAAGATGGTTTACTCGTGCAGCAAGGCACGCCAGATGAAATCTTACTTAACCCGGCAGATGATTACGTTGAAGCTTTCGTCAAAGACGTGAATCGCGCGCGTGCATTGACGGTTGAAACGGTGATGAATCCCCCAGCGTCACGAATCACCGCAAACACGATTCAAGAAGCCATCGCGCAGATGAAAGGCATCAAACAAGATTACGCCTATCATGTGACCGACGAAGGCTATCAAGGCGTTTTGACCAAAGAGGGATTACTCGATGCTGCCAAGCAAACCTCTACGGAAGAGATCGGCGACGAAATATACGAAGAAGTCCCTGCTATCTCGCCAGACTCAGCGATTGAAGAAGTCTTGATGGAAAGTATTTCAAGCGATTATTCGCTCCCCGTCGTGGACGATGAAGGGAATCTTCAAGGCGAGTTGGAACGCAGTGCTGTTGCGGAAATATTTGCCGATAACGTGGAAGGAGAAAATCGCCCCGACCCAAAGCTCCATAAGGCTTCGTAGGCCGATTTTTAAAACATAACACCCGATAAAAAACGCTGGTCTCGCCAGCGTTTTTTATTAGTACTCAATACAAAGACAGACATGAATTAGAGTCAATTTCGTGATCAAACTTTAGTTTAATTACTATTTCTGTTAACCTTGTCGCGATTTTTTGTTTCGAACTCTAACTATTTGCGAGGATAAATGAGTAGTACTAAGGATAGGTATAGCATCGAAAACACTGATTACACTGTGGGTCAGGACAACGTCCAGAAATGGGGATTTGACGTTCACAACCCTGTGTTTGGTGCCAGTGCCGGATTAATCATCCTCTTTTTAATCGCCTTGCTGGTTGTGGATCCTGCAACAGCGAAAGCCTCTCTTGATGGCATCAAATGGCAAATCATCGGAAGTTTTGACAACCTCTTCATGTGGTCTGGAAACTTGTTCCTCATTTTCTGTATTGGCTTAGCGTTATCTCCCTACGGCAAAATCCGTATTGGGGGCGTAGAAGCCAAACCGGAACACTCCAATTTGTCGTGGATTGCGATGCTGTTCGCTGCTGGCATGGGTATCGGCCTTATGTTTTGGGGCGTGGCAGAGCCCGTTGCGTACTTTACTGGTTGGTATGAAACGCCGTTAAATGTCGAGCCATATTCTGAAGAAGCAGTACGCGTGGCATTGGGCGCGACCATGTTCCACTGGGGCTTACACCCTTGGGCAATCTACGCAGTGGTTGCCTTAGCCATGGCATTCTTTGCCTTCAATAAGGGCTTACCACTCTCCATTCGCTCCGTGTTTTACCCACTACTGGGTGACCGTACTTGGGGTTGGTTTGGCCATATCATCGATATTCTAGCCGTACTCGCGACTCTATTTGGTCTTGCGACCTCTCTAGGCCTTGGCGCTCAACAAGCAGCGAGCGGTATTGGTCATGTATTTGGCTTTGAAACTGGCCTTGGCCTGCAATTGGGTGTGATTGCGTTTGTCACGTCACTGGCGGTTGTCTCAGTGGTACGCGGTATCGATGGCGGAGTAAAAGTCCTCAGTAACACCAACTTGATTGTCGCTTTTGCCCTATTGATGTTTGTAATTTTGGCGGGTTTAGCCGCTGCACTGGGCTCAATTCCAGATACCTTGATTGGCTATGCGGAGAATGTCATTGCCCTGAGTAACCCTCATGGCCGTGAAGACGAAGCTTGGATGCATGGTTGGACCGTCTTTTACTGGGCTTGGTGGATCTCTTGGTCACCATGTGTCGGTATGTTCATCGCTCGCGTGTCAAAAGGTCGTACCGTACGTGAGTTCATTACGGCAGTAATCTTAATCCCAACCAGCATTACGCTAATTTGGATGTCGGCGTTTGGCGGTATTGCCATTGAACAGGTGATCAGCAAAGTGGGCGAACTCGGTGAAAACGGGCTCAGTGACATCACCCTTTCACTCTTCTACGCGTATGAAGCGATGCCAATGAGTGAGATCTTATCGGTGATTTCGATTGTGTTGATCATGGTGTTCTTTATCACTTCTTCAGACTCTGCATCACTGGTTGTTGATAGCATCACCTCTGGTGGTAAAGTTGATGCCCCTGTACCACAGCGTATTTTCTGGGCCTCCATCGAAGGTGCTATTGCCGCAGTATTACTGTGGGTTGGCGGTACCGAAGCGATTCAAGCACTTCAAGCTGGTACCATCTCGACGGGCTTACCGTTCACCGTGATCTTATTGGTCATGTGTGTCAGCTTAGTGATGGGAATGCGAACGGAAATGCAGCATCATAAATTAAGCTACGCGTAGTAGAATCAACAAGGCCTGCGATTGCAGGCCTTTTTATTGTTAATCTCGCGGTTTTTGACACTCTTTTTTGTCTTTGGTTAAGTTAGCCAGCGCTCTTGCTTCTATGTTTTCCGAGTCCTGATAAACCTCAAACGCATCGCCATTTTTATACCCCGCGAAATGCATGATTGACTGCAGCGCGCAGGTGAAAAATGCCATCACTGCAATAATGAACATCACGACACCGCCCACCTCTAACTGCATCATCAACAGCGCGAACCCAAACACAGCCGCCGCAACAATCGCTTTGTTTTTACTATTCATACCACTCCCTAACAACAACGAGTCTTTTGATTGATGGTACAAATAGTGAGTCACGCATAGTTTGAGTAAACACTCAGATGCTCATTGAGTTAGTAACAGTTGGCTCAAAAAGCCCCCACAGACTAGTAGAGGCTTCATCCAGATTTAAAAAACGGTGCTATGACAGGTTGAAAGTTAGGGTTTCAATTTCTGCCCCTGGTTTGACGAAATCTATCGACAGATGGTACTGGCCTTTTTCCAGTTGAACCTGAAGGCCATCAACGCGCACTGACTTTCCACCTGTGCCGTTAATTGCCAAACTCATACTGAACTCATCATCAATGTAAAGGCTGCATGACGACTGAGCCAACGCATCTCGCGAGTACTTCATCACCGCTTGGCATTGGTAAATACCCGCCTGTTCGACCACAATATCCAACTCGATATTCTGTGAGGCGCCGAGCTCCATAGGTACATCGACTGGATGTGCGGTCGTTATCTCCTCCTGTGTTTTGGCTTTAAAGCGTTTGATTGGCTCATAAGCGGTAAGCGGTCTTCCCATCACTGGCGCATTCAGAATAAAGCGACAAATGTTCATCGCACTGCGTTGCAACTCTGCAAGGGTTAAGGCTCCCGACTCCAGTGCTGCAAGGGTGTCATCTTCCATGGCATTGCGCTGCGCCCCATCATTCTCAACCACCATATAGAGATCGTTTTGCGCCCGCAGCATGTAGGAGGTGTAGGTTTTTGACTCCTCTCCCGCCGAGATTGGGTTGTTCATCTTCGCCCACCAGTCGGTCATCACTATGCCGCTAAATCCCCACTCTTCACGTAACAAGGTGGTATTGAGGTCGTAGTTTGAGGCAGCCCAATGGCCGTTAACCGGGTTATAAGAGGTCATGATTGTCGACGCTTTACCCAGTTTCACCGCCATCTCAAACGGTTTGACGTGAACTTCACGCAAGGCTCGCTCAGACATCACGCTGTCAACGTCTACCCTAGCCGTTTCTTGATCGTTCGCTGCATAGTGCTTAATTGTTCCTGACACACCCGCTTGGTGTAAACCTAGCGTTTGAGCCGATGCCATCATGCCAGTCAAAAATGGGTCCTCAGAGAAATACTCAAAGTTGCGACCATTTAATGGGTGGCGATGAATATTGATCCCGGGGCCAAGCAAGGTATCAATCTGATTGGCACGCAACTCTTGGCCAATGAGATTGAACAGTTGTTGGTTAAGCTCTCGGTTCCATGTACAGCCTAGCAATGTCCCTATTGGAACTTGCGTTGCTTTGTGTCCACTGTCCATGCGGATACCGGAAGGCCCATCGGCAGCCGCGGCAATAGGAATGCCAAATTCGAACAGACTGTCACACACACCACCAAACGCGGCCGCCGTGCCTGGGGTCACCTTAGGACTGCACATACCTTCGCCACGCACCAAAATCGCCATTTGCTCCGCCGATAATTGACCAACAAACGCCTCTAACGATGCCTTACCTGATTTAACGTCGCCCAGTTTTAAGCCCACGTCTCCCGTTTGCGCGATCTCACGCGGCTGATTGGCTTCTATGCGCTCTCGCATGCAAACGGTTCGCTTTGGCGTCACTTCATAGCGAGCCTCATAGACCGCGTGCTCATTCATTTGACCAGGCTTTAATCGCTCAATAGGCTCTATAGGCGCACAGACTTCCTGTAATTGCTCAATCACCAATAAAGTGGCCAAACACCAAGTCTCAGCAATGGGCTGCGCTTGACGCACGCTGCCACCAAGAAAGAAACGATACTCGCCTTCTTCGAGCAAATAACAACTCTTGTGACCCGTTACCCCACTGTCGTCATACGATGCGAGTCGATCAATAGGTACCACCAGATGGAGCACTTGCGACGTATGAGGAGCCAGCTTGAGTGTTTTATCAAAGGCGATCAAAGTACGCGCAGGTTTACCCAACTTACCTTGAGGCGCCTCTACATAGAGCTGAACAACCTCTTTCGCCGAGAAACGATCACCTGTATTGGTGACTTCAATGTCGACATGTAACGCTGCTTTTGCCCCTTCCCCCTCAACACGGAAATCAAGCACCCGCTTAGAAAACTCACTGTATGACAGACCAAAGCCAAATTCGAATTGGACGTGTTGCGGCGCAAAAGTTTCAAAGTAACGATACCCGACATAGATATCTTCTTGATAGACATTGCGCTGCTTGTCGCCAAAATTAGCGGAAGATGGATAGTGCTCAAGCCGATAGGCAATGGTATCTGTCAATCGACCACTGGGTGATTCGGTTCCGGATAAAACATCAGCCAGCGCATCTCCAGCTTCCATACCCGCAGCCCAACTGAACATCACCGCTTTAATTGACTCATGCCCCTCTAGCGTCTCCAGCCACGACATATCCATAATGTTGGTCACGTTCATCACGACAATCACGCAATCAAAATGTCGACACACTTCGACGAGTATCTGGGTTTCTTGGGAGGTCAATCGATAGCTGCCCGGCTGGTCGTCATTGTCTTGATCTTCACCCGCCGTTCGACCAATGAACACAATCGCCTTAGTCGAGTTTTGTGCCGCCTCGCTCACTAGAGTTGAAGTGACGGGCATCTCTTCTTGAAACCAAGGCTCTGCCGCCCAACCGCCACCGCCATCGTCAAAAGGATGCGCGTCAACCCAACGTCGATACGTTGCCGCTAACTCTGCATTAAGGGTGATGGCAGGGTGTGCCTCTAACCCGTCGAGCGCACTGATTGCGTACGGCACATTCACCGCACCGCCAGAGCCAGTGCCGCTTCGATAGGTGTCGATTTGGCAGCGACCAAACAACGACACCACATCATTGTCAGAAAGCGGTAACGCATGCTGTTCATTTTTAAGCAAGACAATTCCCTCTGTCGCCGCCTGACGACTGACAGGAACCAAGTTCTGTTGCGCGGATTGAATCTGTTTGTTTCGCATAATGGACCACATGATTGAATGATGAATACCTTGTGCGTCGCCCAATGTGAGTGACTCACTGTGCTTCTTATACAAAGCATAGTATGCTGACCGCGTTCGCTTATCTCCTAACAAAGCGACACAAATAAGGAAATTAACGACATGGCAATCCGATATAGACTTAGCTCACACCAACGGCACCAACATCTAAGTTTTGCCTTTGTCGATGGCGACCATCAGTCCGATTTCGCGCTGCATCAACATGACTTTTCTGAACTTTTTCTTGTGGTTGAGGGAAGTGGCAAACACTTGGTGGCAAACTACCAATATCCGCTCACCGCAGGGGATGTATTTGTTATAAAGGGCGAAACAGAACACGGCTTCAAAGACGTCAAGGATCTCAAGCTGATTAACTTGATGTTTGATGCCAACGCCCCTTTCTTCGAGCTTCCTTCTATGCGTGCTCTTTCGGGATACCAGGCGCTGTTCAACATTGAGCCTTTGGCGCGACAAACGACTGACTATCAAGCCAAGTTGACCCTATCCCAAGCTCAGCTGACGGATATCAAACACCTTCTTGAATCGATCCGAGTCGAGTACGAAACAGGGCGAGCTGGCTTTGAAGTGATGATCAACAGCTTAATGCAGCAATTGATTATCACCTTGGCAAGGATCTACGCCGATCAGCAAGAGGCAGCGCCGAAACCGACACACGCATTGAGCCGCGCAATGGTTTATATCGAGCAGCACTATACGTCTGGTGAGGTTTCTCCTGAGCATATTGCTCATGCCGCATTTATCAGCCAGCGTCAATTGGAGAGGCTTTTCAAACAGTATTTAAACAGCTCCCCCAACCAGTACGTCCGCCAACTGCAAATGTCCTACGCCCATAAGCTGATTACGGAAGAGAAACTCACCTCGGTGCAACAGATTGCCGAACAATCTGGGTTTCATGACAGCAACTACTTCTCAAAATGCTACAAGCAGCGCTTTCATCTCACCCCGCGAGAAGAAATAAAAAAAGCCGCTACTATGAGCGGCTAAGTGAGCGTTAGGAGCAGTCCCTAAGTCTTCAGAACGTGTTTGCCTGAACAGTTGCAACACGAAAAAGGATAGTATGAAAAAGGAAGGCATCCTGTTCTTGGCCACAAGACGCCTTCAACATTTGCGCTCGTCAGTGTATTACCACCACATATCCGCTTGGATACCCACAATAAAGTCGCCATCTTTGCCATTGCCATCACGGTCTTGTCCGTCAAGGTATGACGCTAGGAAGCGGATTTCTGGGTTAGGACCAAAGCCTGAGCTGACAACCATGGTTGGTGCGATAGTTAACTTGTAATCGTAAGAATCGGCTTTTTCGCCATTACGATCTTCGTAGTTGAACATGTAGCCTGCTTCTGTTGCGATAAAGAAGTTGTCAGACACAGGGAAGGTAGGACGTACCATCGCCGACACCCAACCATCACTCGCGCCATTGTCAAAGTCATTGTATTGAGTTTGTAGCGAGTGGAAGATGTTCACACCGTTATCGAAGAAATAGCCACCCCAAGCGAGCGCGCGGAAAGAAGTATCGTTGTCATCAACCGCTTTAACACATGAAGTGCCACAGCCCGAACCTGTGGTTAGCCAGCTTTGATAATCACTGCCTGGTTTGTAAGTATTGTATGTTGTAATCGTGCCACCTAGCAGGTTACCCGAGCCCAACCCTTTACCCGCTTGGGCGATGTACTTGGTAAAGCCTTTATCAGACAACCCAAATACCGAGTCGGTATGAACGATGGCTGTCATCTCGTAACCTTTTTCCGCAAAGGCCTCTTCACCCGCGCCAAAACCTAAATCAATCATGTTGTCTGGCATAAACTTCGCCATGGCATGCAGCTCGACGCTACCCAAGTTCACGCCAGTGTGGAACGCGTGCATGATGTTGTTGCCATCACCCCAAAAGCCGGTATCGCCAGAGTCATCACTCGCGATGTAAGCGAAATCCCATTTGTTGCCACCTAGCTCCACGCCTTCGATGCCCACACCCGTACCCGACATATCGGTGTAGAAAAAGTCGGTCATAAAGATGTAGTTATCTTTGCCGTAGAATCGTTTACCGCCCCATACAACGCCGGTATCGGAGACACCTTCAAACTCAACAAAAGTTTCCGCCATACCAATTTCACTGTTGGTGGCATCGGCGTTTGCACCTAACTGGTTAGTCGCGTATTGCGCGTTATCCGCAGCAGCGCGGGTTTTGATTCGGATCTGCTGGCCCGCGTCGTTGACAAAGTTCTTTTGCAGTGCCAATTCAAAGTGGCTATCAGATTCTACGCCTAATCGACCTAAACGCTCTTTCGATGCAGGGAACTTAGCACGCTTGAAGTCATCATTTTTGCTGTAAAGGACACCCGCACGGAAATAACCGTGAAATTCGAATCCTTCGGATTTTTCTGCTAACGCAGGTAGTGAGGTGACTCCAGTCGTCGCGATAAGGCAAGCAAGAGTAATCTTAGACAGTTTCATAGTAACTCCATGTTATTTCGCGCCAAAGAAAGCGCTTTCTTTTGTTTTGATATAAAAATCCAAAAATAAGCAGCATTCAAAAGCGTAGGGCATTCAATAGAGCGATACAGACTCAAATGAAGACAGAGTTGCTATTCATGTTTGGATTGAGGACAGAATACCCACCCTCAACCCCTACAAAAAGTTATTTAAATCACAAAGAAAACGCTTTCTTTTAAGATCGATCACAAATTCCAATCTGATGATAAGAAGCTCAGGAACAAAAATACCGCGCATCAGGCGCGGTATTTTACGGGTTGGTTGAAGAGCCAAGCAGCGATTACTTGGTCATTCGGATGTTATCCAGCAATATGCTCATTTCTCCGGTCGGCTCAAATACCAGCAAGTTATTGATGTTGGCGGGATCGGCGCTACCGGAAACATAGCGATTGCCCCCTGCAATGATATCGGCAACAGGGATTGAGATGGTTTGCCAATCGCTCGTTCCATCCAGAGGAACTGTAATATCACTGGTCGCAGGCCAACCACTGTCCATCTTCACGACCAACTCCACACCGGCACCGATGCTCTCGACTTTAACGTCAAAGCTCAGTACCCCCGATTCCAACCAAGAAGACAAATCGGTCTTTGGTGAGCGGAAGTAGAGGTTACCCCCACCATTGAGTTTCGAGATAGACAACACCTTGCCTCGGCTCGGTTCATCAACCTCCGCGTGTTCCACAATATCAGCCGGGTCATAACTGCCATAAGCTAAGCTGGTATTGAGTGAGTCCTCAAATATTATCAACTCGGGTCCATTCGCATAGCTGTCATCTTGAACCAAAATAGCAGGTGGTTGATTTCCTTTTACCAAAGTGGCGTTTTCTGAAGTAGCAGCGCAGCCCTTCCCTTTCCAGCGGTCAACTGAGCAGCGGTACACTTTGACATAATCAACCAACATGGTTTGCGGGAAAATGTCACTATTAACGCCTTTTTCATTCGCATTGGCCGCCCAAGAACCACCAACAGCGACATTGAGCAATAAGTGAAACTTCTCATTGAATGGCGCAAGCGTGTCGGCATTCACCAACTGCCCATCTTGTTCATACTGAGCGTACCAACCTTCATGGGTTTGCGTTGCATAGTGAATGTTGTCTACATACCAACGAATTTCGCCCTCTTCCCATTCAATAGCGTAAGTATGGAAATCGTCGGCTGGGTTAATCCCATTCGGTAAGGTGACGCCCAACCCACTGTGCACGTTATCTGGCCACGCTTTACCGTAATGCAGTGTCGCATGAATTCGGTTTTCTGCGTCACCCGGTTTCGCGCCTGGCGCATCGGATTGAGTGTTCAGGTTGACCGCTTCAAGAATGTCGATCTCTCCCGAGGCGGCCCAAGTGCCATATTTGCTATGTGTCGGCAGCATCCAAATCGCGGGCCACGTACCTTGCCCAGATGGCAGTTTGGCGCGAATCTCGAAACGACCATATTTTTGGTCACGCTTGCCTTTGGTTCTCAGCCTTGCCGATGTGTAGGGCAAGGTTTTCGTCGCGCCTCCCTTTATGCCGTCAGGGTTATCAGGTCCGGTAAATGACTCTTTGCGCGCAACAATATGAAGAAAACCGTCTTTAACAAAGGCGTTTTGCTCTCGGTCTGTGTAGCACTGTTGTTCATTGTTACCGCCGCCCCAGCAATTTTGCTCAAACGACCAGTAGCGAGGGTTAATACGCTCGCCATCAAAGTTATCTTGCCACGCAAGCTGCCATTTTTCGCTCGGCGTTATCGTCTCTTGCTTCAACGCCACTGGCTTTTTACCCGTGATAAATGACGCATCTGGGGTGTCTGTCGTACTGGCGCATCCCGCAATGATCGAGCCCGCAATTGCAGTCAGCATAAGCTGAGTAATCGGTGTTTTATCCAACATAATTATCCTTTCTAACGTGCGATAGGACCCAAGCCCTATCGCCTAAAACATCATGGGTGTTATTTCGAGTAGTAGACGTTGCTGACTTCGACCGTTACGCCATCTGGAATGTAGTTTTCTCCCGCTCCGTCCACTTCGCCAAGGAAGAACATCAATGCCACTACGGCGCTAAGGTCCATTTGCTCATAATTGGCAAGTTGTGACAGAGGAATGGAATAGCTTTGTGTTTCGGTAGAGATTGGGTACGCCGTGTTCCCGCCCACTTGAACGAAGTGGTTAACGGTGCCAGATCCTGCCGTTTGCATGCCCAGTTTGAACGTCACATCCGTTAGAGATTGCGTCGCTTTGATATCAAAATGTAAGCTGCCCTGTTCAAATCCCGTTAGATTGGCTTCAACGCTAGGCTGAACCCCCGCTCCCCACCAGCCAGGGAAGTTATCTGCACCCCCTGTCACCATAATTGATGAGCCTGATTCGCTGAGATAGATTCCCGAGTTCCCGCCCCACCAATAGAGATTGATTCCGTCAGCTAATGCGCTATCAATCACTGAATAACTGTCGCTGTTCACTGGTGCTTCTTCGTAAGGTGGTAGCTGAGCATCGAGCATAAGAGCATCAAGGTTGCCTGCGTAAGTTTTGCTGATCGCAATCGGGTTTCCATCACCATCTTGACCGCGAGTCAAGCCATCAAACGCTCCCTGATCAACCAAATCCCAAAGCAGGTACTTCGCTTGGCCATTCATATCGATCATGCCAAAGTGCTTTTCAGAATGGTTGCCATCGGCGTGTTCCCAACCCGCTTTCCACTGCTCATCAAACGCTTCAAAGAAAAACAGCGAGGCACCAAACTCATTTGACCACTCTCTCAACCCGTCGTAATACAGTTTCTGTTTGTATTCGTCCGATGCCTTGGTTCCTGTCGCCCCGAACCCGTCACTCGACACGGTTGACCAACCGGTTTCACCGATATGAATCTGTTTTGTTGCATCAATGGCATTCACATTGTCTTGAACCATTTTGACCTGACTTAAGAAGTGCGCTTGCGCTCTTTCCATGGCGGCCTCAAGCTGCTGTTGTTTTGGCAAGTCTTGTTCATCCAACGGTACCGCCCAAAAGTCGCCATTCCAGTGGGTATCATGAAATGGGTACGAATGGACCGAAACATAGTCGACCGCTTCAATAAGTGCTTTATAGTCATCGCCAGCATAATCGCCTTGCCCCGCCCAAACTGCAAAGTTGTCCGAACTGGTAATCCAAACGTCCGCAGGAAGTTCATCAACCAAGTCATCATAACCCTTGGTAAAGTCAGCCGTTTTGAGAGCCTGAAGTTGATTCACATAGCCTGTTACCACGGTTGGGGAAACATGATAGTTCGCCCAATGGACCATAGATTCATTCCCTACAGCGAGCACTTTGATGATTTCGGGGTAGAGGTTGACCAGTTCAATCGCCTTGTCCATTTCCGCTTCGCTGGTCGCACTGCCTTGGGTTCTATCGATGTCACCACCACCCCAAGCATTGACTGCATCGACCCAGATCCCCAACATGACAAACATTTTGAACCCTTCACGATAGTCCGGAGACGCGGGATTCATGAAAGCATCAATCGCAGCAAGGACTCGCTCGGTATCAATGAAATCTTGCGTGTGATAGGTACGAATCATCTTGATTCCCATCGCTTCCATTAACAGCAGATCTTCTTTTATCTCCTCAATAGACGGCGCATTGTCGCCACTGTCACGGACCGCTTTGCGAAATGATCCGTAAGAGATAGCCTGATAATCCGGATTGCCAAGCAGAAAATCAGAGCCCGCAGCACGACTCGCCGCAGCGTCATAACCATAGATATTGGGATAAGGGGCAACAGGGGCAGGTTGAGCAGCAAGCGTCACTCGCTCAGTGTTATCAGGTGTCGAGCTCGATTCCTCCAACAGTTCTGAGTTACAGCCAGCAAGTAATAAAGGCAAACAGACCAGTAGAGCACTATTTTTAAGTTTGAATTTTTGCATAGGGTGCATTTCCATATCGTTCCACTATTTCATCATCTGACACAGGAAAGCGCTTTCTTGTAAATTTTGTTAAACACTCACCTGATGATATCCAGTTGTCATTCGACTGTCTTTGCTCAATACTACTGCGCTTAATTTGATCAATGACTTAGAAATAACATTGGAATATGGCGATTTTGCCAACAGAACACCCCTACATTACGAGATCCAAATCATATTGAAAGCGCTTTCTTTGGTTTATGCTCACATTTATGGGGTAAAATGGAGATAAATGTAGAGTCCTCCAAGAAAAGCGAGTAAATAGTAAAACACCATGCACTCGTAAACGAATAACGACACCCTTTTTAAAAGAGTTAATGCCTTGATTACAATAAAAGAAGTCGCAGAGTTGGCCAAAGTTTCCCAAGCAACTGTCTCTCGTGCAATTAACAATCACCCGACTGTGAAAGAAGCGAACCGTAAGAAAGTGTTTGCTGCGATTGAGCAACTCGGATACAAGCCCAATGCATTTGCTCAGGCATTAGCATCCAGTCGTTCTAACAGCATCGGCATGCTTGTGGGCTCGTTAGATGGCCCCTTCTATGGTCCGTTAATGCACCACACGGAAGACACTATTCGCCGTAACAACAATCACTTGATTGTGACTAGCGGTCAGGAGTCTCACACCAAAGAGCGCGAGTCGATTGAATTTTTGCGCTCTAAACGCGTAGATGGCTTCATTTTGCACTCAGACAAACTCTCTGACGACGAACTCATTGAGGTAGTCAAAGAGACCCCTGCGACCATCATTTTGAATCGCTTTATCCCAGATATTGCTGACAACTGCATTTTTATCGACAACGAGTTGGGCGGCTATCTTGCAACCAAGCATTTACTCGACAAAGGCCATCAGAAAATCGCTTGTATTACGGGTCAACTCAGTAAAGGGGATAGCCGAGACCGACTGCAAGGCTATCGTCTAGCCCTTGCAGAAGCGGGGATCACCTATAATCCGTCCTATGTGATTGAAGGGCGATTTGACCATAATGGCAACCATGAACGCACTCGACGCCTTTTGGATCGCGCCCCAGACATCACCGCGGTCTTCTGCCAAAACGATAACATTGCCCTTGCGGTGTATGACGTTGCCGCTGAACGCAACATCACCATAGGCAAAGACTTGTCTGTGGTAGGCTTTGACAATGATTACCACAGCGCCCACATTCGCCCTAGATTGACAACCGTTAACTTCCCAGTCGAAGAGATGGGCAGGGAAGCGGCAAGAGGTGTGCTGGCGATTGTGCAAGACAATCCAGCGAATATGAAAAAGCAGCTTCAACCAGAGCTCATTGTGCGAGACTCTGTCGGCACGCTATAACCGCCGGAAATGATCGGCTCGTCATAGCGATAGATAACCGATTCAATCAGAGCCGTCGTCCACTTAGAACTATCGTCGAGAAAAAGCGGATTCACTCCGCTTTCTCACATGCCCATGTGGGCTCAAAAAGGCTCAGTTAACCGATACAAGTCCGCTTCAACAAGCGCCTCATACCCCTCTGGCAACATAGGATTGGTTAACGTCATCACCTGACGATGAGCCAAGTCTGCTTTTGCGATTGCTTCCCCATAGTGAGCGAAGAAATGCTCCGCCACCATTTGCTGTTTTTCCTGCCACTGTTGCCCTAAGCGCTCAGCTAACTGTGCCCCGTTTTTGTTCACATAAAACACAACTGGAAATGGATAATAGAGTGCCAGTGTTGGCTCGATGGCTAAATTACGCTTTTGCTGGTTGGGGTCAGCCAAAATGTCATGGATTTCATTAACTCCGAGCGTCATAAAGTCGACCTCACCCTGCTCGATCCAACCTAGCATATCGTCCAACGAGCCGCGCTCAACAACATCAAACCCGTTGGCACGAAAAAGCTCAGCATCGACCCAAGTGGCAGGCACACCCACTCGTTTAGATTTCAACTGCGCTAATGTTAAATCTCGAAACTCGTCGATACGCTCACGAGCAACCACCATTAAACGCCAACCAAGCAGCCCTCGACAAAGTGGAATCTTCACTTCAATCAAGGGTTTCCCAGCAAACTTCTTGTTTCCGGCAATCGTCACCAGCGCATCCGCACCATTGTCAAACACAGCGCCTTCATCTTCCGCAGCGGGATAGTCGGTAAGGTCGTTATGTATTGGTTCTAATTCCTTGCTATCTGTGGCCAACAGCTCGAATAATTGATACTCATATTCTTGCCTAGCAACAGACTTATTTCCGTTCCAAAAAGTGATCACGAGATTCCCCTAAGTGCACGACAGAAGTGCTAAGAATTTCCTTTTTGCCCCACCAAAGAAAGCGGTTTCTTTAATTTTGGTAAAATTTGTGAAGATCCGCAAATTTAACACATAGAAAAGAGTGATCGACATCTAAAAATGTCGTTTATTTCACCCTGCCTGTTGTAGCAAGCTAGCATAAAAACGCTCAAGGACACTAACAGTAAAAACGCGGAGTATCACTTTAAATTACTGATTATATTGAATAATAAATCAAATCTCATTCTAATTTCATTATCTTGGCACAAAGCAATGATCTGTGATCCAAGGTCTATTTTGAACACAAAAGTTTGTATTCATGACTTCATGAAGCTAAAACAACCTCAAGAAAGCGCTTTCTTTTAAGAAAAACGCTTCCGGGGGATGAATCAAACCAATAATGAAATAAGGACAATGTGATGCATAAGAAAACTCTGCTCGCGACTATTGCTGCCAGCATGCTGCTTTCAACGGCGGCTCAAGCGGAAGACATCAAGCAAGGTGGAACACTGACGGTTCCAATCATCAACACAGGCTTTGTGGAAAACTTCAACCCATACACCACCAAAGACCTGTACCACGGCATCATGTTTGAGCCACTTATGGTCTTCAACAATATGACCGGCGAAACAGACTTCCGCCTAGCCGAGTCATTTACCTACTCTGATGATCTTAAAACGATCACCCTAAAACTTAAAAAGGGCTTGAAATGGTCTGATGGTACGCCGTTAACTGCGCAAGACGTAGTCTACAGCTTCATGCTTACGAAAGAGGCGCCTGCCTTTGACCAAAAGGGGATTTGGTCGGGTAAGAACTTGCAAACCATCACAGCGACAGATGCAACCACGGTGGTTTTCGAGCTAGCGAAAGCCGATTCAACATTCGCTTGGAATCTAGAGCGTTACCACATTGTTCCAAAACACATCTGGTCAAAAGTTGATGACCTCACCACATTTACCAACCCTAACCCTGTTGGTAGCGGCCCAATGACGGTGGTGAAATACCTCAAGCCTCAGCAAATGGAACTGTGTCGCAATCCAAATTACTACCTTGAAGGTCGTCCTTACTTAGATTGTGTCAACTTCCGCTCGTACAACGACAACTCACAAATTCAACCTGCTTTGATCAAAGGCGAAATTGACTGGGGCTCCAACTTTATTGCCGACGTTGAGTCGACCTTCGTGGCTCAAGATAAAGCGAACAACCACTTCTGGTACCCAGCAAACGACGCGATCCACCTTTACGTAAATACCAAGCAAAAGCCATTTGATGATCTTCGCGTTCGTCAGGCGCTTTCAATGGCGCTAGACCGTGAAGCAATTGTTGATATCGCCGCTTACGGTTACCCAACAGCCAACTACAACCCAGGTGGCATCGCAGAGCTGTATAAAACGCACATTGATAAAAACGTGAACGACAAGTACGGCTACCTTACGCGCTACGACGCAGACAAAGCAAAAGCACTGCTTGATGAAGCAGGACTGGTCGATAAAAACGGCGACGGCTACCGCGACAATGCCGACGGCTCAGATATTTCTTTCGATATTGAAGTGGTGAACGGCTGGACCGACTGGATTCAAGTTGTGCAAATGGTCACCGAATACTTCGACGAGGTGGGCATTAAAGCCAATGTGAAGACGGTCGACTGGGCGGTGTATGACAAGAATCTTAAAGAGAGCAACTACACCATGTCGATTAACTGGTCGATGGTGGCAACCAACCCAATCTTAGCTTACCAAGAGTACTTCTCAACGTCGCGCATTGGTAAAACATGGCACGCGGGTCACGGCATTAACTCACCAGAGATCGACAAGCTGATCGACAGTTTCGGCAAGATTGGTGATGCCCAAGAACAAGAAGCGGTGATCTCTGAGTTGCAAGAATACACAGCTCAAAACATGCCATTTATCCCACTGTTCTCAAACCCGACATGGTTCCAATACAGCACCAAGAAAGTGGTGGGTTGGCCGAACGAAAAAGACCCATACGTTCAACCAGTTTGGTACGACGGCGGTAAGCGCGTGATTATTTTGAACAACTTACACCTTAAATAATCTCTCTCACTAGCAATTATAAGGAGCCTAAGTTGTTAGGCTCCTAGGTTAAAAGGTTCGTTATGTCGTTTTTAGTTCGCCGATTTGGCTTTTATTTCACCGCTTTTCTTATTGCCATATCCTTCAACTTTATGTTGCCAAGGTTAATGCCCGGAGATCCCGTGGATGCCTTGTTTGCTGCAGCCCAAGGTCGAATGGATCCTGCGCAAATGGATGCGGTGCGCGAAATGTATGGCTTTGTGGATGGCAACATCTTCGAGCAATACATCGCTTACATAAAAAGTGTTTTTACCCTCGATCTTGGCCCTTCCGTGCTGATGTTCCCTGTGAGTGTCTCTGAAGTGATCGCCAACGCCCTACCTTGGACCATGTTCTTAGCCTTGGGCTCTTTGATTGTCGCGCTTATCATCGGTGTCAGTATTGGTACTTATGCCTCTTACCGACGCGAAGGCTTTTTTGGTCAGGTAGTACCACCGGTTCTCGCGTTCATCAGTAACTTCCCTTACATCGTTACTGCGCTGCTGCTGTTTTACTTCTTTGGCTTAAAACTCGAGATGCTTCCCCTCGCCTACACCTATGACCCAGCACTCGACCCCGGCTTTACGTGGGAGTTTATCTCCAGTGTCGCGAAACACGCCGTATTACCCGTTGGTTCGATGGTGATCGTCGGAATCTCAACATGGGTGTTTAACATGCGTAACGCGATGATCAACGTCTTGGGCGAAGATTACGTCACCATGGCGGAAGCGAAAGGGTTAAGCAGCTACCGCGTCATGTCTCGCTATGCTGGACGCAATGCCATCCTTCCTGTCGCAACAGCCATTGCGATGGCGATTGGTTTCTCGTTTGCAGGCTCGATCATGACCGAAGTGGTATTTAACTACCAAGGACTTGGCAACATCTTGCTAAAAGGCATTGTGGCGCGCGATTACCCACTTATTCAAGCCATTCTACTCATTCTGGTGTCAGCGGTTCTGACTGCGAATTTCATCGCTGACTTACTCTACGTTTGGCTCGATCCACGTATTTCGAATTAAGGTGCATCATGGACAAACTCATTAACACGACTTCATCGTCCGCCCACGCTTTGACAAAACGTGAATCAAAGTTTTCGTGGCGACGAATCAAGAAATCGCTCGGCAAAGTGTACGCTTTCTTTTATGGCAACCCACCAGCCATCATTGGCGGCCTGTTACTCTCTATTGTATTGGCTGGCGCTATTTTTGCTCCAGTATTGGCAACGCATAACCCAGAAAAACGGGTCGCAAGACCACATGTCGCCCCCAACGCAGAGCATGTGCTTGGCACCACTCGTAGCGGACGCGACGTTTACAGCCAAGTGCTCTATGGCGCACGTAAATCGTTAACTGTGGCAATCTCTGCGGGCATCATTGCCATGAGCCTTGCGGTGATCATTGGCGTCTCATCAGGCTACTTTGGTGGAAAAATTGATGACCGTTTGAACTTTTTAACCAACGTTTTTTTGGTCTTCCCTCAATTGCCATTGTTGATTGTTCTGGCCGCGTTCTTAGGTCAAGTCGGGTCTCTGGTGATAACCATCCTCCTCGGGATCACCTCCTGGCCGTGGGGGGCGCGGGTCATACGCTCGCAAACCATGGCGATTCGTAATAAGGAGTTCATCATCTCTGCGGAAGTGATGGGCGAATCCAAAATCCGCATCATCCTCGTTGAGATCCTGCCAAACCTTGTCTCAATTGTGTTTGGCGGCTTCCTAGGCACGGTTATCTACGCAATGGGCTCAGAAGCGGGGCTAGGCATTCTCGGTTTGGGCGATGCAACCGAAGTGAGCTGGGGATCCATGCTCTACTGGGCACAAACCTCGTCAGCGCTGTACACCGGAGCGTGGTGGGAAATGCTGGTACCAGCGATGGCATTGGCAATTACCGGCGGTGCGCTTGCGCTCGTCAATATGTCGATTGACCAAGTGAGCAACCCGAAACTTCGTACCGGTCCGCACATCAAGCTGTGGCACAAACTGAAAAAAGAAGCCGATAAACGCCGAGGTCTAAGATGAGCAAGTTACTAGAAATCAATAATCTATGCGTTGACTATGTCTCTCCAAATGGCGTAGCTCGCGCGGTAAACAACGTCAGCCTGTCCATAGCACCGGGTGAAACCTTAGGTATTGCAGGCGAATCCGGCTGCGGCAAGAGCACACTCGCGTTTGCGATCTCTCGCTTGCACAAAGCGCCCGCGCTAATTTCCGAGGGTGAGATCATCTACAACGGCCAAGATGTGTTGAAGATGAATGATCGCCAGCTACGTAAGTTCCGCTGGAACGACGTCTCGGTGGTGTTTCAAAGTGCGATGAACTCACTTAACCCTGTGATTACCATTGGCGAGCAGTTAACTGACGTCATTCTTGCTCACCGTAAGATTCCATACAAACAAGCGTATGACCGTGCCGTAGAGCTACTAAACGTGGTGGGCATACATGGCGACCGTATGGCGAGCTTCCCACACCAATTAAGTGGCGGGATGCGTCAACGCGTGGTGATCGCAGTCGCGTTAGCCCTTGAGCCAAAACTGATCATTATGGACGAGCCAACCACCGCGCTTGATGTGGTGGTCGAGCGCGAAATCCTCAACGAACTGTATGAGCTTAAGAGCAAATTTGGTTTCTCGATTCTGTTCATCAGCCATGACTTGAGCTTGATGGGTGAAATTGCAGACCGAATTGGCGTGATGTACGCAGGCAATCTGATTGAACTTGGCGATGCCCAGAATGTTTTTGGTGACCCTCAGCATCCTTATACCAAAGGACTGATTTCGTCGTTCCCAACCATTCACGGACCAAAAGAGCGCTTGTACGGCATCCCGGGTAACCCAGTGAACTTACTGCAAATTCCACAAGGCTGTAACTTCCAAGAACGATGCAACGACTGCTTTGCCCAGTGCAAACAGGCAGAACCTGTATTGGCGCGTGTCAACAACGGCAACTTAGTCTCTTGCCACCTTGTTTAACAGGAGAGAAAACATGGAAAACGCAACAAATCCTGAGGTCATTCTCTCGGTAAAAAACTTGGTCAAAGACTTTCCACTCGGTCAGTCAGTGAAAAGCAATCTAATGCGCGCCGTAAACGACGTATCGTTTGAGCTGCGTAAAGGCGAAGCACTGGCCATTGTTGGTGAATCTGGCTCAGGAAAAAGTACTGGCGCACGCGTCTTAACTCGTATCTATGATAAAACTGGCGGTAATGTTGAGTTTAAAGGCCAAGAGCTCAGCGAGTACATCAAAGAGCATGGTGAGCTTGAATACGCACGCCAAGTGCAGATGATCTTCCAAGACCCATTTGGCTCATTAAACCCTGTTCATACCATCTATCATCACATCGCTCGCCCTTTGATGATTCACAATCGTGCGAGCAAAGAAGCGATCCCACAACTGGTGTATGAGTTGCTCGACTTGGTCGGTCTGTCACCAGTAAAAGAGACGGCAGAAAAGTACCCACATGAGCTAAGTGGCGGTCAACGCCAACGTGTCGCGATTGCCCGCGCGATTGCGGTCGATCCCGAGGTCATCCTTGCCGATGAGCCAATTTCAATGCTCGATGTGTCGGTTCGACTCGGCATCTTGAACTTGATGTCAGATCTTAAAGACAAACACGGCATTTCATTTATGTACATCACCCACGATATCGCTACCGCGCGTTACTTCGCGGAAAAGACCGCCGTGATGTACGTCGGGCACATGGTGGAATGGGGAAACAGCGACAGCGTGACGCAAAATCCACAGCATCCATACTCGCAGTTACTTCTTTCTGCGGTACCGGAAGTGGGCAACTCAGGAAAACGCGAGTTAATGGCAAAAAAAGGCGACATCCCACTGTGGAAACCCAGCAGTGTCGGCTGTCCGTTTGCCAGTCGCTGCCTAAAAGCGACCGAGCAATGTACGCAGTCCGTGCCCGAGCCAACCCAAGTCGGGCCAGACCATTACGCGCGCTGCCATCACCTATAACGATAAACAGATTTAAACAGACATTTCGCTCTAAGCTTAAAGAACCGGGGTTCACAGCTTGGCTACGGTTCTTATTGCTCAAAATCAGCGAAATGTAGGTATCAAGGAAAAAATTATGACTTTTGCTACTCCATCTCACTTAGCCGTTGGCGGTCAATTCGTTGACTTAGACGGTGAGCGATTTTACAAAATCAGCAACGTTGACCAGATGAAACCCTTCTTTATCAGTGTGGTTTCTGCCAGCGATCACTGGCTGTTTATCTCATCAACGGGGGCGCTTTCCGCAGGTCGCATTCGCCCAGAAAATGCCTTGTTCCCTTACCGCTCGGTCGATCACATTCATGAAAGTGCCGATAACACTGGCTCAAAAACCATCGTTCGAGTCAAACAAGACAACGGCGTTATGCTCTGGGAACCGTTTAACCCACACCACAATGGTCTGTACCAAACGGAGCGTAATCTCTACAAAAATACCATCGGGGACAAGATCGTATTTGAAGAGATAAACCACTCTCTACAACTGAAATTCAGCTACCGCTGGAGTTCAAGCGAGCGTTTCGGATTTGTGCGTCAGTGTGAGTTCACCAACCTGAGTGACCAAACTCGTGACATGGATGTGCTCGACGGGGTACAAAACCTGCTGCCGTCTGGGGCGCCTTTGCAGGCATTGCAAACTCGTAGCGCTTTGGTCGATGCCTACAAATGGAACGAACAAGTTGAAGCGTCCTCGCTTGCGCTTTACACCATGTACGCCAAGCTGAGTGATCGCGCAGAGCCTGCCGAATCTCTCCTTGCGACCACCGTCTTTGCGCTTGATCAGGGAGACCACCAGCTGTTACTGAGCAGCGAACAAGTGAACGCGTTTCGCCTAGGCCAATCAATCAACAGTGAGCCACTAACAAAAGGCGTACGCGGCAGCTATCTAATCCACAAAACACTTTCTCTTGCTCCAGGTGAAAAACAAGGCTGGTTGATCGTTGCTGACATCGACAAGAATCATCAAGCGGTCAGCGAACTGATTAGCCTGTTAGACAAACCTGCGGATCTGCGATTAAACGTCGAGCAAAGCATCGCCGACAACCAAAATGACTTAGTTAAGTTGATGTCGGGCGCGGACGCTTGGCAATTGACCAACGAAGAGAACACCAGCGTTCACCACTATGCGAACGTATTGTTTAACAACATGCGTGGCGGTGTGATTGAAAACAACTACGACTTAGATAAGCAAGATGTACTCAAGACGCTGCGCAACGCCAACCAAAAAGTAGTCGCAAAACACAGCGCTTTTTTCGCCGACCTGCCCGACTCTTTTACTCACGCCGAGCTCATCTCCGCGGCGAAAAACAGCCAAGACCCACAGCTTATCCGCCTCAGTTACGAGTACTTACCGCTGACGTTTGGTCGTCGCCACGGTGACCCAAGTCGCCCTTGGAACCACTACGAAATCAAACTCAAAGATGAAAATGGTGAGCGCTTACTTTCATATCAAGGTAACTGGCGCGACATTTTCCAGAACTGGGAAGCGATCGCCTTGAGCTACCCTGGTTTCATTCAATCCTTTATCGCCAAGTTTGTGAATGCCTCAACCATTGATGGCTACAACCCTTACCGCATTACGAAAGATGGCATCGACTGGGAACTGCTTGAGCCTGACGATCCTTGGAGCAACATCGGCTACTGGGGTGATCACCAGATCATCTACCTACTCAAGTTCCTTGAGCTGGCGAAAAAGTATCAGGGTGCGCAGCTGACTGAACAACTGTCGAGCGACATCTACAGCTACGCGAACGTCCCTTACAAGCTCTGTTCTGTTGAGCAGCTCTTCGCGAACCCGAAGGATACGGTCTCATTTGACCAAGAGCTGCAACACGAGATTGAACAACGTGTCGAAGCGCTCGGCAGCGATGGTCGCTTGCTCGTGGAAGGTGGCGATGAGGTTTACATGGTCAACTTGACGGAAAAGATTTTGGTTCCGCTGCTGTCAAAACTCAGCAACCTCGTGCTCGATGGCGGTATTTGGCTGAACACTCAACGTCCGGAATGGAACGACGCCAACAATGCCATCGTGGGTAACGGCTTATCCATGGTCACGCTCTACTACATGCGTCGCTACGTCGCCTTTACCCAAGCGCTGCTGGAATCGGCACCGGATTCGATCTCCATGTCGAAAGAAGTGTTCGATTGGATGCTTTCGATTCATAAAGTGCTGCAAGACGCGAGCAAAGAGATTCGCCAAGAAACCGTAACTCGCCAAACGCGCAAAGCCATTCTGACCCAGTTAGAGAAAGCGTTCGAACTCTACCGCAGCCGCGTCTACCGCATGAAAGGTTTCTCGGGCAAGACTCAAGTCGAGGTGAGCGCGATTTCCGACATGCTGGCCACCAGCCTTGATGTGCTCGACTCCAGCATTCAAAGCAACTTACGCCAAGACGGTTTGTACAACGCCTACAACATCGTCACCTACAGCGGCGAAACTCTTAATATTGAAGAGCTGTACCCGATGCTTGAAGGTCAAGTCGCGGTGCTCAGCTCAGGCGTACTTTCACCGAAGGAGGCGGTCAAATTGCTGGATAACCTCTTTGCCAGCGAAATGTATCGCGACGATCAACGCAGCTTTATGCTCTACCCAGATCGCGATCTGCCAAGCTTCATGGAGAAAAACCAAATCACTGCGGACCAGATTGCCCAATCGACACTGCTGTCTGCCATGCTCAAAGCGGGAGACCAACGCATTGTGAATCAAGACGCAACAGGCGCGGTCCACTTCAACCCCGCTTTTGAAAATGCCGAGTTCCTTACTGCGGCGCTCAACAGCATCGATAGCAATCAGTACAAAGCACTGACGGAAGAAGAGAAAGAGTCGGTTCATAACCTCTACGAACAAGTCTTCAATCATAAAGCCTTTACTGGGCGCTCTGGCACCATGTTTGGCTATGAAGGTCTGGGCTGTATCTACTGGCATATGGTGTCAAAACTACTTCTGGCGGTGCAGGAAAACTATCTCGCCGCGCGCGATCTCGATCCGAGCAGTAAAGAAACCGCTCAATTAGCGCACTACTATTATCAAGTTCGCGCCGGTATTGGGTTCAATAAAACGCCAGATAACTACGGCGCCTTCCCAACCGATCCGTACTCCCATACGCCAAAACAAGCCGGCGCTCAGCAACCGGGGATGACTGGTCAGGTAAAAGAAGAGGTCATCACTCGATTCACAGAACTGGGGATTGAAGTGGAAAATGGGGCAATTGGCATCAACCCAACACTGCTATCGCCACAAGAGTTTCTCTCTCAAGCGACTCAGTTTGATTGTTTGAACGTGTTGGGTGAGCGATGCAGCTACAAAGTTGATGAGAATCAGTTGGCATTTACCTACTGCCAAGTGCCTTTTGTTTATGAGTTGTCAGACCGTGCCGCCATTAGCTGCTTCTTCACAGATGGGAAGGTTGAAAACATCGAGGGCTTACTGCTGAGCGAATCGATAAGCCAGCACCTGTTTGAGCGTGATAATCAGATTAAAAAAATAAAGGTGTGTATTCCAAAACACCAACTCCTAACTCAATAATCGTCACGAGTTAGCTTCGCGAGCCATCCAGTTATTCGGGGGAGAACTGGGTGGCTCGCTTTTTTATCAACGTAAACTTTAGGGTCTGTTGATCTTTCGAGCTGATTTTTGCAGCAGTTTGTGGGAAATTTATACAAGGCAGAGGCTTTGAAGTGTAGCTAGCCTACATGAAAAGCCGATAACGCAGTAGAAATGAACCACAAACGCTGCCCGAAGGGTTCAGCTAAAATCGTTTTATGCTTTGTTAAGGGGTATTTACTTAGAATGACTAGGCTACACACCCCTTGCCGCGCCTAAAACGATTTTATCTCGAACAAAATTTAACCGCGAAAGGTCAACAGACCCTAGTGAAAACTAATATTTTAAACCCAATATAAAACAAGTAATTACCCTCAAAGCTGCCCTTTAGCCTCTCTATCAATTAAACAAAAAGACGATAACCAACAGCAGATTTACTGCTTTTGGTCTAGGTTTATTATTAGTTTCCTTACTAGGCGTAAATGAACCGATGAAAATATCGCTCAACATTGTTCAAAGAACGATTCTTGGCTATTTGGGTATGTTTATCCTCTTAGCCGCGCTAGGCGTTTTCAGTTACGTTAACCTCACCAAAGTCGATGCCAATATCGGCTCGATTACGCAAATCGCAACACCCCAGTTGGTGAAAAGTTCACAGCTTCGTACCTCTATTTTGAACAGTCAACGATTGCTACTCGAGTACCTCACTTTTGAAGATATTGACGCGCTCCCAGCCATCAAAGCGTCGTTTGACAACGAGCGAAAGGAGTTTGAGTCGATTTTCAAACAACTCAACGATGAGCAGTCGACCTCCAGTGGCAACATTGCCTCACTCACCTCCTCCTTTTATCAAGATGCACAGCGCATCATGAACCTACATAACGAATCACTTTATGCTCAGCAGAATCTCTATCTCGCTCAGGCAGAGTTTGTGAAATTTGAAGATGCTTTTCAAAGAGTCACTCAACAGCTGCTCACAAAGCTCAGTAAAAGCCGCTCGCAGAGCAACAAAGTCGACCGCCTAACCAGCGGCATAAAGCGAGACCTTAGAACACTGCGAGCCGCCAACCCCGATATGGATCTGGTCAAGCTGATCGATAACTTCAATCGCAACACCACTCTAGCGAAGGATGGTATACAAAACGTCAAACTCAGCGCAGGATTAATCAAACGGTTCGACACTGTGGTTGAAAAGCTAAAAATCGCCGGAGTGTCAGAAAAAGGCATGTTGCCCTTAATGCTCACGGTCAAGAATCAACAAGAAGAGATTCGAGCGCTTATTCGACAAGTTCAACAAAAATCACGCACCTTAGAGAAAGCGTTTGATCGCCTCGCTGACAATGCTTTGACGGCGGTAGACAACGCCAAAACCGCCACTGAGCAGTCAGTCTATTCTGCTGAGCGTTTAATTGTGATCCTCACTGTAATCTCTGCGCTTGTGGCTATGCTTATTGGCTATCTCACCGCCAAAGCCATTCACACACCACTCACTCTTATCAACCGCGTGTTGCGTTTGATGCGCGAGGGGGACATGACCCACAAAGTCCGTTATGAATCTAACTGTGAGTTCGGTGAACTCTCCCACTCTATCGACAAACTGGTCGGCGAAATGAAGCACTTACTTAGCCAAATCAACACAGGTTCAAAAGATTTGGCAACGCAAGCAACCAAAGCCTCGCAGATCAGTGATTCCACCATGAGCCGAGTGTCCTCCCAAGTTCAACAAATCGACATGGTCGCCGCCGCAATTTCACAAATGGAAACCAGTGTGACTGAAGTGCATCGGTCAACGGAGCAATCGCAAAACGAAGTCGAACAGGCAAATGAGAGTACCCTGATGAGTCGCCAGCAAGTGGCAAGCGGATTAACGCTGGTCGAGGAGCTGTTGGATTCCATCAACACCGCCACCGACATTACCAAGAAGTTGGATCAATACTCCGGCAACATTGGCAGCATACTGGATGTGATTCGTGACATCGCTGACCAAACCAACTTACTCGCGCTCAATGCCGCCATAGAAGCGGCTCGAGCAGGCGAACACGGCAGAGGCTTTGCGGTTGTCGCTGATGAAGTCAGAACGCTGGCCAATCGCACCCAACAATCGACCGTTGAGATTCAAGCGATGATAGAGCGTCTGCAATCAAGTTCAGACGAAGTGGTGGACGTTATGAACACCAGCCAAGAAAAAACCGAGCAGTGTGTTGAGCAAAATAGAGTGACAGACAAAACGCTCCAAACCGTTGTCGAACGAATGGGAACCATCAAAGAGATGAGCATTCAAGTCGCTCACGCGTCTGAAGAACAAATAAAAGTGAGCCAAGAAATTGCTCAAAGTATCAACGAAATTTCAGAGATTGCGTCGAAAACTGAGGTCGAAGCACAGGGTGCTGCATCGGTCAGTGACGCTCTGGCGCAATTAGCGCAGAACCAACGAACCCTAGTGAAGCGATTCAAAGTCTAACTCGCGGTAAAACAAAGGAACTTCATATGAGAGCAAAACCGATAGCCTTACTGGTAGCTACGTGCTGCTTCCCTAGCTTAGTCAGCGCTGGAAATCTCGTGATCGAGAGCTGGCGGGAAGACGGAAAAATCTGGAATGAAACCATTCTCCCAGCGTTCAACGCCAAACATCCCGGCATTACCGTGACCTACAAACACACGCCCGCCACCGACTACAATACCGCGCTAAATGAAAGACTTGCAGCGGGCAATGCTGGCGATATCATAACTTGTCGCCCCTTCGATGATTCTTTAAAGCTCTATCAAGAGAACAACCTTGTCGACCTCACCGATATTGATGGCATGGAAAACTTTCCATCATTCGCTCAGTCAGCTTGGCAAACCGACGACGGCTCTGTCACCTTCTGTCTGCCGCTAGCCTCCGTTATCCACGGCTTCTTCTACAACAAATCGATTTTTAAAGAGTTAGGAATCACGCCGCCCACCACCAATGAGGAGTTTTATGCCGCTCTGAGCAAAGTGAAAGCAAGTGGCAAATATACCCCGCTCGCAATAGGAACCAACGATAAGTGGGAAGCTGCAACCATGGGCTTTCAAAACATTGGTCCAAACTACTGGCAAGGGGAAGATGGGCGTTTCGCGCTGCTGTCAGGGGATGGCAAACTGACCAACTCTGAATATGTTGATGTTTTCAACCAACTCGCCATGTGGGGACAATACATGGGTGACGGTTATCAGACCCGAACCTATAACGATGCAATCGCTATGTTTGGTGGTGGTAACGCGGCGGTTTATCCTGCTGGGTCTTGGGATATTTTAGCCTTCAAAGACAAGATTGATTTAGGTGTTTTCCGCCCAACGGTTGCCAATAAAGGCGATGATTGTTTCATCAGTGACCATACCGATATTGGTATCGGCATTAATGCCAAGAGTTCAAACCCAGAAGATGCGAAAACCTTGATTCAGTGGATGGCCAGTGAAGAGTTTGCGGAGCTATTTACAAACGCGCTGCCAGGCTTCTTCTCGCTATCAAACCACTTCATCGAAGTGGAAGATCCCACCGCAAAAGAAATGCTCGCATGGCGTGATACTTGTGACTCCACAATTCGTAATTCTTATCAAATCCTTAATCGAGGAACGCCTAGTTTGGAGCTGGAAATTTGGGAAACCAGTGTTGGCGTAATTAACGGCACCATGTCTCCTCAAGATGCGACCAGTCGATTGCAAACGGGCTTAGACGGATGGTACAAACCATAACCCGCGGCTGTCTTTAATCACCCACCTCAGTCACTAAGCAACAAAGCCCCAAAGAGGGCTTTTTTGCTCCCTCACCAACGTCGAATAATACGTAAGATTTGCAAGCTAGGGGTAAGATTTGTAAGTAAAAGAAGCGGTTAGAGAATTCGGCTCTTATTATTGATGAAATTTTAGAAACCGTTGATGTAACAATGAAAAAACTCGCTTTACTCCTATTTCTGTCAATGCCCGCCGCAGCACAAACTAACCTTTACTTAGGCGTTGATAGCCTGTTAAGCGGCTCAAAGGGATCTGTTCAATATGGATTTCAGTTTGCAAACTCTAACGGTGATCGTTTCGGTTATGAGTTGGTGTATACCAAGTATGAGTCAGAATATTCTTACGGATTGAACGTGAAACCGTCCTTCCCACTAGTAAACAACTTCTTTGTCACTCCGATAGCGGGTTATCATAAATTTAGCAACGATAGATACAGCCCTGTCTATGGCATAGAACTGTCTCATCACTTTAACTTTTTCGAAATTCGTACGGGGGTTAAAAAGAATGATTCTGGTATCGATGACAACGTTAACTACTACGTTGGTGGAGCCATTAGATATTAATCATGAAAACAATTTTCTTTGCCACTCTTATTTCATTTTCTGCTATCGCGGACACCATCTCGGTTCAAAATGA
This sequence comes from Vibrio sinaloensis, assembly GCF_000808535.1. Lineage (GTDB taxonomy): Bacteria > Pseudomonadota > Gammaproteobacteria > Enterobacterales > Vibrionaceae > Vibrio > Vibrio sinaloensis_D. The sequence goes on from NZ_JWLV01000001.1 coordinate 844,042, forward strand.
ATCGATCACGATTAACCTTCGCTTCAATGAGTTCCAAGGTTTAGATAAACAACGATATGTTGATGCGGCCAAAGAGTGGCTTGAGGTAGTCAAGTCCGTTGAGGGAAGAGAGCATCATACATTAGACATTGATGTTGTGGTGACAGATACGATCGAATCCGATGGCCTAGCCCTAGTAGAAGAGTCAGTGCCGATCAGCGGTCTAGAAATTCCAACATACGGCGTTATTTGGATGCACGCTAATACTCATCAACCCAATTTTGAGGTCGCGAGTTACAAAGGCACCATCTTGCATGAGATTGGCCACATTTTGGGGATTGGCTCCACCACAGACCCATTTATCGTGGATCACATCGATGAGATCAATGGCTCTGGCTTTTGTAAAGACAACAGCGTAGCACTGGCCACCTACAACCGACTCTACAACACCCAGTTTACGTGTTTACCCTTCTCGACCAATGGGCACTTATACGATGACATTCAATCTGAGGATGAACCTAGAGGGAACCATGTTCCACCTATGACTCAGGAAGTGATGGCAAACGGTAATGATATACGACCAATCACCCTAGCGGTGTTGGACGATATTGGTTACCAGGTGGATTACACACAGATCGATATGACACGAAAATAGTGCCAACTGATTTAAAACCCCTTTCCATGCCTTGTCACTTTCGATAAGGCATTTTTACTTTGATTGAACTAAATCATTTGAGCATTCCATAAAGTCAGGTAACTTACTGTCTGAAGTCCAATCAACAGTGTCCTCTGACTCTCTATACTATGTCACAACTCGATATTAAATTTGTCGCCGCCGATATGGATGGCACCCTGCTCGATGAAAACAGCCAACTCAATCCTGATTTCTTCGATATTTACCAACAACTTGAGAACAAAGGGATCCTATTCGCTGCCGCTTCGGGTCGCCAATACTACAGCTTGATCGACACCTTTGCGCCAGTAAAAGATAACATGCTGTTTGTCGCCGAAAATGGCACCTTAGTCATGCACCAAGGGCAAGAGCTCTACAGCTGCGAAATCGACAAACCCTCGATAAAAAGCATCATCCAGTTAGCTCGTAGCATTGAAGGCGCTCATATCGTGTTGTGCGGCAAAAAGTCTGCGTATATCGAAACAAAGGACTCAGCGGCAATCGAAGAGTTCGCCAAATACTACCACCGCTGTGAGTATGTTACCGATCTACTTAGCGTCGAAGACGACTTCATTAAGGTGGCCATCTGTCATTTTGGCGGCTCAGAAGAGCTGGTTTATCCAGCGTTTCATCAAGCCTTTGGTAAGACGCACCAAGTGGTGGTCAGCGCCAAGATTTGGCTTGATGTGATGAATGCCAAGGCGTCCAAAGGGGCTGCCATTGAGCATTTACAGCAATCACTTGGGTTTACTTATGAGCAAACCATGAGTTTTGGTGATTACCTCAATGATCTGGAGATGCTAAAAGTCAGTTATCACTCCTACGCCATGGAAAACGCCCACCCCGTGGTAAAAGAAACGGCTCGCTTTTCTGCACCGAGCAATGCAGAGGCAGGCGTATTCACGATCATCAAGGAACAACTGCTCGACTAGGCTTGGTAGAGTTCCAAGGGTAAGCCGTCTGGGTCTTTAAAAAAGGTAAACGGCTTACCCGTAAACTCATCGGTTCTACTCAATCACCAATGATCCATCGGCATTGAACTCCCAGCAATCACCGTACGCGACCTCCCACAGATAACCATCTGGATCAGAGAAATAACCACTGTACCCACCCCAAAACACATCTTGCGCCTCTTTTTCCAAGGTTGCGCCCGCTTGAACAGCAAGCGCGAGGACTTGATCGACTTCCTCCCTCGAACGCGTGTTATGCGCAAGAGTCACACCACTGAAACCATTTCGCGTAACCGCCTTATCAGCAGACACATCTTCTGCGAGTGCCGCGAGTGGGTATAAGGCAAGGCAGACCCCACCAGTTTTGAAAAATATGATGCCATCTTCCGGCGTTCTTGAGGAAGGGAAGCCAAGTTGGCGGTAAAACTGATACGAACACTCTAAATCTTCCACGCCCAATGTGATGATGCTGATTCTCGGTTCCATCTGATTCTCCTTGTCTAAGTCTGGTTATCATAGCGGTGAGAAACATAGGTGTCTGTTAACCAGCAGCAAAGAGACAAAAAAGGCCTGACATTTTGTCAGGCCTTTAGACAACTATGCGTTGCTAGAGAGGGTTAGGTTAGTTTGTAAAACACGGTCGCTAACGGTGGTAGACGAAGCGATAATGATTGAGCCAAACCTTCACTTTCAGTTTCATCGGATTCGACCTGTGCCAATACCTCAAAACCACTTCCGCAATACTCTGAAGAATCGGTATTAAGCAGAAGCTCATAACGACCCGCATTTGGTACACCAACTCTGAATGATTCATGTGGGACCGGGGTAAAGTTCGTGATAACGAGAATGCGTTCGCCGCTTTCACTGATTCGCTCATGGGCCAAAATCGATGCATCAGCGGCATCTTGCAGGCGCCATTCAAAGCCTGATGGCTCGCAATCAAGCTCATGCATCGCTTTCTCTTCACGATAAAGCTTATTGAGATCTCGAGTCAGTGCTTGGACACCTTGATGGCGTTCAAACTCAAGCAAGAACCATTGCAGTTGATCATCATGATTCCATTCTGCCGTTTGGCCAATCTCCGCGCCCATAAAGTTCAGCTTCTTGCCCGGCTGCGCGTACATGTACCCTAAGTAAGCTCGTAAGTTTGCTGTTTGCTGCCACTCATCACCCGGCATCTTGTTGTGAATGGAACCTTTGCCGTACACCACTTCATCATGGGAGAGCGAAAGCACGTAGTTTTCGCTGTGTGCGTAAACCAATGGGAAGGTAATCGTGTTGTGATGGTACTTACGGTGAACTGGATCTTCTTGAATGTATGACAGCGAGTCGTGCATCCAACCCATGTTCCACTTGAACCCAAAACCAAGTCCGCCCATAAAGGTTGGCGCAGAAACGCCAGGGAAAGCGGTCGATTCTTCTGCAATCGTCATCGCATTTGGGAAATACTTATAAACTTCTTCGTTCATCCACTTCAAGGTCGCAATGGCATCGTAGTTCTCGTTGCCGCCGTCGACATTTGGAATCCATTGGTCATGGCTGCGCGAGTAATCCAAGTACAGCATAGAAGCCACGGCATCCACGCGAATACCGTCAATATGGAACTGTTCGAACCAATAGAGCGCGTTGGAGACAAGGAAACGACGAACATGCTCACGACCTAAATCGTAAATGTATGAGTTCCAATCTTGATGCCAACCACGTCGAGGGTCTGGATCATGGAACAACGGCGTGCCGTCAAAATTCGCTAAGCCGTGGTCATCGGATGGGAAGTGTGCTGGCACCCAGTCAAGTACAACACCCAATCCCGCTTGGTGGCACTGGTCGACAAAGTACTTAAAATCATCTGGTGAACCATAACGGCTGGTCGGCGCGAACAAGCCTACAGGTTGGTAGCCCCAAGATCCGTAAAATGGGTGCTCCGAAACTGGCATAAGCTCAACATGGGTGTAGCCCATATCCACCAAGTAAGGAATCAACTCATCGGCTAGCTCGCGATAATTGAGAAAATCGCCGTTGTCGTCCCTTTTCCATGAACCGACATGCAACTCATAAAACGAGAGGGCTTCTTTGCGTTTCTCTGTGACAGGGCGGGTTTGCCACTTTTCATCTTGCCACGCGTAACGAGAGTGGTCATAGGTTAACGATGCAAACGACGGGAATTGCTCAGAGTGTGCGCCCCAAGGATCGGCTTTATGCGGTAGCCCCTCACCATTAGGTCCTTTCAACTCGAACTTGTATTGGGTCCCTTCAGGCAGGTTAGGCACAAACAAACCCCAAATACCGTAATCTAAACGCTGCATTGGCGTGCGGCGCCCATCCCACTGGTTAAAATCCCCAACTAAGCTACATGCGCTAGCATGAGGTGCGTAAACCAAGAAACGCGTACCGCTGATCTGCTTACCGTCACGTTCAAGGGTAATGAACTGCGCGCCCATGTGCTTGTACATCTCTTTTGGCGTATGCAGGTCATCGTATTCAGCGTAAATGTTGTGATACTGATAAGGGTCGTCGACGATTTGCTCTGTCTCTCCCCACTGCACTGCAAGTTGGTAGTGGGTGAAATGTAAGTCACGCTTGTCCGCAAGAATAAAGCCTGACGCATCTTCGCGCGTCAATTCAATCGGGTCTTCGCCATCAATCAACAACGAGACCGAGTCTGCGCCGGGCATCCATACTCGGATAGCGCCGTCGTCAGCATCAAGGTATGGACCAAGGAATGAAAATGGGTCAACAAACGTTGCATGAGAAAGCTGGTTATACGCTTGCGTTTTTTTGTCCAGAATAGCCGTTTTCAAATGTATCTCTCCCTAACCGAACTTTCATGTATCGACTTGGCACTGTGAATGGGTGAATTCTGTCCCTATCCCTCACCGTTGGGGCACGGTATTAGCAAGCAAAAAGAAACCATCACATAGGCTAAGTTGATATTATTGTTCTAATTTATAAAAAAGCCCGCCATATGATTGCGGGCTTAAAATAGCGTTCTGAAAGTGTACTGAATTACGCTTTTACATAGAGTGACTAAGTCGATATTTTTCTATGTAAAAGGTGAAAGCAGCGACTATTTGCTTACCTTAGCACGAACTTCTGTCAGCTTGTGAGCAATACGGTTCACGCCTTCCTGCGCAAACACTTCATCTAGGTTCATCGACAACTTACGACGCCAGTTTGGATACTCGTCGACCGTACCTGGAATGTTAACAGGTTGATCCATTTCCAACCAATCTTCTAACTGAACACTCAGCAAGGTTGAAGCGCCCGCAGCCACATGCAGCTGCAACGCTTCGGCTAAATATGAATCCATCGGAACGTACTGAGCGTCACGGCCCACGCCTTCTGGTAGGTAACCGTGCCATGCTACAGAATCTAGAATGCCTTGCTTACATTCTAAGCGGCCTTCAAACAAGCCTTTGAGCTGTTCTTCGTCAGGGTACAAGCCAAGCTCTTGACCCATTTTAAGGTCATCGCAGTGCCAGAAGCCTCTCAATGTCGGCATATCGTGAGTACATAGCGCAGACATAGATTGCTCAGCGTAATGCGCCGGAGAGATAAAGCCACCGTCATCTTCCGACGTTTCGAAGAAGAACACCTTGTAGGAGTGAACGCCCGCATCACGAAGAATTTCAACGATTTCATCCGGCACGGTTCCTAAATCTTCACCAATCACACTACATTGGTGACGGTGCGATTCAAGCGCCAAGATTGCCAGCATGTCTTCAACTGGGTAGTAGATGTACGCGCCTTTGGTCGCGTTTTCACCTTTTGGAATCCACCATAGACGCAGCAAACCAAGTACGTGGTCAATGCGAAGTGCACCACAGTGTTTCATGTTGGCACGCAGAAGCTGGATGTACGCATCGTAGCTTGTCGCTTTCAATACTTGAGGGTTAAGTGGTGGTAAGCCCCAGTTTTGACCCAATGGACCTAAGATATCTGGTGGCGCGCCGATGCTGGCATCAAGGATCAAGTTGCCATTATCCGCCCACGTTTCCGCGCCAGAGTCCGCCACGCCAACCGCTAGGTCACGATACAGCCCCACAGACATGCCTTTCTCTTCAGCCAGTGCTTGCGCTTCTTTGATTTGAGAGTCTGCAACCCACTGCAAGTACATGTAAAGATGCACTTTATCTTGGTTCTGGGTAATAAACTTCTGTACTGCGGCATTGTCAAATTGACGCAGTTCTTCAGGGAATACAGGCCAGCCCCAAACGTTGTTATCTTCAGCATGCAACGTCGCATGCAGCGCATCAAATGCCGCTTGGTGGACTAGGCTGTCGCCACCTTGTTCAACAAAGGCCAAGAATGCTTGAGCGCGCTCGCTGTTTTTGTCGAGGTGACGTTTCTTAAACTCATTGAACAACAGTGGCAGCACACTCATTTTCAGTTCTGACACTTCGGTGTAGTTGACCCAGTGAGAGTCACGCGCTTTTTGTAGGCGTTGCTGGAACTCCGCACTACCCACCATTTGCTGCGCTTCAATGCTCAACGAAAACTCAGGCACTGAGCTCACGTCGATGTATAGGATGTTTAACCAACGACGAGAAGACGGGCTATATGGGCTCGCCCCTTCTGGGTTGGCAGGAAAGAGTGAGTGAATTGGGTTTAAACCAACAAAATCACCACCGCGAGAGGCGATATCCGCAACCAGCTGTTTTAGGTCGCCAAAGTCACCCATCCCCCAGTTGTGCTGAGTGCGAAGTGTATAAAGTTGGACACTTGGGCCCCACATTTTTTTGCCGTTTTCGATGTCTGCTTGCTTGAAACACGCTTTTGGCGTCACGATCAGCGTCATCTCGTATGGCGACTTGCGACGCTTACGTGTCACGGTCAATTTGTGGTAACCCCAAGGCAAATCACTTGGTAGTGCAAACACTAAAGGGCCACCCTCTTTGCGCTCATCACGCACGATCTGAGACTGAAGATAGCCTTCAAGTACCTCTCCTTGCTCAGTCGCCAGCTGCCAGCTAAACTCGCTTTCTCGGGCACTTGCACCCAAGTTCAATGCCACCTCTACAGGCTCGCCATCACGAATTACTAATACTGGTTCAAGCACATCTTTCTTATGCTTTTTCTCTGCCGATTGTAGAAGAGTTTCATCATTGGTTACGTCGTAGCCTAAAGACGCAAGTAAGTGACGGATCGTTTCGTCCTCAACTTTTGCTTCATCTCCCCACGCGCTTACGTAGCTGTCGGCAATTCTTGCCATTTCAGCGACTTGTTTTAATGCGTTTTGTTCTTTCATCGCTCTCTCCGAAGGACTGCGTATACCTTCAAAATGTAGGGTATTTAATAGATTAAAAGAGTGAGCCAAGACCCGAAGGTCTTGGCTTTATGAGTAAATTAGCGTTTTACTGACTCTAATTTCCAAATGTTGTTCACATAGTCTCGAATTGAGCGGTCTGATGTGAACTTGCCAACCAAGGCGGTGTTGAGAATGGCTTTCTTCGCCCAACCTGCTTGGTCTTGGTATTGTTTGCCCATCTCTTCGTGCGCTTGAACGTACGATGCAAAGTCAGCCAAACATAGGTATGGGTCTCCACCATCAAGCAGGCTATCGAATGTTGCTCGTAGCAAGCCAGGTTGACCTGGAGTGAACTCATCACCCGTTAGCAAATCAAGCGACGCTTTCAGTAGTGGATCCGCGTGGTAGTAGTCGTAAGGGTTGTAGCCTTGTGCTTTCAGCGCTTGTACACCCTCAACGTCTAGACCGAAGATGTAGATGTTTTCTTCGCCAACTTCTTCACGAATCTCTACGTTCGCACCATCCATCGTACCAATCGTTAGCGCACCGTTTAGTGCCATCTTCATGTTACCGGTACCTGATGCTTCTTTACCCGCTAACGAGATTTGTTGAGAAACATCTGCCGCTGGGATGATGATCTCTGCCATGCTCACGCGGTAGTCAGGAATGAAGACCACTTTTAGCTTGTTGCCAATACGTGGGTCGTTGTTGATCTTCTCAGCAACCTTGTTGACCGCAAAAATGATCTCTTTCGCTAGGTGGTAACCCGGCGCAGCTTTCGCAGCAAAGAAACACACACGTGGCGTACATTCAAAGCTAGGATCATTGATGATGCGGTGGTAAAGCGACAAGATGTGTAGCAAGTCTAGGTGTTGACGCTTGTACTCGTGCAGACGTTTAATTTGAACGTCGAAGATCGCGTTAGTATCAAGCTCGATGCCCATGTTTTCTTGAACCCAATCCGCCAAGCGCTGTTTGTTTTGCTTCTTAACGGCCATAAATGCTTTTTGGAATTTCGCATCCGTCGCGTATTGAGCAATGCCTTCAAGTAGCTCTAGTTTTGCAGGCCATTCTGTGCCGATTTTCTCTGAGATGAGGTTAGACAAACCTGGGTTACAGAACTTCAACCAACGACGTGGTGTAATACCATTAGTTACGTTTGTCAGTTTACCTGGGAAGATCTCATTGAACTCAGGGAACAGGTCTTTTTTAACCAGTTGTGAGTGCAGCGCCGCCACGCCATTCACCTTGTATGAGCCAATCACACATAGGTTTGCCATGCGAACCATGCGGTTGAAACCTTCTTGGATGATAGAAAGCTTCGCTTGCTTCTCACCATCACCAGGCCACATCTTACGAACTTCTTGTAGGAAGCGGTGGTTGATTTCAAAGATGATTTCCATATGACGTGGAAGTAGACGTTGAATCAACGACTCTGGCCATGTCTCTAATGCTTCTGGTAATAGCGTGTGGTTGGTGTACGCAAAAGTATTCGCGCTGATTTCCCACGCTTTATCCCAAGACAGACCTTTCTCATCGACAAGGATGCGCATCAATTCAGGAATCGCAATCGTTGGGTGCGTATCGTTTAGCTGAATCGTTTCTTGCTTTGGAAGATCCGCGAGTGCAAAACCTGCCGCTTCATGACGACGTAGAATGTCGCGTACTGATGCTGCTGAGTGGAAGTACTGCTGCATTAGACGCAGAGTTTTGCCTTTCTCGTGGTTGTCGTTCGGGTACAGAACTTTGGTAATGTTACCTGCATCGATAAGTGAGTGCTGCGCTTCAAAGTAATCACCGTTGTTAAAGCTCGCAAGTGAGAATGGAGCAATCGCCTGACATTCCCAAAGACGCAGTGGGTACACCGTGTCTGATTCGTAGCCCACGATTGGTAAGTCCCAAGGCATCGCTTTTACTGTCATGCCTGGTACCCATTTACGAACTTCTTTGCCATTCACATATTCAACGTCAACGTGACCGTAGAAACCAATCTCTTGTGCCAATTCTGGACGAGCCACTTCCCAAGGGTAGCCTTCAACACCACGCCATGCGTCTGGCGCTTCTTTTTGACGGCCTTCTTCGAAAGATTGCTTAAACAAACCGTACTCGTAGTGCAGACCGTAGCCCACAGTTGGGAATTCTTGAGCCGCACATGAATCCATGAAACACGCCGCAAGACGACCTAAACCACCATTACCTAGCGAAGGGTCACGCTCTTCTTCAAGTAGGTCCGTCAGGTTTTGGCCTAGCTCAGCCATCGCTTCAGTGATTTGCTCGTAAAGGCCCATGCTGATGAGGTTGTTACCCGTCAAGCGGCCAATGAGGAATTCAAGTGATAGGTAGTTAACGCTTTTTGCGTTTTGGATTTTAGGATCTTGTTCCGTTTTTAGCAGATCGAGTGTCGTTATCTCTGCTAACGCCTTACCCATTGCTAGGTACCATTCACGTGACGTTGCTGTCTCTTCGGTCTTTGCATACGTTGCTGAAAGGTGCATTTTCACGTCATGTTGGAAAGTCGCTTTATCAAAGCTTGTCTGTTGCGTAGGTTTCATTAGAGAAATCTCACTTATTGGTTCTAATTCATCTGAGGCATATCGTGCATGGGCACGGCTAGCAAAACATCCTCCTCCAAAACGGCTTATTAGGAGGAGGGCTCAGGGCGTAGAGGGAGGACACCTCAAAGCAGAGTGATCTGACTCTCAGTTCACTATTCCTGAGCGCAGACCCTGGTGATTGAGATCACACCATCAACGAATTAACCCTACATCCTGTTTATGAAACTTGTTGGTTCAGAAAAACAACCAATTGATGAATATGTATACTTGATCACATTAAGTTTTCATCTGTTACTCAGTTTTCATCATTTTCGGTGCAACAAAGGATAGAAGTCGCACTCACAACCCGCAACAAAGGTGACAAGAGTCACAATTTAGGGGCGTAGATAACAACAAAGTGTGAATTACACAAAAATCTCGTGGTTGATCAATAACTGTGGGGTTCGTTCTCAAGTAACATCGCTGTCAACAAGGCCTATTGGCTATTTATTCACCACCCCTAGCAGAGTGAATAACAACAATTAGGGGTATTGAGCAGGGAAAAGAAGATGTGGATTCCTTCTAAGTTAACCCGACCGGGTCGATTACATAATGCTATCGTTCGTCCGCGAGTTTTAGATTTGTTGCAACAAGCCCCTTGCTACAAACTGGTCCTTTTCCGCTCTCCGGCGGGGTATGGCAAAACCACGATGGCGGCTCAATGGCTATCGGACAAAGTTAACGTCGGTTGGTACAGCATAGACGAAAGTGACAACGACTCTTTCCGTTTTATGAACTACCTATTGCAAGCATTGAACAAAGCAACCAACAACGCTTGCCCTAACGCGCAAAAACTCGCCGAGAAACGCCAGTTCTCCTCTCTTCATTCTCTGTTTGGCGAAGTCTTCTCTGAAATGTCGGCGTTCCATCAAGAGTGCTACCTCGTGCTCGATGATTATCACCTGATCAGTGATGAAGAAATCCACGAAGCCATGCGTTTCTTCCTTAAGCACATGCCAGACAACCTAACGCTTGTCGTCACGAGTCGCGCCGCGCCTCCATTGGGCACCGCAAACTTGCGCGTTCGTGACTTGATGATTGAAATTGGCAACGAGTTGTTAGCGTTTGATACCGAAGAGACCACAAGATTCTTTAATCAGCGTGTGGCTGATGGCATTGATGACATTACCGCAAACAACCTACGAGCGTACGTTGAGGGGTGGCCTTCCGCATTGCAACTTATCGCGTTGCAAGCGCAGCATCAGCATAAAACCTTAGCCCAGTCCGCCGAGTCATTTTCTGAATTTAATCATGCTCATCTTTGGGATTACCTTGTCGAAGAGGTGTTTGATTTACTGGATGCAGAAACTCGCTTATTCCTACTCCAGTGTTCTATCCTTGATCACTTCAATGATGAGTTGGTGTCTGCCCTTACCCAGCGTGATGATGCGCTGAGCATGATTGAATCGTTAAACCGCTTTGGTCTGTTCATTCATCCACTGGAAGGCGAACAAAACTGGTATCGCTTCCACAATCTGTTTGCGGAGTTCTTAACGCACGAACGCTCTGCGCGTATTCCCCAGCAGGAAACCGAGCTACACCAAACCGCAGCGAAAGCGTGGCTGAAGCTCTCTTCTCCCCATCAAGCGCTTTACCATGCGCAAAAAGCACAAAATAGCCAGTTAATTGCCGACATCTTGCTGCAATATGGGTGGAAAATGTTTAATGGCGGCGAACTGCAAAGTGTCGAAAAAGCCATTGAGACGCTCAGCCCTGAGCAACTCTACAGCGAACCGAAACTGTGCATGCTTCAGGCTTGGTTAGCGCAAAGCCAGCACAGATACAACGATGTCGGCGATTTGCTCTCTAAAGCCGATGCGCAAATGAAAGCCTTTAACGTGGTCTTAAGCACCAAAGAGCAAGGCGAGTTCAACGCACTACGTGCCCAAGTTGCAATTAACCAGAATGAGCCTGAAAAAGCCCTTGAGCTAGCGGAATTGTCACTGAGCCAACTCGACAGTACCGTCTACCGTAGTCGTATCGTTGCGACCTCTGTTGTGGGCGAAGTTAACCACGTATTAGGCCACTTGAGCCGTGCACTGCCAATGATGCAACAAACCGAAAAGCTGGCAAGACAATACCAAGTCTACCACCAAGCCTTATGGGCCATGCTGCAACAAAGCGAAATCTTGATCGCTCAAGGTTACGTTCAAGCCGCGTACGAAGTACAAGACAATGCCTTCAAACTGATAGAAGAGCAGCAGTTGCAGCAAGTGCCCCTGCATGAGTTTTTGCTTCGTGTTCGAGCGCAAATCCTCTGGTGCTGGAACCGATTAGATGAAGCGGAAGAGTGCGCATACAAAGGGCTTGATATCCTAGGGAATCACAGTCCAAGTAAGCACTTACATAGCTACTCAATGTTGGCGCGTATTGCCATTGGCCGAGGGGAACTCGACAAAGCGGGTAAGTTCATTGACCAAATTGTGCATCTGCAGAAACAGTCAACCTACCACGTTGATTGGACAGCGAACGCCTCACTGTCATTGATTTTATTCTGGCAAGCGCGCGGCGATCTGGAGGCTATTCGTCAATGGTTGGACACCACCGTCAAGCCAGAGCAAGCGTGTAACCACTTTACTCAACTGCAATGGCGTAACATTGCCCGCGCGCAGATTGCACTGGAAGAGTTCGAGCAAGCGGAGCAAACCTTAGCGTTCTTGCAGGAACAAGCAAACAATAACGAATTGCTTACCGACACCAACCGCAACTTGATTGTGGAGGCGGTTCTGGCTATTTCTCTCAAGGACGAAGAGAAAGCCCGAGATCGACTTAAGCAGGCGTTGGCGCTCACCAATCAGACGGGTATGTTGGGCAACTTCTTGGTTGATGGCGCGAAGATTGGCCATATTCTGGAGAAACTCAATAACAAGAATGAACTTGGGGACCTAGAACGTCACAGAGCTCAGCAACTGCTGAAGGACATTTCCACCACTCAGCGTAGCCGCTCGGTACATTTCGATGAAGAGTTCGTCGAGAAGTTGGTTAATCACCCAAACATCCCTGAACTTGTTCGTACTAGCCCACTCACACAGCGAGAGTGGCAAGTGCTGGGTCTGATTTACTCAGGGTTTAGCAATGAACAAATCGCCCAAGAGTTGGATGTTGCAGGGACAACCATTAAAACTCACATTCGCAACTTGTACCAAAAGCTTAATATCGCCAACCGCAAAGAAGCCATCAAAACCGCTGAAAACTTGCTTCAATTGATGGGCTATTAGCTCAAATAGAAACAAAAAGCGCAGCGATACCGCTGCGCTTTTCTCACCCATAAAAGAAGAAGTTAATCATCGATCTCTGGCAAACTCGCCACTTCAATGTCTAACTGTGCACCCCATGATGGGTCATCACGCTCTTGCTTCACAACACCACGATTGTTTAGCCAAACAACGTTCTTGTCTGTCACAGGGTTAGCAGCGCCAGCTCCCCAATGGGTGTAACTGACCATATGACAAACATCAAACTCACCCGCCGCCACTTCAATCGAACGTTTGCCTAAGAACTGTTGAGTATAGGTAAAGTATTCCGATTGAAGCTGCTCAACCAAGGTACCTTCCGCTGCCTCAGTCACTTGAGTTAAGCTCGCGACTGCTGCGTCTTCATGCTCAACCGTTTTGCCCAACAGCAGTTCAGACTTCGCGACAGGGGTTGGTAGAACCACTTTGACATTACCCCAGCTGTTGCCACTTTCATCACGACCAATTTGACCGTAGTAATGATCTTGGTCTTCATACTGCGCTTCCACAAACACCACGCTATTGGCTTCATCATAGCCTTTCACTCGTGTTTGAGTTAGCGCTCCAGACGCATACTGCGCAGGTAAATCAGTGACATTGGAATCTGCAAGCCAAGAGAAGTTATCTCCCATATGCTCTAAGTGATACGTCCAATGCTGAGTATGACCCACCCAAGACATATTACGCGTTACATTTTGAACCCAAGTATCGCCTACTTGTTTTTCATAGTCGGCATCAGACAATGAGTCTAGACAAGCTTGAAGAGTGAAAGGTTGGTAACTCGAGACAATAAATTCAGCAGCGGTTGAACCAAATAGATACTCATCCCCTTCTGCCTCATCACCATCGACATACCAAGTCACGCGCACGAAATCGTTATAAACAGCGAGGTAAAGCTTGTTATCCTCTCTGTTGAAATCACTCCAAGTTAGGTCATCTTCGAACGCTTCAGGGAGCGTGATTTCACGCAAGGTCTGGCCTTTATGTTCGATATCTTGCCAACTTCCTTGCGCCGCAAACTTGGTCAAAGCTTCCTCACCTTGATAGGCGTAATAAACAACGTCACCCACCGTTGTTAGCTGCGCGTATAAAATACCGTGGCTCGTTCCAGCCAATGGGATCAAGTCGGCGGTATCATGTGTTCCACTGCGGTCAGAGTCATTCACCGCAATCGTTGATGCAAGCGTCTTCAACCATACGCCGCCGGCACTAATACCGTTACACATGTTTCCTAGAGCTTGGTAACGATCCGGATCGTACTTCTCACACCAATCTCCTTTGTTGAAACCGTAGTACCCCTCTTCAACCATGCTTGATTCAACTTTATAGGCCACACTATTGACTGGGAAAACGAGATCGCTATCAATGTGGTCAAGCCAATATTCAGAGTCATCCGCATCTTCTAGGATTTCACGCACATTCAAGTTGCTGATATTGACACGATCCGCGGAGATTTCCTGATCCAGTTCAGACAGCGCTGTTTTGACCAGTACGCTGCCATCTTCACGACTCACCACTTCAACAACCGTATCATCCGCTGCAACCCAACCTTCTGCGCTTAGGAGCATTTGACCATCATCAGAGCCCGGCTCTTGGTGATGTTGCTCGAAACCACCGGTTTGGTAGTCGTAGAAGAATTGAAGCTCTTCCACTTCAGATTCTTTGTTCACGCGGATGGCGCCAAACTCCAACTCAGGTGGAGCGTAGTCCTCTGCGTAGCTGTCAAACCAAACTAAACCGTCCGATTTTAGAACCTTAAGCAGGTCAACATCTTCACTGTTTTTAACCGCATCAAGCTCATCAAGTTTGTCTTTCAAGTTTTCTTGAGCAAGGTCTAACGGGAGTTCCTCAAGAATCTTGTCAATGTCGATGTCATCTTCTGCATTCCCGATATGAGACAACACGTCATCGACCACCTGCATCACTTGCTCGATGATCAGCTCCTTAAGCTCATCATCTTCAATGCCGGCCTTTGAAGCATCCAAAGAGTCGGTCGCGTTGGCCATCACCGATGCCGCAACTTGTGCAACCTTGTGAAGAGACATGTACGCTTCGCGTTCCTCTTGAGTCATGGTGCTCGAAGCCTTTGCCGCAACATAGTCTTGTTCTAGGTCGACTTTGCCACCTAAGCTACCAAGTTGTCCTTTCACGACCGCTTTTGCATCTTCTAAGCTCTTGCCCTTTTCCACTTCATTTTGAACCAGTGTCGTCAACGGGCTAACAAATTCTGAGCCCGGAGGCGCGGTAAGTGTGTAGGCTTTAGTGAGAGGAGTGTCTGGGTTGTCTTGGTCAATGGTTTGACCTGGTATCACTTCAATCACAACCACGCCATTTTGGCGCTGCTGAGCGGTCAGATTTGTTAGAGTGAACTCGCCATTTTCATCGGTCACCGCTGATGGCTCATCCGCATCACATGCCTTGTTCGCATTCAGATCCAGACACGCTATCGCGCCCTCTAGATAACCATCTGCCGCCCTTGCGGTAAAGGAAGATGTTGCCGGTGCGGTCGGGTCCGGATCCGAGCTTCCACCTCCGCCGCCACAAGCAGTTAAGCCGATTGCCACAGCCATCGCTAATACGGTACGTTGTGTGTTCATATCATTTCTCCGTTGAGTGAACTAATTCTTATAGCGCAGAGATATATAACCAACACTTAATATAATCATTCAGTTACATTACAAGCGCGAATATGTCGCAAACATAGCAACTCAACCTAGGTCGAAATAATACCGATATCGAATTTCATGATAAGGGGAGCAAGAACCCATCAAGAACAGATATGAATTGCGGCGCACATCTAAACTTTGATGTCCGTTGACAATAATTTTCACAACGCTCACTGAAAATAACGACCAACTCCCGCTAATTGGCATTTCACTGCATATCACCAAATTCACCCCTGATATTGCACTCTCTCTCAAAGCTGCCAAAATGCACATTGGTCACGGTGTAATAGGATTAAATTCAATGGGTTGGTTTCGCTCTAATAAGCTCAATCTCGCTGTTTGTGCAGCACTGGTTCTCCC
Source organism: Vibrio sinaloensis (assembly GCF_000808535.1). Classification (GTDB taxonomy): domain Bacteria; phylum Pseudomonadota; class Gammaproteobacteria; order Enterobacterales; family Vibrionaceae; genus Vibrio; species Vibrio sinaloensis_D. Next base: position 859,742 of record NZ_JWLV01000001.1, read on the forward strand.
GGCAACAGGTCATGCCGAAGTGGGTCAAACCCCTCTAATCGGAGGGTTGTTTAACTCATCTGAGGTACTGAAAAACCAGATCGCTGACTCACTCTCTTATTCGACGCGCTTTGCCCGAGACATGACTCTGTTTACGGTTGGCGGATTGACGCTCGAAGCCTACCTGCTCACTCTGCCACTTGACGCCAAAACCAAAGCCAAAGTGATGGCTCAGCTTGCCAATCCAAACTACGCCATTCCTTTGGGTTATTTTCTCTATCAGTTTTATGACCGTTATACTGGCATCGGCAACGAAGATACGTTTAAGCAATATTTGAAAACCGTCTACGACGATGAGGTACTGACCGGATTTGAGCACTCACTGTTTACGCTTAGTGAGCAAAGCGCCCAGCCGGAAAAAGAGCACCACAAAGACCAAGCACACCGAGAAGGCTTAAAAGTCGATCGCCACTTTATGGCGTCAATGGTGACGGTCTATGATGCGTTGGTTCAGGTTGGCGAATGGCAAGACCTCGACCGCCTACCAGACACCTATACCTATTTATCCAACCGCCCAGAAGACTTAGCGCTGGTTGCCAAAATTCAACCCATTGTCGTCGGTATCTTGAATCAAGTTGGTCAGGGTATGGATGAGGGCGACATGAAGAACGCCATTTTGGCCATTGCTCAAGATGGTTTGCCACAGTATGTCGACAAAACCAACAACAAAGCGCAAGCGATTACCATTAGTTTGATCGATTTTGTGCGACTCAATGTGCTTAAAGCATATCGACAGTTTGTGTTTCAAGATGAAAGGCAGCACAAGCTGAACAACTGGCTGCAAACCAACTTTGATGACAACCCAGAGTCGGTGATTGCTTTCTTAGAATCGCAGCAGAATCGACGCTTTGCCGTTCAGATCACGGTCGACGGGTTACAACAAGGTTTGATGGAAGGCTTAGTCGCCCCTGAGAAACCTTTCATCAAGCACGCGTATCAACAGCATCTTACACTCACCGCCAAGCAGCCTGCTTTTGCTCAATCCACGCCAGATCATGTCCAAAGCGTTCGATTCTTAGAGATCTTATCTGAGCAAACCTACAAAGATCCGCACTACCTGCCGTTCTTCAAACGCCTTTACCGAGACCATTCTGATTCCATCGCTCAGGTTGGCATCTCTTCTACGCCAACCATCAGTGTGCGTAATCTACCCATCATTAAAACGGGCGCAAAGGTCTCTGGAAAAGAAGGGACTGGTATTCCCAATTTCCACTTTGTTGACCGAGAGCAGGACCGCGCCTACTACTTCTTTGGCAACGATGCGCTGCAACTCGATAAGTTAATGCACGTCAACAAGGTTCAAACCATGTTTGATCGTCTTGTACACCTTAAAACTCTTAACTGTAACGCGCAGTACGATTGGAACGCGCACACTAGCTATGATGGATTAGTCAACCTAGGTGCAGGCGAAGCGTTGAGGGACTTTGGCGAAAAACGCTGCCTAAGAGAACTAGACGAGCGCTCTGTGGTTGAGGCTGAGTTAACCAAAAAACGTCAATCTCTGATCGATAACATCCAAGGCTATCAAGACATCCCAGTGTGGGACTTCTACACCCGCTTAACGCGCAAATGGAAAATTGAACAGGATTTGGAAGACTACACCAAACTTGATGGCAAAGGGATGCCCGATTTCACCTTAATCTATAACCCTTGGCCGGATCACTTTGCCCATTTTGTTGGCCCGTTTAGTGATGAAATCATCATGCCAAGCGGTGAGCTAAATAGACTCGATTACTGGATTACCTCAGTTGAGCAAGCCTATAAGCGCGCTGGGGTGTATCACAACACCTTATTCGGCATGGCAGGCGATCATGGTTTAGCGCCGGTCTATCATGCGCTTAACCCTGAAAAAGCCATTTTCCCACCGCTGGAGAAACAGCTCGGCTACCCGCTAATCATCCGCAAAATTTCATCGGACGAAGGGGAAGGTCCTAAGATCACCAATGCGCTTAGCTATCCAAGTAACAAGAACATCGATGTGGTTGTCGCCTCGACAGCTGGCGGTAATTTCATGATGGATATGTTTAACTCGCAGCAAGGTTGGCATGTACAACCCGTCTACCATGAGTTGACACAGTGGGCGCCTGTCAATGCGCCACAAGGTGAAACCGTTGATATTATTCAACGCTCACTGGATTACTTGGGCACAAGTTTAGACTACCTCGTGGTGCGAGAGTCTCAGTGCAGTGAACAGTCTTGCCACATTCGTTTGGTATCGACTCGAGAGGGTCAACGCGTTGATGAGGAAATCATCCGCAAAGGAGACAGGTTCTTCTATCGTGGGCTCAACGACAAACCTCGCTTATTGCAAACCCAAATATTGAACCCATACCTACCAGCGCCGACGGATGCCGCCATGTCACGATTTGGTCAGTTGGTCGACAAATGCCTCTACCAAGCCGAGGTCAGCAATCCGAACTCTTGGTGTAACGCGGAAGAATGGAAGTCACTGACTCGCTTCACGCCTCGCCCAGACTCTGTCGTCGAGCTGGCTCAGTTATATGCAGAAGATAGAGCAGGCACCATTAACTTGTTCCCAGCAGAAGGCGTCGGTTACAACACCAAGGTGCCCGGGCGACATGCAGGTGAAAACTATTTAGAGAAAGACGCATTTATCGGTTTTTGGGGCGAGCCCATTGGCAAAAACGTTACGCCATTGCAGAGTGAGGCGAATGGTTCGCTGGCGCCAACACTGTATCAGTACCTAACGGGAGAAGAGGTGGTCGTAAACGAGAACGGCTGGGGCTATCCATCCTTACTGAACAAGCTAGACATCCAATAAGCAAAAAGCGCCGTGAAGGCGCTTTTTTTATGAATCTGATTAAAATGGTTTAGGTGCGTAACCTGTCATCACTTTCAGGTGAAGCTCTTTGCCTAATTTTGTCATTGGGTGAACCACAACCAACCCTTTTACTGACTTTTTGAGTTTACCCATATCAGCCTGCTCTGCTTTAGTGATTTCGCGCGAAAATGGCATGTCCAACAAGCTCTTACGCTCCTTGTTCATATCATATTGCTGCTTGTGTTTAACCGAGCTCGCTTTCTTGGTCAGCTTTTCAATCTCATCAGTAAACTTAGAAATCATTTCCTGATCACCACGACCTTTCGCTGCATCCAGCTTACGTTGACACGCGTCTAGACGGTTATGAAGGTTTTGCAGTTCTTTCTTTAGGCTCATGGTATATATCTCACTGTGACAGAAAAGGGCGGCGAGTGTAGCACAAGCTGCCCCACCACCCTAACAATTATCTAAGCGACTTGCCTTAATCGCCCGAGGACCATTCAGTTCACCAACCGTATCAATGTTGAGTATCGGAGTAAGCGAAAAGCCCATTTTTATGTCAGTATAAAGTAAAGCTATCGATTGATTAGAATAATAAGGATTTTTTATGCTTTCTCGTTCTCTGCTGCTTGTTGGCACATTGCTTAGCGCACAGGCGGTCGTAGCCAGCGACAATATCACCATTCGTTACCTTGAGCCACTTGATGCAAAAGAAGCACAGGCACTCAAAGAGATTCAGCAAAGCGGCGTCAACGACACAATGCTCGCCTTATCCGAACGCTTGATGTCGTTTAACAAGCCGCTTGTTATTGAGTATGGCAGTGATGAAGGGCCACTCTACGATCCGCAAAAGCATGTCGTTCAAATGCCTTACACCTTCTATCAAGAGGCATGGAGCTACTTCAAAAAGAACAAATACGATGAAAAGTATGGTAAGTCTGCCGAGCTTGGTGCAATCGACACCATACTACATACCCTCATTCACGAAGCTGGGCACGCCTATATCGCGGATCAAAACATTCCCATTCTCGGAAAAGAAGAAGATGCTGTAGACAACTTAGCCGCTCTGCTGATGATTGATTATGTCGACAACGGAGACGATGCCGCGATCAGTGCCGCCGACATGTTTGCTTTTGAATCGGGAGATAAACCCGACTATTACGAATTTGGCGAATACATTGACGAGCACAGTTTTGACTTGCAGCGTTACTTCTCTACTTTGTGTCTGGTGTATGGCAGCGATCCAGAAAAACACAAACAACTTTTGGATGAAGTCGAAAAAGATTACCTAACGGAGCGCAAAGACTTTTGCATCTATCAATATCAAACCATTAGCCAGAACTGGCACCACTACTTAAAGCAGGCGGATTCAAAAGAATAGATTAAAATCGTCGTAGAAAGTCTCATGCATTTCCAGACGATGTGCATGCCTTTCTTCGACGGCTACTTTTAAACTTTGGCTCTCATCCAACGACTCCAGCCCATTGTTAAAGGAGGGTAGATTTAGCTCTTACCCATTTTCGCTTCCTACGTTCGCCATTCCATTTCAGACAGTTTCATATTACCGTGATTTCCATCACTTAAACTCAAATACAACTAATATTTATTATCATTAGCATTTTTATGAGTTTGTTTTCTTGTGATAATCCACACGTATACAAAACGGATGGAATACTATGTTTAATAAATCAATCGCATTGCTAGCCACTTTATGTTTAGCGTTTAGCGCTAATGCCAAAATAACGGTTCAAGATGAACTTGGTGAACTGGTTTTAGAATCGGTACCAAAAAGAGTTGTTGCCCTAGAATTTTCTTTTGTTGATGCCCTAGCTAACTTAGACGTTAAACCCATTGGCGTCGCCGATGATGGTGATAAAACACGAGTAATAGAGCCGATTCGCGCTCGAATTGGTGACGATTGGACATCACTTGGTAAACGTTCTCAGCCGAGCTTAGAAGTGATTGCATCACTAAAACCGGATCTCATCATTGCTGACCGCGAACGTCACGAAGCTATTTACGAAGACCTCAAACGAATTGCACCGACTCTAATCCTCAAAAGCCGCGGGGAAACTTACGAGGATAACCTCAAGGCTGTCGTGAAAGTCGCAGCCGCATTTGATCGTGAAGATGAGATGAAACAGCTGGTTGCCGAGCACAGCGCTCGCATGGATGAATACGCCACAAAAATCAATTCTGACGCCTCAGTCCTTTTTGCCGTATCAAGTTCACGCGGCGTCACCATGCATACTCCTAAAGCCTACGCAGGTGGTGTCATTAATCGATTGGGCCTAAATTCCCCAGTGCCGGAAGAAACGGAAAAGGCTTATGTGCGTATCACCATGGAGCGCCTATTAAAAGCTAACCCTGACTACTTATTGGTTGGTGAGTATGGCGATGAAACAGCGATTGACGAGTTTAAGAAAAACGGTCTTTGGAAGGTGATGACAGCGGTCAAAAATGACAAATATGTTGAAACCGATCCACGTCTATGGTCTCTCAACCGTGGGATGATCGCCGCTGAAATCATGGCAGAGCAAGTCGTAAATCTGGTTCAGTGATGTCTCAATTAGCCCTCTCCGCGCCAGCGTCCCGCTGGCGTTTTTCTGTTTTCATCCCTGTCGTTTTAGGGCTACTCGTGCTCGGCTTTGGCTGGTCTTTGTTTGTTGGCTCCGATTTCGAAATGGGGTGGATTGACGTTTGGCATTGGTTAATCGGTGCAACGGGTAACGAAATCCATCAGCACATCATCAAGGAAGTGCGCCTACCGAGAGTGTTGTGCGCTGTTGGTGTGGGAGCCAGTCTGGCTGTCGCGGGTTTATTGATGCAGGCATTGACAAGAAACCCTATCGCTTCCCCCTCAGTTTTTGGTGTGAGTGCAGGCGCTTCCTTTGCGTTTGCTTTTGCCTCTACCGGACTTATCGGCTGGTTTTCCGCTCTACCGATATTGGTCGTCACCTTTATCGGCGCAACGATCGCGGGGCTTGCGGTCTTTTTCCTTGCAGGGTTGCACCAACATCAAGTCAATCCCGTGCGCGTTGTGCTCGCGGGCGTTGCTCTGAACTTCCTTTTCTTATCTCTTACTCGTGCCGCCGTTATTCTTGCCGACGAAAGCGCTTATGGGGTTATGCATTGGATAACAGGTACGATAGCGAATGTAGATTGGGGCCACGTACAGGTGCTCTATTGGAGTTTGCTTGTCGGTCTTGCCGCTGCACTGTACCTAAGCTACCAACTTAACCTGCTTGCCTTGGGTGAATCCATGATGAAAAACTTGGGTGGGAAGCTTGCCCTCGTACGCATCGGTACGAGTTTAACGCTCATTTTGCTAATCGCAGCGTCTGTGTCTGTAGCGGGGCCCATCGCTTTCATTGGTCTAGTCATTCCCCATCTTTCGCGCAGCTTAGTCGGGCATGATCTTCGCCTACTCGTGCCAGTCTGCGCTCTACTTGGTGCCAATTTATTGGTCTACGCAGACGCAATTACTCAACTACTAGCCCGAGGTTCAGAGAGTCCAGTCGGCATTCTGACTAACTTTATTGGCGCGAGTTTCTTCCTCCTACTGGCCAAAAAACAGGTTAAAAAGCAATATGCCTAACGCGATCAAAGTAACCTTGTCCCTTTTTGTTGTCTGGCTTCTATTTGCAATCTGGCATGTTGGAGCGGGCGCAGTACAAATATCAGCGACAGAGGTGGTCAATACACTGCTTGGCGATTCTAGTGATAATGAGTTCATTGTCATGGGTTACCGTCTACCCCGAATGTTAGTCGCAACACTCGTGGGTGCTTCGTTAGCTTTATCTGGATTGCTGGTACAAGGTATTGTCAGAAACCCTCTCGCGTCGCCCGATATTCTTGGCGTTACGACTGGAGCGAGTTTAGCGGTCGTAGCAGTGAATGCCATGTTTCCCGATGTATCCGCGACTCTGTTTCCCTTCATTGCTATGATGGGCGGTGGTATCGCAACGTTAGTACTATTTTCCCTCGCCAGGCACGTTCTCAACCATGCAGCCGCTCTCGCACTGATTGGGGTCGCTCTGGCGGCGCTATTTAGCGCAGGCGTCGATTTTCTTTTGCTTGCTTTCCCCTTGGAAATCAACGTTTCAATGATTTGGTTAACGGGGTCCGTTTGGGGGCGTAACTGGACGCACATTCCCTACCTTATCGGCTTCTTATTAGCATTGCTGCCTATCGCGGTTGTTCTTGCCTACAAGTTGGATTTGTTCGCATTAGGCGATGAAACAGCACAGGGGTTAGGTGTGAACATCGATAAAGTGAGACTCCTGACCTTGTGCGTTGCAATCACCCTGGCTTGTGTCGCGGTATCCGTTTGCGGCAACATCGGCTTTATTGGCCTAATTGCACCTCATGCGGCACGTTTTCTTCTGGGGAACCGGCACATAGCATTGATACCTGTATGCATGTTGATAGGCGGCAGCTTACTGTTAAGTGCCGATTTGTTTGCCCGAATTCTAATGCCCCCAACCGAGCTCCCTGCTGGTGTCATGACTGCCATGATCGGTGGTCCATACTTCATTTTCTTATTAAGCCGCTACAAACATTGGTAATCGATATGAACGCAATCAATATCCTAGATCTCACTGTACGTTATAGCGATAAGCTAGTGTTAGACCAAGTTAGCTGCGCATTTAAAAACAATCACCTAACCGCATTAATTGGTGCAAATGGCTGTGGAAAATCAACACTGCTCAAAACAATTAATGGCAATATTCGCGCTCAATCCGGCCAAATAACATTGGCTGATGGTCAAAACACATACCAAATAGACACCAAACTGTTAGCAAAAAGAATATCTATGCTGCCACAAACGCCCATTACCCCTGAAGGCGTAACGGTAAAACAGTTGGTCAGCTACGGACGTGCGCCGTACTTAAACTTTCTTGGTCAACTCAGTGATGACGACAAGGAACATGTCGACAAAGCGATGAAGCTCGCAGATATAAGTGACCTAGCTGATCGCTCAGTGTCCGCTCTATCCGGGGGCCAAAGACAACGCGCTTGGATAGCTATGGTGCTCGCACAAGACACTGAAACCATTTTGTTGGATGAGCCCACCACCTATTTGGATATGTCACACCAATATGAACTTTTAGACATTGCAAGAGACTTAGTAGACCGCTATGGAAAAACCGTCATCGTCGTGCTTCACGATCTAAATCAGGCATGTCGATATGCTGACCAACTCGTGATCGTGCATAAACAGACTATTTATGACCAAGGCTCACCAAAAAAAGTATTCACAGAGCAGATGCTTTCTGAAGTGTTTAATTTAGACGCCAGAGTGATTGAAGATCCGGAGAGCAAAACACCGATGACAATTCCTCGCGCTACACGCCAAACACCAACAGCGGCTCTTATCTAAACACTCTTACCCTATAAACCTTATGTGGGTGCGAAACCGCACCCTTTGTCATTTCCCACTCCACCTCGTAAACCAGCAAAAAAGCCACCGCTATACCGTCTCTAAGTGGCTGACAGGAAAGAGTAAATGTGACAGCGGTCAATGTTCCCGCTGACCTAGTACTAATGTCTAATAACTGATGCCTAATTAATCATCAAGAATCACAGATGACTGCCGATAAATTAGCTAATCTTATGCACGATAAACTTAAGATTGACTACTATTAAATCTATAACAACAACTACTTTAACAACACTTAACGACAATTACTGTGTTAAGGCATCACGGAATCAGGATGTTTGTATGAGTCTTACAATCAAAAGCCGCCTCTATATTTTAGCGCTTGTGCCACTGCTCGTTATTGCTTTGGGCATGCTCAGTTTTACGTACATCAAAACCAATGAACTGAACAACGAGCAAATCGAAATCACCCGCACCAACATGATGAACATGAAGAAGGCGGAATTAAGAAACTATCTGCAAATGGCAAAATCAGCCATTCAACCCTTCCTTGATAAAGGCGCTTCATTTGAAGAAGCGTACCCAACGCTGAAAACCCTAGAATACGGCAAAACAGGCTATGTATTCGGCTACGACTCCAAAGGGATTCGCCGAGTACAAGGGAAAAGCGAAGCAGGGATTGGTGACAATATGTGGAACCTGCAAGATAAGCAGGGGAACTACCTTATCCAAGACCTGATTCGCAATGCGAAAACGGGTGAGTTCACCACGTATTACTTTCCAAAGCCTGGTGAAACGGTAGCCCTGCCAAAGCTGAGTTACTCCATTTTTGTTCCAGAGTGGGATTTAATGCTTGGCACAGGCTTTTACACCGATGACATCGACGCGATCATTGCCGAGATGGAAGAAGCCACCAACAGCGCACTACAAACCACACTTTCCGCTATTATCGTTTTCTGTTTAGTTATCGCGATCATTGTTGGTATCTTCGCCGTTGCGGTTAACCGCACCATCATGAAACCGCTGGAGATGTTTGACGACTCAATCCGTTCGTTTGCTAGTGGTGATGCAGATCTAACGGCACGAATGGAAGATTTCAAAGCGCCTGAATTCGCCCAACTCAGCAAAAACTTCAACGCCTTTGTTTCCAGCCTGCAAAACATCATTCGTAGCGTGAGTGATGTGGGCCAACAAGTCGTGTCAGAAACAACCAACATGTCTCAACGTGCAGCCAAGGTAGATGAACTCGCATCAGGTCAACGTGAAGAAACAGAGCAAGTTGCTACAGCAATGACAGAGATGACCACCACGGCAACCGAGATTTCAAGCAACGCGAATCAAGCCGCTCAGTCAGCAAAAGAAGCGGACGATAATGCCAAAGACGCGCAAAATATTGTTAACTCTGCGGCGCAATCGGTGGAAGCGCTAGCGGAAGAAGTCTCGCAGGCTAGTGGGGTAATTTCTCGCTTAGAAGGCGATGTCCAAAACATTTCATCTTCTCTTGAGGTTATTCAAGATATTGCCGAACAAACCAACCTGTTAGCACTGAACGCAGCGATTGAGGCAGCACGAGCAGGGGAGCAAGGCCGAGGCTTTGCTGTCGTTGCCGATGAAGTCCGTAAACTGGCGAGCCGTACTCAAGACAGTACGGGTGAAATCCATAAAATGATCGAGCAATTAAAAGCCGCTTCTGACGACGCTGTAAAAGCCATGGAATCCAGCCAAAAACGTGGCGCGGGCACCGTTGAAGAAGCCAACGCAGCCGCTCGAGCATTGATTCAGATTCAAGAGTCGATTGGCACCATCATGGACATGAACTCCCTGATCGCAACGGCAACCGAAGAGCAAAGCCTAGTGGGTCAGGAGATTTCACAGCGCATCGTGGTGATTTCAGACCAAAGTGCACAGTCTGCTGAACTGGCGAACGAGAACCGTGCGGGCAGCCAAGAGCTCAACCACAGAGCCAACGAGCTATACGAATTGGTTGACCGATTTACAGTGTAATTTGAGCTTTATAAGACAAAGCCCGCGACACAGTCGCGGGCTTTTTTGATCCACTATTAGGGGCAAGAAGGCTGTGTGATGTGCGACAGAAAAGCTTGGCACTCTTTCGGACTACCAAGCCGAATAAAGTGGATGTGTTGATAATCAGGGTTGCGCATGTCGTCTAAGTATCGTTCTCGGTTTGAATAATACGTTCTTATTGTCCAAGCAATAATGGAGTCTTTGCTACAAAACGATTTTTGGAATGTCTCTCTATTGCCCGTATTTGGCCAAAGCTCTTGACCGGTCCACACTCGGTGAATCGCCCGCTTTACCGCTTGAAGCAAAGTTCGAGCGAAGGAGTAGTCAATCCAGATCACCGTATCAACATCTCTCCATTTGGTTTCACGAGTACGATTGTAATTACCATCCAATACCCAACTAGGGCAGTCTAACGCACGTTCAATATTAGAGAAAAACACCTCATCGCTAGACTCTTGCCAATTCGGTAGCCAGAAAAGAGTATCCATTTCGATATGCTGACAACCCAGCACTTTCGCAAGCTCGGCACTAAACGTCGATTTACCACTTCCACTGGTGCCAACCACATTTACTCTACGCACTGCAACTCCTTGTATAGGCAATAAAATTGGGGGCGAGAGTAGAGCACACAATAAACGGTGGTTCAATGCCTTTTATGCATATTTTTCGAGCATTTCACGCATCCACTCCAGTTGAAAGGGTTTCGCCAACACATCATCAAACCCTGCACTCAAGTACGCGTTCACATCACTATCAAAGGTATTGGCGGTGAGTGCAATAATGGCTGAGTTTGGCGCGAGTTGATGGCGCGTGATCTGCTTGAGCGTTTCTAACCCATCCATAACGGGCATTTGAATGTCCATGAAAATCACATCAAATTCTTGGTTTTGCAGACAGTCGAGACACTCTTGGCCATTATTGACAATGGTCGCGTCCACATTCAATAGTGATAACATCTTCTGCGCGACGATCTGGTTAATTTCCATATCCTCAACCACCAGCACACGCAAGGAGTTAGGAAATGACTGCGAATCGGTGTCGGGCACTCGCTCTGCTCCCATAGCCATTGAACCAATGGCATTCGCGACAGAGAAAAAGTCGTAGGGTTTGCTCACTCTGAACACATCATCTTGGTCAAGGGCCATTGTCGCGTTGCACAACACAATATGATGTCGATTCAGCGCCTCATTCGGTAGCGCTTCTCTGCCTGAAAGATAAGTGAGCGTCATCTCCGCGTCCTCATCATATAAGTCTGCATTGATTAACTCACGCTTGATAAGGCGCTCAGCAAATTCGTTGGACGCCTGTACTCGTACTTTTTGTCCTGTAGCGGCGGTGGGGACTTTCGGCTTTTGCTCCATTAACATCACAGGAACTCGGACGGTAAAGGTTGTCCCTTTCTCAAGCTCACTCTCAACGTCGATTTTGCCTCCCATTAGTTCAACTAACGATTGGCTAATCGATAAGCCTAAGCCGGTTCCCCCGTAAAGACGAGAAATAGAATCGTCCGCTTGGGTAAATTCATTAAAGACCTGCCCAAGTTGCGCTTCGCTCATGCCTATCCCGGTATCGGAGACGGTCAGAATCAACCTTTGTAATTGAGAATCCAGCGTAAGATTGACTTCAACATGGCCATGGTGGGTAAACTTTAGTGAGTTGTAGCCAAGGTTTGTAATCACTTGCAGCAACTTAGTTTTATCGGCCATAAGCAAATAGTCAGCCGCTAATTGATGGGAAAAAAACACATCCACATCCTCTTTACCCGCCTCCACAAAAACAGTCTTGGCGGCATCGATGAGCTCGCTGCAGTAGAAGCGCTCTTCGTACAAAGTGACATTTCCTTGCTCAATCTTACTGAGATCCAACACACTGTTGATCAATTTCAATAAGTGCTGACCAGAACGATTAATTAATGACGCATAGTTTTTTACTTGTTCATCGCTCGCGAGATAATGCTCTTTCTGGCTCAGCCCGATGATCGCGTTCAGAGGGGTACGCATCTCATGGGACATGTTAGCTAAAAATCGTGCTTTCGCTATTGCACTTTGCTCTGCAAGCTGCCTTGCCTCTTCCAGCTTTAACGTCCGCTCGGTTAAGTCTCGGCTCAACTTGGTCTGACTAAAGTACAACCACGAAACAATCAATATCATCGCGATGGTACACAGCAAAATAATACCTAAATTGAAAAACTGTCCTTTGTAGATATCTTCTTTGTGTTGATTGAACTGCAATTGGTCTTTTTGAACTTGAGAAATGAAGTGGGAGAGATAGCTGTTGAGCATCACATAGATATCATCCACTTTTTGAGAAGCAATTTTAAGGGGCTGACTGTTGTCTAGCGTTATCTGCTGGATCAACGCGGATGACACTTCCAACTGGGAAACGATTTTTTTCAGTATGGTAACGTCACCATACTGCTCGTGAACATTCAATGTCCGCCTAGAGTTAAAATCTTGCAGTATGCTGGACTTGTAAACTCTCGCTTTTATTTGCAAACTTCGTAACGATTGAACCGATGGCGCCAGTTCAAAACGCTGTAACTCCGCTTTTAACAACAGAAGCTTGTTTTTAGCCGCTATGTTATTGCTCACAATGGTGACGTAAGGCTGAGGAGAGATGTTGCGGATTTCGATTAATGATGAAAAGAAGTTCACAATCAATAAAATAAGCGCAAAGCACAGTGCCCCGATTGCAACCATAACAAGTCGCCGAACATGTCGGTGTTGACTTACCCGTGTGCTATTCAACAAACACTTCCTTCACTTGCCATACAGATAGGCTGTAATAAAGATCGTTTCTTAACTCTGGATAATCGCTAAATGGAAACACCACGAATAATGGGCCTTTGTCATCAAGCGTCATTTTGTTTCCCGCTTCATGGGTTGCCAGTAGGACGCCGTATTTCTCTATATCACTGACGGCTATCCTCACTACATAATCATCCCACGCAGTAATACGAACATGTGTGCCTTTCGCACCCACATAATCAAGCAAACTCTTGAACGTCGGGCCGCGATACTCCACCGCTTGGCTGACAACATGATTGCTTGTCGTGATACTTTGGATATCTAGCGATTGCAGCATTTGCTCATCAAACACAACGCCATCACCTGTATTGAGTTGGCTCAGATTGCCGTTGACCCACAAAATGGGCTCACCTTGTGGGGTGGGTATACTGTATGCGTTAAAGCTCACCACCAACGCGAATAATGTAATCAGCCGATGAATCATGTGTATGCTCTTCCTTGAGTTAATGACCGAAAAGACGCTCTAACAAGTATAGACAAGGAAAACCCACTACCTGAAACGACTGCCTAATTTTCAAATATTTACTTGCACCCCCTTAATGACAATCGTCCGCACACTGAGTAACGAAAATGGTGTATCACTCGACGTTATAGATGACTGGCGTTTTAGACTGCCATTGTTGCCACAGAGAGCCGTCCAACACCAACTGACATAGCGCGTGAGCAACATTAATTCGACTCGTCTCCCCTGCGTTAAACAATGCGCTCCGTGTTGGGCTAGAGTGCCATGAGTATTCGCTAACCTCGCCCCTATCAATTAACGTGTCTGGGCGCACCATCACCCATTGGAGAGCGTGATGGCGACTTCCTTGACGTTGGAGAAACTGCGCAGCGCGTTCATTGTCGCGATGAGGAGGGAGCAGCCAGCGCAGCAAGACATTGATCGACCGTTCTAGCGATGGAACAGACTCTTTTAACAACACGTTGCGAACGCCCGTGGAGCTCATTAATGCGATCTTAAGCGGTTGCTCTCTCTTCACTGAGAGTAAAGACGCCACTCTCTGCAGGCTATCTCGGACAAGCATTCTGGGTGCGCCATACACACCTTGCAACGTCAGGTTATGGCCTAAACAACAGACAAGCGCATCACTGTCGGCCAGTAAGGACTCAAGCTGTTCACTCTCCATTGATAAGGCGGTTTCCTTAACCTGTTGAAGATGTGCATGTGCCTCTAACACACTTAAGTTTCTCACCAGCGCAGTCACTTGGCACCCAGAGTCCAATAACTGCGCGACAACCAAACGTCCCGTTGCACCTGTTGCGCCTAAAACCACCACTTTCATCGCCATTTCCTTCATCTATTGGATGAGCAGTCAGTTTAACAATTCAAAATTGTTTGGAAATCCACCAGTAGTGTATAACAATCATTCATTATTGAATGGATTAGGAACGATTCATGGATTGGAAACACATTCAGTTTGATTGGAATCATGCTCGCGCCTTTCTTGTGGTTGCCGAGGAAGGGTCATTCTCGGCTGCCGGACGAGCGCTCAATATGAGCCAGCCAACGCTTGGACGCCAAATTGCGGCCTTTGAGCACGAGCTAAAACTCACGCTGTTCGAGCGAGTAGGCAAGAAACTGGTACTTACCGACAGTGGCCAAAAACTCTATCAGCATGTGAGCCACATGGCCGAGTCCGCCAACCAACTGTTACTGACTGCTCTTGGCCAAGATGAAAGCATCGCGGGTAAAGTGAGTATTTCTCTTACCGAGCTCGATGCGTTTTTTCGCTTTCCGCCGTTAGTCAGTCAGCTTAACGAGTTAGCGCCAAACATCGATATCGAATTGATCGTCTCCAATCAAGTCAGCGATTTGAAACGTCGAGAAGCGGATATCGCCCTGCGCTATCAAAGGCCCACCGACCTTGATCTGATTGCCAAAAAAATCGGCCGGGAGACCGTGTACCTTTATGGGCGCAAAGAGTTGGTCAACAGCTTTGAAGGTAAGTCACCGAACGAGGTCGCTAACGTCCAGATCATCGGTTTTGATTACACAGACCATCTAACACAACACCTCAAGCACTCGAACTGGCAACTCAAACACAATCCATTTACTCTAGTGTGCAACAATCAATTGGTTCAATGGCAGTTGGCTCTACATACGCGAACGCTCATCCTCTTACCCGAGCACATTGCTCGCGCCCATCCAGATTTACGCATCGCGTTTAAAGAACACTTCAACCCTTTTGAAATCGATGCGTGGCTGGTGAGTCACCGCGAATTGCACACCAGTAAAAGAGTCCGCTTAGTGTATGACTTTTTGGCGCAGCATATGGCCATCTAATATTGATAGAAAGCCACAACAAGTTTCCTCGTAGCTGTGACCTTACTAAATATAAGCTCAGCAATTATTTGTTAGCTTACGTATAAATTAAGGCAATAAAGTTGGATGCCGAATGCTGACAAACAATGAAACGCAATATTGCTCGCACTGTGATATGAGCACCAATCACATTGTGGTACTCGTCCGAGATGAGCCCAAGGCAAATAAAATCAAAGACTTCTTCAGCGGCTTTATTAAGAGCGCTGCAGTGGGCGCATTTGAAGCGACAATGGATGACTTCTCGCGGCATAGCATCTGTGAAAAGTGTGGTAAGAAGACCATCAATGACAATCTCACCTAAGGTGTACTTCAGGGCTCAACAACTGACTTAGTTTGATGTGAACACGCCCTACGACTCTGACGATCTTTTCACAAGGAGAAAAAGTGGATTACTTTCAATACTATGGCATTGACTGGATAGCAATGGTGCTGACGTTTCTTGCCATTTGGCAGATAGGAAACAAAAACAAAATCGGCTTTGTTTTGATGATGTGTGGTAACACTAGTTGGGTAGCAGTGGGATACCTTACCGAAAGTTTAGCAATGATCATTGCTAATATTATTTTCTTCTCGATGAACCTCAGAGCGATTATCAAATGGTCCAAGCCAGAGCCTAGCGCTGACCCCGCCGAAGTTTAACCATTTAACTAAATGAAAAAGGGTAAGTGACGAATCACTTACCCTTTTCAGTACTTTTGGATCAATCAATAGTACTTAACGAAAAGCCATTGCACCTTTACCAACACCTTCATAGGCAATGATTTGCAATGATTGCCCGGCGTCTAAAGTCGGTTTAACCTGATCAGCAATATAGCCTGCAAGCAGCTCAACGGTGGTATCTGTTGGCAGAATCTCGGTTTCGCTCTTTGCAATGGCTAACTCAAACTCACCTTGAGGCGCGGTATAGCGAAAACCATAATGACTCTCATCAGTAATGGCACTAGCGTTGTCACTTAGGTTCAGCGTATCCAGCGTCACTACGTCCTCTTCTGATCCTAAATAAATGTCTTCCCAACGCTGGGCAAACGCCGCTTCTCGCTCACTGTCACGTTGACCATCCACCAAAATTTCTACTGGCGAGCGGTGACCGTGGGCAATACGCTGGCAGTTACCATCGTGCTTTTTCAGACCATGGGTATAGTGATAAAACGCCCCGTCGATATTCTCATGGCGTAGAGTAATCTCGATACCAGTCACGTTGCTTGGCAGGTTGTCACGAAGGATGTCATACACATGCTTGGTAATGCTCTCGATCGTAATCTTGTCAGAGTCAATTAAGCAGTAAGCTTCATTTGGGCAATGAAGGTGAAGGCTCTTCTCTCCGCGCAGTACATCGAGCATTGCATAGCCCGCTTTGCTTGGTTGATACACAATGGCTGTGCTTTGCATCGGCACAAGCAGACGGTGATCGACAAATTCATCCACCAGATGCTTGATCTGCTTTTTAACGCGACCAAAGTCCAGCACCATACTCATCTCATTAAGCTCACCAGACATGGTGACGTCTAAAATCCAACTATCTCCTACGACCCCTCTGGTTTCACAGATGTATGAAGAATCGATAACGGTAAGATCTCTTACAAATAGGTTCAAGTTGAACTCCTTACTACTTAATGAGATACGGGAGGCTGATTAAATGTTCAGCAGGCACTTCGTCTCATTGATTAGGTTGAATGAATTAGGAGCGGCAGGATGGAACAACGCCTTCGCAAAGTCCACCTTTTTCATGCTGCTCACTCAAAGTAAACGTTTAAATGGCTTAATTTTCCATTAATCAAACTTTAGCAGCAACATAACCCTGCGAGCCGAAATGGAATAAAGCACAGCACAACTCGCCAAATATAGCAGAAAGCCCCTATCCCAAAAAGCAAGCACACTAGCTCGCTCTATCTTGCAACCATTGTCTGGGCGACACACCACAAACCTGCTGAAACGCTCGCGCAAAACCCGAGTAGCTACTGTACCCCACTTCATCGGCCACCCAGTTGAGAGGTTTACTTTGTAGCAGCAAGGACTGAGCCACCGAGATTCGCCATTTCTGAACGTACTCCCCTGGCGTCTCTCCAACCGCTTGTTTAAATGTCTCCGTAAACTGACTGCGAGACATCGCGGCCAATGCGGCCATCTCTGCAATTTGAAAATGACGAGCAGGAAGCTGATGCACTGCACTCACTACCGGCTCTAGACGCGGATGCGCCAATGCGGAAAACAGCCCCCGTTCGATTTTTTGTGCCTCAATGAGATAGCGGAAGATCAGCGCCATCAGCGTATCGCTCAATGTATCCATTAAAAACTGCTGACCTACGCTCGCGCTGTCTGACTCTGTAAACAACATATCGACAACCGACGTTAAACTCGGCGCAGACTCAAAGGGAATAACGATCAACTCCGGTAACGCAGACAACAAGGGATTCATTTTCCCCGCTCGATACTCCACATTGGCACAGACCAACTCTACACCTTCTCCAGCCGCTTCAATCGTGTGGGGGGCACTATTCGGCAGATAAATGATACAAGGCTGGGTAAAGAGCTGAGCTTTCCCCTCGCCGTTAACCAGTTTTAAGTGACCCGCATTCAATACATGCAGATGGCCCTGATTGATACTGCGATCTTTAAATGAGGAGATGCCGCACAGGCGCCCCGAATGAAACACGCCTGTGCGTATTGAAAAGTGTTCCATCAACTGAGAAAGCAAATCCATGTAACCTCCGGACGATTCGCGCAGTTTTTCGGTTTTTAGTCCCTCTACAGACCGGAGAGGTCGGCTAATTTATTCATCAGAGATAACTCATACAGACAAGGAGCTTGTTATGTCTCACACCAAATCGACCGGAAAAAAATTGACGCTGATGACAGCGTTGCTTGGTACTAGCTTTTCACTGATGGCGGCAGACATCGACATGAGCGTAGACGCGAACGATCTTGCCATTAAAGGCTATGACCCTGTCGCTTACTTCACCGAAGAAGGCGCCGTTCAAGGTAATCCACAATTTACCGCCACATACAAAAATGCCATTTACCATTTCGCGAGTAGTGAAAACCGAGATCAGTTTAAAGCCGATCCACAAGCGTATGCACCGCAATACGGTGGCTACTGTGCGTTTGGCGTGGCGATGGGTAAGAAGTTTGAAACCGACCCTCAAGCGTGGAAAGTGGAAGATGGAAAACTCTATTTGAATCTTGATAAAAGCGTCCAGAAACGCTGGTTAGAAGATACCCAAGGCTTCATTCAAGATGCCGACAACAACTGGCCGACCATTAAAACAGTCTCGGCAGATAAGTTGTAATTCGGCTCCCACTGCCTTTCTCCCCTTTCCTCCCACGGAAACGCTGGCGCTTTTCCGTGGGCTTTTTGATTACGCTGTGAAAGTCTACTTATGACGTGGTAAGTGAACCGAGTTTGAGCCTATTGCCCCGTTTGTAGCGTGAGTAATATCTCGGAAAGCGGTGTGGACTGGAAATTCTCACCCAGCGCCTTTCTCATCTTTTTACCACTCAGAATAACCGGTTGTTGCCACAAATATCGCATCTTAACCACTTCGCCAATTACTGGCTTAAAAAAGCCAATGACTTTCAGCAACCACCAAGAAAAGTGCGTTGTTTTGAGCAACTGCCCATTGGCGAGAAAAGCCTGCTGCCAATCCTTTTGACTCAGTGTTAATCCTTCGTCATGCCAGACTTCAAAACGCGATTGTGGGAGCGACATCAGCTTCGCAGTATTTGCGCAAAAGTCAGGAAGATAACACCAGAAATGCACGTGCTGCTCATCATGAGGAAGTTGCATCGTAGCGCGATCCTGTTTTTGCTTTAAGATGGCATCGAGCCAACCGAGCTGTGTCTTTGGCCCGATGTAATCCCCAGCCCGCACAATGGTAATACTTGCTCCTTGCTGACTCGCCAAACGAAGCCTCTGCTCCATGTTCACGCGGATAACGCCTTTCTCTGTAACAGGGGACATCGAGGTATCCTCTGTGATTGGCTCAGAACTTGGGGCGAAGTTGTATACGTTGCCAGGAAACAGCAAGCGCAGATTGCGCTTTTCCGCAACCCGAACCGATGGTTCTAGCAGCCTAAGCGCATCTTGTGGCCAACGGTCAAAAGTGGGATTAACGCCGTAAACAATCAAGTCAACGCCAGCCGCCGCTTGCTCCACAGCCTTCTCATCACTAGCATCACCCACCCAAACATTCTCTGATGAGATCCAATTTGGCGCTTTCGATTTATCTCGGACTAACGCTCGTATTTGCCAGTTTTCCCCATGCAAGGCCATTGCCATCTGCGCGCCAAAATTACCAGAAATTCCTAAAATCAGTGCAGTTTTCATCTTGTTCCCTCCAGTCGATAACACTATTCTAAGATTCATCTGAGAATAATGAAGCCGTATTAATTACTAGTGGATATGCAAAAATGAATAGCAATTGGCAATGGTGGCACTACTTTCTGGCGATCGCCGAGCACGGCAGTCTCAGCCAAGCGGCAATCTCGTTAGACGTCTCTCAGCCAACCTTGAGCAGGCAACTGCAGCTTATGGAAAAGCGCCTTGGACAACCCCTATTCGATCGCAGTACGCAAGGCCTAACACTGACTGGATTTGGCGAAAGCTTATTGGAAGAGTGCCGCAACATGCAGGCGAGCGCAGAGCGTTTAGCGCGTCTTGCGGCGGGGCAAGCAACATCACTGAGTGGACGAATTCGACTTTCAGCAAACGAACTGATTGCGCTGCATTATCTGCCTAAGATTTTGCCTCTTTTCATGGATACCTACCCAGAAGTGTCACTCGAAGTGGAAGTAAGTAATCAAGTAAGCAGTCTGGACAAGCGTGATGCGGACGTGGCGATTAGAATGTTTCCACCCACACAGCAAGATTTAATCTGTCGACGCCTGTTTGACATCCCTTTGGGCTTTTTCGCAAGCAGCGACTATTTGCGTGTCAATGGCACGCCAGATAACGCTCAAGCGCTGTTTCAACACCGAATTATCGGCTACGACCGAGACCGACAATTTGAGAAAGGCGGGCAAGAGTTGGGTTGGCAAATCCGCAATGAACAATTTCTCTTTCGTACTGATTTTATGCCAATGCACCTAGAATTAGCCCGAAATCACGGCGGTATTGTGGTCTCGCATAAACACTTGTGTGAAGCGTTCGGCTTGCAAGAGATCAAGGTTGGCATCGACATCCCCAAACTTCCCCTGTACCTAGCGTGTCACCGAGACGTTCAACACAATAAGAAAATTCGTGTACTGATGGACTTTTTAGCTGAGCATCTACCAAAAACTTATCGAGAGACTCACAACAGCTAGCCTAATTTCAGGGGAGAAAACCGCTCAAGTTTGAGAACGGAAATCATGGAAAGGTCGCTACTTGACGTAGTCTTCAGGAAGGAGAGCCTCTCCCTGACTTTCGGCCAGATACATCAAGGCATCAATCACTCGCAACGGCGTTAAGAGCGTCTCATCGTTACAGTCTTCAAGTTCAAAAGCAAGGTAGAGGTTATTGCTCTCTACTTTTAGGAACAAATTGCCTTGTGGTGCGCGTTCTTGTGAGAGAGCAAACACGCCAACACCAATAAAGTGTGAGCAACTACGGTTACTGGTCGCGTAAATATCGCACCGGAGCTTGTGGGCGAGCGTTAGAAAATCAAGCGCTAAATTGAGTTGTTCATCCGAGACACTGTCCACTTCAATCATCTGCGTTTCCTTGCAGAAACGATCCAAATAGCGCAGCATATCGTCGATATTGTTGTTAAATAGCATGGTTTATTGCCCGTCGTGTGGAGTTCGCAATTGTACCGCGAATGCCGGCCATAACAACATTCATCTGCAAGCCCCCCTTCAATCGCAATTGTACCTATTGAAAAATAAGCACCCGCTTACGTTAAAAAAATCTGTTATATTCGCTTGTCACTCAATACGACAAAGAGCGATATCCAACGCAACAGTAAGGATACCTATGAGCAATCAAGATTTATCTCGAATGGGTGCAGCCAGAGTCTCTATTGAGATGATTGACGGCGTCGAGTGCATCCGAAAACGTGGCGCTTCTGAAGTAGAAATCAATCTTTATCAAACCGCCGCTCCACATCTGACTGGCGTAAACATTCCAACTCTAGTTAAACTTGATGAGAAAGATCTCTATATTGAGCGGGTGCCCAACCCAATATCCTTAACTGCTCTACGCTCAAAGCCTAGGGAGCTGTTCTCTCAACTGGCGAGCCTTCATCACTCAAACTATTCGCCCCCGTTCTCTGTTAAAACGCACCAATGGACAACAAAAGCAACGGAAGACGCTCTCAATGTATTGCGCCTTCCGGAGTACCACGCGTCGAAAGTTATCGAGATACAACAGCTGTCGTCATGCTTATTTCAGCAGCCAAACCTAATATCTGGTGATACCAATGACGGGAACTGGGGGACAAGAGCCAACGGTGACCTTGTGTTGTTCGATTGGGAACGATTCGGGAAGGGAAGCCCTGCTATCGATCTCGCTCCCTTAGTTGCTTGCCTTGGGACCTTAGAAGATTATAGAGAGATCATTCGGCAATATACTCAATACAGCACGTTGTTGACGAAACAAGAGCTTGAAAGACACCTTGTCATCGCGAAGTGTTGGATCATCATTGAAGTTGTCAACATTCTAGTCAGCCGCGACAACTCCGATAAAGAAAAATACATCACTTGGTATCGCAACCACATACCCGATTGGCTTGATAGGGTAAGACATGTGTTGTGATTTCAACCCATATGTCGGCGAAATTTAAACCTATTCCGCAAATGGTTCAAATCTGATTACTTAGTATCTAAAGAAGACTCAAACCACGAATTCGGAACTCGCACCGCCACCACATTAGCTCGGCAACAGACTTGCGATTGCGAGTAGAGTTCGCATTCTATGGTGATCTTCTTATCTGAGGCTTCTAAAACGCGAGCCATGAGCTGAACGGGATGATGAATAGAAACGGGTTTTAAGAAAGAAACCTCAAGGCTGCCTGTCGCATACCAAACCGGGGCACCAACGCCGACCTTTTGTCCCTGCAACTCGTAACCTTTCGCGATCGCCATACACACACAATGACAGTCAATAATGGTGGAAATGATCCCACCGTTTAGAAAGTGGGTGGGGCCAGCACAATGATGATGAGAGGGAGTAAAACTGCAGTTTGCTTCGCTGTCAGATTGCCAATAACTTTTGATTTGCAAGCCCTGCTCGTTCAAAGTGCCGCAGCCGTAGCAGTGGTTGTTGGGGATCTGATCTTGAATCGCCAAACTCATCGCAACCTCTTACCGAAAACCATCTAGGAATCTTATAGTTATAGTACATAGATGAGATGTTGATGAAGCTAGAGCGCCACTGATTATGAGAACTAAAAAAGCAGCCAACATTGGTTGGCTGCTCAAACTAGTGAATGACCCGAGACGGCGCGCTTTGTCGCAATACCTGTGACAGATCAATCGTGAAAATCATCACGGTCGGCTTACGTGGCAAGGATCCCATAATCGAGAACTCCTGCCCGGATGGAACGAGAGGGAAATTCAGTGAAGCCGGCCAATCAGATGACGCTTCACCACGACCTGATATTGAGAACGAAAACGCGGGTAAACGGACCATAACACTCACCTCAACACGGTAAGTTAGCGGGTTTACAAGCCCGCTAACTGTAGGCTCAAAGACTTAATATTATTTAAGTAAGACCATTACTTATCGTGTTCTTTGTCTTCCACCAAATCCGACACCATTGCCTCAGTGGTGATCATTAGACCTGCAACCGATGCGGCGAATTGCAATGCTGAACGCGTCACTTTGGCTGGGTCAAGGATGCCCATGTCAATCATATTGCCATATTCACCAGTCGCAGCGTTGTAGCCGTATTCGGCATCACCCGCTTTAACCGCATTGGCAACCACAGACGCTTCATCACCTGCGTTGATGGCAATCTGACGCAATGGCTCTTCCATGGCACGAATCGCCACACGAATCCCCATATTTTGATCGTCGTTGTCACCGCGTAGATCAGAAAGCTCTTTCGCGATTTTGGTCAGAGCCACACCGCCGCCAGCAACAATGCCCTCTTCAACCGCCGCTCTGGTCGCATGAAGCGCATCATCAACACGATCTTTCTTCTCTTTCATCTCAACTTCGGTCGCAGCACCAATCTTGATCACCGCAACGCCACCAGACAGTTTCGCAATGCGCTGTTGCAACTTGTCTTTGTCGTATTGAGAGGTGGTTGCTTCGATTTGCTTCTCAATCGATGCGACTCTGTCAGCAATGGTGCTCGCCTCTGCAGCGCCGCCCACAATCGTGGTCGCGTCTTTTGTGATGGTCACTTTCTTCGCTGAACCCAGTTGTTCAAGCGTTGTTTTCTCAAGCTCTAGGCCGAGGTCTTCAGAAATCACCGTGCCCGCAGTAAGGACAGCAATATCTTCCATCATCGCTTTACGGTTATCACCAAAGCCAGGCGCCTTCACCGCACTCGCACGGACGATGCCACGCATGTTGTTCACAACCAATGTCGCAAGCGCTTCGCCTTCAATATCTTCCGCGATGATTAATAGTGAGCGAGATGCCTGAGCCACCGCTTCCAACACAGGGAGCAGTTCACGAATATTACTGACTTTTTTATCCACCAACAGGATGTAAGGATTGTCGAGCTCGACAGTGCCGTTATCTTGGTTGGTAATAAAGTATGGCGATAGATAGCCACGGTCAAACTGCATACCTTCGACCACGGACAGTTCATTATCCAGGCCTTGGCCTTCTTCAACGGTGATAACGCCATTACGCCCCACCTTTTCCATTGCCTCAGCAATGATTTCACCAATCGCTCGATCGCTGTTGGCGGAAATACTGCCCACTTGCGTGATCGATTCTTTATCACTGCATGGCTTCGACATATCCCGCAGCTTGCTTACTGCCGCTTCGGTTGCTTTATCGATACCGCGTTTTAGATCCATCGGATTCATGCCCGATGCGACCGCTTTAAGCCCTTCGTTAATAAATGCTTGCGCCAATACCGTGGCCGTTGTGGTGCCATCGCCTGCTTCATCGTTCGCTTTGGATGCCACCTGCTTGACCATCTGCGCACCCATGTTTTCAAACTTATCTTTTAGCTCGATCTCTTTAGCAACCGAAACACCATCTTTGGTGATGGTCGGCGAGCCGAACGATTTATCCAGCACCACATTGCGACCTTTCGGCCCAAGCGTCACCTTTACGGCATCGGCAAGCAGGTTAACCCCTGTAAGCATCTTTTGACGTGCGTCATTCGCAAATAAGACTTCTTTAGCAGCCATGATTTATCTCCTTAAAACGACCAAAAACCATTACTCGACGATAGCTAACACATCAGATTCCGACAGAATTAAATATTCGGTCCCATCTATCTTTTCGGTTTTCACACCGTATCCGTCATTAAAGATGATGTCGTCGCCAACCTTAACTTCCATCGCGGCACGATCACCATTTTCAAGACGTTTACCTAGGCCCGCGGCAATGACTTTGCCTCGGTTGGACTTTTTGACAGATTGGGAAGTGAGAACAATCCCCCCTTCAGATTTGTTTTCCACTTCTTGTCGTTCAACAAGCAGCTTGTCATTTAAAGGACGAATTTTCATATTGAAGTGCCTCCTACTTAGTACCAAAAATAAAAGACAGGGTTAGACAATTGATTGATTTGCGAATGGGTCAACTCGCTTTCGGTAAAATAAATAGGGTCACGAAAAACAAGTTCAAGGGTCAATTTTGATAAAAAATATTTATCGTTGTAATTAAAGTTAATAATCGAAATTTCAGTAACAACGGATATTGAAGCAGCAGAGTTAGATCCTCCCCTCATCGCCCCAACCTAACAGCACGTATAATCAGTGTCAGACCGTTGCAAAAAGGGTACTAAGAAGAATGAAAAACCAAATTGCTATTGTATTGACTTGTTTGAGCTTGAGTTGTGTTGCGCCAACGGTGGTGGCATCAGAGCGGGCTGATATCGGTTGGGAGTGGATTGAACAAGGCGCAGTGATTGTTGATGTCCGCACACCTCAGGAATTTGCCGCTGGCCACTTAGATAACGCCAAGAACTACCCGTTGTCAGAGCTGGACAAACACTTTGCCAACATCGACAAAGATACCCAGCTCGTGCTGTATTGCCGCAGTGGCAATCGCTCTGGTCAAGCCTTCCGTTATCTTCAATCACAAGGCTTTACCAACCTTCACAACGCGGGTGGCTTGGTGGAAATGCAGCAAGCCAAATAAGACGTATGATGTAAGCGAGTAAGCACCTACTCATTGCGTTGCTTACTCAATTCTCTGCAAAACAGGAGGTCGATACATTTCGATACCTAATCGGTCAATGTTCTCGTTGTTTTTTCGGCTTTTTTCACAGAGTCCAGAGAACTTCACCATACAATTCGCCTCTAAGCAGTGAAATGTAGTAGAGTCTCATTCCTATTTATAAAATCCATCAGCAAAAGGAAAGGCTATGCATTTAAAGGCCTTAGCTCTGGCGACCTCCGTCTTACTTGGCGGAAGCATACCAACCGCACTTGCAAATCAAACCGAACAACAACAGGTACAGCAGATGACAATACAATATCCGAACACCAAAACAGTGGACGTGGTGGACGAATACTTTGGCACTCCCGTCAAAGATCCTTACCGTTGGTTGGAAGACGACCGCAGCGCAGAGACCGCAGGCTGGGTTGAAGCTCAGAACAAAGTCACCAACGACTATCTCGGCCAAATTCCGTTTCGCGACCAAATCGAGAAACGCCTTACCCAGTTGATGGACTATGAAAAAGTGGGCAGCCCTTTCAAAGAAGGGAAATACACCTACTTCTACAAAAATGATGGTCTTCAGAATCAAGATGTTCTGTATCGCCAGCTTGGTGACGGCGAGCCTGAAGTCTTCCTTGACCCAAATACGTTTAGCGAAGAAGGCACAACCTCGCTGGGTGGAACAAGTTTTTCTAAAGACGGCTCTCTGTTCGCGTACAGCATATCTGAGGGTGGCAGTGACTGGCGCAAAGTGATTGTGCTCGACACAGAAACCAAACAACAGATTGGTGAAACCTTGGTTGATGTCAAGTTCAGCGGCATTAGCTGGCTCAACAACGAAGGTTTTTACTACTCAAGTTACGATAAACCTGAAGGCAGTGAGCTATCGGCAAAAACAGACCAACACAAGCTCTACTTCCACAAACTGGGCACCAAGCAAAGTGAAGATACGCTTGTATTCGGTGGCACAGAGCAAGAGAAACATCGCTACGTGGCAGGATACACCACAGAAGATGGTCGCTACTTGGTGATAGGCGCGATGGAATCGACGTCGGGCAACAAACTCTACGTGAAAGACTTAACCAAGCCAGACAGCGAGCTCGTTACTGTGTTGGACCATACCGATTCAGACACTTGGATCATCGACTCGCAAGGTGACACCCTATACGTCGAGACCAACCTCGACGCACCAAATATGCGTGTTGCGAAGTTCAATCTTGCCAAGCCGCAACCTGAGCAGTGGCAAGACGTGATCGCAGAAACCAAGCACGTGCTCAACGTCTCTACCGCAGGTGGCAATTTGTTTGCGCAATACATGGTAGATGCGACTTCACAAGTCAAACAATACGACATGGATGGCAAATTCATTCGCGATATTGCTCTGCCTGACATCGGTAGCGCTCACGGCTTTGGCGCTAAAGAGCACGAAAGCGAGCTTTACTACACCTTTACCAACTACAAGATGCCGGGCACAACCTACAAGCTGAACATCAAAACGGGCGAGAGCAGCGTTTATCATGAGTCAGCGGCGCCATTCGACTCCGATCTGTTTGAGTCTAAGCAAGTCTTCTACACCTCGAAAGATGGCACCAAAGTACCGATGATTTTGACCTACAAAAAAGGCATCAAACTCAATGGCACAGCGCCAACCATTCTGTATGGCTACGGCGGCTTTAACGTCAGCTTAACCCCTGGCTTTAGCCCAAGCCGCGCAGCGTGGTTAGAGCTTGGCGGCATCTACGCGGTAGCCAACCTTCGTGGCGGCGGCGAGTATGGCAAAGCGTGGCACAATGCAGGCACACAACTACAAAAGCAAAACGTATTTGATGATTTCATTGCCGCAGCAGAGTACCTGATTGATGAAGGCTACACCTCGTCAGACAAACTCGCCATTCACGGTGGTTCCAATGGCGGACTCCTCGTTGGCGCCGCAATGACGCAGCGTCCAGAGCTGTTCAAAGTGGCTCTACCAGCGGTCGGGGTACTGGATATGCTTCGCTACCATACGTTTACCGCAGGTGCTGGCTGGGCGTATGACTACGGCACCGCCGATCAAAACAAAGAGATGTTCGAGTATTTGAAAAACTACTCGCCTGTGCACAACGTGAAAGCGGGAGTTGAATACCCTGCAACAATGATTACCACCGGAGATCACGATGACCGCGTTGTACCAGCCCACTCGTATAAGTTTGCCGCGGAGTTGCAATCTAAGCAGTTTGGTCAGCAACCTAGGTTGATTCGAATCGAAACCGACGCAGGCCATGGCGCGGGCACCCCGACCAGTAAGGTGATCGACCTTTATGCCGATATGTACAGCTTTACCCTGTTTAATATGGGGGTGAAAGCGATTTAATCGCTTATCGCTGACTATGTTTCAAAAGCACCGCAACGTCGGTGCTTTTTTATACATAATGAGCACTTATTCTCTGATTAATATGAACCGGCAGGCAAAATTTAGTCTTTAAGCTGCACATTGGTTCATCTGCCGCTAGACTCTGCCCCATCGAATCACCAAAAGTGGCAACACTTGCAACGAAATTAAGGAGGAATTTATGTCTTTGTGGTGTTCAATCAACCCACGTTTTTATGGCATGAAGGACCGCTCAAGAGTTTCAGATTTCGCGCTGCGATAATCTCGACTTGAGCGAATAATTACCTTTCGACGAAAACACGTCCCGAGTACTATCCCTCAAGCTCGAAGAATTATTGTCAGCTATGACAATGGCGTCTTACGCCCAGAATTCTTGAGAACATTATGAGTACTTTTTTAACTGCACAATCACTAACCCTCTCTCACACAGCAACACCCATCTTCAAAGATCTAACGTTTACGATTCATCGTGGCGACAAAATTGGTCTTATCGGTCATAACGGCTGTGGTAAAAGCTCCCTACTCAAACTGCTTAGCGGTCAATTTGAACCAAGCCAAGGCACGGTTGCCAGAGCCAGTTCATGTTTGATGCGTTATGTTGAACAGCATTTACCTGAATCTTTAAGCACACATTCCGTATTGGACGCGTTAGCGGAATCCTTATCCGATGATGAGATTTGGCGCGCCGAACTCTTATTGGATGAACTAGGCTTTTCGACCACAGAGCGACAAATGCCGGTTGAGAATTGCAGCGGTGGTCAGCAAATGCGACTGCTGCTTGCGCGTGCGATTATCCATCAACCTGACTTACTGCTTCTGGATGAACCAAGCAACCACTTGGACTTGCCATCGCTCCTTTGGTTAGAGCAATTCCTCTCAAGCTGGAAAGGCTCATTCGTGTTGGTATCTCACGATCAAACCTTACTCGATCGCGTCACCAACACCACTTGGGTCATGCGAGATCGCGCTCTGCATCATTTCTCTCTGCCTTGTTCTCAAGCAAGACAAACATTGAAAGAGAAAGATGAAACCGATCAACTTCGCCATGCCAGCGAGCAGAAAGAGATCGACCGAATCGAAAAAAGCGCCAAGCGTTTAGCCACTTGGGGCAAAGTCTACGATAACGAAGATCTTGCTCGAAAAGCCAAGACCATGTTTGCGCGCAAAGAACGTTTAGAGGAAGAACAAACCGAACTGACAGAAGGCACACCGTGGGCGCTACAACTTCAAGGTGAATCAATGCCAGCCAATCGACTGTTAGAGGTTTTGCCTTTCTCGGTAACGCCACCCAACAGTGATTATCATTTGTTTGATATGGCAGAAATGCGCGTCAAAAGTGGCGACCGAATTGCCGTTTTAGGCAGTAATGGTTGCGGTAAATCGACTTTGTTGAATCTGCTTTATCGTCAGTATGAAACCATCCAAACCGACCTAGGCAACCAACATGAGAGTGTAACTTTCCACGACCGCTGCCGCTTGGGTTACTACGATCAATCCCTAAAGCAACTCGACGATGCTCACTCCATCACAGATGCGTTGCAGTCGTTTGCCGGCATCAGCAGTGAACAGGCAAAACGTTCGCTAATTGGTGCAGGGTTCGAGTACGCAAGACACGAACAGAAAGTCGTCAGTCTAAGTGGTGGAGAGCGAGCAAGGCTGCTGTTTGTGGGCTTAACCCTCGCTCGGTATCACATGCTGTTTTTAGATGAACCGACCAACCATTTGGATATGGAAGGCAAAGAAGAGCTGATTGAAACTTTGCAAAGCTTCGAAGGTGCCGCCCTGTTGGTGAGTCACGACCGAAGCCTGATAGAGCAGAGCTGTAATCGATTCTGGTTTATTGAAAATGGTTTACTGACCGAGTACCTGTCTGCGGAAGAGGTGTACCAACGCATAACCGAGACTTCTCCAAAATCTGCCATGTCGCATCATGCAAACGATGCTGTGGCAGTTGAAGCCGAAACAAGCGCCGATGAGCAATCCGAAGAGCAAATGCTGGAAAGGCTGTTGGAACTGGAAACCTTGCTGGAAGCGGATCTAGGGCGAAAACCTAAGCATCAAAAACCAGCGATGCAAAAGCAGTGGCAGCAAGAGATCTCGCAGATTATGGAGCAGCTTTAACACCAAATGGTATAGCCCAAAAAACACAAGGCCAGAGTCTGACTCTGGCCTTGTGTTATCAATGGAATCATCACCAATTAGAGAGATTCTATCTCTTCAGTGCTTGGCACATATTCCAAAATATCCCCGGGTTGGCAATCGAGATGCTTGCAGATAGCTTCCAGCGTCGCCAGCTTTACCGCTTTCGCACGCCCGTTTTTCAGTATCGACAAGTTTTGCTCGGTAATGCCCACCCGTTTTGCTAACTCATTTGAGCGCATTTTCCGTTTGGCTAACATTACGTCAAGATTGATTACAATCGCCATATTTGTTCCGTTAAATCGTCAGCTCACTTTCTTGTTGAAGTTCTGCTGCTCTTTCCATTACCACCGCGATAACACGGACAATAAAACCGATTACCATCATTGTGATGTCCACGTCATCGACTTGTACCGAAAAGTACCAAGACTCACCATTGTACGATAAAGCGAGGCTAAGCAGTAGGTCACTCAACGCACCAATAAAAGGAGTTGCGATCAATAAGTAACTCAGTTTCTTGTAACAGCAGGCATTTTTCTGCTCAAAAATCTGGCCTTGCTCGTAGAGTCTGAACAACACGATCAACTGCCACAGCATCGCCATTGTCAAAAATGCAGAGAACATACTCGGGATATACCCGACCAATGAGCGAGTGACCGACAAGGGTAACTCCACCTCAACAGGGAAGCCAGCGGTAAACCATTGCGCATTAAACATGGTGGCGCTAAACCATAAAGTGGTATCAAGTGCAGCGACGAAAAAGAAAGAAAACCAAAACAAAATAAGCAACTTACGACTAAAAGTACTAATGGATTGGTGCGACATAGTAAGCCTCATAACAAATAATTCATGTGTATATTAGTGGCCAAACCATAAATAAACAATAAAAACTTATCGTTTTACGATAATTTTTTATTGATTTAATCGACACTAACATTTACCTTATAAATCAAATTTAGCTCAACCATTGATTATTTGAGGTCCCTATGTCACTAAAACACTCCGCCTTGAGCACCTTAATGATTTTGTTCTCTTGCTCTGCAATGGCAGATGATGCGTTGTTAAAAAGCATCGAGGCCAATAACTACCTGATCGACTCGATGAGTAAGCTCGACAGTCCATCTAGCCTACCCGGCCAACAAGGATTTGCTGGACACGACTGCTATGGTTCCACCAGCCGACCATTCAGTGGCAGTGGCATGTCAGCAGTCCATGGCAGCACAGATTGTTACGTGACGGAGTATGATTTGGGCGATAGCAATATGAAGACTTACTATCATAGTGATGCTTATGGAAGTTACGGGGTTGGATTCTCTTGGAGCTTTGAATAACACAAGCGTCAGCGCAAAACGACACCGCGCAAACTAAAGTAAGGCTCAGGTTGGTCTAAACGGAGACTAGCCTAAATAAAAATATCTTTTTATTCATAATGTTAAAGTCCAGTCAGTGCGGCATCTCTCAGATCATCGTTCGGTTTTCTTTTACCATCCCAGCAAAGAGTTCCTAGCAAGATCTGAGGCGATATGCGTAAAATAAATGACTTTGACTTAAAGCTGCTCCACCTATTTCTTACCATCGCCGACTCCGGCGGCTTTTCCGCAGCGCAATTCAAACTCAACATGCATCAGTCTACAATCAGTACCAGAATGAATGATTTGGAGACCCGCTTGGGGATGACGCTGTGCCATCGAGGACGTCGAGGATTTCGGCTCACGCCCGATGGTTTGAAGGTGTACCAACTTAGCAAGCAACTGTTCGACAATATTCATTGCTTTGAGAATCAGCTTGATGACATTCGCAAGATTTCTCATGGGCACGTTAAATTGGCGCTTACCGACAACCTTGCCACCAACCCAAAATGTCGCATTCAGCATGCGATTGGCAGTTTTTGTCACGATCACCCGAAAGTCACCCTCGACACTGATATTTGGGATTCCTACAAGATAGAAATGAAACTGCTTGAAGGAGAAATTGACTTGGGTGTCACTTCGTCGGAAGTGCAAAAAGATGGACTCAACTACCACCTGTTGTTCAACGAGAAACAGTGCCTATATTGTACGCCCGATCACCCTATCTTGAACCTAAAGCATGAAATCACGACCCAAGACTTGATTCGATTTCCTATCGTCGATCGCGGCTTGCCGCACAAGATTACGCCGTTCAGTGACACAAAAAACCTATCCCATCTTGCCAGTAGCACCAACATGGAAGCCACCGCGCATTTGATTCTCTCTGGTACTTTTGTCGGCTACTTACCCGATCACTATGCCGAAATATGGGAACTACGGGGAAAAATGGTCAAGATCAACGCGCCATCGTTGGAGTATCTCGCATCGTTTCACCTGACAACGTTGGACTCACAGGAACGCTCTCTCGCGGCCACGGAGTTGATGAATAAAATTGCTGCTGTTCATTCATTAAAACACAACCCGCGTGCCGAAAGCCCTGTTTTGAACTCAACAAACATCGCCAACAGCTAAGCCTCATCAGCCATTGCGTATATTTGATGGCAAAGCACATCCATCGGCTTTGCCAACAAATATGCGCATAATATCTAACATCGAAAACTGGCAAAGTATCTATAAATAACCCGTTATTTATCTTACCCATCAAAAAGCGCCAAATGCATATAAATATCACAATTCAACATAGGTATTTATATGGACCATTACCCATGCATTAATATTCATTTGGATACGATCACCCACAATGCACACAATCTGGTTAGCGCGTGCGAGCGCTTTGGTGTTAAACCCGCAGGCGTCACCAAACTCGCCTGTGCCTATCCGGAAGTGGGAGAAGCGATCCTCGCCGGAGGCATTGGCATTCTCGCCGACTCTAGAATTCAAAACCTGAAAAAACTTCGTCACCTTGATGGTGAAACCATGCTGCTGAGAATTCCAGCCATTAGCCAAGCAAGAGAAGTAGTGCAATACGCGGATATCTCTCTCAACTCAGAGCTAGAAACTCTTCAAGCACTGGCGGTCGAAGCGGTCAAACAGCACAAGCTCCATCAAGTCATTATCATGCATGACATGGGAGACCTTCGTGAAGGTTCGTTCTACCAAGAGGAAACTTTACAGCTGGCGCGAGAAGTTATGAAACTTGAAGGGCTTCAATTAGTTGGCCTTGGCACTAACCTCGCCTGCTACGGTGGTGTTGAACCTTCAATAGACAACCAAACCCAGTTGATTGCACTGGCGCAGCAGATCGAAACAGAACACAACATCACGTTGAGTTACCTCTCAGGGGCAAGCTCTGCTGGGCTACCTTTAATGCTACGCGGTGAACTCCCCAAAGGCATCAACCAGCTAAGACTTGGCGCTTCTGTGCTTATGGGCATCGGATTAAATGACGACCCTGTGCCCAACACCCGCCAAGACACCTTTGATTTAACGGCTGAGATTGTCGAAATCAAAGTAAAACCTTCCGTACCTGCCGAATCAACCGCACTAGATGCTTTTGGCCACAAACCTACCTTCACCGATCGCGGTCTTCGCAAACGCGCGATTTGTGCCATCGGCAAGCAAGATATCGATATCAGCCAAATGACCCCAAAAGATAGGAACATCATTGTGATTGGCGGCAGTAGCGATCACCTTATTCTCGACATCAACGACAGCGATATGCCTTACCACGTGGGCAGCCTCATTGAGTTTGAGCTCTCATACGGCGGCGTATTGCAGTGCATGACTTCCGAATACATCACCAAACGTTTTCTCTAGAACTTCATTGAGCAGTGCGAGTACAAACGCTCGTTAAGGACACACTATGTTCAAAATAAAGAAATTTCCCAACACCTTTACCATTCTTTTTCTGTTGATCGCCTTTTTCGCCACCCTCACTTACTTGTTGCCCGCAGGAAAATATACCCGAGAGATGAACGAGAACTTAGGCAGAGAAGTCCCGGTTCCCGGCTCCTATCATGTGATTGAGTCATCTCCACAAGGTTTCTTTGACACGCTAATGGCACCGATTTCTGGTTTCTATGACCCTGCATCTGGGCTGATTGGCGCAATCGATGTGAGCCTGTTTGTGCTTATGGTGGGCGGTTTTCTTGGCATCGTGACACAAACAGGCGCGATCGACACGGGTATCGCGCGGATTATGGTGCGTTTAAAGGGCAGAGAGATTTACATGATTCCCATCTTGATGGTGCTGTTTGCATTAGGTGGAACCTCATATGGCATGGCAGAAGAATCTCTCGCGTTTTACGGTTTGTTGATTCCGATTTTCATGACCGCTCGCTTTGATCCTATGGTCGCCGTCGCCGTTATCTTCGTGGGTACAGGGGTCGGAACATTAGGCTCAACCATTAACCCGTTTGGCACTGTGATTGCCTCTAACGCAGCGAGCGTCGATTTCATTAGTGGCATTGAGCTCAGATTCGCCATTCTCGCCATTGCTTTAGTCGTTTCAATCGCTTACGTGATGCGTTATGCAAAGAAAGTTCAAAACAACCCAGAGCTTTCTTTGCTTGCTAACCTGCGCAAAGAAAACGAAAAGCACTTTCTTGGTGACAAAGATCCAAGCGCGCAGTTACCAGAACTCACAGGTTCGCAGAAGGGGGTATTGGTTCTATTCATTCTCACCTTTGCCATCATGATTTATGGCGTCTCCGCACTCGGTTGGTGGATGGCAGAGATGGCGACCCTGTTTATCTTTATGGGTATTCTGTGTGGTATTGTGGGCCGTTTAGGCGAAGAAAAGCTGATCAACGCTTTCGTTGCTGGGGCTGCCGATTTGATTGGCGTCGCGCTGATTGTTGGCGTGGCTCGCGGTATCGTTGTGGTCATGGAAGCGGGCAACATCACCGATACCATTCTTCACTATGCAGAAGGTCTGGTTGCAGGTAAAAGTTCGGTACTCTTTATCAATACCGTTTACGTAATTGAAATGATGCTGTCTTTTATTGTCCCATCAACGTCTGGTCTTGCCGTCATGAGCATGCCAATCTTGGCGCCACTGAGTGATTTTGCCAACACAGGCCGAGAGCTTGTCGTGACTGCGTTTATGAGCGGTATTGGTACGATTCTGTTTATCACCCCGACCTATGGAGTATTGATGGGCGGTTTGGCGATTGCTCGAATTCCTTACATTACTTGGCTCAAATTTATTGCGCCTCTGGTGGCTTTCTTTGTCGTCCTTAATAGCGTTGTGCTCTCGCTTGGCGTCTCAATGGCAGGCTAATCAAGGGGTCGTCTGCTAACAACTCACATAAATCGTTCTAATAAAAATAACAAAAGGCTGCTAAGTTTCCTTAGCAGCCTTTCTTCAACACTATTCGTTTTATGCGTTCGCCGCGTCTTCGACCATTGCTTTAGACAGCGCTTCCGCCACCTTGATGCCATCGATACCCGCAGACAAAATACCACCAGCGTAGCCTGCACCTTCACCTGCAGGGTAGAAGCCTTTTAGGTTAACACTCTGAAAGTCTTTACCACGCTTGATGCACACAGGAGAAGACGTACGAGTCTCAACACCCGTTAACAGAGCATCTGCACTCGCAAAGCCTTTGATCTTTTTATCGAACGCAGGAATCGCTTCACGAATCGCTTCGATTGCGAAATCCGGTAGCGCTTTCGAGATGTCCGTTAGGTGGATACCCGGCGTGAAAGACGGTTGCACATCACCGAGCTCACTTGGATCGCGACCTTTCAGGAAGTCACCCACTTTCTGCGCTGGCGCATCGTACGTTTCGCCGCCCAGTACGTAGGCACCTGACTCAAGTTTACGCTGCAACTCGATACCTGCGAGTGGATGCTCTGGGTAGTCACGCTCTGGGTCGATACCAACCACGATAGCCGCGTTGGCGTTACGCTCTGAGCGAGAGTATTGGCTCATGCCGTTTGTTACCACGCGATTTTCTTCAGACGTTGCCGCCACGACCGTACCACCTGGGCACATACAGAAGCTGTAAACCGTGCGACCATTCTTACAGTGGTGAACCAATTTGTAGTCTGCCGCGCCTAAGATTGGGTTACCCGCATTTGGTCCGAAACGCGCTTCATCGATCATCGCCTGTTTATGTTCGATACGGAAGCCAACCGAGAAAGGTTTTGCTTCCATGTACACGCCGCGATCGTGGAGCATTTCAAACGTATCACGCGCACTGTGGCCAACCGCAAGCACCACGTAACGAGATTTGATCTCTTCGCCGTTAGACAGCGTTAAACCAGTGATTTGATCGCCATCCATATGGATATCATCGACGCGAGTGCTAAAACGGATTTCACCACCCAGTTCGATGATTTTCGCGCGCATTTTCTCGATCATCGTCACCAGCTTGAACGTACCGATGTGCGGCTTACTTACGTAGAGAATTTCTTCTGGTGCGCCTGCTTCAACAAACTCAGTGATCACTTTGCGACCGTAGAAGTTTGGATCTTTGACTTGGCTGTAAAGTTTACCGTCGGAGAACGTACCTGCACCACCTTCACCAAACTGAACATTTGATTCCGTGTTCAGTGTGCGCTTACGCCAGAAGCCGAAGGTATCTTTCGTACGCTCGCGCACCTCTTTACCACGCTCAACCACAATAGGTTTAAAGCCAGCTTGGGCAAGAATCAGCGCAGCAAACAAACCACATGGACCAAAGCCAATAACCACTGGACGCTCTGTGAGATTTTCAGGCGCTTTGGCGACGAACTTGTACTCCATGTCTGGCGTTTCTTTCACGTGCGGGTCGCTCACGAACTGCTCTAACAATGCCGCTTCGTTTTCAACGATCACGTCTAGCGTGTAGATAAGGAGAATATTGGCTTTCTTACGAGCATCGTAACCACGACGGAAAACATTGTAAGAGATGACTTGGTCTTCAGAGATACCAAGTTTCTTGGTGATGGCAGCGGTCAGCGCCTCTTCCTCATGATCAAGAGGAAGTTTGATTTCGTTTAAACGTATCATGTAGATGTCTCGTATAGATAGGTGTCTTAGCCAAAACCGCTTGAGAGGCGGTCAGCTCACAATGGCGCGCATTTTACGAGAAATTGATTTGTCTGTCATACTAAATCAAACATATTGAATTTTGGCAGGGGATGAGTATTATCCCATTCCTTAATTTTGACTAAAGATAAGAGACCCATCATGGCGTTTGTCGTAACCGATAACTGTATCCAATGTAAATACACTGACTGTGTCGCTGTATGTCCGGCAGATGCATTCCATGAAGGGCCAAACTTTATGGTCATTAATCCAATCGAGTGTATTGATTGCGGTCTTTGTGTTGACGAGTGTGACGCGCACGCGATCTTCCAAGAAGATGAAGTGCCAGAGGACCAAAAAATCTACATAGAACTCAATGCAGAGTTAGCGGAGCTTTGGCCAGTACAAACCGAAGTCAAACCAGCAATGGATGAAGCAGAAAAATGGAATGGCGTGCCTGATAAGTTAGGTATGCTTGAGAAGTAACGAGCACCATTCTGCACATAACGAGAAACACAAAGAGGGCTGACAGTGATTGTCAGTCCTCTTTTCGTTTTAGTGGTTATACACTTGCTATGATGCGTGTCGTCCCACTTCAATCCGCTCACAGGCCGACTATGGCCTCGATTTCTATCTGCAAATCCGGATGAATAAGTTTAGAAACCTCTACCAGAGAACATGCTGGCAAGTGACCGTCATAGAAATCAAATAGAAGCTCTCGGATGCTACCTAACATAGACATGTCGCGAACGAAAATAGTGAGTTTGATTAAATCACTTTTTGAGCGTTCTTCTACCTTAAGGATTTCTGAGAGTTGTCCGAGAATCTCTTGGGTCTGCTCTATTAAACCAGACGCTTGAGCACCCGTTCCATAAGCTGTAAGCCCAGAGACATAAAGTGTTTTGTTATGCTTTGCCGCATGAACGTAAGGCCCTGCAATTTGAGGTAACCCCTCGTAAGTCATCCTTTCTACCACTTAACTTCTCCCTAAAACTTAACGCATGGTAAAAATCCACACGCTGTGAATCATTCTTAAATGCTTTCGCACAATTTCTGCCAAACTAATTGGATACGAAAATAGCAAGCCCTTTAACTCTAGTATGTCGGTCACCAGAACTAGCGAAGCCCAAACTGCTAGAGTTAGCGTTAAGATTGATGACACTGTAAGTTGTCACCGTACCACTACGTTCCCTAATTTCGGTGAGGAGGATACCATTTGCCCCAACTTTAGATGCCTCGAGTTTGAGTCGAGACAATGCTTCATCAACAAGTTCGCCATCCCCCTTAAAGTCATGCCCAGCGCTGGCACTAACCATTGCAATTTCCTCATAACTATCTGGGGCAGCTCTGTATAAGCGAACGTCTTCTATTGTCGTTGGCTGACGAGTCTCTCCAATCACAATTGAGGAGCTGTCAACTATCGTACATCCTGTAATATAAAGTGCGATACTTACTATCACTGCGTAAAATTTACACTTCAAACCTAGCCTCATTAATTTAGTTGTGTTTGGGGGTGGCATACCCCTGTTAAGGTCTTAACAACATAATTCTAAAGACAATGCATATTAATCATTCATACCAACGCGTAGAAAAAAGTCCATGTGATGGGCATTAATCTAAAACCGTTTGTCATACTTTATTTTTACCCATCAAAGATGCAAGACCTGTTAGAGAGTTAGTATTACTTGTTGACTCTTTAAGGCTAGCCAGTCCCAACGAAAGTAAGTTTGGCTGAGATTCTGCAGCTTCGACAGACCGCCTCAAGTTCGTTTGAGGTTTCAACGTAGTAAGTTCATTCTCCAGTTTTTTAATTTTTGAATTTAACTCTAATTTATCAGAGGTTAGCTTTTTTAAGCCTGAGCGGTAGATAGCAATCAGAGATTTATCTAGCTTATAGGCTAACTCTTCTGGAGATGAGTAATACGCGGGATTGTGACGACTCGACACGACATTTTTAAAGTGTTCAAATAGCTTTCTTTTCTTAGCATACTCTTTGTCACTTTTATCATCATGATATATAGGGTCAGAGCTAATGCCAGATTTGAAATAAGCAATCACAGGCTTGCCCATTTTCAAGGCATTCTCGTATTCCCAAAACGTAATACTTAACGTCAAGCTCCCCGTCATCCTCGGCAAAATTGACCCGTATCTGTCGCCAATAATGAGAACTACAAAATCACTTTCGCGTATGCCAGTTAAGATTTCATCCTTAGATGTTTGGCTAGATGCCGGTTGAATATCCAAAGCATTGACATTCAACCCTCTATCAGTAAGTGCTCTTGCAACTTCAGCTCTATCAGACTTCAAATCAACAAATGTTGAACTAATAAAAGCTGAAGGATGAGATGTATGCATATTTATTTTCATTATCTTGACTACTCTGAAAACTACCTTAAAGCATAATTATTAGCTTAACTGAACCGGTCTAACCTTTTTCGACTAGGTCGCGATACAGCACGGCGCTATCTAACAATTTATGTGCAAATCATATCACATGGGAAAAGTAGCTTGAGTGGCATTCTGTATAACGCTCTCACACG
This sequence comes from Vibrio sinaloensis, assembly GCF_000808535.1. Taxonomy (GTDB): domain Bacteria; phylum Pseudomonadota; class Gammaproteobacteria; order Enterobacterales; family Vibrionaceae; genus Vibrio; species Vibrio sinaloensis_D. The sequence continues at coordinate 899,342 of NZ_JWLV01000001.1, forward strand.
GTAAGAAACCGTCATCAGGCAGTCGAGAAGCATTGAAATTCCGTAGGCACAAAAAAAGCGCAGTGACTGGTCATCACTGCGCTTTTTTAACATCTTGATTTGTCTTAACTGTGCTGACGGCGCAAGTTATCCAAAATAATGCCTGTGGCCATCGCGACATTCAGTGACTCTGCGCCACCAAATGCCGGAATGGTAATTTTGTCGGTCACGAACTTAGCCGCTTGCTCACGAATGCCGTGAGACTCACTGCCCATCAACAAAATGCCTTCGGCAGCAAACTCGGTTTTATGCACGCTTTCACCTTCTAGGAATGCACCATAAACCGGCAGATTAGATTGTTCTAAATAGCTTGGTAAATCTAGCTGGCTTACTGTCACACGGCCAAAGCTACCCATTGTCGCGCTGATGGTTTTTGGGTTGTATGGGTCAGCACAATCAGTGCTCGCCACAATGTGCTTGATGCCATACCAATCAGCAACACGAATAATCGTACCTAAGTTGCCCGGGTCAGACACGCCATCTAGGGCAATCATCAAGCCTTGCGCTTTTGGTGTTTCAACACTTGGAATTTCAACCACAGCGATGGCCGCATTGTTGCTAACCAGCGTGCTCGCTTTAGTTAAGTCATCAAGCGACGCTTCAATGCACTCAAAGCCGCTCAGTTCACTGCGATTCTCGGCCAGAAACTCTTGCGTGGCAAAAATCTGCTTAACCGTTAACGAGCTATTAGCCAACTCAAGTACGTTCTTTTCTCCTTGCACCAAAAACAGGCCAAGCGCTTTACGCTGTTTCTTTTGGCCAAGAGCTCGAAGTAATTTAAGTTGGTTTTTTGAAATCATAATTTGTCCAAGGTAATAGGGGTAACCCAAATAAAAGCGCGGCAATTATAGAGTAAAGCCTTGGTGAGCTAAAGAGGCGAACTTCGATTACTGGCCACTTCCCCATCCTCTTCGCCACCACTTTAGGACCTTGTACACAGCTTGCCACAAGTTGTCGTGATACCATCTCTGCATAATCGTTTATGGAACAATAAGATGGTGACAATCGAACACTTCGAACCTCAGCTTTTGGCATTTATTCGCCAAGAGATGGTCCAAGACCCTGCACATGACCTTAGCCATGTCGCTAGAGTCGTCACAACCGCTCGCGAATTGTGCGCGCAGGAAGGCGGAAAAATTGACATTGTCCTTCCTGCTGCCTATTTGCATGACTGTTATACCTTCCCCAAAAACCACCCTGATCGCGCCAAAAGCTCTCTTATGGCAGCGGACAAAGCGACGCAGTTCTTAAACCGCATTGGCTATCCGGAACAATGTCTAGGGGAGATTCACCACGCCATTTGCGCCCACAGTTATAGCGCTAACATCACGCCAACCACGTTAGAAGCCCAGATCGTTCAAGATGCGGACCGATTGGATGCGTTGGGCGCAGTCGGAATAGCCCGATGTTTGCAAGTGAGTGCTAGCTTTGGCTCTAGCCTTTATCACGTTGATGAGCCATTTTGTCACCAGCGCGAATTGGATGACAAACGCTACACGGTGGACCACTTCTATAACAAGCTGTTTAAACTTGAAGCCATGATGAACACACCGGCGGCAAAACAAGAAGCGAAAAGACGCACTGATTATATGAAAGGCTTTCTTGAGCAACTCAAAGGGGAAATTGCTCCCTAAAACAGCCCACGATTTGGATTGTGGGCTGGGTCCTCACTGCTAATCCTCAGCCATGCGTCATTTGAGTCGCCACTGCAAATCGATTCCACGCGTTGATCATGATGACTTGCATCATCGCCTGAGCAAGAAGCGGTTCTCCCAATTCCGCCAGAGCTGCGTCATACACTGGCTCAGAAACGCCGTGTTGCGCGATCTGCGTCATTTCATCGGTTAAGGCAAGCACTGCGCGCTCTTGCGGATTAAACAATGGGGACTCTCTCCATGCGGCTAACGCGAACAATTTCTGCGTAGACACGCCAACATTGTCCGCTTCTGCCACATGCATCTCGATACAGTAAGCACATTGGTTGATCATCGATGCGCGAACCTTAATCAGTTTCTTTAATGACGTAGGTAACTCCGCACCCTCCAAGTAGCCTTCCACTTCCAACATGGCTTTGAGCGCTTTAGGTTCAACACTGGCAATATTAATTCGTGAATTCATCTTCGTTCCTTTTCATTTCTGTGAAGTCAAATTCATTGTGCATCAATCCAAATATCTGCAGAATACCAACCAAACGCAGTTTAATTTTGCATAAAACGCAAAGGTGAGACATGGCATGTTTGAGTTGATTAGAGTGTTCAATCAGGTGGTCGAATCGGGGAGCTTTTCTCAAGCGGCGAATGCACTGAGCATGGCGCCTTCTTCGGTGGCACGAAACATAGACAACCTAGAGGCAAAGCTGCAAACGACTCTGTTTAAACGCAGCACCCGCCAACTGGTTCTCACTGACGAAGGGCGTTATTTTCATCATCAAGCCTTATCTCTGGTGGAAGAAGCGGATGCATTGGTCAATCAAATGAAGCAATCACCTAGCCAGCCCCAAGGATTACTTCGTATTTCAGCATTTGAGAGCTTTGGTAATGTCTTCCTAGCACCTTTGATCCCAAGGTTTCTTGCCCAATATCCAAAAGTTCAAATCGAGCTTGAACTCGATAACCATGTGGTCGACTTAAATAGTGACAACATCGATTTAGCCATTCGCATTGGTACGCCTAAAGACAGTCGATTAAAGGCACGAAAACTCCTCACTAACCGCACCGTATTAGTCGCATCACCTCAGTACCTAAAAACGCACCCAGCCATCACTGAGCCAAACGATCTGAGTGGACACAATTGTTTATTGATTAGCCAGCAGCGGCAGAAGTGTCATTGGTATTTCAGCCGAGAAAACGAGCGACACAAAGTTCAAGTAACGGGTAATTTTAGCTCAAGAGGTGGCTCGCCCATATTGCAAGGCGCACTGCATGGTAGCGGCGTGTTGCTGCTGTCAGATTGGATGGTCGCTCCCTACCTAAAGCAGGGAACGTTGACGAATATTTTGCCCGAATGGCAGGTCTCTTATGGAGAGAAACGCAGCGATGAAATCTACGCGCTGTACAAGCCATCTCACTACCCGAAACCTCACATTCGCGCATTTATCGATTTTATTGTCCAACACTTGGATTCGATTGATGGATCAACTGGCGAGTAGCCAGACACCGACGCCCATCATTAATGTGCCAGCAATCCGGTTCATTAAACGCACGTTCTGAGATTGACCAAGAAGACGCTTTAAGCCTTTTCCGCCTGTGGCGTAAAGTGTCATGCAGATAAATTCGAACAACAATATGATCGACACCAAGACAATCAACTGAGGCGTAAGAGCCGCATTTTGGTCGATAAAAGGCGGCAACAGCGAGATCATAAATGCCCATCCTTTCGGGTTGGCAATCGCAGTAACAAACCCTTGTACGACCAAGTCCCAATCGCTTTGCGGCGCCGAGTCTTGTTGTTCAACGTTAATCGCCAGTTTGCCGCGCGAGCGCCACATTTGAACACCCAAGTAGAACAGGTATCCTCCGCCAATCAACTTCAATGCGACAAACAACCAAGGGTAGTTGAGCATCACTGCGGCGATTCCGAGTACCGCCGCCACTGCCACCAGCCCCACACCGACAAGCTCTCCGGCCATCATCCATAAGGTGCGTTTGTAGCCCACACTCATGCCAAGTGTCAGCGCCAACGTCATACACATCCCCGGCGTAATCGAAACAAAAAAGAAGGTTGGAATAAACATTCCCAGCAAAGCGGTATTCATGGTTGAGTCTTTATATGGTTATTAGTTTGTTAGGCGAGATTAACACGGTTCACTGACAAGAGAACTAGAGATTGAGCGGTTTCTCAACATGATGGTCACGGATTCACCCGCAGCAAATTACCATTGATAATGGTTTTCGATTTACCCGTTTAGCAAATACCGTTATGGTGAATTCGTAACCCTATCGAATAACAAAAACAAGGACGTCATGCCATCATGAACAGTACCATTGAAACCATTCTCAGCCATTGCTCCATTCGAAAGTTCACTCAAGATCCAATTGAAAGTGAGCAGTTACAAACCATCATTCAAGCGGGCTTAGCTGCCTCTTCTTCGAGCTTATTGCAGGTTGTGTCGATCATCCGCGTTACCGACAAAGAAAAACGCAAACAACTGGCACAATACGCGGGTAACCAAGCGTATGTTGAAAGCGCGGCAGAGTTCTTGGTGTTTTGTATTGACTATCAACGCCACACGGCCATCAGACCGGATGTGCAGGTAGATTTCACCGAGTTGACGCTTATTGGTGCGGTGGATTCAGGCATCATGGCGCAAAACTGCTTACTGGCCGCAGAATCGATGGGACTAGGCGGGGTGTATATTGGCGGTCTAAGAAACAATGCGGCGCATGTGGATGAACTGCTCGGTTTACCTAGCAATACCGCGATTCTGTTTGGTATGTGCTTAGGGCACCCTGACCAAAAACCCGAGGTAAAACCGCGGCTACCCAGCGAAGTTATTTTGCACGAAAACCAATATCAAGCGCTCGATTTAGAGGCGATTAAAACCTATGACCAAACTATGCAAGACTACTATGCGAATCGCTCTAGCAATCAGAAGCAAAGTACTTGGTCACAGGAAGTCACAGGAAAATTAGCGGGCGAGTCTCGCCCTCATATTCTGCCTTACTTGCACAGTAAAGGGTTGGCAAAACGCTAGCACGAAAGGAAGTCGAAGAGGTTTGTTTGAGTCTTCTATAGTGACAATGTTGAGCACCAACCTCACAAGACTGACGTTGGTTGCTCAATCATCACTTTTTGAGCATGTTGGCTAAATCCGCAAATGGATTGTACGTCGCTCCTTGGTGGTCATCTTCACCCGGTTTTACTTCACTGCCATAGCGTTCATGTTCTAGGTATTTACTGTGCTCATGATCGTGACAATAAAGGCACAATAGCTCCCAGTTGCTGCCATCTTCTGGGTTGTTAGTGTGGTCATGATCTTTATGATGAACGGTGAGCTCGCGCAGATTTGAGTAAACAAATTCTCTTGCACAGCTTCCGCATACCCAAGGATAGAGCTTTAGCGCTTTTTCTCTGTAACCCGCTTCTTGGCGCTTGTAACTTGCGCTGGTTCCGTAACGATCTGATGACATGTTTGTACCTTAAGTCGAAATCAAGGTTCGATGCTAGCACGAGCGCAAACCGGAAAACAGTGAACTGGGCGACACCCCAATTGAATGTTCGCGCTTAGCGAGGGTCTGTTGACCTTTCGC
>NZ_JWLV01000002.1 GCF_000808535.1 Vibrio sinaloensis
ACTAGAACATTGAATGTGTAGAGAACACAATAACAGCTTTCCAGATTAAAGAATTTGCTTGGCGACCATAGCGATTTGGACCCACCTGATTCCATGCCGAACTCAGAAGTGAAACGAATTAGCGCCGATGGTAGTGTGGGGCTTCCCCATGTGAGAGTAGGACATCGCCAGGCTTGTTTCCTTGTTTTTAGATTTTGAAAAATCTAAAGGCAAAACTAGATAAAGCAATCTAACCATAAGACTTTATTTAGTAGAAAATACCACTGCGGAGTGGTAGTTCAGTTGGTTAGAATACCGGCCTGTCACGCCGGGGGTCGCGGGTTCGAGTCCCGTCCACTCCGCCACTTATACTAAGCCCTAGTCGAAAGACTAGGGCTTTTTTACGTTTCAGATTTCGGAAAATACTGCGTACTTTTTCACGGACCGGAATATCGAACCATCGAGCCCGTGCGTTCACCATTGAATCGAGTATCAATTCAATCACTTTGCTACTTATTTGAAAGCCTAGTCTTGCGACTAGGCTTTCGTCGTTTCTGGGTAAAGAAAACTTGAGTGAATGACAAACAGATCTTAGTCATTTGGGGCTTAACGAGCCTACCATTTATGGATAAGTGTCACTTGAAACTACGTAGCTTACTTCTTTCTTTAGCCTCGTGGCTTGCTGTTAAGTTGGGAAGTCTTGCTGTAAGAAAGATCTTCACTGTCCGAGGGCTTTATCCATCTTCTTCCCAACATATACAGAGTCTTTGTTTGGTATTGGAAGTATGGAAAACCACTCACGATAAACATCCGATTACAGCACAATATTTTTACTGCGCAACCTCTGGAACAACCATCCAAGCCCAACCAAGCTTGCTCCTAGCCCCAACATACTAATGGCTCGCCACAACCCTTCCAAGTTGGATGTATCAATCAAGAATACTTTGCACACCGCGACACCTAGTACGAGCAGCCCCACTTTTTGTAGCCTTGTATCTGAACGTTGGGCGCCATTATAAGTGACTGTTGCGCCGACAAAAATAAAGAGTGCGGTGTAGCTAAATAGCTCTGCCATGCTGGTTGATGCATTAATGCTCATACTTCCCTTTTGCCAGAACTGGCGTATGGAATAAATGGCCCAAAGCCCAATTTGAATAGAGGACGCGCAGTAGAAATAAGCGGGCTCCAAAGGAGTCCTTAGTCTTTTACCTATAGTAATCGAGAGTAGTCCGGGCAGGAGCCAACCTACCGATAACCAGTTAACAATCGGTGTTGCCTCCCCAGAGATGTTCAAACCTAGCAAAGGCTGATAGACGGTGTTGAGTGCGACGCTTAAAGTGATGGCTATCGCCAGCATTATGTATGATGCATAAAGATACAAGTTTGCAGTAAAGCGCGCACTTCGAGCTTTTAGGCTATAGATGGTAAACATAGCCAAACTTTGGAGAGTGAATAAACTAACGGAACGAAAGTCAAAATCGGCTATGAAATTATAACTAGCTAGTAGCAAAAAGTTCGATTGGCTAAAAATAAGTAAAGCGCCCAAATTGAGACAGGTGACTTCTAGCCACTGCTTTAAGTTGGGGGCAAGTGGTTTTAGTATCCTACCTGACAATTGGAGCAAGATAAGTGCTGGCAAAAAGCTTGTTACGAGCGTGATTGATTCAGGAATGCTTGTCGCCTGCCATGCTGGGACAAAGGGTAACAATGTAAGGCGTATAGTGAGCAGTCCAACAAGCCCTTTTATCAGCCATAGATTAGGTTCGAGGTGATCGAATCGGTACTGAGACGATGCAAGAAGCACCTGAATGGACACTGCTAGCGTAAACCAATCAGCAGAAAGTAAACAGTAGCATGTTGACGCTATGATGAGATGCAACACGGTAGAAGATTCTTGTTGCAACTGCTTGAACTTATGGGAGCTAGCCACAAACCCTAGCCCCAGAATTAAGCTAAATGAACTCCATGTTTCCAACAAGTTCGAGTAATGAAGGTTAATGTAAAGCTGAGAGCCAATCAGCATGCACGGAAGTGATAAGAGGGCTAAGCAATAGCTCATCGGTTTCCGATCTCCCAGAAAGTACTGCCCTATGGTTCGAGCGCCAACTAAGACAATGACCCCTCCCGTAGCTATCCAGACCAGCTTTCCGTACGATTCATCGATTCCATTGGTGAGTGTCACGCTAATGTGTTCTGTGATTGCCATCGCAACTAAGGTGACTAGACTAAGCACTCGCGGCGCGGCGCGGCTTTTCATCATCGGAAAAATGAGCAATGCCACAGGGAAAAGGAAAAGAAGAACGGCTTGAGGCTGGTTTATATCAATCCGAGTTAGTGTTAATGAGGTCACGAGTGCCAGCAAAGTAGCGGCGATGAGTGGGTGGCTGTAGACCTCTTTGATTCGGATTGGCTTTTCCAACCTCCAGCCTAGATGAGGAATAAAAATAAGCAGATAGACGGATACAGGAATAAATAAGACAAACCAGATTAACGATTGCTCTTGCGTGATATCGATGCTGATGAGAAGCAGCCATAGGACTTGACCTGTGGTGACAGAGCAAATTAACCAATGTGGTTGTATAAAGCGTCGTATCATTAATCCTGCGGCGGTAATCGTTGTAATGTAAGCACTTAGTAAAAGGTAGCTGGGATCTTCTCCTCCAATCCAAAGTGGTGCACTGTAGCCCCCAAATAACCCTAGGGCTATCATTAGTGGCCCCATACGCAGACTGAGTGCAATCGCAGCTACTGCTAGAATGCCTATTGCGGTGAGCGCGATAGGCGGGGATATCAGTTGATAAACAATTGCACTGAAGCAGATGGTCGCGTAGAGGCCGCTCATGCCCGTCGCATACAAAACTGCTGGAATGTAGGCATCTAATTTTGCATGGAATAGATGGCGCTCACTCCTACCGATTTTATGATGTAGCCATTCTGCTACGGCAAAAAAGATCAGAGAGATAGTTACTGCGAGTGCTGTGTGTGCAAACGGCGTAAGAATGAAGTTGCTGCCAATGGCTTGTACTAAGTAGCCAGCACCTATCACCATGGCGATACCGCCAATCCAAATAAGCCAGTTCTTTTTCAAGTGAGTCAGGGTGTTATCAAACCATTCGGTTGTCGTGGTATCCACTGTTGCTACAGGTTTTACTGCTCTTATGGCAGGCTCTACTTTTGTTCTAGGGAGAGGTACTTTTGGAGATTGATAAGATGGGGTGTCTTGTTGAGTGCTTTGCTCTTGCTTTTGAGGTTGACGAACACTGGCTAATTGTTCGAGCTCGTGAACTCGGCTTTCTAGTTTTATGATTTTTCTACAAGCCCATAGACTCATTAGTGGTGAAACCAAAATGACGATAATGAGAAGAAGACCTAGTAGCAATCCCACAAGTTCCATTGATGAGTCCTTTCAATAAGCAATGCCTATCTATAGTACTGAATCGTAGGTCTTTATTTTGCAACCCAAGACAGAAAACTTGCTTTGTTTACTGAGCATTAGCATATCGACTAGCCAAGCTAGCAGGTACAAAAAAACCGGCTCAGCGGCCGGTTTTGTTTGTCTGATTACTCTACGCTTGGACGAGTGTCAGCGCTTTTCGCGAGACTTCGTGTGCTGCTTTTGTGAGATTTTGTTTCTCTAACGCATCAGCAAGGTAGGCATAGTCAGAGACATTTGGGCGCAGTGATAATGCTTTTTCTAAGTGCTGCTGAGCTTCGCTCCACTTTTCATTTCTAAGGTGGAATTGAGCCAGTGCGCTGTGTGCTTCTGCGTTGTTACCATCTTTGTTTAGGACCGTTTCTAAGAAGACAATGGCTGGATGGCTATCTGCTAGATTCATTTCTGGTAGCAGCGCGTAAAGCGAGGAATTTGGATGCTTCTTGATGTTCTCTTTGATTAGAGTGAAGGCTTCGTTATCCGCTTTTCTTGAGATCAACTGCTTTGCAAAACATTCGACCAGATGGCTATCACTTTTCAGCTTACGCGGTAAGCCATTCCAATGGCTGACAAGACCCTCGCTGCCTTTTTGTTCCGCAACTTCTGCCAACAAACCACATTGAGCTCGTTGTGTTAGTTGAGCCTGCTCATCTTTGCTGATGATCTTCGCTTTGACTAAGTTTGGTAGCGCATCCAGTAACGGTTGCCACAGTTTAAGTTCGATGTAGACCGACTTAAGCAAGTTGAGCACGATGGTGTTGGTAGGGTAGCTTGCTTTCAGTGCGGTTAAGGTTTCGAGTGCCGCAGTGAAATCTGATTCGCGAACTTGTTGCTTGGCTCGTGTGAGTTCGACCGCTAAGAGCGAGTTTTCTTGCTGGGCGGCGAGTTCTAGGTAGCGATCGCGCTTGTCACTCTCTCCCATACCTTGCGCAGCTTCAGACGCGACGAGATAACAGAGCAAAGGCATATCGTGGTGGTTTGCCCAACGGGTGACTTTCTTCTCCGCTAACTTAAAGTCGCCTTCGAGTAGCTTGATGATACCTTCGTTAGTGTAGCGACGAGAACGACGCATCTTACGAACGCTAAACCAGTTCCAGGTCGCGGAGCTTGCGGAAAGCGCTTTTTTGATAAAGAACTCTAAGGCAAACAGAGCGGCAAGGGCGGCAATGATAAAGATAACAAGTGTGGTGACACTCATTTCAATGGTTTTGTTTGCAATTGAGATCAGCACGTAGCCCTGCTGACCCGCATATTGTGTGCCGGCAAACAAGCCCGCTCCCAATATGACAAAGAGGAAAATGATACGAAACATTATTTCTCCTCCGTGATCAGGGTAGTGACTTCACGACGCAAGCGATCGCGAATGACATCAGACAACTGTTGCTGTGTCTCTAGCTTGACTGGGTAATCGACATGGATATTTTGCTTGCTCAAGCTTTCGAGCGTCTTATTAAACTCAATGACGCTGTTTGCATCTTGATTAAAGAATGTGCTCGACCATTTGTCTGCAGTGGTCAGTGCCGTTGAGTAGATTTCTTGCTGTTCAACGTAGACAGCCTTAATTGCGGTTTCGAGCTTCGCCTTGATGTTCTCTTTCAAGTAGAAGTGCTGTTGAGGTGAAAGTAGTGGGATTACGTTACCATCTCGAGTTCGGAAAGTGATGAAGTTCTCGGAAAAATCCTTTAGCGAGGTCATTAAGTTGTCCTGCCAATCGTAGATATCTTCAGATACTTTACGTTGCTCGACTTGCTGCGCTTCAGGTAGCAGGGCATTCGCTAACGGCAGTTGATCGACTTGTTGTTGAAGCGAGGTTAAACGTAGGACCAAACCTTCGCGGTCGATCAATGGAATCGACTTGAGTTTCGTGATGTCATTGGCCATCGCTTTACGCAGTGGCACTAAACTTGGGTCGTTCAGTGCTGCGATACGTTGATCCGCACTTTCCATCAGTTTGGTAGCGCTAACGGCATCATGCTCGAGGAACAATTTGCGTCCTGCCAGTTTTACGAGGTAGTCGGCTTCAGCCAATAGCCAGTCATTTGGACGGCGTCCTTTCACATCAGCGATGGCTAGTTGTAAGCTCTCGATACTCTTTTGCTGTTGCTCAAGCACTGTTTCTGCGCGGTGAGTAATCTCAGTTGCTTGTGCAATTGCAGCTTGCTTGGTGGCGCTGAGGTCTTGCTCAATAGAGGTTTGAGTTTGGCTGAGCTGTTTTTGCAAGGCATCAATTTGCGCTTGATATTGCGCATTTTTCTGCTGCATATAAAAGGTTAAACCGCCACCGAAAATAAGTGACAAAATGATCGCAACCGTACCGAGTTTTACTCCGCGTTTGCCTTGCTTTTCTTCAAAAACAGGCGCTTCTTCTTGCTTTGGCTCGGCTGGCGCTGCGCTGCTTTCATTTGGCGTCTGTGTAGATTCCGTCGCTTCAATGTTTTCCTTTTGAGCGGCTTCGTCTTTCACAGAGTTGTTTTCTTTCTCAGGTTCAATGTGATCGTTTTTATTTTTACTTGTCATTGTTTATTGTCCTGTTGTCGTTGACCTTAGAGCAGCCAACAAATCTTTATTTGAAGCACTATGGGTATTGATAACCTTTTCGAACCCTAACTTCAGTGCCTCTTGTACAATGCGTTCACTGGGTACAAAGAGTTGCAACCCACAGAGCCATACCCGTTGTGAGGCGGATAGCTGATCAACAAAATGGCATAGCTGACCTGAACTGGTGATGACTAACTGTGTAATTTGCTTATCTTGCCAGATTGGAACCAGTAAATCTGAGCGGAAAGTAATGTTTTCTCGCTTATAGGTTTCGACATAGTCTACCGTGGCACCGCGCTCTATGAGTGTGTCATAAATGAGTTCTCGCCCACCATTGCCTCGTAGAATGACAACCTTTTTACCTTTCACTCGGGAAAGCATATCCAGCAGCAATAGATGCTCACTGTCTCCAATCTGCGGATAGTGTACTTTTTGTTGCGTAACTTTGCTTAAAACATGTGCAGTTTTTTGACCAACGGCAAGGTAAGTGACGCGATCTGGCCATACTTGGTTCTGATATTGAAGGGTTTGATGGCTAAAGGTCACCGCATGTTGACTGACCGCAATCACGATTTCACACTCTGCCAAGTGGTCAGGGAGAGTCGGAAGTTCACTTCCGGGCTGGATAGAGATAATTGGATGATGCAGGGCTGTTATCCCTGCATCATGGAGCTGTTGGCATAAGGCGTGGCCCTGCTCACCAGGTCGGGTGACCAAAACTGCCATGTCGATTACTCGTGATCAGCGTAGAGCTTGGTCAGAATTTCGCGGGCACCGTTGTCAAGCAACTGATTTGCCAAGGTGACGCCTAAGCTTTCTGCATCAGCTCGCGCGCCTTTGATTTCACCGCGGACAATCTCTGAACCATCAGGCTCACCAACCAGGGCTCGCAGCCAAATCTCATCACCGTCCAGCAGTGCGTAGCTGCCAATCGGAACTTGACACCCGCCTTCCAGTGTTAGGTTCATTGCGCGTTCGCATAACACGCGATCGGCTGTGTCTTGGTGATTTAATGGCTCTAGGAGTTTGATTAAGCGCTCGTCGTCGAGGCGACACTCGATGCCAACCGCACCTTGTCCTACCGCGGGTAGGGATTGCTCTGGTTCAATAAAGCTACGAATGCGTTCTTCAAGTTCTAGGCGTTTCAATCCCGCTGCGGCGAGAATGATCGCGTCGTACTCTCCGGCATCTAGTTTTCCTAAGCGAGTGCCTACATTGCCTCGTAGCTCTTTGATAACCAAGTCTGGTCGATACTCTTTAATCTGACATTGACGACGTAAGCTACAGGTGCCAACAACCGCTCCCTGTGGCAGTTCGTCAATGTTGTTGTAGGTGTTGGAGACAAAAGCGTCGCGTGGGTCTTCTCGTTCACAAATCGTGACTAGCCCAAGACCTTCTGGGAAGTCTACTGGAACATCTTTCATCGAATGGACTGCTAAATCAGCACGACCTTCTAGCATGGCGACTTCAAGCTCTTTGACAAATAGACCTTTGCCCCCCACTTTCGCTAACGGTGTATCAAGAATGATGTCACCTTTCGTTACCATCGTTACTAACTCTACTTCAAGGCCTGGATGAGCGGCTTGTAGAGCGTCTTTTACAAAGTATGCTTGCCATAGTGCGAGAGGACTTTTTCGTGTAGCGATACGAATTGGAGAAGATTGAGTCATGATGTTCTGCTAGTGGTTTTAAATAATGCTTAATCCTACCACTGTACGTTGAAAAGTATTACTGCAATCTCGCGAGGAGGGAGGATGGTAAGCGAGCTAGCATAAAATCATCAAAAGAGTGTGATTAATGTCTCGTTTGTATGATTCGCTATTATAATTAACTTAGGTTCCGTACCACACTAATGCCACAGTGGTTAATGACGGATTATAATGTCGATTCGATCGTACAATTCTTTACCAATACAAATAAAAGTGTTAGATTGATCACATTTCAGCGGTGCTTTAGAACGCTTTTTGTTCAGGGTACACGATAGGTAAATAACCAAGGACTCTCCCTTGCAGGCTTACACGAAAACGTTAATTCAAAGACTTGATAACCTAAACCAGCAACGTACTGAACGTGCGCTGGCTCTTATGGATTTGCAAAGTCAGCGTGTATTCCACCTTATTCCTACCTTACTGCATTTCAATCATCCGGTTATTCCCGGTTACTACGATGATCACGTTCCTTACGGCATTCGCCAATTTGAGTTTAATGATGTTCAGCGTCAGTTTGTTGATGACACAGAGCTGACGATAGGTCAATCATTAGCTACTAGCGAAACGCCGGCCATACTTGGTCTATACACCATGGGCAGCACATCCTCGATTGGCCAAAGCACTTCAAGTGATTTGGATATTTGGGTTTGTGTGTCGCCGGACATGGATAAAGATGCACGAGAGTCTCTGACCAACAAATGCCTATTGATTACCGATTGGGCACAAACTCAGGGTGTCGAAGCGAATTTCTTTTTAATGGATGAGGAGCGTTTTCGTTCCAATCATTCGGAAGAGATGACGGGCGACAACTGTGGTTCATCTCAACACCTGTTGTTACTTGATGAGTTTTATCGTAGTGCGGTGCGCCTTGCTGGTATGCGCCTACTATGGCAAATCGTTCCTCCAGAAATGGAAGAGTGTTATGACGATTACGTTCACGATCTTTGCAACAAAGGCTACATTGACTGCTCACAGTGGATCGATTTTGGTAAATTGAATCGTATTCCCGCGGAAGAGTATTTCGGCTCTAACTTGTGGCAGTTGTACAAAAGTATCGACTCGCCTTATAAGTCGGTGCTGAAAGCCATTTTGCTTGAAGCATACTCTTGGGAATACCCGAACACTCAGCTATTAAGCCTTGATACTAAACGTCGTTTTTTTGCTCATGAGCCCGATCTCTATGGCATGGACGCGTATTACTTAATGCTTGAGAAGGTGACCCGATACCTAGAACGTATTGGTGATGATACTCGTCTTGATTTGGTTCGCCGCTGTTTCTATCTGAAAACGCATGAGAAATTGTCTCGTGAACCAAGCGTTGGCTCGGTGGCTTGGCGTCGTGAAGCGCTGCGTGACATGGTCAACAACTGGGGATGGGATGACAGCGTCATTCGTGAGTTAGACGATCGCCGTAATTGGAAAGTTGAGCAAGTCAAAGTGGTGCATCACGCATTACTTGATGCGTTGATGCAAAGCTACCGTAATCTGATTCAATTTGCTCGACGCAATGACATCACGTCCGCGATTAGTCCTCAAGACATCAGTATTCTGGCGCGTAAGCTGTATGCGGCATTTGAAGTTCTACCGGGTAAAATTACCTTGTTGAATCCGCAAATCTCTCCGGATTTGCACGAGCCCGATCTGACCTTTATTGAAGTTCGTCCTGGACGCACCAATAAACAGGGCTGGTACCTGTACAAGCAGCCGCTTACCCCGCACCGCATTATTGGTCAATCTCCGCTAGAGCATAACGAATACCTCAGTAAGTTAGTCGCTTGGTCGTTCTTTAATGGCATGATTACGGAGTCGACACGTTTGCATTCTGTCGTCCGTGATGCGCATTTAGACATCGACAAGTTCTATCAGATGGTGAGTGATTTACGTAACACGTTTTCGCTGCGTAAACGTCGCCCAACGATGCAAGCCCTAGCTAGCCCTTGTGAAATCAGTCAGCTCGCGATGTTCATCAACTTTGAAGAGGATCCAACGGCTCAGCTCGGTGGCAAATCTCTAAAGCTTGATCCAAAGAGCATGGATATTTTCAGCTTTGGACCTGAGCAAAAGTGTCTAGTAGGCAGTGTCGACTTGGTGTACCGAAACTCATGGCAAGAAGTGCGCACGCTTCACTTCAAGGGTGAAACAGCGATGCTAGACGCGCTGAAAACCGTATTAGGCAAAATGCACCAAGATGCGTTACCGCCTGAATCGGTAGATGTGTTCTGCTACAGCAAGAACTTGCGCGGCGTGATGCGAAACATGGTTTACCAACTGCTTGCCGAGTGCATCGATTTACGTTTGAAACCGGTCGAGCAAGAGAAGCGTCGCCGTTTCAAAGCGTTGCGGATTGGGCAGCAAACCTATGGCTTGTTCTTTGAACGTCGTGGCGTGTCGGTACAAATGCTTGAAAATTCAGTCGACTTCTACCGCAGTATCTCAACGAATAAACTGAAGGGCTCACCGCTGCTGATGCTCGATAAAGAGCAAGATCATCCGTTGCCAGAAATCGTTGATGGATTCGCCAGTGAAGGTCTCGTTCAGTTCTTCTTTGAAGATAACGAGCAAGGTTTCAATATCTATGTGTTAGATGAGTCGAATCGGGTCGAAGTTTATCACCAGTTTAGTGGCGAAAAAGATGAGATGATTGCGAGTGTAAACGGCTTTTACACGTCGTCTCAGGATGATAGCCAGGTTGCATCTAAGTTTATTAATTTTAACTTGCCGCAGTATTATCAAATCGTTCGCCCAGAAGAGGGTGAAGCCTATATCGTGCCATATCGTAGCGATAGTGCAGGTTGTCCCAAGCCAAATAGAATTGTAAATGCGTAAAAAAGGCCATCATCGTGATGGCCTTTTTTGATGTGCTGGTGGGTTTATTCCCACTCGATCTCTTCCGCACAGTGCTTTTCACATTCTTGCTTTACCATCGCAATCAGCTCTAAGCCTGTTTTAGAACAGATCCATTGATCATTTTGCAGAGAAAAGTGGAAGCCGCCAGACTTAGACGCCAACCAAACCTCTTTCATTGGCTCTTGGCGGTTAATGATAATCTGACTGCGGTCTTCAAACTCGAGTGTCATCACGTTGCCAGACGTTTCATAGTCGATGTCCGCACCTGAATCATCAATCATTTCTTCGATGATTTGCATTTTTACATCCACCAACTGATGAAATTCAGTCTCGTTCATCCTATCTATCCTATTGCTTTTCCTGAGTGTGGTGCGATTATAGGGGGCATTGATGAAATAATCACGATAGAACCGATGAAAAAATCAATCTTAGCGCTGTTTGTCGTCTCCGTACTGGGTTTGGCTGGTTGTGGCCAAACAGGTTCGTTGTACATGCCAGATGAAGCGCCTCAAAATGAACAATCTTCATAATAATGACTAAGTAATATCAGAATATAAGGGAAAGCACTTTGGATTACTTCAACTATCAGGATGATGGCCAACTCTGGGCCGAGAACGTCGCATTGTCTGATTTGGCTCAGCAGTACGGAACCCCACTATACGTATACTCTCGAGCAACGCTGGAGCGCCATTGGAACGCTTTCGATAAATCGGTTGGTGACCATCCTCACCTTGTCTGTTACGCGGTGAAGGCGAACTCAAACCTAGGTGTTTTGAATGCGTTGGCGCGCATTGGGTCGGGCTTCGATATCGTCTCTGGTGGTGAGCTAGAGCGTGTGATTGCCGCAGGCGGTGATGCAAGCAAGGTGGTCTTCTCTGGGGTGGGTAAAACCGAGCAAGAGATGCAGCGCGCGCTTGAGCTGGGGATTAAGTGCTTCAACGTTGAATCTGAACCTGAACTTGAACGCTTGAATAAAGTGGCGGGACAGCTCGGTGTCAAAGCGCCTATCTCTTTGCGCATCAACCCTGATGTCGATGCCAACACGCACCCTTATATTTCTACTGGTTTACGTGACAACAAGTTTGGTATCGCGTTTGATCGCGCTCCCGCTGTATACCAATTTGCTGCGAGCTTAGAGAACCTGGATGTGAAAGGCATTGATTGCCATATCGGTTCTCAATTGACAGACATCGAACCTTTTATCGATGCAACAGATCGCCTGCTTGCCCTTATCGATGACTTGAAAGAGCAAGGCATTGACATTAAACACCTTGATGTTGGTGGTGGGCTTGGTGTGGTGTATCGCGATGAAATGCCGCCAGAGCCATCCGACTACGCGAAAGCATTATTAAGCCGTCTTGATAACCACAAGCACCTTGAGCTTATCTTTGAACCGGGTCGAGCGATTGCCGCGAATGCCGGTATCTTGTTGACCAAAGTTGAATTCTTAAAGCACACAGAACACAAAAACTTTGCCATCATTGATGCTGCAATGAACGACTTGATGCGCCCTGCGTTATACCAAGCGTGGCAAGATATCGTCCCTGTCGCTCCTCGAGAAGGGGAAGCAAAAGAATAC
This sequence comes from Vibrio sinaloensis, assembly GCF_000808535.1. Lineage (GTDB taxonomy): Bacteria > Pseudomonadota > Gammaproteobacteria > Enterobacterales > Vibrionaceae > Vibrio > Vibrio sinaloensis_D. The sequence goes on from NZ_JWLV01000002.1 coordinate 12,086, forward strand.
GACTTGGTCGGGCCAATTTGTGAAACTGGTGACTTCTTAGGTAAAGACCGTCGCTTAGTTTTAGAGGAAAATGACTTACTGGCTGTGCGCTCTGCTGGCGCTTATGGCTTCGTGATGTCTTCAAACTACAACACTCGCGTGCGTGCTGCTGAAGTGATGGTTGATGGCGATCAATCTCATCTTGTGCGTCAACGTGAACAGCTGTCCAGTCTATGGGCACTAGAAAACATTCTTCCGGAGTAATTGGACCTGTATGCATTTCCATTTTTCTAAAATGCATGGTTTGGGTAACGACTTTATGGTCGTGGATTGCATTACCCAAAACATTTTTTTCTCGCCTGATCTGATCCGCCGTTTGGCGGATCGTCATACAGGGGTTGGCTTTGACCAACTGCTGGTGGTTGAAGCGCCTTATGATCCTGAAACCGACTTCCACTACCGGATTTTTAATGCCGATGGCAGTGAAGTAGAACAGTGTGGTAACGGCGCCCGCTGCTTTGCCCGTTTTGTCCGAATGAAAGGATTGACGAACAAATACAGCATTAGCGTGAGCACAAAGAAAGGCAAAATGGTGCTCAATATTGAAGAGGATGACCAAGTCACCGTCAATATGGGTGTGCCTGAGTTTGAACCAAACAAGATCCCATTCAAAGCCAAACAAACGGAAAAAACCTACATTTTACGTGCCGAAGACAAAACGCTTTTCTGTGGCGCAGTGAGTATGGGTAATCCGCATGTGGTGACCGTGGTGGATGATGTTGCCACCGCCGATGTGGAAACCTTAGGACCACTGCTTGAGTCTCACGAGCGTTTTCCTGAGCGGGTCAATGCTGGCTTTATGCAGGTGATTAGCCGCAACGAAGTGAACCTGCGTGTTTACGAACGCGGTGCGGGTGAAACACAAGCGTGCGGCAGTGGTGCGTGTGGCGCCGTCGCAGTCGGTGTTGTTCAAGGTTTGCTGGATGAACATGTCACCGTGCATTTACCAGGTGGCGACTTAAAGATCAGTTGGAAAGGGCCGGGTAAACCTCTGTTTATGACAGGACCTGCAACTCATGTTTTTGATGGGCAGTTGAGCTGCTAATTCACACAATCAAGGAATCAACGTGTCTCAAATTGAAGCGGATGCTCTGACGGAAGAAGTCATTGCAGAATACTTACGTGACAACCCCGATTTTTTTCTGAGTCGTCGTGAGCTAGTGGACCGCCTTGCGCTACCCCATCAAGAGCAAGGAACGGTGTCGCTTGTGCATGTACAATTGAACCGTCAGCGTCAACGTATTGAAGAGCTCGAAGAGGACATCACTTCGCTGATGTCGCTTGCTAAAAGTAACGATCAAACCTTCCACGAGTTTATGGCTCTGCAGGAGCAAATCCTAAAATGCGATTCGTTGTTGTCAGTCGTTAAAGCGATTGAAGAGATGGCAAAGTCTTTAGGTTTGGTCGCGTATGTGCGTCTACTGGAGTCTGAATCAAGCTATTACTCATTGGCGAAAGAGTCCTACCTGCGTTTTGCTACCAACCATTTGAATGGCAAAGAGGCTTACTTGGGGCGCATGCGCAAAGCGGATCGAGAGCTCCTATTTGGTGACAACCATCGCGCACCAGAGATGGGCTCTTATGTCGTGCTACCATTAAAGAGAAAGTCGTTACAGGGCGTATTGGCGTTTTCCAGTACCGATGGTGGGCACTTCCAACCGCATATGGATACTCTTTTCTTACGCCATTTAGCGTTGGTGCTTTCTCATTTAATTGAGTCTCTTCCATGGCAATGTGAACAAGATGAGCGAATCAGCAACACCTCTTCCTAATGGTCTACAAAAACCCCTTGAACGCTTCTACGAATATCTACGAAGTGAGAAGGGGTTAAGTCTCCACACTCAACGCAACTACAAGCAGCAACTTGAAACCATGGCGCAGCACCTCGTCCAACTTGGTCTGAAAGATTGGTCTCAAGTTGACTCTGCGTGGGTAAGACAGTTGGCGAGTAAAGGCATGCGTGATGGCATGAAGGCGAGCAGCTTAGCGACTCGACTCTCTTCTTTACGCAGTTTTTTCGATTTTCTTATTTTGCGTGGAGAGATGAGCGCGAATCCCGCCAAAGGCGTGTCTGCTCCGCGCAAGAAGCGCCCATTGCCGAAAAACCTCGATGTCGATGAGGTTGGGCAACTTCTCGAAGTAAACGAAGACGATCCGTTGTCGATTCGCGATCGCGCCATGATGGAAATGATGTATGGAGCAGGCCTTCGTCTGGCGGAGCTCGTGAGCATCAATGTGAAAGACGTCAGTTTTTTCTCCGGTGAAATTCGTGTCGTTGGTAAGGGCGACAAAGAACGTAAAGTGCCTTTTTCTGGCATGGCGTCTGAGTGGGTCGGCAAGTGGATGAAAGTGCGTGGAACCTTGGCCAAATCCGATGAGCCCGCGCTTTTTGTGTCTAAACTCGGTGTGCGTATTTCTCATCGTAATGTGCAAAAGCGGATGGCAGAGTGGGGACAAAAGCAGGCAGTCGCCAGTCACATCAGTCCACATAAACTGCGCCACTCTTTCGCAACCCATGTTTTGGAGTCGAGCAACAACCTGAGGGCCGTCCAAGAGCTTTTAGGACATGAGAATATCTCGACTACGCAAATCTATACCCACCTAGACTTTCAACATCTAGCAGAAGTGTACGATCAAGCCCATCCACGAGCGAAAAAACGGAGCAACAAGGAATGATTTTTTATCGCCAACTTGGCCCGATTCAGGCAATGACGTTTGATTTGGATGATACCTTGTACGACAACCGTCCGGTCATTCGTCAGGTGGAAGCCAAAGCGATGGCGTGGCTGCATCAGCATCATCCTATCTCTGCGACACGTTCTTCTGATTGGTGGCGAGCGATAAAGCGTCAGGTGCTCAGCGACGATGCTTGGCTCAAAAATGATGTAACGGCTTGGCGATATCAACAGATCCTGACCGGACTGATGGAACTGGGTTACAGCCAAGCGCAAGCAGATTTAGCTGCCAGTGAACTGATTGAGCGAGTGCTGGAATTTCGCAGTGATTTTACCGTTCCAGATGAATCACATCAGGTGCTGGCTCAGCTCGCGTCAGTGATGCCGCTGGTGGCTATCACGAATGGCAATGTGGATGTCGATAAGATTGGCTTAGCGGGGTACTTTTCGTTAATTCTAAAGGCGGGTCCCGATGGCTATGCGAAACCGCACCCGCAACTTTTTGACAAAGCGGTGCAATTTTTAGATTTGCCTCGCGTTTCGATATTGCATGTTGGCGACCATGTTGTTACGGATGTTTTGGGCGCTAAAAACAGTGGATTATCCGCTTGTTGGTTCAATGACCAGTTTCAATCCATCTACGACCAGCCTAGAGCAACAACTTTGCCCGATGTCGAGGTGAAACGATTGCAAGACTTACTACTTTTGAGTGAGATTTAGGCACATTCTTACAAAATAATCGCTTTTCATCTGCCGAGACATAGATTAGGTTATATTCAGAAGAGATCTCATTATATCAACGTCTTAGGCTTATAGAATGCGCACTTACTCCGCGCTGGTTTTTGACAACCAGCAATTGATGACGTTTATCAATCAACTGCCCAAAGGATTAGGTAGTTCGAATTTAGTACAAATATTGTCGACTCAACCAGCGACGATCGCGTCTCGATATGCGGCTTATATCAAGCAAGTTCTCCCTGACAGCGAAGTGATTGGGCATAGCACTCGGCATGTGGTGTATGAGAGTCAAATTCATCATGGTGGGACGTTGATTTGTGTCGCCCAATTTGAACACACGCAATTCTCTTCTTTTTCTCTAGATCTGAATGATGACCCAGAGCAAGATGCCTGCACGGTCATTGAGCAGTTGGCGATTAATCAGAAGTCCAAAGCGATCATTAGCTTCTCTCACGTTACCAACAGTTGGGACTACAACCTGTACCAAGCGTTAGGTAAGCGATGCGATGTACCAATCTGTGGTGGATTGGCCGCATCGGTGAATGGACGCAAAGAGTGGCTGCTGCATGGTGTGAAAACGTATCATAAAGGGGCGGTGTTTGTTGCCCTACACAGTGAGGTTCTGCAAATTTGGCGCAATGCGTTTTCGGAGTGGAATACCATTGGTAGCCCTTTATGCGCGACCAGTGTTTCAGGCTCAATCTTACACACGATCAATCACAAACCAGCGCATGAGGTTTATCGTGATCGCTTAGCGGACGGTCGAGAGTTGAGTTTGGAGCAGATGCTGAGCTTTCCTCTGCAACTGACGAATCAACAAATCTGTATTCCTACGGCCATTTACCCAGACGGCAGCATTGAGTTCGATAAGCCGATTGAACTCGGCGATGAGCTGCAATTGTGTTACAACCACCCCTCACTGACATTGGAGCAAGTTGGGCACGATGTTCGCAACTTAGCTCAGTTTAATCCGCAAGCCATTTTTATCTATAACTGCGAATCTCGGCTCGAATTCATCGAAGGGATGAGTGAAATCAAACCCTTCGATAAGTTTGAATCTTGTAACGGCTCTTATTGTATGGGCGAGCTTTTCAGAGAGAAACATCAAGATGTGTTGCACCATAGCATGACTTATCTTGCCCTTAGTGAAGACTCTCGCCGACCGCCTCTAGACCTTTCAGAACAAACCGAATCGTACCCTATCTCTCCGCTTTTCCACTTAATTCGTTACTCCATTGAGGAGTTGGATGAGGTGCGTCTTGAGATGGAACGCAAGCTCGCCGCGCAAACCGAAAAACTCATCAACAGTTATCGCTTGGACAAACGAACCGGATTGAAAAACCGAGTGGCCTTGCAAGAAGCGCTGAAAGTGGTGGCGCCTGATGAGCATGTGATCACGCTTAAGCTGTCAAATTTTCACCAAGTGAACGAGAAGTATGGCTATCAAGTTGCCGATGAACTCATCAGTGATTTGAGTGACCACTTTGTTGACCGTTTGTCGAGCCGTCACGGCTCTGAGATGGTGAAGAGTCTTTACTACATTGGCACTGCGGAATGGGCGATCGTCTTTCACTCTCAGCAACCGAGCGATTTGATCAAACAGGAGTTCTCTCAGTTTGCTGATCAGATAGAGCACATCAACTTTGAGCCATATGGTTTACCTGATGTTGACTACTTATCTGTTTCGATTATCGGTGGGATTGCGAGTGTGGCGGATTTTCCTGATGTAACGGGGGATGAGCTTCTACTCAAAGCGATTGATGCTAGGCGCCGTGGCAAAGAGCGCAACACCCACTTTATGAACGCGCGCGATTGCGGCACGACGATGGAAGAGCACCAAGACCGATTAGGCTTAATGGGCAGTGTCAGTCGAGCGATTCTCAATCAGCGGATTATTACTTATAGCCAACCAATCTTTGCTGCTTACAGTCGCGAGCAAATTTCCCAAGAATGTTTGGTGCGCATTGAAGACGATGGAGAGATCATTTCCCCAGGACGTTTTTTACCGATCATCGAAGGGACGCATCTGTACACGCGCTTGAGCCGATACATGATGACTTCAACGTTAGATTTTATGGCGGATAAACAGGAGTCATTTTCCATCAACTTATCGCCACAAGATATGTTGAGCGATCGAACGCTCTCGATATTGGAACAAGCGGTGAGAAAGCTCAATGATCCAAGCCGACTAGGGATAGAAGTGCTTGAGTCAGAGCAAATCAAAGACTTTGCGCGGATGGCTGAAGTGTGTGGTCACTTCAAGAAAATGGGCGTGCGTATCTTGGTCGATGATTTTGGCTCGGGCTACTCCAATATCGATGAAATCATTCGTCTAGAGCCCGATGTGATTAAGCTCGATGGCAGCTTGATTAAGACCATTGATGTCGACAACAAGCAGCGCCAAATCACGGGGCAGTTGGTGCAGTTATGCCAAGTACTGAATGCCAAAACAGTGGCGGAATTTGTTCATAACCCGAAAGTGTGCCAAATCGCCGAAGACTTAGGTGTCGACTACCTCCAAGGCTTCCACTTGGCTGAGCCGACACGCTTATTCTAATTGGAGCGGTAGGGATGACCGCTCTTATCCGCTTTGAACACCCGCATATAATGGGCGAGGAAGTGGATGAGACTATCAGCTTGGCTCTTCTCGCCTAACTCTCTTATCACCTCCGCCGCGACTTCTAAAGTGCATAGATTGCCTTGCGATTGATTTCGTCTTAGTTGATAGACAGAAGCGTGAGAAGGCGTGATGTGAACTAAGGGGATATCCGCAAGCCACGCGCTTTTTCTCAGCATCTTCTTTGCTTCCTGCCACGTTCCATCAAGAATAATAAACAGCGGTACTTTCCCTTCTTGCGTGGCTTGATCTTGCGCGCTACTGACTGGATGGCTTAGGTCATTGGGAAACAGCAGTACGGGTAAATAGCGTTCATCTTTCAGTAACGCCAGCAAGTTCGGGCATGGTGAGATGCGTTGCCAAACATGTTGGCTACTGCTGGGCAAAGATTTGAGCAACCACTGGCCGGTATTGGTATCACGCGTGAGTTCATTTTCATGCATCAATAGCGCGATATGGGCATCGACCGACACTTGAGGCAATTGAGCGCAGACGCAGTTATGCAGCAGTCCGCACTCGGGGCAAGGGGTTGAGGCTACCATGTTATAGCGTCACTCCTCCTTGGAATGGGGTTAATCCATCAGAAAATAGCTGAACTTGGCTAATTTCGTCATAGTTTGCAGTAGGAGCCGTGCTTGGGTTGAGTGGGTAGCTGATGCCATCGTATTGCATCACATGCTGGTTAGGCACCGCGCCGCCGCCGCTCACAAACAGCACTAAGTCTTGCCATTGGTGATGCGTTTTCTTACCTAAGTTAATCGGTGTTTGCACTAGCGTAATACGGCTATTGAAGCGCCATTTTTGTTGATGGCTCTCAAACACTAGCAGGGTACAACCGCCAGATCCGCACCAATCGAGTTGCGCTAATAGCTCTTGGTTGCCATCTCCATTGAGATCGTAGGTGAGCCAACGGTAGCGAGTCCCTGTAGGGTCAGTTTTATGCTGTTTGAAATATTCGCGCAGCGCCTTGTCTACGGCAGGATTGTACTGGTCGCTGGAGGGAACTTTATCTGCAGAAAGCGAACGCTGGTTGGTAATCGTCTCACTGCTGGAGGTGGCTTTGGTTTTAAATAAGGTTAAGCCGCCATTGGCAATGTCATAGACCACGTCACCGACCTTTTCTTGTTGGGTTGATAGCTGGTAGCCATCACGCAGATACAAACGCTCCGACAGCAAAGGCTGTCCCTGTAAGTGGGTGCCTACAACTTGTACTTGCTGGGGAGAAAGCTGCTGCCAGTAACCTTTTTCGACGGTATCGGCATCACCGCTTGGGTAACTATAGACGGTGGCGGCAGTGTGGTCGGGGTTCAGAGTTAAGGTGACGCTGAATGGGTTACTTTTTACCGCTTGTGCTTGGTAGGTGGCGACCCAGTCCTGCGTAGCATCTTGGTTGGCGAGGGTTGCGCAGCCATGATAGGTTTTGTTGTCGAGCGTGAAGGTCGATGTCCAACCGTAAAGACTGTCACTCATGCCATCGACACAACTCTGTTGCTGCAACTCCAAGTTGCCACGTTTAAAGGTATAGCGGCGGTTTTCCATCTCGATGCGACTGGAAGTGATGGCCAACGATTGATCGGGCTTGCCGATCTGGCTGAACGTCAATTCGCCTTGGTTAAACTTAACTGACCATGATGGCTCAGTGCCAAACGCGTGCGTGGACTTCCATGGTCGATCGCAGCGGTTTGGGTTTTCCGCACTCAGCAGGTTGACTTGGTCCACGACAAAGCGCGCGGGGTAATCGGAGGCGAAGCCATCTTTGCCTGCTGGGGCAAGGTGGCCGATCACTTCTCCATAAAGGGGCTCGTAGGGAGCACGGACCAGAGTGAGTCCTTGATTAAATCGGTCACGAGGAAGGTCGAGCCAATATTGCTGCTGACTGCCACAGGGCGTGATTGAGCTGACTTCATGCCCCAGTACCACCTGGCCGCGCATCACGAAGGTTTGCGGCTTGATTGACGTTGGGGTGCTCAGCGTTGCCGTCGGCTGCGGTGGCGTCTCTGGCGTCGTTGCACTCATCGAGCAGGCTTGGAGTGTCAGTAAAGTCGCCAGTGCGACTGGGTTTTGCAACGCCTTCATGCTATATCTTCCTCATACGAAATTCATCGGAAGCTATTATGGCATATTGGTTATTTAAAACTGAACCGGACACCTTCTCTATTGACACTCTTCGCACACAAGAGACCTCTTGTTGGGAAGGGGTACGCAACTATCAAGCAAGAAATATGATGCGTGATGATGTCAAAGAGGGAGACTTAGTGCTGATTTATCACTCCTCGTGTAAAAAGGTGGGAGTTGCGGGTATCGCGAAAGTGATTCGAGAAGCGTACCCAGATCATTTTGCCTTTGACGCTGATAGTGATTATTACGATCCGAAGTCTACGCCAGAAAACCCTCGTTGGGTGATGGTTGATATTGAGTTTGTCCGTAAAACCGAACGCGTCATTCCGTTGAGTGTGTTGAAAGCGATGCCAGAGCTCGAGAATATGCCTTTAGTTAAGCGAGGTAATCGCTTATCGATCATGCCGGTAACAGAGCAAGAGTGGCAGGCCATTTTGGGAAAAGAGAAATTGCCAAGCCAGAGGGATGCAGGGTAAGTAAAGCGCCGAACGTGAAAAAGGCTGCCAGTGGCAACCTTTGACTTTGTTATTAGATAAGATGCGCTTTCAGGTAGTGAGCGACGGCGTCATCGGCGTTGCTACCGATAACTTCATTGTTTGGTAGCGCATCCATCACTTTGTGGTGAGAAGTCCCCATCACAAGCCCTTTTCCTGCCATTGAGAGCATTTCGACATCATTCATGCCATCACCAAAAGCAATGCAGTTATCGAGGGTAAGCCCGCGAGACTCTGCGACCGCCTTTAAAGCTTCGCCTTTAGAGACATCCGCAGCCATGACTTCTAGACACCAAGGGGTAGAGAAAGCGATGTTGAGTTGATCACCGAAGGTTTCGCGCAGTTTATTTTCAAAGACAACTAAATGGTCGTGATCCTGCTCTGGATGGGTAAAGAAGATCTTAGCGATGCCATCGGTTGGGGCACGTTCCGCGTTAAAGCGTTTGTAGGAAAAACCAGATTCGCTGTGGAATTTTGCCAACATTTCATCGTCACGATCCAACAACCAATCTTCATTTTGGTACATGTGGATAAAGATGTCTTGATCCTGTCTGATCACATCGATCACGTCTTGTACTAAGCCTTCTGGTACGTTTTTGCTGTACATCAGCTGATCATTTTGGTCGTGGACGCGAGCACCGTTGGAGGTGATCATATAAGCCGGAATCCCCGCAATTTCGCGAATCCCAGCAACGTCGACGTGATGACGACCAGTAGCAAAGATGAACGTCAAGCCCTTCTGATGAAGCTCCTTCAGCGTTTGTTTCGAGAAGTCACTCAGCTGGTGGTTTGGAGCTAGAAGAGTCCCATCTAAATCTGATGCGACGATGTGAAAAGGCGTTTCTTTGCGTGTGTCGGTCATATCACCCTCATTAACAACTATTGGCGACCCGAAATGGGTTAAGCAACCAGTTTACTTGAAGCGAAAGGGGAAAAAGAGGGTAAAGATCACTTCTTGGCTTTTCCTATTTTTGCCGCTGATGCTGCTCGAAGAACATCATCACGGTGTCTAATGCATCATTGCGATACTCATCTTGTTCAAACAGCACCTCATGTCGAGATCCATATAAAATCTTCATCGCGCATTGAGTGTTGGTCTTGGCGAGCTTCTTCATAAAGCGGATTTGATCTTGATTGCAGACGATTTGGTCTTCACTCGCTTGCAGCAAGAGCAGGGGTACTTTGATGTGACGGGTCATCAAGAGACATTGTTTAGAAGCCATTAAGCCTTGCCATACCCAGCGAGTACTGGCGCCACCAATTTGAATCTCTGGCTTTTGATCATAAAGGGCACGAAACCAGTGGTAACGCACATGGCTTTGGCTAAGTAGGTTACCTTCAAAAGGTTTCGGGAAGTAAGCCACTTGACCTGGAGCAAAGGTCGGCTTGGGGTAAATAGCGGTGAGTATTTGACCCAATAGGGTGGCGATTGGTTTGATATGACTAGGGAGATTTACACCAAACATTGGCGCACTCAACGCCACGGCGTCAAAAGGGTGCTGAGGGTAGCTTTGCACGTAGCGGGTGACGATGTTGCCTCCCATGGAGTGACCCAGCAGATAGCATGACTGATAACCGGTTAAGTCAAAGTGAGTGACCATGCGATTGAGGTCTTTTACGTAGTCGTCGAACTCATGCACGTAACCCATTTGCTTATCGTCAATCAGTCGGTCAGAGTAGCCCTGACCACGATGATCATACGAATAGATGTCGTACCCTTGCTGGAACAGGTCGTAAAACAGCTCTTGATACTTCCAAGTACACTCGATTCGACCATTAACGACAACAATTGCTTTGCGATGCTCAGGCTTGGTCAACTTCACCCAGAAAAGTTGGGTTTTATCAAAAGATCTCACCATGCCTTCTTCTCTAGAGTGCCATAGCTCAGCAATTCGACCATTGATTGCTTGCTCAAAATTCGACTCTTGAGTATAAGAAGCAGTAATGCTAGAGCTCGAGTTATTCATGGATTTTGTTAGCCTGAAGGGGTTTTGGTAGAACACAGCTAGATTATGTGTGGCTAGGTGCGTTTAGTCGAGAGGAAAACACAATGGATATACATGTTTGGTTAGCTTATGTGGTCACAGCGATCGTTTTTAGCTTGGCGCCGGGTTCTGGAACCGTTAACTCTATCAGTAACGGCTTGAGTTACGGTACGCGTAAGTCCGTAGCGGCTATCGCAGGCTTACAGATTGGCTTGGCTATCCATATTATGCTCGTTGGCGCCGGAATCGGTGCCTTGGTGGCGCAGTCGGCTTTTGCGTTCTCGGTGATCAAGTGGGTAGGCGTGGTTTATCTTGTTTGGCTCGGCATTCAAAAGTGGCGAGATTCAACGGGGCTCAATACGTCATCGGTTGCGCAAGAATTATCGGCTTTTACCTTGATGAAAAAGGCGGTATTCATTAACCTTACCAACCCTAAATCCATCGTCTTTCTGGTTGCCCTTTTTCCGCAGTTTATCGATCCGGCTCAAGATCAGGTCTCGCAACTATTGGTATTGGGTATTACTACGGTATTGATTGACTCTATCGTTATGCTAGGTTACACCACATTAGCTTCTCAGATGGGGCGCTTTATTCGCTCGGATCGTATGATGGCGAGAATCAATAAGCTCTTTGGCTCCATGTTTGTGGGCTGTGGAGCGCTTTTGGCGACTGCTAAAGCATAGACGACAGCAAGGACTTGAATGCAACGTATAACGCGCGATACCTATGTGGCTCGTCAGCCGATTTTTAACGCGAAGCGACAAACTTTAGGGTATGAGTTGCTGTTTCGTGACGGCGAAAAGAATGCTTACCCCAGCCACATCGAATCGAATCGTGCGACCTACAGGTTGATTGTCGAAAATTTTTTATCGCTGGGCACCAACCCAGCGATTGACACTTCTCGTTGCTTTATTAACTTCCCTCAAGAGAGCTTGATACGTGGCTTACCTATGGTATTGCCTAAGGACAAGGTCGTTATCGAAGTGCTGGAAACTTGCACGCCCAATGATGAGCTCTACCTTGCGGTCAAAAAGCTCAGCCAAGCCGGTTACTTAATTGCACTTGATGATTTTGTTTACAGCGCTGAGTGGGAGCGCTTTTTGCCCTTTGTGCAAATCGTTAAACTCGACATCATGGCGATGGGGCTCGAGTCCGCCTGTGACTTTGTAAAAGAGCGCATCGGCAAAGGGGTAAAACGCCGTTTTCTTGCCGAGCGTGTTGAGACCGAGGCGGAGTTTCTGACCACGCGTTCAGCAGGTTTTAGTTTTTTTCAGGGCTACTTTTTTGGTAAACCTGAAATCACTCGTAAAGGCTATTTAAGCCCAGAACAGCTGATTGCTATGGAGCTGTTTAAAGAGGTCTGCCAACCGGAAGTGGACTTCGTCAAGATAGAGAAAATTGTCGCTAAAGATGTGTCGCTGTCTTATCAACTGCTCCGTTTTGTTAATACCATGTCTGATCGTTTGGAAGTGTCCATCTCTTCCTTTCGCCAAGCGCTGATTTACCTTGGCCAAGATAAACTCAAAATTTTTGTCTCTTTAGCGGTGGCCTCGTTTGTTTCGACAAGGAAACCCAAAGAACTCTATAACCTGTCACTGCAGCGCGCTCAGTTTTGTCAGTTGATGGCGAACGACAACCCATTCAATGAATATCGTGATCAGGCGTTTCTTATTGGTCTGTTCTCGATGCTTGATGCGCTCATCGATGTCTCGTTGGATGAGCTGGTGGAACAACTCCCTTTGTGTTCATCTATCAAGCTTGCACTCCTTGAGCGACAAGGGCCTTATGGTTTACTGCTCAAGGTTGAGGAGTGCTATGAACGCGCCGATTGGTATGGCATTAAAGAAGCGTGTCACCAGCTTAACGTCTCGGTTGACGATATTATGCCGAAAATTTCTGCCGCACAGCGCTGGAGTCAAGACATCAATCGCGTGGTGTAATCAGAACCGCTTCGCCTTTCCCATTTCAGTCAGTATGAAGTTTTTATGACACCGCCTCGCGTGTGTTGATCTCTACGCGCAAATAAATAAAGATATACGCATATCCATATATGAGTATGTTTTATATGTTACCGCATCAGTTTTTCAAACTATTGTCCGATGAAACACGTGTTCGCAGCTTAATGTTGATTGTACGCGAAGAGTGCTTATGTGTCGGAGAACTCACCGAAGCGCTGCAAGAAAGCCAACCTAAAATTTCTCGCCACCTTGCCCAGCTGCGTTCAAACGGCATTTTAGTCGATGTGAGACAAGGACAGTGGGTGTTCTATCGCTTGGCCTCGGATCTGCCGGGGTGGATGAATAAACTGATTGATGATCTTGTTGCTTCAAACTGCCTAAAGGCGGAGTACCAACAGGATCTAGAACGATTACACGCGATTCAGGCTCGTCCTGTTTGCTGCCAATAATAGACAATGGAAGAGATAGCATTATGACGATTAAAGTAGGCATTAACGGTTTCGGTCGTATTGGACGTTTGGCATTGCGCGCCGCGTTTGACTGGCCAGAGCTAGAATTTGTTCAAATCAACGACGTTGCAGGAGACACCGCAACATTAGCACACCTGCTAGAGTTCGATTCTGTACAGGGGCGTTGGCACCACACTGTGACCGCAGAAGGCGATGAGATGATCATCGATGGAAAGCGCATTCAAACGTCGCAGCAGCGCGATATAGATGCGATCGATTGGTCTGGCTGTGACGTAGTGATTGAAGCGACAGGGGTTCATCGCGAAGGTGTTTTCCTCAATAAGTATTTAGAGCAAGGTGTGAAGCGTGTAGTTGTTTCTGCGCCGGTTAAAGAAGAAGGTGTGGCTAACATCGTGGTGGGTGTTAATGATGAAATCTTTGACCCAGCCGTACACAAAATTGTCACCGCGGCATCTTGTACTACCAACTGTATCGCACCAGTTGTGAAAGTAATCAATGAGAAGCTTGGTATTGAAAACGCCTCTTTTACTACCATTCACGATCTGACTAACACCCAAACCATTCTAGATGCGCCGCACAAAGACCTGCGTCGTGCTCGTGCTTGTGGTATGAGCCTGATTCCAACAACGACGGGATCTGCAAAAGCGATTGTCGAGATTTTCCCTGAGCTCGAAAACCGCATTAACGGTCATGCAGTCCGTGTACCGTTAGCGAATGCTTCCCTGACTGACATCATCTTTGAAGTCAAACGAGATACGACGGCTGAAGAAGTCAACGCGCTGCTTAAGCAGGCGTCAGAAAATGAACTGGCTGGCATTCTTGGCTATGAAGAGCGTCCACTTGTCTCGATTGACTACAAAGGCGATCAGCGCTCAACCATCGTGGATGCGTTATCAACGATGCTCGTTGGCAAACGCATGGTGAAGATCTACGCATGGTATGACAACGAAATGGGTTACGCGACACGTACGGCTGAGTTGGTCCGTAACGTGGGCATGGCGTAAGGGGGATAACATGACAGATTCTGTTCAGATTCACCCGACATGGCAACTGGATGTTGATGCTGGTGCGTTAGTACTGACTCCTTGTCCTGGTACGAAAGGTGTTGAGCTCGAGGCGTCGCTGCAGCAGCTTAAAGAGCAAGGCGTTGCCGCGATTGTGACTGCGCTAGATGACGCCGAACTTGCTAGCAAAGAGGTCTCTGAGCTTGGGGCTTTGACCAAGCAGTTGGGAATGCAGTGGTTTCAAATAGAAATCGAAGATGATTGTGCCCCTGAAGAAGGATTCGCTGCCAAGTGGCAAGCTGCAAGCCCTGAACTTCATAAGATCGTCGATAACGGCGGTAAGGTTGCGATGCACTGTATGGGTGGCTCGGGTCGTACTGGGTTGTTTGCCGCTCATCTATTGCTAGAAAAGGGTTGGCCGCTAGAAAGCATCATCACTCAAGTTCAAGCCCTTCGCCCAGGCGCGTTCACTAAGCCTGTTCAGGTTGAATACATTACCGCGGTTTCTACGTTGTAAGGCATTGGATCAGAGCTTTTGGAACATGGGTGTCCGAAAGCTCTGTGAACAGCACATTTGAGGATTTCACCTTATGTTCTCTACTCTCAGCAAGAGCGTGCGTCAATATATGTTGGTGACGTTCAACTACTGGAATTTCACCATTACTGATGGCGCACTGCGTATGCTAGTGGTGCTCTATTTCTACGATTTGGGTTACAGCTCGCTAGAAATCGCCTCGTTGTTCCTGTTCTACGAATTTTTTGGTGTGGTGACAAACCTCGTTGGTGGCTGGTTGGGGGCTAGATTGGGCTTAAACAAGACCATGAACCTCGGGCTAGGGATGCAAATTGTCGCGCTGGCCATGTTAGCGGTGCCTAGTGGTTGGCTGACGATTCCTTGGGTAATGGCCGCTCAGGCATTGTCTGGGATCGCCAAAGACCTCAATAAAATGAGCGCCAAAAGTTCGATTAAAACTTTGGTGCCAGACGAACAGCAAGGCGCGCTGTATAAGTGGATTGCAATCCTCACTGGCTCGAAGAATGCACTGAAAGGGGCGGGGTTCTTTGTTGGCGGCTTGCTTCTCTCTACCATTGGTTTCACCTATGCGGTGTTGACGATGGCGGCGGTGCTGACTCTGGTGTTTATTGGTAGTGTTCTCAGCTTAGAAGCGAATCTGGGCAAAGCGAAGACCAAGCCGAAGTTTAAGCAAATTTTCTCTAAGTCTGAGTCGATCAATATTCTTTCGGCGGCACGTATGTTCCTATTTGGTGCTCGTGATGTGTGGTTTGTCGTGGCACTGCCCATTTATCTCGGCAGCGTTTTTGGTTGGGATCATTCGTGGGTTGGAGGATTTCTTGCGGCTTGGACAATTGCTTACGGCGTTGTTCAGGGCGTTGCGCCCAAGATTACCGGCAAAGCACAAGGCAAAGTGCCCGATGGTCACGCCGCAATGCTTTGGGCTGGTGGATTAGCCATCGTCACCGCATCGATTGCCTACGCTGTTCAGATTGGCTGGCAACCTGAGTTCGTGATTGTCGGGGGATTGTTGATTTTTGGGGCGATTTTCGCCGTCAATTCGTCACTTCACTCTTATCTGATCGTCAGCTATGCAAAAGGTGATGGTGTCTCTTTGGATGTCGGTTTTTACTACATGGCCAATGCTATGGGGCGTCTGATTGGCACGATTTTGTCTGGTTGGGTGTTCCAAATGGCTGGACTCGCAGCGTGTTTGTGGGTCTCGTTTGCCTTCTTAGCGCTGACCACGCTTATTTCACTTAAGCTACCGAAAGTGAATCAAGTCGCGACGGCGTAAACGCAACCTCCGACCTTCTCATGACTAAAAGCTGACCAAGCTTATACCTTGGTCAGCTTTTTTATTGCTATATTCAGAGGGTTACAACACTGAGGTTAAACAATGAGAGAACGTGTCCAGTTTTTTGACTTGCTGCGCTGTGTGGCGGCTGTGGCTGTGATTGCCATCCATGTGCTAGCGCCGTATCGCCATGAACTGGGAATCATTCCTTTTGACGAGTGGTTTACGGCTGTTGCAACAAACGGAGTGACACGTTGGGCTGTTCCTGTGTTTATTTTGATCTCCGGCGCCTTGATGTTGAGCGATAAGCGACCTTTTGATCTTCACTACTATGTTAAGCGGCGTTTAGGGAAGGTTTTGGTGCCATTTCTTGTTTGGTCGCTATTTTATGGTTATCTCTCAGGTTGGACAGCCAACGGTTTTGACGCCAAAGTTTCCCAAGAGGTTCTGCTCAATAGTCCTCAGCATGCGACCTACTATCACCTTGGTTTCTTTTACTACTTTATCCCGCTCTACTTTGTGATCCCAATCTTCCAATGGGTGGTGAAGCGCGAAGATGATACGCCACTATATATCTTCACCATCCTTTGGTTAATTACAACGCTGCTTTACTTGATGGGGATTGATGGGTTTTGGAGTCATGAACTCTGGCTCTATAGTGGCTACTTACCACTTGGCTATATTCTATGGAAGAGAATACCATTAACCAAACGCAGCGTAGCGCTAGTAAGCTTGCTTGGCTGCGCGGCGTTAGTCATTACGGTTTATATGGTGGTGACCAATAGTCTGGCAGCGGATAAATACACGGTTGGTCGCTGGTTGTCCTATAAAACGCTCAATGTAGTTGCGGCGGCGAGCATGGTCTTTATGCTTTGTCGATACTTTGGTGAAGGGCTATCTGAGCGAACTCAGCAAGTGATTAGTTTTATTAGCCAGCACAGTCTCGGGATTTATATTCTTCATCCTATCTTTTTATGGCCAATGAAAGAGTATGCTTGGTATCAGGGGCACCCAGGTTGGGTGATTCCGGTGTGGATTGTGTTGAGTGGCGGAGGAGCACTGTTTACCAGTTGGTTGTTGTCTCGCTCCGCTAAAACAAGATGGTTGCTTCCTTAGTTAACGCTTCAGCGCAAAGTGCAGGAACTTGTCACCTTGGTAGGTGAGTGTGCCTTTGTCTCCGGGGTTAAGAGCATGGTAATAATGGATACCAATTTGGAATTCACGCTTTGGCCCCAAACGCCCTTTCTGAACGTATATCCAATATTCTTGGTCATCTTGCCCTGGCGCTGGGTCCTCAATTTCAATCGCTTGCTTATCCAAAACGGTCACTTCAGCCGTTTGCTCTGGAGCTCCTTGCCCTTGAATATGCTTACTAAAAAAACGCTGGAATGCCCAAGCACTCACTAAAATGAACACAAGAACCGCAACAATCAGTGTGATTGGCATGATGAGATCTCCCTTCTAATGTTGGCTATTCTAGCGGTTATTTGTATTAGAGATGAGGCTTGGCGCAATTGAGTGATAAGTTGGTGCGTATCTTGAATGATTTATTAGACGCATATCACAAGGGATTGGGAAAATTGTCAGTATCCTGATATAGCTAGTAATTGATTCCTTTACATTAATTTACTAGGGGAACAATTTTGTCCAGCAATGAAAAGGGAGATAATAATTCGCAGTGACTGTAAGAACAAAGGCTAACCAAGAGTGGAGACTCGAAGTTGTAAAAGGCTTTGTTTTGCCCCTAAACTTTACTAGCGATGGAGGGAAGCCATGTCTGATATAGAGAAAGTTGTTATCCGCACACGTAAGTTGGAAAAGCTGCTTCGTACCCAGTATCACGCGGAAGGCAAAGGACTTCATCAACTTATCACCAGTTGTGAAGAGCGATTGCCTCACGATGTCATAAGCAAGCTGCGCTATATTGCGACCATTCGCAATAAAGTTGTGCATGAAGAAGACTACAAACTCGATAGCCAGAGAGATTTTTTGACCACGTGCGATGAGTGTGAAAAAGAGCTGACTCCGCGTAGCAGTCGTTTTGTATGGCGGGCGGCCATCACCCTGATGACACTCATCACTGTCGCGGCATTATTTTTCTATTATGCACATTGGGATGTTTTATCGAAGCATTTACAATAAACGCCAGAAAAGTGGGATATTTTAGAGTTGGAGAGTAATTAGACGTGTGTCTAGTTATTGAACTGAATCTGATCGTTTTATCTGCTTTATAACAAAAAGGGACGCGAAAGCGTCCCTTTTTGTTTTCTGTAATCTGACTAGTACATCATCGGCAGCGTCATTAGGCCAACAACAACCGCGATCATTACAAGTCCTTGTTTTTGTGAAGAAGTAATCATAACACTGCTCCTTAATAGTGATGTTTAACTCTATGCTTTTTAGAATAGCAATGTTTTTATGGTTTGATCAAGTTTTTCTTTGCTTACCGCTTAAAAAATCAATTTTAAACTTGTACTTATGGGTTTATTTAGCCGTTTTTTCAATTTTAAATCGTTACTTTTGAGCTGGTTTTTATTTGTTCTTATGCCGTCGTTTTGCGTTTAAATTGTTGTTTTAATTCAAATATAATCTATATTTATTTGTGTTAATAAAAGGTTTTTTGTTCTTTTGGGGCTTAGGGGTCTTTTGGTGTTGATATTTTAGAGTTTGTTGTAGGTTTTGTTGGTTTTTTCTTGTTAGGTGAGAATTGATGTCATTATTTGGTTTGTTCCATTAGAGTATGAGTGATAAAACTGGAAGTAAAACGAGAGGGAATGGTGCTAATGTCTTTTGTGTTTTTGGTTTAAGATTTTGTTTTTAAGGCTAATTTGTCTTTTTTGTTTGTTTATTTTTTCGTTGGTCAAAGAAGATTTTGTTACTACGCTATGTTTTCATCCCTTTAGGTGTATAAGATGATTTTTTTGGGTTTTTAAACGGTTGGTGCTGGCCCTGACCTGACATTGCAGATAGAAATGCAAACGTGTAGAAGCATAATCGAGATCCAAGTTTTACTTTCCCACTCTGGACATATGAAGCGCCCTCCCTACACTAGCGACTCAGTTTAAAAGAGGTGGTCGCATGTGGAGTTGGCTTTCAGTCGCACTATCAGGTTTTATTAGTATTTCTGCCAGTGAAAGCAATCAGAAGATGCAAGCAGCGGTGTTTAAAACGCTGACAATGTTCATGCTGGTGGTCATGCTATGGAGCCAAGAAAGCCTGGTTGGGCTTGCTGCATGGTGGGTGACGCTCGGGCTTATCATTTCTGCGCTCGCGGACAGTCTCTATCTCTTTAATAAGCACAAGCGACTCTGCTTTTCGGCGTATATCGGCGCTCAGCTGTGCTACAGCACTTCTTTTTGGCAGCAGTTGTCAGGGGAAATTGTATGGTGGTTACCAGCCATGCTGCTTGCCATCGGTATTGTGGTGTTTTTCCTAATGCTACCTAAGATCGATAAACTGATTTTCCCCGTTGTGATCATGGGGATGATGTTGCTGCAGTTGAATTGGGCTGCGGGAGAGGTTTGGTTGTTTTCAGGCACCGTGTCTGGCTCACTTGGTTTTCTTGGTACCATCATCCTGACACTTTCTGCAGGCTTGCTTGCGGTTCATGATTATCGACATCCGATAGCCTTTGGCCGTTATCTCATCTCTGGTAGTTACTTACTGGCGCACGCTTTGATTACCGCTTCTTTGATTATCTAAAATCAAAGTTCTTTTCTCTGGTTACGATTATGCTTTGCCGCAATGCCATTGTCGGAGAAAGCAGTCATGACGGAAATTCATGCACATAACGTTCTAAACTTACTTAGAGAAAAGCCAATGAGTGAGGCGGAGCTGCGTCACGCAGTGAATCAAGACTTCGGTGAACACGCGATGTTTCGAACCTGTAAATTGAATGGCTTTGACCTAGACGCGTTGCTGACGTTCTTTATTCAAAAACAGAAAATCGTCCAGCATGATGGTAAATGGTCTGTCAATATGGATCGTGTGTGTGGTCATTGATCACTGTAAGTACGCTTATTTAATCTCTATTCACTGAATCAATCTGTTTTGCCTCCAAATTAACGTGCGACGTTGCTATACTTCGCCGTCTTTTTGTTCATCTATTCAAACCGTGCTGCTTTGGGGGCTAATCCATGGATATAATTTCTGCCGCGACCATGTTGTTTCTCATCATGGACCCGCTAGGCAACTTGCCGATTGTGCTGTCTATACTGAAGCACTTAGATCCGAAACGTCGCCGCAAAGTGTTAATCCGAGAGCTTCTATTTGCGCTGGGTATTTTGATGTTGTTCCTCTTTGCAGGAAAGAGCATCCTCAACTTCCTTCACGTTGCACCAGAAACGCTGAGTATCTCGGGCGGGATTATTCTCTTTATCATCGCAATCAAGATGATTTTCCCTACGGGCGGCAGTATTGTTGGCTTAGCGGCAGGTGAAGAGCCTTTCTTTGTTCCGATGGCGATTCCAATGATTGCAGGGCCATCGGTAATCGCTGCGCTACTGCTGCTTTCTAGTCAGCACCCCGACAAGCTTTTGGAGTTGTCGGCTGCCGTACTGTTAGCTTGGGGGGTGACGTTTGTGGTGTTGATGTTCTATGGCTTCTTCCATAGGATTTTGGGTGAGCGCGGACTCAAAGCCATTGAGCGTTTGATGGGACTTTTGCTGATTATGATTTCAACTCAAATGTTCCTCGATGGCGTAAAAAGCTATTTAGGTTAAGAGATAAAAAATGCCGCGACTTCGCGGCATTTTTGGTTTTTAGGACATGTATTTACGTCGGATATCGAGCAAGGCAAAGATACCAAAAATAAGAATCGACCATTTTTCCCATTTGCTCATGGCGATCTTATCTCCAAACGCGCCGATGAATATCAGCATTTGCAGTCCGTGCATGAACAACAGGAACGCCGCCATAATATAAAGCGCGATAGCGGCATTGCCTGGAAAGGGCATAAAAATGTTGAGAACCAAAATAAACCAAACAAAGCCAATAGCCGCTTTGGCGAGTAATAGTAATGCTTTCATGACGACGTCCTTACGAGTCTTGTTGTCGCTCAAATAGTCGGTAGCACACTTGGCCAGCCGTCTTTTCTCGATACAGTTGCCAGTGTGCCGGAATTGACTCCAATGCCAACTCTTTTTCTGTTTCAATATAAATCATCGCGCCTTCCGCCAGCCAATTATTCTGCTCCAGCAAGGTCACGGTTTCGTCGAGTAATCCTTTACGAAACGGAGGATCAATAAAAACCACGTGATGCGGCGTTCCTGGCTGTTTTAGAAAGCTCAAGGCATCGGTGTTGTGCGCGCTAATATTGGTGGCTTTTAATGCGGCGATGTTTTGCTTGAGCTGTTTAAATGCCGCGGTATTGAGCTCTACCATGGTCACATGCTCAGCTTGACGAGACGCTGATTCAAAACTCAGGCCACCGGAACCTGCAAACAAATCCAAACATTTGGCTCTGGGTACATCTTGCGCGATCCAGTTAAAGAGGGTTTCTTTAACGCGATCGGTCGTTGGGCGTAACCCTTCTGCATCGTGGACAGGCAGCTTTCGACCTCTCCATAAGCCACTAATGATACGAACGAAGCCTGTGGATGGCTTTTTTTGTGATGTGTTTTGCTGGCGACGTCTTACCATAGATTTTTTGACCGCTAATAAAGTGATACTATACCCAGTCGCTCAGCAATTAAGCCCTGAGTACAGCCCAAAATTCATTGATGACAGAGTGTACCCCATCGCCAATACGCTGGAAACTTTTCACTCTGTTGTCATTTTTCTTTTCTTGTTTGGGATAATCCCAAGAGAAAAGAGTCACAGAGTAAATATAAGACAATCTAGGATAGCCCCAGATGACGGAAAAAAAGAAGCGCGGATTACTTTCTTGGCTTGGCTTTGGTGATGATGACCAGGCAAAACAACCGGTTGATGAGAAACAACAAGTAGAAAGTGACGTTGTTGCCGAAGAGACGCAACCTGTTGAAGACGCGCCTCAGGAAGAGAACACTAAACTAGCAGAAGCAGAAGCAGAAGCAGAAGCAGAAGCAGAAGCAGAAGCAGAAGCAGAGCCGACCGAGGAGCAGCCAGTAGTGGTTGAGCCTCAAGAGCCTCGTGTCGTAGAGCAGGAAAAGCCGACTGAGAGTTTCTTCGCACGACTAAAACGCAGTCTTGCGCGCACCAAAGCGAATATTGGCGCGGGTTTCTTTGGTCTGTTTAAAGGTAAACAGATTGATGATGACTTATTTGAAGAGTTGGAAGAGCAACTACTGATTGCTGATGTTGGCATGGATACCACGACTAAGATCATCGATAGCCTGACAGAAAAAGCGTCGCGCCAAGAATTGAAAGATGGTGAAGCTTTGTATGGTCTACTGAAAGAAGAGATGGCGGAAATCTTATCGACAGTAGAAAAGCCGCTTGAAGTGGATACGTCAAAAACGCCATACGTGATCTTGATGGTCGGTGTGAACGGTGTAGGTAAGACCACGACAATTGGTAAGCTAGCAAAACAGTTCCAAGCTGAAGGTAAGAAAGTGATGCTTGCGGCAGGTGATACTTTCCGAGCTGCGGCTGTTGAACAGCTTCAAGTTTGGGGTGAACGCAATAATGTACCGGTTGTTGCTCAGCACACTGGAGCGGATAGCGCGTCGGTAATTTACGATGCGATTGAGTCGGCAAAAGCAAAAGGCGTGGATGTGGTGATTGCGGATACCGCGGGTCGCCTACAAAACAAATCGAACTTGATGGAAGAGCTGCGTAAGATTGTTCGAGTTATGCAGAAAGTGGACGGCTCAGCGCCACATGAAATCATGTTGACCTTGGATGCGGGTACTGGGCAAAACGCGATTAGCCAAGCGAAGCTGTTTAGCGACGTTGCGCCGCTTACCGGTATCACTCTGACTAAGCTAGACGGTACGGCGAAAGGTGGCGTTATTTTTGCGTTGGCAGACCAATTCCAGATCCCAATCCGCTACATTGGGGTCGGTGAAGGTATCGACGATTTACGCCCATTTGAAACCCAAGAGTTTATCGACGCTTTGTTTAGCCGCGAAGACTAACTGTCTGCTCCATAAAAGTGACCAATGAACGGTCACTTTTATGGATTGGGAATCACGAAAGTAGAAAAGTTCGTAAGAGGAATTACGGGTGATAAAGTTTCAGCAAGTCAGTAAAGCGTATCGTGGTGGTCGTCAAGCGCTGCAAAAAGTCGACTTTCATCTGCGTCGTGGAGAAATGGCCTTTTTAGGTGGTCATTCTGGTGCGGGCAAAAGCACCTTGCTTAAATTGATCTGTGCGATTGAGCGCCCAACGGATGGGAAGATTTACTTCAACGATCACGACATTACACGTATCCCCAATAAAGATATTCCTTTTTTACGTCGTAACATCGGTATTGTTTTCCAAGACCACCGCTTGCTGATGGATCGCCCTGTATATGACAACGTCGCGCTGCCAATGCGCATTGAGTCGATCTCCGAGCACGAAATAAAGCGCAGAGTGAATGCCGCTCTGGATAAGACGGGTCTGCTGGACAAAGCTAAGTGTCTTCCTAGCCAGTTATCTGGTGGTGAGCAGCAGCGTGTGGGTATTGCTCGTGCGGTGGTCAATCGCCCCACCTTGCTATTGGCTGATGAGCCCACGGGTAACTTAGACCCCGAGCTGTCGAGTCGCGTATTGAAATTACTTGAAGAGTTTAACCGCGCCGGTGTGACGATCCTCCTGGCCACGCATGATATTGGGTTAGTGAACACTCGCCCACAATATCGTCACCTTGAACTGAACCAAGGCTTTTTGAGCGAGGTTGAAGATTATGGCCAGTAACACCCGTAACCGCAAAGCAACCAAAGCGCGAACGGTGAATCGAGTCAAGCGCGATGGTTTTCTGACCATTCATTTCAAGCAAGCAAAAGCCTCTTTATTGGAGTTCACCGAGCGACCATTGGGCAATCTTCTTACGCTTGCTGTGATCTCTATGGCTTTGGCGTTGCCATCGGCGCTCTATTTGCTTGGTAAAAACCTGTCAGTGGCTTCGTCACATGTCACCAGCCCTTCTCAAATCAGTGGTTATATTGCGGAAAGTACACCAGAAGCTCGTATCATGATCTTGAAAGATAATCTTGAGAGCATGAAAGAAGTCGCGGCCGTGCAATATATTTCGCCGCAGCAAGGTCTCAATGATTTGAGTGAGTATTCGGGCTTTGAGCAAGCAATCTCGTTGTTGGATGATTACGCGTTGCCAGGGGTGTTAGTGATCACTCCGAGCATGGAAGAGAAAGCCAAGGTGAAAGAGCTCGCTAGCCTAATCCGCGCGGAAGAAGATATTACTGATGTTCGGATGGATGAAGATTGGCTAACGCGCCTTGACGCAATCAAAAACTTAGTCAGTGGCATTGTGATTACGCTGTCGTTATTGATGTTGGGTTCGGTATTTCTCATTGTGGGCAATACGCTAAGGTTCAACGTATTAGCGAATAAAGAAGAGATTCAAACCATGAAACTGATTGGCGCAACCAATGGCTTTATTTTGCGCCCTTACTTATATTCAGGTATGTGGTTTGGCTTGTTAGGTGCGCTGTCTGCGTGGATTTTAACGGCGATTATCACAGTTTTACTGAACAGCAGTGTCGAGCAATTGGCTTTACTTTATGATAGCCGCTTCAGACTCATTGGGCTGAGCTGGGATGAGAGCTTACTGCTTTTAATGCTGGGAACTTTCATTGGATGCCTAGCTGCGAAAGTGTCTGCGCAACGTCATCTAAAAGAAATTGAACCAGTTTAATTTCAGCGTGTCCTACTATTTGAAAAAGTAGACGCTACCGTGTACTTTTACTTGTGTAAACAATTTGTTTATGCATAATTACTTTCCCTTGCTTGAAACCTGTTCATTTTAGGTTCAAGATTATCGGGTTAAAAATGACTCCAGATCAGAGATTGATGAGGAATTGAATGACTAACCAAGCGTACCCAATGGCTGTAGTTACACAAGATAGCTTGGACAGCTACATCCGCAAAGTAAACAGCTACCCAATGCTGACTGCTGACGAGGAACGTGAACTCGCAGAGAAACTGCATTACGACGGTGAAATCGAGGCGGCTAAAGGACTTATCCTTTCGCACTTGCGTTTCGTTGTGCACGTTGCTCGTGGTTATTCTGGTTACGGTTTGCCAATGGCAGACTTAGTACAAGAGGGTAACATCGGCCTGATGAAAGCCGTAAAACGCTTTAATCCAGAGGTAGGTGTTCGTCTTGTGTCATTTGCTGTTCATTGGATCAAAGCCGAAATTCATGAGTACGTTTTGCGTAACTGGCGTATCGTGAAAATTGCCACGACAAAAGCTCAGCGTAAACTGTTCTTCAACCTGCGTAAGTCGAAAAAGCGTCTAGGTTGGTTTAACAACGGTGAAGTTGAAACTGTTGCGAAAGAGCTTGGCGTTGAGCCTTCAGAGGTTCGCGAAATGGAGTCTCGCTTAGCCGCGCAAGACTCGACATTTGAAATGCAAGCGGACGATGACGATACTGGCACGTCGTACACAGCTCCAGTACTTTATTTGGAAGATAAAGCGTCAGATGTGGCTGACAACGTTGAAGCGGCAAACTGGGAAGCGCACACTAACAATCGTTTGAGCTTAGCTTTGGCGAGTTTGGATGAGCGTAGCCAACACATTGTCCGTTCTCGTTGGTTGGACGACAACAAAGCAACGCTGCAAGAATTAGCTGAGACCTACAGCGTATCTGCAGAGCGCATTCGTCAACTAGAAAAGAATGCGATGAAGAAGCTGAAAGTGGCGGTCGGTGATTTTTAATCCCACATAGCGCGATATTCAAAAAAAGCCGAGATCAAATGATCTCGGCTTTTTTATTGCCGATCGAAAATTGCACCGACTGAGGGAAGATTTGGATCGAAAATAGCCAGACCTTCCTGTGGGTAACTCTGTGGTAAATTTCTTTGCTAGATGTCAGAAAGCAGGGTGAATAAAGGCACAGAGAGCAATTGCCTGGTGGGGATACTTTTACTTTTACACACATTTAAATAAGGATCATCACTACATATAGTGGATCCATTTCAAGAATCATACTTTATCAACGTAATCCACAAAATTATCCACAGATGGTTAATAAACAAACGCCAGTGGATAACCTTAGTAACCTCGTGTACTTGTTGAGCACTGGATAGGTTACAATGGCAGCAAATAATAATTCCCTAAAGAGAAAGTCAATGGACCAGTTTAAACATATCGATGTGGCGGGCGCGCAAGCCCTACTAGAGCAAGGAGAAGCGCGCTTGGTGGATATTCGAGATCCGCAATCCTTTGCTGTCGCGCATCCACAGTCTGCTTATCACCTTACCAACGACAGCATTGTCCAGTTTATGAATGAAGTGGAGTTCGAACAGCCTGTATTGGTGATGTGCTATCACGGTATCAGTAGCCAAGGCGCAGCACAGTATTTGGTTAACCAAGGCTTTGAGCAGGTGTATAGTGTGGATGGCGGCTTTGAAGCTTGGCAGCGTGCCAACTTGCCGATTGAATCCAACATGAACTAGGAAGATGTTATGGTCAGACTGATCTCATTAACAAACCCAAGAATGGCACAAGCCTTTATCGATTATATGGCTTCTCGCCAGATCGATATTAAGATGATGCCCGAGGGAGGAGGTCAGTTTGCTTTATGGTTGAGTAATCCTGAGCACCAAATTGAAGCAGAATCCGAGCTCAATCACTTCTTGGCTAATCCTAATGATGCCAAATATCAAGCGGCGTCATGGGATATGGCCGAATCACGAACCAACCAGTTTACCTATCGCTCGCCGAGCATGCTGGCGATGATCAAAGCCAAAGCGGGGCCAATGACTTTAGCCATCATGCTGATTTGTGTGGTTATCTTTACCATGCAGCAGTTGGGGGCCGGGGATGCGGTTTTTACTGCGCTCCATTTTCCTGCGTTTGCGGGACAAGAGTGGCAACTGTGGCGCTGGATGAGTCACGCAGTACTCCATTTTTCGGTAATACACATCGCCTTCAACTTACTATGGTGGTGGCAGTTGGGGGGCGATATTGAGCAGCGCTTAGGTTCTGGCAAGCTTCTTCAATTGTTTGTGGTGTCAGCAGCATTATCTGGCGCGGGTCAATACTGGGTAGAAGGCGCTAACTTTGGTGGCTTGTCAGGTGTGGTTTATGCCTTGGTTGGTTATCTTTGGATGATAGGGTACAAAGCCCCTCAATTGGGTTTAAGCATGCCAAAGCCTGTGATTGGGTTTATGTTGGTCTGGCTCGTACTCGGTTTTGTTCAGCCATTTATGGCCATCGCCAATACCGCACACCTGGCAGGATTACTGGCGGGGGTAGCAATCGGATTACTGGATGCGGAGCGTTACAACAAACATCAAAAAAGCGGCAGTTAGCCGCTTTTTATCGTCTTTTGACTCGCTCGCTACTGATAGAGATACTTGGTAAAGAGAAGGTCTGCGATGACCGTTTTCCCCGTTTCAGGCAGTAGGATGGAGTTTAGCTGCTCGACTAACGATTTACGTAAGTCCTCACGACCGGCGAGCGAAGTGATGGTGTCTTCTGACTGTTGACCCAATAGCTCAATGACGGCATCTCGAATCAGTGGCTGGTGCAGCTCAATAATGGCCAAGTCGGTTTCCGCTGCAACCATAATATCGATGCGCACTTGAATGTAGCCGAGCTTTTTGCCCTTGGTGTAAAAGTTGGTCGTTAGATCCGGTTCAAGTGTAAAGTACGCGAGCTTTGGAACCCCTTCTTCCTCAGCGAATGTAGGAAGACTTATCAACAGTGTCCATGCGACAAATATTTGGGCTAGGTAACGTTTAATCATATTTATAACTTTTCTTTCTTCCAATCACGATACTCGAATCGCCAGAGTCTTGTTACAATGGAGCATCTGTTTGTAATAAAAATGCGTTAAGTACTCGATGTGGTGGTTAACACTTCAGATCGAAGCTTTATTGTACGCCGATAAGGCTACTTATTGAATACTAGTATGAATCAATTGATTGCGCTCTATTTATCTGCATTGCGCCAAGTAAGCTGGCAAGAACCGGCTGAGTTTAACTTTCCCGACGCGATTTCCAAGCAGTGGCTGCTGGAACAGGGCTCATTGTCACGTTTACTCAGCTCCTATTGCGACGGTCTGACGGTTGACCTTGTCCACAACAAAATTGTGAAAGCGGAGAAGCTGAATCATCAAGAAGTTGACTTGTTGAACCAAGAGCCCTGTCTGCTACGTAAGGTAGTATTAAATGGTGACGGAGAGGCTTGGGTGCTGGGTCGGACCTTAATTCCGCTTTCCTCAATGGAAGATCAACAACATGACCTCACACAGCAAGGGGAAATCCCTTTGGGTTTGACGGTGTTCAGCGCAGATAACGTTAAACGAGATGCGTTACAAGTCGGGTGGGCAAACACACCACAAGGTGACATGCTCGCGCGTCGCTCAAGATTATGGATGAATCATAAACCTATGTTGGTTGCGGAACTCTTTTTACCCACAGCGCCAATGTACACCAAGGAGACATGGCATGACGGCGAGTAAGGCTCAGGCGTATTGGCAATTGATGCGGATGGATAAGCCAATTGGCACCTTGCTTCTGCTTTGGCCGACTTTGTGGGCATTGATCATCGCCGCGCAAGGGGTGCCCGATCCTAAAGTGCTGGTGGTGTTTATTTTAGGTGTTGTGTTTATGCGTGCCGCTGGGTGCGTAATTAATGACTTTGCTGACAGAAAAGTAGATGGTCATGTTAAGCGTACTAGCCAAAGACCATTACCTTCAGGGCGGGTTACTTCCAAAGAAGCGATCACGCTGTTTATCATCTTGGGTGTTGCTTCATTCTTGTTAGTGCTAACCATGAATCCGCTCACCATTGCGCTCTCTTTTGCGGGGATAGTGCTGGCATTTATCTATCCGTTCATGAAGCGCTTTACTCATCTGCCTCAGCTATTTTTGGGTTTGGCTTTCAGTTGGTCGATTCCGATGGCTTGGGCGGCGCAAGCAAATGAGCTGCCAATGGTGGTTTGGTTTGTCTTTGCCATTAATGCGCTATGGACCATCGCTTACGACACGCAGTATGCCATGGTGGATCGCGACGACGACTTGAAAATTGGGATTAAATCCACTGCGATTCTATTTGGTCGTTTCGACAAGATGGTGATTGGTGTTTTGCAATTGATCACCTTAGCCATGCTGATTTACCTCGGCGTTTGGTATCAATTGGGGGCTAGTTTCTATTGGAGCTTGTTGATTGCGGGTGCCTTGTTTGTTTTCCAACAGCACCTGATTCGTCATCGCGAAAGAGAGCTGTGTTTTCGGGCTTTCCTCAACAATAATTATGTCGGTATGGTTATCGCGATTGGATTGCTAATCGCGTTTATTTAAAAGAAAGGGCATCATCGAGATGCCCTTTTTGTTTATTTCTGTTCTGTCGTCTGACAGATACTCTCTTTGATGGTCAACTTCACTTCTGGGTAAAGCATAGAGTAAAGCAGCTTGGCCAATGTCTGGCATCGCTGTTTGTCACAGTTGCCATCGATATCGAGGTAAGCTTGCTGCTTCAAGGTGCTGAACATTGATGAGAACACCCCTTTATCAAAGAACTCAGGTGCGTTGATACCGTGTAAGCGACCCAAGCGCTGAGCGATATCTTGGCTCTTTTGCTCTAGATCCGATTTACCCAATTCTGGGTTGGCAACCAACAAGTTCAGAGCAATAGAGTAGCGCTGAAGAGTTTCAGTAATGGTACGACCTAGCAGAACCAGCACTTGCGTATTGGCTTGGCGAATCGCGACATTTTGCTCTGCGTCTACTGTCACTACGCCTTGGCGAGCCAATTCTTCGATGTAGGCTTCTGTCATCTCGCCCAGTTTTTCTTCCTCAATACTTAGGAAGAGCTCCTGTTTGAGGAATGGGTAAACCAATGCCACGTTAGTTTTGATCTGCTCAAGAGACAGTTGTTGCTGGCGCACGAGCATTTGAGCAATCAGCGATGGTAACGCTAACAAGTGGATGATGTTGTTGCGGTAGTAAGTCATCAAGATCGATTGGTTACGATCGAGAGAAATAATATCGCCCATCGAGTCTGACTCAATCAGGAATTTATCCAGTGACTCTGCGTGTTTCACCAGCGCTTCTGCATCTTCACTCGGTAGCGTGTAAGTCGACGAGTAAGGCACATTTTTCAGCAGCGATAAGTAACAATCAATTTGATTGACCAAGCTGTCGCGGGACAATGCGCGTTGACGAGAGGCAAGCAAGGCTGTTGCACATAAGGTCAGCGCGTTGGCTGCCGCCGCATCGTTAATATGAGTCATCATCTTGGTCGCTAAGTCATTCACCACAGGGTTAAGCCACTGAGGCTTAGTGCTACCCATAGGGTCGATGTTTTTGCTCCACTCTGGCGCTTTCTCATTAAGGTATTGGTTAAGCGGAATAGGCTCACCAAAGTTCACGTAACCTTGGCCAAAATTGCGCAGCTTGCGAATTGTGCGCAGGACTAACCCCGCATTCTCTTTCTCTTTGCGTTTGCCGCGAAGCTCTTTAGCGTAAGTGCCCACTTCCATCACGTGCTCGTAGCCAATATAGACAGGAACCAAGGTGACAGGACGGTTTAAACCGCGCAGCATGGCTTGAATGGTCATCGCGAGCATGCCCGTTTTGGCTTGCAGTAGGCGACCAGTTCGTGAGCGGCCTCCTTCACTGAAGTACTCAACCGAGTAGCCTTTGGCAAACAGCTCAGCAAGGTATTCGCGGAAAATCGTTGAGTAAAGTTTATTGCCTTTGAAGCTACGACGAATAAAGAACGCACCACCACGGCGGAAAATCGGCCCCGCTGGGAAGAAGTTCAAGTTGATGCCCGCAGCAATGTGCGGAGGAACCATCCCTTCACGGTAGAGTACGTAGGACAGAAGAAGGTAATCCATGTGGCTACGATGACACGGAACATAAACAATCTCATGGCCATCTTGGGCGAGCTTACGCACCGTAGCGGCATTGGTGATGTTCAAGCCTTGGTAGATACGATTCCATAACCAACCTAAGATGCGCTCACCGTTTTTAATCAGCGAGTATGAGAAGTCTGCGGCGATCTCATCCATGATGGCATGGGCTTCTCTACGCGCTTTCTCGATCGGGATGTCTTTCGAGTTAGCTTCGTCGAGAATGGCTTGTTCGATCGCTTCTGATTTCATCAGGCGTTTGAACAGAGCCTGACGACTCGGCAGGTTTGGCCCTGATGCCGCCAGCTTTTGACGGGAAAAGTGTATGCGTGCAACGCGTGCGAGTTTGTGTGCGATAGACGTATCGGTGCCGTGAGAGTCCGCCATATATCGAAGTGATACAACAGGGCTGATACGCACTAGGCAGTCGCGACCTGACAAAATAACGGCTTTGGCTTTTTGAGGGCCGTTGAGTGACTGCAAGTAAGGTTTCTGCTGCGACTCTTTACCTGGTTTACGACCCCATAAAACGGTTGTCGGAATCACTTGCACATCGAGCTCTGAATCGAGTTTGTGCTGTTCGAGTAAGTCCGAAAACTGTGCGATCGACTCGTTAGGTACGTCTTGGTCACTGTTCATCACGGTTTCACGAGATGAAGTAAACACAAAGCGCTTGAATGATTTACCGTTGATTTCCACGGATTCAAACGGGTCAGGGAGTCCTAACTCCACCACCTTTTTTTGCAGTGTGATTAAGTCAACGTTTGAACGGTACGGCAGTGCATAGATGATCGGTTTATTGATGTCGATATTGAGATCATCAATCGGGTTGGCAGGAATAGCTGTCCCCTTTACCAAAACTGACAGTGGCAGTTTCAGTAAAGAACGAGAAAATGATTGTCCGGAAGACATAAAGCTTCTGAGCCTCAAAATAGATAAATAGCATAAGCGCATTTCCAATTCTCAAGTATAGAAGTGGGGATGCGCCCAAGCGGATATTTTTAGCCAGCAAGGATATCAGAAACTGGTCGAACCTTTTACTTAAAATTGACCAGTAAAACGTCAATTTTCGCCAAATCCATTCATCCGACGAATTTGTTCACTTTGATGTCGGTAAAGTAAAAAGTGAAACAGCCTGCTTGGCTAAGCCTCTTATCCGATATGAGTTGAGTCAATGAGTTTAAACGTGAGATAGACTCAGTCATGTTGCACTGGTGTGCGGGAAGGCGAGTCTCGGTCTGTGGAAAAATCGCCGTGATGGTTAAGCTATTCAAAAAACAATCAATTTGCTTTTCATTTCAAAGGTTACTGGATATACTCACAGTTAACTGTATAAAAAGACAGGTGACTTATGAAGCCGTTAACGCCACGCCAGCAACAAGTATTTGATCTAATCAAAAGTAAAATTGATGACACCGGTATGCCACCGACACGCGCTGAGATTGCACGTGAGCTTGGTTTCCGCTCAGCAAATGCCGCTGAAGAACATTTAAAAGCGCTTGCTCGTAAAGAAGCGATAGAAATTATTCCTGGCGCTTCGCGCGGGATCCGTATCCTACTTGAAGATGCCGCCAATGATGAGCAAGGCTTGCCGCTAATCGGTCAAGTCGCTGCAGGTGAACCCATCTTGGCTCAAGAACATGTAGAAACACACTATCAAGTCGATCCAGGCATGTTTAAGCCTCAAGCTGACTTTCTGCTGCGTGTAAATGGCGAGAGTATGAAAGATATCGGCATTATGGATGGTGACTTATTAGCCGTGCACAAAACGCAAGATGTGCGTGATGGTCAAGTGGTTGTAGCTCGCGTTGATGAAGATGTGACGGTTAAGCGCCTTGAGCGCAAAGGTTCTACAGTCTTGCTTCATGCTGAGAACGAAGAGTTTGAACCGATCAAGGTGGATTTAACTTCTCAGCACCTGTCGATTGAAGGTTTAGCTGTAGGCATCATCCGAAATACCGATTGGATGTAACTCAAAAGATGAGATTAATTCTCACTTGTTGATTTTGTAATTGATATTCATTATCATCTTCTCTCTTGCTATGGAAGGAAGATGATAATGGCGGCGAATCAAAATTTAGCTCAGCATCGCTATCAAATCCCGGCAAATTTATTGCAGCCTTTGTGGCTTCGCAGCCGTGAAAGTTTGGTCGATAATGGATTGGTTTACGATCCTATTGCAGCACGTGCTTGCCAACGCTGTCATCTTGCTCCCGAATGCTTTTCTGGTGATATTGACCAAAAGCAGCTCCTCCACGTTACCCTAACGCAACTGTGTGACCAACAAGTCTCAGCCTTCATTAAGCGCAATCCAGATGGCTGGATTATTAACGTCGGTGCGGGTTTAGATACTCGTTTTTACCGCGTTGATAACGGTCGCTGCCATTGGTTAGAACTCGATGTGACAGAAAACTTGCTCTGGCGTCAAAAGCTGTTTCATAAAAGTGAGCGCTACCATCATGTCTGTGGCAGTGTCAGCGATCTCACTTGGCTCGAATCTTTACCTATCCCAGATAAAACCCCGGTTATGATTGTTTGTGAACACGCGTTACTTGATTGCACTGAGCGAGAAGTGGCTAAGTTCGTCCAAGCGCTTGGCTGTCACTTTGATAGTGCTAGAGCTTGCGTGGTGCTTGCGGGAGATTTAAGCGCATCAAAATTGGGTCAAAAAATGGGGGCAGGTCACTATGCTCATGGCTACAGTAACCCGAATCAAGCGATGCTTAACTACTTACCTTGGTCTCGCTGGGTAAAAACTTATTCTCCTCTAGAGCGAGACTGTGGCCGTTGGAAGTTATGGCAACGATGGCTCACAAAATTACATCCACTCAAGCAGCGCCTAACACCGGTATTAGTTCAGCTTCGCTGGTGATCCCGTTACACTTGCCATTCAATCTTTATTCGAGTGGCAACGTGCAATTATTTCAGACTCTCTCTAATCGCGATGTACACAAGCAAGTGTTACTGCTCGCGATTCCTATGGTTCTCTCTAACATTACCGTTCCGCTGTTGGGCTTGGTCGATGCTGCGGTGATCGGTCACCTTGACCACGCTTGGTATCTCGGTGGTGTGGCACTGGGAAGCACTATGATCAGTGTGACCTTTTGGTTACTCGGCTTTTTACGTATGTCGACTACGGGGCTTGCGGCGCAATCATACGGAGCGGGTAGCAAGCATCAGCTTGGTTTAGTGTTTAGCCAAGGCATGTTGATGGCGCTCGGCTTTGCGACTGTTTTCCTCTTGTTTCATCAATTGATTGCTGATTGGGTGTTTTCTTTCAGCAGCGCCAGTGACCAAGTCAAGCACTATGGTCAGCAATACTTTTCTATTCGTGCTTGGAGTGCTCCTGCGGCATTGGCTAACTTTGTTCTGCTTGGTTGGCTGCTTGGAACACAAAATGCCAAAGCGCCAATGTGGATGGTGATCATTGCTAACGTGACTAACATAGCGCTAGATGTGCTGTTCGTGATTGGCTTTGGTTGGAAAGTCGAGGGCGCAGCTCTGGCGTCTGTGATCGCAGATTATACTGGGATGACATTTGGACTCTACTGCGTTTGGCACAAGTGGCAGCGCGAGCAATTACCGAACTTGTTGCTGTTGGTGAAAGACAGTGCCAACGGCTTAACCCGTTTTGTTAAACTCAATCGCGATATCTTTTTGCGCTCTTTATGCTTACAAGCCACGTTCACCTTTATGACCTTTCAAGGTGCAAGTTTTGGCGATGAGATTGTTGCTGCCAATGCGGTATTGATGAGCTTTCTGATGATGATTTCTTATGGCATGGACGGTTTTGCCTATGCGATGGAGGCGATGGTTGGTAAAGCCATTGGTGCTAAAGACAGGCAGCAACTGAGTGACTCATTGATCGGGACCTTCTTTTGGAGTTTGGTGATTTGCACCTTACTCACCGTGGTGTTTGCTATGTTTGGATCGCGCTTGATCAGTGTGATCACGGATATTCAACAAGTGCATGCAATGGCGCTGGAGTATCTACCGTGGCTGGTGGCGATGCCGCTTGTTGCGATGTGGTGCTTTTTGCTGGATGGCATTTTTATTGGTGCCACTAAAGGGAAAGAGATGCGCAATAGTATGTTTGTATCGACCTGCAGTTTCTTCGCTATCTTTTATTTTGCGAGCGACTTAGGTAATCACGCTTTATGGATGGCAATGCTGAGTTTTATGGCGATGAGAGGCATCACTTTAGGGGGGGTATTATTTAGCCAGTGGCGAAGAGAGCAGTTCCTCGTATAGCGTTATGGCGTCGCAATGGCCGAGTCTTAGGACTCGGTTTTTTGTCCATCGTAACGATTATTACAAATAGGTAATAATGATTTGCAGGTTGCACGGATTATCATTGTTGAATAAGTGCCTAAAATAAGCGCCATACAACGACGCAGAAGTAAGACGAAAGCTCGACTACGCTTATTACGTCATCCTAACTCCCTATTTGAAGGAAACTCCAATGGCACTTGAACTTAAACCGGGTCAAACTCATATCAAATCCAAAGCAATGGTTGCATGGGCTGCTGGCGAGCCGCTAAAAATGGAAGAGGTCGATGTACAACTTCCGAAAGCTGGCGAAGTGCTTGTTCGTATTGTTGCGACAGGCGTTTGTCATACTGACGCATTTACCTTATCGGGTGAGGATCCTGAAGGAATCTTCCCATCGATTCTTGGTCACGAAGGTGGCGGTATCGTTGAAATGGTGGGTGAGGGTGTGACAAGCGTTGAAGTCGGTGATCATGTTATTCCTCTTTACACCGCAGAATGTGGCGAGTGTAAATTCTGTAAGTCGGGTAAGACGAATCTTTGCCAGGCCGTGCGCGAAACTCAAGGT
Source organism: Vibrio sinaloensis (assembly GCF_000808535.1). Taxonomy (GTDB): domain Bacteria; phylum Pseudomonadota; class Gammaproteobacteria; order Enterobacterales; family Vibrionaceae; genus Vibrio; species Vibrio sinaloensis_D. The sequence goes on from NZ_JWLV01000002.1 coordinate 47,785, forward strand.
AAAGGTCTGATGCCAGATGGCACAAGCCGTTTCTCTGTCAACGGTGAGACCATATTCCACTACATGGGGTGTTCTACTTTCTCTGAGTACACGGTACTACCAGAAATCTCACTAGCGAAAGTAAACAAAGAAGCGCCACTGGAAGAAGTTTGTCTTCTAGGTTGCGGTGTGACGACGGGTATGGGGGCGGTGCTTAACACGGCAAAAGTTGAGCAAGGTGATACCGTAGCCATTTTCGGCTTAGGCGGTATTGGCTTGTCGGCGATCATCGGTGCACGTATGGCTGGAGCGAGCCGCATCATCGGTATCGATATCAATGAGAGCAAGTTCGATCTTGCGAAGCAACTTGGCGCAACTGATGTGATTAATCCACAGCAATTTGATAAGCCAATTCAAGAAGTCATCGTAGAGATGACTGACGGCGGCGTTGATTACTCGTTTGAGTGTATCGGTAACGTCAACGTGATGCGTCAAGCGTTGGAGTGCTGCCATAAAGGTTGGGGTGAGTCAGTCATCATTGGTGTTGCCGGGGCAGGTCAAGAGATCTCGACTCGTCCATTCCAGCTTGTGACAGGACGCGTATGGCGTGGCTCTGCTTTCGGTGGTGTTAAAGGCCGTTCAGAGCTTCCTGAAATCGTAAACCGTTACATGGCGGGTGAGTTTGGTCTGCAAGAATTCATCACGCACACCATGGGTCTACAAGACGTAAATGAAGCATTCGAATTGATGCACAAAGGTGAATCTATCCGTACTGTTCTTCACATGGATAAGTAATCACTTTTTAAAGGTAACGCCCTTAAATACGGGCGTTTCTTTTTATTGTCGAATGAACCCTTGAGGTGGACATGACCATAGAAAACATTAGCCAAGCCAAAGTCTTCGGTGGTTGGCATAAACAATACACACATACATCAATTCGTCTCAATTGCGATATGCGCTTTGCGATTTTTCTACCGCCTAATGCATCTAAGGCACAGCCTGTTCCAGTTCTATACTGGTTATCGGGATTGACCTGCACGGATGAAAACTTCATGCAGAAAGCAGGCGCATTTCGTAAGGCGGCGGAGTTGGGGATTGCGATTGTTGCCCCAGATACTAGCCCGCGTGGTAGCGATGTCGCGGATGATGACGGCTACGATTTGGGGCAAGGTGCAGGCTTTTATTTGAATGCCACACAGGAGCCTTGGTCTCGTCATTATCATATGTACGACTATGTCACCGAAGAGCTCCCCGCGTTGATTGAATCAAATTTCCCCGTATCGACCGTCAAATCTATCTCGGGTCACAGCATGGGGGGGCATGGAGCGCTTACCATTGGGCTTAAAAATCCTAATGCTTACCGTTCTATCTCTGCGTTCAGTCCGATCAGTAATCCAATGCAATGCCCTTGGGGACAAAAAGCATTCAACGCTTACCTAGGGAGTGATTTTGAGGCGTGGAAGGAGTACGACGCAAGCGAGCTTTTGAAACAGGCTCAAGCGAGGCTACCGATTTTGGTCGATCAAGGTGAGGCAGACGGCTTTCTGGTTGAGCAATTAAAGCCGGAAGCATTGATTGCGGCTGCAAAGGCGCACGATTCTGAGGTGCAAGTGCGGATGCAGCCCGGCTACGACCACAGCTATTACTTTATCTCTAGCTTCATTGATGATCATTTGGAGTTTCATGCGGCTTACTTAAATCAGTAAGCGTCATGGGTCGCACACATAGAAAAGCCGCACTTCAATGGAAGTGCGGCTTTGTTTAGGTTTGAGCCTTTAAAACCTTAAAACAGGCGATTTAATCCATTCAATGCCGCAACACGGTAAGCTTCCGCCATGGTTGGGTAGTTAAAGGTCGTGTTGACGAAGTACTCGATGGTGTTCGCTTCACCCTTTTGCTCCATAATGGCTTGGCCGATGTGAATGATTTCCGCAGCGCGTTCGCCAAAGCAGTGAATGCCCAAAATTTCCTTGGTTTCGCGGTGGAAAAGAATCTTCAAACTGCCAATGTCTTTGCCTGCGATCTGGGCGCGCGCAAGGTGTTTGAACGATGAGCGGCCCACTTCGTAAGGCACTTTAGCAGCAGTGAGCTCTTGCTCGGTTTTACCCACTGAACTGATCTCTGGAATCGTGTAAATCCCTGTAGGGATATCATCAATTAAATTCCCATCAGCCTTACCTTTGGTAATGGCTTGTGCCACGAAGCGACCTTGATCATACGCCGCACTTGCTAAGCTAGGGTAGCCAATCACATCGCCCACGGCATAGACGTGCTCGACTTCAGTTTGGTAGTTGCCATCGACTTTTAGCTGGCCACGAGAGTCCGCTTCTAAGCCTACCGCTGATAAATTGAGTTTGTCTGTGTTACCGGTTCGGCCGTTGGCGTACAAGATGCAATCGGCACGCATTTTTTTACCCGATTCAAGATGGACGATTACGCCATCTTCGGTGCCTTCGATTTTCTCGTAAGTTTCATCATTGCGAATGACAACACCACTGTTCCAGAAGTGATAAGAAAGGGCATCTGAGACTTCGTTATCTAGGAAAGCCAGGAGACGATCGCGGGTGTTGATTAAATCCGTTTTCACCCCCAATCCGCGGAAAATAGACGCATACTCACAACCGATAACGCCTGCGCCATAAATGATTATATGTCGCGGGTCGTGCTTGAGGCTCAAGATGGAGTCACTGTCATAAATGCGCTCGTGCATGAAGTCCACATCAGCGGGCTGGTAAGGGCGAGAGCCAGTGGCAATTACGAATCGATCGGCACTGTAAGTCTCTTCAGTACCGTCACTTTGCATGACCGCTATGGTGTACTTATCAATAAAGCGCGCAGTACCAAAAATCAAAGAGCATTGGTTTCGGTCGTAAAACCCTTGGCGCAGTCGAGTCTGTTTATCGATGACTGATTTAGCGTGACCAAGAATGTTTGAAAAGGTCGAATGTAGGCTGGTGTTGTTATGACAAAATAACGGATTATTGTTGAACTCGATGATACGGCTCACGGCATGGCGTAATGCTTTTGATGGAATGGTGCCCCAGTGGGTACAGCCGCCCCCCACACTGCTTTCTTTCTCGACAATGGCAACATTCAATCCCGCTTTGGTTAACCCCATCGCTGCCCCTTCACCGCCGGGACCACTACCAATCACGATTACATCAAAGTGGTTGCTCTCCGCCATAGTTTTTTCCTTGTTATATAGTCTTAACATTGCTGTAGCGAGATTTTAACTGATTCCGTTAATGCGTACACTACCAGCCGACTAGAGAGTCGGTGAGATCACGTAGATTCGTTCAAATCTGAGAAAGGAATGCGGTATATCTCTAATTGAACTCGAAAAGATTGAAAATTGAGTGGAACTGGGTTTAATTGCCCTCGGTAGTCACAGAGCGAGATTTTTGGGTTATCTCCCTAAGTCAATCGTTGTATATTAAAGGCTACCAAAATAAGAAAAAGATCCGTAGTTATGAAATCCATGGGAATCCGCGCACAGCAGAAAGAGAAAACGCGTCGTTCATTGATTGATGCCGCCTTTAGTCAGCTCTGTGCAGATCGAAGTTTCTCTAACCTCAGTTTACGAGAAGTCGCACGAGAAGCGGGAATCGCCCCCACCTCATTCTATCGCCATTTCAAAGATATGGATGAGCTCGGGTTAACTATGGTGGACGAAGGCGGTTTATTGCTTCGTCAATTAATGCGTCAGGCTCGCCAGCGCATTGTTAAAGAGGGCAGTGTGATTCGCACATCGGTAGAAACCTTTATGGAATTTATCGAGAGTAGCCCCAACGTCTTTCGTTTATTGCTGCGTGAGCGCTCTGGCACCTCTGCCGAGTTTCGTGCCGCAGTCGCGAGAGAAATTCAACATTTTTCAGCTGAGTTAACGGAGTACCTTATCGGTACAGGGATGACCCGTGAAGAAGCTTTCACTCAAGCCGAAGCATCGGTTACCTTGGTCTTTAACTCTGGCGCAGAAGCTTTAGATTTAGAAGGACGTGAACGCGACGAGCTTGCCGAGCGTCTAATTATGCAGTTGCGAATGATGGCCAAAGGGGCTTATTGGTATCGCAAAGAACGTGAACGTAACCGATTAAAAGGTGGGATAGATTAATGTCGAACGAAACAAACCAAGTTAATCGTGGTTCTGAGAAGAAAACCCTAGTGCTGGCACTTGTTGCGGGTATGTGTGGGGACGCAATGCTGTCTTGGCTAACAATGAGCCAAGTTTCTTTCTCAATTTTTCCACTCATTGCTCTAGTACTAGCTGTTCAGACGCTGTACCAAGAGTATCTAAGTAAACCTGTATCAGAAGATATCCCGCTAGTGGGTCTAGCGTGTTTCTTTGTGGGTGCATTCGGTCACTCGGCCTTTATCAAGGCTCAGTACCCAGATGCGGGTTCAAACATGCTAGCGATCTTCATCACGCTGGGCTTGCTGCTATGGGTTGCAAAGAAACTGGGTTTTCTAACTCCGACAACAGCAAAAGCTGAGTCATAGAGAGTCGAAAATAGATATTAAAAAACGAGCCTAAATGGCTCGTTTTTTGTTTCAGTAAAGCGTCTATTTACGCTCTAGCATCACACCCGCTTCCATGTGGTGGGTAAATGGGAACTGGTCAAATAGAGCAAAGCGAGTCACGTTGTGGGTTTCACTCAAAACGTCTAAGTTTTCTTTTAAGGTTTCTGGGTTACATGAGATGTATAAGATACGCTCATAGCCTTGCACCATCTTACACGTGTCAATGTCCATACCTGCACGTGGTGGATCGACAAAAATCGTGTTGCAGTTGTAACTCTTAAGATCCACGCCCGCATCTTTTAGGCGACGGAATTCGCGTTTGCCTTCAATCGCTTCGGTAAATTCTTCAGCAGAAAGGCGCAGAATCTGCACGTTGTCGATCTTGTTGGCTGCAATATTGTATTGCGCCGAGATAACCGAAGGCTTAGCTAGCTCGGTGGCCAACACGCGCTCAAAGTTTTGCGCCAGCGCAAGAGAGAAGTTGCCGTTGCCACAGTATAGCTCCAGCAGATCACCTTGGCTGTCTTGAGTACAGTCGACGGCCCATTCCAACATCTTCTCTGCGACTTTACCGTTTGGTTGAGTAAAGCTGTTTTCAACTTGCTGGTAGATGTAAGGCTTGCCATTCACATCCAGTTTTTCGATCACGTAATCACGATCGAGAACTATCTTCATCTTACGCGCACGGCCGATAATATTGAGGTTGAAGCCTTCGTCATTTAAACGTTGCTTAAGCGCTTTAGCATTCTTAGTCCACTCATCATCGAGCTGGCGATGGTAAAGAAGAGACACCAAGATTTCACCGCTCAGTGTAGAGAGGAAGTCCACTTGGAACAGTTTACGACGCAGTGAATCGTTGTCTTTCATTGCATCAACGAGTAAAGGCATGAGATCGTTGATTAAACGGCTCGCCGCAGGGAATTGATCGACGCGGTACTTTTCTCGAGTCTCTTGATTGAACATGATGTAGTAAAGGTCTTCACCTTCATGCCAAACGCGGAACTCTGCTCGCATACGGTAGTGCTGCTCTGGAGATTCAAACACTTCCAATTCTGGCACGTTGTAAGGAGCGAACATTTCGGTAAGGCGCTCAACTTTTTCTGCCAGTTGTTCTTGGTAGCGTTGTGGGTTTACATCAAGAGTAGCCATGATTATTACCTTTGGGTTATTGCCTGTGCTTAGTGCGTTTTATTTGAGAGCGCAGATTTTATTCAATCCCCGCTTGATGTCCAGTGTTGGTTCGTAATCACGACACTAACCTGCTGTAAAAACTATAGCTTATACCAATCTTAACTAGACAAAATATCAATAGCTGAATAACATCGGCCCCAAGCTGGTGCTATCTGGATGTATAGATGGCTGAAATAAGGGAATCTGGTGGAATTCCAGAACTGACGCGCAGCGGTAAAAGAGAACGACCCCTCAATAGACACTGCATAGAGGAATATGCGGGAAGTCGAGGCAGTAGGCTAACAGCTCTTAAGTCCGAATACCTGCCAGCAGCTGAGCTCAATCACTGGAAGCAAACGCTTCAAGCTCGGTAGGATTTACGCGATTTAGGACAGAATAATGAACCGATCTATTTTAGCGATGGCTATGGCATCGCTGCTTCCCTCTACCTATTCCATTGCCCAAGATGTTTCTGTTGATGAGACAATGGTGATCACAGCGAATCGTTTTGAGCAGCCTCTCAATGAAGTTATCACTTCAACGACGATTGTTTCAAAGCAAGAAATTGAAGCGATTCAAGCTAAGTCTTTGGTTGATGTATTAAAGCGAGTACCAGGCGTTGAAGTTTCCCAAAGTGGCGGCCGTGGTCATTCTGCCTCTGTATTTGTTCGTGGCTTTAATAGCAATCAAGTTTTGTTCTTGGTTGACGGCGTACGTATCAATTCTGCGGCTGGTGGGATTAGTTTTAACCATATCCCTGTTGGTATTATCGAGCGTGTAGAAGTCATCAAAGGCCCTGGTGGCGCCCTTTATGGGTCTGATGCAATCGCTGGTGTGATTAACGTCATTACCTCTTCAAGTGAATCAAATGAAGGCACAGTCGTCTCTTTGGGCGCAGGAAGCGATGCTCAAAAAGAAGCGAATTTCTCGACGACGCGCGCATTTGCTAACGGCGGCATTGTAAAACTCGCTGGTGGTTTTGAAGAGACCGATGGTTTTGATATTAAAGATCCAGCAACTGGCTTAGATTATGGGTATGAAAGCCAAAACTTGTTTGCTTCCTATTCTCAGGCATTCAACGAGCAGTTCTCAGGCTCTGCATCGGTTCGTTGGTATGACAGTTTAACTGAATATGATTCAGGCGGTAAAAACTACGGTTATTCAGAAAACTTGAGTATTACTGCGGATGTTCAATATCACGGTGACAAACTCAGCTCGACGTTTCGAGCCAACCAACAAGCTATTGAAAACCTAAACTACTCTCAGGCTCAAGGTAAAGATAATGCAGGTACTGAGAAGAAGATTTCTCTGACGAACCTGCAATTTCTTAATCAATATTCGGTTTCTGAAAACTTTACGGTTGGCGCCGGTGCCGATTGGCGCAGAGAAAAGTTGGATGATGATGCGCTAAGTTATGGAAACCCAGATAAATTAGCGGGAGAGTCTCGTAATACAACGGGCGTGTATCTTTCTACTGATGTTCAGTTTGGAGACTTACAACTTACGGGTAGTGTTCGCAATGATAAGCACGATACTTACGATTACCATGTTACTTGGTCGCTAGGAACCCGCTATCACCTAACGCAAGCTCACTCTTTAAGAGCTGCACTAGGCACTTCCTTTAAAGCGCCGAGTTACTCCGACTTAACCAACAACTCAGATTTGAAACCAGAAGAAGCGATCAGTCGTGAAATCGGATACACGGGCGAGTTTGAGTTGTTCACTTTGGATGTTACCGCTTACGACAATGATGTCGATAACCTTATCATATGGTACGAAGGTTCTCCTTGGTGGTACCCAGAGAATGTGGACGCAGAATTGCGCGGTCTTGAAATAAGCGGAACGTTCAATACAGGCTTTATTCACCATACACTTATTGCCGAGTTCAAAGACCACCAAGATTCAGGTGGTAATAAGCTCGCTAAGCGTGCGGATGAAAACTACAAATGGTTACTGGATGCATCTTACGAAGACTTCGATTTTAATCTGACCTATACCTATACAGGAGAGCGGTTGGGCAATCCTAAAGAAGTGAGCGACCCGAAAAATGAACTGCCATCTGTGAGTTTGTGGGATGCCTCTGTTGGGTATTGGGTATCTCAAGATCTCGTTGTTCGAGCACGTGTCGACAACTTAACCAATGAGAAGTATCAAACAACGTTAAGTTACAACGCACCAGAGCGTCGCTACTTTGCTAACCTAACTTACCAATTCTAAGTACTTAAAACCGCCTTCGGGCGGTTTTTTATCGATAGATAAACAGTATGAAAAACAACGTCATCATCAGTTGGTCGAGCGGAAAAGATTCAACCCTAGTACTAGAAAGGCTTCGAGATAACCCAGAGTTTAATGTGGTCGCCCTCTATACTACCTATGTGAAAGATGAAGTGCCTTTCCAAGCCACGCCTCTTCATGTGCTGGATATGCAGGCCCAATTACTGCAATTACCTTTGATTAAAGTTGAACTACCCGAAACCTTTCCTCCCAATGAAGTATACCAAGCACGAATTGTTGAAAGCTTGAAGGCGAGTGGGATCGAAATAGATGCTGTTGCGTTTGGTGACATGTTCTGCAATGGCATTGCTGATTATCGCCGTAGCTATATCGAACCTGCTGGCTGGCAGTGTTTGTTCCCCTTAATGGGGGAGGAGAGTGAAAAACTGGCGCAAGAAATTCTTCAGTGAGGAATACAGACCCTTGTTGTTACCACTGATGGTAACGCTCTGAGTCAGCAGTTTTGCGGTCAGTTGTATAGCCCAGAGTTTCTAACAGCACTTCCTGATAACGTCGATCCTTGTGGTGAAAATGGAGAATTCCATACCTTAGTGACGCAGACTCGAAGTTATCAAGGTTGTATCGAGGTAACACCTACGCATATAGATAGTGATGGACGCTTCTCATATCAACGTTATACGGCCAAGAGATTGCCAAAAACGCCGAACTGAGTATGATTGCCACATCTCTTATCGTGGGTTACTCAAGTGTCGAATCATTCAAATATCCTTATCTTTGACTCTGGTGTAGGCGGACTGTCGGTTTTCCAAGAAATTGCCAATAAGCTTCCGCATCTTAACTATACCTATATCTTCGATAATGAAGCGTACCCTTATGGTGAGCTAGCCCATGATACTTTGATCGCGAGAGTCGAAAAGCTGATTGGCCGTCTCGTTGAAGAAAAAGACATTGATCTGGTGGTTATCGCTTGTAATACCGCAAGTACGATCGTCCTTCCTACGCTTCGCTCTCAATTAACTATTCCTGTCGTTGGCGTGGTACCGGCCATAAAGCCAGCTTCCAATATGGCGAATAAGGCCGTCGGCTTAATCGCAACCCCTGCGACAGTGACAAGAGAATATACTCACGATCTTATCCGTAGTTTCTCTCAAAGTAAGCCAGTAGAAATGCTTGGCTCGACACGGCTGGTTGATATGGCAGAAGAGAAACTACGTGGCAAAGCTATCTGCTTGGATGAACTCACCAATATATTAGAGCCGCTTCGTCATCATATTGATGTGGCAGTATTAGGGTGTACTCACTTCCCTCTTATTAAAGAGGAGATTCAGAGTGTGCTTGGGCAGTCAGTGTTGCTGGTGGACTCAGGTGAAGCTATTGCCAGAAGAGTAGAAGCGCTTCTTGGTGTGAATAAACAAGAGAAGTGTGGAGAAAGGAGTATTTTTTCAACCGCTCCCCCTTGGGAAGAGGGAGCATTGAATCGAGCACTAAACCAATTACAGTTTAGCTCTGTTCAGCATTATCCGCTGAAGATTTAGGATCGTTAGCAATGCGCACTTTCAGTGTGCGTTGCATGTATTCATTTTCATTTAACGCTTCAATCGCTTTCGGTGCATCGGCTGCAGCCATCACGACGAAACCAAAACCTCGCCTTTTACCTGTTCGTTTATCTTTCATTAACCGGACCGCGAACACCTCACCATGTTTAGAAAATAATTCCTTAACGTTAGATTCGTTTGCTTTATATGGCAGGTTGCCCACGTAGAGCGTGTTAGTGGATGGGTCGTTATGTGGCTCGTCGATTGGAGTGGTGTTCGAAAATTTGATAACAAAAGCGCAAGCAAAAACACCAATCACAAAACTAATAGCAGGTGATAACGCGACCTGCGAAAAGAGGATTGCACCTATGATTGCGACGGCGACAATCATTAAGGTCGATTTGTTTGAATTCATATTGGAATACAACTATTGGTTTACTAAAAAAACGGTATCTACTGTTAACAAAATAGACACAGAGATATTACGTATATGGTTGTCGTTTTTCCAACGCATTGATGTGACATGACTCAAATGTTGAAATTTTATTCTATTTCAACCGTTTTGATTTCTTTTTGAGCAAACAAAAATTAATTTCAAAAAAACACTTGTCATCCGTTCAGACCTCCCTATAATGCCGCCTCACCGACACGGAGTGAGACGAAAGTCACAAACCGCTCGGTAAGAGAGAAAAGAAAGTTTGAAATAACGCTTGACTCTCAAATCGGGAAGCGTAAGATACGCACCCCTAGCAACACGGTGTTAAGCCAAGTGGTTGTTAGAAAAAGCTCTTTAACAATATAAACCTATCAATCTGTGTGGGCACTCGTTGATGATAATCCAATTAGAAGCTTCGGCTTCAAATTAGGTTTCAATGATACGAAGTGACCATTCGAATTGGGAAGCAGCCTTGAGCTGTTTTGTTTTACTTTTTCAAAAGTAAAAACCAATAAGAGCACAGTCAATTCAAACAT
>NZ_JWLV01000003.1 GCF_000808535.1 Vibrio sinaloensis
AAGGTCTCGTCGCCTTCGTAGACATCATCACCCGTAGTTGGGATGATCACCGTAATGTCAGTAATACCCGCTGGGATGGTTACGTTGCCGCTGCCATCCACGGTCAGTGTTTGCGTTTGGTTATTGCTATCGACGTAGGTCACGACCATCTCACCAATGTCACCCGCTTCGGCGGTGTAACCGTCGGTGGTTGGCGCGAGGTTGACCACCACTGGCGCTTCGGTTTCATTCGATAGCGAGACAGTGAATACCGCGTCAGTGCCTTCGTTCACATCACCACCGCCCGTCACAGTAAGCTCTGGCTTATCGTTGTCTGGGGAACCCGGTCCTGGGCCTGTACCGTCGTCTTTGATGGTTGCGGTACCGGTCGCACTGCCGTTTGAGGTCACGTTGTTCGATTCTGTCACCACAAGACCAAACGTCTCGTCGCCTTCGTAGACATCATCACCCGTGGTTGGGATCGTCACCGTAATGTCGGTGATGCCCGCTGGGATGGTCACGTTGCCGCTGCCATCCACGGTTAAAGTTTGCGTTTGGTTATTGCTATCGACGTAGGTCACGACCATCTCACCGATGTCACCCGCTTCGGCCGTGTAACCATCAGTGGTTGGCGCGAGGTTGACCACCACTGGCGCTTCGGTCTCGTTAGAGAGTGAAACCGTGAATACCGCGTCCGTGCCTTCGTTCACATTGCCACCGCCAGTGACAGTAAGCTCTGGCTTGTCATTATCTGGCGTGCCCGGACCTGGACCCGTACCGTCGTCTTTGATGGTTGCGGTACCTGTTGCACTGCCGTTTGATGTGACGTTGTTTGATTCTGTGACCACAAGACCAAAGGTCTCGTCACCTTCGTAGACGTCATCGCCCGTAGTTGGGATGGTCACGGTAATGTCGGTGATGCCCGCAGGGATGGTCACGTTGCC
>NZ_JWLV01000004.1 GCF_000808535.1 Vibrio sinaloensis
CGATGTCACCCGCTTCCGCGCTGTAACCGTCAGTGGTTGGCGCAAGGTTGACCACGACTGGCGCTTCGGTTTCATTCGATAGCGAGACAGTGAACACCGCGTCAGTGCCTTCGTTCACGTCCCCCGCATCTGTCACAGACAGGGTTGGCTTGTCGTTATCTGGGGTACCCGGACCTGGGCCCGTACCGTCGTCTTTGATGGTTGCGGTACCTGTTGCACTGCCGTTTGACGTCACGTTGTTCGATTCAGTGACCACAAGACCAAAGGTCTCGTCGCCTTCGTAGACGTTATCGCCCGTAGTTGGGATGGTCACCGTAATGTCGGTGATGCCCGCTGGGATAGTCACGTTGCCGCTGCCATCGACCGTCAGTGTTTGCGTTTGGTTGTTGCTGTCGACATACGTCACGACCATCTCGCCGATGTCACCCGCTTCCGCGGTGTAACCGTCAGTGGTTGGCGCAAGGTTGACCACCACTGGCGCTTCGGTTTCATTAGAGAGTGACACAGTGAATACCGCGTCAGTGCCTTCGTTCACATCACCACCGCCTGTCACGGTAAGCTCTGGCTTGTCGTTATCTGGCGTGCCTGGACCTGGGCCCGTACCGTCGTCTTTGATGGTTGCGGTACCTGTCGCACTGCCGTTTGACGTCACGTTGTTCGATTCAGTGACCACAAGACCAAAGGTCTCGTCGCCTTCGTAGACGTCATCGCCCGTAGTTGGGATGGTCACCGTAATGTCGGTGATGCCCGCTGGGATGGTCACGTTGCCGCTGCCATCGACCGTCAGTGTTTGCGTCTGGTTGTTGCTGTCAACGTAAGTCACGACCATCTCACCGATGTCACCCGCTTCCGCGGTGTAACCGTCAGTGGTTGGCGCTAGGTTAACCACCACTGGCGCTTCGGTCTCGTTAGAGAGTGAAACCGTGAACACCGCGTCAGTGCCTTCGTTCACGTCACCCGCGTCCGTCACAGACAGGGTTGGCTTGTCGTTATCTGGGGTACCCGGACCTGGGCCCGTACCGTCGTC
>NZ_JWLV01000005.1 GCF_000808535.1 Vibrio sinaloensis
GCCCACACAGATTGATAGGTTTATATTGTTAAAGAGCTTTCTTCTTTGTGACTTACATCACTTCGGAAGAGGCAGCCATTCTAGCGTTTCAATTCGAAGTGTCAAACACTTTTTTGAATTTTTTATTTCAAACTTTTCAATTCGAAATTTTGCTAGTTGGCTTTACTGATTTAGCGCTGAAGCCTTGTGGCGTCTGCCGTGTCAGTGGATGCGCATTATAGGGAGTTCTTGCTCTAGCGCAACCCCTTTTTTAAATAAATTTGGAAAAAATGACTGTTCGTTGAATTTGTATTCAAAAGCACAAAAAAGAGAGCAAATTGCTCTCTTTTTGGTCTTATTTAACTAAGTTTAGATAAATGCATAGGCATCAGCGAACATTCGATCGCTTTGCGCACCTTTATTTTGTGTAAATTGTTCGCGCGCAGCACCAGCCATTTCAAAGCGCCCTGCTATATAGATGTCATATTCTGCGAGAGAGTCAAAATCTTGCTCTACAGCCTGCAGCACATTACCGACCTTTCCTGTCCACTCTGTTGGAGCATCTTCGACAACAGGGACAAAGTGAACATTTTCATGTTTAGCTTCAATTTGCTCTAGCTCTTCTTTTGCATACAGTTGGCAATCATCACGGCCCCCCCAATACAAATGAATTTGGTTATTCAAGCTTTGAGCTACGCAGTGGTCCAGAATTGAGCGTACGTAACTAAAGCCTGTACCACCCGCAATTAAAAGAATAGGACGTTCACTTTCTTCTTGAACCCAAGCATCACCATGTGGCGCATCGATAGTAATATCACCACCGTTTGCTAGCGCGTCTTTCATTGCTTCAACAACTTCTAGAGCGTACGCATTCTGCTCTGCCGCACCAATGTGCAACTCTAGCTCACCTTCATGGCGACAAGGGCTACTTGCAATCGAGAAAGGACGTTTGTCTTTTTCACCCATCACTACCATAAGGTATTGCCCCGCTTTAAATGCCACAGGCGTTTCTGGGTGAAGTAGAATTTGATAAGTATTACAAGCTAACGGCTTAATAGACTTTACTTTACATTGGATGGTCATGGTCTTCCTCTTACTTACTCCTCAAAAGTAAGTACTAAATTACTTTCGGCTACTGCCTGACAAGCAAATATCCAACCTTGTTGCTGCTCTTTCTCTGTGAGCATGGGTTCAAGATCGTAACTTACTGTTCCTTCAAGTTTACGGCACAGACAGGCTGCACACGCTCCAACCTGGCAACGATGTGGAAAGCGTATATTATTGTTGAGCGCCGCTTCCAGTACCGTTTGCCCATCTTGCGCCTCAAAACAAATTCCTTGAGGCTGCAAGCGTATTATTTTGCTCATGATATACCGAGCTTACTCCACTTAGCATCGACTTGTGCGACTAACTGTGGGTCTTTCTTAATTGGGATACCCCACTCTCGATTAACTTCCCCAGCAAATTTATTTGTCGCATCTAACCCTAGTTTAGAACAGCGTCCGTTCTCAGCTCGAATTTGTACTGTGTCTCTGGCTGGATCCATACGAGTTGTCATCGCCCAAATCACATCATTCCAATCATGGACATCGACATCTTCATCGCAAAGGATGGCAAATTTACTGTCGGTGTGTTGCTCTAACCACGTCCAGACTTTTTCCATCAGCTGTCTTGACTGGCCTGATTGGTTCTTACGCATAGAGATAATCACAAAGCGATCATTCTGTGCTGAACTTGGCAGCGCGATATCCACCACCTCTGGGTTATCGGATTTAAACCTTGCGAGCGCCTCACTATCTACTGAAACATGAGAGATTGCATTCAGTTCTGGCGCAGTGGCGTTTTCTGCATCCCATTTAATCGTTGCGTCCATACCCATCTTCGAACCAAGACCGACAACAGGAGATGCAAAATCGAGAGAATCAATAGGCGTATTTTCTATCATGAGTGTGTCACGCACTGGCTCCATATTGTCAGCCATAGCTTTGACCACATCGTCCCAGCAACGTGCATTAACGCTCTCATCGCATACCACTACAAATTTGGTATACATAAACTGGCGTAGGAAAGACCATACCCCAAGCATTACGCGCTTAGCGTGACCTGGGTATTGCTTCTTCATGGTTACCACCGCCATTCGGTACGAGCAACCTTCTGGCGGTAGGTAGAAGTCTTCTATCTCAGGAAACTGCTTTTGCAAAATCGGCACGAACACTTCATTCAGCGCAACACCCAATACCGCAGGTTCATCCGGCGGACGACCTGTGTAGGTACTGTGATAAATGGGATCTTTACGCATGGTAATGTGCGTGATGGTAAACACGTGGTGCTTTTCTTTTTCGTTGTAGTAGCCAGTATGATCGCCATAAGGTCCTTCATCCGCATATTCGTTTGGATCGATATACCCTTCCATCACGATTTCCGCGCTTGCTGGTACTTCAAGATCGTTACTGACCGATTTGACGACTTCAGTTTTACTGCCACGTAGTAAGCCGGCAAATGCATACTCAGATAATGTATCTGGTACTGGTGTTACCGCCCCTAAGATGGTCGCCGGATCTGCACCAAAAGCTACGGATATCGGGAAAGGCTTTCCAGGATTAGTTTCCATCCAATCACGCAGATCAAGAGCTCCACCACGGTGTGCTAGCCAACGCATGATGATTTTGTTTTTACCAATCTTCTGCTGACGGTAAATACCTAGGTTCTGGCGTTTCTTATGCGGGCCACGCGTAACAGTCAAACCCCAAGTCAATAAAGGGGCCACGTCATCTTGCCAGCAACTCATCACTGGGATTTTATCGAGGTCCACATCTTCACCCTGCCAAACCACTTCTTGGCAAGGTGCTTTACGCAGCCTTTTAGCGGGCATATTGAGTACTTGTTTAAAGACGGGGATCTTATCTATCGCATCTTTAAATCCACGTGGCGGTTCTGGCTCTTTCAGGTAAGCCAACAATTTCCCCACGTCACGTAGCTCTTTAACTTCGCTACGTCCCATACCAATAGCAACGCGCTCTGGCGTGCCAAATAAGTTGGTAAGCACGGGTACGTCATAACCAATTGGGTTTTCAAACAACAAAGCAGGGCCTCCCGCTCGAAGCGTTCGGTCGCTGATCTCAGTCATTTCATAATGTGGGTCAACAGGGTGAGTAATGCGTTTCAGCTTGCCCTCTTGCTCTAAGTGGGCAATAAAGTCGCGTAGATCCTTAAAACTCATAGGCCTTCTAATGGCTGGTTAAACTCCAGGCAGTATATCAAAAAGAGGGATCATCCGATCCCTCTTTTTATTGTGGTTATTTCACGATAAGTCAGCTATTTAGCCAAAGCATTGAGAATGGCACTACTGCGAACCTTTTGGTTGTGGCTGGCTAACTCTTCAAGCCAGTTCGTGTATCCTTGACGAGCCAATTCCTGTGCGACAAACGGAGCATCATCTTTCAGCGCCATACGCTCAATCAAGAAGGCTTTTACCTCTTGATTCATCGGTTTTATCCGTGTGAGCTCTTTCAATGCGTGTTCTTTTAAACTCGGGTTTTGCGAAGCAAGCATGATCTGTTGTAGCGAGAAGTCATCGCCAACCTTAGCCAACCTCGTAAGTTCTTGCTGGCTGTTAAAATCTGCGCGCATTAGCCACACCAGTTTATACACATCCGCATCTTCACTCACTTGTGCTAAACGAACCATCACATCGGAAGATGGCAACCAACTTACAATGGCAGAGTCTGTGAACTGCTGGGTGATGCTTTTCACCGCCTCTGGAGACAAGCTATCTAGCTCACGGATAAGTAATGCTTCACGTGTTTGGACCTGATATTCACTGCCTGATAGCCAATCTTGTAGAACAAGCTCCCCTCGCTCTGCTTGCAAGACAAAATCGAGAGTTGATTGATCTTGACGCCATTGCTTGAGTAAGCGACT
This sequence comes from Vibrio sinaloensis, assembly GCF_000808535.1. Taxonomy (GTDB): domain Bacteria; phylum Pseudomonadota; class Gammaproteobacteria; order Enterobacterales; family Vibrionaceae; genus Vibrio; species Vibrio sinaloensis_D. Next base: position 3,901 of record NZ_JWLV01000005.1, read on the forward strand.
TGCGATGGCGGGATAGTTAAACGCGGGAACTGAAAACTCATAACCATCCCCCCGTTCTAATACTTGATAGGTAGGGACTCGTGTTTTTTGCTGCTCTACAAATAACGCCATTTTAGGGGTAAGCACAACCTGTTGCTGCTCGATTTTGTCAAGAAGCAGGTATCTAGAAACCTCTTGCTGAGGTAAAGAAAGTCGTTCGAGCGCGAAATTGAGGGAATCGATATTATCTTCAACAGCATATTGAAGTAATTGAGCGACTTTTTGGTGAATTTGCTCATCTTGTAAAAGCACTTCCACACGAGCAGGGGCCATCTCCGTTGCTGAGACGGTTGGCGCTCCTAAAAGTAATGCGGATAGGAGTACTGACGACAACATTCCTTGTTGCATGTTAACCTCCTTGTAACATTTAACTCCATTGTGCGTGTTATCAGTAGATAATGCAAACAAAAACGCCACCGGCTTAGCGGTGGCGTTTGGGAATCAAATCTTCAGTGATTACTGACGACGCATTGCATCAAAGAACTCATCATTGGTCTTTGTCATCGCGAGCTTATCGATTAGGAATTCCATTGCGTCGATCTCGCCCATAGGGTGAACAATCTTACGCAAAATCCACATCTTCTGTAGCTCATCGTTCTTCGTTAGAAGCTCTTCACGACGAGTGCCCGAGCGGTTGAAGTCAATTGCTGGGAAGACGCGTTTCTCTGCAATCTTACGGTTCAGGTGGATTTCCATGTTACCTGTACCTTTAAACTCTTCGTAGATAACTTCATCCATTTTAGAGCCTGTATCAACAAGCGCTGTTGCAAGGATCGTTAAGCTACCGCCTTCTTCAACATTACGAGCTGCACCGAAGAAACGCTTAGGACGGTGAAGTGCGTTTGCATCCACACCACCCGTTAGTACTTTACCTGAAGAAGGCACAACAGTGTTGTATGCACGAGCAAGACGAGTGATTGAGTCAAGCAGGATAACCACGTCTTTTTTGTGTTCAACAAGACGTTTCGCTTTCTCGATTACCATCTCTGCGACTTGAACGTGGCGAGACGCTGGCTCATCAAACGTTGACGCGACTACTTCACCTTTAACCAAGCGTTGCATCTCAGTTACTTCTTCCGGACGTTCGTCGATAAGAAGTACCATCAGCTCACACTCAGGGTGGTTGTAAGCAATACTTTGAGCGATGTTCTGTAGCAGCATTGTTTTACCCGCTTTTGGCGGAGCAACAATCAGACCACGTTGACCTTTACCAATTGGTGAAGCTAAGTCTAGAACACGTGCTGTGATATCTTCTGTCGAACCGTTACCACGCTCCATCACCATACGCTCATTGGCGTGCAGTGGCGTCAAGTTTTCAAATAGAATCTTGTTACGCGCGTTGTCTGGCTTATCATCATTAACTGTATTGACTTTCAGTAGCGCAAAGTAGCGTTCACCGTCTTTAGGTGGACGAATCTTCCCAGCGATTGAATCACCCGTACGTAAGTTAAAACGACGGATCTGACTCGGTGACACGTAAATGTCGTCCGGACCTGCTAGGTAAGAGCTGTCTGCACTACGCAAGAAACCAAAGCCGTCTTGCAGAATTTCTAGAACCCCGTCGCCGAAAATGTCTTCGCCGCTCTTAGCATGCGCTTTTAGGATTGCGAAGATAATATCTTGTTTTCTTAGACGAGCTAGGTTCTCTAGGCCTAGGCTTTCGCCAAGTTTAACAAGATCAGACACAGGTCTGTTCTTCAGTTCTGTTAGATTCATGGTGGTTGATGCTTGTTTAGTCAAAATAAGGATCTGTTATTTGGTTAAGATGGATTTGGTCACAGGATCGACCAAGAAGAGAACTTGTATAATTAACGTGCGATAAACTAGCACTAAATAGTAGCCTAGTCTAGATTTTGTTGATGTTCAAAAACAAAACCGTGCCTTAAGCACGGTCTTCTTTCACAACGCTTATAGGTTTGCGTCTAGGAACTCTTTTAGTTGAGTTTTAGACAGCGCGCCCACTTTCGTTGCTGCTACGTTACCGTCTTTAAATAGAAGCAACGTTGGAATACCACGGATACCAAATTTAGGTGGTGTACCTGCGTTTTGGTCGATATTTAGTTTACCGATAGTGAGTTTGCCTTCGTACTCATCTGCGATTTCGTCTAGGATAGGAGCGATCATCTTACAAGGACCACACCACTCCGCCCAAAAATCAACAAGAACTGGGCCTGCAGCATTGATTACATCGTTTTCAAAACCGTCATCAGTAAGCTGCAAAATCTTATCACTCATCTTCCACTCCAATGTGTTTTTCTGAACTGGTTGCATGATAACCAGTATTTAGATGCCCTATTGGAATGTATTTACTTTCGTATTGCAAGCTTAAGCTGATATTCTATAGCCATGAAAAAGACGCATATCACAGAGCAAAAGTTCGCCGATTTAGGTTTACACCCTCAAATTACTGAAGGTCTGGAGAAAAAAGGGTTCGAATTTTGTACCCCTATCCAAGCCTTGGCGTTGCCGGTACTGCTCACCGGCCAAGACATCGCAGGCCAAGCCCAAACGGGTACAGGTAAGACATTAGCCTTCCTGACTGCTACTTTTAACCACTTACTCACGACGTCTGAGCATGAAGGCCGTAAGCCAACTCAGCCACGCGCCATCATTATGGCGCCAACACGTGAGCTGGCGATTCAGATCTATAATGATGCTGAACCACTAATCGCAAGCACAGGTATCAAAGCTGCGCTTGCTTATGGCGGTGAAAGCTATGATAAGCAGCTCGCTAAGCTTGAAGATGGTGTTGACGTATTGATTGGTACAACGGGTCGCATCATCGATTTCTACAAGCAGCGTGTGTTTAACTTAAACCACATTCAAGCTGTCGTCCTTGATGAAGCAGACCGTATGTTCGATCTTGGCTTTATTAAAGACATCCGTTTCTTGTTCCGTCGTATGCCTGAGCCAAAAGAGCGCTTGAACATGCTGTTCTCAGCAACACTTTCTTACCGCGTTCAAGAGCTTGCTTTCGAACACATGCATAACCCTGAGCATGTTGTGGTTGAGCCAGAAGTCAAAACTGGTCACCGCATTCAGGAAGAGTTGTTCTACCCTTCTAACGAGCACAAAATGGCGCTACTGCAAACACTTATTGAAGAAGAGTGGCCAGAGCGTGCGATCATTTTCGCCAATACTAAGCACAAATGTGAATCCATTTGGGGTCACTTGGCGGCCGACGGTCATCGCGTGGGTCTTCTTACAGGTGACGTGCCACAGAAAAAACGTGAGCGCATCCTAGAGCAATTCACTAAAGGTGATGTCGATCTGCTGGTTGCAACCGACGTTGCCGCGCGCGGTTTGCATATCCCGCAAGTGACGCATGTATTTAACTTCGACTTGCCTGATGATTGTGAAGACTACGTGCACCGTATTGGCCGTACAGGTCGTGCTGGCGCAAGCGGTCACTCAATCAGCTTTGCGTGTGAAGATTACGCGATCAACCTCCCACCGATCGAAGAATACATTGAGCACACAATCCCGGTATCGGATTATGACCCAAGTGCCCTAATCGAAGATCTACCTGCGCCTATTCGCATGCGTTCAAACCGTCCGCAGCAGCGTCGCACCAATACAAGTGGATCTCGTTCGGGTAACCGTCGTCAAAACAATCGCTCTCGCCAGCGCCAACCAAAGGATTCTTAAGCGTCTATGAGCCAAGCCGTTTCATCTCCGCTTTACGCAGCCATCGATCTCGGGTCGAACAGTTTTCATATGCTCGTTGTGCGTCACATTGATGGCAGCGTTCAAACCATGGCCAAAATCAAACGTAAAGTTCGCCTTGCCGCAGGTTTAGACGAACATAACGCGTTGAGCCTAGAAGCCATGCAACGTGGCTGGGACTGCTTGAGCCTTTTTGCCGAACGCTTGCAAGATATCCCCACAGAGAACATTCGCATTGTCGGCACCGCCACATTGCGTACCGCGACCAACGTGGACGTTTTCTTGGAAAAAGCGAATCAAATCTTGGGTCACAAGATTGAAGTGATCAGCGGCGAAGAAGAAGCGGCCACCATCTACAAAGGGGTGGCTCATACCTCTGGAGGCAGTGGGCGTCGTTTAGTGGTAGACATTGGCGGCGCAAGCACCGAGCTGATTATTGGTGAAGGTTTTGAAGCCAAAGCACTAACAAGCTTAAAGATGGGCTGCGTGACTTGGCTTGAGCGTCACTTTAAAGATCGCCAGTTAACCGTCACAAACTTCAACAACGCGATTCTTGCCGCCAAAGAGACCTTACAACCAATCTTAGAGCAGTACCAAGAGATTGGTTGGGATGTCTGTGTCGGCGCCTCGGGCACGGTTCAAGCGCTACAAGAAATTATGCTAGCGCAAGGCATGGATGAGGTCATCACCCATGCCAAACTCAAACGCCTACAAAAACAGGCCATGCGAGCGGATCACTTAGAAGAGTTAGAGATTGAAGGGCTCACACTAGAGCGTGCTTTAGTGTTCCCAAGTGGCTTATCAATTCTGATTGCGATCTTTGAATTGCTAGAAATTGATTCTATGACACTGGCTGGCGGCGCTTTGCGTGAAGGCTTAGTGTACGAGATGGTGGATGAACTCAAGCAGGACGATATTCGCGCCCGCACCATTGCGAGCGTCCAACATCGTTACCAACTTGATCAAGCATATGGTGAGCAAGTGGCCCATCTAGCGCAGCGTTTACTCTCTCAGTGCCAACAGGATTGGATTGTCGAGGAGCAAGGGAAAGTGTTGCTCGAGACAGCGGCCAAACTGCACGAAGTCGGCTTAACGATTGACTTCAAAAAAGGTGGTGAGCACAGCGCTTACTTGCTGCAAAGCTTAGATCTGCCTGGCTATACTCGCGCTCAGAAACACTTACTGGGTGAGATTGCGCGTCGTTACCGAGAGCATTTGACCTCTCTACCTGAGCAGCACGCCGTGTCAGGTTCAAGTGCAAAACGCATTTTGCGCCTACTTCGCCTAGCCGTGCTACTAACGCATCGTCGTAACCCTGAGCTTGAGCCAAACATAAGCCTAAGCTCTGAGGGTGACAAACTCACCCTAACCATTGATGCAAAATGGCTAGATGCCAACCCACTGACCAGCGCAGAGCTTGAAATTGAAGCCAACCGCCAAAGTGATATTGGCTGGCCTCTTACTGTTATCGCTCAATAATGACCGCATAAAGAGAAAAGCCCGAGTGACTGTCACTCGGGCTTTTTGTTTTTGAATCTCGATTTAGAGTCGAGAGAGCACTGTTACGAATCCGAAGGCGTTACTTGCCCTCTTTTCTTATCACTGGTTTGCACCAACCACTTTAAAGTCTGGATTGACAGCAGTGAGCTTTCTCACAAGGAAGTTCAATAGCACGCCGTACATAGGCACAAACAAACCTAAGCTGATGACCAATTTGAAGCCGTAGTCCACCAGCGCGATTTCCGTCCAGTGCTCCGCCATAAAGGGATCTGGGCTCTGATAGAAAGCAATCGCAAAAAACGCGATCGTATCTAGCGCATTGCCAAATAGTGTCGAACAGGTTGGAGCTACCCACCACTGCTTTAACTGACGCAGGCGGTTAAATACGTGCACATCAAGAATCTGACCTAATAGATACGCCATAAAGCTTGCAATCGCGATACGAGCTACAAACAAGTTAAACTCCCCAAGATGGGAAAAGCCTTGGAATTGCCCTTCGAAAAACAGTACCGACAGTGCATACGACACCGCCAGTGCTGGTAGCATCACTAAGAAGATAATACGACGTGCAAGCTGAGCACCGAAAACGCGCACGGTTAAATCAGTCGCTAAGAAGATAAATGGGAAGGTAAATGCGCCCCAAGTGGTGTGGAAACCAAATACCGTAAACGGTAACTGAACCAAATAGTTGCTCGATGCAATAATGATCAGATGGAATAAAACCAATAAAAGAAGGGCTTTGCGCTGCTGCGCAGGGGTAAAGTTACTCATGCGATACCTTTTTAGTTTGGTTTGGGGGTGAGGGAACCCAAATCGACACCATCTAAGCCAACAGACAATGTCTCACCAACAATGTGAATAAAAAAACTTAAGCACTATCGAGTATGTGACTCCTAGCGCGGCGGGCGATTATACATTAACCAATTCACGCCGCAAGCAAGAGTTATTACGCAATCGTTGGCGTATTATTTTGGCGCTAAAAGCCGCGTTGAAACAGCCTTGCGAGAAAGTCGAGTTCTTCTTTTGAATCATCAATAGCCAGCGCTTCAAACCAAACACTTTCGCTGTAATGCTCTGACTTTAAGAACAGTTGGCAGCCTTCAAAATCAATCAACCATGAGTGGATATCGGCATCCCACTGCTTCTCAATCACCGACGCTGACAGCGACTTGACCAACTTCTCCGCTAGCTCAGGAAAGCTGTCAAAATCAAAACGCGGCGCCGTGATCACGATGCGTCCCTCTTGTTGCTGGTATTCAGCTAAACCAAATTCCTTTTGCGTCGAATCAACCATGATGGGTTAAGTGCTCCTGAATCAAATCTAAGAAAGGATCGGCGTATTTTTCCAACTTGCGTTGGCCCACACCGTTGACCGCCAACATTTCTCCGTAAGATGTTGGCAGAATTTCAGCCATATCAATTAACGTGGCATCACTGAACACCACGTAAGGTGGTAAGCCATCTTCATCTGCAATCGCTTTACGCAATTTGCGCAATTTGGCAAACAGCTTTTTATCGTAGTTTTTGCTGACAAGCTTGTCTGATTTGGCCGCCCTTGCTGCGGTATCTAAACGAGGCACCGCTAATTCCAATGACACTTCACCACGCAATAGCGGTCGCGCTTCTGGCGTCAGTTGCAAGGTGGAATTACGGGTGATGTTTTGAAACAGTAACCCTTTGTGGATCAGTTGACGGAATATACTCACCCAATAGTCATGGCTGTTTTCGCGACCAAGACCGTAAGTGGACAGTTTATCGTGACCGTTTTCGCGTACTCGGATATTTTGCATGCCACGCAGCACTTCGACCACATAGCCGATACCAAAACTTTGATTCACGCGATAGACGCACGAAAGGGCTTTTTGCGCCTGCTCGGTGGCATCAAAATGCTTGGGGGGATCGAGGCAAATATCGCAGTTGCCACACGGTTGCTCTCGATACTCACCAAAGTAATTTAATAGCACTTGGCGACGACAAGTTTGCGCTTCCGCAAAGGCGCTCATCGCATTGAGTTTGTGCGCCTCAACCTGCTTTTGTGGGCCATCATCTTTTTCATCCAGCATGCGACGCAACCAGCCGATATCCGCAGGGTCATACAGCATCATCGCTTCTGCGGGTAAGCCATCTCGCCCTGCTCGCCCCGTCTCCTGGTAGTAAGACTCGATATTACGCGGAATATCAAAGTGAACCACAAAACGCACGTTGGGTTTGTTTATTCCCATACCGAAGGCGACTGTCGCCACAACAATTTGCAAATCGTCACGCTGGAACGCGTCTTGAACGTACGCTCGCTCATCGGCATCCAGCCCCGCGTGATAACTCGCCGCCCGTAGACCGTTGTTGCACAGTTTTTCGGTGACCATTTCCACTTTTTTACGGCTACCGCAGTAAATGATGCCGCATTGACCACGTTGCCCTTCAAGAAAACGCACCACCTGAGAGACAGGTTTGTGCTTTTCCACTAGCGTGTAACGGATATTCGGTCGGTCAAAACTGCCCAAATAGGTGTGCGGATCATTCAGCTGCAAACGCTGCATGATGTCTTTGCGCGTTGCATCGTCAGCGGTTGCCGTCAGCGCCATCACGGGCACATGAGAGAATGCTTGTTTCAGTTGACCTAACGATGCGTACTCTGGACGAAAATCATGTCCCCATTGGGAAATGCAGTGTGCTTCATCCACCGCAATCATCGACAACGGTAGACCTTGCAGCCTTTCAATAAAGTCACGCATTAACACTCGCTCAGGGGAAACATACACGAGCTTAGTCACGCCGGCATTCATGCGATTGTACACCGCAATCAACTCTTCCCGTGGCATGGTGGAATTGATGCACTCCGCCGCGACACCATTGGCTTTTAACTGATCGACTTGGTCTTTCATCAGCGAAATCAAAGGGGAGATCACCAACGTCAGGCCGCTGCGAACAAGTGCCGGAATTTGGTAGCACAGCGACTTACCGCCACCGGTTGGCATGATCACTAGGCTGTCTTGTCCTGCCACCGCAGATTCAATCACTTCCAGTTGACCATCGCGGAACGTTTGATAACCAAACACCTCCTCCAAAACACTTTGTGGAGTGAGGATAGGTTCAGATTGTTCAGCTAACAGTGTGGCAGTCATTGAAATCTCAGTTAGAGGGTGATGTGCAGAAGAGCAAAACGCTAATTGTAATTGGGATTGATGGTGAATAAAACTGCAAATTACTAGGTGATTATCAGAGTCATTCGTATACTGGATGTTTCATTTTGTAAACGAAGTGTTGGGAACCGACCGATGACACTAGAAGAACAACAAAGAGCTCGGCAAGGGGTACTGCTTGCCATCGGAGCCTACACCATGTGGGGTATCGCCCCTATCTACTTTAAAGCCATCAGCGATGTCTCTCCACTTGAGATCTTAAGTCACCGCGTGGTCTGGTCTTTTGTTCTGCTGGCTTTCTTACTCCATATCGGCCGTCGTTGGCGCGGGGTTCGTGACGTACTTCGCTCAAAAAAGAAGATGGCGTTTCTCATCTCGACCTCACTCTTGGTCGGGGTTAACTGGCTGATTTTTATTTGGGCAGTCAACGCCAACCATATGTTGGATGCCAGCTTAGGCTACTACATTAACCCACTGATCAATGTATTACTCGGCATGCTGTTTCTTGGCGAACGACTCAGAAAGCTTCAGTGGTTTGCGGTAGTGCTCGCTGCGTGTGGCGTGTTGGTTCAGCTGATAGCGTTTGGCTCAGTCCCAACCGTGGCAATCGCGCTTGCTCTCAGCTTTGGCTTTTATGGCTTGCTACGTAAGAAAGTGAGCTTGGATGCGCAAACTGGATTGTTTATCGAAACTCTTATCATGTTACCTGCTGCCGCCATCTACCTAGTTTGGATTGCAGATAGCGTCACATCTGATTTGCTGAGCAACCCAATGACACTCAATCTGTTACTGATTTCCGCAGGTGTCGTTACAACCTTGCCACTGCTTTGCTTTACAGGCGCAGCAACACGATTGAAGCTATCAACACTGGGCTTTTTCCAATACATTGGCCCAAGTTTGATGTTTTTACTCGCCGTCTTGGTCTACGGTGAAGCCTTCACGGCAGACAAAGCCATTACCTTTGCCTTTATCTGGGGTGCCTTAGTCATCTTCAGCTTTGACGGCCTTAAAACGAATCGACAAACACGTAAAGCCGCTTTGGCTAAGTGATCGTTTTTTACAAGACATACTCGAACAGTCGCGCTAAGCTTGGTGAAATATTCGCCAAGCTTTTTTGTATTTATGGATAAGGTTCAATACCAAACAGTACCCAATCAAGAGATAGGTTTGATCGACGCAAACTACCGAACGTTTGCCTTTCAACGCCACTATCATCTTGATTTCCATATTGGCCTTATCACTCAAGGTGAGCAGAAATTTCATTATCAAGGTAACTCATATCATGCAGGAAAGGGGCAAATCGTCTTAATGCCACCTGACGAAATGCATGATGGGCAATCCAAGCTCGACTCAGGTTACCAAGTGAAAGTCTTCTCATTGGATCCACACTGGCTTAGTGATCTTGCGGATCTAAAACGATCGTCCGACATGGTAGGATTTAACCAGTTGGTGATTAACGATACCTTTTTATTCAATACCTTAGTCGAACTACACCAGAGCCTAGCAAATCCTAGCCTCAGTCAACTCGCACAAGACTGTTTACCCTATGAAGGTTTTGCTCGGTTATTTGAGCAGTATGGGGCGAAGGAGCAAAAAAGCGTCGTGCCACTGGGCAATCAATCGGTAGCGACACTCAAAGAGTACTTGATGGCGAATCTTGACCAACCCGTCAAACTGGAGCAGTTATCGACCTTATGCCAGTTGAGCCCCACTCAATTTCAACGCCACTTCAAGGCAAAAGTGGGCTTAACTCCATACGCTTGGCTAAGTCGCTTGCGCCTCGAGCACGGCATGAAACTTCTCAAGAGTGGAGTCTGCGGTACCGATGTCGCTCACCAAATCGGCTTTTACGATCAAGCCCACTTCAGCAAAGCATTTAAAGCCACCTACGGCGTCTCCCCTTCTCAAGTTGGCTAGTGCCAATAATTTACAATTCCTCATGCAATGAATTTGGCACACTAAGCGAAATTTCGTATTAAACAGTGACTACCATGAGTGAAATCACCATCCTTGCAACGTTAGCAACCGTCCACTTCATTGCCCTTATGAGCCCAGGCCCAGATTTTGCCCTCGTCGTACAAAACGCAACACGCTATGGTCGCCAAACCGGTTTGTACATCGCACTAGGGCTATCTTGTGGCATTTTGCTCCACTCAATTTTGAGTTTAACGGGCGTCAGCTACTTAGTGCATCAGCAACCGACTCTGTTCGCTTTGGTACAAATTGCCGGCGGCAGCTACCTGTTTTACTTGGGTTATGGCGCCTTAAAAGCAGCTTGGGTAAGTTGGCAGCGCGAGCCCGCAAGCACAACCCATATCGAAGCTCCCCAACTGCTACTCAGTAACAAACGCCAAGCCTTCTCTCGTGGTTTTGCGACCAACATCCTCAACCCAAAAGCGTTGGTCTTTTTTGTGAGCCTCATGTCATCACTGGTTCCTGCGACGATGTCTCTGAGTGGAAAAGGGGCCGCGCTCGCCATTTTGTGGATACTCTCTTTAGCTTGGTTCTCATTTTTGGCTTGGGCGCTGTCCACCCAACGGATGCAGCGCAAGTTGCAGGCGATCACCCTTTATATTGATGGATTGTGTGGCGTGATCTTTTCACTCATTGGGGCAGGTATTTTGTGGCAATCGGCAAGCAGTTTACTGATTTAGCCTCCACAACCTTGGCGAATAGTTAGTCACCAATCCTGCTTTTAGAGGCATTTTTATTCGCCGAAGAGTGAATTTGTGTGCAAAAAAACGTCATTATTGGATGTCAGTGTGAGAGGTTTGATCAACGATCACCCCGAAGCCTTGTGCGAGATCTCTTACAAGTGAGTGAGCAAAAATAGCTTTTTAGCTAAGAGTAATATCACTATAAACACATAAACCACTGATTTAGATGACTTTGTACAAAAATAACCCAAAGAGATTATTAGGAAATCGTTTTCGTCATATTGCTGAAATCTACCACTGGCGTAATATGAACCTTGTCGGAAGGATGCTGACACGGAACAGGAAATTACCACGGATTAGGTAATCTTCAGGAAGAAGATACGGTTGCTTAGGATGAGTAATCGGCACGGATAGCAAATTGGACATTGAACGGACGCAATAGTGACTAGGATGGTTGCTACTAAGGAAGGGAAATGGACACCTCTGGACGAGGCAAGGAACGATCATCAGGATGATGAAAGGGACACCGCTCAGGGAACAAGCGAAGTGAGCTAACGAGGATTGTTAGTGGACCAGGATAGGGTCAAGGACACCGCTAGGATGGCGAGAAAAGGACTAAGCTGAAGGACATCAGCATACTATCAAGGATTTGATGCATGGAGCACTTTTAGTAGCCGGATTGCTGCGAGTAAGACTATAACCCCGATGGGCGCAAGCCCTCGGGGTTTTTCTTTATCTTTTCTCTACATAAGTGAACTAGCTGCTGCATTGGCTGGGCTTTCACTTTCAACCAGCCCCATCACATCGGTTTACTATGCTCAGGGGTCTCGCTTGATTGCCGCCTCGTCTAAAGCTCAAACATTTTGAAAAATCACTTACAGAAACTACAACTTTTCTAATTTAGCGTACGCCGTTACCAGCCATTTGATCCCTTCGCCGTTAAAAGCGACTTGAACTCGGCTTTGCGGGCCACTGCCTTCAAAGTTGATGATGGTACCTTCGCCAAATTTCGGATGCATAACGCGTGAACCCAAACTAAAACCTGTTTCATTGAAGTTCTCTTTCACCACAGTTTGGCTAAAGCGGCCCGAACTGGTTGGTCTGCTTACCTGCGCCTTCATACGTACTTCATCCAGACAGGTTTCTGGCAACTCACGGATAAAACGTGACGGCTTGTGGTACTTATCTTGACCGTACAAGCGACGCATTTCCGCGTAGGTGATGTAGAGCTTTTCCATTGCACGAGTCATGCCCACATAACAAAGGCGACGTTCCTCTTCCAAGCGGCCCGCTTCTTCCGCAGACATCTGGCTTGGGAACATCCCCTCTTCGACACCGACCATAAAGACCAATGGAAACTCAAGGCCTTTAGCGCTGTGTAGCGTCATCAGTTGGACGGCATCCTCAAACTCATCCGCTTGGCCTTCTCCCGCCTCTAAAGCCGCGTGAGTTAAAAACGCAGTCAATAGCGTCATCTCCTCCGCTTCTTCTGGTTTTTCAAATTGGCGGGTTGCCGTAACCAGCTCTTCCAAGTTCTCAATACGCGCTTTGGACTTTTCACCTTTCTCTTGCTCGTACATGGCGAACAGACCCGAATACTTGATCACGTGGTCGGTTTGTTCATGCAGCGGCATTTCACAGGTGTCATCTTCTAGTGCGTTGACCAATTCAACAAAACGGCTCAGGGCACCTGCAGCACGGCCAGCCAGCACTTTATCGTCTAACAGGCGAATGCTCGCTTCCCACATCGTGCAGCCTTGATCTCGGGCGGCAAAACGAATCGTTTCTAAGGTTTTATCACCCAAGCCACGTGTCGGAGTATTCACAACACGTTCAAATGCTGCGTCGTCGTTGCGGTTGGCCATTAAACGCAAGTAACTCAGGGCATCTTTGATTTCTTGACGTTCGAAGAATCGCATTCCGCCATAGATTCGGTAAGGCAACCCCGCTTGGATTAGCGCTTCTTCTAGAACACGTGACTGGGCGTTGTTGCGGTAGAGCATGGCGGCATCATTCAAAGCACCGCCTTTGTCTTGCCACTCTTTCACTTTGTTGACGGCAAAGCGTGCTTCATCAAGCTCGTTGTAAGCCGAATAAACCGAAATAGGCTCACCTTCTGCGCCTTCCGTCCACAACTCTTTACCCATACGTTCCGTGTTATTGGCGATCAGAGCATTCGATGCTTCAAGGATGGTTTTGGTTGAGCGGTAATTTTGCTCCAAACGAATGGTATTCACGCTTGGAAACTCTAAGGTGAACTTCTCGATGTTTTCGATTTTAGCGCCACGCCAACCATAGATAGATTGGTCGTCATCCCCAACAATCATTACATGCGAATCTGGCCCTGCCATCATACGCAACCAAGCATATTGGATGTTGTTGGTATCTTGGAATTCGTCAACCAGAATGTGCTTAAAGCGCGCTTGGTAATGCTCACGAATGTGCTTTTTATCGCGCAGAAGTTCATGGGCACGAAGTAGAATTTCGGCAAAGTCGACTAAGCCCGCTCGGTCACATGCTTCTTGGTACGCGGTGTACAATTGGAGATAAGTTTTGGTGATCGAATCGCCATAGGCATCAATGTGATTCGGGCGAAGACCTTCATCTTTTTTGCCGTTAATCCACCAGCTGACCTGGCGTGCCGGCCATTGTTTCTCATCCAGATTTTGTGCCTTAATCAAGCGGCGCAGTAAGCGTTGCTGATCGTCACTGTCGATGATCTGGAAGTCTTCTGGCAGCTTGGCATCAAGGTAGTGAGCGCGAAGGATTCGATGGCAAATACCATGGAAAGTCCCGTTCCACATCCCAGAGGCACTGCCCATCATTAACTCTTCAATACGACCACGCATTTCTGCCGCGGCCTTGTTGGTAAAGGTCACCGACATGATAGAAAACGGTGATGCCTGCTCAACCGACATTAACCAAGCAATGCGGTGCACTAGTACTCGTGTCTTACCACTTCCCGCACCAGCAAGGACAAGTAAGTTTTCTAGAGGGGCGGCAACGGCTTCACGCTGTTTATCGTTCAGACCATCGAGGAGTAATGAAGGATCCATTCTGTGCTCAGCTACTGGTTATCTATACATGAAAAGTGATTATAACCTAAACAGCCTCCGCATTTCAGAACAAAAACAAGAAAAATTTACGCGATAAAAGTCGATATAAATTAACCACTTAAATAAAAATAAAAAATGGTTCAGTGGTTTTCGATAAATTTTTTGAAAGTTTTTTCATCCCCTTTCTATCTTGTTTAGTAAGCAAGTTGCTGGAAAAACAACCGCCACTTGCCCACATAAGTAAAGGAATTAAGTCTGAGGATAATACAATGAAAAAATCGAATCTTGCTGTTACTGCTGCTGTTACAGGTTTACTGGCTCTAGGTGGTTCAATGTTGACTGCTGCTCCTGCGCTAGCGGCAGAAAAAGAGAAATGCTACGGCGTCTCTAAAGCGGGCAAAAACGACTGTGCAACCAAAACCAGTTCATGTGCTGGTACTGCAAAAGAAGACAATCAAACTGACGCGTTTGTGGTTGTCCCTAAAGGACTGTGTGGCAAGTTGACGGGCGGCAGCACTCAATCTTCATAACACCTATTGTCTGTCCGTAAGGTAAACGGTTTAGGCTCAACAAGCCGTTTACCTTCCCCCACTCGCCAAGGATTCGCCCGTGAAAAATCATAACTATCACAACCATATTGGTGTGGGGTTGCGAACACCACACTTGGATTATTTTACCCACCAGAAGCCTGCGCTCTCTTGGTTAGAAATCCACAGCGAAAACTACTTTCGTCCTTACTCAGCCGCTCGCCAGCAACTGCGCCAAATCGCCCAAGACTACCAAATCAGCTGTCATGGGATTGGTTTATCTTTAGGCAGTGTTGCTCGGGTAGATAAAACACACCTTCAACAACTCAAAGGCTTAGTCGATGAGTTAGAGCCGTTTCTTGTCTCTGACCATTTAAGCTGGAGTGAAAACGGCGGTCACCACTTCAATGACCTGCTGCCACTTCCCTACACCGTTGAAGCGCTAGACGTTTTTTGTCGTAACGTCGCGGAAGTGCAAGACCACTTACAACGCCCAATCCTGATAGAGAATCCGTCAAGCTACGTTAAGTTTGCCCATTCCACCATTCCTGAGTGGGAGTTTCTTGCAGAGGTTCAGCGTCGCACTGATTGTCGACTTCTATTGGATTTAAACAATATTCACGTTTCCGCTTTCAATCACGGCTTCGATACCCAGACCTATTTGGATGCGATTCCGGCTGAGCGTGTGGATGAAATTCATTTGGCAGGATTCACCATCAAACAGCTAGAGAAAGGTGAAGTCTGGATTGATACCCATAGCCAACCAGTCAGTGACGAAGTTTGGCAACTCTACACACAATGGCTATCGCAACACGGATCTCGCCATACGCTCATCGAATGGGATCTCGATATTCCGAAGCCTGAGGTTTTGCTCGCGGAAGCTGGCAAAGCGAATGATTATCTGCACCAGCATCTTGAAGAAAGTCAGCCAAGGAGAGCGTCATGACTCTTTCCCTAGCCCAGTTACAACATCAATTTGCCAAGGCGCTGCACTACCAAGCAACCGGTGAAGAGTGTGAGATAGTCAGCGACCACTTTACCGCTGATGAACGTATGCAGATTTATCGCAACAACTTCATCATTGGCTTGAGTGAAGTTCTAGAGGCGACGTACCCCATGGTTTGCGCTTTGGTTGGCGAAGAGTGCTTTGGCCAATTAGCCCGCCAGCATGTGCTTGCCCACCCATTGCAAGTCGGGGATGTCAGTGACTACGGAGAGCATTTTTCGCACACTATCGAGCGCTTCCCTGCGGTTGTTGAAGCTGCGCCTTATGCCGCCGATGTCGCCCGTTTCGAATGGTGTATCGATATGGCTCAGCAGCAACAAGGCAATGTATCTGCGCCAGACACTCTATTGCCTTTAGCCAAGTTAGCCGAGGTAGAGCCGATGCAGCAAACCTCAATTCATCTACATTTGTGGCCAGGTGTGATGCCATTTCAATCCCAATATGCGCTATTTGCGCTAAAAACGGCCATTGAGAGCAATCAGTTTGATGATTTGGTTTTAGATAAGCCTCAACAGGGCGTGATCTGCTGCTCCCAACAGGGTGAAGTGTGGATGCAGCCTCTCGACGATGAGGCTTTTGAACTGCTGCAACACCTGCATTCTGGTCGCACCTTGGGTGAGATACCACCTCATACACTTCAACACCTAAATTATTTTGTCGAAAGCAACATGGTTGCTGGATTTTCGCTCGCGCGGTAAGGGGACACGATGTCTGAATCTATAAAAAACATGCTCAATCACTACGATACTCTGATCGAAAAATCGCAGTCGGTTGTGGTGCCATTACTTTTGCTTTTTTGTCGAGTGTGGGTCGCTTGGGTCTTTTTCAATGCGGGCTTAACCAAAATATCGACATGGGATAGCACACTATTCTTATTTGAATATGAATACCAAGTTCCGTTACTACCTTGGCAACTGGCGGCTTATTTGGGAACGGGGGCTGAACTTATCTTGCCTATCTTTGTTGCGTTAGGCTTGTTGACAAGACCCACCGCGGCGATGCTGTTTGCGTTCAACATTATTGCCGTCGTCTCTTACCCGGTATTATGGGAGCAAGGCTTTTATGACCACCAGCTATGGGGATTAATGATCCTAATCGTTGTGGTATGGGGACCAGGACCACTATCCGTTGATAAGTTATTACGTGGAAAGCTGGCTGGTTAGTTGCCGTCGTTCAAGTCTTCTTTGACTGAATTCACGGCATCACGTGAGGCATGGCCAATGGCTTTGGTGGTGTCTCGCGTTGCATGACCAATGGTTGTCGCAGCATCACGAGTCGCATGACCAATTTCCGTACCTGCTTGCTTTAACTCCGCACAACCAGACGCACCTAATAGTACTAATGCGCTCAATACAAACATCTTACCTAGTTTCAGCATATAACCTCCTTGCGTACTAAGGTGATTATCATATCAATAAAAAACGCCCCTGACTCAATGAATCAGGGGCGTTTTATGATTGCGACTAAAACAAATTAAGCGCTGATACCCGAGTGGCGCAATAACGCGTCAATTTGTGGCTCACGACCACGGAAGCGTTTAAACAGCTCCATCGGCTCTTCACTGCCACCCATTTCAAGGATGTTGTTTAAGAAGCTTTGACCGGTTTCCGCGTTGAAGATGCCTTCTTCTTCAAAACGTGAGAAAGCATCCGACGACAGCACTTCCGCCCATAGGTAGCTGTAGTAACCCGCGCTGTAACCACCAGCAAAAATATGGCTAAAGCTATGCGAGAAACGGTTCCACTCTAGACTTGGCAGCACCGCCACTTTCGACTTCACTTCAGCTAGGGTTTCTAAGACACGAGGTCCTACTTCCGGATCAAATTCCGTGTGCAGCGTGAAATCAAACAAGCCAAATTCTAACTGACGCAAAATAAACATCGCTGATTGGAAGTTCTTCGCTGCCAGCATCTTATCCAGCATCTCTTTTGGCAGTGGCTCACCCGTTTCAAAGTGACCCGAGATAAACGCCAGCGCTTCTTCTTCCCAGCACCAGTTTTCTAGGAACTGGCTTGGCAATTCAACCGCATCCCACGGCACGCCGTTGATGCCCGATACCGCACCGGTATCCACTTGCGTCAACATATGGTGAATACCATGACCAAACTCGTGGAATAGCGTCACCACTTCATCATGGGTGAACAGCGCAGGCTTGTCTCCCACTGGGCGGTTAAAGTTACACGTCAGATACGCCACAGGCGATTGCAGTTCACCTTGAGCATTGATACGACGCACTCGACACTCATCCATCCACGCGCCACCGCGTTTATGTTCACGAGCATACAAGTCTAGGTAGAAGCTGCCACGCAAGTTGTTGTCAGCATCGAAAATATCGAAAAAGCGCACTGACTCATGCCAAGTATCCACGCCTTCACGCTCTTGAACCGTCATGCCGAAGACTCGTTTTAGCACTTCAAACAGACCGCTCACGGCTTTCGACTCAGGGAAGTAAGGACGCAGCTCTTCATCCGAGATTTGGAACAGGTGCTGCTTTTGTTTTTCGCTGTAGTAAGCGATGTCCCACAAGTTAAGCTCTTCCACACCAAACTCGGCTTTAGCGAATTGGCGCAGCTCTTCTACCTCACGCTCGCCTTGCGGTTTCGCTTTGCTCGCCAAATCATTTAAGAAACCGAGTACTTGAGAGGTATTCTCTGCCATTTTGGTTGCTAGAGACTTCTCACTGTAGGTATTAAAACCAAGCATACGAGCAATCTCATGGCGCAGCTTGAGCTGTTCATTGATGATTTCTGTGTTGTCCCACTCACCTGCTTTCGGACCTCGGTCTGACGCACGCGTTACATACGCTTCATACAACTCTTTACGTAACTCTTGGTTATCACAGTACGTCATCACGGGTAAGTAAGACGGGATATCAAGCGTGAGCAAATAACCCTCAAGCTCTTTGGCTTCTGCCGCGGCTTTGGCTGCCGCTAGCGCTGACTCTGGCATACCCGCGAGCTCTTTCTCATCTGCAACATGCTTAGTCCAACCCATAGTGGCATCTAGCACGTTGTTAGAGAATTTAGAACCTAGCTCAGACATACGTTTGCTGATCTCACCATAACGGTGCTGCTCATCCGCAGGCAAGCCTATGCCCGACAGTTCAAAGTCGCGTAGCGAATCGGTGATGGTTTTCTGCTGCGCTTGGCTCAGTTTTGCAAACGCATCGCTCGCTTTGATCGCTTTGTACGCTTCGAACAGTCCTTTGTGCTGACCAACCCAAGTACCGTACTCAGAAAGTAATGGCAGGCAGCTTTCGTATGCTTCACGCAGCTCATCACTGTTGACCACTGAATTCATGTGGCTCACCGGAGACCAAATACGACTTAAGTGATCATCCACCTCTTCGATAGGCGCCACAACGTTCTCCCAGTTTGGCGCGGTATTGTTTTCCAGTACCGAGTCAATTTTAGCGCGGCACGCCTCGATAGCTTGCTCTACCGCAGGCTTAACGTGCTCAGGCTTAATCTGTGAAAACGGGGGAAGATCCGTGAAAGTCAGTAATGGGTTAGACATAAAGCATTCCTTTTGATTCAAAGACGTTCTTCAGCGACATCTTTTATTTCTGTTAGATACTAAATATAGGTAGGTTCAGCAATTTTCAATAGTAACGTATACTAAGAGCCATCATTCATCATGCTCTTTGCACCTATTCTGAGAGAAATATTTTGTTAAGTTACCGCCACAGTTTTCACGCAGGCAACCACGCTGACGTGATTAAGCATATTGTTCAAAGCCTTATCTTGGATTCTCTAAAGCAAAAAGATAAGCCTTTTGTTTACCATGACACGCACTCTGGCGTTGGTCGCTACGATTTGACTCACGAATGGTCAGAGAAAACCGGTGAATACAAGCAAGGCATTGCCCGCGTGTGGGACCAAAAAGCGATTCCTGCTGAGCTTCAAGGCTACCTTGACGCCATCAAAACGCTCAACAACGGTGACACTCTACGCTACTACCCTGGCTCACCACGAGTCGCACGCGCGCAAATTCGCCCGCAAGATCGCATGGTTCTAACCGAACTACACCCGGCGGATCACCCATTGCTAGAACAAGAGTTCCATCGCGATCGCCAAGTAGCCATCTATAAAGAAGATGGGTTCAAGCGCCTAAAAGCGAGCTTGCCACCGCAAGAGCGCCGTGGTTTGGTGTTGATTGACCCACCTTACGAACTGGCAAAAGAGTATCGCGATGTGGTGCAAGCGATCTTCCAAAGCTACAAACGCTGGGCAACGGGCATTTATGCGATTTGGTACCCAGTGGTCAACCGCTGTGACATCGAAGACATGATTGAAGGCTTGGAAGGGTTAGGCATTCGCAAAATTCTACAAATCGAACTTGGCGTCGCCCCAGACACCAACGAACGTGGCATGACGGCATCGGGCATGATTGTGATCAACCCACCGTGGAAGCTAGAAAGCCAAATGAATGAAATTTTGCCATTTTTGAAGGAAGCGATTGCACCAGCAACCGGTCACTTCAAAGTGGAATGGATTGTTCCGGAATAATCGATTTCTAGACGGCAGAGCCAAAACGCTCTGCTTTATCGCTAAATGTCATAACGACACGCACTTTTTCCCATTGGGAAATCGATGATGGTCGATTTATGATAAGAGATAAGGACAGCTATGCGCTGCGATTGAGTTTCAGACTCCTCGCCCCAATGTCATTGGCATAGCAATCAATAATTCAAAAAGCTCGGAGAAAGTAATGGCGACTCATTTTGATTACATCTGTATCGGCGGCGGCTCAGGCGGCATCGCATCAGCAAACCGCGCGGCGATGTACGGCGCGAAAGTAGCCCTAATCGAAGCTCAAGACCTTGGCGGTACCTGTGTCAACGTAGGCTGTGTACCGAAGAAAGTGATGTGGCACGGCGCTCAAATTGCAGATGCAATGAATCTATACGCTGAAGACTACGGCTTCGATATCGATGTAAAAGGCTTCGACTGGAGCAAACTGGTAGAAAGTCGCCAAGCGTATATTGGTCGTATTCACCAATCTTACGACCGCGTACTTGGCAACAACAAAGTCAACGTCATCAAAGGCTTTGCTAAGTTTGTTGATGAGAAAACGGTTGAAGTGAATGGTGAACACTACACCGCTGATCATATCCTGATTGCTGTTGGCGGTCGTCCGACGATTCCGAACATTCCAGGTGCGGAATACGGCATCGACTCTAACGGTTTCTTTGAGCTAAACGAACAACCAAAACGCGTGGCAGTGATCGGCGCAGGTTACATTGCGGTAGAAATCGCTGGTGTACTGAATGCGCTAGGTACTGAAACTCACCTGTTTGTGCGTAAAGAATCTCCACTACGTAGCTTTGACCCAATGATCATTGAAACGCTGGTTGAGGTAATGGACGCAGAAGGTCCTAAGCTGCACACTCATTCGATTCCAAAAGAGATCGTAAAAGAAGCAGATGGTAGCCTGACTCTGCACCTAGAAAACGGCAACACGCAAAACGTTGACCAACTGATCTGGGCAATCGGCCGTCATCCTGCCACTGATGCTATCAACCTTGCATCTACTGGCGTTGAAACCAATGACCGTGGTTACATCAAAGTAAACGAATACCAAGAGACCAACGTCAAAGGCATCTACTGTGTCGGTGACATCATGGAAGGCGGTATCGAGTTGACTCCTGTTGCGGTTAAAGCCGGTCGCCAACTTTCAGAGCGTCTGTTCAACGGCAAAACCAATGCGAAAATGGACTACAACCTAGTGCCAACTGTTGTGTTTAGCCACCCACCAATCGGCACGATTGGTCTAACAACGCAAGAAGCGGAAGAGAAGTACGGCAAAGACAACGTGAAAGTGTACACGTCTGGCTTTACCGCAATGTACACCGCCGTCACTAAGCACCGTCAGCCATGTAAGATGAAGCTGGTTTGTGCGGGCGAAGAAGAAACAGTTGTTGGCCTACACGGCATCGGTTTCACCGTTGATGAAATGATTCAAGGCTTCGGCGTAGCAATGAAGATGGGCGCAACCAAAGCAGACTTCGACTCTGTTGTGGCGATTCACCCAACGGGCTCTGAAGAGTTCGTTACCATGCGCTAAGCAACAAATTAATGTCATAAAGCAGCCTCATGGCTGCTTTTTTATTATGAGATTTATCAAATAAGCCTCAAGTATTCTCAAATTCGATAAATTTAGTAAGAAAGACACCCGGTTTTTCTATAGACTGTGCCGATAAAAATGAAATATAAACTGACGTTCAGTGAAGCTAGATTCAAGTAAAACCGATGTGTATTACTTGCTGTTGGATTTAGATGACCAGCAAAAAAGAGAAGCGCTAGACAAGCTCCAAAAGCACCAACCCGAACTGTATCAACAAGTTGCTCCACTAGTTGCGGCTGAAAGCTCTGATCATCTTGATCAGTTGTTTCAGTTCACTTTTGAGCATAGTGCCTCTTCGCAAGTAGACTATACCGATCAACAAATCGACAAATACCACATTCTCCATGAGCTCGGCCGTGGAGGAATGGGCGTGGTTTACGCTGCCTGTCGTGCTGATAAAGCCTTTGAGCAGAAGCTCGCCATTAAACTCCTGCAATCCGATTTAGCCCAAGTGTTCGACAATCGAGCGCTATTTGGTGAAGCGCAACTGCTGGCGAAGCTCAATCACCCTAATATTGCCAAAGTCTTCGATGGCGGAATCCACAATGGCGAAGTCTACATTGTGATGGAACATGTCGAAGGTACATCGCTCGATACATTTCTTAGTCAACACGCTCTTTCTTTGACACAAAAACTCAACCTGTTTGGTCAAGTATGCAGCGCGCTGGAGTACTCCCATCACCAAGGCATTGTTCACGGCGATATTAAGCCGGAGAACATTCTGGTTGATGAGTATCAGCACATCAAACTGATTGATTTCAATCTCACTCAGAAAGCGAATGTCTCATTGGGTTACTCTGAGTGTTTAACCGCATTTAGCAAAGCGTTCGCTAGCCCAGAGCAACAGCAAGGCAAACCGGTGACCGCCAGCAGCGACATCTATGCACTCGGCAAACTACTGATGTGGCTATGCCCTCATCAAGCCCGTTTTTCTGACCTAGGCATGATTCAGCAGCGCGCAACAGAACACCATAGCGCCAAGCGTTTTGGGTCTGTGACAACGCTCAAGCAAGACATCGAAGCCCTGCTTGAGAAAAGACCTATCTCACTCAAACGTCACGTGCCGTTTTATCGCAGCTTGCGCTTGTTTCAACGCAACCCTGTGATCAGTTCTTTGTGCCTATTGCTGATCGGTTTAGGCGGCTACTTCTCGTCTTCTCTTGCGTATAAAAATCAGCAACTGGAACACGAAAAACGCATCGCTGAGAACATGATCTTTGAGGTTTCCAGCATGATGTTTCATTCCAAAAGCCAAGCCGCGCAACAAATGCCGCTCCCGTCGTTTCTGGACCTAACGCGTCGCCGGATTCTAGCCAATCCCGACATGCCCAAACACATCAAGCAAAAGTTGCTTCTCGTGATGATGACGCCAATCGAAGAGAAAGCGGCGTCGCCTTCCTCAACAGACAAGGACAAAGTCAAATAAAATGCGCACCTCAACACTTTTAACCAGCGTATTGCTAATGAGTGTGTCAGCGATGAGCCTTGCCCAATCTGACAACATTCAAACAGGGTTCTTTATCGATGCGCCTGTGACGGGCTTGCACTACCAAACTAGCTCGCAGCTCTCTGGACACACCGAGAAAGGCGCGTTCCAGTATCGCCCCGGTGATGTGATCAGTTTCTATCTTGGTGACAACAACCGCCGTTACTTGCTCTCTACCGTGTCGGCTCAAGAAGTCATAACACCGACATCCATATCAACCAAGCCCAGTCGCAGTATCAATATCACCCGACTGCTGCTCTCGTTAGACAGCACGCCGGAGAATCGTAAAGAGATTCTGCTGCTTGATTCGCAGCTCAGCAATCGTGAGTTTCAAGACAACCTAAGAACACTAGATTTAAACCAGTTGGTAGAGGCCGACTTACAACGGCTCACCCAATCACAGCCCGCGTCTGTCAGCGACGCTGTCGAGCACCTCAACGAGAGCAATGTCTACATTCGTGACCATTTTCAGTCAGAGGAGATTGTGTTTGAGCCACTTAACCTCGAACTGCAAAACGTTATCGTCAAACAGCGTGACGGTAATGGCCGCTTATGTGCCTATGATGTGAGACTCAAAAACCACCCTCACTATCGCCCGCCGATTGGCAGCTTAACCTATCGCATCACCGCCGACTCGGTGATCGAATACCCGAGCCTTGGTGACCACTTCAATGGCTGTCAGCTTCAGCCAAGTGAACGCAAGCACACGATCACTACCCCCATCGAACACTATCCTGATGACTTTGGCACCTTCCATTGCGCGAACCGGGGCTGTACTCGCAATGACCTGAATGGCTTTGCCATTGATGACTTCAATGACGAAGGGGATTGGAAATACCGCTCGTTGGCAATCAATTTCGACCCGACCACTCAGCTATTGATGGAGAAATCTCAAGGTCTTGGACAAACCGACAAGGTCACTCGACCGAATAAAGGTGAGATGCTGTGGTTTACCTACCCGAAACACCAATATACCCAAATCGACTATCAAGGCGTATGGCAACAAACCACCTACCACAAAGGTGAGCTTCAAGAAACCTGCCTTCTAATCGAACAGAGTCGTATCAAGCAAAGCAAGCTCATTGACGGTCAATGCCCAACACAGGCACGCGACTACGCAGAGGATGTCACTCATGCCTATGGCGATATGTGGTGGGTCTCGCCGGAGTCACCAACCGCATCAATCGAACAGCTCAATTTAATTGTCCGCTGGTATCAACCCAAACAACCAAAGCCTCTTTACACCACGTGGGAATATCTACCCGCTGGAAAATCGTGGGACAAAGGTGTTCTGTATCGCTACCAACAAAATCTCACTCGCAGTGCGCAAGGTGATGAACAGCTAGACACCTACTCCATCTCTGAATTTGTAAAAGTGCAGGAGACCATTTAGTGACGACCAAACATTCACTGACTGAAATCATCCAACTGTGGCAAGCGGGTGACAAACAGGCAGAAAACAAACTCTATCAATTTGCGTATTTGCAGTTGAGGAAAATTGCTCAGCAAGAGCGTGCACGCAGCGCAGAAAAATATGGCGATGAAAACCAAGTGCTCGCTGATAGTGTCAACAGCACTACCGCGTTGATCCATGAAGCCTACTTGAAGATGTCGACCGCCGACCTCAGCGACGTACAATCTCAACGCGAGTTCTACCTGATGGCCGCGAAGATTATGCGTCAGATATTGATCGATAACTCGCGGGCGCATCAAGCACAAAAGCGTCAGCAGCAAGCTGAAGAGCAAGACTGCCAACAGCATAAATTCGAGCAACTGTTTATCCTTGACCGCGCGTTAGACAGTTTCAGCGTCCGCTATCCGAGGCAATCCAATGCGCTCAAGCTCAAATATCTGATGGGACTAAAAAACCAAGAAATTAGCCAACTGCTTGAGTGCAGTAATAGCCTGATAGAAAAGGACCTTAAGTTCTCTCGCAGTTGGCTACAGGCGAGAATGACACTGTCATGAAAAAACGCGTTACCGCCGCGATTGTCACGCTTGGCGCATTCATTGGCTGGTGTGTGTTCCCCCTTCAAGTGAGTACACACACTGCCCCTGACGAAATCAAACCTCGCCGCCAAGTGTTAACCCTAACGCCCACTCCTTCGGCCACGGCAACAGACCAAGTGAAAGGACCACGCGCCGTTGAAGTGGTTAAGCAGCCTAGCCCTAGCGCGGCATCGGAAAGTACGCCACCGGACAAACCAGCGAAAGCGCCACAGGCAGAGCGTCAAGACGAGCAATTGCCACTCGAGGAGTCCGTCGAGCCAACCACTAGCACTCTGATTACTCGCGACACGCAAGTTCACATGGCAAGCCGTGAAAACTCGCCCCCATTTATCGTCGAAGAGGAGTACCAACGGCTTCTCACTCTTATCAATCAATGGCCGCTTACTGTGGGGGAGCCTGCCCAGCTGAAGCTCAATATCAGTAACTTGTTTGATGACCCAGACAACGATCTGCTTGCCACTCGCATCTCCTTGAACCTCGCGGGGATGAATCTGAGCGGAGGTCCGATACTCACCATCAGTGGCACCCCTTCCTCTACGTCCAATCCATCACTGACAATCTCCGCCCGAGAGAGTGCTCAGTTTGAAGAGAACTGGATAAGCGCACGGTTTGCCCTGCCACTGCATGATCGTTTGGCCCATGCTCAACATCCGCTAGAAGGCGATATCCTCTATCGACTTGAAACGACCCATGAGTTGAATGGGCAATTTACCCTCTACGAAGTGGTTTACTGCCAAGCGTTTCAGTTCACTCAGCAAGAGGTCTACTTTGCGGCATCAACCAATAAAACGTCATGCCCGACAGAGTCTCAGCTACAGAAAATTGGCAGTTATTACCTCGACGGAGACAAGCTCATCATGGCTAGCCAACTTTCCAGTCTTGATGCGGACCAAATATGGACACTCAAACATCAGTACTCATCCAACGTATCACCAGAGGTAAGCAACTATTTGGTGGCCGTTGACAATGGTCGCCAATTTGAAAGCTACACAATGCAAAAATCACGCGCAGAAATGGAAAGAAGGATCACAGCGGTAACGGGGCAAAAGCAGTTTCAATTGACCAAATTTGACTACCTACTGCCACTTCCGGATGACCAATACCTGCCCATTGAGGTGGGTAATTATCTTTATGATTACGGCCATCAGGTGGTGGGGCCAAACAGTGAAACCGTCGACTCGGATCTGAATCTCGTCGCACCACAGCACAACCTAAGCTGCGCTCAAATTGCTAAGTGGTATCAAATGGATGTGGTGGGTGGTCTAGGTGAGTATGGTATCGACATCATTTCATCGTCTGACCGCACCATTCCAGACCACAATGTGGAGTGCGTTGAGTTTCAAAGTAATAGTGTGACAGGCCGAATCTCTATCGCCTTTGATGGCGCTTACACGCCGTACGACAAGTTCGCGGAAGGGGAAATATACAGCTATATTCTCAGGCCTTATCCGCAGTACGCTGAACGGTTAGAAGAACTTAAAATCAATATGATTTATCGTTCAACCCCTTAGCTCCCCTTCTGCCAAAAATTGAGTAAATAAACCTAAATTAAATTACGGTTTTTGCTCTGCTTTTCGTGTCTTGAGTTTATTAAGTAGAGATTATAAAAAGTGACTAATTTATCAGCGAACTAAACTTTTGGCTTAGAACTTGGTTCGCTGAGTACAAACAAGCAGCTTAACCAAGCAAGGAACAATTCAGAATGAAAAAGATCAGTTTACTGGCAACATCAGTGGCAATCGCACTTACCGGCTGTGGCGGCGGTTCGGGTGGCAGTGGCGATGATAACGTTGCACGTCAAGGCGTGGTACTTACAGGCTTTGATGGTTACTTTAAAAATGCCGTGGTGTTTATCGATAACAACCAAAATGGCAGCTGGGAGCCAAGCACCGATAGCTTCTTGGGTCTGACAAACAGCAAAGGCCAGTTGGATGTTGGCGAGACCAAGCCTGAAGGCACGTTGGCGATTCAAACCCTGACACCGGGTGGCACAGCGCAAGGTAAACTGATCGCGATTGACTCAGAGAAGTACGCTGGCATTTACACGGTTGATATGGACCTACCAGGCCAACCAATGGAGCATGAACTGGTGTTCCGCGCGCCAAATTCCTCAAACGTGATCTCTCCTATCACCGATCTTGTCGCCATTGAGGTAAGCAAGGGCAAAACCATCGAACAGGCGGAAGCCGCGGTTGCCCAAGCACTTACAGGTGACGCATCGGGTGACATCGACCTCTACTCAGACTACGTGGAAGGGGCGAAAGCTGACTCAAAGCTGCACAAAACTGCGCAAATTCTAACTGAAACAAAAGCCGCAAACCCAAGCACCTACCACGATGCTGCCACAGCAATTGCTAAAGAAGCGGACAAAGCCGTTGAAGCCATCGCACAGAGCAAACCTGAACTGCTTGATGAAGACAGCTTCAAGCCCGTTGTCCCAGTCGATACTGACGGCAACGTCACGGAAATTCCATCAGGTGAGATTGAAAACCCAAGCTATAAAACCACCGTCAACGACGATGTCTACGACGCTGTGCAAGAAGCACTAGATGATGTCGAACTCGAATTAGGCATGCAAGGTGCGAGCAACTATCTTGTTCAATTGGACCTGAAAGGGTTATTTGAAGATAAAGACGTTGAAGAGATCGATCTTGGCTTAATTAAGGTTGATGGCTCCGCACTTACGGGCAGCAATATCAAAGCGGTATATGACTACGACAACAACAAACTCAACATTGGTGTTAGCCCAAGTGACAAGATTACCAAGGCGGGTGAATTTGAAATCATCGTGACGATCGGTAACTCAGACGATACCAATGACACAGCTGCTTACTTCACGTTAGAAGTGGATGAAGGCGATGTCACAAAACCTACCTACTCAGACGACGCTCTAGCAGGCCTTCAGGACGGTGTTGACCTTTGGGAACTGATCGAAGGTAAAGATCTGGGTGAAGGTTACACCGTTGACTTCACCAACCTATTTATTGGCGACAATCTAACCTTAACCTTCTCTTCAAACGCGACAACTAACGGCCTTATCTTCGACAACATGGACGCTGGGAAGATTGGCGTTCAAGGTAAACCTGTTCGCTCTGCAGAAGACGATGACACCGACTACACCATCAAACTGACTGCAACAGACGAGCTTGGCTTGTCGACCACTGTGAAACTCGAGCTACCGGACGTTCAGCAAGCAGCAACACCACCTCCAAGTCCATTACATCCATTGGAAGGTAAAACGTTGTACTTTATCGAAACACCAGAAGGCGACGATGAGGTTCAGCTAAATTACTGTGAAACCTTCTATTTGGAAAACGGTAAAGTCTACTTCGGCAGTGAGTCTTATACTGGCGATGTCACCAAGAGCTGTGCACCTGTGGCGGAAAGCGCAAGCGCAACCTACACCATTGAAGGGGACGTGATCACCATTGTCGAAGACCATTATGATCCGATGACGCTAGAGATTGCGCATACTTCAGCATTGGGTGACAACACGCGCTACATTGTAAACAGTGTCGAGCTAGACACTGGTGATGATGACTACTACTCCGCATTTGAAGCGCTGACGAACAAAGCGGATGCAGAAGGTCGACTAAGTACTCTCTCGACAGGTTCATGGGAAAATACTGCTCAATTAACCACACTCTTCATTAATGGAGATTACGTCGAGCTGTACATCACCCCCCAAATGCGTAACGAAGAAGATGGCGGAAATGACGGGATTGCTGATGCCGATCTATTCATTGATAACCCAAATGGTGATATCACTTGTTCAGATATGCAAAACTCGTTTGATGGCGGCTTCTTTGGTGATCAACGCGCAAGCTTTAATGAAGGCTTCAATTGCTGGACACAAACTGAAGACGGTAAGGAATACGTAAGCTTAGACTTTGACTACAGCAATGAGTTTAGCAACCCAAGTACTTATCGTATCCACCTAATGGGCCTTACTGATCAAGTACCTTCCTTCAATATGAACATTCAGTATGTCGGTGATAGTGCTTACGACTAAATCAAGCGCCTATCAATACTCACTATAAGCCCCGCGACTGCGGGGCTTTTTCGCTCTCACATACATTTGAACTTCTGCCGCCAGCCTTCGTAACAAACACTAGCATTCACACAAAGGAGCTTGTTATGAATTTGCTTATCGAGTCATTTGAAGGCGGTATTTACTTAGCTTACCGAGTTGAGAACCAGCAAAAACACCTAATCAGAGACGAAAAACAGCACCCTCTCAAGTTTCTCAGCTTGGAACAAGTCAGGCACCACTTTCGGGACGACTCATTTTCATCTGCCACTCTAATTCACAACAACGCCTACGATGAAATGTGCGGTGAAGATGATGGTAACTCTCCCCCACTCGAGATTGATTTATGCTGGCACTAAATGTTTGAGGCCACCCCAGTTAAGGTGGCCTTTCTTTATGCTTGGCGTTTGATCGCCCGATTGCGTCGCCGCTTTATGTTGCCTTCTTTGACTAAATGGTCAAACAGCGGAGCAAACAAGTTGGCGAACAGTATCGCGAGCATGATCCCCTCTGGGTAGGCAGGGTTAAGCACACGAATACCAATCGTCATTACACCAATCAACAAGCCATACGCCCACTTACCTTTATTTGTAAACGCAGCCGAGACAGGGTCGGTGGCCATGAAAAAGGCGCCAAATGCTAAGCCGCCTAACACCAGATGCCAATAGAACGGCATTGAGAACATCGGGTTCGTGTCTGAACCAATAAGATTCAAAAGCGTCGATGTGAGTAGCGCACCCAAAAACACACCAGCGACAATCCGCCATGACGCAATACGCATTGCGATCAACGCTAAGCCACTCAAGGCAATCAGCAAGGTTGAGACTTCACCCATCGAGCCCGGCATGTTGCCAATAAACGCGTCGGTCCAAGATATCGCATCACCACTGATGTTATTGATTAAGCCGTCTCCACCTGCCTCATACCACTGGCTGAGCGGCGTAGCGCCCGTGTACCCATCCGCGGCAACCCACACCGCACCACCAGACATGTTTGCTGGGTATGCAAAATAGAGAAAAGCACGACCAGCCAGCGCAGGGTTAAGGAAATTTCGCCCCGTTCCGCCAAATATTTCTTTCGCCACCACAATACCAAAAGTGATCCCAAGCGCTGCTTGCCAGAGCGGAATGGTCGGTGGCAAGGTTAATGAAAACAGGACCGAGCTAACAAAAAAACCTTCATTAATTTCGTGTTTGCGAACAACAGCAAACAGTACTTCCCAAAATGCACCAACAATAAACACCGTCATATAGACGGGTAAGAAATAGCTGGCGCCCAGCCACATTTGCGTCGACCAATGGCTGTCGACCATGGCTTGTGGAGAGCCAAATACCCAGCTCAACCGCCAACTTTGCTCGATTAAGGCAACAAGCTCCGATTGTGAATAGGTGGCAAGTAAGGCACTAACAGCCTGATGACCAGTGTTGTACATCCCCCAAAACATGACAGGAAAGGTCGCCAACCACACCATGATCATAATGCGTTTTAGATCGATACTATCTCGGACATGGGTTTGACCTTTATTCACCGTCCCAGGCGTATAAAAAATGGTCGCGGCGGCCTCATACAAAGGATAGAAACGCTGAAACTTTCCCCCAGCTTCAAAATGCGGCTCCCACCGCTCTAAACGGTCTTTAAGACTCATCACAACTACCTCTCTTTACTTGAGCTGTAGCTTCTTACGTTGTTCGAAACCAATTGGCACAAGTTGAGTGGTAATTTCGTGTATTTTTTAAGCAGAAGAAAAGAAGAGAACAGCTCCGTCACTAAACGGAGCTAGGATAAGGTTAGAGGTTACTTCACGCACATCACATTAAGCAGTGAGCTGCCTTTCAGTTGGTTGACCTTGCCGCTGTAGAATAAACCTGTTTTCTGAGCGCCCCAATAAGGTAAGTGCATTGGCCATTTGTCTTTCGCCATCACACCAGAATCAAGCAATGCTTGCCACTCATCCGCACTCGCTAAACGCATCCCCTGTCGGTAACAGGTTTTGTACGCTCTTTCGTAACTCATACGATTCCAAGGCAAATCGTGTTCCATGTAGAACTGGTCATCGCTGAACATGAGGTAAGGAACTTGATACTCAACCCCATTAATCGTTGTCGCTAAGCGAACCGAAACCTCAGTCTCTAGTTTTTTCTTTGGTGAGGACTTTGCCATATCGACACTCGGAGCGACCACGGCAGGTAACACGGTTGCGGCGCGAGCAACTTCTGGTTTTGGTTTAGGCGTGGCGACTGGTGCCGGCTTACTCGGGGCTTTTTGGGGATTAGATTTAGACTCAGATTTGAGAGGTTTCGCAGGTGCGCCCCTGACAATTTCACGGATAAACGCTTCTTTGTATCCTGGCTCCTTTTGGACTTGCTTAAGCTCCGAGCTGGCCACTGAAAACTGCTTATAAGGGCCAAGTAGGCAACGATAAGTCTTACCTTCTGGTTTCAGCCAGACGTCTTTTGAGATGTGTTTGTAGAGGTTTTTGGCTTTATCAAGCGAGAGTGGCTTACTGTAAACGCCACATTGGATCCAAAACTGGGACGATTGACCTTTAGGTTTCTGCTTTCCCCAAAGCCCTTTGCCGATTGGGCAAGCTTGATCCAACTGAGGCAACTCGGTCGCTGATTCCTGAATGGCATCACAGAGAAATTCTTGCGCATACACAGACGAAGAAAACACCGGCACCGTTAACAGTGCAAAGCTCAACAGTTTCACAAAAGGTCGTTTTGGCTTTACTGCCATCCTCATATCCATACTCTACATTCCAACCTTCTAATTCTGATCCAAGCCTTTGGATAGTGTGACATTATTGACGACTCATCGCTGAGACTAAAAATAATGCAAAAAAAGAGCCGTAACACGTTACGACTCTTAGTTTAGTGAGGTTTTTATATGAAAATCTAAGGGTTAGATCAACCTTTGTAGATTTTCGGGTTAAATACATCACGTAGCCAGTCACCCAGAAGGTTAATCACCAACACTAGCGTCACCAACACAATGCCAGGAAACGCCGTGATCCACCAAGCACCAGAGAAGATGTAGTTAAAACCAATACTGATTAATGCACCCAACGAAGGCTGATCTACCGGCAGACCCAAACCTAGGAAAGAGAGTGCCGCTTCTGACATGATCGCGTTAGCAACCTGTACCGTTGAGATAACCAAGATCGGTGACAGACAGTTTGGTAGGATATGGCGGAACATAATACGCGGCGCTTTAAAGCCCATGACGCGCGCTGCTTCGACATACTCTTTCTTCTTCTCTGCCAACACGGAAGCGCGTATGGTACGGGCGTATTGCGGCCACTCAGCGACACCGATAATCACCACCAGCATCACTACCGCGTATTGGCTGTAAAAGTCACTACCAAAGCTGGCTTTAAAGATGGCTGATACGATAATCGCCACCATCATGGTCGAAAACGACAACTGAACATCGGCAAAACGCATCAAGAAGCTATCAATACGACCGCCAAAGTAACCCGCTGATAAGCCGATAACGATACCTAGAATCAGTTGAAGACCAACGGCAAGAAAACCGATCGTCAACGACAGGCGAGAGCCATACAGAATCGTCGAAAAAATGTCGCGTCCTTGTTCGTCAGTACCCAGCAGGAAGCGTTCATCGCCATCTTCCATCCAAGAAGGAGGAAGCTCCGAGTCCATGATGTCAATCGACGACAAATCATAAGGGTCGGTTGGAGAGATAACCGGCGCAGCCAAGGCCATCACCAAGAACATCATAAACACGGTAAAGCTCGCCATAGCGACTTTATCGCGCTTAAAGTAGTACAAGAAATCCGATTGCTTGAATCGCTCCCAGCGAGAAGGAGCTGCAGCTAATTGAGTCATGATTACGCTCCTTTACCAGTTAGATTAACCGTCGGGTTGATGATGCCGTACAACAAGTCAACTATGGTGTTGGTCACCACGAAAATTAGCCCAACAAAAATGACGTATGCCGTGATAAGCGGAGTATCAACACGGTTGATTGCTTCTAGGAAAAGGAAGCCAGTTCCAGGCCACTGGAAAACGGTTTCAGTCAAAATGGTGTAAGCCACCATGGTACCGATTTGCACGCCACCCACCGTCAACACTGGCAGCATGGTATTTTTCAAAGCGTGTTGGTAATAGATCTTGTTCAGTGCCAGTCCTTTCGCCTTACCAAACTTGATGTACTCAGAGCTGAGCACTTCCAGCATTTCTGAACGGACCAAGCGAATAAACAGTGGCAACATGATGGACGCCAGTGCGATACATGGCAGAACAAGGTGTGCTAATCCATCTAATGTAAAGTAGCCGGACTCCCAACCGAGCACATTCGCGGTCTCGCCACGTCCATAAGACGGCAGCCAGCCAAGCTCAATCGAAAAGACATACATCAGCATGATCGCGGTTAAGAACACCGGGATAGAGATACCGATACTGCTGCCCGCCATCACGATTTTGGTGAAGATACTTTTTGGATGGATGGCCGAGTAGACGCCAAGTGGAATCGAACAGACTATGATGATCAGTGTCGCGCCAAAGACTAACTCGAGTGTCGCAACCAATTTATCAAGAATCACTTCAACCGCTGGGCGTTTGAAGAAGTACGATGTGCCTAAGTCACCTTGTAGGGCATTGCCGACAAAGCGAGTGTATTTTGTAATGAAGGGATCATTCAGACCGAGTTCGTCACGCAGAGCTTGGCGCTCTGACTCTGAAACCGATTGACCAACAAGCTCACGCAGCGGGTCTCCGAGGTTATCCTGAATGGCAAACGCCACTAAACTGATCACAAACATCACTATCAGTGCCTGAAACAGGCGCTTGACCAGAAACGAAAACATTCCTTGCCCCTTTAACTTTCCATAGATTTCAGTCTGCGACTTTCTCTTTCACCGGTTGGTATTACCAAACTCGCCGCGAAATCGGTCGCAACTTTCAGTCTTAAAAATGGCACCTAACCCGACTGAAACAGAGCTAAGCACCAAAAAATGACCAAGCACTCTGCGAGTACTTGGTCTAGTTCACTAGGGTTTACTTAACAACTAGGTCACCGAAGTATGGGAAGTTCATACCGTTGATGATTGGACCAATCTCAACGTTACCTTTCGCTGCCCATGATGGATCTTGCCAATGTAGAGGGACAAACGCCGCTTCATTGTAAAGAATCTCTTCAACTTTCTTCAGTGCTGCACTGCGTTTCTCTAGGTCAGTCATCTTGTTGGTCTCTTCGATCAACTTGTCGACTTCTGCGTTTGAGTAGTGACCACAGTTGTATTGGCCTTTACCCGTTTCAGCATTACGCGTCATCGCTAGGAACTCAGTGAAGTTACCTGAATCTTCTGTATCTGGGTGCCAACCGATCATCAGCATATCCGCCGCACACTTGTCGAACTCAGGCCAGTATTGCGCTTTAGGCATGGTCTTCAAGTCAACCTTGATACCGATCTTAGATAGCATAGCCGCCGATGCTTGAGCGATTTTGTCATCGTTCACGTAACGGTTGTTTGGCGCCATCATCGTTAGCGTGAAACCTTTCTCGTAACCCGCTTCTTTCATTAGCTGCTTCGCTTTCTTCAGATCGTAGCGAGGTTTTAGATCTGGGTTGTGACCAACGAAACCAACTGGGCTTTGCTGACCCGCAGCCGTTGCCGCGCCCTTCATGACTTTCTTAGTGATGCCTTCGTTGTTGATGGCATACACAATCGCCTGACGAACTCGTACATCTTTCAGTGCTGGGTTGCTGTTTTGGTTCATTTGGAACGTAATAACACGCGTACCAGGCATGGTGTACAGATCAACATCTTTTGCTTTTTCAATACGATTGTAGTCGTTTGGTGCAACCGGTGCGATCATGTCTACATCACCAGAAAGTAGCGCTGCAACACGAGTCGCGTCTTCTTTGATTGGTACTAGAGTCAGCTTATCAACGTTACCGCCAGACGCATTGTCCCAGTAATCATCAAAACGCTCGAACGTCACTTTAACGCCCTGTTCACGCTGAGTGATCACAAATGGACCTGTACCAGAAACGTTGGTTGATGCGAACGAGTTACCGTGCTTCACCAACTCTGCTTTGTCTTTGCCATCATCCGTTTTCCCTGAGTAGAACTTGCTATCCATTGGGAATAGGTAAGTCATGACGTTTTCGACAAGTGGGTAAACGCCATCCGTTTTGATCTCTACTTTGTAGTCACCCGCTTTGGTAATTGACTTGATTGGGCCAAAAATACCTTTAAAGTCTGGTGAGTTTTTCAAACGATCGAATGTCCAAACAACGTCGTCAGCCGTCAGCATGTTACCGGAATGGAACTTCACGCCTTGGCGAATGTTGAAGTGCATGGTTTCGCCGTCAATACGCTCCCAAGACTCAGCCAAACGAGGTTCAAATTCCATTTTCTGGTTAAAGCGAATAAGTGGATCAAATACCATGTGAGACATTTGCAGTGTGCCACCAGATAGCTGCTCATGTGGATCCAGTGATACTGGGTCTGCATCATAAGCGACGGTAATATCTGCAGCGGCTGCACCAAAGCTAAGGCCAGCTGCCATTAAAGCCACTACCAGTTTGCTTTTCATGGTTTTCATTGCATAACTCCTTATGCGGGATTTCTATCCCTAGTTGTTGTGTGTGCTTCTGTTTTGTCCGCCTGTATTGAAAGGCGGAAGGGTCACGGCTTAAGCCGTTTTTACTTCTTCTC
Organism: Vibrio sinaloensis; assembly: GCF_000808535.1. Taxonomy (GTDB): domain Bacteria; phylum Pseudomonadota; class Gammaproteobacteria; order Enterobacterales; family Vibrionaceae; genus Vibrio; species Vibrio sinaloensis_D. The sequence goes on from NZ_JWLV01000005.1 coordinate 39,826, forward strand.
TTAAGCCAGTAAATTCTGGCATTAAAGAAATCAGTTGCTTGCTGTACTCATGCTGAGGCGAGTTGAACAATTGCTCAGTAGGCGCGACTTCCAGTAGTGTCCCCATTTGCATCACGCCAACACGGTCACACATCTGACGAATGACAGGCAAGTCGTGACTAATGAACAGCATGGTGAGGTTCAACTCATCTTGTAAGTCTTTCAACAGGTTGAGGATTTGCGCTTGTACTGAAACGTCCAAAGCTGACGTTGGCTCATCACAAATCAGCAAACGAGGACGGGTCGCCAAAGCACGAGCAATAGAAATACGCTGTCTTTGACCGCCAGAGAATTCGTGCGGATATTTCACTCCCGCCATCTGGCCCAAGCCGACGTGATCAAGGAGATCATTAACGATCTGTCTGGTTTCCGCCTCACTGTTAGTCAGCTTATGGAAACGAATAGGCTCAGCGATGATATCGAAGATTTTCATTCGCGGGTTCATCGAGGTATACGGGTTTTGGAACACCATCTGCATCTGGCGACGAAGTGGTCGACGCTCTTTCTCAGATGTTAACGACGTCAGATCGATCCCTTCAAACGTCACTTTGCCCGAGTTTGGTTCGTACAAACCGGCGATCACTCGTGCAATGGTCGACTTACCAGAACCCGACTCTCCAACAAGACCAAACGTTTCACCCTCAAAGACTTCAAAACTAACATTGTTCGATGCCTGCACGTATTCACGGCGGCTCTCAAACAACGAGTCTTTGGTGACAAAGCGTAGGTTTACGTTCTCGACATTCAGCAAAGAGCCGGTGTATTCACGGTGATCTTGGCTCTGCCCTAACCAGTGATTTTTAACATCGAGCGGCTCCATCTCGTGTGCTTCTTCGATGTAGCTAACCAGTGGGAAGCGATCTAGCTTCATATCTGAACGCGGCACTGCTGAAATAAGACTGCGAGTATAAGAATGATCTGGGTTGCCGAGCACCTTCGCTGTTGGGCCAAATTCGACTAAATCACCACGGTACATAACCGCCACGCGATCCGTCACATTCGACACTACCCCCATATCGTGGGTTACCAACATACAACCCACATTGTTCTTGATACATAGGTCGCGAATCAGACTCAAAATCTGATCTTGGATGGAAACATCAAGTGCCGTGGTCGGTTCATCAGCGATGATAAGATCAGGCTCGCCAGCCAGTGCAATCGCAATAACCACACGCTGACGCATGCCGCCAGAAAATTGGTGAGGGTATTGTTTTAAACGGTTTTCAGGTTGTGGAATACCCACTTGCTGCATTAAAGAAAGCGCGCGCTTGTAAGCCTCTTCATCCGACACCTTCATATTGGCATGGATGGTTTCTTTCAGTTGTTGTTCGACAGTGAATAGAGGGTTTAGCGAAGTCATCGGGTCTTGGAAAATAAAGCCGATTTTTGAGCCACGGACAGAACGCATTTGTTCTGGTGAAAGACCTGAGATGAGCTCGCCGTCAAGATAGACATCACCACTTGCGATGCGGCCTGGAGGGCTGAGAAGGTCAATCACGGCATTACCGACGGTAGACTTACCCGCGCCAGATTCCCCAACAACACCCACAATTTCACCGCGCTCAATATTGAACGACAGTGACTTAACAGCCGCATGCACACCATGACGTGATGGGTACTCGATGCGAAGATTTTTTACTTCTAAAAGTGACATTAACCAGACCTCTACTGCTTCGGCAGCTTTCTGCCCTGTCTGAAAATTGAATCCATTCGAGTCAGGGAAAATCGGTATGACATCCTGACAATTTATAAGGTCATCAATTTGGCAAAAAATTCACAGAAAAGCAACAAAGGTAGTATAAAAAGTTGAAATCGAACAAAAAACAAGCAGCATAACAAAATAAATATGCACAACAACAAAACGATTCGTTGATCGGACCTGATGGAAAAACGCCTCCAGCCCTCTAAAATACTTACTCAGCGTTATTTATTAAGTTCTTTTCTCATTTCAACCCAAGTTTAAAAAATGAATACTAATTCAAAGAACCCCACTAGACTATGATTAACAAAAATAAAACATAAAACTATAAATAGAGACAAAGTTAGTCAATAAAACCAAATGTAACGAATTATTCCAAATTTAAATAAAGCCATAGCGAACTTGTTTGGTGACAACCACTACCTCCAATCATGTACATCAACGCACGACTAGATCATCGTTAATGCTTAAGTATGAGAAGGTGGTGCGAGGGGTAAACCGATGCTTTTAGCATGGTCAGATAAGGCGATTTAGTTGGACTTGAGCGGACGCAAAAAGCCCTAATCTTTCGTTGCGGCCAGCCAGCCTAGAGCTTCAATAGTGGTCGGTGAAGAGACATATTCTAAACATCAGGCGAACCCCGCTCTGGGTTCGAATCGACTATATTACAAATAGCAAAAAGCCCTAGCATTTCTGCTACGGCTTTTCAAATAGTGATCGGTGAAGAGACATTCCTTGAACATCAGACGAACCCCGCTTTGAGTTCGAATCGACTAAATGCAAATAGAAAAAAGCCCTAGCATTTCTGCTACGGCTTTCCTAATAGTGGCCGGTGAAGAGACATTCCTTGAACATCAGACGAACCCCGCTTTGAGTTCGAATCGACTATATTACAAACAGCAAAAAGCCCTAGTCTTTCGACTAGGGCTTCAATAGTGGTCGGTGAAGAGGGATTCGAACCCCCGACCCTCTGGTCCCAAACCAGATGCGCTACCAAGCTGCGCTATTCACCGACTTGTGTTTTGTTCCAATTTATCGGAACAGGAAACCGAAGTTACCTAAATAATGGGGTGGCTAACGGGACTTGAACCCGCGACAACTGGAATCACAATCCAGGGCTCTACCAACTGAGCTATAGCCACCGCTAACTTTTTGAGTTTACCGCTAAATCAGCGTTAAACGAAATAGTGGTCGGTGAAGAGGGATTCGAACCCCCGACCCTCTGGTCCCAAACCAGATGCGCTACCAAGCTGCGCTATTCACCGACAATGTTTTATCTCAACGTATTGAGAAAGGGAGCTAAGCTACCGAATCTACCTTTATAAGAAAAGGTAAATGGGGTGGCTAACGGGACTTGAACCCGCGACAACTGGAATCACAATCCAGGGCTCTACCAACTGAGCTATAGCCACCACTGATTTTTCACCGATAAACCTTTAGGCGATTGGCACGCCCGAAAGGATTCGAACCTTCGACCTTTGGCTCCGGAGGCCAACGCTCTATCCAACTGAGCTACGGGCGCATGCCCCATCGGCGGAGTGGAATAATACGTATATCACACTAGGGCGTCTAGTACTTTTTCAACTTTTTTTATCGTTTGGCGCCTTTTTCAACAATTAAAGTGTGATAAACCCCTATTTCCCATTAGATAACTGATTACAAGGGGGTAACTTGCTGTTTATTGCAACAAGTTAACAGGATATAATCACCCATTATTTACATTGATTTAACAGCCAATGCTTTTCTTTCTACGAAAAGTTAAACACTGTTGGTCATAATCACACTCTAATAATGGGTAAGCACGAACTTACCTTCAGGAATGTAAAGTGAGTTTAATGGATATGTCTCGAAAAATCTTAACCGCTTTGGTCGCTGCAGTTACTTTTTCTAGCGCCTCTTTCGCAGCTAACGTAAGCCAAGAAGAATACGACGCAATTGCTGAGCGCATTGCACCTGTCGGTGATGTTTACCTTGCGGGTGCAGAACCTGTTAAAGCAGAACCCACTGGCCCACGTGATGGCGCAACGGTCTACGGCACTTTCTGTATTGCGTGTCATGCGTCAGGCGTTAGCGGAGCACCTAAGACAGGTGACGCAGGTGATTGGGCACCACGTATCGCACAGGGCCGCGATGTACTCAACAACCATGCTATCAACGGTTTCAATGCGATGCCGGCCAAGGGTTCATGTATGGATTGTTCAGATGACGAAATCATCGCTGCAATTGATCATATGATTAAAGGTCTTTAAGACTCAAACCTAATATAGAAGAAGGGCTTGGTATTTATACCAAGCCCTTTTTGTTTGTCTTACTTATCGCTAGCTTTTATTAAACATCGCTTTTAGATTCGCAATGTGTGCCTGCCCTTTTGCCATTCGCTCTTCTTGAGTTTGTGGCTTCTTATTCACTTCCCACTCGACATCATCAAATGGTAATTCATCAAGGAAGCGACTTTGGCTTGGCTTAATCAACTCCCCAAACTGGCGGCGTTCTTTACACATGGTGAAAGTTAGCTCACGCTGCGCACGCGTAATACCCACGTACATTAAACGACGCTCTTCTTCAACATTGTCTTCATCAATGCTGGTTTGGTGCGGCAAGATGCCCTCTTCTGAACCAATTAAGTAGACGTAAGGAAACTCCAAACCTTTCGACGCATGCAGTGTCATTAACTGCACCGCATCGCTGTCTTCGTCTTCTTCACCACGTTCCATCATGTCACGTAAAGTTAAGCGCTGAACCACTTCCTTAATGGTTTTCTCTTCTTGGTCATAGTTATCCCCTTCAAGGTCTGCAACGATCCAAGAATACAGGTCAGAAACGTTCTTCATGCGCATCTCTGCCGCTTTCGGACTCGCAGAGGTTTCATACAACCAATCTTCGTAGTTGATATCTCGAACCAAAGAACGCACCGCTTCGACTGTGTCACCGCGCTCTGCTTGATCAGCAATCTTCACTAACCAAGCCGTAAAGCGGCGCAAGTTCTCCAACCCGCGGCCCGACAAAGTTTGCTCAAGCCCCATCTCGAAACTCGCTTCGAATAAACTCTTGCCGCGCATATTGGCGTAGCTACCAAGCTTTTCTAATGTCACTGGGCCAATCTCACGGCGTGGTGTGTTCACAATGCGCAAGAAAGCGTTGTCATCATCTGGGTTCACGAGCACACGCAAGTACGCCATGATGTCTTTGATTTCCGCTCGAGCGAAGAAGGAGGTTCCACCAGAGAGCTTGTACGGCACTCGGTTTTGCATCAGTGATTTTTCAATCAAGCGTGACTGATGGTTGCCACGATACAAAATCGCGTAATCTTTGTAGTCGGTTCGATTGAGGAACTTATGGGCAATCAGTTCCCCCGTTACCCGCTCCGCTTCATGCTCTTCGTTTTTCGCCAACAGAACTTTGAGTTTTTCGCCGTCGGGGATTTCTGAGAACAGTGATTTTTCATACACGTGTGGGTTGTTGGCGATCAAAATATTCGCCGCGCGCAAAATACGACTGGTTGAGCGATAGTTTTGCTCCAACTTGATGAGGCGTAAGTTAGGGTAATCTTGCCCTAACAGCACTAGGTTTTGCGGCTTCGCACCTCGCCATGAATAGATAGATTGATCATCATCGCCTACCACGGTCAGGCGGCCACGTTCGCCGACAATCAATTTCACCAAATCATATTGGCTGGTGTTGGTATCTTGATACTCGTCCACCAGCAAATAGCGAATTCGATTTTGCCAACGCTGACGTACTTCTTCATTGGTTTTCAGCAGCAACACAGGCAGTGAAATTAAGTCATCAAAATCGAGCGCGTTGTACGCTTTCATCTGCTTTTGGTACATCTCGAAGCAGAAAGCAAACAGTTGCTGTTGCTCACCTTTAGCCTGCGCTTTTGCTTGGTCAGGCGTAAGCATGTCATTTTTCCAGTTGGAGATGCAGCTTAACAGTTGGCGCAGGAGATCTTTATCGCCATCCAATTGTTGTTCGGTCAACTCTTTAAGTAGCGCAAGTTGGTCTTGATCATCGAACAGCGAAAAGCCCGATTTTAGCCCGAGCGATTTGTACTCTCGCTTGATGATGTTGAGACCCAAGGTATGAAATGTCGATACCATTAAGCCTTTGGATTCATTCTTACCCAGCGTTTGCCCTACTCGCTCTTTCATCTCGCGAGCCGCTTTGTTGGTAAAGGTGACTGCCGCAATATTTCTCGCCTTGTAGCCACACTGCTGAACCAAGTAGGCAATCTTATTGGTAATCACACGTGTTTTACCTGAACCAGCGCCAGCCAGAACAAGGCATGGTCCTGATACATATTTGACGGCTTCGTCTTGTCTTGGATTCAGCTTCATAAGTGTCTCAAAGGTGAAAAATGTGGCGCATATAATAATGGTGCCATAGAACGATTGCTATGGTTAATCGTAAACCAAACTTAGACACCCTATTTTCTTAATTAAAATAAATTTATCTGATTAATTAAAATACTTTATTGCACAACCGTATAGTTTTGAGGCTATAATGAATGAACGTTCATTCATTGTGGTGTAAATCATGTCTAATAACACCCAGGTAGATAAACGCGAACAAATCCTTCACGCGGCGGAAAAGCTGATTGCAGTGTCTGGTTTTCAAGGGCTCTCAATGCAAAAGCTCGCCAATGAGGCAGGTGTGGCCGCGGGTACAATCTACCGTTATTTCTCAGATAAGGAGCACCTCCTTGATGAAGTACGTTTAATGGTTTCAAAACGCATTGCTGACGCTGTACAAGCTGGCGTCAGTGATGACATGCCTTTAAAAGAGCGCTACCGCAAAATGTGGATCAATATTTGGAATTTAGCCGCTTCAAACATTGATACCATCAGCAATCGCGCTCAATATGAGTCTTTACCCTGTGCAAACAAGCACACAACAAGAAAACTCGAGCGCGAGATGTTTTCTCAAGTCGAGCGGATGTTTGTTGAAGGTAAAGAGCAAGGGGTCTTTAAACCACTCGATAACGAAATTTTGTCAGGGCTGAGTTTTGAAGCCAGTGTTGCACTGGCTCGAAAACATGCTTTGGGATTTTACCAACTGAACGACGACGCGTTAGATGCCGCGATCGAAGCCAGTTGGGATGCAATCATTAATCACTAACTTGGAGTTCTAGTAAGAATGAAAAAGTGGACTTTCTTCATGTTGATTATCGCAATACTGCTGTTTGGCAGTGTGATAGGTGTCAACCTCTATAAGCAGCAGATGGTTGCTGACTACATGGCAAATCGCCCTGAGCCTGAGTTCCCTGTTACAGTAACAGACGTTCAGCCTGTTGATTGGGTTCCTGTCATTGAAGCGATCGGTTTCATCGAACCTAACCAAGGGGTTACGGTTGCCAACGAAACAAGCGGCGTCATCGACAAGATTTCGTTTGACTCCGGTACTCAGGTGGAAGAAGGCCAACCTTTGGTGCTGCTGGACTCTGCTGTTGAGAAAGCAAACTTGAAGAGTGCTCAAGCGAAACTGCCTGCTGCAGAAGCGAAATACAAGCGCTATCAAGGTCTGTACAAGAAAGGCTCTATCTCTAAAGAAGCGTATGACGAAGCGGAAGCTAACTACTTCTCACTTCAAGCTGATATTGAGAGCCTAAAAGCGGCGATCGATCGCCGTGAAATCAAAGCGCCGTTCGCAGGCGTGGTTGGTATCCGTAATGTGTATCTTGGTCAGTACCTTCAATCGGGTACCGATATCGTTCGCCTAGAAGACACCAGCGTGATGCGCCTTCGTTTCACAGTTCCTCAAACCGATATCTCTCGCATCAGCCTAGAGCAAGAGGTGGATATCTTCGTTGACGCTTACCCAGAAATCGCCTTTAAAGGGTCAATTTCGGCGATTGAACCTGCCGTTGATATTCAAAGCGGTCTGATCCAAGTTCAAGCAGATATTCCAAACAGCGACGGTAAACTTCGTAGCGGTATGTTCGCTCGTGCCAACATCATCCTACCTAAATTGGAAAATCAGGTCACGCTGCCACAAACGGCTATCACGTTCACGCTGTACGGTGACAATGTCTACATTGTCTCTGAGAAAGATGGCGAAAAACGGGTAACACAACAAGTAGTGAAAGTGGGCGAACGAACTCAAGATATCGCACACATTCTAGAGGGCGTTAAGCCAGGTGACGTTGTTGTTACTTCAGGCCAAGTTCGTCTAAGCAACCACGCAAAAGTTCGTGTAGTAGAAAGCGATGCAACTACTCCACCAGCTGAAACACCAATGCTGTAATTGGAGGCTTCATGCGCTTTACTGATGTTTTTATTAAACGTCCAGTTTTAGCGGTATCGATCAGCTTTTTGATTGCACTGCTTGGCTTACAAGCAGTCTTCAAGATGCAGGTTCGTGAATACCCTGAAATGACGAATACCGTTGTGACGGTCTCAACCAGTTACTACGGTGCCAGTGCAGATCTTATCCAAGGTTTTATTACTCAACCTTTGGAGCAAGCGGTCGCACAGGCTGACAACATAGATTACATGACTTCACAGTCGGTACTGGGCAAATCGACCATAACCGTCAACATGAAGTTAAATACCGATCCGAACGCCGCCTTGTCAGACATTCTGGCAAAGACAAACTCTGTTCGTTCGCAACTTCCTAAGGAAGCTGAAGACCCAACAGTGACCATGTCTACTGGCTCGACAACGGCGGTACTTTACATTGGTTTCACCAGTGATGAGCTCTCTTCAAGCCAAATAACTGACTACCTAGAGCGTGTAATTAACCCTCAACTGTTCACGGTAAACGGCGTTTCTAAAGTTGACCTTTACGGCGGCATGAAATACGCCCTGCGCATCTGGTTAGATCCAGCCAAAATGGCAGCTTTGGGCCTTACCGCGACAGATGTCATGGGTGTTCTTAATGCCAATAACTACCAGTCAGCGACAGGTCAGGCAATTGGTGAATTCGTCCTTTACAACGGCAGTGCAGACACACAAGTATCGAACGTTGATGAGCTATCAAACCTGGTCGTAAGTACCGATGACGGTGACGTTACTCGCCTGAGCGATATTGCCAAAGTGTCGCTTGAGAAGAGTCACGATGTGTACCGCGCCAGTGCAAATGGCCAAGAGGCCGTAGTAGCGGCAATTAACGCCGCGCCAAGTGCGAACCCAATCAACATCGCAGCGGATGTACTTGAGTTATTGCCTCAACTTGAGCGCAACCTACCAAGTACCATCAAGATGAACGTGATGTACGACTCAACGATCGCAATCAACGAGTCTATCAACGAAGTTGTCAAAACGATTGTTGAAGCCGCACTTATCGTACTCGTGGTAATTACCCTGTTCCTCGGATCGTTCCGCGCAGTAATCATCCCTATCGTCACTATTCCACTCTCTTTGATTGGTGTTGCGATGGTGATGCAAGCGATGGGCTTCTCATGGAACTTGATGACACTACTGGCGATGGTTCTCGCTATCGGTCTAGTCGTTGACGATGCGATCGTAGTCCTTGAAAACGTAGACCGACACATCAAATTGGGTGAATCCCCATTCCGTGCCGCCATCATTGGTACGCGTGAAATTGCGGTACCAGTTATCGCGATGACCTTAACGCTGGGTGCCGTTTATGCACCAATCGCGCTAATGGGAGGAATTACCGGTTCGCTCTTTAAAGAATTTGCCCTAACCCTAGCGGGTTCGGTATTTGTTTCAGGTATCGTGGCACTGACGTTATCACCAATGATGTGTTCGAAAATGCTGAAGGCCAATGAACAGCCAAGCAAGTTCGAGCAAAAAGTGCACCATGTTCTTGATGGCATGACCAATCGCTATGAAGGCATGCTTAAAGCGGTCATGATGCATCGTCCGGTTATGCTCGCGTTTGCTGTTATCGTATTTGCAAGCTTGCCAGTGCTATTTAAGTTCATTCCAAGTGAACTGGCACCGTCAGAAGATAAAGGCGTGGTGATGCTGATGGGTACGGCCCCATCAAATGCCAACCTAGACTTTATGCAAAACACCATGAATGACGTAAACCAAATTCTGTCAGATCAGCCAGAAGTGGCGTTTGCACAGGTGTTTACTGGTGTGCCTAGCTCAAACCAAGCGTTTGGTATTGCCTCTATGGTGCCGTGGAGTGAACGTGAAGCGAGCCAATCTGAAGTCGCAAACCGCGTGGGAGCGTTAGTTGGTAATGTACCTGGTATGGCAGTTACCGCCTTCCAGATGCCAGAGCTACCAGGCGCAGGCTCAGGCCTACCGATTCAGTTTGTTATCACTACGCCAAATGCATTTGAGAGCCTATTCTCAATCGCAACGGATGTGTTAACAGAAGTGCAATCGAGCCCAATGTTTGTCTATTCGACGCTTGATTTAAACTACGATTCGGCAACGATGAAAATCAACATCGATAAAGACAAAGCGGGTGCGTACGGTGTCACCATGCAAGACATTGGTATCACCCTAAGTACCATGATGGCAGATGGCTACGTAAACCGTATCGACCTCAATGGCCGCTCGTATGAAGTTATCCCTCAGGTCGAGCGTAAATGGCGTCTCAACCCTGAATCGATGAACAACTACTATGTGCGCAGCGCGAACGGGAAAGCCGTACCATTAGGCAGCCTGATCACTATCGATGTTGTCGCTGAGCCACGCTCACTGCCTCACTTCAACCAGCTCAACTCAGCAACGGTTGGTGCGGTACCGTCACCAGGCACGGCAATGGGTGATGCTATCGACTGGTTCGAAGGGATTGCCGTAGACAAGTTGCCTAGCGGCTACAACCATGACTACATGGGTGAGGCCCGTCAGTACGTAACCGAAGGTAGCGCGTTGTATGCCACATTTGGTTTGGCATTGGCGATCATCTTCTTAGTTCTGGCGATTCAATTTGAATCTTTGAAAGACCCGATCGTCATCATGGTATCGGTGCCGCTTGCGGTATGTGGAGCCTTAATAGCCATGGCATGGGGAGCGTTCTTCGGCACAATGACGATGAACATCTACTCGCAGGTTGGTCTGATCACCCTAGTTGGTCTGATTACTAAGCACGGTATCTTGATCTGTGAAGTCGCAAAAGAAGAGCAGCTGCACAACAAACTAGGCAGAATGGAAGCGGTAATGGAAGCGGCGAAAGTACGTCTACGTCCTATCCTAATGACCACGGCGGCGATGATCGCTGGTCTGATTCCACTGATGTATGCAAGTGGTGCAGGTGCAGCTCAGCGCTTCAGTATCGGTATTGTTATCGTTGCAGGTCTTGCGATTGGTACTCTGTTTACGCTGTTTGTACTGCCAGTGATCTACAGTTACCTAGCCGAGAAACACAAACCTCTACCGGTGTTTGTTGAAGACAAAGATCTAGAGAAGCTAGCACGCATCGATGAAGCGAAAGCTGCACAGCGTGAATTGGCAGACAACCACTAAGTGGTCGTCCAAATACTCCTAAAAGGTCACTTCGGTGACCTTTTTTATTACTGGTCTCTTTTTTACCATTGAACTAGCGACTTTCTTGCAACGTTTAAATAGAATGTAGACAAAGATATAGGAGTTTTAGTCACATGTTTGACCCAAAGAAACTAGAGCAGATTGCTAAACAGATTCATGAGTCGATGCCAACGCCAGTTAAAGAGCTTGGTGCGGACGTCGACCAAAAAGTTCGCCAAGTTATCCAAGGCCAACTAAACAAACTCGATGTTGTCAGCCGCGAAGAGTTCGATGTGCAAACTCAAGTCTTGCTACGCACTCGTCAAAAGCTGACGGAAATGGAAAAGAAACTGGCTGACCTAGAAGAAAAACTGGCTGACAAGTAACTGCTTCATGTATTGATGTTCAAAGCTCACCCTTGATGGTGAGCTTTTTTTTATTCCCAACACATCGACCAAAACAGAAAAACAAAAGGCTTGGTCAACGGAGACCAAGCCTTTTAATTAGATGTTGTGTTTTATTTTGTATTTATCACCCCAGTCTGCCTGGAGTTCTTTACTAACCTTGGTTAGTGAATTACGAAGAATTAAGTCTTCACAGCTAAGAACTTAAGTTCGCGGAGGTAACACGGAGTTTGCACGAACAAACATTGCAGTTCTTACGCAGTATTAAGGTTTCATTTCTAGGAGAAGGCGCGGAGTTTACGATAGTAAATGAGCACCTTCGACACCGAAAGGGAACCTTAAGGCAAGTAATTAGCCGCCTACCGCGATGTTCTTCATATCCGTCATGTAACCACGTAGCTCTTCACCGATGTACTCAACTGGGTGGTTACGGATAGTATCGTTTACTGCGATTAGCGTTGCGTTATCAACTTGGTTAGATGTTTCGCCTAGACCTTTACCGATTACGTCTGTACCTACTGAAGGCATAAACTTCTCACGTAGTAGCGGCGTTGCTACGTTAGCGAATAGGTAGTTACCGTATTCTGCTGTGTCTGAGATTACGACGTTCATTTCGTATAGACGCTTACGTGCTACTGTGTTTGCGATTAGTGGTAGCTCGTGTAGTGATTCGTAGTACGCTGACTCATCGATGATGCCTGATGCAGTCATTGCTTCGAATGCTAGTTCAACACCAGCTCGAACCATTGCAACCATCAAAATACCGTTGTCGAAATACTCTTGCTCAGAGATTTCTACGTCGCCTGCTGGGTAGTTTTCGAATGCTGTTTCGCCAGTCTCTGCACGCCAGCCTAGTAGGTTTGCGTCATCGTTCGCCCAGTCAGCCATCATAGTACGAGAGAATTCACCCGTGATGATGTCATCCATGTGCTTGTTGTAAAGCGGACGCATTAGCTCTTTTAGCTCTTCAGAAAGCTCAAATGCTTTGATTTTCGCAGGGTTAGATAGACGGTCCATCATGTGCGTGATGCCACCAAATTTCAGTGCTTCAGTGATGGTTTCCCAACCGTACTGAAGTAGCTTACCTGCGTAGCTTGGGTCGATGCCGTCAGCAACCATCTTCTCGTAAGAAACAATAGAACCCGCTTGTAGCATGCCACATAGAATAGTTTGCTCACCCATTAGGTCAGATTTAACTTCTGCTACGAATGAAGATTCTAGACAACCTGCGCGGTGGCCACCTGTACCTGCCGCCCATGCTTTGGCGATATCCCAACCTTCACCTTTTGGATCGTTCTCTGGGTGAACAGCGATTAGCGTTGGAACGCCGAAGCCACGCTTGTACTCTTCACGTACTTCTGTACCAGGACACTTAGGTGCAACCATGACAACCGTTAGGTCTTTACGGATTTGCATGCCTTCTTCAACCACGTTGAAGCCGTGTGAGTAACCCAGTGCTGCGCCTTCTTTCATTAGCGGCATAACCGTTTCTACAACGTTAGTGTGCTGCTTGTCTGGCGTTAGGTTGATCACTAGGTCTGCTTCAGGGATAAGGTTCTCGTAGCTGCCGACTTCAAAACCGTTCTCTTTAGCGTTTTTGTAAGATTGACGCTGTTCGTCAATCGCTGCCTGACGTAGTGCGTAGGCTACGTTTAGGCCAGAATCACGCATGTTTAGACCTTGGTTTAGGCCTTGAGCACCACAACCAACAATAACGACTTTCTTACCTTTTAGGTAATCCGCTTCAGTTGCGAATTCGCTGCGGTCCATAAAACGACAACGACCTAATTGGTCTAGTTGCTCGCGTAGGTTTAAAGTATTGAAATAGTTAGCCATCTGGGCGCTCCTTAAAGAATTTTTCCATTGAGGTCGGTCGTTTTCTTACCGAATGCGTTCATACTAATTCAGGAACTTTGTTGCTTAAAGTGATATATTCACAATTAGTAATTGCAATAAATGCAACAAGGATATAACCAATTTATGAACATTAAATGTCTGCAACTGTTCATTCATCTGTGTGATAGTAAGAGCTTTGCGAAAACCGCTTCAGCGATGCATATCAGCCCATCAGCGCTCAGTAGACAAATACAAAAGCTCGAAAGCGACACCAATCAAATCTTGTTTGTGCGTGACAACCGCAGTGTTGAGCTTACTCCGGCCGCCAAGAAGCTGCTGCCCGTGGCACTCAACATTGTTAGCGAATGGCAGAATTACAATGCTCAGTTGAATGGCCATGAAGAGGAATTAAAAGGTGAGATCCGCTTGTTTTGCTCGGTGACCGCCAGTTATAGCCACCTTCCAGAGCTGCTGTCTGAGTTTCGCCTCCAGCACCCTTTTATTGAATTTAAACTGTCGACTGGCGACCCTGCGCAAGCCATAGAGAAAGTTCTGGCAGACGAAGCGGATATCGCAATCTCAGCCAAACCTGAACAGCTCCCAGCACGAATCGAGTTCGAAACCATCAGTGAAATTCCGCTTTCGGTTATCGCCCCAGTTGGTGTAAGCAACTTCGCCCAAGAACTGCAAAAAGAGAGCCCAGATTGGTCAGTGATCCCTTTCATTGTTCCTGAGTCAGGCACGGCCAGAGAGCGCGCCAACACTTGGTTTAAAGCAATGAAGATCAAACCCAACATTTACGCTCAAGTCTCAGGACATGAAGCAATCGCGAGTATGGTGGCACTGGGCTGTGGCGTGGGCATTGCTCCCGATGTGGTGATTAACAACAGCCCCGTCAAAGAGAAGATTCAGCGGCTAAAAGTCGCCTCCATTAAACCATTTAGGTTAGGCGTATGTTGTAAGCGCTCGCAGTTGGACAACCCACTCGTCAAGGCGCTGTGGGATATAGCGCAGAATACTTATATCGCCCACTAGCCTTGCATCAGATACAACAAAGCCACCGCTTTTTCAGGTATAGAAAACACGGTGGCTTCAAACTTTTGTAGTTTTCGAATACGAAGAAAAATTAGATAACGCGAGAAAACTGCTGCTGACGCGCCTTCGCTCTTAAATACTTATCGAAACACATACAGATGTTACGAATCAGCAAACGGCCACGCAATGTCACGCGAACTTCTTTACCATCGACTTCAACCAACTCATCGTTGATAAATGTCTGAAGCAGCTCTAAGTCTTCTTTAAAGTAGTCGTTAAATGTCACGTCAAACTCCGACTCTATCGCCGTTTTGTCGAGTTTAAAGTTACAAATAAGCTGTTTAATCACCTCACGACGCAGTAAGTCATCACTATCCAGTGCGACCCCTTTCCATAATGCATGGCGCTGGTCACTCACTTGCGCGTAGTACTTTTTCAGCTCTTTTTGGTTCTGGGCGTAAGCATCACCAATCATTGAAATCGCAGAGACACCGAACCCAACAAGATCGGCTTCACCTTGAGTCGTGTAACCTTGGAAATTGCGATGAAGCACCCCTTCACGCTGAGCCACCGCCAGCTCATCATCCGGCTGAGCAAAGTGATCCATACCGATAAACTGGTAGCCAGCATCGGTGAGGGTTGCGATAGTATCTTGCAGAATCGCCATCTTCTCTTCGGCGACCGGCAGGTCTTCATCTTTAATCTTACGCTGCGCCGCAAACAGTTGGGGCATGTGAGCGTAGTTAAACACGGACAATCGACCCGGCTGCATCTCTAGCACTTGTTTTAGCGTCTCGGCAAAGGAGTCTTTGGTTTGCTTTGGCAATCCGTAGATTAAATCGAGATTGGTTGAACGAAAACCTAGCTCTTTCGCGCGGGCAACCATAGCAAAAATGAACGCTTCATCTTGTTCACGGTTGACCAGTTTTTGGACTTCTTTATTGAAGTCTTGCACACCAATGCTCAAGCGGTTAAACCCTTCGCCGCGCAGGTGATCAAGCATGTCCAACTCGATTTCACGTGGGTCTACCTCAATGCTGATTTCAGCATCGCCTTCGAAGCAGAACTCTCCACGAAGAATGGCCATCAGACGACTAATTTGCGCTTTGGTTAAGAAAGTTGGCGTACCACCACCAAAGTGCAGTTGAGTAACTTTACGCTCTTGAAGCAAAGCCGCTCGAGTGCGGATCTCAAGTTCCAACACGTCAAGATACTCATCTGCTTTGTGGGCATGGCGCGTAATCACTTTATTACAGCCACAGTAGTAGCAAAGCTTGTGACAGAACGGAATGTGAATGTACAGCGAAAGCGGACGCTCAGGGTACTGTGTACAAGCCATGTCGTAATCCGAAACCGTAAAGGCTTCATGAAACTCGAGTGCTGTTGGGTAAGAGGTATAGCGAGGACCAGAGTAGTTGTACTTATCCAGTATGGCTTGATCCCAGACAATTTGTTGGCTTGCGACGACAGGCTGCGACATGTTGGTTTTTCCGTTTGGGCTGTAATGCTTAACTTATAATTAGCAGGCTATTTTGCCACACCTCAGTGAAACTGGCGGAAAGGCTGGCTGCTTTTTGAGTAGCAATACTCAGAATTGATAACTCGATCACTACCCATTAAGTGTAAGCGATCGAGTGATAGTTGCATCGACCTAGATCATTTGGATGTTGATCTGGTTGTTGAGAGGTTGAACCTTTTTCTGCAGTCGCTTGAGCTCTTCAATGATCGCATCTTGTAGACGCGTTTCGGCTTTATGGCGTTCAAGGTTTTGTTTCATGCGCTCTTTCTTAACCAAGTTCTGGCGTTCTTCACCACGAGCCATATCTTTTACGATATGGAACAGTTCGGATGTCGCTGGATACTCGGCGTCAAAATCGACTCTATCGTCACCTTGAACGTAATCCATGATGTTGTACAGGCGAATACTGATTTCCGATAAATCACATTGGCCTTGAATACCCGCCAAACAAAGCACGTGAACACTTTCAAAGATGTTCGCGTTTCGCTTTTCAATGGCTAGCTTTTGGTGCTGCAGTTGCAACTCCTTTTGCTTCTTAAGCTGGAGCAGAAGGTAACCTGCATATGAGGCTAAGCCGAGGATAATCGCTCCACCTGCAATGGCTAATAAGGTTACATTCATCGCTTACTTATCCTTTAAATTGGTCTAGATCCAAGTCTTCAAACTGTGAAAGTAGGTCGTCATCAGACCCTAGTTCACGACTCAACGTTTTCTCAGTGTGCTCTTCTTGCTCTGACTCATCTTCATCGTAGATGCCAAGCTGTTTCATCAGAACTTCAATGCGCGCCAGTTTCTCATCTACGTACTTCTGTAGACCTGAACCTAGGCTTTCACCTTCTTCAATACGGTCTAGCAACACATTAAGCTGCGCATCGTTTTCTAGCATTGCAAGCTCTTGCTCTGCGCTTAAACGACGTTCCGCTTTGCTTTGTTTCTTCTGCGGCTCAACCACAAGTGGAATTTTCTTTTTGCTGCCTAAACGCGGATCACGCTTCTGCCCTGTTGTCTGTTGCTTACTTGCTTTAGCTTCAGAGTTACGGCCACCTGTTTTTAGGCCTTTGCGCTTTTTATCTTTTTTACGCAGACGTCCTTCAACATCTGATTGAGTGCGATTACGAACGACAACAACGTCGCCATTACCGCCAGATCTTACTTTTTTACTACGGCTCATTACTGGGCTTTCCTCAGTAAAATTACATCATTACCAATAAATTCAAGCTCGAGCTGATCCCGCTCTGCCAAATATTGAAACGTTTTACGACTGAAAAACACCACATGGGTCAGATCGTTTTTGTAATGCCAAGAGGCAAATGCTTCAACATCAATGACCATTTTGGTCATAAGACCAATCCAGCCACCAGGCTTAACCAAATTTAACCATTGCTGCCACACCAAGTTCGGCGTATAGAGGTGCTCGATCACTTCGGTAGCAGTCATAAAATCATACGACTCTGCTAGCACCAATTTATCTGGGTGATAGTAGATATCGTAAAGACTCATGGTGTGTCCTTGCTCTTCCAACATTAAAGATAATGTTGGGCCAGGGCCACAGCCAAAATCGATCCCGTGAGAGTTAGGTTCAATACGCTCTAATATGGGGTCTGCAACCCGAGATAAAAAGCGTCGGTAGCCTTCATCTTGTGGGTTGTTTTCATGCATATCATAGTGCGCTTTTTCTTGTTCTTCATCCAAACGCTGGTCTGGATTAACGAACACCAGTTCACATTGCAAGCACTGAAGATATTCTCGGCGCTTATCTTGAAAATAGCGCTTAGTCTCTGGGCTTTGGCAAAGGGGGCAATTATGCATAGCGTCTGCGTTGACTCATCCTCAAACGGGATGCGAAACATACCAGAAACTGGCGTTAGAGTGGAGCACTATTGTGCAAATAATCATCGATTCATTGAAATTAAGAGATAAAAAAAGCGATAGGGTTAACTATCGCTTTCTAAATGCCTTGCGGCCAAACTGTGTGGTACTGATTTCAGTACACCAATATTCCGTTTGTTTTTGGTGCTTTCCCTGCCAAAAATGTTGTTTGCCACCATCCTGGTGAGTTTTGGCTTTCCTTTTACTTCCTGCTACCTGGGTTAGTCCTTAACCTGATCCGTTTCACTGTCTTAAACCATTAGACAAATTGACCATCCCTATCCAGTAGGCTTCCTACCTACCCTGCATCCTGCTGATCACCCAGCAATCCTAGCTTGCGTCCTTGGAGACCTCCTGGTCTGAAATCCTTACTCAGCTCCCTGCCGATAAGTACACTCTACCGCTTTCCTCTCACTGCGCAATTAGCTGGGAGAAATAAATCGAGATAATTTTTAGCCTCTTTCATTACTCCATAATTTTCAATTACTTATTTTTAATGGGTGGATATTGATGGACGCAAGTATGGCAAATATCTCACACAGCACTGAGAAACAAGCAGTGACAAGGCACAAACTAAGAAGTGAGCTCTATCACACGAAAAAGCCCAGAGACAATCTCTGGGCTTTTTCAATACAACTTTGCGCTCGAACAAATGATAGGGCTTAGTGTAGGCCGCCAACGTATTTAGAAAGAGTATCGATATCTTCGTCCGTCAGCTTCTTCGCAATATCACGCATCATCGCGTTCATATCGTTGTTGCGAGAGCCATCACGGAACTTCTCTAACTGAGCTTTAATGTAGTCAGCATGCTGGCCAGAAATCTTAGGGAAGCCAGAAAGCTCTGTGCCGTTACCACGAGGGCCATGACAAGCAATACACGCTGTTAGACCACGCTCAGCATCACCCGCGGTGTAAAGTGCTTTACCCGCATCGACAACATTTTCAGGTGTTGTATTGTGTGAGATCGGAAGCGACGCATAGTAAGCCGCTAGGTCTTTCATATCTTGCTCTGATAGCGGCATTGCCATACCACTCATCACAGGATCCATACGACCTTGCTTTCCATTGCTAGTCATACCCAACTTGAATTCTTTCAGCTGCTTTTCAATATATTTAGCATGCTGACCTGCAAGTTTAGGGTACATAGCGAGTTGACTGTTGCCATCAGCACCATGGCAGGCAACACAGGTTTGGGATTTTGCTTTACCAGCTTCAATACTGCCTTGGGCCCATACAGAGCAGCTGGCTAAAAGACTCAAGATTAGCGCTAATTTCTTCATGACATTCCATTATAATTATCAAGCTTCCAGTACCACTTGCTGTTGCCAGTCGTGATACAATAGGCGACCTTATGCCGAGCACGGTTATTTTACACAATTTCACAAAAAAGTAATCAATCGACTACACAAAGTCGAGATGGAGTTAACAGTGAGCGTAAAAATTCATTATCAAAACACGCATTTCATCACGAGTGCGCCGGATATCCGCGCCTTGCCAGCAGATGAAGGTATCGAAGTTGCGTTTGCAGGTCGCTCCAATGCGGGCAAATCCAGCTCCCTAAACCGATTGACCAATCAGCGTAGTCTGGCAAAAACCAGTAAAACACCTGGCCGTACACAATTAATTAACCTTTTTAAGGTGACCGACGGTTGCCACATCGTCGACTTACCGGGTTACGGCTTTGCTCAAGTGCCATTAGAAATGAAGAAAAAATGGCAAAAGTCACTGGGTGAATACCTACAAAAACGCCAAAGCTTGAAAGGTCTCGTGGTGTTGATGGATATCCGTCACCCGATGAAAGACCTCGACCAACAGCTTATCTTCTGGGCGGTAGACAGCGGCATTCCTGTACAAGTTCTGCTGACCAAAGCAGACAAGCTCAAGAGCGGTGCACGCAAAGCACAAGTGTTGAAGATTAAGAAAGATGCCGTTGGGTTTGGTGGTGATGTAAGCGTTGCAGCGTTTTCTTCACTCAAAGGGATTGGTGTTGACACACTACGAAACAAACTTGATGAGTGGTTTGCGCCGGCGCTGGCGGATGCAATCACAGATGACATCATCGACGAAGAGAATCAGGATAATCAAGACGACTAGCCTGACAAAATAGCACTTGAAGCCCTGCCACCTTGGCGGGGCTTTTTGTTACGGGCATAAAAAACCCCGCCTTTAGGCGGGGCAACGGGAGAGAATATAGATAGGTAATAATTATTGTGTGCTGATAATCATCGATACCTGTCGACAATGCAATTCTGATTTTAGTGAGGATTTCGAAGCAATCCCTTCCCCCACAAGAAAACAAGTTATTGTTTTATAATAACTTAGACAGCCTAAAGTGAAATCTGGCACATCAAGCCGCCCGTTAGTTTCCTAACAAAAATAACCAAAGTGTGATTGGTATTTATTTACAAACGTTGTGAAAATTACAGACAGAGGGGTCTAAGCTGAGTGGCGTTTGGAGGATATAAACTGAGTGGATATAGGCGTTTTTAGTGCGGGTTGTGACGTTTTACTCGCATGAGCTGACTTTTTCTTTGCCACAATAAAAAACGCCCCAGTCAAAAGCTGACTGGGGCGGCTGAATCAGCCTAATCCAATAACGTGAAACAAAAGGTCTGAAAGATAGAACATCTTACCTCTGTACCCTACGCCGATTAATGTACAACATTTGGTCAGAAATGAAAACAATTTTTGTAAGTTTTTTTCATGAAAATTTTGTTAAATAACATTTAGGCCAAACTTACCCCTACTTATTTATTGATAAAAAAAAGCCAGCGTTTGTGCGCTGGCTCATGTTATTTACCCAATTTAGACTATTTTGTGTCTAGTGTGCCTGATCCCAGTTGTCACCATGACCCGCTTCAGCCACTAACGGTACATCGAGTGTCGCTGCAGACTCCATCAATTGTTGTACTTTACTTTCAATTTCGGTCAAAGCTGACTCCTGAACTTCAAATACCAATTCATCGTGTACTTGCATCAGTAGTTTAACGCGACCATCACCTTCCGCCTGAATCCACTCATCGACAAGCAGCATCGCTTTTTTGATGATATCAGCAGCAGTGCCTTGCATCGGTGCGTTGATCGCGGCACGTTCTGCCGCTTTTCGGCGCATCCCATTGCGAGACTTGATTTCAGGAAGGTGTAAACGGCGACCAAATATCGTTTCTACGTAACCTTGCTCAGCTGCGGCACTGCGAGTGTCTTCCATATACTGCATGACACCAGGGTAGCGTTCAAAGTAGGTGTTCATGTAGTCCTGAGCTTCACCGCGAGGAATCCCTAACTGTTTTGCGAGACCAAACGCACTCATACCGTAGATAAGACCAAAGTTGACTGCTTTCGCTCGGCGACGCTGCTCTGAGCTGACTTGGTCGATGGTTGTTCCCATAATTTCTGCCGCCGTCGCAGCGTGGATATCTTTGCCTTGTTGGAAAGCATCCAACAGCGCTTTGTCACCCGACAGGTGCGCCATAATACGAAGTTCAATCTGTGAATAGTCGACCGCCATGATCTTGTAACCATGCGGTGCAATAAATGCTTGGCGGATACGACGACCTTCATCATTTCGAATAGGGATATTCTGCAAGTTTGGATCGGTCGAAGATAAACGCCCTGTCGCTGTCACTGCTTGATGATAAGAGGTGTGCACTCGACCCGTCTCTGGGTTAATCATCTTCGGCAACTTATCGGTGTAAGTCGATTTCAGTTTGGCTAAACCACGATATTCAAGGATCAGTTTTGGTAATGGATAGTCCAACGCCAACTCTTGCAGCACTTCTTCATTGGTTGAAGGCGTGCCTGATGGCGTCTTCTTAATAACAGGCAGACCCATCTTATCGAATAGTAACGCTTGCAGTTGCTTAGGTGAGTTCATGTTGAACTCTTGCTCAGCAATTTCATACGCTTTCTGCTCGAGTTCGTCTAGGCGTTGTGCAATCTCTTGCGACTGAGCCGCGAGCTTCATATCATCGATCAAGACGCCAGTGCGCTCAATGCGTGATAGCACTGGGACAAGCGGCACTTCTATCTCTTCATAAATCGCTTTCAACTGCTCATCTTTTTCGATATTTGCCATGAGGCGGTTGTGCAAGCGTAATGTTACGTCCGCATCTTCCGCCGCATACGGTGAGGCTTGATCAAGTTCAATTTGGTTGAATGTGAGCTGTTTCTTGCCTTTACCCGCGATTTGTTCAAACGAGATGCAACTGTGCTGAAGAAAGCGCAGGGCTAAGCTGTCCATGTCATGCTTACCACCGACACTATTGTAAACGTAGGAAGCGAGCATGGTGTCATGCTTGATGCCCTTCATTTCAATGCCATAACGTGCCAACACGCTTGCGTCATACTTTAAGTTTTGACCAACTTTCGCTTGGGTATCATCTTCCAAGATAGGTTTCAGCTGTGCCAATACCCAATCACGATCAAGTTGTTGAGGCGCATCTAGGTAGTCATGAGCAACCGGTACATATGCCGCGACACCTTCTTCTGTGGCAAACGACAGACCAACCAGATTAGCAACCATATAGTCTAGGCTGTCTGTCTCGGTATCAAATGCAAAGACATCGGCGGCTTTTAACTTCTCAAGCCAAGTGTTAAATGTGGCTTCATCTAAGATGGTTTCGTATTGGCTGCGATCAATGGTGACAGCGGAAGTATCCATCTCAACCGTACTAGTACTCTTCGCTGAAGAAGCAGCTGCACCAGACTTTTCATCAGCTTCTACAACACCCGAACCACCATCAAGCAGCTCGTTCAGCCATGACTTAAACACAAGCTGGCCGTAAAGCTTGATCAGCTCATCTTTATTCGGCTCATTTTTTAGCAAAGATTCTGGCGTTTCTTCGAGTTCCACATCCAGTTTGATAGTTGCCAACTCATAAGACAGCATGGCGTTGTCTTTGTTATCAAGCAGTTTTTTCGCCATGGTCTTTGAGCCACGGAATCCAAGTGGCGCGATATCATCAAGGTTCTCATACAGCTTTTCGAGACTACCAATACCTTGAAGGAGCGCTTTTGCGGTTTTATCACCCACCCCCGGAACGCCAGGAATGTTATCGACCTTATCTCCCATCAACGCGAGGTAGTCGATGATCAATTCTGGTGGAATGCCAAATTTTTCCACCACTCCATCACGATCCATCACAACGTTGGTCATGGTGTTGATCAAGGTAACGTTGTCATCCACGAGCTGTGCCATGTCCTTATCACCCGTACTGATCAAAACAGGCATACCCGCTTGCGACGCCTGATACGCTAACGTGCCGATCACGTCATCGGCTTCTACACCTGGCACACAGATAAGTGGCAAGCCCATTGCGCGAATCACATTGTGCAGCGGCTCAATTTGGCAGCGAAGATCATCTGGCATTGGTGGTCGATTGGCTTTGTACTCTGGATACATATCATCGCGGAAGGTTTTGCCTTTCGCATCAAAGACCACTGCCATTCGATCTGAAGAGAATTGACGCATCATGCTACGCAGCATATTCACTACACCATAAACGGCGTTTGTCGGAATATCTCCGTTGCTCATGGTTTCTGGGTAAGCATGAAACGCACGATATAAGTAGGAAGAACCATCGATCAGAATCAATGGGTTATCAGGAATATTAGCCATAGTCTTTACGTATCCAAAGAAAATGCAGAAAGATCTGCCTAGGATGCCATGACTGTCGCGGTGAATCCATTTTAACTCTCTCGAGCCCATTCACACATTTGTCGATTCTTTTACCAACGGAATGACTTGCTTGTGGATAACTCTGTTTATATTATTTATCCACAAGATATAAAAAACGCTTTCACTCCATGAAATTCAAGACTAAGTGTTTGTAATTTAAAGATGTATTATTCGATCGATCATCTAGAGATCGATCGAATTACGATCCTTGACTGTGGAAAAGGCTGCTGGTGTCCTTTTGTTCACTCTGAATGACAGGCATAAAAAAAGCGACATCGTATGATGTCGCCTAGCAAAAAGGGGTCAAAGCGAAATTAGGTGAATAAAGTGCTTTGCCATAAAGCTATAAATTACACTGGAAGCAATGTGAGCAATGTCGTGTCAAAAAGAACTCGTGCAAGTTCGATTAAGTTCAGTGTCATCACCGTCTCCAATTTGAATCTGGTAACTCAACGTCCTTGTGAACTTCTCTCATTCCCTAAGACGAGATAAATAATAACCATTCTCATTTAAGCCGTCAACACCTAAATGAGAAAAAATCTCATTTAATTTTTATGACTGGTTTTGAGTACTTTTACAAAGTGAATGCGACTCTCTAGCAGTGGCTCTCTTGCTTCATAGTTTTCTATCAAGTAACCATTTTTGATCAACAGCCTCAGCATTGAAGGAAACTGATTACGAGATTTTACCTTAAGGTATTGATAGCCCTGCTCTGCCACCTAGTCTTCCTGTATTTCAAGGAGCCGCTGTGCGACTCCCTTATTTCGAGCAAGTGATGAGACGCCACCAAACCAACTGTAGAATGTTTGGCTGTCCAATTGATAGCCAATCTTAAATCCGAGTAACTGCTCACCCTCTTCGGCCACTTGGACTAAAAACCGCGGCTTATCACGAAGTCGCGCAGATAAACTTTCAACGGTTTCTTTGTGTACAAACTCGGTGATCTGTTCCACCACTTGTACGCACTCTTCCAGCGTACCCTCACGATAGATAATGGTCACGATGCCCCTCCAAAACTAAAAAAGGCTGACAATTGCCAGCCTTTGAAATCAATGATCGGTGTTTATTTTTGCTCGTTTTTCAAAAACGTTGCGGCTTGTGCATTTTCTTCAGCTAGCCACTCAGCGACGTCTTTGGCAAAGTAGGTTAAGATCCCGTCTGCGCCCGCTCGCTTAAAGCAAAGCAGAGATTCCATCACGGTATCGCGCTCTTTTAACCAGCCATTAGCAAACGCGGCTTTATGCATCGCGTACTCACCGGATACTTGATAAGCAAACGTCGGCACTTGCAACTCTGATTTGACACGGCGAACCACATCTAGGTATGGCATGCCCGGCTTGACCATGACCATATCCGCACCTTCATTGATGTCCATCGCCACTTCGTGAATCGCTTCGTCACTGTTCGCAGGATCCATTTGGTAGTTCTTCTTGTTACCACCTTTTAGGTTACTAGCACTGCCGACCGCATCACGGAACGGACCGTAGTAACAAGAGGCATACTTCGCTGAGTAAGCCATGATTTGGGTATTGATATGGCCTGCGTTCTCGAGTGCTTCACGGATTGCACCAATGCGACCGTCCATCATATCTGAAGGCGCAACCACATCGGCCCCTGCTTCAGCGTGAGACAGCGCTTGTTTAACCAGAACCTTAGTCGTTTCATCATTTAGAACGTAGCCATCTTCATCAATGATGCCGTCTTGGCCGTGTGTGGTAAATGGATCCAGCGCGATATCTGTAATCACTCCAATTTCAGGCACATGCTCTTTCAGCGAACGAACTGCACGTTGAACCAAGCCCTCAGGGTTGTATGCTTCCGCCGCACAAAGGCTCTTCGCATCTTGGTTTACCACAGGAAACAGAGCAATTGCAGGCACACCCAGCTGAGCAAGGTATTGTGCTTCTTCCAACATTAGGTCGATAGACAAACGCTCTACACCCGGCATTGACTCCACAGTTTCACGTCGATCTTTGCCCATCAAAATAAACATAGGGTAAATCAGATCACTCACCGATAATTGGTTTTCCGCCATAAGGCGACGGCTAAAGTCATGCTTACGCATACGGCGCATACGACGGCCAGGGAACTGACCTTGAATAGAAACTGACACTCTGTTCTCCTTGTATGGTGAAAGTGCTTGATTCGCATCATATCACTCCAAACTTGAGACGCCAGAGCAAGTCGAGAAAAATGCAGAAAATGACCAAAAGCTCACACTGCCGTATACTGACCTCTCGAAATAGCAAAGAGAATCACCATGATCGATACCCATGCCCATATCTACGCCAGTGAATTTGACCACGATCGCGATGACGTTGTACGCCGCGCACTTGAGCAAGGGGTTGAGAAAATTCTGCTGCCCAACATCGACTTAGAGTCCGTCGAACCGATGCTGAAAACCGAAGCCGCTTATCCAGAGGTGTGTCGCTCAATGATGGGGCTTCACCCTTGCTATGTTGATGGCAACGTTAAGCAAACCTTGGACGTCATTCACTCGTGGTTTGATAAACACAATTTTATTGCTGTGGGTGAGATCGGTATCGATTTGTATTGGGACAAAACCTATAAAGCTGAGCAAGAGATGGCATTTATTACTCAGCTAAACTGGGCAAAAGAGAAGAAGCTCCCAGTCGTCATCCACACTCGCGATTCGATTGAGGAAACACTCACCTTGCTGCGTAAAGAGCAAGATGGATCACTTTCAGGCGTCTTTCACTGCTTTGGAGGAAGCGTTGAGGAAGCGAAAGCGATCAATGATCTCGGGTTTCACTTAGGGCTTGGTGGCGTATCCACCTTTAAAAACGGAGGAATGGACAAGGTGATTCCTCACCTAGACATGAATTACGTGATTTTGGAAACAGATTGTCCTTATTTGGCTCCAGTTCCACATCGTGGCAAACGAAATGAGCCCGCTTATGTTTCATTGGTTGCACAAAGAATCGCCGATCTACGTAGTTGCCCTATCAATGAAGTGACGACAGTTACCAACAAAAATGTTAACCAACTGTTTTTATTGTGAAAATCAACAATTAGAATCCGTTTAATTTCTCATGACAGTGGGATCTATGCCACACTTTAACCTTTAAAAGTAAATGCTACTGGTTTAGTATTGCGTCTCAAATATTAGAAGGCGTCTTGTATGTGCAACCACAGTAGTTACTTACAAAGACAGCACCGTACATTTTGGCAAAAGTTGCTAGGCATTAAAGAAATCTACCTATGCTCCCAATGTGGGCATATCATCAAGGTTAAGTAGTTCCTTGCGATAGTATGAGATGTATCGTTACTGTCAGAAAACAAAAAAGCTTGCCACTCGGCAAGCTTTTTTTGTTTCAGATGACAGCTAGTTTTATACGTCCTGCTGCTCTTCTTCCGTTTCATCTTTACGTACATAAAAACGGGCGAAAAACAGTCCGACCTCAAACAACAAGCACATAGGTATCGCTAACAGTGTTTGAGAGATCATATCCGGTGGTGTCAGCATCATACCGACAATAAACGCCCCGACGATTATGTACGGACGTTTCTCACTCAAACTTTTCGGGTTCGTCGCCCCTGTCCAACACAGCAAGATAATGGCAACCGGCACTTCAAAAGCGATACCAAAAGCTAAAAACAGCGCCAATACAAAGTCGAGATAACTCGAAATATCAGTCGCAAATTCCACGCCACCGAGAGAAATCGCAGTAAAGAAGCCAAATACCAGCGGGAATACCACAAAGTAGGCAAAGGCAACCCCACAATAAAACAGCAACGAGCTCGAGAACATCAATGGCATGATCAATCGGCGCTCATGCTTGTATAAACCTGGAGCGACAAACGCCCAGACTTGATACAAGATAAAGGGCACGGCGACAAAAATTGACGCGATTAAGGTCAGCTTTAGGGGAGTAAAGAAGGGAGATGCGACATCCGTGGCAATCATCGTTGCCCCTTCAGGTAGACGCTCTACCAAAGGTGCGGAGACAAATTCATAGATATCATTCGCGAAATAAATTAGCCCAATGAACACCACCAGCACCGCTAATATCGCACGGAGCAGACGATTACGGAGTTCCAATAAATGGCTGATCAAAGGCTGTGTCTGCTCTACAGAAGACATGGAGACCTCATACTATAAACGATCGAAAAGGAGCTACTGGTTAGTAGCTCCTCCTAATGCGAGACTATTCGGCTTTCTTATCTGCCTGTGGTGAGTCTGGAGTGGTTAAGCTCTCGACCGCACCTGCTGAGTCATTGGCACTTTGAACAGAGTCTTGTTTCTCGTTCAAAGTCTCAGCAGCTTGCTCTGCTGAGTCGCTTTTGCTCGCATATGGGCGTTGCACATCTTGAGCAGCTTGCTTCAACTCTTCAACTGAAGATTTGAGCTCTGGAGAGAGATCTTCCATCCCCATTTGCTCAGCTTTGCGCAGATTTTCTTGCAGCTCTTGAACTTTCAATTCATGAGAAAGTTCATCCTTCACGCTGTTTGCCATGTTTTTCGCTGCGCCAATAAATTTGGACACGCTGCGGATCGCATGAGGCAAACGCTCAGGCCCTAGAACCACAAGCCCGACGACAGATATTAATACCAGTTCCCAAAAACCGATATCAAACACGTGTTACGCCTGCTCTTTGTCTTTCTTAGTTTCAGCAGTCGCTTCTGTTTTCTGCTGTTCTACGCTCTTTTGCTGATCGACAGCTTTTGGCTCAAAGTCAGCGTCTTTCTTTGCTGTCTCATCTTCGCTCATTGCTTTCTTGAAGCCTTTCACTGCACTACCTAGATCGCCACCAATACCACGTAGCTTCTTAGTACCGAATAGTAGAACGACGATGACAGCAATAATCAGAAGTTGCCAAATACTAATACCACCCATTCTTTTTACCTCGGGTCTATAAACAAATTTATTTCAAGAGTTTAACGTCTATTGACGGTAAGCTCGCCAACTAAGCAACCAAAATGTGACACCACCTAGGGCGCTGAACATAGAAAGTTGCTCATAGGTGCTGTTGACCAATATTGCCGAGCATACGACTAATGTGGCACCAACACCAAATAAAAATTTACCTGTTGCCTGCTGACGTTTGCTTGAACGGTAGCCTTGATAGAGCTGATCCATTCGCTGGTTCATCATTTTACCTTGGCGCAAACTGTCATACAGCAACTCCGGTAGCTCCGGAAGTTTTTCCGCCCAGAACGGAGCGCGATCTTTCACCGCGTTGATCACCGCTTGCGGGCCGACTTGATTCATCATCCACTCTTCGAGAAATGGCTTAGCGGTTTCCCATAAATCAAGCTGTGGGTATAGCTGACGCCCTAACCCTTCGACATAGAGCAAGGTCTTTTGCAGCAGAACCAATTGCGGCTGAACTTCCATATTGAAGCGACGCGCCGTATTAAATAGGTTCAGCAGTACGTGACCAAACGAAATTTCACAGAGCGGCTTGGCAAAGATCGGTTCGCAAACAATTCGAATCGCGAACTCAAACTCATCGACATTGGTTTCACGTGGAACCCATCCGGACTCAACGTGCAACTCGGCCACACGGCGGTAATCACGGTTAAAGAACGCCAAGAAGTTTTCTGCTAGGTAGCGTTTATCTTCACTGTTCAATGTCCCAACGATGCCGCAATCTAAGCCAATCCAACGCGGGTTTTCAGGATGCTGCGGTTCAACAAAGACATTACCTGGGTGCATGTCAGCGTGAAAGAAGCTATCGCGAAAGACTTGAGTAAAGAAAACACTCACGCCACGCTCAGCCAACAATTTCATATTGGTGCCGTTTGCGTGTAAGCCTTCTATGTCCGAAACCTGAATGCCGTATATTCGCTCAGAAACCATGACAGTTTTATTACTGAAGTCGGTAAAAACTTCTGGAACATACAGTTCTTCACTGCCAGCAAAATTTCGGCGCAGCTGAATCGCATTAGCCGCCTCACGACGTAAGTCCAATTCATCAAGCAGCGTCTTTTCGTACTCGCGTACCACTTCAACAGGTTTTAAACGACGTGCTTCAGGAAGCGCTTTGGCGACTATACGCGCCATGCGGTACATCAGTTTTAGATCTGCATCAATGACTGGGCGAATATCGGGCCGGATGACTTTTAATACCACTTCTTGGTTAGTCGATTTGAGCTTCGCAGTGTGCACTTGAGCGATCGACGCTGAGGCAAGCGGTTCGATATCAAAATCATCAAACCAAGTCTCAAGTGGACCACCGAGTGCGAGCTCAATCTGCTCTTTCGCCAATTGGCCATCAAACGGAGACACCTGATCTTGGAGCAACGCGAGCGGGTCTGCGATATGAGGAGGAAAGAGATCGCGACGCGTCGACATCATCTGGCCAAACTTGATCCATACCGGACCAAGTTCTTGCAAAGCTAAACGCAGGCGCTCGCCAAGGTCTTTTTCTGGATGCTGATTCTTAATCCAGAACAGACTTTTGCGTGCCAGCAGTGGAGCCTTCATTAATTGATGGTCTGGCAAGAGTTCGTCCAAACCATACTCTAGCTGAACCTTGATAATTCGGTATAAGCGCTTTAACTCTGCTGGGGTCATGCGCGCTCCAACAGCTGATTCAAACGAGCTTCAACTTTTGCCGCTTGGCTTTTCACGTCATCCACTTGATCGCAAAAGTGGGCAACTTCCAATGGCGCGGGCGCGATACGCCACTCTTCGGTAAGAACCTGCCCCAAATGACGCTGATGTTTAGCGGCTTGGCTCGTCACAATCTGACCAAAACCACTGACACCTTTCACTAAGGTGTGTGCCACGACATCGCCCGTTACTCGTGACAGCCACTCTTCGATGTCTGGCTTGCAATCTGTCATCAATTGAGCAAATTTTTGCGCCAGTTGGATATCACCTTCCAGTACTAACTTGTCTTGCTTGATGAGCTTGGTGATGTTGGATTGATCACGCAGTTCAGGAAGCACCGCTAGGTTTAAGGAAAGGTAGCAGTCAGGCTCACCTTCATAGTTGGCCAAGACATCGATTTGCTGACTAAAAACAAAGGTCAATGTCTTGTTGATTTCTTTGAGATGAACTTGAATCACTTGACCTTTAAGGCGGCCAAGACGACGACCCAGCTCCGGGTCATCGTTGATGAGGGTATTCAGTGAAGTTTCTATCACTGCCGTAATGAGAGGTTCAAATGGCATAGTGCGTGACCTTAGAACTTGTAGCCGCGATGAAGCGCAACGATACCACCCGTCAAGTTATAGTAGCTGGTGTTATCGAAACCGGCGTCATTCATCATGCCTTTAAGCGTTTCTTGATCTGGGTGCATACGGATCGACTCAGCAAGGTAACGGTAACTTTCTGAATCATTGGCCACCAACTCTCCCATTTTAGGTAGCAAGTGGAATGAGTACGCATCATAGACTTTTGATAGCGGCTCTAAGACGGGTTTAGAAAACTCAAGCACCAATAGACGACCACCAGGCTTAAGAACGCGATACATAGAACGAAGTGCTTGGTCTTTGTCGGTTACGTTACGTAAACAGAAGCTGATGGTGATCGCATCAAAATAGTCATCTGGAAACGGCAGCTCTTCCGCATTCGCTTGTACATAGTGCACGTTACCAACAACACCAATGTCGCGCAGTTTATCGCGGCCAACATTGAGCATAGAGTTGTTGATATCCGCCAAAATAACATGGCCTTTCTCACCGACAATACGTGAAAACTTAGCCGTCAAATCACCGGTACCGCCACCAAGGTCAAGGACGCGGTGGCCTGGTCGCACACCACTACAATCGATGGTAAAGCGCTTCCAAAGACGATGAATACCACCCGACATCAAATCATTCATGATGTCGTATTTAGCTGCAACAGAGTGAAAAACTTCTGCTACTTTTTCAACTTTTTGTTCTTTTGCCACGGTGGTGAAACCAAAGTGGGTAGTTTCACTCGATTCTAACGCTGGGTTTGATTGCACGCTTGTATCCGTCATGATGATTCCTCTTCGAGCAATGCTGATTATTAATTACGACCTGAGCACTGCGGGCGATTAGTTTACTTTATCCTCATCCGGATGTCTTTGTACGATAGAATCATTTTCATTCAATGCACGATTTTCTGTGAGCCCTTCATATTGAGCCATTTGAGTGAACGCGCTAGAGATCGGTTTTTTGACCTCCACCCCTAACTGTTTGAAGCTTTCCGCTTGGCGAATGACGTTTCCGCGCCCGGTAGCCAATTTGTTCATCGCACCTTGATAGTTCTGGTTGGCTCGATCAAGCGCGCCGCCCAAGCTCTCCATATCGTCAACAAATAATCGCAGTTTGTCGTACAGTTTGCTGGCTCGCTCAGCAATCACTTGCGCGTTTTGATTTTGTCGCTCATTGCGCCACAAGTTATCAATGGTTCGAAGCGCCACCAGCAAGGTGGTCGGGCTGACCAAAATAATGTTGTGCTCCATTGCCTCTTTAACCAAGCTTGGGTCCGCTTGAATGGCGATTTGAAAAGCGGGCTCGACAGGGATAAACATCAGCACGTAGTCGAGACTCTGAATGCCTTTCAACTGGTGATAGTCCTTGTTCGATAACCCCTTGATATGCGCTCTCAATGCAAGTAAGTGGTCACTTAGGGCTTTATCTCGCTGAGCATCGGTTTCTGCATTAAAGTAACGCTCGTAAGCCACGAGCGCCATTTTAGAGTCAACAACCACCTGCTTATCTTGCGGTAAGTGAACAATCACATCCGGCTGATAACGTTTACCCGCTTCATTTTGCAAGCTAACCTGAGTTTGATATTCATGCCCTTCTCGCAAGCCTGATTCGGCAAGCACACGCGCTAGCACAACCTCTCCCCAGTTGCCTTGCTGTTTGTTGTCCCCTTTCAGAGCCTGAGTGAGGTTTACTGCCTCTCGGGTCATTTGTTCGTTCAAACGTTGCAGGTTTTTCAGCTCATGCACCAGGGTATGACGCTCTTTGGCTTCGACCGTAAAGCTGTCGTTGACTTGGCGTTTAAAGCCTTCCAGCTGCTCTTTCAATGGTGAGAGCAAGCCTTCTAAACTTTGGCGATTTTGTTGGTCTACTTTGGCGGTTTTTTCTTCAAACAGTTGGTTAGCAAGGTGTTCAAACTGTTGCTTCAGGCGTACTTCCGCTTGCTCGAGTAATTGCAGTTTCTCTTGATTGGCTTTGTTTTCTTGTTCATGGCGGGCTTGCTGCTCGCGAAGCTGAGCATCAAGTTGTGACTTCTGCTCTCTTGCGATGTTTAGGTCGTCAGCGTATTGCTGACGTTCTTGTTTCACAGCGTCAAAGTAACGCAGCTTTTCCATCACCGCCATCAACTTACCGTGTGCTTGTTTCAGCTCATAAGCGGCTTTGTCTCTTTCGCTGTCTAGTTCGTCCAACTCTTGCTGGCATTGTTCGAGCTCTCGCTGCAACTGTTGGATCTGGCTGTTGGCAAGTTGTTGATTGGATTCTAGTTGCTGCTCAGTGAGTTGTTGCTGAAACTGCATTTTTTGTTTTACCCACCAACCGACAACAAAACCACCGACAACGGCGCTGGTGATGGATGACATCAATAAAGTTTGATTCTCTAGAATCCATTGCATAGTAAAGGCTTAACTCGTGTTTATCGTCTTCACTCAATGGTATTTTAGCACTGGATAAATGTCCAGTTTGTCGGCCAGTTATCGAACAGCTAGACTAGGCGCTTCATACCCTCAGCCATACCAACAACCAGCGCAATATCACTGCTGGTTTGTGAAAGGAACATCATGAACGAGCGCCGCGCTTTAGGATTAGGTTTATCTGCTGTACTACTCTGGTCAACAGTAGCGACTGCTTTTAAGCTCACGTTAGCCGAATTCACCCCGATTCAGATGTTAACCGTGGCGAGTATTGTCTCGGCACTGGCGCTGATGATTATCTGCGCGGCCACCGGTAAGCTAAAGCAATTACCCCGCACGTTTCTATCTAACCCTTGGTACTACCTGCTACTTGGTGTCATCAACCCGCTGGCTTACTACATCATATTGTTCAAAGCCTACGATCTTCTGCCTGCCTCACAAGCGCAAGCCATCAACTACAGCTGGGCGATCACCTTAACCTTAATGGCAGCGGTTTTCTTAGGGCAAAAGATTCGCAAACAGGATTGGGTCGCTTGTACGTTCAGCTATCTGGGCGTGATCGTTATCGCGACCAAAGGGGATGTGCTAGGTCTTAATTTTGACAGCCCATTAGGTGTTGGACTCGCGTTGCTATCTACGCTGCTTTGGGCTGGTTATTGGATCTTAAACGCGAAGAACAAAGCCGATCCGGTTGTTGGTGTGTTGCTTGGCTTTTTGGTAGCCATTCCTTTCGCTATTGGCTTAACACTCTACGAAGGCGCAAGTTTTAGTCACATCACCAACAAAGGTTGGCTTGCGGTTACGTACGTCGGCTTGTTTGAAATGGGGGTGACGTTCGTCCTTTGGCTAAGTGCTCTAAAGGCCACGCAGAATACGGCGCGTATCAGTAACCTCATTTTTGCATCGCCCTTCATTTCGTTAATGCTGTTGGCTTCGATTATTGGTGAGGAAATCCACCCAGCAACGCTATTTGGACTGGTGCTGATTATCACAGGCTTGGTGATCCAGCAGATCAAAATCGGCAAAAAAGATCGCGCTCAAAACGACCACTCTAACGCACACAATAGCTAGAAAAGTTGATACGCCAGTTCACTGCCCTGACCGCGAACGGCATCAATACTCGCCGCAAGCGTTGGAGAGACATGCAGTGCTATCGCAGCTTTGCTCGTTGTCAGGTAGTGCTGCTTCTCTTGCTCATCAAGCATGTTGTCCCAACGTTGGTGAATGTCTCGCGCTAAGTAGAGTAAACATGCCAAACGTTTCGACTCTACCGCCTTCGCTGGGTGGTTAACATTGGCGATGGCATCCACCAGCTCGTTGGGGAATTGCCAGCTTTCTGCAAGCACGGCGCCCAGTTGCTGCGCGTCCGTACCTAATACTTCACGTTGAACCTGCGCGGCATTTTCCCCATTCCACACTCTTTGCTGAATATCGACGGCTTTTTCTGGCTCCAAGGCATGAATCATCAGCTCGCCAATGTTGTGCAATATCCCTGTGGTAAACGCTTCATTCGGGTCCAGTTTGATATCTTTGGCAATGGTGCTGGCAATTGTCGCCACTTCAAAGGTACCAGCCCAATAATCTTTGATATTGAGGGTTTCGAGCTTAGGGAAGGTTGTCGCGAGAATCGAGGAAGAGATGAGATTACGAATGGCGCCAATCCCAATTCGAACAATGGCGTCATTGATGTTGGCGATGCCTTTCACGCCGCCAAACTGTGCGGAGTTCGCCATCCTCAACACACGAGCCAACAACACCTGATCCATCGACATTTTGCGCGCTAACTCGCCAAAGTCGATCGTCTCTCGATTGACCATTTCGAGTAACTCTTGCAGGACGCTTTCAATTCTGGGTAGTTCGTTAATACGGGAAATTAACGCTTCTTGACTCATAGGATTCACTCCTTTGACCACACTGCTATCTCACTAACTAAGTGTAGTACTAAAGAGTGAATTCTCAGTAATTATTCGTGTGACTTTACACCCACTGGCCAGCTACGAAACCTGAACTCCAGCACCACTGGAAGTTATAACCTCCCAGCCAACCGGTTACGTCCATCACCTCACCGATGAAGTACAGCCCTTTAACTTGCTTACACTCCATGGTCTTTGAAGAGATATGATCGGTATTCACACCACCTAACGTCACCTCGGCGGTGCGGTAACCTTCAGTACCATTCGGCACAATCTGCCATTGCTGTAAGGTTTGGCTGATCGCTTTAAGTTGATTCACACCAAACTGCTTGAGTGGCTTATCTTCTAGTACTTTGCGTTCTATCAGTACCTCAACCAATCGCTTCGGCAAGACTTTAGCCAACGTGTTCTTCAAACTTTGATTCGGATGTTTTTCCAAGTTTTGACTGAGTAACTCA
Source organism: Vibrio sinaloensis (assembly GCF_000808535.1). Lineage (GTDB taxonomy): Bacteria > Pseudomonadota > Gammaproteobacteria > Enterobacterales > Vibrionaceae > Vibrio > Vibrio sinaloensis_D. The sequence continues at coordinate 75,228 of NZ_JWLV01000005.1, forward strand.
TCCATATCAACATCAGGCACGAGGTTGATGGTCACCGTCTCACCCGGCTTCCAGTACGAAGATATCTGCAAAACAGAAGGGCCTGATAAACCACGGTGAGTAAACAACAGAGCCTCTTTAAAGACGGTGTTGTTTTCTGCTGTCAATTCGACCGGAATCGCGATGCCGGACAATTCAGCAAAATCTTCTTTGTCTTCTTTGTGCAAGGTAAACGGCACCAAGCCGGCCGTTGTTGGGACGATCGACAATCCAAACTGCTCGGCAATCTTATAGCCAAATGGGGTCGCACCTAGCTTGGGCATGGATAAGCCACCCGTAGCGACAACCAGTGACTGACACTCTATCACGCTGGTGTTGGCGTGCAGCTCAAAGCCTGACTCTGTCTGTTCGATATGGTGAATATCTTGCTGGTAGCGCTGCTCTACCGATGATAACTGACACTCCGCAAGCAGCATCTTCACGATGTCTTTTGAGTTGTAATCGCCCACGCAAAATAGCTGGCCATGATCGCGCTCTTCAAACTCGATGCCATGTTTGTAGATCATCGAGATAAAGTCCCAGTTGGTGTATTGAGCCAACGCGGATTTTACGAAGTGTGGGTTTTGACAAAGGTAGTGTTTAGCCGTGACATCGTAGTTGGTGAAATTACAACGGCCGCCACCCGCAATTAGGATTTTGCGACCGGGCTTTTTGGCGTGGTCGAGCAGCAGCACACTGCGCCCTCGTTTACCTGCTTCTGCAGCGCACATTAAACCGGCCGCACCCGCACCAATAATGACCACATCAAACTTTTCCGCCATGATACCCACTCAATCAAAGACCAATAAAAAAGGATGTGCACGATGCACATCCTTAGCAATTTAGGTCCGCTATTCTAGCGGTATTCGTGTTGCTTGCCAAATCATCAACGCTTAGAGAATGAACGCCGCAAGTAACGTAACACCTAGCAGGGACGTCGACAAAATAAACAACTCTCTGACTCGCTCACATTTACCCGTAAATACCTCATCATGATGATGGTGATACTCTTTGCTTTTTAGGTAGTGATAGAGACGCACTTGCTTGGTGACATTACCGTGCGTGGTGAAGAAACCGTTGCCATCAACTTGCTGATATAACAGCGGATGGGCTTCACGCATGATGTAAATAAGAGAACGGAGCGCAGTGAGGTATCTGGCTAAATTGACGAGAGTCACCAACATTAGCGTGAATAGAATTGTGTCTGCATTGATCATCTTTTCCTCCCTACATCTTCTCAGAATGCCCAGAAGAAAAAGACGACCTTTACAACGTCTTTCGCTGAAAGTTATTCAGCAGAGGCATCCATGATAGAAGATGAGCCTTCTTTAGCTAGAGCGGCTAGATCTTTGTCGATAAAGAATAGCGCTTTACCATCTTCACCAACGAGTTCTAGCTTATCTAAAATCCCTTTAAATAACTTCTCTTCCTCGTGCTGCTCAGCAACGTACCACTGTAAGAAGTTGAAAGTTGAGTAGTCTTGAGACGTAAATGCCACGTGAGCGAGCTTGTTAATCTTCTGAGTGATCATTTGCTCATGCTCGAACGTTTCACGAAATACTTCGCCAAGGCTTGAGAACTCATGCTTAGGTGCATCAATCGCACCTAAGATTGGCATCGCGCCTGTCTCACTTACATACGTAAATAGACGTTGCATGTGCTCCATCTCTTCTACGGCATGTGCGCGTAAAAATTCAGCCGCGCCTTCAAAACCTTTGTCTTCGCACCAAGCACTCATTTGTAAGTATAGATTGGATGAGAAAAATTCGAGATTAATTTGCTCATTCAATTGTTCAACCATTGCTTGTGAAAGCATCTGCTTCTCCTACTAAGTCTATGAACTGTAAATGACTATAACATGTTTGTTACTTTAACACTTTGACGTATGAATGTGGATCTGAGATCACTACAACAAAACTTATTGGTTGGGGGTGCTAATCTTTAAACAGACACCTAAAGGAGATAGCACTATGAGTTATCAACATATTTTGGTTGCCGTCGACCTCTCTGAAGACAGCAAACTTTTGATTGAAAAAGCCGTTTCTCTTGCCAAACCACTTGAAGCTGCCGTGTCGTTTGTGCATATCGATGTCAACTATGCTGAGCTCTACACTGGGCTGATTGATATCAACCTAGCTGAAACCCAGCATCAAGCAGTACAAGCGTCTCAAGCGCAACTTCAAGAGTTTGCCGATCACGCCAATTACCCCATCAAACATACGCTAGTGGGCAGTGGTGATTTGGGTAATGAACTGTGTGAAACCATTCAAGAGTTCAACATTGATCTGGTGGTATGTGGTCATCACCAAGATTTTTGGAGTAAGTTGCTTTCCTCTACCCGACAATTAATCAATTGCTCTCCTGTCGATATGTTGGTCGTGCCACTTAAAGACTGATCGAGAGGAAAATTTCCGCTAGACTGCAGAGCATTTATTGATAATGAGTATTAGTTATGGGTTATCTCTCTGCCGTCACCCTTTTATGGGCTTTCTCGTTTAGCTTGATCGGCGTTTACCTCGCCGGTCAGGTTGACTCTTGGTTCTCGGTCTTTATCCGTGTCGCACTCGCCAGCCTAGTGTTCTTACCTTTCCTACGTTTTAAAGGTATCGACCGTGGGCTCATTGCGAAACTGATGACCGTTGGTGGTTTTCAGCTTGGCTTGATGTACTGCTTCTACTACCAATCTTTCTTACTGCTTTCCGTTCCAGAAGTCCTTTTGTTTACCGTCTTCACGCCAATCTATGTCACCTTGATTTACGATCTTTTAAAAGGACGATTTTCACCATGGTATTTAGTGACTGCGATAATTGCCGTGGCGGGCGCAGCTTTCATTAAGTTTGCTGGAATCAATGAAAACTTCGTGCTGGGCTTCTTAGTGGTTCAAGGGGCGAACCTGTGCTTCGCCATTGGCCAAGTGGGCTACAAATACATTATGGAGAAAAGCCCTGTTGACCTGCCACAACATACGGTGTTTGGCTATTTCTACCTTGGTGCGCTCTGCGTCGCAACGATCGCCTTTGCCTTGATGGGCAACCTAGATAAGCTACCAACCACTCAAACACAGTGGGGAATCTTGATCTACTTGGGCTTGATCGCGTCAGGCTTGGGGTACTTTGCGTGGAACAAAGGCGCCACCATGGTTAATGCAGGGGCACTGGCAGTCATGAACAATGCACTGGTTCCTGCAGGCTTAATCGTGAATATTCTGATCTGGAATCGAGATGTCGACCTAGTTCGACTCACCATTGGCGGCGCGATCATCATGTTATCGTTGTGGGTCAACGAAACCTGGGTCAAAAGAAAGGTTGAACAAAGCTATCAATCGGCATAAACAAAAACGCTCTCCTAATCGAGAGCGTTTTTTATTGTTAATGCACCGCAGCGTCGGTCTGTGCTGCAACCAGTTCTGGAATAATCAAAGGTGTTTGGCGCTCGACTTGAGCTTCAAGTTTGTGCTGCTTCTTAAGCAATTTGCGTTGCTTCTTCGCCAACTTGAGGAGCTTCTTCTGCTGCTTATAGTGTTTTTTAAGCGCCTTCTTCGCCGCTTTAATTGATGTACTACTTGAGATATCGACCACCGACTCTGTGGTCAGTGACGGCTTGTGAGTCGCCTTTGTTGCCGCTTTTTGCTTAACTTTATCAATCACACGTCTAACGGCCTGTGCTTTCTTGGCATCAACGACATCTGCGCGATCTTGTGTTGGCAACGCTTCTGCAAGTAAGCCGCAAGCTCTTTGTTGCTCTATCGGCTTATCTTGGCACTTTTGAGGAGGAATCGCGGCAGGCTTACACAAAGAGCCTTGTGAAGAAGACGAACGCGCACACGAGCGGCAGACAAACTTAGGTTCAATCACCAAACGATGAATGTCCCCTAGGTTTTCAGCGATCTGCTTACGATTCATCTTACAAAGACGTTTAGCCATGCTACTACTCCAGCTAAGAATACGAATAATTCTTAGTAAGATATACCTACATGACGGTTAATTAGCAAGCACTAAATGAAGATTTAATCGGCTTTGGGCACTAAGTCATTGATGCTTTGACATAAACATCAAAACGATTTTTTTTCGTTTCAATCGCCATAGCTGGGCGCTGTTCATCAAGCCAGTTTGCGTAGTCAGGACGCTTCACCACCACTCGCTTCGTTGCCAGTTCAAGTGCTGGTGCCAATAGACCATCCGCATCCAAGTCCGCGCCGACTAAAGATTGAAATACTCGCATCTCTTTCTTCACTAACGCACTTTTCTTTTTGTTCTCAGGGTGAGGGTACATTGGATCCAAGTAGACGACATCGGGTCTAACAAAGGACTCGTCGTTCACAAGGTCTTGCAACGCAGTGTGGCTAGAGGCATGGATCAAAGACATACGCTCACCCACCCAGGTACCGATCTCTGGATCTTGCTGAGCACGAGTCAGCCCATCATCAAGCAAAGCAGCAACCACAGGGTGACGCTCAACCATTTGTACTTTGCACCCTAGCGAAGCCAATACAAAGGCATCGCGCCCAAGCCCCGCCGTGCCGTCCAATACATGAGGGGTCGCCCCTTTGTTGAGCCCCGCCGCCTTCGCAATAGCTTGCCCCTTACCACCCCCGAACTTGCGTCGATGACCTACCGCACCGCCAATCAAGTCAACGTAAATGGCGCCTAGCTTAGGCTCGTCGACTTTGCGCAGCTCAAGACGCTCTGCGGTAAGCACTAAAGCAAACTGGCTTTGTGGGTTGTGCTCTAATCCCCAACGCTGAGCGATGCGCTCAAGCTGTTCATTCTGGTCTGGAGATTGACAAATAAGTTGTAACTGCACATTAGGCTCCGATTCGAGGGGCAATAAAACTGGCGCAAGTGTAATGGATTTTAAGATTGGGCACTAACCCTATTCTCATCAATCAACTCCTCCACCAGCGTCGGAAGGGGTTTAGGTTTTCCGATAATGTAACCTTGCGCGTAATCCACGCCAAGCTCCATCAATTGGTCAATAATGCGCGTGTTCTCGACAAATTCAGCCACGGTTCGCTTACCCATTTGTTTCGCCAAATCATTGATTGAACGCACCATCAAATGGTCCATCTCATTGACATCGATATCGCGAACAAAGATGCCGTCTATTTTCACAATATCGACAGGCAGTTTTTTCAGGTAGCCAAACGAAGAGAGTCCTGAGCCAAAGTCATCCAAAGCGATCAAACACCCCAGTGCCTTTAACTGGCTAAAGAATTCGATGGCTTGCTTCATGTTGCTCATGGCCGCCGTTTCGGTAATTTCTAAGCAGACCTTGTTACACGGCACCGCGCTCTCTTGTAGCTTGTTGAGCAAAAACTGGATGAACTCTTGATTACCCATGGAATGACCAGACAGGTTGATCGCAACCTGACTGAGATTTTCCAGTGCAGCAGGATTCGCGCTAAACCAATCCAAGGTTTGGCTTACCACTTCTCGGTCGATCAAATGCGCAATGTTGTAGCGCTCAGATGCAGGCATAAAGATACCCGGTGAGATGTAACCACCATTCACATCACGAATCCTAACCAAGATTTCAAAGTGCATGCCTTTATCATCGTTGTCTAAGGCAATAATGCGCTGGGCGAACAGTTCAATGCGTTGGTTAGCAAGAGCATCATGTACTAAGTTCACGCTCTCCATTTCTTGCTCACGGCGACGCAGCTCTTGATCATCAAGGCAGTATAAGCTGTAACGATTACGCCCTTCCTCCTTCGCGACATGACACGCGGTATCCGCTTGTGCATGGACCATTTGCGGTGAAGAGGCAGTATGGTCAATCAATCGAATACCGATGGAACAGTTGAGGCTTAATCGGATGTCTTGCCAGACGAAAGGGTGCTCACCCAGATTATCGATGATCATTTTCGCCAGTTTCTTCGCGTCTAACTCGGTACAATCTTTGAGAAGAATGGCGAACTCATCGCCTCCCATCCGCGCTAAGACCGTGTTGTAAGGCAAGACTTCTTCCAGCGTTCGCGCACAGAATTTGATCGCTTCGTCCCCTGCTTCATGACCTGCGGTGTCATTTAATACCTTAAGCTGGTCAAGATCGAGATACAGCATTGCGTGAGTGCGCGTATAGCTTTCCACTTCCTGAAGTGCTTTGGTGAGCTCTTTTTCGAAAAAGTTGCGACTAAACGTGCCGGTTAAAAGGTCATGCCTGGCTTGATACGCCAATTGATCGGACAGTTTGCGCGTCTCGGTGATGTCCTCTCCGACAATGAGTAAATGCCCCGACTCGACCAAAGGGCGGATATTTTCGCGAATCCACAACACTTGTCCGTCAGCATGGCGATACTCAATCTCACGTCGCCAGACCCCTTTCATAACTTGTTTAGGTTGCAGCAGTACCTGACGCGGAATAAGCGCATCCTCATGCAGATAAAACTCTCTCAAGCGATGACCTAAAATTTGGTCTGGCGTGTAACCAAGCAACTGTTCAGCAAATTGGTTCACTTGTTGGATACGGTTTTGGTCATCGAGCGTCACCATCATCACCGGCTGTTGGTCGTAATAGTGACTCAAGTTAGCCTCACGTTGGTACAATCGCTCTTCGGTAATTTTCCGAGTAGTGATGTCTTTGGCTTCAAGTAAGTAGCGCGCGGACTCTACGCCTGACGGGATCGGTTTGAGAGAGACTTCAAGAACTAACGCGCCCAACTCTTCATGCCAGATTTCTGCCTCAAATTGGGTTACCGTCTCGGCTTGCTGATCATCTAAGAAACGTTTGAACTGGGCGACGGCGTCTTCTTGCCAGTAACGATGTTGCCAAATGGGCAAGTTTTGGCTGAAATCCTGACTGTAGAGCAACTCTTGCAACTTACGATTGCTCGACGTCACGCCTCCCTTTGAATCGAGCACACCAATAAAGTGGTAGCTTTGGTCAAACACCATTTCAGTCAGCATTTGGCTTTCCGTCGCCAACTGTTCACTGCGCTTTAATCGGCTCAGGTAGTACACCAACACCAAAATGATGATAAGTAAAACAGAAACCAGACTGGCTGCTAGATTAAGTTCACTTTGGTAGCGATCGGCAAACGATTGAGGTTTATTAAAAAACATCGACGCCGCCACATCTTCTGCCCCAAGTCCCCATTTCTTTACAGCAACGTAATCTAACTTGATCTCTGGCGTACCAACTCGAACCTTAGGCAATTCTCCGCGCTCAATAATTTCTCTGAGCATTTCCCCTGTTTGCAACCCATGGACCAAACCACTTTGTATGACACCGCCGACCGCACCATAACCTAGCCCGAGATCATGAACCATATAAACGGGTGCAGCTGAACGTAGATTCAGTTCTTTCCAAAGTTGCTTGTCGGAAATCACGTGGCCATTTTTGTCACGGTAGTAGACCCAAAACAGTGCGGCACTCTTTGCGTTTAGCTCGCTAAGCGTATCGAGTAATTGATCGTAACTTTCTGGGACCAGCTGAGTAATTTTGTTGCGGTAATTAGGGTAAGTATCAATGAACTTTCCCACTTGTTGTCTCACCGCCTCTCCTGTTACGGAATGATCGCTGATCACATAAATCGACTCGACATTAGGTTGCAGACGCTCAATAAGCGAAATGTTGCTGTAGAGGTCAATGTCTTCAATCAGCCCCGTTGCGGTTAAATTACTATGCAGACTAGGGTCATAGTTGTTGATACCGCCAAAGACTACTGGCGTACTACCCAGCTGTTCACCCAAACGATTCATAAGGTTGAGCGCATTGTTATCGCTTACCACAACCGCTTGAAACTGTTCTTGGCCAAATTTGGTGATATACAGATCAAGCAGCAAGTCGAGGTACTCTTGGCTTTGATTACGTTTGGTATCGAGGTAGACGACTCGGGTGGAAATCCCTGAATCTTTTAGAGCGTTCTCTAGACCTTCTTGAAAACTGTCGGTCCAGAAAAATCCTTGATGGTATGAGTGAACGACCAGTACGTCAGTGTCTTTCGCATAAATCGAAGAAGATAGAAATACCGCTAGAAGAATCAGACTAAAGCGCACTAAAATAGCTCTCAGATGGGAAATAACTCTTTTAATAGTATCACTCTTGTTGATATTTTGAACTAAGAGCCCGACCTTATTGGGAGAGAAATGTGCACGCACACAATGTAAAACTCGACGACCTCGATCGTGCGATTTTAAAGACGCTCATGGAAGACGCGCGAACGCCTTATGCCGAAATGGCCAAGCAGTTTAATGTTAGCCCCGCCACTGTTCATGTACGAATAGAGAAAATGAAGTCAGCTGACATCATTCAAGGTACAGAAGTCATTGTCGACACCAAAAAGCTTGGCTATGACGTATGCTGCTTTATCGGCATTAACTTAAATGCCGCGCGAGACTACCACTCGGCACTCGAAAAACTCAATGCATTGGAAGAAGTCGTGGAAGCCTACTACACCACGGGGGCTTACAATATCTTTGTAAAGTTGATGTGTCGTTCTATTGAGGAGCTGCAATACGTGCTCATCGACAAACTCCAAGCCATTGATGAAGTGCAATCGACAGAGACGCTGATTTCACTGCAAAACCCCATCAACCGAAATGTGAATCCATAAAAAATGGCCCCTACGTTTAGGGGCCATTTTTTTAACGGGATTCTAAATACTGCTTAAGCTCTTCCGCTGAAATACCTTGCTCTGCTATCGATTTAGCAAGCAGTTCCACTTGCTCATCTTTGCGCGACTCGATTACTTGCTGGAACTGATAAACAATATCACGAAGCATATGCAGTGGAACTTGTTTCGCCGCACTTCGAATGCGCTCTCCACTCTGATTACCTAGCTCGTTGAGTAATTTACCAAACATGATTTTTTCTGGAGAATCTTCTAGTTGCTCCAAAACACGAGCCATTTCGTAGGTTGTCATCGACATCGTCGTTTTAAGTCCACAGTATTAGTTAGCAAAGGAGCTCAAATATACAACGTTTTGGTAACGCATCAAAGCAAATCACAACTTATTGCGTAGCAGCCACGTGCCAGTGTTTGCCACTCTTGCTCATCAAGATGAGTAAGCCCGGCAGCAAGATAAGCATCTGAATGGCTATCATAAGTTGTGGTTCCAAGCCCAACCTTTGAACGCTGCCCACCACCAAACCAGATCCGCTCATCTGGAATAAACCAAGCAGTGCGGCAGCCGTGCCCGCTTTATCACCAAATGGTGCAAGCGCTTTGCCAGCCGCTGCGCCAAGAATCCAAGCAAAGCCGATTGATGACATAAAGATAGGCAACATAAACGCAAACGCGGTTGCTTGCTCAGCTAGAACCAACATAACGATGCCTGCGATGGTAAGGGTAACGATACCGACCACCAACGTTTTATGAGTACCAAACTTCTCCATAAATTTTGGTGCCGTCATACACGCAACAATATTAATAGCCGCATTAATCCCAAACCATAGGGTGAACTCATTCATGCTTAATCCAAGCCCTTCCATCAGCACTACCGGCGCCGACGTTACATAGGCAAGAATAACGGCCATCGCGAACATGCACAGTGACGCATGGAACACAAATGAAGGTGTTTTCAACACCGCCCAGTAGCGACTCGGTTTAAACACCGCTTCTGAGCTTGGTGCTGGGTTGGTCTCTTTGAGCTTAATGATCATGGCAACCAAAGCTATCAAAGCAAAGCCAGCCATAAAGCTAAAGTTTGAGCGCCAGCCAAACTGTTGTGTTAACCAACTGCCCAATATTGGCGCCAGTGCCGGAATAAAACAGATTGCGCCATTGAGATAACTGATCATCTTGCCGCTTTTTTCCGGTCCAAACATATCGCGAACTGTTGCAAAGGCTGCTACCGATGTCGCACACGCACCTAAGCCTTGTAGCAATCGGGCCGTTAGCATCCACTCAATGTTTTGAGCGCTCCACGCCAATAAAGCACTCATTGCGTAAATACTAATGCCTACCAATGCAACAGTTCGACGTCCATATTTGTCCGCGAGTGGTCCAGCAAACAGTTGTCCTACACCCATCGCAAACAAAAACCAAGTGATTGTGTCTTGAGCAAGTGCATGTTCCACGTGAAACGATGACGATATTAGTGGCAAAGCCGGAAGATAAATATCAATCGCCAGTGGGCTAAACAACACCAACAGCGTTAAGAGAGTAAGCTGTATTTTTGAGTGCTGCAGTTGGTTACTTGAATGCACTTTAATCTCCACAAGAACTAATGTAATTGGTGGGATTCTAAGCTACGATAAGATATGAATTCCAATGACAAATAATCATTGGTGATATTCCTAAGGAGAATTTCTTGTGAGTTTAGAGAAACTGGTTCGACTCGACCTTAATCTGCTAATCTGCCTAAAAGTGTTGATTGAGGAGCTTAATGTCACGCGTGCAGCCCATAGGCTGTGCCTCAGCCAATCAGCGGTCAGTAAAAGCCTAGCTAAACTACGAATCCAGTTCGATGATCCCTTGTTTGTGCGCAATGCTCATGGGCTAACACCAACACCAAAAGCACTTTTCTTAAAACCGAAGCTGGAATCACTCATTCACCAACTTGAACAAATCACTCAACCGGAAGAGTTCGCCCCCGAGACAAGTTCTTATCGTTTCCAAATTGCCGCGGTGGAAAGTGTCTACCCATTGATACTTCCTCACTTCTTACCTGCAATCTTTAGCCAAGCACCTGGCGTTACTATCAGCACTCACGCGTGGTCCGATACCACATTCAAAATGCTCCAGCGAGGTGAACTCGATCTTGGCATTACAGGCAAAGACATCGACATCAATGACGCCAAGCTAACCATGTACCCACCTAATGATATTTGCGAAGCTGAAATCTACCGCGATAACCAAATGTGTTTGATGCGCAACGATCACCCAGTGTTGCAGCAACCATGGAATCTGGATAGCTATCTCGCACATCGACATGTCCAAGTGCGATGTGATGGCAATGAGCGTTGGTTACTCGACTATAGGTTGGCAGACATAGGTAAAGAGCGTGATATCGCGATTATGGTGCCTGATTTCAACAGTGCTGCAAGCCTTTGTTCTTACACCGACTTCATATTCACCGCGCCCAGCCATTTCATTAAACTCGCCTCCGAGCAACTCAACCTAACCGTGCGCCCATTACCCATGGAGTTTCCACCCATGGCCTATACGCTTTTTTGGCACAGAGATAGAGAAAACGACCTTGCATTGACGTGGTTGCGACAGATCATCAAAGAAAAGACCGAATCTCTTAGATAATTTGCAGCCTTTTGGTAAAAGGAGTAGCTTATTGCCATCGTCCCGAGATGTGAAATGGACGCCTAAGAAATATGAAGGAATAACCCATGCTCAGCACTACTGAACAGCGTGTGTCAGCTATCCGCCAATGGCTAGCACAACATAATATTGATGCCCTACTTGTCCCACATGAAGACGAGTATTTGGGCGAATACGTACCAGCGCACAACGAGCGTTTACATTGGCTAACTGGTTTTACTGGTTCTGCTGGTGCTGCGGTAATCACCAAAGACAAAGCCGCTATCTTTGTTGATGGTCGCTACACGGTACAAGTAACCAAGCAGGTTCCTGCTGATCTCTTCGAATACCGTCACCTGATTGAAGAGCCTGCACTAGATTGGATTAAAGACCATCTTGCAAATGGCGCGTCTGTGGCAATCGACCCTCGCATGCACAACTCTGCTTGGCTAGACATGGCACAAGCAAAACTTGCAGGTGCACTTGAGCTTAAGATTCTCGACAGCAACCCAATTGATGAGCTGTGGCACGACCGCCCTGCTCCTGTAGTTTCTGATGTTCGCCTAATGGCAACAGAAGCAGTTGGCCAATCAAGTGAAAGCAAACGCCAAGAAGTCGCAGAGCTCGTGAAAAAAGCCGGCGCAGATAGCGCAGTGATCACAGCACTTGATTCTATCTGTTGGCTGCTTAACGTTCGTGGCCTTGATGTATCACGTCTACCAGTTCTGCTTTCTCATGCGATTCTGCACTCAGATTCAAGCGTGGAGTACTTCCTAGATCCAGATCGCCTACCTGCTGAGTTTGACGCTCACGTTGGTTCTGGCGTAACAATTCATCACCCTGAAGCATTACAAGCACGGCTAGAAACCCTGACTGGCAAAAATGTATTGGTTGATCCTGCGACAAGTAACGCATGGTTTAAGTTGGTTCTACAAAATGCAGGCGCGTCAGTGGTGAGTAAAGCTGATCCGTGCCTAATGCCAAAAGCAACGAAGAACGCAGTTGAAATCGCAGGCATGAAAGCGTGTCATATCCGAGATGGCGTGGCGATGAGCAAGTTCCTATCTTGGTTAGATGCAGAAGTCGTAGCGGGTAACTTGCATGATGAAGCAGCACTGGCAGACAAACTGGAAGCGTTCCGTAGCGAAGACCCGACACTGATGGATCTTAGCTTCGATACCATTTCAGCAGCCGGTGGCAACGCGGCGATGTGTCACTACAACCACGAGAACCAACCTGAACCTGGCAAGCTAGAGCTGAACACACTTTACCTAGTGGATTCAGGCGGTCAGTACCTAGATGGCACGACAGACATCACGCGTACTATTGCGATCGGTCAGCCTTCACAAGAGATGATGAAACAATTCACTCTCGCGCTTAAAGGTCACATCGGTGTTGCTCGTGCACGCTTCCCGAAAGGCACACGTGGTTACCAAATCGATACGCTAGCTCGTCAGCACCTGTGGGCGGAAGGCTACGATTACGATCACGGTACTGGTCACGGTGTTGGTCACTTCCTAAGTGTTCATGAAGGTCCAGCGAGCATTTCGAAGAAGCAAATCGACGTGCCTCTCACAGAAGGTATGGTGCTTTCCAACGAGCCAGGTTACTACCGTGCAGATGCGTTTGGTATCCGTATTGAAAACCTAGAGCTTGTTGTTGAAACGCCAACTAACGGTGACTTCCCTGTTCTGTCATTTGAGTCGCTAACACGCTGTCCAATCGACAAGCGCAATATCAACGTTGATATGCTAACTCGCCCAGAGCTTGCTTGGCTGAATGACTACCATCAGAAAGTATGGGATGAGATCAGCCCACTTGTTGAAGGTGATGTGAAAGAGTGGCTTCGTCAAGCAACGCTACCAGTAGCACACAGCTAGAAGCTAGAAGCTAGAAGCTAGAAGCTAGAAGCTAGAAAAAAGTAGAGGGTTGATGTTTTGCATCAACCCTCTTTCTTTGCCTATGTTTCACGTGAAACACAACGATGACCAGTGGCATTATTTATTGCTTAACCAGAATACGCCGAGTGCCAATCTCGCCATACTGGGTCAAAGCCTTTGGCTCGAATCATATCTTCCACAGAACCCGCACTTCGCTCATCACTGATCTCAAACTGCTCGAGTTCAACATCATCCATCGCATACCCACCCGGCTGAGTTTTCGATGCAGCAGACATACTGGTGATGCCTAACGGTAATGCATTGTCTCTGAACTTCGGTGATTCGCGAGTCGATAATGACAACTCCACCTCTGGATTCAACAAGCGATAAGCACAAATCAACTGAACAAGCTGCTTATCCGTCATGACTGATTTTGGTTGGAGCGCGCCCTCACAAGGACGTAAACGTGGGAAAGAAATTGAATAACGAGTCTGCCAATACGTGCGCTCAAGATAGTCCAAGTGCGCTGCCACATAAAAACAATCTGTTCGCCACTCTTCCAACCCTATCAATGCGCCAATACCGATCTTATCGATGCCTGCCTTTGCAAGACGATCGGGTGTATCCAATCGGTATTCGAAATCCATCTTATTACCACGCAAATGGTGCTCGGCGTAAGTCGAAGGATGATACGTTTCTTGATAGACCATCACCGCATCCAAACCCAATGTCTTGAGCTCAGCGTATTGGTCTTGATCTAGCGGCTGCACTTCCATCGCCAAATAGTTAAAGTGCTTCTTAATCATCGGCACCATTTCGCGAAAGTACTTCATACCCACTTTGGTTTCGTGTTCGCCAGTCACCAGCAATACGCTGTCGAACTTCATGCGTTTAATGGCTTCTACTTCTGCAGCCACTTCGTCTCTATTCAAGGTACGACGCTTGATTCTGTTCTCCATTGAGAAGCCACAATAAGTACAAGCATTGGCGCACAAGTTAGAAAGGTACAGTGGAATGTATAGCGACATGGTATTACCAAAACGCTTGCGAGTTGCCGAGTATGACAGCTGCGCCATTTGCTCTAAGTACGCTTCAGCCGCTGGTGAAATTAGCGCTTTAAAGTCTTCCAAATCTCGCTTGGGTTTATTCAATGCTCGCTCGACATCTTGTGCGGTTTTCGCGTAGATCGACATCGAGATGTCATCCCAATTCAGCTGCTTAAATTGTTCAACGAAGCTCATGTTTTCCTCGCTTATTAGCTAAACCAATCTAGGACTAAAGCTCATCTAGGAATGACGTCAGTGGACTCGACGCAACCGCATGAGAAACCTTACCAGCAAGTCCGGCTTCATAAGCCATACGCCCCGACTCTACCGCCAACTTAAATGCCTTCGCCATCGCAACGGGATCGCTCGAAGCTGCAATCGCAGTATTGACGAGCACGGCATCCGCACCCATTTCCATCGCACGTGCGGCATGTGAAGGAGCACCAATACCCGCATCGACAACCACTGGAACATTAGCTTGGTCGATGATGATCTCTAGGAAATCGTGAGAAACTATCCCTTTATTAGAACCGATCGGCGCACCTAATGGCATGACCGCAGCACAGCCTACTTCTTCCAATCGTTTACATAGAACCGGGTCAGCATGACAGTAAGGAAGCACAATGAAGCCCTCACGAACCAGTTGCTCAGCAGCCGCAAGTGTCTCAATTGGATCGGGCATCAAGTACTTCGGGTCTGGGTGAATCTCCAATTTTAGCCAGTTTGTACCTAACGCTTCTCTCGCCAACTGTGCAGCAAACACAGCATCTTTAGCATTCTTTGCACCCGAGGTGTTCGGCAATAAGTTCACCCCCGCTTGTACTAACGGCAGCAAAATATCGTCTTGTTGGTCGTTCACATCGACACGCTTCAACGCCATGGTCGCAAGTTGAGATCCCGACACTTGAATCGCTTCTGCCATTAATCGGCTGTTGGCAAACTTTCCTGTTCCTGTGAACAGTCTAGATTCGAATTGTTTATCGCCAATTTTAAGCATCGACTTTAGCCCCCTGCGATCGCTTGAAACAAAGAGATGCTATCTCCCTGTGAAAGAACTGTGCTAGCCCACTCACTGCGCGGCACAACATTGTTATTAATTGCAAAAACACAGCCCATTTCAGGCAGCGCAAATTGACTAATGATTTGCTGTAGATTCGACTCACTGGCAACTTGATGCGACTGGTCATTGATGACAATAGTGATCACACCTAAGTCAGCAGCGGTCATTTGTGTTGTTTGTTGTTCTGATAACGTCATTGCTTCCAACTCTCTTAATTCTGCCCATTACTCGTAAGCTAAATCTGAGCACACACTTGGCACTGTTTGTCTTTGCTTATCGCCATGGTTTGCCATTGCAGTTTCAACCCATCAAACAGGTGTAGCTTGGCAGTCTCGACATGAAACTTTCCCGTCGCCAGTTTTTGAATTGCCGCTATCGCTTGGTAGTTACCAAGTGTGCCCACCACTGGACCAACCACACCGCTCTCACTGCACTTTTGAGTTTGTGGTAATTCGTCGAACGGATACAAACAGCGGTAACAGGCTTTACTCTGCGCTTCTTGTTCACTTGGTGTTTGGTAATCAAAGACAGCGAATTGCCCTTGCCAACCAATTGCTGCCGCCGAGATGAGAGGCGTATTTTGCTCGAAACAAACTTGGTTAATGAGCTGGCGCGTTGGCATGTTATCAGTGCAGTCGAGCACCACATCCGCCAGCATCACCTCAAGCTGCAGCTGCGCTTTGTCTAATCGCTTATTGAGAGCACGAACTTTAACCATAGAATTAAGTTCAGTGAGTTGCTTTACAGTTGCTACTGTTTTCGCAACTTGGAGGTCTTGTTCACGATAAATGATCTGACGCTGTAGGTTACTGCTATCAACTTCATCATCATCAACCACAACCAATTTACCAACGCCCGCTGATGCCAAGTACAAACTCGCTGCGCTCCCTAATCCACCACAACCGATGATCAGCACATGCGATTGGCTCAAACGCTCTTGCCCAATTTCAGCAATTTCACGCAGAGCAATTTGACGTTGATAGCGAAGGAACTGCTTATCCGTGAGCATGCTCGCCTCTCTTGTTATACGCCAATTCACTATTCTGATCAGCAAACGTTAGCTGCCTTTCCTTCATCAGTTGCGCGAAGAACTCGATGACGGACTTAGGTGATTCTGCCAACGTAATAGCTCGCACAACTGCCAAACTAGAGACGCCCGTGCGCCAAACTTGGTCTGCATTAGATTGGTCAATACCACCAATCGCAACCGTCGGAAAGCCAAGCACATAGTCACTTACTTCTTTGTCTTTTGAAGGTCTGAAAGCAGCCTCTGTATTTGTATAAGGAATGCTATCAATCAGCTTTTGATACAGTGCCAAGCGCACCAAACCTTGTGGTTTCGATGGCATCTGTTTTGTGGTGGTTGGGAAGATATGCCCTAGAGCGATGTAACTAGGATGAATTTGCACGATGCGCAGTAGCTCATAATAACCATGCGTAGAAAGACCAAGACGAATGCCGGCTTTAGTTAGCTGAGCCAAATTCGATTCTTCTATGTCTTCTTGTCCTAGGTGAACGCCATAAGCGCCATGCTTGATTGCCAACTGCCAATAGTCATTGATGAACACTTGTGATTGATACTGACGACCTAGCTCAATTGCTCGAATGATCTGTTGTTCTAAATCGGCTTGTTGTGGGTTCTTGATTCGTAGTTGAATTGTGTTAATGCCTAAAGGCAGTAAACGCTCAATCCAAGCGACATCATCAACGACTGGATAGAGCCCTAGACTTTGCTTAGTTAGAGATGGAAAGCTAACGCTCTCTCCTTGTGCTGACCAACCAACTTGAATACCGAGTCGGTTATCTTCCAGTACAGGTGTGGGGAAATCAGCAAACTGGTCAGCCCACTGCGTTAACTGCCCCTCTTCAAGGTTGTCATTCGATAGTGTTTCACGTGAAACATTCGCTTGTTGAGTTAGCATTCCTCGAGCAAGTGTTAACGCATCTTCGATAGGAAAATCGAGGACTGTCAGCGTTACTATCCAAGCAAGGTGATGTTCGGGGTCGAACATTGCGTTGAGTTTGGACTCAACGGAAAGCGCTCTCACTTCATCATTAATTGGATGACGCCAGATATCAAGCTGAAGCCCATTCTCCTTTTTATCGGAATTCGGAGTATCAGCAATACCAATATAAATCGCTTTCGACGGTTGCTTTGCACACGCTTCTACCGATAAAACAGAGCGGTAATAGAGCACAAATGAACTCTCATGTTCAGAGTCATATCCGTCAATGAGATCTGTCGTTATGTGTGCAATCTGTTGGTCGCGAACAAGCTGAATAGATTGAGTTGGGCTCACGCCCAACTCAATGTCTTCAATGCTAAAACCCTGCTCATTCGCCAACAACAAACAATTTTGAACTAAACCTGTCAGTTCAATCAGTGATGACGGAATTAGGATTTTTATCATTAATCGCTCACCTCGGCATGTGCTGCTGGGTGGTATAACTCAGAGCCCGTATCTCTGAACTCTTGCGATTTTTGACGCATACCTTCCAAAGGGTCATCAAGCATCTTGATCGAAATAGCTTGATCCGCAGCCACTTGCTCAGTGTCTTTTGCGTACTCTCGTACCTCTTGCGAAATCTTCATCGAGCAGAACTTTGGTCCGCACATCGAACAGAAGTGAGCAACTTTTCCAGACTCTTGAGGCAAAGTCTCATCATGGAAAGCGCGAGCAGTATCTGGGTCGAGTGACAAGTTGAATTGGTCTTCCCAGCGGAACTCGAAGCGAGCTTTAGAAAGCGCGTTATCACGCACTTGTGCTCCAGGATGCCCTTTCGCCAAATCAGCGGCATGAGCAGCAAGCTTGTAAGTAATCATGCCTACCTTTACGTCTTCTTTGTTAGGTAAGCCAAGGTGTTCTTTAGGCGTTACATAACAAAGCATCGCACAGCCATACCAACCAATCATGGCAGCACCAATGCCAGAAGTAATATGGTCGTAACCAGGAGCAACGTCTGTAGTCAGTGGACCAAGCGTGTAGAATGGAGCTTCATGACAGTGCTCTAGCTGCTCTTCCATGTTCTCTTTGATCATGTGCATTGGAACATGACCAGGACCTTCGATAATGACCTGAACGTCGTATTCCCACGCAATCTTGGTTAACTCACCAAGGGTACGAAGCTCAGCAAATTGCGCTTCATCGTTAGCGTCAGCAACCGAACCCGGACGCAGACCATCACCTAGAGAGAGTGCGACATCGTACTTAGCACAGATTTCACAAATCTCTCGGAAGTGGGTATATAAGAAGCTTTCTTGGTGATGCGCCAAACACCATTTCGCGATGATGGAACCACCACGAGAAACGATGCCAGTAACGCGTTTTGCTGTCATTGGTACGTAGCGAAGTAGTAAGCCGGCATGGATAGTAAAATAGTCAACGCCCTGCTCTGCTTGCTCAATCAGAGTATCGCGCATCACTTCCCAGTTAAGGTTTTCCGCAACACCATTCACTTTCTCAAGCGCTTGGTACATTGGTACGGTACCGATCGGAACCGGACTGTTACGTAGAATCCACTCACGAGTTTCGTGAATATTACGTCCAGTAGAAAGGTCCATAACGGTATCCCCACCCCAGCGCGTCGCCCACACGAGCTTCTCTACTTCTTCCTCAATCGAAGACGTCACCGATGAGTTACCGATGTTGGCATTCACTTTAACCAAAAAGTTACGGCCAATGATCATTGGTTCGGATTCTGGGTGATTGATATTAGAAGGGATAATTGCGCGACCTTCGGCGACTTCTTTACGAACAAACTCGGCGGTAATGTCCTTTGGTAGGTTCGCACCGAAGCTTTGACCTGGATGCTGCTGATTCAGCACTTCATCACGGTATTGAGCACGCCCCATATTTTCACGTAGGGCGATGTATTCCATTTCTGGGGTAATAATGCCTTTGCGAGCATAGTGCAATTGAGTCACGCACTGCCCATCTTTAGCACGTCGAATACGTGGCAGATTACCGTAGCGAAGCTCGTCTAGGGTTTCATCTTCTAGGCGCTCTTTGGTGTATACCGAGCTTACTCCATCAAGTAGTTCAGTATCGGCACGCTCTTCAATCCACCCTTCTCGCAGCTTAGGTAAGCCATTGTAGAGGTCTATGGTGTGATTTGGGTCTGTGTATACACCCGAAGTATCGTAGACGCGTACTGGCTCATTAGGCTCGAAAATAGGCGCTTCTTTTGTGCCTCCAATAAGGCTATCAGCAAGTGATATTTCACGCATTGGCACACGAATATCAGGACGTGAACCCTCTACATAAACTTTGCTTGAATTTGGGTACGGCTGTACCGAGAGTGTATCAATGAACTGTTTTGCTTCCAGTCTCGCTTGCTTGCGACTCGACATAGCATTTTTCCTTGCTTTGTAATTAGTTTGGATAAAAATGCTTGGCGGAAAGATGCGACAAGAGGTTTCAAGACACCACGAAATGTGTTGCTTGAATATAGATAGATCACTGATGGGAAAATATAGTGATCTCTTCTCCTGTTCCCTTCGCAGATTCTAATCTGATCAGGTTCAACGGATCCCGAACTAACGGTCTCAGCCTTATGGCACTCCGACAAGTGAAAACAGTATATAAAATCGGCTTGGTTAAACCAAGCCGACCTGTATAAAAATAACGAGAAGAGCCGTATTGCTAACTCTTAATAAGTAGCTGGAATCCTATCCATGCTGCAGAGATACTCAGAACAACATTAAGCAGCACATTGAGTCCCATCTTGAAAAAAGCACCTTGCTGCATCAAAAGAACATTATCCATAGAGAATGTTGAAAAAGTTGTTAATGCTCCAAGGAAACCAAGGCCAATGATTTGACGCCAAGGCTCAGTTGCAATTAGCTCATTTTCGAAAGCTGCAATGAGTAAGCCCATAATGAAAGAGCCAACCACATTAACTGTTAACGTACCGTAAGGAAAACCTCGCCCCAGCAATACGACACACAGCTCAGAAATTAGGTAACGAGAACACGCACCAAATGCACCACCTAGTGCAATAAACCCAAGAATAGACAGTTGTCCCATGACACCCCCATACTTAACTGCTCACTATTGTAGCTTTTACTCGCTATTTATCGATCAGAAAATGGCTAACTTATCTCAATCAAAGTTTGAAATTTCAAAAGTTACAGGCGTCACTTTTTCCGTTGTATACAAATAATACACGCATACAACTTTATCGTATTAGCCTAAGGGTGGAGGGAAAACTTCAATGAATTTCCCCCGTGTAAAAATGACTTATTTGTGGACAGAGCTTAGTCTTTGAACTGTACGAGCGAGAATAGTTACTCTGTTAATTTGACTAGCTCACACAAATAACCCCGCCAGAGCTTAGAATGTGTTAGAAACAGAAGAGACTGACAAGGTGAAGTCTCAATCAAACTAGCGACTCAAGATAAATAACATTGCATAATGTCTCGTCCTAAAATACGTTGACAGTTTTATACTAAGCCAACGGCGTTAGCAGTTGGCTTTTTTCATGAACCTCATTTGGGGTTTTCATCCCGAGACTAAGATGCGGTCTCATATTGTTATAGATGCTAATAGACTCTTTTACTAGTTGGTTGAGTTCTTTGATATCTTGACACCTATTGAGTAGGAACTCTTGTTTTAGTATCCCGTTGATTCTCTCTGCTAACGCATTCTGGTAGCAGTCATACCCATCGGTCATGGATGGCCTTATGCCCCCATTTTTCAGCTGCTCTTGATAAACTGTTGAGCAGTATTGAAGGCCGCGGTCTGAGTGATGAATGCAAGAGCATCGATATTGACGCGCTCTTATCGCCTTACGCAGAGCTTTTACAACATCTGTTGCTTTCATCTCATGACTCAATTCATACCCCATGATTTTTCGACTAAATGCGTCTGTCACCAGAGATAAATAGTGAACACCTTTATCCGATTGGACGTAGGTGATATCGCTGACCAATACTTCTTCGGGATGACTCGGCTTAAGCTCCTTCAGTAAGTTAGGATGCTTTTGCATCCAGTGTTGGCTATTGGTTGTCTTTATAAAACTACGTTTTGGTCGAACAAGAAGTCTCTCATTACGTAAGTAGTCAAAGAGCGCATCCCGACCTAGTTTAATGCCTGCTTTTTCTAGCTTTGGCCTGAGTAAGAAATACAGTTTTCTTGTTCCAACTCGAGGCATATAACGTCGGAGCTCTAAAACCATTTGCTTTACGGGAGCGAGCTCAATTTGACGGGCGGCTGCTCGCTTTTCTCCTTGGTAAACACTTTGTCTCGATATGCCACATAAGCGGCAAATTCTAGCTAGACAGACCCCTTTCTGTTTTTGAAGGCTTCTCGCTCCTTGGCGAGATACTTTTTTCTTAGGCTTGTCCCATGCTCCGCGTCAAGAATATCAACCACTTCATTCAAGAACAGATTTCTTATTCGCTCATCTTCGAGTTCTTTTTCAAGACGTTTAATTTTTTGAGCGGGAGACTCACTAGGTTTGGTCGTTTTATGCATAGCGTTTTTCCTTGGGTTTTGCGTCCAATCCATTTTTCCGTGCTTTCTCAGCCAAGTTAAAACAGTTGAGCGACCTTGGATACCATAGATGGATTGTGCTTGCTTGTAGGTCATTTCGCCTTTTTCTACGGCATCAACAACCTGCAATTTAAAGCCTAGTTTGTAATCACGCTGAGTGCGCTTAATGTAGAGTTTATTTGAAGTGGTCATAATTCGTCCTCAATGTGTAAACACATTTCAGGACGGGACATAAAATGCAAAAAAGCCTCAGCATTTCTGCTGCGGCTTTTGAATATGGCAGAGGTGGACCGGGCTGGCGCTCCAGAGATTCGAACTCCCAGCACGCGCTGTTTTTTTTAGTAAGTAGGGGAATCCGCTGCTCTGCCAATTGATTACTTCAACATCAAAAAGTAAAAAGGCCCCAGTCTTTCGACTAGAGCCTTAAATATGGCAGGGGTGGAGAGATTCGAACTCCCAACACGCGGATTTGGAATCCGCTGCTCTGCCAATTGGAGCTACACCCCTGTAGAATCTTTTCAAATTGTAGATTCGAAAAAACCTCGCATTAAGCGAGGTTTCGAAATAATTGGCGGAGTGGACGGGACTCGAACCCGCGACCCCCGGCGTGACAGGCCGGTATTCTAACCAACTGAACTACCACTCCGCAGTGGCGTACTCGCTATCAAGCAAGTGTCCATAATTTAA
>NZ_JWLV01000006.1 GCF_000808535.1 Vibrio sinaloensis
CGAAAGATCAACAGACCCTATCAACCACAAAAAAAGAGCGACGAATCGCTCTTTTTTCTTCAATCATGTCGCTACTGATGAGCTTTAAGAATACGCTGGTGAAGATTATCTTTTTGCATCGCCCTATCGTGTTTCATTTGATGCATTTCTTCATCGCTGATCGGAGAGTCTCTCAACTCTAACGTTCTTATCTCCTTATCTAGCCCGTCATACGCTTTCATGTCGGTTAAAAACACATCGTCTGTTTTCGCTAGAGCAAGGATTGTCTCCTTAAATTCTGGAAACTCACTGAGTAATGAATGATCTTCACCTAACATAGTTACCCCTTTCGTTGTGATAGCAAAATGCTGATTTCTGCCGAATAAACTGGTTACTATGTGTACTACCCTAACATCTAAAATGGCACGTATCTGAGACCAAGATCGC
This sequence comes from Vibrio sinaloensis, assembly GCF_000808535.1. Lineage (GTDB taxonomy): Bacteria > Pseudomonadota > Gammaproteobacteria > Enterobacterales > Vibrionaceae > Vibrio > Vibrio sinaloensis_D. The sequence goes on from NZ_JWLV01000006.1 coordinate 427, forward strand.
CTCTTTCACCATCAATGCATACTGTCTCAGTTTCGATAAAACGCATAGCGGCGCACGCGTCCTTCACTGCCGCTATCAAACTCCCCCAAGAACTCTCCACCACAAGATTCAATCACGCGGCGAGAAGCAAGATTCGCCACGTTACAAGTCACGATGGCTCGGCTTTCAATCGCATTTTTTACCACCCAAGCGAGAAGAAATCTTGCTACCCCTTTCCCTCGAGCGGATGGCCGTGTTTCATAGCCGATATGGCCAATAACATTTTCGACCCAGTCATTAGTACCGGCGCGTACACGAATGGCTCCCAATACTCGACCATGTTCAACACAATAATAAGTGGTGCTAGGGAGCCAACCCTCTGGGAGTTCGGCGCAATCTGCACTTTTTCGCGCAACAAGACTGGCTAAATACCCTTTTGGATCAACGATTGCCCGTTGGTACATCTCAATGCCGGAATCACAACATTCGGTCGCATAATCAAGGAGCGCCGCTTCCAGTTCGACATTAGCTTCAATAACGTCCATACCCACTACTCCACATTAAACTCGTAACCAGTTGTGCTGGTCACAAATTGGAAACCATATTTTTCGACAATCGGTTTGCTCATATCTGACGCATCAATGGTGAGGTACTGTTTGCCACGTGATTTGGCCTCGGCGATGCGTTTGTTGAGCAAAAGCGAGTAAAACCCTTTGCCACGTTCAGATTCAATGGTGCTCCCACCCCAAATTCCCGCGAATGGGCTTTCTCCATTAAAGGTGAGCCATGCAGAAGTGACAGGTTGACCTTGGTGGTAGACCACATAAATGGAAATCGCGTCGGGCGTTTGTTGCTTCAAGCTGAGTAGATGTTGGAGTTGCCAATCGAAATTGCCACCCCAGACTTGCTCTTGGACACGAATCGCATCGCGTATACCTTGCTCATCGTGCACTTCGGTCAGCAGCGACTCGTCAACGGGTTTTGCGGTTATGGTGCTCAGATCAAGCACCATAAACGATTCTTGCTCAGCTTTTTCGAAACCACTATTAAGCAGTCTTTGTGCAATATCATCGGGCTTATCAGTCTGGTAGGTTTTCCACTCAAAGCATTTTCCTTGCCGCTGAAAAAACGCTTTTTCACGGTCGATCACCGCTTGCGCGTTCTCAGTCGTCAAACAAAAATAAGCGATGTAGCTGCCATATCGCTCGGGAGAGACAAAACGGACCAGCTCCGGTGTATCTATCTTCTCTCCACCTAGGGCATTAAATTGCTGCCTTTCGTACTGGTTGTATGCCAGCATGACGTTTTCGGTATCCATACCACCTCTTGCGAAACTATGGTTATTAGTTCAATACAATCAATAAATTAGAAATTCAAATATTCACTTAGACTACTATAAGTTGTCCGCAATAGACATGCTTAACAAATCACCAGTGGCATTCATTTTCGCATTAAGGTAGCATTGCCGACCTTTTTTCAATGGTAGGAGGTTCGAATGTTTATTGGCTTTGACTACGGGACGGCAAATTGCTCAGTGGCAAAAATGGAGCAAGGGGAGCCAAAGCTGCTCAAACTAGAAGGCGACAGCGTATACATTCCTTCTACCCTATCCGCGCCAAGCCGCGAAGCCGTGGCTGAGTATCTGTTTAAGCACCGTGATATTAAACCCATCGACAAAGTGGGCGAGCAGGTACTTCGACGCGCGATCAACATCAATCGCGAGGAAGGCATCGAGTTTATTGCCGAAGAGGTCGCTTTTGGCCAAGCTGCGTTGGATCATTACCTACAAGATCCAAGCGAAAGCTATTACGTTAAGTCGCCAAAGTCGTTCTTAGGCGCTTCTGGACTGCGCGATGTTCAGGTCAGCTTCTTTGAGGATCTCGTTTGCGCCATGATGGATAACATCAAACGCAACGCCGAAGCGGATGCGCAGCAAACCATCACAGAAACCGTGATTGGGCGACCTGTAAACTTCCATGGCCGCGACAGCGAAGCCGCAAACCGACAAGCCGAAAGCATCCTGCTTAAGGCAGCAACACGCGCAGGCTTTAAACATGTCGAGTTTCAATTTGAGCCTGTCGCGGCTGGCCTTGAGTACGAAGCCTCGTTAAACGACAACAAAACTATACTGGTGGTGGATATTGGCGGCGGTACCACAGACTGCTCACTGATCGAAATGGGACCAAGGTGGCGTGGTAAAGCGGACAGAACACAAAGTTTGTTAGCGCACAGTGGCCAGCGTGTTGGGGGCAACGATCTCGATATCGCCCTCGCCTTTAAACAACTGATGACGCCATTTGGTCTTGGCAGTAAAACCACCGCACACATCGTTATGCCAACCATCCAGTTTTGGAATCCGATTGCGATTAACAGTGTCGATGCCCAAGCAGATTTTTACTCTCGTTCAAACTTGGCGACGCTAAAGCAGCTGAAGAAAGAAGCACAAGAGCCAGAAAAACTCGCCCGTCTACTGGAAGTATTCCATGAAACACTGGGCTACCGCCTTGTGCGCCAAGCGGAAGAAGCCAAGATTGCGCTTTCCGATCACGCCCACTATCACGGTGTGATTCAACTGCTGTCTGAGCAGCTCGAGGTGGATATCCGCTTTGAGGACATGATCGAAGCGATCGAGACGCCAAAACAGAAAATGGCAGAGTTGGTCAAAGAGGCGGTAGAGCAAGGCGGCGTGAAACCCGATGCGATCTTCATGACTGGCGGTTCAGCGCGTTCACCCATCTTACGCGGTGCAGTGCAAGAAACCCTGCCGAGCATTGATGTCGTCAGCGGCAACTACTTTGGCTCCGTCACGGCTGGGTTAGCCCGCTGGGCAGAGGTGTGTTTTAAATAGTCGACAAACCAGATTGAATCGCCCCAGTTTAATGCTGGGGCGATTTACATTGTAAACCTAGCCTAGCCACGTAAAATGAGCGGCGGTGTTAAGTGCGATTGTCGGTTAAAAATTGTAGTTAACGTTGAGTTCTATAGACTGCTCAGCACCAAACCAGCAGTTGGTTTTGTCGTAACACGAGTAATACTCTTGGTCAAAAAGGTTGTTGACGACAAGGTTCGCTTGCGCGCCAGACAACATTTCACTGACACCACCTAGCTCGTAGCCTAGAGACATGTCCACCACAGTGTAAGCAGGCACCTTGCCTTGTGTATTAGACGCGTCCATCTCCATTTCTCCCACATAGCGGGCACCAGCGCCAATGCGTGCTCCCTCAAATGTGCCGCTATAGACGTAGTAATTGGTCCAAGCCATCGCACTGTGTTTTGGCACATAGATAGGCGTCGTGCCTTCTAAGTTCGGGTCGTACGCTTTCTTGATTTCCATATCAATGTAAGCATAAGAAGCTTGAACATCCCAGTTGTCTGTCAGGAACATCTGGCCTTCTAGCTCAACACCTTGCGAGGTCACTTCACCCACTTGAATTTTCGCGCGATAGCTAGGGTCAGAGGGGTCCGCGACAATCGTATCGTTCTTGGTGATATGGAAGTACGAAGCGGTCAGTGACTGGGACATATCAGCAGACATATACTTCATGCCGATTTCGACCTGCTCACCAATTTGAGGTTTAAACGATTGACCGTTGACATCCGTGCCTGCTGCCGGTTCAAAACTGGTTGCGTAACTCAAGAAGGGGGAAATGCCATTGTCGAGTTCATACAAAGCGCCAACACGATAGGAGAACTGCTTGTGATCAGAGCTATCTTTGCCGTCATAAGTCGGACTGGTACTGACTTTGTCATCACTCGAGGTAAACAAATCATAGCGACCACCCGCCAATAGCACTAAGCGCCCTGTTCTGACTTGGTCTTGAAGATAAAAACCCAGTTGTTTGTAGTTAATGTCGTGGGACTCACGATAAACTTCGTTGATTTTGCTGCGATCAAGTAGGCTATTGTCGGGGTTGTAAGCATTGAAGCCATAAAACTCAGCATTCGCCGTATACTCTTTGTATAACGAATCTCCTGTGAGATTTTGGTAGTCCGCGCCAAGTAGCAAGTTGTGCTGCCAATCGCCCGCGGTCATTTGGCCGGAGACTTGGTTATCAATTACAAAACTCTTCGAGCTTTCATCGGTCGTATAGATGTTTCTCGCCAGGCTACCTGTCACGGGATTGAAGCTGGTTCCTCTGTGATAGGTGTTTTCTTGGTACAGCGACGCATCCATATAACGCGCATTTTGCAGTAGCGACCACGCATCATTGAACTCGTGGTTGATTTTGTAACCGATCATCAACACATCACGTTCAAACTTACTCCAGTCTTCATCCCCCAGCGACGTCGATGGCGATTGGTTCTTGATCACTTCAAGTGGTGCCGATGAGTTGATCCCCATTGCCGGATCTTTCTGATAATAGAGGTTAACGTTGATAAGCGTACGATCGCTCGCTTGCCAATCTAAAGAGGGCGCAATGACATATCGCTCCTCTTCTGCGCCATCCACTTGGCTATCTTGTTTACGTGCCAAAGCAATCAAACGATACGAGAAGTCACTCTGAGCGATTTGCCCCGTTGTATCGATAGAGACTTCCATTAGGTTTCTTGAGCCCGTCGCTAAGCCCACCGATGTTTGCTGTTTTTGTTGTGGGCTCTTAGCGATAATGTTCACCATCCCGCCCGGAGGCATTGAGCCATACAGGACAGACGTTGGCCCCTTGAACACTTCGATTTGTTGAATCGCAATAGGATCAATCTGTGGCTGCAAGTTCCAACCCACGAGGAAAGGCAACACCAAACCATCGTAATAGTTAACGTTGTTGGTATCGAAACCTCGAATAGAGAAGTTGTCGTACATGGTGACCGCCGCGCCTTTCTGCTCTGTCACGACACCCGGCGCATAACGAAGCGCTTGCGATACCGATTGAACGGCGCGTTGCTCCAACAACTCACCCTCAATCACCGTAATACCTTGCGGCGTTTCCTCTGGTTCAAGTGCGGTTTTGGTCGCTGTATTGCGATAGGCCTTGCCCAGCACCGTCACCTCTTCCAATTGAGTCGATTCGGAGCTGTGGTGTTCGGAGGCGATAGTGGGAAGCGAGAAGGTCGCAAGCAATACAAGCGCTAAGGTTGAGCGCGGAAATGTCGTCGATTTGTCCATGATGTCCTTAATACCCATGTGTTTCTTTTTCTTGAGAATAAATATCATTTGCATTTTATTGTTCAACAAAAAAGAAAGTTAACAATTTGGTGCAACATGGGAAAAAGAAGCTGGCTATTTGGTCTGTTAAACCCGGACGATCGGCACCCAATACTCCATTTCGGCGTGCGCAGCGTCCGCTTGATAGTCGTCTGGATACACCTCCAGTTCATAGCCATCAACACCACGATATCCAGACGTCGGAAGCCAATGCAAAATGAACCATTCAAGCGTTTGAGGCAGGCGATCAATGGGCCCTTTGTGCTTAACGGCAGCGTAGGTTTGTTTTGGTACATTGAGGATTGCTAGCTGTTCAGAGACCACACTAGGCAATGCAGGCATGGCGATATCTGAGCGCAATTCAATACCCGCCCAATAGAAGAGGTTACTGCCATCGAACGCCGCTTTGGTCACATCAACCACACCTAGGCAGTGACCAAAAGAGAGTGACGTGCTGTTAGCTTCAGCATCGAGGCGCTGCCAAAGCTTTGGTACCACATCAGCAAAATTAGGAGCAAGAGAAAACAGCCCTGTTATCTCACCACGCATGCCTTTAAGAATGAAGGCTGGCTTGGTTTCTACACGAACCTCAACAAACGACTGCGCACGCTCACCGTTGACTTGCACCTCAGAAATTTCAATTGGCTTTTTGAGTCCAGTGCGTTGCCCCGCCCTACGATAAACGCGCGGACTACACGTGAAAAATTGCTTGAAGGCTCGGCTGAACGCGATCTCAGAGTTGAACCCAGCCGCTAATGCTATATCAATCACTCGCTGATCGGTATCAAGAAGCAGTTCTGCCGCCAAACTTAACTTTAACTGCCTAACGTAGTTAGCTACCGTTAAACCCGTTTCAGCTTGAAACACGCGCTGTAATTGCCATCTTGACCAGCAGCTTTGTGCGGCGATCTCGTCAAGTGAAAGTGGCGTATCAAGGTGACGATGAATAAACCCCAACACCTTACTGATCCGATTGAAAGTCGCCGATTTTGTCTTGTCAGATACCATTGACACTTTTTCCTCAGACACCACTCAACTATTGATACATCTGCCACTATTGCAGCGATGATAACAGAATTATTCACAAAAATGATAATCATTCACAACAAAGTAAACCTAGGTTGACACCACCGGAGCCATAATAAGGAGCAATGCTTACCCTTGGTGTGAGCAATTGACTACGACCCACTATACTTAATGTGGGAGTGAAAGATTCCGCAGGAGGCTAATATGGACTTTACGGAAAAACTCAGACTGCGTGGCAAGGCAGAGGAAGATTTGTATTTTGCGCGGCTTGATAGAGAGCTGATTGACGCGATACACAACAACCCTGACTGGCAAAAGCAACACCCATCCCCGCAGCCAGATGATGACGATAGCTTTGTAGACACTTTACCAAAGTAGCCCTTTTAACAGAGTCTCGTTATTCATGGTTGAACGGTATAAAAAAGCAGGGCGACACCTTTCTGGTTAACGCCCCGCTTCTCGCTCGCCTGCAATTAAGTAAACATCGCACGTTACTTTTCTAAGAGTGTCATGCGTCGGTCTTCATCATTGAGGTAGAGATGCGCCTGAGCTTGATCTATCAATACCATAGCAGAGAGCGGGCTCACTAAGTGTACTTCCCCTTTCTGATAAGGCACTGGTATATCCCAAGGGTTGTTTTGGTACATCCCCTTCTCATCGAATTGAATCAGAACATCCATGCTTACCTCCAAACTACTTAAGCACAACTTAAGTTTAGTTTGTAAATGGTAATTTTATTAGTAGCGATTACCCTCGTGACCCATATTCCGCAACGGAATCAAGAAGCCACCACGCCTTCACTTGTAGATTCAACAGGTTGACGCTTATCTAAACGACCACTCCAACGCGTCAACAACAGTGCTAACACCACGATCAAAGCCCCAACCCAAGGGGTATGCATTAACCCAGCCTGAGAGACAATCTGTCCACCGCCCCATGAACCAAGCGCGATACCTACATTAAACGCCGCAATATTTAGCCCTGACGCGACATCAACGGCATCGGGCGTATTTTGCTCTGCGAGTTTAACCACGTACACCTGTAACCCCGGCACATTACCAAATGCAAATGCGCCCCAAACCAAAATGGTCACCACAGCAGTAATCGGATTGAACGCCGCAAAATTAAAGACCAATAGCACAATCGCAAGGCCCGAAAAAATAATCGTCAGCGCTTTGATTGGGCCAAAATTGTCGGCCATTTTTCCGCCCCAAATATTGCCCACGGCAACCGAGACGCCATAAACCAGCATAATCAAACCAATCGAGTGAGAGCTGAAGCCACTTTGCTGCTCTAAGATGGGAGCGAGGAACGTAAACGCCGTAAACGTACCGCCATAGCCAAGTGCCGTAATGGCATACACCAGCAGTAACCTTGGCTGAGTCAACACTTTAAGCTGCGCTGACAACTTAGTGGCCGGTGGCTGCTTTAAGTTACTCGGCACTAACCAAGCGCTCCCAATCCACGCGATCACTCCAAGAATCGCGACGATCAGAAATGTCGCTTGCCAACCAAATGTTTGACCAATGTATGTACCCAGCGGCACACCTGTCACCAATGCCACTGTGAGTCCGGTAAACATGATGGCAATGGCACTCGCGGCTTTATCTTTATCCACCAATCCAGTCGCAATGGTCGAACCGATAGAGAAAAATACACCATGTGCCAGTCCAGTGAGAATGCGCGCAACAATAAGGGTGTTGTAACCAGGGGCTTGCCACGCTAACACGTTTCCTAACACGAACAAGGCCATAACAGCCAACAGAACATACTTGCGGTTCCACTTTCCGGTTAGTGCAGTCAACACTGGCGCACCAATGGCAACACCAAGTGCATACAAGCTAACCAGTAAACCAGCAGAGGGTAAAGAAACACCAAGGTCGCTGGCCATCGTCGGGATCAACCCAACAATGACAAATTCCGTGGTACCAATGGCAAAGGCGCTAAGCGTCAATGCAAAAAGAGCTAAAGGCATGGTAAATACTCACTATCACGTTAATAGCCTCACCTGAAATCGGCGATGACTGGGAATAGCGGCATTATGCCTCTCTATTTCATTGTAAAAATCAGCAGTTTTAGCAAATGATTTTTGCTATAAATGAAGGTAATAACCCATTCATCAGTTGGCTTAGAGGAAACCGTATGCTTACCCGCTCAGATGATCTTGAAATATTGTTAGCCGTGGTGGACAGCGGTGGGTTTTCTGCGGCAGCAGACACGCTTGATATTCAAGTGGCTCGCGTCTCACGCGCCGTTGGCAAAGTAGAGAAACAACTTGGGGTATCGATCCTCAATCGAACTACGCGCCGAATAGAGTTAACCGATGAAGGACGGCAGTTTATCGACTCAATCCGCCTAGGATTAACCCAGATCCAACGGGCAGAAGAGGAGCTAATATCACGCGGTGAACTTCCCAAAGGTCGATTGCGCGTTGATGCCGCCAGCCCATTTGTTCTTCACCAATTGGTGCCTTTAATTGGTGATTTCCAAGCGCAATATCCTGACATCGAACTTGAACTCTCATCCAACGAGGGATTTGTTGATCTGCTTGAAAAGAAAACCGATGTCGCGATTCGAATCGGCCAGTTGAGCGACTCGACTCTGCACGCAAGACCGCTCGGACGCAGTCAACTCCATTTAGTGGCTTCTCCTCACTACTTAGCAAAACGGGGACAGCCACACACGACCGCTGATTTAATCCACCATGCCACAATCGGGTTCAGCGGACCAAAAGCACTCAATCAATGGCCGTTAAAAGGGTTCCAAAGTTTGCAGCCAACACTCACATCAAGCAATGGTGAGGCGGTGCGACAACTTGCTCTGGCAGGCAATGGCATTGCTTGTTTGTCAGGTTTTATGGTGAATAGCGACATTGAGGAAGGCCGGTTGGTACCAGTGCTTGAACACGAAAAGATCAGCCGCACCGGCCGCGAGTTAGTCAATGCGGTGTACTATAAGTCCTCCAATGTGGCGAGAAGGATTTCAGCGTTCATTGATTTCATTCAACCCAAGTTAACGCTCTAAAACAAATAGCGCGCACTAAAAACCACTCTAGCAATTGCACTAGAGTGGCGACTTAATTTAACTGAGAGTGGCCCTAAAGAAGCACAGAGGCTTCAAGCAAGTAGTTGACTTGGTGGCTTAGATTAGGAAAGCCTTCGCTCAAAATCTTGAAACGTGCGTCAATGGAATCCTGATGACCAATACGACCAAAGGTCTTTAGTGTATCCACTGGCATGTTGGAAATAGACGTTTTCAACCGACATAAATCGACATTGTTTGCTCTTTCTACTTTCGACAGAGCATCGACTATGGTTTGTAAATCGAGTGCAGATTGCTTCATGGGACTCATTGCTTTCATTTGATAATGACTATTATTTTGCGCCGATAGTACTGGATTTACTTGACCACTGATGTGATTTTAATCAATGAAGCACGTACTATTGCCTAGCAAAATAACAACCTGATTGCATAGCCATTCATTTTCCTCAACAGCGCCAAACCTACGCCCATTCGGTTTTTGTTATACTGGAGTCAAGACTCACGCGATTGCTCTAACTATCCCCAAGGACGCGCATTCATGATTAAGCTTAGGCGCTTAGCTTCTCAACTTTTTATTATCAGCCTTTTAGCTGGCTGTGGCACGCTTCCCGATGACATCGTCCACACACCATCTACGGCCCCATTACCATCCGACACCCAGTTATCAAGACTCAATGAACAATATTGGAAAGGTCGATCCGAGGTTTCGAGCGCGGTATTGTTGCAAGAATCAGGGTGGGATGCCCTTGCTCAGCGATTGGCGTTAGTTGAAACGGCAGAGCGTACCATAGACATTCAATACTATATCTGGAACTCTGATGTTTCAGGCGCGTACCTTGCCAGCCGTTTACTGGCTGCCGCCGACCGCGGCGTGAAGGTGCGTGTTATGCTCGATGACATTAACCTCAATGAGCGCGAGTCGCTTTTGATCGAGCTCAACGCCCATCCCAACGTTGAAATACGCGTTTTCAACCCAATCCCTACCCGCCGCGGTGTGGCGAAATGGCTCAATGTATTGGGAGACTTCTCCCGCTTAAACCGCCGTATGCACAACAAATCCTTCACCGTTGATGGCGCGTTTTCTGTAGTCGGCGGTCGCAATATTGGCGACGAGTACTTCGATTTATCCGATGACATCAACTTTCGCGATCGAGACGCATTGGTGATGGGTGATGTGGTTGAAGAGGTTCAAACAAGCTTCAACCAATATTGGGATAGTCGTTGGTCTTACCCAGTTGATTTACTTGGTGAAGATCAAGACGTCAGCCTTTCTGTGCTCAAATCGGTGACCGTTCCTGAGTATCTTGCTTACCCTCCGCTGCCCACAAAGCCACTGGCAGCGAAGCAGTTGTTAGCCCAGCTCACTGGCTCTATGACCCCAGTACAAGCCCAATACATTGCCGACAGACCTGTACCGAGCGATGAAAGCAACACCTCAGAGCCCAAAAGGACAGCGAAATACCTGAGCCAGCTTGCCGAACAATCCCATGAGGAGGTGCTCCTTGAATCGGCTTATTTAGTGTTTGACGACCGCCAACTGAACGATTGGCAAACACTCAACGAACGTGGCGTTGATGTTAAGGCATTAACCAACTCGATGGCATCAAACGATCTGGTCACCAACCATTCCGCTTATGCTGGTCGCCGAGAAGATATGTTGCAACATGGCGTGCAGCTTTTTGAGCTCCAACCCGATAGCTCGCTTTGTTTCGCATCAACCAAAGATAACCGCAAGTGTGCACCAGAGGCGAGCTACGGTCTTCATTCAAAATCCGCCGTCTTCGACAAGCAGGTTGCTGTGATCGGCTCGTTTAATTTCAATCTCCGCTCAACCTACTTAAATAGCGAATCAATCCTAGTCATCGACAGCCCAGCGGTTGCCGAAGAATTGGCAGAAACGATTGGTGATGCGATGGATGAAACGCACAGCTGGTCGTTGCACTTGCAAGAAGGTGATGTGTATTGGCTATCGGGAGAACGACGACTAAATCGCGAACCAGACACAGGGAAATGGCCTCGATTCCAATCTTACTTCCTGCAATTACTGCCGATAGAGAAATACCTCTGAGGCATAAGTTCGATTTACTAAGCGAGAGCTCCCAACGTAGGGAGCTCCTTTCCCCTTGAAAAATTAGTCTCACAACCCGACAAACGGCCTATCCAAGCCCACAATGACCTCTTCGATCGATGCTTTGTTTTGACTGCTCATAAATCAAACTATTCATCCAAATAAACAGTATATCGCCCCCTATAAATCCACATTCAAAAGATATACAATCTCCCGTTCCATAAACTCAGTCTGCTCAACACTTATACTGGTTAATAAATGAATCTATCGTTAAAGCAAAAACTGACAATGGCGTGTTTGTTCGCTGTTGTACTCATGTCCTCGTTGCTAACTTGGCAAGCCTCTTCAAAGCTGTTTGAACAAAGCCGCCACGCAATCTACTTACATGCTGGCGGTGTCAGCCAAACCGAGTCTGATGCGATTCGCAAATGGATCGATATCCGAGAAAATATAGTCACCGCCACAGGTAGCTTACTTCGCGCAGACAATATCAACGAAGCGCTGTATCAGGCACGCATCAGCGGTGGCTTTGAAGACGTCTACTTCGGTTCGAGCGAAGGGGTGGTCGTCACCTCACATGCTGACCTAGATCTCAGTCATATCGACCCTCGCACTCGCCCATGGTACAAGGCGGCGATCAATTCCAGCAAGCCTGTTATTACCCCAGCTTATAAAGACATCAACTCAAATAAAATGATGGTGTCAATCGCGGCAAGCGTGAGCCAGAATGGTCGCGTCGTGGGCGTAATTGGTGCAGATCTATTAATCGACCAATTGATTTCAGAAATCGTCAATCTTGATGTTGGTGAAAATGCACAGGCGATATTGATTGACAGTGCTAACGGAACTTTCCTAGCGCACCCACATACATCTTTAGCGATGCAACCCGTCACTCGCTGGGATTCACAACTCACACTCCCTGCAATACTCAAAGCAGAAAGAGACGGCACGATCAGTGAGTTCAGCGCACAAAAAGAGCCTCAGTTGATGTACTTCAACAAGATTGAAGACTCAGACTGGGTTGTCGCCATTCAGATGGATAAGGCAACCGAAGAGTCAGCGTACTACGAACTGCTGACTCAACTAATCATTACAGCAGTCATTGGCGCGATCGTTCTGATTGGCTTGGTTTCGGCGCTCATCTCATACTTGTTTAGAGACCTTCTCGTCGTCACACAAGCCTTGGAGGAAATCGCGTCAGGAGATGGTGACTTAACCCAACGACTAAGCCCTCGGACTCAAGATGAAGTTGGCCAACTCGCCACCAGCTTCAATAAATTCGTTGCCAACATGCACCAAATGGTCATGACGCTCAAAGGGATTTCCCACGATCTGAGCGATCAAGCCTCTATCACCTCTCATCAAGCGGAGGAGCGCAGCCAACGTATCCATAGCCAGCAAGATGAAATCAATATGGTCGCTACCGCGGTCGGTGAGATGGCAGCAGCTACCGCCGAAATCGCCTCTAATGCGGAAAATACCGCGAAAAACTCTCAAGATGCGGTCACAGCTTGTGTCGATGGCTCCAGCCAGGTCAATCAAACCCTGGTGTCAATTGAAGCACTGGCAGCAGATGTACAAGTTGCTACCGACGTGATTGAAGATTTAGAAGGGCACGCGACAAGCATTAATACTATCTTATCTACCATCCAAGACATCGCCGAGCAAACCAATCTTCTTGCATTGAATGCCGCCATTGAAGCTGCTCGAGCGGGTGACCAAGGTCGTGGTTTTGCTGTTGTTGCTGACGAAGTTCGAGTGCTATCACAACGTACCCACACCTCCACCAAAGAGATCCAACATACGATAGAATTGCTGCAATCGACAACTCACAAAGCGGTTCAAATCATGGATCAGAGCCAAACCAAAGCCAGAGATAGTGTCAACGACGCCACCACCGCTAATGGCAATATCATCAACATCAATACGGCGGTTGATGTGATCAGTGATATGGCGGCTCAAATTGCAGCGGCAGCTGAAGAACAAAGCCTAGTCACGAATGAGATCACGATGAATACGGAAGGGATTCGCTCCGTGTCGGATCAGCTCTCATCTGAGGCCTCCGATGCCGCTGAACAAGCGGCCAAACTATCCGCATTAGCAGATAAACTGAACCAGGAAATTGGTTCATTTAAACTTTAAGCTAACTTAAAACCAAAAAGCCCGAACACATGGTTCGGGCTTTTCTCATCTATGGCCGTGGTTAGATGTCCATACAGTTGGCGTAGTAAGTGACTGTTGAAGGCCAGTCACTGAACACGCCCAGTACGCCGACATCTTTCGCCAACACATCCAACACTTTCATCATGTCGCCATCTTGCTTGATCTGCTCGGTAACGCTTTGATAGTACCAACCACCACCTTGCGCAAGTGGCCCTGAACGCTCTAGCGTCCACGCGATGATATCCAAATCCGCTTGTTTTGCCAGCTTGGCATACTCAGAGGCAACAATGCTGTTTTTCTCATCTAAATCAATCAGCGCATAAAGAGGAGGCGCAATGATGTTAACCCCTTGATCAGAGAGCGCTTTCATGTTTTCCAGCGTCGCCGTGAAGTCTTTTAGGTTATATACGCGATCATCAAGATAGACCGCTTGCTGACCAAACTCAGGCTCATTTTTAATCCAGTACTTCACGTCTTCAAGATTGAATGACTGCACGTAAGCCTCTTTTGCAGAAAAGCCAGCAGCTTTGAGTTCATCAATCAGCTTTTGCGCATAATCTTGCTGGCTAAAGCCTTGATATGGCATTTCTACCGCCGCCGATTTCAGCTCAGGTGTGACTTTTACACCATGCTTTTTAAACAGCGCCGCGCTTTCCGCATGCGTCATCAATGTACCCGTTTGCGAATACAAGTCGGTGCGCCAGCCCGGAGTGCCATTCATGTACTCTTCAATCGTGGTGGCTTTCGGGTTCGCGCCATCCATTTTACCCTTGAGAGTCTTGAACTCCGCGAGGGTAAAGTCTGACGTACGACACTCTACTTGGGCATCTTCGCCAGTTTCTGGATTGGCAGGCTTGAATGGAACAGAACACTTCTTCGCCAATTCAGGGTGCGCAAGCACATCCGTTGTTGTGTGCAAATCGCTTTGCGAGTGGCGGCAAACCAATTGTTTGTCTTTGGTAAAGGTCACATCACACTCCAGAACCCCCGCTCCCATTGCAATCGCCGCAAGGTAAGACTCTTTAGTATGCTCTGGAAACTGCATTGCCGCGCCGCGGTGACCAATCGAAAAGTCGCTGCGATAAAAAGGACCTGTACTGCAACTTTCTAATTTTGATTTAAGAGGACCATCTTCCATGTCACTGACCAAGTACAAAGGACGCGGACCTACTTGTGCAGGTTCATTCGCCGCCATCGCCATTGAGCTCATACCAAGCAAGAGCGCAATACCACTGGTTAGGATCTGCTTCATCTGTTGTTTCTCCTTGAGGAAAAGAGTTATGTTTTATTATTCTGGTTTTGACATGATGACGCATCGAACGGCATACAACACAGCAAAACTTTTCGCCTATAACTCAAACAGATAATTGTAAAAAGTTTATGACGTTTCAATGATAAAGCCGTGAATCAAACCTATCGACCCGAATCCATTCACCTCAATTTAAGAAAACTAGAAGACTGGATGTTTAACTTACTTCGAGAAAGCCAAGATATACGGGCAAGAGAAGGGCTAAAAGTGACACCCTATACCTTTGGCTTTATGGGTGCCGAAGGGGCATTTCACGCGGAGCTACCCAATATTGTTAGGCTGACAGAGCCGTCAGCCTAAACAGACGTTATTTAGGTTGTTCGACTAAACAGACAGGGCTGTCGATTTGGCACTTATGGCCAGTTGGCGTTAATGTGCCGTCATTTGGGTTTCGTTGGTAACTGACTAGGTTATTGGAGTGCTGATTGGCCACCACCAACCACTCGCCACATGATGAAAGAGTAAAGTCACGCGGGAATGCACCACCACACTCTGAGCTGAATAACCACTTGGCTTTTTCACCCGAGACATCAAAGCAGCTAATCTGATTTTGGTGACGACACGAGGCATAAACAAAGCGTTCATCAGCAGAGAGTTTTATTGCTGACGCGGCTTGCCCTACCTCACTATCAAGCAATAGCGGCAATTGTTGAACAATCTGCCAACCACTTTCTTTCTGCGTTAATACCACCAAGGTTTCACTTAGCTCACACACGACATACGCCGTCTCTTCAGCGTGATTGAACACCAAGTGACGTGGCCCTGATCCCGGCGGAAACGCGACCGTCTGAGCGAGTGAAAACTTATCTTGTTCAATGGTATAGAAACGGACGGCATCGCTGCCTAAATCGACCGTCGCCAGTGTGGGTTGATTCTTTAGAAACACGGCTTGATGCGCGTGAGGTGAAAGCTGGCGGTCTTTATTGGGGCCTTGCCCATCTTCAAACAAGTTAGCGACCAAAGAGGTCGCGATACCTTGGCTATCGAGAGAGTAAATACTCACATTGCCTGAACCATAATTTGCCACAGCGAGATACTGCCCATCGGCTGACACATCCACATGACAAGGGTAATCACCTTCAATCGGCACTGAATAGGCGGCTTTATCTTGCAGACATACGAGCTGGGCTCCCTCTTCTTGAGCTACTTCGGAAAAGCTATACAGGGCGTGCTTAGTTTGGGTTAGATAAGAGGGATTTCGCAGCGGATAAACGTCCTCTAAACTGATCAGTTCACCGCTGTTTTGGTTCAGGCTGACCTGTCCGATCCCTTGGCTTTCACTGGGTGAGTCGGTATAGGTTCCTACATAAAAAAGTAAGTGGTTACTTGCTTGCATCATCATGATTCCAATAAGAATGTTATCCAGCACAATGCCGCCAGCGCAGGCTAGCGGCAAATGGTTTCACCACTACTTGGTCAAAATGTGAAGCAAACGCTCAGTTGGTTTAACGATGGCGACAATCGTTTCATCAAGGATGATGGCGTTATCATTAATCACACCTTGATATTCCGCGGCATCCGCCTGACGAATCGTTTTGCCTTGCTTGGCAATCTCAACCAGGGTGTTTGCCAGCTCTGCAATTTTAACCGTCGCATCCGCCACTTTCACGGTATCAACCGAGGCTACATTGTTGGCAAAGATGGGTTTCGCTTGCTGTGCCGCCAACGACACGACTTGGTAATGCATCGCAAGTTTGTCTAGTGCGGCTTTATCGCCATTTGCGAACGCCTCAACAAGATCGTTCATCTCATACACAGCCAAGCTCTCTACCGGCAAGGCATCCGCAAAGCGGTTTAGACGTTCATACTGGTTGTAAAGATCGCCTTTATTTGGCGTTGAAATCCATTTTTCCCAGTGACGTGCGTAGTACTGAGCGGGCTCGATGTACTTGGCCAACGTTTGTAGTGGTGTCACATCAGCACCATTAGCCAGACGTTTGAGCATCATAGTCGCGTCGGCGTGATGGCGCAGACCTAAAGATATCTCAGACCATGTGTCCATCACGCTCATGCGCTGATACATGCTGCGCTCGTCTGTTAGCTCTTGGCTTGACCATAAGCGCTCAGCAATCGCAAAGCTGCGCGGCCATAGGCGCTGCTCAATGGTCATTGAATCTAGGTTCTCACCCCAAATGGTAATTTCACCACCTAAGATTAGATCTTTCTCCTTACCTTTTAGCTCTGCTGGATAGCCGCCATTAGGCTCTGGAATGACACTGCCTTTGGTTGCGCTGCTTGCGACCAGTTCACCCGTTGCTGGCCAGCGAACATTACCAATGATCTGGTAACTGCCCTCTTTCAGCTTGCCGCCTGCAAATTGATAGTTAAATTCTGTGTAGGACATGAAGTTATCGAAGTGACCACGGAATTTAACCCCAGGTACGTATTCTAGAATATGTACTTCTTCACGAGATTTGCCGTTATAGTCGGTAAATGCGCGGAAAGAGCCATCTTTTGCTTCGATAATGGTGAGATTACCTTTACGCGGGCCGCCCTTGTTACGTGGCTTCACCCAGTCATACGTTTCGAACTTTTCACCGCTGTGTAGCGTGTCATCCACCGTGATGCCTTTTGGCATTGGGTCGTTGCGGTAGTGGTAGCTAGTTGGCTGCGGTTGGTCTAAGTAGTAGCCGGTAGACAGTACGCCTTGGTAACCCTCTTTGGCTGCACGACCAATGCTGTCATGCCCGCGCCAGCTTTGGATAACGATCGATTTGGGTAAGTCTTTGTGCCAAATTTCGTCCCAGCCTGACATCTTCTTGCCACGCTCTTCGAGCATCTTTTCAACCTTAGTGTTGAGGTAAGATTGCAAGCCGCGTTCACCATCTAAATTGTTGTCCGCAATGAATTGTTGGATCTTCGGGTTCTCTTTCCACTGTTTGTAATTTGGCTCATCACCGCCAATGTGGAAATACTCATCTGGGAACAGCTCGACTACCTCATCAAACACGCTCGCAAGCATGGTGTAAAGCTCTGGATTTGTCGGATCCATTAATGGCTCAAACACGCCCCAACCACGTTGCTGTGGATAAGACTGATCGCCCATGCCAGACATCAGTTCAGGGTAAGCGTGTGCAACCGCCGACGCGTGACCTGGCAGTGAAATTTCTGGAATGACACGAATACCAAGGTTACGTGCGTAATTTACGACGTAGCGGATTTCATCTTTGGTGTAGTAATCACCGTCAGCGGTTTCAGACCAAAGCTTAGTGTAGTTATCCAGCTGAATGCGGATGCCTTGATCGTCCCAAATATGCCAATGGAACACGTTCATTTTTGCCGATGCCATGGCATCCAACTGGCGCAGAATCACGTCTAGCTCAATGAAGTGGCGAGAAGTATCGTAAGAGACGCCGCGCCATTTAAAGCGTGGTTCATCGTCAATTGACACCACTGGTACCGAATAGCCGTTCGAATCGGTGGTCACAAGCTGGAGGAAGGTTTCAAGGCCGTGGAATGCACCATACGGACGCTCAGATGAGATGCGAATTTGACCACCTTTTACCTCAAGTTGGTATGACTCATCGCTATCAATATTTTGCACAGCATCTTTTGGCCCTTTGCGAATGTCGATCACTAAGGTGGCGTCTTTTTCAGACTCTGCCTGCCAGTGGAGCATTGGCAGGCCAGTCTGACGGTATAAACGTTCCATGGTGCGCTTAGCGTTAAACTGAACACGCTCAGAATCGTAACCTTTGATGAATATACTAAACTCTTTGTCGATGCTTACAGAGCCCGAGCCCAGCTCCACTTCTTGTGGGTAAGGCATAAGGTTTAAGTCGGTATTGGGTGCCATTGCCATTGCTGCAGGTCCTGTCATTAAGCCCGAAACGATTAGAGCTAACGTCGCTTTTTTCATTGTCTTCGTCCTGTATTAAAGGCTGTTGTTTTGAGCTACGCCACATGCTCGACCGCTTCGCGGACTAACTTTGCGATCTCATCCCACTGCTCGTTTTCAATCAAACTTGGCGCCACCATCCACGTGCCACCGCAACAAACCACACGATCAATCGCTAGGTAATCATTGACGTTGCCTTTACCAATGCCGCCTGTTGGCATCAAGCTCACATCAACATATGGCGCGAGTAACGACTTAACCATAGCGACGCCACCAGACGCTTCTGCAGGGAAGAATTTAAGGAAGCTAAGGCCAAGCTCTAACGCTTGCTCTACTTGGCTTGGGTTGTTAACACCCGGAACAATTGGCATACCGACTTCTTGGCAGTAACGCACGGTATTTGGATTAAGACCTGGCGCCACAACAAATTCTGAACCGGCTGCTTTTGCTTGATCTACCTGCGCTGCATTAAGCACCGTACCCGCACCGACACACATCTCAGGGTAGGCTTCACTCATGGCTTTAATTGCCTGTGCAGCGGCGGCAGTGCGAAAGGTCACTTCAGCAACGGGTAAACCGTTTTCCACCAAGACTTTCGCCAAAGGAACGGCATGCTCGACTTTGTTGATTTGAATAACAGGGATAACTTTGAATTGTTTTAGTTTGTTGATCATTTCGTTGTTCATGTTTATTACCCAGAAATTGTTAAGAAAGAGTGAGGTGGGCCATTTCCGATTTCGGGATGATCGCACCTGAAAATTGAATCACAGTTGACGCTAGCTGATGGCCTAACGCCGCGGCGGCTTCGGCACTTTGTCCATTAAGTCTTGCCGCTAAATAGCCTGCGGCAAACGAATCGCCCGCCGCACAAGTATCAACCACATTGGCGACCTGCTCTGCGCTGACATAAGCATGATGTGTTTCGCCACCTTGCTGCCAAATCACTTTGCATGGCTCACAGCCGCGCTTGATCACCGTTTCTTTGCAACCTAAGCGTACACTGCGCTGCTCGACGCTTTCGTCCGCTCCCCACACCAACTGATCATCATCTTCTGTGATTAAAGCAATATCGACTAACGGAAGAAGCTGACCATACCAGTGTTTGGCTTGGTCGCTTGTCCACAGTTGAGGACGGAAGTTGTTATCAAACATCACCTGTCCACCCGCTTGCGAATAATCGCTTAATGCATCAATAAGCCGCTTTTTGCACACATCAGAAAGAATCGCCAAGCTAATGCCACTTAAATAAACCGCATCAACGCGGCCTTGCTTCATCGCCTGTTCAAGCTTGCTGATCTCTGCGTTAAGGAAGTAACTTTTAACCGCGGCGCTGTCTCGCCAGTACATAAAGCTGCGCTCACCTTGAGCGTCCGTTTCTACCATGTAAAGCCCAGGTAGTTTGTCGCTGTATTGCTCCACCAGCGAGGTATTAATCCCCTCTTGCTGCCAAGCTTCGATGAGCTGCTGTGATAGCGCATCTTTACCTAGCCCAGTGGCGTAACTCACTGAAAGAGGGGTACGCTGAGTCAGACGAGAAAGGTAAAGTGCAGTGTTTAGTGTATCGCCACCAAAACCCTTTTTAAGAGGAAGGCCGCTAAGTTCAATCATACATTCACCAAAGAACGCGATATGAATTGGATGTGTCATTTGGGCTCACCTATTTAGTGTGGTGGCCCATTGCTGAACCACCCAATTTAGTATGATGGATGTTTAAGAAGCGCTCTTCACTGCTTGACGATTTTGCAGTGAAATGTCTTCGTCTAGTTGGCCTTTGTCGGACAGTTCCATTTCCATCAGCGCTCGCTCATCATCAAGAATTGCCCTTGCCATCTCTGGGCTTACTTGGTTCACTGGCGTCACTAAGCTCACCACAATACCCGCAGTCAATGCAAACAGGCATGAAGGAATCACGGGGTTGCCCCAGAATGCGGTTAGGTCTGTGCTCATCATGACGGTAATTGACGCGATAGACGCCCCTGCCAGTGTCGCCAGCGCACCTTGCCAGTTGTAGCGTTTCCAAAAGCGACCCAGCATGCCGCAGACAAACATGCCTGACATAACCGTTGAAATCATTTTAGTGATGTAGCTAATGATGTCGTTTGAGGTAAGAGCGAACAGCAGTGCGCAACCAATCACAACCACAAGAGCAAGACGAGAGTAATTCAGCATAGACTCTTTATTTGGCACGCGGCCTGTGAACATCACATACACGTCACGCAATAAGATAGAGACACCCGCAATCGCATCTGAGCTTGCGCTCGACATGGTTGCCGAAAGGCCCGCGATAAGAACAATTAAGCCAACACCCACAGGCAAGACGGTTGCCGCAATGTACGGGAACGAGAAGTTCGGGTTAGTTAGTGTTGGGTCAATGGCATGGGCGGCCATACCGATGATCGCAGGAATGATAGAGAAGAACAGATACAAGATACCCGAGCCAACAAACGAGCGGCGAATCGTAGAAACATCCTTACCCGAGTAGATACGCTGACGAAATGATGGTGTTGCAAGTACACCGACACCAATCACGACCGCAAGAGAAATTGCAGGCAGAAGACCGAGTTTTTCAATCGCTAGGAAGCTTGTCGCTGCGGGATCCATCGCGGCGTATAAATTATCTAAGCCACCAATGTGCTGCACTGACAGTACCGCCATTAGAATGAAGCCAACAAAGAGAATGATAGCTTGAATCGTATCGGTCCACACAACAGCCGTGTAGCCACCGATAACCACATAGATGGTAAATGCCGCTGCAATGATCATTTTCGCCGTGCTAAGTTCGATGTCTGCAATCCAAGCGAGGTACATCCCACCACCAAGAATATGCGCGCCGAGCCAGCCGATTGACGCGATAAAGATAAGCAGACCAACCACGTTCTTAACGATGCGGTTTGCACCCACGTAGTAAGCGAGTTCTTCACTCATGGTCATGAAGTTGAGTTTACGGACTGGGGCAAACCAGAGAGCAAGTAGCAAGATACCAATGGCACCGCCAATGCCATAAAGCGCTCCAGCCCAGCCATTTGCGTAACCAAAGCCAACCGCGCCCATACTAGAGCCCGTGCCAACCATGGTTGCAACTGTGGTACCTAAAACAAGAAACAGTGGCAGACCACGACCACCCAGTAGGAAATCTTCACCTGACTTTTGGTTGCGAGAAACAAACCAGCCAAGCCAGATTAAAAATAAGACATATACGCCAAAACCAGTGAGAAACAGTGTACTATTCATCGAACACCTCTTAATTAAAATCCATATTTAATTATTTACAACGAGCAGTTACTTTTTATTCCTAGATACAAATAGCCCTATTATTTATTTGAATTAAGATCACTATTTATATGTGCTGTTGCTTTTAATTTATTTTGTAGGGTAAGAGCGCCGAGAAAATATTAACAGGGATAAACATAAACCCGGCGCTATAGATTCTATCTTTGTGAGGTTATCGGCGATCTTCTCGATAGCAGGTTACGTCCACTTCGACCTTCACATCCACAACTAAGTCACACACCATGCAAATGCGCGCTGGTGGATGCTCGCCAAAGAACTCTTTAAACACTTTGTTGAACGACTGGAAGTAGCGAGAGTCTGTTAGTACCACTTTTACATGCACCACATCCTCAAGCGTGTAGCCGGCTTCTGTCATGATGTCGACGCAGTTTTGAATGGCTAGGCGAGATTGGTCAACAATGCCGCCTTCAACCACTTCTCCATCTGTCATTGGTGTCTGACCCGATACATAAAGGAAGCCCCCCGCTTCAGTTGCACGAGCAAACGGAAGATGCTGACCACCCGTACCTGTACCACCTTCAACACCGTAACGTTTAATAGACATAATATTCTCCAGTAAAATATAAAATAATTTAATTAATGTTCGCTTATTTATTTGGCCATTTATTTTCTATAAATAAATACACCACTTCGTTTATTAGTCACGCTGCCCTCAAAATAAGACAACTCACCATTTACAAATACACATTCAATACCTCTTGCCACAGAAACTGGGTTCTCGAATGTAGCGGTATCTTTAATCGTGTTTGGATTAAATAAAACTAAGTCGGCATAGGCTCCGACGCGAATTTCGCCTCGGCCATGCAAGTTGTAGCGCTTGGCTGACATACCCGTCATTTTGTGAATCGCTTCTGCGAGTGGGAAAAGCTTCTCATCACGGCTGTAATGGCCAAGCACTTTAGGGAATGTGCCCCACAAACGCGGATGAGGATGTGGGTCGTTCGGAAGCCCATCAGAGCCCACCATGGTCAACTTGTACTTAAGTACCCGCTTCACATCATTCTCATCCATGCAGTGATAAACCGCGCCTGCTGGTTGTAACGCTTTCGCCGCCTCCATTAATGGGCGATCCATTTCGTCTGCGATCTGCTTAAGCATTTTGCCTGCGTGCTGCGGGTGAGACTCCGACCAAGTGATAAAAATATCGAAGTCGTCTGTCACTTGTTTAAGGTCAAGCGTTGATGAGCTCGCAGAGTATGGGTAACAATCACAAGACACGTCTTGGTGCTTAGAGACCTTGTCCATCAAGTTAAGCACTTCAACGGTTCTGCCCCAGTTACCGGCACCCGCACACTTAAGGTGAGAAATCACCACAGGGACTTTGGCAAATTTCCCCGTCTCGAACGCTTCTTCCATTGCCGCGAGTATTTCTTCAAATTCTGTGCGCATGTGAGTGGTATAGATTCCACCATGCTCACCCAACACTTGAGCAAGACGCATAACCTCATTGGCTGTTGCTTGCTTGGCACTCGCGTATGCTAAGCCAGAGCTCAGCCCCAATGCGCCTTCTTCCATCGCTTGATCGAGGGTTGCTCGCATTTGGGTAATTTCTTCTTCCGTCGCCGTACGTTGTAGATCGTCCATCACGTTATTGCGTAACGCAGTATGACCGACCAATGCCGCGACGTTGACGGCAGGCTGCGCTTGCTCTACCGCTTTGGCATAGCGGGCAAACGTTGGGTATTTAAAATCATCTTGCTTTCCCAGTAGGTTCATTGGGTCTGGTGGATCGCCTGCCAGTACGACAGGGCTAGCACTGATGCCACAATTACCAACAATCACCGTGGTTACCCCTTGGCTTATCTTTGGTAAGCACTCTGGGTAACGAATAACGTTAGTGTCGTCGTGGGTATGTACATCGATAAAACCAGGAGCAATCGCCAAACCTTGACCATCAATCACCTGTTTTGCTTGTGCAGATTCAAGTTGCCCAATACGTTCAAGTTTTTCAATTCGTGTGCCGCAAATCGCAACATCCGCCATAAATGGCTTAGCGCCGGTACCGTCAAAGACCTCTACACTTTTGATAATGGTATCGAACACCATGGCTCACCTTTTCGTCCGTCGTTTATAGGCTTCCTATACTAATAATCTCCTTACTTAAATCAGTGATAAAACACACAAAAGCGCCCACAATGTTTGATAGTTTCTAACATTACAATTAATATAAAAACCAACAAATAATATAAATCAACAACTTAAAACGTGTTAGAAGTGAGCTTGCGATGAAAGACTTTAACCCAAACTGTGATATTAACTACCAAATCGAGCCCATCACACCACCGAGCTGTGGCGAAAAAAGCCAACCTTATTCAACCTCAAGCCAAGAAAAGTTCAGCTTAATCAATGAAGAAGTGAGCCTGCCAGCGGCGGTCATTCAGCACTCAAAACTAAATAACAACCTAGATTGGATGCAGCGCTTTGCCCTGCAGCACAAGGTTAAACTTTGCCCGCACGGGAAAACCACCATGACGCCAGACTTTTTCCGCCAGCAGCTAGAGCATGGCGCTTGGGGGATCACCGTTGCGACGCCCGCTCAAGCAGAAATTGCCGCATTAGCAGGGGCGAAACATATCATCATCGCCAATCAGGTGGTGGGTAAAGCCAATATGGCGATCATGGCAAACTTAATTGAACGCCAAGATGTCGAGCTGTATGTGTGTGTTGATTCAGCCCTTAATATCCAAGCCTTAGGTCACTTCTTTGCCAAGCGCCAAGTACACCTGAACCTACTCATAGAGTTTGGGGTCGAGGGCGGTCGCTGTGGTTGTCGAACCGAATCGCAAGTGATGGAGCTGGCTCAGTTGATCCAACAATATTCACCACTTTGTCTGCGCGGAATTGAGGTGTATGAGGGGGTGATTCATGGTGACAACGCCGAGCAACTAGTGCGTGACTTCCTGACTCGCAGCCTGTCGTTAGCTCGCACATTGAAACAAGAACAACTCATCTACGCTCAACCAATCGTTACAGGCGCAGGATCAGCATGGTATGACGTGGTCTCGGAGTGCTTGGCCAACTTAGACGATGTAGACGCGATCATTCGCCCTGGTTGCTACGCCATTCATGACACTGGTATCTATCTGGAAGCACAAAACAAGGTGATGGCGCGCGCTGAGAAAAACCAAGGCGCAGCCTGCGATCTCGGGGGCGACTTGCAATCGTCACTCGAAGTATGGGCGCACATCATTTCTAGACCGGAGCCAAACCGATTGGTAGCAGGATTAGGCAAACGAGACGTCGCGTTTGACGCGGGTCTGCCGATCCCAGAACGCGCTTACCGCCATGGTCAACAGATTGAAGTAGGCAGCGCCACCACTACCGCGGTCATGGATCAGCACGCTTTTATTGAAATCGATCCTAGCTCAGATCTGAATGTCGGTGACATCGTCGCTTTTTCAACCTCTCACCCATGTTTAACCCTTGATAAGTGGCGCTCGATAGCAATTTGTGACGATGATTACCATGTCACCCATTGGGTAGAGACTCGTTTCTAGACATGGATTTTTAAGTATACTGAATGGCAAATTTTGGAGGCTCAAGTGTCTGGTATGGCGCGTCGCCTCCAACAAAAAAATAGTAGGACAACACCTTGAGTTTAGAAGTCGATATTATCTCGCGCATTACCGAGCGATTCAGTGCCCTGCGTGACGCTGAAAAGAAAGTCGCCAAACTGATCATGGACGATATTGAAAGTGCGGCCAACGCAAGCATTACTGAGTTGGCAGAAAGTGCCGAAGTAAGTGAAGCGACGATTACGCGCTTTGCGAAAGCCGTTGGTTGCAAGAACGTTCGTGATATGAAGATTAAGCTGGCTCAAACGCTCACTGTCGGTCAACGCTTTATTCTTGAGCCGCCCGATCAAACTGGTTATCAGGGCATTTACGAATCCATTAAGCAGTCGTTAGACATCAACCGTAACCTTATCAACGAACAAGACATTGATACCGCCGTCGAGTGGCTACATGGCGCCAGACAAGTCATTTCAATTGGTATGGGTGGCGGCTCGACCATTGCCTCTCAAGAGATGCAGCACCGTCTTTTTCGCTTAGGTTACGCGGTTGTCGCCTACAACGATGGGCTTATGTCGCGCATGATTGCCTCTACCGCCGACAGCAATGACGTGATTGTGATGCTCTCTGCAACAGGCTATACCCCAGCGATTGTCGAAACCGCTGAACTTGCTAAAGAGTACGGAGTAAAAGTGATTGCGATTACCCCGAAATCGACGCCGCTAGATAGTATCGCGGATTTAACGCTACCTATCGAGCACCAAGAGACAGACTTTATCTATAAACCGTCTGCATCGCGTTATGCCATGCTGGCGCTCGTCGATGTGCTTTCCATGGCACTGGCAGTCAACCATAAACGCCGCTCACGCGATAAACTGCGCCGCTTGAAGCTGGCCCTTGACTCCTACCGCGGCGGGTTAGACCGACAACCACTAGGAGACTAACTCACTTAAGGCTTAGCTCAAATAACACAGGCTAAGCCTTTACTGCAAACGCGCTGCAATTCCACCACACTGACTGCTATACTCTGGCCAAATCAAACCTATCGAGTATTCATCACTATGATTATCTTATCGACCACCTATGGCGACATCGAAATCGAACTTAACATGGAAAAAGCGCCAGTGAGCTCAAAGAACTTTCTCCGCTACTGCCAAGAAGGTTTCTACGAAGGGACCATTTTCCACCGAGTTATCGATGGCTTTATGATCCAAGGTGGCGGCCACACAGAAGATATGACAGAGAAAGAGACACACGCACCGATTGCGAACGAAGCAAACCGAGGGCTAAAAAACCTAACAGGTACTATTGCCTTCGCTCGAACCGATGCACCGCACTCAGCAACGGCTCAATTCTTTATCAACCTTGATGACAACAATTTCTTAGATCATACCGCTAAAACCAATAACGGTTGGGGTTACGCCGTCTTTGGTAAAGTGACCGCAGGTATGGAGGTGGTGAACAACATTGGTAAAGCGATGACTGGCTCTAAAAAAGGCCATGATGACGTGCCATTAGACACCATTAAAATTGAGAAAGTATTCATCAAAGACTAACAATCAAAAAAGCCCCAATGCGAGGCATTGGGGCTATAAACTTAATCCATTAATTGCAATTTAGATGGCTAAGTTTTATCGGGCGAAGAAAAGGAGAACACGCCCGATGATTCTAAATCCTTGGCAGTGGATGATTAGAATTTAACTTCTAGGCCGACAACGTAGCCTAGTTTTAGTTTTGCGCCTTCAGCTTTAAGTGCTTTTTCTAGCTTGTCTGAGTTTAGGTAACCCACTTCAGAGTACGCTTTTACGTTATCTGTAAACTTGTATGTTACGTTCGCGTAGTAGTTGTTTAGCTTAACTTTTTGACCGTCTGCTTTAACGTGACCTTGATCTGCACCCAACGCGAAAGTCGTTTTCTCAATCGTGTACGCTGCAGTTAGTTTAGCAACATCTAGGCTAGCTTTAGTTGAACCGATTTTTAGGTCAGAATCTGCGTAAGAGGCACCAACAGTAAGTGCATCCAACTTGTAAGATGCGTCTAGTTGGTAAGCTTTCTGAGAACCTTTACCGTCTTTATCTTTAGCAGAGACATTTTGGTAGTAAGCCGCAACTGTTAGGTCAGCAAATGTTGCACCCGCACCAAGATCGTATGCAGAGTTCTTTTGTTTAACTGATGCGTCATTTTCTTGAGCGTAAGAAACACCTACCCAGTAGCCATCTTTTTCGAACTTGTACTTCAGTACTTCGTCTGCAGATGTCACGCCAAATACAGATTGCTTATCACCGTTTGAATCGTAAAGACCTAGACCAAACTCGATGTCGTTAGAGATACCAGAACCATCAACGATGGTTGCTTGACGACCCGCAGTCAAAGTACCGAAAGACGCCGATTGTAGACCAACAAACAACAGGTCGTTTTCTACTGCGTTGCTCTCGTATTTCCAACCTGTAGATGCGATACCTTTAAGGTCATCGTTAATTGGCGCAGTGATGTCGATTTGTAGGTCACCGTCATCTAGACGACCTTTTACATCTTCGTTGTACGCTTTATCGTTTTTTACGTTAAAACGGCTTTGGAAAGCTTGTACTTCAACCGCACCAGAAACGTCCACAGAAACGTTTTCAGATGTGTGAACATTAATTGCTGCTGATGCTGTACCGCTAGCTAGAATAGCGATTGCTAATAGAGTCTTTTTCATAATATATAATCCACTGCTTTGATTCTTAAAATTAGTTATTCGTTTGATAACTGAAATTAGGTTAGCAAAATAAAAAACATAATCAGCAAATGCTTACATATCTTAACTTTGCATTTATTTTAATCAAAGCCCTGACAAATCATTACAAATCTTGTTTTAGAAAAGAGAAACCCTGCATTTATTACAATAACTTACAATCATCAACTTCAAGAACATTCATATATCACCTAAGAAAATAATTCTTTCAATTATAAAGTCATAAAAATGTATTTATTCTTGCACACCGACAACATGGTCGCTTAACGATATCTTTTATCCCCATCAATAGAGTTAAAATTTACAGTATGAAAACGCTATTACTCTATGGGATACGTTCTGATTTAAAATAGATAGGGGAAATAAGGGACTAACGTAAGCAATCGTAAGTTTAAACAGAGAGCTGTTTGCCTATAAAACCACCAAAGGATGACTTACTCATAAAGCAGAAAACTCGCTGAAAGTCTGATGTAGTCAGAGATCACATTTATTAAATCCATGCTTTTCTCTTAATCCACCCCAAAAAAACCATCGAAGCCCAGGCGCTCTGGCTTTGTAAGTAATGTAAGCCCCTCTAGATTCTCCAAAAACATGGGTTAAAATCCATTCGCCATTTAAATGACGGTTTACCATGAATAGTAGAAAAATTGACGCCAGAAAGAGACTTGAGAAAGCGGTGATTGAAAAGGGTTGGAGTATGCCCTCCATCTCTAGGTTCATTGGTTACGATGTAAAGATAACGCTAATATGCAATAACGGACACTCTGTAAAAATCTCACCGAGGAAGTTTTACAGTTCGTCAGATAAAAACAAGTGCCTGATGTGTAAATCAAAAAAGAACAAGGTTGTTCAAAGAAAAGATTTAAAAGTGAAAACCTTGCATGATCTATTGAGTCCACGAGGATTTGAAATTCTCTGCTCAATGTATAAATAGCAAAGTATTTAATTTTATCGCCATGTTATTTAGGAGTGAACACTATGAATATTACTCTAAGAGTGACCGCAGCCTTTTTCGCAATCTTTATTTATACCCACCCTGTTGATAATGCAACATTAACAAGCAACTCAAATGTTAGGGTTAGCGATGAAAGGATATTCTCTCACTGAGTTTGCCGTCGTTATTATTATTTTATCCGTTATCACGGTAATTGGTCTGCCAAAGTTTTATTCGCTTAATAGTCAGTCGACAATTAGTGCATTAAGCAAAATAAAAGCGAACACCTATAACTCCGTTGCGGATAAATATACCAAACCTACCTTGCGTGAAGATAATTTATCCTCAGTATTTCACTAATTAGGCTTAATATGAAAAAACAACTGTTAGTAACCGTGTTCATCAGTTCCAGTGTGTTCACAGCAAGCTCGCTCGCAGACAGTGGCTACCTTGGTGTCGATTCTTTTCTTGATGGTTCTCAAGGCTCTATCCAATACGGCTTCGACTTTACCGCAGACAAAACGCTCAGATTTGGTTATGAATTAGCCTACACACAACACACAGAAGACGTCCGATCATTTGGTCTCAATATGAAGCCCACTTTCCCGATTGGTACCACCTACTTAACACCAATCCTTGGCTACCATAAGTTTAATGATGGTTTAGGTGCACACCTCGTTTACGGTTTTGAAATTGGCCAAAACTTAGGTCTATTCGATGTTCGAGCGGGATACAAACAAGCCAACACCGAATTCGCTGGCAATGGCAATGTTTACCTTGGTGCCGCGCTGAGGTTCTAATGACCGACGAAGAGATGAACTACATGGAGAGCAATAACTCATGAACAAATTCCTACTAAGCACCTTGGTCGTTTCTCTTTTGTTGCTCGGCTGTACTTCCGGAAAGCGCAGCGAGCCAAGAGATACCCCAGACCCAGACACGACCAGCGCAACTGACGACGTGGGCGGTGTTATTGGCTGTGGAGTATTGATTGTCGTTGACTCAGAGCACAAATGCTCTCCACCAAAGCCATAATAGGCTGATTGCATTTATCGCCCCTTAGCCACAAATATCACCCCAATTCCCCCCAATACCAGCAGTGATGACACCACGGCGGTTAGGGTGATTGGCTCCCCTAACCCAATACTGCCGGCGGCGAACGCAATCACAGGGACCGCCAGTTGAGCCACAGAGGCTTGCAGAACGGAAATGTGCTTCATCACCTGATACCAAAGTACATAACCAAACCCCGAAGCAAAAATACCGGATAGCAATGCCCAAACCATGCCCTGAAGCGTAATACTATCGATACTCATCAACCATGGACTTACTGCTAACGCCAATACGCTCGCTAGTACAAAACCG
Organism: Vibrio sinaloensis; assembly: GCF_000808535.1. Taxonomy (GTDB): domain Bacteria; phylum Pseudomonadota; class Gammaproteobacteria; order Enterobacterales; family Vibrionaceae; genus Vibrio; species Vibrio sinaloensis_D. The sequence continues at coordinate 30,831 of NZ_JWLV01000006.1, forward strand.
TGAGTAATCGCGACAGAAGCCACACCACTTTTTCTGCCAAGTAAGGTAAATACCGCCCAAAACACCCCAGAAATCATCATCAATACAGCAGAGCCTAGACTTGGCGTTTGCGCTGATGGCAGCATCAAAATCACAAAGCCCGATATCGCAATCGCAATACCAAACCACTCTGCCGATTTAAGGCGGTTACCTGACCAAACATGGAATGCGACGAGAGTGAGCTGAACCATACCAAACAATATCAGCGCCCCTGTTCCGGTGCTGAGTTGGGTATAAGCGAATGAAAAACTCACCGCATAGCCAAACAACGCCATTCCCGACCACCAGCTCAAACGGCTTTTAAAAAAAGAAGATTCCAGCTGACGTCGAAACAATAAAATGATCGACAGAGTGAGCGCCCCTGACACAAGTCGAATCAAGGTAAACGAGCCAGGGTCAATCGAGCCTTCCGCTAAAGCAAAACGGCAAAAAAACGAGTTGGCAGCAAATGCAATAAGTGTAATGGGTAGAGTCAGTGAGGTCGGCATAACAATCCTTGTAATCTAATCGAAGAGTATCGCAAGCCCGACCAATACGACTAGCTCGAAACCTTCTGACTGATTCGAAATCAATCTATGTAAAAGCGCCGTGAAGCCGCTGAAATCAACGGCTTTATTAGGCGTTAAGTGAAATAGTTAGAGGTGAGAGTCTAAATAGCGCTGCGCTTCTTCACGACCCATGTATTTACCCAGCGTTCGCGCAGACACAGAGGTGAGATCCACGACGATCAACCCATCTAGCGCGAAGTTAAACGCAGGATCAACGTTAAAACAGACCAACTTTCCATTCATACCTAGGTATTGTCTTAGCAAAACAGGCAATCCCATCCCTTGTTCTAGGCGACTAAGCACTTTGGACAGCAGCGGTAACTTGGCCAAGGAACTGAGCATGTCGGGGCGCCAAAACTCTTGACCGCTTTTCTCCAGTGGCGTGGTGGGTGACACCAGCTTGGCTTTTTCATCATCGTAATAATGCACCGTCATCACCGACGCAATCAGCTGCCGAGCCACTGGGCTGTAGTCGTTACTGATGCTAACTGGGCCAAATAGATGGGTGTACTTCGGGTTGCGCTGTACAAAGCCGGCGATTCCCTTCCAGAGCAACAGCAGCGAATGCATATTGCGCTGATAACGTTTCGCCACAACCGAGCGACCAAGCTCAATAGACTGGCCCAAGGTGTCAATAAAGGCCTCATCATACTTAAATAAACTTGTGGAATAGAGCGCGTCGATTCCCCCCTGCGCCATAAGCTCATCGACCAGCCCTAAACGATAGGCACCAACCAAATCACGATGGGTGTTATGCCAGACAAACAGCTGATGATAATGAGCATCGAAACGGTCAAGATCGCAACTTAAACCGCTACCCTCTCCCACTTCACGAAAGCTCTCCTCACGGACGCGACCAATTTCTCGCATCATGTTTGGCATCACCTCACTGGGCGCGCAGTAAACCGAAAACTCGCCTTGTTCGAGCAGTTTAAAATCGGTCATACGCTCCAACTCTTGTTCAAGCAACTCGGGCGCAATGGGGGTGATGATCGACGCTTCGGAACTATTCGAATGGGCGCCGTTCAACGGCTGTTGTGCAACTTGCTGGCGCTTTTGGCTACCCATCAAATATGTATTGAGGCGAAAGTACTGCGTGATGTCATCATCACTGTCGAAGTCTTTCACTTCATTGTACGGGATCGGATTTCCCACCGATACAGAGATGGTTTGACCGGATTTGTTTAGGAGCTCACGACCCAATAACGCTGTCCTAAGCAGTGGATGAATCCTTCCCGCTTGGTAAAACAGTGGGCTGTTCATACCGTTAATAAAAATCGGAACCGTCGTGGCTTCGGCATGTTTCACAAACTTCGCCACCGACTGACTCCACGCTTTGTCTGTGATTTTGTTTTCGCTCGCTTGCCAAGCGGAAACTTCGCCTGCAGGGAAGAGAATCAACACTCCACCTTGCTTTAAATGTTGATTGGCTTCTTTGATGGCAAGACGATTGGTCCGCCTTGCCTGCTCTCCACCAAAGACATTCACCCCAATAAACAGATCGTCGAGCTCAGGGATGCGTTTAAGTAGCTCATTGGCGAGCACTTTCACATCTTTGCGCACCCGAGAAATCAACGAAGCGAGGATCACCCCTTCAATGCCACCAAAAGGGTGATTGGCAACAATTAATACCGAGCCTTCAATGGGCACACTCTCTAAGCTCCCATGATCGACTTGATACTGAGTGCCAATTCGCGCGAGCGTCTCTTGCATGAACTCAAAGCTGTCTTCAGGCAGAGATTCTTGTCGATATAAACGGTCAAGGGTAGATAAACCGGTTGCCCATTCAACTATCGACTCTCCGATACCAAAAGGGGTTTTACGTGGTAATCGAAACGGACTGGTGATCATCATAAGCTCCTTAACCATTCCTCAGAAATAGATGCAACACCGCTACTTAATCAGCGCTGGCCAATTCTTATCAGCCGCCAAAATATGACGTGCGCGGTCATCATCCCACCAGCTCTTCACTTCTGCGTTGTAGTTGAGGTAAAGCTTGCCGTCGACAATCGCCCACTCTTTTGGATCGGCGGCAGCAAAATCATTTTTCTCTGAGATCGCCCAAGCGCAATAACCGCCATATTGGGGAGCATAAGCGTTGGGATCCGCTTTAAACTTGTCGAGGTGCTCTTGTGAAGAAAAATACCAATCGGCGCCTTTGAATTCGGTTTGCCATTGGCTATTCCCTTTCACAGGTTTGCCTTGCGTGAAATACGCCACCGTATCGTAGCCATCAAGCGCTTTATTGCTAAAAAAGCCGGTGTAGATTTCATCAGCAGCGACAGTCGAGAAACTGACCAACATCGTCAGTAGGGCAAATAGTTTTTTCATTTGAAAACTCCTTGTTGAATAGCATCATGGTTGCGGCACTGCAAAGAAGACTGAAAATCAATCTTGTGGTCATCGTCAAACGATCGATAAATCATGGTCTGTTGATTAGGCGAAACAACGACAGACGTAAAGCTCACCGTTCGTGCATCATCTCGCTTCATCAAAGGGGATAAGTGAGGCGCGGCATCATCATGCGAGTGATGGAACTGAAAGCCTAACTTATCGCGCTCAATACTGCCTGTCAGGGCATCAAACAGCGTCACTCTAAACTCTCTTGCCTGTTCAAAATGCATCGCCGCAGAGACAATCGGTGCCGTTGCATGACTGCGCACCAGTGTCGAACCATTCCAAGTCCAGACAACGCTCTCGTTTGCGCTGCGACGCGTGTCAAAAGGCACCAAAGTAAAGGGGGCAAAACACGACAGATCCATCTCTAGCAATCGACGCTCTACCATTTGGCTAGAGCCACTGCTTGCGAGTCGCTTAATGATCATGCCTCGACTTACCAACTCCCCTTTTGGGGTGCCACCTTGGTAGAAGTTCAGTAAACAGATGGTCACACCATGCTCGTTGGTCGCAATCCAACTGCCGCCGCCGACTGGATCGATTGGCATAACGCAGTTCACGCCATCAATGATGAGGTTTTGCGGCTCAATCGCGGGCAACCTCGCGCGTTGCTCATCACGATTGAAGTAAACCTCATAATGAGTATTCCCATGGTAGACCCAAGATAATGTACACATAGGCTATTGCGCTCTTTGATACGTCGCCGTGGCAGGGGCAACCCCAAAACGGCAATCAGAGGTCACACCGCGAATCGAGGCGACCACTTTAGCCATCGCGAAGTGGTGCGTTGCATGTAGCGCAGCAAACGTAAGCTCACGCACCAAGGTAGAAGAGACTTCCTCCACTTGCGTTTGTGATAGCAGCACCTCGGTCTCAACGGCAACGCCTTGATGAAGCTCTCCAGTCGGTAGCTCAAACAGCCACTCGATCAGTTCGCTGATCTCTTGTTTGGCGACGTTGATGTCTCGTTCTACCTGATGGCCGCGCCGGCGAACGTTGTAGTCAATCCGTCGAGGTTCAAGGCGAATGGCATGAAACAGATCAAGCCAATGACGAAAGTGCTCGCCAATGGAGCTGCTTACATGTGGCTGAGCAAGGTAGACGTAGTCGTCGGCACTCAGAGTTTCGAGAAACTCGTAACCTTGGTTCAATGTTTCAATGCAACCGACCACCGCTTGCGAAGCGTGAGTTTGGTTAAGCGATAGCGTGTCAACTTGGGTGTTTTTCATTATTGCGCTTCCTAAACAAATTAATCCGTCATGGGGTATTGCTGAGTCAGTAGTTTTTCCTCTCGCCATGCGCTAAGAAGCGCACCCAATGACGGAGAGCCAATACCTTGTTTCTTGTGTTTTGAGCCAATCTGGTACAGCAATCGATACTGCTTGAGCAAGGTGGCAAAAATGTGGCTCAGCGGCGTGTCGCTGTCCCAAATATGCGCCGCTTCACTGCTCGCGCCGTTAATTTCAAGGATATCGAAATGCTCCCCTTGCATGAGCGCATGGATATCTCGGAACTTAATGTCCAAGCGACCGTAGTGAAACCCGTCAAAATCACCGAGTACGAGATCGAGTTTGCGCTCTAACTGCTCGGTGATAAATCGGTTACCGTCGCGAAAGATCGCCCCCCGTGAATGACTGCCTGCAAATGCCAATTGAAACTCGTCCTTATTTTCAATCACTTGCTCTAATTGGTGAGAATGACGAGGGAGATAAAGGTGCTGAAGTTTTCCAGCGCGAGGGCACTGCTCAATTAACTGTTTGAGTGTCGACTTACCATCTCCGACCACATAAGGTGAATACTTCAGCGTGATGGAGATAATTTTTCCGCGGGTTTCTCCCGGCTGCCTGACATAAAACACGCCCGCTTCCGCTTGATGAGAAGACTTTTGTTGCAATAGAAAACGCCCATCTTGAGGGAAGGTTTCAATGTAATCGTGCAGCTGCTTATCATTGCGAATCAGCTTTACCCCAACGCCACGACAGCCCAAATCCGGCTTTGCCACCAAGGGATAACCAAGCCCTAAGCCTGCGAGTTGATGCTTTGCCTCTTCGACCAATTTGGCACAAGGCAATGGGGTTTTGGTTAACGTAACAAACGGCAGAATCCAGCGCTTGGTTTGCTCTCCAGCAGAGGCGAAGATGTCATGCTTGGACTCACCCACCATGCCGCTTAGCTTAATCGCGGGATTAGCAATCAGCGGCAGCGCCCAATCACGATGTGCTAAACTCAGCGCCGCACTTTGAATGACGACAGGCGTATAAAAAAACCAGGTCGGTAAAAACTCGAATGGCGAAATGACCCGCTTAGGTTGATGCAAAACCGGCATTCCGGCATTGACTCGTCCTGAAGGAATCACCTCTATGTTAGCGTGCTGTGTCATACGCATCCCTTAAGAAGGTTCTAGTAATCAGTTTATTGATGAGCAACATCAGGCACAGCCCTGCGGGAATCAGCAGCCATGCTCCTTGGCTCTCTTGCAACCAAGCGGCATTCCCCAACTGGAAAAAAGAGCCAAACACCAGCAATGTCCACAGCCCTGTCGCCGTGATCACCGCAAGCAAAAACGTCACTTTCGGCACATCTAAAAATCCACTTAGGGTAAAGCCCACAGTTCTAAGCCCCGGAACAAAGCGAACGATAAACAGCGTCTTGAATGCTTGCTGATGCAAAGTTCGACGCAGTTTTCTCGCCCTGTGATAGCGCAGTAGACGATAGCGAAACCACGCCACTTTTTTCGCCAGCTTACCCAACAGGTACAAGCCCATATCGCCAGAGCTGATACCGACAAAGATTGCTGCTAGGGCCAAACTTGGCGGCATAATATGCTCAACCGACAGGGTCGCAGCGGTGATGATCGCCAAGTCTTCTAACAGGTACGACAGCAAAACAACGCCAACAAAAAGCATCGATAATGAGAGATTGTCCTGAAACAACCACGCTTCCATCGTCGTCGCAAAATCGATCATGCTTTCGTCCCTATTTCAGCTACTCAGTGCCCATATCTGAGCAGCAATACCCATTGTGCGACTGCGGATAATTTGCTCATCGCAGAAATAGAGAGCGGATCTTCTCTGCAAAAATTTCAATAAAAGATAATTTTCTTATTAGTGAGGTGAATTATTGTGAGGGAAATATACAGCAGCCGCTTGCTGGCCCAATAACAGCATGCAACCATACAGAGCCAAAAATATAGACGCATACACGTGCAAGGAATGCTCAACTTCAATGCAATCACTCACCCTAGCGCAAGCGCAAAAACTGGCATTGCTGTCCCAAGGACTACCGACAGCAGGCGTAAAAGGCAGCAGCTACGCCAAAACTCTAAACACCTTTGAACAACTGGGTTATATCCAGATCGATACCATTTCTGTTGTCCAGCGAGCCCACCACCACACCTTATGGAGTCGAAACCCCGGCTATCAACCCAAACACCTTGATCAACTGGTCGCCGATCGCCAAGTCTTCGAGTATTGGTCTCATGCCGCTGCGTATTTGCCGATGAGCAATTACCGCTACAGTTTGCCGCGAAAAGTCGCGATCAAGTCTGGTCAGCAGCGCCACTGGTACTGTAAAGATCGAGATCTCATGAAGAATGTGTTGGCAAGAATTGAAGCAGAAGGGCCATTAATGGCAAAAGACTTCGAGTCTAAAGTACATAAAACCGATGGATGGCACACCAAGCCAACCAAGCAAGCGTTAGAAAACCTCTACATGCAAGGTGACTTAATGATTGCCAAGCGGCGCGGCTTTCATAAAGTCTACGATCTCACGCAGCGAGTCTTACCCCACAATATCGACACCTCTATACCAACCCCGCAAGAACATGGTCGATTTTTGGTACTCAGTTACTTAAAAGCGCACGGTTTTGGCACGATTCAAGAGATGGTGTATCAACTCAAGGATGTAAAAACGAGCGTGACCCAAGCCATTGGAGAGTTGGTGGAAATGGGCGAGATTGAACCCATCACGGTTAATCATCAGCCTTACTACGCCTGTGTGAAATCGTTGAATTTGCTTGGCAAACGCTTGAATCGAAAGCAGGCACGAATCCTGTCACCGTTCGATAATTTGCTCATCCAACGTAAACGCGCCAGTGCCATTTTCAACTTTGATTACCTGATTGAGTGCTATGTGCCAGAAGCCAAGCGCCAATTTGGTTATTTCTCTCTACCGATTTTGTGGGATGGCAAACTCGTTGCGAGGGCAGACTGCAAAGTGGATAAGAAAAGCGCCACGCTCAACGTTTTGCATCTGAGCCTTGAGCCTGGATTAACCAATACTGATGACTTTATGCCTGCGCTGGAAAAAGAGTTACAGGCATTTGCGCGGTTCAATCAATGTGAGCAGTTCCATATTGTCAAACAGTCGATAAACGTGGGTTAATCACTCGCGTTTCCTTGGCTGGACGGGCGGAATAACTCCTTTACCCTCTGGCACTGCAAACCTATAATTCACAGCCAAATCACTAGGCTTAGGAAGAAGTATGTCTCTTGCGAACTCTGTCGTTGTTCTCGACTTTGAAACCACGGGTTTGTCACCCAACATGGGCGACCGCGCGATAGAAATCGGCGCCGTGAAGTTGGTCAATGGTGAAGTCGTTGACACCTTCCAACAGTTGATGAATCCTGGCTTTCGCGTTAGCTCCTTCATTGAAGGATACACAGGCATTACCAATATCATGCTACGCGATGCGCCAACCTGCGATGAAGTGATGGCTCAATTTGCGCAATTCATCGCAGGTCAAAACCTCGTTGCCCACAACGCCTCGTTTGACAAACGTTTCCTTGATGATGAATTGGAACGCGTGAACGCCGCTTACTCGGGGGAGTTTGCTTGCTCTTTGCTGGTATCTCGTCGCCTTAACCAAGATGCCCCAAGCCACAAGTTAGGCGATCTTGTCCGTTTTAAGCAAATAGACAATGACGGTGTATTTCACCGAGCGTTGGCGGATGCCGAAATGACGGCGAAACTGTGGATGCTGATGGTCAATGATTTACAGTCTCGCGGTATTTCAGAGCCCAGTTTTGCTTTGATGCAAAAGATAGGCAAAACCAGCAAAAGTGCCATTGATAAACTGCTTAGCTCACAAGGCGCTTAATATGTCGCTCGACTACACTACCCGCCCTGCGAATGCGCAAGATTATGAGTTCTTATTCGAGCTCAAAAAAGCCGCAGAATATGATGCGATCAAAGCCGTGTTTGGCTGGGATGAACAGATTCAAAGAGCGCTCCACCAGAAAGAGTGGCATCAAGCTAAACCGACGATCATCGAGCGAGAAGGTCGACCTGTCGGCAGTTATCTCCTTGAACACCACAGCGATCATCTCTATTTTGGACGCTTTTTTCTGTTACCAGAGTGGCATGGCAAAGGCATTGGCAGCCAAGTCCTGAATCAAGTGATCACCCAAGCGGATCAGTTACACCTGCCAATCAAGCTCTGTTACCTGCAAGGCAATCGCGTCGGTAGCTTGTATCAGCGCTTAGGCTTTAAGCGCGTTTCACACAATGAACAATTCGTCTTTATGCAAAGAGATGTCGGTGTATGAGCCAAGTCGACATCCAGCAGAAAATTGCCAGTTTCGCCTCGATTGAACAAGCGCTCGACTACTTTGACATCGGCTTCGATAGCCGTTTTATCGACAAACATCGCGTGGAGCTGGTCAAACGCTTTAACGGCTATCTAATCTTAGAAAAACCTGACGATTGGTTCTCTGCCCGGCGCGCTTTAAAAAACGCCTACTGCAAAATTCAGCGCAGCCAACTCGACAAGCATACACGGTCTGCGTGTCGCGGCTGCACAACCTGTCAGCGTCGTTAGCCCAAATAAAAAATCACCCTACCTCAACGAATCAAGATAGGGTGACAGGTGTGATGATTGACTGCGCTTAAACCTCTTCGAATGCCTCTTCATCCAGCATTGAACGACATTTAATCTCATACTGGTTGAAAGAGAAAATGCTCGGACCATGAGAGCGCTTGGTGATGATCTTCTCTTCCCCGAACTGAACCGTCACATGAGAGAACACCTTGCTTTTCACCTCAATAACATTCTCTTCCAAAGCCACTTCGAGCTCCTGCTCATTGTTGTCTCGCGCGTGTTTGACTTTTTCTAAGTGAGCGTTCGCTTCTTGCTTAAAGGTTTCTAGTTCTTGTTCTTGCTCTGGCGTACGTTGTGATTTGGGGATCTTTTTAAACTCTAACTCTTTTCGAATGACACTCATGGTGCCTTCTTGCGCTTGAGTATATTGCTCTTTCAGCTTTGCTTGGCGATCTTTAAACATCTGGAAGCGAGCAAATGCCTCAACATAAGTGGCGGTATCTCCCTCAACACCAAGCTCGACACAAACAACTTTGCCACCAATTTTGGCGTGACCGCCACTCAATGTGCCATGTTTTTCAGAAGCATCGACCACAACCAAATCTTTACCACAACGCACTTCACTGTTCATACAGTGGACGTTGAGGTGAATGTCTTCGCCCGCTTGAAGTTCACAGAACTGAGCATAATTGGCGCTGATCGTGCCACCAGATTTCACAATACAGCTGCGCTTTTCACCTTCAGAAACATTGTGACCAATGATACCTTTCGCTACTTGAATATCGCCTTGAACTTGCACATCGGCCGATTCAATAAAACCGCCGACAGTTAAGGTGCCGGTTGCCCGCACCACCATGTCGGACTCAATGTCGCCCAGAACAACGACGTTGCCTTTGAACTTGACATGGCCCGTCGCCACACCAATGGTCGGTAAACAGAGGGCGTCTTCAACCTCAACACCTTTCTCTTTGATCATCGGCATACCTGAAACGGTAGCAATCAATACGTTGGGGTTTTGCGGCGAGATTGCAGAACCTTTGCCCTCTTTAAGAACACTGTCATTGCCGGGTTTAGGAGGAATCACTTTGCCTTGCACGGTAAGACCTGGCTCCCCTTTGGTTGCAGGAATGCGTTTCATCAAAGGATCATTTTCAGATACCGTAATCGTCTCGCCCAAATTGAGCATATCGACTTTGCCATCTTGCTGATCTTCTTTGGGTGCTAAGACTTGTTTGGTGGGATCTTTAACCAGAGGGATGAATTTGGCGTCTTGGCCTTGTACCGGATTTTTGCCTTTGGCGACCGGCTGTGTGTAGGTTTCGCCAGGTTTGAGTTGATGGCTCATGATGAGCACTTTTTTAAGCGCCAGTTTATTGATGCCCTTAGTTACATGGGCTTGTGCGAGCGCGTGGACAATTTGTGGTCCTTTAAGAGGCTCACCTTTGTACGCTCCGGTGACCACCATGCTCGCCAGCATATCGTGTTCTGAAAGCACAACCTCGACCGTGGCATCCCTTACTTCGGCGATGGTCACCCCTGAGTAGGCTTCCCCCGCGCTCTCTTTGGCTAGATTGATAAAGCGGGTAACCGATTCATCAATCACAAAAAACTCACTCGCTCCTATCGCAGCTAATGCTTCCTCTAACCCTCGCGTATCAAAATTTCCATCCACCGAAATGCTAGGCGACAAGGTCGCGACAACAGCTCGGTGATCTTCTGACAAGGCAACAAATTTATCCCACATGTACAATCAGCCCGTTTTACGTCCTCACTTGAGTGTATGCAATTTGCTCGCCTAGCTGTATCACAAGTGTGACAAATTAGAGCGTAGGTCACTTTAATAAATTTTTTACACTGTAAATCTGAACTCCGCTACGTGGGAAAATGATGCTCCTCTTTCAACGAGTAGACGGCCGTCACACAGCGCCCGCTACAGGAATAGTCTAGTGAAGAACAAAGCGCTTTGGCCAACATGATACCGCGACCATAACTGCGCGGCGGTCCATCACCTTGTTGCGGCGGTTTGTATTCGAACCCCTCGCCATTGTGTTCGAGCACCATCATCAACTGAGCTTCATTTGGCTCATAAGTGAGACTCAGCTTCAGCCAAGCATCATCATCAAGAGTTTTTAAACGTTCTTCACGCATCTGGTAAAACAAGAAGAAGCCATCCGGCTGCTCTTTGATCGACGAATCTAATTTGAGTAAACCATGTTCAATCGCATTGGCAAACAGCTCAGAGAGCACCGAGCAAACCAAATCGAGATGTGCTCCCATGTATAAGATACCGCTTAGATACTGCCTGACTTCGGTCATCACGTTCACACTTCTCAACACTGGAGCAGGGAAATCAAGCGTAGAGTGTATCGGTACTTTGTTGATATTGATCTGCTCACTTTTTAAGTCTGGCTCTTTGGTACTGGAGATGGGGAACTTCATTGATAATATCGACAAGTCATCATCGACTTTTTTGTGGGCAAATCGGCGCACAGAATCATATAAAACAGGAATCACAGGGCGTGGGCTAGCAAGCGCTTTTTCTAGGCGCTCAAGACCAAATTGCTCTCCTTCTCGGTTGCACGCTTCAATCACCCCATCGGTATAGCAAATGATCTGCTGGTCTGGCTCAAGCTTCATATGGACAAGATCGGTTTCAAACTCCCTTGGCTTGAGCACGCCAAGCGGCATGTGCCTTGAAACCAGTCGGCGATCGATTGAACCATCTGGGTTAATCACATAACCATCCGGCAACCCGCCTCCCCACCAAGAGACTTCAAACCCGTTGGCCCGAATTTCAAAGACACTGGCGGCGAGCATCATGCCCATCGGCAAAAAGCGCACTAGGGCGTCATTAATTTCGCTGACAATTTCTCCGAGCGACAATCCTTTCGCCGCCATAGAGAAGAACGCGCGAGTCGCAGGAATAGCAGAAATAGCCGCAGGCAGCCCATGGCCTGTAGCGTCTGCAATCATTACGTAGACCCCACCATGAGGTCGGTGGGCGACAACAATCAAGTCGCCATTAAACACCGTTGAAGGCGTGGAAATGTAGTTAATCCCATAAATATTGTTGACCTGAGAGCTCATCTCTTCCATCAGATTGGAGAAAATACTTTCTGCAATGGCGTAGTCGTAGCGAACCTGCTCATGGAAATGACGCAGCTCATCACGCTGCTCTGTGACCTCATTATGCATTCGGACAATGCGATAGTGCGCCTGTACTTTTGCCAACAAAACACTGCGTTCGACAGGTTTAAGAATAAAATCATCCCCATAATGCAGGCAATTTTCGAACGACGCGTGATCATCAAGCACGGTAAGAAAGATAATCGGAATGTGAATGTTCGGGAATGCGTTGCGAATCTCTTTCGCCGTGGTGAATCCATCTTTTATCGGCATCATCACGTCAAGGAGGATAACATCCGGCAAGGTGTCCATCTGTTCCATTGCATTCACGACACCTTGTCCGTTTTCAAACAGAGTCGTCTTTTCTGCGATATGACCGAGCATAAACCGACACAGCTCGCGGTTTGTTGCATGGTCATCAACAATCATGACATGCATAGCTTCTCCTTGAGTCTACTCAATTGAGAACTTCTTATCGAAGCGAGAAATGATCAAAATTTTACGCACTTGAGGCAAGGTGTTGGTGATGCGGATCATGCCGTCATCTTGCTCCAAATAACTGTGCATATTGAGCAGCATTCCAAGCCCAGCACTATCGATGTAATCCACTTTACGTAAGTCGATGGTAAAACGGTGATCTCGCCGGTCGGTGTAGCAGCGACGAAAATCTTGCACTAAGTTAAAGCCAAACGCCCCTTCGATTAAGATGGTGACGTGCCTTGAGCCTGAGTCTACCTGAGCTTCTACTGACATATAGGGTTCCTCCATTGGAGTACAAAGCAAAAACAGCGTTAGAAGAGCTCGACCTCTCCCTCTTCGATACTAGACTGAGAGGCCGCGGGGCCATCTCGATGTTGCACTTGCGAATACAGCTCTTGCGTGGCTTGGATAAACTGCTCCGCGTCGATGCGTTGCTGATTCCACTCATCACACAGTTGAGAAAACGCCAGCAAGTAGTCGACGGTCTGTTTGGCATAATCCCCTTGCTGGACAACAATATCAGCGAACTGCAATGCTCGTACGCCGTTATCCACCTGAACATGTAACCGCTCACCGCTGTCACTGATTTTTTGTATTTCATGCTCGATTGAGACGTTGACCCGCTGTACGCCTCTGAGCATTTCGTCCACTTTGTCTTTTGACTCTATCGCTTCGGTCATATCAATCGAGGCCATTTCTCCCACAGTTTGGTTCGCCTCTTTGACCGTGAGCTGAGCAATATTGATCTCTTGTTCAATCTGGTTGTTGAGCTCTTCCGCTTTGTGGGACAAGTTACGCACTTCCTGAGCCACAACGGCAAACCCTCGCCCAGCATCTCCAGCGCGCGCAGCCTCAATTGCAGCATTAAGCGCCAGCAGGTTGGTTTGCTCTGACAAGCCGCGAACTTGCTCTAATAGCTTAAACACCGCATCGAGCTTCTCGGACATATCGTGAATGCTGTGCACTGCGGAAATACTCTTTTCAGAAACTTGCACCAGCGTATCGACAAAGTTTCGGATGATGGCTTCGGTTTTGGGCAGAACCTGACTGATGTCGTTATCGCTCCCCGACTGGCCCAATAAATTCTCTACCAGCTCAGCGGTGATTTGGTTTTGCTCTTGCGCCAGTTTTTGCAGTTCAAAGTAACTTTCGTTAAGTGTTTCAACGGATTCATCAATCACCCCTTTTTGATGATTGAGAGGCTCGTGAAGCTGGGAGGCAAGCAATGAAAGTAAGGGGGCCATGTCAGCCGTTTTCTGCTTGCAAGTCTCAGTGCTTACAGGTGGCTTGACATCCAGTTCCACAGGGACCGTTCCTCGTGGAAACACAAACCACGGAATCGCGGCGACGGCGATCATGGCCGAGACAACCAGCAAGGTGGAGGCTTGTGTCACAGCAAACGTCAGCAATAGTACTTGCGTCGTCACGGCAAGGAAGTATCGAGGCTTAATCGATAATAGTGGTGTTTTCATAACGCTCTCCTTGCTTGACCTGTCTAATGGTTATCACTCGATAAGTAGTGGCAAATTTGCTCAGACACTTTACCCAGTGGCACCACCGATTCCGCAGCCTCGAGTTCAACCGCTACTCGAGGCATTCCCCACACCACAGAAGTGGCTTGGTCTTGAGCGATGGTTCGCGCGCCTACGTTTCTCATACCGAGCATGCCTCTTGCGCCATCTTGCCCCATGCCCGTTAATATCACCCCAATTGACTGTTTGCCTACGGTCTCTGCAACCGTGTCAAACATCACATCCACCGAGGGTTTATGACGATTCACCGCAGGGCGATCATCCAGCTGGCAGTAAAGGTGTGTGCCTCTTCGTACGACAACCAAGTGTTTGTCACCCGGAGCAACATAAGCACAGCCATTGACCAGTGGAGCGCGATTAGCCGCGAGCTCCTTAACGTTAAGGGCGCAGCTCTCATCCAGTCGCTGGGCGAAGGAGCCAGAAAACATCGCACTGATGTGCTGAGTAATGATGACAGGAGGCAGCCCCGCGGGCAGTGATGACAGCACCTGCTTGACCGCTTCTGTTCCTCCTGTTGAGGCACCGATAGCAATCAACTCAATGCTTGTGCGGCTTGGCGCAGAAACTTTAGCCACCTGTGTGCCATGCTCAAGGTGGGTTTCCTGAGCAACGTTTGCTCCAGCGGCGACCTTAATTTTCTCGTTGATTTCGCGCTTGTAGTTGACCATTTCTGCCGTGCTATCAACCGAGGGTTTGGGAAAATAGTCGACCGCTCCATATTCCAATGCCGCTAAGGTGGCCTGTGCGCCATGCTGGGTTAAGGTCGAAATCATCACCACAGGCATAGGACGCAAGCGCATGAGATTTTTCAGAAACTGGACACCATTCATTTTCGGCATTTCAATATCTAAGGTCAGTACATCTGGGTTGTGACGTTTGATCATCTCTCGCGCTTCATAAGGATCGGCAGCCAAGGCGATCACCTCAAGATCGGGATCGGCGTTGATCAACTCTGCCAGTAGTGCGCGAAATACGGGCGAGTCATCAACCACTAGTACTTTGATCTTTTTCATTAAAATAACTCCACGTCATCGTCATGCTTGCGATGACTCTCTCTATCCAACTGATGGGCGTATTTTTCTTCTTGATGTTGTAACCGGTGGACTTCAGTAAATGGGATGCGTTTTAGCCACGCCTTACCACTAATAGGGTCGAACATTACTTTTCTTGGCTCTAGCCCGCCAAGATCTTGTGCGATAACCTTGAGTTGCTCTTGCTCCACATATTTGAGAATAAAGGCGACGTTTTTCGCCCCGATCATCGAATGTCTGCCGAGCATCTGAGCGCCACCAAACAGCTTAAACTGTAAATTGTCTCGCTCTGCCCCTCGTTCAATTAATGCGTTCAGCAACATCTCCATGGCGTGAATACCATAACGAGAGGCGGTAGAAACCAATGACTCCGGCTGCCAACTTTTGATCTGACTATAGTTGTCAAACGGCAGTAGGAAATGGTTCATTCCTCCGACGTTGGCCGTCTCGTCCCAAACACACGCAGCGATACATGAACCAAGCCCCGTTGCGATTAACTCATCAGAGCGCTGGGTACAATAGACACCACCGGGCGTCACCTTAACGATGTGCTTCTCTCTCTGTGGATGGTAGAAGCGATTAAAATGCGCGGTGGGCGCTTGGGTTTTCTCCTGTCGTATGCCTATCATCCTTGTCCCTTATTTCTTTACGTAAATGGTGTGGCCAAGATGATGGAAGCCGTCAAAATCGGCAGGCATACTTTCTGAGTGACCAATAAACAGCACGCCGTTGGGGCTTAACTGTTGATGAAACCGTGTAATCAGCTCTTGTTGTGTTTTCTTATCGAAGTAGATCATCACATTTCGGCAAGAAATCACGTCAAATCGCTGCTCAAACGACCAATTTTCCAGCAAGTTCAGCCTTTGAAATTGAATCATTTTTTGCAGCCCTAGACGCACTTTAATTTTGCCACTATGGCGACCAATCCCTTTTACAAAACAGGGCTTGAGGTACTTAATCGGAATCGCTTTTAACGCCTCTTCATCGTAAATACCTTGCTCGGCAACCTCGAGGACACGGGTATCCAGATCCGTTGCCGTTATCTCTATTGAGTCAAACTGCTCTAGCGCATTGGCCGTGTGGAGTGACGCAATGAAACTGTAAGGCTCTTCACCGGTTGAACACCCCGCAGACCAGATTCGAATGTTCCGCTTACCTTGCTGTGCCCACTCTGAAAGCAGTACTTTCTCCATAAAATCAAAATGGTGGTATTCACGGAAAAACTGGGTTTTATTCGTGGTTAAGCAGTTGATGAAACAGATGCGCTCTTCACTGTTTTGCTCTATCAGAGTTCTGTACTCGGCAAAACGCTTTAGCCGCAATCGTCGCAGCTGGCGGCTAATACGACCGTAGACCAAGGTTCTCTTTCTGTCTGAGAAGTAAATGCCCGCATGTTTGTGCATAAACCACTGAATGAACTTAAAGTCTTGATCAGTAAGCTCAAATTCTGGCTTGTCGGGCATCCTTGACTCAGTTTGAACTAGAACTCTTCCCATTCATCTCCGTCCTCTTCTAGCTTTAAGCGTGAGTTAGCGACCTTTGGCGTTCTTATTTCCCTGACGTTGCCTTTGTGCCCAGACTCTTTAGTCCGGCTTTCAAATGTGGTCACGTTGCTGTCTGTGGCAAAAAAGTTCATCAAATTGAGGAGTTGCTTACCTTCATCTTTAAGCGATTGGCTTGCCGCAGATGTCTGTTCGACAAGGGAGGCATTTTGTTGCGTCATTTCATCCATGGTCGCCACCGCACGGTTGATCTCATCAATGCCGGTTGATTGCTCTAGGCTTGATGAGGCGATTTGCGCGATCAACTCGCTCACCTTCGCAACCGCATCAACGATCTCACTGAGCGTTTCACCTGACTCATCCACTAATCGGGAGCCTTCATCCACTTTCTCGACGCTGTCTTTGATCAGCCCCTTAATTTCTTTAGCCGCAGCGGCACTGCGTTGGGCGAGGTTACGAACTTCCCCCGCGACAACGGCAAAGCCGCGCCCCTGCTCGCCTGCTCTGGCGGCTTCCACCGCCGCGTTCAGCGCTAGAAGGTTGGTTTGGAAGGCGATTTCATCAATCACGCCAATAATGTCGGCGATTTTCTTGCTCGCAGAATTTATTTCCGCCATGGCAGAGACCACCTGACCGACCACTTCACCACCTTTGCTGGCTTTTTTACTGGCGTCATCGGCGAGGTCATTGGCACCTTTGGCGTTGTCAGCATTGAGCCTTACTGTGGCTGTCATCTGCTCCATGCTCGCCGCGGTCTCTTCCAAGTTAGACGCTTGCGCTTCGACGCGCTGACTGAGATCGTTGTTCCCCTCCGCAATCTCGGTGGAGGCGGTCGCAACACGGGCTGATGAATGGGTAATTTTCTCGACCATGTTACGTAAGTTGATAATGGAGGTGTTTACCGCGTCAGACAGTCGTCCAAATTCACCTTTGTTGTCGTCAGACATGGTGCTATTGAGATCCCCATCCGCCACTTGGCTCATAACATCGATACATTGGCCAAGCGGCGCAACCATGGTGTCGAGCAAGTTATTGATTCCATCACCCAGCTCTTTCATAAAACCGCTGTACACGCTGGTATCAATACGCTCGCTTAGCTCGCCATCGATCGCTTTTTGGATCAGAGCTTCGACTTGTCGTTGCCCATCTTGCTGCTCTGTAATGTCGACCCATTGCAGCGCAGGACCAATGTAGTTTCCTTGCCCATCACGCATCGCGATACAGGTGAGATTAAATTCAAGTGAACCTACCGCAATGTTGGAAGAGAATGGCAAGCGATCAGGATTGGCAATAATGTTTCTCTGATGGCTAGGATTTTTATGAAAGACGTCAATATTTTTTCCGACAAGATTACTGGCATCAAACCCTGGCAACACACTTTGCAGATCCCGTTCTCGGCTGCTCAACAGCGCTTTTAGCGACGGGTTGAGGTAAGTAATGATGCCATCTTTATCCGCCATCATTAGGTTGGTGGTCATCCCTTCCACCGCAGAAACCAATCGACCAATCTCACGCTCTTTCGCCAGCTCTTCCGTCACATCTTTCCACTCGAGCGTATTCCCCACGTACTGGCCGTGCGCATCAATGATGGCACCGACATTGAGCTCGATTTGAACATCTTTCACTTTGATGTTGGTGGTGTATGGCAGGTTTGAAGGATTCGATAGCAGTTGTCGCTGGTGGCTAGGGTTAACGTGGAAAGCATCAATACAGTAACCGAGCAAAAACTCTTCGGTCGCTTGGAAGTTGGGCCACACCGAACGAAACAAAGCCTCATGCACTTTAAGCAACTCAATCGATTTTTTATTGATGTAGGTGATATTGAAATCCCGGTCTATCATCATCAACGCCGTTTGAGCAGCATTTAACGCACACAGCAACTGCTCTTTTGATATTCCTTGCTCCTCAACCTCAAAATCTTGAGTTAAGGTATCTTGTGTCGGCGCTTTAAACGCTGTATCTACCTCGGATTTCCTGTTCCAAAATGCCATGAGTTACCTCTCAATGATTGCTTTGACCAGTGTTACAACACGCTGATAAAACGGGTTGAAGTCATGCCCCACTGTGTACTTCATGATGGGGTTCAACGAGCTCTGCTGCATCAAACAGAGCGTCCAAATGTATTAAAATTAAGTGTCCAGAATCGACCGACGCGATCCCCCTGACGTAACTGTGGTCAACCTCAGGGGCGACGTGCGGTGCCAGTTTGATCTGCTCATCCTTCAGCGGATACACTTCAGAGACACCATCGACAATAATGCCAAGTGGGTGGTGTTGTGCGTCATTCAGCACGATCACCACCGTTGTCGGACCTAATGTTGCCGCTTGCAAACCAAACCGTAGCCTCAAGTCGACTATCGGCACGTACTCGCCGCGAATTTCTAAAACGCCCTTCATATAGGAAGGGGAGTTGGGAATCTCTCGGACAGGGCTCCAACCGCGTACTTCTCGAACATCTAAGATAGGGACACCGTATTCATCGCCATCGAGGACAAAGCTCAAAAACTCTTGCGTCAAACTCATGCGTTCTCCCTTAAGATTCGCCCAATACTCAGCAACTCATTGGTATCAAGCAGCGACATCACCTGTTCATCTACGTTGAGTAAACCTTGTAAGTAAGGGGTGACTAACGAATCTCCAACCGCCGGATACAGCGCATTGTTTCCTTGGCTTATCACATCGCTCACGGCATCAACCACCAATCCCATCAAACGTTGTTCCTGTCCGTTTGCGCTGCGCAATACAATCACGACGGTGGTCGGCAAGTAATCTGCTTGTCCAAGGTTAAATCGAAGTCTCAGGTCTACGACTGGGACAATCATTCCGCGCAAGTTGATCACCCCCAATACAAACTGAGGTGCACGCGGTATAGGGGTCGGCTTTTCCCACACTCGAATCTCTTCCACATCGTTGATGTTCACGCCATAGAGTTCCGCCGCAAGTTGAAAACTGAGAAAGTCCGCACTTTCACTGACCTCTTCGTTTACTTCGCTGAGCCAAGTTTCAGCGTGAGCTGTCATGGACTGTTTCGACGCTTGAGAAAGCTCGTTGCTCAGCAGCGCTTCTGTTTGATTCATCTTGCCTCCTACGCCGCAATCCCTTTGTGTGCCCCTTCTGACGCTCGGTTCAAGAAGCTGGTGATCAGCCCTTGAATATCGAGTATCAAAGAGACCGATCCGTCTCCAAGAATGGTCGCCCCAGAGATACCGCTCACTTTGCTGTAGTTAGACTCTAAACTCTTAATCACCACCTGCTGCTGGTCGAGCAACTCATCGAGCAGCAAACCCACACGATTACCTGCCGCCTCCACAAAGCAGAGAATGCGTTTATCGAGTGCTCCGCTCTCGCCCATTTGCAGCTCTTCCTGCAAGCGTAAAATCGGTATGTTTTCTTCACGCAGTCGATACAGCTCTATACCACCAGACGCCAGCTTGATGCAGCTCGGATCGATTTGGATAGACTCAATAATGGTCAGCAATGGGATGACATACACCTCTCCGCCAACTTTCACTAATTGACCGTCTAAAATCGCGAGCGTGAGCGGCAAGCTAATGGTGAAACAGCTGCCTTCATCCAAACGTGATTCCACCTCAATGTGGCCACCTAACTCTTCAATGTTGCGGCGAACCACATCCATGCCAACGCCTCGTCCAGAGATGTCGGACACTTCATCCGCGGTGGAAAATCCAGGGGCAAAAATCAAATTCATTATTTGCTTGTCAGAAAATTCCTCTCGACGCACATCGGGATCGAGTACACCTTTTTCGATCGCCTTATTCCACAACTTGTCGCAGTTCAATCCCGCTCCGTCATCCGAAATTTCGATGACAATGGAACCGCCTTGGTGGTAAGCATTCAGTTCAATTACCCCCATTTCAGGCTTGCCTTTATCAAGCCTCAACGCTGGCTGCTCAATCCCATGATCGATTCCGTTCCTAACCAGATGAACCAAGGGGTCGACAATGCGTTCAAGTACGGTCTTGTCGAGCTCTGTTTGCTCCCCTTTTATCGATAAGTTGACCTGTTTCTCAAGGCGACTGGATAAATCTCGAACCAGCCTAGGAAAGCGACTGAACGCAAAACTCATCGGTAACATGCGGATATTCAAGACGTTTTCTTGTAGATCTTTGCTGTTTTGCAGCAACTGATCGAGGCCAGCTTTCAGCTTCTCTAACTTATCAATGGAAAAGTCATTGCCAATTTCGGTCAGCATCGATTGGGTGATGACCAGTTCCCCCACCAAGTTGATGAGACTGTCAACTTTGTCGATGTCGACACGAATCGAACTGACACTGGCTTCACCCTTTGCGGTTTTAGCTACCGGTTGAGGCGCTGGTTCTGGTTCAGCCTCATTACGCGCGCTCACCTCTCCCGCACCGGATACTGGCGCGATGTCACCATCTGTTTCACCACTCGGCTCTACATTCGCTCTTTCTACAATCAAGTCACACTCATCTTCTACCCATTCAAAGATTTCTCGAATCAATATCTCCTCGACAGAGGCAGGTAGCTTAGCAGTCCAACTCAGATAACAGAGCTCAGCTTCAAGGTCATCAATGCTTGGGATGCTTTCAAGGTTTGCAACGATTTCGCATTGGTCATCCAGCTCTTTTAGCTCGCGCACAATACGTAAAGGGTCATTACCACTGAAGAATATCTCTGGGTGAGGTTTAAAGGTGACTCGCCAATCCCCGTTTATGGCGTCTTTTTTTGCGGAGTTGTCATCGGTTGGCTCAGTGAAATCTGGGTGTGAGTTTTCACCTAACAGCGAGTCCAGTTGAGCGCGCACATCATCAAGCAAGTTGTCATCGGTCTCTGTGCCTGACTCATGTTGCTCTAACATACCTTGAATGCAGTCACCGCTTTTGAGAAGCACATCGACCGAGCTTGCACTGAGCTCGCGCTCTCCCGTGCGGACAAGGTCAAGATACGCTTCAACCGAGTGAGTAAATTCACTGATATTAAGCAGGTTAAATGTCGCCGCACCGCCTTTTATCGAATGTGCAGCGCGAAAAATGGTATTGATAGACTCAGCTTCGACGTGTTGAAGATCGAGATTGAGAAGCACGTCTTCTAACACTTCCAGATTCTCTCGACACTCTTCGCAAAACATTTTGCGTAGCTGTTCCATGTCTAAAGCCATATTGTTTCCCTACCAAAGACGATTTCTATTGCTCGCAGTTCAAGTTGCAATGCCTGCTGCTCGCTTTATTAGTTCGATGATTCTGTTTTGTCTCTCCGCGTGACAACTTAAATCACACGTTTTAGAGTTTTGAGTAATGTTTCAGGGTTGAAGGGTTTGACCAACCACCCCGTTGCACCGGCTGACTTGCCTTGCATTTTTTTATCGGTGCTGGTTTCAGTGGTGAGCATTAAAATAGGGATGAACTTGTATTGCGGTTTTGCACGCAGCGCTTTTACTAATTCAAAGCCACCCATATTTGGCATGTTGACGTCTGAAATCACCACATCAAACTTTGTGCTCATCACTTTACTCAACGCATCTTGGCCATCGTTCGCGGTTTCGACTTGATACCCTGCATCTTTCAGGGTGTGACTCACCATTTGGCGGATTGAAACTGAATCATCCACAGCTAGAATTTTCGTCATGCTTGCTCTCTCCACAGTCTTCATTCCATTTGATCTGCTCACTTAGTCCTAGGGTACCAAGCGCTTCAAGCAGTATCTGAGAAGGATGTTTTAGCTGAATGTCAATTTGATGATTGTTGGCAGAAATGAATAGGGAGCAAAGTGCTTGAACACCAGCCGCATCGACACGGGATACTTGCGAAGCATCAATGACGATTTCGGTGTTTTCAGATAGCCACTCTCTGTAACTTGAAGTGGAATCCAGCACGGTTGAGATATCAAGCGATTCAGGTAAAGCACAGTCCATGTATTAACCTTCACTTCTTATTATTTCTAGCCAATATAAATCTTGTTGCCTAAAAATGAGTGTAGGAAGAACTGAGTAATTCGCAAATGATGGTACTAATAAAAAAGCACCAGAAACATACAAGCCGTTTATCGTTTGAACGAATTATCTTCGAGAAATGAAAGGGTTAGTGAGAAACACTAGTCCCTTACAAAAAAGGAGGTTTTTTTGTGGGTCAATCCCAATACCGGTTCGCACCAAATCGATTTACAGTGTAAATAGAACGTCATTTACACTGTAAACTGATATTTCATCGCAGGGTAACTTGCCGATAGGGAGCGTTTTACAGTGTAAATTAACAGGCTCGGTATTGGTTAATCCAAACTTCAAGTTGCTGCTTAAACATGGCTTCAACGTGTTTACGCCCCGCACACTGCGCGAGACGAGCGCACTCACTCCAATCTTGTTGTTGTACTATTTTCGCAACCAAAAGATCACTCATGGACTGGATAATTTGAGGAGAACGCTTCCACAACGCATCAAACACAGGGGCAATACTGTCATATTGAGCGCCCCCGGCTAAGTAACTCTGAATCAAGGCTTCGAAATCTGTTACATCAACGGAAGCATCACTTTCATCGACCAAACTACGGACTAAGTCGCTTTCAAGATGCTGAAATAAATTCGACAAAGAAAACTGAATAAACAAGCGATAGTAATCGCAAGCGGCAGGAATCCAAGAAGCGCGTCCACTTACCATCAGCAAGGAATGTGTGCCGCTGGCATGGTCACGACTGCTTCCCAACTTCACCGGGGAAAAGCCGCTGTGTCGCCAAAAATGGACCAACTCAGACGTCGCCCCAAAACTGGTTGAGTAAAAGTCTGCGCTCGTTTGTGCCTGAAGCTGCGCTACCATCTCTTGACCTATGCCCTTGCCCTGTAACTCAGGGTGAACCGCAATTCTCATGATGCGTAAGCTCGATTCGATTGCCGCTTCTGCGATACCCAACTGCGACGCTAAACTTGACGCCACTAACTGCCCCTTGGGTCGACGGCGTCCTTGCTGAATATCTGAAACGGTTGCCGCGTCTAAACCGCCCTCCTCAACCACTAACAGACATCCCACACAAACATCGCTTTCGAATGTCGCATACAAGGACATGGCGTCATCATTAAGAAGCAGCAAGAGATCATTCGGTGAAGTTTGATAATGAGCATTCACTAAAAGTGCGAAGCATGAACGCAACAGATTAGGGCTATCGAGCAACGTCTGTTTATCCAATCGCGTCAATTGTGTTCGATGCGATTCACACCCGGCATTTTCGAGTTCCGCATCCAGCAAGAAGGTCTCAAACAGCCAACCTTCCAAAGGATCAGATTCATTCCAACGAATCGGTTGTGAGAGTGCATAAGTTTGCGTCCCAGGTCGACACGCCTGTAGCCACGTCTGAAACTTAACCGTGAAGCCGCGACCACAGCCCTCATAGCCATGTACTGTGGTTGAAAATACTGCGCGATGGTAGTGCGCCACCATCTGCTGCAACATAGGAATGGGAATCGCCGACGCTTCATCCACAAACAGACAATCACAATTGGGTTTTCGTTTAAGCAAATCATCCGGCGCGATAAACTCGATCACTGAATCGCCCAACATCAAACGGCCTTTCTGAACTTGCGCGCTGTCGAGCAAACGTTCTGCGTGCTGGAATATCGGCTGTACCGTCGCTAACGTTGGCGCACAAACCAAAATATGCATGGCTCGTGTTTGGATTAATTGCGCCGCGGCGATTCCAAGCGCACTACTCTTTCCGCGACCTCGGTCGGCAACCATCACCAAAGGACGTTTACGATGCCCTTCAACCACCTTACGAATTTTCTCTACCGCAACATTTTGCTGCTGATAAAGCTCTACAGAAGAGGCATGGCGTGAAGGTAATGCAGAGAGATTGGGGATCTGATTCTGATGCAGTTGATACAAGTTCGCCAAAGAACGTTGTAGCCATTGTCCATCTAGAGAGGATTGATTGTGCTCGGGAGGAAAAACCAAAAGTAGACCACCACCGCGCAAACACCCCAATGCCGCACTAAAACTGTTGGCATCGAACTCGCTGCGCAAGTCACAGATCAATAAGCCACACTCCTGGCCAAGCAACTGTTGTCCCTTATTGTAACCAACGCTGAGGTCAGCATAAGCAAGCGCCTCCCCTCCTAACTGAAACACTTTTTCTGACTGCAGCGACTTAGTTACCGATTCAGCCACAGATTCAGCGGTGCTGACTTGCCACTCGTGCTGGCCATTCAGTACTACGCCATAACGATGGAAGTTATGACTGGCAATATCGGTCAAAGTAGATAGAAAATGGTGCGTCGCGTTCATGAGGTCTCTCGTTTGGTCGAAACAACAGGCCGCATTATTGCATAAAAAAAGCCGCACGAGGCGGCTTTTCACTGTGAGTTGTTTTGGACTATTTAAGCTTGTCCGCTACATAGTCGAGGATGTCTTGCATCACGGCGTCATCCACTTTCTTTAAGTTAAGCGCCAGATTCTGCCCCTTACGCGTGTAGCTTGCGCGCCCTTTGACCAGCTCTTTCTTAGCCGATACTGCCGCTTTCTTTGGCGCCAACTCTTCAATCCACGCTTCGATGGTTTCCGTCACATCTTTAGTGATACGAGTCACCCCGTGTGCTTGACTGCGCTGCCAAACAAAACCACCTTCAGAGCCACACTTGGCAAGCAACTGATTACGTTTATCTTCGTCTAAGCCATTAAATTGTTTATGCAGCTTCACAATTGTAGGACGACCTAAGTCCGCGACATTTGGGTAAGCCTGAAGAAGTTCCAAAGGTAAATCGGCAGCCTTCAACGCACCACTGACAAGTGCCTCACTGCATTGGAACATTTTAGCTAACGCTTTCTGATCTTCTGCTTCACCACTTTCTAGCTTCGCGAGCATCTCTTTGCCCTTTTCAAACAATGAAAGTGGCTTGTGCGCATTGGCCACATCAGACAAGAACTTAGCGTGTTCACTGCTAATGTTGTCACCAACGTAAACCAAGAACTCTTTGCCTGCCAAAATACATGACATGCGACGACGGCTACCATCAAGAACTTCGATACGCCCATCTTCACGCTTGCGACCCACAGCTGGGTATTGCTGCCCACGTTCACGCAAAGTCACCAGTACGTCAGACAGCGCATGTTCGTTTAAAAATGACTGTTCACGTGCGTTTTCAGCAAAGACAACGGTCTGCTCTTTGACCTGTTCAGCAGGAATACGAACCAACTCAAATTGTACAGTTTGTTCACCAGCGACCGCTAACTCAATCACCTGAGCCTGCTCTTTAGCTGCTTGTTGAGCTTGCTGTGGAGTCGTGACATGACGCTTGTTTGCTTTACCAAAAAGACGCGCGTTAAGATCTGAAGTTTTTATTGCCATGCTCTATTACCCCTGATTCAGTGATGACCAATGACTATGAAGGACACGTTCAAGCTCAAGCGCACTCTTTTGAACGGCGTCTTGCGCTGTCGCCAGTGTTTTCTTGCCACCTTCAAAATCGCCAGTTGTAAGGTCGAAAACGGTGCTGTACGTATCTGCACAAGTTTCAAATGCGCGGCTTCTTGGAATAGTCGCCATCATCACTTGATCCCCTAACAGGTAGTTCATTTCCGTCAGTACCGCCACTTGCTTCTTGTTGTCATCTTCAAACATGGTTGGCATCAAGCGGACAAACTCTAACCCCTGCCAATCTTCTGGGAACATTTCGTACACCGTCGGCAGATGTTGGAAGAAGTTAACCGTCGACGCCCAGTCAAGACGCTTCGCCGCACAAGGGATAAGCAATGCATTTGATGCGTACATTGCATTCCAAACAAGCGGGTCAACGTGTGGACCGGTATCAATCATAATGACATCAAAATCATCGGCAATTTGATCGATAAGTTTCTCTTTAAGCAGCTTAACAATGTCCAACGACTGATTTTGTGACAGGCTTTGCCACGCTTCAGCATTGAACATCGCGTCTTCAGGGAACGCTGATACGGTTTTTAAGTTTGGATACTGAGTAGGTAGCAACACATTCTTGTGCAGAAATTCGTTATCGATTTCCACACCTTCAGGCACGTTGTCGAGCATAACATCGACAGCAGAATAGATGTTGTCGTGATCTGTGATGCTAATTTGCGGGTTTAAGAACAGACGAAGTGAACCTTGTGGGTCCAAGTCAATCAGACAGATACGGTAGCGCTTGTCTAAGTTTAGTGCCATACACGCCGCGAGATGAACGGCCGTCATCGATTTCCCCGTACCACCCTTTTGGTTTTGTACGTTGATAATCCAAGGCTTATTGTCACCATTTTTCTTACGCTCATGAAACTTAGGCACGCCAGCCGCGTCCATAAGCATATGCGCTTCTTGAAGAGAAATAGAATAGTGATTGGCGTTGTTCTTAGTGAACTGATGACCCGACTCTTCAAGCTTGCTGATGGCATCATCCAATTTACGACGAGTCAGACCTGAGCGGGTTTCCATCAATGCTTTTGACATTGGTGGAAAATGGTCATCACTGCGCTCTTCCAAAACAATCTCAATGCGGTCTGCTTGAACCTGAGCGGTTTGCTCCGCGAGGCGATTGAGATTTTCTATTGTGTTATCTCTCTTCATTGCCAAATTCCGTAATAAATGACTTACCCACGATTGTACAGCATTTAATTAAATTGACAATAAAAAGGTGAACATACACTTATGGATAAAAATCACATTAAATAGAAAACATTTTGTCATTTTAGTGACAATGGGTAAAAAGCACGCAAAAAATCCGATTTTTAAAGCTTTGGAATAACCCGAAAAGTAAACTAGATTTAAAATGTTACAGCATCACAAATTTACATTGTAAAAATAAAAGGCTACAGATTAAGGACCAAACCTCGGAACGATTAACTTTGCAGCGTATTTTACGGATGGTGTCATTTCAATTTAAAACTCGATAACAAAATCTCTAGAACTCAATGGCAAAGAGCGGAAATAGAGGAGGAGTTCTAAATCTGGCAAACCAACTAGGGATTCGTAATTGCAACAAATCTTTCGAAACGATGATCAAGGAACTCATCATGATCATGCTTGCGGCTAAATACGCCACTTAAGGAACAATGATCAAGGGAAAATGGTCAGATTTTCAGATTCATCGGTAAGTGATCTTATCGACGAAAAGATCGGAACAATGATCAAGCATGATATCTTTCCGGAAGCATGAAAATTTCCAGATAAATTACGGGCAAATGCATATACAGTGGGGGTTAAAGACAAATCGACGACAATTTAAAGACAGTTCGATGACAGGTCCATCAAACAGGCACTTATCTCCAACAAACTTGATCATGCTTTCGCCAGTTTTACGAGAAATCAGCTGTTGTGGATAACATTGGAGTGGTGTCATTTCAATTGAACAACACGATGAAAATATCTGGAAATCGATGAAAAATGGCTCTCTCTTGATCATCGTTTCGACTAATTTTGTCAGCTCCATTAGTGCGAATTCAAGATCCTAGCTTTTATCGCCGTGCCGATCTGTGGATAATATGTGAAACGATGATGATCATGCTTCAAGACTTACAATGATCATGTTTTCATAAAGATGATGATCATCGTTCTTAATCATTCTGATCATGCTTTCTCGTTTATAGTGATCATGGTTTCGGGATTATCATGATCATGTTTTCAGAGGCTGTTTTTTTTATTCCTTTCAAAACAGTTAGTTACAAGACGATTGTCGCCCAGATCAATAGATCATATTACCAATTAAGATCAATATAATCAGAAAGATCAGTTATTTAAAAACAATAAGTTTTTTCTTTATTTATGATCTTTTTTTCTTTATTCTTCTGGAACTATAGCGATATTACGGCTAGTGTGACACGGATCTAAAAATGAGTTCAGAAGAAAAGATACTGATCAAACTCCCTAGAAGCCACAAAGATGGACATCTATTCGAGGTATCAGAAACAGCAGTTAACTGGATAGAGCAATATCAGCATTTCAAAGGGGTGACGAAAAGTATCGTAGAACTTCTGAATTTGATTTCTCTGCGAGGCTTTAGCAGCAAAGACGGTTTGGTCTCAACCACCGAATTGATCGAGGCAACCGACGGACAAGTCACTCGCGCTGCGATTCAACAGCGTTTACGTGCAGCCGTTAATATTGGACTGTTTCAGCAAGTGCCTGTTCGCTTTGAAGAAGGATTGGCGGGCAAAACCATGTTGCACCGTTTTATCAATCCGAGCCAATTGATATCAGCGCTTGGTGCCACCAGCCTAGTGACTGAATCGGTAAAACAAAATGAGAAACAAAAACGCTCTAAAGCTCTCGCGCAAACGCAAGTGAACAAGCGCTTGTTAAACGAGCATGGGCTCAATACGCCACCAGCAATGAAAGACGAAGCGGATCAATTTGTCGTTTCTCCTACCAACTGGGCGGGGATCATTGATCAAGCGTTAGCACCCCCACGGACGCGTAAGCAGTACCAGAAAAGCATGGTTTCGATCTCAGGTACACGTGCTGTGATCGAAACGCGTTCATCAAAGAACATCATGACCGTTGATGATCTGATGACCCTGTTCGCCTTGTTTACTCTGACTGTTCAATACCACGAGCATCACCAACACCAGTATCAGCTGGATGGCACTCAAGTTCCGAATAAAACACCGCTGTATATCACCGATATTCTTTCCTTGCGCGGCAAAAAAGACAGTGGACCTGCACGTGATTCAATTCGAGATAGTATTGATCGCATTGAATTTACCGACTTTCAGTTGCATGAGCTGACTGGCCGCTGGTTGAGCGAGAACATGCCAGAAGGCTTCAAGAGCGACCGTTTCCGTTTTCTAGCCAGAACCATCACAGCTTCGGAAGAAGCGCCTACAGAGAACGCTGACGGCGAAATTCGCATTAAACCGAACCTGTATATCCTTGTTTGGGAACCATCGTTCTACGAAGAGCTGCTGACGCGTGATTACTTCTTCCTGTTCCCACCAGAGATCTTGAAACAGCATACCTTGGTATTCCAGCTCTACAGTTATTTCCGAAGTCGCATGGTACGTCGTCATACTGATGAAATGTTGCTGAGTGAGTTGAATCAGAAGTTGGCAAGAAACATTGAATGGCGCCGCTTTTCGATGGATCTGATCCGCGAGCTTAAACGTTTATCGGATGGAAAAGGGAGCGAGGATCTTTTTGTCGTCAACCTCTGGGGTTATCACTTGACGATCTCGGCGGTCGAAGAGAAAGGGAAGATCAAAGATTACCAGTTTGACATCAAATGTGATGCCGAAGAGGTGCTTCGTTATTCGCGCGCCAGAACAACCAATGCCGGCAAGCGAAATATGGCGCCAACGTTGCCAAACCCATTGCGCAATGAAATGGTGACTAAAAAGCAGCTTGAAGAGATGTCTCAGATCATTGATGGTGAGTTCGAACCCATTCAACGTAAAGAACGCTCGCCGAAAGGAAAACTTGGCCGACGAGTCAAACAGCGCAAGCACCTGGTTGAGATCAATGCTGATGAGATTACCATTACTCTATCTAAATACACCTCACCAGAGGCCCTAGAACGCTCTATAACGGCTCTTGCCGCTATGACAGGGCATTCACACACCTCAATTCAAGAAGAGTGTCTGGAGCTCATAGACAAGCTCGATTACCTTCGCGTCGGTGAGCAGGCGATTCCGTACGAAACCTTGAGTAAGATGGTCGAGTTGTATAACGGCCAAAGTGAGAACAAACATTTGTCCATTGAGCGTCTTATTGCTGGTCTCGCCGTGCGCAGGAAAGTGTGTAAACAAGTGTTTGAAGGGCACCTCGATGAGACGGTCTTCAGAGCCCTTGACGAAGTCGCGGTCTAATTTTTACCTTCGAGAGAGAAGCCAGCGTCACACGCTGGCTTTTTTGTGCCACCTGTTTATCGTTTGTTACATTCTATAAACCATTGAACAAAGCTACTACAATCTCCTGACAGTCAACTGACAAAGCGAATAGGGGAGTTGGATAAGATTTATCCCGAATAGACAACCTTTTGTCCTTTCTGATGAATGAGGGATTAGATTATCCCTGATAGATTGGCTCATATTGTTACATTCATTCTGAATATTTTTGCGAGTTCTGTGAACTCGCTTTTTTTTGTCCAAAATTCAGGTTTGAGATGAAAGATTGGCCGAAAAGGCTGATTGTCGGATCAATGATCAAGGGAGGACTTGATCATTGATCCGAAGATTGGGTGAGTAACAGGGGGCGAAGATTAATGGAGGACGCGTTGTGCTTGATCATAGTTCCGTGGTTCATTCCACGATTGCGCTGCCATAAAGTGCACATGGGATTCGATCAACTGATCCGATTCGTCTTGCCAACAGGTTTGCTCTTGTTGGTTACAGAACTCAAGCGTTAATACGGCCAGGTGTTGCAGCCGCTTCATACACCAATCTTTGAGCTCTAGCTCACTGAGCGGATTCGAGACCACGTTTTGCAGTCGGCTGTAGGCTAACTGCAAATATTGATAGGCTTTGTCTGGCTTTTCATAATGATTATGCTGATAGACACGCAGGCACCCATCTAACCAGCAAGCGATAGCCTTGCTCTGAAGATCGGTGATCCTTGGACCCCAAACGGCATCTGGAACCGATTGGATCAATGATTCTAGGGTTTGCTCTTGATCATGCTTTCGAGTTTGATACCACACACCCATCTGTTCGACCCACGTGTCTAATGTCATCATGCTGCTTTAACCCATTGTTTTACAAAATGGTTTGGACCGACTTGTTTGTACTCTTCTTGCACAATGGCACTCTCTGCACGAATTTTGTCGGCATCCAGTGAATAGTTTGGTTCACTCTGCACCAATTTGCCAAATGGAAGATCCGGGTCCGGGACGGCAGAGATCAGCAATTGAGTGTAAGGATGCTGTGGATTGGTTAACAGCGCTTGAGTATCTCCCCATTCTACAATTTGGCCTTTGTACATTACCGCCGTCTCCTCGGCGATGTAATGCGCAGTGGCGAGATCGTGGGTAATGTAAAGAAAACCAATACCGAACTCTTTCTTCATTCGCTGCATTAGGTTGAGTACGCCCAGACGAATCGATACATCGAGCATTGACGTCGGTTCATCGGCTAAGATCACCTCTGCGCCTACCGCTAAGGCTCTTGCTAGATTAACCCTTTGTCTTTGACCACCACTCAGCTCATGGGGAAATTTCTTAAGTGTATCGGGCGCTAGTTCCACTAATTCAATCAGTTCTTGCAGTTTCGCGGGAATCTCTTTTTTGTCCGCGACTTGGTTATGAATCTTTAACGGGCGGGTCAGGTGGTGCTCAATGGTGTGTGTTGGATTGAGCGAGCCAAATGGGTCTTGGAACACCATTTGGACTTTGCTGCGGTATTCAAGCAGCTCTTTGCGCCCTTCAATATCGTCGATGTTTTTGCCGTTAAACAAGATTTCCCCCGAGGTCGCAGGGTAGACCTTTGTCATTAAGCGCGCGCAGGTACTTTTACCGCAGCCTGATTCCCCCACAAGCGCGAGAGTGCGCCCTTTGTAGATATCGAAGCTGACGCCTTGCAGGGCTTTGAAACGCTCTTCAGAAGCGAAACCGCCGCCAATGGTGAACTCTTTAACGACGTTGTTCAGTCTAATAATGGGCTCGCTCATGCTGTCGCTCCTTCTTGATTGTGTTTACCTTCATGGATGTTCGGGAACGAAGCCCAAAGTTTTTGTGTGTATGGGTGTTGTGGTGCATTGCGTATCTGTTTTGAGGCGGCGACTTCGACGATTTCGCCGTGGCGCATGATGGCGATGCGATCGCAAAGTTGGCTCATTAATGCTAGGTCATGAGTGATAAACAGAACCGAGAAGCCAAACTCTTCACGAAGTTGGTAGATTTGCTGCAAGATCTCTCGTTGTACGACCACATCTAGTGCTGTGGTGGGTTCATCCATAATGATCAATTTAGGATTGAGTGATAACGCAATGGCAATCACCAAGCGTTGACGCATACCGCCACTGAATTGGTGAGGGTATTCGCTGAGACGCTCACGTGGAATGTTGACCAGATCGAGTAGCTTTTCAGCGCGGTCTTGGGCCACTTCCTCGCTGACACCTTGGTGGTGACGAAGTACATCGGCG
The DNA here is from genome assembly GCF_000808535.1 of Vibrio sinaloensis. Classification (GTDB taxonomy): domain Bacteria; phylum Pseudomonadota; class Gammaproteobacteria; order Enterobacterales; family Vibrionaceae; genus Vibrio; species Vibrio sinaloensis_D. Next base: position 63,342 of record NZ_JWLV01000006.1, read on the forward strand.
AACTGCTCTTTGATTGGCAATACTGGGTTAAGTGAGTTCATGGCACTTTGGAATACCATCGCAATTTCACTCCAGCGAATGGCATTAATGTCCTCATCTGGAAGGCGCAATAAGTCTCTCCCTTGGAAGTGGATTTGTCCTCCAGAGATAAACGCTGGCGGCTTATGGAGACGATTGATGGCGAACGCGATGGTGCTCTTTCCACAGCCTGACTCTCCTGCAAGGCCAAAGATTTCGCCTTTTCCGATATCAAAGCTCACCGACTTCACGGCTTGGAAATCACCGTGATCGGTAATGTAATCGACGCACAATTCGCGTATCTGAATAATGGGGTCGGGATGAAATGCATGCTCGAGAAACGATTGACTCATAAATCTACCTACCAAAAAAAGTAAAAGATAATGATTATCATTAACTCTTAATTCGTGAGTGAAAAGAACTCATGGCAAAAAGGGTGAAGTGAGTCGAAAAAGCGTTGTTTAAATAGTGTGCAAAGCGGCGCGTTGCGGGTATTTCGAGCCAATAGGGGGAGAAGAAAAGTGAGAGCCAGATCAGCTTACTTTCATTGGGGGTAATCTTTTAAATGTACTTCGAGATAATGGGCCATGCAAAGCCTATTTATAGAAAAATAGATAAGACTTTTCGAACTATTAGCAGAATCACATTCTGGAGCTAAAATTCTTAACAAGGGGCGCGTTGTTTTGCTACAGATTAGCTGTCCCTAGCATGGTTTGTTCGGAGGTTTATATGTCCATTAATTCTATTGACCATGATGAAATGACTAAGATTGCAGATAAGTGGGACTTCACGGAAGAAGTCGAGTCACAGAAGCCGGTAACATCGGTCAAATGTGCAGAAGCACGTCGTCGTATTGAAGCGCTCAGAGAGATTCGTGAAAGTGGCTTATCAATTGATGAAGCAAAGGAACTGGGCTTGTTGCACTAGTTGTCTTGTCTAATCTCAAATACCTAAGGGTGGCACATCAAGCCACCCTTTATTTTTGCGCTGTTTTTTTGATCTGATCCGCTTACAACCTACGATTGTTGCTCAACATTGGGCGTTGGTGTGGTATATTCCCACTCCATATTTTTACGGATACAGAGCGTTTTTTATGTCGATTAACCTTTCTAACCTTCCTGCCGAAGAGAAAAATAAGGTTGAGCTTGATAAGCAAGCGTCGTTTTTAGTTTGGAAGCTTCGTGAAGCGAAAGCTGTACCTGATGAAATCGATCAGGAAGCCGACAAAATTCGAGATGATAATGAACGAACGTTCTTTTTAGAATCCGTAGCCAAATATAAGCGAGTAATGGGTGTCGCCTAATGCGGGCCATTTCCTCTGCAAAGTGAGAAATTGAAAAGCTCTCGCTTTTTGCTAAAATCCTTCGCGTTAAATTGAATTAGAGAGAACATCCCGATGGGAAGAAGTTTTGAAGTGCGCAAAGCCTCTATGGCGAAAACAGCTGGCGCAAAAATTAAAGTTTATTCCAAATACGGTAAAGAAATTTACATGTGCGCGAAAAACGGTGGCTCAGACCCAGACATGAACTTGTCGCTAAAACACCTGATCGCAAAAGCTAAAAAAGACCAAGTTCCAGCACACGTTATCGATAAAGCAATCGACAAAGCGAACGGCGGTGGCGGCGAAGATTACGCACCAGCACGTTACGAAGGTTTTGGCCCTGGCGGCACTAGCGTGATCGTTGACTGTCTGACAGACAACGGCAACCGCACATTCCAAGACGTACGTCAGTGTTTCGTGAAAACGGGTGCGAAGATCGGTGTTGAAGGTTCTGTTTCTCACATGTTCGATCACCAAGCGGTATTCCAGTTCAAGGGCGATGACGATGAAATCATCCTAGAAACCCTGATGATGGAAGACGTTGACGTAACAGACGTAGAGCTTGAAGATGGCGTAATCACGGTATTTGCTCCGCATACCGAGTTCTTCAAAACGAAGACGGCTCTAAACGGTGCATTCCCTGACTTGACGCTAGATGTTGAAGAAATCACGTTTGTTCCTCAAACGCACACGCCAGTCGCGGGTGAAGACGCAGAGAAGTTCCAGAAATTCCTAGATCTTCTTGATGACTGTGATGATGTTCAGCAGGTTTACCACAACGCTGAGCTGTAATAGCAGCGAGATTAAAAAACCGAGCCAGAGTGCTCGGTTTTTTTATGCCTGCGAGGTGGAGGTCGCTGCCGCAAGCCAAGTCGCAAGTTTGCGAACCTGGGGTAAGACCGTTAGGTTAAGCAGTAATGCGCAGGGCCACGCCAGGGCGAAGCTTTGCATCCATATCGCTGGCCATTGGTCGCCAAACCCTAACTTATAGCCCGACAGTAGACCAGACATGATCGCGGCCATAGTAAAGGAGGAGAGTAGGGCTGAGAGCCAAAACTGTTTTCGATTCATAGTTTGTCCTTTATTCGCTTGTCGTGAAGAGAGAAATAAGGATATAACTAGTCATTATTGAGAAAAATAAGCACATTTAGAACCATGAATTCCATATTTGGAAATATTGATGACCTTTACCTATTTTGCTGTGTTGTTGAAGAGGGCTCATTGCTTGCTGCGTCAAGAAAGCTGCAACTTCCTGTTTCGACCATGTCGCGTCGTTTATCTGCGCTAGAGTCACGTCTCAATACCCGCCTTCTTGAAAAGCAAGGACGGGAGCTTGTCGCCACTCAAAATGGTCAGCAAGCGTTTGAGTTGCTGCGCAGCGGTATGGAGTCCATTGAATCCAGTTTTGACCAACTCATCTCAGACACCGAAGAGGTGTCGGGGTCAATTAAGTTGGCCTTGCCCCACAATTTTTACCGCGGATTTATCGCTGAAGTGGTCGAGCAGTTTTTAACCGACTACCCTAAAGTCACACTCGATTTAGTCCTTAGCCAAGAGCAAGCGGTTCCGCAGTCGGATCGAGATCTGTTGATGACGTTCGACGTAACGGGGCTTGATGAGATGATCGCTCGGCCGCTCTTTACGGCAAAACATGCCTTTTTTGCTAGCCCAGAGTATTTGCAGAGCATTGGTCAGCCCTTAACGACCTTGGAACAGCTTCCTCAGCTTGATTGGATTAGCGTTGATCACATTGTGGATATTCCTGTCTATCAAGACGATACCTTAGTGGAAATGCTAAAGATTCATCCTAGGTTGATCGTTAATGACATTATTTCGGTTTGCGCGGCGGTGGAAAAAGGACTCGGCATTGCGTCATTGCCCTTTCGTCATGTCACAGAAGAGATGAATTTGACCCGTGTTCTGCCTCAGTATCATCGCAGCGACAGACAAGCGTACCTTGTTTACAAGCAGCGGCGCTATCAACCTAAAGCGTTGACTTTATTCGTTGATGCTTTGTTGGAAGGGGTTAAAAACAGAGCCAAGATCGGTTAGGTTTACAGTGTAAAGTCAGTTGAGCTCTTAAGGATAGAAGATGAGTAAAGTCGTGATTGTGACCGGTGGTGGACGAGGAATTGGAGCAGCGACATGCGTGCTGCTCGCAAAGCAAAACTACAAGGTGTGTGTTAACTACCACTCTAATCAGCAACAAGCGCACTCGGTTGTCGATAAGATTGTGGAGCAAGGCGGCGAGGCGTTTGCCTATCAAGCGGATGTGAGTGACGAGAATCAAGTTCAAGCCATGTTTGTCGCAACTCGTCAACGTTACGGCAGCGTGACGCATTTGGTTAACAATGCCGGGATTCTCTTTACTCAATCTGAACTGCGCAACATCGACGTTAAGCGATTTAAGCAAGTGCTCGACACCAATGTGATTGGCTGCTTTGTCTGCTGCAAAACCTTTATCAATCAGTTCGATCACGCTATCGAGCATGGGGCGATTGTGAATGTCTCGTCGGCAGCCTCTCGACTTGGTGCCCCTTTTGAATACGTCGATTACGCAGCATCAAAAGGAGCGATGGATTCGATGACCACAGGGCTGTCGCTGGAGCTGGCAGGGCAGAATATCCGCGTGAATGGTGTGCGCCCAGGCTGTATCTATACCGACATGCACGCTGACGGAGGCGAGCCGGGAAGAGTTGACCGCCTTGGTCCTAATCTTCCTCTCAAGCGTGGTGGAACACCCGAAGAAGTCGCTAATGCCATTGCGTGGCTTCTCAGCGAGGAAGCATCGTATGTGACCGGCTCTTTTGTCGATTTAGCGGGTGGTCGCTAGCAAGCACATCTGCGTGACCTGCCTGACGCTCGGCAAGGGTGAACGAAGGGGCATCTTACCTGTTCGATTTGGTCAATCGGCCTCACGGTTGGCCAGTTGGTGTAGGTCGAGCGTTTTTTCTTTTTCGCCCATGTTGCTCGTTATCGACGCCGTTTGTGATGCCAAATCGACTGCCAAAGCTATCTGGCAATCTTGCTTGCTCCAAGTCATGGTCAATGATGTGCTCCCTCCTGAAACTTCAAATTCACCATCGAAAGCGGGGTGACGATTGCGCAGCTTGATGAGTTCCATTAGCCCTTTGACCACGGTTTTTTGCTGTCGTGAATGGACCTCTTGTGGCGTTAAATAGGGGCGGTTGATGTCACGGCCGACTTGGGTTTTCTTTAGCAGTTCGACGTCGTTCTCCATCGCAAATAAACCCGCGTAATAGACTTGGGGAACGCCCGGGCTGAAGAACTGAATAGCTCGCGCGATAAGGTAGTGAAAGTCATTTCTTCCCAGTGCGTCGTAATAGCTACAATTGACTTGATACAAGTCGAGGTTGTTCGCCGCTGCGCCCGTCGCCAAACGACTTTGACCGTCACTATTGGTATGGATGGATTCAACCAGACTATCAATTTGAGATGGCGTCAGTAGCCCTGATTTGTCGCCTTCGGGACCCGCATCAATAATGCCAATACCATCATGTGTATCCAACACAGTCAGGCAGTTGCGCGGCGCAATGCCCAACCAATGAATAAGCGGATCGACATCGTTAGCGGACAGAGCATGCAATACCAGCGGCGGGAGGGCAAAGTCATAGACTCGATGAACCCGTTTCGCGACATCAATCTGCGTTTGATAGTGGCTATGAATTTCGGCGATGGTTTCCATGCCCAGTTGATTGGCCCGCTGAGATAGAGCATCAATGAAATCAAACGTCTCATCGAGCATAAAGCAGCTGCTATTTGCGCGTTTGATCGCGTAGCCAGCGGCGTCTAAGCGGATAATTTTCACCCCATTGTCAGCGAACAGTTGTAACACTAGCTCGAGATACGCTTTGCCCTCGGGGTGTTCCACATTGATGTCAATTTGGTTGTCGGTAAAGGTGGTCCAAAAGTTAACTTGCTGACCCGATTTGAGCGTTTTGGCGCTAAAACAGCGGTTGGGGCGGGGACGATAAATGGCCTCTGCTTGGCTATCAGTGATGCCGCTTGGGAAGATGTCTTGCTCTTTGAGAAACAGAGACCAATAGGCGGACTCCTCGCCATAGTTAAGCACATCGATAAACTGCGGAGACTGAGCCGACGCATGGTTGACGATAAGGTCTGCCATGATGTCACAGTGTTCACTGAGCGCTTTGACATCCGCCCAGTTGCCTAAGCGTGGGTCAACCAATTGATGGTCTATCGGATCAAACCCTGCATCGCTGCCGTCGATAGGATAAAAAAACGGCAGCAGATGAACGGCGGAAAAAAGGCCGCTCAACTCAGTGGTGAGCAGTCTATTCAATGCGGGTAAATCGGCGCCACTTAAGCGGTCAACGTAAGCGATCAACTGAACCTTATTTTGCATGATAGAACGTTCCTATATCGAGTTCGCGAGAGAGCAGAAGCCAGAATCCACTATCACAAGTGTTTAAGAGAGAGACCATCTTGGTTGAAGAGGTGGATCTTCTCGACATCCGCTTTTAGATGGATCTGTTCCCCGCGATGGAAATCTAAGATCCCGGGTAACTTCGCTACTATGGCTTCCTCATGCCCCTCGGCGTTGATATGGAGCAAGGTGACTTCGCCCAATGACTCGACAAACAGCACGGTTCCGGAGATGAGCGCTTCCTCTAGGTTTGCAACAAGGAAATCTTCTGGGCGAACGCCCAATTGAAGCTGGCTTCCTTTTAGTTCAGGGTTGGCGGCAATGGGGATATCGATGTGCAGACCGCTTTCGGCGCTCACTTTGCATTTATCGCCCGCTTCAATCAGCGTTGCGGCGCTTAGGTTCATGGCTGGAGAGCCGATGAACTGAGCAACAAACACATTGGCTGGATTCGTGTAGAGCTCAAGCGGCGTACCGACTTGTTCGATTTTCCCCGCTGAGAGCACCACGATGCGATCGGCAAGCGTCATTGCCTCGACCTGATCATGGGTCACATAGATCATGGTGGTTTGCTCAAGCTGCTCTTTCAGGTTGGCAATTTCAATACGGGTTTGCACACGCAGCGCCGCATCTAGGTTGGAGAGTGGCTCATCAAACAGGAACACCTTGGGTTGGCGCACGATGGCGCGTCCGATCGCCACACGCTGGCGCTGACCACCAGACAAAGCCTTGGGTAGCCTGTCGAGGTAGGGCTCAAGTTGCAGCATTCTGGCGGCTTCCATCACTCGCTCATGAATGGCTTCTTTTGATTCTTTGGCGATGCGCATGGCAAACGCCATATTGTCATACACCGTCATGTGCGGGTAGAGAGCATAGGTTTGAAACACCATCGCAATACCGCGCATAGCGGCGGGCAAATCGTTGACGCGGGCTTGTTCAATAAAGAGGTCGCCAGAAGTGATTTCCTCTAGCCCCGCGATCATGCGTAATAGTGTTGATTTTCCACAGCCAGAAGGGCCGACAAACACAACAAATTCACCCTGGCGAATATCGAGGTCGATGCCGTGCAGAACTTGCGTGTCACCGTATGATTTGGTTACGTTGGTTAAAGCTAATCCTGTCATTTCATTATTCTCATCATTTGCAAACGGCTTATTTGACTGAGCCAGAAAGAAGTCCACGAACTAAGTAGCGTTGTAGGGTAAAAAAGACCGCTAACGGCACCGCAATAGAGACAAAGGCCGATGCGGTAAGGATTTCCCAGTTGCCGCCTCTAGAGCCGAGTAGTTCACGCAATCGTGCGGTTAACACCATGTGTTCTTCGCCGGTACCGAGGAATACCGTAGCCACCAGCAGATCGTTCCAAACCCATAAGAATTGGAAAATGCCAAATGAGGCGAGGGCAGGAAAAGAGAGTGGCAGCACAATGCGCATAAAGATTTCAAAGTCGGTAGCCCCATCTACTTTCGCAGATTCAATGATCTCGCGTGGCAAGCTGGAGATGTAATTGCGCAGCAGATAGATAGCCAAGGGCAAGCCAAAGCCAGTGTGGGCGAGCCAAATCCCAAGATAGGTTTTTGCCCCCACGCCAAAAAAGGCGCCGATATCGTTGTAGAGTCTTAACAGCGGGATCAATGACATCTGCAAAGGCACCACGAGTAAGCCAACCACTAACGCAATCAACAGGTTTCGCCCGGGCATTTTCATCCAAGAGAGTGCGTAGGCCGCGTAAGCTGCAATCAATATCGGAATGATTGTGGCGGGTATGGTGACGGTTAGGGAGTTGATAAATGAGCGACCAATCCCTTCTGCGGTCAGCACTTCTTGATAGTTATCCAAGCCGAATTTGGGAGGCACAACAGCGGTAAAGAAAATTCGCTTGCCTCGCGAGCCAGTAAACGGCTCGGGTGAGGTCATCTGATATTGGCCGTTTTCTGCAACTGTGAGTGTGCCGTCATTTCGCATTTGTGCCACTTCGCCAGGTTGGTAACGGGTAGGCTCACGGGAAGAAAACCCAAACGCGCTGATGGTACTCGGCTTACCATCTACCAGCAGTTGGCCTTGAAGAACATATCGATCCCCTTGTTTCACTTGCTTGTCTGGCACCTCGGTACGCTCTACCAAGTTCTGCTGCGAACTGGTGAGAGATGTCCACCAACCGGAAATCGCCAATTGGTCTTTGTCACGAAACGACGAAATAAAAAGACCCGCTGTGGGTAAGGTCCACAGCACCACAATCACGAACACCGAAAAGTGGACCAAAAGCGTCAGCGGTGAGCGCCTAAGTTTGCTCATGCTGAATGTTGCGTTACTCGCAGACGTTGAATCTGACATTAGCGATCCTCCATTTGCGCGCTCGCTTGGCGCATGTTCCAAACCATCACTGGGACAACGGCAACCATAATGATCACCGCAATGGCAGCTCCGCGTCCGAAATCACCGCCGCCTCGGAACATCCAGTCAAACATCATGTTCGCGAGAACTTGGGTGCTCCATTGGCCGTTGGTCATCGCCAAAACAATATCGAAAACTTTCAGTACCAAAATGGTGATGGTGGTCCACACCACGGCAATGGTGCCCCAAATCTGTGGAATGAGAATCTTGAAGAAGATTTGCACCCCACTCGCGCCATCAAGAACAGCGGCTTCTACTGTCTCTTCTGGGATGCCGCGCAGTGCAGCGGAGAGGATCACCATCGCAAAACCGGTTTGGATCCAAATTAAGATCACCATCAAGAAGAAGTTGTTCCAAAATGGGATCGTGATCCAGGCTTGCGCGGTGCCGCCAAACGCTTCAACCACGGCATTGAGAATACCGATTTGCTCTGATCCAGGAGCGCGATAGTCGTAGACAAATTTCCAAATGATGGATGCACCGATAAACGAGATTGCCATCGGCATAAAAATCAGACTTTTGGCGATATTGCCCCAGCTGACTTTGTCTGTCAGAGCGGCGATAACCAGACCGAAAAACGTCGACGCCGCAGGGACAACCAGCAACCAAAGTAAGTTGTTAAACAGCGATTCGCGAAATTCAGGGTCGTTAAAGAGCCATAGGTAATTGGCGAGGCCAACAAATTGGTCGCCGTTTCTGTCGTGCAGAGACAGCACAATCGACTCAAATACCGGATACACCAGATACAAACCAAGAAAACTCAAGGCAGGGCCAAGAAACAACCAAGGACGAATGGATGCGGCACGTCGCAAGTTGCGAGCCATGGTTTGATTGGAGACGTTTTTGGTTGGAAAGATCACACTCAGCAACCAGTTGGTGCCCAAAAAGTAGACTACGCAACTGGCTACGCCCAACGCCATGATAAAGAGTGAGGAGTAAAGCTGTTCCATTGCTATTTCACCTATCGCTGTCGAATTCGTTCTCGAGGCAACAGAAAGCCGATAGAGCAGTGCCTATCGGCTTTCGACGTGGGAGGTTACTTCAACGCATCCCAAGTGGTTTGAACGTCGTTGGCAACGTCTTGGGCTGATTTACCACCACTGTAGTCCACCATGCCTGTCCAGAAGGCGCCTGCGCCAATTTTGCCCGGCATCAGATCAGAGCCATCGAAGCGGAAGGTTGTCGCTTGCAGCAATATCTCCCCCTGTTTTTTCAACGTTTCATTGCCATAGGCATCCACGTTTGCTCCTTTATGCGGCGTTAAGAAGCCTGATTGCGCCATCCAAATTTCATGGGCGATTGGGGATTGCAAGAATTCCATAAAGGCGCGTGTCGCAGGTGAATCTTTAGTGATGCTCCACATGGTACCAGCGCCGAGTACTGGCTTACCTAACGGTTTCGATTCGTAGGCAGGGAAGTAGAAGAAATCAACGTCTGCACCTAACTGAGTGCCTTCAGGGAAGAAGCTCGGAATAAAGGAAGCTTGGCGATGCATGTAACATTTGACCGGAGAGGTGAACAATCCTTTTGGTGAATCGCGGAAGTCGGTTGCAGCAACTGCGCGAGCGCCGCCATCAACAAAGGCATCGTTGCGTACAAACCAACCGAATTCTTCGATCGCGTTGACCACTTTGGCATCGTTAAACTTGAGCTCGTTGGTGACCCATTTGTCGTAGTCCGCTGGCGATTGAGTGCGCAGCATCATATCTTCTACCCAGTCTGTTGCCGGCCAACCTGTTGCACCGCCCGAGCCTAAACCAACACACCAAGGGGTTTCGCCATCTTTGACGATTTGCTCCGTCAACGCTTTTAGCTCTTCCATGGTTTCAGGGACTTCGTAGCCCGCATCCTCAAAGTTTTCAGGGACGTACCAAACCAGCGATTTCAAATCGACCTTGTAGAAAAATCCATACAGCGCGTCTTTGCCATCTTTACCGGCAAAGGTCCCCAAATCGACCCATGAAGAACCTGCGGCATAGTTATCATTGATCCATGTTGCTGTCTTTGGCTCTAGGGGGGTCAAGAAGCCTTTAGAAGCGAGATCGGCAGCCAAGCCTGGCTGAGGGAAAATCGCAATATTCGGCGCACTGCCAGCTTGAACATCGATGGCGATTTGTTGCTCAAACGAGTCTGAACCAGAGTAGTTCACTGTGGCGCCTGTAGCGGCTTCAAAGTAAGCAATCACGCTTTCAACTAACTCTTTATCTTGAGTAAGCCAAGGACCAAAGATGGTGATGGTTTGACCTTTCAGATCTTGACTCTTCAAAGCCTCGTAGCTTTGCCAATTGAAGCGAGCGTCCTCGCCGGGAGTATATTTTAAATCAGCAGCGATGGTAGGGAGGGACAGCACCGCGACAGCAATCGAACTAGCAAGTAGAGTGGTTTTCATTGGTTAGACTCCGTGTTCAGATACCTAATTAACGTTTCTTGTTATCAAACCGAACTTTGTTGAGATGACCGTTTATGGTGGTTATCTCTTAATCGATTAAGTTATCACTAATCAAAATAGAAGCACTTCCAGAGATTGCTTGTTTTTTAGCCTTATGTTGTGCTTTTGATCATATTTACTGCTGTTATTTTGAACAAAAGTTGATCGACTTCAAAGTTGATCAGTTTGCTTCTCTGCTTCGAGTACTGGTTTTTACTTAATCGTTTTAGACTTTAAAAAAATTGAGGCTACCTTTGCCTACAGAACAAGACGTTTGGACTTAGCCCTATCATGCAAAATAAAAAGCCGACACTTAAAACCGTAGCTGAGTATCTCGGGGTTTCCACCGCGACGGTGTCGAATGCCTTTAACCGACCAAACCAGCTCTCTAAATCGCTGCGAGAGAAGATTCTCTCAGAGTGTGAAAACCTCGGTTACAGTGGACCAAGCATCACTGCGCGCAGCCTTCGTACTGGTAAAACAGGGGTGATTGGGCTGTTATTGGCTGACAACCTTGCGTTCAACTTTACCGATCCTGTTGCGACGGAATTCCTTGCGGGGATTTCTCAATTGCTTGACCAAGAGCACGTCAACATGTTGATGCTGCCGTCCAATACTGAGAATTATCAGAACACTCAAGTCGAGACGATTCCAGATAGTTTTATTGTGTACGGCAAACCGATGGACGCCAACGTCATGAACTTGATTACGCGTCAGCGCAAACCTTTAGTGACGGTCGATTTTTGTTGGCCAGAGATTCCCTCGATTAACGTTGATAACGAACAAGCCTGTTACGACATCGCAAGCCACGCTATTCACAGCCCTGATGACCATATCTTGATCCTTGGTTTGCGCTTGGAATCGACCAATGCACTGGCACTGGCCAATCTAGACAACCTGTACACAGAGGAAGAATCGGTGTCGAGATGCCGCTTTGAAGGCTACAAACGGGCGATTCACGACAAGGGGGCGACGCTGGATGTGGATAATGTGTGGCAAATCCACGAGCTTGAGAAACCGGTTCTAAAAACCATGTTGCGAGGCGCGTTGACCTCACCGCAGTGTCCCCAAGTGCTGTTGTGTATGAGTGACAAGATTGCTCTCGCAGCCCTTGAGGTGACCCAAGAGCTCGGTTTAATCGTTCCAGATGAGATTCGTATTGTCGGATTTGATGATATTCCTGCCGCAGAGTCAGCCGGATTAACCACGGTCAGACAGCCGATTATGCATAAAGGGCAGCTTGCCGCCCAAATGGCGATGGGGCACATCCCATACCAAACCATGGTACTCGACACCGAGTTGATGATTCGACGTACCAGTTAGGCCTGTATAACCCATTTAAGGAGCAACGATCATGAGTACGCAGCAACTCGATAAGCGCTGGTGGCACAATTCGGTTGTCTACCAAATTTACCCGCGAAGCTTCAATGATGCGAATGGTGATGGGATCGGTGATATTCCTGGCATCATCGACAAACTCGACTACATCGCAGAGCTGGGCGCCAATGTCATTTGGTTGAGTCCTGTGTATCAATCGCCGATGGATGACAACGGCTATGACATCTCCGACTATCAGAAAATTGCCCCTGAATTTGGCACCATGGCCGATATGGATAGGCTGATCGCTGAAGCGGATAAGCGCGGTATCAAGATTGTGATGGATTTGGTGGTCAACCATACCTCTGACGAACACCCTTGGTTTATTGAATCACGCAGCAGCAAAGATAGCCCCAAACGGGATTGGTATATTTGGAAAGACCCTAAGCCTGATGGCAGTGAGCCAAACAACTGGGAGTCTTTTTTCAAACCTAAAGCTTGGACGCTTGATGAGAACACCGGGCAGTATTACCTGCATTTGTTCAGCAACAAGCAGCCTGATCTCAATTGGGCGAATCCAGAAGTGCGTGAAGCCGTCTACGACATGATGCATTTCTGGCTGAAAAAAGGACTGGGTGGCTTTCGTATGGATGTCATCAACATGATTGGTAAACCCTCCGATTACCCCGATGCGACGATCTTCGATCAAGGGGTTGCGGGGTGGGAGCATTGGTCCAATAACTTGTTGGTTCACCAATACCTGCGTGAAATGCACGACAAAGTCCTCAAACATTATGATGTGTTAACCGTGGGAGAAACGCCTTTCACCACCACCCTAGATGGGCGTTATTACTCGCATCCTGATCGCAATGAAATCAGCATGATATTCCAGTTCGAGCACGTCAGTATCGATAGGGAAGAGCACAATGCGGTGAAAAAACCGTTCGATTTGGTTCAATACAAAGAGATCATGACTCGTTGGCAAGAAGACTTGTATCAAAAAGGCTGGAATAGTCTCTATTGGAGCAACCACGATCAGCCTCGTACGGTTTCGCGCTATGGATGTGACTCTGCGAAATATCGCGTGGTGAGTGCGAAAATGCTCGGCACGGTACTGCATATGATGAGTGGTACGCCGTACATCTACCAAGGTGAAGAGATTGGCATGACCAACAAGCACTTTGACTCTATTGACGAGTTCAATGACTTGATGGCGAAATTCCACTATCAAAAAATGCGTGACAGAGGGGTAAGTGATGTGGATGCGCTGGCCTTTTTGAACGATTTTTCACGCGATCACGCTCGAGTCCCTGTACAGTGGAACGATCAATTAAACGCTGGCTTTACCACGGGGACGCCATGGCTGCCCGTCAATGACAACTATCCAGAGATCAACGCGGAACAGGCGGTTAAGGATGACGACTCGATTTATCATCACTACCGCCGCTTGATTGCTTTGCGCCAAGGAGAGCAGTACGGTGACGTGATTGTGTATGGCGAGCATCAATTGCTGGACCCGCAAGACTGTGAAGTCTACGCCTACATCCGCAGTCATCAAGGCAAATCACTGCTGACTATTGCAAACTTTAGTAGCAACAGTGTGGTGAGAAGTTATCCCGGCAGTGTCAAACAGCAAGTGATCAACAATTACCCAGAGACTGTTGAGAGCCTAACGGAAATGGCATTAAAGCCTTACCAAGCTTTGGTGATTGAACTGGCATAATCAAAAAAAGCCACCTTGCGAGGTGGCTCTTTACACTGTAAAGCGTGAGGAGGATTAGGCGATCAATTTTGTGAGCTTTCGCAGTGATTGATACGCGGCCGTTTGCTGCTCTTTTGCTTGGCAAACTGAAAGTAAGTCATCAATAAAATGGCTTAGCGCTCTGGCCTCCACTTTTCTTACCCCTCTTTGCTGCGTTTCGGTCAGGTAGTCATAAACCGACGCCGCGCCAAAATCGCCGAAAATCATCTCACACTCTTGATTGATTAATACGTTGTGGGCATAGAGATCGCCATGGCAGACCTTGTTGTCGTGCATGTGATTGAACACGTCCACCATTTGATCGACGATCTTCTCAATTTGTCTGACCGACAAGCGAAACTCTGGTTTGAACACATCGCGAGTGCAAGTTTCCAGTGTGGGTGGCAAACCAAGGTTGACGTAGTTATCAGGGATTAGCTTCATCACCAAAGCAAGAGATTCAGCGTCATCCACCAAACCAATCGACGCCACCAAGTTGTCATGCGAACCCGTTTGTAGGCAGGCTTGCAACTCATCTTGTGGGTAGCCGTCGCTCGTGACTTCGCCTTTAAACACTTTGACTGCGACTTGGTCAGGAAAATCGTAACGGCGATCTAGCCAATCGGCGTGCGAAATCACACCAGAAGCGCCTTGACCTAACACATGGTTGAGTCGGTAACTGTCAGGCGAGACTCGCGGAACCGCAGCGGTAGTCACGACTCGCTCACAGAACGGGTTGCCAGCAAACGCCATCCACGCCAGTTTAGGCAGAGTCAACAAAACATCAGGGAAGTGAGTGAGCTGATTGGCGGACAGTCTCACCAGTTCAAGGTTTTCTAGCTGGTCAAAACTGGTGGGCAATACCTTGATCATGTTTCCAGCAAGCGCCAGTTTTCGCAGGCGAGGTCGATGACCGAGTGCTTCTGGAAGTTGCTCAATTTGGTTGTCGGTCAAAATCAGCCAACGTAGCTGCAGAGGCAATGCATCGCCTGATACGCGGGCGATCTTGTTACTTTTGAAGCCAACCATCTCAAGCTGTTTGCAACGGCCGAGCACCAAAGGTAAATGCGTAAAACGGTTTTGGGAGGCGAAAACAATGGTCAGTTTAGGCAGTTCGGCTAACCAGTCAGGGAGGTCGGTCAGTAAGTTGTTTGATACGTCTAAGATTTCGAGTGAATCGGCCAAAGAGAGGATCTCGTCGGGTAGTTCGGTAAGCTGCTCTGAGAGTTTAAGCCGATGTATGCCGCGTAACTCGCCGCGTTTGAGTTGTTCTACTGTATGCAAACTGACGGCCTATAAGTGCTCGTGAATAGGAAAAGAGCGCGTATTCTACGCAGGTTGAATGCAAAAGGCGAGGTGAGCCTATCTGCGCTTAACAACAGTCGCAAATAGGCGTTGGAATTATGATTGCTTGATTAGCTGTCGATAGCTAAGCAAAGACAACAGAGCGAAGAAGGCTGGATCGCTCCAGCCGAAGCCGACAAAGATCCCTGTCAATCCAGCATAGCCAGTTATTACGACACCAAGCAGGTTGGTGACAAGCAGTGCTTTGAGTAGCTGTTGCATTGTCTCTTTGTGCTCTATTGTTCTTAGAAACAGGCTTACTGCCGCTACACCACCGAGAAAGATACTTGTGTGCTGAGACAGAAAGTAAGCGTACTTATCGTTAATCTCTACACCATACATTGGCCACATTAGGGTCGGCAGAAAAAACAGTGCGAATGCAAACACAGTGTAGATGCTGCCGTGTACGGTTAAAAACAGTCTATTGGTCATAGCGGTTCCTTACAGGCCAACTGGCCCACGATTGATCTCAGTCAGTGGCTGATTGATGTCAAAAATAACGCCACGCACTTCTGCAACTCCCATTTCTTTTAGTCGAGCGGCATGCATGTCTAGGTAATTTTGTGCGCTGATCTCATCTTGGAAAAGATAGATACCCCCACCTCGCTTTTCAGATTCGTTTTCTGTCCAGATTTTCCACATCATGCCGGGTTCTTGATTAATTGACTCCGCTAGACTTACCAATGCGCGAGACATCTCTTCGCCCATAGGGCCATGATATTCAAAATCGACTTGCAGTAATTTCATCTTAGTTTCTCCAATTGTTGTCTGTTGTGAACGCGTATTGCTGTTCGATGGAGATATTGTTGTCTATATAAATTAAACAGAAAAGTTCATAATATTGCGCTTTAATGTCTAAAAAACTGACAGGTTGTGTGATGAGGTTGAAAAGTACACTTGAGCAATGGGTTACGCTGAAGGAAGTGGATAGAGCGGGCAGTATTCAAGCCGCAGCTTCGGCTTTAAACAAAAGCCATACCACCCTGATTTACTCGATCAAAAAGCTTGAAGACCAACTGGGCGTTAAGCTGGTGGAGGTGAAGGGAAGACGCGCCACAGTGACTGAGCATGGCCGTTCACTGCTTAGAAGAGCGAGCAGTATGCTTGAACAGGCCAGAGAGCTGGAAGACTTAAGCCAACAAATTTCAGCGGGTGTCGAGTCAGAGATTATCGTTGCGATGGATCACCTCTGCGACCCGAGCCTGCTCTATCAACCGATGGCAGAGTATCTTAGTCAAAACAGTACCACCTCGATTCAAGTTGTAGAGACTTCGCTGTCTAAAACGACAGAAATGGTGACCAGCGAGCAAGCGGATATTGCAATAATTACTTTGCCGGTGACCAACTATCCTGCCGAAGCTTTTTCGATGACGAGTATGTTGCCCGTTGTCTCAAGTAAGCACCCACTCGCAAGTCAAAGTCAGGTTTGTATGGCGGATTTTGCCACTCATTGCCAAGTTGTCATTCGCGATCTGGGGGCGACTCAGGTTGAGAACAAAGAGCAAAATGTCGGTTGGTTAAAAGCGAATCAGCGGATAACCGTCGACAATTTTGACCATGCATTTCGAGCGGTTGAGCAAGGCGTCGGTTTTTGCCGCTTGCCAGAGCACATCATCAAGTCAAGAAACACAGGCCATCTAAAGGTGCTTAAAGTCGAGCACAATGAAAAGTATCAAGTGCCGCTGCATATCACCCTTCCGAAAGGAGCCAAAACGGGCCCGGCAGCCAAATGCTTCTACGAATTGTTATTAGCAAAATCGGCAAAAGGCGAATCTTAACCTCTGAAAACATAACGGTGAGTCATTACTGACAACCCCCCGTTTACGTCGATATGACGCAGAAGGTGACCTATCACACGTCGTGTTAATTTAGTGATTTAATCTTTTTATTAGCCGACATTGGTATGCGATATTTCGACGGTAGTTTTAAGATTAACGGGTAAGTGATATGAGAAGCGAAAAAGAGAAAATGCTTGCAGGTGAGCCTTATGAAGCGTGGGACGAAGAACTATTCAACGAACGTATTGAGTGCCGTAAGGTGTTGCAAACACTCAACAATAGCATTCCAAATACCCCAGAGTGGCGAAGCGCTGTTGACCGTTTGATTCCGGATTCCGAGGGGGCGTATCTCGAACCGCCATTTCGTTGTGATTACGGCTCGAACATAAAACTCGGCAAAAACTTCTACGCTAATTTCAACTGCGTGGTGCTCGATGTGGCAGAGGTGCACATTGGTGATAATGTGCTGTTCGCGCCGAATGTACAAATTTACACGGCAGGTCATCCATTAGATGTAAAAGGGCGCGTAGAAGAGGGCGTTGAGTTTGGTACACCGATTACGATTGGTGATAACGCATGGCTCGGCGGCGGTGTGATCGTTTGTCCGGGCGTTACCATTGGTGCTAACAGTGTCATTGGTGCCGGTAGCGTAGTGACGAAAGATATTCCTGCGAATGTTGTCGCGGCAGGCAACCCGTGCCGTGTTATCCGTTCGATTGATCAAGGTGACCTTTAGAGCTCTGCTGGGAGAGCCTACCCGTAACATTGCCCAGATGATAAGACAGCCTTCAGCATGTTGGTGGAAGACGCCTCTTTCTCTTTAAAGCCTGCCGCCCCTCACAGCAGGCTTTTTCATTTCTAAGATATAAAACGCCCGCCGGTTGTGCTAGGTTGTCCACTTTTCGTTGCGCTGGCGTGCAATCAAGCGTGTTTTATCTGCTGCCAGCTCGATAATATTTTGACTGATGCTTTGGATTCAATGGCTCCCATGATGGTAAAACGCAAAAAAAGTCGCTCAATCTTCACCTATCTCTACCTGACGGGAGTGGTCAGTATTCTGGGTACCATTACCTTGTTTACCAAACTTACTGACGGCTACATGCTACAAGGAGACATTGATTCGTTTGTTGAGAGCTCTGCCATTCATGTAAAGCGTTACCTCGAAGCCAAGGGCGAGCCAGATGGGCTATACGAAAGGCTAAACAGTCAAGACGAGTTGGTGTTCTATAACTACACACTCTCATTGGTGGACAACAGTGAAGTGGCGGGCGAGCGGTGTAAAGAGTGCGTGATGCTTGTCAGTGACACAGGACCCAAGGTGTACGTGCGTGACGACGACTATTTCTCTTCTGCGTTACCCATTCCCAACAGCGACAAGTTTTTACTGCTGACTGAAATTGAAGAGCCCTCTCACACTCACGAAGAGTGGTATGAGGATGAAGATACACAGTTTTTTACCGCCCTGTTTACTCTGATTGGTTTGGTGATCGGGCTTCTGATATACACGCCGCTTGTGATGGTCAACCGCCGTGTTAAAAAGCTGCTCCACACGCAGCGCGTTTTTGGTCAGGGAGATCTGAGCGTGCGCGCTGAGCCGAGTGCTCTGTCACCGATGAAAGAGATTGTTGAGAGTTTCAATTACATGGCGGACGATATTGAAGCTCGCGTCAAACAGGCGCAAATCTTCTCTTACGCTATCCCGCATGAGATTCGAACGCCGTTGACGCGTATTCAGATGGCCAGTGATCTGCTAAGGCGAGAGGATACTGTCGATAAAAACGACCTATTTGATCAAATAGACCGTTATATTGGCGATATTTCACTGTTAACGTCAGACATCCTCAAACTGGCAAAGCTGACCAACCAGCATGGAGAAATGCAGCTAGAGCCGACCCGTTTTTCGTTGGTAGAGCTCTGCCAAGATCGTATCCAAGTTACCGCGGAGCCGGGCAGCGCGACGTTTGTTATTCAACACGAATTGGATAACCCTAAGGTCTATGGCTGCGATTGTTACGCTAAGTTGGTGCTCGATAATTTGATCAAGAACGCGAACAAATATGGTAAGGGTAAAGTTGAAGTGTCGATCGAGCAGGATCAAACCTGTTATCTGATCCATGTTGAAGACAACGGTGAAGGGATACCTGAAGAGAAACAAGAAGAAATCTTCATCGCCTTTTCTCGTTTGGATGCGAGCCGAAACTTAAATCAAGGCGGCTTTGGTTTAGGTTTGGCGATCGCCAATCAAGCGGCGAAGAATCTTGGCTGGCGATTGGCCGTCAGCCAAAGCTCACTCGGCGGTGCAAAGTTTTCCATCACTATCCCGAAAGCGATGGAAAACCGCGCTGTATCCACTTGCACGCCTTGTTGATGACGCTTACCACTCTAAATTTCTGCATGCCTTTGTGCTTTGGCTTGGGAGCGCAAGCTGTCTACCACTTGGGGAAACAGCGACATCGCGATCATGCCTACCATTAAGCTGTATTGCACGGGGGTAAAAGACTCACCGAGCAATAGCAGCCCAGATACGATCCCCGCCACAGGGTTAGCAATACCGCCAAAGGTAAAATCGACCACAGACATGCGTTGCAATAACCACACATAAAGGCCGTAGCCCAGCGCAGTATTGAGTAGAACAACCCAAAGTAGCCCCAGCACGTTGGTCATCGAGAGCTGCTCAATCGCCATGGCGTATTGGGCGGGTTGAATCATGCTATGGATGATGGCAGCAAGCGTTAGGATTGCGCCGCCCAGAATCAGTTGCCAGCTCAATACTGTCCACCAGTGAATACGCTCACCCAGTGATTTGGTTAATGAACTGCCGACAATAATGCAGCTGATCGCGCCAAGCATCGCCGCCAAACCAACGGGGTTTAAGCTGATGGAGCGTGGATCAAACAGCATCCAAGCTAGAGCAATCAGTGCCGCCCCACTGACCGCCTGCAGTCGACCCGGGCGTTTTTTGTATCGCAACCAAGTGTAGAGCATCGCGAATACGGGCACTGAAATCATTCCCACCCCAGAAATGGCTGATGGCAGCGTGAGCGCCATAACAAAGATCAGAACAAAGAAGGTGGCAATGTTGATAAAGCCCAAGCGTACTAGAACGCCCCAATCTTGTGCCTTAGGTAAACTGGGTTTGAATGCCAGAAGCAGCAGGCCAGCAGGGAGCGCTCTTATCGCCCCTAACAACAATGGCGGCCAATCCGCGAGTGTGTATTGGGTAACGGCATAAGTGGTTCCCCAAAAGAAGGCGGGGATCATCGCAAGCAATATGTTCATTATTTATCTTCATATTAAGATACTTTAAGTTAAACTTACTCCTCACATTGCTGTTTGTAAAGTATCTTTATGTTAAGATACTTCGAGTTTGCTATGGGAGTAAGAGAGAGATTCATGGATGCGATAGATAAAGTGGTGAGCCAGTGGGCCGATGAGAAGCCAGATTTGGATACTCAGCCTATGGCGATCATGGGTCGCTTAATGCGAATTGCAAAGTACATGGAGTCTGAGGTTGCAGAGCTGCACAAGCGATATGACTTAAAGCTCGGTGAGTTTGATGTGCTCGCGACTTTGCGTCGAAGTGGCGCGCCGTTTCGTTTAACGCCTTCAGAGTTGATTAACTCTATGATGCTGACGTCGGGCGCCATGACCAATCGGCTCGACAAGTTAGAAGCCAAAAGTTTGATCAGCCGTCAGCACAGCAAAGAAGACCGTCGCAGTGTGACCGTTGAGCTGACTCAAGAGGGGCTGAAGTTGATTGACCAAATCATTGAGGAGCATGTGGGCGTGCAGACTCAGTTAGTCGCCGGACTGAGTCATGAGCAACAGACTGAGCTCAATGTGCTGTTAAAACACTGGCTAGCCCAGTATGAATAACCTGAACTAAATTGTGCCTGAGGGAGAGCCTCGGGCATTTTTTTATTCTCTCTGTGAGCGGGTCGAATTTGCCCTGCGTGATTCGAGGTGCCCTTGTGATATGTTAAGCAAAATACCGATAGTGGGTGATCACAAGGCGCACCGATGCAGTTAAACACGCTAATTGCTCGCCAAATCGTAGAGCGAGCGACAAAAATTATTCAGTTTCCCGTTAACGTGATGGATGAAAACGGACAGATCATCGGCTCTAGTGACCCTTCCCGTTTGCACCGCACCCATGAAGGCGCGCTCTTAGCGATCCACGATAATCGTACGGTTGAAATCAACAAGACCGTAGCCAGCACCTTAAATGGCGTCAAAGAGGGGATCAACCTCCCTATTCTTCACCAAGAGTTGGTCATTGGTGTGGTGGGCATATCAGGTCAACCCGATGAAGTCAGGCGCTATGGTGAGCTTGTCAAAATGACCGCTGAACTGATTGTCGAACAAGAAGCCATGATGGCGCAGATTCAGTGGAACAAACGTCATCGTGAAGAGTTACTTCTCCAGCTTATTCAAGGCTCTACATTAAACGAAAACCAACTGCTATCGATTGCTGAGCGTTTGGATCTCAATCTTTCTCAACCCCGAATTGCCGCCGCAGTGAAAGTGATCCCAAAAAAAGGGCAGCCTTTAACGCTGGAGCATCTTCAGAAATTGGTCCACTTGCTCGAGTATCCAGAGCGAAACAATATCGTTGGTATCGTCTCGGTATCGATGAATGAAGTGGTGGTGCTCAAACCCGTGACATTGGTTGATGGTATTTGGAATCACATGGAAGAGCGGCGCCGTGTGAAAAAGCTTCTTAAGCGCGTAGAGCAAGAATCGGACTTCTCGATCCAGATCGCGATGGGGCAGTATTTCCCGGATCTGGCGGGTTTAGCGCGTTCTTACGATACCGCCAAAGCAACACTAGATGGCGCAAAGCAGAGCAAAGACGCCATTCTTTTCTACCAAGATCATAAGCTATCGGTGTTAGTGGGGGGCTTAAAACAAGACGAGTGGAGGCAAGCACAGCTACTAGAGCCATTGGTCAAGCTCCAACAACAAGACAGCAAAAGCACATTACTTAAAACACTCCGCATATTTTTTGACCAAGATTGCGATCTAGCTCAAACTTGTGCAGCGCTACATATTCACCGAAATACACTCCGTTACCGATTGGAAAAAATAGAAGAGGTGACTAATCTAAAAATCAACAAGTTAGATCATAAGATACAGTTATATCTAGCCTTAAAATGCTTGTGATTATCATTGGGTTATTGTGCAATTTGACAATTCATGTTGCGTTTTGAATTGATAAATTTGTCACTTTGCATAAAGGAATGTGGATCGATTCGCTCAATAATAGCCCCGTCCCTACAGACACCCTGAGTGTGTGAAACGACTTCACATACCCTGAGTAAACCAATAATAAACGGAGTTATCATGAGTCTTATCCTAATCTTGCTGGGGGTGGTAGCCTTTATCGTCCTCGCAACCACCAAATTTAAGTTACACCCCTTTTTAGCACTCATCGTTGCCGCCTTTTTAGCTGCATTTGCCTATGGATTACCGGCAGATAGCATCGCAAAAACCATCGCTTCCGGCTTTGGCGGTATTTTGGGCTATATCGGCTTAGTCATTGTTTTGGGCACCATCATTGGTGTCATCTTAGAAAAAAGTGGCGCAGCCATTACCATGGCCGATACGGTTATTAAAGTGCTTGGCGAACGCTCACCAACACTCACCATGAGCATCATTGGCTACATCGTTTCGGTGCCTGTGTTTTGTGATTCGGGATACGTGATTTTGAACTCGTTGAAAGAGTCGCTCGCGAACCGTTTAAAAACCTCCAGCGTGGCGATGAGTGTGGCATTGGCAACCGGTCTCTATGCGACGCACACCTTCGTCCCGCCAACACCGGGTCCAATTGCGGCCGCGGGTAACCTTGGTCTTGAATCTAATCTGGGTTTGGTGATTGGTGTCGGTATCTTTGTGGCGGCGACCGCAGCGATTGCAGGTATGTTGTGGGCAAATCGATTCAAAGATGTGGAGCCTGATGGCGGTGATCAGTTAGCTGAAGCAAAAAAAGATTGGAAAGAGCTCAAGGCGTCGTATGGTGAGCTGCCGACAGCGGGCCAAGCGTTCGCACCTATTTTCGTCCCTATTCTTCTGATCTGTTTAGGCTCTATCGCTAAGTTCCCAAGCCTGCCGTTAGGTGATGGCACTGTGTTCGATGTTCTCTCTTTCTTAGGCCAACCGCTGACGGCGCTGATTATTGGCCTGTTCTTATCGGTTCGCTTGCTAAAAAGTGACAACAAGGTGGAAGAGTTTGGCGAGCGTATTAGCCAAGGAATTACGTCAGCAGCGCCAATTCTACTCATTACTGGTGCGGGTGGTGCATTTGGCGCCGTGTTGAAAGCGACGCCGCTCGGCGAGTACTTGGGTACTACGTTATCAGCGTTGGGCGTTGGTATCTTCATGCCGTTTATTGTGGCGGCTGCATTGAAGTCTGCGCAGGGCTCATCAACGGTTGCGCTGGTCACGACTTCCGCTTTGGTGGCTCCAATGTTGGCACAACTCGGGCTAGACTCTGAAATGGGACGAGTGCTGACGGTGATGGCGATTGGTGCCGGTGCGATGACGGTATCGCATGCCAATGACAGCTTCTTCTGGGTGGTATCTCAGTTTAGCCGTATGTCGGTTGGCTTGGCGTATCGCGCACAAACCATGGCCACTTTGGTACAAGGCGTGACAGCCATGACGCTAGTTTACATTCTCAGTCTTGTTCTGCTGTAGCAAGCCAATATAGGAAACCAATATGAAAGTAGTTATCGCTCCAGATTCTTACAAAGAAAGTTTAACCGCTATGGAAGTGGCAACTGCGATTGAAAATGGCTTTAAAGAAATCATGCCTGACGCAGAATACATCAAACTGCCGATGGCTGATGGAGGAGAAGGTACCGTACAGTCCCTAGTGGATGCCACGGGCGGCGATATCGTGACGGTGGAAGTCACCGGTCCGTTAGGCCAACCTGTGGAAGGGTTTTATGGTTTGTTGGGTGATGGCTCTACTGCGGTGATTGAAATGGCCGCAGCGTCAGGGCTGCACTTAGTGGATCCAAGTGAGCGAAACCCGCTCCTTACCACAACCTACGGTACTGGCCAGCTTATCAAAGCGGCACTCGATAAAGGTGTGAACCACATTATCATCGGCATTGGTGGTAGCTCGACCAACGATGGTGGGGTGGGAATGGCACAAGCTCTTGGCGCGAAACTGGTCGACGCTGAGGGAGCCGACTTGCCTTTTGGTGGTGGCGCCATAGCGCGTTTAGCTAAGATTGATTTGTCTGGTTTGGATCCTCGTTTAGCAAAGATTCAACTCGAAGTCGCTTGTGATGTTGATAATCCTTTGTGTGGCCCGAAAGGCGCCTCTCATGTGTTTGGCCCGCAAAAGGGCGCAACCCCTGAGATGGTTAAACAGCTTGACCAAAACCTCGCGCACTACGCTGCTATGATCCATCAAACTAATGGTAAGGATGTGATCAGTCAAGCGGGTGCAGGAGCTGCTGGTGGACTGGGAGCGGCGCTTTTGGGCTTATTTGATGCAACACTTCGCCCCGGCATTAACATAGTGATGGATGCGGTTAACCTTGCTGAAGTTGTGAAAGATGCCGACCTAGTGATTACGGGTGAAGGGCGCATTGATAGCCAAACCATTCATGGTAAAACACCCATTGGCGTGGCACGTACCGCGAAGCTCTATCAGTTACCTGTGATTGGCATTGCGGGCAGTACTGCGCAAGATTGTCGCGTGGTCCATGATCACGGCATTGATGCGGTGTTCAGTGTGGTGTTGGGGGCAACAGATCTACCCACCGCGCTGAAAGAGGCGGCATTTAACGTGGAGATGACGGCGCGCAATGTGGCCGCTACGCTCGCGATGCGTTTTCGTTAACCGTCTTCAATTAAACAAAGTAAAAAATGACCGCATAGTGCGGTCATTTTTTCATTCATAGTTTTCTATTCGCATTCGTTTAACAGTAAACGCTAATCTCAATCAGATTAGAATCTGGGTCTAGAAAGTAGACAGACTGAATAGGACCTTGAGCTCCAGATTTCTCAACTGGCCCTTCGATGATGTCTACCTGCTCTTTAGTTAAGTGAGTAATCACTTCCTCGAGTGGCCAACGTGTTATCAAACAAAGATCTCCTGAGCCAACTTGCGCTCGGTTTCTCGGCTCCTGACCTAACAGTTGTAAATTAATCTTCTGGTTTCCAAACTTTAGCGCCTTACGACCGTTGGCGAAGGTGACCTCTTCCATCAGCAGCACCCGTTGGTAAAACGCCACAGAATGGGTAATGTTGGAGACAGTGAGAACAATATGGTCGATATGGCTAATCATGCTCTCTCCTTTTGAAGCGGTTTTTCCATCACGACACAATCTAAGTTCACTCCCCGTGGAGAGTGATAGGTCGAGATTTCCTCCCCATGAAATCCGCAAGAGCGATAGAAAGGGGCTGCATTGAGGGTTGCCTCTAAGACCATTTTTTCCAGTTTGTGCTCTCTAGCCATTTGCTCAAGAAAAGCCAGCATCTTCTTTGCTGCGCCCAAACCAAAATAAGGCGGATCGACAAATATGGCATCGACCATGCCTGTCTCGGTGTTGAGTTTGCCACACCCCACCACCTTGCCGTCTACCTCAGAAACGTAAAAGGTCGCGACAATGTCCTCTTTCAGCTGTTCGGACACGCCACCTTGCGTCCAAAGGGCGAGCTGCTCTGGTTGATAGTGGTCTGCGCATTTGGCAAGAATGGATCGCTTGCGCAAATCGTAGATAGGCTGAACATCAGACGCATTGGCTTTGCGGATCTTTATCATGCGTTCTTCCTTGAATAGCGATTGAACAGTGCAACGAATTGCTTTGAATGCATAATGACACAGAGACGCATTTTTCTACAAATCCATTTTATAAATCATTGGGTTACTGCGGGCGTCTGCTGTTTGGTGGGACGCTCAGTAAAGCGCTTGATCAAAAAGGCCGCGAATCGTCGCGGCCTTGGGGAGTTGAGTCGTGGGCTGAGTTAACAGCCGTAGGTCTCTTTGATGTACGCTTCAAATTGATCGCACATCGCCTCATCAGACACTTGGTTGCTTGCCAACTCTTTGCTGCCATCGACGACTTTAATGGTCGCGTTCAATGACGCAACTTCCGCTTGTTGGCGCGTCGCTAAACCAGCAATTTTTTCTTGCTGCGCTGCCCAAGCCTGTTCTGAAGAGAGGTTACATGCATCCGCCAAATACTTAGCGTTAAACCCTTCGCCTGTTAAGCTCACAATGGTCTCGTTATGAGAAAGCTGGTTGCCTGAATGCCAATAGTGCTGAGCAAGCAGAGGGCCGATTTCAGGGTTGTCGGTTAGGTAGCCAAACTTATCGAGGAAGTAAGCACGCGTCTGGTACACCGCCATATGTGCTAGCAGATAACCGTGATAGGCACAAGCAGCTTCATCTGACACTAGGTGAGGGATTGCCATAAGTGGACGCGGACTACACTCTAGACCAAGAATCTGTTTTTCACACTGGCGCGCGAGAGCGGTAATGCGCTCAGGAGTAAGCTCTTCATCACTCAGTTGATACAGCGCGCGTTCAAAGTAAGGCACAACCAAGATGCTACGTTCTGAGAAAGCAGCAAACGGCTGACGACTGTTGATCATTGCCTTAATCACGTCGTCAGGGACAGGGTTGCCTTGTGCGTCCAGTGCGTACTGTTTTAACCAGTCTGCATCGTTGAGCAAGCTATCACAGAACATTGATTGAGTTTCTGCGTAGGCCATAGAGGTAGGCGCAAATTCTTGAGAGAAACACGGCGCGTTCATTTTGACGTTTGCAAAGTGCGCAGCGTGACCGCCTTCATGGAACAAGGTGTTAATACCAGAATAACCGCTGCCAACTTGGTCTGGCTTGGCGTTGCTGGTGAAGTTAACCTTGGCTGCAACCCACTCGTTTTGGTTATAGAACGAAGGAATAGGACCGTGGCAGAAGCCGTTCGGGTATTTGCCTTTTCTGTCGAGCAGATCCAGCGTGAGCTCTGCGCCTGAATAGTCAATGTTCAAACGACCAAACGATTCAACCCAGCGGCGAAGGGACTTGGAGAAGGGCACATACGGGTCCAGATCACGCATTGCGTCACCTGAGTACGAGTACACAAAGTTATGGCCCGTCAGTGCGTTGTCACCTTTTTCTTTAGCAAGATTGGCGAGGCTAGCAAGGTTAGTATCACGAGTGCGAGCTTCAAAATCGTCAAGAATGGCAAACAGCTCATCTGAGGTCATTTTCTCCGTTTTAACGACGGAGTAATCGAAGAATGTGTCGTAACCTAAAGAGCGCGCAAATTGATTGCGCAGTTTGATCAGCTCAATGAAGCCATTTTGTAGCAACCACTGCTCTAGTCCAAGTAGTGCTTGGTGCGCCGATTTGCGGACGTCTTCATGGTTGTTGGTACGAATGGTTGAGGCCAATACAGGCAGTGAGCCTTCAACTTGTTTGCCATGCTCATCGGTAAAAGTGAGTACATGGTTCTGCTTTCGTTCAAACAGTCCTGCTTCGAACTCAATCAACTGGTTTTTTAGAGCTTGCGCTTCATTCCCTTCAATCGCGTGAGCTTGGAATGTGTTTAACCAGCCATTTAGCCCGGTTTGGGTCGCCTTTTTCTCGGCATCATCGGTAATGGATTCGGCTGCTTCCAACTGGTGTTTGATCTCAGCGATTTGATCGGCATTGCTAAGAAAGTTGGTCCACTCGGTTTGCGCTTTGGTCGACCCGTCATGATCATCACTGATGCCCATGTAGGTTTCCCAGAAAAAGTCTTCTTTAGTACGGTGAATGGTGAGGTAACGTTGATTCAGGTCGTTGAGATATTCTGTAGCGGTCATTTGGTTCCTTCAAATGTGTACGATAAAAAAACAGGTCATTATCGCACGCTTTAGAGAGCGTTAGGAGTGATAGGCGAGATCCATATTGTCGTGAGTTGTAAATCCCACTCTACGAACATCGTATGTTTTATGTCGAGAATAAGACGCATTATAACCCCATATTCTGCGGCTCCTCAGACCTAGGCGCGCCCACATAGAACACGCTATGTGGGGCAAAATGTTTACACCTTCCGCAGAGCTGCTTTTATTAACCCGCCTTGTGGATGACGCCAAGAGTGACGCCTTGCTCAAAGCTGACTTTCCCCTGAACAAGCGCGTTAAGAGCTGCTTCACTGAGGAGAAGAACACGACTTGATGAAGAGTCATCACTTGGAGCCGAGTGAACGGTAATGGATTGACCATGTTCAACCTTGCTCCATAAATGACTGTCGACAAGATAAATGTAACTAACCGACTGCAACTCACTGGCGTATTTGTCCGCCATTAGTTTCAGCCACCAACTGGCTCTTCGTAAACCAGAAGGCCCGTTGAGAGACGAAATCGTATCAATTGTCTGGCTGTCTAGCGCGTCGTACGTTGACATCGCGACATCTAGAGAGCCCGGGTAACTTTCGGTAAATGGATTGCTAAATTGACCATCGTAGGTACATGCCTGAGCAGCGAGGCTGACACTGCTCAGGCAAATCGCAACCAGCATATTGAGTTGCTTCATTATTGCTTCCTATGGCGTGACGATGTTAAACCAGAAGTTGAAGGTATCTAGCATGCCCACAAAGTCTTTGAACACTTGTTTGTCGCCCTTCAGTTTTAAATCACCGCTTGAAATGGCTTGCTCAAGCGTCATCTCGCCAAGCTGTACCTTGTCTAACGCTTCTTTTGTTAAGGTTAAAGAGACGTCCGGATCGTCCGACTGTTTGGTGGTGTGGTTTAACACCGAGTTTTCGATGTAAAGCGTGTACTGCTCATCAAGGTCAGTGAAGTTTATGTTGATGGTGTAGTCTTTGCCCGCCGCTTTTTCTGGGAGCAGACGTACTGCTAAGTAGTCAAATAGCATTTCTGGTGGCATGTTTTTGATGATGTCTGGAGACGCGGTATTGGTGCCACCAGAAGAAGGTGTACCGTTGCGCAGCTCATAGGCACCTTGTAGGTAGACCGAGCGCCAAGGTCCAGACTCTGCTTGGTAACCTAGCTGTTCATAGGTATCAGCGAGCAGCAGTTTGCCTTTTTTGCTTTGTGGGTTGGCAAAGACGACGTGTTTAAGCGCTTCAGCCACCCAGCGGTAGTTGCCTTTGTCGAAGTCTTGTTGCGCTTTATCGATGACCGCATTTTCACCGCCCATGTATTCGACGTATTTGACGGCAGCGTTGGTTGGTGGAAGATTGTTCAGATCAGATGGATTACCGCTATACCAGCCCATGTAACGTTGATAGACCGCGCGACTATTGTGTCGGAGCGTGCCGTAGTAACCACGAGTGTTCCAGTTCTGATCGATCTCTTTCGGGAACTGAATAATCTCGGAAATTTCGGAACCGATGTAGCCTTGGTTCATGAGTCGAACCGTTTGATCGTGAGTGTATTTGTACATATCACGTTGAAGTTTGAAGTAATCGACAATCTCTTCTTGCCCCCACATCGGCCAATGGTGACTTTGGAATTTGACCTCGACTTCGTCGCCCCACATTTCGATAGTTTCATTCAAATACGATGACCACTTCAGCGCATCGCGCACCTGAGCACCGCGTAGAGTCAGGATATTGTGCATGGTATTGGTACTGTTTTCTGCCATCCAGAGTGCTTTCTTCTCGGGTAGCCAGGTATTGATTTCAGTAGGTGCTTCCGACCCTGGCGTGTATTGGAATACCATTTTTACGCCATCAACAATGTGCTCTTCGCCCGTCTTTTCGATGACGAGTGTGGGTCTAATGAGTGTTGCTAGCCCCGTCGACGTGGTTTGTCCTAAGCCACCATTGACGCCTCCTTGCGCATTTCTAGGCAATAAGGCTCCGTACATATAGATGGCGCGTCGACCCATTGCGTTACCTGCAATCACGTTTTCAGATACGGCGTGTTCTGTGAATCCGTGGGAAGCAATGATTTGTACTTTACCGGCGGTCACGTCTGCTTCGTCGACAATGCCACGCACGCCGCCAAAGTGGTCGATATGGCTATGGCTGTAGATCACAGCGGTGACAGGTCTTTCCCCTAACTCCGAGTTGATAAAATCGAGTGCCGCTTTGGCGGTTTCTTGCGAGATCAGTGGGTCAAACACAATCCATCCAGTTTTACCCTCTACGAAAGTGATATTGGTTAAGTCGTAACCACGTACTTGGTAGATTCCATCCGTGACTTTGAAAAGACCATTGATCACGTTGAGCTGAGCATTTCGCCAAAGACTCGGGTTAACGCTATCAGGTGCTTTTGCGTCAAGAGTAATGAACTTCTTGTACTCTTCGAGATCCCAAACGACATCGCCTTTGTCATTAGTGATGGTCACGACATCTTGCTTGGCAATAAAGCCTTTCTGCGCCCGTTCAAAATCCTTTGTGTCGCTGAACGGCAAGGCTTTGTAGAGAGCTTGGTTGGCTTTGATGGTTGCCTGAGTCGCAGGTTTAGAGTCGACAGCGGCATAACTATTGACTGACATTGCAATGGTTAGCAGGGAGAGGGTGAAACGTTTCATACCTAGTCCTTGTTATATGAACAAATTTTTATATCTAAACATAGACTAGGTTTTAACCATTTCAATTTATTAGCAATTTAGTTTTATATTTCTGAGTGAATGCTCTGACTTCTTCCTATTGTTGGGAAATGAATCTCGTTTTTTTCAGCCCGCTACTGGAGAAATTACAGTGTAAATCGCGCTAGGGAGAAACGCCTTTTTGATGCGAATTTAGCCGCCGTTCTTCTGCACTACATTCTTTAACGGCTTTTGGGGCGCGCTCAATGATATACTCCCCAAGTCGACTCACTTCGGCATTCGGTTATGTGGTCAAGTCACCGCGTCCGTTAGCCTGTTAACTCTTATCTAGGAATCCACTCGATGTCTTTTTCTTCCTTATCTCTTGTTCCAAAACTTGTTCAGGCGCTGCCGCAAAACGTTGTCAAACCGACTGATATACAAGCTTTGGTGATTCCACAAATGTTGGCAGAGAAAGACGTGCTCGCGCAGGCGAATACGGGCAGTGGTAAAACACTTGCTTACCTACTGCCACTGTTACAGCGCCTTTTGCCAAACCCTGATCAACAAGCTTTAGTTTTAGTTCCAACTCGCGAACTGGCTTTTCAAGTCAATGATTCGGTAGGTGAAATCACTCAGCCTCTTGGTTTGAGTTCGGTCGTATTGTGTGGTGGTGTCGATAAAGCGCAGCAGCAAGCCAAGTTAGCGAAGAGGCCAAATATACTGATAGCCACGACAGGGCGACTGTTAGATTTGCTAAGCGCTGAAGAGCTGTCGCTAAAGCAGGTGAAGACGCTAATCTTGGATGAGGCGGACCGTCTATTGGATATGGGCTTTTGGCCAGATGTCCAAGCGATTGCAAAAAGACTACCTGCACAACGACAAACGGCGATGTTCTCTGCCACCTTCTCTGACGCATTAAAACAAAAAGCGACGGCTTTGATGAGTGCGCCTGTTGCGTTGACGGCGCACCAAGAAAACAGCACCAACAAAGACATTGCGGAGACGCTTTATTTGGTCAACAAAGGCAGTAAAGCGAAAGCGCTGATTGAGCTGATTAAACAGAACCGTTGGTCTCAAGCACTGGTATTTATTGGTGCAAAAGAGAATGCTGATAGCTTGGCGAAAAAGCTCAATAAAGCCGCCATTACCACCAGTGCTTTGCATGGCAATAAGAGTCAATCTGAGCGTGAAGAGACGCTAGCACAATTCAAATCTGGTCAGGCTCAAGTGCTGATTGCTACAGACTTGCTCGCCCGTGGAATTCACATCGAACAGCTTCCGGTTGTCATCAACTTTGAGTTGCCAATGCATGCTGAAACTTATGTGCATCGTGTCGGGCGAACCGCGCGCGCCGGGGAGCAAGGGGTGGCAATATCGCTAGTCTGCCACGGCGAAACAGAGGCACTAAATGCTATTCGTAGCCTGACTCAGCGTAAGTTACCGGTTCAAGAGTTAGATGGTTTTCCTGTTACCGATAAACCCTCCACAGGCGAGAGCAAACGCGCCCCACGTGATAAAAAATCCAACCGCCGTACTAACAGTAAAAAGAGTATTAAGCAGTTTCAGGGCAAGCGCCCAAATTCCAGAGCAAAGAGATAGTCGGCAGAGTGGCTCCCGATAAAAGCAGCCTCAATTAAACCACTATTTTGGTGGTTTAATTTTACCTCCTTATCAGCGATTGGACACGTTCACTTGCACTTACTCACACTTTGGTAATCTAGTTATTTCAACGACCCCCTGTCTACATAGAGAGAATCCAAATAGGTTATATTTTCAATCCAATACATTGATTCAATGGAATTTGGAATGACTAATATGGACAAAACGGTTGCAGC
>NZ_JWLV01000007.1 GCF_000808535.1 Vibrio sinaloensis
CCTTAAGTGAACGGCATTAGTGCAATGCACTCCCTTGAATATCCAGATATGACGGATAATTAGCAGATAACTTTAACGGCTAAGCCGCCTTGAGACGTCTCACGGTATTTTGCGTTCATGTCTTTACCTGTCTCTAGCATGGTTTCGATAACCTTATCTAGAGATACGGTAGGCGCAGACGAACGACGCAGTGCCATACGAGTCGAGTTAATCGCTTTTACAGCAGCAATACCGTTACGCTCGATACATGGAACCTGTACCTGACCAGCAACTGGGTCACAGGTTAGACCTAGGTTGTGCTCCATTGCAATTTCTGCGGCCATACAAACTTGCTCTGGGCTACCACCCATGAGCTCAGCAAGGCCCGCTGCCGCCATAGAACATGCCACGCCAACTTCACCCTGGCAGCCTACTTCAGCGCCAGAGATAGACGCGTTACGCTTGTACAGACCACCGATTGCGCCAGAAGCCGCAAAGTAACGGATGTAGTCTTTCTCGGTCACGGTTTGGATGAACTTATCGTAGTAAGCCAGTACCGCAGGGATGATGCCACATGCACCGTTAGTTGGTGCCGTTACAACGCGGCCACCTGCAGCGTTCTCTTCGTTAACAGCGAAAGCGAACATGTTTACCCAGTCTACAACCGACATAGGATCGTTAGTCGTTTTCTCTGAAGTAAGCAGTTGCTGACGAAGCGCTGCCGCACGGCGAGGCACACGCAGTGGACCAGGCAGAATACCTTCAGTATTCATACCGCGATCCATACATTCACGCATGGTTTTCCAGATGTTGGCAAAGTACGTACGAGACTCTTCATCAGAGTGCATCGCTGCTTGGTTTTTCATCACCAACGTACTGATAGAAAGACCGCTTTCCTTACATTGATTCACTAGCTCTTCCGCTGTTGTGAACTCGTAAGGGGCTTTTACTGGGTTCTCTTCTTCTTTACCGAAGTTTTCTTCATCAACGATGAAACCACCGCCGATAGAGTAATAGGTCTTTGAGTACACTTTTTCGTCATTGATCCAAGCGTGGATCTGCATGCCGTTTTCGTGAAGCTCAAGGTTAGTAGTATGGAAGTTCATACCACCTTCTTTCGGGAACGATACTGTGTGACAGTGCATGCCAACAGGGAGGCGCTCAGTTTCTTCCACGCGAGCGATAAAGCCCGGAATAGAGTCGATATCCACTTTTTCAGGAGTATTGCCAGCAAGACCCATGATGATTGCGATATCTGTGTGGTGACCTTTCCCTGTCAGTGATAGTGATCCATAAACGTCAACGGTAATTTTAGTGATGTCGCGCAATTTTCCCATTGAACGTAAATCATCAATAAATTCTTTACCCGCTTTCATTGGGCCTACAGTGTGTGAGCTTGAAGGACCAACGCCGATCTTATAGATGTCAAAAACACTAATCATATCGATTACCTCAAAACTAAGCCTCCCAGGGGGAGGGAGGCTTATTATTATC
Organism: Vibrio sinaloensis; assembly: GCF_000808535.1. Classification (GTDB taxonomy): domain Bacteria; phylum Pseudomonadota; class Gammaproteobacteria; order Enterobacterales; family Vibrionaceae; genus Vibrio; species Vibrio sinaloensis_D. Next base: position 1,474 of record NZ_JWLV01000007.1, read on the forward strand.
GTTATATTCTTGGTTTAATCAGACTTTAAAAAAGTGACTGGATTAAAGAGCGCCGTAGATTACAGAAGTAATGGCCGCAATACCACAAAGAGCTGTGAAAATCTGTACAGGTGTAGAAGTTTTGTACTTCGCCATCGCTGGTACTTTTTGCATTGCGAATACAGGCATTAGGAACAAGATAGCCGCAATCATTGGCGCGCCCATTGTTTCAATCATGCCTAGGATGCTTGGGTTAACGATAGCCACAATCCAAGTCGTTACAACGATGAAGATCAGTGATGCTTTTTCAATCTTGTTTACTGGCGTTTCAGAGCGAGATTTCACTAGACCAACGAGACCTTCGTGCGCACCTAGGAAGTGACCAAAGTAGCTTGAAGTAATTGCTGCGAAAGCAACGAGTGGACCCATGTAAGAGATCAGTGGAGATTCGTGAACGTTCGCTAGGTAAGAAAGAACAGAGATGTTTTGCTCTTTCGCCATTGCTAGTTGCTCTGGAGACAGTGAAAGTACCACAGAGAATACGAAGAACATTACAAAGCCCATTAGCATCATTGCTGCGCCACCAGTGATAGCGTCAGTTTTCTGAACTGCGTTGTCACCGTGTACACGACGTTGCTCTTTAGAGAACTGAGAGATAACTGGGCTGTGGTTGAAAGAGAACACAATGATTGGAATTGCTAGCCAAACAACAGATGGCATAGAAGACCAGTCTGGTGCAACAGACATCATTGAGCTGTTCCAATCAGGGATTAGGTAGAAAGAAAGCGCAAGTAGGATGAACACTAGTGGGTAAACCAGTGCAGATGTTGCTTTCAGCATCAGCTCTTTACCAAACACAACACCGGCAGTCATTGCAGCGATCAGCGCACCAGACAGTAGCCAGCGAGGGATGGATTCCATGCCCATTTGGTTTACTAGGAACGAGTCAACCGTGTTTGTGATACCAACACCGTAGATAAGAACGATAGGGTAGATAGCGAAAAAGTAAGCAAAAGTAATAAGGTTTGCGCCAGTCTTACCAAAGTGTTCTTCAACAGTATCAGTGATGTCAGCTTCAGGATTTTTTGCAGAAAGTACGAAACGAGCAAGAGATTTGTGTGCGAACCAAGTCATTGGTGCCGCGATTAGAGCAAGGATAACTAATGGCCAGAAACCGCCAGCACCTGCTTTAATTGGAAGGAAAAGTACGCCAGCACCTACCGCAGTACCGAAAAGTGACAGACACCAGGTGAAATCCTTGTAAGTAAACTTACTAGGAGATTGTGCGGAAGAAACCGCAGAAGTATTAGTATTCATTTTGTGATACTCATTTTTGGGAACAGGAAATAAGTCGGGTGCAATTTTGCATAAAAATCTTGCACAAAAAATAGATCTAAATCATGAATTGATTGGAGTTATAACATGATATGTCAAAAAGGAGTTTTTGGTCACGAAAATGCCGTGCTACTAGTGATTTATGCTAATCCGTGAAATTAGTTTTTCTAATGTTGTAGCAAAAAAGTTAGGCGTAGTTTGCAGGAAAACGTTTGCGCTATTGATAAATAATTAAACTAATATGAACAAATGTTGCTCGATATATTATTCTATTAATATTGATGCATAATGTGCTTTTGCATTGCTTGAATGATTTGCGCTGTCATCCCCCAAATAAAGTGCTGTTTGTAAGAGAGTCCAAACACACGGTGTGAATGATTGGCAAATTGGAATTGTTGGCTTTTCAGTTGTCTTCTGTCCAGCACCACCTTGGCGGGCACTTCAAAAACCTCATCAACTTCATTTGGATCAATGACGCTCTGGTAATTCTCGTCCACAAACGCGAGAAATGGCGTCACACTGAACTTACTGATCGTCACGAGTTCTGGCATTTGGCCGAATATATCGATCTCGTTGTGACGAATACCGACCTCTTCGAATGTTTCTCTAAGCGCTGTGTGAGCTAAGCTATGATCGTCATTCTCATGTTTTCCGCCGGGGAAACTGACTTGTCCTGGGTGATGTTTAAGATGTTTAGCCCGCTTGGTGAAAATGACATTTAGCTCTTGATTGCGTTCAACGAAACCAATCAGGACAGATGCCTTGCGTAGCGGTTGATTTTGCAGGTGAGCGACGCGTTTGACCGCTTCTTGGTGATAGTTGACGGTTTGGTGTAACTGAAAGTTTTGAATCAGTTGGCTTTTGTTGAATTCCGATAACACGATAACTCCATGTCTTAATTTGATAATCCGTTTTTTTTAGCTCATGCTTTTAATTCACCATATAGTGCAAGGATAGCTCAAATTATGAAAGGAATTATCTTTACTGAGTTTATTGATTTGGTTGAAGCTAAGTTCGGTTTGGACACACTTGATGACATCTTAGAGAGTGCAGGGGATGATGGTGTCTATACTTCGGTAGGCAGTTACGATCACCGAAAGTTGGTTCAACTTGTGGTGATGCTGAGTAACAAGACAGGTATACCTGCCGAGGACCTACAACGGGTTTTTGGCCAAAGCGTCTTTAACAACCTCTATAGCTCGCTGCCCAAATCGAGTAGCCTCGAAAACTGTCAGTCGACGTTTCAGTTCATTCGCTTGGTCGAAGATTACATCCACACTGAAGTGAAAAAATTGTATCAAGACGCCAACCCGCCGAGATTTGACTTTATTTCAGAATCTGAGACAGAGATGGAGTTTGACTATCGCAGCGCGCGATGTATGGCGCATGTTTGTTTGGGATTGTTAGAAGGGTGTGCGGCGCACTTTGAGCAATCGATCAATGTAGAGATGGTTCCTCAGGTTGAAGATGGCAGTAACGTACGCTTCAAAGTGGTGCTGGTAGAGTGACGGTTCAATGAGTAGTAATTCTGCACTGGAGCGAAAACTCGCTCGGGAGACAGCTTCGCGCAAAGCCGCGGAGCAACTATTAGAACAAAAGAGCTTAGAGCTGTTTGAAGCGAACCAACAGCTTACCTTGGCGTTGAGTCAGTTAAAAAAACAAAATCGCGATGGACTGCAAAAGCTCGAGTTTGAACAACAGATAAGCGAGGGATTGATTCATTTTGGGCGCGCATTTTTGAGTCGCAATCTGGATGACGGATTGGTTTCGTCGTTATTGGAGCGTTTGAAACATTCATCGGCGCTCAGTCACGCAGAGCTATTTTTACTACCTAAACTGGTGCCCACACTCGTTGCGGATCGCTTCAACGTCACCGAGGTGCGTGGGATTGACCAAGTGAAGCCCTACGCTGTTTGGGAGGCAAATCAGCTCCGGTTACCACTTGAAGTGGATTACAAAACGGTTGGTGAACTGAGCGTGGTTCTCAATGACGTCGACGTCGACCGAGACTTTGTGGTGAGCCAAATAACGCTCGTTGCTGACTTGCTCTGCAGTGCGATAAGCCGTCAGTTGATCATTACCAGCAACCAAAAAGCCCGAGCGCGTGCAGAAGAGTCGGAGAAGGCAACCAAAGAGTTTGTTGCCATGATCAACCACGAGCTACGTACGCCTCTCAATGGCTTGCTAGGCAGCGCCGAGTTGCTTGCCGAAACGCAGCTAAACGATGAACAGTCGACTCTGTTAAATAATCTCGTCTATTCGGGAGATTTGCTTCGTTTGATCATCAACGACATCCTTGATTTCAGTAAGATCAGCGCAGGCATGATGGAGTTGATACCAAGCCGATTTGAGTGGGCTTCTGTTAAGCAGATGCTAAATGGCATTTTTCAGTCGAAGGCGATTGAAAAAGGCGTCGACTTTCGCATCAAAGAATCGACGCCTGTTCCGCCAATCCTAATTGGAGACTTTGAGCGAATATGCCAAGTTATGGTGAACTTGGTTGGCAACGCGGTTAAGTTCACGCGTCAAGGCTCTGTGTCTGTTACAACGCAGTGGAAACATGATCAGTTGACGATGACTGTGGAGGACACTGGTATCGGTATTGAGCAAGAGGATTTATCGACACTGTTTGACCCTTTTGTTCAAGTTGACCGTACGGCGACGCGTCATTTCGAAGGGACAGGGCTAGGTTTAGCCATCTGTAAAAACCTTGTCGAGCTAATGAGAGGGCATATTCATGTCCATAGTGTCAAAGGCAGTGGGAGTACATTTACGGTGACAATTCCGTTGGTTGTCGGAGAAGAAGAGATTGATACCGAGCATGCTCGTCCAGGTGGAAATGATACGACGACATTACTTGAGCAGCTCTCAATCTTGGTGGTGGATGACATCCGAATGAACCAAGTGATCATCAATCAGATGCTAAAAAAACTCTCCATTCAACCCGACATTGCTACCAATGGCATTGAAGCGATCAAAGCCGCCAGTGACCATCAATACGATCTTATCTTTATGGATTGTCGAATGCCAGAAATGGATGGGTTTGAAGCAACGCGCTATTTGCGAGAACAGAACTACACACTGCCGATCATTGCCCTGACCGCGGGCACTACGTTAGAAGAGCGTGAGAAATGCATTGTCAGCGGCATGAATGATATTTTAACAAAACCATACACCGCGCAAGACTTAAGGCTGATGCTAGAAAAGTGGGTTTAGCACCCACTTTTTACTATTGTGCAAGCGTTGGCAAAATTCGACTCAGCTTATCTAATGTCTCTTGGTACTCTGATTCACATTGACTGTCGGCAACCAAGCCACCACCAGCCCACACGTGCAGCTTACCCTGTTCGGCCACCAAGGTACGAATGGTAATGCTGGTGTCCATTCGTCCGTGACGGCTGATATAGCCAATACTGCCACAATACGCACTTCGTCGATGAGGCTCGAGCTCTTCGATGATTTCCATAGCACGAATTTTTGGAGCGCCCGTAATTGAACCGCCCGGGAAACTCGCTCTTAGCAGATCGGCTGGGGCATATTGGCAATCCAACTCTGCGCGAATCGTACTCACTAAATGATGAACGGCAGGGAAGCTCTCAATATCGAAAAGTTTCGGCACGTGAACCGTTCCAGGTTTTGCCACGCGACCTACATCATTTCTCAGCAGATCAACAATCATCAAGTTTTCAGCTTGATCTTTTTCCGCGCTGGCTAGGTCGAGCGCAGATTGTTCGTCTTGCTGTGGGCAGTCAGAGCGAGGACGTGTTCCCTTAATCGGTTTGGTTTCAATGACTCTGTCTTTGACTTCTAAAAATCGCTCCGGAGAGACACTCAAAATCGCCCCTTGCTCTGTGCGGATAAACGCAGAGAAAGGGCCTTGGTTAACCGCTTCGAGCTTCTGATACGCCTGCCACTCACTGCCTTGATACTCCGCCACAAAACGCTGTGCAAGGTTAATCTGATAACAGTCACCAGAGAGCAAATACTCCTGCACTTGGGCAAACTTTTGACTGTATTCAGATTTAGTCATGTTTGATTGCCACGTTGAGTTGAGCGCGAAGTTATCCGATGGCATGGGAGTTTGGCTTAACAACCAGTGGTAATGTTTCTCTACATTGAGTCCAACGATAGCGGCGCTTTGTTGGTTGTGGTCAACAATCACGGCCCACTCATACAAGCCGACCGCCATATCGGGCGTATCGAGGTCTTTCTTGGAAAGCTCTGGCAGTTTCTCAACGCGTCGGCCAAGATCATAAGAGAAATACCCCAGCGCGCCGCCGATAAAGGGCAAATCACCCTCGTAGTGGATGTCGCCAAGCCAGCGAGTTTGCTCTGCTTGCAGGAGATCAAATGGGTCACTTGACGACGTGAATTGGCCGTCAGGATTTACGACTAACGTTCGATCGCCATTGGTGGTCAGTGTGGCGATAGGTTGGGCGACCAAAATGTCGAAGCGACTGTCGATATGCGTGCGGGATGGCGACCTTAACAACATGGCCCATGGCAGGTGCTCAATGGAGTCAAAAAGCTGTTTGGCAAGATCATTTTGGTATTTAATCGGCTTGATTTCTAAGCAATTTGGCGCGTTGTTATTCATTTGTTTAATTTGTGACAAAGAGATCGTTCGCTGCATGGTAACAGAGGGAAAGCAAGAGTATCATAATGCTAACCAACGCCGCTACTCATGACGTTTAATAATAAAAAGGCGCAGTCAGCCTGAGTCAATCGCCTAATAGGCAAACGTTTGAGTAGATGGATGAAAAGGAAGCATAACGATAAAGAGGCACGCAATGACGGTTATTCGCCAGCAAGACGTGATCAGCAGTGTTGCTGATGCACTTCAGTACATTTCTTACTACCACCCTCTAGACTTTGTTCAAGCCCTGGAAAAAGCCTATCACAAAGAAGAGAGCCAAGCGGCGAAAGACGCGATTGCTCAAATTCTGATTAACTCTCGCATGTCTGCAGAAGGCCATCGCCCAATCTGTCAAGATACCGGTATCGTCACCTGTTTCGTCAATGTGGGCATGGGCGTCCAATGGGACTCTACCGATCTTACGGTGCAGCAAATGGTTGATGAAGGTGTTCGTCAAGCGTACACCAATCCAGATAACCCACTACGTGCATCGGTATTGATGGATCCTGCGGGCAAGCGAATCAATACCAAAGACAACACTCCTGCGGTTGTTCACATCAATATGGTGCCGGGCAACAAAGTAGAAATTCAGATCGCGGCAAAAGGCGGCGGTAGCGAAAACAAAACGAAAATGGTCATGCTAAACCCGTCTGACGATATTGCGGAATGGGTAGAAAAAACGTTGCCGACGATGGGCGCGGGCTGGTGTCCACCGGGCATGTTAGGAATCGGCATTGGCGGCACCGCTGAAAAAGCGGCAGTATTGGCGAAAGAATCGCTGATGGAACACATCGATATTCAAGAGCTGATCGAACGTGGCCCGCAAAACGCAGAAGAAGAACTGCGTTTAGATATCTTTAACCGTGTCAACAAGCTAGGTATTGGCGCTCAAGGTCTTGGCGGTTTGACAACCGTTGTTGACGTTAAGATCAAAACAGCACCGACGCACGCAGCATCTAAACCTGTGTGTTTGATCCCGAACTGTGCGGCTACTCGCCATGTACACTTCACGTTAGATGGCACAGGCCCTGCGGACTTAACGCCACCAAAATTGGAAGAGTGGCCAGACATTACGTGGGAAGCGGGGGAGAACACTCGCCGAGTTAACCTCGATGAAGTGACACAAGCGGATGTGGAGCAGTGGAAGACCGGCGAAACGGTTCTGCTTTCAGGTAAGATCCTGACTGGTCGTGACGCGGCGCATAAACGCATCCAAACCATGCTACAAAATGGTGAAGGCTTGCCAGAAGGTGTCGATTTTAAAGGCAAGTTTATCTACTACGTCGGCCCTGTTGATGCAGTCGGGGATGAAGCCGTAGGTCCTGCGGGTCCAACCACCTCTACGCGTATGGATAAGTTCACCGACATGATGCTTGAAGAGACAGGCATCATGGGCATGATCGGTAAAGCGGAGCGCGGACCGGCGACCGTTGAGTCGATTAAAAAGCACAAAGCGGTCTACTTGATGGCAGTCGGCGGCGCGGCTTATTTGGTTGCTAAAGCGATTAAGAAAGCGCGCGTGGTGGCGTTCGAAGATCTGGGTATGGAAGCGATTTATGAATTTGAAGTCGAAGATATGCCAGTAACCGTAGCCGTTGACTCCAATGGTGCTAACGCTCACCAAATTGGTCCTGATACTTGGAAAGTAAAAATCCAAGAGATGGAAAGTTAAGTTTGTGAGAAATTGCTGATTTAGCAAGAGATTCTCGCAAAGATTTGACAAAGGTGTGGGTAAAACTGCACCTTTTGTCTATATACTACAAATTGTAAACAAATACGTCAGGAGCGAAAATGCCTCGTTTTATTCAAATTCTTCAGCTAGTCATCGCGGCTGTCGTCGGTTTCTTTGTCGGCTACGACATCATTTTGCACGGCATCAGCATATTCGATGAAAAATACGTGACCATCACATGCGTGTTGTTTGCCCTTCTCGAAATCGCACTATTTGTGATTTACAAGCTCATTGAAGACGATTAGATATCACGCCCTAGTTTTTATTAGAGCCCTTGATGCATATCGAGGGCTTTTTTGTTCATCTTTGATTAAGATTGGAGCCAGTATGATGAGTGCGAATAGTTAAATAAGAGAAGTTGAATGAAGAGCATTACTCAAGAAGTGAATGATTTAATCCATCGCAGCGTTGACTCACATGTCCGTATTGCGGTGACCGGATTATCCAGAGCAGGCAAAACCGCGTTTATTAGCTCTTTGGTTAATCAGCTTCTTCATACCTCAACTCACGATAACTTGCCGCTACTCTCTGCGGCGAGAGACAAACGCCTTGTCGGAGCCAAACGTGAGCCCCAATCTAATATGTTGGTGCCAAGGTTTGGTTACGATGAAGCCATCGAGTCCCTCCACAGTGAGCCTCCTCAGTGGCCAAAACCAACGCGAGATGTCAGCGAGATACGCTTAGCGTTAAAGTACAAACCTAAGAAAAAAACCAAGAAACTGTTCAATAGCACAGCGACCTTGCACATCGATATTATTGATTACCCAGGGGAGTGGTTGCTCGATCTGCCGCTTTTGGATATGGACTTCGAGCAATGGTCTAAGAGCCAATTTGATGCACTAAAAGGTGTTCGCCAAGAATTAGCGGCGCCTTGGCTTGAGAAGCTCTCTCAGTTTGATGTCGATTCGGACCTCGATGAAAAACAACTGGCGGAAATTGCTCAAACCTATACCGACTATCTATACGCGTGCAAAGAGAGTGGACTCCATTGGGTTCAACCGGGACGGTTTGTATTGCCCGGAGAACTTGACGGCGCGCCAGTGTTGCAGTTTTTCCCAGTGAAGTTTGAAGAAGGGAAAAAGGTTGAGAAAACGTCCAATTTAGCCATGCTTCAAGCGCGCTATCACGAGTATCAGCAGAAAGTAGTGAAAGCCTTTTATAAGCATCATTTCTCAACGTTTGATCGCCAAATCGTTCTGGTGGATTGCTTACAACCACTCAACGCCGGTTACGAATCGTTCCATGATATGCGAGACGCGCTGGAACAAATCATGAATAGCTTTAAGTACGGTAGGAGTAATTTATTAAAGCGCCTGTTTTCACCTCGGATTGATAAAGTGCTATTCGCGGCAACAAAAGCGGATCATGTCACCCCTGAACAACACCCAAATTTGGTGTCTTTGTTGCAGCAAATGGTACATCCAGCGTGGCAAAACGCGTCGTTTGAAAACATTGAGATGAGTTGTATGACTATGGCCTCTATCCAAGCCACTCAAACGGGTTTTATTGGTCAGGGCGATCAGGCGGTGCCTGCGATTCAAGGAGTGACGCTGGAAGAGAAACCCATGACGGTCTTCCCTGGTGAAGTGCCGAAGAAGTTACCCAATAAAGTGTATTGGCAGCAGCAAGGGTTTGAGTTTACCGCCTTTCGCCCTCAAGCATCGCTCAGTGATGAGCCATTGCCGCACATTCGCATGGACAAAGCACTTGAGTATTTGATTGGAGACAAACTGAAATGAGCCAACCAGCAGACAGTAAGTTGAAGCAGAAGAAGGTGTTTGAACAGCCTTTAGTGGATGAGCCAGTTCAATCGCAACCAGACCTCACTGCACACATGCAATTCACCGAGCAAGAAACATTTGTCCCGGCAAAGATTGAAGAGCGTGATTCTGATACCGAAGCCGAAGCAAAATTAGAACGCATAATTCGCCCTAACTCACGGTCGAAGTGGCTGGCGAGTGGTTTGCTGGCAACGTTTGCTGGTTTAGTGGGGTGGCAGGCGATTGACAGTGTGGTTACGTCGATTCAAACCGCAGACTGGTTGTCGTTAGGATGGGCGGGATTCATATCGGTTCTTGCCAGTTTAGGCATTGGCGCAATCGGCAAAGAGTTGTGGAAATTACGTAAGCTGCACAATCACTTTTCGGTACAAGAGCAAACGGAAGCCCTAATCGAAGATAATAGCATTGGTAAAGGGAAAGCGTTTTGTGAAACGCTTGCCAAGCAGTCAGGCATTTCAGCAGAGTCACCCAGTTATGACCGTTGGATCCATAGCGTGAAGCCCTCGCACAGTGATGGCGAAGTGCTCGATATGTACGATGCGATGGTGGTGTCAGAGCAAGACAAGTTGGCAACTAAAGTGGTGTCTCAGCATGCGACTGAGTCCGCGGCGCTTGTCGCCATAAGCCCATTGGCGATTGCCGATATGTTGCTGGTGGCTTGGCGAAACTTCAAAATGATCGACAGCTTAGCGGATGTTTACGGTGTCGAGCTAGGGTATTGGTCACGGCTACAGCTGTTCAAATCGACCTTAATCAACATGGCCGCTGCAGGAGCAAGTGAGTTAGCCATAGATGCCAGCATGGATCTGATGTCGATGGACTTGGCTGGGCGCGTGTCAGCGAGAGCAGGGCAGGGACTTGGCGTTGGAATCTTAACCGCTCGTTTAGGGTTAAAAGCGATGGCACTGCTTCGACCTATGCCTTGGCATGAAGAACGACGAGTCAAACTGGGCGCGATTCGAAAACAAATCGTAGAAAAAATCGCCGCTATAACAATCAAATAGCGTGAATGTGAAGCAAGTGATGTCGCTTTGCTTGACGAGGATCTAGGCTTAAGGGAAACTACTGTCAACTTTTCGTGACACCTTAGTTAGGAACTTATCTGTGCGTCTAGAAGTTTTTTGTGAAGACAGGCTTGGCCTGACTCGTGAACTGCTCGATATTCTTGCTTCAAAGAACATCGACTTACGAGGCATTGAAATTGATATTTCAGGCATCATTTATCTCAACTGTCCCGATATCGATTTCGATACCTTTAGTGAGTTGATGGCAGAGATCCGTCGCATCTCAGGTGTCAAAGATGTCCGAAAAATCCAGTTTATGCCTATTGAGCGCCACAACACAGAGCTTATCTCTTTGCTCAATAGCCTTCCGGAACCCGTCCTTGCGATAGACCTAAAAGGCAACGTCGACATGGCGAATCACGCCGCGATGAGTCTATTCCATCAGCAAGAGAGTGAAATAATTGGTCATCCGGCTTCAACCCTGATCCCCAGCTTTAACTTTGCAAAATGGAGCGAAAGCACCAGCACTCGTCAACGTGAAAGCATTGTGATTGGTGGGCTGGATTACACGCTTGATGTGATGCCTGTATACATTACTGACGAAGCCAACGAATCCATCTTGGCGAGCGCGGTAATGATGATCCGCTCTTCTCAAGAAAAGCCTCTGTTTGATGAAAGCTTACCGCTGCACAACAATCTCGGTTTTGAGCATTTTGTCGGGGTATCGAACCGTCATAAAGCGCTAATCAGCCAAGCCAAAAAGCTCTCTATGCTCGATCAACCTTTGCTCATTCAAGGTGAAACGGGGACGGGCAAAGAGATGCTTGCACGAGCTTGCCACAACCGTTCGAACCGTTCGGGTAAACCGTTTTTGGTATTGAGCTGTGCGTCAATGCCGGATGATGTGGCTGAAACAGAACTGTTTGGCCATGCGCCAGGCTCTTTTAACCACGACCAAGGTCATAAAGGGATTTTTGAGCAGGCGAATGGTGGCACGGTGTTCTTGGATGAAATCGGTGAGATGAGTCCGCACTTGCAAATCAAACTGCTGCGATTACTCCAAGATGGCACCTTCCGCCGCGTGGGAGAAGAAGACGAAATTCATGTCGATGTCCGTGTTATTGCGTCAACTCGCCACCATCTCGCAGACCTCGCTGAGTCGGGAAGTTTCCGCGAGGATTTGTTCTATCGGCTAAACGTACTGACATTAATCATTCCTCCTCTTCGCGAACGTTCAAACGACATTGCGCCACTACTTGATTTGTTTGTCGCGAAATACGTGAAACAGTTAGGGATTGGCAAACCTGAGCTTAGTGATACGCTTATTGATCAATTGGTGACGTATCAGTGGCCTGGTAACATGCGCCAACTGGAAAACATGGTTTTGAGAGCGCTTACAGAGCTTGAGTCTGACGTGCTAGATGCTGAGCTGTTCCACTTGCCACAGTTGGAATCTTCTTCTGCTCATTTGCCATCCATCAATCTTGATGGCTCCCTAGATGAGATCATGAAAGAGTACGAGTCCCAAGTGCTGGAGAGATTGTATCAATCGTTTCCGTCTAGCCGTAAACTCGCTAAGCGCTTGAATGTTTCACATACTTCGGTTGCGAACAAACTGCGTGAGTATGGGATAAGAAAAAGTTAATGGAACGTATTAGTACCCCACAGCAAGTGTTTGAACAAGATGGCGATGTGACTGTGCGTACCGCCGAGCCAACAGATGGCAAGCTCATTTCCGATTACTTTACTGCCAATCGCTCGCATCTTAAACCTTGGGAGCCCAAACGAGAGCCCGCTTTTTATACCGAGTCTGGTTGGACTCAACGATTGATCAAGTTGAACGAACTGCATCGAATGGGGCTTGGTTACTACTTGCTTATCCTCGATACAGAAAGCGGTGAAATGCTAGGGACAATCTCATTTAGTAACATCTCCCGTTTTCCATTTCATGCGTGCAACGTGGGCTATTCTCTAGGCCAATGTGCGCAAGGGCGAGGGGTTATGTCTCGTGCGTTGAAACTTGCGGTGCGCTACATGTTCTCGATACAAAACATTCACCGCATAATGGCAAGCTATATGCCTCGTAACCAACGCAGTGAGGCTGTGCTTAACCGTTTAGGTTTTAAACGAGAAGGGTTTGCCAAAGACTACCTACTCATCGATGGTAAGTGGGAAGACCACAATCTCACTTCGTTAATTAACCCCAATTGGAAGGCGAAGGAATGAATCGATTAGAGCAACAACTTGCGTTACTCATGGAACTGGATCAACTCAAATCTGTGCTAAGGAGAACCCGTGTTAAAAGCGCGGAAGGTCGCCTTGAAAACAGTGCCGAACACAGTTGGCATGTCGCGTTGATGGCAATCTTGATGGAAGAGCATGCCAATGAGCCTGTTGATATCGCGCGTGTGGTAAAAATGCTCTTACTGCACGATATTGTTGAGATAGATGCTGGTGACACTTTTGTTTATGACGCCGTCGCTTCTTTAGAGCAAGAAGAGAAAGAGCTTGCCGCGGCTAAACGCATGTTTGGCATGTTGCCCACGGAGCAAGGTGCAGAGCTAATGGCTATTTGGCAAGAGTTTGAACAAGGGCAAAGTGCGGATGCAAAGTTTGCAAAAGCGCTCGATAGAATCATTCCAATGCTGCTCAACTACCACAACCAAGGGCAGAGCTGGCTAGAACACGGCGTGACTAAAGAGCAGGCACTTACCGTCAATCGCAAGATCGGCTTTGGCTCGGAAGCGTTGTGGGACAAAGCACAACAAATGATAGAAGAAGCTACAGAAAAAGGCTGGCTAAAAGCATAATCGGCTAGCCATACGAGGATAATAAATGTCGTATCTCACTTTGGATCAATACCAAAGAAAATGGATTTTCACTCACCAATCAATGCCTGTGCCAGAGGAAGATCTCGGGGCGATTAAACCGATGGATCAAGCCCGCGCGTCACAGCTGTGGAAAGAAAACATCAGTGCTCAAAGCCCCGACGCTGATCGCCTCAGCTCCAGTGATTGGCCTATGCGAGAATCCAACTGGAAAGAGACCGTAGATTGGATGGCGGCGTGGGAGTCTGATGACGACGCGATGCCAGAAGAAGTCCTCGCGTTTTTGGATTGGCAAGACGACGTCACGGTGTACTTTTGTTATGAAAAATACAACGTGATTGAAACCAAATGGTCTACATTCAAAAAGCATTGGAAGAACTTTTTATTTTACGATGATGGTCCGATTCTAATTGGCCGCAGACGCAGTGAAGCGTTGTGGTTTGACTCAAAAGGTAATGTCAAACTGGGCCATCGAAAATAAACCAACTCGCCCCAGCTAAGTCATTGCTTAGCTGGGGCGTCTGTCACTTATCTCCGAGAAGCGCTCTCTTAGCAGGGGGCAAGTGAACAATCAGCTCTGTAGCGTCGGTGAGGCAACAAAAGATAGGGGCAAAATCAAGAGATTGATCCAATTAATGATGTGGAGCCGTTCTAAGATCCAAAAAGATCCTCTAAGCGAATGAATTGTAAAGCGTATACCCATAAATAAATTGTGATTTTAAGCCCAAATTAGGGCCTCTCTTTTGCGCAAACTATGTAATTTGTTATCATTTTTTAGACAAGTGGAATTTAGAGTGACAATTTAGTCAGTTATAGATTAAGTGCAGGGATGATTGTGGACACAAATAAAGCGCAATTAAAAAAAGATTTTTATGCTCAGATAAGCCATCTGCAGGCATATTGTCAGCCGCAGACCAAGCCCACTTTATCGTTATTGACTGAAGAAGAGTTGCGCGAGTTAGAATCGCTTTGGATCGAACATTTCATGTGGAAGACGAAACAAAATCATTAAACCACAACTCAAATCTGCTCAGAATAAACCCCAAGCGTTACGCGTTGGGGTTTTTTATTGCCTTAACGATTAATTGTTATATTATAACAAAAGTGATCTAACCGTTGATTTATCGAGTATGAGTCCCCATAGTTAGACCAATAAGAGATTTCTAGAATGATAGAAATAGAAGCAAGTAAGATTCGAGTGAGTAGGGATATGGCGGAAGTAAGAGCCAGAGTCGACTTCAAAGTCGGTGCCAAGAGTAATATCGATGCAGAAATTTTGTCTTTCTCTGGACTGACAACAGATAAAGAGCACGTCGCAGTCATTTTTAAACACGCAGACCAGACTCAAGAGACACCGATGGTTCGTATGCACTCAGAGTGCCTTACTGGTGATGTTTTTCACTCTTCACGCTGCGATTGCGGAGAGCAACTCGACGAGACGATAAATCGTATGGGAGAGTCAGGCGGGATCATCTTGTACTTAAGGCAAGAAGGTCGGGGCATCGGTTTATATAACAAAATTGACGCGTATAAACTGCAAAGTCAGGGCATGAACACCTACGAAGCCAACAATCACCTTGGTTTTGGTGATGACCTACGTGACTTTACGGAAGCGGCGCAGATGTTAAAAGCGCTGAACGTTAACAAAATTCGCTTGGTGACCAATAACCCGAAGAAGGTTCGTGAACTTCAAGAATACGGCATTGAAATCGAGCAAGTTGTCAATACTTCAGCCCACGTTAAAGACGGCAACGAAGGGTACCTGAAAGCAAAAGTCTCTCATGGAAAGCATCATCTAAAGCTGTAAGCCCTTGTCTCATCTATGTTGATAAAAGCCTCACTTCTGTGAGGCTTTTTTGTATGCCTCTTGCAATAAAATTGTAAATTTGTATGATTGCGTCCTGATAGTGTAAATGATAATAATTAGCACTAATAAATAATAACGATTATTAAGCTCAACAAGGATGCTTTTCAATGAATGTTAAATCTCTATTGGCGCAATCAGTCGCTGCTTCTTTGGTATTGGCGAGCAGCTCGGTTTTTGCTGCGAAAGTGACTCAAGAACAGGTTGTTGAACATTACGCAGACATCGCACATGCGGTTTTTGAAGATTCACTGACGACCGCAAAAAAGCTAGATAAGTCTATCGAATCTTTTCTAGCAGCACCTTCAGCTGCCAAGCTAGAAGAAGTAAAACAAGCTTGGCTAGACTCTCGCGTTCCTTATCAACAATCTGAGGTGTTCCGTTTTGGCAACGCAGTTGTGGATGATTGGGAAGGGCAGCTGAATGCATGGCCGCTTGACGAAGGTCTTATCGATTATGTATCGACGGATTACCAGCACGAGCTAGGTAATGAAGGTGCAAATGCAAACATTGTCGCGAATAAGCAGCTGAAAATTGGCGCTACAACAATGGATGTTTCTCAACTGACGCCAAAAACGATTGCAGATTTGAATGAAATCGGTGGCTCTGAGGCAAACGTCGCTTCAGGCTACCACGCGATTGAATTCTTGCTATGGGGCCAAGACCTAAATGGTACTAATGCGGGAGCTGGTCAGCGTCCTTACACAGACTTTGTGGTAGGTGAAGGCTGTACGAACGGCAACTGTGAGCGTCGTGGCGAGTACCTAAAAGCGACAGCTCAACTGCTAATCCAAGATCTAGAATGGATGGAAAAACAGTGGTCAGCGGATGAGAAGGGTAACTACCGCGCAGAATTACTCTCTGACTCTTCAGAAAATGGCCTACGTAAAATGCTATTTGGTATGGGTTCACTATCTCTTGGTGAACTCGCCGGCGAGCGCATGAAAGTGGCATTAGAAGCGAACTCAACGGAAGACGAGCACGATTGTTTCTCTGACAATACGCATAACTCTCACTACTACAACGAGCAGGGTATTTACAACGTTTACACGGGTTTGTACAAGCGTCAGGACGGCACATTGCTCTCGGGACCAAGCATTAATGATCTCGTTGCTCAAAAAGACCAGCAAGCAGCAAAAGAGATCCAGAAGCAGTTTGATGTTACCCGTTCACAAGTCGGTCAATTGGTGACATCTGCAGAAAATAACGGTGAGTTCTTCGATCAACTTATCGCATCTGGAAACGTGAAAGGCAACGCGTTGGTGAACGAGACAATTATGTCACTGGTTGCTCAAACGGCTTCAATCGAGCGTGCGGCAAAAATTGTTGGAATTAACAGCCTAAACCCAGATACGGCTGATCACGAATTTTAATTTGATTTCCGATCATACAAGGGCTCCTTTGAGCCCTTTTTGTTGTTTTTATAACCTTACATTTAATGAGAATATTTCTTGTTTACATATTTTAAATGATAAGGTTTTGCTATGAGCGCTAGGTATCATGTTTTACAAACTCTCCTTTCTTTCTGCATTACTCATTACTAGCACTGCGGTATCTGCCTACGAGGTTGCGTCTGGTGGCGGCACGTCAGTAAAAAAAGACGGCGCGAATGCCTATTCCTTGCCCGCGGGTAACTTACCGATGTCCAAACGTTTGGATTTTAGCGTTGGTAATAGCTTCTTTCGAAATCCATGGGTTCAGGCTCCCGCGTCAACCGATGCGCGTGACGGTTTAGGTCCGCTATTCAATACCAATGGCTGTCAAAACTGTCATATCAAAGATGGTCGAGGGCACCCACCGGAAAAGGGTGATTTGCATGCAGTCTCTATGCTAGTACGGCTGAGTATCCCCGCAATGACGCCTGAGCAGAAAGCCGCTTTTATTAAAGATGGTGTTATCCCAGAACCCACTTACGGTGGTCAGCTACAAGATTTTGCGCTTCAAGACCAAACACCTGAAGGGCAAATCAAAATCACCTACAGTGATCATCCTGTCACATTCAAAGATGGTACCGTGGTTACGTTGAGAAAACCTAAGCTCGAAATTACTGAGCTTGGTTATGGAGCGATGCACCCAGACACGCAGTTTTCTGCTCGAGTAGCGCCGCCCATGATTGGATTAGGTTTGCTTGAGAGTATTCCCGATGAAACCTTGCAACGATGGGCTGACGATCAAGATAGAGATGGTGACGGGATCTCCGGTAAAACCAACAAAGTGTGGGATGTGCAAGCGAATGATTTTGCGATTGGCCGATTTGGCTGGAAAGCGGGTCAGCCAAATTTAATGCAGCAAAATGCCGCTGCATTTAACGGCGATGTCGGTTTAACAAGCCATCTGTTTCCGAAAGAGAACTGCACCGCCAGTCAGACACTGTGTGAAGAGTTGCCAAATGGCGGTAACCCGGAAGTAAGTGAAAAAATTCTCAACTTTGTCGAATTCTATTCACAACATTTAGCGGTGCCAATCCGTCGCAATTTAGATGATCCTTTGGTTCAAAAAGGCCAGGCGCTGTTCGCGAAAGCGGGCTGTGAGAGTTGCCATAAGACGAATGTGAAAACTGGCGAACGTGAAGGGCTGCCTGCGCTTTCAAATCAGATAATCCATCCTTATACCGACATGTTGCTTCATGACATGGGAGAGGGGCTCGCGGATAACAGACCTGAGTATCTAGCCAGTGGGCGCGAATGGCGCACGGCGCCGCTTTGGGGTATCGGTTACACTGAAGAAGTCAACGGACACACCTATTTCCTACACGATGGACGAGCGCGAAATCTAATGGAAGCGGTGCTTTGGCATGGCGGAGAAGCGGAAAACGCGAAGCAGACGGTGCTTACTTTTAGTCAAACCGAGCGTGATGCGTTAATCGCATTTCTCAACTCACTGTAAGGGTTCAACATGAATAGGTTTCAGATAACAGCAGCGTCCGTTGCATTGATGGGGCTCGTTGGTTGTCAGTCTCAGTCAGACAACATCACCAAGCCTGAGCAGACGAATCATGCCAGTCAAAGCGTCTATCAAGTCGAGTATTACGCCGCTCAGAAATTTGCCCAGCAGAGTGATTTGTTGAGTCGTCAGTTTAAGCAGTATTGCGCAGAATCGGTGTCGCTCGATGCTACTCGACAGCAGTGGCGCAGTACGATGGAAAGCTGGATGGGGCTGCAAGGTCAAGAGCGTGGCCCAGAGGCGGCACTCGCACAAAGCTGGAATGTCCAATTTTGGCCAGACAAAAAAAATACCACAGGGCGGAAGATGTCGAGCCTAATTGGACAGGACAAAGCGTGGTCTGCACCCGAGATAGCGCAGCAAAGCGTGACGGTTCAAGGTCTAGGATCACTGGAATGGCTGCTCTATGATGAGAGCTCATCGCTGGCACCTCAAAGCCGTGTCTGTCAAACGGCTATCGCGATTAGCCAGAACTTAAATAACAACGCCAATGCGATTTACGCTGCATGGCAAACGAATCCTTGGAAGAGCTTAGATGACAAAGCATGGACATCTGAGTACATCGCTTTGCTGTCTAACCAGCTCGAATACAGCATGAAGAAAATGAGTCGACCATTGGCTAAATTTGGCCAACCTCGACCTTACTTTGCTGAATCTTGGCGCTCGCAAACATCGATGGCGCATTTGAAAGTGAATGTCATCGCACTGCGAGAACTCTATCTGGCAAATGGACAAGGGTTGGATGCGTTGCTTCGTCAAAGAGGATATTCGGATCTGGCTAATCGTATCTTGAGGCAGTTCGATATGACGATAGAGACATGGCCTGTTGATGTCAGTTTGTTTGATTTGCTCCAATCGAAAGAAGGGTATCGCTTGGCTTACTCGAACTACAACAAGTTAGAGCAGTTAAAATATTTGATTCACGAAGAAGTGGCGATTGAACTGGGTGTCGTAATAGGATTTAACGCAACTGATGGTGACTGATAAAACAAGGCGCTCATTGCTCAAAGCGGCACTTTTTGGAGCTGCCGCCCCGATACTGCCATTAGGTTGTACCTCGACACCTTCACGCCGAGAACCTGCTTTGATCGGCTGCGCGATTAAGGGACGAGGACAGTACAGTGCGGTTGTTGCCGATGAATTTGGCTCGCCACTGTTTCACATCCCGTTGCCAGAGCGCGGTCATGGCGTGGCAACCAATAAACGATTTTGTCACGGGGTGGCATTTGCACGTCGGCCAGGCACGTTTTTTGTTGTCTTTGACTATCAAACTGGCGAGGTCGTTAACGTTCGTTCTGCCCATGTAAAACGTCACTTTTATGGCCATGGCGTCTACTCGAATGATGGTCAATGGCTATATGCGACTGAAGGTGAGCGTGATAC
Organism: Vibrio sinaloensis; assembly: GCF_000808535.1. Taxonomy (GTDB): domain Bacteria; phylum Pseudomonadota; class Gammaproteobacteria; order Enterobacterales; family Vibrionaceae; genus Vibrio; species Vibrio sinaloensis_D. Next base: position 20,959 of record NZ_JWLV01000007.1, read on the forward strand.
CAGTAAAGGAATTATAGGCGTTTATGACGTAGTCGCGGGTTACGAGAAAGTCGCGGAGTTCACCAATTTTGGTCTAGGCCCGCATGAAGTGATCATGATGCCCAATGACACCTTGGCTATTGGTGTCGGCGGTGTCCATACTGACGGGCGAACGCCGCTTAACTTGTCGACAATGATGCCAAGTTTGAGTTATTTGGATCGCAACGGCGAGTTGATTGAACAGCAGACCCTTGCCGACCGTCACTTAAGTATTCGCCACTTAGCCCATGACGGAAGCGAGACTGTGTTGTGTGGTCAACAATATCGAGGTGAGCCAGACGAGTACCCTGCGTTGCTAGCGATACATAAAAAGGGAGAATCGCTGACCTCTCTTGAGGCAGAGCCTGAGCAGTGGGCTAGGTTCAATCACTACATCGCAAGCATCGCGGCGACCGAAGATTGGATATTGGCCACATCCCCTCGAGGTAACTGTTATGGGATATGGTCGAAACAAAGTCGGCAGCTGGTGGAGTTGGCCCCATTGCCAGATGCTTCCGGTGTCGTCGCGCATGATGGACATTTTCGAGTCAGCTCCGGAGCGGGCAGTGTGATCACTCAGTCTTCTCCGAGTGATAAAAGCACATTTCAGTCTGGGGTGCAGTGGGATAACCATTGGTCAGCAATCGCCTAGGTGCGCTGCGTTAGAACAGTAAATTATTAATAAAAGTTTGAATTACCAAGACCTTTATTAAATTCTTAAAAACAAGTCACACTATCTTCAATCTTCTCTGCCATACTTTCTTTTATCAGCGTAAAAAGGGATGTGTTATGAGGGTTTGGAAAACTTGGTTGTTGATGGTGTGGTTGTTTCCGTTACAGGTTTTTGCCTCAGATTATTTCCATCAATTAGGGTGGACAAGTGCTGATAGCAAACTGAATGAGTTGCTACAGTATCCGTCTGTGGTCGAACAAATCTACCAAGAAAACGGCGAACAGCTTATTTGGTTTGATCTTCAGCAGGGCAGCAGTCTCGAGTTCCAGTTGGAGGTGATTCAACACGCAGGATTTAGCCCGCTGTTTTCCCGACAATTAAGCTATTTACAGTTTTATCGTAAGAGCAATCGCTGGTTTGAATATGATCTCTTAGCGACAGATACCTTGCTCCTATATCTTAACTATGCGGAAAAAGCCAAAACCAATGGTGGAGAATGGTTTTTTGAGCGCAAGTTGACTGAATCGCTGCAGCCTATCCCTACAGGTGCTGTAGTCGCAGTCCGAAGAGCCGTTGCCAATCAGCAGTTGTCGGCGCTGATTGAGTCCTACACGCCAGACAGCCCAGACTACCTTCGCTTGATTGATACCTACCTACATATTTCCAAACACGACAAACGCAATATCCCTTTGCTTGAGCAAGGCGGTTTGATCAAAGTCGGCGACAAGCTACTTGATAGAGAGCTTCTTTTAGAGCGTCTAAGCGTCGTTGATGTCGATTTGGCAAACGTGAGACGTGATGTCACTTATTACGACATGAGCCTAGTTCCAGCCATTAAGCAGTTTCAGAAGTTGCATGGATTGAAAGAAGACGGCGTCATCGGTCCTGAAACGGCTAAGTGGCTCAATGTGTCGATGAAAGATCGATTAACAACATTGGCGTTGAATGCCGAACGGATTCGCTATTGGCCGAGCGATAAAGACACCATAATTGTCGTCAATGTGCCCAGTTATGAAATGACCTACTGGCATGGGGGAAAAAACGTATTTGAATCGAAAGTGGTGGTGGGTCGCCAAGCAAGACCGACCCCTCTGATGATCACCAACCTTGATACATTGATCCTCAATCCGACTTGGAATGTACCGTGGAAAATTATGGTTGAGGACATCATTCCTAAAATGAAAGAGGATCCTGAATACCTCACCAGACAACACATTGAGATTTTGCCCAAGTGGGGATCGAAAGAACGTATTGATCCGCAACAAATAGATTGGGACGCGATGAACCCTAAGTCGTTTCCTTATCGGATGACCCAACGCTCTGGCAACCAAAATGCACTAGGACTTTATAAGTTCAACACCCCGAACAAACGCGCTATTTACCTGCATGATACTCCGAGCAAAGGGCTTTTTAACGAGCCTCAGCGAGCGTTTAGTTCTGGGTGTATTCGAGTCGAACACGCGGATGTTTTTGCTTCTCGCCTACTTGAACATCAAGGGCTGACGAAAAGTAAACTCTCAGCGGAGGCGGATCGCTCGAACAAGAAAATCCCTCTTCGTAAACGTATCCCCGTACACATCATCTATCAAACCGCTTGGTTTGAAGAAGGCAAAACCCACTACAGAGAAGATATTTATCAGCTAGATACCTTTGGTTACACAAAAGGGTGAGATTGACCTAAAAATGACAATTCACTCATCGAACTATTTTTTGTATTTCGATCAAAGGTTAAGCAATAAAAGCTGCGATTTTGCATATTGTGAGCACGATTTATGCATTTGCACTTCATATAAGAGTTAGGTAGTGTCATTTCGCGACACGTTTCCAATAAACCGTTATATGAAGGCATTTTGTTGTGGATTTTTCACGAAGAGATTTTATTAAGTTAGCAGGGAGTGGCTTAGTTGTTGCGAGTTGTGCACCAAGTTTAGCATTCGCTTCACTCCCCTATGAACCGAGAGCATTAGCACTTAAGGCGCTAAATACCGGTGAAGAACTAGAAACGTGCTACTTTGATGGTCAGAAATATGTCAAAAACGAGCTTTCTCGCATTGACCACTTGTGCCGCGATTTCCGCCGTAATGAAGTTCACACCATGGATAAATATCTATTTGACCAAATCTCGCTCATTCAGTCAGAGCTGGGGGTTGAGTCTGAAGTGATTGTCATTTCTGGATATCGCTCTCCTGCGACGAATGAAGCGCTTCGAAGCAGTTCAGGTGGTGTCGCGAAGAAAAGCTATCATATGCTTGGTCAAGCCATCGATTTCCGTCTTGATGGTGTCAATCTAAAACAAGTGCGAGATGCTGCAATCAGCTTAAAAGCGGGTGGCGTTGGCTATTACCCTCGCAGTAACTTTATTCATATTGACACCGGTCCAGTACGCTATTGGTCGTAGCACGCTAAGGCAATAAGGTTGCGACTATTGTCAAATAACCAGTCAGATGTCATAGTTCAGCCAGTTTAGCTATAGATAAAGGTTCGTTTATGTCTTTGAAGTACCAAGTTGTTCCCGTTACCTCGTTTTCTCAAAATTGTTCTATCGTTTGGTGCGATGAAACAATGGAAGGGGTAGTGGTGGATCCCGGTGGTGATGTGAAACAACTTGCAATGCTTATCAAAGAGCTCGGTGTGAAGGTTGTCAAACTCGTGCTGACTCATGGCCACTTAGACCATGTAGGGGGCACTGAACCACTTGCGGCAGAGCTTGGTGGAATTGAAATCGTTGGCCCTCATAAAGATGACAACTTTTGGCTGCAAGGTCTAGAAAACCAAAGCCAGATGTTTGGTTTTCCGCTTACCGAAGCGTTTGAACCTCATCAATGGTTGGAAGAGGGTGACAAAGTCGTGTTCGGGAATCAGGTTATGGACGTGATTCATACACCAGGGCACACGCCAGGTCATGTGGTACTGTTTAGTAACGAAGCCAAACTTGCCTTTGTCGGGGATGTACTGTTTAACGGTTCTATTGGCCGTACTGATTTTCCCAAAGGCGACTTCAATACATTGATTAGCTCTATCAAGACTAAGCTCTGGCCTTTAGGAAACGAGGTGCGCTTTGTTCCTGGTCATGGTCCAGAATCCACTTTTGGCCGCGAGCGAGCATCAAACCCGTTTGTGGCCGATGAGATGCCGTTGTACTAAATGGCCGTATAGATATTGCAAAAAGACCGCTGAGTCGGTCTTTTTAGTTTTCTACGCAGGATCTCAATCTGATTCCGCGGCGGCAAGGTAGCGCCGCGTCAAACCAACGAACTCTTCTATGGGTCGATCGAGATCTTGTGCCGAGATAAAAATATCGTAATCAAAATAACGTCTTTGATAAGCCATTCGGTTAGCGAGCATGGCTTGCAACCCTTTAAACTCTTCACCGCGGCTGTTTTTGTAGGGCGTTGAATCAAGCACAATGTCCTCAAATCGGGTGCCTTGATTGTGTTGCCGTGCGCCAAGGTAAAGCAGCGCCCGTTGGCTCAACAGTATTTCTGTCGCAATCCGAGGACAAATGCTCTCTAGGTAAGGAGAGTAGTCTTTGAGCTTGATGCCAATCCAGGGTAGGGGCTGTTGCCACCCTTCTTGGTCGTAATGACAAATGCCGATCTTGCTTATGTTCGTCCATTTTACGACCCAACCGCCTTTGAACAGGTGTTGCTGAAAATGAGTGGCAGTTAAGGTGTAGCCGACGGTTGCTTTTTGAATCATCAGGTAGGCAAAGCCAATCACTGAGCAAACCGCCACTAGGGTTAAAAGGGCTTGTTGCAATCCCGGCGCATACATAACCAGAAACAAGACGCCGATGGTGAGCAACCATCCGACTATCTTGGCAAATGGTGAGCGAAAATCTAGCGGTTGATTGGATAAGTGCAGTGTTTCCATAGCGGCCACTCGTGACGTTTAAACCTCTGTTTATATATTCAGTAGTTAGGAAAAAGATCATAAACCCTATTGATTAAATTGTAGTCTGATAACCGGATATCACGCATTTTTGGTCTATAAAGCTGACCATACGCTGTAAATGACCGCAAAATTTTGGTATAAATCGCGCTTCAAATTTTCACCACTGCTCCGTATGCAGTGAAATGGAGAAATACTCGATGAGACTTGCTCATAAGCGCAAAGTGCAGATGAAACTGCAAAAGCGTATTAAAGCGACAGTTGCAAATGTAGCAGCAACAAAGAAAGCGAAGCCTATAGTTGAGAAGAAAGTAGCTGCAGCGCCAGCAGCGGAGAAAGTTGTTGTAGCTAAAGCAACTGACGTTGCATTAACGCCAAAACAACAACAAGTTCTGGATATCGTTGTGGCAAATGCGGAAGGCATTAACCCTAAAGGTATCGGCCTAGAAGCAGGCCAGGAAGATGCGAAAGCAGCATCTTGGGCGACAGGTGCTCTTAAAAAACTACTAGAAGAGAATCTAGTGGTCAAAGAGCAGCTAGCGGGCAATAAGGTTATCTACAAAGCTGTTTAGTAACCGCTCTGCTTACCTAGTGATATTCATTAGGCATAATGCTTTAGAAGCCTCGACGTGTTCGAGGCTTTCTGTTTTATAAACCCAAGCGCATAAAAACGACCCACTTGTCACACTTATTACATTTTTCCTACATTTCTAGTCAAAATTTGTTTCTACGTATATCTCGCTTGTTTTGTCCTGCCTCTTATTTCTAACTTATTAATTTTCATAGCGCTGGATAATTTGTAGTACGTATTACTACGTACGCCATAAGTATTACGCTGTTTGTAATTGTTAATAACAGTGCGTGTTCTCGCTGATTTCATCTTTTCATGTCTTGTACGACTCTTTAACCGGAACAGAAACTACCTATGAAGGTATGTCGGCTAACAAAGGACGTGAACATGAGTCTTATCAAACAATCTTTAAAACGAGTACTAAAAGGTACAGCAGTGGCTGCGGCGCTAATGATGGCGGCGACATCGGTTAGTGCTGCAGAAAAAGTGTATCGCTTGAAACTGGCGGAAACGTGGGGACCAAATTTCCCGATTTTTGGTGACGCCACCAAAAACATGGCAAAGATGGCTGAGGAAATGTCGAACGGTCGTTTGCAAATTCGCATCGACTCTGCAAACAAGCACAAAGCGCCACTGGGTGTTTTCGATATGGTGAAATCCGGCCAGTATGATCTTGGCCACTCTGCGTCTTACTACTGGAAAGGCAAAGTACCTAACACTCTTTATTTCACTTCAATGCCTTTCGGTATGCTGCCAACAGAACAGTACGCTTGGTTCTACTACGGTGGCGGTATGGAGTTGATGGAAAAGGTTTACGCTCCTCATAACCTGCTTTCTTTCCCTGGTGGTAACACGGATACCCAGATGGGCGGCTGGTTCCAAAAAGAGATCAATTCGGTTGAAGACCTACAAGGTTTGAAAATGCGTATTCCAGGTTTTGCCGGTGAAATCCTTGCTGAGCTTGGCGCTAAACCGACGAACATTGCCCCTGGTGAGCTATACACCTCTCTAGAGCGTCGTACCATCGATGCGCTTGAGTGGGTTGGTCCATCACTCGATTTGCGTATGGGTTTCCACAAAATTGCACCTTACTACTACACAGGTTGGCATGAGCCAGGGACGGAACTTCAGTTCTTAGTCAACAAACGTGTGTGGGAACGTCTACCAGATGATCTAAAAGCGATCCTTCAAGTGGCAATGAAAACCGCTGCTTACGATATGTACACTCAATCTAAGCATGAAAGTGGCAAAAACTGGGCGTCTATCCAATCTGAGTACCCGAATGTTCAGGTTAAAGACTTCCCAGAAGAGGTCATGACGGCGCTGCGTGAAGCAAATGATCGTCTATTGAAGGCACACGCTGAGAAAGATGCAATGGCGAAAGAAATCCAACAATCGCAAGCAGACTACATCAACCAAGTTCGTCCGTGGTCTAACATTTCGCACCGTGCATACCTAAATAGCCAAGCTCAATAACAAAAACACATAAATAAAAATGCTGACATAGTGACACTGTCACCTTGTTGGCGAAGCCCAAGAAATCTAATCAAACTAAACGCCACCTTTAAGTGGCGTTTCATTCAAAATTCCATGGAGTAGGGAATGAGAAGCCTAATTTATATTGAGCGAGCGTTTAATCGCTTTGGTGACTTCCTTGGATGGTTATCAAGCATTTTGTTTATCTTGTTGCTTGCCAATGTCGTCTATGACGTTGTAATGCGTTACGTGTTTAACGATGTCTCTATTGCATTCCAAGAGATGGAATGGCACCTGTTTTCTGCTGTATTTTTGTTAGGTGTTCCCTACGCGATCAAAGCGGGGGGCCATGTACGAGTCGACCTTTTCTATGAGCGCTTATCGAATAAAGCGCAGGCCATTATCGATGTGTTAGGCACACTTTTTTTCCTTTTCCCATTTTGCCTACTGGTTGCCTATTACGGTATCGACTTTGCGAAGGAGAGTTACGCGCTAGGAGAGACTTCGGGTGACCCTGGTGGCTTACCTTATCGCTGGATCATTAAAGCGATGATCCCTTTATCTTTCTTCTTTATGGCAGTCAGTGGCGTAGGCTTGCTGCTGCATTCAATCAATAAGATTGTGAATCCTCACCTTCTTTACCAAGCAAGTCAGAACCAAAAGTCGGAGAGCTAATCATGGTCGGTATTGTAATGTTTTTCGTTGCCTTGTTCGCTCTGCTACTTGGCTTCCCTGTTGCGTTTACCTTTGGTGGTATCGCGTTGATCTTTGGTGTTTGGGCAGAAGGTTGGGAGATGTTTGCCTTCATGCCGTATCGAATTCAGTCGATCATGGAAAACACCGTCCTGATGGCTGTACCACTGTTTGTTTTCATGGGGCTGGTGCTGCAAAAAACTCGCCTTGCGGAGCAGTTACTTGAGTCAATGGGCAAGTTGTTCGGCGGTGTGCGTGGGGGGATTGCGATCTCAACCGTATTGGTTGGCGCACTGCTCGCGGCATCAACGGGTGTGGTAGGGGCTTCGGTCGTTGCGATGGGGCTTATCTCATTGCCTGTGATGCTCAAGTACAACTACGATAAAGGTCTTGCCTGCGGTACGATTTGTGCGTCAGGAACGTTGGGGCAGATCATCCCGCCTTCTATCGTTTTGATTCTGCTGGGTGATGTATTGGGCGTGCCTGTTGGTGATCTTTTCCAAGCGGCGGTTTGGCCGGGCCTTGTGTTAGTAGGGGCTTATGTCATCTATATCCTTATCTACGCAAAGCTTAACCCAGAGGCTGCGCAACCTATACCTAGCGATGGCACGATGGATCGTAAGCAAGAGGTAATCACGGCATTGAAAGCGGTTATCCCGCCGCTCGCACTGATTGTTGTGGTTCTCGGTTCTATCTTCGCCGGTGTTGCAACGCCAACAGAATCGGCAGCGCTAGGTGGTGCCGGTGCGATTATTCTTGCACTTCTATACGGTCAGTTTAGTTGGTCGATGGTCTATGAGGCAGCCAAAGAAACCGTCAAAGTAACGGCAATGGTGTTCGCGATTCTACTCGGTGCAACGGCTTTCTCTATGGCGTTCACCTATACGGGCGGTGACTACTTAGTCGAAGAGTGGATGCTGAATATCCCTGGTGAGAAATGGGGCTTCCTCATCATCACGATGCTTGTCATTTTGGTGCTTGGTTTCTTCATCGACTTCGTGGAAATCTGTTTCATCATTGTTCCTATTTTGGCGCCTGTTGCCGAGATCCTAGGCATCAATATGACGTGGTTTGCAATTCTTATCGCTATGAACCTTCAGACCTCATTCCTAACGCCTCCATTTGGTTTTAGCTTGTTCTATCTAAAAGGGGTAGCACCGAAAGGCGTCACAACACAAGACATCTACCGAGGGGTAATGCCATTTATCGCAATTCAGATACTGGTTCTCGCTAGTTTGTTGGTTTTCCCCGAGTTTTACGGAATGTGACCGCATAGTTACAGATAATTAACAATCATTGCTATAGTTAAGCCGCTTACTGGCCGTAAGCGGCTTTCGTTGTATTAAGGGGAATGGAATGCCTCTACAAGCTAAACTCATTTTGCTCAGCCTTGTCCCGTTATTACTCGTAACGGCGATCACCAGTTGGATCTCTATATACCAAGCTCAAACCCTTGGCAAAAAGGAAGTCGAGTTATTTCGTGCTGGTTTGATCAAATCTAAAGAGACCGCACTTAAAGACAGTGTGGATCTCGCGTTTGACGCCATTTCTCATATTTATAATGACCCGAATCTACCAGAAGAGGTTGCGAAACAAGAAGTAAAACAGATCATCGATAAGCTGCGTTATGGCACGGAAGGGGATGGGTATTTCTTCGCTTATGACGAGACGGGCGTCAATCTTGTTCATCCCATCATTCCTGAATTAGTGGGCCAGAACCTGATTGATATTCAGGACGAAAATGGCGACTTTCTGATTGCTGCCTTGTTACACCAAGCTCGAAACGGGGGAGGCTATCACGAGTATCTTTGGCAAAAACCCTCCTCTGGGGAAAGTGTTCCGAAGCTAAGCTATGCCGCTTGGCTAGATAAATGGAACTGGATGATCGGAACGGGTCTCTACATTGAAGACATTTCCAAAGAGGTGGCTCGGCTTCAATCTGAAATCAACAAGAACATCGAAACCACCTTTTTTACAGTGATTGTCATTATGATTGTGACAGTTGCTGTTATCGTCGTGATTACGCTGGCGGTCAATCTACATGAGCACAAGCTAGCAGATCGAAGTTTAAAAGAGCTGGCGCACAAAACCGTGATGTTTCAAGAAGATGAGAAAAAGCATCTTGCCAGAGAGTTGCATGATGGCATCAATCAACTTTTGGTGTCGAGTAAATGTCATCTCGAACTGCTCAGCAATAAAATTGACCAACCCGAGTTGCAGCAGCATCTCGTCAAGTCTCAGCATTCCTTGATGACAGCAATCAATGAAGTTCGTCATATCTCACACCAACTTCGCCCCAGTGCCTTGGATGACATTGGCTTACAGGCTGCCATGAACAGTCTGCTGCAAGACTTCAAAGCACATTCCGGTGTTGAGGTGGAGTCGTCACTGACGACCGAGTCAGGCAAGTTAAAGTCCGAAGTGGCAACGACGCTTTATCGGGTGGCGCAAGAATCCTTGACCAACATCGGAAAACACGCCAATGCCAACAAAGTCAGCGTGATTTTGCAGCAAATGGGCAATATGCTACAGCTTATTATTAGAGATGATGGTGTAGGGTTTGACGTTTCTACAGCCATGCGTAAACAAGGGATTGGCTTACGTAACATGCGTGAGCGCGTCGAGTTTATCGGCGGAGATTTTGAAATTGAAAGTGAACCGGGCTTTGGTACCGAGATCACTGTGCTCTTAGAACTGGATGGATTGGTGTATGGGTGATGTAATCAAAGTTGTTATCGCAGACGACCACCAGGTGGTACTCGATGGATTTATGGCTCGCTTACAAATGGAGCCTGAGATCGAGGTTATCGGGACAGCAAGTAATGGGTTAGAGGCGGTAGAACGGGTGAAACAGTTGAAGCCCGATGTGGTTTTGATGGATGTGAGTATGCCAATCATGAATGGCATCGAGGCGACAAATATGATCCGCGAAGAAAACCCGCAAGCGAAAATTTTGATGTTAACCATGCATGACAACCGCGAATACATAATGAAGGTAATGCAAGTGGGCGCGGTCGGTTACATGCTTAAAGAAATCAGTGCCGATAAGATGGTTCAGGCTATCAAAACGGTTAATCAAGGTTCGACGTACTTTTGCGAGTCCGTGACTCAAACGCTGTTTTCTCAAGATGTAGTTCCCGCCAGCCAAAAGCCAAACCCACTGAGCCGACGGGAAGAGGCGGTACTCAAACTTGTCGCACAGGGCCATAGCAGCAAAAAGGTCGCTGCAATGCTCAACATCAGCTATCGAACCGTTGAGACTCATCGACAGAACATCAAACACAAGCTCGATTTACACAGTACGGCAGAGCTCGCCAAATATGCGGTTGAACGTGGATTGGTAGACTAGTGGTATTGGGTCAGTTAGTATGCGTTTGACCGAACAAATCAAGTATGCACAATGAGTTACCCTAAGAATCTTCACCAGCATTATCATGCCCACGTTTATTTTGACGAGCACACAAGTGATATCGCTTATTCGCTTCGTGATTATGCTCGTGAGGAGTTAGAGCTTTCTGTTGGGCGCTTTAACCGCGGTCTTGTTGGCCCCCATCTAAGCTGGAGTTTTTCCATCGATTTTGACTCAAAGCAGTTTGACAAGGTTATTGACTGGCTTGATAAAAATCGTCAGGAGATGTCCGTGTTGGTGCACGCCGTGACCGACAACGAATACCAAGATCATACGGATTTCGCCTACTGGTTAGGTGAATCTCTTCCTCTTAAGTTGTCAATTTTTGAAGCTTAATCAACGAACTTTGTCCTTCACGACAAAGAACCTGATTTGTCACTAAAATAGCCTTACCTGTATAAGGCGTCCTCTGAATCTATTCATTGGACAACTATTATGATGAACCCACTTATCGACGCTTTGTTTACTCAGGGCTACTATGTTTGGGATGATTTTCTATCCGCTCAAGAGGTCTCAGAACTTAAAGAGTGTATACCTGAGAATTGGAAGAAAGCTCGTATTGGTCGCAATGAAGAAGTGACTCGAGAATCTTCCATTCGCAGTGACAAAATTCAGTGGCTCACACCAAGTATGGGGACGCCCGTCGCCAATTACCTGAGCAAGATGGAGCAAATTCGTTTGGAAGCGAATCGCCATTTTTTCTTGGGGTTATTCGAATATGAAGCGCACTTTGCCAAGTATGAGAAAGGTGATTTTTATCAAAAGCATCTGGACTGTTTTCAAGGCAATGAAAACCGTCGCCTGACCACGGTCTTTTATATGAATGACGAGTGGAGTGAGGAAGATGCCGGAGAGTTGGTTGTGTATGATTTAGATGACAATCCGCTGATGACCCTGCCACCAAAGTCTGGTCGCCTGTTTGTGTTCTTATCTGAGCAGTTTCCACACGAAGTATTGCCCACCAATACCGAGCGCTTTAGCATCGCAGGTTGGTTTCGCGTTAACGGCGTAAAAGATAACCAACTTGATATTGCTCGCTAGAGACCGTTTACCAAGATCGCGTTGTTTGCGATCTTGGCAATTTGATCTTAAAAGCAAAAATGGCAGTTCTCTTTGGTTAAACCAAATCGTCCTTCGCGGCTCGCGATATGTTTTGCTCCCTCTTTCTTACCCATCTCATAGCCCCGCATTAAAACGTTGTGATTCATGGTCAATCGTTTAACGTTAAATGTATCATCGGGGGCGATCACACGTACCGTGACGCCAGTCGGTGGATTGCGGATGAACTCAAGCGATTGGTTATAACGGCTAGCTCTTTGTGCCATGGCTTTGGCGATCATTGGCTGCTTTGCCAATAGTTTATCCATCAACCATGAATGACGCATAGGTGGCATTTCATAGCTGAGTGGATGAGAGAGAATGACGGTGATCTCGTTTGCACCTTGGCGGTAGGCTTCGATAACAGGAATGGAGTCCGCCACTCCGCCATCGGTATAACAGCCGCCAGAAAAGCATGGTGTGGTTTTATAGGCAATAGGCAGCGCGCTGGTGGCTTCAAGCACAGCAGTGATGTTCTCTTTATTTACTTGGTAATACTCCGCATTGCCTGTTTCAATATTGGTTGCTGTGGCAATCAGAGGGAGGTTTGAGAATAACGTCGCGTCATCAAGAGGAAAGCGTTTGTTCGATTCAGCAACCAGCCATTTTACATCCACCAAATTTCCGCCTTTGACGAACCGTTTTGGATTGAAAAACGCTCTATCAGTCGCTAATTCACAAATCACTTTTTGACTTCTGCCATGCTGTTTAGACAAATAACCAACAAGGTTTGATGCCCCAGCAGACACTCCGATGGCAAAATCAAACTCATAGTAATCCTCTTCAATAAAGCGATCTAAGACACCCGCAGCAAAAATACCACGCATCGCTCCGCCTTCAACAACCAATGCTTTCATAACTTTTTTCTATCTGGTTCAGGATAGTTGTGATCCTATGAAAGAGCGCCAAGACGGTCTAATCGGCTTTACTAATTATTGGAATAGGCAAAACCAAATGGTCGCTTCGCTGGTTTTTGATAACCTGTTTTTATACACAGTATTATTTGACGATCTACAGAACTTAACTATACTGTATTTATAAACAGATGAAGGAGGTGGTATATGATCTGGGAAACCATTGAACGAGTAAACCGCCTGCGTCAAAAGGCGCTTTCCGATCCTGAGTTTATTCAATCAGCAAAAGCGCACGAGCAAGCGATCCGTGTTCAAGAAAATTCTGATTTCACATCGGTTAAACGCAGTAAAAAAGTGAAAGAGCGTACGTTAGCCGACATATATAAACCAACTGATCTCTCGCCCAACTCAGGTGAGCGATCTCATTAATTTCAAACAAAGGGAAGCCCAGCGCTTCCCTTTCGCTTTATTGCGCGCAAAAAAAAGACCGCGTGTTGTTAGTGTAATTTTTGACAATGACACCAAACAGCGGCCGCAACACAGGAAGTAATGGAGACTCAGTGGCTGTAACTGAGTGCTTCTTTCAGTTTAGACTATCTGAAACCTTGTGCTGATTAATTCAGAGTTTTTCGCATTATTTCTGTTGATTTGTGGATAATTAGTCACTCTAATGATGCCTTTTTCTTCTTTTCATAATTTCAACCAATGTGTTCATGTTAGTGAAATGTTCCATATATCGATGTTATTTGGTGTTATTCTTTTAAATTACAGTTGTAAGGCAGAGTAAAATTCATATAATGCGGCGCCGGAATTGATCAGTAACAATGAAAGTTCGGTTTTACTCCCAATCTATGCGATATCGCTCACACCTGATCTGCCTCTTAGCGTTTTTTAGGCGTAAAATGCGTCTTCCCAAAATAGAGAAACCTGTTCCCTCGGATAATAAAAATGGATAATAAACTTGGCTTGGGCTCGCTTACGGCAATCGTCATTGGTTCAATGATCGGTGCTGGTGTATTTAGCTTGCCCCAGAATATGGCGTCTGTCGCAAGCCCTGCAGCTGTGATGATTGGCTGGACAATCACAGGCATAGGTATGATTTTTTTAGCGTTATCTTTCCAGAAACTCGCGTTCCATCGACCTCATGTCGATAGCGGTGTATTTGGCTATGCAAAAGAAGGCTTTGGTGACTTTGTCGGTTTTTGTTCCGCTTGGGGTTACTGGCTCAGTGCAATGCTGGCAAACGTCTCTTATCTGGTGATTGTTTTCAGTACCTTGGGCATGCTTTTCGATACGCCAGATAACGTTATCTTCGGACAGGGTAATACTTGGGTATCGGTCGCAGGTGCTTCTTGCTTGCTGTGGTTGGTTCATGCTCTAGTCCTTCGTGGTGTTCAAACCGCTGCTTTGATCAACATGGTCACCACATACGCCAAACTGGTTCCCTTACTGATTTTTGTATTTTGCGCGTTTGTCGCGTTCAGCTGGGATACGTTTACTTTGGACTTCACGGGCGTGCATTTTGGCGATCAGCATGATCTTTTAGCACAAGTGAAAAGTACTATGCTGGTGACTGTGTGGGTCTTTATTGGTATTGAGGGGGCGGTCGTGGTGTCGAGTCGTGCTCGAAACCGCAAAGACATTGGTCGAGCGACAATCCTTGGCTTGCTGACCGCGCTGGCGATTTATGTGTTTGTTACCTTATTATCCATGGGCGTAGTTAAACCTACAGAGCTAGCAACGTATCAAAACCCTTCCATGGCGACGGTTTTAACGCAAATATTAGGCCCTTGGGGGCAATACATTATCAGCGTCGGTTTGCTGATTTCGGTATGTGGTGCGTTTTTAAGCTGGACGGTATTGGCTTCTGAAGCACCTTACCTTTGCGCGAAAGAAAAAATGTTCCCATCAAGATATGGTGAGCTGAACCAAGCGGGAAGCCCAGTAAAACCACTCACCTTAACTAACGTATGGATTCAGATTTCACTCATTGTGGTGATGTTTGCAGGCAGTACTTACGACACCTTGTTGATTATCGCGTCAGAGATGATCTTGGTACCGTATTTCCTAGTCGGGGCATTTGTGCTGAAAATCGCCATCGAAGAGAAAAACCGCGGCAGCTTGCTTTTAGTAGGCGCTGGAGCAACGATTTATGGATTGTGGCTTCTGTATGCCTCTGGTTTGAACTACTTACTTTTGTCCGCGGTACTCTATGTTCCTGGTCTGTATTTTTACATTCAAGCAAAGCGAGAGCAGGGGATTGACCCTTTCAATGGCAAAGAGAGAGTCGGCGCGTGTATTTTGAGTGTGGCGGCATTATTGGCGGTTGGCTTGATGTGGCAGGGTATGCTCGACGTTCAGCTTTAATAAAAAATCCCCGAAAGGGGATTTTTTTATATCTTGTTGAGACGGTAACGTCCCCGTATCGATTCTAGAATCGTGAACAGTAATCCAGCCCAGATAAAGCTGAAACTGACCAGCTTTACTTCGTCAAAGATCTCGCCGAACAAAAATACTGCGATCATGAATTGAATGGACGGTTCAATGTACTGCATGAGACCGACCGTTGACATGGTCGTTAAGCGAATTGCAATGGAATAGAACACTAACGGGATGAGCGTGGCAGGTGCGGCGCCAAAATAGAGAGCGAATGTTTCCCACCCCATGTGCAAGACTTCAGTGCCAATGGCCAGTTCTTTGTAAACTAAATAGCCAAATGCAAGAGGAAGCATGACAACCGCTTCCATGAATAGGCATGTGCTCCAGTCGTAACGAATACGTTTCTTACACCAGCCGTACAAAGTGAAGAAGGTCGCCATACTAAGCGCAATGATTGGCAACTGACCATATTGAACAACTTGGTAGCTAAGTCCGATAGACGCCAACACAAGCGCGACTTTTTTACCTGTCGATAGTGTTTCTTTTAATACGAACACACCGAGCGCACTCATCATTAATGGGCTGATAAAAAAGCCAAGACTGGCATCGATCACTCGGTCGTTAGTCATCGCCCATGTAAAAGCTGTCCATGAAATAGACATCATCAAGCTGCCAATGAAGGTTAACTTGAGTGAAAACTTGTCTGCCCAAATCGTTTTCCAGTTTGGTAACGATTTTGTGACTGCAAGCACGATAATGAAGCCGCACGGAATGGAAGCCAACAGACGAACGGCGAGTAGTTCATCCATCGCGGCTTTGGGTAAATATTGATAATAAAGAGGGAGAATTCCCCATAAAAAGAACGAGATAGCGGCCATCCAATTGCCTAAACGTTGCTCAGACATGCTCTTGCTCACAGATAAGAAAGTGAACGGAATGTACGTCTAACACTCTGAAAAGTAAAGCGATTTGCCTTGGATTTAAATCCTTTATTTTCAATGGCTTATGACTGAGTTGTTTAGGTAAGGATTTAATATTCAACGCTTTTATCTAAAGGTGCGGGAGCAATGGTCGATAATTATGAGTAGTGAATTGATTTTTAAACTCTGGTAACGTGTAGCTAACGAGTAAAGCGCTATACTAATGAGATAGCTGGAGACTTATGGTTAAAGGAGCACGATCATGAGTGACATGGAGCAAAAGCGTAAATTTTATCGCCTTAAGTACCCAAAGCGGGGCCGGCCTTGCGTTCGCTTTTCACAAGAACTGTACCACGTGACAGAAGTGTCCGAGGGTGGTATTCGTGTACTTATGCATAATTTAAGCAGCCTATATAAAGGGTTGACGATGAAAGGTGTACTTTCACTGCACAACGATTGTGAAGTGTCTATCGAAGGTGCTGTTTTGCGCTTTGACAACGATGAAGTGATTGTACAGCTCAAAAAAGGCCCTTCTTTTAAAAACATGGTCGAAGAACAGCGACATATCAAAAATGTATTTCCTCGTCATTTTGAACGGCTAAAAATGCAAGCAGCTTAAGGTTGTGGTTTAGCCAGCTTACAGACAAAACATTACATTGTACGCTTTACGTGTTCGCAATTTATCTTAGCCCTCTTACTCAGAGGGCTTTTTGTGTGGTTTTTCAACTCCATACTTGGGGATAGCGACAAAATCAGCCTATAGTCATTAGTATGTTTCATTATTGGTGCTCTCATGTTTGCCAAGCTATTTAGACGGTATGTAGCGACGATTTTATTTTTGTTGAGTCCGCTTGTTTATGGACAAGACGAGATAAGGTTTTTCCTGCCGGACTTCCCGCCTTACACAACGATGGATCAAGATGGGCAATTGGTAGGCATCGGTATCGATAAAGTGACGGCAATTTTGGATACCATGGGCATGAAGTACAGCATCAGACTGGGTTCAAACCATGGCCGAGCGCTGGCGGAGCTGCGTAGAGGCCGTTCTGATGGATTCTTTATGGCGTCAAAAAACGCAGAGAGAGATGAGCACGCGGTCTTTTCCCTTCCTCTCATGATTAATCGCTGGGTGTGGGTCGTGTTAACAGGGAGCGAGCATGATTTCTCTGCCTCTCCTGATTCCGCGTTTAGAGTGGCTAGCTTACTCAATACCAATACGGATAAGTGGCTTAAGACATCAGGATACAAGCGTATCGACCCCGCAGACAATATTGTTTCATTGATTGCTAAGCTAGACGACGGAGCCGTCGATGCCGTCTTTGTCGCTGAAGAAGTGTTTAACCATCATTTTGAAGATAACCCAAGTTATGATGTGATTTTGCAGGCGGAAAAGGCTTTCGGTATTTACATCTCCAAAGAATACCTCAATCGTCATCCTACATTTATGGATGAACTTAATACCACAATATTGGAGCTGAGCCCGATCGAGCCATGAGTAGTGGGGGAGAAGCGGGAGTTCTTGGCAAGGAAACAGTGACCACACGAACAGTGCAGTCACTGAGGTTTATGTTATATAAGCCGATTTGCGTCGGTTTAGACCTTGAATTGAGCGACTAAGTTGTCAAGCGTTTCACATTGGGCTGAAAGCGATAAACACGCGTTTTCGGCACTGCTTACCATTTCTACCATATGATTGCTGTTGTCTAGGATACGAACGACATTGTTGTTCACATCTTCACTTACGCTATTTTGCTCGCTTGCAGCGGTGGCGATATGTGTGTTCATCTCATTCATCAACGAGATTGATGCCATAATTTCTTTCAAAGAGTCCGATGCACTGCCCGCACTTGAAATTGTCTGCTGACCACTTTCTTTACTGGCTTCCATTACCGTCACCGCTTGACGTGCGCCTTCTTGAAGCTTCTCAATCATAGCTTGAATCTCACCGGTGCTTTCCTGCGTTCTGCTCGCGAGTGATCGAACCTCATCCGCAACCACCGCAAACCCACGCCCTTGATCCCCAGCACGAGCGGCTTCAATCGCAGCATTCAACGCCAGCAAGTTTGTTTGTTCAGCGATGCCACGGATAACATCAAGAATCGAGGCTATGTTGCCGACATCAGCATCAAGGTTGTGGATGACTTGGCTCGCGTTGTCGATTTCACAGGCCAATGTTTCGATAGAGCCAACCGTTGTTGACAAGATCTTATCGGTGTTTGTCGCTTCGCCATTGGCTTTGGTGCTTGCTAGGGCTGCTTCTTCCGCATTCGATGCTACCGTCTGGCTGGTTGCTTGCATCTCATTTACTGCAGTCGCAACCATTTCACTTTCTTGCTGCTGTTGGCCAGAGAACTCAGCGACGGATTGAGTTAACGACTTAATGTTCTCCATTTCAGCGCGAACCGCATTCGATGACACAATGACTTGTTCTACTGTTGAGTGAATTCGGCTGACAAATGAGTTGAATCCTTCGGCGAGCTTACCCAGTTCATCATTGCTGGTCACGTCGATGCGTTTCGATAAGTCGCCATCTCCGCTGGCAATGTCTTGCATCGCCACCCCGATATTCTTAATTGGGACAAGCACGAGTCGATGAGAGATCCAGAATGAAAGAACGACCAATACAACGGCGATAGCTGCACCAAACTCGAGTACAAACTTACTATAAGAGATGGAATCAGAAACTTGTGCACGCAGCTCAAGTTGAACCTCATCAATCATCGAACGGATCGAACGTAAGTTGGTGCGTATGATTTGAAACTCTGCGTCCAGCTTAGTTTGATTCGCTTCATAGTAGTCATTTGCGCTACTTGGGGAGCTAAACATTGGTTCATACAAACTGATCCAAGTATTTGTCGCTTTGGTGAGCTGGTCTGCGACTTGAAGTTGGTTTTGAGGCAGGTAGCCTTTGCTAATAAGTTCGCGAACCTGACTTAGACGTGGCTCTGCTTTGTAGGCGTTGTCTTTAAACTCAGCAATGTTGTAGTCAACCTCTTGCTGATTTTTTGCCAACATCAACCCTTGGGCAGCGGTGATTACTTGATAGAGGTCACGGTAGCCGTCTTCAAGGGCCTCCATGACGGGCTGAACATCCTTGTTAAGTTGCTCGTTCAACGATTCTTGTTGATTGGCTTGAAGTACGTTAACCAAGGTCGTAATCGCAATGATGACCGCCAACAGCACAATTGGTAAGGCCAATTTGTGCTTAATCGTAAGTCTGCTTCGCATAGTGTTATCCTAAATGTTTGATATCAATCAATAATACTCTGTTATTGAAATTAGTTGCGTAATAGAGGATGCAACATGAATTTTGCTAAATCAACCCAGGGCTATTTGTTTTCTCAATAAAAACAGGGAAATAGCTAGAGGTGGGTCGCAAATGGACAATCTGTGAACAATTGAGTAACAAGCCGTTTTTAATCAGATGTTTAGCCAAACGTTTGCTTTGGGTGGAGGAGATAAAAGTGTGATCCGTAACTCTGATTTTTAGCTGGTTATATTCATATGAATTATGGTTATATGTGCGGGCAATAATAAGGTTGCTGAGTCAGTTAGGGTTATCAAATGAAAAGCGAGATGGATTCGAAGGCGGTGGTACTCGCGTATTGGGCTGCGATGGAAACGAATGATTTCACAGCGGCAAGCGAATGGCTATGCGAGCATGAGTTTGAATGCTACTGGCCCCAGTCGAATGAACTGATTAAAGGTCGAGAGAACTTCGCCGCCCTAAACAGTGCATACCCCAGTGAAGGCTTGTGGCACTTTACTCTGAATACAATCGTGGTCGAGGGAAATCAGGTCGTGACTGATGTATCCGTCACCGATGGGAGTCGCATCGACCGAGCCATTACGTTTCATACGGTTGTAGACGGTAAAATCGTCAAACAAACTGAGTTCTGGCCAGATAACTACCCAGCCCCTGAATGGCGATCTCAATGGGTCGAGTCGGCAAATTCTAAGCAGACAGTGTAGATCTTTTACTCGATTTTTTTACCGTTTTAACCAGTAAAAGGAAACACATCATGTATAAGAGTTGCGACTTTTCTATTAACGATGGTCAGTTCAAGTTTAAGAAAGATGCTTACCCACTCAAGCGAATCAACGATATACGAGTAAAGCGATTAACCTTGATGGATAATTTGGCACAAATCGTGTTTTGGATCGCCTTATTCTCTGGAGGCTTATGGCTTGCGGTGCCGGATATAATGCTTGCTCCCTTATGGTTACAAGCAACAACCGGTGCGTTGACACTCTTCGGTTTTTTGTTTGCAGTGTTGCGTTGCTCGCGATATGCCTTGCAGGTGGAGTTTAAACACGTTGATGAAACGGGGTTGCAGTGGGTGAATGTTGCCAAATCTTATGCGCATCAAGACGAAGTTTTATTTGATGCTCAAGTCTTGGCGGTAAAAAGCCTAACAGCTCACTAAACGCTAAATAGCCTCAGTCAGAGGCTATTTGTTTATTTAAATCCACATCAACACACTTCTATTTGAGGCTCTATTGATTTGGATAGGAATGGGCAGACATTCAAGTCATAGCCAATAAGGCAGATATCATCTCAAATGAGTAATAAAACGAAATGGGTATTGGTGAGCGTTTTAGTAACGCTTTTCTTGTTCACCTACCGACCTGACAGAACTGAGCTCTTGCTCGACGAGCTCGAACTTCCCAAATGCGACATCACTGAACGATTGAATACGACCATCACCTTTTACGTTGATCGGGGCGCGTTTACTCCAAAACTTCAAAACCGCTTGACCGCTGCGATCGAATACGCGAATCAGGTGCTCGATAATTCTTGTATCCCGATGCGTAGAACACTCGACGCAATGCTGTCGGTAGATCTCAATCTATCGGGTCAGGAAGACGAATACGGTATTTATTACCGACTGCTCGACGCGGTTGGCGCAGACAAAATGGCGCAGCACCACTCAGACATACACCATTACTATGTTGTTGTCATTGGCGATGAGCACACGATATTCGATGATGGTACAACCGGAATCGCTGACTTGAACAACGATGGTAGCCGCAGTGTATTACTCTCTGATGTTGCAAAGGTTCACGTATTAGAACATGAGTTTGGTCACCTCGCCTGGGCGCAGCACAAAGACACTTGGCCCTTCCCGAGTATGGAAGGGACGTTGAAGCTTGCGGTAGAGAAGAAGTTTCATGATAAGTTAAAACGCTATGCGAGAGCTTATACATGCAAAAATGCGGGCACGGTAATGAGTTATGAGGAGAGGATTCTCCCTATTTATTCGAGCCCACTCATTCACTATCGAGGAGCGCAATGCGGTGACCAAGAGGTTGCAGACAATGCGCGCGTGTTGCGAGAATACGCATGGGAACAGCTTAGTAAACCAAAGATCAGGGAAGAGTAGTGTTTAGACTAGAAACAGAACATTTGATTATCAGGGATATGCAGGACACCGATGAGGCTGCATTTGTCGCTATCTCACAGGATGAGAAGTATCAGCGATTTTACAGTGAAGCGGATTGTTCTCCCTCGAAGTATCAAGAGTTAACCAAATTGTTTGTCGCCCAAGCGAAAGAGCATCCTAGAACGTCTTATCAACTTGCGATTGAACACAAGGCGAATGGGCAGTTTATCGGAACGGTCTGCTTGAGAGTCGAAAATGACAACCAAGCCTCTATAGGGTGTGGTTTATCTCGTGACTATCAAGGAGCGGGGCTTATTCGAGAAGCGGCTTATGCTCTCGTTAATTTTGGTTTTTCTGAGCTAGATATTCACCGTGTTTACGCGGAAACAATCAGTCTCAATCATGGGGCGATTCGACTTTGTCGCTCGTTGGGAATGAAGCAGGAGGCTCATTTCAGAGAAAATCGCTTTTTTAAGCAGCGTTGGTGGGATACGGTTGTTTTTGCGATATTGAGAAGCGATTGGAAGCAAATTCGTTGAAAACAATTGTGAACAAGGAGTGTTGATGAGACATGTGTATTTGATGTTCAGTGTGCTAGGTATAGCCATCCCATACGGGGCACTGTTGCCGTGGTTGTTGGAGAACGGCTTGAATATTGGCTTTTTGCTAGAGCAAGCGGCAGCGAACCCCATCAGTATATTTGCATGGCTAGACGTTGTTGTCGCTGCGTTGTGCTTGTTAACCTTCATCGCCACAGACAGTAAAACGAATCAAGTTAAGGGAGTGATCTATCCCATCTTGGGCACACTGGCTGTCGGTGTTTCATTAGGTTTGCCTCTTTATCTCTATATTCGGGAGCGCCAGTTTTATCTTAGAACTCACGGGCGAGAAGTGAGTGTACATGGTGGGTGATGTGACTATGCGGAGTATTATCAGAAGGCGCTCGTAAGACTCCACAGGTAGAGAAGTACGTCAACTCATTGGCGACACGTGAAGGAAAATTTCTCGTATCACTGGCAGTACAGAGACAACTAACAACGCAGACATAAACCAGTTGAATCGTTGACGTTGTTCAGCCTTGTTTAGCCATTTTTTAAGCAAAGAACCAAACGCGAGCCAAACCCCGACACAAGGGAAAGAGACGACAAAAAAAGTGGCGGCAATAAGTGTATTTTGCGCCACAAAGTCTGCTTCGACACTGGTAAATGCGGCGATTGCACCAGTCGCAACAACCCATGCTTTGGCGTTGACCCATTGAAAGAGAGCCCCTTTAGTAAATGACAGAGGCTGCGCTTGTTGTTCACCTTTTATATCTCCAGTAGAGCGAGCAATCAGAAAGGCTAGGTAAAGCAGGTATGCAGTGCCAGTGCACTTGATGACGAAATGTAAGCTAGGAAAGAGCTCGAATAACTGAGAAAACCCAAGTCCAACCAACAATAGCATGACTGAAAAGCCGACACAGATACCAGTCAGCAAAGGTAAACTCTTCTTAATTCCAAAATTGACGCCCGATGCCATCATCATAATATTGTTTGGACCAGGAGTTACTGAAGAAGAGATGGCAAACAGCACGACCGCTAGAAAATAGTCCATGTGTTCCTTGCACTATTCGGGAAACATTGACATCAATATGGCGAATTATTGCTCACTGATCAATTCCATTTTTGTGAATGTGCTCGTTTTGCTTTTCTTGGTGGGCAACAAGTTCTTGGCTTTGCGACTTTTTGTATTATGTTTCCCGCACTTCAATTCAAAAACAATACTAGGAACATACAAAGTTATTGATTTCCTAGTTTAACGATTAACGATTAACGATTAATGATTAGGAATAGATATGGACTTTATTCATGAGTTGGACGTGACACCTGAACAGCATCATCTTATCCGCCAACTGAGAAATGATTCGTTTGTTGAACACCAAGCCACATCGTCTTACTTGAAGCAGCTTCCCCATGTGAGGGTACTTGAGATGAAAGGTGGCGAGTTGATTGGCTATATGGGGTTAGATTACCGGGTTATCAGTGTTGATGGGCAGCCCTTAAAAGTTCTGGGTGTCATTGATTTTTGCGTTGAGAAAAACGCAAGGGGACAAGGAATTGGTCGTCAAATGTTGCAAGGTGTCGAGCAATTTGCGCGCACCAAACAAGTTGATTTCGTTATTCTTATCTCTGACTTAAAAGAGTTCTATTTGGCTAGTGGTTACCAACAGATTACCGCTACGCAGTCTTGGTTGAGAATTCATCAGCATCGAAACTATGGTGTGGCGGTTGAAGAACTAGATGAACTTTATGTGAAACCAATGAGCGAAAAACCATGGCCTTCCGGTCATGTAGATTGGCTAGGGTATATGTTTTAGTCTGAAATTAAGGAGGGCAGAATGATCAGTTGCAGTGATTATGATTATATCGAGATAGTTTGCATGTTTCGTTACCCAGTCGTGCTGACCTTAAAATCCGGAGACAAGGTTCAAGGCACGGCCATTGATACGGTTCGCAATGATAACAAGGAAGAGTGTGTGCTACTGGAAACGGCGAATGGTTCGAGCTACGTTTTACTCGACAGTATCGTGCAACTCGAGGTCTCGGTAGACAATCCTCATTTCGATAAGAAAACTTTTTGTTAGCCACACTCGGTGTGGAGCAGAAAACAGGAATCGATTAGCGTAAATAAACGCTCTATTTTGACTGCCGAAAAGTGATTAGTCTGTAGGGAATAGTCAAAAAGGAGTCATTATGAAAATTGAACACGTTGCGATTTGGACCGAACAACTGGAAGTGCTCCGTGCTTTCTACATCAAGTACTTTAACGCTAAATCGAGTGATAAGTACGTTAACCATAACAAACAGTTTTCTTCCTATTTCCTAACATTTTCAGAGGGATCTCGTTTGGAGTTAATGGCAATGCCCTCGATTCCTGAGTCGAAAGATGACATTTACCAACAGTTTAGAGGCTTGATTCATATTGCAATTTCGGTAGGTTCAACAGCATTGGTGGATGAAATGACGGCAAGGTTAGTCGATGATGGTTACGAAAGGATCGACGGACCTCGGACAACTGGCGACGGTTACTATGAAAGCTGCGTACTTGATCCAGGTGGTAATCGAATCGAAATAACGGTTTAACAGGTCGAGGAGACCAAAAAGACAAGGATTGATAACACCTATGTACACTCTCTACTACTATCCGAATAACGCCAGTTTGGTACCACACTTTCTACTTCACCACATGGGGGCTCAATACGAACTGGTGCTGGTGGATAAAAAGTCCAATGGGCAAAAATCGGCGGAGTATTTAAAGCTCAATCCTGCAGGAAGAATCCCAACCTTAGTTGATTCAGGGCTCCCAATATTTGAAAGCCCTGCAATCTGCATCCACCTTTGTGAGCAGCACCCAGAGTCAAGGTTAATGCCTGCCATCGGCGACCCGCTTCGTCCTTTGTTCTTTCAGTGGTTAGCGTTCCTGAATAACACGCTGCAAGCTGAGCTGATGGTCCGTTACTATCCCCATCGTCACACTACGGATGAAACTGCAATCCCAAGTATCATTGAAGCTCAAGATGCACGTATTTCAGACGCGTTGGCAATTATTGATGCCCAGTTGGAAACTCATGAATATTTGCTCGGCGAGCGTTTGTCGGCATGTGACTTCTTCTTGTTTATGTTGGCTGAGTGGTCACTTCCCGCTAAACGATCACCGATGGCGTATACTCATCTCTCGGCGTATTTGAGCAAGTTATCCCATCACCCTACCATCCAAGCCGTATGTGAAATCGAGCAGATTGATCTCACGCCTTTTCAACGTTAATGAAATTTGTTCGATGTTGAAAAGTATAAACGGGCAATTGATTTTGACTCGGTAATATCGCTGCCATTATCATGCCCGTACAATTCTTTGATTAAATGAAAAATGATGTCATTACCTCCTTGCCCTAATTGCCAATCTCAATATGTTTATCAAGACCAAAGTCAATTGGTTTGCCCTGAATGTGCTCATGAATGGAACCCAACAGAAATCGATGAGAGTGTTTTCATTGCTAAAGATGCCAACGGCACAGCACTTGAGGAAGGGGACAAAGTCACTTTGGCAAAAGATCTGAAAGTGAAAGGCAGTTCACTGGTCTTAAAAATCGGCACGAAGGCTGTTGTGCGCCGCATCGTTGAAGGTAAAGATCACGAGCTTGATTGTAAAGTGGATGGTGCCGGAGAAATGATGGTCACCGCGAAGTTTGTCAAGAAAGCTTAGCTTGTTAACAAGCCGCTAAATGACAGGCTGTGTGTCAGCCTGTCTTATATCATACTCGCAATTAGGTGCAGTCTCGCAGTGTCATCAATCGGTAATCAGCGCATTGCATGGAGTTTTCTTGATGACCGACCAAACTCTCGTATACGTTGAAATGAGATACGACAACCACCGTAGAGTAGTGGGCGTATCTTTCCAACACATTGAGCACCCTTGATCTTAATTCTTGGTGAGATTCATAACTCTTTTCGGGTTGACAGGCGCGCTGTTTGAGTGCGTTTCGATATTCTAGCCAGCGGCGATCTCTTTCTTCCAGTGATATGTACCCGCCCAGCTTGTCCGCTTTCCATTCGCGTAAATCGTGTTCGACGAATAACTCTAAATTTAACTTTCGGTTTATGATTTCGGCCGTTTGAAGAGCACGCGTGTAGGGAGATGAGAGGATGGCGTCGGGGTTAAATTTACTAAACTGATCCGGCAAATCGTGAATGGGGCGCAGATGTGCTCTATCCAGTGGCGCGTAGTCTTTTTCTAGCTGGGTCATTTGCCTGGCATCACTCAATGCATAATCGGGTACGCCGTGTCTGACGAAGATAATGTCCATAGTCGGGGGAGACTCCTTCTGGTTTATTATTGATTGAGGGTGTCACTATTTGGTAAGCAAAACAACCTGTTGCAGATTGAATGTAAGGTTGAACTGGCCCGTCATGGTGACTTTGAGAGGAGTGTCGATTACTGGTTAAAAAAAACGT
The DNA here is from genome assembly GCF_000808535.1 of Vibrio sinaloensis. Lineage (GTDB taxonomy): Bacteria > Pseudomonadota > Gammaproteobacteria > Enterobacterales > Vibrionaceae > Vibrio > Vibrio sinaloensis_D. The sequence goes on from NZ_JWLV01000007.1 coordinate 47,316, forward strand.
GCCGACAAGGTGCCAGCACGTTATCACAATGTGGGTCGGATTTATTGGATTTCAGTAATAAACCCGTACTTGTCTGAGTCCGCTTTCGTGATCCAGTGTTCACCAGCTGCAGGTGCTGCATCTAAAGTGAAGAGATAAAAATCAATCCCTTTATCACCCATTACTTTATTGAAGAAAGTGGCTTGTCTGCGGTGGCTTTCGTGCGTGAATGGGAACGCTTTTGCCTCTTTATCGCCTTGTGCCCAGCTATGGACACCCACTTGCTTGTTGCCCTCAAACGCGTCGATAGCATTCTTACGCTGTAGAACACGCTTTTTACCCGCAGCAAAGAGGTCCGTTCCACCCGAGAACACGGATCCAGTTTTCGTTACCATTGTGGTCATATTGTTGTCGTGAATCATCAGGCCAGTGTAGAGGTTAATGTCGTCGTCCGCACTTCCGCCAATGTTGTTGTTGAACTTGAATGTCATCTCTGTACCTGAGTAATTCTTGACGATATCAGAGAGTTGTAGATAGGTTGTCGCTCCAAGCGTCGAGTGAATTCGTTCTTTGTCACTGGTCATGCTAAACGCATCGCGATAAAGATCCTTAAACGCAAATGAGGTCACGATGTCCACTTTACTGTCAGCATGCGTAGCGGTTAAAACAGTAGAGCCAATGCTTGGCAGAAACTCTGGTGCCTCAACGTTAAATTCGACTTGAATTGAGGTCGATGAGCCAGTGATTGTCGACTGGATTAATGTGTTTTCTCCTGATGTTGACTGTTTGGTTTCGTCACATTTGAAACCTTGGACCGGTTCTTTTGCACGATAAATCATACAATCCATCGCATCGTCAGATGACAGCACTAAGTCGATCGTGTTTTTGTCGGCATCAGCGAGCTTAATCACCAGTATCTCTTCACTCATGCTTTCAGCAAACAGAACGTTTTCATAGGATGTGCCCGCATAAGTGACACGTAAAGCGTCAAAAAAAACTTCGCGATCGCTCATCAAAGCATCTACATCTTTTTGCGAAAACTTATAGTCCGCGGCAGGTTTGGTGACTTTCGAGTTTTTATCGACGTTGTTATTTGTATTAGAACTTGAGCCAGAGTTGCAGCCAGCTAGAACAAGTAAAGGCGCGGCTAACAAAATAGATTTGAGATGTTTCATTGTTTTTCCCCTTAGGTTTGATGTGAGGAATTCTATTCTCAAAAATGGACACTGACTGTCGTGTTCATGTATGGAAATGTATGAGCATGCCGTTACAATACGCTCACAAATTAAATGGCGGTTGCGCTCCTCATTGCGCCAGCTAATTCAAGCAGTTCGGGATTTCACATCCCATAAAATATAGCGAGCCCATTTGCTAATGAATAACTCGATAAAACAACATTCAATGCTGATCGTTGAAGATGATTTAAAACTCCAACGAATGCTTAAGGATTATTTTGTAACGCAAGGTTTTGCCGTAGATACATTGGATGATGGTGAAACAGCAACTCGCTATATCATCGACAACCAACCTGACGTCGTTCTTTTGGATTTGATGTTGCCTGTCATGGACGGGCTTACAATTTGTCGACAGACGCGTGCTCATTACAAAGGTAAGATCTTAATGCTCACTGCCAGTGATGATGATTTCGATCATGTGGCAGGTTTAGAAACAGGCGCTGATGATTACGTGACCAAACCGATCAAGCCGCGAGTGTTGCTTGCTCGGGTAAGGACTTTGCTACGCAGGGTGGAGCAACCCGAGTTGGACACAAACGAGAATGAGCGTCATTTCGACAACTTAGTGCTAAGAAAAACGTACAAGCGCTGCGAACTCGATGGTCAAAACATTGCCATGACAGACAGTGAGTTTGATTTGTTGTGGTTTTTGGCCACTCACCCAGATGAAGCGCTATCAAGAGACAAATTAACGCTTGAGTTGCGTGGTATTGAATACGATGGCTTAGACCGAACTATTGATAACAAAATCGTTCGCTTACGCAAGCTACTTGGCGATGATTCCAACCCAGCAGTGAAAATTCAAACTGTGAGAGGAAAAGGGTACCTATTCGTTTCAAGTGCTTGGAAGTCAATCGCTTAACTGACCTTAATAAGAGAATTTTGATGCGAAGGATGTACTTGGAATCCATACTTGGATTGATGACTTGTTTTTTCATTGGCGTTTTTGCCTATGAAATCACCATGTACGAGATGACGACGGACCACGACTATTTACTAAAGGATTATGAAGCGGCTGCGCATCAACAACTTCTGCAAACCATCGCCAACGCGCAAGGCATAGAAGCGGCGCAGCAAAGCATGAAAGAGTTTGCACAGCTGTCGAAGCTGTCTCTCTTTATTTATTCGCCCAACGACAGTTTGCCAGACGAGGTAAAGCATTACTTTTCTGGCGGATTTGATATGCCTATCTTTCATGATGAAGAGCGAGAGCTGTGGTTTAAAATAGCGGGCTCAGACGCGACTTATCACTACCTCCCTGATGATGAAAACCCCATTCGACAAAATGCAGACCTGCAAAATGATATTGTCTGGATGTTTTTTATTGCCAGCTTCATCTTGTATAGCTTGTGTCACCTGCTGGTGATTTTTTGGCGGGTGAAAAAGCTCGAAACCGCAACACTTAGCTTCGCCCAAGGTGAACTTTCTGCTCGTGCAGAGACCGCATCAGGACGTGCAATTGGCTCACTAAACCAGTCATTTAATCATATGGCGGATCGCATCCAAAACCTAATCGACAGCAACAGAGCACTGACCAATGCTGTGGCTCATGAACTGCGCACGCCAGTGTTTCGGATTCAATGGCAGGCAGAGTTGCTCAAAGATACCAACTTGGATGAGGAGCAAAGGCAGACAATCGACAGTATTGTTGAAGATACTGAAGAAATGGAAACCATGGTTGATGAGTTGCTCTGCTACGCTCGGCTTGATAGCCATCGTCTTGAGCTTACTAAGACGACGGTTGATGTGAGCGAACTGCTAAGCAAAGGTAACGTACGCTGGAATAAAGAGACGCAGCTTCAACTCTCGATCCAACCCGAGCAGTTTGCGAGTAACGTATCCATATTTGCCGATGAAAGATTGCTAAAACGCGCACTCGACAATATTGTGCGTAATGCGATGAAGTTCGCCGATCAAAAGATCCTTATCGAGTTTGAGAAGCAAGCGCAAGCGGTCACTGTATCGGTTCATGATGATGGACCAGGTGTTGATGAAGAGCACATTGCAAACCTATTTGAACCGTTTTATGTAGGAAGCAAAGCGCGAAACAAGGCGAAAAGTGGGCATGGGCTTGGTTTGTCGATTGTTCATAAAATATGTGAACAACATGGTGGCAAAGTGGAAGTTGGGCGCAGTGCGTTATTGCAAGGTGCAGAGTTTAAACTAACGTTCCCTGTTTTGTAATGATTTCAATGACAAACCCATACAGTCACTCGCAGAACAATTTGCAATAATCCTCTCCGTCGCTAAGCAGGGTTAAAAACTTTGCTGTTAGCGTTCAAGATCGATATTGAATTTGGAGAGAACAATGAAGAAAGTAATGATTATCGCAGCCTTATCTGTTTTGGCTACCGGTTGTGCGCAGCAGACATTTGTTATGTCAAAAGAAGAAACGTCTAAGCCGGCAACCACACAATCACATCACTTTTTCATTGACGGTTTAGCTCAGAAGAAAGAAGTAGACGCAGCAGGTACCTGTGGTAGTGCAGACAAAGTAGCAAAAGTTGAAGTTCAAAAAACATTCGTTAACGGACTTCTTGAGTTTGTGACACTAGGCATTTACACACCACGCGAAGCTCGAGTTTACTGTAAGTAATCGACTTAATCGGTGAAATTAATTGGCGCGCAGACCTCTGGTTTAGCGCGCTTTTTTGTTCTTGCCAGAAAGACAATCTTCCCTCCCTTAAATACGGGCAAGCGCTTTTGCTAACCAGCATGGGGATTAAGCCTCTCTCTGACCCAGATATCAGCTGGCATTGATTGGTTAACTGAATAAACCAAGATAATCAGCGTTAGCTTGGATTTCTGAATGATACTTTTGATGTGCTTAAAGGTTGCGAATACTATCCCTAGTCAAAATGGCCTCATGGCTTCTCGCTGGTGGCCATCTAATCACGATGAGGCTAATGGCTTCTAATGAAATGTATGTGGAAAACAAAATGATAAAAATCGAAAAACTCAGTTGCGACCAAAAGGAAGAGGTAAGGAAAGTAGAACTCGCGCAAGAACAGATCAAGTTTGCTGGTACCGCGGAAGAGTTTCTTTTGGATGACTGCGAAACCACGCATTTACACGTGATTAAACACCAAGAACATATTGTCGGTTTCTTTAAGTTAGACGTTGCCTATTCGGATAACTACGAGTTTTGCCCCAGTGGCGCGATTGGGCTTCGCGCATTTGCGGTTGATAAAAACTACCAAGGCAAAGGAATTGGCACGAAAGCTGTTGTTGCGTTACTGGCTTATTTGAAAGAAAACTACGCCAGCTATCACTCGATTTATCTCACCGTCAACTGCAGGAACCCGCGTGCGTTTTCTTGTTATCAAAAAGCTGGTTTAGAAGATACTCAGTTGCAGTATCTTGGTGGAGAAGCTGGGCCTCAACATATTATGTGTGCAGCTTTTTGATTATTGGAACATAGGCATATTTTATATTGCTCTTGGTGCTGCAAAGCTCTCTGTTTGGAAAGCAAAGCACCAAATGGACGTTTATCCTGAACCCAATATAAGTCTCTGTTATATAGGCACTAAATGTATTTACTTTTTTATTTGCGTGGCTTATAAATCTCGCCTTAATTATTATAAAATCGAATTAACTGGGTGATAAACACTGAATTGCTCAGTTATGCAGTTAGGTTAGGTCTATAAATAATGAAAAACGTCTCTTTTGTACTTGTAAGTCTTGCATTAAGTGGCTGTGCCGCCAATGAAATCGAACCCAAACAACTACCAGATGTCAGTGAAGAGCAATTGTTGGGATCTTGGCTGTGTCAGGATGATTCTTTAGATGCGACTGTTACAGCGACTTACTTTTCCGATGGCCGTTTTACGATGAGTGCTACATTTGAAGAAGTCATCGATAAGTCACAAGAACCGGTTTCGTTGACAGTGAAATCTGCAGGAGAATGGTCTATATCAGGGCATCAGCTCAAGTCGGAGTCATCAAGTAACGAGGTTGTCGCCAACAACCAGAAATCGAATTTTGTCGCGTACGCAATTAAGCGCAAGGTGCCAGACTCACATACTCGCTTAGATGATTTAGAGTTCCATGCTGCGAATAAAATGCGAATGATATCAGTCAATGGTGGCGAGACGTTGGATTGTCAATTAACGTCGGCGGAGTAAGGCAATGGATAGCGCGCAGACAACTGAGAAAAATGATGAGATAGGGGAGTCAGGTACGACTCCCGAAACGGTCCTTGCCTCTCGTTGGTCGCGTTTTTGGGCTTGGTTGATAGATAGTTTAATTACTATTATTTTCGTCGTACCCGTTTATATCTATCTTCTCCCCGAGGATCTAGAAAACGCGAATGGGTCCCCCCTATTATCGCTTCTAATATTAGCCTACTCGGGGGCAATCTATCTGCTTTTGCATGGTTATCTGCTCCATAAGTATGGGCAAAGCATTGGAAAAAACGTGTTCGAAATCGCCATTGTGACAATGGAAAACCAGCGAGTGGGTCTACCAAAGCTGATATTAAAACGTTGGTTACCTTTGGCTATCATTTCTTTTTTGGGCCCTATTGGGAGTTTGTTGATTATCATCAATATTCTCTTTATTTTCAGAAAGGATCGCCGCTGTATTCATGATCTCATTGCCGGTACACAGGTAGTTTCTGTTGCTAAAAAGAAAGAGCTCGTGTTGACAGACTAAACGACCTTTTCCGTGGGCATTGCAAAGTTCATCTGAGATAAAACGTCGAACAGAGCGGGTCTAATCTGCTACCATAGCGGTTTAGAGCCGTTCGTCAGGAGTCTCTTTATGAGCCAAGAACAACCCAATAACCCCTTACATGGTCTGACTTTAGAAAAAATTCTTGTTCGCTTACAAGAACACTATGGTTGGGAAGGGTTAGACGCCGAAATCCAAATCAACTGTTTTTATAACAACCCTTCAATTAAGTCTTCGCTCAAGTTTCTTCGCCGAACGCAATGGGCGAGAGATAAAGTAGAAGCGCTTTATATCGATACCTTCTGCAAATAGTACCTTCTCGATCTGAAATCTGCCCTGTGAGCGTTTTGGTAACGCTATCTGAATATCGCCTCTTTATTGTTTCTGATAATGAAAAAGGCGCTCACAAGGATAAACAAAGCTGCGAAGTAATAAGTGAAAGCGGAGAGTGAATCCAAAAACGCGGTGTGTTGTTCAATCTCTTGTTCGGAATAGTTTTTTGACAGTAGTTTGTAGTAGTAGGCATATAGCATACCGATTGTTCCGTAGCCAATGTTGAACATGAGTCCTTTGAAGCTAAGAACCGTTGCACGATTGTGTGACTCGGTGTTTCTGTTTAAATGGTAGCTGATGAAGATATTCATCGTCATTGTCAGATAGATCAACGCAAGTGCCGGGAGCAAGCCGAGAATTGGCCAGCCTAAACTAATCAAATAGTAAGTGGCTAGAGTCAGTAACCCCATGCCTACAAGGAAGACTCTAGGTTCAGTACGTTCTGCTAGTTTTCTGCTTTGGCCGGCAAGTAGAATTTGCAACACGCTGATCCCTGCGTCAATTAAACCAAAATAAATGATCGGGATATGAATCGCGAGATAGTACTGGCTATTCATCGTCAAAAACATGCGTGACGTGTGCTCGAATAAGCTGTAGTAGAGCAGTATAAATAGCACAACAGGTGTAGAGAGGACCCACTTTCCGGTATTTAGCGTTAACTTCAAACTTGCCAATGTTGAATTTGTTGATTGATGTGTTTTCGGTGACGTTTTCGGTTCTTCTTTCATGCTAAAAGCGGAATAAATCGCAACTAAAGCAACAAATAGCGTGGCGTAGACAGGCGTTCGCATAATATCTTGGGTGCTTTGCGGTTGATCCCATCCAAAAAATCCATACAGAGCCGCCATAAAATTAACGTCATACATTGCTGCACCAAGCAAAGTCACAATAATCCCGACTGTAGCGGAAATACGCAATTGCAGTTGCAAGACATGCGGCCAAGCATCTTCTTTGCCTTGCTCTTTTAATGTGTCATACGCGAGGGCTTCATCCGCGCCGCTTGCCAGTGCCATCGCCAGTCCACTCAGCACTCGGTTGACCAGAAAGACATAAAACACCAGTGTAGCGTTTCCTGTCGGAACAAAGGCGATCATGGCAATTTCGATGAACATCACCAACGAAGATAGGACGACAAGCTTTTTGCGCCCGAGGGTATCGGCAAATGCGCCAGAGGGAACTTCGGCGATGACGATGGTCGCAGCCCAAACCACATTGAGCATAGCGAACTGAGAGAGCGTGAGTCCGTAATCCAAATAAAGGAGCGTAAATACCGGATAGTAAAAACGGGCAAAGTAACTGCTTCGAAACATCAAAAAGCAGCGAACGTTGTTAACGAGCAGAATTTCCCTAACTGTCATGTGTTGCCCCTGTCTGTTCCATAAAAGCAAGGTTCAAATCAAGTTGCGAAATAGACATCATTAGATACAAAGAGCTTTTGATTGCTTCGAGTGGATTGCCTATAATTCTCACCTTGTAATAACTATAGCCTTATTTGAATCAGTTACTTATGCCTTTCTTTCTCATTATCGCATTACTGATTGCGATGTTTTTACTTATTACGTTCTATTTTTATCACTACAACAAGAAGAAAGCTCAGGAGCAAAATGAGAAAAAATCACTCAGCTCTCGAGTTGAAAAGCTGAAAAAACGCTTCAAGGCTAGCCTCAAGCCGTTGACTCAATCGGGCTGTTTGTCCCAGAAAGAGAGCGATGCGTTATATCGCATTGCAAACTACTATTTTGTTTATCAGACGATGACGCCAGAGAACGTTGCTCACTATGAGCAGTTAACCAGTGATCTGCTCAATGTAATAGAGGTGGATGTTTTGGCCTCATTGAGTCGCGATGAAGACGCCGCGGAGTTTACTCAAAACGTCCTGATGAGCTTAGTGCAGTCGCTACCTCCGCGAGTGGACGGTTACACGGCTGGCTTCTATCGCAATGATTTACCAGTGCTAACTCAAAGACTCAAAGATTCATTTGCAAATTCGGCTGACGAGTCCGCCTCTCATGATCAAATGCTAACTGAGTAGCACGCGCGTCTATTATTTAGTCCACAGCGCTTTAGATGACGCTGCTTAGATTGAAACCGCACATAGAACAGCGCAGTACCACTGCGCTGTTCCAATCATCGAGTGAGTCACTTACCCCATCAATCCTTTCTCTTCGGTTCTTTAGCCTTCCATCTTAGGTGAAGGTTTTAAGCCTTTGTTTTGCTTTTCTTCCTCGCTAATTCGCTCTGCGTGGGGCAAGGCTTCAGATTCCTCTATTTACGTATTCTCTGCTGCGCGTCTATGCTTTGAGAGAGAAGGCATGACACCTGAATATGTCGCGAGATTTTTGCATATTACACACGATAGATGAGTAGATTTGATGGATCCACTAACACAAGGCCTAATTGGTGCTTCGTTACCCCAATCTGTGGGTAAAAAACAGCACGTAATTGTCGCTGGCGCTCTTGGAATGTTGTCTGGAATGGCGCCAGATTTAGATGTCCTGATTCGTTCTTCTCAAGACCCACTACTGTATTTGCAATACCATCGCCAGTTTACCCACTCATTACTCTTCATACCCATCGGCAGTATGCTTTGCGCGGTTGTTCTGTACCCACTGTTTGCTAAGCGATTCGGTCTGTCGTTTGGTCAAAGTTGGTTATATTGTGCTTTAGGTTTTTCGACTCACGCTTTGCTGGATGCTTGCACAAGTTACGGCACTCAGCTGTTTTGGCCTCTGAGTCAGCAGCGTGTTGCGTGGAGCAATGTCTCTGTTGTGGATCCTATGTTCACGTTGCCTGTCTTAATCTTGGTTGCCCTTGCTGTATGGCGGCGTAGCCCAGTGTTCGCACGCGCCGCTTGCGTTTGGGCGCTGGTCTACCTCTCATTAGGGGGCATTCAGAAACAACGTGTCGAGCAAGTTGCCTGGCAGTTAGCAACCGAGCGCCAGCATTCTCCTATCCGGCTAGCAGCCAAACCCAGCTTTGCCAACCTTTTGCTTTGGAAAGTCGTGTATGAAACCGACGACGAGTTCTACATTGACGCGATAAGAGCTGGCGTGAGCACAAAAGTCTATCAAGGCGAGTCCGTTCAGAAGCTCGATATAGCACGAGATTTCTCTTGGCTTGATTTGAGTTCTCAGCAGGCCATTGATATTGGTCGATTTGCTCATTTTTCGAATGGATACCTTGCTGTGGAGCCTAACAATCCAATGCGAATCATGGATGTGCGCTACTCTATTGTGCCAAACCAAATTAACCCATTGTGGAGCATTCAGTTGTTACCCAATGCAAGTAAAGAAGATCATGTCCAATATGTTGTAGAGCGAGAGAGCACGGCCGATTCGAGACGTTTGTTTTACAAGATGATACTGAATAACTAAGGATGGAATATGCTTTCAAGAGACAACACTGGGCTTATCATTGTTGACGTACAAGGCAAACTTGCGCGTTTGGTTGAGAATAGCTCGCTGTTGATAGCGAACTGTGAAAAATTGATTTTGGGTGTGAAAGCCCTCGATATGCCTATCGTATTGCTTGAACAAAACCCCGAAAAACTGGGTCTTACGGTTGAAGAGGTTGGGCGACACCTAACTCATACCGCTGCCATCACTAAGTCCACTTTCAATGCTTGTCAGTCTCCCACGTTTTTAGAAGCCGTTCAGGCGGTGAGTGTCGATTCTTGGTTGGTCTGTGGTATTGAAGCTCACATTTGCGTATATCAAACTGCGAGAGGGTTGGCGGAACTTGGGTATCATGTCGAGCTTGTTAGCGATTGTATTTCTTCACGCTCAGCGACGGATGTGCGGCTCGCCATTGAACGATTAATGCGGTGCGGTGTTGAAGTCACTGGATTGGAAATGTGTCTTTACGAACTTGCCAAAGATTGTCGAGATCCCGCATTTAAGCCCATCCTTGGTTTGGTGAGATAGCTCGCAGTTTTTAATTATCGTGAACGCTCATCTTAGGTGGAATATTAAAAGTCACCGACGCCTAATCGCGTTAGGAATGAACTGGCTTTAAACGAAAAGTACTGACCGCTTTGCTATAAATTCACCCTGCATATGTATTGGGTTGGTTGTATTCGCGCGCCCAAAACCAGAATTGGATCAATATCGGTCAATCAAGAATCGGCTTAAAATGGACCGCCAACTTTTGGCAGTTTGCTTTTAGGTGTCGCTTTAGTATTTTGCGGTGTTATATCTAGTCACAACTTTGCGGTACGACTTAATCACGAAGCCGTTGAGTTTATGGTGTGAGGAAGGGATGAAAAGCGTCAAGTATGATGTTCCTGAGGGAGAGGAATGGAAGGCGGCAATATTGTTAATTCACGGGACCGCTCCAATCTATTACGACGGCACAATTCCTGGTTGTTCAGCTGATTACCAATTAGGGACTATGCCTATTTATGACATGTTAACGTACGAATTAAATCAGCGCTCTTTTTGTACCGTTCGGTATTTAAGAGAGGGTGTATATAAAAACCAAGTAAATTGGGAAGAGTACATCAAGGTCGATCATTATCAAATAGTAAGTCAAATTGAAAATATCGTGAAAGAAATGCCAAAAAACAAGCCCAAAATACTGTTTGCTTTTAGTGGTGGAAGCATACATGTTTCCCAATTAGATCTGTCAAAAATAGATGGTGTCGTTATTGTGGGGGGGCTCTGTACCAACCGTTTTCACAACGCTGCCTTAAATGTGAGAAATAAAGACGAATGGAAACGCTTCCAAGAAGAAATCGAGCGTTTTAGATTGCTGTCAGAGGAAGAGATAGACAAAATCAACAAACCGAATGGTGACGGTCCGCTGAAGCGCTTTTGGCAAGAAGCCATGCTGAAAGATAATTGAGTCAACTTCCAAAAATATGTGGACTTGCCGATTCTGATCCTTCATGGCTCTAATGATTCTGAAGTTCATAGAAGCCAAGCTAGCATGTGGAAGGCGCTGCTACCTGTGCACAATATAAAGTATGTTGAAGTTGACGGCGGTGACCACTTTTTAAATACGCCCAAGGAATCAGGAGCATCCATTATTTCTCGCGAGCTAGACGTTTGGAGTGCGGAGAACAACCTCATATAGCGAGATAGCCATAATGATTTTTAGTGTGGCTGAGTTAGTGACACTTTAAATTGATATTTTGCCTTTTTTGAAAATAGATAGGAAAACACATGGAATTTAATAATCAGTATGAATATGCAGGTTTTTGGGTACGATTTGGTGCAACAATTATAGATTCAATTCTATTTCTTATGTTGACCATGCCATTACTTTATTGGGTATATGGCAGTTATTACTTTGAGTCTGATAGTTTCATTATTGGTGGTTGGGACCTATTACTTAATTGGGTATTTCCTTTTATAGCGACAGTACTATTTTGGATTTATCGTTCTGCGACACCAGGAAAGATGGCATTGAAATTGAGAGTTGTGGATGCAAAAACGGGTGAGCCTTTATCAACCAGTAAATCTGTTGTGAGATATTTGGCTTATTACATTAGCACCATTCCTTTGTGTTTAGGCTTTGTCTGGATTGCGTTCAGCGGAAAGAAACAAGGTTGGCATGACATGATCGCAAATACAGTGGTCGTTAGACCAAAAGACCATGGTGTCGAAGCTGTTGCATTTGAAAGCCGCACTTAATAAATGGCTCAGCATGACCATTCAGCGCTAGTGATGTCGAGTTGAAGGTTGTGTCAAATAGGTATCAGTAAGGTCAATAATTCGCCTTGCTGACACCTTAATGGCGCGTAGAAAGATACATAAGGATAATGATGGAAGAACTCAAAGGTGGACGAGAGGGGCAAATTTTTCGCTCTGATAACAAAATTTACCGACCACGAGGAGCGTGGTCTGAAACAGTACATCGTTTACTGTCACACATCGTAGAAAATGGTTTCAATGCAGCTCCGAAACCACATGGTTTTGACTGCAAAGGTAATGAGATCGTGTCGTATGTCGTTGGTGATGTTTTTAATTATCCCCTGAAAGGACATATTGCTACGACGGAGGCTCTGGTTTCTGCCGCTAAACTGCTTAGCTCGTATCACGATGCCTCTCGCACATTTTTATCAACACACTCGAATGAGTCACTAGTGTGGAAGCTGCCGAGTCGTGAACCCAGAGAGGTCATCTGTCATGGAGACTATGCTCCTTACAATGTAACGCTCGTTGGTTCAGAAACCGTCGGGATTATTGACTTTGATACCGCGCATCCAGCGCCGAGGGTTTGGGATATTGCGTATGCTGTTTACTGCTGGGCGCCATTCAAAACACATGAATCTGATGCAATGGGCAACCTAGAGTCGCAGTCTTTGCGAGCTAAACAGTTTTGCGATGCTTACGGGTTGCTTGAAGCAGAGCGTGAGCGGTTAGTCGAGACAATAACAGATAGGATTCAAGTATTAGTCGATTACATGTTCAACGAAGCCGACGCCGGCAACGCAGCATTCATTGAAAATATCGCAGACGGACACCACTTGGCTTATCTCGCTGATATTCAATATCTCAACAGCCACAAGCAGTATATTGAAGACGTTTTGATTGGAGAGCGTTTTGTTAGAGAAAATGGGCGGTAAAGCTTGGATGTGAGTCAAAAGTTCAAAGATGTGGAAACAATATGGACTTTAACTTTGAACAATGGTGTTTGGAAAGTCCCCAACATTGAAAGTACTTCTATGACGATGGATTATGTTAATGAAACCAATTATTTGCCCAAAATCGAGACGACGGTCGTCAGTGTTCTGAGAGCCTAACAGAGCGTAGCTCGCAATGCTCAATGCTTTAGATTTCAATTCAAGTTAGGTTTTCTATGTAGAGTATGGTTGTTTTTCTATGTTCAAAGAAAAGGGTTCAGAATGAAACATCCGGAACCCTTACAGCTCTTAAGATAACTTTAGAGCAGCTAAAATAGTTTCAGCTCTACTTGCTTCGAATTGCTTGGGTTCTTCAACATTCAATTGTGTCACCACACCATCTTCGATAATCATTGCGTATCGCTGTGAGCGAATTCCACCGAATGTAGCCGTATCCATTTCAAGGCCTAGAGCTTTAGTAAAGCTAGCGTCACCATCGGCCAACATCATAATTTCTGTGGCATTCTGCGCTTCTCCCCAAGCTTGCATCACAAAAGCATCGTTGACTGATACACACGCAATGATATCGACGCCTGCCGCTTTAATTTCGTCAGCAAGTACAACGTATCCTGGTAAATGAGCCTCAGAACATGTTGGCGTAAATGCACCTGGCACAGCGAAAAGCACCACTCGCTTGTTTGCAAAAAGCTCATCTGTGTTGTGAGTTACCATTCCTTCCTCGCCCAGTTCGCTGAGAGCTGCTGTAGGTATTGTTTGGCCTTTCTTGATCATGTGTACCTCCATTTTTAATTTGCATGAACAGTCTAACTGCCAAAGTAAATAGGGACCACCCACAGAAAACAAGGGTATAGTGGGAAGCGTTTCTGTTTTATGGTCAATCGTTCCAACACCACGACCATCAATCCCGCCACTTCCAATATGTGAGTCGTTGTAAAAAGGTGGTATTCAATCTTCTCGTCTTGATGCTGTTTGATAATTAGAGGGGAACTATTCTTTATGCGTCCTTAGCTTGTTTTTCATTGATCGCAACACAGTTAAAACGCTGAACGCAATCGTATTCAGCGCTGCAAGATTTGGCAAGAAAACACAACAATAGACAGTATGAAAGGCATTATGGTTTATTCACAATACTCCTCCTTGGCGTCTAGTAGTGTCGAGACGGAGCCATCAAGCAAGCGGTTGTAGGCAAGGTAGGCCATGGTGCGAGCTTTGGTATTATAGGTGAGTGCCGTGATTGAATTTGAGGTGTTTGTTGCGTCTCTAGCCGACATTCCTATAAAATTTTGACAAGCGATTACTTTGTCATATTTACGACTAATTTCATAAGCCTTGTCGATGTTGGACTCAGTAGCTTCACTAAAATCATAGTATAAGTTTTCTTGAGTTTGTCTTGCATCTTGCTTTAACGCGTTACGTACCGGCTCTGATACCTCCAGAGCATTAATGAAAGCTTCGATATCGTCTCGAATGCCATCATCATTTTCATCTGGGCCTGGAAGCGAGTCGCTTCTATCGAGTAAATGCTTATATCGTCCGTAAAGCACACCAAATTGTTCATCAACGGTTTCTTTAGATTGAAGTAGAGCAGTTAATTCTGGGGTTTTCTCTATTTGGGTGGTGCCAGTATGAGGGCGAGGCGATTCTTCTTTACAGCCTATAAGAGCAAGCATCAATATTGGAGTAATGTAGCGCATGTCGTTGGTTTTCCATTTTATAATTATAGATCTTGGTATTACGTATGAAGCGAGCCAGTATAATAATATTGAACGTATTTGGGGCTTAATCAGATAAAAGAACCTAAGAATATATGCAATATCAACGGATGTGGAATGAGTAGTACGCAATAATTATATTGGTTCTCAGTTTTGGTTTGAAGAGTCTGAAAACACGTAGATAACAAAGCATGGAAAATTCAGTTTAAGTTGAGTTTGCCATGCGCAATAAGCTAGGTTTGGTGGTTGACGTTGTTTACTATTTAGCGCGGTGTTAATTTACACCAAGAGTCGGGAATTATGGTGGAATAGATGAAAGTAGGAATAAGACCAGCAAAGAAAGACGAACTAGAATCTCTCCATTCTTTGATTACGTCAAATGATGAATGGATGAAGTTTAATGGTCCTTACTTTCCGTATTGTCACCCATCACTAGAACAGTTTGAACATTCATCATTTCAGCGTTTGCTGGCTGGCTCAGACTTACAATTGATCACTGTTAACGATATTCCAGTTGGAACGGTGAGTTGCTATTGGGAGTGTGAAGAAACACGTTGGCTTGAAGCTGGTGTAGTTATTTACGATGCACAGTATTGGGGGAGGGGAATTGCTGCGCTTGCTCTACCTCTATGGGTTTCGTACTTATTCGACACTAAAGAAATCGAGAGGGTTGGTTTAACAACTTGGTCGGGTAATCCTCGAATGATGTCTTTGGCGTTGAAATTGAGTTTTCAACAAGAGGCAAGACTTAGAAAGGTTCGTTACTACAATGGTGAGTATTATGACTCCATCAAATATGGCATGTTAAGGTCGGAGTGGTCAGAGCGCACCTAGTCTCAAGTTTGAAGTGCGATCCTGAATGCAGGTGCACGTGAACTGATACTACAACCATCTGCCTCGATTAGTTCAGAGACGTTTTCTTCTGATACCAATCTTAGCAATGCCTGTTGAGTCCCTAACTTATTGATTGCCCAAAAACGGTGAAACCCCGATGTTGGTAGCATCGGGGTTTCGAATTTTTAGATGTCTCGGTTGGTAAGTCCGATAATCTTTATGCAAAAGGTTGGATTAAATCCGAATTATTTCCTTGGTAGGGAATTAGATGCGGATGAAGTCCATGTGCTCAACTTTTGGCTTGAACGCGTGACGTTGAACGTCTTGTGGCTTAACTTTAACTTCAGCGCCGTCGATTACTAGAACGATACCTTCGTAGAACTCAGGCTTGTCCATTTGGTTAACAACGTCATCGTGGTTAAGAACGATAGAAACTGCTGGTTCTTCACCGCCGTATACAACTGCAGGGAATTTACCAGCGTGACGTAGGCGGCGGCTCGCACCTTTACCTAGTTCAGTACGTACTACTGCTTCAAATTTCATAGTATTTACTCTCAAATATGAAAAAATTTAAATTCACATTCAGCGATGCGACCTCGCTCGAATGTGCTAGTCGCTTCAGAGTAATTGGTAGTAACTCTATAAGCGAGCGCGGATACTAACACTGTACGGGGGTTCAAGCAATAGATAATCATGCTAACGGAATATCTTTTGGGTAAATCTATTCAATTAGTTAGCAAGAGGTTGTGGTTATTGTTCGTCGTGCTGAATTTATGAGCGCAAAGTCAGCCAAACCGCGTTATTTTGAAATTGGGCGTTGGCCTCATAAGTGAATCGAATCTGAATGGCTTTCTCACGGGCGGTTAAGTCTACCTTGGTTAAATTGTTTATCAACAGCACAACAGTTTAATGAAAGGGTATCGCTATGGAACAGTTAAGTATTGTCATTATCACACTCAATGAAGAGAAGCGCATTGGTCGCTTACTCGAAAATCTAAGCCAGCAAACGTATAAGAATTTTGAAGTCATTGTCGTTGATTCAAACAGTGATGACGCCACGTGCGATGTCGCTAAAGCTTACAGCAACGCTTTGCCGAAGCTAACCGTACACAAAATGGCGGGGCGCGGTACCAGTTTAGGTCGCAATACAGGGGCGGAGTTGGCGCAGTATGAGCGTATCCTGTTTTTAGATGCGGATGTCCAGTTAAGAGCCAACTTCCTTCAAGAAGCGATGATGCAATTGGATGAGAAGAAACTTGAAGTTGCAGGTGTGTTCATGGGGGCCAAAGGCTTACCACTGATTCATAAATTAGGCTACGGATTGTTCAATGTCGGTTTATACCTGACTCAGTTCTTTTTCCCGACGGCAGTGGGCGCTTGTATCTTCTCGACTAAGCGTGTGCATAAAGAAATCGGAGGGTTTGATGAAGAAATCGTCTTATGTGAAGACTGTGATTACGTCAAACGTGCCAGTCAAACTTGGCGATTCCGCTTTTTAAATCTTACCTTTGGCTTTGACCCACGCAGGCTGGATCAAGACGGCGTCTTTAAAATGGGTTACACCTATTTATCTGCCAATGTTCGTCGATTCATCTTTGGGGAAATGCGTAAAAACGAGATGAATTACCAGTTCGGTCACTACAAAGAGCAATAAGCGTTAGTGGTGACGAAATGGAAGGCGTAGTTAGTCTCTTTTTTGGGGCGTTAATGGATGCGTTAATTGGCCCCAATTTGTTTGTACTCGGTGAGCCATTTCTATTGGCCGCTGGGTACCAATTGCATCAAGGCATCGTTACTGGTGTGTTGGCAGTATTGTTGGGCGGGTTGATTGGAGATCAAGCCAGTTACTTTATTGGTCGTCGATTGGGTAAACCCGCCCAGAGAAAACTACTCAACTGGCAACCCAAAACGAGAAGGCCCATCGCGCGCTGTCGTCATTTAATGGCGACAAAAGGGAATGCAATTTTGGTGTTTGCTCGCTTGCTTGGACCTGTCGCTTGGGTTGTTCCGTTTATGGCAGGGACGCAGCAGATAGGCTGGAGACGCTTTTCGTTTTACTCATCTATTGGGCTATTACTGGGCGTGGGTCAGTTCGTTTTCTGGGGCTACTTGTTGGCGTATGGTGTCGAGAAGTTTCCACTGTTAAATGAAGCAAAGACGTTTCTGATAGAGCACAAACTATCTCTATATGCTTTGGCTGCAACAGGGCTGTTTTATCTCGTCGCGAGGGCGTTCAACTGGCGCTATAAAGCGAGTGCGTCTATTGCTGTTCTCATGGGGTCAGCCCTGGTTGCGAACTACCTGCACTTTTTTCTCTACTCAGACGACTTTTTGCAGGTTGAGAAAACAGCAGAAAAATCGAATGATATTGCGTATGTTGAGCTTAGTGAGTTAGAGCTAAAAGCGTACCCCGGGCGGTCATCGGTGTTCGATGCCCAAGCGGTCAATGTTATCTACTATGGCGAGAACCCAAGGCAAATAATGCTTGATTTGGGCTGGATTGAGAACCAAACTTTCTCGCGTAATGATCTAGAGCTGGAGGATTATCTATCTTTGCTCAAGCAGAATACGCCGCCAGTCTCGGATCTATTTTGGAACGGGGTGCCACAAGAGATGGCGTTTCAACTGCCAGGAAATTTGCTAAAACGTAGCCATATTCGTTGGTGGAAGGGAGGGGTTGATCCTCAATCAGAGACGCTGTTTTGGGTTGGTGCGCTGAGCTATGACAATGGCCTGCAACTTACGCCTTACTCAGGTATTGTCACTGTTTTACACAGCATTGACCCTAACGTTGATAGTGAAAGAGATCGCTTAGAACAGCAGGTCCTATCGACGCAGACAAGCCGAGTAGCTCGACTGCAGACATTGAGTGAACCAATCGAGTTTGACGAAGAGCATGATTATTATTCGGATGGGCGGGTGTTGATGTTGAGTGAGTGAAGGGTAGCTTTCGCTCAACTCGCTTTGCCATGGTGTTTTCGAGTGAAAGATCCAAGTGCGATGCGAACACGCATCGCATTGCCTTTAACTTGATAGCTTGAGATGAAGCACCGCTTTTAGTCCACCCATCGAGCTTCTCTCTAGCGTGAAATTGCCGCGGTAGCTGTGGGCCATTTCGCTAACAATATTCAATCCGAGCCCGGTTCCTGGGGTTGTCTCATCTAATCGCACACCGCGTTTGATGACTTGTTCGAGTTTTTCCTCGGGGATGCCACAACCATCGTCTTCGATAATGATGTCGATTTCTTGATTCGGGTGTGTCACTGAATGAACGCGAATGATTGAGCTTGACCACTTGTAGGCGTTTTCCAATAAGTTACCAACCATCTCATCAAAGTCGGTGTCTTCGACGGCAACGACAAGCTCAGAGTCGATTTCATTAATCAGTGTCACGTCTCGATGCGCGTAGACTTTATCAAACGCGAGTGAAATGGCGTCAATTCTCTCTGACGGGTTGGTTTTCACTGACAAAATATTTTTTGAACCGGCCATTCGAGCGCGACCAAGATGGTAATCAATTTGGTGCTGGATTTGGCTTACTGGGTCTTGCAGTCGATCGCGAATGTCTTGTTCAGACGTACTGATCTCGTTTCTTAGTACCGATAGCGGTGTTTTGAGCGCATGTGAAAGGTTGCCTGCGTGGTGACGGGCGCGTTCAAGCAGTTCTTGATAGTGGAACAGCAACGCATTCAAGTCGAGCACGATAGGGGCGACTTCGCGTGGGTATTCTCCATCTAGGCTTGCTTTGTCTCCAGAACGTACTTGCGAGAGTTCTTTGTGCATTTTGGTAAGGGGGCTAAGAGACCATTGGACCTGAATCACGATGATCATGAGAACGCCAAAATAGAGCAGGGCGAGGATAACCCAAAGTTGGCCCATAAGTTCGGCAACGGTGTCTTCGAGCGGTTGTTCATCAATGCCGATTAACACGTCAATTGGACCGTCATATTCGGGGAAGTAAAGTGACGTTTCAATATAAATTAGACGCTCATCGCGTGCGCCTAGTGCGTGTTTTTCCCCTTTATCAAAGGTGATTTTTTTGTCCCAAAGCGAACGTGAACGAAGTTGATCTGCCGCGTTGTCAATAGACCAGTAGAGGCCACTGTAGGGGCGATTGAATCTTGGGTCGGAAAGGGGAGTCGCTAAGGTCAGTTTGCCGCTTTCATCGACTTCGATAGAGGCGGATAACTCATCAAGATAGAGAGAGAGCTGTTCGTTGGTCGAGTCCAACATGTAGCTGAACACCTGTTTGGGTACCGTTACGCCCGCAGCGATGACCATGGCAGTTAACCAAACAACGGCCGCCAATACGAGGCGGCGTCTTAAGCTGAGGCGTTTCAGCGGGTAACGTATCTTATTCAGCATTCAATTGATATCCCAATCCTCTCACTGTTTTGATCACTTTAGGCGCAATTTTCTTTCGAATACGACCAATAAACACTTCGATGGTATTGGAGTCACGGTCAAAATCTTGCTTATAGATATGCTCCACCAGCTCGGTACGTGAGATGACCTTTTCAGGATGGTGCATGAAGTAAGCGACAACCTTAAATTCAAGAGCGGTGAGGCTGATCGCTTGCCCTTGCCACATGACTTTAGACGTGCGGGTATCAAGGCTCAAGTTACCATTTTGAATAACAGGAGAGGCATTGCCCGAAGCGCGGCGAAGCTGAGCACGAATACGAGCAATCAGTTCGACCATTTCAAAGGGTTTGGTTTGATAGTCGTCGGCGCCAGCATTCAACCCTTCAACGCGTTGGGTGAGTGTATCTCGCGCACTGAGGATGATGATGGGGGTGTTGATGTTTTCATCACGAATGCTTTTCAGTACCGTTAGCCCATCAAGCTTGGGTAAGCCTAGATCAAGAACGATCGCTTCCCAGTCTTCTGAGGTAGCGCGATAGAGTGCATCAATACCATCCGTTGAGAGTTCTGGCGTCCAACCGTTTTGCTCAAGGGCTTCAACGATCTGTTCACCTAGGCGTGGTTCATCTTCTACGACAAGTATCTTCATATTATTGATCTTCTAGATTCTTAAGGGCTTTTTTGAAATGGCGGCCTTTTATCAGCAGCATTTCGAGAGTTTCCGCATTATATTCAACTTTGATGATGTTGTTTTGGTGATTGATCTTCAGCTCGTAAACCCAGATGTCGTCATCTTCTTCCAACTCAACTTCTATGATGCGTCCTCGCAAGTCGCGTTCTACAGCGGCATACATTTCAGAGAAAGGACGAATAACGCCTTTTTTGACGGCGTCATACACTTCATCTTGATCTTCTTCAAACTCAATTCTGGTTCCGGGTTTGTGCACATCTTGCACTAGCTCGTGGCCGTTATGGTCAGCCGCTATACAGCTGAAACTGGATAGAGAAAGTAGGCTAAGCATCAATGGAATGGAAAGAGATTTCATTTGGCGCACTCTCAATAGGTTGAATAGTCACAGTGTAAATGAACGAAGATGAATGGTGAATGAATAGTTGCCGTGCGGTCAAAACTGCTCCGCTTACAAAGCCTTACTTACTCTTAATATTGATAAGGATATCATCGTAGGGTTTGTATATTCGGTGTTAATTTATTAAAGCGGGTTTTACTCAATGGTTAGCAGGTTACTGGTTCTGTTTACGCTGTTTTCTAGTCTAGTGTATGCGGGCGATGGTAAGACAACATACACGTTGTTAGATGTCGACTATCGTCTGTTTGCGTCCAGTGAGCCCGCTGATGTAATTGCACAATCATCGAGTGAATATTTCAGCAGTGGCGTCATGTGTCGACCCAGTGCCAACGAGTCTTGCTGGCTTGAACTCTCCACCGCGGATGATGGCTTTGGTGATTACAGCCTTATTTTGAAAAGTTTGTCCTCTCGGGAAGGGGATATCTATTTTGTCCATCATTCGAAAATTCGGCATAAACAGCGATTTGACCAATACCGCACCTTAAACTTGGAACGTAAATGGCCCTATGAACGGGTGTTGCTAAGGTTCGATACCGGAAAATCAGTCAATGTCAGTACGATATTTATGCCCAACACTGTGCTGGCGAAAAAACTCATCGTTAATAATGGTATTGCACTGGCGATTACTTTGTTTATTTTTGCTGTCAGTCTGTTTTATGTGTTGAATGTCTGGCGAGTAAAGCGCTTTCAATCCGTCTATATTCTTCTTTACTCGGTTTCGTTTCTTCTGTTCTACATCTACAACTTTGGTTTTATATGGGATGGGTTGGATGAACTGGGCGTCTACATTCACCGATTCTTTGTTAGCCCTTATTGGTACGTTGCGTATACCGGTGCGCTGACAAGTTTGTATCTAATGATTGTCAGTGCAAGTGGTCTCCAAACCAATCATAGCCATTTCGCGATGTGTATAGGGATAGTGGCGCTTCAGGTTGCGATTATCTATTTTTCTCTGTTCCCCATATATTTGGTGATCAATAACACTTTGTTGGCGGCGCTTTCACTGTGTTTGTTGCTGAATGAGAAGAATATTAAGCATAAGCGCTATATTTTGTTTTGCTATCTGGTCTGTTTTCTCTCGTCGTATATGGTGGTGGAAACCTCGCTATCGCAGTCTAGGTTAACGCTTTATTTTTATGAAGTTCAGTTGCTGTTTTTCATTTCTCATATGTTACTTATCTTGATCTGTATTTATGAGCTGTCAGAGCTGAGAGTGGTTAATTTCGGTGATTATAAGAAGCTAAAGTCTTCGTCCATTCAAGACTTTATGACAGGGCTGCCGAATCGAAAGGCGATCAAATACAAGTCGAAGCTGCCAAACTCAATGTGTTTTTACTATATCGATGCAGACAAGCTCAAATTCACCAATGACACACAGGGGCACCATGTCGGCGATCGTATGTTGATTGGCTTGGCAAACCGAATCAAAGCGATTGCGGAAGAGTGCTTGGGTGAGGTCTATCGTGTTGGCGGCGATGAATTTGTGCTTGTGACGGCCAAATCTGCATCCGATGCGCTGATTCAATCGCAACAAGAAGTGGCACATGGAACGGGAGATGAACAGTGTTTTCAGTTTAGCTTCGGACGTTACCGGAGCGTGCCGGGTGAATTGGTAGAGGACAGCATCTACAAAGCGGAGTACTGCTGCCGTAAAGCCAAGCAGTTAAAACGTCGTTTTCAGGATTGGTGTGACCAAGATGAGTTAATGCTTTACTCATTGCCAAGCTTGAGGATAGAAGCCATTAAGCTGATAGAGTCTGACCGATTGGTCTGCTTTGCTCAGCAGATTGTTTCTCATTCATGCTCAGAGCAGCGCTACGAGCTGCTATGCCGATTGAAACGAAGCGGCCAACAAGGGGAGTTTCATTCTGCTGGTCAAGTTCTGGATATTGTGGCGTCCCATGGGCTCGAAAAAGAGCTCGATATCAAGATGCTTGAGTTTGCGCGCCAGTTTTTAACGCAGCATGATAATTTATACCTGAACTTAAACTTTTCGGTAAAAACCTTGTTTGAACCGCATGTGCTTGGATTGATCGAGCAGTTCCCACAGTCGAGTGCAAGGCGATTAACCATAGAGGTGACTGAGCAAGTATTCTATCGAGCGGATGCCAAATTTAAGAGTGTGGTGGCAAAGCTAAAAGCACTCGGTGTCGCGATTAGCCTAGATGATTTCGGTTCGGGGTACTCTTCCTATTCCATCTTGTCAGAAGTACAGTTTGATATGATTAAGATCGATGGTTCGCTGATCAAAGATATTCATCTCTCACGCTTTAAACAGCATATGGTGAAATCTATGGTCGAGTTAGCATCGATGGACAATATACGTTTGGTTGCCGAGCGCATAGAGCTGCAGTCTGAACTCGACACCCTAAAGCGACTTGGCGTCAAATATACTCAAGGGTATTTACTGCATAAGCCAGAATTGGCGTCATACCGATTCGATAGCATCGCCCATCAAGCGCATGAGACAACATGCGCGTCACAGTGGGTTGTGAACTAACCAGCAAGCTCATCGGTGAAAATTCTGTCTCTCAGTTTCCAGAATCTACCCACCTTACGAGCGATGATAAACTGAGGCAGACGGAATCGATGCTGGTTGTTGACTACCTTGGTCGGTGATGCGTCATCAAACGGACGGTGTTTATCCGCCAAATGAGGACGAACAAACTGGTCTTTAAAGCGTTGCTTTTGGTTCTTGGTGGTCAGGGACCAAAACTCGTGAACTTGCGCCTGATTGTCGCCAATGTACGTGACCTTTAGGCTGCTTTTGCCTTTCTCGTCTTTGTGGACGGCTAATGTCATGTCTCGGCATTCAAATACCAATGCGTCTTTTAAGTTCAGTGCCTCTTTGAGTTTCTTGTCCGGGTCAACCAGCGTGGCATCGCACTCGTGACAAATACGTGCTGCAATGTCGTTATCAGCGCCGCATTCCCCGCAATACTTGGCGCGAAAACGGTAGTTACAATGCTCTCGTTCCCCCGTTTCTTCGTCTTCAAAAAAGCCTTGGCATTTGCGACCGAAATGCTCGATCAGAAAGCCATTGCTGTCTAATTTTCCCCAGAAATTGTTGTTAAAACCGCAGGCAGGGCAAGGGATGGTAATGATTTCGCTGTCGGAGTCCGGCTTCGCGTCGCCGACTTCCGGTTGATACAGATCGTAGCTGTTTCCGGCGTAGTCGAGGACCAAGCACTCTTCTTTACCCGGAGATAAACGAAGCCCTCGCCCGACGATCTGTTGGTACAAACTGATGGACTCGGTAGGTCGCAAGATAGCAATCAGATCAACGTGAGGGGCGTCGAACCCTGTCGTTAACACAGAGACGTTGACTAGGTACTTCGTTTTGCGCTCTTTGAAGCTTTGAATGATGCTATCGCGTTCAATTGTCGGCGTGTCACCAATCACGAGGGCAGTTTCACCTTCTGGAAGTAATCCGTAGATTTCTTGTGCGTGCCTAACGGTGGCGGCGAAAATCATCACGCCTTGCTTGTCTTTAGCGAGGTGGATGATTTGCTCAACAATCTGAGGCGTAGCGCGCTTGGCTTTATCAATCACCATATCCATTTCGGATTCTTTGTAACGTCCGGTAGAGGCGGGAGTTAGCTGCGAGAAATCGTAACTCAACACAGGCGCATCCATCATTCTCGCGGGCGTTAAGAACTTCTCATCGAGCAAATAGCGGATGGGCAGCTCGAAAATACAGTCGCGGAAAAACCTTGGCTCTTCGGTGCGTACCAAGCCGCGAGTATGGTATTGATATATCCAACCCATCCCAAGGCGATAGGGCGTGGCGGTAAGTCCAAGTACTTTGATACCAGGGTTGAGCTCTTTGAGGTGACCAATCACTTTTTGGTAACTGGTGTTTTTGTTATCTGGGACGCGGTGGCACTCATCAATCACCAGTAGAGAGAACTGGTTCTTGAATTCGTCAAGATTCCTCACCACCGATTGAACGGAAGCAAATACCACCTGTTGATCGGTTTCTTTGCGTCCCAAGCCCGCCGAATATATCGCGCCTTTTAACCCATAGCCTTCATACTTTGCATGGTTTTGTTCAACCAGTTCCTTTACATGGGCAAGCACAAGAACGCGCCCTTTGGCTAAACGCGCCAACTCTGCGATCACAAGGCTCTTTCCGGCGCCGGTCGGCAACACAAGAACAGCAGGTGATGAGTGCTTACGAAAGTAATGAATAACGGCTTTGACGGAGTCGGCTTGATAGGGGCGAAGTGTATACATAAATTGTGTGAAATAGCTCAACTATTTGTGGCAGTCGCACTATAATACCCCACCTAACAAAGATGAGGTATTCATGCGTTTAGATAAATATTTGTGTGATGCACTGGGTGCGACACGTAAAGAAGCAACAAAAATCATTAAAAGTGGCGACGTAACGGTCAATGACGTTATGCAAAAAAGTGGTGCGTTTAAAGTTACCGATGCGTGTGTTGTTGAGTGGCAGGGACGCGAAATTCAAAAGCCTGGCCCGCGCTACATTATGCTGTTTAAACCGGATGGTTTTGTTTGCTCGCATGAAGATGGTTTCAACCAAACGGCGTTCGTGTTGCTTGATGAAGTGAAAATGGAAGATCTTCATTTCGCAGGTCGATTGGATGTTGATACTACAGGTTTGGTGCTCATTACCGATGATGGTCAATGGTCACACCGTATTACTTCACCTAAGTATAAGTGTGAAAAGACGTATCGTGTTTGGCTGGTAGACCCCATCGGTGACGACTACGCGGATAAACTCGCCCAAGGCGTTGAACTTCGCAATGAAAAAGAGCCAACATTGCCTGCAAAAATGGAAGTGGTAAATCATGATGAAAACGAACTGCTACTGACCATCACGGAAGGCAAGTACCACCAAGTAAAACGTATGTTTGCAGCCTTGGGCAATAAAGTAGAGCATCTGCACCGTGAACGTATTGGTGCCATCGAACTCGATTATTCGCTTGAACCGGGTGAATATCGCTACCTAACGGAAGAGGAAGTGGACTCTGTTTGGAAGTAATGCTCGTTATAGGAAATAGTTTAGTTCCAAATAGGAACTAGTTATTTTTACCAATTTGATTGAATATAGATCAGTTCAAGGCTCGCGGATGCGAGTCTTTTGTTTCTGTTTGGTTGCAGCACGGACGCTGCATATCTAACGCAACCGAGTAGGAGTCTTATGCCTAATTCTGCAGTCGAGCAAACCAGCACCCCACAAATCAATTTTCTTATCTTCGTTATTCTTGGGGCGATTGGTGCATTAACGCCGCTCGCGATTGATATGTATCTACCAGCCATGCCAACGATCGCAAAAGATCTTGGGGTCGCGGAAGGTGCTGTTCAAATTACATTAACCGCTTATACCGCGGGCTTTGCTATCGGCCAGTTGATTCATGGCCCACTAGCTGACAGTTATGGACGTCGTCCAGTGCTGTTGCTGGGTGTTCTGTTTTTTGGTATCGCTTCTGTGGTCAGTGCGACCACCACGGGAATCGAAGCGCTCACTTGGGTACGTACGGCTCAAGGTTTTGCAGGTGCTGCCGCTGCGGTGATTATCCAAGCGGTGGTGCGCGACATGTTTGATCGCGAAGATTTTGCCCGCGCAATGTCGTTTGTCACCTTGGTAATGACAGTCGCGCCACTGGTAGCCCCTATGGTGGGGGGACACGTTGCCGTGTGGTTTGGCTGGCGCGCTATTTTTTGGATTCTGGCTGGATTTGCGGCAATCGTTATTTTGCTAGTGGTCTGGAAAATCCCAGAAACGCTCAGTGAAGAAAAAAGGCAGCCTCTGCGTTTTAGAACGACGATGCGCAATTACTTTAGATTGTGTGCGAATCCGACAGCGATGGGGCTCATCTTCTCTGGGGCATTTTCGTTCTCTGGTATGTTCGCGTTCTTAACCGCGGGTTCGTTTGTTTATATTGATATCTATGGCGTGCGTCCTGACCAATTCGGCTACTTATTTGGGCTAAACATTATCGCCATGATCATCATGACAAGCATTAATGGCCGCTTGGTAAAGAAAGTCGGCTCCCATAACATGCTTCGTTTTGGTCTGGCTGTTCAGTTAATCGCCGGTTTGGGGCTTTTTGTCGGTTGGTTACTTGACCTAGGCTTATGGGGCACAGTACCTTTCGTGGTCATGTTTATTGGTACGATTTCGACCATAGGCAGTAACTCGATGGGGCTGCTACTCAGTGGCTACCCAACCATGGCGGGTACGGCGTCATCACTTGCTGGAACGTTACGATTTGGTACGGGTTCCATTGTGGGTGCCATTGTGGCGTTTATGCCCGGTGGAGCCACTTGGCCTATGGTGACAACAATGACGGCATGTTCCGTGTTGTCTGCCGCGTTATATTGGATATTTGGAAGAAAGGCGTAATGTCTGAATACACGATTGAAATTCAAAAACTAGTCAACACCGCGCTCGCTGAACTGGCTGCCGAGCACAAATCTGGAAAAGCGGTGAATGCGCCTGCAGCAAACAACTTGTACTTGTTGCGCTGGGTAACGCGAGCGATAAAAGCTCAACGATTTCCTCGTGTTGTCAGTGGTGATCTCATCCGCTGGCAAAAGATGGGACGCTCAAAAGGTAATGATGCAGGCTTGATGATGACCTTTGAGCGTATCTCAAAATACTACGCTCAATTCTTTCCTGAAGGCCAACAAGATCGCGTGATTAAAGATCATGAGATCAATGCGTTCATTGACATGATGGAAGAGCAGGGCTGGGAAGTGACAACATCAGAAGCCTTGGTCGACTGCGGAAAGATTCAGATCTTTACTGAAGGTCCGAACTCGCTAGCGATGTGTACGGAGCAGTGTGAAAGCTGTTTTGACGGTGAAGTGATGATCAAACCGATGAACTGGTTTGTAAGAGGCCATCACGCTGACTTTATTGAAAAGGCATCGGCAGCAGGGTTTATGGTTCACAAAGTGACTGACTATAAGTCTAACGTGAAATATCATGGTGAATATTTGGTTTACCCTGATAACCGAGGCGAGCATTTAGCCGAGATTCCGCTTAGCTTCAAAGCGCAGTAAGCCTACCGTAAAGAGCTCCTATTACTGGAGCTCTTTTGCTTTACGGACAATGGCTTTAACCATCCCTTTAAAGATAAACAGATGCGCTGGCATCATGGCAAACCAATAGAGCAATCCGAGCAACCCTTGCGGGTGCCACCAAGCGGTCACGTTTAAGACTCGTTTTTCTCCTAGATCTTCAATGGTGAATTCAAGCCTTCCTAAGCCAGGTCCTTTCATGCCAAATAGCAGGGATATGAATCGATTAGGTTCACAGCGAATCACTTTCCAAGAATCAATGAAGTCACCGACTTGAAGCTCTGGACCTGGAGGAGAGCGGCGAATCGGTTTCTGTCCGCCAAAGAAAATATCCAGCCATTCTCGTGTGCGCCACAGTAAGTTAGCGAAGAAGTACCCTTCTTTTTTACTGCCAATCTGGCGTACGACTTTCCACAGATGCTCACTTGAAAGTGAGGTTTCGATGCTTGCTCCGGTTTGTTTCGGGTAATAGCCATAACCCGCTTGCCAGCGCTTTAGTGCAGCGGGGTCAAATCCCCAAACTTCACTTCGAACAAAGGTTCCCTCTGCAGCAATGCTATTGCTCACCATTTCTCTAAACGAAATAAGAGGTTGGGGGAATCGCTGCCGAATAGCGGTGGAGTCAGCGATAAAATCGTGCTCCAGTCCCGAAAGCAACGCCGCTCCAATGCTCGAAGGTACGGAAGTAACTACGCCTAACCACTTTGACGCCATGGATGGAGTAAGTAGAGACGTGGACCACAGCTTTATCGGCTTTTTAATGACATCACTAATCACGTGGAACTGATCTCGGTAGGTTAGGGTGTCGGGCCCCCCGACTTCATAAAGTGCATTCTCTGTCGGCGTCTCTTCAGCAAGTGAGAGCAAATAGTGATTGAGATTTGGCAAGGCGATAGGGTTGGCTTTTGAATCTACCCACTTTGGCGTCACGAGTATCGGCATGTTATAGACAAAATCACGCATGATCTCAAAAGCGGCGGAACCGGGACCAATAATGACGCCGGCACGAAGTTCGGTAATGGGTACACCTGAACGACGAATGATGTCACCCGTCATGCGCCGAGCTTTCAAGTGCTCAGAATTGCCCGTCTGTGGCTGAATAGCGCTTAGGTAAATAACATGCTTCACCGCACTGTTCTCCAATGCCGTTTTGAAGTTTTCGGCAAGTGAGAGTTCGTAGTCAAGAAAATCGTGGCCGTGTGCCATGCCATGGACAAGAAAATAGACTAAATCAAACTGAGGCACTAAGGCTTGCGTGGCATCGAGATCGGCAAGATCCAAATAGCAGATGTTCAAGTTTTGATGAGGGGTGATTCGTGCAGACAAATAATCAATTTGTCGAGCGGCAGCAGTGACATGGTACCCTTTTTCGCACAACTGAAATAGCAGTTGCGAACCGACATAACCGGATGCTCCCAGGACAAGCACTTTTTTCATCCATCGCCTCTCTAAAATTGATGGTTTAGATATTCAACTGATCATATAATAAACAGTTAAAATTTCCCATTTATCATACTGTTGTTGTGAATCGGTAACGCCCTATGCTCTCAAATGTTTTATACCACACTAAAGGCGATTTTATTCGCCGCTTAATCGCGATCGCGTTACCCATCACGCTACAAAGTATTATGTTCTCGAGCCGTGGTTTGGTCGATGTCCTTATGCTTGGTCAGCTCGGTGAAGCAGAGATCGCGGCGGTTGGTGTGGCAGCACGGGCGACGTTTGTTACAACCATCATGCTCGTTGGTGTGACAACGGGTGGTGCACTGCTCACGGCTCAGTACTGGGGAGCAGGGGATAAGCAAGGGGTTCGCGAAAGTACCGCATTGACTTGGCTAGTCTCGAGTCTGTTTGCTGCATTCACTGCTGGCTTATTTATCCTCTTCCCAACTCAAATTATGAGCTTGGCAACCAGCGACCAAAACGTCATTGCTCTCGGAGCTGAATACTTGGTGATTACGTCGGTTAGCATGTTTGCGGTTGCTTGTGTGGCAAGTATGGCGGTTGGTTTACGCGCGATGCATAAACCAGGCGTCAGTACCTTTTTTAGTGGCATCGGAATTTTGTCGAACGTCTTTCTTAACTGGGTACTTATTTTCGGTAAATTCGGTGTTCCTCCAATGGGCATTAAAGGGGCGGCAATCGCGACGGTTTTAAGTGGCGCGATTGAAGTGATGACCCTATTTAGCTACCTCTACATTCGTAAGCACCTTCTTGCTTTTGGACTGGTTGACCTTCGAAATGTCATAGACTGGCCGCGAATCGTAAAATTCCTAAAGCTCTCTTTGCCTACCACCTTTAACTTCCTCGCTTGGGCAGGTGGGTTGTTTGCCTACCACGCTATTTTAGGGCAATCAGGGGTGCAAGGCTTGGCCGCGCTGTCAGTTATGACGCCAGTCGAATCCATTTCTCTTGCACTGTTAATTGGCATGTCCAACGCAGCGGCGGTGTTGGTGGGTAACCAAATTGGCGCAAAGAATTATGAGCAAGTCTATTACCAAGCGCTAGGTGTGACGATTCTTAGCCTATTAGTAGGGGTTTGCGTGGCATTTTTACTCTATTTGCTGCAGGGGGTAGTGCTAGATTCGTTTAGCGCCTTGACACCAGAAACGCGCGCGCTCTCTGAAAAGTTCATGCTGGTATTGAGTCTGGGGATTGTCCTGCGCTCTGTGCCGATGATGACGATAGTGGGGGTTTTACGGGCTGGAGGCGATGTCAAATTTTGCCTGTATCAAGACCTTGTCGCTCAGTGGTTGATTGGCATTCCGTTAGCAGCATTCGCTGCAATAGGTCTTGGATGGTCGCCAGAGTGGATTTATCTTTTGTTTTTGACGGAAGAGCTGCTCAAATGGTTTGGCTCTGTCTATAGAATGACCACGCGAAAGTGGATTCGTAATTTGATCGAAAATTAGACATAGAGCGATAACTTATTGCATTTCGATGCATATCTTGTGATCTAG
This sequence comes from Vibrio sinaloensis, assembly GCF_000808535.1. GTDB lineage: Bacteria > Pseudomonadota > Gammaproteobacteria > Enterobacterales > Vibrionaceae > Vibrio > Vibrio sinaloensis_D. Next base: position 78,135 of record NZ_JWLV01000007.1, read on the forward strand.
TATCCAAAATGCTTCCTAGTTACGGCGAATTAGTGTAGATTCACAGTCCGAATTTTTTGTTTTCGAGAGTTTTGATGCTTCAACTAACAGACCTAAGTAAAGGCTATGTGGATGGCGGTGAGTTTCACCCAGTTTTACAAGGTGCTGAGTTGTCTTTAACCCAAGGTGAGCAAGTCGCTTTGATGGGAGAGAGTGGTTCAGGCAAGAGTACGTTACTCAACCTAATTGCAGGTTTAGACACGGTCGACTCTGGCGAGATATTGTTCCCCAACTTCACTATGCATCAAGTCTCTGAAAGCAAGCGAACGGCTTATAGACGAAACAACATTGGTCTTATTTTCCAGCAGTTTAACCTTCTTCCGACACTCAATATTGCTGACAACATCCGCTTTTGTCGTCAACTGAAAGGCTTACCTGAAGATCAAGGTTTGTGGCGTCAAATCCTTTCCGCACTCGATCTTATGCCATTACTGGGCCGTTACCCAGAGGAAGTCTCTGGTGGGCAACAGCAACGCGCTGCGATTGCTCGCGCTTTGTATATGGAACCTAAAATTCTGCTAGCCGATGAGCCGACCGGAAGTCTCGATGAACGTAACGCCGAAGCGGTAATGCGATTGCTCACCTCGTTAACTAAGCAACTTGAATGCACGCTTTTACTGGTGACTCACAGTGAGCGAGTCGCTGCCCACATGGAAGGTAAGATTCGTCTTCAAGGAGGACAGCTTCATGTTATGGCCCGTAGTTAAAGCACTACTTGGCCACTACAGACGCTATCCTTTTCAAATCCTCCTTGTCTGGCTTGGCCTCACTTTGGGTGTATCACTCCTTGTTGGTGTGAGCTCGATTAACAACCATGCAAAACAAAGTTATGAGCATGGCGAAAAGCTGTTTTCCAACCCTCTTCCATACCGTATTCGTCCAAAACATACGACCAACAAGATCCCTCAAGGATTTTATGTCCAGTTGCGTCGTGATGGCTTCCACCAGTGCGCACCGTTTGAAAGCTTACGAGTCCATACTGAGCAGGGTGCCGATCTCGTTCTAGTGGGTATTGACCCCGTTGCCATGCTCAAGATGCAAGACAGTGAGATGCTGAAGGACATCGCATCGCTTAAGTTGATGCGTCCACCGTACCCAGTATTGGTTAGTCAAGATCTCGCGGATCATATGAAGTGGCGAAATGGGGATTTTATTCGCTTAGAAGATGCCAGTAAGCTGGGGCCAATCCTAGTCGACACCGAAGGCATGTTGAACGGTACGCGTATAATCGCCGATATGTCGCTGCTGCGCATGTTGGAGCGTCGTTCTGGTATATCGGTTATTGCTTGCGGTGAAATGCCAGAAGCTAAACTGGCTCGACTGAAAGCCTCTTTACCAAATGGTATGGAGCTAAGCCGTAGTTCTCGTACTCAACTCGAGTCCTTGACCCAAGCGTTTCATATGAATCTGAGCGCGATGGGGATGTTGGCTTTTTTGGTTGGACTGTTCATTTTTTATCAAGCGATGTCGTTGTCTTTGGTTCAACGTCAGCCATTGGTTGGAATTCTCCGTCAAACCGGTGTATCTGGATGGCAGCTCGCTCAAGCGCTGTTGCTTGAACTGATTTTCCTTGTGGTGGTGAGTTGGGTTTGCGGCAACGTGTTAGGACTATTCTTGGCCAACCAGTTGGTTCCTGCGGTTTCAGCCAGTTTGGGCGATCTTTATAATGCTAACGTCGGATTGGCTTTGAAGTGGAGCTTAAGTTCAAGTCTTCATAGCCTCTACCTTTCACTGATTGGGGCGTTTGTGGCTTGCGCTTGGCCACTGATTCGCTTGCTTCGATCGCAACCAATTCGTTTAACAACACGCTTGTCGTTGGTGCGTTTTGCGGGCACTGAGTTTACGATTCAAGCGCTACTCGCATGTGCACTATGTGTTGCTGCGATTGCGATCTATCAAGCCCCTCAAACGCAAGAGTCTGGCTTTGTCATCATTGCATTGATGTTACTTAGCGTCGCTCTATTTACCCCTTTCCTTGTGTGGAAAGTGTTTGATGGGTTCTCTTACTCATTAAGGTGGGTAAAAGCGCGTTGGTTCTTCGCGGATGCGGCTGCCAGTATGAGTTATCGCGGTGTGGCTACCATGGCGTTTATGCTTGCGATGGCTGCCAATATTGGTGTTGAAACTATGGTTGGCAGTTTCCGTGATACAACGGATAAATGGTTGAGCCAGCGTTTAGCCGCAGATCTTTATATTTATCCAAACACCAACGCTGCCGCTCGTGTAAGTACTTGGCTGAGTAAGCAGCCTGAAGTCGACAAAGTGTGGTGGCGTTGGGAAAAAGAGGTCAACACCCTAAAAGGGCCATTACAAGTGGTTAGCACTGGGGCATCAGAAGGCGAACTCGAAGCGCTGACGGTAAAATTAGGTGTGCCAAACTATTGGTACCATTTGCATCATTCGAAAGGCGTGATGATCAGTGAATCGATGGCCCTCAAGTTGGATATCAGGCCAGGTGATTATGTTGACCTTGCTGAAGGGCTAGGGCAAGGCTGGCAAGTCGTGGGTGTCTACTACGATTACGGCAACCCCTACAATCAAGTGCTTTTGTCACATCGTAATTGGCTCTACGCGTTTGCAGGCGGTGGCAGCGTTGCGCTTGGTGCGGTGCTGAATGACGGCGTCAACCCTATGGGATTGAAACGCCGGATGGAGTCTGTATTTAGAATCGACTCTGAACGCATTTTCGATAACAGCCACATCCATAAGCAAGCGATGCGGGTTTTTGATAGAACCTTCTCCATCGCAGATACATTAGGCAACATCACATTGGTGATTGCCGTGTTCGGTATCTTTTTTGCCACTATTGCAGGGGAAGTCTCGCGTCAAAAACACATCTCAGTGTTGAGGTGCTTGGGGATGTCGGGACGTGAGCTTGTCCTAATGGGAAGCTTACAGCTCTTTGTTTTTGGTGCCGTGTCTATTTTGATTGCCATGCCGTTAGGGATAGCCTTAGCGAATTTAGTCGTCGATATTATTATCAAGCAGTCGTTTGGTTGGACGTTAGAGCTGCAATTTATTCCAAGTGCGTACTTGCAAACGGGCCTGCTGGCGATGATGTCTTTGGTCGTAGCTGGTGCAATACCTGTGTTAAGAATGATCCGCGGGACCGCCATGAAGTCATTGAGGGAATCGCTATAACATGAGCAAAAAATTAATAGCGTTTCTTCTCGTTGTGCTCGCCGTTCTGTCTTTGGTAACGGTCATCTATTCTAATCATGACGAAGACAAGAACACCGCGGCTTCAAGCAGCGACGCCGTAAGTTCTGTTTTTCTGGCACAATCTAATCAAGTATTCGAACCTGTTTTGCCTGATGAACCCGTCATTTTGCCGCGTGACTTTGCATTCCATAATGCCTTTCAGCACGAGTGGTGGCACTACTTTGCTAATGTCACGGATCAATACGGTGAGAAGTACGGCATTCAGTGGAGCTACTTTCGAATTGCAAGCAGTGATAGCGATTGGTCTGGCTGGTTAAGCCCGCAGATTTTTGTCTCTCATATTGTCGTGACCCACGGAAAACGCGTGTGGAGAGAACAACGTATTGCTCGAGGGGGCATTGGTCAGGCTGGGATGTCTAACCGCCCATTTAGAACATGGATTGATAACTGGAACTGGCGCTCATTAGCTCATACGCCATTCCCTGGACAACTGACCGTATCGACCGATGAATTTGATGTTCAGTTAACCACAATTACGCGCGGCCCTTACGTATTGCCCGGTGAACGAGGTTATCGTCAAAAGCATGATCTTTTACCTGTCTCTTCTTACAACTTGTCTGCGCCGTTCTTGCGAGCCAAAGGACTCCTCAACTTGGGTGATGGCCGCTTGTTAACCGTTCAAGGAAAAGCATGGATGAGTAAAGAATGGGGAAGTGGCTTGATGGCTGAAGGTCAACAAGGTTGGGACTGGTTTGTCCTTCATTTAGATGATGAGCAAACATTGTCTCTTAGCCGTTACCGCCATGATAAACAGTTGCCCTATTTGTTTGGCACGCTAGCAACCACAGATGGAAAGGTCGTTGACCTCACCTCAGAGGATGTGAAGATGGCGCCGTTACAATCGACGATGTTACCAAATGGAAAAGTGGTACCTGTTCGGTGGTCTATTGATATTCCGAAGCATGAGATCAGTGTAACGACACAAAGTGTGAATGCTAATTCTTGGCTGCCTTTTGTCATTCCGTATTGGGAGGGGCCGGTGACAACGACAGGGACGCATGATGCGAATGGATTTATGCAGTTGACCGGTTATTAGTGATACCCGTAGTCAATTTGGGTGATAGAGAGCAGTTTCTCGTGATATGGGAAGCTGCTTTTTGCATTTCTGGGGTTCTTGCTTCATCTTGCCTATAATTGGCTAAGGAAAATGGAAGGAATTGCTCGAGTTTTTATCGGAAATTCCGAAATAAAAACTCTAAACAAGCGATTATTCCTGTGGTTTCGTAAACTATACACTCGTATTCTTTGTTAATCGCTTATTAACATAATAAATATAAGGAAGATATCATGAGTGATATTATTCGCGATTTTTTTAAGATGGAGTCAGCAGGCGGCATTCTGCTTGTTATTACTGCTGCCATCGCTATGACAATTGCTAACTCGCCATTAGGGGATCTTTACCAGAGCACGCTTCATACTTATGTGTTAGGTATGTCAGTGTCGCACTGGATCAATGATGGCTTAATGGCGGTATTTTTCCTACTTATTGGCTTAGAAGTAAAACGAGAACTTCTTGAAGGTGCGTTAAAGTCTAAAGAGACCGCTATCTTCCCAGCCATTGCAGCTGTTGGCGGTATGCTAGCACCTGCACTTGTATATGTATTGTTTAACTCTGGTGATCCAGAAGCGATTCAAGGTTGGGCTATTCCAGCGGCAACGGATATCGCCTTTGCACTAGGTATCATGGCTCTGCTCGGTAAGCGTGTACCTGTGAGCTTGAAAGTGTTCCTTCTTGCATTAGCGATCATTGATGACCTTGGTGTTGTAGTAATCATTGCACTGTTCTACACGAGCGATCTGTCAACCACGGCATTGGCGATTGGTTTTGCCATGACGGCACTACTGTTCTTCTTGAACTCCAAGCATGTGACCAAGCTAACACCTTATATGATTGTCGGCTTTATCTTGTGGGTTGCGGTACTCAAATCGGGCGTACACGCGACACTTGCAGGTGTGGTTATCGGTTTTGCAATTCCGCTTAAAGGGGACAACGGCTCTTACTCTCCATTGAAACACATGGAACATGCCTTGCACCCGTATGTTGCTTTCGTAATCTTGCCTATTTTCGCTTTTGCGAACGCAGGTATCTCGCTAGAGGGCGTATCGCTTTCAAGCTTAGGCACTGCACTGCCACTCGGTATCGCACTGGGTCTATTAGTTGGTAAGCCTTTGGGTATTTTCTCGTTCAGCTGGGCTGCGGTAAAATTGGGTGTTGCCAAGTTGCCAGAAGGGATCAACTTTAAGCATATCTTTGCTGTATCTGTGTTGTGTGGTATTGGCTTTACTATGTCGATATTTATTTCATCACTGGCGTTTGGCCAAGCAAACGTACAGTTCGACACGTACGCTCGATTGGGCATCCTCATGGGATCAACGGTTTCAGCAGTGTTAGGCTATGTGTTGCTTAGATTGTCTTTGCCAGTTGCAACAGCGTCAACGGCGAACAATGCAAATGAAGTGAAATCCCACCACTAATTTTGCTAAAGAAAGAACAAAAAGCGCCTCGTCATTGACGAGGCGCTTTCGTTTTTAGGTTCGCTACTTCTCTTTCGACGTAAATATCGTCCACTCTTCAACGACAACTTCGCTTAATCCTACAACGGTAGCGGTTACTTTTCGGTTTAGGGCGTGAGAGGTTTCGTCGTCACCTTCGTCTTCTAATCGAGTTTCACCATAGCCAACGATGGAAACTCGGCTTGGATCAACATCGAAAGAGATAAGTTCATCTTGCACTGCGTGAGCACGCTTTCTAGACAGCGCCAGATTGTACTCAGGAGAACCGACTTTACTAGCAAAGCCCTGAATTTGAATAGAGGCCGATTGGTACTTTTGTAGAAACTCTGCCATCGTCTGGATCTGGTCAGAAAAGATTGGATTAATCTCGTAGGAATCGTTAGCAAATAGAATTCTTAATTGCCGCTCTTCTTCGTTTTTGAGCGATTCACCGCACCCGTCATTATCAACAAGAGCACGTTCCGGTGTGTTAGGGCAGAGATCACGGGCGTTAACCACCCCATCTTTATCGTCGTCAGTTAAATCCGCAATTTGCTCTGCAACAGGAGCGGCTATATAGTCATACTCATCTTGTGCTGTGGTTATAAAAGAACCCGTTGTAGCCAAAACAGACAGAGGAACAATGATTAAACTTTTCATATTTAGTACTCCACTCTTTCGTTCCACTCTTTCGGCGTATCAACGAGTAATGCGTCTAAAAGAATGCCTGTTGCATTCATGACGCGGTATTTTGCGTACTGCTCAGCGTAATGAGCGTCGAGATAGTCTTTTCTCGCCTCAAACAATTCGTTCTCTGTGTTGAGTAAATCAAGCAATGTGCGTTGACCGATTCGATATTGTTTCTCATAGGAGATAACCGTTTCTGCTGCGGAGTCAACATGGTCTGCAAGGAAGTTTTTTTGCTGTAGGGTGAGATCTAGAGCGCTCCAAGAGAGTCGCAACCCTTCTTCAACTTGTCGATATGCGTCATCTCTGAGATCTTTGGCTTTATTCAATTGATACGCTGCTCTTTCTGAAAGATCAGAGTCTGAGCCGCCATTGAACAAGTTATATCTCATCCTGATCATCGCGAGTGTTTCTTCGCTTCTTCCTTCATCGCCTCCGGCATCGTCTCGCCAGGTTTGACTCGCTTCAATAGAGAATGTGGGGTAGAAGCTACCTTTAGACTGTTTGTATTGGAAGCGCGCGGCATCGACATCTATCATCGAGAGTTTGATCACAGGATGGTTGTCGTTGGCTTGAATGATGGCATCAGTGAGTGACAACGGCAGTTTGCTTTCATCTGCTCTCGGGTAGATCAATCCCAGTGGATCTTGACCGACCAATCGTTTGAACTGGGTGTGGGTATCAATCAAGTTGTTCTGCGCCGCGAGCAAGTTACCGTGTGCTTTGGCAATTCGCGCTTCGACTTGAGAAACATCAGCCGTTGATCCAATTCCTGATTCTGCTCTGCGCTTTATGTCTCTATATATATCTTTATGAACCGCTAAATTACTTTCAGATAGTGCGAGCACTTCGGTTGCTTTGACTGCATCCAAGTAGATGTCAGTAACTTTTAATGCCATGTCTGACGCGTCTGAGAGGAGTTGCAAACGTATCGATTCGGCTTCTGCCGCCGTTCTATCCATATCGTTAAGTGTCGCTGACCCATCCCAAATAAGCTGAGTTAGGCTCACAGTCGCTTCTTTTCTAGTTAAGTTAGTGGTGTCTCTCCCGGTCGAATCTGCCGGACTGATCCTTTCGTAACCGATGCCCGCATCCAAATCAATGCTAGGAAGGTAGGCGCCTTCAGCCGCAGAATTTTGTTTTACTGCGCTTTTAAACTCATTAAACACAGCTTTAATTTCTGGGTTGGTTGCAAGGGTAATCGCGACGGCTTGCTCTAAAGTTTGGCTATGACTATTAAAGCTAGCGAGTGCGACACAACTGGCAATCATGGATGTTTTCCAGTTCAAGGTGGCCTCCTTAAGCGCGAGCGTGAGCGGCTCACGAAAATGGGTTTGTGATGGAGAACAGGTACTAATGATAAGAAAAGCTTAGTCTAGATAGTCAAAAAGTGAGCGCTATGTCTTAACTTTTAATTGTTTTAATAATGTTTTTATCAAGTTTCGTTGGTACTTTTTTGTCATTAATTGGTTTATCAGTTGTGAGACGACTAGCTTTATAGGGTGCACCCTTACGTTTAAAAAAACTGGATAGCCGAATTTTGGCTTTTCAATTAGTCATACAATTAGGAAGTTTGACTATGAATACGAACAGTTCGTCCCTATTTGCAACAGCAAACTCAGTCGTCGTGATTGATGCCAATGGCCAGGTTAGAGAGCTACTTCCTGGTGAATCCCCACAACCTGGTGAAGTGGTCGTCTCTGCCGAACAAGGTGATAGCGCGCCTCCTCAGATAGATGCGCAGCTGGTTGATGACAATGGTGTGTTGAGTGAGCTCAACTTAGACAATGAAATAGCGGCCATTTTCGACCAGATCGAGCAAGGCGTCGATCCAACCTTGAACGAAGAGTTTGCGACCGCAGCGGGTGGGCAAAATGGGTCTAGCCTGACGGGATCGGGTGATATCGAACGTATAGGCTCGGAAACCATAGCGTCAACGTCGTTCGATACAACGGGATTGGAATCGCAAGGGCTTTCTGAAACTCAAAGTCTCTCTCTGTTGGATGTTGTACAAGATTCACTGACACCCCAAGCGATTATTTTGGGCGATGACTCAGTTAGAGCGGATGAAACAGACGAGCCGTTAGTATTGACGGGAAGCTTGGTTGCGACCGAATCGGAGGATACGAGCTTCATTCCCCAGACGGATGTGCAAGGAGAGTATGGTCTATTTTCGATTGACGCTGAGGGCAATTGGACGTTTACCGCTGATCACGCATTCGATGAGCTAAACGTTGGCGATTCTATTGCAGAAGTTTTCGAAGTTCAGTCTGGAGATGGCACAATTGCAAGTGTCTCTGTGGCGATTGATGGGACCAATGACCTGCCGGAATTTGTGGCGACAGCGCAAGATGCACCGGCAGATGAGGTTAATCTTGCACCGTTTAATGTGACCTCTTACTCGTTCGACTATTCTGAGGGAGCAAGTGCAGGAGAAACAATAGGCCAAGTTGCCGCGACGGATCCGGACAATAGCGTTTTAATCTTTAGTATTTCTACTAACCTTCAAGACGGCGAGGGCAACGACCTTTACCAAATTAACCCTGCAACGGGGGAAATCAGCCTAACTGAAGCGGGTACTGCTGCTTTTGTGAATGATTTTGAACAACTTGCTAATTCGCACAATATCGTTGTTACCGTGACAGAGGGAGATGGGGTAGGGGAGCCTCAATCTGTCGACGTTGATGTTTTCCTCAATGAGCAAAACCTAGACGATAATCCACCGACTTTTGAGGACGTCGATGACGGCGGCTACTCATTTAATTACAACGAAAACTTGACTGATACTGACGTAATCGGTGTTGTGTCTGCATCTGATCCGGACGGTGAAAACGTCACCTACAGCATCACCACCAATGTCACTAACGACGCCGATGAGCCGCTGTTTGAAATTGACGCCAACTCCGGTGAAGTCAGCTTAACCGCGGCTGGGGTGGCGGCGTTTACCAACGACTTTGAGCTTGCGTCGAACGTGCACAATATTGTGGTCACGGCCACCGAAGACGAAGGCTTGGGTGACGTGAAATCCACCAACATCAATGTTGAGCTCAGTGAGCTCAACCTGGATGAAGACAGCCCCATCTTTGTCGATGACGACGACAATCCCGTCGAGGACTACGCGTTTGAGTACAACGAGAACTCACTTGATAGCGATGTGATTGGCACGGTCGCGGCGGTGGATGGCGACGGTGAAGACGTCACTTACAGCATCACCACCAATGTGACCAACGACGCCGATGAGCCGCTGTTTGAAATCGACGCCAACTCCGGTGAGATCAGCTTAACCGCGGCTGGGGTGGCGGCGTTTACCAATGACTTTGAGCTTGTGTCAAACGTGCACAACATTGTCGTGACTGCCACCGAAGACGAAGGTTTGGGCGACGTGAAATCCACCAACATCAATGTTGAGCTCAGTGAGCTGAACCTGGATGAAGACAGCCCAATCTTTGTTGATGATGACGATAATCCCGTCGAGGACTACGCGTTTGAGTACAACGAAAACTCACTCGACAGCGATGTGATTGGCACCGTAGCCGCCGTGGATGGCGACGGTGAAAATGTCACCTACAGCATTACTACCAATGTCACCAACGACGCCGATGAGCCGCTGTTTGAAATCGACGCCAACTCCGGCGAAATCAGCTTAACCGCAGCCGGAGTCGCCGCCTTTACTAACGACTTTGAGCTTGCGTCAAACGTGCACAACATTGTCGTCACCGCCACCGAAGACGAAGGTTTAGGTGAAGTGAAATCCACCAACATCAATGTGGAGCTCAGTGAGCTGAACCTGGATGAAGATAGCCCTATCTTTGTGGATGAGGATGACAACCCCGTCGAGGATTACGCGTTTGAGTACAACGAGAACTCACTTGATAGCGATGTGATTGGCACGGTCGCGGCGGTGGATGGCGACGG
>NZ_JWLV01000008.1 GCF_000808535.1 Vibrio sinaloensis
GTTTAACTGATCGGCATTAGTGCATTGCACTCCTTTTTTTTTGTTCTAGCGGTGACGTTTTAGTTGGTTCTTACGCTTGTTGATTGTGAGATCTTTAGCATAAATCTATGAAAACTATCAGTAGCGATCATGCTAACTGAGAGTTCTATCAAATTCATTCACCAATCAAATCACTATCTTGTTATCGATTTATTAATCCAATGAGAAAAACGATGACAACAAAAACAATAAACCTAACCTTACTCGCGGTACTTTGCTCTCCGATTGCTACCGCCCAAATCCAAAACGGTGACTTCGAGCAGTGGAACGGAAACACCCCAGAAAGCTGGTCAACCATTGATTCAGGGATAAGTTTGGCGCCTGCCAACGATCAAATCCAAACAGGAGGTTTGTCTGCCAAGGTTACGGTCAATACCGCAACCCAAAGTAACACCGACCTACTGCAGACCATCTCGGTCGAACAAGGAAAAAGCTACCCTATCTCTGTTTCGGTTTTCCATACCGAAGGCAAAGTAAAAGCGCGCTTATTTGTTGATGGCTATCAAGGCTACTCAGATCCAAGTAAGACCAATCAATGGCAAGCGTTAACCCATAGTTATACCGCGACCAGCACTAAGACGATTCAAGTGGGCGTTCGCTTTTACGACATCACCGGCTTCGACGGCTCAGAAGCGGTTTACTTAGATAACTTTCAACCCACTCAGAGTAGCGAGCCTCCAGCACCAAGTTGCGAGCACAACGTCGTTCAGCTCGCGCTCACAACCGATCAGTATGGTTCGGAAACCAGTTGGGAGATCAAAAACAGCAGTGGCAATACTGCCGCTTCTGAATCTGGATATGAGAGTTCAACGTCATACAGCAAATCTCTTTGCTTAGCGGATGGCGACTACCAATTTACCATTAACGATAGTTACGGTGATGGTATCTGCTGTGGCTCAGGTAATGGCTCGTACGCACTCACGTTTAATAACCAAACTTTGGCATCTGGCGGCGAATTTACCTACAACGAGGCTCACGCCTTTTCGCTTGGTGAAACAACGCCGCCTGTGACCGATGGCTACTACCAAGACGCCTCTGGAAAAACGGGATTTGCGTTGAAGACTGCGCTATACAACATCATCAACAACCACCAATCTCAAGGCTACAGTGCGATTTGGACGCTAGTGAAAGACGCAGACATTGATAACTACTACGACAAAGATGGTTCGATTCTCGATGTTTATTCAGAAAAACCTGAAACTAGTGACACGACTCGCTTTATCAAAGTGACTGACCAATGTGGTCAATACAGCAAAGAAGGCGACTGCTACAACCGTGAACACTCATTCCCGAAAAGCTGGTTTGGCGGCAAAGTAGAGCCAATGAACTCTGATGGCCACCACCTGTTTGCAACCGATGGCTACGTCAATGCCAAACGCAGCAGCTGGCCTTTCGGTGAAGTGGGCTCCAGCACATACGTATCTAGCAACGGTTCTAAACTGGGCAGTGCGGCGTCTAGTCTAGGTTACAATGGCACTGTATTTGAGCCCGTTGACGAGTTCAAAGGTGACTTGGCCCGAGCTTACTTTTACATGGCGACCCGTTATGAAAACGTGATTGCTAACTGGGAGAAAAACAGCGCCAACTCAGATGCGGTTCTTGATGGCACCAATACCACCGTATTCGAACCTTGGCTGCTAACGATGCTTAAACGCTGGCACAAAGAGGATCCTGTATCGCTGAAAGAGCGCGAGCGCAATCAAGCCGTGTTTGACTTCCAAGGCAATCGCAACCCATTCATCGATCATCCTGAATTTGTCACGCAAATTTGGGGTAATTAATTACCACAGAACAAAATAGGCGCACAAACCGTGCGCCTTACTCACCTTTACTGAAATATAACCCTACGCTATTTGACGTTTTTATTTAGTGTGTTCTGTGTCACATTTAGATATCGATATTCGTTATCATCTTGTGAGGCTCTCATGCTTAATATTGCGTTCTTCAGCACCAAAAACTACGACGAAAAATCTTTCAATCAAGCCAAAAGACACTCCGACGTCGAGTTCCACTTTCATGACTTCCGTCTCAATGAGAAAACAGCCCAGATGGCCGCCGGTTGTGACGTAGTGTGTGCCTTTGTTAACGATAACTTATCTCGTCCGGTTCTCGAAAAGCTCGCGACAATCGGTGTAAAAATGATTGCGATGCGTTGCGCTGGATTTGACAAAGTCGACCTTGAAGCAGCGCAAGAGCTTGGCTTGCAAGTCGTTCGCGTCCCTGCTTACTCTCCTGAAGCGGTCGCAGAACATACGGTCGGTATGATGATGTGTCTTAACCGCCGTTTACATAAAGCGTACCAGCGTACCCGAGATGCAAACTTCTCCTTGGATGGCTTAGTGGGGTTCAATTTCCATGATAAAACCATTGGCGTGATTGGCTCAGGGAAAATTGGTGTGGCAGCGATGCGCATTTTCAAAGGCTTAGGCATGAATATCCTGTGCTATGACCCTTTCGAAAACCCGAATGCTCTTGAGCTTGGGGCGCAGTACTGCTCACTCGATGAGTTATACTCTCAGTCTGACATCATCTCCTTACACTGCCCTCTTACCGAAGAAAACAAACATCTTCTCAACGAGCAAGCGTTCAACAAAATGAAAGATGGCGTAATGATCATCAATACCAGTCGCGGCAAGCTGTTAGACTCAGTTGCTGCCATCGAGGCACTAAAGAAAGGGAAAATTGGCTCACTGGGATTAGACGTGTATGACAATGAAAAAGATCTGTTCTTCCAAGACAAATCGAACGACATCATTGTCGACGATGTATTTCGTCGCTTGTCTGCCTGTCACAACGTCTTGTTCACAGGTCATCAAGCCTTTTTGACCAACGAAGCACTGCACAACATTGCCACCACAACGCTCGATAGTATCGACAAGTTTTTCGCCGATGAAAAATCAGGCAATGAGCTGATCTGAGTCACCCCTTAAAACAAAAAGAGTCGCGAACCAAGGTTTCGCGACTCTTTGATCGGTCAACTTGCTAAGGTTAGATAACCTGTGAAATCAGCAAGAACCCACCGAACGCCAGCGAGAAAATCAACATCCCCTGCCCGCCTTCCGCGCTGTATCGCTCAGACTCAACATTCCCCAAACGCAGTTTGTATACCATAGCTAATGGGACAAAGACCGCCAAGAAGACCAAAATAATGCCAGCATAACCCAGCACGGCTAAGAACTTGTCCGCGGCAAATAGCGATCCCATTAATGGCAACACAAAAGTCAGCACGTAGGTCACAACGCGGTTTTGGTTGAACATATCTCTATTTTGGTTGAACAAAGACATCGCAACGCCAAAGAATGACGTCAGCAGTGCTAAACCAGTGAACAAAGAGAGCAGCGTTCCAATCCAGCTTGATTGATGCTCGAATGCCGCAATCAAATCCCCCACACCTTTCAGTTCGCCCAGTTGAGCGGGATTCAAGTTTCCGACCACCGCAAAAAGCCAACAAAGGTAGCAAATCAATGGAATCAAGGAACCTATCACCACCATGTTTCGCAGTTCGCGATCGGACGCTTCATGGTTGTATGAGACCAAGGATGGAATCACCACCATAAAACCAAAACTGGTGAAAAGTACCGCACTCGTTTTGATCAGTTCGATATGATCGTCGTTCGTCACGCGAGCGAGGTTATCAAGGCGAAAGTCAGGCAAGAGGAAAACCAATGTGAGCGCTAAACAAGCGATCATCACAAAGAACAATCCTCGATTGAGTTTATCAATTGCACCTGTTCCGCCTGCGATCACAAGCCCTGAAATCAAGGTAAAGGCAATCTGACTTTGTGCCGTAGTGAATTCAAGCCCAATAGAGCCACTCAATTGTCCAACAAGGTCGGCGGCACCCAGAATGTAGGCCATCAGCAGACAGATCAGCAATGCGTAAAGTAAACCGTTGGTAAGTAGTTGACCGGCCTTACCTAGCGTTTTTCTCGCAATCGAGTTTAGCCCCAAGCCGCCGCCTGACTTAATTGTCGCTTCCAAGAGCAACAACGCAGCGTACGTCGTCCCAAAGCATATAAAAATCATCAGTAAGGTTCCCCACCAAAGCCCGAATTGAGCGAGAACCATAGGGATAGCAAGCATACCGGCGCCCAACGCGGTGCCAGAGATAATTAGGGAACTGCCTAAAAGTTTAGTATTCATATTTTCGTATTCTGTTTTGATTAGTTTTTAATGGATGTGCGCGTGCCTAGCGCGATGGCTAACAATCAAAAACAATACGAATAGCGAGCTTTAAAGAAGAAAGCAGAGAAGAAAAGACGCGAAGATGTGCGAACAAAGCGAAAAGAAAAGATAGAACCTGAAAGTGCCTTCTTTTTGTGGGGCGACCCTTCGGTCGGTTCGATAATTGGTGTGGTTATTTTGAATATCATTAAGATGTCCGTTACAGCTAGACAATCCATTATACGAGAACAGCAAATCCTATGCTGCGTACCCAACGTGGGTCAAATCATCTTAGCCATCTAGCCATCGATTGCAATGGCGTTTTTATCAACTGAACACAAATGCATCAGTTTAGTTGTTTATCGCTTCCATCCACTGACAGAAAGGGATTCGTCTCGCCAGTCGACTTTTTGACAGCATGTCATTTTTTTGATTACACGATATTTACATCACATTTACATCAAACAATATCTATTTTAATCACAATACTCTATTCCCATACTTTCATTCCGGAATTGAGTAGACGAACATATGAAAGTCTATTGTTATCAAAGTGATGTTTACTCAGCAATGCGCCTATCTATAACAACAAAATTATTAATTACATTAGTCAGTGTGTTTGGGTTAGTTCTTGCCGCCTCAACGACTTACCAATACTTGCAGCAACGTGAGCTGTTGAACTCTGTTCTTAGTGAGCAACTTCATGATAAAGCAAGCAATTACTTCGACAGCTTAAATATGATGATGCTGACGGGGACCATGTCTCAGAAAGAGACACTGCGCCAGAAAGCCCTCGCTCAAGACGGGATTGAACAAGTGCGGGTGTTACGTGCCGACACGGTGAGTAAATTTTACGGCCCCGGGCAACCTAATCAATCACCACAAGATGACATTGACCGCCGCGCATTGGCGGGTGAACTCGTCATCGAGCCCTACAGCGCCGATTGGGGTCAAGGTATCGTCGTCGCCCTACCAATGAAATCCAGCGAAGACTATCGTGGAACCAATTGTGTTAGCTGCCATATCACGCCCGAAGGTGAGGTGCTAGGTGCAATCCGATTGGAATATAATCTGTCTCATGTCAATTCAATGATAAGCCAGCGTACGTTGATTGCACTTGCAATAATGTCCGCTTTTGGCCTGGTTGGCTTTTTGATTACGCTAACGTTAATTCGCAAAATCATCGTTCGACCCATTCAACAAACCTCTGGGTTTATGCAAAGCGTCAGTGAAACGAAAGATCTCTCTTTGCGCCTAACCAGTGAGCAAAAAGACGAAATTGGTCAGCTCTCTGGCGCGATCAACTCTTTCATGGACACGGTAAATCGCAGCTTGACCAAGGTTCAAACTACTTCGCACAAAGTCGCGAGCAGCGCAGCAGAGTTAACTCAAGTCGCCCAAGTCACTGACTCGGCGGCTAGCAATCAGCAACAAGAGACTGCAGACGTCCAAGCCAATATTGAGCAAATGCAGTCGCAACAGCTTCAAGTAGACCAAGCCACGAACGACGCGTCAAAACTGATCAAGCACACCACCTCAATCGCTGAACAAAGTGCGAGCCAAGCGCACACGGCCAGTGCAGAAATCAAAAATCTTGTCAGCGATATTGAGCAAGTCAAAACCAACATCGTGGAACTGAACGACCAAACCGCCGAAGTTTCCACCATTCTAGAGGTCATCAAAGGCATTGCGGAACAAACCAATTTGCTGGCATTAAATGCAGCGATAGAAGCGGCACGAGCAGGAGAGCAAGGACGAGGTTTCGCCGTGGTTGCAGACGAAGTTCGCCAGTTAGCCAGTCGAACTGCAGAGGCAACAGGCAGTATCGAAAACATCATTGCTCAGTTCCAAAAAGACAGCAAAACATCATTAACGTCGGTTGATGCAGTCTGTGAAACAGCTCATACGCGTTCAAATCAAGTGGAATCGCTCTCTCTTGCGATGAACGAAGTGGTTTCTGAGATGCAACAAGCCTTAGCCCATGCGCGTAGCATCCAAGATCAAACCAGCAGCACTACTGAGATCAACACACAAATTCAAGGCAAGGTAGAAGTGATCACCCAACATGCGGATGAAACGTCTCACTCAGCGGCTAAGACTCGTGATATTAGTATGAATCTTGAGCAACTTTCGGAGCATTTGGAATCACTTATCAATCAGTTTGCCCTTTCGCAGAGAAAATAGCGGTTTTTAAGCAACTTTTCCTTCTATTCAAGCGAATAAAGGTTGATGCGAACAAATTGAAAGGTAATATGTTCCATTGAATCTGTAAAATTCTAATCAACCCAATGTTTGGTTATCACATGCAGTGAACACCACCTAACATTGGGTTGAATTTTTACCTCAATGGAGAATATTTAAAACATGACTTACGCGCCTGTATCAGACGTTTTGAAAGGTCAGCTAGCAGTAGACAGTGAAGTAACTGTTCGTGGCTGGATCCGTTCACGTCGTGATTCCAAAGCTGGAATCTCTTTCCTTGCCATTTACGACGGCTCTTGTTTCGACCCGATTCAGGCCGTGGTCCCTAATAATCTTAATAATTACGACGACGAAGTTCTTAAGCTAACGACTGGCTGTTCTGTTGAAGTAACCGGTAAGATTGTTGAATCTCCTGCGAAAGGTCAAGACTTCGAGCTAGCAGCAACTGACGTTAAAGTTGTAGGCTGGGTTGAAGATGCTGACACTTACCCAATGGCAAAAACTCGTCACTCAATCGAGTACTTACGTGAAGTGGCGCACCTGCGTCCACGTACTAACGTTATCGGTGCAGTTGCTCGCGTTCGTAACTGCCTATCTCAAGCGATCCACCGCTTCTACCACGAGCAAGGTTTCTTCTGGGTATCTGCTCCGCTGATCACAGCTTCTGATGCAGAAGGTGCGGGTGAAATGTTCCGCGTTTCTACGTTAGACATGGAAAACCTACCTCGCACTGATAAAGGCGATGTGGATTACAACGAAGACTTCTTCGGCAAAGAGACGTTCCTAACGGTTTCTGGTCAGCTAAACGCTGAAGCTTACGCTTGTGCACTAAGCAAGGTATACACGTTTGGCCCTACTTTCCGTGCAGAAAACTCAAACACTAGCCGCCACCTAGCTGAATTCTGGATGGTTGAGCCTGAAGTTGCGTTTGCAGATCTAAACGACATCGCAAAACTGTCTGAAGATATGTTGAAGTTCGTATTCAAAGCCGTACTTGAAGAGTGCCGCGATGACCTTGAGTTCTTCGCTCAACGTATCGACAAACAAGCAATCACGCGTTTAGAACAGTTCGTTTCTTCTGATTTCGCACAAGTGGACTACACTGACGCAATCCAAATCCTTCTAGACTCAGGTAAAGAATTCGAGTTCCCAGTTGAATGGGGTATCGACATGTCTTCTGAGCACGAGCGCTACCTAGCGGAAGAACACTTCAAAGCGCCTGTCATCGTGAAGAACTACCCGAAAGACATCAAAGCATTCTACATGCGTGCGAACGATGACGGTAAAACAGTTGCAGCGATGGACGTACTTGCACCAGGCATCGGTGAAATCATCGGCGGCTCTCAACGTGAAGAGCGTTTGGAGATCCTAGATGAGCGTATGCGCGAAGTAGGCATCGATCCTGAGCACATGAACTGGTATCGTGACCTACGCAAATACGGCACAGTGCCACACGCAGGCTTTGGTCTAGGCTTTGAGCGCCTCGTTTCTTACGTAACTGGCATGGGCAACGTACGTGACGTTATCCCATTCCCACGTACTCCTCGCTCTGCGAACTTCTAAGCAAAATTAGAACGTATAGAATCGATAAACCTCCACATTCGTGGAGGTTTTTTTATGCCTAGAGTTCCCGCAATAAACGCGTTTTAAATGAGTTCTTACTTACCAGATTTACGATTAGAAATTTTGCTGAGATAGCACTAAGGTAATTAGGAAAGCGAAATTTGGCAGGAGATAACAATGGCACTCTTTAAAATCGAAGATCTTTCCTACAATGGTGTGGAAAAAGGTGTTCACAGTTGGGATCACCCAAACAGTGACCAACCCTATTACTGGCACCCAGATTGGTTACATATTGCAGAAGACATAACTGGATTACATGCCCAAAAACCACTGGACCTTGCCCAAGGTGAGACAGCAACCGAAGAGCACGCAAAACAGGCAATTATTAATCACTTAAATGACCAAGACAGTCAATAGAACATTCAGCCTCTAGGTCAAAGAGGCTGAATTAGATCAACTGCTCGTATCCGCATTCGCCGCATAACGAATGCTTAGCCAGCATAATGCTAACATCACAAAAGGTATCGCTGCTGCGGTGTACTCAGTCCAAGCGAACCCTGCAAAAGATTTGGCTAGAATAACGTGCCCAAACACCAACAAACCCGCGCAGACAATCGCGATACCGATTAACCGAAACTCGTGTTTACTACTCTGCTTTTCCATGTTTAACCTCAGCTTTCAAATACCAAGTCATTGAAACATGGAACAAGCGATTCACTGCAACACAGTTGTGACGAAAAACAGCCAAACAGTATGTTCCGTTACTTTTGCAGCAAATCACTAATCCGCTTGAGCGCCGCTTCTATCTCGCCATCAAACGTAAATGAAACGTTCAACCTAATGCAGTTTTGGTACTGTTGTTGAGAGCTGAACAATCGCCCATAACCGATCGATACACCTTCCCTCTTGAGCGCATTATATAGCTCATAGCTGTCAATCGATTTGTCCAATTGTAGCCAAAGAAAATAACCGCCAGCTGGCTGAAAAACTTGGTAGTTTTCTGGAAAGTGAGCGTGGATATAGTCCAAGTAAACCCGCTGCCTCTCTTGCAGCTGTTTGCGAAGCTTGCGCAAATGATTGTCATAACTCTCAAACTGAAGGTAATGCGCGATGCCTTGTTGTATGGGCGAACTTCCGGAGAGCGTTGATATGAGCTGCTGCTTTTGAATTCTCTCGCTAAATTGACGAGTGACGACCCAACCGATTCGGTAACCAGGGCAAAGCGATTTAGAAAATGAGCCACAGGTCATCACACGATCTTGGGTATCCCAATACTTGAGCGGCTTTGGCTTTATGCCGCCAAAATAGAGTTCAGAGTAAACGTCATCTTCTATCAGGGTCACCCTGTACTGGTCAGCGAGTTGGACAATGGTTCGCTTCATTTCATCACTGAGCGTCACTCCCGTTGGGTTGTGAAAATTGGGCATCAACCAACACGCTTTCACACCTTGCCTAAATGCTGCTTCGAGCTTTTGTAGGTCGAGCCCTTTTTCGCCATCAATCGGTATCGTCGCAACAGAAAGATGATGCCGCTTCGCCGTCTGAAGCGCTCCATAAAATGCTGGAGCCTCAATCGCGACCGTATCTTGAGGCTGAGTAGAGACCTGTAAGCTGAGATTAAGTGCTTCCATTGCCCCTGATGTGATGATGATGTCGTCTGGAGAAACATTCACACCTTGATTCAAGTAGCGCTGGGCAATTAAACGGCGCAAGTCTTCATTACCTGGAGGCATATCTTCAATGATCGCACGAGCCGACACTTTACGCCCTGCGCTCGCCAAATGCCGAGTCAGGCTATCAAAAGGGTATAAGTTTGGGTCTGGAAGTGCAGAACCAAACGACACCGCCGCTTGAACGTTGGTCTGCAAAAAGTCGTACAACTCATCATTATAAGCGGGTCGAATACTAGGAAGAGCTTCGTACGCTTGTCGTTCCATTTGTGCAGTCACAAAATAGCCCGACTGAGGCTTTGCCAATAACCACCCCTCAGATTCTAGCAATTGATAGGCTTGCAATACCGTTGATGCACTGAGTGAGTAGTTTTGACTGGTTTTACGTACTGACGGGATTTTTTCCCCTGCACGCCAAGTATTAGTTAGGATCTGCTGCTTAATCTCGTTAGCCAGCTCTTGATAGCGATTCATACTTCCCTCTCATCAATCAGGCAAACATATCACAACGTGTCACAAAGTCAGCGCTAGACCACGAAACGATTATCGATTCTCCTTAGTACGCTTAATTTATAGAGGTTTATCACATTAATTATTTACGACTTTGTTACATTTACTGCGTATTAGTGAACTAAATAACCTTATTGATTGGATGAATACAATGACAAAATATAACGAGACCGACATCGAATACAAAGGCGAAAGCAACGGCGTTCACAGCTGGACATCGCCTTCTGGTCAGCCGTATTACTGGCACCCAGATTGGCTACATATCGCAGAAGACGCGACCGGCTCTCACCCAAAAACTGAGCTTGACCTACCTCAGGGCGAACGACCTACAGAAAAGCACGCTGTGAAAGCGATCCTTTCTCATCTTAATGAATGGGCAAAAAGCAAACTAAACGCTAACCCTGATATCGAAACACAGGCTCGAGAATCAGAAATCAACTTGAAGAAATAACCCAGCCTTAAACGACCTCAAAAGTTGCGTGCATCAAACACGCAACTTTTTTGTTTCAGCCCTAGCAAATCCTCAACCAGTCCTTTGGTATTAGGGTCTGTTGATCTTTCGAGCTGATTTTTGCAGCAGTTTGTGGGAAATTTATACAAGGCAGAGGCTTTGAAGTGTAGCTAGCCTACATGAAAAGCCGATAACGCAGTAGAAGTGAACCACAAACGCTGCCCGAAGGGTTCGGTTAAAATCGTTTTATGCTTTGTTTAGGGGTATTTACTTAGAATGACTAGGCTACACACCCCTCGCCGCGCCTAAAACGATTTTGACTAGGCGTCCCCATCCGAACAAAATTTAACCGCGAAAGATCAACAGCCCCTAGTACTAATGTTGTAAATGAGTGTTCATTTACGAAATTTGAAGTTATGATTCCCGGTCTTTTTATTAATTAAGGCAATGGAAGTCTAAAGTCCCCACAAAGGAAGTCGTGATAACGCAAGGGCGAGATAATGGTCGACTCGAATTACAACGCATCCCTCACACTAAAGCTGTATTTGCTCGCGGCACTGGTTTTTGGCACGTACGGGGGCAGAGTGTGCCCTATGTTAGAGTCGCTTACCGCTAGCAAGATACTGTTTCATATTTGCGTCACTTTCACTGGTGTGTACTTGGTCAGACACTTTTTGCTCAAGGACCACTCACTGGTTAAAGAAAACCGCTTTGCTCGACTTGATGCTACCCTATTCTTTTTTGCCAGCATTCCTTTAGCTATCTTCTACAACCTGCAGTATGACTTCACCCTAGATAGCAATCTTAAGGTGCTGTTTGGCATGACGCTGTTCGGTTTTTTTACTGGACTTATCTTGGAACTAATCGCCAAACTCACTCAACTAGAACAACTTAAAGGACAACAGGCTTACGCGTTCGAATTGACCGGCGAACGCCAATCGTTAGTCAAGCAGATGATTATGATGGTGAGCCTGCTACTCATCACCTTAACTACCATGCTCACCATGATCGCCGTTAAAGACATTTTTTGGCTAGAGCACAACCCTGAACGAGTGCTCGATGGAACGGGTAAGATCAGCGTGATTAAAGAGTTTATCTTTATTTCATTGGTACTAGGTGGGTACGCGATCACCATAATGGTGTTGTGGTCGAGAGTAATGAAAAAAATCCTGCTTGCGCAGGAGTGCTCTCTTATTGATGTCGCCAAAGGCAATATTGGTACTCGCTTGCCAATCTTCGAGCACAATGAGCTCGGCTCAATGGCGTCACTCACCAATGAAATGCTGGATAGCTTAGAATCAAGTCAGGAAGAGGTGAAAACCACGCGAGATGTGGCCATTGTGAGCTTATCGGCACTTGCAGAATCCCGCGATAACGAAACGGGCGCGCATATTCTACGCACCCAAGAATACATTCGCGCTCTGGCTAACTACCTAAGCCAATTTGAACATCATAAAGCGCTTTTGACGCCTAGCTACATCGAACTGCTGTATAAATCCGCCCCTCTTCACGATGTTGGTAAAGTCGGCATTCCAGACAGTATTTTGCTCAAGCCCGGTAAGTTGACGGATGAAGAGTTTGAAATCATGAAGGACCACCCTGAAATTGGGGCCAAAGCCCTGTCGATGGCGGAGAAGCAGCTAGGGAGCAATAGTTTCCTTCAATTAGCAAAAGAGATATCGCTCACTCACCATGAAAAGTGGGATGGGTCTGGTTATCCCAATCAATTAGTAGGTCAAGATATCCCACTCTCTGGCCGTTTAATGGCGCTGGCTGATGTTTACGATGCGTTGATCTCTGAGCGCGTTTATAAAAAAGCCTTTAGCCACGACAAAGCAAAATCGATCATCCTAGAAGGCAAAGGTCGCCATTTTGACCCAGAGCTGGTTGACGCTTTCCTAGCCATCGAAAATGAATTTGTCGCCATCGCAGACAAGTACCGAGAGATGGAACGAAAAGAAAACGAATTGGAGCTTAATCATGCGTCTTAGCGATCACTCACGCGCCAGTATCATGCTGGCGTGCAACGTATCAAAACTTCCATTCAACTGATGAAAGTAACGCATTACTTCTGGCCAGAAAGTAGCGAAAACACTCTGTTCACTAAACTTTCTCCTCAAATATAAATTTTGTTTACTTTTGTTCTGATTAACGGTTGTACCCAAGTAGGGAGAAAGGTATAAATAGCGGTATACCCACTTCGACTAACACGGATGATCAATATGTTTGAAAAAGTAGTTGCTGCTCCGGCAGACCCTATTCTTGGCCTTACTGAAGAGTTTAAAAAAGACGCTCGTGCAGAGAAAATCAACCTTGGCGTTGGTATTTACAAAAACGAGCAAGGTGAGACTCCCGTTCTTGCGACCGTTAAGAAAGCAGAAGCGGCTTTGATCGAGACAGAAAAAACCAAGTCTTATTTAACCATTGAAGGTACGGCAGAGTACGGCCTAGCGGTTCAAAAACTTCTATTTGGTGCGGATTCAGACATCGTTACCCACAAACTTGCAAAAACAGCACAAGCTCCAGGTGGCACAGGCGCGCTGCGTGTTGCTGGTGAGTTTATTAAACGCCAACTGGGTGACGCTAAGATTTGGATCAGTAATCCAACTTGGGCTAACCACAACGGTGTGTTTACCGCTGCTGGCATCGAGACGGCTCAATACAGCTACTACAACGCAGAGACAAAAGATAAAGATTTCGCCGCTATGGTTGCTGACCTAGAAAAGGCATCAGCCGGTGATATCGTTCTTTTACACGGCTGCTGCCACAACCCAACAGGTATTGATCCAACAGCTGAAGAATGGGAAGTACTGGCTAAACTGGTCGCAAATAAGAAGCTTCTACCGCTGTTTGACTTTGCTTACCAAGGCTTTGCTAAAGGCGTTGAAGAAGATGCTCAAGGCCTACGTATTTTTGCACAGCACAATAAAGAGATCTTGGTTGCGAGCTCGTTCTCGAAAAACTTCGGTTTGTACAACGAACGTGTTGGTGCATTCACACTGGTAGCAGAATCAGAAGAAGTTGCGACGACTGCGTTTTCTCAAGTTAAAGCCATCATCCGTTCTATTTACTCTAACCCACCAGCTCACGGTAGTGCTGTCGTTACTCACATTCTGAATAACGCTGAACTACGCGCAGAGTGGGAAGCAGAAGTTGCAGAAATGCGTGACCGTATCCAAGAGATGCGCGAACTTTTCGTTGCAACACTGAAAGAGCAAGGCGTCGACGCTGATTTTAGCTTTATCGAGCGTCAAAACGGCATGTTCTCTTTCTCAGGCCTAAGCAAAGAGCAAGTCACTCGCCTAAAAGAAGAATTTGGTATTTACATTGTTGGCTCTGGCCGCATCAGCGTTGCAGGTATGACCAAGTCAAACATGCTGCCACTGTGTAAAGGTATTGCGGCTGTTCTTTAACAGCAAATGACGCAAAAGAGCCAGCAATTGCTGGCTCTTTTTTGTTTGTGGGTCAAAGATCAGTAATAAAATCGCATCGACAAGCCACCCTCATTAGTTGTCGCGTTACTTTTATGGCGATGTTTGTAAAACCCACCAAGAGAAATTCTTTGCGTCAGGTCATAATCGGCTCTCAAAACGTAAACTTCTTCATCTAACGTATCACTGCGCCGCACTTCCATGCTCCCTTCTGCGCTCCAGCTTGGACTGAACTGATATCGCGCAGTCAGATTGCCGCCCAACATAAACCGATGATCTTTGGAAATATACTTGTCCGTCTCGTTGTTGGTCTGATTCGCCCACAGCAGCCCCATTTTAACGCCTGCCAGCAAATCAAAAGAATCGAACATGGTGTATCGGTAAACGACACCCGGAAGAAGAGTATATATCTCTGTGGTTGTCGTTTCAGGGTGAATAAACCGCGCTTCATAGTCCAGTGCTAACAACCAAGATTGATCGAGTGAGTAATAACCGCCAATGGCGAAGGACGAGACATCACTATTGACACCGATATACTCATTGAGCGAACCCGCACTGACCTCGGCGTAGACGTAATCGTAATCAATAGGTGAAGTAGGTTCTGTTTGTTGGGCGAAAGTTGCCGTTGAAAAGGCAAAAACGAAGGGGAAAACTCGCCATATTGATGTCACATCCATGTCGACCTCTGCGATTTAATTGACCAAATTTAGAGAAAAAAGTGCTCTGTTTATAAATACAATATAGCGTTAATTTAGGTACTTATGGAGACTGAAGGCAATAAATTGGGTGTTGCAATACAGAAAACAAACACCCGAGAAAAGAGAAAGGCCTCGATTGAGGCCTTAAAAGGTGATCATAAATTCATCTTGTTGGAGTCTTTGAATATTTGCGTGTGCGCGGCTACTCATTCTCTCTATTTGTTCGTTGTCTAGTTCGTAAGGCATCACGAGTTTTATTTCTTTTATGCCTTCACTCTTCGCAAGCTGAACTAAAGTCACGATGTTTACTTCATCGCTTCGACTGGTTGAAAGTGACTTTAATGCTTGCTCCCACAAGCGGTCTTCTACTGATACCGTTTCTTTAATCGTATCTTTCCACGCCAAGCTAAAAATTGGTGCGAACGTGCTCATTGCTTCCAAGAAAGTCCATCTCTTGCTGCATGAGGCTCCGAGAAAAGATGTATAGTCAAACACAACACTTGTCTTGCCTTGATGCTCCATATCATCCCCCGTAATAACGGCAACACAGTGTTCTTAATATCTATCAAGGTCTTTGATATAGCAATAGGATATAAAACAATCATCTTTTATACCCCTTTTGCGTTTGAAAAAGCTATATAAAAACCAACGTTGTAACAACATGTGAACAACCTGAATATATAAGAATCCAGTTGCTTAATATTTTACCCTGTAAATAATTTCACTTAGCGAACATCAACAATGCGACTGGCTTTCTTGTATTGAACTCGCCATCCTTGCCATTTCGGTAACTCCCAACGCTTGGGATCGCCTTTGCGCAAGCCATTTTTATAGACCACGTAAACCAGTTTCTTTTTCGGCTGATACTCGACCGTCAAATTCAAATCACCCAACGCCAACTCAAAGGGGTAAGTTTGAGCGAAGTCGTCATACTCCCAGTACGGAACGCCCTCAAATACAAAATCGTCGCTACCGAAAATTTCTAACTCAGAGGCATCGCTGAGCTCTAGCAGATCAAGCTGCT
Source organism: Vibrio sinaloensis (assembly GCF_000808535.1). Classification (GTDB taxonomy): domain Bacteria; phylum Pseudomonadota; class Gammaproteobacteria; order Enterobacterales; family Vibrionaceae; genus Vibrio; species Vibrio sinaloensis_D. The sequence goes on from NZ_JWLV01000008.1 coordinate 15,753, forward strand.
GGGTAAACCAACTGTCAAAGTTGAGCTGAACAATGTCTATCTCTTCACCCGCCAAACCTAACTCGACATACAATTTCCAATGCTCAATTTGACGAGTCCGCTGTTCGGCGAAACCAGGCAGTAATTCACCACGCTTGACCTGCTCTAAGATCGGTTTGACTGCATACTCTCCTTGTGCGGGCTCCAATTTATGGGCGACCACGCGCCCCGCATAATGAAGCTCTAGGTTCAGCATTGCTTTCCCTTTATCATAATTCACCTCCCCTTGCTGCCACGCGCCCATTCCTAGCTTTTCAACCAAAGTTAGCTCTGCAGGCATCACAAAGGTCGCTAAATTTAGCGTCTGCTTCACACCACGCCCAGGTAGGCTGTGAGTATCTAATACAATCGCTGCTTGGGTACGTGATTTGATTCGAGAGTGTCGTCCTAGCAAGACTTCTAACTCACCGTTTGCTAGCGCGTCTTGGCGTTTTTCTCGCCGCACAAACAAGAGCTCTGGATGCAGCGATACAATCGCTTCCACTAATGCATTGCGTTCATAACGTGAAGCAACGCACAGTTGCGGCAATTCAAAGGCTTCACGCATCTGCTTTGCCAGGCCTTGAGCTTCTTTAAGTACCTCTGGTTCAACCGTAACTCCCGCTAGGGTTTCGCCTCTCACCAAACGAATCGCCAGTTCACCGTCACAACCGACCGGTTCCTCTTGATCGAGCTTTTCTAGCAATTCCTCATTTGAGGACATTCGATACAGAGTTGCCGGCGTTGCCAACACTGCCGTGAGATCGACCATCGCCTCTTTCAACGCTTTGCTTGGCATACGCGTGACAAGATCGGCGTATAGAGCGTCTATCGGTAATGGAGAAATATTGTGCCCATGTGGCGTCGCGAGACCGTGCTCATCGATTGCTCCCATCGAAGTCAACACACCGGTCGCTTGGTGGAGTGCTTTTTCCGGTAGCGGCTCGAGAAACTCAAGCGCAGTCAGTGGATGGCCGCAGTCGGCGGCACACAACATCGCTTCAGTAAGCGTTTCCCTGTGCATTTCGGGCGGAGTCACCGACAACAACGCCGCATGTTCTCCATAAAGACGAATACAAATGCCATCCATTACTCGCCCTGCTCGTCCTGCGCGTTGTTTGGCGCTGGCTTTGGAAATGTGTTTTAAGCTCAAGGTTGTGCGACCGTTGCGTTGCTCTGTCCGTCGTTCAAGCCCAGAATCAATCACGGCAACAATATTGGGGATAGTCAGGGAAGTTTCTGCAACGTTAGTGGCTAAAACCACTTTTTTAGTCGCTTGAACCGTCAGAGCGACTTGGCGCTGCTCATCAGTCACAGAAGCATGAAGCGGTGCAACAATTATATTTTCTATCGTCTTTAAAGCCGCTTGGCACTGAGTGATTTCTTTTCGTCCCGGTAAAAAGACCAAAACATCCCCTTCCATATCAAGCAATGCTTCAACTTCGGCTTTGACTCTTTGTTCTAGATGTCGACTATCAGGAAGCTGTCGTGAATCGGTCGCGCGATGCCCTATCGCGACATCGAAATTTCGCCCTTCTGCGAACAAACGCTCGGCACCAACATATTTGGCGAGTTTGTTGCCTTCGATCGTCGCAGAGGTAACCACTAGCCGATGTGTTGACCTCTTTTTGAGCAAAGCCACCAGCAAGTCGGTATCCCAACGTCGTCCATGAAACTCATCAACAATGATCGTCGAAAATTCAGCCAATTGGTTTTCTGCGTACCAGCGAAGCGCAACCCCAGGAGTGACAAAGACAACCTCACTCGCCTCACTGAATCGATTCTCAAGCTTGATTGCGTAACCGATGGACTCACCGACAGGCTCACTTTTTTGCTCAGCCAAAAATTGGGCAAGTGACGTACACGCAATGCGCCTCGGTTCGACAACCAACACCCGACCAGTTTGCGCAGCCCAAAGCGGTAAACAGGTCGATTTTCCCGATCCGGTCTCGGCTTCAACGATCAAATCATGTGACTGAATCTGGTCTAAAAACGTGGTTTTTATGGCGTTAATTGGTAGGTCGTTCATTGTTTGTCTAAAGTTAGCCGCAGGGCCGTGAAGTATATCTTGAAACCACCCTTGTTTGCAGGAATATCAGTTTACAACACTGGTTTGAATCCCTATCATTTTCGGGTTCCTGTTTCCATTGGTCTATTGGCCCTACACCCTACTTAAGGCAAGTGATGAATAACGATAAACGCCCTTTATACATTCCTTATGCTGGTCCAGCACTGTTAAGTACTCCGTTGCTCAACAAAGGCAGTGCATTTACCGCACAGGAGAGAAAATATTTTAATCTTGAAGGACTGTTGCCTGAAAATACGGAAACGATTCAAGAGCAAGTTGAACGCGCATATCAACAGTACTGCAACTTCGAAAATGATATGGATAAGCACATCTACCTGCGCAATATCCAAGACACCAACGAAACGCTATTTTACCGATTAGTTCAAAACCACATCTCTGAGATGATGCCAATCATCTACACCCCAACCGTTGGGGCGGCATGTGAAAACTTTTCTAACATTTACCGTCGCGGTCGTGGTCTTTTTGTTTCCTACGCAAACCGAGACCGTATTGATGACATCTTGAACAACGCATCCAACCACAACGTGAAAGTGATCGTGGTGACTGACGGCGAGCGTATTCTCGGCCTTGGTGACCAAGGTATCGGTGGTATGGGTATTCCAATCGGTAAGCTAGCGCTCTACACCGCATGTGGTGGTATCAGCCCAGCTTACACACTCCCTATCGTACTCGATGTAGGTACAAACAACCCGCAACGCCTTGCTGACCCTATGTACATGGGCTGGCGTCATCCGCGTATTACGGGCGCAGAATACGACGCTTTTGTCGAAGAGTTTATGCAAGCAGTTCAACGCCGCTGGCCAGATGCATTAATCCAGTTTGAAGATTTTGCACAAAAAAATGCGATGCCTCTTCTTGAGCGCTACAAAGATCGCGTCTGCTGCTTCAATGATGATATTCAAGGTACCGCTGCGGTAACCGTTGGTTCGCTACTCGCAGCATGCCAAGCTGCAGGCAGCAAACTTTCAGAGCAACGTGTCACCTTCTTGGGTGCAGGTTCAGCAGGTTGTGGTATCGCGGAAGCCATTATCGCGCAAATGGTATCGGAAGGCATTTCTGACGCACAAGCTCGCTCTCAAGTATTTATGGTTGATCGTTGGGGCTTATTGCAGGAAGGCATGCCTAATCTACTCGATTTCCAACAGCGACTGGTGCAAAAACACAGCAACACCGCAGATTGGGAATCAGAGAGCAACGGATACTCACTGCTTGACGTCATGCGCAATGCTAAGCCAACCGTATTGATTGGCGTATCTGGTGCTCCTGGCTTGTTTAGTGAAGAAGTTATCAAAGAGATGCACAAGCATTGTGCTCGCCCGATCGTCTTCCCATTGTCAAACCCAACAAGCCGTGTTGAAGCAACACCAAATGACATCATCCGCTGGACCAACGGTGAAGCATTAGTGGCAACGGGCAGCCCATTTGATCCTGTTGTTCTTGACGGCAAGACTTACCCAATTGCTCAGTGTAACAACAGCTACATTTTCCCAGGGATCGGCCTTGGCGTTCTTGCCGTTCAAGCAAAACGCGTGACTGACGAAATGCTGATGGAATCAAGCCGCGCACTGGCAACTTGCTCACCACTGGCCATCAATGGTCAAGGCGCATTGCTGCCACCGCTTGAAGCGATCCATTCCGTGTCGAAGAAAATCGCATTCGCCGTTGCCAAAAAAGCCATTGAGCAAGGCGTTGCGCTTGAAATTACGGATGAAGCTCTTGAAGAGTCAATCGACAGCAGCTTCTGGCAACCTGTTTACCGCCGCTATAAGCGCACGGCATTCTAACGCTATGATACAGCCCCTAAACAGGGGCTGTTTACATTATGAATGTATTCAATTTTCTTGCTCCTGCTGGCGCGTATCTAACCCCTTACCTCAATGAGATCTCAACCGCATTGATCGCTTGTTTGTTGGTGATGGCTGGCGGTGAAATAAACAGAGTGGTTAGGCGCGCATTACGAAACTATAACTTTGTCCTCAGAACGGTTGTTTTCATCTTGATTAACACCTTTGGTTACGGCTTAATCATCGTTAAAGCAACACCTTACCTGTCTCGGACACTCGCCAATCTTGATGCTGGCATCATGTTTAGCACAGTGGTCGTCAGTTTTATTATTATCGGGACATGGGCACAGCGGAACAAACAGATATAGTGAGACGACTTTTTCATCGCCATCAGAATACTCGCTCTTATTTAGCACTTGGGCTAAAGGCAACTAAGTATCTGTTGATACTCAGCGTTTTATCGGCGGCAATCTTATTGGCGGCTGACCGTTGGATCACTCATCAAGCCAAAGATCAGCTGTTTACTGATTACCAAACGTTGCCACATTTTGACGTTGCGGTTGTTCTGGGCACCAGTAAATACTTGGGCAAAGTATTGAATGAGTACTACAGCCATCGAATTGATGCGGCGATAACGCTGTTTCAACAAGAGAAAGTCGACTATTTTCTGCTCAGTGGGGATAACGCCCATCGCTCGTACAATGAGCCCTGGACAATGAAACGCGATCTGCTTAAAGCTGAGGTTCCAGAGGAGAAAATCTTCCTTGATTATGCTGGATTTCGCACGCTAGATTCGGTTGTCCGCGCGAAAGAGATTTTTGAAACCGACGATTTTCTTATCATCTCGCAAAAGTTTCACTGTGAACGTGCGTTGTTCATTGCCAACTCGCACAACATCAACGCTCATTGTTTTGCGGTACCGGGGCCGTCTCGTCATTCGGGGTTAAAGGTACGAATTCGTGAAGTCTTTGCGCGCGCGAAAGCCTTTCTTGATGTTTACGTCACCAATACTCAGCCCAAGTTTCTCGGCCCTAAAGAGCCCATCCATCAGGCTGAAAACCCTCAGGTTGAACTCTCGCCACTACCAACCTCAGTAGCGTTGCCTACTCACTGACCTCAACTCGATTGCGCCCTTGTTGCTTAGCCACATAGAGCGCTTCATCTGCGCGGGTGAGCATTTCGTTAACTCGCTCGTCACCTAAAGAAGCTACACCAATACTGGTCGTCAGTGGGTCGCCATGAATCCAAATGTGTGACTCCACTTTATGACGGATGCGTTCGGCAAGTTCAGCGGCGTCTTGGTTGTCTCTTCCGGGGCAAAACACCACAAACTCTTCCCCGCCCCAGCGAACCAAACGGTCACTGGCACTGAGCGCACTTAAAGCAACCATGGTGAATTCTCTTAACACATCGTCGCCCATCGCATGTCCGTACAAATCATTAACTGACTTGAAATGGTCGATATCAAGATAGAGAACCGACAATCGCTTACCAGCGTGCCCTGTCGCCGGGTAATGGATATCTAACCAATCACGAATCGAGTGGCGGTTCATCGCGCCCGTCAGCGCATCACGATTCGCCAGTTCAGCGAAGTGTATGTTTTGCTCTTTCAACTCTTTGTTGAGTTTGCGTAAGTGGTCTTGACGAAAGTGCGCATGCAAAATCAGTTTATGACTGCGGCGAATCTCGATCACGCTGTAAAGCAACGCAAGAGAAATCCAAAACAGCAACAAACCGAACATCAGCCCTTCGGCAGACACGTAGTACCCAATAAATTCAATACTGTGTATTGTCATTTGGTACTTACCTTCACTGTGCCCCGACCCCGTCGCGAGCTCGACTTTAGTGACATTGCTAAATTCAGGAGCAGAGTGCTGAATTGGCACTTTATTGTCGACCAACCACCATGTCATCACCTGTAGGTTTTTAATCGGAATGTCGATTGAGCCCCCACCCGAGCCCGGCGTATATTCAAGGCCGTTGTACTTTTGTGTGTACTCGTTGTCAGGTTGAGAATAGGCAGAGTTAAAATTGCGTAGATAGAAACGCATTCTTGGACTTTCAGGGCGATCAATCTGCTCAAAGTCAATGTTCATTTTCACCGTATGAAAATGAGTCAGGTCCATACCCTCAAAGATTTTGTCGGTGAGGCCAATAGACACGCCACAATAAGGCCAAGCGTAGTTCGCTGACTTGATCAACTCGCAGCTGAGAATCGCTTTTCCGTCCTCAACTCGGATAGATGAACGACTCTGTCCACCTGCAACTTGGTCATTGGTCGCGAGAAATTGATAAGCATCCGGGGAAATTGTGTAAACACGACTACTGCCATACATCCAATACAGTTGCATGATGAGTATCGTAACGACCACCAAAGAAAAAATGATTTTATGAACGATCTTCAATGAGGATTCCTAGCAGTTACAACTAAAGATACAAAATGCCGTTTTGGCAATACTACAACTTTAGTTCCATTTTATCTCTTTTTTACTGATGCATATGCAATAAAAACTTGAGGTCAGTCCTAAAACAACCCGCATGTCTGCCCGCTATTTAAACAAAAGAAATTTAGCACCCGTGTTATTTTTGGTGTTGATAAACCGTTTTGAACGCAGCTTTGCTATAATTCGCCGCTAAAAACACAAAACAAAAGAGCAATGTCATGTCTTTAATAGCAAAAGGTACGCTAAATAAAATGCGTGCTTCTCTCGAAGGCGAGGTTCACTATCGCCTTCCGGTCGGAGATGAAGAAATCGACCTAGCACCATTCATCGGTCAAACCCTGACTCTGACGCATACCGGTAGTATTTACTGCTGCTCTTGCGGCAAGAAAACCAAAAAAAGTTACTCTCAAGGGCACTGCTTTGTTTGCATGAAAAAGCTCGCTAGCTGCGACATGTGCATCATGAAGCCTGAGACGTGTCACTACGATCAAGGTACGTGTCGCGAACCGCAGTGGGGGGAAGAAAACTGCATGGTGGACCATTTCGTCTACCTTTCGAACACGTCGAGCCTGAAAGTCGGTATTACACGCCACACTCAAATCCCTACCCGTTGGATTGACCAAGGCGCCACACAAGGCTTGCCGATCTTTAAAGTCAAAACTCGTCATATCTCAGGGTTGATCGAAGTAGAGCTTGCCAAGCATATTGCAGACAAAACCAATTGGCGCACGCTGCTCAAGGGCGATGGTGAACCAATGGCGCTGGAAGAAAAGTTCGCCCAGCTGCTGCCGCTTGTGGAAGACAAAATCGCACAAATTCGTGCTCAATTTGGTGATGACGCAATTGAAGTGCTCAATGCAGAGACCACATCTATCCAATATCCGGTAACGCAGCATCCAACCAAAATCACTTCTCACAATTTCGATAAGAACCCAGAAGTGACAGGCGTACTTCAAGGAATTAAAGGCCAGTACATGATCTTTGATACTGGCGTGATCAACATTCGCAAATTCACCTCTTACGAAGTAGAAGTCAGTAGCTAGGATTTCTGCTAGCTTTTAGTGACATACAAAAGACCTCCAACTGGGAGGTCTTTTCATCGTTACGGGTTGAGGATCGCTTTGAGCTCATCAAACAAGAAATCGACTTCTTGGAGCGTATTGTAGTGCATGAAGCCAATACGAACGACACCGCCCGATTTTTCCAAGTCTAGTTGCCTCACCAAGCCCAATGCATAGAAGTGTCCATTCCAAACACACACATTGCGTTCACCGAGTTTGCGTGCAACTTCCTCGGGAGAAATACCATCAAAGGTCAGTGCAAAGGTCGGCGTGCGAAGTGCACTGTCCGCTTCTTTTCTTCCCCACAATGTGACGCCTTCAAGCTCATCCAAACGTTTCAAGAATCGCTCACTCAGAGCACATTCGTGTTGGTTGAACTGCTGAAACGAATCCACCAAACGTGTTCGTAGCGGGTCACCATCATAGCCCCATTGAGCCAAGTATTTGACCGCCGCAATCACACCTGCAAGCCCTTCAAAGCTCTGTGTCCCAGTTTCGAATCTTCCTGGGCCAATATCCGTTGCCGGTTCAACTTTATACGGCTGCAAGGTCTGAAGCCATTTCGGGGCAACGTAGGCAATGCCGACATGCGGTCCGAAAAACTTGTAGGCTGAGCAGGCGAGAAAATCGCATCCTAGCTTTTGTACATCCACAAGATGATGTGGCGCGTAGTGAACCGCATCGACATAAACCATTGCTCCGACTTGATGAGCGGCATCAACCACTCGCTTCACATCGACAATGGATCCCGTGGTATTAGACGCATACGTCAGCGCAACTAACTTGGTGTTTTGATTGATTAATGAAAGCAGATGCTCGATATCTAGAGTACAGTCATCTTCTACAACTCTTGCTTGATGAACAATAGCGCCTTTGTCTTCTGCCGCTTGTTGCCAACTCGACACATTCGAATAGTGGTCGAGCGCCGTTACGATAACTTCATCACCTAACTGCCAACCTCGACTAATAGAGCGACTAAGTTGGAAAGTCAGTGATGTCATGTTGGCGCCAAAGACGATGTTGTCAGCCGATTCTGCGTTCACGAGTGCAGCGGCGTGTTCACGGGCATCTTTCATCAGCTCAGTGGTACGTTTGCTCGAAAAGTAATGACCACCAAGGTTGGAATTATAAAAACCCAGGTAGGCGTTCATTGCCTCTAAAACTGACTGAGGAACTTGAGAGCCACCCGGCCCATCCAAAAAGATGACTGGAAGATCATCGTGAGTCTGCTGTAGGGCGCTAAACTGCGCCCTAACTAAATTAGGAGTGAAGTTCATTCACCGCTTCCTTCGCTGTTAATACAAATACATCCATGTGGCCCGCTTCGCCTTCAATAACCGAGCGGATTGGTGTCGCGTTGTGCCAAAGCTTGTTGTCAGCCAACATGGCAACTTCTCCACTTTGTAGCGTTTTACGGAAAAATGGCGCTTCATTAAAACTGTTGTAAAGCATGATATCGCCACCTTCAATATTGTGACGCCCCATACCGATCAAAGCGATGTGATCAAACCCATCCTGATGAACACCCTCTGGCGCAACTTGTGTTTCATCGTATACCGCTGAGATACGAATTTGGTGAATTTCGATCTCCTGCCCATTGGCAAGGCCATTTGCCTGAACAAACACTTCGCAGATTTCGCGCATTCCTTCGCTTGCTAATGTGGTTTGTTCTACAGGTTCGAATTGGCGAACAACGTTACCTTGAAAGCGATTGATTTCATCAGTTTGCATAAACTCGTTTTTATTTAGATCGATCACTTTGCCATCTCGAAATTCAACGACGGAGTAACGACGTAATCGATACTGACCATCTGCATGCTCCGTGTTTGGTAACTTAGTAAATGATGGGGCAAGTTGAGAAATGGCATTGTCGCTGAGTTTGGTGAGTTGTAGGGTTGTTTCGCGAGTATGTAACATCATCATCTCCTTAATGAGTGTACATAAAGTAATTTATTCTTAACATCTTGTTCACAACCATTATTTGCGTAGTTATTCCGTCAAATCAAGAATTTTTAGTTTTTATATCCAGCATTTTTACAAATTAAACACAAACAACCACAAAGTCATTATTTATTAGTGATAGAGACCAATATTGAACAATTCATAACTAAAAAACTAGAAGACTTCACTAACAAGGATTCATTTCGAAATAATTTCAATGGTTTACCGCCTATCCCAAACGCAAGAACGGCAACGTTTGCGTTCTAATCTATAACCATTTATTACAGTTCTATCTCTTGTGAACTGGCGGTTTACCCCCATATAATCGAAAGCGTTAAAAATTAATAAGCGTCACCGCTATGGAGCACAAATGAGCGACGTAAAACACAGTAAATTACTAATTCTTGGTTCGGGTCCTGCTGGGTACACAGCCGCGGTTTATGCCGCTCGCGCAAATTTAAATCCGGTGCTTGTCACAGGCATGCAGCAAGGCGGCCAATTGACGACCACCACTGAAGTTGAAAACTGGCCAGGCGATCCAGAAGGACTAACCGGTCCAGGTCTGATGGATCGAATGAAAGAGCACGCGGAGCGCTTCGAAACCGAAATTTTGTTTGACCACATTAATCAAGTCGATTTCAGCCAGCGCCCTTTCCGCCTGAAAGGGGACAGCGGTGAATACACCTGTGACGCACTTATTATCTCGACTGGCGCTTCGGCGAAATACCTAGGTCTTGAGTCTGAGGAAGCGTTTAAAGGACGTGGTGTTTCAGCATGTGCAACGTGTGATGGATTCTTCTACCGCAACCAAAAAGTGGCAGTTGTAGGTGGCGGTAACACAGCCGTTGAAGAAGCGCTCTACCTATCGAATATCGCGTCAGAAGTTCACCTGATTCACCGTCGTGATAGTTTCCGAGCAGAGAAAATTCTCGTTAAACGTCTGATGGATAAAGTTGAAAACGGCAACATCATCTTGCACACCGATCGCACACTGGAAGAAGTAGTTGGTGATGATATGGGTGTAACTGGCGTTCGCATTAAAGATACTCGCTCAGACGCGGTTGAACAGATTGATGTCATGGGTGCGTTTATCGCAATTGGTCACCAGCCGAACACTGCGATTTTCGAAGGCCAACTAGAGATGAAAGATGGCTACATCATTGTTCAGTCGGGCCTAGAAGGCAACGCAACCCAAACGAGCATCCCTGGCATTTTCGCCGCGGGTGACGTGATGGATCACAACTACCGTCAAGCGATTACATCGGCGGGAACAGGGTGTATGGCAGCCCTTGATGCAGAGCGTTACTTAGACGGTCTTGCAGACAGTCAATAATCAGCCGTCGCTAAAAGATATTTTTCATTTTTAGCTCAAATCCTTAAAGCCCTGCGGTATTCCCGTGGGGCTTTCTTTTGTATAATGCCCCGCTCTAATTGCAATAATAATTATCATTAAGCCTTCATAATGGATAAAAAGAAACAGCGCGGCTTGAACAAGTGGCTCAAACAGCAAAGTAAGCTAGCAAAACGCTGGCTGATGATCGCTGTTGGCCTTGGCGTCTTTTCAAGCGTGTTACTGCTGGCTCAAGCGGCCTTGCTCGCCAACATTCTACATTCGTTGATCATTGAACAAGTTGATAAATCCACGTTACTCCCCGATTTTGCTGGCTTAGCGATCGTTATCGCAGTTCGCGCGCTCTGTTCATGGGGTCGAGAAATCGCCGGATATCGTTGTGGTGAACAAATTCGCGTGTACATTCGTCAAGTGATCTTAGACAAGCTCAGAGAACTTGGCCCTGCCTACATTAAAGGTAAACCTGCAGGCGCTTGGGCAACCTTGCTGCTTGAACAAGTCGAAGATATGCACGACTTTTTTGCACGTTACTTGCCGCAAATGTCATTGTCAGTACTTGTACCCTTTGTCATTTTAATTGTCGTTTTCCCCGTGAACTGGGCAGCTGGCTTGATTTTTCTACTCACTGCGCCATTGGTTCCTATGTTCATGGCGCTAGTCGGCATGAAAGCCGCTGACGCCAATCGCAAGAACTTTAAGGCCCTGCAACGATTATCGGGTCATTTTTACGACCGTCTGCAATCGATGACGACGATCCGCTTATTCGATAGAACAAAAGCGGAAACAGAAATGATGCGTGGTGCCTCTGAAGTATTCCGAACTCGCACCATGGACGTCTTAAAAATCGCCTTTTTGTCTTCAGCTGTACTCGAATTTTTTACCTCTATTTCGATCGCACTGACCGCCGTTTATTTTGGTTTTGCTTTTATCGGTGAACTCAACTTTGGCGACTATGGCGCGGGGGTGACCCTGTTTGCCGGACTCTTTATATTGATCCTCGCTCCTGAGTTTTACCAACCATTGCGCGACCTAGGCACTTTCTACCACGCGAAACAGCAAGCCGTTGGCGCAGCAGAAAGCATTGTCGACTTCTTGGAAACCGACGTTGATACCGTTCGTTCAGGCGATAAAAAACTCGATGGCGACGAAACAGTTACCATCTGCGCCCGCGACCTCGAGGTCTATTCTCCCGAAGGCGTCAAACTGCTCGGGCCAATTAGCTTTGAGTTAAATGCCGGCCAAACAACCGCGCTTGTCGGCCCAAGTGGCGCAGGTAAGACGAGCTTAATCAATGCCATATTAGGATTTTTACCCTATAAAGGGTCTCTCACTATCAACGGTCTAGAACGAACCGAACTTGATCTCGCGAGTTGGCGTGAAAAAATCAGTTGGGTTGGGCAAAATCCACTGTTACTGCATGGCTCTATTCGTGACAACATCACTCTAGGCAAAAGCCACGTTTCGGATTCAGTCATTGCCAAGGCGCTTAATGAGTCGCACGCCGCTGAATTTGTCGAAACACATGGCTTGGAGTATCAAGTGTCGGACCGCTCTGGTGGACTTTCTGTTGGTCAAGCACAGCGCCTCGCTCTTGCCCGTGCGATGATCCAGAACGGACAATTTTGGCTGTTGGATGAACCTACCGCGAGCCTCGATGCGCGCAGTGAACGCCTCGTAATGCAAGGCCTTGAAAGCCAGATTACAGACAAAACAACGTTAATGGTCACCCACCAGCTGACGCCGTTGAAACGGGTTGAACACATTCTAGTGATGGAAAATGGCCAGCTCGCGCAAGCAGGATCATTTGATGAACTTTCGTCTCAAGATGGACTATTCAAACAGATGTTAAAAGCCAATCAGGCACTCGACCAAGCAAATAAGGGGAATCTCGATGCGTGATTTACTCCCTTACTTAAAACTGTATAAGAAACACTGGTTTGGTTTATCACTAGGGATGCTCCTCGCCTTTCTAACCATTGCCGCATCGATCGGTTTGCTGACCTTATCCGGTTGGTTCCTCTCCGCCGCTGCCGTCGCTGGCTTAACCATTGCCCGTGAAACCTTCAACTACATGTTGCCTGGTGCCTTCGTGCGCGGATTCGCAATGGGCAGAACCGCAGGACGTTGGGGTGAGCGCGTTGTTAGCCATAACGCGACCTTTAAACTACTCACCGACTTGCGCGTGTTCTTTTTTTCCAAACTCGCTCCTTTGATTCCTGGTCGAGTTTCAAACTTGCGAGACGCCGATCTACTCAACCGCCTTGTCGCAGACATCGACGCAATGGATCACGTTTATCTAAGACTGGTCAGCCCAATGGTGGTAGGTCTGTTCGGTATTGCAGGTCTTACAGCCCTGCTTTGCTGGTTTGATCGTGATCTTGGGTTAATTTTAGGTGCGATTCTGTTAACGCTGCTACTCACATGGCCTGTGCTGTTCTATAAGTTGGGTAAACGTAACGGTTCAGAATTAACACAAAACAAGGCTGAACTAAGAATTGCTACTCTTGACTGGTTACAAGGCTACAGTGAACTGACGTTATTTGGCGCTCAAGAACGTTACAGGACGGCTATCTTAGACACTCAACAACGTTTATTGAAAAATCAATTGTTCAACGCACATTTTGCGGGCTTGGCTCAAGCCTTACTGATGTTAGCAAATGGTTGGACGATCGTACTGATGCTTTGGCTCGCAGCAGACGGCGTTGCAGGCAATACCCCAGATCCTATGATCGCTCTTGTCGTTTTCGCCACCATGGCAAGTGTAGAGTTACTGATGCCGATCGCGGGTGCCTTCCAGCATCTTGGCCAAACGCTCACCTCGGCGCGACGCCTCAACGACATCACATTGTCGGAACCTGATGTCCAGTTTACTCAGCAAGATATAGAGCACTCTAACGAGTATTCTATCGAGTACAAAGGCATTACTTTCCACTACCCTGATAGCGATGTTGATGTGGTCAGCAATATCAATTTGTCCATCCCTGCACGTCAACGTGTCGCGGTTGTCGGCCAAACGGGATCGGGTAAGTCAACGCTGCTTCAGCTGCTTAACCGTTATTGGGATGTACAAAAAGGCGAGATTCTCATCGCAGGACAGCCAATTAAAGGGTGGAGTGAGAGCCAGCTTCGTCAGGCAATCAGCGTGGTCAGTCAGCGCGTGGATATTCTAAACGGGTCTCTACGTGACAACCTGCTCATGGCTTCCCCAGATTGCGATGATGCAGAGTTAACTGCGATTTTAGCTAAGGTTGGTCTAGACAAACTTCTTACTGAAACGGGCTTAGATACTTGGCTAGGTGACGGTGGACGTCAGCTTTCAGGGGGCGAAAAACGTCGAATTGGTATTGCGCGGGCACTGTTACACAATGCGCCGATCTTATTGCTTGATGAGCCAACCGAAGGTCTTGATAAGCAAACAGAGCAGCAAATCATGCAGCTGTTTGAGTCGCATTTCGTCGATAAAACCGTTCTGTTCATTACTCACCGACTCGTTGATCTCGATAAGATGGATGCCATCTGCCTGATTGAGCAAGGTGAGATTGTCGAATACGGCAGTCACGATGCGCTTATCCAGCAAAAAGGTCGTTACTATCAACTCAACCAAACGCTATAAACAACTAAAGCCGAAGTCACCACACTTCGGCTTTGTTACTTCTACTATTGGGCTTGTCTTAACTCAGTTTGTGTTGGCTGCGCAAATTCAAAAGCCAATCAACGTCACTTTGCCTTGAGCCATATCTGGGATTTGACATGAGAAGTCGAGCCGAGTAGCCGGATCTTTTTCATAGAGGTGTTTGAGCTTTTCAAATGGTTTGGTGATGAAGTTGACGCTTTTCAAACGTAAGCTTTTTCGAGAGTTGGAATCCAAAAACGCGATGGAAGATTGCTCAAGAACTTTATGACAGCTGTCGAGTATTCTCTTCGACACTACTTTGTTGTGGATCGCGGTATGGATATCGGCCTGAGTCACGGTTTTGTTCCCCTGTGAAAAGACGCAAATAGCGTAAAGATCAAGCAGGGCTATCGCTTTTAAGCGCTGCGTTTCCGCATCTTCATACACGGCCATCAGGCAAGGCAGTTTACTCTCATCAAATTGCTGCAGTTGGATAGTATGAATCCCGACCTCTCCTCCGATCACCTTGGTCAATAACTTGGCTAACTGCGATAACTTGGGGAGCGCCAACTCGGGTTGCACATCGGCTTCTGGCTCAATCAACAACTCATCTTCTTCTGCTCCCTGAACCAATGGAAGCAAGGCTCTATGCAGTTCATCATCTTCAAAGGGCTTAGAGAGCACGAACTGCGCGCCAGCTGATAGAGCAAGGTCTACTTGGCTCTGTTCATCAACCGTGGTGATCATACCGAGCTTGACATTCGGCGCGGACTTTTTGACCTTAGCAATCAAGTCCAATCCTGTCATCTCCGGCATGTACCAGTCGGTTAACACAATTTCGGGTTGCCACGTTGCCACAAGTTCAAGCGCTTGGGTCGCACACGGTGTTTTCTTGATCGATAGCTTTCGATACCCAAAAGACTCTAAAGCGCGGCGCACAATTTCAAGCGTCGCTTTGCTGTCATCAACGATCAAAATCTTCACGTCATGTGCGTCCTTTCACTCTATCAACTGATTCAATTATAGGTACATTTTTCATCGACAACTAAACTTACCCTATTCTCTCAACCAACCTAGGTAACGCTATGACCCTAACACCAGAGAACCTAACTGCACTCGCGGTCGACGCAGGTCTGCTTATTTTGATGGCCTGGTTCATTGTCCTTTGGTTAATTCTTCGTGAGTTTCGCCGTTTCGCAACGGAGGTATCGGGAAACAAAGTGATGGATTCTGCCACATATTCGTTGTGCCAAGAGTCGGTTGATAAAGCGCTGAACTATACCAATGACAACAGCCAAACGCTCAATGACCTCATTGAGATTCAACAAGCGCTAGAAGCACAGGTTTCACAAATAAAGGCGGAAAATGATCGCATGCTGAGTGAGCAAGACAAGGAAACGGTGGATGCTTTAACGTCGAAGCTGAGCAAATCTCACCAACTGATCACCAAACTTCGCACCGATCTCGACCGAAGTGTGCGTGGTTTACGAAAAGCAAAATCCAAGCTAGCAAAACAACATGATACCGTCGAAAGCCTACGCCAAGAGAAAGCGCAAATAGAAAAAGAGTTCGACCAACTTGAGCATGAATATATCCAAATTAGCGAATCTGGTGGTGCTCCCGATAGCTTCAAACAACATTTGCAAGAGAAAGAGCAACTGCTGGCAACCATTGACAACTACAAGAAAAAGCTCGCTTCGGTGGGTGACATTGACCAACTCAAGCAAGAGTTGGCCAATGTCAAACAGCAGCTCAAACACATCACCAAAGAGAAGGATTTCGTAGAGAAGAAATATTTGGATTTAATCAACGAGAACGGCCAATAACACACTGCTGTTTGACGTTATGACGCGCTATCACTAGAACCCGCTTCTGATGATCTCGGTTTAACCAAATCAAATTTTTGGTCTTTGAGTAACGTAACGGCTTGTTTAACGTCGCTAATCAACGTCGCATCATCGTCGACGGACTTTCTCTGTAACGGCAAAACCAAGTAATGCATCCCACCTTCTGGTAAAACAACCGCTGTCGCAACAATTACATCGCCCTTTGACGCAGTGCCAAAGTACTCGGACACCACTTGCGCTTCACTCACGCCATAACTATCCAAGTAATCAGGGTCGCTGTTATCAAACATGATCATTTCACCGGCTTGTATCAACGCATTCAATTGGCGCTCTTTTTCCTCATCAAACGGGTAATCGGTAGTATTGATGTAACGTACCTGCTCTGACTCAATAAAATCATAAAGATCGTTACTGAGTTGATTGATCGGGTCAGACAACCACGCCGTCTCTGGTAGGGTAAGCTCTTCTATTATCGTGTCAGTCGCATCGTTTGCACGCTCCTGATTTGCACTCGGCGTCGCATGCTCAGACTTAAGTGGCTGTTGAGCATCTTGAGTCACTGACAAGCGATCAGAACTCGACTCAATCGGTCGATTCTGCACACCCTCATCTCCCATGAAATTGAGCCCAAGGTAAAGTGCACCTAAAGCCAACGACACCCCGACAATCACATTTCTTTTTGTCATATATTGAATCCTATCCAAGATTGGTGTTGCCATTACCGCACGCAATGGCACGCGGTAATGGCTTTTCGGGTTAGTGGTAAAGGTTATCGTTCCAAGCAATCGTCACCGTGCGGTCTGTTTGCGTCCAGTGGCTACTGTCTCGGTTTTTCTTCCAGCTGTTTTGGTATGAGGTATACCAACTGCACCAATCACGACCGAAGTAGTAATTGGTTTTTCTCCAGCCAGCGACCAGTTTGATGTCCGTTGTATTTTGGCCGTCATTGATGTTTTCTTTGCGGTAAACCGCGCCAACTTGAGGTTTGAAGTCAGAACGCATGACGATTGGCAGTTCGTTGTAGTCAATTAGATTTCCCATCCCACAACTTGTCCAACGATATAACAACCAATCTTTTGCTGGTGTATGGTTTCGAATGGTTCGGTTTTCAATTAACCAACTGATGCTTTCATTGGTCTGGTTGAAGTCAGCAACGGTCTGAAACTCTGGTTGGTCATACGTCACACGGTTGCTCCAAGATACCCCTGCATTAATAGAAGGCGATTGAGAGGCAGTGAAACCCAAATTAAAGTCTAGGGATTCACTCACAGAAGCGGTCGCAATGGTATTTTCTGGCGCGTGGCTCATATGGCGCAAAGGGGCACCGTTGGCATAGCTCAACGCAAGCTTGAACGCCGTTGGAACGGTATAACGGTAATCTCCTCCGGTTGCAAAACCATAAATTTGCTCCTTATTCGGAACATTGGTCATGTCAAAACCCGACCCACCGTTCAGTAGTAATTTGGCCTCTTTCGCTCCATCTGGTAACAAAGAGCTGTTCCACACGTTCTCAAGTGAATATATAAGGCGAATCTTCTTCGATCTCGCATCACTGTCGTCAAGTTCCAGTAACGTCGAGGTGTACGCTTTCAAGGTGTCTGCAGCGTAAGCGGGAGCCAAGGCTCCAATTAAAGTAAGTGCTACCGCACTCAGGGTCACGCGTTGGTTATTCATTATATTATCCTGTTAATTATGTTTTATATATTATTAAAACCTAATGAAAGAATTAAGCCATTATTAGGAAAAACTTAATTAACTACTTATTTTTTAAGTAGATAAATGCTAACTAGCAGCATTCATCCGGATAATGCTTCGCCGAATTTTATAAAAAAAGCAGAATAATATTTCGATGGGATGCTTGTTCCATTACTTAACCAAACTGTTTTCACCATATTGATATTTATAAGAATAATGTGTTACCAATAGTTAGTTAATCTAGATGAATTTATATTCACCCATCGCGTCAATACAGCCCCACCGAATTCCACGCTTTACTATTAGATGAAAAATTTCGTTGACCTTAAGTATGGTTGAGGTTTTAGCCTGTTCTACAACTCAATTAACTTGACTAAAAAGGAACATGATTTGTCTAAGATTGCGATTATCTATTTTTCTCAAACTGACGTCACTGCCCAACTGGCCAAAGCGATTGCCGCTGGGATTGAAAGCCATGGCGGAGTTGAAGTTATCTCTCATCGAATAGCAGGCAGAGAGATTGTCGAAGGCCGATTTTGTACTGCTGAACTATTTCAGCAATTGGTGGATTGCGAAGGGATAATTTTCGGTTCTCCAACCTATATGGGTTGCGTCGCGGCTCAGTTCAAAGCATTTGCTGACGCCAGTAGTGACACTTGGGTAGAGCAAAAATGGTCGGGGAAAATAGCAGCGGGTTTTACCAGTGGGGGCGCGATGAATGGCGACCAATCTAGTACTCTTCAATACATCCAGACTCTCGCTGGTCAGCATGGCATGCTGTGGTTAGGTCTAGATAAGACGACAGGAACAGGTGAGCTGGGGCTCAATCGGCTTGGCACCCAAGCAGGCGTTGTGGCCCAAGGGGTTAATGGTGAGGTGCACCCATCGGATCTTGCAACTGCAAAGTACTTAGGAGAAAGAATGGCTCAGTGGGTAAAACGGATAAAAACCTGAAGGTGAAAACGAAAAAAGCAGCCAGAAGGCTGCTTTTTCAATTATTTACGCGATTGGCGTTGAGGTTTGCTATTACCTTGTTTTGCGCGAGAACCTTGTTCTCCAGCACCTTTACGTGGCTTGCGTCGTGACGGGTTGTTGCTACGACCACCACCGCTGTTTACTCGCTCTTCGTGACGCTTAACGGCGCGACGAATCTTTTGGCTACGAGAGCGCTCACGTTTACGAGAGCTGTTCGCTTTGTTTTCATCGAGTAACGTTTCTTTTTCTGGGCGAAGTTCAACAAGTTCACGCAAGTAGTTTACTTGTTTAAGGTCTAGCTCCATCCAACCGCCGCGTGGCAGTTTCTTGTCTAGGTAGATATCACCGTAACGAACACGTTTAAGACGGCTTACCGTTGTCTCTTGAGATTCCCAAAGACGACGAACTTCACGGTTACGACCTTCGTTAATTGCCACGTAGAAGGTGTGGTTCATACCATCACCACCAGCGTACACAACGTCTTCGAAACGTGCCATACCATCTTCCAGCTCAACACCGCGAACTAGGTTTTTCACTTTTTGCTCGGTCACTTCACCGAACACACGTACTAGATATTCACGTTCTACCTGACGGCTTGGGTGCATTAGGCGGTTTGCCAGCTCACCGTCGGTTGTGAATAGCAGCAGACCTGATGTGTTAGCATCAAGACGACCAACAGAAATCCAACGCGAACCGCGGATTTTTGGTAGACGGTCAAATACAGTGCGACGACCTTCTGGGTCATGACGAGTACACAGTTCACCTTCCGGCTTGTAGTAAGCAAGAACACGACAGATAACCTCTTCCTGAGCCTTTGCAGACACAGTATGGCCATCAATACGCACAATGGCGTTTTCATCTTCTAGTCGCTCACCAAGTTTAGCGACAACGCCATTCACACTGACACGGCCCGCTTTAATCAAAGCTTCCAGCTCGCGACGTGATCCATGACCTGCTCGTGCTAATACTTTCTGTAATTTTTCGTTCATTTATTTACCTATGTGTCGTCTTCGCAGACGTCGAATAAAAATGTGCGACCCGAAATCGCGGCCGCACATTATCGCAAAAAGTGTGTCGAAAATCACGAACTTTTGATTACTCAAATGGCGTTGGATCACCCGAACCCAGTCGAGCGATGACGG
The DNA here is from genome assembly GCF_000808535.1 of Vibrio sinaloensis. Lineage (GTDB taxonomy): Bacteria > Pseudomonadota > Gammaproteobacteria > Enterobacterales > Vibrionaceae > Vibrio > Vibrio sinaloensis_D. Next base: position 35,713 of record NZ_JWLV01000008.1, read on the forward strand.
GTTCATCATCACTGAAGTCAACCACCGTGGTTGGTTGCTCACCAAGGTAGCCGCCATTCAAAATACAATCGACGGCGTGCTCTAGTTTGTCACGGATGTCCTCTGGGTCTGATTCTGTATAGTCATTACCTGGCAGAATCAATGAGGTCGACATCAGCGGCTCACCAAGTGCTTCGAGCAAATCAAGCGCGATTTGGTTATCAGGCACACGAATACCGATCGTCTTACGTTTTGAGTTCATTAAGCGACGAGGAACTTCTTTCGTCCCTTTAAAGATAAACGTGTAAGGACCTGGGGTGTTATTTTTCAGCAAACGAAACGCCGAGTTATCAACACGCGCGTAAAGAGAGAGCTCAGACAAGTCTCGACACAACAGAGTAAAGTTGTGTTTCTCGTCAAGACGACGGATCTGACAGATACGTTCCAAAGCCTGTTTGTTTTCTAGCTGGCACCCCAATGCATAGCCTGAGTCTGTTGGGTAAACCACTACCCCGCCATTACGAATGATTGCTACAGCTTGATTGATCAAGCGAGCCTGTGGGTTTTCTGGATGAACGTAAAAAAACTGGCTCATTGTAATTCCTCATTATCGAGTCTCTCGACTCTATAGTTAATTGATATCGACTTAATCCGGGCAAATTACTCTGCGCTTGAAGGCTCGATACCCCAATCTTTCCATACAGGTTCGACACCTGATGGCAACCATAAGTTGCGCCCTAACTCCATCCACGGAGACGGATAGTGGAAGTCGCTACCTTGAGAAGCTAATAGTTTGTATTGTATAGCATAATCAGCCAAGTTGCGTCTTTCTTGTTGCCCTTGTTGTGGCTGTGCGATTTCCATCGCGTCACCACTGGCTTCAACAAATGCCGCTAACAGGCGTTTTATCCATTTTGCCGTTAAATCGTAGCGGCCAGGATGGGCAAGGACGGCTTGCCCACCCGCAGCGTGAATGGCCTCAACAGCTTCACTCATCGAGCACCATGCCGGCGGTACATAACCGGGATTGTTGCGCGTCAAATACTTCTTAAACACTTGCTGCATCGTTTTCGCGTAGCCATTTTCAACCAGCCATTTCGCGAAATGAGCTCGAGTGATAGGCGCGTCGCCCGCTATTTGTTTGACTTCTTCCAGCACCCCTTCGCGAGTTGCTTTGCTAAGGCGATGTGCGATTAGTTCCGCGCGCCCTTCTCGATGGGCTTTTTGCTGCGCAATCAACGCCTGCAACGCTGGCGAGTTGGGGTCAATATTCAGCCCAACAATGTGGATGTCTTTATTTTGCCACACCGTAGAAATCTCAATGCCATTAATAAGCTGAATCGGCAGTTGGTTTTCATTAATGTAGTCGTGAGCAGGCGCTAACCCATCGACGGTATCGTGATCGGTGATCGCTAATACCTCAAGATTGAAACTGAGCGCTCGATCAATCAGTTCGTTTGGTGGCAGTCTTCCGTCAGAGGCAGTGGTATGGCTGTGTAAATCAATTCTCATATTTCTATTTTTTTAGTTGACTTTTTACCTCTGCACTAGTTAACTAGTACACAAATACGAAGTACCTGAATTTAAGGCCAACTATGTTACAAGAAATTACCCGTGACCAGAAACTGAAAGTTGCAGCGCTCTCAAAGAGCCACAACTCTTCTGTGGATGCAGGTAATCTTATTTGGTGGCGCACTTGGACAAGTTCTTGGTGGGCTAGCGTGTACTTCTAAAAAGTTAGAAAGGAATACCCCAAGCCCGCTCAAGTAGCGGGCTTTTTGTTTTGTAGTCTGTCTCACATCTAAGTGCTTAAACAATCGACAATTTGAACCAAAACCCGATTGGGTGAACGTTTGCTTTGTGCCACTATGTACGACAGGAAGATTTAAAGTTTTATATAAAAAGGAGGTCTTGTGAACAAGGCCATTGAAATCAGAAAGCTAGGAAACCTTGAAGTTATTCAAGCCTCTGCTCCTTACGCGCAGGACCCAACGCGTTTGTTCCACACCTTGTGTGAGAATAAAACCGATAGCCTGCTGTTAGAGTCTGCTGAGATCGACTCTAAACAAGACCTTAAAAGCCTGCTCATCGTCGACTCTGCCGTTCGTATCGTCTGCTTTGGCCATACCGTGACCATGACAGCGCTCACCGACAACGGCAAGCACTTACTCGCTCACCTAGCGCAAAACATCCAATCTAACGTTACGCATCATTTTGAAGGCCAAGTGCTCACACTAGAATTTGACGCTCCTTGCGATACCCTTGATGAAGATTCAAGACTGCGTGAAGCCTCATCGTTTGATGCTCTTCGCCTTATCCAACATAGTTTCGACCTTAGCGATCAGCACCCACACGCCCTATTCTTAGGCGGACTGTTTGCTTATGATCTCGTCGCGAATTTTGAGCCACTCGGTCATGCAGAGCAAACTAACCAATGCCCGGATTACGTCTTTTACGTTGCTGAAACCTTATTGGTCGTCGATCACCAGCGTCAAACGTGTGATTTAAAGGCAACCTTGTTCGCAAACAGCGATCAAAAAGCGGCACTGGCTGCGCGAGTGGAGCAAATCCAAGCTGAGTGCGCACAGTTAAAGCACTTACCAAGCGCCAAACAACTGACCACGGTCGAAGCCATTCCAAGCGTATCAGATGCAGATTTTTGCCAAACCGTGCGTGATTTAAAACAGTTTGTCGTCAAAGGCGATGTGTTCCAAGTGGTTCCATCGCGCCGCTTTACTCTACCTTGCCCTTCTCCACTGGCGGCATACAAAGAGCTGAAAGTGAGTAACCCAAGCCCTTACATGTTCTACATGCAAGATGAGCTTTTCACTCTGTTTGGCGCTTCACCGGAAAGCGCGCTTAAGTATGAAACCGACACCAACCAGATTGAAATCTACCCAATTGCCGGGACTCGTCGTCGCGGTAAACGCCCGAATGGTGAGATCGATTTTGACCTAGATAGCCGCATTGAGCTTGAACTGCGCAGCGATAAAAAAGAAAACGCTGAACACATGATGCTGGTTGACCTAGCGCGCAACGATGTCGCGCGCATCTCTCAAGCCGGTACTCGCCATGTCGCTGACCTACTGAAAGTCGACCGTTACAGCCACGTCATGCACTTGGTGTCGCGTGTGGTCGGCCAACTACGTGAAGACTTAGATGCCCTGCACGCTTATCAAGCCTGTATGAACATGGGCACATTAACAGGCGCGCCTAAAATTCGCGCGATGCAGTTAATTCGTGATGTGGAAGGCGCGCGTCGTGGCAGTTACGGCGGTGCTGTGGGTTACTTGACGGGCGAAGGCACACTCGACACCTGTATTGTGATTCGCTCTGCGTATGTCGAAAATGGCATCGCCCAAGTTCAAGCCGGCGCTGGCGTGGTGTTTGACTCCGATCCACAAGCGGAAGCAGACGAAACACGTGGTAAGGCTCAAGCGGTTATCTCCGCCATTCAAACCGCCCATCAAGCGCGCCAAGACGAGGAGTAAGTGATCATGGCTAACATTGTATTCATCGATAACTTTGATTCTTTCACTTACAACCTCGTTGACCAATTCCGTTCGCTAGGCCACCAAGTGACCATCTATCGAAACCATATTGCAGCAGAAGTGATTGAAGCAGCGGTAGCTAAGCTCGACAACGCTGTGGTTCTTCTCTCACCAGGTCCTGGTGCTCCTTCAGAAGCAGGCTCGATGCCAGAGCTGATCCAACGCTTGAAAGGCAAAGTGCCAATGATCGGTATTTGCTTAGGTCACCAAGCCATTGTTGAAGCATACGGCGGTACGGTTGCAGGCGCGGGTGAAATCATTCATGGCAAAGTGTCGATGATGGCACACCAAAACCATCCAACATATCTTGGTTTACCTTCACCGCTCGCCATTGCTCGGTACCACTCGTTGGTCGCAACCATGGTTCCTGACAGCTTAACCATTACCGCAGAAGTTGATGGTTTGGTGATGTCTGTGGTCAACGAGCAAGACAAGGTGTGTGGCTTCCAATTCCACCCAGAGTCAATAATGACCACCTACGGCGCAACCTTATTGGCAAACGCGATTGATTGGGCTCAACAACACAACGAGCAGCATTAAGGAGATTATTCATGGAACAGATTATTAACAAACTATATGACCAACAATCGCTGACTCAAGAAGAGAGCCAACAGCTGTTCGACATCATCATTCGTGGTGAGCTCGATCCGATTTTGATGGCATCGGCACTGACTGCACTCAAAATAAAAGGCGAAACACCCGATGAGATCGCAGGCGCAGCGAAAGCGCTGTTAGCCAACGCCAACCCATTTCCGCGCCCAGATTACGATTTCGCAGATATCGTAGGTACTGGCGGCGACGGCCACAACACCATTAACATTTCGACGACTGCGGCGTTTGTTGCGGCGGCGTGTGGTCTGAAAGTCGCGAAACACGGCAACCGTAGCGTGTCAAGCAAATCGGGGTCGTCGGATCTCCTCGACTCGTTTGGCATCAATTTAGCGATGAGTGCAGAAGACACGCGAAAAGCCGTCGACGATATCGGCGTCGCTTTCCTATTTGCACCTCAATACCACGGCGGTGTCCGTCACGCGATGCCTGTGCGTCAAACCATGAAAACGCGTACCATTTTCAACATTCTCGGCCCACTGATTAACCCTGCTCGTCCAAACATTGAACTGATGGGCGTTTACAGCGAGGAACTGGTTCGTCCTATCGCAGAAACCATGCTACAAATGGGCATGAAACGCGCCGCAGTGGTACACGGTAGCGGTTTGGACGAAGTGGCGATTCACGGTGAAACAACCGTTGCTGAAATCAAAGACGGTAAGATCACAGAATACAAACTAACGCCTGCAGACTTCGGTCTAGAAGCTCACCCACTAGAAGCGATTAAAGGTGGCGATCCTGAAGAAAACAAAGCGATCATCACCAACATCCTGACAGGTAAAGGGACAGACGCACAATTGGGCGCAGTGGCGGTGAACGTTGCTCTGTTAATGCGCCTATTCGGCCACGAAGATTTAAAAGCCAACACGCAGCAAGCGATTGAGGCAATGAATTCAGGTAAGGCGTACCAATTGGTACAACAACTTGCCGCACACGCTTAAGGAATGGAAGAAGATGACTGACTTCAACACTCAGCAAGCTGACAATCTGTCTGAACACGTTTCTAAGAAAGAAGCAGAAATGGCAGAAGTTCTAGCGAAAATTGTTCGCGACAAGTATCAGTGGGTCGCAGACCGTAGAGTGTCTCAACCGCTGAGCACATTTCAGTCTGATTTACTGCCATCTGACCGCAGCTTTTACGATGCGCTCAGCGGTGAGAAAGCGGTGTTTATCACTGAATGTAAAAAGGCCTCCCCTTCTAAAGGCTTGATTCGTGACGATTTCGATTTGGATTACATCGCGTCAGTTTATAACAATCACGCTGACGCAATTTCAGTCCTAACAGACGAGAAATACTTCCAAGGTAACTTTGATTTCCTGCCGCAGGTACGTAGCCAAGTAAAACAGCCTGTTCTGTGTAAAGACTTTATGGTGGATACCTATCAAGTGTACTTAGCGCGTCATTACAGTGCAGACGCCGTGTTACTGATGCTTTCTGTCCTTAATGACGAAGAGTACAAAGCGCTAGAAGAAGCGGCACACAGCCTAAACATGGGCATCCTGACCGAAGTAAGCAATGAAGAAGAACTTCATCGCGCGGTTAAGCTAGGCGCTCGCGTTATCGGCATCAATAACCGCAATTTACGCGATCTCAGCACCGACCTTAACCGTACCAAAGAACTGGCACCAACCATTCGCGAGCTGGCACCAAACGCAACCGTGATTTCAGAGTCCGGCATTTACACGCACCAACAGGTTCGAGATTTAGCCGAGTACGCGGATGGCTTCTTGATTGGCAGTTCACTGATGGCAGAAGAGAACCTAGAGCTCGCAGTACGTAAAGTGACACTAGGTGAAAACAAAGTTTGCGGCCTCACTCATCCCGATGACGCAGCAAAAGCATATCAAGCTGGCGCCATCTTTGGCGGCTTAATCTTCGTCGAACAATCAAAGCGCTACGTCGATTTGGAAACGGCTCGACTAACCATGAGCGGTGCGCCACTCCAGTATGTCGGCGTGTTCCAAAACCACGAGGCAGACTTTATTTGCCAGCGAGTGTCTGAGTTAGGTTTAAAAGCGGTACAACTTCATGGTCAAGAGGATCAAGCGTTTGTCACCGCACTCAAGTCACAACTGCCTGACCACGTAGAAGTCTGGAAAGCGTACGGTGTTACCGACAAGGTGCCAGAGTTGATCGCGCAAGGCGTTGATCGTCACCTCTTGGATACTAAAGTCGGATCGCAAACGGGTGGCACCGGACTGGTTTTTGATTGGTCGCTCATTTCCAACCCAGAAAAAGTGATGCTTGCGGGTGGAATTAATCCTTTCAATGCACAAAAAGCATCACAGCAAGGCTGCTTAGGCTTAGATTTGAACTCAGGCGTAGAGCACTCTCCAGGTAAAAAAGACCTAGACAAGCTGCAGCAAACCTTTGCCGCGATTAGAGACTACTAACACAAACAAAATTTCTTGAGTCGGAATGCCGACTCAAACGAATTAAAGGGAAGACATGATGGCAAAACTAGACGCCTACTTTGGTGAATACGGCGGACAATACGTCCCACAAATATTGGTACCTGCGCTTGAGCAGCTCGAGCAAGCGTTTATCGACGCACAAGAAGACCCAGATTTTCGCAGTGAATTTATGACGCTTCTTCAAGAGTACGCCGGTCGTCCAACGGCGTTAACGCTTACTCGTAATCTCACCAAAGGAACCAAGACCAAACTGTACCTAAAACGCGAAGACTTGCTTCACGGTGGCGCGCACAAGACCAACCAAGTCTTAGGTCAAGCGCTGCTTGCGAAACGCATGGGTAAAAACGAAATCATTGCTGAAACAGGCGCAGGCCAGCACGGTGTTGCCACTGCACTCGCGTGTGCACTGCTTGGCCTTAAGTGCCGCGTTTACATGGGTGCAAAAGACGTTGAGCGTCAAAGTCCGAACGTATTCCGCATGAAGCTCATGGGCGCAGAAGTGATTCCTGTTCACTCGGGGTCAGCAACACTTAAAGATGCATGTAACGAAGCGCTGCGCGACTGGTCTGCGACTTATGAAGACGCGCACTACCTACTCGGTACCGCGGCAGGTCCCCACCCTTTCCCAACCATTGTGCGTGATTTCCAACGAATGATTGGTGAAGAAACGAAGAATCAAATTTTGGCGCGTGAAGGTCGCCTTCCTGACGCGGTTATCGCGTGTGTGGGCGGTGGTTCAAACGCGATTGGTATGTTTGCTGACTTCATCGAAGAAGAAAACGTCCGCTTAATTGGTGTTGAGCCAGCAGGTAAAGGCATCGATACCGACCAGCACGGCGCACCACTTAAGCATGGTAAAACGGGCATCTTCTTTGGTATGAAAGCGCCACTAATGCAAGACCCTAACGGCCAAGTTGAAGAATCTTACTCTGTCTCTGCGGGTCTTGATTTCCCTTCAGTTGGTCCGCAACACGCACACCTTAACGCAATTGGCCGCGCTGAATACGATAACGTCACAGACGACGAAGCACTCGATGCGTTCCAAGAGCTCGCTCGTAGTGAAGGCATTATCCCAGCTTTAGAATCTTCTCACGCTCTTGCCCATGCGCTGCGTATGGCTCGTGAGAATCCAGAAAAAGAGCAACTATTGGTTGTGAATCTATCAGGTCGTGGTGACAAAGACATCTTCACCGTGCACGCTATCTTGGAAGAAAAAGGAGCAATCTAATGAGCCGTTATGAGAAGATGTTTGCGCGCCTAAACGAGAAAAACCAAGGCGCATTTGTACCGTTTGTGACGGTTTGCGATCCAAACGCAGAGCAATCTTACAAGATCATGGAAACGCTTGTTGAGTCTGGCGCCGATGCACTAGAACTAGGCATCCCATTCTCAGATCCACTTGCCGATGGCCCAACTATCCAAGGCGCGAACATTCGTGCATTAGAGTCAGGCGCTACGCCAGATATCTGCTTCGAGCAAATTGGTAAGATTCGAGCGAAGTACCCTGATCTTCCAATCGGTCTTTTGATGTACGCAAACCTTGTGTACTCACGTGGCATCGAAAACTTCTACGAGCGCTGTGCAAAAGCGGGCATCGATTCTGTGTTGATTGCCGATGTACCAACCAACGAGAGCTCAGAATTTGTTGCGGCTGCAGAGAAGTTTGGTATTCACCCGATCTTTATTGCACCACCAACAGCAAGTGATGAAACACTCAAGCAAGTATCAGAGCTAGGTGGTGGTTACACTTACTTACTCTCTCGTGCTGGGGTTACTGGCGCAGAGACTAAGGCAAACATGCCTGTTGGTCACATGCTAGATAGGCTGAACCAGTTCGATGCGCCACCAGCGCTACTTGGCTTCGGCATCTCAGAACCAGCACAGGTGAAGCAAGCACTAGAATCTGGTGCCGCTGGTGCAATTTCTGGTTCGGCGGTAGTGAAAATCATTGAATCCTATACAGAAAAACCCGACGAGATGTTACAACAACTCGCAGGTTTTGTATCTTCCATGAAGGCTGCGACACAGAAGTAACGTGTTAGCCGTCTAAACATCTATGAGATCGGTTTCTTAAATCATAATGAAATCGATCTTTTTTTTAACAATCCACACTCTTCAGAATCATTCAACTCAACAATACTTCCATAACACTTCATTGAGCAACCCCCTCTTTACACCTAAAGCAAACGTTTGCTATTGAGCAAAAAATTGTCAGTTATCAATAAAAGTGTCTTTAAATGCCTCTCTCAGTACCGTCACATATTGCTAATTGTAAAAATAACGTGTAAAAAGCGAGACGAAATTATTAACCATTTTTGAGTTTACACTCAGATGGTAATTCTGGATTTTTAATTTTAATTAGCACAGAGGTTATGGAAGTGTTAAAAGAAAAGAGTTTGCTAAGCAATATTGGTGTGCAAGTAGTCATTGCCATGATCGTAGGTACTGCCGTTGGTGCCTTCATGGGTGACAGCGCAACCATGTTCGCTCCACTAGGTGCGATCTTCATTAATCTAATCAAAATGCTGGTTATCCCTCTTGTCGCTGTCGCACTTATTTCAGGTGCTGCAGGTCTAGGAAATAGCCAATCTGCTGGTAAAGTTGGTGTTGTAACGCTAGGTTACTTCGGCCTTACTTCTGCGCTAGCAGTCGCCCTTGCTCTATTCATGGGTGAAGTATTTAAACCGGGCATGGGCATTGACGTTTCAGGCGTTGAAGGCATGTTCTCGTCAGAATACGCTGCGAAAGGTGAACTACCTACTTTCTGGGCGACCATCACTGGTATGATCCCAACCAACGTTTTCCAATCACTGAACGAAGCGAATATTCTACAAATCCTTGTTTTCTGTATGTTCTTTGGCATTGCTATCTCTAAGCAAGCAAAAGAAAAGCGCGAGCCGATCATTAACGGTGTCAATGCGATCGTTGACGCGATGGTTTGGATGATCAACAAAGTGATGATCATCGCACCTATCGGTGTATTCGGTCTGATGGCTGAAGCCGTTGGTACGTTTGGTTTTGGTGCCCTAATGGTGGTATTCAAGCTATTCGTTGTCTACGTTGCTGCGATCCTAATCTTCGGTTTTGTTGCTTACCCACTTATGGTTCATATCTTCACTAAGACCTCAGCGAAGAAGTTCCTAACGGCAATGAAGAAGCCACAAGCTGTTGCACTCTCTACCGCTTCTTCTATGGCAACACTGCCAGTTACTTTAGACACCGTTGAGCATGAGCTAGGCGTTAAGAACTCTACCGCTTCATTCGTATTGCCACTGGGCGCGACAATCAACATGTCAGGTAACGCAATTTACTACGGCCTAGTTGCTATCTTCTTTGCTCAACTGTTCAACATTGACCTAGGCATGGGCGCATACATCGCGATTATCGTTACTTCTACGCTAGGTGCGGTAGGTCAAGCGGGTGTTCCAGGTCCTTCTTTCCTTGTGGTTGCGGTACTGCTTGCAGCGGGCATTCCAATCGAAGGTCTACCACTGCTGTTCGCTCTAGACCGTATCTTCGACATGATTCGTACTGCACTTAACATCACAGGCGACGCCGCGTGTGCAGTCATTGTTGATTCTTTGATTGAAGACGAAGAGAAAGAAGCTGAGCTACAAAAGCAACAAGCATAATCTCTGAATAAAAGTATCAAAGCCACTCTTTGCTAGAGTGGCTTTTTTCATTTTATCAGTGCTTGAATCTGGCTAAGCGTCGATTCTGGGGAATGGTAATCGATAGGCAATTCGAGAAGCCCTTCCTGCGTTTGTAAAAACAACGAAGGGAAATGGTTTCCACCGATACCGCGGGCAAACCTTAGCTCATCTTGCAACTCTTCTTCTAGCCGATTTGAATAGTAGTCATGTTCAAACTCACGCATTGCCAATCCAAGCTCACGAGCCACATCAAACAAAACGCTGTCATCACTCGGGTTTCGCGCCTGTAAGTAATAGGCTTTCTGAATGCCGTCCACCATCTCTTTTTCTTTGCCTTGCTTTCGCGCAGCGATGGCGGCGCGACATGAGGGATATGTCGAGCGACGAGGTGTGTTGCTGGTCCAGAAGTCGTAGTTGAACTCAGTGCCTAATAAAGTTTCAATTTTCTTCCAATAGGAAGCGATTTGCTGTCGCATCTCTTGCGGCATTGGCTGATCAGAATCTGCGGCAAGTCCCCCAACCAAATACTGAATATCAACCTTACCCTTCAGTGCATCTTCGACTGCTCTCCACGTGGGCTTGTACCCCCAACACCATGAACACATTGGATCATAAACATAATAGAGTTTCGCTTTAGTCATCTTCTACCTCTTGATTTAATTTGAACACTCGTTCAAATTAAACAAAAATGAGACAAATGTATATGACATTGCCTGCAAATACGCACAAAAAAAGCGACCAAAGGTCGCTTTTTTGGAGAGGTTCTTCGCTTATAGGAAGTGGAAGGTCGCGTTGACGGTAAAGCTATCAACGTTTTCACCGCTGCCGTCAACTTCAAAGCCAAACGACTGATAACTCGCGCCCACTGTCAGACCTGGGAAGATGTTGTATTCTGCGCCAAAGCCGTACATTAAGCCGATACCTGAATCATTAGAGATAGAGCTCAAGTCGCCTGTAAACTCTACGTTGTAGGTGTTCAGGCCGCCTTTTGCGTAGATATGAAGTGGACCAAAGTCGATACTTGGTTTAGCAGCAGCATAAAAAGAAGTGAAATCGGCACTACCGCTGATATTACGAGCTTCAAGGTCGATAGAGCCGTGATTGAAGTAGCCTGCTTCTAAACCAATAAGAGGGAGAATACCGGTACCAACATGAACACCGTACGCTGTTGAGCTTTCACTTTCCAAGTTAGATTTACCGCCTTGGATACCCGCATAAAGCCAAGAGTCAGCAGAAGCAGAAGCGGATACGCCCATAACTAAAAGCGCTAAAAGTGTTTTTTTCATTTTATAAATCCCACAAACAAGACAAATAACATACCAATAAAAATACCCAGCAAGATTGCTGGGTATCGTTCTAAAAAAGATGCCCAATTATAAGAAGTGGAACGTCGCGTTGATCGAGAAGTTCTTCACATCATCTTCTTTTAAAGAAAATACATTGTAGCTTGCACCGATAGAAATTGGACCAGCCATAAAGTACTCAGCGCCAATGCCGTACATCATGTCAATTTCGTCTTCTTCAAAGCCAGCACTGCTGTCTTCAAGTTTGTACGAATGCAGACCTGCTTTGGCATAAACGTGCAGCGGACCGAAGTCGATGCTTGGTTTAGCTGCAAAATAAAGTGCTGAGCCTTCTAGGTCTAAGTCTTTGCCATCGTAACGCGCATTTGTGAACTCACCGAAGGTTTGATAGCCAGCCTCAAGTCCAATAAACGGTAGAATGCCCGTTCCTACGTGAACGTTGTAAGAAGAAGCGGTTTCCCCGCCGACATCAGCCTGACCGACACTTGCACTACCATAAATCCAAGAGTCCGCAGAAGCTGTTGCTGATGCGCCAATCAGCGCCAGTGCTAAAAGTGTCTTTTTCATAATTAACCTTCTTGTCATGTCCTTTGGCAGTGGCACCAAGCGGCAATCCGCTGCCCATGTTCGTCAAAAAACTATCCTGTACCGAATATCATGCAATTTGCGTACCTAACACGCGTCAATCGCATTCTTAACTCGCTTGTCAGACACTGGATATGGCGTACCCAATTGTTGAGCAAAGAAGCTCACCCGAAGCTCTTCGATCATCCAGCGGATCTCTTTCACGTTCTCCGGAACCACCATGCCTTTCGGAATTTTGTTGAGCAGCTCTTTGTAGTCGCTCGTCACTGATTCCACTTTCAGCATGTGCAAACGGTCTTTGTTTGGATCGATTGGCAGCTTCTCCATACGACGCTCAATCGCGCGCATATAGCGCAGAATGTCCGGAAGACGCTTCCAACCGCATTCTGTCGCGAAACCTTTGAAGATCAATCCTTCGATTTGTGCTTTGATGTCCGACAATGCGAACGCCATGGTGAAATCGATCTTACCTTTCAACTTCTTATTGATATTGAAAGCCGTCGTCAGGATGGTTTCCACTTGCTGGGCAATTTCCACCACCGTATCACCAAGCTCAGCTCGAACGTGTTCTTTCAAGGCGTCAAACTTCTCTGGCTCCCAAACCAAGCCGCCCTGCTCTTCAATCAGCTTATCGACACCACACGCGATACAGTCATCAATCAAATCAAGTACTTTGCCATAAGGATTAAAGTATAGACCCAACTTCGATTTATTCGGCAAGTTGGAGTGCAGGTATTTGATTGGCGAAGGCACATTGAGCAAAATCAGACGACGCTGACCCGCTTGCATTGCCGTGACCTGCTCATATTCAGTCTCGTACAGCTTGATTTCAACGCTGTCTTTGGCATCGACAATCGCTGGGTACGCTTTAACGTCGTAACCACCGCGTTTTTGTTGGTATACCTTCGGCAGTTCGCCAAAGCTCCACGTATGCAAACCTTGTTGCTCGATGTCGTCATCCGCGACTTTTGAAAGGGTTTCTTGAACTTTATCTTTCAGGCTCTCTTTCAGTTCGTGAAGATCTTTGTTTTCCTTCAGCTTGCGATTTCTATGGTCAACCGCGCGGAAAGTCACCTTCAAGTGTTCCGGAATTTGATCCATATTCCAATCTTCGCGCAGAACCTCTACGCCCGTCATTCGGCGCAGCTCTTTCTCCAACGAGTCAAGCAGTGGCGCTTCCATTGGTGTTGCACGAGCTAAGAACGCATCGGCGTAGTTTGGCGCAGGAACAAAGTTCTTACGTACTGTCTTCGGCAGCGATTTGATCAAGCTCACCACAAGTTCATGACGCAGACCTGGGATCTGCCAGTCAAAGCCCGCAGACTCAACTTGGTTCAGAATAGGCAGTGGCAAGTGTACCGTGACACCGTCACTATCTTCACCTGGTTCAAATTGATAGCTCAGCTTCAGTTTCAGATTGTTTTGATACCAGAAGTTCGGGTAATCCAAATCGGTAACATGGCTTGCATCGCCCTTGAACAGCATCTCTTTTTCGAAGTTCAGCAGTTCTTTGTTCTCTTTCGAGGCCTTCTTCCACCACGTATCGAAGTGTTTGCCAGAAACCACTTCCGTACCAACGCGTTGGTCGTAGAAATCGAATAGCTCATCGTCATCGACCAAAATGTCGCGGCGACGAGATTTGTGTTCGAGCTCTTCCACTTCTTGAAGAAGCTTACGGTTTTGCTTGAAGAACGCGTGTTTGGTTTCCCACTCACCTTCCACCAGCGCACTACGAATGAAGATTTCACGACTGATAGTCGAATCAATATTGCCGTAGTTCACCAAACGCTTCGGTACGATGGGCACGCCGTAAAGCATCACTTTTTCGTAAGCCATGACCGCGGCGCGTTTCTTCGACCAATGCGGTTCGCTGTAACTGCGCTTAATTAGGTGCTTCGCTAGCGGCTCAATCCATTCTGGTTGAATCTTAGCGATGATGCGCCCCCAAAGTTTTGAGGTTTCCACCAACTCAGCAGACATGATCCACTTGGGTTGTTTCTTGAATAGACCCGATGCAGGGAAGATATGGAAACGAGCGTTGCGCGCGCCCTGGTAGTCATTCTTCTCTTGGTCTTTCATACCAATTTGAGAAAGCAGGCCAACAAGGATTGCAGAATGCACACCTTGATAACTTGCTGGCTCATCATTGAGCTTGAAGTCCATTTCACGCATAGACTGGTGAAGTTGGAAGTAGACGTCTTGCCATTCACGCACACGCAAGTAGTTCAAGTAATCTTGTTTGCATTGCTTGCGGAACTGGTTCCCAGACAATTTCTTTTGCTGCTTCTGGATATAATCCCACAGGTTCACAAACGTCAGGAAGTCTGACTCTTCATGGAAGAAACGCTTGTGTTTATCATCCGAAGATTGCTGTTTGTCTGAAGGACGCTCTCGCGGATCTTGGATTGAGAGTGCAGAGGCGATGATCATCAGCTCTTTAGTCGCACCATATTTTGGCGACTCAAGAACCATACGAGCTAGACGTGGGTCGATTGGAAGGCGTGCAAGCTGACGACCAATGCTAGTTAGACGTTTTTTCGGGTCTTTAGCATCAGCATTGATTGCACCTAACTCTTCTAGAAGACGCACACCGTCTTGGATGTTACGTTTATCAGGTGCTTCCACAAACGGGAAAGCTTGAATGTCGCCCAAACCAAGCGCCGTCATCTGCAAGATAACCGATGCTAGGTTAGTACGCAGGATCTCAGGATCGGTAAACTCAGGACGTGAATTGAAATCTTCCTCTGAGTAAAGACGGATACAGATACCCTCTTCCACACGACCACAACGACCTTTACGCTGGTTGGCACTCGCCTGAGAAACTGGCTCGATTGGAAGACGCTGAACCTTAGTACGGTAACTGTATCGGCTGATACGCGCCGTACCCGGATCGATAACGTACTTGATGCCCGGAACCGTCAACGAGGTTTCTGCTACGTTGGTAGCCAGTACAATGCGGCGACCAGCATGAGGTTGGAAAATCTTGTTCTGCTCACCCGCCGACAAACGCGCGTAAAGCGGCACAATTTCCGTGCTCTTAAGGTTGCGTTTAGACAATGCATCCGCGGTATCACGAATTTCACGCTCGCCGTTCATGAAGATAAGGATGTCACCTAAGCCTTCATCGCACAGTTCGTCTACCGCTTCGAAAATACCTTCAAGTTGGTCACGATCGTTATCATCATCACCGCTCAGTGGGCGGTAACGCGTTTCTACTGGGTAAGTTCGACCTGACACTTCAATAATGGGTGCGTTGTTGAAGTGTTTTGAAAAACGCTCTGGGTCGATGGTTGCCGAGGTAATGATCACTTTCAGATCAGGACGACGTGGCAGCAACTCTTTCAAGTAACCCAAGATGAAATCGATGTTCAGACTGCGCTCGTGCGCTTCATCGATAATGATGGTGTCGTATTGATTCAAGAAGCGGTCATGCTGAATTTCAGCCAGCAAGATACCGTCTGTCATCAATTTGATTTGGGTGTTTTCAGAGATCTGGTCGTTGAATCGAACCTTGTAACCAACAAACTCACCAAGCTTGGTTTCCATCTCTTCGGCAATTCGATTGGCAACCGAACGCGCCGCAAGACGACGAGGTTGAGTATGACCAATCAGACCGAATTTACCGCGACCAAGTTCAGCACAGATTTTTGGTAGCTGAGTGGTTTTACCTGAGCCGGTTTCACCCGCAACGATGACCACTTGGTTTTCTTCGATCGCTTTCGCAATGTCGTCGCGTTTTTGGCTGACTGGCAGGATTTCAGGGTATTCGATTGTTGGATGAGCATTGCTGCGCTGCTCAGCTTCCATCATGGACTTAGCAATATCGAGCGCGATTTCGTCAAACACGGCGTTGCGTGACGCTTCTTTTTTAATTTTGCTTGCGCCAGAAATGCGTTTGCTCAAGCGAAAGCGATCACGCAACATACACTCACCGAGTGCTTTGCGTAAGGACGCTGCGCTGTTCACCTGAGCTTGAGGCGCTTGAGAGTTCTGTTCGCTGTCGACAGATTTTTTAGGCTGTGACGAAGTCAAAGCGTTTCCTATTCATTTCATTACATAAAACTGCGCGGATTGTATCACAAGCTGTTTATACGATAGAAAAAAAACGCCCACGACATTTTAGCGTGGGCGTTAACTTAAACTTGAACCTGATTAGAAGTCGAACTGGAGGTAAACCGTGTTGTAGTTACTGCCACCTTTGATTCGACCAAACTGGGAGGCCTTTTCAAAGATTGCGCTACGATGGTGAAGTGAATAACCAAACCACATGTTGTTAAGCTCTGGGGCATTGAACAAGTCACCGACATTGACATCAAAGGAGAAATCCAAGTAGTTGAGTAAATGGCTTGCGGTATAGCCCTTTCTATCCATCTCGTCTTGTTCGATGTAAGTAACGTTATCAATGTAAGACAAACCTTCCGCTACTCCAAATCGCCACTGCGTCGGCCAATTGAAGGTGTAGTACGCTTTAATCGCGGCCACATATTCGGTACTTGCGCCTTGCACCTCTGAAGACCAGTGGTGCACGAGTCCGGGTGTCAAATAGATATCAATAGGAAATCCGAACAGTTCATCGGTTAAAGGGTGGCCATAAAAGACCGACGTGAGTTGGTTGTTGTACTCGTCTTTCTCACTTTCAAAGCCAAAAATCTCACCGATATTTGATGGTGTCGCCCAGCCGTGAGCAACACGCCAATAGCGTTTATTGCTCAGCTCTGATTTTGGAGCTTTAGTCTTGTCGTTAAAGAATCCAAAACCAACGAACAGCTCTCCTTGGTAGCGGTCTTCCACCAGCGGCGCATTGTAGGCGTTGTCATCCAATCGAGTGATACTTGTTGAACCGAGCAAGTATAGGTTCGACACTACGTGGTAACGAGCTTCAACCCCAACGTTGATGTCTGCTCCAGCGCCAATACGATCATTGGTGTACTCCGAAAAACCGTAGTAAACACTGTTAAATTCGGCTTCTTTGTAACGCAATGTCACACTCGGTTTAACTTCCCAATCGCCTGATTCAAACTCACCGGACATGCGAAGGTTACCATGTACACGATACTCATCGTCTGTCATCACTTCGGTGTCAAAATGCCAGTTGTCATCCACTTTGTAGCGTAATTGCAAACCAAAGTCCGCAGAATCACCTTCGTTGGCGTTTTGGAAGTACTTTGGAATATCGACAAATCGCAAACGAGTGAGCGCGTTCACTTGCCATTGCTCGTCGTCGGTTTCATAAAGGTGCACACCACCTTCTAAGCCATCAATAAAAACGTACTCATTGTTGAAATACATCATAGGTACAAAGGTACTGACGGATTGATCACTTCTGTCGGTATCAAACGGCACTGAGGCGATTCGATACATCGCAGCGATGCCCCAATCTTGTTCACCGATAGCAGGCGTCTCTGTTGCGAAGAGCGAAGTCGAAAGAAAAGCGGCACCAATCCCCGCTGCTGTGCGGCAAATTTTCCACTGATTTGTCATTTTTATGTCCTAAAGACTCAATAATTGACCTATTGAGTCACTTAATGCTTATGATTATTAGCGATTCGTCGTTAAAATAAGAACATATGTTCTCCTAAATCAAAAAATTGTGAAAGCATCAAAGTTAAAGAAATTGCTAGAATCTCTTCCTGAAGGCCAAGACCCCGACATCGTGTGCGGAGAAATTTGGCTGCCTGAGCGATTAGTCCGTACCCAGTTAGATGGTGACTTACTGTTTATGGAGTTCGACAACGCACCAGAAGAATCGCAAGGCGAAGAAGAAGGACGTGGTTTCGTAGAACATGAAATAGACATGATTCGCCACCGCTTCGAACAAATCCTCGACGAGAGCTCAGACACCAAAACAAAAGCTGACGCTATGCTTGCGCTATTTCTAATGGGTCATGAGCTTTCAAGCTCTGAAGTCATTGAAATACTTGAAGACCCAGACATTCCTAACGACCCAAATGATTGATAGATGACTCAAAGTACCCTTCCATTTCTCATCGCTGGACCCATTCTTAGAAAAGCCACCCACAATCAGTTGGTATTTTGGTTGGTCACTCGCGAGCGTCTCACAGGGCAATTCAAGCTTTACCACAGGTTGGACGACAATGACGTTTTCCAGTTCGACCTAGATCAGTGCCAATCGGTGAAAGTTGGCGAGCATGCGTATGTGACTCTTGCTGACTTTCGTCACGACTTCCCAGCCAATACTGCCCTAAGCTACGACTTTGTCACCCAAGCCGGAGACTTGCAAACGCTGGCGCCTGATCTCTGCTATCCCAGCGAGCAGCGCCCAAGTATTGTCATCTCCGACAAAGCCGATTATGTATTGCATGGCTCTTGTCGAAATCCTCATCACTCGAGTGCGGATTCTCTAGTAGCGGCAGATCACAAAGTATCCGAGCTCGAGATTGGTGAACGACCAGACCTACTTATGATGAGCGGCGATCAAATCTACGCCGACCACGTTGCGGGACCGACCTTAGATGCTATCGATCAAGTCATCGACCTCCTTGGTTTGCCAAAAGAAACGTTTTCAGACGCGCCTCTCGCTGACTGCGACGCTCTACGCCAACACCCTGATTACTACTACGGGCGCGATAGGCTGCTGCCTCACTACGTTGATGATGGACATTGGTTGACCACATTATTCCCTAAGCGACACGCCCCCATCTTTAGTTCAAGGGAGTGCGAAAACCACTTAATCACTTTTTCCGAATTTTTTGCCATGTATTTGTTGGTGTGGTCGCCGACGCTATGGCAACACATCAATACCAATCGCCTGCTTGACACTAAGTTCACCCACGCAGGCAAAGAACTTGAACCTAGATGGCAACAAGAGTGGCGTAACCACAAACCTATTATTGACGAGTTTGTCGCTGGGCTACCTAAAGTAAGACGCCTTCTTGCGCACATTCCCACCTATATGATCTTCGACGACCACGATGTCACCGATGATTGGAACTTAACCGTAGGCTGGGAAAAAGCGGCTTACGAGAATCCGTTCGCCAAGCGAATCATCGGCAATGGTCTGCTTTCTTACTGGCTATGTCAGGGTTGGGGCAACGAGCCAGACAACTTCAACCAAGAGTTTCTGGAGTTAGCAAATCAGTATTTCGATGAACCCTCTGCTTCGCATCAAGACCAATTCATTCAATACTTGTACAGCTTTGAGAAATGGCATTACACGATTCATACCTCGCCTAAAGTGGTTGTGTTGGATACGCGGACGCGTCGTTGGCGCTCAGAGTCTCGAATGAACAAGCCTTCCGGCCTGATGGACTGGGAAGCGTTAATTGAGTTTCAACAAGAGCTGATGCATCAAGACAAGGTGATCATTGTTTCTGCGGCGCCAATGTTCGGTGTCAAGTTCATTGAGGCGCTACAAAAAGGGATGACCATGCTCGGTCAGCCACTAGTGATCGATGCCGAGAACTGGATGGCGCACCCGGGTAGCGCAAACACCTTGATCAGCATTTTCACACACACCAAGACCCCAACCAATTTTGTGATTTTGTCGGGTGATGTGCACTACTCCTTTGCCTATGACATCAAGCTGCGTTTTCGCCGTTGTAGCCCAAACATCTACCAGATCACATGCAGCGGCTTGAAAAATCTCTTCCCTGAGCCACTGTTAGCAATTTGTGACCATGTCGATAGGTTGCTTTACTCACCCCGCTCTCCGCTCAACTTCCTAACGAAAAGGAAGCGACTCAAAATCTACAAGCGCGCTCCAAACACGCCGGGCGTACGCAGGTTAGTCAATGCCAGTGCGATTGGTGAACTGAAATTGGACGCAAGCGGAAAGCCAAAAAGGATCTCTATTTTGCTGAGTAATGGCGAAGAGGTCGACTTTCCAGATATCAAATCTACGTAAGGTTTCTGTCAAGCCACTTGTGATCGCCTCCGATTATCACTATCTATAACAATAGAGAATAATTTGAGGCCATCAATATGCTGAACTCCATTACCAAACTGTTTAAACAGCTCCTAGAGGGAAACGATCTTAGCAACCATGCTCATAGCGATCCAAATCTCGCCATCGCATGTTTACTGTGTGAAGTGGCTGGTGCAGATCATGAGCTTGACGAGCGGGAAGAAGCGGCAAAATTAACGCTCTTGTCTCGGCTGTTAGGTCTAGAGGAATCCAACGCTCAAGTGCTGCTTTCTCGCGCTCGAACTCAAAGCAATCAATCAACATCGCTTTATGACTTTACCTCACAACTCAGAGAGCTAACTCAAGAGACTCGATTTGAGCTGATAAAAGCCATGTGGCAGGTCGCGAATGCCGATGGCGACATTGATCCACTTGAAGACTCTGTGATTCGCAAAACGGCCGAACTGCTTTACGTTGACCATAGTGAGTTTATTCGCGCCAAACTATCCGCCACTAAAGACCAGTCCTAATCGCACCTGTTGACTAACTTTAAAATAGCGAAAACGAACAAATAACAACCAAAACGCAGGCAAAGGTGGCACGTTTTCCCCAATTAATCTATAGGTAGATTAATTGGGGAAAACTAGAACTGGACTCCATAAATCACTGAGTTCATTTGTAAACCATTGAGCATTCACTGTATCTATACTACTTTCGTCAAATATTTCACTCACGTAATAGATGCATTAGAGAATTATAATGAAGTACAACAAGTTAGTCGGCGCGTTATCCCTATCGCTGCTATTCAGTGCAGATGCCTTATCAAGCGATCTTTGGCAGCCAGTCCATTCTGAGCGTTCAGCAAAGAGTAAATCATCAACCACCTTTGCTGTTGATACGTCCAAGTTAGAAAATCACTTTGTCCATGGTCAAGCCAAGAGCGGTTTAACACTGCAGGTTCCTTTACCTAATGGAGAGTTGATTGACTTTGTTTTGACTTATGACTCCATCCTTTCACCTGATATGCAGGAGAAATTCCCAGAGCTAAAGACCTACACTGGCCATGCTGTTGGTGATGCGGCTATTCAAGGTCGATTCGATTACACACCGAAAGGGTTCCACGGCATGTTTCGCCATGATGGCAAATACGTTTACGTAGAGCCAAAGCCAGATGGTTCCGGTCACTATGTCTCATACAACCATAAACTCTCGAGCCCATTTCAGGATCAGGTTTTAAAGTACCTAAACAATAATCAAGCTGAAACGGTGCAAAGTCGGGTTGCACAACGCACCAACATTGAATCTCGCACTTACCGACTGATTGTCTCTGCGACAGGCGAGTACTCGCAATACCATGGTGGTACAGAAACGTTGACTCGCGCTGCGATCACAACAGCCATCAACCGAGTCAATGAGGTCTACAAATCAGACTTAGCAGTGCAGCTTGAGCTAGTGAACTTCAACATCTATACCAACGCTGCTACGGACCCATTTACTGATTCAGATGCAGGCCAGGACATCGATCGCAACCACGACGACCTGACGAAAAAATTTGGTAGTGCCGCGTTCGATGTTGGCCATATCTTTACTACCGGTGGTGGTGGCTTAGCCGCCTTAGGGGCGGTCTGTAATGACTTTTCAAAAGGCGCCGGGGTGACGGGCCGTTCTGACCCAGAAACCGACGCCTTTTACATCGACTACGTAGCCCATGAACTGGGACACCAGTTCGGTGCAAACCACACATTTAATGGCAATATGTGGAATTGTGAAGGCTCAAACCGCAACGACCCAACCGCCTTCGAGCCAGGAAGTGGCAGCACCATCATGGCTTACGCAGGTATCTGTGGTAACGATAATATACAAGTTAACTCAGACGCCTACTTCCATGCTGCGAGTATCAAAGAAATCAACGACTACCTCGCGACTCAAACCTGTGGAACCACAACCACTTCGACAACGGAAGTGCCCACTGCCGATGCTGGTAGTGACTACACTGTTCCGGCGCGTACACCTATCGTATTAACTGGATCAGCGACAGGCACGGGTAGCCTAACTTATGTCTGGGAACAGATGGACTCGGGTACTGGTACCTCAAACCTAACCACCGATTTTGGTAGTGGTCCACTATTTCGCTCTTGGATGCCAACAACGGAACCGAAGCGCTATTTACCGAGGTTGGAAGATGTGGTGGATGGCACACTGGTCAAAGGTGAAACGTACGCAACCTCTAGCCGTAATTTAAACTTCAGGCTGACAGTCCGAGATGGTGAAGGCGGCGTAGCAAGTGATGATACCTTGATAACCGTTGATGGCAACAGCGGCCCATTTGCCGTAGTAGCGCCGTCATCAGGTGCGACAATTGTCGGCAGCTCAAATGTGGAATGGGACGTAGCAGGTACAGCACAAGCCCCTGTAAACTGTTCCGCCGTTGATATTCTCTTGTCAACCAATGGTGGGGTGACGTTCGATCAAACCTTGCTTGCTAACACTCCGAATGATGGCTCACAGTCAGTCAACTTCCCTGCTCAAACGTTCAACAATGCTCGCTTGATGATCCAATGTCGTGACAATATCTTCTTTGCTGTATCAAGTGGTTTCTCGGTAGCGATCCCTGAAGAAGTGAAAGCGGTCGATGATGCTTATGCGGTCACTCAAGGTAGCGCGCAAACATCGTTCAATGTCCTTGGAAACGATAAAGGTGAAGGCACGCTTAAAATCACAGCAACAACCTACAATGGTACTGGTACAGTTTCTCATACAGATACTGCGATCAACTACCAACCTGATGCGAGCTTTGTTGGCAGTGAAACCATCACTTACACCATTGTGGACAGCGCAAACCAAACGGCTACAGGCACGCTGACCGTTACCGTTAACTCCAGCACAGCTGCGATATCAGCGGAAAATGATAGCTATAATCTTAACCATAACAGCCCAGCGACAGTGCTCGATGTATTGGCAAACGATGCTGGCCAAGGAGAGTTAACCATCAGTGCTATCAACTACTCTGGCAGTGGCACTGTTCTTAACTCAGGTACCTCAATCAGCTACCAACCTGCGCAAGGCTTCTCCGGTGTGGATTCGTTTACCTACACGATCACCGACGAAGCGTCTCAAACCGTTACCGCTATGGTGACGATCAATGTCGCAGCGGAACAAACCACGACTGGCACTTCATCGTCTTCAAGTGGCGGTGGCGGCGGTAGCTTAAACTGGTTTGGCTTGTTGATGCTGGCTGCATTTTGGGTAAGGAGAAACAAATGATCAAATTCGTTCTACCCCTTGCACTCGTTGTCATAAGTGGCTGTGCCGCTGAAAATCAGGCACAAGCTGATGCTCAAAGTGCGCTAAACGCTGATGACTATCGTCTTTATCAGATGCCTGGACGCGGTAACGTTCTTCCTGGTATCGAAACCGAAGAAAGAGCGTTGGCTGCTGAGTTATGTGGGGTAAAAATCGTTGAAGGTATTAGCGATGTGGTAAAAAGTGATGAGGAGTTGGAAAAACGTCAACTTCTGACTCAGTACGCGACGCAGTACAACCTCCACATTTACCCTAAGTGCAAAAAAGCCAAGCAGTAAAATATCTCAAACCGCCTTAAATAGAATAGGGAGCATATCGCTCCCTTTTTACTCTCTAAAGCATGGTTCATTCTAAAGCATAGTTAACGCCAATTTCGCCAAGTTGTAGGCATCAACGTAGGCCGAATGCTGACGCCCTTCCCACTCTATACCTTTCGATTCTTGAGCGGCTCTATGGCCAATCCGCTTGTCTTTCAGGCGATTTTGAATGCGATAGAGCGTAGCGAGATTGATAAACTCTTTAAACGGCATCTCAATGCCCTTCGCTTCACACTCTTTCGCTAAGACGACATCATCTCGCCCCCAAGACGCAAAGATCTTGTTCGACCCACCAAAATTTTTCACCACAGATTTGAGGACTTCTTCGAGTGGACGCCCTTGCTTTTCAACTTTTCTTGGCGTGATACCCGTTAGCTCTACGCAGAAGAGTGACACTTCATCTTGCTCTGGTTTCACGTAATATTGAGCGCGTTTTACGATCTCTCCTTTGACCAGATCGATTTCCGCCAACCCAACCTCGATGATTTCACCTGTCGTACCGACACCGTTTTCATTCCAACAGCACATCTCTAAATCGAAACAAACTATACGGTTATGGTTCATCACTTGCCTTACTTGAAACTATTTGAAAGGGCGCGATTCTACATGAGATTCACACACAATTCGAACTTTGACCGATTAAATGATTAGTTATTCTGCAACCGTTACGCGGTTACGCCCCGCTTTTTTACTCCGATAAAGCTGAGTATCGGCTTTCTTGAGGATGTCCTCTGCGGACTCTGTCGTCCTTACTGCGGCACCAATACTCAACGAACATTGGATCTGATGAACATCATATTGGTGATATGACGAAGCCACCCGTTGACCTATCACATTTAGCTGATCAGAAAGAGCCGTCGGATCTGTGTTCTTTGACAATATGCAGAATTCATCTCCGCCCATACGATAAAGCAAGTCGGCTTCAGGCAAACTTTCCGCCACCGTGTTTGCCACATGAATCAGCATTTCGTCCCCAGCAACGTGACCAAAGCTATCATTGAGCGTCTTGAATTTATCGATATCAAATGCCGCCAACGCAAAACAGGCGTCGCCCTTGGTTAACTCGTCTAGCTTTTCACTGAATGCTCTTCGATTGAGCAGCCCAGTCAACGAATCATGGTTGACCAAAAATTGCAGCTCTTCAGTTCGCTCATCAAGTAATATAGATAAGTGCTCCTTTTCTCTCACCTGAAGAAACACGATGTAGCCGAGTAAGCAAGCGATGACCAAGCCACCGAAGCCTATGCTGCGCAAAACGATACGATCATTGTTGGTTACGCGACTGGCCAACTTAAAATCAATCATCCATTCTCGATTCGGCAAGGCAATTTTCTTGCTGACTTGAAGCCCCGCTTCACTTTCCCATCCTTCACTGACGTAAAGTATTGGTTCATCTTCTGCGTCAAAACCCAAATCCGTCACTTTAACCAACATCTGCTGGCCTGACGCCGTCCGCTCGATTAAGCCTTCGAAGTACCGAGTCGTTCGAATCACGCCAACAACCACACCAATCAAGCGCTCTGACGAGTTTCCATCAAAAACAGGATGGTAGACGAGTAATCCTGTCTTCTCTAATGTGCGATCAAGGCCATCTTGCAGCAAACGTACTTTGTCTGAAACGTTTGGCTCACCCGTTGCACGAATACCATCGAGGATAAGCTGGAACCGCAGGCGCGAAGAATAAAAGCCAAGCAGCTTTAGATTCTCCTCGCTAAGAGGATAAATATCTGTCGCAACGTAAATGTCTTCATCGTTTGGCATGATGTAGCCAGACGTTTTGGGACCATCTTTTGGTACGGTATACAACTGAAAGTCTGGGTATGACTGGCGGACTTTATCGAGATATTCAGGCAGTGTTTGTTTTTCGACACGCTGCATCCACTGCAACCCAATTAATGTATCCGAAGAAGAAACCAACTCCTCAGCAAAAAGGTGAAATTGCCCCCAGTTTTCAGGCTTTGTGGCATGGAAAAAGTTAGCGCCTGCTCCGATGAAATGAAGGTCACTCGTCAGCACTTGAGACAAATTTTCCGTTTGCTGCTGGGCGAGATTATTGAACAAAGCACTACTGTATTTAAGCTGCGACTTGTAGGAATAATAAACGACCAGCGAAGTTATTAATGTCGTGGCTAAAAACGCAATGAGCGGGTAGAGAATCTTCTTTTGGGTTCCTAAGAGCATAATAACTGAGAGTTCATAACTGGCGTGAGTGCCTAGGTATCTTAGCCTTATACAATCAGCAACATAAAGTGTTATTGAATCCTAGACGGAAAAAATGGCGCCTGCTTCACCATTCAAGGTTTTATGGGTAAGAAAGTGATTAAAAACAGCGCAATTAAATCCAATGAACACAGATTTAGGCTCAATTCTAGCAGCGCGCCGCATTGAATATGCTACTATTCGCCCCAATTTATCAGAATAATTCGGCAATAAGCCAAAGCAGAGAT
Organism: Vibrio sinaloensis; assembly: GCF_000808535.1. Lineage (GTDB taxonomy): Bacteria > Pseudomonadota > Gammaproteobacteria > Enterobacterales > Vibrionaceae > Vibrio > Vibrio sinaloensis_D. The sequence goes on from NZ_JWLV01000008.1 coordinate 61,740, forward strand.
TGAGCCAATCTCTCCTAAAACTAAACAAAAGAGAAATGTCATGACATTCGATTTACAAATGATTCCTCAAACGTTCGATATGCTTCACGCAGGCCTCGCTGCTTCGAGCGTTTTGCTTCTTTTGATCGCGGTATCACGCAAATCTAAAGTGATCGAAAAAGTAGTAGAAAAACCGGTTGAGAAAATCGTCGAGGTTGAGAAGCCAGTTGAGAAGATCGTGGAAGTAGAAAAAGTCGTGGAAGTAGAGAAAGTCGTAGAACGTGTTGTAGAAGTGGAATCTAAGCTTGCTACTGCATCTACAGATTCTGCAATGCAGCTGCTTTCTATCATGCAGCAAGAAGCTCGTCTGATTGACTTCCTAAAAGAAGACCTAACGTCATTCTCTGATGAAGAAGTTGGCGCAGCTGCTCGCGTAATCCACACTGGCGGTCAGAAAGTGCTGAACGACTACGTGACGCTAGCACACGTTCGCAACGAAGACGAAGAAACTCGCATTACGGTTGAAGAAGGCTTCAACCCACAAGAAATCCGCCTAACTGGCAACGTTACAGGCAGCGCGCCATTCAACGGCACGCTAGTTCACAAAGGCTGGAAAGCAACATCAATGACGTTGCCAAAACTGGCTGAGAACTACGATGCATCTGTGATCGCTCCAGCTGAGGTTGAGCTGTAATGGAACACATGAACCAAGAAAACCATTCTCAAGAAGCGTCTGTTGAAACTCAACAGACGCCTAAATTCAGTGTCGGTATCGACTTAGGTACAACACACTGTGTGATGTCTTTTGTTGATACACACGACGAAGATGCTCGCGTTGAAGTTATGCCTATCCCGCAACTTACTGCACCAGGCACGGTAGAGACTCGCAGCCAGTTAGGCTCTTTCCTATACCAGCCGCACGAGCACGAAATGAACCCGCAATCACGCGTTCTTCCGTGGTCGAGCGAGCCAAAAGCACTGGTTGGTGCAATTGCACGTAACCTAGGTTCAAAAACACCAATTCGCCTTGTTGCAAGTGCGAAATCTTGGCTTTGCCACGCTGGTGTGAATCGTCGTGATGCCTTCTTACCAGCAGGTAGCCCAGAAGAAGTGGAAAAAGTATCCCCTCTTCGCGCGACAGAGCTTTACCTAGAGCATCTAAAAGACGCTTGGAATCACACCAATCCAAATCACAACCTTGCCGATCAAGACGTGACTATCACGGTTCCTGCGTCTTTCGATCCTGCTGCTCGTGACCTAACTGCAGAAGCAGCACGCAACGTTGGTTTTGTGCACCTAACGCTTCTAGAAGAGCCACAAGCTGCGCTTTACAACTGGATTGATAACAGCGACGACAAATGGCGCGACGAAGTTGAAGTTGGTGACATCGTGCTTGTGGTCGATATCGGTGGTGGTACAACCGACCTTTCTTTGGTTGAAGTAACTGAAGACGACGGCAACCTAACTCTGAACCGTATCGCGGTAGGTGAACACATCCTACTTGGCGGTGACAACATGGACCTTGCACTTGCGTACCGCTTGAAGATGAAGCTAGCGCAAGAAGGCAAAGAGCTACAGCCATGGCAGGTTCAGGCGATGACGCACGCATGTCGTGACGCGAAAGAAGCGCTATTGAACGACAGCGAACTTCAGTCAGTGCCAATCGTAGTACCAAGCCGTGGCTCTAAACTGCTTGGCGCAACGCTGAAAACAGAACTGACTCAAGAAGAAGTACAACAAACACTGGTTGACGGCTTCTTCCCTCAAGTTGCGATTACGGACCACCCTGTTCAACGTAACCGTGGTGCACTAACGCAAATGGGTCTGCCTTACGCGCAAGATGCTGGCATTACTCGTCACATCGCTGCGTTCTTGTCTAGGCAAGCCAATGCCCTTTCTGCTTCAGGAAATGGCGGCGAAGCAGCAGCTCAAGATTTCAACCCATTCGCTAACATGCCTGGTATGCCAGGTGCGGATGCAGCGCAATCGGCTGACTTCATCAAGCCAACGGCAATCCTATTCAACGGTGGTGTTCTGAAATCGAAACTTCTAGCAACTCGTCTAGAAGACACGATCAACGAATGGCTACTTGAAGCAGATGCTGAAATGGCGAAACGCCTAACAGGTGTGGATCTAGACCTTGCAGTTGCTAGCGGTGCGGCTTACTACGGCTCTGTACGTCGTGGTCAAGGCGTTCGTATCCGTGGTGGTATTGCTTCGGCGTACTACGTGGGTATCGAAAGTGCGATGCCAGCGATTCCGGGCATGGCGCCTCCAATGGAAGCACTGTGTGTGGCACCATTTGGTATGGAAGAAGGCTCAAGCGTTGACGTACCAAGCCAAGAGTTTGGTTTGATCATCGGTCAGCCAGTTAACTTCCAATTCTTTGGCTCAACAGTTCGTCGTGATGACCTAGCAGGCACTCACCTAGACTACTGGGCACCAGAAGAGCTTGAAGAGCTTCCAGAAATTCAAGTAACGCTGCCTGTATCTGAAGGTCGTCGTGAAGGTGAAGTGGTTCCAGTAACCCTAGCTTCTCGCGTGACAGAGCTTGGTACGCTTTACTTAGAAGCCATTGCCGCTGATAACGGTCAAAAATGGCATGTTGAGTTCGATGTTCGCGAAGATGCGAAAAGCGACTCAAACGAAGAAGAATAAATAGAAAATCAAACGGCATCCAATCGGGTGCCGTTTTTAAATACACGAAGGTTTGTATGGCATCTCCTCGTTTTCTTGTTGGTATTGACCTTGGCACCACAAACACTGTGGTGGCGTACTGTGAAATCTCCGACAACCTTGAACAATCCGAAGTATCCCTATTCGACATCGACCAATTGATTGGCCCGGGTGAAGTGGTTCGTAAACCATTACTGCCCTCTTTCCGCTATCACCCAGCGGTTGGTCAAATCTCCCCTTCTGACCTGACACTCCCTTGGGAAAACGAACCTGTTTCCGGCGACATTAGTAATGTGATCGTGGGTGAATGGGCTCGTGAGTTAGGCGCGAAAGTGGAAGGACGCCAGGTATTCAGTGCTAAAAGCTGGCTATCACACCAAGCAGTTGATCGTAGCTCAGACATTCTTCCTTGGGCTGGTGCGCAAGACGTAGATAAAGTCTCTCCCGTCATTGCCAGCGCAAGCTACCTCAACCACATTCGTCAAGCATGGAACTACCGTCACCCTAGCAACAAGCTAGAAGACCAAGATGTGGTTGTGACCGTTCCAGCGTCGTTCGATGAAACCGCTCGTAAGCTTACGCTTGAAGCCGCTGAGCTGGCGGGTTTAAAGAAAATCGTCCTGCTAGAAGAGCCACAAGCGGTCTGTTACGACTGGTATGCTCGCCACCAGCAAACCGCAGCCGATGAACTCAAAGAGTTACCGCTGATTCTGGTGTGCGATGTGGGCGGTGGTACCACCGACTTAAGCTTGATTGAAGCAAGTTTCTCTTCACATAATGAGCTAGCCCTTGATCGTATTGGTGTGGGTGAACACTTGATGCTTGGTGGTGATAACCTCGACTTAGCACTCGCGCACCTTGCGGAAAGCCGCTTCAACCAGAGTAAGAAGCTCACTGCTGCAAGCCTGACTAAGTTGATTCAGCAAACTCGCAAGGCGAAAGAAAACCTGCTTTCAGCGAATGCACCTGAAGAGGTGAAAATCACTATGCTGGGCAGCGGCTCGAAACTTCTTGGCGGAACAAAAAGTATTGGGCTGAGCAAACAAGAAGTGCACCAAATCGCTTTGGATGGCTTCTTCCCGCTTTCTGATTTCAGTGAAGTACCAGACAAGCGCCGCAGCGCCGTTGTCGAGTTTGGTCTTCCATACGTTGCTGACCCAGCGGTGAGCAAGCACGTTGCCGAGTTCTTAACGACGCATCAGCAAGTGTCTCGTGCCGCTCTTGGCATTGATGACGACAAACAAAATGCCATTCCAGTCGGTTTGCTACTCAACGGTGGTGTGTTCAACAGTGAGCTTGTCACTGAGCGTGTCACTACTCTACTTTCCGATTGGCGCGGCGCACCGGTTACGGTATTAGACAACCCACATCCAGATTGGTCGGTTGCGCTAGGTGCTGTTGCGTTTGGTAAAGCACGTCGTGGCGCACAACTTAAAATTGGTGGTGGCGCAGCGCGTTCCTACTTCTTGCATCTTCAAGAGAAGAACAAGATGGGTAAAGCGCTCTGTTTGCTTGCAAAAGGTACAGAAGAAGGTCACGAGATCCGCTTAAGTGGTCGTCGCTTCTCGCTTACCCTAGGTGAACCCGTTCGCTTTAACCTGCTGACGTCTACCCACGACACCTTAACCAATAACACTGCCATTCAAAACGGTGTGATGGTGGACGTTGATCCTGACTTGTTTGCGCCTCTGCCGCCTTATATCACCACCCTTGAAGGTGAAGGCGCCGAACTGCAAGCCAACCAGAAAGAGCGTGTAGAAGTGCAACTGGCGTGTCAGTTGACCGAAGTTGGCACGCTTAAGATGGAATGTGTCAGCGCGGAAGACGACAGCAAACGTTGGGAACTTGAATTCGAAGTTCGTAATAAGCAAACCGAGGAAGGCGATCAGGTTGAACTGCACCCTCGCCTCAATGAGTGTAAAGAACTGATCGGTCGCATCTACAGCGGCAATAAAAAAAGCGCTGATGGTAAAGAGATCAAAACCTTAGCCAAAGATCTTGAGAAGAAACTTGGCAAGCGCGACGAATGGGATTTCACGACCTTACGTCAACTATTTGATGCGTTTGCTCAGGGTCGTAAGCGTCGTCGCCGCTCCGAACCACACGAGAAAAACTGGCTGCGTTTGGCTGGCTTCTCTTTAAGGCCGGGATTTGGTGATGCCACGGATTCATGGCGTATCGAGCAGGTATGGGGACTTTATCAGCAAGGTATCCAGTTTAAAAACCACCAAGGCTGGACGGATTGGTGGGTCTTCTGGCGTCGTATCGCAGGTGGCCTAAGCCAAGAGCAGCAAGAGACCATCTTGGCGGACATCGCTAAATACCTACACCCTGGTGCGATGAAGAATCCTCAATCGGCCAAAGCGGCACAAGATATGGGTTACGAGTCGATGGTGCGCCTATCTGCTTCTTTGGAACATCTAGAAGTCGAAGACAAGGTTCTATTGGTTACGTGGTTCTTGAGCAAAGCCATCAACCATAACCAGTTCGAGCAAGCACACTGGTGGGCTATGGGTCGTTTGGCATCGCGTACGCCTTTATATGGCAGCCAGCACAATGTCATTCCTCGTGAACAAGCGGAACAGTGGTTGCCTAAGCTGTTAGAGCAGAACTGGCAGAAAGAACCAATGATCGCTTTCGCAGCCGTAATGATTTGTCGTAAGACGGGCGACCGCCTATTTGATATCTCAGACGACTACCGTGAACAAGTTCTCACCAAGCTGAAGCAAAGCAAGGTGCCTGAATCTTGGGTATCACTGGTTGAAGAAGTCAAAGAGCTGTCTGAGAGCGAGTCGAAGCGGGTCTTTGGTGATGCACTGCCGAGTGGACTAACGCTCGTTAACCATTAATCTAACCAAAAACTGCCAGCAATGCTGGCAGTTTTTTAATGGTCACAGACGTCTAGTATTAGCGCCACACACCCCACTCTCCTGTAGTTCCAGGCTCTTCTCCTGTGGTCCACCACTGCGCCGTCCACTCTTTACCGTTATGAGTCACGGTGTCGCCTTGAGTGTAAACCGCCTCTTTTTTCCACTGATTGACCGGCTCAACTGGCGGTACATCCGCTTTAATCAATGACAGTGCATAGCTGTATGTTCCATTTGGTGCTAGTACTTGATTAGCGTAAATATTTGATGAGTCGAACATATAGTGGTTCATCTCTTGATGCCAAATACCCACATACCAATCGCCCGTTTGCTGCGAGTTAAATTGATCCGCCAGCTCTGCCGCCCATGTGTTTGTATTGTTAGTACTAATCAGGTGATTGATATCGACAATTTCCTGACCTGATGCATCAAAGGTGCGAAAACGCACGGTGTCGCCAGCTTCTACAGGTCCAAAACCTTGAGGAACAAAATAACCTAGAGCCGTTAGATTATTACCTGGATCTGTTGGCTCTCCGGGGTTAGTTGGCGGCGTCGTGCCATTGCCTCTCAATGTAATGTCACTACAGTTGTAAAATCCTTCACCCGCCACATCAATACGTTGCCAACGCGTATAAAGAATTGCATCACCTGAACGGTCGGCAGGAAACGTCACCTTAATTCGGTAACGCTTCTCTGCATCGACAGGAACATCACCCGCGGTGTCTATCAGTTCTAAATCATCCCACGTTAAAGGTTGCGTTTCATCGTAGCTCGGTTTGGTTAAGTAAAACTCCCAGTAAGACGGGTTGTGAGGCGCTTTGCCAAAAAAGACCAATTCAATCTGGTTATTTTCATCCGGATTGACATTCGTGCGCTGCCAATGCGTCGACGGAATACTTAACCCTTTCTTCGCTGCATCGCCCGCTGAACATAACTGCCCATCTGGAACGATCGCTTTAACATGGGCCATATCGCGATAGTTAGGTACGTTCGCGGCAACCTCACTTCGCTGGACGAAGGGATACGCGCCAGACTCATTAAACGCTGCCCGACAGGCTGCGTTGGGAATTTCATTGGTCCAGAACCCGCCATCTTCATAACAAATGTTTTGACGGGCATTCGGAAACTCCACCCAGCCGTGAGCGTGAACATTGAACGAGAAAAGCGCGGAGGACACCCCTAGGCTTAAAAGTGCGATATTTAACTTCGATTTCATAATTCATCCTTAAATGTGCTGACAATCTACTCAAAAACAAGTAGTTAACTATGGACAACACAAAACTAGCAGGCTGCTTTTATTTATCTGGCGAATTAATATCAAACTTTGTTAGAGCATCGGTTGCTTTCCAACATTTTTGTCGTGTTAAGTAGCACGTAAAAAATCTTTTCGAGTCACTTCAAAGCCTGCCTCCCCTTGCACATGGGTACTACGCAGACTTGAAGGTGTAAGTTTGGTCATGGTTCGGAATGCACGACGAAAGTTGGCGACATCGCTATACCCTAAACGATAGCCAATCTCTTCCACAGTAAGTTCCGTTTGCAGTAGTAGCTCGGTCGCCAAGCTGGCCATAACTTCATTGCGAAGCGCTTGATACGTGACACCGTACTTGGCAAGCTCTCGCCTCATCGTCCGAGAAGAACAGCCATAATCTTGAGCAAGCTCTTCTAAAGACGGCAGCATCATTGGCTGTTGATAAAAGCGAGATTTGATCTGTTGAACAAGCGACTGAGGTGATTCAAGTGTCTCAACGATTGACTGACAAGAGCGCAATGAGTTTCTCAAAGCCACCGCATCATATTGAGCAACTGGCAACTCAAGCGCTGAGCGCGGAAAAATCAATTCAATGCTTGCTTGGTTAAAATACACAGGGCAATCAAACACTGACCGATACTGGTGGCAATAGATCGGGGAGGAATACGGCAAAGAGAGTTGGATCAGTGGCATTGCCTGTCCCGTAAGTTGGCGATATATCGACACGACTGCGGCGAGAAAAAACTCACAGCAAAATGGCAGCAACTCACTAATGTCGACCGCCTCTTCTATCTGCAGCGCCGCGCGTTCGCCATCTACAGTCAATCGCACTGTAAATAGTGGACCATTCAACCTCAAATATTTAAAGCCAGTTTTCACTGCATCCAATACAGAGGGGCTGGTTCGAATCGCATAGCCAAGAACGCCGAACTGATGTAAATCCATTTGTCTACCCGCAAGCAATCCTAGCCCCTCGTTTGGGTACAATTGCACTGCCGCGTGAAACAATTTGAGCTTGTCTGTATAGCTTAATGTCGACTCACTGCGGCTCCAGTCGTATTCAGCAATACCTTGCTGCGCCAACAACGCTCGAAGGTCAGCGCCTTTTGACTCCAAAGCCCGAATTAACAAGGCAATATCCAATGTACCGAGCTGGCTGCGGTGATCCATCGCGAGGTACTGGGCAATCAGTTGCAAGACATGCCTCCTTAGGCATCAAGTTGAATTAAAGTGATCAAGATGACTTTAATGTCCGAATATGACCTCACAAAAAGGCAAGTTTCAAGCAAGAATAATAGAAATGTGAACAAAAGGTTAAAAGCAACTCATGCGAGACCATCATCTTTTTCCAGCCCCAGAGACATTGATCAATAAGGATGGTCGTCCTCTATTTGGTCAAATCAACGGTATCCCGAAAAAGTTGGGGCTTGAGCACTATGAACGCCTGAATGACATGGATAAACCCGTCGGGTCACTCAGCAAACACTTTGCCTACAAGCAATTTCAATTTGTCAGCGTGTTTGTCGACCACTTTGTGATCGGCGTGGCTATCGCTGACATCCGCTATCTTGGATCAGCATTTTGCTACGTTTACGACCTTAATGAAGACAGAATGGTAGAAGAAAACTGGCTTCGTCCTCTTCACTTTGATAAGCAAATGTCTGATTCCCCGTACAAAGGCACCAGTTGGATTGCCGGAAAGCGAATCCAATTTCACATTCTTGACGCCAGTTGGCAGGTTTCGATCAACACTTCTGCCATTCAAGCC
>NZ_JWLV01000009.1 GCF_000808535.1 Vibrio sinaloensis
CAACCCCTTTCTATTTTTGCTCGGCATCACGCCATGTTTGCAAGCTCTTGCCATAGATCATTGACGATGGTTCTGTCTGCTGGCGTTAACTCTGAGCGAGCCGCATCTAGACTTGCTTCAATACGAGCTCGCAGCGTTTCAATGTCATTGATGCCTTCTTCTTCACAAGCAGCAGCAGACAAGGAAATATGGCCTCGCAAGTAACCACCCGCGAACAATTCATCATCTGAGGCGGAGGAAATTCGTGCGTCAATCAGCTCAAGAAGCTTCTCTTCAAATTCAATAATCATGGTGATGCGTTGCCTAAATCAGTTTGCGTCTCAAAAAGGATGATGAAGCTTCTCACATTGAGAATGTGAACGCAAACCCTATATACAGCAAGGCTTGAGAGTATGGCACGCTCTGTGCAGTTTCAGTGATAACCACACACCAGACCGAGGAAGTACAATGAAATTAAATCAGATCCTCCAAGGGTTAACGCTATTCTTAACCGCGCAAGGTTTCACCACGTACACCAATGCAGAAACGCCTTTTACGGATTGCCCATCAGAAGCATTTCTTATTCAAAGTCCGTCAAGTGCGCCTGTCGCCTACGGCGTGAATATCGATTTGGGCAGCTACGTTGTGCTCGACTCTTCGTTGGGAGCAGACAAAATTAACGCGGTAGGGTACAGCCAGCATGATGACTTTATCTACGGTTGGGATTACGGAGCACAATCACTGACCAAAATTGACGCGAACTTTGTCAAATATCCGCTCTCTATCAGCAAGCCAACAGGCGCTCCTGCTTCAATTTACGTAGGTGATGTCGCTTTGGATGAAAATGCTTGGTATGGCTATCGCCCGAACTACGGACTCTATAGGATCGATCTTGTCACGCAAGTAATGACGCTCGTCGCCAACTCAAGCCAATTTGGTAATCCAGCCATTTATGATCTCGCCTTTCATCCCGATAACGGCCTCGCCTACTCCATCGATGCGAACGGATATTTGTGGGAGATTGATGTTAACAGCGGCACATCAACGCGACTCAACCAAGTGTTAGACAAAGTCGAATTAGGATACAAATTGACGTTTGGCGCGATCTATTTTGATGTCGATGGCAACCTTTACGGAAGTAACAACAGTAATGGTTACATATTTCGGATAAACATCAACGGCAGTACCTCAAGCGCCGCCTTTTTCGCGTACGGACCATCAAGTAATTCGAACGATGGCGCGCGTTGTGCCCTCGCTCCGGTAGAACCGAGCATTTACACCGATTTCGGCGATGCCCCGGATAGCTATCAAACCTCTTACGCTCAGCTTGGGGCAAGACACGGTCTGTCGGATCTTAAACTCGGCGCATTAGTGGATGGTGAGTCAGATGGCAGCCCATACCCACTCAGCGATGATGAATCAGATGGCAGCAATGACGACGATGGTATCCAATTTCCCGTCCCAGTTCAGGTCGGACAAACCAGTAAAATCATCACCACCGTTAATGGCGCAAGCAGTGATTCTGTCCTTAACGCGTGGATAGACTTCGATCGAGATGGCAGCTTTGAAAGTAGCGAACGCATCATTAGCGATCTCAGTGTCAGTGACGGTACCAGTGACGTCTTTTTCTCGGTCCCAACGTGGGCAAATGTAGGGCAAACTTGGGCAAGATTTAGACTGTCCAACACATCGGGGATCGGTCCATCTGGCGGCGTTCCCGCAGGTGAGGTCGAAGATTACCAGATAGACATTACCGAAAGTGGTGTGGTCACGGAAAGCTATCCAACGGGCGCATCCCACGTCACCTTCGCTTATGAAGACCAGTACCCACTTGTCGGAGACTATGACATGAACGACGTCCTGATGAACGTCAAGTTCACCGAGTATCAGCTAGACGATCAGGTGATTCGACTTAAGATTGAAGGTCAAATCGCCGCATTAGGTGGGGACAACCGGTCAGGCTTCGCGATCCGCTTACCTAACGTTGCTCGCAGCGACATTAAACAAGACTCAGTTGTGTTGACGGTCAACAATGTTGAAGCAGAAGGCGCAGTGCTGGAAGAAGGTACAACAGACGCCGTTTTTATCATTCACGAAGACCTGTGGGACATTACAGAAGCTGGCGAAGCCGAAAACTGCACCATGTTCCGAACTCAAGTAAACTGTGGAACCAGCTATCGACCCTCTTGGCAGCTCACACTATCGATGCAAAACGCCATCAGCACAGATATGATGCCTGCGTTCCCTTATGACCCATTCATCTTTGCTGCACCTGGTCATTACTACGGCGATGTTGGTCTGGAAGTGTCTGGCGGCTATCCTGGGCGTGGACTCGAGATTCACCTTAAGAATAAAGCACCGACCAGTAAGTTCAACCCAGCGTACAAGTCCAAAGGCGTAGATGCGTCATCGGGAAGCACTCACTATCACGACGCTAACGGTCTACCTTGGGCAATCGAGATCCCTATCAGTTGGAAACACCCGCTGGAAAGAGTCAACATTCTTGAAGCCTATTCTCAATTTGCTGGCTTCGCACAAGACAGCTCAGGCGGTACGTCTCCGACCTGGTACGCCAACTCAAACCTCAACAAAATTTATCAAGACTAAGGAGAAGCCGATGAACACGTTAACGAAACTTTACCTAGTCACCTGCTTCTCATTAAGTCTGACTGCCTGTGGTGGTGGCGGTGGCGGCGGTTCTTCCTCGCCAAGCGCTGGAAGTTCTGGCGCAGCAACCCCTACACTGCAAGATCTTAAAATAGACAAAGAAAACACGCTTGAGTCGGTGTACCACTTGTCTGTGGATGTCGAACTCGCCGACCTTGATGGCAAACAAGCCTATATTGCGATTTGTGACAACAGCGCGGGCGAAGCAAACATTGACTATGACCAGTGTTTAATCAAAGCCAGCTTGAAACAAGGCAGTGGGCAGTTTGATCTTCGGGTTGCGAATCATTGTGATTCATTGGTGGCGGTTGTTTCCGTTATGGATCAAGGGGTACCAGTCCGTTACTATCAACATCAGCATGATGGCCAAGCAGAGACGGTTTGGTACATCCAATAGGCTTAACTTACTCGCCTATATTCAAAAAAGAAGCCGCTCCAGGCGGCTTCTTTTTTTGAATTTACTGAACAACAAATTGATCAAGGGTCAACGGTGGTATCTGGTAAAAGTCTCTCAATGCATCCGATAGCATTTTGACTCGTAGAGGTATGCCTTGATCGAAAATCTTTTCCACTTCAGCATGCACTTTGGTCATAAATCCAATTCGGTCTGGCTCAAAGTCGCCATTTAAGTTGTCACAACTGACGCTAAATGGAAACCCAGCACTCATTGCGAGTATCCACTCATAGGCTTGCGGACGAATCTCTACTTTTTCAAACTCAGCTTGGACTTGCTCGGTACGTCCATCAGGCTCATACCAATAACCAAAATCTTCCAGTAACCGACGCTCAGGCCCTGCGACACACCAATGGGCCATTTCATGCAAAGCAGAGGCGTAAAAACCACGAGCAAAAATAATCCGATGATGCGGATGAGACTCATCGGCAGGCAGGTAAATGGGTTCGTCACCACCCAGTTCTAATTGGGTGTTGTACTCAGCCAAAAATGTACGGTTAAAAATGGTGATTAAGTCTTGATACTCGTGGGTCATAGCTTGATATTCGGTGATATTTACAGCGCGAGCATTGTCGCATGTTCTGTCTTCAATGCAAATCCCCACACAAATGATACTGGCATTAGAAAAAGTTATCGGATAAACGTTTTCGCGGTCACAAAAACTCATTCGTCACCGATCACATTTCCCACTACACTCACGCCTTAATTTATATGATGGCAGAAGCATAAATCTGCACGATTTAAGGCAACAACAATGTTACTCAGCGTTTTATATATCATTGGTATCACAGCAGAAGCGATGACTGGGGCTTTGAGCGCCGGTCGCAGAAAGATGGACTGGTTTGGGGTTATGTTGGTAGCCAGTGCGACCGCGATTGGTGGCGGTACTGTGCGTGATATTTTGCTGGGTCACTACCCGCTAGGTTGGGTGAAAAATCCTGAATTCTTGGCGATCACCTGCATTGCGGGCGTGCTTACCACTGGCTTGGCGAAATGGGTGATTAAACTGAAAGGTTTGTTCATCCGCCTAGATGCGCTGGGGTTAATCGTCTTTAGTATCATCGGCACTAAGATTGCGATGGGCATGGGACATCATGCGATGATCTGTATGGTTTCCGCCCTTGTGACCGGTGTTTTTGGTGGTCTTCTTCGTGACCTAATTTGTCGTCAAACCCCGTTAGTCCTACACGAAGAGCTCTATGCGTCAGTTGCCCTCGTTGCCTCTGGACTGTACCTTGCTCTGCTCGAGTTTGGCATCAATGATGTCACGGCCACCATATCCACCTTGGTCGTTGGCTACGTGCTGCGTATGGCGGCGGTGCGATTCAAATGGCGTCTCCCTTCCTTCCAATTGGAAGCTGAGAGCTCGATTCATTGATTAAAAAAGGCTTGGGAACCCCAAGCCTTTTCGCTATTAGTTTAACGCTTTAATCAAGGCTATCTCTCGCTCAAGCTTGCGTTTTTCCCCCTCGGACGCATCAACCAACTGAGCTTCGCGAAGAGCCAACGCCTTTTGTTGCTCTTTCGCCGAAGTAAACAACCATTCTTTCACGTTAATCGAGGCAATGTTGGTGTATCGACCATCTTCACTGCTTGGCACAGAAATTTCGCCGCTATTAATCAGCGTCTTAACGATCTCGCGTTGTTCATTGTAGCTATCATCCAACCCGACAAGTTGCCAACGCTGTTGTGGTTTACCTTCATAAGTACCGTGCTTTTGCTCTGTTAAGTAGCGAATCGTCAAGTTGCGAATGGTGCCCTGCTCTTCACCGTATTCCGCCTCTGTATCAAACAACACAGGGAACGAACGACCTTCAAGTACACCGCCTTTTTTGGTCAGGTGGCCCATACGATAACTATTCATACCGATGCGCACATCACTCTTGTCAGTAACAGCTGAGCCATCAGCAAATTTAAGGTCGGTGATGCGCTCACCTTTTGGCTTGGTCAAGTCAATCTTGTACGTCACGCCTGCAAAAAAGTCATTGGTCGAGTATTTAGACGCTCGTCGCTCTGGATCAAAGCTGTAGGTTACATCCCCCGGTTTCACAGAGTTAAAGTAACCCGCAGACCACTCCATATATGTTTTCAGCTCTTTACCCGTCATTTGGTAAACCGTAATTTCGCCGCCCGCATACTGGTAGTTGTAAGCAATATCTTTCGCTTTGATAGGACCGACATCAAGCTCGGCATTGTCGTTATCAATTTGCAGAGCAATCACATTCGCCTTTGGCGCGTAATGGAAGCTCGCTTCTTGGAACAAAGCACTGATACCGGTATCTTGAACATGTACCTGAGGGATACCGCGGATTTCATTTTCAGGAACCAAGTCAACGCCCGTTAACTCAGCAACCTCTCTGTTAGCCATCTCTCTTAAACGTTTATGATATGGCTGATACAGCGCCTCCATTTTCTCGTCGGAGTCGATACCTTTGATTTTGTAGGTAAAGCTGTCTTTGTTGACGAGAGTGAACTGACCATCTCGCTCCTCAAATTGCAAATCGACACGAGAGAGCGCTCGACCATATTTATCTGGCTCTGTGATAATCACACCATTGACCACTGCCTTATCAATGCGGGTATGCATGTGACCTGCGACGATGGCATCAAGCTCTGGGTTGGCATTAGCAATATCAGTCACGCCGGTATTGGCGATATCGTTTTCATTGTCTAACCCCATATGTGCGACAAGTACGATGGCATCAACCTTGTCATCAATTTGCTCAATGACTTTTTTCACTTCTAGCGTTGGATTGGTAAACGTTACGCCTTCGAGACGATTCGTCCCTTCTGCAAACACTTGTGTCATCGGCGTATCCATCCCTATCACACCAATTTTGATGCCTCCGCGCTCAATCACTGTGTAACCTGGAAGAAATGGATTGCCGTCTGGACGTTTGATGTTTCCACCTAACGACTGGCCTTTAAACTGCTTTAGTGAACGATTTAACACGCTCAAACCAAAATCAAACTCGTGGTTGCCTAATACCCAAACATCGTATTTCATTTCGTTGAAACCGAGCATCATTGGGTCAACAGGTTCATCTTTGAATGTCTCGACAAAGTTGCCTTGAATGGTGTCACCTGCGTCAACAAGAATGGTGTTTGGTTGCTCTGTTCGAATCTCTTTCACCTTGGTGGCAATCTGGCTCAAACTTCCACGCATGTTCAGTTTGTCCGCAGCGTAATCCCACGGCATGAAATGACCATGTAAATCAGAGGTACCAAGGATCGTGACTTGGTGAATGTCGCCGTCTGCGGCTAACGCGGGAAAAGAGAGCGATAAAAAGATCGCGCTGGATAGTAGGGTCTTCTTCATTTGCATTATTCATTATGTTGTTAATAAACAGCATGAATACTATTAACTTAACCACACCTCAAATGTGATTTAATTCACCTAAAAACATCCCTGTAACATTCAATTGCACACATATGAGAGAGAACGCTCACATTCAACAGGGATTTGTCCCTAATAACGTCCCAAAATCATTCGCCACATAAATATCCACCAATCAATAATCAAACTGCCATTTATGTGAACGCTTTGGCACTATTGAACAAAATGCCATCACAAGCTTCAGGACATTATTGAAATATATGCAGTTCTTGCGCTTGAATCTGCATTCAGAAAAAGACACTTGGTGACGATTCACACCGATATCGGATATCCATTCATCATGCATAAAACCAACGTAAATGGACTAAAAATTCGGCTAGATCGACTGTGAACCAATACACAATTTTTTGCGGATGGGTTCGATAATCTAAACAGACAGGGAGTAATCATGAGCTTTGGTGCCCATCGTGTGTCACCTCCTAATAACGACAATCGACATACCGTTCACCACAGCACTGACCATTAATCCAAATAAGGACTCAACGATGAAAAAGCACTTATCTGTTACTGCATGTTCGGCTCTCATCACCTTTGTACTCTCAGGCTGTTCGACTGCACCTACCCCTTCAGCTTCTTTGCAGTTAAATCAACTTATCGATAACTATTCGGCACAAAGCGCTCAACTCGACGCAACAGAATATGGTCTCGTGAATGATCAAATGGCGTTGACACGTCAGACGTTGGATAGAAGCTACCTTGACCAACTGATGCAAATTGATCGCTCACAGCTGACCGATGAGGAAAAGGTCTACTTCGATACCTTTCGTTTTGATCGGGAAATTGCTATTCGAGGAGCGACCTTTGCCAATGCCAGATTTGGCAACCCTGATGTACCCCTGACCCATTTCTACAACTTTATGCAGTGGAACGCTGAAGACGCAGGCGCAGCGATTGAAAATGATGCTGAAAATCGCCAAGCTTATTTTGCTCAGTTAACCAAACTCAATGACTACACGTCTTGGGTGCGCAACCTTCATAGCCAATACCAACTTGGTCAGTTAGAGCAGATCCAACTGCCCAAAGTACTGGTGGAAAGACTCTATCAAAATAGCCTTGCTACCATAGCGGCTGATGATTGGGCGATATTGAAAGTCGGCTTGAACGATTTGAAAACGCAATCAGGGTATGAACCAAGTTTTGTTGAGGAGTATCAGTCTGCTGTAGATAGTGCCATCAAAGCAAGCGACGACTTGCTCAACTATCTAAGTACCGACTACCTGCAAACGGCACGTGGAGAAGGCACACTGAGCGATCAATATATCGGTTGGGGTGATTTACCCAATGGGCAAGCTTGGTATCAGTGGCACTTGGATAGAAACAGTACCACAGGGAAGCCGGCTCAGGAGCTCTACTCATTAGGCGAAAAACTGGTCGCAGAGGCAAAGGCTGAGATGATCCGAGTCGCGCGATTGGTCGTCGACAAACGCGGCTCCACAGTAAAAGCGGCATTTAGAGATCCAGAGACGCAAGCGGTGACAATTCGTACATTCCATCTTGTCACCAATACGGGAGAAATTGACCTGCCAGAATTTTTTGCTTACTTGAACAGTGAGCAATTTTTCTATGGTCGAGATGGCGCACTTATCTCTGGCACACCCCATGAAACAACCTGCAAGGCTGCTTCAAATCAATCAGCCTGTGAAAGCGCACTGCTCGATTACTATACGTTCAAAAACAACGCGAACGACGTGGTTGCGCAATATTTTAAGCCCATCAAAACAGACTACACGATTGAACCAACCCCAACTGGCGGCGAGCGCTACGATGGTGTCGCGTCCTACGACAACAATGTGTTCACCCTCAATACCAATCCAGACTACAGTTTGCAAAAATGGAACGTTTCTACCCTTCTGCTCCATGAGGCAGCGCCAGGTCATCACTTCCAGAACGCCTACGCAAGCGAGTATCCACCAGCAAATATCCCAAACTATATGGATGACATTTGGTACACCGCCTATGGCGAGGGTTGGGCGCTTTACACCGAGTGGCTAGGATTAGAAATGGGTATCTACGGAGAGCTGAACAACAACGGCGTGCCAAACTTCACCAATGGTAAAGGCATGTGTTTGCCAAACTTGGACTACAGCCAATTCCAAGGGGGCATCTATACCGATGAGCAAGAGTGCAATGCCTTACAGTACTTTGGTAGCCTCAACGAAGCCCAATTGAGAAATATGCGCTTAGCCGTCGACACAGGTATTCACGCCAAAGGGTGGAGCATTCAACAGGCTCGCGACTATATGCGGGCGAATTCTGCCCTCGGAGATGGCGACATTGAATCGGAAAGCTATCGCTACGCCGCTCATGTGGGACAAGCCGTTTCTTATAAATCTGGCTATTTGGTGATTAAGGAGATGCTCGACAAAGCGCAATCGAAACTCGGTAACAAGTTCGATTATGCTGAGTTCCATGATCAGTTACTTCGTTATGGTCAACAACCAATGGAAGTGGTGGAAGAAAATATCAACAACTGGATAGCGTCTAAATCGTAATCCCTCACTAGCCATTGAAGAACTAACCCGTGCGCCACTCGTGGATAGAGAAACGGGTAAAAAGATCGATTTCCACGACGTTTTGAGCGCATAAAAAAAATAGCCCCGATATGACTGTCGGGGCTATCTTAATCTACACACTGTCTATAACTAGATTTGTGGTGTTTCTGTCGTCACGCCATGGTTTTGACCACGATGGCGCAGTAAATGATCCAGTACCACAATCGCTAGCATCGCTTCCGCAATCGGCACTGCGCGAATACCCACACACGGGTCATGACGCCCTTTAGTAATCAGCTCCGTTGATTCACCTTGTTTGGTAATCGTTTCACCAGGAACCGTAATACTTGATGTTGGTTTTAAGGCGATATTGGCAACAATATCTTGCCCTGTTGAAATGCCGCCTAAGATACCGCCCGCATGGTTACTACCAAATCCATCCGGAGTAAGAATGTCGCGGTGTTCGCTGCCCTTTTGGCTGACAACATCAAAGCCATCACCAATTTCAACGCCTTTCACCGCGTTAATGCTCATTAGCGCGTGCGCAATATCGGCATCCAAGCGGTCAAATACTGGTTCACCCAAGCCTACAGGTACATTGGTAGCAACCACTTGCAGTTTCGCCCCAATGGAGTCGCCCTGCTTTTTAAGGTCACGAATTAGTTGGTCGAATGCGTCCACTTTATCTGCATCAGGACAAAAGAAAGCGTTGTTTTCGATTTCATCCCAGTCGACTTTATCAATCGACACATCACCCATTTGCGACAAATAAGCACGAATCTCTACACCAAACTCTTGCTTAAGGTACTTTTTAGCAATCGAGCCTGCTGCAACACGCATGGCAGTTTCACGCGCAGAAGAGCGACCGCCGCCGCGGTAATCACGCACCCCATACTTTTGATGGTAAGTGTAATCCGCATGACCTGGGCGGAACTTATCTTTGATTTCTGAATAATCTTTAGAACGTTGATCAGTATTTTCAATCAACAAGCCAATTGAAGTGCCTGTGGTTTGGCCTTCAAATACACCTGAAAGGATTTTCACCTCATCAGGTTCGCGGCGTTGGGTGGTATAACGAGAAGTACCCGGACGACGACGGTCCAAGTCAATCTGAATATCTGCTTCGCTAATTTCCAGACCTGGAGGGCATCCGTCGACGATACATCCTAGTGCGATACCGTGACTTTCCCCGAATGTGGTTACGCGGAAATGTTGTCCGATACTGTTTCCTGCCATTACTTCCTCAAACTGGTTTCACTCTGTACACAGAGCTTTACACTTTAATTTTTCATAATTTCATAGTGTCTTTATTACCGATTGATGTAAACCCCAAACGGCAACTATTTTGCTTTTTGCCACGCATAAAAAAACGCCAAGCCGAACGATACATTCGGCTTGGCGTTGATATGTTTGTCTAAGCGTCGCGTTAGTCTTTGTAGATAGAGAACTCTGCAGCGTGCTCTAACATTTGCTCACGCGTTAGCATAAACACGCCGTGGCCGCCATTTTCAAACTCTAACCATGTAAATGGAATATGCGGGTATTGCTCCATCATGTGGATCATTGAGTTACCAACCTCACAGATAAGAATACCGTTTTCAGTTAGGTAGTCTGGCGCGTTTGCAAGAATGCGGCGTACCAATTTCAAACCGTCTGTACCGGCAGCCAAACCCAGTTCTGGCTCATGGGTAAACTCTTCTGGCAGGCTGTTCATGTCTTCTTCATCCACGTAAGGAGGGTTCGAAACAATCAGGTTGTACTGCTCTTTTGGTAGATCACGGAACAGATCAGAACGGATAGGGAAAACTTGTTGCTCCATGCCGTGGTCTTGGATGTTTTGCTCAGCAACTTGCAGGGCGTCGGTTGAAATATCGATCGCATCCACTTCTGCATCTGGGAAAGCGTGCGCGCAGGCAATCGCGATACAACCGCTACCTGTACACAAGTCCATAATTCGAGCTGGTTCTTCAATCAACCAAGGTTGGAACTCAGCTTGGATTAGCTCACCAATTGGCGAGCGAGGCACAAGTACGCGCTCATCAACAAAAAACTCCAGACCACAGAACCATGCTCGGTTAGTCAGGTAAGCTGTTGGAGTTCGCTCATTGATGCGTTTCACCACTCGTTCAACAACGCGCAGACGCTCGCTGCTCGTTAAGCGAGAATTAAGAACATGCGGAGGCACATCAATTGGCAGGTACAGTGTTGGTAGAACAAGCTGAACCGCTTCATCCCATGCGTTATCAGTACCGTGACCATAAAACAGGTTAGCGGCGTTGAAACGACTCACTGTCCAACGAATCATATCTTGAAGCGTGTGAAGTTCCGATACCGCTTCTTCTACAAAAATCTTATCCAAAATTGCCTCCGAAAAGCGCTACAATACTGCCAATCGCATTTTTAAATACGTATAAATGACCCATGAGTAAAAAAGAGACCGATATCGACGATGATTTCGCCCTTTTTAGGGATGCAGTACAAGGCGTAAAAAAGTTGTCACAGGATACCATAGTCCAGCAACCAAAAAGAAATACTAAGCAAAAAGAAATCGTCCGAACCAGCCGTGAAGCCAGTGATTCTGAGTTCTACTTTTCAGATGAATTTGTGCCGCTGCTTAGCGAGGATGGCCCAACGCGTTACGCACGTGATGACGTGTCAACCTACGAGGTCAAGCGCCTACGTCGAGGCGTCTATGTGCCGGATGTCTTTTTGGATATGCATGGCATGACACAACTTGAAGCCAAGCGCGAACTCGGCTCCATGATCGCCTATTGTGTGAAAAACGAAATTTCGTGTGCCTGTGTACAACATGGTATTGGTAAGCATATTTTGAAGCAGAAAGCGCCGCTGTGGCTGGCTCAGCACCCTGATGTGATGGCCTTTCACCAAGCACCACTCGAGTTTGGTGGCGATGGTGCGCTATTAGTGCTTCTCTCGATTCCAGAGAAGTAGTGAGAAGAGAGATAACGTAAAAAGGCTGACGCATCATTCGTCAGCCTTTTTAGTTGATAGTCGCACAATCTTGTCTAAGTGAGCGTCACGCTATCGAATAAGATGAATAGCGCCTACTTCCTCAAATCAGGCGGAATTGGCAGCTCCGATGTTTTCAAGTTAGGTCTCTGACCACCACGCTTGCGGTACTGTTTTAGCTGGAATACATAAGCCAACACTTGTGCTACTGCCGTAAAGAGTCCATCAGGAATCTCTTGCTCGAGCTCTGTAGAGTGATAAAGCGCACGCGCTAATGGCGGCGCAGGAATAACGTAAATGTCGTGCTCGCGGGCAATTTCGCGAATTTTCAGCGCCATATGGTCGGTACCTTTCGCCACGACAATCGGCGCGCGATCGGTATTTTGCTTATAGCGAAGTGCGACAGAAAAGTGCTCTGGGTTGGTGACAATTACGTCCGCTTGCGGCACTTCTGCCATCATTCGGCGTTGAGCCGCTTCACGCTGCAACATTCGAATACGACCTTTAACTTCCGGCTTGCCTTCTGTCTCTTTGTACTCGTCTTTGACCTCTTGTTTGGTCATTTTCAGTTGGTTGGCGTGTTGCCAAATCTGGAATGGAATATCTATCGCCACCACGATCAATAGAGAGCAGCTGATGAGCAAAACAAAGTTGAGCAAAATATCGAGCGCATGAAAAATATTCTGCGGGAAGACATCCATACTCAGCTGAAACAAATCTTCCTTGGCAGCATTGATAAGGTAAAACGCCATACCCGATACCAAGGCTACTTTTAGTATCGATTTGATAAGCTCAACCCAACTTTGAATCCCGACCATACGTTTTAAGCCGCTCAATGGATTCATCTTGGACAGTTTTGGCATGGCCGCTTCAACGGAAAAGCTGATGCCCCCCACTCCCGCAGCACCTGCGACAGCGGCAACAAATAGCGTCACAAGGATAAGAATCAGAGGCAAGATAAGACTGGTCAACGAGCCGAGCGCAATGTCGAACAGCTTTACATGATCGAATATCTCTTCTCTTGAGAGCGAGAAAAGGCGTTCCATAACGGTATATAACCCACGCGCCAACGAGTCACCAAACCACATCAGCGCGACGGCACCCACTACCAACACAGATACGGACGCCAGCTCTTTTGACCTTGCAACCTGCCCTTTTTCTCGAGCCTGTTGCAAGCGTCTGGGCGTGGCGTCTTCGGTACGTTCTTGACCGTCAGACTCTGCCATTTAATCTCCCAGCAGTTAACAATTCAAACGGATAAAGCGACATATTTGCTGCTCACCTTGTAACCAGAATAGCTCATAGTGGCTGTACAATCCGCCAAGGATGTACCAACACAGCAGCAAACCGACCATCAATGCAAACGCAAAGCCCAACGAGAAAATGTTTAACTGAGGCGCAGCACGCGTCATCACACCGAACGATAGGTTAATGGTCAACAAAGCAATAATGCCGGAGAGAGACATACTCAGCGACACTTTAAACATGATACCAAGCCATGAGGCAAGCTCTCGAAAATCAACGGTCGTCAAGGAGCCGGCACCGATAGGTAGCGATTGAAAACTCATCACCACCAACATGATCATCTTTAAGTGCCCATCGGTCGCTAAGAAAAACATTGTGGCGAGAAACATAAATAGCTGACCAAGCAACGGGGTATTCTGGCCATTGGCAGGGTCCACCATTGACGCAAAACCCAAACTCGACTGCATACCCAGTATTTGACCCAAGATAACAAAAGTTTGAATCATAAACTGGGTCACCGTCCCCATGGCCACGCCAATGACAATTTGCTCTAGCAAGGTCAAAAAACCTTCAAATGAGAGCAGTTCAATCTCTTCGGGCACAGCAGGAATTACTGGCATCACAGCAAAAGTCAGGGCAAGCCCCAAGTACAAACGAACTCGGGTTGGAACAAAACGTGCGCCAGTGACTGACATCACCATGAGCATCGCCGATATGCGGGTGTAGGGCCAAAAGTAGTTGGCGAGCCAATCCAATACGACGCTTGCTGGGAATTCCATAGCCTAGTACAGCACCTGAGGAAGTCGCTCGATGATGCCGAAGAAAAATTCCATCATCATCTGCGTCATCCAGTGAGCAAAAAGCATCAAAGCTAATAAGGTCACGATCAAACGCGGCAGAAAACTCAAGGTTTGTTCGTTGATCGAGGTCGCCGCTTGGAAGATGGCAACCACCAAACCAATCAGCAAGCTGGGAATGATGATGGCACACACCATGATGAGTACCATCCAAAGTGCATCACGAAACAGCTCAACAAATATCTCAGGCGTCATTGTTATCTCCCGCTACAAGGCGAAACTGCCGGCCAAGGTGGAGAGTATCAAGTTCCAGCCATCAACCAAGACGAACAACATGAGCTTAAATGGTAAAGATACGATCATCGGCGAGAGCATCATCATACCCATCGCCATCAGAACAGAAGCGACCACCAAGTCGATAATCAAAAACGGCAAGAAAAGCATAAAGCCAATCTGGAATGCGGTTTTTAGCTCAGAGGTGATAAATGCTGGGATCAACACCGCCATCGACACATCTTCGGGGGCCGTTGCCGTCGACCCCGAGATATTCACAAACGTCTCCAAATCTTTCACGCGCGTCTGCTTAAGCATGAAGTCTTTCATTGGCGCTTGGGCCAAATCAAATGCCTCGCGAGCGGTGATTTGCTCGTTGATGTAGGGCTGCACAGCAACATCGTTAATTTTGTTCAAAACCGGTGACATGATAAAAAAGGTCAAGAAAATCGCGATACCGATGATCACCTGATTCGATGGTGTTTGCTGCAAACCCATCGCCTGACGCAATATCGACATGACAACGACAATACGAGTGAACGACGTCATCAAAATGACCATGGCAGGCAAAAAGCCCAGCATTGTCATTAAAGCTAAAATTTGTAGGTTAACTGAGTAATCTTCGCTGCCATCGGCATTGGTTGTCATGGTAAAGGCAGGAACTCCGCCTCCCCCGCCCGTAAAGCTGCCCGTCGTGAGGGTTCGTGCCGCGCCTTGTTCTTGCGTCATGGCGCTCACTGTGACCGACTCTGACGCCGCCGCATTGGCAGGGATTGGCGTGTCGATCTCTTCTTGTCCAAACGAAGAAACGGAAAATAGCTGGACAAAAAGCGTCAAGACAAAGGCAAGTATGGAGCTAGTTTTTATCATGCTTTTTCAATAGCTGACTGAGTTGACTGGCGAATGGACTAGCCGCGAACGCCGGTTTGTTCAGCTCCTCCTGAGAAATGGGTTTATCCAACTTGGAAATCAATTGAATGGATTGCGCGGTGACACCAACCAAAAATTGCTCTTCACCAGCTTGAACAATCATGATTCGCTCTCGAGTCCCAACAGGGATTTGCCTTACCACACTCAAACCTTGCTGATTAACCAAAGCAGGAATGCGCATTCTTTTTAAAAGCCATGCGAGAAATAGGATGAAGACAATAACGAATAAGAGCGACCCAAACGTGGTCGCCCAATCAAGCTGGCTACTTGGTGTCGCAGCCAGTACGGATGAGGAAAAGAGAACCAGAGACCCGAGCCCTAATCCTTTCACCAAATAAGCCATAGTTTACCTTAGCTTCTTAATACGCTCGGTCTGGCTGATCACGTCAGTGAGACGGATACCAAACTTATCGTTCACCACCACCACTTCGCCATGAGCAATCAAGGTGCCGTTAACCAACACATCCAGAGATTCGCCCGCTAAACGCTCGAGCTCTACTACAGAGCCTTGGTTTAGCTGCAACAAGTTACGAATGCTGATTTGTGAACGCCCAACTTCCATCGAAATTGTGACTGGAATGTCGAGAATCGTATCGAGCTTACGACGCTCGTCGTCGGAGATAGGGCTTGAGGTATCTTCAAGCTCATCAAGTTGAGCCGACATGACCTCATCAACATCGATTTCTGGTGCGCTTGGATCTTCACCTAAAGCTGCCGCCCATTCGTCAGCCAGTTTTTGGTCGTCACTTGGTTCCATACCTATTACCTACAATTCTTTTAATCTTCGATTTCACCGTCATCATCTTCTAATTCAGAGATGACATCTTTACCAAGGAAGGCAATGTCAGTTTTGACCACATCCGGTCGTTTGATTTTTTCTGACACTTGTACCGCTAATTTATCACCTGAGCGCCCCATTTTTACTCGGTACGTTGGCAGCTCTTCAACAAACATGGTTGCGTGCTCTGGCATCGCGATTGGGATGATATCGCCAGGTCTCAACTCCATCAGGTCACGCAATGAAATATCTTGCTCGAGTAAGTTCACTCGGAAGTTAACAGGCACATCCATGATCTCTTCACGCAGTGCCGTACTCCAACGGACGTCGGTTTCCATCTTATCGGATTGGACACCCGCATCGAGCAATTCACGGATTGGCTCCACCATGGAGTAAGGCATAACTACGTGGAAATCACCGCCGCCGCCATCCACTTCAATGTGGAATGAGCTAACCACAATAACCTCTGTTGGGCTAACAATGTTCGCCATACTTGGGTTCACTTCTGAATCCAAGTACTCAAACTCGACCCCCATCACCGGTGACCACGCTTCTTTGTAATCTTCAAAGACGATTTTAAGCAGCAGTTGCACGATGCGACGTTCGGTTGGGGTAAATTCACGGCCTTCGATACGCGCGTGAAAGCGTCCATCCCCGCCAAAGAAGTTCTCCACCAAAATAAACACTAGGCGCGCTTCCATGGTGATCAACGCTGTCCCTTTTAAAGGTCTAAAGCGGACCATGTTAAGACTGGTCGGTACGTATAGGGTGTTTTGGTACTCACCAAACTTCATCATCTGCACGCCGTTGATCGACACTTCAGCGGTTTTTCTTAGCATGTTAAATAAGCTAATGCGCATGTGTCGAGCAAAGCGCTCGTTGATAAGCTCCAGTGTTGGCATTCGACCACGAACAATGCGGTCTTGAGATGAAAAGTCGAAGTCAACGGCGCTGGAGTCGCTAGCAACCGATTCTTCTTCTACCTCATCAACGTCATCAACACCATGAAGTAGCGCATCAATTTCGTCTTGGCTTAATAGATCTGTCACAGCTCACCTATTGGATGACAAAGTCGGTAAATAGAACACGCTCAATTACGGGTTGCCCTACGGCTCGAGTTAAGCTGGCTTTGATGTCTTCTGTGGCTTTTTCTCTTAGCTCAACACGGCCAGTTGCACTGCGCAGTTGCTCTACCGTTGCCGATGCGAAAGTACTCAGCAATGAACTTTCCACCAAGGGGGAATGATAACGTGCCAAGTTTTCGTTTTCAGAGCCTCGAACCATCAGCTGGACTTTAATCTGAACTAGGCGGTCTCGCTTATCGCCAGTGA
Source organism: Vibrio sinaloensis (assembly GCF_000808535.1). Taxonomy (GTDB): domain Bacteria; phylum Pseudomonadota; class Gammaproteobacteria; order Enterobacterales; family Vibrionaceae; genus Vibrio; species Vibrio sinaloensis_D. The sequence goes on from NZ_JWLV01000009.1 coordinate 17,314, forward strand.
CATTAAAGATAAATGGCTGGGCAATATTCACATAGGCGACAGGGTCTGTAGGCACGACAACTTCTTGTTGCGAGGTATCGGCTTCAGCTGCCGCTTCATCATCTGAACCCATCAAGAAAAACGCAGCACCGCCGCCACCGAGTAAAAGAACGACGACTGCAACAATAATGATGATCAGTTTGCCTTTTCCTTTGGGCGCTTCCGTTTCGACTTCTTCAACTGCCATAACTTAACGTTCTCTTTATGTTGGTATTTTATAGTTTAAGCGTAATAACTAATTCCATCACGCTTTGCTGCCACATTCAAATCAAGATTGATGTCTGGTTCAAGGTTTTCTTCGCCTAACCCAGCCTGATTGCTGCTTGGTTGACCACCTTGCCCCTGCCCGTTCGCAGCATAGCGGTTTTGCTGCTGTCCACTTGCTTGTTGCTGAACGGAGGTGTCGCCTAATTGAACCCCCTGCTGAGCAAGCATCTCGCGAAGGCGAGGCATCGACTGTTCTAGCGCATCACGCGCCTGCTGGTTCGCGACGGTAAAGTGGACGGTCGCACCATCACCATTCATGTTCATCCGAATCTGCATGCGCCCTAGTTCCGGCGGGTCAAGGCGAATATCGATGTTTTTGAGGTTCTTAGACATCATCATCTGAACGCGCTCTGCCACTTGATCACTGGCAATCTCACGATTCAATTGTAGCGGGACTTGAGCAGTTTGATCAGCGCGAAGTTGTCCCGTTGGGGAGTTAGCCTGTTGAATACCTGCTGCTTGCGCCAATTGTTGCGAGAATCCTGATTCTGTGCCGCCTTGTTCACCAGGCGCACCTTTACCATTATTAAGCATTGTACCTGTCGCTTTCGCGCCCATCGCAGCTTTTAGCATGGCTTGCTCAGTAACAACTGGAGAAGCCGCTACGTTTACTGGCGAATTCACCACGGTTTGCAGTTGTCCTGCCAACGCTTCAGCACTTGCCGCTGGCATGGCCGACGCCGCATTCAGCTGCGCTGCGTTTGCCATTTGTGTTGCTTGTGACTGACTAAGAGCTTGATGAACAGATTGAGCCACCACAGCCTGCTGAACTTGCGGTTGTTTATGTTTCAGGACTGGGTCCTCATCCACAATAACTTCATCACTACTGACGGCCCACGGAATGGCTGTTGCAGCCGCTACGGATGCCGCCACCGGTGTTTCAGCGCTTAATGTGGCCGACTCAACGACGTTCGGGGTGACGGCAGCAGATTGAGCGTTCAATTTAGGCGAGTTTCCACTCTCTACAGGCACTTCCTGAGATTTGGCTTTTTCCATCATTACCGGAGTGGCTGATGCTGCGACTAATTCGGGAGAGACCGCAGTTTCGCTTTCTTGCGTCTGCCCCTCTGGCAACTCATCGACAGCGACACTCTGAGCCCCGTGCTGCATTCCAACCTGCTGTTGGAGTGCCTCCGGATCCGTTGCGGTATCACGCTGATTCGCGTCTACCTTCAATGGTTTTACTTCATCGCCGCTTAGCTGCACCTCAACATTTTCGAGCACTTCAGCGTCTGTAGCACCTGTTTGAACAGTAGCGGTATCGCGCTGTTCCTTCACGGTATCTGGATTGAGTGCGTTGGGGCCTTGCTGCGCAACTTGTTCATCAGAAACTTGCTGTTCGACAAACGGTTTTATCGCTGCGGGGATAGCGGCATCAGATTCATTCGACGGTTGTGCGGAAGTCAGCTCCGAAGCGGCCGTCTTAACACTTGGATCAGATTGCTCTGTGATTTTGCCTGCACTTGCTTGCAACTTAGGTTGCGATTGCAATGATTCGACGCCCTTTGCTTTCTCATCTACGATTTGTGCCTCTGTTTGGAGGGAGGCAACTTCGGAGGGCTTGGAACGGCTCACTGTTTCTGCGTGGGTCGCTGCCGCTGTCACTTGAGTTTGACTCTCTTCCTGAGGCAAAGCCTTGCCGTTGTTCGATTGCAAAGCACTGTTAGACTGATCTAGGCGTTTAAGGATTTCTTGATTATCCGCGACTATTTTTTCGGCATCACTTGGAGCGGATTTTGTTTGTGGGTCGCGCGCTTGAACAGGCTGTTTCTCGTCAGCCTCAGTGGTGTTGCTTGACGCAGACAACTTTGGTTGCGATTGTTCTTGACTCGCAGAGCTCGATTCTTGGTCAGTCTTAGCACGCTCTGAGTGGGTAACATCCGACTCTTTGACCGATTTCGAACTAGTATTCTGCGCATTATCGCTTGAGGCATCGTCGCTAAGCAGTTCATCTGCCGAGCTATTTTTGATTTTATCCGCGCTCGCAGCATCTCCAGCGCCTTTCACTGCCGCTGGTTCTTCGGAAACCTCTGCTTCTTTTGTTGCGTCGGCTTTTACGGTTTTCTCGTCAGTCGCTGATTCACCTTTGATCAATGCTGCCAACTTAGAGAAGAAGCCCTCTGAGCTTGATTCCTCACTGACTTCGGAACTGCCGTCAACAACGGCAGCTTTGGTCGCCTTTGGGCTCTCAGTCACTGTTGATAGGTTTATATTCATAGTCAAACACCTGCGGCTGAACGTAACGCTCTGTTAGGGTGGCAAGATCGCCAAGTTATTCACTTACACTGCAAGAAGTGAGCCACATTACTTGTTTAAAAAGGTGATGTTAGTTCGATAAACGACGGGAAAATTGCAGCGTCGCAAACTCATCCATTTGCTTTTGCTCGCGCGCATTTTCTAGGTGGGCTTTTTCTTTCTGTTTCTTTTCAATCAACCATTCGTAAGAGCGTCTCTGCTTACGGCTCTCAAGCCAATGCTGCTCGCACCCTTCCACCTGACCTTTAAAATGCTCTTCCGCTTGTTTTTGTTTGGCGAGTGTTTCATCCAAGGTGGTCAAAAATCGATTCAAATGGCTATATTGGCTAGCCGTTAAGCCTTGCTGTCCACGCTCGACCAATTGTTTGCAATAGTCTAAACGGTACTTTTCGATTTGCTCTAGTTGCTGGTAATAGCCTTCAAGCTCTTTGCGTGCTTGACTGAGTGCCAAAACGGCTTGATTTTCGCGCTCTTTTGCCTGTTCAAGTAGAAACTCTAGTGCATTGTCCATTGTCTACTACTCCCCTTGCAGCAAACCACGAAGCATGTTGACACACATATCGTAAGGGACGCTTTCTTTCATCGACTGCTGCAAATAGGCGTCGAGCTTCGGCTTGATGGTAAACGCACCATCAATAGCCGGATCGGTCCCTGGCTTGTAGGCTCCGATCGACACCAAGTCTTGATTCTTACGACATACTGACAGCACTTGGCGAACCGCTTTCGACATCAGTACATGCTCTTCCGAAGTAATCTGAGGCATAACACGGCTGACTGACTTTTCGACATCGATAGCAGGGTAATGCCCCGCATCAGCCATTTCACGAGACAGCACAACGTGACCATCTAGAATCGCTCGGGAGGCGTCGGCGATAGGGTCTTGTAAGTCATCCCCTTCGGTCAGGACGGTAAAGAAGGCGGTGATAGAGCCTTGTTCTGGGCTGCCATTCCCCGCTCGCTCCACAAGCGCTGGTAACTTAGCAAACACCGAAGGTGGATAACCTTTGGTTGCTGGCGGCTCACCAACCGACAGAGCAATTTCACGCTGAGCTTGAGCAAAGCGGGTCAGTGAATCCATTAGCAGTAGCACATCTAAGCCTTGGTCACGGAAATACTCAGCAATGGTTAGAGCGGTTTGGCACCCCTTCAAGCGCATCAAAGGTGAAGCGTCGGCGGGCGCGGCCACCACAACAGAGCGCTGACGACCATCAACGCCCAGTATTTCTTCAATAAACTCTTTAACTTCGCGTCCACGTTCACCGATAAGCCCAACCACAACGACTTGGGCCGTGGTGCCTCGAGTCATCATACCCAAGGTTACCGATTTACCGACACCTGAACCCGCAAACAGACCGATACGCTGACCTTTACCGACGGTAAGAAGACCGTTAATGGCTTTGATGCCGACATCGAGAGGTTCAGAAATGGGCTTGCGCGCAAGAGGGTTGATTGGTTGAGCGTTGAACGACGCGCGTTTTTCCGTGTAGATAGGACCGAGTCCATCAAGCGGATTTCCCACCCCGTCAATCACCCTTCCGAGCAGTTCCATACCAACAGGTAAACCAGTTTCACTGGTCAACGGGGTAACTTTCGCTCCTGGAAGTACGCCAGTGATTTGCTCACTCGGCATCAAATAGAGACTTTCGCCAGAGAAGCCAACCACTTCGGCTTCCATTTCTCCGTGCATGGTTTCAACGCGGCATAAGCTACCGATAGGCGCTCGGCACCCTGTCGCTTCGAGAGTTAATCCCACGACACGAACCAACTTGCCTGAGGCAACAGGACGGCAGGTTAAGCCGCTTGTGGTGTATTGAGAAAGGCGTTCTGCGAGGGCGAGCACTACTCACCACCTTGGTGACGATTCACCCCACAAAAACTTTGAATCACGCTGCGAATGCGTTCTTCCATACGGTAGTTGACACTTGATTCACCCGCTTCAATCTGGACATCGCCGCGATTGAGCGCGGGCTCAGGCATCAGTGTCCAGTTACGGAAGTTAAGTTCCTCTTCACCATAGGAAGAGCGGATAATTTCTATGTCTTCTGGATGAAGCTTTAATGTGATGGCATGCCCCGAAATAGGCAAAGATTCGACCGATTGTTTGATGGTATCTAGAATCACTTGTGGATTGGTCTGTACTTCAACGTGAACCACTTCTTTCACTAGTGTCAAAACCATGTCGACCAGTTGCTTTTCAACTTGCGCGTTCATCAGTTCAAGTGGCTGCGCAAACTGATTGGCCAAGCCAATAAAGGTTTGAACTTGTTGCTGAATAAACTCTTGTCCCGCAGCAACGCCTTCGAGTTTGCCCGCTTCAAGCCCTTCTTGATGACCTTCTTCTAAACCTTGTTCTTTGCCTTTTTCATAACCTTGCTTAAAGCCCGCCTCTTGCCCTTGGTGCAAACCTTCTTGGTAGGCTTGTTGCTTGATTAGCTCAATCTCTTCTTCAGTCAGTTCAACAGGCGCTTCATCAACAGGCTCCGAGACTGTTGGTGTCCAGCTAGGGTCATAGTTCATCGCCGTTTGTTTTGCTTTGGCGTGCGTTTTAGACGTGTAGTCAGGCATTCCCCAACGCTCGGCTTTTTGAACGACTTCGTCATCATCTAAACGCAAGAAACCGCGTTTTCTTTCCCCAGACATAGACACCTTATTTACTCAACTGATTATAAGAACTCGTCCGCACCGCCACCCAGCATGATCTCACCGGAGTCAGCCATACGACGAGCGATAGCCAGAATCTCTTTCTGCGCAGCTTCAACATCAGACACTTTAATTGGTGGCATCGCTTCAAGGTCATCACGCATCATCTCAGCGGCACGTTTAGACATGTTCTTGAAGATCTTCTCACGCAAGCCATCGTCTGCACCCTTAAGTGCGCGCTGTAGCGCATCTTGTGGTACATCACGCAGCAATTTCTGAATACCTTGGTCGTCCACTTCGATAAGGTTTTCGAATACGAACATCAAGTCTTGGATCTGAGTCGCCATGTCCTCGTCTTGATCGCGGATTTGATCCATCAAGATACCTTCGACGTTGTTGTCCATGTAGTTCATGATCTCTGCCGCTGCCTTCAGGCCGCCAATCTTGGCCGCTTGTGCACCAGCTTGACCCGCGAACTGCTTCTCCATGATTTCGTTCAACTCAGCCAGTGCCGATGGCTGAACTTCTTCAAGGTTGGCAATACGCATCATCAAATCGAGGCGGTCACGCTCAGCAAACTGAGACAAGATCTCGGCTGATTGATCCGGCTCTAAGTAAGAAAGTACGATAGTCTGAATCTGTGGGTGCTCGTTAATAATAATGCTGGCCACTTGGCGTGGGTCCATCCATTTCAATGAGTCGAGACCTTTTGAGCCCGTACCCAACAGTATTTGGTCAACAAGGTTGTTCGCTTTATCTTCACCCAGCGCAGCAACAAGGGCATTACGCATGAAGTCTTCACTGCCCATACCAATGTTGGTGTATTTTTGAATGTCTTCCAAAAATGCACGGTGTACCGCACCGACTTTTTCTTGGCTGAGATCCGCAGCACGCGCCATGGCACTACCCACGCGTTGAACCTGTTTCGGCTCCAAATGGCGGATGATGCCCGCGGCGTCTTCCTCGTTCAAACTTAGAAGAAGAATCGCTGCACGCTCTTCCCCAGGAATGGTTGATATGTCTACGGCGTTTTCGGCAACGTCACCACCGCCCTCTTGTTGAGGCACTATTTCGTTAGGCATCTTGCATCCAATTCTTCACTACTTGAGCCGCAAGCTCTGGTTCATTTGCCACAAGAGCACGGACGGCTTTCAATACGTCTTCATCTTTGTGTAGGTTAGGTAAGTCAATGCTTGAACCAAATTCAAACAGCTCACCACCTTCAAGGTCGCTACCAATTAAGCTGGTTTCACCATCAGCGCCAATTGGCAATCCATCTGGTCCATACAACTGGTCATCGTCATCATCCGACGCAGGATTGAGAAGTTTCTTCATCGCTGGACGAACAAGCACCAACACAACCACAATAATAACCAACGCACTTGCGAACCAACGTACCCAATCATTGAAGTTCGGGTGTTCCCAAATCGGCACATCTTGCAGCACTTCCACTTCAGGTTCTGCAAACTGCATACTCAATACGTTTAGCAGATCTCCGCGCGCTTCGCTGTATCCAACTGCCCCAATCAGTACTTGGCGGATCGAGGATAGGTCAGCGTCCGATAAAGGTTGATACGTTGTCTCACCCGTATCTGGATTCACAATCGCGCGATTTTTGATAGCGACGGCTACGGTTTGACGGTTCACCACACCTGTCTGGCGACGTTCATGGCTGATGGTCGTATCAAGCTCGTAATTGCGCGTTGCTTCTTTGTGAACAGAGCCCTGCCCTAAACCCGTCCCATCTTTCATTTGCGCGACATCTTGTGGAATTGAGGCATCCGCTGGCGGTTGATTACTCAACGCACCCGGAACGCCCGCTACCACACTTCCATTATTATAGTCTTCAAGCGTGTATTCGCTTCGCGTTGATGGGGTATTGGGGTCAAAGCTTTTACGTGTTTGTTCAACAGCGCTGAAATCGAGCTGAATATCAACCTGAGCGGTGTAGTTACCAAAACCAAGAATAGGAATTAATACAGAATCGATTTTGTCACGAAGCGCTTGTTCTTGCTTGCGCTCAAGCTCGTGTTCTTTACGGCGAGCGGCAGAGGCAGGGTCTTGGGAACCCGAACTCAACAATCGACCATGTTGATCGGTGACCGTGATGCGATTCGGTTTCATACCAGGAACGGCACTCGACACCATATCGACCACAGAATCGACTTCTTCTTGTTTGAGGTTCGCCCCGGTTGCCAAGGTCAAAAAGACAGACGCAGATGCCTCTTGGTTATGGCGAACAAACACACTTTGTTTTGGTAGCGCAAGCAGTACACGAGCCTTGCGCACTTGCTTCATTTCTTCAATTGCTTTAGAAAGCTGGCGCTCGCGACTGAGCTTCAAACGCTCAAGTTCAAGACGCTGAGAAACGCCGAAACCCATATCTTGAAGCAAAATATCATCGCCCGCGTTTTTCTCTTGGTTCAATCCAGCACGAACCATATCCAACTTAAGCGTGTTGTATTCACTTGAGGGCACTAGGATAGTGTTGCCATCAAGTTTGTAATCAAGTTTTTGTTGATCAAGGTAATCCAGAACAGGAATCAGCTCTTCGGTCTCATAAGCTCCAAGAGGTCTCATCTCGGGCTCTTTCACCCAGAAGAACAACATCACGATCAAGGCAACACAAATGGAAATAGAGAGGACTAACACGACTTGGCGAAGCAGGTCGAGGTCACCCACCGCCATGTCGAACTTGGAGCTGCTTTTCTCGTCGAGATCGGGGTTTTGCACACCTGAATCAAGATCAGATGTCGCCAACATTGCGCTGTCAGCACCCGCTTCTGCTACGGTTAGGTCTGTTGATTGATTTTGCTCTGACACAGGTGTTACCTATCTTTACACTGGCATGTTCATCAATTCTTTGTACGCTTCCACAAGTTTGTTACGTACTTGAATTGTTGCTTCAAACGCCACGCTGGACTTATTTCGGGCGATCATGACATCAGACAGTGATACGTTTTCATCACCTCGATCAAAACGTGTTTGTAGATCACCTGATGCTTTAGAAAGACTGTTGACGTTGTTAATCGCATTATTGAGCAGCTCACCAAAATCCGCGCCGACCGTATGGCCTGTTACTGCGGGCTTGGTATTCCCTGCTTCAAACATCATCGCTTGCATTTCGCTTTGGAAACCATCAATTTTCATCGATACCTCGGTCGTCAACTCTTTGACTAAAACTTTTGTTGTATTTATGACGCTGCAAAGTGTGTGCCATTTCCTTATGAGCGTCGAAAATAGCATGTTAGTTTGGAATATCAATCCCCGCATCGCGCATTTTTGCTAACTTGTAGCGCAAAGTTCTCGGACTGATTCCGAGTTTTTCCGCCATTTCTTTTCGGCGTCCGTTACACTCCACTAAAGTTTCAAGAATGATGGCGAATTCTTGGTCTCTTAGTTCACCACCCAGTCCACCAACCGATGAAGCCACTTTGCTCGAATCCACCTCTGCAACCGGCTGAATCACGGGCGCACGGGCGTCAGAATTTTCCACTACTTGCTGTAAACCCGAAGCGTCTTGCCAATCTAACCCTTCTAGCAAAATCTGCTCTGCGCCAATGTGATTGTTTTCACTCAAAATAAGCGCACGCTGAACGACATTGTCGAGTTCACGAACGTTACCTGGCCAAGCATACGCGGCAAGTTTGCTTATCGCTTGTGGGCTTAGGGTCGGTACCGGTATCCCCAGTTTTTTGCAGTTACGTTCAATAAGGTGGACAGCAAGAGGCTCAATATCGCCAGGACGGTCACACAATGCAGGCCACGCAATTGGGAACACATTTAAACGGTAGTACAAGTCTTCGCGGAAGTTACCTTCTTGAACATATTGCTTAAGGTCTCGGTTACTGGTAGCCAAAACACGAACATCCAACTTAATACTCTTTCTACTGCCTAAGCGCTCGACTTCTCGCTCTTGAAGAACACGCAATAATTTGGCTTGCAGGTTCAAATCCATTTCACTGATTTCATCAAGTAAAATAGTGCCGCCTTGCGCTTGCTCAAACTTACCCGGACACGCTTGAACCGCGCCAGTAAACGCACCTTTTTCATAGCCGAATAAGGTCGCTTCGAGCATGTTGTCAGGAATCGCTGCACAGTTTATCGCGACAAAAGGCCCATCTTTACGATTTGACGCGTTGTGGATGTAGCGAGACATGACCTCTTTACCTGAGCCACTAGGCCCTAGGACCATCACGCTGGCGTCGGTTTTCGCCACTTTATCGGCCAGTGCCAACAGCTTAATGCTCTTTTCGTCGGCAACCACCGCATCGCCATTGTCATCCGACTTTACCGGCGCATAGCGGCTGACCATGTTAAGCAACACTTCCGGCGCAAAAGGTTTCGCCATGTAGTCGATCGCGCCATCTTTCATGGCCGAGACGGCATCTTCAATATTTGCATACGCCGTCATCAACAGTACTGGGAGGTTTGGCCAATGCTGTTTGATATTGCGCAGGAGAGCCAGTCCTCCCATCCCCGCCATCTGAACATCGGAGACCACAATATCAACCGTATTGGATTTAAGTTTGACCAACGCATCTTCTGCGCTATCTGCTTCTAGCCATTCGTAACCAGCCAAAGCGAGCGTGTCGACTAGGGCTTCGCGTAGACCTTCATCGTCTTCAACAATCAGTACCTTACTTTGAGCCATTATTACTCTCCAGTCTCAATATGTTGTTCAGAAGTGGTGTGGCGCTCTAGCGGGATGCACATGGTAAAACAGGCACCATCCCCCTCTTCTGAGATCAGCTCTAACCTTCCGTCGTGAGCACGACAAACCATTTGTACAACCGCTAAACCAAGGCCAGTCCCCTGAGAGCGAGTCGTAAAGAAAGGTTCCATAATTTTACTTTGCAATTCCTTGGGCACGCCTGGGCCACTGTCTTGCACCGAAATTCTTAATTCGTTGTTTACGGGTCTAAAAAAGACGTCAACTTGAGAGGCTTTGCCCGCAATTTGGATCGCATTCATCACCAAGTTACTTAAAGCAGACGCAATCGCATTCGCATTACCAAGGAGCTCTGTCTCTTCTTGTTCCACTTCGATGAAGTAATCGATCTGATTATTCTTCAGCGCCGTTTCCACCATGGGCGAGTATTCAGCCACAAGGTCTGAGATGGTAAAAGGTTTGACGACTTTATTGTCGCCGCCTTTTGCAAACAACAACATGTCGTTGACCTGCTTTTCTAAATCATGCAAACGATCCATCAGCTTGCTTTGAAAGCGATCTTTGGTTGCAGGCGGCAGATTTGGAGCACCAAGGTTCGAGGCGTACAACATGGCACTCGATAACGGAGTTCGTACCTGATGAGCCAAAGAGGCCACCATTCGACCCAGCGATGACAAACGCTGTAAATCACTGATTCTCGACTGAAGCAAGCGCGTCTCGGTGAGGTCCGTGATCAAAATAAGCTGGCCGGTTGCCGACGCCGAGATCGCAAGGCGAACCTTGCGACCATTTCGCAAAGAGATCTCATGCCCGTCATCTTCACGTGGGGCGAAAGCTTGTTGAATGATGTCGAACCACTTTTGACCGACAAGAGGCACTTCAAGTAAGCGCTGCGCTTCTGGATTTGCTTCACACACCGTACCTTGAGTGTCGAGTAGAATTACGCCTGCAGGCATCACATTGAGCACTTGCTGATAACGTTCTACTTGTTCTTCTAAGGTACCAAGTGAGGTTTGATTCTCAGTAACTGGGTTGGGCTGCATGACGTATTTCTGCCTTAAAAACTACAATAGCCTAGAATGCAAAAATCATTCCAGGCTATTGTTCATTATTTTCAAGCAGTTAGAGAAAGGTCGAGATTTTGACAGTCTCGCAAACGTGCAGTTTTCTAACGTTGCAGATTGTATTTGCGCATTTTTTCAACCAAGGTTGTCCGGCGCATACCGAGCATATCGGCCGCTCTCGCGACAACGCCACCCTGTGCTTCAAGTGCTTGGTTGATCATGTTCACTTCCAAGTCAGCGAGCATCTCTTTCAAATTAACCCCTTCAGGCGGTAAGTTTTGCGGCGCTGCCTCGCTATCTTGGAACAGGTCATTCGACTCTAAGCTAAAATCTTCAGAGAAGATGTCGTAAAACGCATCGCGCTCTTGTTCTTCAACCGTGCGTCCGGTGTTATACCCAGGTTGAAACTCAGGGATATCACTGTAGCGGTATTTGGTTGGCAAGTGGTTCACGTCGACAAGACTGTTCGGATAAAGAATGATCATTCTCTCAACTAAGTTGGCAAGCTCTCGAACGTTACCTGGCCAGTCGTGCTCCATCAAAGAGTTAATAGAGCGTGGTGTGAAGCAGATCGGTTGCGCGCCTTCCGCTTCCATCCGTGTCATCAGTTCTTGAAGTAGAAGTGGGATGTCATCCTTGCGATCACGAAGCGCAGGCATCTCGATTGGGAACACATTCAAACGATAATAGAGATCTTCACGGAACGACTCATCTTCGATCATTGACTCTAAGTTTCTGTGAGTTGCCGCGATAACACGAACATCAACCTTAATCGTGGTATTGCCACCAACACGCTCAAAGCATCGCTCTTGCAGCACGCGCAATAACTTGACCTGCATCGGCATTGGCATATCACCAATTTCATCAAGGAACAGTGTCCCGCCTTCAGCCAGTTCAAAGCGCCCTTTTCGCGAAGTAATGGCACCAGTAAATGCGCCCTTTTCGTGACCGAATAACTCACTCTCTAGCAAGTCAGGTGGGATTGCGCCACAGTTAATCGGAACAAATGGACCGCTTCGACGAGTAGAATGGTAATGAATGTTTCTTGCAACAACTTCTTTACCTGTCCCGGATTCACCCAAGATGAGTACATTCGCTTCTGTACTCGACACCTGCTCTATAAGATGGCGAACTTCCTTAATCCCATGACTTTGGCCAACGAGACTGCGGAACAAGGTATTTTTGCGCGCCGATGAGACGACATTCATGCCTTTACGGCCAAGAAAGTCTTTACAGTGTCTTAGTGCTTCGCTTAGTTGTGGGTAGTTAAGAGGGAAATCGAGCTCACCAACATAGTGAGTCAGTTCATCGACAGGGTAAGAGTGTTTACCAGCAATCAAGAGTGGGACATGATTTGCACGGGCTAGCTTCTCGCTTAGGTTAGGGGCTAGATTTCCACCAGCCACAGAGCCGACAATGCATCCAGCCCAAATCGCCGACCAGTCAATTTCTTCAACTTGGTCAGAGCTGATCGCTTCGCACTGCTCTCCAACAAATTCTAAAATATTACTGAGATTCGTCCGCGCTTGTGCGTCGTCCTCAATCACAAGTAGTTTCGCTAAACCTTGCATGGGTGAGAATAATTGCCTTTCTTTTGAAACGTTGTGGCTGATTTATGTTTCTAACGTCAATTCTAACTATAGAACAGAAATAACGATTAACAATTTATAAATTTCAGCAACAAAATAAGCCACTAGGCTCGTGAGTGGCTTCTATTCTATTTGATAAAAAAAATAAGGCAACCAAGCAATTAGTCGGTGTGATGTTAGCCCAAAACCAATTGGCGCGATTTTGACTACATAAGCAACCAATTGGTGATTATTTGACTCTAAATACCCACATCTGACGCAGTTAAATTGTGATATTCATTTGGAATTTGATCCCATGCCGATTTGATCTCGCGAATAATATCGATCACATCATCGATCTTGGCAGGGTTGTTTTGATGATTCGCTTCTGTGATTTGCGTAATCATGAACTCATATAGTTGGTCTAAATTTTGTGCGATGTCACCACCGTCATCCATCGACAAACAGCTGCGTAAGCTAATGATAATATCAAGAGCCTTACCTAGGCGCTCACCTTTGACAGGAATGTTGCCCTGCTCCATTGCAGCTTTGCCTTGAATCAGACGTTCGATTGCGCCTGCCATAAGCATTTGCACAATTTTATGCGGGGAGGCCGCACTCAGTTGGCTATCAACTGATACCTTTTTGTAAGCCTGTAATGAACCACGCATAAATAACCTCTCTATAAAAATTTCTTGTACTGCTGAACAGAACGTTGACCATGTCGGTACTTTTGTAATGATTTGCCGACTTCAGCCGTTTTTACTTGCATCAACTCTACGATAGCTTTTGTTTCTTGAATTGCTGAGTGCCACTGCGCCGTTTGCGCCAACTCGGCATCGCGTTCTATCAAGCTGAACAAGTTCTGCAATATTCGTTCCCTTGTATCGACCAAAGCGAGGATTTCTTCAGTCTCAAACGCCTCTTGTGTAATCACTGATGAAATAGTGTGATTTACATCACGTAATTTATCTAGATTTTGCTCAAACTCTTCAACCAAGTGCATTCATCATCCCAGCCAGTTGAGACTGCATTTTGCTCGTTGCATCTTGCATTGCCGTAAATTTGGCGTGAGTCCGCTTTTCTAAACTCTCCATACGGCGATCCAATGCCGCTTGATCATCTTGCAATGAATAAGTTCGCTCTAGCATGCTCTTTTCACGTGTGCGGATTGCGCCTGTCACACCAGTGAGCCCTTGAATCGCATCTTCCACTTTTTTGGCAAAGCCTTTGTTGCCACCGAAGAAACCTTCAAGTTTATTGAAGTTGTTGTTTAGCTGGCGGTCGAGCATGTCGTAATTGATTTCCAAGTTACCTTGACGAGTCGTGGTCACACCAAACTCAGTCAAGGTTTTAAGATCTTCCGGTGCTGTTTCGACATCAGCGGAGAAAACCGACTTTAGGCGAGCATCGGCATTACGAACCACACTGTCACCCGATAATGGCCCTGCCCTACCCGTTCGAGGATCAACCCCTGCAAGTTCTTGTGAAAGTTGGTAGAACTGATTGTAGGCAGCCACGAATCGTTCAATATCGTCTCTTACTCGTTGACGGTCATATTCAATGTCAATTTCCGATACTGGTTTTCCAACTTCGGTGCGGCCTTTGAGTGTCAAATCGACCCCTTCAATGGCATCCTCAATGATGTTGTTGTCACTGGATAATTGCGCCACACCATCGAGCATCACTTTCGCATCTTGGGCGCTTTGAACTTCGGTCATACCATTATAGGTATCAAAAGAGGCTTGTGCCGCCTCCAGATCCGCTTGAGCTTTATCCACGCGCTCAAGGTAGTCTCGCTCTTCTTGGGTCAATTTGGCTCGTTCAAGCTGCTTCGCCTGTTCTGGCGTTAGCTCACCACTGGCAACTTTTCGCTCAAGCTCAACTTTTTCATTAACCAACTTCTGCTCGATCTGAGCTTTCTCTTCCTCGAGCTTGGCCTGCGCTTCTTTTGGGGTCACGTAAGAGTCGGTAAGAGTACCAGATGCGGTGTTTGACCAGCCTGGAACATCACCCGACTTCTCAATCGCTTTATCGTCTAGCTCTGGTTCTGGCTCCCAGTAAGAATCCAGAAGTGTTCCTGATGCCGTTTCTGTCCAGCCTGGGATACGTTCTTCTGGTTTGAGATATTTGTTTGCTTCCACACCAGCTTTAGCCGCTGCGGCCGCCGCTTGCGTCGATAACTCATTATCCGCACTCGCATCTTTGGCGGCTTTAGGATCGGCTTTGATTGCCGCTTGTTTTGAGTTGTCGGCAATTTCTTGATCGACAATTTTTGCCGCTTCAATGTTTCGCTGGGCAATCTTATCGGCGAATTCTTGTTCTTTCGGGGAAAGAGGACTCAACAACTCTTGAGCTGCAGACCGCGCTTTCTCTAGATCTTTAACACGCTGTTCTAGCGTTTTATATTCAAGTCTTTTTAGGTTATCGCCAGGTTTTGCGTCAGCGACAATCGAGAGGTCGTTCGCTTCACCGGATTTGGTTGAAGCGACAATGAGTCGTGGGCCTTCGGTGTCATTGATGATCGACGCCCGAACCCCAGGGTTAGATTTGCTGTTGTTAATGCCTCTAACGACATCAACCAATTTGGAGTTATTAGAGATTTCGACGGTGAATTTTTTGTCGCCAAGCGAAACCTGCAGCTTACCAGGGCCATACTTTGCGTCTTCAGGAAGTACGTCTGACGCAATTTTATGGCTCTGCGCAAGCTGCAACACATCGATAGCATAGCGACCAGCGATGGCATCAGTGGTTGCTGTCGCTGATACAACGGTATCATTTGTCGTTTCGACTTTTCTTGCGGCGAAAGCTTTCTCCTGACGAAAGCTCGCCATCAAGTTTTTCATCGTATCCAGCGACTCTCTGAGCCGACCATAGGCACTGATCCCGGTATCAATTTGGGCCCGCTCATTGTCGATACGTTGCTGCTTAGGTACGCGCTCCGAATCTACAATTTTGCTGACCATGGAATTGATATCCATGCCAGAATTCATCCCTATAGGGCCAAAACTCATCTACATCACCTCAAATTACGATTACACCGTTTGGTTCACCAATCCCGACGAATACCTCGCGGTTTGGTCCCTTAGGCGTCGAAGAATCTCCAACAGTTCCTCATCAGGAATCTGGCGAATAATATCACCGGTATCCGCTTCGTAAATGGTCACGACGTCCCGACCGGACTCTTCGTCGACACGAAACGATAAGCCTTTGTTGATGGATGAGATGAAGTCATTCACCTGTTCAACAACCCGCTCGCGCTCTTCTCGATTGAGTTTCTCTCGCTCTTTCGTTGCTTCGATCACTCTTTCGACTGCTTGAGCGGCAGATTCACTTACCTTTTCATTTACTTGCGGTTCCTTTTTCAAGGAATCGAGCAGTACTCCTTCGTTTTTTGAAGCAATTTTAGTGCCACTTTCTGAGCCGTAAGGCTGGATGTTCGATGTGTAGGATGATATGTCCATAACGATCTCCCTTCCACCTTTAGGTCACAGCACAAAGCTGCTACCAATAAGCTCCGTCGAACCTATCGATTAACCTAACAAGCTAAGTGCAGACGATGGTGACTGCTTAGCTTGAGCTAGGATTGAAGTACTCGCTTGCTGCAGAATCTGAGACTTAGTCATTGCGGTTGTTTCTTTCGCAAAGTCTGTGTCCAAGATACGGCTACGAGATGCGTTTACGTTCTCGTTGATGTTGTCTAGGTTATTGATCGCATGACCAAAACGGTTTTGGAAAGCACCCAGACCAGCACGCTGGCTGTCTACGTTCTTCAATGCGCCATCAATGATCGATACGGCCATTTGAGAACCCGCTACCGTGGTGACATCAACGTCTGCAACTGTCTTGTTTTGAGCGTCACCGAAACCGATTTCACCGCCAAGACCGCCCGTAATTTCAACGTCTGTTGCCACTTTATTGGTTGCAGCAAACAGTTGAAGCTTACCATCTTCGCCTACAGACGCTTTTACATCTTCGCTTTGACCGTTGATGTAAGTCGCAACCTGCTCAATGTCGTCGCCGACTTTAGCGTTGATCGTTAGCTCTTTCTCTTCACCATGTACATCAGTATAGCCAAGAGTCAGATCGGTATTGTCTGAAACTCTCCAATCTGCACCTTTGCCTTCTTCAGCAACATACGCTTTACCACCCATGTCTGCCGTGTCAGAACGCATGTTACCCATAGAAAGCTGTACCGCTTCACCTGAGCTCGCACCGATTTGGAATGATTGGCTACCGTAAGTACCGTTTAGAAGTTTGTTACCACCAAAAGAGGTCGTTTCAGCGATACGGTTTAACTCGTCGTTTAACGCCGTTACTTCTTCTTGAATAGCGATACGCTCTGAACGTGAGTTAGAGCCGTTTGAAGATTGCAGCGCTAGGTCACGCATACGTTGCAGGATGTTGGTACTCTCGTTCATTGCACCTTCAGCAGTTTGTGCAATAGAGATACCATCGTTTGCGTTTTTCACCGCCATGTCCAAGCCACGGCTTTGTGATGTCAAACGGTTTGAGATTTGTAGGCCAGCAGCATCGTCACGAGCACTGTTGATTTTGTAGCCCGATGACAAACGCTCCATCGATTTCTGCATACCTTCAGCTGCACCGTTCAGGTGTCGCTGAGCAGTCATCGCAGACACGTTAGTGTTTACGTTAATTGCCATATTTGATCTCCTTAGGCATTAGGGCGATGTGCCTTTGCGTCTCTCACCTCGCATTGGCACATCTCATTTCTCTCAATCCTTTAACGGCGGACTTAGATTAACCTTTAGGAGAAAATTAACTTTTTTACGAATTTTTCTAGATTGAACACTAAAGTGTGATTTGGGTCTAAAAGTAATTTCTATAGCACCATTCAATATCAATCACTTAGCTAAAAACAAAAAATCCAGCCGAAGCTGGATTTTTTCTTAAGCTGACGCTTAGCCTAGTAGGCTTAGTGCCGAGTTCGGTGCTTGCTTCGCTTGAGCAAGAATCGAGCTTGATGCTTGAGATAGGATTTGCGACTTGGTCATTGCCGTTGTTTCTTTCGCGAAGTCCGTATCTTTGATTCGGCTCTTAGACGCATTCACGTTTTCGTTGATGTTGTCTAAGTTGTTAATCGCGTGGTTGAAACGGTTCTGGAATGCACCCAGTTCAGCACGGTGGCTATCAACATAGTTTAGAGCAGCATCGATAATCGCTACCGATTCTTGTGCGCCACCTACAGATGTTACGTTGATAGTGTCAACGGTTACCGCTTGACCATCTTGCATACCTAGCTCACCAGCTAGACCACCACCGAAACTTACCTCACCTTCAACTTTGTTGGTGCCCGCAAACACTTGCAGCTTGCCATCTTCATCGACAGACGCTTTTACCATGTCTGTTTGACCGTTGATGTAAGTCGCCAGTTCTTCAATATCATCCCCCTCTTTTGCAGAGATATTGATCGTCTGCTCTTCACCATCTTTTGGTGTTAGCGTGATTGTTAGGTCATTTGAGCCAGCTTGAACAGACCAGTTCTTGTCTTTACCGTTTTCAGCTTTGTAGCTCGTACCACCCATGCCAACGTTATCAGAGCGCATGTCGTTCAGAGTCAGCATAACTGCTTCACCGTTATCCGCACCAATCTGCATTGATTTGGTTGTAAACGTACCGTTTAGCAGTTTGTTACCACCAAATGATGTGGTTTCCGCGATACGGTTAAGCTCGTCGTTTAGTGCCGTCACCTCTTCCTGAATTGCTACACGCTCAGACTTAGAGTTTGAACCGTTCGCAGATTGTAGCGATAGGTCACGCATACGTTGCAGGATGTTGGTTGTCTCGTTCATCGCACCTTCAGCAGTTTGCGCGATTGAGATACCGTCGTTCGCGTTACGTACCGCTACGTCTAGACCGCGGCTTTGTACGTTTAAGCGGTTAGAGATTTGTAGACCCGCTGCATCGTCTTTTGCACTGTTGATCTTAGAACCTGATGACAAACGCTCCATTGAAGTTTGCTGTGCGTTCGTTGCGCTATTTAGGTAACGCTGTGCTGTCATCGCTGCTACGTTAGTATTTACATTCACTGCCATGGTGATTTCTCCAATTGATTTTCCGATGTTTCCGGTTTCCGACGTCTCGGAAAACCAAGTAGTTCTCTCAAAGTTACTTTTATTAACGGCACGGTTTGGAAAACCTTGAGAATTTTTTTAAGTTTTTTTTGAAAAAAGTGCATTTGGGGAGGAAAGCGTGACCAACAGGAGAAAAACTTAAAAAAAGTGTTTTTTTTTACTAAAGCTTTCTATTCGCCTGTCGATACCGTTCTCTTTTATGAGAAAAACAGATTCTCAGATTCGATTAACCTAACAAGGTAATCGCAAGGTTCGGCTGTTGTTTAGCCTGCGCCAATATCGACGTGCTCACTTGTTGCAAGATCTGTTGCTTGACCAGCTGTGTGGTCTCTTTCGCGTAGTCTGTATCTTTGATTCGACTGTTCGACGCCGCGAGGTTCTCATGCACATTATCTAGATTGGTAATGGCGTGATTGAATCGGTTTTGCAGTGCGCCAAGTTCTGCTCGATGGCTATCAACATACTTTAGCGCCGTATCAATCACGGATACCGCTCGCTGAGCGCCGCCGACATCAGAAATGTCGAGGTTATCAACCGCTTCATAACCCGCTAGGTTCATTTGCAGTTCATTGGCTAAGTTACCCGAGAACGAGAGTGTCCCTGAGGTTTCTTTACCCGCCATAAAGATTTGTAGCTGGCCTTCCTCATTCACCGACGCGGAGACTTTATCGGTTTGACCATTGATATAGGTCGCCAACTCTTCTATGTCATCGCCCGCTTTGGCTTTGATTTGAATGACCTCTTGTTCGCCGTGAGCATTGGTGTATTCCATGTTCAAGACATGATTTCCCTGCCCAACCTGCCAATTGGCATCAGCTTTGCCTGCTGCAACGTAACTAAAACCGCCCATTTCTAAGCTGTCAGAGCGCATGTTCTTGAGTGACACTTGAACCGCTTCACCTGAACTGGCACCAATTTGAAAAGACGACGAAGCGAACGAACCATTGAGCAATTTTCGACCACCAAAAGAGGTCGTTTCAGCGATTCGATTCAGTTCATCGTTCAAAGCTGCCATTTCTTCTTGTAATGCGGTTCGCTCAGCTTGGCTATTGGAGCCATTGGACGATTGAAGTGACAAGTCACGCATACGCTGAAGAATGTTGGTGGTTTCATTCATCGCCCCTTCCGCCGTCTGCATGATGGAGATCCCATCATTGGCGTTTCGCACCGCCACATCCAAACCACTCATTTGAGTTTCGAGTCGGTTAGATATTTGCAGGCCGGCCGCATCATCTTTTGCACTATTAATCCGGCTCCCCGAAGCTAAACGCTCCAGAGATTGATTCAGCAAATCCGTCGCATTCGTCAGGTGACGCTGCGCAGTCATTGCAGAAACATTGGTATTAACAGTGATGGCCATGAATGACGGTTTCCTTTTATGGGCTACCTAAGTTATCGGCCTAAACGCGAGATCTTTAGAAAAATTGCACAAAAAAGCCGAGCAAGTTGCTCGGCTATGGTTTCATTGATGGCTTACTTTAATTTCAGTGACTGAAGCATCTGTGCAGAAGGCGTGAAGAAATAAGCCCCCGTCACCGCTTTAGTAAAGCGCAGAAGTTGATCGGTTTTACCGTCAGTCACGCCATACATGCTTTCTAGCATGGCTTTGAAGTTATGGAGAGTGTTGCAGTAGGCAATAAACAGTAGGCCATGTTCGCCAGAGACACTGCCATATGGAAGACTGTGGCGAACAATCTTCAACCCTTTGCCTTCTTCTTTAATGTCAACGCGACCAACATGGGAAGCCGCAGGCACATCGTCTAGCTCGATAGAGTCTGGCTTGGTACGACCAATCACTTTCTCTTGCGCCGATACGTTCAAGCGATTCCAAGAAGGCAGATTATGAATGAAGCGTTGCACCATGACATAACTGCCGCCAGCAAACTCACCTTCAGGAATGATCGCCACTTCCGCACGCTGGCCTTCCTTCGGATTCTCGGTACCATCGATAAAGTCCGTCATATCGCGAGAGTCAAGGTAACGGTAACCGTAAGTTTCATCGACAACTTGCACGTCTTGCTCAACGTCAGCCATCAACTTGCGCAGTAGATAGAAATGCAAATCATGACGGTTTGAGTGGCAATGGAGCAAGACATCAACGTCTGAGCTCGGCGCGACCACCTCGCCTTCACCGAGAACTGGGAAATCAATCAGTTCTGGCGGCATTGCTGCATCAAGTTGAGTCCAGAACGACTTGGTGAAAGCAATCGACAGCATCAAATCTGCGCCAGGTTGCTGCTGGTTAAGCTCTTCGACGAGTTGCGGTAATGCTTTGAGTTTCTCTACGACCGACTGCGGATTTTGTTTGATTTTCAGTAACGTATACTGAGCGAATGGGCCCGCTTCAGGAAGTATTGCACTTTGAGGGTTTGACATAGAAGATTCCTCACATTGTTATTTTGCACAGTGTATTTTGTTTTATGTTTGGGATATTGACACCGATCAGAGCTCACTCAATTAGGAAGCTGGCGGATTGTAAAAGCTGTCTCGCACGCTGCGGCTTTTCATCACGTAAAGACCAAACCAAAGCAGGACAAGCATGGTGATGCCATTTGCCCAACTAAAGGCCCCTTGCTCTAGATATACATGATAAACGCTTTGCGAAAATTGGCTAACCACGGTCACAAGCGTAATGCTTTTTCCCCAGCTGACTAATTTGTTTACCCAGCCCCTTTCAGGGTTTCGTAAGCTAATTAACCACATCAAAAAGATGCTCGGTAAGCCCATTGCCAAGCCTAGATACAGCATGGAATGATCAGGATAGACGATATTGAGAATCTTACTGCCACTTTCACGACTGGCGCCCGCGACGACAAAAACGACCCAAGCTTTGGCCATAAATAACCAGCCGAGCCACAGCCATTTCGGCGCTTTCAAAAATCCATGTTTGTCGTATTGTTCTATTGAGTACCGCACTAATTCCTACAACATCTTCATTTCAATGGGATTCAATGTAACCCAATGAGAAAAAAGATCTATCAGATTTTTGTTAAGCCTGTCGATTTCGCACTGACTTTACGGAGAGCCAAAAGAATCCAATCAACAACAAAATCGGTAACCCCCAAAGCAGGCTATTTTGCCAAGAAAAACTTGGCTTGTAGCGGACAAACTCACCATACCTTGCCGTCATAAAATCAATCACTTGTTGCTCATCTTCCCCTGCATTTATTTTCTCAAACACAATTAAGCGCAAATCTTTGGCAAGGGGGGAGTTTGACTCGACAAGGTTTTGATTTTGGCATTGAGGACAGCGCAATGATTTGGCCAGTGCAATCGCTCGCTTTTGGTGAGCCGGGCTTTCAAACTCATACAACTCGACTTTGACTTCAAGCTCACTGTCTGACGCAGCGAAGAGTTGTGGCTCTTGGGCACAGAGGCTGAGCGACATCAACACCGCAACGACAATCCCTATATTACGAATCATGGTCATCCGCTTCTTGGCTAAAATATTGGGCGAACCGAGCATCCCATGAAGCTTGATTCAGTAAACCAAAGTGCTTGTAGACGATTTCGCCCTCACGATTAACCACATACGTTTCCGGCGTCCCCACGACTCCTAGCTCAATCCCAAACTGACCCTTGGGATCAAACATGACGTGTCGATAAGGGTCGCCCCCCAAGGCTAAATAGTTTTGCGCCGCGGCTTTTTTGTCTCGATAATTTAGACCAATGATAGGAATCCCCGCACTGGCGAGTTGATTGAGAAAAGCGTGCTCAGCCTTGCACACACCACACCAAGACGCCCACACGTTCACTAACTGATAATCTTGTCCGAGAAGCGTATCACTGTGAACCACAGAGCCACTGGCTAGCAATGTGACAGGTATGGAAGGGAGTTGACGAACGACCGGCTGCTGACTAGGACCAAAGTTTCCCGATTGAAGCCCCGCCACCAAGAAACCAATAAAGCCCGCCAACAGCAGGACAAAAATAAACACTTTACGATTGTTGAATAGCGCCATGAGTCACTCTCGACTTGATCAACGAAAAAGAGCGCAGCAATGGCAACAATCCACCCAGTATCGCCATAATTGCGCCCGCCCAAATCCATGCAATATAGGAACGATATTGTATTTTGACCGCGTACGCCTTGCTATCAACCTTCGCGCCCAATGTGACATAGTAATCACCATGCCATGTTGAGCGAATCGCTGGCTCACTCATATTCATGACACGCACTGGATAGTGGCGACGTTCTGGTGCCAGCCTGAAGCTCGCGCCTGCCGGAGACGAAAACTCAATCACCCCCTGCTCGGCAGTATAATTGGGGCCAACGTACCATTCGGTAGCAAGGTAGGTCACTTGCCACTGCGCCAGTTCAGTGGTTGTGCCTGGCTCCATTTTACGATTGAGCTCATAAGAGTGTTGGCTGTTCATACTCGCCCCAATGCAAACCACGGCTAGCCCCACATGAGCCAGCACCATAAAGCTCACCGTTCGGTTCTTGGCAGCGATCAGCAAATGACTACCAATAACCCACGCGCCAAGCATCCAAACGAGCAAGGTAGCGAAACTCCAGTCTGTCACTTGAAGCCGATACGCCGCAGCCCCAACGAATGAGGCAGTCGTAAATAAGAGCACTATCGCGCGCCAACTCACATAGCTCCCATGATGCCACTTCATAAGAGGCGCCATCCCTATACCCAACAAAGCGAGCAAAGCCAAAGGTTGAATCAGAGTATTGAAGTAAGGCGCTCCGACCGATATGGAGCCTAAACCCAGCAGCTCATAGAGCATCGGATAAAAGGTACCCAAAAACACCGTAAACGTTGCCACAATCAATAAGCCTGCAGACACCAATATCAAGTAGCTTCGACCCAGCACCGAGTGCAATCCTTCGCTACGAATGGCATCGCTTTGGCGAAAAAGCAGAACAAACGAGCCGAGTAAGGTGAGGGCTAAAATCGCCAGTAGGGCAATCCCTTTGCTAGGGTCAACCGCAAAAGCATGCACCGAGGTTAAAATTCCTGACCGGACAATAAAAGTCCCGAGAATACTCAAACTGAATGTCACCAGCGCCAAGCTGAGTGACCACAATGTAAGCTGCTGATAGCGCGATGAAGCAATCAAGGTATGCAGCAGTGCCGTCCCCGTGAGCCAAGGCAGTAACGACGCGTTTTCTACTGGGTCCCAAAACCACCAGCCGCCCCACCCTAGTTCATTGTATGCCCACCAAGAACCGACCAAGATACCTAATGTCAGTAGCATCCATGATGACACCGCCCACAGTCGACACTCTTTCACCCAGTGAGCATCAAATTTGGGTTCAAGCAATGCCGCTAAAGCAAACGCTAAGACGGTAGAGAATCCTATATAGCCGAGATAAAGCAAAGGCGGGTGAAAGATCAGCCCGACATCTTGCAGCATCGGATTCAAATCTCGCCCTTCAGTGACATAAACCTCTCTGTAGCTAAACGGGTTTGACGCCAGCAAGGTAAACCAACTAAACGCCGCGACAAAAGCCAACATAATCCACAAAACATGCTGAATGTAGCGCGACGGTTTACGCGGATGAAATGAGATTAACGCACTCCATAAACTTAAGGTAAACACCCAAAACAGCATGGAGCCCTCATGCCCACCCCACACGGCAGCGAGCTTGAAAAATTGAGGGAGCGCCGAGTTGGAATGGGTGGCGATATAGGCAAACTGGAACTGATCATTTAAAAATAGGAACGCCAGAAGCCCTAAACTGAGAATCGCCCCCACCGAAACCAAACGTGCAATGCAAACAAGGGAGAGCCGCGAGGCTGCATTGCGATAGCGTTGCCAAGCAAAAATCGCCACACTCAAACTGCTGAGCACCGCGATCCACACCAACGACAATAGCCCTAGCTCTCCCGCCATAGTTACACGACCGTCATCTGGCCAGCGTACAAAATAAAGGTACGCAACATGAGTACGCCAACTAGGCTCAGCATGGTCACAACAAAGATGTACCCACCATTATGGCGAACCTCTTTTGGCGACACCGCGTTCAATGTGAGTGGCAATAACATCCCAATCAGCACGACACCAAACCAGAACCAGTTCGACCAGAACCCGCCTCCAATCGCATTCCAAGCCGCCACTTCGTTTTGTCCGCCGCTGAAAATCAATCCCGTAAAGAAGGTAACCAGAACAAACAACTCAAACAGCACAACTGGACGTTCAAAGCCATGCACCCAAGACACGCTAGGGCTGCTCGCTGATTCTTTAAAGACTAAGATCCCAAACAGCAAGCAGGCTGCCGCGCCGGAAGAGAGGCTCGAGAACAAAAACAGTATCGGTAACACTGGGTTGTTGAGCATCGGATACGTCTTCAATGCCGACAATAAGAAGCCGGTATAGGCAGCCAAAACCAAGGCAAGGAAACCAAGAAATAGCTCCAACGGATTATTGACTTGCTTGGCTTTAATAAGCAAACCATCCACCAAATCCAGCAACCCGCTTGGCAATTTTCCTTCACAGAAGCTGATGATTTGGTGGCGAAATAGCACGCCGATCCAAACAAACAATACCGCCATATAGACTTGGAATAAAATGACGCCCATCGACATAACCGAGGTCACGTTGAAGTAAATCATAATCTTCCAAAACTCGAGCGGCTTGGTTAAATGGAAAACCAAGATCAATAACCCGACGATAATGCCAAACGGCGCAAGCCAAGCCACTGCTTTCAAAATGCCATTATTAGCAGGGTCACCGTCAATAACGTTGCGACGTAGGTAGAGACCAATCATCACCGCTCCCGCAGACATACCCGCTAAGAAGAGATAGATGGCGATGATCCAATCCCATACTAACGAGTCAAAGTGAAACGCACTTTCAAATCCATTCATGATGAGATCTCCCCTTTCTGATGAGGCACTTTGTATAGTTTGGGCTTCGTCCCCAAATGCGCCTTATCGCGATAAACCACTTCGGTATTCAACACTTGGTTAATGTCACTATTGGGATCGTTGAGATCACCAAAAATCAACGCGTTCGTTGGACAAGATTCCACACAGGCTGGAAGTTTGCCTTGTGCTAAATTGGTATCGCGGCAGAAGTTACACTTGTCAGCGGAATGGTCTTCAGGGTTAAAGAAACGCACTTGATAAGGGCATGCCGCCAAGCAATAGCCACACCCCACGCACTTCTCTTTATGAACATCCACAATGCCCGTTTTCTCATCTTTGTAAGCGGCTCCCGTTGGGCAAACATAAACGCAAGGTGGATTTTCACAGTGTTGACAAGATTTGCGAGTAAAACGGTAATCAACATTTGGGAACTCACCTTGGGGCTCACTGCGAATTATTTCTAAGCGCGAGACGCCCTCAGGGACCTTATTCACTTCACGGCAAGCATCAGTACATGCTGTACAACCAATGCATGCGGTTTCGTCGTGAACCATGCCGTAGAGTTTGTTTCCGTCTTCTTCTACATTGGCCAATGTTTTTCGGCTACTTAACACCGCAGTACCCGCAACGCCTGTCGTAAAGATAAGCGCCCCTGTACCGGCTAAAAAGTTTCGTCTAGAACAACTCATATCACTGCTCCTTTTTCTGCTGATTAAAGTCAGAATGGCAGTCGACACAAAGCTTAATTTTCTCTTTGCGTTCCAAACCAAGCACTTTGGTTTTGCTGGCATGTACATCGTGACAATTCGAACAGGTCAAATTCTTTGCGTGCACATCGTGAGTCCAGCTATCGTCGCGCAAATACTTAGGCTGGTGACAGTCTGTACATTGACTATTCGCTTTGAGTATCTGCTCAGGATCGAGGAAGACTTTATCGGTCCCTGGTTGTGACTGAGCACTAGAATACTTAGTGACAATCGGAGCACCTTCACGATGGTCTGGCCCGATGTTGTTATGACATTCGGTACACGTCACTTCACGGCCAAGGATCTTGTGTGCATCCTCACCGTGTGAACCTTGTAAAGATTGTTTCGAATCCTTATGACACTGAACACATTTATAGTCCTTGTCACGGATAAGCGTGACTTCATGGCGAGCGCTTTGGCCTTCAGTTTGCAAGCTTGAAGTGTCGGCAACGGCATGAAGCGAATAACCATAGAGGCAGAATGCTAGGAGAGACTTTAGCATTATGACTATGGCCAACTTTATATTGCCCATATTATCCTTTCCTTATTCCAGACCCACCATCGCCGAAAGCAACAATAAAAATCTGGTCAAAATTAATGCCCTTCGATATCGAAAAATCATCAATATCAAATGAGATCAATTCTTATTTTGGAAATTAGCCACAACGCTATGTAAATAGTCTACTCCACCCACTCTTTAGAGGTAGTGTTTACTGTCTAAAAAACGATCTAAATCACCATAAATTTCGCGCGGTTTTCGCCATAAGTATTTGATGATAATAACTTTCATTAACAACAAGGAAATCCTCACATACCCCTTTAGAGGTATTGGCGAGGTAATTTGAACTGCGTCACTTAGCTAAATTGATCTAACGCAATGATGGGTTGTTACCAAGTTATTTTATTTATTTCTCTTTATTACAATTTATTTCAGTTCTCCAATTCTTAATTTGGATATAGCCAGTTCACAACGCTGTTTATAACAAACGGAATTACGGAGATAGCACTGTGAAAAAATTGCACTGGATACCAACATCCGCCGCGGCAATATTCCTGTTGGCAGGCTCAATGATGAGCTCAGCCAGCTTCGCGGCGTCTGAAAACAACGATCTCATCGATCCTAGAAACGATGCCTATGAGCAAAACCACCCAGATCAATACCAAAGCTGGAAAGCAACGTCTGAAAGTGACCACATTGAAGACGCACTAGCCGAAGACCCCAATATGGTGATCATGTGGGCGGGGTATGGGTTTGCCAAAGACTACAATAAAGCTCGCGGCCACTTTTATGCACTCGACGATGTGCGTCAAACGCTGCGTACAGGCGCTCCCCAAGATGACAAATCTGGCCCTATGCCAATGGCATGTTGGAGCTGTAAAAGCCCTGATGTGGGGCGAGTCATTGACGAACGTGGAGAAGATGGCTACTTCGAAGGTAAGTGGGCTCGCCTAGGTGAAGAAATTGCCAATCCAATTGGCTGCGCCGACTGTCACGACACTCGTAGCGAGGGTTTCAAAAAGGGAGAGCCTGCACTAGCGCTTGCAAAACCTTATGTTGATCGCGCGTTCCAAGCCATCAATAAACCGTTTGATAAACAGTCTCGCCTTGATCAACAAGCGTCGGTTTGTGCACAGTGCCACGTTGAGTACTACTTCACTGGGCCAACCAAAGCGGTCAAGTTCCCTTGGGATATGGGCACCTCTGTCGATGAAATGGAACAGTACTATGACGCGCTCAATTTTAAAGACTGGACGCATAAAGTCTCAAAAGCGCCAATGCTAAAAGCTCAGCACCCTGGGTATGAGACGTGGCGTGACGGCGTTCATGGTAAGAACAAAGTGGTTTGTGTGGATTGCCATATGCCTAAAGTAACCAAAGAAGATGGCACGGTGTACACCGACCACAAAGTAGGCAATCCGTTTGATCGTTTCGAAGACACCTGCGCTAACTGCCACACTCAAAGCAAAGAGCAAATGTATGAAATCGTTTCGAGCCGCAAAGCGCAAGTTCTCAACATGAAGCTGACGGCTGAGAAGCAAATTGTTGCAGCTCACTTTGAAGCAGGAGCGGCGTGGGATGCTGGCGCGACTGACGCGGAAATGAAAGATATCTTGCAAGACATTCGCCATGCGCAATGGCGCTGGGATTATGCGATTGCATCACACGGCGTTCACATGCACGCTCCAGAGGTCGCGCTCGAAGTGCTGGGTACCGCGGTAGATAAAGCCGCCGACGCGCGAACCAAGTTGGTCCGTTTGTTAGCGAAAAAAGGCATCACCGATCCCGTTGTTCTGCCGGACATCTCTACCAAAGAAGCAGCCCAGAAAGCTCTGGGGATGGATATGGAGAAGATGAACGCAGACAAGGCGCACTTCTTAGATACCGTAGTACCAGAATGGGACAAAGCCGCAAAAGAACGTGAATCTCAGTACTAAGCGTTAACAACCAAAAAAACCGGCGAACTTCGCCGGTTTTTTATATTCGTTGCATTTGTCAACACATCCCCAAGCAAAAAGCTACTGATTGTTCTGCATCTGCTTAGCGAGGTTTAAAGAATAAATGATGGAAGCTCGGTCTAAATCACGGTCTTGTGAATCGAGCATCTTTGTCCAAGTGTCAATCGCTTGCTGATAACGAAAGCTAATAAAATGATCACTGGCAATCAAAGAAAGGGCGGTTAAATTGAGCGGTTCTAACTTAAGAGCCTTGTTCAACAATGCGCTGACCTCATCATCGAGCACTTGGTTGTGCAAGTAGTAACGCGCGGTTGCTTTCGCCGCGTAGTAGCTGGCCACTGGCTCTGGGCTCAGTCGAATTGCGTAGTCAAAGCTCGTCAAGGCAGCATCAAACTCTTGCTGGTTCAGATAACCATGACCCAATTGAAACCACAATGGCGCTTGATTTGGGTCTTGCTTGAGCTTGCCCTGAATATCGCTCATTGGGTCACGCTGACGAGTGACCTGCTCAGAGGCTTCGGGCGGGAGAGGCGGTGAACCTTTAAACCAAAAAAACAGAGGCACGGCGATAACCGCACTGAAAAGCACTATTTTTTTCACACAATACGCCTCATGCTGTAAATCTCAATTCCGCTTTAATTATATCGTGTTAGGATAAACGTATCTTTGATCCAGCAGTATTTATCTCATGAACAAAAAAGTCGTTCCGTCGCAAGAAACCCAGCAAGAAGCAATGAAAATTGCCAAAGCCACCCAAAAGCCCGGACAGACCAAAGAGCAAACCAAACTGATCGCTCAAGGGATTGAAAAAGGGATTGCGCAATACAAAAAGCAGCAAAAAGAGAAGTCCCGCCAAGCCGACAAAGCGAGAAAAAAAGCGCAGAAAGCCAAACGTGTTGAACAAACCGACGTTGAAGCAGAGCTGCCAATGGATTCTCACTCACAACCCTCAACCCCAACTCAACTGCCTTGGGTGTTGCTAGCCCTGAGCTGGATTGGATTTATCGCCTATGTTACTCAAATTCAATAATGCACTAACCCTTTCTCTGGTTGCCGTTTTCATGGCAGGTTGTACCTCGCCGATGAACCGTCTAGACAGCCCAGCTCAAGCTGTTCACTTAAGAATGGATGCTGGATTTGATGCTGATGATTGCCAATGGCTAGGCGAAGTGACTGGCAGTGAGGGGCATTGGTACAGCTATCTGTTTTTTACCAATGATGTGATGGTGCAAGGTGCGATGAATGACATAAAAAATCGCGCCAAGAAGCTTGGCGCGAATACTGTGTTTGTCACTGCTCCTCAAGACTTCACCACCTCCTTTACTGTGATGGGAAGTGCTTATCTGTGCAGCAATAAAGACTAGGCTTTAAAACCTAAACTGGCGGCGATGTCTGGCTCTCGGTCTATTACCCACTGGCTATCAAATGGGCCCCAATCAGAGAGTTGGTAATACCCATCATTGTGACGTCGCCCATCTTGAACAAACATCAACTCAATACCTATGCCAGGAAGAGCCTTAATGACATCTTGAATTGTTCGGCGTGGCCACCCAGTCTTTTCAATCAGTTTTGGAACGTTAGGTCGTTCTAGATTCTCGACAAGTAGCGCTAAATACAGTCGCCTTGCAAAAACAGGACTCAATTCCATTGATACCTCCTATAAAATTCTAGAGTCATTATTTCTGTTTTGTCGGGTCATGTGTTGCGTTTGATCAATAACTCTACAATCCCAACTTCCTGAAACACATTTTTTTTGCCCATTGAAATATATCGATCACACTTTTTGTCTCGACACAGAGTTCCTGATAGGATGCTGAAATAACAAAAAAGTCACTTCAAAGGGTTTATTATGACAATTACCATGTACGGTATTCCTAACTGCGACACCATTAAAAAAGCTAAGAAATGGTTAGAAGCAGAAGGCATTGAGTTCCAGTTTCACGACTACCGTAAGCAAGGCGTAGACAAAGCCATGGTGGAAACGTTTTGCCAACAGCTCGGTTGGGAAAATGTCCTCAATAAACGCGGAACCACCTACCGCCAACTGAGCCAAGAGCAAAAAGATGGGTTAAACGAAGCCAATGCGATTGCCTTGCTAGTAGAACAACCGGCAATGATTAAACGCCCTATTCTCCTGTCAGGTGATAGCTACCACCTAGGTTTTAAAGCAGATCAATACGCTGCGATTTTTTCATAAAGTAAGTAAAGGATTTCAAGGATGACAGATAGCCCGACACTGGCTCTCGCAAAGTACTTAATCAGCCGCCAGTCGGTAACCCCTGAAGATGCTGGTTGCCAAGATGCGATGATCGAACGTTTAAAAGCCCTCGGCTTCGAAATTGAAGTGATGGTGTTTGAAGACACCACTAACTTCTGGGCACGCCGTGGTACGGAGGCTCCACTGTTTGCATTTGCGGGTCATACTGACGTCGTACCGGCTGGTAACTTAGACCAATGGCACACGCCCCCATTCGAACCGACTGAAATTGATGGCTATCTGCATGGCCGTGGCGCGGCCGATATGAAAGGCTCGCTTGCCAGTATGATTGTCGCCGTGGAGCAGTTCATCGCAGACAACCCAAATCATAAAGGGTCGATCGGTTTCTTGATTACGTCGGATGAAGAAGGGCCATTCATTAATGGTACTGTCCGTGTGGTAGAAACTCTAATGGCACGTGGTGAGAACATCGACATGTGTATTGTCGGTGAACCATCAAGTACCGAAGTGGTGGGAGACGTAGTGAAAAACGGTCGTCGCGGCTCGATTACTGGCGATCTCACGGTCAAA
The DNA here is from genome assembly GCF_000808535.1 of Vibrio sinaloensis. Lineage (GTDB taxonomy): Bacteria > Pseudomonadota > Gammaproteobacteria > Enterobacterales > Vibrionaceae > Vibrio > Vibrio sinaloensis_D. Next base: position 48,727 of record NZ_JWLV01000009.1, read on the forward strand.
GGCACGCAAGGTCACGTGGCGTACCCTCACCTTGCCAATAACCCCGTGCATCAGTCACTAATGGCAATTCACGAACTCGCGACCACCGAATGGGATCAAGGTAACGCTTACTTCCCACCAACCAGTTTCCAAATCCCAAATGTTCATGCAGGCACTGGGGCGTCGAATGTCATTCCAGGTGAGTTTAACGTTCAGTTCAATCTAAGATTCAGCACCGAACTTAATAACGACATGATCGTTAACCGTGTTGTTGAGACCTTGGATAAACATGAGCTGGACTACGACCTCAAATGGACCTTCAATGGTGACCCATTCTTGACCGATACTGGCGCGCTATTGGACGCAGTCGTCGATGCGGTGGATTCAGTTAACCAAACCAAACCAGCGCTACTCACCACTGGTGGCACATCCGATGGCCGATTCATCGCCCGAATGGATTGCCAAGTGGTCGAGCTTGGCCCTGTTAACGCAACCATTCATAAAGTGAACGAGTGCGTGAAAATTGATGATCTGGAAAAACTCACCCAGATGTATCAAAAAACCCTCGAAAACCTGCTCGCTTAACAATGAACGCAGCGCAACTAACCGGAAAAGTATCCACCCATTTGGTGGATACTTTGATTGGCCAAAAACACTTTCTCGTTCACCCTGAGGTGCAAGAGGATCTACTCGCGCTCAAGCAGGCTGCCGATGGGGCAGGCTTTAACCTCAATATCGCCAGTGGGTTTCGGGATTTCGAGCGTCAATTGATGATTTGGAATCGCAAAATGACGGGCGCTGTAACAATTTTAGACACACAAAGCCAACCGCTCGCCCCAGAAACCTTGAGCGAGCAAGACAAGGTATTCGCGATACTGCGCTGGTCGGCACTGCCAGGCGCCAGTCGACATCACTGGGGCAGCGATTTTGACCTATTCGATCGTGATGCGCTTCCTCAAGGGAAGGCCTTACAGCTAGAACCTTGGGAGTACTTCAACGCTCACCAGCGACCGTTTTATCTGTGGTTAAAAGAAAACTTGGCGCAGTTTGGCTTCTATTTTCCGTACCAAGAGGATAACGGCGGTGTTGCGATTGAACCTTGGCACATTAGCCATCGCAAGACTGCGCAGCGGTGCCTTAACCACCTGACTTTAGATGTGTTACACAAAGAGATCGAATCTAGCGCAATTATTGGCAAACAAGTCGTGTTAGATAATTTAGAAACCATCTACAATCAGTATATTACTAATCTTTCTCGCTAGGAGCCGTTATGGATTTATTGACCAACCCTTGGGTGATTATTGCGATTGTATTGAGCGTGGTCGTTGGCAATATCATGGCGCTGAAGTACACCGCAAAAATGAAGTTTGATTACAAACCCAAACAGCCCAAGCCCAAAGACGAACAAGAGAAAGAAGACGACATCCCTAAAGACGCACCCTAGCGTCTTTTCTTTTTCGCTCAGAGTGCGTAATAAAAACGGTTTTTCCCTAAACGCTTCGCGACATACATATTGCGATCAGCTTGGTCAATTTTCTCATCCAAGATCACCTCATCTTCCGCGGCCCAGTAGCTGATGCCAATACTTGCCGTCACTTGACAGGTTTTCTCGTTAATCACAATCGGAACGGCCAACGTATCGATGATGCGCTGAGCGATTGGCTGACATTGGCCAGAACTGCGAATCGCGATCAAAAACTCGTCCCCAGCAATCCGCGCGACCAAGTCTTTTGCTGATATGCAGCCTGTTAGCCGCTTAGCGACAATGCGCAGTAACTCATCTCCCACACCATGCCCATATTGATCGTTCACCGCTTTGAAACCATCAAGATCGAGGAAAAAGATAAACTGAGCTTGCCCTTTGCGATGACGAGCTTGCAAACTCTTCAGCGCTTTAGAGCGATTAGCCAGTCCGGTCAAGGTGTCATGGTTAGCCGCAAAGCTCAGTCTTTCCAGCTCAAGACCCAGAGTCAAATCCGTCAAACTGATCACGAAAGCTTCAACTCGACCTTCGCCACTTTTTAACGCTTTCGCTTTCAAGCGATAGGGCGACCAAGTCTGATTAGTATGTCGAATAATGGTTTTGCTGATCATAACGCCACTGTTGAGCAAGGTTTTGGTCAAAGCGAGCGAGAAATAGAGCGGCTTTTTCACCACCAGCTCTTGAATGGCACTCAACACACCAAATCGTTCCAGCGAAGTTGTATTTTGCGTCGTTACGTTTAAGTCTCTATCCAAAACAAAAATTGCGTCTTGGTTTTGATCGAACATGAGCTCTAATAACTTACGTCTTTGCTCTGACAGATTTTGGGACGTGACATCTTGAAACTGCAACAGAGATTGACTCGCCTCTTCCATCGGGTGACAACTCACTCGATAGCACTTTTGTCCATCCAATGTACGGAGCTCAACTGCCGCCAGTGGCTGATGTCTCTCAATCGCGTCAACCATTTGCTCAATAGCCGCTTTGGGCTCGAAACGGCTTGCCAACATTTCACGCGTTGTTAATCGGCTCTGGTTTTCCATCAATTCACTGATCGCCACCGGATTACCGTAGTTGATCTTATTGCCCGGAGAAACCACAAGAACCCCTCGCTTCATCGCATCGAGGGCGCCGTGAATGTAACGATTTTTCTGTTCAACACGCTGCAATGCACTTTGCAGCTGGCTCTCTCGGTCAAGGAGGTTGGCGATCATTTCGTTGAAGCAACGGGTCAGCTTGCCCACTTCATCATCATGAACAATATCTATCGAGCTCTTTGCAATCCCTTGAGTAATCATTCTTTCCATGGTGCTGTGCAATGCGGTTAAAGGCTTGACAATCACACCGTGCAACAACTGCGCAAATGCCAAAGACAGCAGAGAAATAAACACTGTCAACGCGCCTAAATAGCTAAATAGTCGCCTTTCATTACTCTGAATAGACTCCAACGATTCCCACACGACGAGCGTGCCAAGCTTTTCTCCTTCGAGGAAAATATCGGTATTGTCCACCTGAAACCTGGTATCTGCACAGGTCACCGATTCTTGTGTCCACTGGCACTGCGATGGAAGTTGGTGAATACTTGTGATGGTCTCGCCATACTCGTTGATCACCTTGGCAGCAATGATGTCTGGGTCAAACGTAAGATTCACCAACTGCTCTTTGGCGGTAATCGGATCATCAAACATCAGAGCGGCTTGCAGTGTACTTGCCACGCCTTGAGACAAGATATGAACACGATGCTCTTGCGCTTCTCGCTGAGACAAGAACAATAAGTGAATCGCGGGAGTGCCTATGATCAAGACAATGAACATCACCATAAACCAAGTCGGTAAGATCATCTTGTAGCGTAGTGGGAGCTGAGTAAAACGCGCGCTGATCATGTCGCCTCCTCATAGATTTCAGAGACTTCAAGCAACTGAGAGCGAATCTGTACCCGAGACTTTTCGACGTTTTGGCGTGAGATCAACGGACGAATGCGGTTGCGAACTTTAATAAAAGCGACCATGCCACCGTTAGCGACAAATTCAACGCCATTGCCAACCAGCAGTGCATTAGGATATCTAACATGCAGGTTGGCAATGATTGCCTCATCGCCGTTTTCAATAAATAAGATATGGCATACCGAAGGCGCAACACCACTTAACATGTCATGAAACCTTGCCATGTCCGGCTTTGTCGCCACAATCGCTTCCAACCGAAAGCCAACATCACTGTGTTGAGCAACACAGTAGTCAATGTGGTCAGTCGCTATATCGGTCTGATTCCAGTCCGACAGCAGCGCAAAACGAAACAGGTAGACCGCCTTTAGATCAACATCATCCACTTTTGCCTGCGCGAGGAGTGGAACAATTAAGACACCCAAAGCGACCAAACATTTGGTCGCCAAAATAGAAAAACGTGGGCTCATGTTTATCTTGTCCAGTCGACGGCGCCGTAATTCCAGTCAAGCGTCAACCAGTACTGAGTGCCATTTTGAAATGGCTGCTGGCTATCTGGGAATTCCGTCGACTGATCTGCGCCTAGATTCTCAACCGAGCCGGTAATTCTTGGGGTGCAATCGGCGTACTGCCAACTCACCGAGGCATCGAAACTCAATACTTTCGGCCAGATGTAACTTGGATCATCGACAAAATCACGATGCAATTTTGACTCAGAGACATACTGCATAGACGCACTTGCCCACCACTGCGGAGTGATGTCCCACATCACTTGGGCATTCACATAGTGGTTAGGTTGGTTTTCCAACTGACGTTTTACCGCATCGTTAGAGCCACATATCGCACCTTCACAATGACCAACAATGCGCTTATAGCTGTAGTTGGTGTTGATTTGAAGGGGTTCAATCGGCTGCCATTTGAGTGCAATTTCTCCACCCATGGTTTCAGACCAAAGAGGGTCAACGTATTCTGATACGTACTGTTCAATGTAAGTCCCGACCGTGCCTGGTGATGAGTCACCTGCAATCACCCAGCCTTGAGCACTCACCCCTTTTAAGGCTCGAATATTCTCGTGAATGCTGTAGAAACCACTCATATTAAGCTGCACTTTGTTAGTATCCCAGAAGCGATAACCCAGTTCGTAAGTTTCGACACTCTCTATACTAAGGTCATCTCCGCCTCGATAGAGATACGTCGCAATGTAGTCGTACTTGTTTCCTGCGCCATCGTGCGCCCCAGATTCAACGTAGTAGTTCTCTTGGAAGGTGGTCTCCAACTCCAATCGCGAAGGGGTCACCACCGCACGTCCCCATCCTGCCCACAAACGTTGGTTGTCGGACAGTTGGTAACTCAATCTAATCTGAGGCTGGGCATCGACACTATGAGTCAAGTTGTTGTATTGCCAGCGGTTACCCAAGGTTAACGTCGACTTATCGCTGATATCAATGTTCCAGTTCGCATACAAACCGTAACTTTGATTCAAGAAATCGGCGTTATCCGTCACTCTAATATAAGGAACAGAATAGCGGTCACTGTCACTGTATTGACCTAGTTGCTCATCAATTATTCGAACATTGCCACCTAAACTAAGCTGTGTTCCCCACCAATCTTTAATGGTGTAGTGGGAATCAAGATCGACACGCCAAAATTGCGCATCTCGAGCGGTACTATCGTTTGAACTGTAAGTGAGCCAAAGCTTGTTTTCCCAACTATCGCCATTTTCAACATCATAAATGTGTTGTAAGCCTGAGAAGTACTCTTGCATCGTCATTTCAGTATCGTAAACGCTGGCACTTGGCAGACCGGGATTGAGAAAGTGAGGGTGGTGTTTCATCCATTGATAGTCCTCACGTGAGCGAATCCCGCCCGCTTGGACACTCACGGTGTGGGCGAACTTTTGATAGTCAAACCGCATACCAAAACGCTCGGTATAGACGTTGTAATCTTGAACCGGCTGTACACGCTCTTCGTCACTGGTCCACGGCATATGGTCGACAAACTCAAAATATCCGCTTAGATAGCCATACTCACCAATCTGGGTCGACTCATGCAACTGATATTCAGAGTAACCATAGTTGCCTTCTTTAATCGCGAGCTTGCCATCGGGTGCGCTCTCGGCTTCAGAGGTGATGATGTTGATAACCCCATTAACTGCGTTCCCTCCCCAGATAGTGCCAACCGGCCCGAGTACTACTTCAATTTGGGCAATATTGTCCATGCTTACCGGAATCAGATCCCAGTCAACACCTGAAAACATTGGGTTGAATACACTGCGACCATCCACCATTACAAGAAGTGTATTACTCAACGCTTGGTTCTGACCTCGCGCGGTAATACCCCAGTCATAGTTTGAATATTTGGCGACATGTAACCCTGGCGCCAGAGCTAACGCATCTGCGACAGAGCGGGCTCCAGAGCGGTTGATCTCTTTCGCCGTGATCACATATACAGACGCGGCAGTATCAGCAAGGCTCTGCGCCGTGCGAGTAGCCGAGACAACTTTTGTATCCGCTAACGAACAGAGAGGCATTTCAAGCAATGAGTCGAGGTCAAAATCAGCCGCCGCGAGCGGAGCGGTCAATAGCGATGAGGCGATCGCAATTGGGAATGTAAAACGCATGGTTGGTTTCTCGTAGCACGTTGCCAACAAGCGGCAATACTCCCTTAAGCCGCGCGCAACGAATGAACAGTTTTAAACAAAAAACAGTATAGCGTTTTCATATTATTCAATCATTTGCTAACCGCATGATCTCCTATCAAGTTTCAAATCCTCACGACAAAAAGGATTTGTTTTCACACTTTCTGTCGCGCTTTAGCTACAAAAAAACCTCTCCGAAGAGAGGTTGATTATCATTACTTTATATGGTCCCACGACATATTGGAGACTATCCGGCAGTCATCACATTTGAAATAGAATATGTCGTGTATCGGTTCGTCCAGCAACCAATCACCACCACACTTGGGGCACTTGCGCGCTTTTTCATCAGCAAGACTTTGGCCGCCCACTCGATACTGGTAATAATAGGTAGGGACTTTGGTGATGTATTCAATTCGACCACGCAGGTCCCAACCGCGCTTAAATAGCACACTGTCAGCATCACAAATCTCGTGCAATGCGGCATGCTCTGCTCGACATCCCCCCGCCATTTGGATTTCATCGCAGGCTTGCCACTCCGTTTGCCACTTAATCACCGCTTTATGATCGCCGTTAAGAGTCGGACCGTTTCGATACAGCGGAATAGGCAGCAAGGTATCACCACTTCTCAGCGGTGAGCAGGTGTGAACGTAAGTCGTGTATAGTACTTGCCAACTTGGGGCGCCCTCTTCTGCCGCTTCCTCTGAGTTAATATCTCGACCCAGCAAACGGACCTTAGGTGCCAAAAGAGACGCATCCGCAAGGCGGCGGATACAAACATTCACAAAGTCAGAGTGGTTGTTCGGATGCAAACTCTGCTGCTCTGGGCACACTGCACGAACGAAAAACTCACCGTCGCCCATCACAATGGGAAACTCTCGCCCTAACACTTGACCGTTGTAACGCAGCGCATCCATTAAGCCATTAATCGCCTTATCCACCGCAGAGATAGTGGTGTTATCGAAGCACTCAAATTGAAGTTCAACTACGTACATGGTTACACCGCTGGCTCAAGCTTAGCTAAAAACTCGGCGACGTTTTGAGCCAAAACATCACGCTTATCGGTCCCCAACCGTTCAAGAACAACTTGACCGGTTAAGTTGCAAATTGAAATGACATCCAATTCCGCATCAGTCGCCGCAATAAACACCGTAGGTTTCAGTTTGAGTCGGCGCTGAGTCACCAAATGACCAAGAATATTTTCTTGTAAGCGGACAAAATCGTCGTCACTCCAAACTTGCAGCAACGTCAGTTCGTTGCCATTCCACGTAGCCTCCATATCTCCGCAATATTGGACACCATAAAAGCATTTGATGTCTTCATGTAGCGTCAACTCAATGCCTGCTTCCACGTTCGAAAAATCGGCTTGCTGCTCTCTGACAAACGCTTTCCAATCCACTGCACCGTCACTTTTGCTTTCAACACATGGTGAGACAAGATCGTACAACTCTTCACTGCGCGGAAGATGACCATGAGCATCAAGGTAAGCTTGGTGGTAGTTTTCAGTGAATGTGAGTAACGCTTGTTGAGCATTATCAGCCATTAGATTCTCCAACATGAATGGTCGCTTTTAGAGGCGAGATTTCGTAAAATTCTCGACATTCTAATAGAAAATGAACAAAAGTATGAGCAAATATTCTGACGCAAAAGAGCTTGCTGGCCTAACCCTTGGCCAAAAAACAGATTACTCAAATCAATACGACCCTAGCCTTTTGCAACCTGTACCACGCAGCTTGAACCGAGACGACCTCAACCTTGGTGACGAACTGCCATTCCAAGGCTGCGATATTTGGACATTGTATGAGCTATCTTGGCTTAATGAGAAAGGCTTGCCGCAAGTCGCGGTCGGTGAAGTTTCCATCCCAGCCACCAGCGCAAACCTGATCGAATCCAAATCGTTCAAACTCTACTTAAACAGCTTCAATCAAACTCGTTTTTCTAGCTGGGATGAGGTAGAAAACACACTCATCCAAGATCTGTCTCAGTGCGCTGGTGAAACCGTTGCCGTTACACTACGTTCGGTGGTCGATTACACAGATTCAGTCATCGTATCGATGGATGGTGAATGTATCGATGACCAAGACATCGAAATCACCCACTACGATTTCGACGAAACTCTGCTGCAAAATGCCACTGACAATGAGGTTGTTGAAGAGAGCCTTCACAGCCACCTGCTAAAATCAAACTGCTTGATCACCAACCAACCAGATTGGGGCAGCGTCGAAATTCGCTATCGCGGAAACAAAATCAACCGTGAAGCGCTGCTGCGTTACATTGTCTCTTTCCGCGAGCACAATGAATTTCATGAGCAGTGCGTTGAGCGTATCTTTACTGACATCATGAAGTTCTGCCAGCCGCAGCAATTGACTGTCTATGCTCGCTACACCCGTCGAGGTGGATTGGACATCAACCCATACCGCTCCAATCAAGATGCTCAGCCGGCACACAACCAACGTATGGCCCGTCAATAAGGACTCAGACAAGCATGAATTTACTACGCTGGGCACGCCATATTGGCGCACTAATACTGCTGTTCTCCTCTTCGCTGGCATTTGCGACTGTTTATTCATCGCCAATGTTAAGCGAAGCAAACAGTTTGGTGGATATCGTCCCTAAGCAAGCCAAGCAGCTCGCGACTGACTATATTACTCAGCGTACTTTGACTGACAAAACCGAGAAAAGCCCCTCTTCAATCTCACGTGATGAAACGGATGCACGGACACGCACTCCCGGTGGGACAATCGACGCACTACGAATTCTCGCGCGTGCCGAGTTCAACCTCGGTAACCAGCGTGACGCGCTTCGCCATTTAAAAGAAGCGGCAGTGCTGGCCACCAACTACAATCTTCCTTACTTACTGCTGGATATTCGCTTGGTTGATATCCGACTTCGATGGCAAATTTCGGGCGACGCCATTACGGCAAGAAAAGCACTGGAAGAGTGGGAAACGTCGTTTGGAGAAATCCAAAACCCGCAGCAATTGGCGCGTGGTCTACAATACAAGCACACCATGCTGCTCGCTGACATCGCCTCTGCGGAAGGGGATATGAGTGTTGCCGATAGACTTTACTTGCAGGCAAAACCCTATGCCGACGAAGCAAAATCTAACCAAGTCATGATCAGCTACCACACAACGTTGGGAAGCCACTATCTCGCCGCGAAAAAATACAACCCGGCACTCTCTGAGCTACTCTTCAGTTATTGGAGAGCCATCGAAAGTGATTCAGGTGTTGAACTGGCAAAAGTAAACCGCTTACTTGGCCAGTTGTTTTATGAACGAAAAGTGCTGGATAAAGCCAACGAGCACTTATCTCAAGCCGCAGACTTTTACGACAATTACGAACACTCTCCGCTACTCGCTCCAATTTTAAAGCGAATGGGCGATATTTATTACCACCAAGGTAAATACAACCTTGCTCTCGTTCATTACTTTAACGCCATGGACCATGAGCGTATTCAAAACAACATTGAAAGCGTCATCGACATCCGCGTATCGCTCGCTGCCACCTATTTGCATTTGGTCAACTTCCCCTTGGCTGAGCAATACTTGGACCGAGCACAAAAGCTACTCGAATATGCCGATATCCCGCGGCTAAAAGCGTACGCCCTATTGCTAGAATCTGGATTGGCGAGGCATCAATTTAACGCCGAAAAGGTGATCGAAAAAGCGCAACAAGCTTTGGACATTGCCCAGCAATCGTCCGATATCAGTACCCAGAAATCCGCCTATCAGTTGCTCTACTTGGGCTATGAACTCAAGGGCGATTATCGACAATCACTCGAGTACCTCAAGCAATACAACTCGCTAGCGAACATTGAACAGCAAGAGATTGATCTCTTGAACGAAGATGCGTTTCGCCAGCAAAAAGAGTTTGTCGAGCAAACTTTGCATCTCACTGGTCAAAAAGAAGAGTTAGAACAGACGCGAACCGAGTATCACAAGTTCCAAAAAATCACCTTCACACTGTTTGTACTATGTGCGTTGCTGTTTGTGTTCATTCTTCGTCGCGGCCACATAATTAATGTCCAACGTGAAGAACTCGACAGACTAAACCAAGACTTATTCACCCACTCTCGATCTGGCCTACGCAATTTAAGAATGCTTAATGCCCGTTTACCGGCATCACTTGAAGAGAGCATCAGCAAGTTTGAGCAGTGGCACGTGGGCGAATTGATCCACGAACCGCTTAATGATCGGCTTCGCTTTGTGATGATTGACGTCCCATTCCTTCGCAACATGTATTTGCAACACGGCTATGAAGAAGGGCTAAAACTTGAGCGCGCGTTTGGCGATTACTTGCGAGAGAAAATCGAATCACCTGCGCGTATCTATCACTTCTCGGACGCGAACCTGCTTTATATAGAACCGAATAAAGAGCAAATGAGTGACCCAGAAGAGTTGTTCAACAAAATTCAACAGTGGGTGATGGAGTTTGAGCCAGAGCGCCGCATCAATCGCATCATTCGTATGGGCATGGCTGACTATCCTTTCCTACCTAGAGCGTATACCGCTGTTAATGATAAGGAACTAGTTGATGTGCTACTGATGTCAACCAGTACTGCTCGTACGCTGAGCATGAAAGAACATTGCAGCCAATGGGTCTACCTAAAAGCCATCGAAAATGCGCCAGCAGCCAGTTTAGCAACAGGTAATATACGCAAGGCCTGCAAGCATTCTATAAATCAAGGGTTAATAAAGGTGCACTCTTCGTACAAGAATGAGGACAGCATCAAAAAACTATTAAAAGATGAGTAAAACCTCATCAATCAAACGTTGTAACCCGTGACGGATGAGTTTTATTTGATATTATCAATAAATTCATAAATAGAGGTGGACCATTCCGCCTGTCTGTAAGTTAAGTTTTGATGGGCGTCCTAGAGCAAGATCTTCAGTCACAGCTGCACAATCTGAAATCTCAATTGGAACAAGTCCGATTGACACAGAGAGATACCTCGTTCAAATTTAAGAGAGAGCAGAAGGTACTCAAGCGCATCATTGCATCTATGACTGACGCTCACAGAAGTGAAGACCCGCGACTTAAAACTGGGCTGATTGAGCTAAAACAGGCACTCGAACAACAACAAGATGTCAGCTCCCTCATACCCAAACTTGCGGTGCTTGAGCGCTTGCTTAAACAACAAGGCTTGGCTATGGAAAAACAGACGGAACATCTCGACGCTCAGATTCAACACAGCGGCGAAACACTACTGCGCCTGACTGGGTTACCAGCCAAGGTGAAACGCGATCTGCGTGATCTATTGAGTTACTCGAAAGGGCTTCAACGACCGAAAGCCGAACAGGCCATGAAGCTGCTTGGTTTGTACGAGCGCTCAATCAAAATCATCACCTCCAACCCAGACACCCCACTTTGCCAAATTTCAAGCAGCTCTGATCGTGAACTTCTCACTCGGCTCTCTGACGAACTACAGCATCTGATCACCGAACTCGATTTCGAGGGGGAATCGGGCGAACTGCTGATCGACATTCGCGCCAAACTTCTCGTCGGCGTGAATACCCACTCGTTACTTGAGCTGACGCTCCAAACGCTGAAACTCGTCATTGAAGGCACTCAGTTTGAGCGTAAAACATCGGAGCAATTCCTAGAGCAAGTCAACAGTTCACTCTCTTCTTCGATGAAAAGTTCTGGGCAAAACGTCAGTCAATCGCAAAGCTACTTTGAACAGCGCCAAGAGATGAACGACGAACTGTCTGGGCTGATCGAGCAAACCGAAGCAAAAGTGGCTTCCGCGACAGACCTAAACCAACTGAAGTCTGAAATTAACCCACTTGTGGCACAGTTAAACTCTCTCTCCGAGCGTCTTCGTCATGCTGAGCAGCGAGAACAAGCGCTGATAGAGCGAATGAATTATGGCAAAGGTCAACTTGAGGCACTGTTTGAAATGACTCAAGATTACCGACGCCGACTGGAAGACCAAGCGCAGCGAATGCTGTTAGACCCACTCACAAAAGTCTATAACCGAACCGCATTTGGCGATCGTATGGAGCTCGAGTATCGTCGTTGGATTCGCGCGCAGCACAACCTAAGAGTCATCCTATTTGATGTCGATGGTTTTAAAACCATCAATGATAGCTTTGGTTATACTGCAGGTGACAAAGCCCTCAAGATCATCGCCCGAACGATCAAAAAAGAGCTTTCAGAGACCGACACCGTGGCTCGTTTTGGCGGTGAGGAATTTATTATTCTTTTGCCTGAACGCTCTGACTCTGACTGCTTTAACCTTATCCAAACCATCCAAGGTCAAGTATCTAAGCTGCCATTCAAGTTTAGAGATCAGCACCTCACCATTACCTTGTCGGCATCCAGTACTGCCTTCAAAGAATCTGATACACCAGAAGAATTACTGGAACGTTTGAACCTCTTCCTTAAAGAAGGCAAAGCGATTGGCACCAATCAGCTTGTGTGGAAATAGTCCTAATAAATTCCTACCATTGTCATAGAAATATCAAATAGTTAGCTATAAAACCATTTAAGCGTGCTAAGCTAACTAAAGTCCTACCTGTTTATTGAACAATAACAACAATGACTGAGGACAATAATAATTAGCGACTCTTGGAGAGTTCGTCTCTAGTCAAGGAGGTTCTTATGATCACTCATATCAGTCCAGCTGGTAGTATGGATCTACTCTCTCAACTTGAAGTTGAGCGCCTTAAAAAAACCGCTGCCAGTGATCTCTACCAGCTTTACCGCAACTGTACGTTGGCGGTTTTGAATTCAGGCAGTCACACCGATAACTCAAAAGAGCTATTAGACAAATACAAATCCTTCGACGTTAATGTGGTGCGCCGAGAGCGCGGCATCAAGCTCGAGCTGCACAATGCGCCAGAGCATGCGTTTGTCGACGGTGAAATCATCAAAGGAATTCAGGAGCACTTGTTCTCTGTTCTGCGTGACATCGTCTACGTTAACATGCATTTGGCCGACAACCAGCGGCTCAACCTCACCAACGCCAGCCACATTACGAACCTCGTCTTTGGTATCTTACGCAATGCTGGTGCGCTAACTCCAGGCATAGAACCCAACCTAGTGGTGTGTTGGGGTGGTCACTCAATAAATGCAACAGAGTACCAATACACACGTGAAGTCGGCCATGAGCTAGGCTTACGTGAACTCAATATCTGTACTGGTTGTGGCCCAGGTGCGATGGAAGGACCAATGAAGGGAGCGGCAATCGGTCATGCCAAACAGCGCTACTACGATCAGCGTTACCTCGGCCTTACAGAACCGTCAATCATCGCGGCAGAGCCACCAAACCCTATCGTCAATGAGCTGGTGATCATGCCAGACATCGAGAAGCGTCTCGAGGCATTCGTGCGCATGGCGCATGGCATCGTCATTTTCCCTGGCGGCGCAGGAACGGCTGAAGAACTTCTCTACATTCTTGGCATCATGATGCACCCAGAGAACAAAGATCAACCGTTGCCAATTGTGCTGACCGGACCAAAAGAGAGTGAAGAGTACTTCCGCTCTATTGACCGCTTTATCGGTGAGACTCTGGGTGAAGATGCACAGAAACACTATGAGATCGTGGTCGATGATCCAGCTCGCGTTGCACAAATCATGAAGCAAAGCATGACGGATGTTCGCCAGTACCGCAAAGATACGGGTGACGCCTACAGCTTTAACTGGTCGCTCAAAATCGAACCTGAGTTCCAGCTTCCCTTCGAGCCAACCCATGACAACATGGCCAGCCTCGACTTGCATCTTAACCAAAGACCTGAAAATCTCGCTGCCGCTTTACGCCAAGCCTTCTCAGGTATTGTCGCGGGTAACGTAAAAGCAGAAGGCATTCGTGAAATTGAGCGTCACGGTCGATTCAAACTCGACGGCGACAGCAGCTTAATGAAGAAAATGGACAAGTTGCTCCGCGATTTCGTTGAGCAAGATAGAATGAAACTGCCTGGAGGCTCAGCTTACGAGCCTTGCTATGAGATCAAGACAGGCTAGCGGTGGTATTCTCACTCTCATTCGATACAATAAGGGCTTAATGCCCTTATTTTTTTGAGTTTTATGTCTATTCATCTTGTTATTATCGATGCCCTTAACTTAATCCGACGCGTTCACTCCGCACAACCGGATCCTAACGATATAGCAAGAACCATCACCACCACGACGCGAACGCTGAATAAAATCATCAACGAATCAAAGCCGAGTCACATGATTGCGGTTTTCGATCACCACCTCCAGGAACGTGGCTGGCGCGCAGAGATCCTGCCTGAATATAAACAGAATCGAAAGCCAATGCCTGAGCCGCTGTTAAACGGATTAGAGTCCATTCAAGATGCTTGGTGGCAAAAGGGCATTGATTCACTCCTGTCGGATGGCGATGAAGCGGATGATTTGGTCGCGACGCTCGCCATGAAGGTGGCCAATCATGGTGAAAAGGTCACCATCATTTCCACGGATAAAGGATACTGTCAGTTGCTCTCTCCAACACTGCAGATCCGAGACTACTTCCAGCACCGTTGGTTAGATGCGCCTTTTATCGAAAAAGAGTTTGGCGTCACGCCAAAACAACTGGCCGATTACTGGGGTCTTACAGGGGTGAGTTCGAGCCAAGTTCCAGGAGTTCCGGGTATTGGCCCTAAAGCTGCGAAAGAGATCTTGACCCAGTTTAACGATATCGAAGCTGCCTACGCCAGCGACGAGTTGCCAAGCAAATATCGGAAGAAGCTCGACGAACACATCGATTCGGCTCGACGTTGCAAACAGATTGCCGCGTTAAAAACAGACATCGAACTCGGCTTTAACTTGCAAGCGATTCGCTATACTGGTCCGCAAACCGCTTAGGACTCAGTACATCACGTTCTCACGACATGTTTATTAGTAAGTTATTGATTAGTTTACGGTTGTTAAACTTAGCTGTTGGGTAAACCGTTGCCCTCTCAACTTCGACAGTTACCTAGCTCTTACCCGATCAAGTACGGTGCAAAGTCGCACTTTCATCACAGAAGCCGCTACTGATTAATCTATTTTTAGTGCTCCACTAACAAGGAGCACAATAATGAAAAAAGGTCTAATTCTCTCCCTTACGTGTCTATTCTCTCTACCCGCTTTGGCTGCCACATGTGGTCAGCACCTTGCGATGGGCACGCCCTCAGAACTTTCGGATCAACTGTTATGCCGTGACGGATATGCCGTTGGCTACAACTATCAAACGAAGAACGCCGACTGGGTGGCGTATCACCTCACTGCTGAAAGCGTTAACGCCAGTTACAAGCGGAGCAACAGCTTTAAAATCGACGCTGAGCTGCCTGACTATGCGCAATCAACCTTGGATGACTATCGAAGCTCTGGTTACGACCGCGGTCATTTGGCCCCTTCAGCGGCGATGGACTTTACTCAAGAATCTATGAAGCAGAGTTTTCTTATGAGTAATATGTCGCCACAACTTCCGGGGTTCAACCGTGTAGGATGGCGTTTACTTGAAGAGCACGTGCGCGATGTCACTAATGAGTACAATGAAGTGTACGTGGTCACCGGACCAATTTATAACGGCAATGAAAGCACCATTGGTGATGGCGTGGTGATTCCAAGCGCGTTTTACAAGGTCATCTTAGACCCTTACTTTAATGACGCGATTGCGTTTATCGTGCCGCACCGTGATGTGTCTGGCAGCGAGCTAGCAAACTTTGTCACTACAGTCGATGACGTGGAACAGCAGACAGGGTTAGATTTCTTCTCGATGATTGAGGACAGCGCTGAAAACACAATGGAGTCACAACTATGGGAAATGTGGCCAACGTCTAATTAGGGTCTATTAACCCTTGTACTTCTGCTACAAAAAAACGCTCCAATCGGAGCGTTTTTGTTGGTTTAACTATCGCGGTGAGATATTCGACAAGCACTGGACATGGACGGTGATTTCTTCACGGTCATGGTAAAGGTGCTTAGCCTGCAGCTTGAACTTTACCTCATTGTCTTTTAAGAAGATTTTCAGGTTTTCAATATCCTGAAGCACTTCATCGTAACGCCCTTTCATCGGCAGTTTAAGGTTAAAGATCGCTTCTTTAGCCCAACCACTGATGATCCACTCACCCATCAACTGAGCAACGCGAGACGGCTTTTCAATCATGTCACAAACAAGCCAAGTAACGTTCTTACGCGCAGGTTCAAATTTGAAGCCATCTTCTTGGTGATGTTTTACCTGACCGGTTTCCATCAGGCTGTCTGCCATCATGCCATTATCAACTGAGTGAACAAACATCGAGCGTTTCACAAGCTGATACGTCCACCCGCCAGGGCAAGCACCGAGGTCCACTCCCCACATGCCAGCAGCAAGACGCTCCTCCCACTCTTCACGAGGGATAAAGACATGAAATGCTTCTTCAAGTTTTAGCGTAGAGCGACTTGGTGCATCCGCTGGGAACTTGAGTCGAGGAATACCCATAAAGAACTGCGAGTTGTTTGTTGGCAGAGAGTAACCGACAAAACAGTGGCCAGGCGCAACAAAGCAGATGTGTAACACAGGCTTTTTCGGGCTGTCTTTTGGAAACAAAATGCCTTTTCCGCGAAGTGCTTGACGCATAGGTACGGTGAACTTACGGCAGAATTTCAGTAACTCTTTTGCTTCATTGGTGTCGGGCGTTTCAATACGAATATCGCCACAACGAGGCATGGTTTCTACATAGCTCAGATCGTGCAAGATTGGGGAAATACGGTCTTCACGTGGCAACTCTTGGATTTCAGCCGCAACCGCAAAGATCTGGCGAGCGAAGATCAAAGACTTAAAATCGAGTTCTTTAACCAATCGCTGCGCGTCACCTTCTTGATAACATTCAAAAATAACGTAGCCACTGTTTTTCTTAACGCGAGGGAAACCAAACACTTCTAGCTGAGTGGCACGATCTTGAATTTCACCTGCACACTCTTTTTCAAAGCCGCTGCGGCAATAGAGCATTAATTGTTTCACTGATTCACCTCTTTAATCTGTAGTGCTGCGTAAACGAACATTCCCCACCCAAGCATAAACGTCAATCCACCGAATGGCGTGACTGGACCAAACCATTTGATTCCCGTTATGGCTAAAGCGTAAAGGCTGCCGCTAAAACAAAAGATGCCGATGATAAAGCAAATCGCGGCTAGGAAGAAATATTTTTGTGACTTAGGTGGTAATTTTATCAGCAACAGAGCGCCGCATAACACTAGCCCAATAGCATGGATAAATTGATACTGAACGCCTGTATTAAACACATCTAACAAATACGGAGAGAGCATTTTCTTTAGCCCATGCGCAGCAAATGCGCCAAGCGCTACGCCAGTACCCGCAAACAAACCACCGATGGTAAGTAACTGCTTACTTTTCACGCTGAACCTCGAAGATGAACTTAGCTAACTTTTCGACCGCTAACTCAATATTGCCTTGCTCCGTATAGCCAGAGCTTTTGCGTGGTTTAAAACTGTGGTCCCCATCAGGAATAAACTCAACTTGCACCGCTGAAGACAAGTCAAAATCGGAGAACTCCTCCTTTTTACCAAAGGTGTCACGCTCTCCTTGAAGGATGAGTGTTGGCTTATCGAGTTCGGCTAAGTGCGCACCCTTGTAGTTTTCAGGTTTGCCAGGAGGATGAAATGGAAAACCCAAACAAGCAACGCCGGCCACTTGGCTCTCACCTGATAGAAGACTTGCCATTCGCCCCCCCATCGACTTGCCACCAATCACGACCGGCTTCTGGCCTGCGACATCTGCAATCACAGCTTGATACGCTTCCAGCAACTTTGGAGCACGATCTGGCGGACGCTTTTTACCATCTTCTGCACGCTTAATCATGTATGGGAAATTAAAGCGCACCACTTGAATGCCTTTAGTTGCCAGCCCTTGGGCCACCGCCGCCATAAAAGGATGATCCATCCCTGCCCCCGCACCATGCGCGAAAACAAAAATCGGCTGTGTTTTCTGCCCATCAATAAGATAGCTACTCATCCAACAACTCCTCTTGTTCACTTTGCGCTTTTGCCAGCATCCAATCTCGGAACGTTGCGATTCGTCCCATATCAGCTTGTTTTTCGTGACACACGACATAGAACGCATTCTTAGTAACGAGTACTTCGTCAAACGGCGCAATCAAACGACCCGCTTCCATCTCTGGCTGGGCAAGAACGTTGTTCCCTAATGCCACCCCTTGGCCATGGGCCGCTGCTTGCAGAACCATTGTCGAGTGACTGAAGATAGGACCATGATTGACGTTCACCCCCTCAATACCATTCTGCTTGGCAAATTGTTTCCAGTCTTTTCGAGATGTATCGTGCAATAACGTATGTTGTTTCAAATCACTTAGCGTTTCTAATGGTTTGGGTCCAAGAAGAAGCGACGGTGAACAGAGCGGGATTAGGAATTCTTGGTAAAGTTTGTCGGCTCTTAACCCAGGCCAATTCCCTCGTCCGTAGTAAATAGCGACATCGACATCGTCCGTTAATGAGCCTTCATCCATATCAACGGCTTTGATGCGTACATCGATATCAGGCTCTTGTTGGTTAAAGTCGGCCAAACGCGGCACCAACCATTGAATAGCGAAACTTGGTGGTAAGCTAATGGTCAACGCACCTTTTTCACTACGTTCAAGCACTTTATCAGTCGCTTCTGCTAGTGAGGTAAAGATATCTTTGATATCGAGAAAGTAACTTTGCCCTTCTTCAGTAAGAAGCAAGGAGCGATTTCGACGACGGAAGAGTTTTAAGCCAAGGAA
The DNA here is from genome assembly GCF_000808535.1 of Vibrio sinaloensis. Classification (GTDB taxonomy): domain Bacteria; phylum Pseudomonadota; class Gammaproteobacteria; order Enterobacterales; family Vibrionaceae; genus Vibrio; species Vibrio sinaloensis_D. Next base: position 67,470 of record NZ_JWLV01000009.1, read on the forward strand.
TTCTTCTAACGCTTTGATTTGATGACTCACTGCAGCTTGTGTGACGAATAACTCTTCCGCGGCACGCGTAAAACTGAGATGGCGCGCGGCGGCTTCAAACACTTTTAGTGAATTAAGTGGAGGCAATCTTCTGGACATGTTGGCCTTCTATAAATTGGATTAGTTTTTTTAATCTGAAACATTATAAAATGTCCATTGCCTGACGACCAGAGAAATTCTATATTTCACCCCGCAGCAAAGAGCCAGAACGGCTTGATTCCTTTTCGAATCAATTGGCATATTGTTGCGATGTTGTGTTTGCAAACTCGTATTTCGAGTTAGGTAGGTTTCTACCAAGTTTTGTCTCCCGAGACGAAACATATACTTCCTGTATTTATTTTGACCTGTCTGTCAAATTTTTTAGCACCGCCTATATGGCGGTGTTTTTTTATGCCTGCGATTACCCAATACAATGAAAAAAGCGCAAACCGAATGAACGATTTGCGCTTTGTTTATTCTGAAGGCAAGTCTCAACGACTAAGGGCGGTAAACCTTAACGTTGTTGAAACCTTGCTCTTGTAAGTAGAGAGCTTGTAGGCGGCTCATCACACCACGGTCACAGTACAGAAGGTACGTTTTAGATTGGTCTAAATCACCAAACTGCGTGCCTAACTTGAAGAATGGGATGTGCTTCACTTCCACGCCATCGATTTCAAGCGGGTTATCGTCTTCCTCTTCAGGACTGCGGATATCCAGCACGATTGCGTGCTCTTCGACCGCTTGAACCTGTTCAACCTCTGGTGCTGCTTGCTCGGTCTCTTTAGCGATATCACGAATGTCCATCACACGTGCGTCACGAACAACCTGCTCTAGGATATCAAAGTCAAACTTCGCTTCTTCCTCATCCAACTTGGCTTTCACCGCTTTGACTGTTGGCTTCTTAGAAATGACGCCGCAGTATTCTGGCATCGTTTTCGCAAAATCTTCCGTACCGATCTCACGTGCAAGATTGATGATGTCTTCTTTATCCCAGTTAATCAGTGGACGTAGAATCAATGTATCAGTCACGTTGTCGATATGACGAAGGTTTGTCAGTGTTTGGCTTGAAACCTGACCAAGCGCTTCACCAGTTACCAAGGCTTCAATCTTAAACTTGCTGGCTACCATACCTGCCGCACGCATAAACATACGTTTTAGGATAACGCCCATTTGGCCATCATCCACTTTCTCAAGAATTTCCGCCACAACTGGCTCAAAGTCGACAGAAATGAAACGCACCTTGGCAGAAGAGCCGTATTTGTTCCATAAGTAGTGAGAGACTTGCTTAACCCCAATCTCGTGTGCAGGACCGCCTAAGTTGAAGAAACAGTAGTGCACTTTAGAGCCGCGCTTGATGTGCAGATAGCTTGAAACGCCCGAGTCAAATCCACCCGAGATAAGGCTAAGCACATCTTCTTGAGTGCCCAGTGGGAATCCACCAAGACCTTTGTAGCGAGCGATCACTTGGTTGAGTGTCTCACCTGACACTTCAACGTTCACCGTAACATCAGGATTACGCAGCTTAACGCTCGCGCTTTCGATCGCTTGGTTTAAGCCGCCACCCACGTAGCGCTCTAACTCAATTGAGGTAAAGTCATGCTTGCCACGACGTTTCGCACGAACAACAAACGTTTTGCCAACCAAACTGTCTCGGTTTAGTTCCAATACCTGTTCAAAGATATCGTGCAGATCTTTAAAGCCAGACTGCTGCACTTCCAGAACATGGTGAATACCTGGCGTGTGCGTTAAGACTTCAATCACTTCCTGGCGATATTGATCGGACTCTGACGTCACTTCAATATGGTCACGGCGGTTGAAGACAGCGACAGACTCACAGCGGCTTTTAATGATGTTGCGAATATTACATTCAAGAATCTTTGTGAAGCGCTTGCGCACCGATTCACTTTTAACGAAGATTTCTGGATGGGGCTTAACGATAAATTTCATGGTTCACTTCACAAGTTAACAGGTTTGTAGATTCGCTTTGGGTCGCTACCATAATAGTAGTCATACTATTTGTACGGTCACCACCCTCTAAGGGCGCAAGATTATACATTAAGCGACAGACATAAAAAAGACGAGCGTGATGCTCGTCTCATTGTTTAGTGGGGTTCAATTATTGAGGACAGGCACTTCGTCACTTTGGAGCGCTTCGCCCTGCATGATGCTGATTTCCACACGGCGGTTACGCGAACGCTGCGCTTCAGTATCGTTTGGACCGAGAGGCTCGGTATCTGCCATACCTCGAACACGCAACCTCTGCGAGGTAAATCCACGGACTTTTTCCATCTCTTGGGCAACCGAAACGGCGCGTTGAGCAGAAAGATCCCAGTTTGAACGATACAGCTCTGACTCAATTCGCTGATTGTCCGTATGGCCCGATACTCGCACAATGCCCGGAATGTCTTTGACGAGATCAGCAATCTGCCTCACTAATGGGCGGAACTTAGGCTGCAAGAATGCAGAGCCTTCAGGAAATGCGCCTTTTTCTCGAATTCGAATATCGATTTGCTGACCAAGGTTCTCCACTTCAATGGCTCCTTGTTCAATCTCTCGCTCGAGCGCTTTCTTGATGCTTTCCATCAAGGTTTCAAGCTCTTGAGACATTTCCGCTGACTGCTGTTGCTGGCTGTCTGATTCCGAGTTCTGGTTGTTCTGGGTTGACGTATCAGGCGATTGCCCACCCGTTAACTTACCTTGGTCACGCTGCGTGCCCCCCGCTCGGTCAGACTCCCCCTCGTGGAACTCCAACGTCTGCTGAGTAATATCGATGGTTTGCTGCATGATGACGTCAATCGGTGTCGGCTCAGGACGCCCCGGACGAAACTCTTGTGCAATGATACTTGTCCCTTTTGGAATGTCTTTCACTTCCAAACGGTTTTGTACACCAAAGGCAAATTTCATCGAACCCGCGATCTGCTTGAACTTCAGTACATCCATCTCAGAAAACGAGAGCAGAAGTACGAAGAAGCACATCAACAGAGACATTAGGTCAGCAAAGGTCCCCATCCATAATGGAAGGCCAGGTGGTGGACATTTGGGTTGTTCGTCTTCCATCCCTTTACCCTTACTCGTTATCTACATCAAGAGCACGTTTACCTTCGTTGAGGTAGTTCTTCAGATAACTATCAATGACACGAGGGTTCTGGCCATCTTGGATTGCTAACACACCATCCATAATCAGGCGACGATTAAGTTTTTCTTGTTCACGGCGAAGCGAAAGTTTATCGGCAATTGGGAAGAAGACCATGTTTGACAGGATTGCACCGTAGAGAGTGGTCAAAAGCGCTACCGCCATTGCCGGACCGATCGATTTCGGGTCATCCATGTTAGACAGCATGGCTACCAGACCAACGAGGGTACCGATCATTCCCATCGCTGGTGCTACGTCACCAAAGGCTCTAAATACACTGGAACCAAAATCGTGACGCTCGTCAGTGAGGGCGATGTCTTTTTGCAGGGCAGCTCGAACCACATCCGCATCGTGACCATCCACCAGCAAGTCGATGCCTTTCTGCATAAAGCTGTTGGTGATCTCCATCTCTTCTAGAGCAAGAAAGCCACCTTTGCGCGCTGCATCTGCCATTTCGACGACTTTAGCGATGAGATCTTCTGGTTCATCCGCTTTAAACATGAAAGCTTTCCCCGCGATCTTCGCGGCTCCGAAGAACTGGCCCATAGTAAACTTCATCAACACAACAAATGTTGAACCACCTACTACGATCAGAATCGACGTTACGTCGACGAACATCATGATGCTTCCGCCCAGTATCATCGCCATGATAACGAAAGCAAAACCACCGATCAGTCCTACCAGCGTTGCTAAATCCACAAAGCACTCCTCATGCTATCTCAAAGCTTCTACCAAATTATATCGGCAACATCTTCAGATCTTTAGTGTTTTCTCTACTTCTACTATAGATACTTATCCCAACTAGTAAACTAGCCTTTCGTCAACTGTTGACCTTTCCCTCGCTTATCAACGTCTCAGTTCGACTTTTCTGACAAATTTACTCGGTTAAATTTGACCATCATTGGCCGCTAAGGTAACTTTCGTGCATCTTTATCAACGTAGACATATTATGGCGAGCAAAAAACCTGAAAATATGACCTTCGAAGCCACTATCGAAGAGCTCGATGTTATCGTAGACAGTTTGGAAAATGGTGACTTAGCTTTAGATGATGCACTCAAAAAATTTGAACGCGGCATTGCCCTAGCACGCTCAGGTCAAAGCAAACTTCAAGACGCCGAACAGCGCGTCAGCATTTTGCTCAATAATGATGACCAATCGCCACTTACTGACTTTAACGCTCAGCCAGAATAATTGATTTAGAAGATACCCCTATGCAAGAGGCTCTAACCTCACTCCAACAACGTAGCAACCAACAGCTTGAACGTTGGCTTGATACGCTCCCTCACCAGCAACAACCGCTTATCGACGCCATGCGCTACGGACTGCTGCTCGGTGGCAAGCGTGCAAGACCATTTTTGGTCTATATTACAGGCCAAATGCTAGGCTGCTCACTTGAGCAACTTGATACGCCCGCAGCGGCCATTGAGTGCATTCACGCCTATTCATTGATCCATGATGATTTGCCTGCGATGGATGACGACGAACTGCGTCGTGGACAGCCGACCTGTCACATTAAGTTTGATGAAGCGACCGCAATCCTAACTGGCGACGCTCTACAGACACTTGCGTTTACAATTTTGGCAGAAGGTCAGTTGAGTCCTGAGGCGGAAGCTCAACGTATAATGATGGTTAAAGTACTGGCAGAAGCCTCTGGCGCTGCAGGTATGTGTATGGGACAAGCGCTCGATTTGGCGGCGGAAAATCGTGTTGTTTCACTGCAAGAGCTCGAAGAAATCCACCGCAACAAGACCGGAGCTTTAATGAAATGCGCCATCCGTATGGGCGCGTTAGCAGCCGGAGAGAAAGGCATTGAGGTCCTTCCTCTACTTGATAAATACGCCGACGCGATTGGTCTGGCGTTTCAAGTTCAAGACGACATTTTAGACGTCATTAGCGATACAGAAACCTTAGGTAAGCCGCAAGGTTCTGACCAAGAATTAAACAAGAGCACCTACCCAGCCTTGCTTGGACTGGAAGGCGCTATTAACAAAGCTCACACTCTGTTAAAAGAAGCACTTCAAGCCTTGGATGCTATCCCATACAATACAGAGTTACTCGAAGAGTTCGCCCGATACGTCATCGAGCGCAAGAACTAACAGAATAAGCGCGCAAAACTATGACTCTTGATATTTCAAAGTACCCAACACTGGCACTGGCTGATACGCCAGATGAGTTACGCAGCCTTCCGAAAGAAGTGCTGCCTAAGCTGTGTGATGAGTTACGTACTTACCTTTTAAACTCAGTTAGCCAATCTAGTGGTCACCTTGCCTCAGGCTTAGGTACGGTCGAACTGACCGTTGCACTTCACTACGTCTACAACACGCCGTTTGACCAATTAGTGTGGGACGTCGGCCACCAAGCCTACCCACATAAAATTTTGACTGGACGTCGCGATCAAATGCCGACCATTCGTCAGAAAGACGGTTTACACCCTTTCCCATGGCGAGAAGAAAGTGAATACGACACCTTGTCTGTTGGTCACTCCTCTACCTCGATCAGTGCCGCGCTAGGCATGGCGATCAGTGCCGGTAAAGAGGACAAGAATCGTAAAGTTGTCAGCGTGATTGGTGATGGCGCCATCACCGCGGGTATGGCCTTCGAGGCAATGAACCACGCAGGTGATGTCCACCCTGATATGCTGGTGATTCTCAACGACAATGAAATGTCCATTTCAGAAAACGTTGGAGCACTGAATAATCACTTAGCACAAGTCCTTTCCGGTAGCCTTTATACCTCGATTCGTGAAGGCGGCAAAAAAGTACTGTCGGGCGTTCCACCAATCAAAGAGTTGGTGCGCCGCACAGAAGAGCACTTGAAAGGCATGGTTGTTCCAGGGACGCTTTTTGAAGAACTTGGCTTTAACTACATAGGCCCAGTTGATGGCCATGACGTGAACGAGCTGGTCAAAACTCTCAAGAATATGCGAGAGCTTAAAGGCCCACAGTTCCTACACATCATGACGAAAAAGGGTAAAGGGTACGAGCCGGCTGAGAAAGATCCAATCGGTTATCATGGCGTGCCTAAGTTCGACCCTAGCCACAACTCACTGCCAAAAAGCAGCGGCGGAAAGCCAAGTTTCTCCAAGATTTTTGGTGATTTCCTATGTGACATGGCTGCGCAAGATCCTAAGCTTATGGCAATCACGCCAGCCATGCGTGAAGGCTCTGGCATGGTACGCTTTTCGAAAGAGTATCCAGACCAATACTTTGATGTGGCGATTGCAGAGCAACATGCTGTGACGCTAGCTACGGGTATGGCGATTGCTGGTGATAACCCTATCGTCGCGATTTATTCAACGTTCCTTCAGCGTGGTTATGACCAGTTAATCCACGATGTTGCCATCATGGACCTTCCTGTGATGTTTGCCATTGACCGTGCTGGTTTGGTGGGCGCCGATGGTCAAACTCACCAAGGCGCGTTCGATCTTAGCTTCATGCGCTGCATACCAAATATGGTGATCATGGCACCTAGCGATGAGAATGAATGTCGCCAAATGCTCTACACTGGCCATAAGCACACTGGCCCTTCAGCAGTGCGCTATCCTCGTGGTACAGGTATGGGAGCCGAGATAAAACAAGAATTTACCGCACTAGAGATTGGTAAAGGACGCCTGATTCGCCAAGGTGAAAAAGTCGCGATATTGAGCTTTGGTACATTCTTGGCTAATGCGCTAGAAGCCGCTGAGAAATTGAACGCGACTGTGGCGGACATGCGATTTGTAAAACCTCTCGACGAAGCACTCATTAAACAACTGGCGGATGAGCACGACGTAATTGTTACGCTCGAAGAGAATGCGATTTCTGGTGGCGCAGGTGCGGGTGTCGTTGAGTTCATGATGAAAGAGAAAATCATCAAGCCCGTCTTAAACCTTGGCTTACCGGACAAATTCATTGCTCAAGGCACTCAAGATGAGCTCCATGAAGAGCTCGGCTTAGACGCCAAGGGCATAGAAAAATCGGTCCTAGAGTACCTCGCTAAATAAGCAAGGCTCTCTCAAATCTAAAAGCCCTCACACTGCTGTGAGGGCTTTTTTGTCTAGTTCGGCATCTGCCAATCAAACTCCTGACACAGCGCTTGCCAGGTCTCGTCCACACTCGCTTTAATGAGCAGTTTCTCATTGGTGAAGGGGTGAACAAACTCTAGACTTGACGCGTGAAGCAGTAATCGGTGCGAGTCATACACGTCTCTAAATAACTTATTGTGTTTTCCATCACCGTGAGTGGTGTCTCCAACAATAGGGTGCCTTAGATGGGCCATGTGCCGCCTAAGCTGGTGTTTTCGTCCTGTCAGTGGCTTCATCTCCATCAGACAATAACGAGTCGTTGGGAATTTACCTGTCGAGTGAGGAACCTCGACTTTGGCAAGAGGCCAATAGTCCGTAATCGCTTCTTGCGCTTCATTGTCTTGGCTCGCGTGTTTGTCGGCAATCTTATCCAGCTCCACTTTCAGTGCATAATCCAACCGCCCAGACTCTTCTATCCAACCGCGCACGATTGCATGATAGGTTTTCTCCATCTCATGGTTGGCAAACATCGGCATCACCTGTGAAGCAACTTCACTGGATAAAGCAAAAATCAGCACACCCGAAGTCGGCCTATCTAAGCGATGAAGTGGAAATACATGCTGACCAATTTGGTCACGTAGGGTTTGCATGACGAATTGTGTTTCATGCTTATCTAGCCAACTGCGATGGACGAGCATCCCCGCGGGCTTATTGACGGCAACAAAGTAGTCGTCTTGATAAATAATCTCGAGCATTATCTGCACACCTCATCAATGGAAACCAATAAACTGAGCACCGGTGCGTACTCTGGGCAAGATTTCCAGCTCTCCTCAAAGTAAGGGGAAATCGAAAAGCCCGTCGGCAAAGGCATTTTTTGCTCGACTAGAGCCCTCATTTTAGGAAGGAAAACCCATTGCAACCATTGCTCTGGCTTCAAAGTATCGACAGAAAAAGGCTCATTACTTGACAGCTCTTCCGTTGATGGGGCGTCTTGCTGCCACAGCCCCAATTGGCGCATAACTAAAGGAAGTTGCTGTAAAAGAGGTAACAATTGTTGTGCTTTTGTCATAAACCGTTCGTGTTGGCCTTGAAAAATGCTGTAAGGGTACCATTTATAGTAGAAATAAAGTTAGGACTATTCTCTAATGGAAACCATTCATACTCTGACCCAACTTCTCACCAACAGTCACTGTCAGTATCAAGTTTATGATCTCGGCCGTCGTATCCGCCATATTGACAGCAAAGTATTTGCTGATGTCGAGCAAGGCTCAATGCCCTATCCATTTCCAATGCAACGCAAGGCTCACCTTGCCATCGCTTACTGGAATGAGCAAAAACAGCCTTGGATTTGGTTTCTAAAGTTCGAACTGGATGAGCGCGGTCTATTTAAGCAAGCGGATATTGGCAACTTCCTCAAATACGTTATCGAAGCAATGGGTACTCGCATTAGCCAAGATATGAGCGAAGAGCAACAACAAAAACTGTCGAACAATCCGTATACTTTCAAGCCATCTGAAGACAAAATGGCGGTTTTCCACAGCCAAATTCGCGCCCAGCTGGATTTACCGTGTAGCCAATATTACGAACACGCACAGCACTACTTTGCTGGAGGCTTAGGGTGGGATAAGTGGCAAACTGTTGGTCTGCAAGGTGTCACAGATATGTGTGCTCGATTGGGACAAGAACAAAATGGGGTGAATATTCGCAAAGCGTTAAAACACCTTCCCAATGAGCCTCTCTATGCCCTGCTCGGCGCGCTCGAACATAGCACATTACCGACCAAACTGGCCCATCGGCTTGCTGAACTGGCGATGGATCAAATCAACAGTAACGACCCCGATATCTTTTTACTAGGCGCATTAAGTCGAGCACTCTCTGGCGCGGAAGATAGTATCGCTACGCCAATTTTACAACAGATACTGAGCTCCCCTCGCCTAAGTCATCAAGAGGTCCTCATTGGCATCGCAGGACGAAGCTGGCACCTATTAGCAGATAGCGACATCGCAGAATCTTACTTGCTGCGCTTGGCTCAAACAGGCAATCAAACCTTGTTCAATCAGTTATTTGCAGATTTGGTCATGCTACCGGAGCTTCGCATGGTATTGCTACCCCTGCTTCACTCTAGTCCTTCAGAAGAACTCGCAAAAGCGCTTCTTTCATTGCAACAAGCTGCGCGAGGGTAACCTATGATCGGAGACCTCCTTGCTATTCTCACCCTTGCTATTGTCTGCTTTGCCTTTTGGCAGCAACGACGTCAGGCCGAACTGGCAAAAATGATCGCAGCAAGAAAGTGCGAGCAGATGGAGTTGCAACTGATCAGTGTGGCGTTAAAAGGCCATAAACTAAAAACGCCAGAGGGTATCTGGCGTTGGCATTCTATCTATCAGTTTGAGTTTTCATCTTTAGGTGATGACTGCTACCAAGGCTCTCTTGTTATGCAGGGATTCCACTTAACCAAGATTGACCTTCCACCGCATCGGATGTGAAAACAAACTCGTCATAAGGGCCGAATGTATCACGCTTATGTGCAGAGAACTGAAAGCCCAATTTTGTCAGCAGCTTGATAGAAGCATGATGCTCGACATTGGAGGTTGCAGATACCTGAGTCAGGTTTAAATCTCTGACTGCTTTAGGAAAAAAAGCAGCCAGTACTTCGGTCGCAATTCCCTTCCCCCAAAATGCTTTATCGAACAAATAGCCAAGCTCAGGTTTGTTGTCTAAATCACTGATGAATACATGTCCCATGTACTCGCGAGTGTGGCTATCTAATACCGCTCTGGCGTAGATATTGGGATCATGCATTACTCGTTCAAACAACTGCTTTGCAGACGACACGGTATGAGGCCCATTCATCTGAGCACGGTTTTTGGCGCAGCAATTAAGCAATAAGAAGTCTGATTGTAACGACTCGTTATAGGGGACCAATAACGAACGGCGAGTCACTATTGTCATAAGACATCCTTGTAAACAGCGTGCTGTCTATTGTTTTAATCATCACCATAGAGAACTCACATCACTAAAATGATAAACGCGAGCTATGGTAGAAAACAAAGCCGAAAAGTTATACCAACTGGACAAATATATTATTGATCTAGGTTGTTTTTTGGTCGAAGTGATAAAGAAAAAGAGTATTAAGAAAAGCCCCGACACTCACGTATCGGGGCTATAGTCTTACTCGCAGCAGTCCGGCTACAAAAGTTGCTCCATGCATCTTCCATAATAGTTGCTGATTCCATCAGCAATTTCCATTCATCGCCGTCCTAGCGGTGTCCTAATCATCCTGAAAGCCAACATTCCCCGTTAGCGCACTTCACTTGTTCCTTGAGCGGTGTCCTTGGTATCGTCCTGATACAGTCCTTCCTCTTCCAAAAGGCGTCCATCTCAATCCTTTGTCACCGATTTCCTATCGATGAACGTATCCATACAGCGTCCTTCGCATCCTGCCGATCGACTTCCTAGTCAATCAAATCTTCTTCCTGAAGATAACCGCATCCTTGGTTATTCCTATTCCCTGTCAGTATCCTTCCGACACCTTCCAATTTACTCCAACCACTGATTTAAACAATGGAGTAATGGTCATCTTTTTCTGTAACAATTGTTATACAACTCATCATTTAAATACAAATCAGATACTTAAGCTAAAATCATAAGAAAACTCTGCGTATCATTTCTGCTTGTCTTACATCATTTGTAAGAGATCTCGCACGCGCGGTTGCCAAAATTTCCATTCGCCAAATGTGGGGGGCCGCAGTAATATGAAGCCAACGATAGAAATGGAGGTAGTATGCTCACACAAAACGTAAGCCAAGAGCTCAAAGATGTATTAGAACAACTGCATCAAGAGGGAAAAGAGCCGACCGTTGCGCTAGTCAAGGCGCGCCTAACAACCTCAGTCCCTATGCCAGCCCTGATCACAACGCTCAAAAGTTGGAAGAGCTCCAAACGAGTACCAAAAGTTGAAGTGGCAGCCGCTCCGAAGACTGAGCAGGATCGCATCAGTGAGTTGGAACAACAGGTCGCCGATCTGACTAAACGAATTGCGCAACTAGAATCAAAGTTCAATTAATCGATGTCGGCTTCGCTATTGAAGCTGACATTCACGATATCTCAAATTCGAAATGCAATTCACCGCATATGCATCAATTATTTGCGATTCAGGTCATTGTTTAGCGTCACATCTGATAATAAAATCCACACTTAACTTATTAATTGCATTACTGTTTCCTAAATCTGTGATGCCTAACTTTGTGCGAAAAAGTGTGTATCAAGATGATGCGATGCGGTCATGAAATTAATCAAACATCAATCCCCCATTATTTCATTCGGTTGAAACCCTTGTTTCTCCTATTTTCGCTGTGTCTGTCATTGGTGACTTCGGCAGTCGCAAGCGATGACAACTTTAAGCCAGTTGTATTGTTCCAAGGTGAGGTTCAGCCTGGTTCATACCTGCAGCTGATCGAGCAAGGCGTGGCAAGGTTCGAGCAAAACACTGGGATTTTGGTTAAGCGAATTCATTTAAAACCCAATAATGAGAAATATTTAGCTGAACTCGAGCAGGCCGCCAAGGACGGATTGAGTCCAATCATCGTCCAAGAATCGAACATCATCACAACCTTTCCTGATGTGGCCCTGCGTTATCCGTCTACACGGTTTATTTCGCTCGATGTCGCCTATCACGTACCCAATATCCTCGGCCTTACTTTCAGCCATGCGGAAGGAGCCTATGTCATTGGCTACCTAGCCGGTCGTAAGACTGAAAGCAATAAGCTTGGTTTTGTCGGTGGTGTGGATGTTGATGTCATCAATCAGTTTCGCTGCGGCTTTGAACTCGGTGCTCAAGATGCCAACCCGCTAGCAACGGTTGATGCGCAATATATAAACAAAGGCGCATTCTCTTGGGAAGATACTCAAGGGGCTGAGACCATCACTCAATCCTTGTTAGACCAGGGAGTTGACGTAATCTTCCCTGTGGCGGGGTTCGCAAGTTTAAGTGTGGTTGAAACCATTAAAAACAGTGGCCACGGCTTTAGTTTCGGGGTTGATTACGACTACTCTCAACGCTACCCAGAAACAACCCTAGCGTCGATGGAGAAGAAGGTGGACCTAGCCGTTTACGCCGCTCTAATGCAACTCAAAAATGGTATTTGGAATGGAAACCAGAAAAAATTTGGCGTGAAACAGGACGTTATCTCTATCTCGTTAAATCAAGACAATCCAAACTTAAGCGAAGACGACAAGCAAGCGGTTAAGAACATCTTGCTCGATCTCAAAGGAAAAAGCAGCGTCATCTCTCAACGAATTGACCAGCGCTGTGCCAGCTAAAGATGAAAAATCTATACTCTTACGTCATTAAGAACTATTTATTGCTGACCACCATCCCATTCTTCATTTTCGGCGGGTTGGATATCGCAAACGATATCTACTTCACCCACAATGTGGAGAATGCACAATATCAGCGGGTTATCGCTCAACAACAAACCGATTCAAAACGGGCACTACTAAACTTCGACTTACTGGAAGCCGAGCTCGTCGCAACGCGTATTTCTCAGCTCGATTACATCGTCTCAGTTACGCTCGACTCCTATCAATACGGGATGAAAATGGCGGAGATTATCAACTCCAACTCAACCAGAGGTGTCCCTCTTTACTACCCTATATTTGATGATCAACGTCAACAGATCGGCCAGCTCATCGTCGTCAAAGATTATTCAGCCTATTACACTCAAGTAATCTATAATGTGCTTCCTAGGGCTATCGGCTTTTTAGTTATCTTATGCGCTATCTCACTGCTGTTTAGCCGAATACTCACTTCTGCACTCAAAAAACCATTTTTAGACTTACAGCGGTTCGCCCTGCAGATCGCAAGTGGTGACTACCAAACACCTTCGAAAACCGACTCCAGCTTTGTTGAGATCACCAATATATTCCGCGCGTTAGAGACGATGCGTGCAAAGTTAAAAGAATCAATCAGCAAGCTAACATTGAGCGAAGAACGTTATTCACGCACCTATAATTTGACCCAAGTCTGCTTGTTCGTTGTCAACGTAAAGCATGGAAAGATCGTACGTTCAAACCAAAAGTTCAATCAGGTACTCGAGCGAATCCCTCAATCAGTCAGGCAATCAGCACTTCAGCACTTCATTGATGAACTGCTTACCTGCGCCTCTACCGAGAGCTTTCGACATTCACTCGACGTGGGTGGTAAACAACGATACTTTCAAATCAACCGAAGTGATATCTACAACCATGAAATTGAGTGCTCAGCGCTCGACATCACCGAACTGGTGACCGCAAAGCAGACTTTGGAGTCGCAGCTGGTTACAGATGTACTTACGCAAGTACCTAATCGCTATCGTTTTAATCAATTAATCTGGCGAGTGAACAACGGTGAGCTAAATACGGTCACGGTTCTAATGATTGACCTGAATGGCTTTAAGCAGATTAATGATACTTACGGACACGCCGCTGGTGACCATCTGCTGGTAGAAATCGCCAAGCGCATAAAGCAACAACTTAAGCTGTCGACTCAAACGGTATATAGACTTGGAGGTGATGAGTTCGTCGTAACCGTCCACGATTCAATCACAAGAGATGAAGTACAAGATCTCGCCATGAGAATCCAAGCAGTGTGCAGCCAGCCCGTTCAGTACATAAACAAAAGCTTTAGCGTTAGCCTAAGTATTGGTGTCGAAAGTTTTAACAGCGACATTCATCTCGACTTAGAGCGTTGCCTAAATAATGCCGACGCCGCAATGTATTTAGCAAAAACGAGCAAAACAGGTATTGTTTACGCCAGTGAACACCCTGAAAACTCCTTTTAGAAGTCAGAGTCGACGATCAAAAAAGGCTTGGTCAGACCAAGCCTTTGTTTACTAATAGGTTTGATTACCAACCTGTGATTTCACGTAGACCTTTACCGATGTCCGCTAGAGACTTCACGGTCTTAACGCCTGCTGCTTCTAGAGCTGAAAACTTGTCTTCCGCTGTACCTTTACCACCAGAGATGATTGCACCAGCGTGGCCCATACGTTTACCTGGAGGAGCAGTCACACCTGCAATGTAAGAAACCACTGGCTTGGTGACGTTCTCTTTAATGAACGCTGCGGCTTCTTCTTCCGCTGTACCACCGATTTCGCCAATCATTACGATTGCTTCTGTTTCAGGGTCTTCTTGGAATAACTTCAGGATGTCGATGAAGTTTGAACCAGGGATTGGGTCACCACCAATACCAACACAAGTAGACTGACCGAAACCTTCGTCTGTCGTCTGCTTAACTGCTTCATACGTTAGCGTACCTGAGCGTGAAACGATACCCACTTTACCTTTCTTGTGGATATGACCAGGCATGATACCAATCTTACACTCGTCTGGAGTGATTAGACCCGGACAGTTAGGACCGATCATGCGAACGCCAGTCTCTTCTAGCTTAACTTTCACATCGATCATGTCTGTTGTAGGGATACCTTCCGTGATTGTTACGATAAGCTCAATGCCTGCATCAATCGCTTCTAGGATTGCATCTTTACAGAAAGGTGCTGGTACGTAGATTACCGTCGCTGTTGCGCCAGTTGCTTCAACAGCTTCACGTACTGTGTTGAATACAGGTAGACCTAGGTGCGTTTGACCGCCTTTACCTGGAGAAACACCACCTACCATTTGCGTACCGTATGCGATAGCTTGCTCAGAGTGGAAAGTACCTTGACCACCAGTGAAACCCTGACAGATTACTTTCGTGTCTTTGTTAATTAGTACAGACATTATTTGCCCTCCGCAGCAGCAACAACTTTCTGAGCTGCGTCAGTTAGTGACTCAGCTGCAATGATATCAACATCAGAATTAGCAAGAACTTCGCGACCTAGGTCTGCGTTAGTACCTTCTAGACGAACAACGACTGGTACGCTTACGCCTACCTCTTTAACCGCACCGATGATACCTTCAGCGATCATGTCACAACGCACGATACCACCGAAGATGTTGACGAGTACTGCTTTTACATTGTCATCAGATAGGATGATCTTGAATGCTTCAGCTACACGCTCTTTGGTTGCGCCGCCACCTACATCTAGGAAGTTAGCTGGCTTGCCGCCGTGTAGGTTTACGATATCCATCGTACCCATTGCTAGGCCAGCACCGTTAACCATACAGCCAACATTTCCGTCTAGTGCTACGTAGTTCAGCTCCCACTGAGCTGCGTGCGCTTCACGCTCATCTTCTTGCGAAGGATCGTGCATTTCACGTAGCTTAGGCTGACGGTACATCGCGTTAGAGTCGATGTTGATCTTACCGTCAAGACAAAGAAGGTTGCCTTCACCAGTAATAACAAGAGGGTTGATCTCTAGTAGAGCAAGATCGTACTGAGAGAACATGTTGCCAAGACCCATGAAGATCTTCACAAATTGTTTGATTTGGTCGCCTTCAAGACCTAATTTGAACGCAAGTTTACGGCCTTGGTAAGCTTGAGGGCCGACTAGTGGATCGATAGCTGCTTTGTGAATCAACTCTGGAGTTTCTTCTGCAACTTTCTCGATTTCTACACCACCTTCAGTAGAAGCCATGAATACAACTTTACGCGTAGCACGGTCAACAACAGCACCTAGGTAAAGTTCGTTCGCAATGTTTGACGCTTCTTCAACTAGGATTTTTGTTACAGGCTGGCCGTTTGCATCTGTTTGGTAAGTCACTAGATTTTTACCTAGCCACTTCTGTGCGAACTCTTTCACGCCGTCTTTAGTGTCGTGTAGCTCTACGCCACCCGCTTTACCACGTCCACCAGCGTGAACCTGACATTTAACGACTTTTTTCTCTGTAGAGATACGACCCGCCGCTTCAAAAGCTTCTTGAGGTGTATCACACGCGTAACCTTCCGGTACAGGCAAACCGAATTCTGCAAACAGCTGTTTGGCTTGGTATTCATGCAAATTCATTTTGATATTCCGTTTATTTTCCCTTAAGGGATTATTATTTCCATAACGCCGCTATGTTGCGGGCGTCTGTAGGGTCTTCTCAAATAAATCACTAATTATTTCAACAACAAATAGTGACTCAAGTGAAGGCCAGACGCTGAGCCAGTCTAGCCTTTGAAACTATCGAACGTCTAGTTACCAACGGCAACTAGACGTTTTAGCGATATTAAACGTCTAATAGCAGACGTGCTGGATCTTCTAGTAGCTCTTTAATGGTTACTAAGAAGCCCACTGACTCACGGCCATCGATTAGACGGTGGTCGTAAGATAACGCTAGGTACATCATAGGTAGAATTTCTACTTTGCCATCAACTGCCATAGGACGTTCTTGGATCTTGTGCATGCCAAGAATTGCAGATTGCGGCGGGTTGATGATTGGCGTAGACATAAGTGAACCAAATACACCACCATTAGTGATAGTGAAGTTACCACCCATGAGTTCATCAACCGTTAGCTTGCCGTCACGTCCTTTGATTGCTAGCTCTTTGATGCCTTTCTCTACGTCAGCAAAACCTAGTGTGTCGCAGTCTTTCAGTACTGGCGTTACTAGACCACGTGGCGTAGATACTGCCATGCTGATGTCGAAGTAGTTGTGGTAAACAATATCATCACCGTCGATAGACGCGTTCACTTCTGGGTAGCGTTTTAGTGCTTCCGTTACCGCTTTCACGTAGAAAGACATAAAGCCTAGACGAATACCGTGACGCTCTTCGAACTGGTCTTTGTACTGCTTACGAAGGTCCATGATTGGCTTCATATTCACTTCGTTAAACGTCGTTAGCATTGCCGTGTTGTTCTTCGCTTCTAGAAGACGGTTTGCAACAGTCTTACGTAGGCGAGTCATTGGTACACGTTTTTGGCTACGAGCTGCTGCTGGAGCTTCTACTGCCGCAGGAGCTTCTGCTTTAGGCGCCGCTTTTGCATTCGCTATGTGAGCTTCAATATCTTCACGAGTAATACGACCACCCACACCAGTGCCTTTCACTTGGCTAGCTTCTAGGCTATGTTCAGCTAGAAGACGGCGAACCGCTGGGCTTAACGCATCGTTGCTTTCTTCAGTTAGAGACGCTTTGTGGCGCTTATCTGGAGACGCTTCTGTTGATTCAGTTGTGTCCGTCGTAGGCTCGCCGGCAACTGCACCTGGTTTAAGCTTAGCGATTAGCTGCTTAGAAAGTACTGTCGCGCCTTCTTCCTCGATGATTGCTTCAAGTACGCCCGCTTCTGGAGCTGGTACTTCAAGTACAACTTTGTCTGTTTCGATATCAACCAGAACTTCATCACGCTCTACCGTGTCGCCTGGTTGTTTGTGCCATGTCGCTACCGTAGCGTCAGCGACAGATTCAGGTAAATCTGGAACCAGAATTTCAATTGTCATATCGGTTTCTTCCTTTAACTTCTAGTTCTTAGTCCGAAGTTTTTGTATTCACGTTTAGTGCGTCTTCAACTAACGCTTTCTGTTGTTTCAAGTGTACTGACATGTAACCTACTGCAGGTGATGCTGATGCTGGACGACCAGCGTATTTAAGATCTGCACCTGCTGGAATGGCAGCACGGAAGTTATGTTGGCTACAGTACCAAGCACCCTGGTTTTGAGGCTCTTCTTGACACCATACAAAGTCTTCTACATTGGTGTACTGTTCGATCGCCGCTTTCACTTCATCCATCGGGAATGGGTATAGCTGCTCAATACGAACAATTGCCACATCGTCTTGCTCATTATTGCGACGCTGTTCTAGTAGATCGAAGTAAACCTTACCTGAACAGAACACAACACGTTTCACTTTCGATGCGTCCAAGCTGTCGATTTCTGGAATCGCTGGTTGGAATGTACCTTCCGCCAGCTCCTCTAATGTCGACGTACACAGTGGGTGACGAAGCAGTGACTTAGGTGACATAACAACCAGTGGTCGACGCATTGGGCGAACAACCTGGCGGCGAATCATGTGGTAAACCTGAGCCGGAGTTGATGGTACAACAACCTGCATGTTTTGCTCAGCACACAACTGAAGGTAGCGCTCTAAACGTGCGGATGAGTGCTCAGGACCTTGACCTTCATAACCGTGAGGGAGCAACATCGTTAGACCACATAGACGTGCCCACTTCTGCTCACCAGACGAGATGAATTGGTCAATCACCACCTGTGCACCGTTGGCAAAATCACCAAATTGCGCTTCCCAAATGGTTAAACCGCCCGGCTCAGCCGTTGCGTAACCATACTCGAATGCGAGAACCGCTTCTTCAGACAATACAGAGTCAAAAACTTGGAAAGGACCTTGTTTGTCATGGATATTTGCCAGTGGAATGTAAGTACTTGCATCATTCTGGTTGTGAAGTACAGAGTGGCGATGGAAGAATGTACCACGCCCAGAATCCTGACCCGAGATACGAATACGCTTGCCATCGTCGACAAGTGTCGCATACGCCAACGTTTCAGCCATACCCCAGTCAATCGCTTTTTCACCACTAACCATCGCTTTGCGATCATTGTAGAGCTTGTTAACTCGACTTTGCAGCTTGTGACTCTCTGGGTAGTTACACAAGCGTTGACCAAGCTCAACTAAGCGGGTTGTATCAAACTTGCTGTTCCACTCTACGTCCCAGTCATGCCCTAAGTATGGAGACCAGTCAACCGAATGCAGAGCCATCGGACGCCACTCTTTAACCACGACTTCACCATGATCAAGGGCATCACGATACTCGTTGACAAGTTGAGTAGCGGTATCGATACCGAGAACACCTTTTTCCATCAGCACATCAGCGTATAGCTTGCGTGGTGTTGGGTGCTTCTTAATCTTCTGGTACATCAGAGGCTGAGTCGCATTAGGCTCATCCGCTTCATTGTGGCCGTGACGGCGATAACATACCAGATCGATCACAACATCACGCTTGAACTCATTTCGGTAATCCAGCGCGATACGAGTAACAAAAGCAACCGCCTCTGGATCATCGGCATTCACGTGGAAAATCGGTGCCTGTACCATCTTAGCGATGTCAGTACAGTACATGGTCGATCGGGTGTCATTAGGATTGGAGGTTGTGAAACCAACTTGGTTGTTCACAACGATACGCACAGTACCACCAACACAGAAACCACGCGCTTGCGACATATTGAATGTCTCTTGCACAACCCCTTGACCCGCTATTGCAGAGTCACCGTGAATGGTAATTGGTAGAACTGTACTGCCTGTCGTGTCGCCTAAACGGTCTTGGCGTGCACGAACTGAACCAATAACTACTGGGTTTACAATTTCAAGGTGAGACGGGTTAAACGCTAACGCTAAGTGAACATCACCACCTGGCGTTGCGAAATCCGCAGAGAAACCTTGGTGATACTTAACGTCACCCGTACCCCACGTTTCATCGTGCTTACCAGCAAACTCGTCGAATAGGTCTTGTGGTTTCTTGCCCAACACGTTAACCAACATGTTCAGGCGTCCACGGTGAGCCATACCGATAACCACTTCGCGCATTCCACTCGCACCCGCGTGACGAATCAACTCTTTCGTCATCGGAATCAGCGCATCACCGCCTTCTAATGAGAATCGCTTCGCACCCGGAAATTTTGCACCTAGGTAACGTTCTAGGCCTTCAGCTGCTGTCAGCTCATCTAGGAAGGTTTGCTTTTCTTCATTAGTAAAAGAAGGCTGACCAACTACAGACTCTAAACGTTGCTGGATCCAACGCTTCTGCTCTGTGTCTGTCATGTGCATGTACTCTGCACCAATAGAACCACAGTAGGTTTTTTTAAGAGCTGAATAGATATCTTTCAACGGCATGGTCTCTTGGCCAACGGCAAAAGAACCTACGTTGAAAGTTTCTTCGAGGTCATCTTCGGTAAGATTGTGGAATGCTGGGTCAAGCTCCGCCACAGGTGGGCGTTGCCATAAACCAAGAGGGTCAAGCTGTGCCGCTTCGTGTCCTCGGAATCGGTAAGCATTGATTAATTGGAGTACTTTTACTTGTTTAGCGTCGACATCTGGATCACTAACCTGGACACTGTAATGCTTTGTTTCTTGAGCGAGTCGTCGGAAGTAGTCACGGACACGCGAATGTGGTTGTTCAACCACTTCTTCTGATGGCTTAGGTAAACCATCAAATACGCGTTTCCACTCCTCACTTACCAGATCGGGGTCACTTAGATACAGTTCGTAGAGGTCCTCTACATACGTTGCATTGGCGCCAGCCAAGTGTGAAGACTCGAGCCATGCCTTCATCACGCCGTTGTGCATATTTTCCCTTAACCAGTAGTTTTCACGTTTGCTTCGGTCTTATGCCGAGCTATTAAGAGCCGACCCGTTGGTGGGTCGGCAATTTTTGTTGTTAAATTAGACGGAGCGGTTTACCAGCATTGTCTTGATGTGGCCAATAGCTTTCGTCGGATTTAGCCCCTTAGGACAAACACTTACACAATTCATGATGCCGTGGCAACGGAAAACGCTAAATGCGTCATCAAGATTTGACAAACGTTCATCTGTCGCGGTATCTCGGCTATCAATTAGCCAACGATACGCTGCAAGTAGACCCGCAGGGCCGATAAATTTGTCCGGGTTCCACCAGAAAGATGGGCAAGATGTTGTACAACATGCACACATGATACATTCATACAATCCATCTAAGTGAGCACGCTCATCTGGTGTTTGTAGATTCTCTCGTGAAGGTGGCAACGCACCATCATCCATCAAGAATGGCTTAACTTTCGCATAGTTATCATAGAACTGTGTCATGTCAACGATAAGATCACGCACAACAGGTAAGCCTGGTAGTGGACGAATCACTATCTTGTCTGCTTTTAGTGCAGAGAGTGGCGTGATACACGCTAGGCCATTTTTACCATTCATGTTCAAACCATCTGAACCACATACACCTTCACGGCAAGAGCGACGGAATGAAATGCTCGGATCTTGCTCTTTAAGCAGAATCAAAGCATCCAATAGCATCATGTCCGAACCTTCTTCTACCTCAAGCGTGTAGTCTTTCATGTAAGGCTTTTGGTCGACATCCGGATTGTAGCGGTACAAAGAGAAATTCAGTTTCATAATTATGTCCTCCTTTCCTTAGTACGTACGAGCTTTTGGCGGGAATGCGTCACGATGAACAGGTTCCATGTTCACGTCGCGTTTCGCCATCGCTTCTGTTTCCGGATTGTAAATCGAGTGACATAACCACTGCGCGTCATCACGATCTGGGAAGTCAAAACGAGCGTGAGCACCACGGCTTTCTGTACGGTAGTTTGCCGCTACAGCCGTTGCGTAAGCTGTTTCCATCAGGTTTTCAAGCTCTAGACATTCAATACGTTGAGTGTTGAACTCTGTCGATTTGTCCGCAAGGTGTGCGTTTTTCAGACGTTCACGAATCACTTTTAGCTCTTCTAGACCTTTAGCCATTGCGTCACCCTCACGGAATACCGAGAAGTTGTTCTGCATACACTGCTGTAGATCTTTACGGATTTGCGCTGGGTCTTCACCTTCAGTGCTGTTTTCCCAACGGTTGTAACGCTCTAGAGAACGCTCAATATCGGCTTCAGTCGCTGGTTTCGCATCCGCTTGTTTCGCTAGCGTTTCGCCAAGGTGTAAACCTGTTGCACGGCCGAACACCACTAAGTCAAGTAGCGAGTTGCCACCCAGACGGTTTGCGCCATGTACTGATACAGAGGCAATCTCACCACAAGCGAATAAGCCTTGAACTTCGACATCTGCGCCAGCTTCGTCTTGCTTAATCGCTTGACCTGATACTTGCGTTGGAATGCCACCCATCATGTAGTGACAAGTAGGGATTACTGGAATTGGCTCTTTCACTGGGTCAACGTGTGCGAAGGTACGCGACAGTTCACAAACACCCGGTAGGCGTGACTCAAGCGTCTCTTTACCCAAGTGATCCAGTTTCAGTTTAATGTGAGGACCCCAAGGGCCATCGCAGCCGCGACCTTCACGGATTTCGATCATCATTGAACGTGCTACCACGTCACGACCTGCAAGGTCTTTTGCGTTAGGCGCGTAACGCTCCATGAAGCGCTCGCCATCTTTGTTAAGAAGGTAACCACCTTCACCACGACAACCTTCTGTAACAAGAACACCCGCACCAGCGATACCAGTTGGGTGGAACTGCCACATTTCCATGTCTTGCATTGGAACACCCGCACGTAGCGCCATACCAACACCGTCACCCGTGTTAATGTGAGCATTAGTGGTAGACGCGTAAATACGACCGGCACCGCCAGTCGCAAGAACTGTCGCTTTAGACTTGAAGTAACAAACTTCACCGGTTTCCATACTAAGAGCCGTACAGCCAAGCACAGCACCATCTTCATTCTTAACTAGATCAAGCGCATACCATTCAGAAAAGATCGTTGTCTTGTGCTTGATATTTTGTTGGTACAACGTGTGAAGAAGCGCGTGACCTGTACGGTCAGCAGCCGCTGCAGTGCGAGCCGCTTGCTCACCACCAAAGTTCTTAGACTGCCCGCCGAATGGGCGTTGATAGATCTTACCATTGTCGAAGCGTGAAAATGGGAGACCCATTCTCTCTAGTTCGATGACAGATTCTGGACCGTTCTTACACATGTACTCGATCGCATCCTGATCACCAATGTAATCAGAACCTTTGACTGTATCGTACATGTGCTGTTCCCAGTGGTCTTCGTGCGCATTACCTAGCGCTACCGTAATACCACCTTGAGCTGAAACTGTGTGTGAACGGGTTGGAAATACTTTTGAGAGCAATGCACATGAAAGGCCTTGCTCAGAGATTTGCAGTGCAGCACGCATACCTGCACCACCTGCGCCGATTACTACGGCATCAAATTCACGAACTGGAATAGACACTTACGCACCCCACAAAATAAATAGACCAGAGAAGAAATAACCTAACAACACAGCAATCACACCGAGTTGGAGGCCACCACGAAGCTTCGCGCATTTAATGTAATCCGTCAGTACCTGCCATAAGCCTATCCAAGCGTGGATAAGTACTGAAACCAGCGCTAGCATCGTGAACACTTTAGTGAACGTGCCACCAAAGAACTGAGTCCAAGATACGTAAGAAATATCTGTGAAAGCACAAAAGCTAACCAGATAAATAGTGTAAAGTGTCATGATGATCGCAGTAGCACGAATCAGTAAGAAATCGTGCACGCCATTACGACCAAAAGATGAAATATGTTTTACCACACCATGATCCCCGCTAATAATGACAATACGGCTGTCGCTGCGAATGCAACCTTAGCGCTCATTGCGCCAGATTCCAGCTCTTCAAAATGACCGAGATCCATCAACAAGTGACGGATACCACCAGCAATGTGGTAGGCCAATGCCGTTAGGATTCCCCACAAGATAAACTTCACAAAGAAGCCATCTACGATGTCGACTGCTTCTGCATAACCGACAGGGGAAGATAAGGATATGGATAGTAACCAAAGTAGGATCCCGACCGCGACAAACGTAATTACACCGGAGACACGGTGTAAGATAGATGCGATTGCTGTGATCGGAAAGCGGATGGTCTGTAAATCTAAATTAACAGGTCTTGACTTTCTTTCTTTCACGGGCTTGCTCACTCAGCTCCATTGAGCATTTATAGTTATGAACGAATTTTGGTTGCAAAACCTGCAAAAGTTAACATTTACTTAACAATTAACCCTCATATTGGACCGGGTATTTTGTAAAATATTTGTTAACAACAAGACTAAAAACTTCACCTCACATTTGTTTCAAGCCTTGAATTTATTAGGTTTCCACCAAAATTTACTGCGCCACTATACGGCTGGCAACATTCTAATACAATTGATGTAACAATTTTTGCTACACAGCACAGATTTTTAACCTTACGTGTTCAAAAAATCATAACAAGTGCACACATCAGAGGAGAGAAATTGACTTTGATAACGAATACACGTACAAAAATGTCACACAAACATCCTGGACGGATTAAATAATAAAACAAAGGAGATTGTTATGGCGGATAAGAAAGCTACCCTTCATGTTGAAGGTCAAGCGCCAATCGAACTGCCAATTATGGAAGGTGCCCTAGGTACACCTGTAATTGACGTTCGTAAACTTGGAGCGAATGGATTTTTCACTTTTGACCCAGGTTTTCTTGCCACTGCATCTTGTGAATCTCAAATCACCTACATCGATGGCGGCAAAGGTATTCTTTTGCACCGCGGTTACCCGATTGATCAGTTAGCTAATAATGCTGATTATTTAGAAGTGTGTTACATCCTTCTTTATGGTGAAGCCCCTACCCGTGAACAATACGAGCAATTCAAAACGACAGTAACGCGCCATACAATGGTACATGAGCAAATCGCAAGCTTCTTCCATGGCTTCCGTCGCGACGCTCACCCAATGGCAGTTATGTGTGGTGTGGTTGGCGCACTCGCTGCGTTTTATCACGATTCACTAGACATCAACAATGACGAGCACCGTGAAATTGCGGCATATCGTCTATTATCGAAAATGCCTACACTGGCAGCGATGTGTTACAAGTACTCTATCGGCCAACCATTTATCTACCCTCGCAACGACCTAAGCTACGCAGAGAACTTCCTACATATGATGTTCGCAAATCCTTGTGAAGAGTATGAAGTTAACCCTGTTGTTGCTCAGGCAATGGATAAAATCTTCACGCTACACGCGGATCACGAGCAAAACGCATCTACGTCTACGGTTCGTTTGTCTGGCTCTTCAGGCGCTAACCCATTCGCATGTATCGCTGCAGGTATCGCTTCGCTATGGGGTCCTGCGCACGGTGGTGCTAATGAAGCATGTCTGAAGATGCTTGAAGAAATCGGCAGCGTGGAAAACATTCCTGAGTATGTTGAGCGCGCGAAAGACAAAGATGACCCGTTCCGCCTAATGGGATTTGGTCACCGTGTTTACAAAAACTACGACCCACGTGCTACGGTAATGCGTGAAACTTGTCACCAAGTACTGAAAGAGCTCAATATCAAAGATCCACTACTAGACGTCGCGATGGAACTTGAGCGTATCGCACTTTCTGACGATTACTTCGTGTCTAAGAAACTCTACCCGAACGTAGATTTCTACTCAGGTATCATCCTTAAAGCGATCGGTATTCCCGTATCAATGTTTACCGTGATCTTCGCTATTTCTCGTACTATCGGTTGGATTGCACACTGGAACGAAATGCACAGTGATCCTCTAAACCGCATCGGTCGTCCACGTCAGCTTTACACTGGTGAAGTACAACGTGACTTCCAGCCTATTCATGAACGTGAATAATCGCTAACAAGTAACTAAAAAAGGGTTGATGTGCAAACATCAACCCTTTCTTTTATCTTCAACATTCAAGAATATCTTGGCCCTATACGGGATTATCAATATCTATAAACTCAACATCCAAGCCATGTACATCTGCCAACCACTCGCCTAACGCTTTCACACCGTATCGCTCAGTCGCATGATGACCCGCGGAGAAATAATGGATACCCATTTCACGTGCCGTGTATGTAGTACGTTCCGAGATCTCACCTGAAATAAAGGCATCTAACCCCTGCTGAACAGCTAGCTCAATAAAATCTTGACCACCACCAGTACACCAACCTACGGTTTCGATCATTTTATCCGCCCCTTCGGGAACAATATGTAATGGCGCACGTTGCAACACCTTGTTGATACGCTCAGCAAATTCTTCACCAGAAATAGCCGTCTTGAGACGACCATACATGGCAACAGATTGAGGGTGCCCTTCCATCCCTCCTTCCACTTGAATATCTAGCAGCCTTGCCAGCTCCGCATTGTTACCCAGCTCAGGGTGGATATCCAACGGCAAGTGATAGCCAAACAAGTTGATATCATTTTTAATCAAGGTACGAATACGCTTGCCCTTCATACCGCGGATAGGTTCAGGTTCACCCTTCCAAAAATAGCCATGATGAACTAACAGCGCGTCAGCATTGAGCTCAACTGCTTTATCAATTAATGCCTGCGAAGCCGTCACGCCGGTTACGATCTTTCTTATCTGCTCCTTCCCTTCCACCTGCAAACCGTTCGGTGCATAATCTTTGATTAGCTGTGGAGAGAGCTTCTCGTTAAGGATTCTTTCTAATTGCAAGTTGTTCATGACAGCTTCCATCTAATTGCTAACATTGTGCTTTATCTTAGTGAGCA
Organism: Vibrio sinaloensis; assembly: GCF_000808535.1. Classification (GTDB taxonomy): domain Bacteria; phylum Pseudomonadota; class Gammaproteobacteria; order Enterobacterales; family Vibrionaceae; genus Vibrio; species Vibrio sinaloensis_D. The sequence goes on from NZ_JWLV01000009.1 coordinate 93,715, forward strand.
AAGTGTATTCGAACCATAGCAACCTTACCAGCACCTCGCTACAATACCGGTGTTTGAGTAGATGTAGGTTTAAGGATGAACGCTTTAGAACGTTTTTATCACTGGGTCCATGAGACGCCGTCACTGTTTGAGATAACACCACCATTTGTCGACATCAAAGCACTGAATATCACTCCTCTAACACAAGATGATTATCTGGGGAACCCTCGACTCGGTTTCATCTATCAACACCTATGCACAGAGCTCTTAAGGAATAGCGAAGAGTACTCGCTGCTAGAAGAAGAGATTCAAATCAACAAAACGTCAGGCCAAACATTAGGGGCGATTGATCTCATTTTAAAAAACCGTCAATGCCAACAAAATGAACATTGGGAAGTCGCCATCAAGTTTTACTTGCTACACCAAGGGATCTGGTATGGTCCTAATGCTCATGATCAACTCGATAAAAAGCTCGCTAGGATGCTCTCTCATCAACTAAAAATGAGCGCTTCCCCTGAGTTCCTTGAACAGTACCCTCACTACTCTGGTCTCACTGAGCGTCTGCTAATTCAAGGGCGGCTATATATCAATCCTTTTTCGCCAGAGACAACTCCGAAAGAGTGCCTAGGGCTTACGATAAACCCTAGCCAAATTACTGGTTATTGGTGCTATCAAAGTCAATGGGATCTGATAGACGAACCGCTCTATGAACTCGAAAAGCCGCTTTGGGCTATTGGTTTGGAAGAATTCAATACCCCAATCGACAAACCCAATGGACGATTTGTTCATGCTCAGACCCAAGGTGGTCAATTTTGGTTTGTTGTGCCTGATAGTTGGCCAAATTAAAGATATAAAAAAGGGCTGACAATTGTCAGCCCTTAACAAAACAAGTCATCGATTGAATTACAGGCCTGCGTTAGCGAATACCTGATTTACGATCTCTTGCGCTTCTGCTTCGATCTGTTTTAAGTGCTCGGCACCTTTAAAGCTCTCACAGTAGATTTTGTAGATATCTTCAGTGCCCGATGGACGCGCAGCAAACCAGCCATTTTCAGTAGTCACTTTAAGACCGCCAATCGCAGCGCCATTACCCGGAGCATGCGTAAGGCGAGCCGTAATTGCATCACCCGCGAGTGTCTCAGCCGTTACCATTTCAGCAGAAAGCTTAGACAACACGGCTTTTTGTGGGCCATTTGCCACAGCTTGAATACGGTTGTACTCAGACGCACCGTGTTTCGCTGCTAGCTCTTCGTAGTATTCTTGTGGATTCTTGCCTGTTACCGCTGTGATTTCAGCGGCTAGCAGACATAAGATGATGCCATCTTTATCAGTTGACCACGGCGTACCGTCTTTGCGTAGAAATGAAGCACCTGCAGACTCTTCACCACCAAAGCCGAATTTACCTTCATAAAGACCGTCAACAAACCATTTGAAGCCAACTGGCACTTCACAAAGTTCGCGACCAAGATCCGCGACAACACGGTCAATCAACGCACTTGATACCAGCGTCTTACCGACAGCAACATCTTTACCCCAACCCTCGCGATGGCGGTATAGGTAATCGATACATACAGCTAGGAAGTGGTTAGGGTTCATCAAACCTTTTGGCGTCACGATACCATGACGGTCATAATCTGGGTCATTACCAAACGCTAGATCATACTCATCTTTAAGTGCTAGCAAGCCTGCCATCGCGTAAGGAGATGAACAGTCCATACGAACCACGCCATCTTTATCTAACGACATAAACTGGAACGATGGGTCGATGGCTTCACTCACTAGCGTCAGGTCAAGGTTGTACGCTTGAGCAATTTGACGCCAGTAATCAATACCACTGCCACCAAGTGGGTCAACACCAAGCTTTAGATTCGCCTTTTGGATCGCTTCCATGTCGATAACATTCACTAGGTCATCAATGTACGGCTTAACGAGATCCATTTGAACGAACAGTTCTGACGCCTTTGCATCCGCAAGCGGCATACGCTTAACACCTTGCAGCCCCTCAGCAATGAGAACATTCGCGCGATCTTGAATCGCTTTAGTCAGTTCACCTTCCGCTGGGCCACCGTGTGTCGGGTTGTACTTAATACCACCATCTTGCGGCGGGTTGTGCGATGGCGTGATGACGATACCATCCGCTTTATCTTCATGCTGGAGGTTATATGTCAGAATTGCGTGCGACACACCTGGAGTTGGAGTGTAACCATTATCTTGCTGCACAATCACCTGCACACCATTTGCGATCAAAACTTCAACAACACTTGAAAACGCAGGCTCAGACAACGCATGCGTATCTTTACCAACAAACAGAGGACCTGTTGTGCCTTTTTCAGCGCGAACTTCTGCAATTGCCTGAGCGATTGCAAGAATATGATGTTCATTGAAAGTTGATTTGTCCGCCGTTCCTCGGTGACCGGATGTACCGAACTCGACTTTGTGATCAGTGTTTGCAGGATCGGGTTGAAGTAAGAAGTAGTTAGAGACCAAAGCAGGAATATTGTGTAAATCCTGTTGTTGGGCTTTTTCTCCAGCACGTGGGTGCATAGCCATGTTGACATCCTTTCTTAAAATTATATAAAACAAAAAACCTCATAATACTGGAAGTGACTTGAGCATTATGAGGTTTTTATCAGACTTCTTTAAATTGAGTTGACAACTTTTTCTGTCAAATCTGACGGGAAATTCATTCTTCCCATCAGTTGATCGACCATCTGCCGTTTACGACTCGTGTTTGTGTTTGTAATCACCCAAAATGGTGAATGTGGAATCGCTTTCGGTTTAGTCGTATTGCCGCTAGCTAGAAGGGTTTGCTCATCATTGGCAAAGTAAACGCGCTTACGGCCTTTCACTTGTGTTGCTTCGGAGAAACCATTTGGGTCAATGCGATGAAGAGTTGATAACACCAACATAAATCGATCAATCGCTTTTTTAAGCCCTGCAAACTCATCTGAAATCAATAAAGAACGCATCTCTTTGACAGTATCGACTGTCTCTTCCATACCTGCATCACGGCTTACGACAATGCCTTTTGGCTCAACCGGATTTGCAACAGGTGTTGGTTGCGCATTTTGACCGTCAACATTTAAAAGACGGCGCAAAATATCGGACGCACTCTCACCAATGTGTTGGGTTTGACTTGCGATGTAACGGTATAGATCCTCATCAACCTCAATTGTTTTCATTCGCTTTTCACAATCTCTATGTTTAAACTCTGGGGGATTATAGCGAGATCTTTACAGAGACTCTACGGTTAACCTGCTACGAATATAATAAAATGTCACAACTGCTCAACTATAAAGTCGAAGGGAATGGCCAGCCGATCATATTGATCCACGGTCTCTTTGGTAACTTGGACAACCTTGGATTACTTGCACGCGACCTACGCGCAGACTACCAAGTGATTAGCGTCGATCTGCGCAACCACGGTCAATCATTTCAAAGCGACCAACACACATACGACTTAATGGCTCAAGACTTGATCCAACTGGTGAATGAGCTCAAGCTCGAGACGTACACTCTTATTGGCCACTCGATGGGAGGAAAAGTCGCCATGCAAGTGTGTGCCATCGACCACGATCGTGTGGAACAATTGATCGTCCTTGACATGGCCCCAGTACAATATACACAGAGTCGCCACGATAACGTGTTCAATGGATTAAAAGCGGTACTGAGCGAGCGTCCAACAAGTCGCAAACAAGCACTCGAAGTTTTAGCCAACCATATTGAGCTAGATGGCGTTCGACAGTTTCTCGGAAAATCGCTCTACAACTCTGGTGATCACTTTACCTGGCGTTTTAATGTTCAGAGCCTCTGGGAAAACTATTGGCAGATTCTCGGTTGGACCCCAATCCAACAAGTCGATACTCCTACCTTGTTCATAAAGGGCGGTGATTCCGACTATCTGACTGCCGAGCACCAGACTCACGTTCAACAACAGTTTTCCAATGTAAAGGCACATGTGATTGCAAATACTGGACACTGGTTACACGCAGAAAAACCTACCGAAGTTTTGCGTGTTATACGAAAGCATCTTAGGTAAAACAGATTGAGAGATGAGTTACATTCTCACCGTTAACTTTATCTACTAACAGTGGTATAGTGCGGCGCAAGTAATTTGGCATAAAGGGATTCCATGCTCTACGACTACATGAACATGCTCGAGTCAATTGGTCTCGATTTACTTTTTGCGTCTATCTTCTTTCTTATCGGTATGGCAATAAAAGATGTCTTAAAAGCGGGTAATGTTCCCCCTTTCGGTCGTCGTATTGTATGGTTAGTCCTTTTCCTAGGCTGTGCTGGGTTTATCGCCAAAGGTATTATTCAGCTTAGTTGGGAAGGTGGTGGTATCGGCTGATATTAACCGTGCCCACAACAGAAATTAGTAAAGGTAACGAATCTATGGCAAGTGTAGGCATCTTCTTTGGTAGCGATACAGGTAACACTGAAGCTGTTGCAAAGATGATTCAAAAGCAACTAGGTAAACAACTGGTTCACGTACAAGATATCGCGAAAAGCAGCAAAGAAGATATCGACAACTTCGATCTTCTGCTACTAGGTATCCCAACTTGGTACTACGGTGAAGCACAGTGTGATTGGGATGACTTTTTCCCAGAGCTTGAGCAAATCGATTTCTCGACTAAGCTAGTCGCTATCTTTGGTTGTGGTGACCAAGAGGACTACGCTGAGTACTTCTGTGATGCGATGGGTACGGTTCGTGACATCGTTGAAGCAAAAGGCGGTACTATCCTAGGTTACACATCAACTGAAGGCTATGAATTCGAAGCTTCTAAAGGCTTGGTTGAAGGCGACGACAGCCTATTTGTTGGTTTGTGTATTGATGAAGATCGTCAACCAGAATTGACCGAAGAGCGCGTAAACAATTGGTGTAAGCAAATTCACGAAGAGATGTGTCTTGCCGAATTAGAAGACTAATCGCTTTCTTCATATTAAATTCAAAACCTCCGCATGCGGAGGTTTTTTTATGCCGTCTGCTGCTGAGCCTCTTCCCTATATTTTGGTTTTTTTCGTACATACAGCTTACGTTGAACCTCAGAAACCACGTTGCCATTTCTATCTTTAACGTGAATAACAAACTCTGGAAAGCACTTCTCTCCGTTAGCGGTTTGACGAAGTATCTCTTCCAGTTGCTCAGAAGGCACAATAAAATCTGCATACAAATCGCTTTGTCCAGGTTTGATGAAGTTGATGCTCGCTTCTTTATCCCAAACATAGTATTGGTCGCCCAGAATTCCCATTAGCATCAGAGAATAAACGGGATCGGTGAGCGAAAAAATACTTCCGCCATATTGGGTGCGATTGGCATTTTTATTCCACCAACGCAACTTGAGTTTCATTTTAACTTCGCGGAAATCATCGCTGATGGAGAGAATCTTAATGCCAGCTCCCCAGAATGGCGGCCAACTGTTCAATGCAAGTTTAACGATCTTCGGTTTGTAGATCTTAGACATCCAGTTTCCCATTCAAACTACCCTGAATAAATATGAACAATGTTACACAATTGTAACTGGTTAGACCTCTAATATCAGTGACGTAAACCTTGTTTATTAAAAATCCCTAGTAACCCTTTGAACTTCGTGGTTTATTGTTGCTTGCGACTGCCCTATAATGATAGGAATATTGAATTCTGTTAATTACTGCAGATCATCAACAGGAAAGTATATGTCAGACAATAACCAAGCGCTTAAGGATGCTGGTCTAAAGGTAACCCTTCCTAGACTAAAGATTTTAGAAGTACTCCAGCAGCCAGAATGCCAACACATTAGCGCTGAAGATTTATATAAAAAGCTGATTGATCTTGGGGAAGAGATCGGTCTTGCGACTGTGTATCGTGTCTTGAACCAATTTGATGACGCAGGTATTGTGACCCGCCACCATTTTGAGGGTGGCAAGTCTGTGTTCGAACTTTCAACTCAGCACCACCACGATCACCTTGTGTGTCTAGACTGTGGCGAAGTGATTGAGTTTTCAGACGATGTCATTGAAGAGCGCCAAAAAGAAATTGCCGCACAATACAATGTAACGTTAACCAACCACAGTTTGTACCTATACGGAAAATGCGCTGATGGCAGTTGCAAAGACAACCCAGATGCACATAAATCGAAAAAGTAATTCGATCTAAACACCCAAATGAGAACGTCAGCGATAAGCTGGCGTTTTTTTATTACTCATTTTAGATATCGATAAAAAAGCCAGTCTCAAGGACTGGCTTTATGGCGTTTACAAATGGTGATTACTTAGCTTCAATCTTAGCCCATGTATCACGCAAACCTACTGTACGGTTGAAGACGAGAGCTTCTGGCTTTGAGTCTTTCGCATCGGCACAGAAGTAACCCATACGTTCAAATTGATAACCTGCTTCAGCTTTCGCATTAGCCAAGCTTGGTTCTACAAAACCATTAAGCTTAACTAAAGAGTCAGGGTTTATCGTTTCTGCAAAGTTGTCTGCTGCAGCCGGGTTAGGTACTGTAAATAGACGATCGTACAAACGAATTTCAGCAGGAAGACCTTTATCCGCTGATACCCAGTGGATTACACCTTTCACTTTACGACCATCTGCAGGGTTCTTACCTAGCGTCTCGTTATCGTACGTACAGAAGATAGTTGTGATGTTACCTTCTGCATCTTTCTCGATACGCTCAGCCTTGATCACATACGCACCACGTAGGCGAACTTCTTTACCTAGAACCAAGCGCTTGTATTTCTTATTCGCTTCTTCACGGAAGTCTTCACGCTCAATCCAAACTTCACGAGTAAACGGCACTTCACGTTCGCCCATTTCTGGCTTGTTCGGGTGATTCGCAACCGTTAGTGACTCAACTTTACCTTCTTCGAAGTTTTCAATCACGATCTTAACAGGGTCAAGAACAGCCATGGCACGCGGTGCATTTTCGTTTAGGTCATCACGAATACAAGACTCTAATGAACCCATTTCAATCATGTTGTCTTGTTTAGTTACACCAATACGCTTGCAGAATTCGCGAATAGATGCTGGCGTAAAGCCACGACGACGCAGACCCGAAATGGTTGGCATACGTGGGTCATCCCAACCATCAACCAATTTCTCAGTCACTAACTGGTTTAGCTTACGCTTAGACATTACCGTGTACTCAAGGTTCAGACGGCTGAACTCGTACTGACGAGGCTGACAATCAATCGTGATGTTGTCTAGAACCCAGTCGTATAGACGACGGTTATCTTGGAACTCAAGCGTACAGATAGAGTGCGTAATACCCTCTAACGCATCAGAGATACAGTGCGTGAAATCGTACATTGGGTAAATGCACCATTTGTCACCCGTTTGGTGATGCTCGGCGAAACGAACACGGTATAGAACAGGATCGCGCAATACGATGAATGAAGAGGCAAGGTCAATCTTCGCGCGTAGACACGCTTTACCTTCTTCGAAGCCACCATCACGCATCTTTTCGAATAACGCTAGGTTCTCTTCAGGTGTACGATCACGATACGGGCTTGGCTTACCAGGCTGGGTAAGTGTGCCACGGTATTCACGGATCTGCTCAGGACTTAGCTCTTCAACGTACGCTAAGCCTTTGTTAATTAATTCCACTGCGTAGCCGTAAAGCTTGTCAAAGTAGTTTGATGAGTAACATACATCACCGCTCCACTCGAAGCCCAACCAGCTCACATCATTCTTAATTGACTCAACGTATTCAACGTCTTCTTTTTCTGGGTTTGTGTCATCAAAACGAAGATTACACTGACCCTGGTAGTCCTGAGCAATACCGAAGTTCAAGCAAATTGACTTAGCGTGACCGATATGCAGATAACCATTCGGCTCTGGCGGGAAACGAGTATGCACGCTTGTGTGTGTACCATCCGCTAAATCTTTATCGATGATTTGGCGAATGAAATTCGATGGACGAGCCTCAGCTTCACTCATCTATAGCACCTCAATTGTTGTAGTATTGTTCAGATAATTCTTTATCTTGACGGCATCTCCCTCCGTCAAGCACATAGCGACTAATGATCCACAATTCTGGTGGAATACACAACAATATCTCGAGCGAAAACACCTTTTTTTTCATTGTCTGGTTAAGAAGCTAGCATTGTTTGTCCTCAAATTTCATCACAAAGCTCATAAACGCAAAAAAGCCTCCCGAAGGAGGCTTTTGTTACTTACTTAACTTACTCGAGGTAATTAAGGAAGTTTTACATCTGATAGGTCTTCGTTTGCACCGATTGCTTTCATTTCGCCAGCAACGATTTCCGCTAGAGGACCTAAGATAACTTGAAGGTTGTTTTCACCTAGCTTAACCACACCTTTCGCACCTAGTTTCTTAAGTACAGCTTCGTCAGCAACAGAGCGGTCTTTAAGAGTAAGACGTAGACGAGTGATACAAGCATCGATAGAAGTTAGGTTGTCATGACCACCTAGAGCTTTTAGGTATTGGCGTGCTAGGTCACCATTTTTAGCTTCGCCAGTTGACGCTGAGCCTGCAGCTTCTTCGTCATCTTCACGACCTGGTGATTTCAGGTTGAAAGCGCGGATTGCGAAGCTGAATGTGAAGAAGTATAGAGCACCGAAGCCAAGACCGATTGCACCCAGTAGTAGAGGCTTAGTAGCAAGACCGAAGTTCAATAGGTAGTCGATTAGACCCGCAGAGAAACCGAAGCCGTGTAGCGTACCAAACATGTTAGCAACAACTAGAGACAGACCTGTAAATACAGCGTGCATTGCGTATAGAGCAGGTGCTAGGAATACAAACATGAATTCTAGCGGCTCAGTGATACCTGTTAGGAAAGAACAGAATGCTACTGAGAATAGTGCACCACCAACTTGGCTACGTTTTTCAGCAGGAGCTGCTAGGTACATTGCAAGTGCTGCACCTGGTAGACCGAACATCATGATTGGGAAGAAGCCGTTCATGAATACGCCAGCACCTTTATCGCCACCGAAGAAGCGGTGTAGGTCACCAGATTTAACAGTTTCAGTAACTTCTTTTACTGTTGCAGTGATTTCTGGAGTTACAGAGTTAGCAAACTCAAATGTGTGAGTTTGGCCAGCAACAAGAGTCTTCGCTAGAGCTGGGTCAACACAAAGCTGTTGTAGTGACGGTAGAGCCTGACCAGCAGCTTGCGCGCCAGTTACTAGGATCTCTTGACAAGTACCCATACCGAACCAGAAGTATGAGTTAAGAACGTGGTGAAGACCTACAGGGATAAGTGCACGGTTAAGAGTACCGTATACGAACTGACCGATAGCGCCAGATGTAGATACTGCGTGTGCTAGAGCGTCAAGACCACCTTGAATAGTTGGCCATACAACACCACCGATAGCACCAGCTACGAGAGCAAACAGACCAGCCATAATAGGAACTAGACGTTTACCAGCAAAGAATGCTAGCCACTCTGGAAGGCGAGTTGCGTGGAAAGCGTTGTAAGAGTGACCCGCGATGATACCAGCGATAATACCGCCGAAGAACGACATGTTTACACTAGCGTCGATTGTTGTTGCCGTAGCAGTTAGTACGAAGTACGCTACCGCACCCGCAAGACCTGCAGCACCGTTTCCGTCTTTAGAAAGACCGATCGCGATACCTAGACCGAATAGTAGTGGAAGGTTACCGAAGATAGCACCACCAGCTTGTGCCATAAACGGAATGTCTAATAGGTCACCTTGACCTAAGCGTAGTAAAAGCGCCGCAACTGGAAGCGTTGCGATAGGTAGCATAAGAGCTTTACCTAACTTTTGCGCATATCCAAGAATATTCACCTTAAGTTCCCCCTATAGGATTTTTGTATTTTGGCCGAGCCACTTTTTTTAGTCGCTCAATTTAGTCAAGGTCAGTTTATGACATTAATTTTGCTCCGCAAATTAAAACCTCATCATTTGTGATCCTAATCACCAGAAACAGCCAATCGGGAAGGTTTTTGCTAGCTAGATCATAAAACTTATTTTACAATACGAAAAAATAGCAATCATCGGATAAGATTCGAAGTATTCTCTTATCGTAGAAAAGCTTTCAAGTATTGCCATACAACGGGTGAATAGATTCCCATCCTTTTACTCCTATTCTTTTCATGGCAAGCTTTTATCGCTCGAAAGCACGACATAGATTGAATCATTTTTCGTTTGCTAAAGATATTTTGCAACCTAATTGAAGCGTACAAATAAAGTCTCAGTTTGTGGCATAATGACTTCAATTAGATGACTAAAAAGTATTAAGAATCTAAACATAAGGATTAGCTAACCATGTATGCGCTAACTAACTGTAAAATCTATACCGGTAACGAAGTTCTCGTTGATCATGCGGTCGTCATCAAGAATGAGTTGATTGACGCTGTTTGCCCAATTTCAGAGCTACCTGAGGGCATTGAAACACGCGATCTTGGCGGCGCGAATGTTAGCCCAGGCTTTATTGACCTACAGTTAAACGGCTGCGGTGGCGTTATGCTAAACGATGAAATCACCGCAGACACCATGCAAATCATGCACGAAGCTAACCTTAAGTCAGGTTGTACAAGCTTCCTTCCTACGCTCATCACTTCATCAGATGAAGACATGCGCCAAGCGGTTGCAGCAGCTCGTGAATATCACGCAAAATACCAAAACCAATCACTTGGTCTTCACCTTGAAGGCCCTTACCTTAACGTAGCGAAAAAAGGTATCCATAGCGTCGATTACATTCGCCCTTCCGATGACAGCATGATCGATTTCATGTGTGAAAATGCAGATGTCATCGCTAAAGTGACGCTAGCACCAGAGCACAATGAGCCAGCACACATCGAACGCTTAAAGAATGCGGGGATTGTTGTGTCGATTGGTCACACCAATGCAACTTATGCGGAAGCTCGACGTAGCTTCGATGCAGGTATTACTTTTGCGACTCACCTATTTAACGCGATGACGCCAATGGTTGGTCGTGAACCAGGTGTTGTTGGGGCAATCTACGACACGCCTGACGTATACGCCGGTATCATCGCAGACGGGTTCCATGTGGATTATGCAAACATCCGTATTGCTCACAAAATTAAGGGTGAAAAATTAGTATTAGTGACCGATGCCACAGCTCCTGCAGGCGCTGACATGGATTACTTTATTTTTGTAGGTAAGAAAGTATATTACCGTGATGGTAAGTGTGTTGATGAAAATGGCACACTTGGCGGCTCAGCACTCACTATGATTGAAGCAGTTCAAAATACAGTTGAGCACGTCGGAATCGCATTGGACGAAGCACTTCGTATGGCTACTTTGTATGCAGCGAAAGCGATCGGTATGGAAGATAAACTAGGCCGCGTTAAGAAAGGCATGGTTGCTAACCTGACCGTATTTGATCGTGACTTCAATGTTCAAGCGACTGTTGTTAACGGACAATACGAGCAAAATTAAGAATGAATGGCGGACAAATAGGTAACGTAGATTTAGTTAAGCAACTAAACAGTGCAGCTGTATACAGATTGATTGACCAGCAAGGCCCGATTTCTAGGATCCAAGTCGCTGATGTCAGTCAACTTGCTCCTGCCAGTGTTACCAAAATTACCCGCCAACTTCTCGAGCGCGGCCTAATTAAGGAGGTCGCGCAACAAGCTTCGACAGGGGGACGCAGAGCGATCTCTTTGACAACAGAAGTGGAACCGTTCCATTCAGTGGCAGTACGTATTGGACGAGACTACATCCAATTCAGTTTGTACAACTTGGGTGGTAAAGAGCTTGCTTCTGACTACACAGAATTCTTCTACACCACGCAAGATGAACTCGTTGACGGTTTACTCTCTCATCTCAAACAGTTCATCACTGATAATCACACGATTATCAATCAACTTATCGCCATCGGCATCTCTTTACCTGGTCTAGTCAACCCAGAAACAGGGGTTGTCGAATACATGCCTAACATCACTATTGATAACCTTGGTTTGGCTGAACTCGTTAAAAATACCTTCCACGTTCAGTGTTTCGTGGGTAACGACGTTCGTGGCATGGCGCTCGCAGAGCATTACTTTGGCGCCAGCAAAGACTGCCAAGACTCCATTTTAGTCAGTGTTCACAGAGGTACCGGTGCGGGCATCATTGTTAATGGGCAAGTTTTCCTTGGTTATAACCGAAATGTTGGTGAGATTGGTCATATTCAAATCGACCCACTCGGTGAACAGTGTCAATGCGGGAACTTTGGTTGTTTAGAAACCGTTGCCGCAAACCCAGCAATTGTTGAGCGCGTAAACAAACTGATTGCGCAAGGTTATGAATCAAGTTTAACAGCCTTAGAATCCATCACCATTGGTGACGTGTGTGAGCACGCAAATCTTGGTGATGAACTGGCCAAACAAAGCTTAGTGCGCGTCGGTAATCAATTGGGTAAAGCGATCGCGATAACCATTAACTTGTTCAACCCACAGAAAGTCATCATTGCGGGTAACATCACTCAGTGTGAGGATATCGTCTTCCCTGCAATTCGCCGCAATGTTGAAAACCAATCTTTAACAACGTTCCACAGTGACTTACCGATTGTTGCCTCTCAGATAGACAAACAACCAACCTTAGGTGCATTCGCAATGATCAAACGTGCGATGTTAAACGGCGTTTTGTTACAAAAATTACTCGAAGATTGATCGCCTACGCAATTAGTTGAGTTAGAATACGGGGCTATGTTGAAAGACATGGCCCTGTTTTTTTAGGATAGAATTACAAACAACTATGGAACTGATCTTAATCACCACCGCCTTTCTCGCGGGCTTTATTGCGCTGAAATGCAACCTTCCGCCATTAGTCGGTTTTTTGCTCGCGGGCTTTGGCTTACACGCAATCGGCTTTCAAACTAATGACACCATCATCACTCTCGCCGATTTGGGCGTGACTCTGCTGCTGTTTACTATCGGCTTGAAGCTCGATATCAAAACTCTACTGTCTAAAGAAATTTGGGCAGGCGCAACCATACATAACCTTTTGTCTACTGCTCTGTTTAGTGGTGCGCTTCTCTGCTTTAAGTTTCTCGGGATCAGCTCTCTGGCAGCAATGACCATTGACCAAGTCGTCTTGCTTGGCTTCGCATTGTCATTCTCCAGTACTGTGTTTGCGGTGAAATCATTGCAAGAAAAAGGCGAAATGAATGCGACTTACGGTACCATCGCTATTGGTATCTTAGTCATGCAAGATATTTTTGCGGTGGTATTCCTAACGGCATCAACAGGTAAATTGCCCGAGTGGTATGCTATTGCCCTATTCGCACTTCCATTGATGCGTCCACTCTTCTATCGCTTATTAGACTGGGTGGGGCATGGAGAAATGCTAGTACTATTTGGCATATTCTTCGCGCTCGTTGTTGGTGCAGGCTTGTTTGAATTCGTTGGAATGAAGCCAGACCTCGGCGCCCTGATATTGGGGATGCTACTTGCGGGGCATAAAAAGGCTTCAGAACTCTCTAAATCTTTATTCAATTTAAAAGAACTGTTCCTAGTCTGCTTCTTCCTCAATATCGGATTATCTGAGCAGCCAACCTTGTCAGGCTTCGCCCTATCAATTCTGTTCTTATTACTGTTGCCACTAAAAGGCATTCTTTATTTTGTGGTTTTAAACGCGTTTAAATTCCGCGTGCGCACCTCGTTACTAGCCTCTCTGTGCCTGTTCAACTTCAGTGAATTTGGCCTAATCGTCGGTGGTTTAGCCTTTAAAATGGGCTGGATGAGTGGTGATATTCTGGTCGCTCTTGCACTCGCGGTGTCGATTTCATTTGTTCTTTCTGCGCCAATCAACCGCTATGGACACCAAATTTATCAGCGCTCAAGCCGTTGGTTAAAAGAGACTGCCGCAGAAAAACTCAATACTCGAGACCAATTAATTAATCCTGGCCACGCACAAATTCTTATCTTGGGCATGGGGCGTATTGGGACAGGTGCTTACGACGAGCTTCGCAATCGATACGGAAAAATCAGTCTAGGGATTGAAGTGCGAGAGGAAGCCGCAAAAGAGCACAAAGCTCAAGGCAGGAACGTTATTGCGGGTGATGCAACCGACCCTGACTTCTGGGAACGGATCCTCGACACGGCAAATGTAAAACTCGTGCTACTTGCGATGCCCCATCACCAAGGTAATCAAATCGCGCTTGAGCAGTTACAGCGGCGACACTTTAAAGGTCAAATCGCGGCTATCGCAGAATATCCCGACCAATTAGAAGCTTTAACAGAAAAAGGCGTTGATGCAGCCTTTAACATTTACAACGAGGCTGGTAGCGGTTTTGCACGTCACGTATGTGACCAATTGAAACCCGAGTTCAATCCACTTCGTTAATTCAAACTCCATTTCCTGGCTGCCATTTGGCAGCCTTTTTTTTCAGAAAACGCTCACTTAACCACCAAAACATCAATTTCATTCACCTAAAGCTCGCTTTAATTAAATAACATTTACCAAGAAGCGCTTTATAGTACTTTTTTAATCAATCACGGTTGATTTTTTTAATCAGAATGGCAAATTGAACTCAGCAAGTTAATTAATTATTAAAGGGAAGTTGTATGTGTTCGATTTTCGGTATTTTAGATATAAAAAGTGATGCTGCGGCGCTGCGCCCAATCGCACTAGAAATGTCTAAAACGCTTCGCCATCGTGGGCCTGATTGGTCAGGTATCTACTCCTCAGACAAAGCGATTCTAGCGCACGAACGTTTAGCCATCGTTGGCCTAAACAGTGGTGCACAACCACTTTACAGCCCAGATAAAAAACACATCCTTGCCGTAAACGGTGAAATCTATAACCACAAAGAGATTCGCGCACGTTACGAAGGTAAATATGACTTCCAAACCGATTCCGACTGTGAAGTTATTCTAGCGCTATACCAAGATATGGGGGCCGATCTACTTGAGGAGCTAAACGGTATTTTTGCGTTCGTTCTCTACGATGAAGAAAAAGACACATACTTAGTAGGCCGCGACCATATCGGTATCATCCCTCTATACCAAGGTTATGACGAGCATGGTAACTACTATGTCGCTTCAGAGATGAAAGCACTGGTGCCAGTGTGTAAAACGGTCAGTGAGTTCCCTCCTGGTTGTCATTACAGCAGCGCAGATACAGAACCACAACGCTATTACATCCGTGACTGGAATGAATATGCTGCTGTTCAAGGTAACAGCACAAGTAAAGAAGAACTGACTGAAGCTTTGGAAGCCGCTGTAAAACGTCAGCTAATGACCGATGTACCATACGGCGTTCTTCTTTCTGGTGGTCTTGATTCATCTATTACTTCTGCGGTAGCGAAACGATTTGCGGCAATGCGTATTGAAGACGATGAACAGTCGGAAGCATGGTGGCCTCAACTGCACTCCTTCGCTGTCGGCCTAGAAGGTGCGCCGGATCTAAAAGCAGCTCGTGAAGTTGCGGACCAAATCGGTACGGTTCACCACGAGATGACCTATACGATTCAAGAAGGCTTAGATGCAATTCGTGACGTTATCTATCACATCGAAACCTACGATGTCACAACCATCCGAGCGTCTACCCCAATGTTCCTAATGGGTCGTAAGATCAAAGCGATGGGTATCAAGATGGTTCTGTCTGGCGAAGGTGCGGATGAAATCTTTGGAGGTTATCTCTACTTCCACAAAGCGCCGAACGCTAAAGAGTTCCACGAAGAGACAGTTCGTAAACTGCTTGCTCTGAACATGTTTGACTGTGCTCGTGCGAACAAATCGCTGGCTGCATGGGGCGTCGAAGGTCGCGTTCCTTTCCTAGACAAAGAATTTATCGACGTTGCGATGCGCTTAAACCCAGAAGACAAGATGTGTGGTAACGGTAAGATGGAAAAACACATCCTGCGTGAATGTTTTGAACATTACCTACCAGAGTCAATCGCATGGCGCCAAAAAGAGCAGTTCTCTGATGGTGTAGGTTATAGCTGGATTGATACCTTGAAAGAGGTTGCTGAAGAGAAAGTCACTGATCAACAGATGGAAACAGCGGCATTCCGCTTCCCATACAACACACCAACGACTAAAGAAGGTTACGTTTACCGCGAAATTTTCGAAGAGTTGTTCCCACTACCATCAGCAGCTGAATGTGTCCCTGGTGGTCCTTCAGTCGCCTGTTCTTCGGCAAAAGCGATCGAGTGGGATGAATCATTTAAGAACATGGCAGACCCATCTGGTCGCGCAGTACAAAGCGTCCACAATGATTCGTACTAACCTCTAAAAATAAGGCTCCTAATATTAGGAGCCTTATTTCTTTACTGTAAATCTAAATCTTTGTTGTCAACCGTCACTTCGACTTGCTTACTCAGCATATTGACAAGCAATATGGAGCGTCTCTCACCATCGGGCTCTTGATAAATCGCTTCCATCCCAGCGAACTGCCCCGTGGCGACATTCACTGTGTCTCCCTTTTCAGGTAATCCAGCCTGCATTAAGCCCTCTTGCTCTGTTTCGAGCTCCTTGAGAGTAACGATCAAGTCGCCTTGTAAAATTTGAGGAAGCGCCCCTCGACGAACGAAATCGACAACACCACGAGTAGAACGGATCGTCGTGAACGTCGGTCCCTGCTCTACATCAAACCGAGCAAATATGTATGACGGGAAGAGTGGCTCTTTTTTTACTTGTCTCTTACCACGAACCATTTTTTCGATTTGTATTTCCGGGTAGTAACACTCTACCCCTTGATTTTCTAAGTGCATCTTCGCACGCTGCTGTTCACTGCGTTTACAGTAAAGCAAGTACCACTGTTTCATTATTATTTAGCCAACTGTTGTTTTGCCTAACATCCTAGCAATTTTCACTATTGTTAGTAAGGCTAAAATTGCAAGCATATTTAAGCGCGGAAAATAACAGCTGACTGTCATTTACAACCACCGATTTTGCAAAGTTAGTTTGTAGCACAGCCCCACCCCTTCCCTATCTTGGTTTTAATTTCGCATTTTCAATCACTTACAGTAAACATGAGAACAGATACCATCAAACCACCCATTGCAGTCAATTAATCTGAGAGGTATATGTAATCAAAAATAAAATTCTTTAATAGATAAGATTAGTAATATTTATGTCAAACCAACATCAACAATTCTTCGGCCATCCTCGTGGCCTGTTCCTACTGTTCGGAACCGAACTTTGGGAGCGATTTTCTTACTATGCGATGCGCGCAATCTTGGTGCTCTATTTAACCGATACAACGATAAATGGTGGGTTAGGATGGACAACTAAGGATGCCCTTGACCTTTACGGTACTTATACAGGGCTTGTTTACATTACACCTTTGATTGGCGGTTACTTAGCGGATAACTATTTAGGTCAACGTCGCTCTGTCTTGATTGGCGGTATGTTGATGGCTTGTGGCCAATTCACCCTCGCAATGCCAGCAAACGCTTTTGGCCTTGATACCCTCAGTGC
Source organism: Vibrio sinaloensis (assembly GCF_000808535.1). Classification (GTDB taxonomy): domain Bacteria; phylum Pseudomonadota; class Gammaproteobacteria; order Enterobacterales; family Vibrionaceae; genus Vibrio; species Vibrio sinaloensis_D. The sequence goes on from NZ_JWLV01000009.1 coordinate 111,037, forward strand.
CTTTTACCTTGGCCTGGCGCTATTAATTGCTGGTAACGGTATGTTTAAGCCAAACATTTCTACTATGGTTGGTAATTTGTACCAAGAGGGAGACAACCGTCGCGATGGCGCCTTTACCATCTTTTATATGGGGATCAACATTGGTGCCCTGCTAGCAGGGTTCGTGTCAGGTTCAGTCACAACCTCTTTTGGCTGGAAAGCAGGTTTTGTCGTTGCAGGTATTGGTATGGTCATTAGCCTTGTTATGCAAATGACTTTGGCTCAATCATGGCTCGGTGATATTGGCCGTGAACCCGCAGCGAAACGAGATTTATCGACTAAAAACTCGGTCCAAAAGCAACCACTAACAAAAGAAGAATTTGACCGCATCAAAGTTATTCTGGTGATGAGCTTATTCACTATCGTATTCTGGGCAGGTTTCGAGCAAGCTGGCGGCCTAATGAACATCTACACCCAACAGTACACCGACCGTATGATTGGCGGGTTTGAAGTTCCTGCAGCTTGGTTCCAATCTTTGAATCCATTCTTCATTATCACCCTAGCGCCAGTATTGGCCGTATTATGGGTTAAACTCGGCAAACGCGAGCCAAACTCTCCTGTGAAGTTTGCACTGGCAATGTTCTTCCTAGCGCTTGGCTTCTTATGTATGGTCGGTGCGGTGATGGAGCAAGGTGGCGACACGACAGTGAAAACATCAATGCTTTGGTTAGTCGGTGCATTTTTCTTCCATACCCTTGGTGAGCTTTGCTTATCGCCAATTGGCCTTTCTCTGGTAACAAAGCTAGCCCCGCTACGTCTAGCGTCACTGATGATGGGCGCTTGGTTTGGCTGTAATGCGATTGCTAACTACGTGGCAGGCTATGTGGGATCTCACGTTGGTGAGCTAGGTGCAATGGCAATCTTTAGCGGTATTGCTGTGACTGCAACGGTATCTGGTGTCATTCTGCTATTGTTCTCTAACACACTGGTTCGTTGGATGCATGGTGCAGAAAGCCCAATGAGCCATGCTGAACAAGTTGAAGAGCAGCAAACACAAATCGCTTAATAGCGGCCTACTCGCTATAAAAAATAAAAACGCCCGACCATCACTGGCCGGGCGTTTTTCCCTTTCCATTCTGTTTAGATTGGAAGGGAGGGGGAATTATTTCACGCTAGTCACTCGACTCGCTTTCTCGCCAGTCACAGACACTGAACGGATGAAGACTTCACCTTCTACTGCTGGGCGTTCGCTGTCAGCATAAGTCAACCAGTTTTCACCATCTAGAGAGTATTGCAGTTCAACACCAGGGAACTGAACGTTCATTGCTAGCTTGCCATCTTCTACTTTCGCACCTGGTACAGGTAGGCGGTAGTCGATGCCTGATTTCTCTAGCTTAGCCAGTTCACGTTGACCAAGTACGTTCGCAAAGCGGTTGTAGTCTTGGTTTAGCGCAGCTTTGTCCACTAGGTTTGAGTTTTGCGAATATTCAACACCCACTTTGTAGTCGTTTTCCCAGTCTGCACGGTGCCATGCACGCTCAGCCGCCGCTAGTACGCGAGGGAATACCATGTACTCGTATTGCTCGTCGTTACGTACTGTCTCAGACCAAAGCTGTGCTGATAGACCGTAGAAAGGTTTCGCTTCGATTTCACCTTTACCAGTAAAGCCGTTGCCATCGCGATCTAGAGACGTTTCTGCGTTCTGAGGCATGTTCTCTGGTGCAAAGCCAAACATCTTACGAGTATCTGTTGCACGCGTTGCCCAGTAGTAACCACGCTCTTTCGGATCCACTTCGTATGGCATATCCATGTAGACGTAGTCTGGGTTAGAAACGATCACGTCGTAACCTTTCTTAGACCACTCGTACACTGATGATGTGCCACCCCAGTAAAGAACGTCCCAGAAGTTAACACGTGTGTTTTCTGTTGCGAACGCTTTCTCACCTTCACTGTACTTAAGGCCATCTTGCCAAGCTTGGAAGTTTGGAATGCCCTTCTCTGCAACAATCTTAGACACTTCTTCTGCGAAGTGGCTTGGTAGATGAGCAAAGTCGCTTACCGTACCGTCTGCAATTAGCGTCTGACATTGTGGAGACTGTGCGAATGGCTTGTCTTGTTTAGACAGGTCAATCGTGCCTTTCCAGCTTACTTTGTCTTGTGCGTTAACATCTTGGAAACCAGCGCCTAGCTTAATGTTCTTCGCTTCGTCACCACCAAAGTGCCATGTTGTTAGCGGTGCACCCGCCTCAGCATGCATTGCCGCAACTTCTGAAATCACTTTATCAACAAAGCGAGTTGAGGATTGCATACATGGGTTAATGAAGCTTTGCTTGTTGTAGAACTGAACCGTCGTTACGTTCGATGTATCTTGAGGATCCATCAAACGGTATTCGTTCGCTTCCGCTTCTTTACCTTCTTCCATTAGACGGTCGTAACGCGCTTCCATTGATACTACTGCTGCGCGAGCATGCGCTGGCATATCGATTTCTGGAATCACTTCGATGTTACGCGCTTTCGCGTATTTCAAGATTTCCACGTAATCTGCTTTGCTGAAGTAGCCAGAACCAAAGTTGTCTGATGTTGGACCAGAGCCAAGCTGAGGCAGTAGACAGCTTTTCTCTTCAACATCGAAGCAACGATTAGCACCTACTTCTGTCAGTTCAGGCAGACCCGGAATTTCTATACGCCAACCTTCATCATCCGTTAGGTGAAGGTGTAGTTTGTTCATCTTGTACGCTGCCATTTGGTCAAGCGTTGCAAGAATTGCGTCTTTAGAGTGGAAGTTACGAGCCACGTCCACCATTACACCACGGTAATCAAAACGAGGCGCATCTTTAATAGACAGTTGTGGTAGAGAATCAGCGTTTTGGCTATCTACCAGGCCAAAGATAGATTGTACCGCGTAGAAAGCACCCGCTTGGTCGAACGCCTTTATCGCAATACCGTCGCCTTTGATGCTCATCTCGTAAGCACCAGATTTTGCTAATTCACCGGTGAAGTCTGCAGGAACAACTGTGATGCTAACTGGAACATCACCGCGAACATCCACACCTACCACTTCTGCACGACCTTGGATTGCAGTAAATTGAGTCGCATCAAACGCATCTTTAGGTAGTGCAATACCTCCAGAGATATCGACTGTGCCTTTGCCCGCTTCAACAAACATTGGCGTTGGCAGCAGCGTGGTTGATACGTCTTGTTTTGCTAAATCTTCGTTCTTTTCAAAACGAGACACAGCGTTGGCAAATACGTTGTTGTCATCTGGTGTACGTTTAAGGTTGTTACCTTCAAGGCCAGTAACGAAAGAGGCAACGTCTTCAGTGTTAAGAGAAGCGATCATCTTAGGCTCTGCATTTGGTGCAGCAACGAATGCGCCTGGCATGAAGTCAGTTTCAAATAGCTGCCAGTATTCAGCAACAAGAGGAAGCACAACTTCTTCACCCGCAGCAAAACCATCAAACTTATCTGTTGGTTCTAGTTTGTGTAGGTCTCCCGTTACGCGAGAGATTTTGAACTGCTCGTTGTCAACACCCAGAATCAGACGAATGCTGTGGAAGTAAATAGCCCAATCTTTAGAGTCAACCGCTTCACCTTGGTTAACTAGCGTCATGTTTACTTTGTTACAAGACGCCCACTCTGCGCCCATGTCTTGACATGCAAGACCTTCGTTAGCACCATGGTTAGTGAGTACTTCGTATTGAACATCTAAGTTTGCTGCAAGTGAGTTCACAACATTTTGTTCAGTAGACTGGAATGATGCGCAACCTGCTAGCGTAGCCAACACAGAAGTCGCGATGAGCGTTTGTTTAAACATCTTACTTACCCTTAAAAGTGGAGCGAAGCCTGAAAAAGTAGGCGTCAAAATCAAGATGTAATCACAATAACTCGAGTTATTTTTTATCGTAAAATTAATCATCTTCGAAAGTGATCAATTTCAAACCTTATAAATCCCCACACTTCTAAAGCCATATAAAACATAAACTTATAATTAACGTCAATTTCGTCGGACTTATTTTGACGGGATTACTGAGAAGTAAGTCACAGCTTTTCACTAGGTTTAGATTGAATGAAGAATAAAGATCACACTGGCTTAATTCATGTCTTAAAATAAAATTGACTCATGGCGTGAAAAGCGTGAATTAACGCACACTTTCCACTCGTCAAAACACGTCGTTTTTTTTAGTTTAAACAATTTTTCAGTAAGGGCTGTATCTCATATGCGAATTCTCATCGCCACGCTGGCTGGCTTACTAACTAGCCCCGCATTGGTAGCCGAACCGCTTTTTTGGCAAGCGAACAAAGGCGCGCTCACCTACTACATATTCGGTTCAGTCCATGTCGGAGATGAGAGTATGTACCCTCTCCCCAATAAAGTGACAGATAAGCTTCAGGAGAGCGATGGGTTGATTATTGAAGCCGATATTCGAAATACACAAGGGATCAGTTATCCACCCATCACCCTTTTGAGCAAAGATGTCCTAACGAACAAACATAAGGATGAGTTGAAGGGCATCGCGACTTTGCTCGAATTGAACTCCGACCAATTACTCAACTCACCGCCATGGGCAGCCGCCTTGGCTATTCAGATGAAACAAATTGAGTACTTAGGCTATCAAGCCGAGAAGGGAGTCGACACGCACTTGATGAACAAGGCATCGTTAAAAGATACGCAGATCATCAGCCTAGAAAGCCTTCAGTCACAAATCGATTTGCTGACAGGGCAAGCTCAATCAGGGAAAGAACTACTCGTAAGTGCGATTGAAGAGTTTGACCACTCTGAAGACGCAACTCGCTGCTTGATTAAAAGCTGGCAAGCGGGTGACTTAGATAAATTAATCGAGTTTTCCTCTCTTACGGAAATGTCACCAGAGTTTGAACAGTCATTTTTAATAGATCGTAATCTAAATTGGGTGAAGCAGTTGGCCAGTCCTGATTGGTCTAAAGGCAATAAAGGCTCTTACATGATGGTCGTGGGTACACTACACCTCATTGGTGAGCACAGTGTTATTGAGTTACTCAAACAAGATGGCTTTGCGGTAAAACAACTTTCAGAGAGTAAACAGGCATTTTGTGAGTTTCAGTATTAGTCCCGCAGGTCTCCCGCCAGTTCACTAGCCTGCTACGAAAGCACGCTCTCTTAATGTAGTTAGTGAAGAGACATTCTTTCAACATCAGGCGAACCCACCTCGGCTCGAATCTCTAAACCACAAATGCAAAAAGTGCCCTACATTTCTGCAGAGCACTTCTTTAAATATGGCCGGTGAAGAGCCAGATTCTAATTTCAGACGAACCCCACTCGGGTTTTAATCCTATTTCCTATATCCAGAAACGACGAAAGCCTGCTATAAAAGCAGGCTTTCTTAATGTGGTCGGTGAAGAGGGATTCGAACCCCCGACCCTCTGGTCCCAAACCAGATGCGCTACCAAGCTGCGCTATTCACCGAGACGTTTCTTCGAGCTCATTGCCCGTCAACGAGAGCGTATATTACGGATTCTCGAAGCTAACGCAACCCCTATCGATTAACTTTTTCAAATTATTAGTTTGTTTGACTAAAACAACATCAACGGGCCACAAACTGTGAGCAAAAACACACCAACAAAAACAAAGCTGCAACCTAATAACAACATTTGATCCAGATCAGTGTTGCATAATTAACCAGAGTTTACGGTATCTCCTGTCATCTCACTTTGTACTCGATGGAGGAACTATGGACTTTTGGCTTGATCTCCTATTTGGTAATGCGGTAGGTCTATCTTCAATGATTGTGATCTTTGGCGCCTTAGGTCTAATGCTATTCTATGGCGGTTTCATCATCTACAAAGTGATGAACGACAAATCTCCTCACTAGAATCGCTTAGCCCTATTCACAGAATAGATATTCGCTATGCACCGAAGTAGATACATTGTCTGCTTCGGTTTTTTATTTTTTGGTCAGTCAAATAGTGATCATCCTATGCGGCCAAAGGTATAATGTCGGTATTGATTTCCTACTCTGAGATATCACTATGTCTCACGATGACGATTTCGCCCTCTTTCAACAAATGATGGGCGACGTAAAACCTATCCATAACGATACAGCAGAGCTAAAGAAACAACATAAAGTATCTGAAGCTCAACTTGCCAAGCGTGAAGCCGCTATTTGGTTGACCGAAGAGGATCCAGAATACCTCTCTATCGATCACGCTGAAATGCTCAAACCTGACGACATTATCGAGTTTAAGCGAGATGGCGTACAAGACGGCGTCTATAAAAAACTGCGTCTAGCAAAGTACCCTATTCAAGCCAGACTAGATCTACACAAACGGACCCTAGAGCAAGCGCGAGATGAAGTCGTCAAGTTTTTAAAGCAATGTATGCGGCTGGACATCCGCACCGTGGTCATTGTTCATGGCAAGGGTGAACGCTCTAATCCACCAGCCCTTATGAAAAGTTTCGTCGCACAATGGCTGATGCAAATCAAAGAGGTGCAATGTGTTCACAGTGCCCAACGCTTTCATGGTGGCACTGGAGCGGTGTACGTTTTGTTACGAAAAAGCGCTGAGAAAAAGATTGAGACACGTGAGCGACATCAAAAACGATTGGGTTAACGCCCCTGCGGTGCTAGAATGCGCGCCCTCAATGTGCTGATGTTTTCATCAGCACTTTTTATTAACCGCCGTTGTGAAACGTTAGGAGAACAACATGTCACAAGATAATGCAAAACGCCTCAATAAGTTCATAAGCGAAACGGGCTTTTGCTCTCGCCGAGAAGCTGATCGATTGATTGAGCAAGGTCGCGTCACCATCAATGGTCAAGTTCCTGAAATGGGGACAAAAGTGATGCCAGGAGACGATGTTCGCGTCGATGATAAACCAATCAACGCGGTCACTGATAAGCCTGTCTACATTGCGCTAAACAAACCAACAGGTATTACCTGCACCACGGAGCGCGATATTCCGGGCAATATCGTTGATTTCGTTGGCCATAAAAAACGCATTTTCCCTATTGGTCGCCTTGATAAGCCTTCAGACGGTCTTATCTTTCTGACCAACGATGGTGATATCGTTAACAAAATACTTCGTGCTGGCAATAACCACGAAAAAGAGTATGTGGTTCGAGTCGATAAACCGATCAGCGATGACTTCATCAAGAAAATGTCTTCGGGCGTGAATATTCTCGATACCATCACCTTGCCGTGTAAAGTGACTAAAGAGACCAAGTTTTCATTCCGTATTGTTCTAACTCAAGGTCTCAATCGCCAAATCCGCCGCATGTGTGAAGCCTTGGGCTATGAAGTATTCAAACTTCGCCGTGTGCGTATTATGAATATTTCACTTGATGGTATTCCGAATGGCCAGTGGCGCTACTTAACAGATGCAGAAGTGGCTGAGATTCTTGCCATGTGTGAAGGCTCAAGTAACACTGAAGAAGCTTCAAAGATCGATGCCAAAGGTAAACGTATTCGCAAAGCGACAGACGCTAAACTGTTTGATAGCCGAGAAGAAAACCAAGACTCGACCGCTCGTCGCAACCAGAAACAACGAACCTTCAAAGGCCGTAACGCGGATGAATTCCGTCATGCACCGAACTCTAAGAAAGGTCGCCACAGCGGTAAGCAAAGTGAGTTTAAAGGTAAGTCAGGTGGCAATAACGGGAAGACCTTCCATAAACCTGCGTCTGAGAACAGTCAACGCCGTAGCAAGCCAAAGCGCGGTGGCACATTAAGTCTGAAGAAATAATTAGCAAACGAAAAGGGAGCCAACAATCGGCTCCCTTTTTAAATCAGTAACTATCGATAGCTTATAGAGTACCGAAGATTTTATCGCCTGCATCACCAAGACCAGGGACGATGTAGCCTTTATCGTTTAGCTTCTCATCGATCGCAGCAGTGAATAGCTCAACATCTGGGTGTGCTTTTTCTAACGCTTCGATACCTTCAGGAGCAGAAACTAAAACGAGAACTTTAATTGCCTTACAACCCTTCTCTTTAAGTAGGTCGATAGTAGCGATCATTGAACCACCTGTCGCTAGCATAGGGTCAACAACAAGCGCAATACGCTCATCCATGTTAGACGCTAGCTTGTTGAAGTATGGTACTGGCTCAAGTGTCTCTTCATCACGGTAGATACCAACAACGCTGATACGAGCACTTGGCATGTGCTCAAGAACGCCATCCATCATACCCAAACCTGCACGTAGGATAGGCACAACGGTTACCTTTTTACCTTTGATTTGGTCAACTTCAACAGGACCATTCCAACCTTCAATGGTTACTTTTTCCGTTTCAAAGTCTGCAGTCGCCTCGTACGTTAGTAGGCTACCAACTTCTGTGGCTAGCTCGCGAAAGCGCTTCGTGCTGATGTCACCTTCTCTCATTAGACCTAGTTTGTGTTTAACAAGAGGGTGTTTTACTTCAACAACTTTCATTTCCATCTCCGGCTTATGTGGTGATTTTTAAACAAACCTTCAGATTATAAACGATTTCGTTCTCAATTTCTTGCGTAAAGACAAAAGAAAAAACTCACGCAAACGTTTGCTATATGGGTTTATCCGCTGTTAGAATAGCGCCGTTTTCATATCCAACTTAAAAACCGAGGACTTCCCTGTGAGTGCTGATAACACATCTCTTAGCTATAAAGACGCTGGCGTAGATATCGATGCAGGCAACGCGCTTGTTGACCGTATTAAAGGTGCTGTAAAACGCACACGTCGCCCAGAAGTAATGGGTGGTATTGGTGGTTTTGGCGCATTGTGTGAACTGCCAACAAAATACAAACAACCTGTGTTGGTATCAGGTACTGATGGCGTAGGAACCAAACTTCGCCTCGCTTTGGATATGAACAAGCACGACACCATCGGCGTTGACCTTGTTGCTATGTGTGTGAACGATCTTATTGTTCAAGGCGCGGAGCCTCTATTTTTCCTAGATTACTACGCTACGGGCAAACTCGACGTTGACACCGCAGCAGACGTTGTCTCTGGCATCGCTGATGGTTGTATTCAGGCCGGTTGTGCGCTAATTGGTGGTGAAACCGCTGAAATGCCAGGCATGTACGAAGGCGAAGACTACGACGTTGCCGGCTTCTGTGTTGGCGTGGTAGAAAAAGAAGATGTAATCGACGGTACTAAAGTAGCCGCTGGCGATGCACTTATCGCGGTCGGCTCAAGTGGTCCACACTCAAACGGTTACTCATTAATCCGTAAGATCCTTGAAGTATCTGGCGCAGATAAAAACGAAGAGCTAGCAGGTCGCACAATCGGTGAGCACCTACTAGAACCAACAAAGATTTACATCAAATCAGCACTGAAAATGATTGAGAAACACGACATCCACGCGATTTCTCACATCACAGGTGGTGGTTTCTGGGAAAACATCCCACGCGTACTTCCTGAAGGCACTAAAGCGGTTGTTGATGGTAACAGCTGGGAATGGCCAATCATCTTCAAATGGCTACAAGAGAAAGGCAACGTAACGACTCACGAAATGTACCGCACATTCAACTGTGGTGTTGGCCTAGTGATTGCTCTTCCGAAAGATCAAGCCGATGCAGCGGTTGAACTTCTAAATGCAGAAGGTGAAAACGCTTGGGTAATCGGTGAGATCGCTTCAGCTGAAGCCGGCGAAGAACAAGTAGAGATCAAATAAGCATGAAGAGTATCGTTGTTTTAGTTTCAGGAAACGGTTCTAACCTACAAGCAATTATTGATGCTTGCAGCAAAGACATTACTAACGGTCGTGTCACGGCGGTCTTTTCCAACAAAGCGAATGTCTTTGCTTTAGAGCGAGCAGAAAAAGCAGGGGCAGCCGCTCACTTCCTTGATCCTAAAGCTTTCGATACTCGTGACGCGTTTGATAAAGAGCTCATGAAGCAGATCGACGAATATCAACCCGATGTCGTTGTACTGGCTGGCTATATGCGTATTCTGAGCGGTGAGTTTGTTCGTCACTACCAAGGACGTATGATCAATATTCACCCTTCTCTTCTGCCCAAATACCCTGGCTTAAATACCTATCAGCGTGCCATTCATGCTGGTGATGAAGAGCATGGCACCAGTGTTCACTTCGTAACAGAGCAACTTGATGGCGGCCCTGTCATCCTACAAGCTAAAGTGCCAATTTTCGATGAGGATACGGTCGAAACATTGACTGAACGCGTACAAACGCAAGAGCACAGAATCTACCCATTGGTCGTAAAATGGCTAGTGGAAGAGCGCTTAGTAATGAAAGATGAAAAGGAAGCCTACCTTGATGGAGAGCTTCTTGGGATTCATGGCTACGCTGCCCAAGAGTAATTTGGTTTTCAATCCATTTGGCGAGCTTTCATGCTCGCCTTTTTTTTCATCTCTCGTTCATCTTGGGTTAGGTAAATTCAGATTGAACGCATAGGAGAATAGTCATGGATTTAAAAAGTTTACTCAATCAAGCACTCAACTCAGATATAGTCCAGCAAGGTCAAAAACAACTCAAACAGTAATCCAGCTCAGGTACGCTCAAATCACTTGGCGCAGGCGCAGTTGGCGGGGGATTAGTGAACCTTCTGATGGGCTCCAAGAAGAGCAAGAAGCTTGGCAAAAAAATGGGGATCAACGCGTTAAAAATTGGAGGTGTCGCTGAGCTTGGCGCGCTGGCCTATAAGGTATACAACGACGCTCAAACCAATCAGGCCTCTCCTGAACCTCAAAATGAGTTTCGCGAAGATGATCCAATACATAGCGAACTCATCTTGAAAGCCATGATCGCAGCTGCAAAAGCTGACGGCCATGTAGACACACAAGAAATGGAGCGCATCGAGAACGCACTCAAAGAGTCGGGAGTTGGCCACCAACTTCAAAGCATTATCCACAATGAGCTGAATAAACCACTCGACCCAAATGAAGTCGCACGTTTGGCCGCGACACCACAGCAAGCCGCTGAAATTTACCTCGCCTCCTTGATAGTGATAGACGAGCAGAACTTTATGGAAAAAGCCTATTTGCAAGAACTTGCTAAACAAATGCAACTGGCGCCAGAAGTTATCAACCAGCTTGAGACACAACTGCGTATTGAGCAATAATTGGTCGACAGCCTCTTGGTCTTGCGCTAGAACAACCTTAGCTTTTGAGTTTGTTCAGACGAGTGTGTATAGTTGAGAGCAGTTATCATTTATTGGAGAATTAGCCATGCAAGTATACGGCTGTTGTGAATTGGTTCGTGAGCTATACGCTCAGATCGGTAGTGGCGATCAAGCTTATGTCCCTCAGGCAATATCTTGTGCAGTACGAGCACTGAATGACATCGCTGCGGATGAGTCTTTACCAAAGGAAGCCAGAGAAAAAGCCGCTTTTGCTGCTGCTAATCTACTTATCTCGGACTTCGAGGATAAGTAATGAACTTAGCCAACTTTGAAACGATGGATCCTATCATGTTGATGAGCATCGTGAACATGAAACTACGTGATGACTTTGGTGGTGATCTGGACAAACTGGCTGCTTACTTCGATATCGACAAAGCGGCGCTTGAAGCAAAATTAGCTACCGCTGGCTTTGACTTCCTACCTGATGCTGGCCAATTCCGATAATAAGAATCCACTATTCAGTTACAAAAAAACCGCCCTGTTTGAGGCGGTTTTTCTTTAAGACAATATAGACGATTACTCTTCGTCAAACATCTCTTCTTCGCGTGCTGCTTTTGCCGCAAGGTAACGCGCTTTTTTCTCAGCCGCTTCTTGAGCTAGACGCGCTTCGCGTTCTTCACGCTCTTTACGAGCTTCGCCTTTACGCTCATTTCGCGCGGCTTGGTTTTTGATGAAACCCGCTAACTCTTTTTCTGCCCATTCTTGAGCTGCAGCTTCTGTTTCAAAACCTGACTCACGTTTTGATACTGTCGTCTTACGTGATGTAACTTGGCGAGTAATTTCTGCACACCAACCGTTACGTTTTTCAGTAGTACGGATGGCAAATTTTCTATTTTTAGACATTTTTCATTCCTAAGGGATTAATCAGGGATTCGGTCAACTTGATCACTCCATCTAAGCTGAGCTGTTTAACACCATCCCTTGGTAAGCGCGGTATTAGAGCATAAAAGTGAGATCTATGCTCAAATTTTTCGTCGTATTGTACCAAAAATAAAGCGCTGGTCTCTCAACCAGCGCTTTACTATTTTTGTGAACCTTCGACTAAATCAAGTTAACCTAAGTTCTTACGTGCGTTTTGGAACATACGCATCCAAGCACCGTTCTCGCCCCAACCTTCTGGAGACCATGAGTTAGCCACTGTGCGGAATACACGCTCTGGGTGTGGCATCATGATAGTTACGCGGCCATCTTGAGTCGTAAGACCTGTGATTGCGTTTGGTGAACCGTTCGGGTTGTTCGGGTATTGCTGAGTTGGGTTACCGTGGTTATCAACGTAACGAACCGCAACCGTACCTGATGCTTCAATCGCCGCTAGGTGGTCAGCGTCACGAACTTCTACGCGGCCTTCACCGTGTGATACTGCGATTGGCATACGAGAACCTTCCATGCCGTCGAAGAATACAGAGTCAGATTTCTGAACTTCGACTAGGCTGAAGCGAGCTTCAAAACGCTCAGATTCGTTACGTACGAAACGTGGCCATAGGTCTGCACCCGGAATTAGCTCTTTTAGGTTCGATAGCATCTGACAGCCGTTACACACACCAAGTGAGAAGGTATCTTCACGCTCGAAGAATCCTTGGAACTGGCTACGTGCTTGCTCATTGAACAGGATAGACTTCGCCCAACCTTCACCCGCACCTAGTACGTCACCGTAAGAGAAACCACCACAAGCCACTAGACCTTGGTACTCTTCAAGTACCGCTTGACCGGTTAGGATATCGCTCATGTGGATATCTGTTGCTTCAAAGCCTGCACGATCAAAGGCTGCTGCCATCTCAACGTGAGAGTTAACACCCTGCTCACGCAGAATTGCCATCTTAGGCTTAGCACCTTTAGCAATGTAAGGTGCTGCAATGTCTTCGTTCACATCGAAGCTTAGCTTAACGTTCAGACCTGGGTCAGAGTTGTCTTTCTTCGCCTCAAACTCTTGGTCAGCACATGCTGGGTTATCACGTAGACCTTGCATCTTGTGCGTTGTCTCAGCCCAGATAGTACGTAGTTCAGTGCGGTTACGCTCAAGAACGACTGTCTCACCAGAAGTAATCACTAGCTCATCAGATGCTTCTACAGAGCCGATTACGTGTGAACACGCTTCTAGGCCATTTGCTGCTAACGTTGAAAGTACAGCGTCTAAATCTTCGTTCTTAACCTGAAGTACTGCACCTAGCTCTTCATTAAATAGTGCAGCTAGAGCATCATCACCTAATGCTTCAATGTTCGCTTTCACACCACAGTGACCCGCAAATGCCATCTCAGCAAGAGTAACGAATAGACCGCCATCGCCCTTATCGTGGTAAGCCACTACTTGATCGTTCGCAACTAGAGTTTGAACGCCTTCGTAGAAACCTTTTAGCTGCGCTGCGTTGTCTACGTCTGCTGGCTTGTCACCAAGCTGTTTGTAAACCTGTGCTAGTGCTGTTGCACCTAGACGGTTCTGACCGTTACCTAGGTCGATAAGAACTAGTGACGTGTCACCTTTATCAGTGCGAAGCTGAGGAGTAATTGTCTTACGTACATCTTCAACACGAGCAAACGCAGTGATGATTAGAGATAGCGGAGACGTTACTTCTTTCTGCTCGCCATTCTCTTCCCACTTAGTCTTCATCGACATTGAGTCTTTACCCACAGGGATAGTCAGACCAAGTGCTGGACATAGCTCTTCACCCACCGCTTTCACTGCTTCGTAAAGACCAGCATCTTCACCCGGGTGACCTGCTGGAGACATCCAGTTTGCAGACAGTTTAATGTGTTTGATATCACCGATGTTAGTCGCTGCGATGTTAGTGATCGCTTCACCAACCGCTAGACGAGCCGAAGCACCGAAGTCTAGTAGAGCAACTGGCGTACGCTCACCCATCGACATCGCTTCACCATGGTAAGTGTCGTAGCTTGCTGCGGTTACCGCGCAGTTTGCTACTGGAACCTGCCAAGGGCCAACCATTTGGTCACGCGCAACAAGACCAGTCACCGTGCGGTCACCGATAGTGATTAGGAATGTTTTTTCTGCAACCGTTGGAAGACGTAGAACACGATCCACTGCTTCGTTTAGCTCGATACCGTCACGGTTAACTGCAGGGTTGTTCGCTTTTAGCGTCTTCGCATCACGGTGCATCTTAGGTGTCTTACCAAGAAGCACATCCATTGGCATGTCGATTGGCGTGTTGTCGAAGTGTGAATCTTCAAGTTTCAGTTCACGCTCTTCCGTTGCCACACCTACTACAGCGTATGGTGCGCGCTCACGCTTACAGATCGCATCGAATACTTCCATATTCTCTGGCGCAACTGCCATTACGTAACGCTCTTGAGATTCGTTACACCAGATTTCAAGTGGGCTCATGCCTGGTTCGTCGTTTGGTACGTCACGTAGTTGGAAGATACCACCACGCTCACCATCATCAACAAGCTCTGGAAGTGCGTTAGAGATACCGCCCGCGCCCACATCGTGGATAAACGCGATTGGGTTAGCGTCACCAAGTTGCCAACAACGGTCGATTACTTCCTGACAGCGACGCTCCATCTCTGGGTTTTCACGCTGTACTGAAGCGAAATCTAGGTCTTCTGCTGATTGACCAGATGCCATTGAAGAAGCTGCACCACCGCCAAGACCGATGTTCATTGCAGGACCACCAAGTACGATTAGGCTTGCACCTACTGGGATTTCTTTCTTCTGAACGTGCTCGTCACGAATGTTACCCATACCACCAGCAATCATGATTGGCTTGTGGTAACCACGAACCTCAACACCGGCGTGAGAGTTAACTTTCTCTTCATAAGTTCGGAAGTAACCAAGTAGGTTTGGACGACCAAATTCGTTATTGAACGCCGCACCACCAAGTGGGCCTTCTAGCATGATATCTAGTGCGTTAACGATGCGACCTGGCTTACCGAAATCTGTTTCCCATGGCTGTTCAAAACCAGGAATACGTAGGTTAGAGGTTGTGAAACCAACCAGACCAGCTTTTGGCTTACCACCGATACCTGTTGCGCCTTCATCACGGATTTCACCGCCTGAACCAGTAGATGCGCCCGGCCAAGGAGAGATCGCTGTCGGGTGGTTGTGCGTTTCCACCTTCATTAGGATATGCGCTTTCTCTTGGCTGTAACCGTACTGGCGAGTTTCTGGGTTCGGGAAGAAACGACCTACATCAGAGCCCACCATGACTGCTGCGTTATCTTTATAGGCAGATAACACATTGTCTGGTGTTACTTCGAATGTATTTTTGATCATCTTGAACAGAGACTTCTCTTGCTTAACGCCGTCGATAGTCCAGTCTGCGTTGAAGATCTTGTGACGACAGTGCTCTGAGTTCGCCTGTGCAAACATCATTAGCTCGATGTCTGTTGGGTTACGATCTAGCTTGTTTACGAACGCATCGTAAAGGTACTCGATTTCATCATCTGCAAGTGCAAGACCGAGGGTAACGTTTGCGTTTTCAAGCGCAGCACGACCACCATTGAGTAGGTCTACATCTGCTACTGGCGCTGGCTCTGCTACTTGGAAAAGCGCCGCTGCTGAATCGAAGTCAGTGAAGATAACTTCCATCATACGGTCGTGCAGAATCGCTTTAAGCTCAACCAGTTGAAGCTCTGAAAGTTCAGAGGATGTTTCGATGTAGTAAGCAGTACCGCGCTCTAGGCGTACCACTTTGTCTAAACCACAGTTGTTGGCGATATCGGTCGATTTTGAAGACCAAGGAGAAATAGTACCAGGACGAGGAGTTGCGAGCAGAAGCAAACCTTCTGGCTCGTGCTCTTCAATTGTTGGACCGTAAGTCAGTAGTTTTTCAAGTTTCTCAACTTCTTGATCATCTAGCTCTGCTGAAAGTTCAGCAAAATGGGCAAACTCAGCGTAAATGCCAGTGACAGGCAGGCTAAGTTCACGACAAAGCTCTAGAAGCTTGTTAACACGAAATTCAGATAGAGCTGGGGAGCCACGAAAAATTCTCATGTGCTTAGGTCTCTTATGCAATTGATGAAGGTGATATTGGAATAAATTCAGTGGGTTAAATGTCACACAAGGCCACTTCACCTTATGCTATTCACTGTTTTCTTCGAAGCTATTCCCGAAGGTTTTCCAAACCTATGCCGATTCCACCTCTTGGTTGCGGGCGCATTATATAGCAATTGTTTTTGTGATGTAACACCAAAAGCAACCGTTTGCGTCATTTTTTTTGTCAATTTTGAAATACAACATAATTCCGAAATTAAGATCACTTCTCCCGAAGCCACACTGATTATCTTGCCTTGTTATGACACTTTGATATAAATGCCCTACTGGATGTACGAGATTGTCATTAAATGAATAAGAATTACCTGTCCCGACTGCACACGTTAGCTACTGTGCTGCTTGGGATGCTCCTACTATCAGGCTGTCAAATTGAGTCAGAACCTAAGAGTGAACTGGAGCAAATTAAAGAGCGCGGCGTGCTAAGAGTTGGAACATTAAACAACCAACTCTCTTACTATATTGGTCCTGATGGCCCCGCTGGACTTGATTATGAGCTAGCTCGAGAGTTTGCCAATGAGCTCGGCGTGCAGCTCGAGATGAAACCTGCCTATCGTATCTCAAGCCTCTATCCTGCCCTACGAAACGGCGAAATCGATATTATTGCGGCTGGGTTAAGCCAATCACCGGAAAGATTGAAAGCATTTAGACCCGGCCCCGCTTACTATTACGTGAGCCAACAGGTGGTCTATAAAAAGGGTCAATGGCGACCACGTAACTTAGAACAGTTGCTCGAACTGCAATCTGAACTAGAACAAAGCAATGACAACGAGCCGGTTATTCAAATTGTGGGAGATTCGCATTTCAACCAAACCTTGGCGGCCATCCAACAAGAACACCCACAATTTATTTATAAAGTCGACCCAAACGCAGACGTTAACGACCTGCTCAAAAAGGTCTCTGAAGGAGATTTGCAATTTACGGTTGCTGACTCTGTTGAGGTTTCACTCTCTCAACGTATCTATCCTGAAATAGCATTAGCCTTTGAGTTAACAGAAGATCAGCCGACTTCTTGGTTTCTGCGTCGCTCCCAAGATGAGAGTCTCTACGCCTTACTTATTGAGTTTTTTGGCTACATAAAACAGTCAGGGCACTTGGCATCACTTGAAGAGAAGTACATCGGTCATGTCGACTCATTTGACTACGTGGATACTCGCGCGTTTATTCGTGCGCTCGATTCCAAGCTGCCTAAATGGTCACCACTATTTAAAAAGTATTCTGATGAATTTGATTGGCGTTTAGTTGCAGCGCTCGCCTACCAAGAGTCGCATTGGAATCCATTGGCGAAATCTCCTACTGGTGTCCGTGGCATGATGATGCTAACACTGCCAACCGCGAAAAGTGTTGGTGTTACCGATCGTTTAGACCCAGAGCAATCCGTGAAAGGTGGTGTAGAGTATTTACGCCGTATGGTTGCACGTATCCCCGACTCCATTGAAGAACATGAAAAAATCTGGTTTGCTCTCGCATCCTACAACGTAGGCTACGGTCATGTTATGGACGCAAGACGCCTAACCAAGCGGCAAGGTGGAAATCCAGACGCTTGGTCAGACGTAAAAGACCGCCTACCGTTACTGCGTCAGAAAAAGTACTACAGCCAGACTCGCTACGGTTACGCTCGCGGTGATGAGGCGCGTAACTATGTCGAAAACATTCGTCGCTACTATCAAAGCATCATTGGTCATGTTGAGAAACAGACATTGGCGGAAGACAATGACAACGTTGATGACTTGACCGTTATTCAAGTGCCGGATCAAGTTACCTCACAAGCGCAACCTCTTTCTGCAGCTGAATCAACCGTTGACCAGTTAGAAGCTGACTAGCTTCACCCTCAAGCGCGCAATTCTTGAACAAAGATTGCGCACTTGAAATCCTCCACTGCAACCCATACATAATATCGTGTGCTCGATCACTTGCGAAGTTTCTTAAAATGGTAACAATTGGCGAGTATAAAACCGATACGATCAGATAATCATGAACATTCATCAATGAATGTCAGTAATATTGTATTCACTCATAGAGGAGGTTGTTCTATGACTAGACGTAAACTACAGTCAAAACGCCTTAACAAAACCGTTGCAGCTAACCGTCGTAAGCGCCTGCTTAGCAACAACAAGAAAAAGGTGATCGCACGTCATCGAGCATTCATGCAACTTATCTGTGCAGCGTAACACCAAGGAGCAAACATCTTGTCGATAAGATGTTTGCTTAAAAGCGACTATTCTGATTTCTTTCATCCCTTCTTCGCTTCATTCACCTGCTGAACTCGTGTTGCTTTACGCTCGGTCTTTTTCTCTTTGCGACGACGTTTAAAAAAGGACTGAAGTTGTACTCGGCATTCCTCCTCCAACAGCCCCTGCTCTACATCTGCATAGTGATAAGCCGCTTGATGTTCAAAAAGGTTTAATACCGTTCCTGCAGCGCCGGCTTTCAAATCTGGTGCGCCAAACACAACACGCTTTACACGGCTGTGCAACAACGCGCCAGCACACATAGGACAAGGCTCTAGCGTTACGTAAAGGGTGGTATCCAGTAATCGATAATTCTCAAGTACTTGACCCGCTTTTCTGATGGTCTGCATTTCGGCATGCGCAGTGGCATCATGACAACTAATAGACTGGTTCCAGCCTTCCGCGATGATCTCGCCATCTTTCACAAGTACAGCACCGACCGGGACTTCACCTTCAGTTTCCGCATGTGCGGCAAGTTCCATTGCGCGGCGCATATATTGTTCGTCTTGAGGGGTAAACTGGGAATCTGACACTGGGGCTCCAAAATCTAGCATAAGTGCTGTGGGCCACGATTTTACCCTTAACCTACCAAGAGTAAAAGCGCACTGAACGGGCGAAAATACAAACAAAAAAGCGCTGGCCTCTCGACCAGCGCTTTCGAATTACCAATACCTAAATAGTTGATGTTGTAGCTAGGCAACAAGCAAGTTCAGCCCTATGAGCATAGATGTCCTATGTGATTAGGGCGGCCGGCGCTCCGGGGAACTTGCGCAGTTAACAACGCTACAGCGCCAAATATGACGGTATTTACATAGTGTAAGTGTATGGCGCTTGGATACCTAGTGGAATACCTAATGCCCAGTAAGCGACTAGGAAGATAGACCAGCCAATAAGCATTGCAATTGAGAATGGCATCATCAGTGACGCCAAAGTACCGATACCCGTCGACTTCACGTAACGCTGACAGTAAACAACCACTAGAGGGAAGAAGACCATCAGAGGTGAAATGATGTTTGATACAGAGTCACCCACACGGTATGCCGCTTGAGACAGTTCTGGAGAAATGCCTACAGCCATTAGCATAGGAACTAGGATTGGACCGATAAGTGCCCACTTCGCTGATGCGGAACCGATTAGCAGGTTTACAGAAGCCGTTAGAAGAATCATACCAATGATGGTCGCTTCACCCGGTAAGTTCATCGCTTTCAGACCTTCCGCACCGTATAGCGCTAGCATGGTACCAATGTTTGATTGTGCAAACGCAGAAAGGAACTGAGCACAGAAGAACGACATTACGATGTAAGCCCCCATCGTCGACATGGTGTCAGACATGGCCTTGATGATGTCGTTGCTTGTTTTGAATGTGCCCGAAACTTTACCGTAAACGTAACCTGGGATGATAAATAGAATGAAGATCAATGGAACGATTGACTTCATTAGCGGTGCTGAGAACGCTGTAATTTCGCCTTCCGGAGAACGTAGTGCTGAGTTTTCAGGGATGATTGCTGCGATCAAAACAGCAATACCTGCCATCATCGCCCAACCCGCGTAACGGAATGCTTTCGATTCTAGTTCAGTGAAAGAGCCAAGATCAGGCGCTTTTTCTGCGTCTTCATCGATTGGCGTGTTCGCTAAACGTGGCTCGATAATTTTCTCAGTGACGTACCAACCGATAGCAACGATGATTACTGAAGATAGACCAGTAAAGAAGATGTTCGCTAGAGGGTTAACCACGTACTCAGGATCCAGAACCTGCGCCGCTGTTTGCGTAAAGCCAGCTAGTAGAGGGTCGATACCTGAAGGGATGAAGTTTGCAGAGAAACCACCTGATACACCCGCAAACGCCGCTGCGATACCCGCTAGAGGGTGACGACCTGCCGCGTGGAAGATGATACCACCCAATGGGATAACCAATACGTAACCCGCATCTGCTGCGGTGTGCGATACGATTGCGACAAGAATTAGCATTGGAGTAAGAAGCTTAGCTGGCGTGAAGTTCAGCATCTTCTTAAGGCCTGTAGTAATAAAGCCTGAAGAATCTGCAACGCCCACACCTAGCATCGCAACTAGAACGATACCTAAAGGTGCAAAGCCAGTGAACGTAGTCACCATGTTCGCTAGGAAGCTTGCTAGAGATTCGCCAGTTAAAAGGTTGTTGATTGCAAGCGCTTCACCTGTGCGAGGGTTTAGCAGATCAAACGAAACGTTTGAAAGGAGAGCAGACGCCGCCCAAGTAATAACAAGAGCCCAGAAAAACAGAATTGCAGGATCTGGGATCTTATTACCTGCGCGTTCAATAAAGTTTAAAAAGCGATCCATACCACTCGGCTTATTGGATGGCGCTTGATTTACAGCTTGGTTACTCATGGTAACTCCATAGTGTGATGTTGTTGCCTCAGGCTTCTGGTTATTCTTTTTTCAGCCTATGATTCACCACACATTCTATTAAATAGGGTCACAAAAAGCACAAGGTTCTAGAGTTTTTTCCATATATGGAGACATATTTTGCAAAAACACCATTAACGTGCAACAAAATAAGAACACAACCAGATCAGGTTATGAAACAATTTAAATACTATTTTGAAAAATATAACGCACGCTTGTTAGTAAAAAATCTCAACACCGCCTAGATATACAACTAGTTACTGTCGAACTCGCTATATTGTGAGATTGCGCTCTTTAACGTCACGGATTGTTTGTCACCGAATCGGTCCCACCAGCACACTTCAACGGTCACTACACTCAGCGCGTTACTTAAGCTGGCAAAAGGGGAGACGTCACATTGGGTTATAAATCCGGACGCTTTCGTAGAGCATAAACTTGAACTCACACAGCTATCACCTGCTATATCAGAGTAACGGTATGACCCAGAAGCAGAAGAGATACCCCTGCGCGTAAAAGACTCAAGTTTGTTTTCTGCAAGATAAAGCGCTTCAAGGCTCAGCTCTGCAAAATCGGCTTTGGACTCAGCCACTGCCTGCAACTTGATAAGCCCCATCGCTCCTATCCCTATCAATACAAAAGCGATCAACACTTCGATTAAGCTGGCGCCCCGCTGCTTACAAATCATGCCATGATCCTCTGTACCATTTCACCACTTTGAATTTTTTTGACGGCCCCTCTATAACATCTCGATTGAAAGTAAAGTTAAGGGATGCATTGAACAAAGCATAAGTCCCTGGCGCATCCATCACATAGCCACCACTTGGATTAAAGGCTCCGTTTTGGAAGTAGCCAATTTTCTCTTTGGGCATTATTACCGTCGACCCCAAAGCTGAAATCACCCCTTCTAAAACACTACTTCCTCCTCCGGCACTCGTGTCATTTTCGGTGAGAGGCCAATCGCTAAAGTCCAACACTTGACCGCTGCTGTCGGTAAACTCATCGGAAACAAAATGGTATAACATTCCCTTAAATGCTTGAGAGCCTGTAACGGACAATATACCGTTATGAATCACTAGTATGATTCCGCTACTCAAATGGGTGTCAATTGCCGTGCTGATTATGTCGAAGTCTGCATCATTAATTTCACACCCACCGTACACCCAAATAGTGTCTTTGCCCTGCTCGATATTCTTTTTAATCTCTTCCGCACATTGAGTATTAAACGTTGGCGAACCAAGGTCTTCCACTTTTGTTAACGTTTCGCCATTCAATGTATAGGGCACATAGCCAAAAAGGCTTTTATCTGACATTAATGGAAACCACTCGGCTCTTGGGACGTTAAACACGTCTCGAAATGGGTCCATATCGGTATCTTTCTTAAAGTCTTCCGCCGTATCTGCTAAGTCCAATACCGACCATGAGTGATTGGCTGGCGAGCATTTTTGGAAATTTGGATTAATACTGTCAGGAAAAGACGCATAGGGCTTGATTGTCTCAAAGGGGTGGAAAGTGTTATATCCGGTTTTTGCATGAAAATAATTAAAGTACCGTACAGAGGTACACTCCCAAAGATTTGAACCCAAGCTTTTACCAGGGTCAGGGGAGGATGTGTAGGCACCATTGATAACCAAATCAGACTTTGAGCGAATGGCTCCAGTACTCGAAACAATCGGTGAAACAAAGGCTTTTTTTAAGGTGAGATAACCACTCTTGGAATGAATGACATTTGGCGTGCCGCCAACAATATTAAGAGAATCTAAATTCAATAGATTTTTGCAATCTGAAACGGAAGCAGGAACAGCATTCAACTGTTTTGCTTTGGTATAAACACACTCCAACCCTCCCTCTGCCGCCCAGTGATCTTTGCGCGCTTGAACTTCATTTTGTGCACGCTTCACTTGGTAAAACAGTCCTTTGTAGCTCCCTAAAACCACAAGTAGTGAGGCAACTAACAGCAAACTAGTAATAAGAAGCGTCGCTAAACCTCGATTTTTCTGCATATCACCAGTTCCTTTGTTTTGTCGTAAACGAGAGTGACTTGGTATAAGTTGGCGCATTCTTTAGTGAGGTTTGAAGCTCTACGGTCACCATTGCTGACGAAATATTGCTTCCCGGTAACTCAACTAATGTGAGATTAAATCCATCAACCTTAATGCGATCTTTATGAAATAGGGTGTTGCAGTTGTGGCCCACTCTTCCAGGAAAGTCTTGAGCATCCAACACTGACATCACCGTCGATTGTTTTTTTTCACATATGCGCAATACATCACTTGCGGCAGAGGTCTGCTCATACACGACATTTGAGTAGGTATAAGAAGCACCTGAGACTTCGGCAACATACGCATAAGCGAGCAGTCCCGTTGTGGCCGAATTTTCAACGTAAAAAGTATGATCCGCGCCAGATAGCTTGACCAAGTTTGGGGAGACGCCATTGTATCCAGCACGATGCATGTCCAATTTCATCATCTGCAGTACGCTATTGGTTGACTGTAATAAAGTGAGCTCTTGCGTTCGCTTAGTCGCCGTTTTGTAGCCGCTTAAAAACATCGAACCTATGATGCCCAACGCGAAAACACCGATGGTCGCAGCAACCATAAACTCAATAAGACTCGCCCCTCTCTCCTTCGACAACTTCATATCAACACTTCTCATAACTTAAGTAGGTATTGGCACTAGGAGAACAAACGCGAACAATGGCGCTGCGATGGTAAGTACGTAAGTCCAGTGCTGATGATGGGCTGCTCTTGGGGTGAAAAGTAAAGCGTCCAGCTTTTGGTCGCCCATGAGTTTCATCGAAACTGATTTGATTAGAGGTGTATGTTGTTGAAAGCGTGACTCCCTCAAACGGGACACCGGACAACGCCGAATAGACATCGCCCGCACCATTGACATCGCTATTAGTCAGCTCTAAGCGCCAATCTCCGTTGCTGTCTGATGCACCAGACATAATCAAATGAACCCAAAGTCTTTCGCGTCTCAACACGGCCTCTGATTTGGCCATCAGAACGAAACCATTTAACTCTTTGGCCAGCCTTCGCATTTTGACCGTATCCGTCATGTCGCTGTAATTCGGCAGCGCCCAAACCATCAATGTGCCGAGCACCGCAATAGAGACCAAGAGTTCTAATAAGGTAAAGCCGCGAGACATTTCCCAAAATCCTATGCAAAAACAGTAAGTAACCGTATTCAGTCTTGCGCAAAGACTAACACCAAAGAAAAATAGCCAGACAGCTAATAAGGAACTACGCGGAATGATTCGAAGAAATGAATGTAAAGTAGGAAAGAAACGACTAAATGGAATGACATTGATCGAATTAATGATCGCAGTCTCTGTCGTGGCCATACTGGCAGCGATCGCCTACCCGAGTTATCAAAGTTACGTACTCAAGTCATATCGAGCGAAAGCCATTGCTGACCTTTCAAAAATTCAGCTCAAGTTGGAGTCTAGTTACAACAGTGGCTACAACTGGAGTGGGATTATCTCAGGAAGCAACTGTAGCGTGTGCGATACCCCTTCGAGCCGCTATGTTTTTTCCATCGCGAGTCAAGCAGGCAAGGCTTATGTCATTAAAGCCGAGGCACAATCAGGGAGCGGACAAACAAAAGACAAATGCTTAACCGATGAGAGTGTGGATTACATGACGCTTGATGCGACGAATGCGCAATATCCCGAGGATTGCTGGATTTAGGCTAGCCATTTATTGACGTTGTTTGACAGAGAGTGACTCTCAACCACCTTGAGCCACTTACCTTCTAACTCGGTTGGCTGAAAACTAAAAAGCCTGCGTTAGTCGCAGGCTTTAAAATACTCTTCTAACCAGTTTAGCTGGTTAAATCATCAAAGAACTTCTTCACACCGTTGAAGAATCCTTCAGATTTCGGCTTGTGTTTCGTCGCCGCTTCACCGCCGCAAGACTCTTCAAACTCTTTAAGTAGTTCTTTTTGACGCGAGCTTAGGTTAACCGGAGTTTCAACCACTAGTTTAACGATCAAGTCGCCAATACCACCGCCACGAACGCCTTTGACACCTTTACCACGCATACGGAACATACGACCCGTTTGCGTTTCTGTTGGTACTTTCAGGTTAACACGGCCATCAAGAGTCGGAACTTCGACCTCACCGCCAAGCGCTGCCATAGCAAAGCTTACTGGTACTTCACAGTATAAGTTGTTACCGTCACGCTCGAAGATATGGTGCTCTTTCACGTGAACTTGTACATATAGGTCGCCCGCTGGCGCGCCCATTTCACCTGCTTCACCCTCACCAGATAGACGAATGCGATCACCAGTATCCACACCAGCTGGAATCTTAACGTTAAGTGTTTTGGTTTTCTGCTTGCGACCTTGGCCATGACAAGACTTACATGGGTTCTTGATGATTTTGCCTTTACCGTGACAGGTAGGACAGGTTTGTTGAACCGCAAAGAACCCTTGACGCATTTGAACTTGGCCGTGACCGTGACAGGTACCACATGTCTCTACTGCTGAACCTTTCTCAGCACCGCTACCATCACATGAATCACATTCTACCAAGGTTGGGACTTCGATCTCTTTAGATACGCCACGCACGGCCTCTTCAAGAGTCAACTCCATGTTGTAACGCAGATCTGCACCACGCTGAGCACGTTGCTGACCGCCACCACGACGACCACCACCGAAGATATCACCGAACACATCACCAAAGATGTCTCCAAAATCAGCGCCGCCACCACCGAAGCCGCCACCGCCCATACCGCCTTGTTCAAAAGCAGCATGACCGTATTGATCGTAAGCCGCTTTCTTTTGCGGATCGAGAAGAATTTCGTACGCTTCTTTTACTTCTTTAAACTTATCTGCTGCGCTCTCATCACCCTGATTACGGTCTGGGTGGAATTTCATTGCTAGACGCTTGTACGCCTTTTTAATATCACGCTCTGACGCATCGCGGCTTACGCCTAATACTTCGTAAAAATCACGTTTTGACATGTTCTTCGTCACCAATGTAGTACTGCAAACGGAGGATTTATCATTACACCGCTTGGTGTTTGTATCATTCTAGATAAAGATTCGAGAGTTAATGTTCGAGAACCATTATCTAGACTGACAGGTTAGTTACAAACATACGGGCGTATGAGTTTCCTCAAACGCCCGCATTAAGTCAGGACACTAATTTCAAAACAGATGACTTGAGTTCTAGAAGGAAATCAAGTCACTCTGTGAAGAAATTACTTCTTGTCGTCTTTAACTTCTTCAAACTCTGCATCTACAACATCGTCGTCTTGCTTAGGCTGTTCACCCGCTTCCGCGCCTTGTTGTGCTTGAGCTTGCTGCTGAGCGATTTCCATAAGCTTTTGAGCCGCAGTCATAAGTGCTTGAACTTTCGCGTCGATCGCTTCTTTGTCTTCGCCCTTACGTGCTTCTTCTAGCTCAGAGATAGCTGCTTCAATCTTCTCTTTCTCTTCTGCAGGTAGCGCTTCACCAGCTTCTTCTACTTGCTTACGAGTACCGTGAATCATTTGGTCAGCTTGGTTACGTGCAGTCGCTAGCTCTTCGAACTTCTTGTCCGCTTCTTTGTTCGCTTCTGCTTCTTGTACCATTTTCTCGATGTCTTCATCGCTTAGACCGCCAGAAGCTTGGATAGTGATCTTCTGCTCTTTACCAGTCTGCTTATCTTTCGCTGATACGTGTAGGATACCGTCCGCATCTAGGTCGAAAGTTACCTCGATTTGTGGCATGCCACGTGGTGCAGGCTGGATGCCTTCTAGGTTGAATTGACCTAGAGATTTGTTGTACATCGCTTGCTTACGCTCACCTTGTAGAACATGGATGGTTACCGCGTTCTGGTTGTCTTCTGCTGTAGAGAAAACTTGGTTCGCTTTTGTTGGGATCGTTGTGTTCTTCTCAACTAGCTTAGTCATTACGCCGCCCATCGTCTCGATACCTAGAGACAGAGGAGTAACGTCTAGTAGAAGTACGTCTTTAACATCACCAGCAAGTACACCACCTTGAACTGCAGCACCCATTGCTACTGCTTCGTCAGGGTTCACGTCGCGGCGCGCTTCTTTACCGAAGAATTCAGCCACTTTCGCTTGAACCATTGGCATACGAGTCTGACCACCCACTAGGATTACGTCAGTGATATCGTTTACCGATAGGTCTGCGTCAGCTAGAGCAACTTTTAGTGGCTCAAGAGAACGTTGTACTAGGTCTTCAACTAGAGATTCTAGTTTCGCACGAGTCACTTTCACGTTCATGTGCTTAGGACCAGTCGCATCTGCAGTCACGTAAGGTAGGTTTACGTCAGTTTGAGAAGTAGAAGAAAGCTCGATTTTCGCTTTTTCTGCTGCTTCTTTAACACGCTGCATTGCTAGTGGATCGTTCTTAAGATCGATGCCTTGCTCTTTCTTGAACTCTTCAACTAGGTAGTTGATCATGCGGTTGTCGAAGTCTTCACCACCTAGGTGAGTGTCACCGTTAGTTGCTAGTACTTCGAATGTTTTCTCGCCTTCAACTTCGTCGATTTCGATAATAGAGATATCGAATGTACCACCACCAAGGTCGTATACCGCGATAGTGCGATCGCCGCCTGACTTGTCTAGACCGTAAGCTAGAGCAGCCGCAGTTGGTTCGTTGATGATACGTTTAACTTCTAGACCTGCAATACGGCCAGCATCTTTAGTTGCTTGACGCTGAGCATCGTTAAAGTAAGCAGGAACTGTGATAACTGCACCCGTTACTTCCTCACCTAGGAAGTCTTCAGCAGTTTTCTTCATTTTCTTCAGTACTTCAGCAGAAACCTGAGGAGCTGCCATTTTTTGGCCTTTCGCTTCTACCCAAGCATCACCGTTGTCAGCCTTAACGATTTTGTAAGGCATGATTTCGATGTCACGTTGTACTTCTTCGTCTTCAAAGCGACGACCGATAAGACGCTTAATTGCAAATAGCGTGTTAGTTGGGTTTGTAACTGCTTGACGTTTCGCAGGTTGACCTACTAGCGTCTCACCATCTGTGTATGCAATTACCGATGCAGTTGTACGCTCACCCTCTGCGTTTTCAATAACGCGTGGTTTGTCGCCGTCTAGTACAGCAACACATGAGTTAGTAGTACCTAAGTCAATACCAATGATTTTACCCATCAGGCTATCTCCGAATAATTTTCTATTTTCGTTTTGCTATATCCCCTATGTGGGGATGTAGAATCGGGTTTCAACCCTTGCTCACAAACAAAAATAAGGTTGTTTGCTTCTTCTATGCCACATAGATAAGGGCGGCAAATGGCTTTTCAAGGGAAAGAGTAAAAAAAAGTGAAAAAAGATTTCCTCTGACAAAACAAAAGCGAGCCATGTGGCTCGCTTTGAGAATCGGGAAGCTTACAAATTAAGCATTTGCTTGAACTGGTTTCGCTTCCACTTCCTCTTCTTTGCCGATTTCACCTTCCGTTTTAGCAACGATAGTGTTTACTGCGGTATCGCCCACTACGTTCGATGAAGTACAGAACATATCGTTAATACGGTCTACAGCGGCGATGATTGCAAGACCTTCTGGTGGAAGACCTAGTTGATGAAGAAGAACACCTACCATTACAACGCCACCGCCAGGAACACCACCAGCACCGATTGATAGTAGAAGGATAGTGAGACCTAGAGTAAACACATCAGCAGTGTTGATTGGCTGACCAAATGCGTTCGCCACGAAAATAGTTGCGAGTGCAATGTAGATAGATACACCAGACATGTTCATGGTTGCACCGAGTGGAACACCAAAACCTGCGACTGATTTAGAAACGTGTAGCTTCTCAGTCAAAGTGCGCATCGTTACAGGAATCGTTGCATTTGAGCTCGCCGTAGACAGAGAGAACAGAATCTGCTCACGTGTTGCTCGTAGGAACGTCTTCGGCGAAGTCCCTGTCGCGATGCCAACCGCCATCGGATAGAAGAAGAAAATCCAGAACACTAGCATTGCTACAACAAGCGCTACGTAGCCTGCTACCGACATTAACGTGTTTGCGTCTAGTGTTGCACCTAGTTGAATCATCAGCGCGAATACACCGTATGGCGCTAGGCTCATGACAAGACCCACTAGCTTCATCATGATTTCATTCGCCATCTTGAACGTACGGATAGCTGGGCCACCGCGTGAGTCAAGAGCTTGGATAGCAAGACCTGTCAGGATTGCCATAAAGATGATTTGTAACATGTCACCGTTAGCAAACGCCTGAACTGGGTTGCTAGGAACAATGTTAACGACAAGTGAGAAGATGTCAGGCGTTTCAGTTGTGGTGAGTTTAACGGTCTCTGAAATCGTGCCAGCTAGATTCGCGTCAGCGCCTGGCTGGAAAATCATACCTACCGTTAGAGCGGCTGTGATCGCGATAATGGTGTTGATAATGTAAAGAGCAAAAGTTTTACCACCAAGGCGACCAAATGCAGTGATGTCTTTCAGATCAACAATACCACATACAATAGAAACATAGACCAATGGGACAACAAGCAGTTTGATCAATGATACGAACATACCACCAGCGCCTTCTGCGGCACCAAGGAGGTAGGTATCAAAGATTGCAATTCCACTGAATAGGTACTGAATCGCAGTACCAATGAGCAGACCAGCAAACAAGCCTACAAATATCTTGCTTGAAAGCGATTTATCCATCTTTCATCTCCAGAATGTTGTGTTCTTAAATTATGATTTTATAGTTTATTCCGCCATTATTTCCGACGGAGTTCGCACATAATACACATCAAGGTTACAAAATAAAGACTTTGTTTACGATAATGTTACAAGTTTCAAATCAGAAATTAATTTTTGGTTAAAATTCATTCTAAGAATAATTCACTAAATCAATCAGTTATTGGAGACAGGTAAAATTGGTGTTAGGGGATAAAAAAAGAGAGGCGAATGCCTCTCTTGTGTTTAAAACGTAGGGGATAGCTGAATTATTTCGCCACCATAACCATCGCTGGGCGAACCACTCGACCATTCAGCTCGTAGCCTTTTTGCATTACAAACATCACGGTGTTTGACTCATGATCAGGGCTTTCTTGAATAGACATTGCCTGGTGCAATTCAGGGTTAAAGGCTTCACCTTCTGGGTTAATCTCTTTAAGACCGAACTTAGCCACCGTATCAACAAACGTCTTGTGAGTCAGCTCTACACCTTCAAGCAGTGGCTTAACAACTTCTGCATCCGTATCAGCGGCTTGGATCGCACGTTCAAGATTATCGATAACCGGCAATAGCTCTTCAGCAAATTTGTTTAGTGCGTATTTACGAGCTTTATCGATTTCCTGCTCAGTACGACGACGCATGTTTTCTACTTCTGCTTTCGCACGTAGCACGCTGTCTTGCTGCTCTTGAACTTTTGCTTCGCTAGTCAGTAAAGCCGCTTCTAGTTGAGCAATCTTCGCGTCTTTCTCATCACCGATCTCTTCAAGCTCTGCTTCCGCTTCTTGCGCTGCTGCTTCCACTTTTTCCGCTTCTTCGATGATTTGATCTAGCTCTTCTTCTGTAACTTTGTTTTCTTCGTTGCTCATGTTATCTCCGAAATACATATCTATTGGTACCTAACGCTTCACGTTTATCGCGTTTAGATACACAAAAACTCGCATAAATAGCTAACTTGCCATTATTATGGGGATGAAGATTACCGAATCAAGCCTATTTAGTGCGGAAAACCTATGAAAAAACCTTTTCAAGTGATCGCCATCATCGGAAAACCCCGAAATCAGCAAGCCATTCAGACTCATCGCGAGCTCTATACCTGGCTAAAATCTGAGGGCTATCAAGTTTTTATCGACGATCGCTTAATTGAAATTCTTGACGACGTACCTAAAGAGGACTTTGCTAGCTTGATTCAATTGGGCAAAGCGGCGGATCTCGCGATCGTAGTTGGCGGTGATGGGAATATGCTTGGCGCGGCACGCGTTTTGTCTCGGTTTGATATTTCAGTGATTGGCGTCAACCGAGGGAATCTGGGCTTCCTGACCGACCTAAACCCTGAAGACTTCCAAACCGCCCTAAAAGCCGTCTTAGATGGCGAATTTATCCAAGAAGAACGTTTCTTACTTGAAGCGGAAGTACACCGTCACGGCCAAGTAAAAAGCCACAATGCCGCGTTAAATGAAGCAGTACTTCACCCTGGTCAAGTGGCACATATGATTGAATTCGAAGTTTATATCGATGATAGCTTTGCGTTCTCTTTACGTGCGGATGGGTTAATCGTATCTACCCCCACAGGATCAACGGCTTATTCCTTGTCTGGCGGTGGCCCTATTCTCTCTCCAAGCCTCAATGCGATTTCACTTGTTCCTATGTTCCCACACACACTATCAAGCCGCCCTCTGGTGGTCGATGGTAACCGTCGAATCAAACTCGTGGTCTCGCCAGACAACCGAGGAACTCAGGAAGTCGGCTGTGATGGTCAAGTTTCTCTTCCCGTCTCGCCGGGGGATGAAGTGCACGTATACCAAAGCCCCAACGTGCTCAAACTCATTCATCCTAAAAACTACAGTTATTACCACGTGTTAAGAAACAAGCTGGGTTGGTCAAGCCGGTTGTTTTAACCCAGTAGGGGCTAGTGGCAGTGCTAGCCCTTTTCGATCAGACAAATCCTCTACATTTATAACCTTTCCCTACATAAGAGCCCGCTAAATTACAAATTTTAAAATTTGATCCTGTGGGCAAATTCTACTTTTCATCTGTCGAGCGGATTGAATGAAAAGCACCCAGTGCTATTCTCGTGATGAATAGAACAATAACTCTATTTTCAATTCATCTATAAAGGACACACTATGAAAAAAACGATTATATTGTCCGCTCTCTCTACATTAGCGCTTGTTGGCTGCCAATCAGATGAGGCAAAGGTTACCGATACATCAAACGCTCGAGCGAATGACATAACTCAAACCAAGCGAGAGTTGGCGTTACAGCTTAGTAAAAACTATGTCGATATCGAGTCTACTTTACGAAAGGAAATTACCGCGCAGGATACAAGCATTGCGGTATCAGAATTTGTTGAGCAACAACCGCTTTCTAAGTTCAGTCAACGACTTGAAATCGCCGATGAACAAATTCGGAGCTGGAAAGGGATTACACAATACGCTGACCAAATACTGGAAGTTCGCCTAGCAAATGAACAAATGCTCGCAGCTTGGCAGCAAGGAAAAGTCGATCCTCTGTTTGCTTTTGAGCCAAGTGGGGACGATGAACAGTGGCAATACATCGAAGCGTATGACGTTTACGGCCAAATACACCAATTAGACGTTTATCAATTACCGGAAGTACCTGTACTGGTTGTCGACAGCAATAGCTCAGCAGAACTCAAAGCGGGCCTACAAGCAATGCGATCCGAAATGCGTAAGCTCGGTCAAACCACTCAGGTGCAGCCATATGTACAAGATCGCAACGCACAAGAGGCGTTTTCAACTCGTGCATCCAGTGTCACGACGTCACCTATTCATACCACCCAACTGAAGAAAATTCGCCTTGCTGATGATCAAGAACCTTGGATTTCCGGAAAAGCAGAAATTTATGCTTTGGTCACCGGAGTGAATCCAAGCCGAGATGAGCCCGCGCTTGATCTGGTTGAAATGCCGTACTTGGACTACGACAACCAAGATTACTACCCTAACCAAATCATTATCCATTGGTCCCGCTATCGTTGGGGAGCAGCTGACATCGTGCTAATGGAACAAGATGACGGCACTGACTATAAAAAGCTGGCGAAGCTGCTAGTTCAAGTCGCAGAAGAAGTATTGAAAGCCATCCCAGATCCTGAAATGCAGGCTTACGCTATCATTCCTCAAATTACCAACAAAATCATCGACGCAATCCCAGATGGCGCTCTGACCAATGATGACGACTTTGTTGATGTCTATTACACCCTTATGCAAGACACATCCTACGTTGATCATCCAGGCGCTGGCGTTAATGCCGTCGTTACTCTTGAGCCTTTAACGATAAACCCAACCAGACCTTAGCATCCTCCCCTTGCAACTAAACCGCAGCCTCGACTGCGGTTTTTTCATGCCTATCACAAAATTAGATTCTCAATAAAAAAATCCACACCACCCACTTTACTGTATAAAGAAACAGTATATACTGCACTTATATACAGTATTGTTCATTTAAACAGGTACAACTACATGCTGGCTCATCTAAGTGTTAATAATTTTGCGATTGTTAAGTCTCTACAGCTAGAGCTATCCAAAGGAATGACGACCATCACAGGCGAAACTGGCGCAGGTAAATCTATCGCGATTGATGCATTAGGTTTATGTTTGGGCGGACGCGCAGAAGCCAGCATGGTACGCCAAGGGGAAGAGAAAACCGAAGTCAGTGCCGCGTTTTCTCTTGAGAACAATATTCACGCAACTCGTTGGCTAGAGGATAACGATCTACTCGATGGTTCTGACTGCATTTTGCGTCGTATCATCAATAAAGAAGGTCGTTCTCGTGCGTTTATTAATGGCAGTCCCGTTCCCCTTTCTCAACTCAAGTCTCTGGGTCAATTATTGATTAATATTCACGGCCAACACGCGCACCATCAATTGATGAAAAGCGACTACCAAATGGCCATGCTTGACCAATATGCGGGGCATACTAATCTTTTAAAAAGCACCCGAAACACGTACCAGACGTGGCGCCAGGCAGACAACAATTTAAAACAGCTAAAAGAAAACAGTGCAGCCAATTTGGCGCAGAAGCAACTGCTCGAATACCAAATCAAAGAACTTAACGAGCTGTTAATTGGTGAGGACGAATATGAAGAGCTTGAACAAGAGCACAAAAGACTGTCCAACAGCGGTGAACTTGCCTCTACCTGTCAGCAAGCCATCGAACTTATTTACGAGGGTGAAGAAGTTAATGCGCTTGGTATTCTCCAATCAGCCAATCACTCCCTGATTCAGCTCGCAGAGCTCGATGACAAGTTAGCTGAACTGCCAAATATGGTTGCGGAAGCGATCATCCAATTAGAAGAAGCAAACAGCGAACTGCGCAACTACCTCGATAATATTGATGTTGACCCAGGTAGAATGGCGTACGTCGAAGAGCGCTTTTCTAAAGTCATGTCGATTGCGCGTAAACACCACGTGATGCCAGAAGAGTTGTTCCAGCACCATCAAGATCTGCTCGCACAAATTGAAGCCCTTGACTGCTCAGATGAGAAGCTCGACGCCCTCGAACAAGAAGTAGAAGCTAAATACCAAGCCTTCTTAGTCGCCGCTGAAAAGTTACATAAATCCCGCGGTCGTTACGCGAAAGAGCTAAATAAACTCATCACAGCGAGCATGCATGAGTTGAGCATGGAAAAAGCCCAGTTCAGTATCGAAGTAAACAACGAAGGTACGCACCCTTCGCCATTAGGCATGGACAGTGTTTGCTTTGTGGTTTCAACCAACCCAGGGCAACCAATGCAGCCAATCGCAAAAGTGGCATCTGGTGGTGAGCTTTCCCGTATTTCATTGGCTATCCAGGTCATTACCGCTCAGAAAGTGGATACGCCAAGTCTCATCTTTGATGAAGTCGATGTCGGTATTAGCGGGCCAACTGCCGCAGTTGTTGGAAGAATGCTCAGAAAACTGGGGGAATCAACACAGGTTCTGTGTGTCACTCACCTACCTCAAGTAGCAGGGTGTGGTCATCAACAACTGTTTGTGGCCAAACAAACCAAGGCTGGCAAAACAGAAACCCAAATGAACTCGCTCAATGATGACCAAAGAATCTCTGAGCTTGCTCGCCTGCTTGGTGGCAGCCAGATTACTGAATCCACCCTAGCCAATGCTCGCGAGTTATTGATCGCAGCCTAGATCCGCTTAGAAAGTCGAGTCAAAGTTCCCTAAAGCCACTTTTTTGGCTCGACTTTGCAACAAAACTCAAAAATCGCAGTCTGAAACAATTCAAAACCGCATGAGTTTTTTACATTGAGGCTCAGCTTGTTTATTATCGGCAAAGTTTAACCAATATCAGTAGCAAGAATTTAAGTATGCAATTCACAAAGTGGCTTATCGCTGTACCGCTCGCTGTGTCTACCCTGACAGGCTGCTCTTTATTAGAAAAATTGGTTTATCGTATTGATATCAACCAAGGTAACTACATTGAACAAGGCTCAGTAGAAAAACTGAAATTTGGTATGACAAAAGAGCAAGTTCGTTTTGTTATGGGCTCACCAATGCTAGTGGAAAATGGCTACCCTGATACTTGGTACTACATTTACCACCACACTGACGGCCACAATGACTCAATTCAAAAAGACTTAATTGTCAATTTCAATGGTCAAGGTCAGCTCGTTGAGATTCAGGGAGACTTCCCTGCAAGTAAAGATTTTTTCGAGAGTATTAACTGATCGAAGAGTAAGAATGATTTTAAAAGGTTGGCTG
Source organism: Vibrio sinaloensis (assembly GCF_000808535.1). GTDB lineage: Bacteria > Pseudomonadota > Gammaproteobacteria > Enterobacterales > Vibrionaceae > Vibrio > Vibrio sinaloensis_D. Next base: position 146,089 of record NZ_JWLV01000009.1, read on the forward strand.
ATGCCAACCTTTTTTATTTGCCCCTAACCCTCTTTGCGAAGTGGGTTCTTTTTTCCGCCAGTCACAGGGTCAGCAGCGCCAGAGGCTTTCGCTTGTTCCGCTCGCTTACGGCGAATCTCCTTAGGGTCAGCGAGTAATGGGCGGTAGATCTCAATACGGTCCTTATCACGTACCGTTGAATCTAACTTCACATTGCGACTAAACACGCCGACTTTATTCTTGCTCAAATCAACTTCTGGGTATTGCTCCAATACACCAGATTGTTTGATGATTTCTTCAACCGTCATCGCTTTGTTGACCACCAAGGTGTAAACACGCTGCTCTTGCGGTAAAGCGTACACCACCTCAACGTGGATCATATCAGACTCAATACTCATAAGCTGGGTATACCTGTTTTGCGCGCTGTGTAAAAGCGTTAACCATATTATTGGTTAACTCATTGAATACTTTACCAAAGGCCATTTCGATCATCTTACTAGAAAACTCGAATTCTAGTTTCAGTTCTACTTTGCACGCCTGCTCATCAAGAGGAGTAAAGAACCACCCTCCTTTGAGCGTCTTAAATGGTCCATCCACCAAATTCATCATGATCGCTTCGCCAGAAACTAGCGAGTTGGATGTGGTAAATGTTTTGCTAATCCCTGCCTTAGAAACATCAACTGAAGCCACCATTGCCTCTGAGCTCGATTCAATCACACGCGAACCCGAGCACCCTGGTAAAAACTCAGGATAGCTAGCGACATCGTTCACTAGATTGAACATCTGTTCTGCACTAAACGAAACCAAAGCAGAACGGCTGACTTGCTTCATATTGACTCCTCGTATCAATTGCTTGAACTTCAAGCTTGTAAGCAATTTTACTTTTATTTGCACTCAGCGCAAATAAAGGGATTTCCTAACTTAAATCCTAACCGTATAATGCAGCCATTATGGCAAAGAAAAAATCTAAACAAAAAGCGGGTAGCAATACCATCGCGGTCAATAAGAAAGCTCGCCACGAATACTTCATTGATGATGAAATTGAAGCTGGCTTAGAGCTACAAGGCTGGGAAGTTAAGGCACTGCGTCAAGGCAAAGCAAACATCGCCGAAAGTTACGTATTTATGCGTGACGGAGAAGCTTTTGTCAGCGGTATGACCATCACTCCTCTTAATCAAGCATCAACTCACGTGGTGGCAAACCCAACGCGTGTACGTAAGCTCTTAATGAGCCGTCGTGAACTCGACAACCTACTCGGTCGCATCAACCGTGAAGGTATGACACTAGCAGCGCTTTCGCTCTACTGGTCTCGCTCATGGGTGAAGATGAAAATTGGTGTAGCAAAAGGTAAAAAGCTGCACGACAAACGTACTGATCTAAAAGAAAAAGATTGGGCTCGTGAAAAAGCGCGCGTGATGAAGAGCTCACTGCGCTAATATTGAGCACTTAAACGCACAAGGCTAGACAGGTTAGACTTTTCTGGTACTATGCGAAGAACACTTTGGGGCTGATTTAGGATTCGACAGGAATTTTGCAGTCTGAGGTGCATGCCGTGGGGCGGTTGGCCACGTAAAAAGCCGCAAAAAAATAGTCGCAAACGACGAAAACTACGCACTAGCAGCTTAATAACCTGCTCAGAGCTCTCTCGCCCTAGCTTCCGCACGTAAGACGGGGACCAACGAGAGATCAAACCCAAACGCGCTAGCCCGGATTCTCCCGCCTGAGAGATGAACGGCGAATTTTAATTCAGGATAGCCTTTGGCTGGCGTGTCGGTTCGCAGGTCACTGGTGAAATTAAAGATCGACTAAGCATGTAGTACCAATGATGAATGGTTTTTGGACGCGGGTTCAACTCCCGCCAGCTCCACCAAACGTTTGGAAAGGCGCTAACTCTTTGAGTTAGCGCCTTTTTTGTATTTAACAACTTAAACTTATCGCGGTTGGAACTAAAAATAGGTACTAAACCTGCGTAATCTCAAACCGATAAAACAGAATCAAAAGCATCAATTATTCCAACACAAAAATGCCGAATGATTTGTTCCTTGATGTATGTGATTATCTACTAGAATGCTTTCACCGTTTTGTAAGCACACATCGCTCTCGCTTTCTCTGCCCCTTGCGCTTTGTTTTGCAGGTAGCACGTTCGGTACGACTCGACATAACGGTTAAACAGTTTCGTCGCTTCAGGCTTAGGTTTGGAAACTAATTGGTTTACGAACTGCCTTGAGCCAACTTCAAAGTGCTGAGTATCGATAGGTGTGTTCCAATCCCCGCCCCAAATAAGAAAACCATGATGAGCAAAGAGATCAACCACCTCTTCCGCCATGCCTGTTCGGCTTAGTTCTGAGCGAGCACGAAACTGAGTTCGGTTGATGTACTTGGTCGCTGACTGAATCGGCTTAACCTTAATCGTACCGTTATCACCAAACTCTAAGAATGGGTTTTGCACTGGGTTAATGTCAATCGCGACACCATAGGCATGTTTAGACCAGCTAGAACCACCTGTTATTGGCCTCGCGTTGAAAGCACTGCTGTTATTGGCGTTCATTGAGGCATTATCATCGCCTTTGAACTCTCGCATTAAACGTGCGGAGTGGAGCGGGAATTTTCGCTGCTTGAGATCAGAAAATATTTTCTCAACGGAAGGCGCAACGACATCAAGAACAATCACACTCCCCTGCTTTGACTGCCCCTGAAAATCGATAAACTCAAAGTCTACTTTGGATAGGCGCTCACACCCCACTGGCGCGCCCTGAGCTAACACGCTGGTCTTTAGCATCATGTCACATTGCCATTGTGAGATAGGAGCGACTTTAGCAAGGCTTGGAGCACTAAATATCGAAGCCGCGAGCACCATAGAAGCTAGCTTGAGGTTAAACATGGCATTCCCAAAAAAGATAGACTTGTATCGAGGTAGTGTGCCTTGAATATCGAATTTTGCAATGCTCTCTAGCCAAGTCGCAGGCTGCTAATCGTTATTTAATACGTCGATTACATCCACACTAAATTGAGGTATTCATCGAATGAGTATTTCCCTGAATACAAAAAAGAGCCTGCTTACATAGCAGGCTCTTTGGTGGAAATAGAAAGCTATTTTTTACGCACTTCAGAAGTATTGCTGTACCCTGAAACTTCACCAGATTTATACGCTTGAACACGATACGCATAGTTGCCATTTGGCAATGAGCCGAATTCACTGTCCGTAAAGCTGGTTTCATTCGCATCGACTTGACCTATTGGTGCAAAATCAATTTGACCTTTGCGTTTCAATCCTCGCTCAATATAGAAACCTAACTCGTCGCCAGAATTATCTGACCAACTCAGATTAACATTGCCACCGCTTGAAGACGCAACAAGATTGGTCGGCGCAGCTAAGCCACCTGGCTCAGGCTCTGGATCAGTATTGGAATCCACCGTTACTTTAATGGTATCCGAGGTTGCTTCATCGTTCGTGTTTCTCGCAGTGATACGATAGCTGAACTCCCCTGTACTTGGCACGGTATCAACATAACTGGTTGAATCCATGGGTAGCACGGCAACTTGTTCAAACCGAACTCGGCCACGATATTTAGCCCCGCGCTCGACCACATATTCATCTTCATTGGCGCTATTATCTTGCCAGGTAAGTGTCACGGATAAGCCGTCAACACTCGCGGTTAATCCTGTTGGCGCATTAACCACAAATGGATCGACTATCGTCACCATCACATCGGTACTATTTGCTGAGCCCGCATTATCTGTAACCGTTAAAGTCACGGTGTAAGTCCCTGCGGACGCGTAGGCATATTCGGGGTCCATGGATGAGCTGGTAGCACCATTGCCAAACTCCCATAGGTAGCTAACAATATTGCCGTCAGGGTCGGTTGAGTTAGATCCAATGAAGAAAATAGCCTCACCGATGTCGTAGCTACTTGAAGGATTACTGATCTCAAGCACCGGCGTTGGCAGCATGTTCGTGACTTGAATATTAGTTAACGCAGAGTCACTAAGCCCATCATCATCAGTTACCGTTAAGCTCACTTGGAAGCTGCCTGCTTGATCATAGGTGTGCGTAGCCATCATACTCGCGGATGTGTTGCCATCACCAAAGTCCCATAGATACGACACAATAGTACCGTCTCCATCTGTTGAACCAGAGCCATCAAAATCTACCGAACTGCCAAATGGCACAGAGTTACTGCTCACCACAATATCAGCCACAGGTGCCTCTAAGTTATTGAGGTTCAATGCGTACGTCACAGCAGCGTATGCGTCAACAAGGCCATGGCCAAACACATTATCATCACCCGCTGCGCCAATATCGACCGCGGTAGAGAAAAGCCCTGTTTCAATTTCCGCTGGGGTAATCGCAGGGTTAGCGGCAACCATCAACGCAGCAATACCAGCCGTCAGCGGAGAAGAAAATGAGGTACCACTATAGTAGACGTACTGGTTATCTGGGTAGGTCGTTGCGATATCGACGCCAGGCGCAGTAATGTCTACGTAATTACCCCAGCTTGAAAAACTGGCTCTGCTATCATCTCTGTCTGTTGCGCCAACGCCAATAAAGCTGGTGAAATCAGGATAGGAGTGCTCTTGGCCGCTATTACCAGCCGACATAAACAGTAAGCCGTTTTTCGAACGAAGATATTGGGCTGCGGCATCTATGGTGTCATATTGAATACCGCCATAGCTCAGATTCACCACTCGCGCGCCATTATCAGCGGCGTACTCAATACAAGTCGCCATAGTAGAAATATAAGCCGAACTGTTCTGATCGCTAATCGCTATACGAACGGGAATGATATCTACCTCCCAGTTCGCACCTGCAACGCCAATACCGTTATTACCAACTGCACCCAATGTCCCTGCACTCCCTGTACCATGGCCATTGGCATCAAAAATATTGGTCGAACCATCATGGGCATTAAAGGCAAGATCCGTACGTAGATTAGGGCCTAAATCTGGGTGATTCACATCAAAGCCAGTATCACATACACCGACTAAAACGGTGTGGCTCCCTGTAGTAATGTCCCACGCTTGCTGACTGTTAACGTTGTTGTGGTGCCACTGATTAGCAAAGAAAGTGTCATTTGGCTGTAGCGTAGGTTCGACCACATAATCCGCTTCAGCAAACTCAACATAACCACTCTTATCAATGATGTTGGCAATCGCTGTTTCTCGACCATGATGCCCAAAAGTCGCAATCACTATCTGGCTGCCTTCCAGTGTACGCTCTGAAACCAGCCCCTGACTTTTCAATAAGGCGTTAAGCCCTTTGAGATCACTGGGGGATGCGTTTGCGTCTATTTTGTAAATTACTGTGCCCGGTCGAAGTTCTACTGACTCATCCTTTTGTGCTAGGACGTTTATCGAAATAGGAAGAAGCAGAAGGCACAACCACTGCTTCCAATTGAACACTCCATAGTCCACTTCACGCATATCCCACTCCCCTCTAAGCATTTGGCACTATAGATAGTTTGGTCAATAGCCAACGATATGTACAACGGCAATCGCAATAAAATGAAGGCCTTTTACTGTGCATTTTCGCCTCTCTGAAACCCCGTTCAAACAAACCTTAAAGAAGTCATCAACCTAGAGAGAAACTTCATTTATGCGGCGTTTTCGCTTCGCCATCTATTTACGAAAATAGTTTGAGCTAAACTTTAGGATTAGTGACAATTTGGAGTGACATTGGTGCATTTAGGGGCATAGCATCAAAGTCTGATCCCAGATAATCACATCGTGCGTATATACTGATTTGTATTACGACTCGGAGTATTTTATGACTACTCATTCACCGATTTCGGTTCTCGCACTCGATCATGTCGTGCTACGCACCACTCAACTTGACGCCATGCTCTACTTCTATCAGCAAATTTTGGGGTGTCAGCTTGAGCGAGAACTGCCTGATCTTGGCTTAACGCAGCTACGGGCAGGCAGTGCCTTGATTGATATTGTGACAGTAGAAAGTGAACTCGGGAAACTTGGCGGTGAGCCACCACGCCAAAACGGACGCAACATGGATCACTTTTGCCTTCAGGTCGCACCTTTTGACGAGCAACAATTGCGAGAATATCTTAGTCGCTACAACATTGCCGTGGAAGACTTTGCAGAGCGCTACGGGGCGCAAGGATTTGGTCGTTCAGTCTACCTCACCGATCCAGAGGGCAATGTCGTTGAAATAAAGCCGTCCAAACTAAAGATGAATAACAGTGAAAACCCTGATAGTTGATCTAAGGGAATCCCGCTACACTCTCAATAATTCTCCTTGTATAAAGAAAACCATGTCCAAAATTGAACTTATAAATGGCGATATCACGAAAGCGAATGTTGATGCGATAGTCAATGCTGCCAATACACGAATGCTTGGGGGCGGCGGAGTAGATGGGGCAATACATCGCGCTGCGGGGCCTGAACTTTTGCGAGCCTGTTACGCAGTAGAAGAAAGCAACGGGGTTCGCTGTCCTTTTGGAGATGCACGTATTACTGCCGCGGGAAACCTGAATGCTCAGTTTGTAATACACACGGTGGGGCCGATATACGATAGATTTGCAAACCCTGCCGAAGTGTTACAGTCAGCTTATCAACGTGCTCTTAATCTTGCTGTTGAACACCGGTGTGAAAGCGTAGCTCTTCCTGCAATTTCTTGTGGTGTTTATGGTTATCCACCTAAAGAAGCCGCCCAAATAGCCCTCACTGTATGTAAGCAAGAAGAGTATCGCCACATGACCCTCTCTTTCTATCTATTCGGCGAAGAGATGCTATCGATTTGGCAACAAGAGTTAGACGCTTTAGGCGAATAAGTATATCTCAGCCAAGCTGGGCACATTCAATAATCAGAGCCTCATCAATATCTGAGGTTTTGGCTCGGCGTATAGTCAAAACCTTATTGCTCTGATCCAGAACTAGGAAACGCCGATGCTAACCCACGCTCAACTGACTGACTTACGAAAGGAGCTTCATCAACACCCTGAGTTATCGTGTTGTGAGGCAAATACAGCTGCGCGCGTTGAATCACTATTCGAGCAATTTTCGCCGGATGAAACCTATCGAAACTTGGGCGGTCATGGTTTAGCCTTTGTGTTTAATGGCGCGCAGTCGGGCCCTACTACATTGATTCGTAGTGAACTCGATGCGTTGCCCATTCAAGAAATCAATCAGTTTGATCACCGCTCAGTCGTGGATGGGGTTTCCCATAAATGTGGTCATGACGGTCATATGGCGATTGTTTCATCGCTAGGAGCAGCGTTAAGTCATCAAAGACCGAAACAAGGGCGCGTTGTGCTTTGCTTTCAACCCGCAGAAGAAACCGGAACGGGTGCCATTGATGTGGTAAAAGATGCGCAATTTGCCAAGATTCTGCCAGACTACGCCTTTGCATTGCACAATTATCCGGGGCTAGCGCTTGGCAAGGTTGCAGTAAGAAGCGGCACCTTCAATTGCGCCTCTCGCGGGCTGATCATCAAATTGAGTGGAAAAACCTCACACGCAGCCCATCCTGAAGATGGCATTAGTCCAGCGATTGCCATGTGCCAAATTATTCAACAGCTCAACCAACTGCCAACACTACTTACACAGCAAGGGCTCAAGGGTAAAAGTTGGGTGACGGTTATCCACGCCAAACTTGGGGAAGTGGCGTTCGGCACCTCTCCGGGTGAAGCGGTGGTTATGGCAACGTTACGCAGTGAAACAAACTTGTGCATGCAAACCTTGGTTGAGCAGGCAGAAACTTGGGCTCGTTTGTATGCTAAGGAGTCTGGGCTTGAGGTGAGCTTTTCTTACGATGATGTCTTCCAAGCGAGTGTGAATAGCGATGAAGGATGCGAAAGAGTCTTGGCTGCATGTCGCCACACCAATACTGACTATGTATTGATGGACGAGCCAATGCGCTGGTCAGAAGATTTCGGCCAGTTTACCGCGGTCGCGAAACAAGGTGCCATGTTTGCGCTAGGCGCAGGAGAAACTAGCCCACAGCTTCACAACCCAGACTACGACTTCGATGACCAACTGATTCCGATTGGCAAAGCGCTGTTTTTAGATCTAATTAAGCAAATCAATGGATTAGACTGAATCTCCAAATAGAGCCCAAGTTTCGGCTCAGGCTCTATTGTTCAGCTTTTAACGAACGACAAACACCGAACATGGCGCATGGCGCACCACTTTGGCAGCATTCGAACCCAACAAATAAGAACGTAACCTAGGTTTGGCAGACGCCATCACGATGGCATCCGCATTTGAACGCTTGGCTTGAGCCACGACTTCATCAAACACAACGCCATTTCTGACGATACTTTTGCCGCGATGTGGCCGAGGAACAAGCTGTTCAAGCATGGTTTGCACGCGGTCAAAGGCACTAAGGTGGTGTTCAGAAAACGCGTTTCCTGTCACCGTCGGAACCATACTGTGGTGCACTCTGGCATCATCCACATACAGCATGTCGATCACCCCGTCTTCAGCAATCAATTTGAGTGCCATTTCGACCTCTAGTTTAACAACATCTGGGTAAGCCAAATCTACTGGCATTAAGATTCGTTGTAGGCTCATATCAATTTACTCCCATCACTTTATTAGGCAGCCACATCACCACTTCAGGGAACAGCATACAAAGCACCAAGACGCAGAGCTTGAGCAAGATAAATGGCAATATCGAACGGTAGATATCCATCATGCTCACCCCCGGTGGCGCAATACCTTTGAGATAGAAGAGGGCAAACCCATATGGCGGTGTTTGGACCGCGATTTCGATGTTCAAAATCATCAAAATACCAAACCATATCGGGTCATAGCCCAGCGATACGACAATCGGTGTGAAGAGTGGTGCACACATTAAAACAATGATCAGCTCATCAATGATGAAGCCCAGCAGCAGCATGATAACCTGCAGTAATATGATGACGCCAAGCGGAGGCAAGCCGAGATCTTGGGTAATTTGCGCCACCATGTTTTGCACGCCACTGAGCATGTGGAAATTACTAAATAAAGATGCGCCGAGAATGATCCACATCGACACGCTGACCAACATGGCCGTTTCAAACCCAGAAGACTTAAACATCTCAAAACGGAAGCGTTTAAAGATCACCGCAAGCAAAATGGCGCCAACCACACCAATTGCTCCCGACTCAGTGGGCGTCGCAATCCCTGTAATAATGCTACCAAGTACAGCAACAATCAGCAGTAGTGAGAACAAACCATCACGAGCCGTTCGCACCTTCTCTTTGCCTGTCATGCTGCTTTCCACCCCTGTGCCTAACGGTGCTTTTTTTGGGTTGAGCTTGCAACTAATAATGACATAAGCAATCAGCAAGCTGATCGAGATAAGCGCGGGAATGATGGCAGCAAGAAACATACGCCCAACCGAGTTTTGCGTCGTCGCGGCATACATTATCATCGGAATGCTCGGCGGGATCAGAATCCCCAAACCACCGCCCGCCATAATGACCCCCAGAGCCAGTCGCTTGTCATACCCTCTTTCGAGCATTGGCTTGAGCGCAATACTGCCTGAAGTCATGATGCCCGCACCGATGATGCCAACCATCGCCCCAATCATTGAGCAAACACCGATCACGCTGATCGCCAACGATCCTCGCAAACGGCCTATCACCATTTGGCTGGCGTTGAACATCGCATCCCCAATCCCAGAGCGAGTCAGCAATTGTCCCATGTAGATGTAAAGCGGAATAGCGAGCAAGATAAAACTGAAAAAGTTACTTTCTATCGTAGTGGGTACAAGGTTAAAGATTCCCTCTCCCCACGTCATGTACCCCATTCCCATAGCAATGCCACCCAGAGCAAGGCCAACCGGCGCACCGAGTGCAAAACTAAATAAAATACAGCCGATTAACAGCAGGGTTAATACTTCTATACTCATACATCCCCCGCCTGTTCAAGTAAGCTTTCTCTTGGTTGTTGCTCTTCAACCTGCTGTTCAATCAGCGATTTTCCCATCACCACATAGTAAAGGTCTTGGATCATGTCACTGGTAAATTGAACAATAAATGCGCCGCATGCCACCATCATCATCACCCAGAAATGAGCCATAGACGGAGCCCACTCGGATTGGCGTCGATAGTTAAACTCCATCGCTTCTTCAAACTTGCCCAGTGCCATCATCAGCACAACCGACAAAAAGAAGATTGCCAGTGAATAAGAAACGAGATTAAACAGCGAGCGAACGCGCATAGAAACGGAAAGGTAGAACACATCCACATTGATGTGCGCTTTATTCTGCTGGGCTAACGCGCCACCCAAGGCAGCAATATAGCCAAACAGAAACAATGACACGTCATATGCCCAAATAGTGGGTTTACCAAGCACGTAACGAGAGAACACTTCAAAGGCAACGGTGAGTGCTAATATCGGCATCAATACCGATGCGGACACACCAATCCAATAAACCAAGCGATTAATACCAAGGCAATACGCTGCCAAAACCTTACTTAACATAGACGCTATCCCTGCCAGCAAATGAGAAAAGGGGGCAAGCCCCCTAGATTGACCACTTCGCCTGCAATTCGACATCTACCCCAAGATTTGAACAAAGCGAAGTGGGCAGTTTTAGTTATTTTGTACAATCTTAATTAAACGTTGGCTGTACTTATCTGAATCGGCGTATTCGCTCCACAGTGAGCCTGCCGCATCGTTCCATTTCACCACATCTTCAGCACTTGGCTCTGGGCTCCACTTCATGCCTTTCGCTTCCATATCTGCGATAGCTTGAGATTCCCACAGTCTCGACTTCGTCATCTGCTCACGAGCATGTACTGCGCTTGCCGCTCGAACAATCGCTTGTAGATCTTCAGGAAGTTTGTTCCACGCGCTTTTGTTCACCACGATTGGCAACGCTTGAGCGCCAGCTATCGGTAAGCGGTACATGTACTTCGCAACTTCGACGTGGTTACCGTCTCGGTGGTCGATGAGGTTACTGCCAATTGAGCCATCAATAACCCCAGTGGCTAGGCTGGTGTAGATTTCACTCCAAGAAAGTGACGCAGGTGAAGCGCCTAGATTGCGAAGGAACTTACCGTATGCCCCTGGCGCGCGAATCTTCAGCCCTTTAAACTCTTCAACGGAGTTAATTGGCTTTTTGGTTAATACGTAAACAGGCAACTGAATGTAAGGTTCCAGCCAAACAAGGTTTTGTTTGTCATAAGCCTCTTCTAAAACGTCACCCCAACCTTTTTCGTGGAATAGCGCGCTGAGTTCACCGACATCGTCCGTCATTCCCGGTAGGCCCACTTCCACCACACCGGCAGGAAACTCACCCGCATGCATTGGCTGAAAAGGCGCCCCCATGGTCATTAAGCCAGATTTCACCGAGCCAAGAACGCCAGTTTGTCCAACGCCTTCTCCAGCATACATAACTTGTACTGAGATTCGTCCGTTCGACATCGCTTCAATATTTTCCGCAAAGCTTTTATACACCTCACCATAAGCGGTACCGCGTGAATAAAGGTTTACAAAACGCCAGTTATGCTCAGCGGCAAAGGCTTGCGACGCAGTAAAAAAGGTACTGGAAATGGCCAGTGCGTACCCTGCGACCATCTTGGTAATGCTTTTTGAGTGCAGCTTGCGTAAGGTTTTAAACATGAAGGTTCTCCTTGAATTATTCCTGTTTACTCTGACTGAGTCAGGCACAGTATTGGCGTGACATTTCTCTTCCTCGTTGTCACCTTGTTAGAAATAATTACAATTCATTTACATCTATTAAATTCATATTTATCCACCTAAAGTTTTACCATCATCAAACCTTTTCATTTTTGGTGCTTATCTATGCATCTGTTGCAAAATACAAAAACAAAAAAAGCAGCACCGAAGTGCTGCTAAAAGCATGAACCCCAAGGGGCCTGAACAAACTAACAATGATAGGGAAACTGTTTTAAACGAGCTGATTACAACCCGTGACAGAGGTATTTGATCTCTAAATAATCATCAATACCGTATTTGGATCCTTCACGCCCGCTACCAGACTCTTTCACTCCACCAAACGGCGCAACTTCGGTTGAGATAATGCCTTCATTGATGCCGATAATGCCGTATTCCAGCGCCTCACTCACTCGCCATACGCGGCTATGGTTTTGGGTATAAAAATAGGCAGCCAGACCAAATGGGGTGTCATTGGCTCGGCGGATCACATCTTCTTCATCATCGAAGCGGAATATCGTAGAGACCGGGCCAAACAACTCCTGATGCGCAATATCCATCGCTTCGGTCACATTCGTTAAAATCGTCGGTTGGTAATAGTGCTCACCGACCGATGAGACCGCGCCGCCTAGCACTAACTGGGCACCTTGTTGCTGTGCCGTTGCCACCAGCTCGTCGACTTTGTCGATGGCCTTTTGATTAATCAGAGGCCCGATATCCGTTCCCTCAGCGAGACCTTGGCCAACTTTCAGCTCACTCACGGCTTGGGTATAGCGCTGTACAAACTCATCGTAAATCGCATCATGGATGTACAAACGGTTGGTACAAACGCAGGTTTGACCGGCATTACGATACTTTGAAATCAACGCGCCCTGCACGGCTTTGTCTAGATCTGCGTCCTCAAAAACAATAAATGGCGCGTTACCGCCCAGCTCAAGGGAGACCTTTTTCACCGTATCAGCCGCTTGACGCAAAATCAGTTTGCCAACGGGAGTGGACCCCGTAAATGACACCTTGCGAACTAAAGGATGGCAGCACAGTACCTCACCCACTTCGGCAGGGCGAGACGTGGTCACCACGTTAATCACCCCTTTAGGAATGCCTGCTTGCTCGGCAAGAGAAGCCATCGCCAATGCACACAACGGCGTATCTTCGCCAGGTTTAACCACCACAGTACAGCCCGCCGCGAGCGCAGGGCCGACTTTGCGGGTGATCATCGCAACCGGAAAGTTCCACGGCGTAATGGCACTCACAACACCGACGGGTTGTTTTATGGTCATGTAGCGATTGCTAGGGTTGGCAGCAGGAATCACATCGCCGTACATTCGCTTCGCTTCTTCAGCGAACCATTCGATAAACGACGCGCCATACATTACTTCTCCGTAGGCTTCCTTATAAGGTTTGCCTTGCTCACTGGTCAGCAACTTAGCGAGCCCATCCGCGTTTTCGACAATCAAGTCAAACCAACGTTTGAGTAATCCCGCACGATGCTTCGCTGTGGTTTTGCGCCACTCTTGGAATGCGGTATGCGCTGCGTTAACCGCGGCTTCCGATTCCACTTTTCCCATATCTGGCACCGTGGTAATGACATCTCCGGTCGCGGGATTGAGTACCTCGACTCGCTTACCATCGTTAGCATCGACCCATTCTCCGTTTATCCAACCTTGGGATAGAACCAAATCTCTCATCACTTAGATTCCTACATTTATAAATATTATCAACGTCAAAGATTAATCAATCTAAATCGCGCATAATCACCAAAACACATAACAAAATAATAACAAACAGCCGAGGGATATAAATGCCCTTGGCTAAACATGAAGTTTTATGAGCCTAAAACTATGACTAAAAACCCTTCGCCTGTCGGTCAAATTGGTGACTACGAAATCAAACAACTCAAAATCTTTAAAGTTGTCGCAGATTGCGGTGGCTTTTCTGCGGCGGAAACCGAGCTGAATATCAGCCGCTCCACCATCAGTATCCACATTTCAAACTTGGAGTCTCGACTTAATCTCATCCTCTGCCGCCGCGGCCGTTCTGGCTTTGCCTTAACCGAAGAAGGCGTGGTTGTCTATGAAGCGACAGTCAAACTGCTCGGCGAACTGGAGGATTTTCGAAACACGATCAATCACCTCGACATACAGCTGTCAGGCAGCCTGACAGTTCTGTTTAGTGACACCATCAGTTTAGATCAACGAGCCTGCATTCCTGAGGTGGTTGGTAAGTTTTCAAAATTGGCACAAGAGGTCTATCTCACCGCTGAAGTCGCTCGGATGACAGAAATTGAGCGTATGGTGATGCAAGAAGAAGCTGATATTGGCTTTATTCCTTTTCACCGTGAGTTGGATGGATTGGAATACGAACATATCTATACCGACATTTGCTACCTCTATGCGAGTAAAGAGAATCCGTTGGCGGCGCTGTCTGATGACGAACTGACTGATGAGATCATTGATGGCTTCCCTGTCGCCTATGCCGGAATGAAAACCCAAGAGCGCATTAACGGCCATCTTGCCAATATGAATCTCAAAGCCACTGCGTACAACTATGAGTCTCGCATGGCGCTGTTGCTCTCTTCGCGCTTTATTGGTTACTTGCCAGAACACTACGCCAAACCTTACGTTGACTCTGGTGAGCTGGTAACAATCGCACCAGAGCGTCGTTACTATCACCTTGAGATCATGGCCATTACCAAAAAGACCAATGCGCTGAACAAGGTGCGCTCACTGTTTATTAAGACCATGCGCGATTGTTACCGCAAGCATAATAAATAGCGGTGCGTCCTGTGGCCCGAAAAGCAAAAAGCCTGAAGTGATATTCAGGCTTTTGACTCAATGGGTATTTAATCGTTATGCGACCTCTGAGATAGGCTCATTTGAATCTTGCTGAGCATTGTCGATCCCCTGCTTGGTGGCAATTTTGTCACAAATATAACCACCGATTGGAATGGCAGAGGTGGCCGCAGGCGATGGCGCATTACACACATGTAAGCTGCGCTCACTTTCCGCAAACAAAAAGTCATGCACTAAGGTGCCATCTTTTAACACGGCTTGTGCGCGAATACCCGCAGGGTAGGGCTTTAGATCCTCGACAGTTATCTGCGGGCAGTATTTATTAACCAGCTTTAAATAGCCCGGTTTCCACCACGAGTTTTTTGTTTCAATTAAGCCTGTTTTGAGGTGTTTGGCGCTCACTTTCCAAAATCCGCTGAAGCTCACCATGTCGAGCACATCACGCAAGTTGAAATTGATTTTGCCGTAACCTTCACGCTTCCACCCTTGAACCGCGTTGGGGCCAACCGTCACTGAACCATCGATCATCCTTGTTAAATGAACTCCCAAAAACGGCAAATCAGGATCAGGGATCGGGTAGATAAGGTGATTAACGATGTTGTTGTACTTCTCTGGCAAGCGATAGTACTCTCCACGATAAGGCACAATTTGGAAATCGGTTTCGAGGCCCAACATACGGGTTAACCGGTCGGCCATCAGCCCAGAGCAAACAACCAAGAACTGGCCATGAAAATCGACGCTATGCTGCTGACACTCACCTTGAACCGTGATCAGCTCAGGCGTTTCCACCAGTCCCGTTACTTGAGTGTTGAGCTGCACTTCGCCACCCGCGGCAACGAACTCCTGCGCCATTTTTTCCGTCACTTGGCGATAGTTGACAATACTGGTGGTCGATACTGCAATGGCGCCCAAGCCCACGATGTTCGGTTCGCGCTTTTTCAGCTCATCTTGATCAATCAGTTCTACGTCTAAGCCATTTTGATGGCAACGCTCGTACAGCGCTTGCATCCGCTCGACTTCTTGCTCTGAGGTTGCCACCAGTAACTTGCCACAGTTCTCCACTGCAATATCGTGTTTGGCGCAGAACTCCGTTGTCGCTGCCACGCCTGCTTTACAAAACTCTGCCTTTAAACTGCCCGGAGCATAGTAAACGCCCGCATGAATCACGCCGCTATTGTGACCAGTTTGATGGTGCGAAAAGCCCGATTCTTTTTCGATCAGCAATATCGTTTTCTCTGGATAGCGACTTTGCAACTGCCACGCTGTCGAGACACCCACAATGCCACCACCAATTACGATGTAGTCATACATTTTTTCCACGCTTACCTGCTCCTTCACTGCCGTTGTTATTGTTGTTTATAGCGAAACGGCTTCACCACTCCCCAGCAAAGCCGTTTGACTATACGCCCCATTTCTGAGGCTAGCCGCTAACGCGTAAAGTGACCGCGTTGGCGTAACAGTTCACGCTTCAACCCTTCGTGTGCGACGAACTTATCGCGACCATGCAGCCAACAGTGGTTTTGTACCACCAGCATGCTGCCAACGTTGACACGAACATTGAAACAGTTGCTGTCACTCTCTAGTGACTCGCTCATCTGATGCAAATACAAACCTTGCTGCATGTTCTGTGGTTGAGCAAACTGGTCAATGAACAACATGTGCGGTTTACCATTCTTGTCCTCTTCAAAGAACACTGGATGCTCGATGGTGTAGCCAACGTTTTTACTCGGTGGCGCACCCCAAACAATGTTTTGCTTCGCCATTGGGTGATGATAAAAACGCTCAAGGTCTTGCCAATCATCCACATGAAGCAGCAGCGAATCCCCCATTTGCATGTTCTTCTCATCCATTTTCATCATCAGGACAAAATCGGTACGCTCATTCACGTAAGTGCCATCATTGTGCAGCTCCATACGACGATGCGCTTGACGCAAGTAACTATCGCTGTTGTCGTCATTTTTTACTGTGAAGCGCGCGTAATATTTGCCATACATGGCGTCGAAGTTAGGAACACCGATAAGGTGAGAAATCGCAGTGGATAAGATGACAAAGAAGTCGCGCTGCTCATCACTGTCTTCAAATGCCGCTTTCACTTCTTCAGACGGCTCCAGTAGAAACGCGCCAGTTTCACGATCTTCCATCGTTTCGACTAAGAACTTACCAAGTTGATAATCACACGCTTTGTCCAATGCATCAGCCACTGCAAAGCGGAGAAATGGCTTGTATTCCAACGATTGCAAATTGTAGTTTTGGATTAAATCGCCAAAGGCATCCAAGGTTTCTTTGGCTAACGTCACCACTTGTAAACGTGGGCTTTCTGGGTGCAAAGAGATGGTAAACCCGCTACGTTCTTCGACGTTTTGATTAAGAACCTTCGCAATGTTCATTGTTTCACTTCCTTATTTGGCTGAGCAGCAAATCTGCCGTTGTCGTCATTTGTTGTTTTGGCTAAGCGTCGACACTTGAGTTAACAAAACTATAACGATTGCGAGATCATATTAACAATATATGGTATGTATAGTTTTCATATACAAAATAGATAGTGAGTTAATAATGGATCTCAAACGCTTGCACTATTTCAATCAACTGGCCAAGACCGGTAACTTCACCAAGGCGGCGGATCAGCTAGGGATTGCGCAGTCCGCTTTAAGTACTAGTATCAAAAAACTTGAGCAGCAGCTCGGTCTAAAACTGGTGAACCGCACCGAACGACAAATGAGCCTGACCGCCGAAGGCCAAGTGCTACTGCGCCACGCCAAAATCATTTTGGAAGATGTCGAACAAGCGGAAAAAGAGCTCCAAGAGCTCAAAGGGCTGACAAGCGGAGTGATCAAGTTTGGTGCCCCGGCAATGCTCGCCTCTTACTTTCTGCCCGATGCGTTAGAGCAGTTCAAAAAAGCCTACCCTGGTATTCAAATCAACATTCACGAGGCAGGGACTGCAACATTGGCACAAATGCTGGTTAACGGTGAGCTTGACTTAGCCCTTATTCGCGGCGACCGCGAGCACGAACAAATCCGCCAAAGTTTGCTCGCTCAAGATCAAATCGCCGCTTGTGTGCCTATCTCTCACCCTTTCGCAAAGCGCAGCGCCATCACCCTTGATGAGTTTTGCCAACAACCTTTAGTGCTGTTTAAAAACGGCTATTTTTTGCGTGAAACGGTGAACAGCTATTGCCAGCAAAACAAGCTCACCCCGCAAGTGCATTTTGAGACCAATCTCCCTGAACTACTCAAATCCATGGTTAGGCGACAAGTAGGAATTGGCACCTGCCTGCCCATTTTGGTCGCCGATGATCCCGAGCTAAAAGCGATCCCATTTGACCCGCCGATCCCTTTGCAACTGGGCATTGGTTGGAAATCGAGCCACTATCTATCGACCGCCGCAAAAGCCTTTGTCGATTTTCTCCAAGGCACGATAAAGCAAAGCGACACAGAGAAAGTTTGATGCCTCTAAACCTTTATATTTATCGCGCGTGATTTTACCGCCCTACTGGCATCGATAACATCTCTGCAACATTAACAACCGCAGAGCTTGTCGAACATGGAAAGAAAAGTCAGTTACGATGCCTTCTGGATGCCATTTACCGCGAACCGCGATTTCAAACAGAACCCTCGTATCATTAATCGAGCTGAAGGCATGTATTGCTACTCAGACCAAAATACCCAACTGCTTGACGCTACCGCCGGCCTTTGGTGTGTCAACGCTGGTCATGGACGCAAAGAAATTGGCGAGGCGATGGCAAAACAAGTGGCCGAGTTGGATTACAGCTCGCCGTTTAACTTTGGTCACGACATTGGGTTTGAGTTCGCCGAACGATTGGTTAAATACACACCGCCGGGGCTAAACAAAGTCTTCTTTACTAACTCTGGTTCTGAAGCCGTCGAAAGCGCACTAAAAATCGCACTGGCTTACCAACAAGCCAAAGGCAACACCGGAAAATTCAAATTGATTGGTCGCGAGCTTGGCTACCATGGCGTGAACTTTGGCGGCATTTCTGTGGGAGGTTTAACACCAAACCGCAAAGGCTTTGGCCCACTGCTGCCAACCGACCATCTGGATCATACGCTCGATATTGAACGTAACGCCTTTAGCCGCGGCCTGCCTGAACATGGGGTAGAAAAAGCCGAGCAACTTGAAAGACTCATTCAGTTCCATGGCGCAGACTCCATCGCAGCCGTGATTGTTGAACCTATCTCAGGAGCGGGCGGTGTTATCCTCCCGCCAAAGGGTTATCTGCGCCGTTTACGCGAAATCTGTACTCAACACGATATTGTTTTGATTTTCGATGAAGTGATTACCGGATGGGGACGCCTTGGCTCTGCATTCGCGGCCGAGGAGTTTGATGTAATTCCTGATTTGATTACCTCTGCGAAAGGCATCAGCAGTGGCGTTGTGCCGCTCGGCGCGGTGTTCGCTCAAGACGAGATCTATCAAACGGTCGTCAACAGTGCCCCTGAAGGCAGCGTTGAGTTCTTCCATGGTTACACCTATTCCGGTCATCCGGTGGCTTGTGCGGCGGGTTTGGCGACGCTCGATATCTACGAACAGGAAGGGCTACTTAATAGAGCCAGTGGTGAAATCGGTCAATACTTTGAGCAAGGCCTGCACTCACTAAAAGGGGTCGGCTCTATCGTCGACATTCGTAACTATGGCTTGATTGGCGCAGTACAGTTTGCCCAACCCGCTCATGGTAAGCCGATTGGTTTCGATATTTTGAAGCGTTGTTATGACAAGGGCGTTATGGTGCGCAGCATGGGTAATACCATCGCCTTGTCGCCGCCGCTTATCATCGAAAAACAGCACATCGATGTTATCGTCGACACCCTTGGTCAAGTCGCCAAAGAACTGCCAAGCGAATAGACAAGAGACAAAAAACGCCCCAAACGGGGCGTTTTGCTTATTGAGAGTACAAACTGCGGATGGGCTCAGGCTCAATGTAATCAATGAACTCACTACTGATGAGTTGATCGAGCTTATCTTTGCTCCCCTTCACCACAAACACCTCTTGCTTGCTCAGGGTTTCCACAATTTCCAGTTGATGTTGCTGAAGAAGCGCACGCGCTTGCCCTTCTTTTTCTGGATAATACTTCACAAAGAAACGAGGCATTTGCTGCTCAGCCTCTGCGACACGGTCATCCACCGGAGGAAACGCCGAGTTTCCCGCGACAACCAATGTCGTTACACCACCAGCAAGCACCATAAACAGCCCACTTGCCACGATTTGCTTCTTCATATTGACTCCTTACTGAAAGGATAGTGTCCAACTGTTGATCGTACCGGTATCTTGGCGAGCACTGTCGACTGCTTTAAGCTCCCACTTACCTTTGGACTCAAAACCAGTGAAATCCACTTGGTAGCTGGTGTTAATATCGTTTGCCGAACCACCCGTATTTTCGTGCAGCACCACTTGACCGCCAGTTGGCGACGTCAGCGTCACTTTAAGATCACCAATGTAGCTGTGGCTAATATCAACATCAATCGAAACCGTGCCTGAATCGCCCGAGCGCAAAACATCAATATCGCTAACAACACCTAACGCACTGTTATCTGGGATGCTCACCGCGTTGGTATTGCTGTAGCTTGATGGCACTTCACCACCAGAGTTGCCACCGCTCGCGCTGCCATTGTGAGTTGCCGTTAACGTCGCACCAGAATAAGCAGAGTAACCATCAATCAGAACTTGATAAGTGCCTGCTGACGTCACATTCAGCGTACAGCTCTCGTTGTTACCACTTTCCCATGAACGACAATCGTAAGTGCGCGTTGTTGGCGTGCCTTCAAAGCGTACGTACATATCTGCATCACCACTGCCGCCTGCTAGCGTAAAGCTGGCTTGTGTGGCATCGGCTGGAACGTCAAAGGTAAATAAGATGCCTGATTTAGATGCGCCTGATAGCGGACCTTTTGCAACACCGTTTTCCAGAACATTGTCCGTTTGACCACCATCTGGACCATTACAGCCCGCGTCTAAATAGGTCTTGGCGGCATCAGCATTCACTAGACCATAACCAGTGCGGTTATCACGACCTGCGACATCAATATCCGTCGCACTCGCGGTTAGCGCTTTACGCACTTGCTGCGCGGTACAGGTTGGGTGGTAGCTCCATACCAAGCCTGCAACACCCGCCACGTGCGGCGTTGCCATTGATGTACCGTTGTAGTACTCGTAATCTTCCCCTGTCGTCGTCGATACCGTCACTTCTTGACCTACTTGGCCAGCTAGCTCAAGACCAAACGCTCGGTCAACCGTAACCGACACCAAGCGGTAGCGATCGTAATCATCGAGTACAAATGGGTTCTGTAAACCTGGCAAGTCAGCGTTACTGTAAACAATCGCCGCTTTCGCCCCCGCGTTGTAACACGCTTTGACAGGATCGATTTCCGGGCGCACGCCGCTACGTTGGTTTTCGATACGTTCAGTCAAACAGACTTTGTCGCTCATATCACCACAGTTGTAACTGCCCGATGAGATATCACAACTTGCCAGCGCACCAGTCACGCTGCCAGCAACAGGATCCGACACGTAGCTGCCCGATGTTTTGCTCTTACGGTTATGCGGCACCACACCGCGATCAAAGTTGCTCACACCGCCGATGGTAATGTCAGAAAGCACACCCTCGCCTACCGTAACGGTCGACAGTACCGCCACACCCGGAGCTGCGATGTCGACTTGGTCAGTCGCTTGAGAGAAGGCCGCGTGATCGTTGTTGGTATCGACCGCTGCAACTGACATCACCGCATCGTAAGATGCAGGATAGCTGTGTGCGGTATTACCAGAGTTACCCGCCGCCGCGATCAGCAACACACCTTGGTCATACAGATCTTGCAACGCGTTTTGTTCCGTGCGGCTCGACTGACTGCCCCCTAGGCTCATGTTGACCACATCGGCATTGTTGTCCGCACAGGTTTGAATCGCTTTAACTAGGCTTGACGAGTAGCCCCAACCCGATTCATTGAACACTTTTACAATGTGCAGATTAACGTTTTGATTTGGCATCACGCCTTTCACACCTTCCGTGTTAGCGATAGCCGCGATGGTGCCCGCAACGTGAGTGCCGTGCGCATTGTTATTACCTGGAGAACTCCAAGAGCCCGTGCCGCTGTCGTTAGTTCCAGTCACACGGTTACCGCTCAAATCGTTGTGGCTCAGATCGTAGCCCGAGTCGATAATACACACAGTGCGATTACCCGCATTGGCGTCACTAAGAAGCTGCGCGTTCACCGCGTTAAAACCCCATGGCGTTGTCTCACTCAGTAGGTAGCGCGGCGGATCCACCTCGACATACTCGACTTGTGCATTGCCACGTAGGTTAGACACTTCACTGTCATCCATCTCAACGCTGTAAATCGTGTCTGAGCCTAGCCTTTCAACCTGACGTGCTTGCACCGCTTGCAGTACATTTTCACGCACCTCTGTTGGGGCCATTAAAGCCTCACCTGAGCGTGAAAATGGCACTGGCGCATCTTCCTTGAATTTAACGATGTATTTGGTTGGCAAGTCTGCCTCATTGAACCCCATCAGTGGTGCTGCGTTGACTGCTGATGTACTGGCCAAAGCCACTGCGATTGTTGAAAGGGCAAATAAGCCCTTGGTTTTATTATTAATGTTGTGCATCTGCTCGTTTCCTTATTGAGCTATTTTTATTCACTTTTTTGCTATGTCTAGTCATTAAAGCTGACTATGCATAAGCGCTTTAGCTATAAGGCAGATTGATAAAATCACCAAAAATTTATAGAGCAAATGCACTATATCCAGACTGAATATCACCAAATAAATAAAAAGAGTGAACACTCAATAGAAAAATAAGGCGTTAAAAAGCAATTACTTAGTAGCGCTAAAAGTGGGTAAATATGAACAAAGTGGGCTCAGGAGAGACGTTTATTACCACTCATTGACGAGTAAGCGGCTTTTCACGCCGCGGATTTGGAGTCCCATCGCATCAAAGACTTCCTCGAAGTCGCGACACTGAGGTGGAATATTGGGTAGAGACAAGGAGGCCTCTGAGAAAAATCGCGTTTGGTCGTTCGGAGAATCCCAAGCCGTTTGCCACCAGCTGACAATACGATGCTTAGAGTCCGACAAACGTTTCTTGGCAGGCAGTCGATCTTTTTTATCTAGGTTTTCTTTTGCTGTGGTTGGAACAAGGTTCCATCTGTCATTATTTGGCCAATGGGCGAACGGCAAACAGTGATCAACGTGATACCCTTTTGCCAGACTCGAACCACTCCACACACTGCGCACATCGATATCGGCAACTCGCAGCTCATCAACCCTGCTTCTGACATCTTTAGTATCGTGGACTTTATCCAGCCATACCAAGCAGTCATGATAGGTTTGCAGCGTGATGTTTCGCTCTTGATTGCGACTAAATCGCTGCATCTCCATGATCCATTGATTGACTACCAGAGGTTCAATCCACGCATGGTAAAGTCGGAAACAGTCCCAAAGACTCTCATCTAAGGTAAGTACGCCATAGCTTTGCAAAAACTGACTATCGATGAGGCAAGAATCAGATTTCTTGGGCGTTTTTCGATGGATGTGGAAGTAAGGATTGGAAATATCGCCGTGGTAGGTGAATTTAACAGGGCCACTCTTTAATGTGCTGATGGTGTCACGAATTGCTTTATCTAATGCTTTAGCCTCGTCATTGATAAAAAGCGCCCCAATCGCCAAATCATCCGCCGACAAGTGTGCGAGTTTACCCCAACCATCAGGCTTCACAAAACCCAAACCTTTCGACACATCGGAGCTTTGCTGAAGGTTTTCTTTATCGATCAGACGTTTAAACTGGCGAATCCAATACAAAGCCACTAACCCCAACGGAATGGCTACTTTCCCTTCAGAGCGGTCAACCACCGCACCAGAATGCGCATCTGCAATCCGTAAAATTGTCCTTAACAGTGCTAACTTATACGTCGCCGATTTGCTGTCATTGACGATAATGTGGCGCACTTTGTTCAAATCACCAGAACCGTCATCAGGCAGTGTTAAAACAACCGTCTGCCACCACACATCTTGACGGCGCATTTGGTCATCACTGTCTGAAATCTCTCGCACGAGTAAGGCGCTGTTTATCGCGAGCCTTTCTAACTCCTCAACAGAAACAGGAAAGCTTTTACGCGTATCATCAAACTCACCATGACGAAGTGAAACCACCAACTTACCATTTGGTGCCAGCAAATTAGACAGTTTTCGAAACGCGCGCTCTCTGTGGCTGGGTGCCAAATGCATCCAAACGGCACTGACCAAAATCAGATCAAAACGCATCCCGAGATTTTGTGTCGCCGTTAACTCTGGCAGGGCGTCATCCAGCCATGTCACAGAGTGCCCCGTAAACTGATTGCCCAACTCTCTCAATGAATGACAAGGCTCAATCGCAATGACCTCACAACCTTGCTCTGCCATCCACTTCGCATCTCTTCCGCTTCCAGCGCCAACATCAAGCACCTTGTCGCCTGTCAATGGCCAGAAAGACTGCCAACTTTGATGCACGCGTTCAAACGCCACCGATTGGTATTGCTCCATCAGTTGGTTGGCATTTTGTTCGTAAAAAGAGAGAGTTGAAGACATAAATCAACATTGGTGATTAAACTCGTTGCATCATAAATCGCTTCAAAAGTGATTACCACCGACAGCTCTCAGAAAAATTGTTGCAATTTCGTTAAATAGAATTAAAACTCTAATCTTATTCCAATCCATGCGTTCTACTCGCCTAGAGCCCAGAAGGAGTTAGCTGTGCTTGCTGTTCTACGTTTAATCTTGGCTGCGGTTTTTGTGGTGTTTACCACCCTATTCGCCCTGATCTATTGTTTGTTTAGTCCAAGGAACCCAAAACACGTCTATTTCTTTTGCCGCTGGTTCAATCAACTGCACAAGATCGTGGGCTTAACGCTCATCCAAAGAGGATTAGAAAACGCGCCAACGCCAAAAAACAGTGTCTATATTTCCAACCACCAAAGCGTGTTTGATTTTGTTACGGATCCCGGAATGCTAAGACCTAGGGCGGTCTCTCTGGGTAAGCGCGATCTGCTGTGGATTCCTTTTTTTGGACAGCTTTATTGGATTACCGGCAATATTTTGATCAACCGAGAAGACAAATCCAAAGCGCGGGACACCATCAAGCAAGTCGCCGAGGCAATTCACCAGCGTGACTTATCGGTGTGGGTCTATCCGGAAGGGACGCGCAGTAAAGGGCGAGGTTTGCTTCCGTTTAAAACGGGGGCGTTTCGTATGGCCATTGAAGCTGGCGTGCCAATTACCCCTATGTGCACCAGCACCACGCATAACAAGATCCAGCTTAATCGCGCCAACAACGGCATTGTCATCACCGAAATGTTAGCGCCCATTGATGTCTCAAACTATGAGCTACAAGATGCTCGTGCACTCGCCGATCACTGCCATCAACTTATGGCTGAAAAGATCGCGCAACTGGATGCGGAAGTCGCGCAATTAGAGGCTCAGGCGGCCAATCATAAAGAGAGCCCAAACCGCTTCGTTTGAGGGAATCTAAGGTTAGCTCACACGTATCAAATGAATGTTCAGTCAGTGGACTCGCCGCTGACTGAACATAGAGTACCCGTTACCAACTCGCTTCTTTCATGTGAACTTTAGCGCCAAGCTCTAGGCTAAAATCGGAACCGAACTGAGGGTAATGCTTTACCATCGCGTCGATCACCTCTGCGCTATTATCACTGCCCTTCTTCGCCGCTTCAAAACGTTCAATCCATGTATGAGTAAACGAAATCGTGCTTGCATCAAGCTTGCCGTCTTCCATCATATGACCCGGCACCACCAGCTTAGGTTTAAGGGCTTGCATCTCTTCAAGCTGAGTTAGCCAAGCATCCACTTCTTGCTGAGATTGGGTGTCTGCCATCCATACGTGCATGCCTTGCACAATGCCCACGTTGCCTAAGATGGCTTTCTCGCTCGGTACCCATAAGTAAGGGCGATGAGCAAGCACACCTTCGGCATCGCGAATCTCGATAATTTTGTTGTCTACCGTAATCTGACGCGCATTAATCGCAGTTGGTAGCTTAGGATTCTCTGGCGCATTTAACCCCATTTTTGGCCCCCAGAAGCTCACTTTGGTTTCGAGCTTTTTGGCAATCGCCTCTCGAACCGCCGGAGTGGTGATCACGTTCGCTTCAGGGAATATCTCAAGCAGCTGAGACGCGCCAAAATAGTAGTCAGGATCCGCTTGGCTGATGAATATTGTTTTCAATGGTTTGCCCGCATCCATCACTTTGGCCGCAATACGCAATGCATCGGCACGAGTAAAGCCGGTATCAATCAGCAGCGTTTCCGTCTCGCCGATAACAAGCGTCGATGTCACGTTAAAGCTGTTCTCGTCGGCGTTGTAGACGTCAAACGTAAGATCGCCTTTCGCCATGGCCGCCTGAGAGGTCGCAAGGAGTAGTGCTAAAGTGGTGATGTTTTTCATAGTCTGTGTCCTAATTCGAAGGTTTTCTGTTCAGTCGCCGTCATAGTAGCGACTGGTTTTATTTCGAAATAGAGCCTATTCTTTGCATCATTATTTCTTAATTCGAGCAAGTAAATGGATAAACTGACCGCCGCTAAAGTGATGCTAGACGTCGCTCAAACAGAAAGTTTTACTGCCACAGCCGAAAGGCTAGAGATGTCTCGGCCTATGGTGACTCGCTACGTGGAAGCAGCTGAAAACTGGTTGGGCGCACGCTTGCTACAGCGCACTACAAGAAAAGTCTCTTTAACCAGCGCAGGAGAGCAGTTGCTACCGAACTTGCAGCACTGGGTTGAGCAAGCACAACAAATGGAAGAGAGCTTGATGCCATCGCAAGCCGTCACAGGTTACGTGCGCTTGTCGGTGAGTATGTCTTTTGGATTTTCCCAATTGATGCCTGCACTGCAAGCATTTCGCCAACGCTACCCCGGCATTAAGCTAGACATTGATGCCCAAGATCGCGCGGTAGATATGGTGGCAGAGCGCATTGATTTGGCCATTCGCACCACCAATGAGCCTAACCCTGCTTTGATTGGTCGTCCGTTTTCAGTGTGCTATTCAAAGCTGGTGGCCGCGCCCGAGTATTTGGCCTGCCATGATCCAATTACTCACCCTCAAGACTTAACGCATCACGCTTGTTTGGGCTATAAGAATTTTGGTCGTCAGATCTGGCAGCTCACACAAGGAGAACAGCAACACGATGTCGAGGTAAGCTGTGACGTGACCGCCAATGAAGCAACGGTGTTACTGCATGGCTCTTTGGCGGGCTTGGGCATCTCGATGCAGCCGGACTACTTGGCTCAAGAGTGGATTGACCAAGGCAAACTGGTTTGGGTGTTGCCAGAATGGCAGTTGATGACGTTGCAAATGTACTTACTTTATCCGTCACGCAAACATCTCTCACCGCCGGTACGAGCGCTGATCGACTTTATCATCGACCACTTTAAAACACGCAGCTCACAGTAATCGAATACGAGCGCTTCTCTGGGTCTCACAGAATCAATATGACAAACAACGCAATTACCTAAAGATATTGTTTGGTTTCCAATTTTTGTGACAGCAGGATTACTGCGACACCTTCCACAATTAAGCTGTGAAAAACCAACAATAAAGGTGTGGCTATGAGTGATATGAGCAGCAATTTTGTTATCTGTGTTCGCAACGTAAAAGGCAAAGGGGAACAGGCAGAGTTTGGTAATGAGCCTGGGACAACCCGTTACTTGGAAGTACCTGATGGGCAGTCCCCTCACCCTCAACAACACAGACTGACACGAACCGAGTGGCTAGAACGCTTGTTAGTGAGGGCCCGCACAGGCCAGCACGACACCATTGAGAAGTCGCCCGTTTCAGGCTACACCATTGGCGATATTCTTATCTTTGTTCACGGGTACAACAATTCGATTACCGCCATCATGCATCGCCATGACTTGCTGCAAAAAAGGTTGCGAGAGGTTGGATATAAAGGCGCCATCGTGAGCTTCGATTGGCCAAGTGCGCAATGCACCCTTAACTACGCTGAAGATCGCTGCGACGCCAAGCAGACCGCACTAAAGTTAGTCAAAGACGGTATCGTAGTGTTAGCGAAAAACCAACTGGAGCAAGACAGAAACCACTGCGATATTGATGTTCACCTGCTTGGTCATTCCACTGGCGCTTACGTCATTCGTGAGGCCTTTTATGAAGCCAAGTTCGATCGCTATTTGCAACGCATTAAATGGAACGTTAGCCAAATCGCTTTGATTGGTGGCGATATCGCACGTAAATCCACGCACCGAAAAGATGGCAAGTCTCAAGCCCTCTTTGAACACGCCATTCGTATCACCAACTACCAAAATCCGCACGACAACGCACTGAAGATCTCGAACATTAAACGACTCGGTGCCGCCCCGAGAATCGGCCGAGTGGGTCTTGATGACAGCGCGCCTGACAACTTGGTCAATGTCCGAGTGGATCGTCACTGGAAGCAACTCGACGAAGATAAAAGCGCCGTTCACCCTGATGCCAATTGGACACATTCTTGGCATTTTGACGACAAACAGTTTGCTCGCGATCTGCTGTTTACTCTGCAAGGGGATGTTGACCGAGCCAGTATCGAGACTCGTGAAAAGATCGATGGTGAGTTGCACCTCAAAGTGAGCGAGCAATAAATTAAGTTCGACCTGCCGACCACAAGGCAGGTCGAAACTTGGCTCAAACTTTCAATCAGAATATCCTATCGTCACCGTAAAAATATTTAGCGTTATCGTGGACTTATTGCCTATCTTTTATAGGTTGCTCTCGTTATCCTGACGACGTGTTTATTACTGGAACAATCAATGGATATTTTCATACTGGTGGGGCTTATCACCCTTAACGGCATTTTTGCCATGTCAGAACTGGCGCTCGTCGCAGCAAAATCGAGCCGCTTGAAAAAGCTCGCTGAAACGCAACCCTCCGCACAACTCGCATTAGAGCTAAAGAACAACCCAACCCGATTCCTCTCTACAATTCAAATCGGTATTACCGCGATCGGTATTTTGAGCGGTATTTTCGGTGAGGCGACCTTATCTGCCCCATTTGCAATTTGGTTGACATCACAAGGGCTTGAAGCCGAACTCGCTGCTATTGTTGCGACCGCGAGTGTGGTTATTTTGATCACCTACTTCGCCATTGTGGTCGGTGAGTTGGTACCGAAACGCTTCGCGCAAAGAAACGCCGAATACATCGCGGTGATCGTGGCTTACCCTATCCACTGGTTGGCGATTTTGACCACTCCGTTTGTGGTGCTACTAAGCCGCTCGACCGACGCTCTGTTAACGCTGCTGCGTCAAAACGGAGATGACAGCGATCAAGTCACAGAAGAAGACATCGTCGCCTTGGTGACAGAAGGGTCTGAGTCTGGAGCCATTGAACCGCAAGAGCAGCAAATGATCAGCAATCTGCTCCACCTAAATGACCGCTTAGCGACGTCACTAATGACGCCGCGCTGCGATATTGAATATCTGGATGTCAGCCAACCGATTGAACAAGTTCTCAAACAGATGCGTCAGACTCAGCATTCCGTTTGGCCTTTGGTCCACGGCAGTTTAGATAACATCATAGGAACGATTTCATCCAAAGTGCTGCTCGATCAATATGACGAGCTCTCCATCACCACCTTAGTGAAACAAGCTCGCCGACCACGTTATGTGCCAGAGTCAATCAAAGGCTTACCACTGCTGAACGATATGCAGAAAAGCAACAGTGAGATGGCATTTATCGTCGACGAATACGGCGATGTTCAAGGCTTAGTTACCCACTACGATTTGCTCGAATCGATTGCTGGCGAGCTGGGCATGACTCCACTGCACTCGTGGGCAAAACAGCAACATGATGGCAGTTGGTGGATGGATGCCTTGATTCCACTCAATGAGCTTAAGCATCGCTTAGAAATCAGTGTCATTGAGGGAGAAGAGACTGAAGGCTTCCAAACTCTGAACGGATTGTTGACTTGGATGATCGGTCGAGTACCAGACGTTGGCGAGTGCATTCGCTATCAAGAATGGCAGTTTGAGATCATCAAGGTCGATAACAACCGGATTCTTCAGGTCAAAGCGACGCGAGCCGAACCCCTCCCTGAGTAACGCCTTTCCTTCATTCAGGCTCATTAAGCATTGAGCCTGAATGTGTTAGGCTTATGTTAATGCTGTAAAAATTGGAACACTGTTATGGACAACACGACGCCAAAACTTTCTCTACGAACCATCGAGAAAGAGGACTACCCAGAAATTGCCGAGCTCATGGATCTCGTCTTCCCAGATGTTGGAGGCGCTTGGCCACGCAGTACCATCATGGAATTGATTCGCCAGTTCCCTGATGGGCAAGTGTGTATCGAGGATAATGGAAAGATCGTTGGCGCCGCTCTGACTATCAAAGTCGACTACAATCGCTTCTCTTTGCCGCACGTTTACACCGACATCATTGATGAAAACAATGTCATCCAAAACAACCCGAAAGGCGATGCCATGTATGGTTTGGATGTCTTCGTTCACCCAGATTATCGCGGGCTCAGATTAGGACGCCGTCTCTACGACGCACGTAAAGAGTTATGTCGCAGTAAAAACTTTAAAGCGATTCTCACAGGCGGCCGTATTCCTAATTATCAGGAGCACGCTGATTCACTGACGGTGCCAGAATACATCGACAAAATAAAACGTCGTGAGCTGCATGATCCTATCTTGTCGTTCCAACTAGCGAACGATTTCGACGTCAAGCGCTTGATGCGCAACTACCTGCCTGAAGACGACGCCTCGCAAGGTTACGCGACCTTGCTTGAGTGGGATAACTTCTTTTATGAAGAAGACATTCAGTCTGTACACGATATCGAAAAGACGTTAGTTCGCATTGGGGTGGTGCAATGGCAAATGCGCGCCATGCGAGACTTGGATGACTTGATGGATCAAGCGGAGTTCTTTGTTACCTCGCTATCTAACTACAAAGCGGACTTCGCTCTCTTCCCCGAATTTTTTAATGCACCGCTGATGGGGATGCAAAAAGGTCAAAACTCTGTAGAGGCGATTCGCTTCCTTGCCCAATTTAGTGAAGAGATCAAAAACCGATTTTCACAAATGGCGGTGACCTACAACATCAACATCATCGCGGGTAGCGTGCCAGTACTGGAGAATGACAAGCTCTACAATGTCTCTTACTTGTTGCAGAGAGATGGGCACATCGAGGCGCAATATAAAATCCACATTACCCCTCATGAAGAGAAAGATTGGGTTATTGATGGTGGAGACAACGTCAAAGTGTTCGAAACCGACGCGGGTCGAATTGGTATTTTGATTTGTTACGACAGCGAATTTCCGGAACTTGGCCGCATGATGGCAGAGCAAGGCGTGCAGATCATTTTTGTCCCATTCTGGACAGACACCAAAAATGGTTATCAACGAGTCAGAATCTGTTCTCAAGCAAGGGCAATTGAAAACGAATGTTATGTGGCAATTGGTGGTAGTGTGGGCAACCTACCGCGTGTGGACAACGTTGATATTCAGTACGCGCAATCGGCGGTTTTCTCACCTTCTGATATCTACTTCCCCCACGATGCCACGCTCACAGAGGCCAGTGCCAACACCGAGATGATCATCTTTGCCGATGTCGATCTTACTAAGCTCAAGCAGCTCAATACCGAAGGCTCGGTCACCAACCTGAAACACCGACGTCATGATATTTATGGCTCTTTCATCAAGCCAACCAACGAGTAACCCAAAGGTCACTAGGGTGAAATAAAAAACGGCGCTGAGAGTTCAGCGCCGTTTGCTGTTTATGACCGTTAAGCGTTTAAGGCTTGCTCTAGATCGGCGATGATGTCATCTATGTGCTCAATGCCGACTGACAGGCGAATCATCTCTGGTGAAACGCCCGCTTGTTTTTGCTCCGCCTCACTCAATTGACGGTGCGTGGTAGACGCAGGGTGACAAGCTAATGATTTAGCATCACCAATGTTGACCAAACGCTTGAAGATTTGCAGCGCATCATAGAAGCTGACGCCAGCGTCATAGCCACCTTTCAAACCAAACGAGAGAATCGCAGACGGCTTGCCCTTCATATATTTTTCCGCCAATGGGTAGAACTCGGAGCTCGGTAATCCCGCGTAGCTCACCCAGCTGACTTTGTCGTGCTGCTCAAGGTACTGCGCCACTTTCAAGGCGTTTTCTGTGTGTCGTTCCATGCGCAAAGATAAGGTCTCTAAACCTTGCATCAACATGAACGCATTCATTGGCGACAACGCCGCACCGGTATTTCTTAACGGAACCGTGCGCGCACGACCAATAAACGCCGCCTCACCGAATGCCTCAGTGTAGACCACGCCATGATACGAAGGCTCTGGTTGATTAAAGACTGGGAATCGTTCTTTGTGCTCTGCCCATGGGAACTTGCCGGAATCGATAATAATGCCGCCTAGCGTGGTGCCATGGCCGCCTACGTATTTAGTCAATGAGTGAACAACAATATCCGCACCAAACTCTATCGGTTTGCACAGTGCAGGAGTGGCTACAGTATTATCAACAATCACAGGGACGCCTTGTGCGTGCGCCAACTCCGCCACTCGCTCTAGATCAATGATATTGCCAGCGGGGTTGCCGATACTTTCACAGTACACCGCTTTGGTATTCTCATCGATAAGTTCAGCCAAACTTTCCGGCTTATCGTCTTTGGCAAATTTCACCTTGATGCCTTGGTTTGGCAGCATGTGGGCAAACAACGTGTAGGTACCACCATAAAGCTGCGGCGTTGAGACGATATTATCCCCCGCTTGTGCCAGCGTAAGAATGGCATAGTTAATCGCGGCGCTGCCTGCACTAACAACCAAACCCGCAATTCCGCCTTCTAGGGCCGCCATGCGTTTTTCCAACACGTCGTTGGTTGGGTTCATGATTCGAGTGTAGATATTGCCTGGGACTTCGAGGTTAAATAGGTCAGCACCATGTTGTGCATTGTCAAACTCGTAGGCAACCGTTTGATAGATGGGCGTCGCGACTGATTTGGTGGTTGGGTCTGTCTCATAGCCAAAATGGATAGATAGCGTTTCGTCTTTCATGCGCTTTCCTTGCTTGTTATCGGTGAAATAGTGTCCAACCAATTAACCCGATAAAAACCAAGCATGCTGATTATTAATGCAAATATGGGCGGTGAATCACATTCATTGTTTTATGCACCTTGAGACTGTGCTCATAAATCCTGCAAACGGTCGACAGAACAATTACACCGCGACTCGGGTCACTTTACATTTAGGGTATTCACACTACCATTCCTTTGATATTCATAACCAGAATGCTTCTTAGATGAAAAAGCTAACAACTCCTTTGGCTCTCGCCATTAGCGCAACACTGCTAACTGGCTGCGGCGCTATGACCACCCAAACGACCGAGTCCCCAATGACTGAAGTAACCATCGCGACTTACAACCTCTCTTTCGACCGAGCGACCTTCGAAGACTTAGTCAAAGAGATGCAGATCGAACCTAAGCAACAAACGGCTTTAGTTACTCGCTACCTTGATGGCTCGATCAGTGAGGAAGACAAGCAAACGGCTGAGAAAGTCATTCAGATTCGCAACGTTGCGGCGATCATCCAGAAAAACCGCCCTGATGTGATCATGATGGCTGAATTCAACAACGACGGTACCGGCGAAAATAAAGCCGCGCTTATTGGTTTTCAAACCAACTACCTGTCTGTTTCGCAAAGCAGTGAGGGCGCGGGCGGCCAACCTAACCTAACCGCTATTGAGTACCCGTTTTTTGAATCTTACGCGACCAATACGGGGCTATTGAGCGATCTCGATTTGGACAACAATGGCAAGAAAGGTCAACTGCCAGGCGACGCATGGGGCTTTGGTTTTTACCATGGCCAATACGCGTTCGCTTTAATGTCCAAGTATGAAATTGACACCGAAAACACGCGTACTTTCCAAGAGTTCAGATGGAAAGATCTCGCGGGTGCAACGATCCCAACCATCACCAAATGCAATGATAAGTACAATAAGATCCCGCAAGGCATGAAATGTGGTGACCCTTGGTACAACGACGAAGAGTGGCAACAAGTTCGTCTCTCGTCGAAAAACCACGTCGATGCACCAATCATTATCCCGACTGACAAGGGCGACCAAGTGGTTCACCTATTGATGTCACACCCAACACCACCCGTGTTCGATACTGGCAAAAATCAGATGCAAAACGCAGCTGAAGTCGCCTTCTGGCATCAATACATTCAAGGTAAGCCATACTTCTATGACGATGCGGGTAACACGGGCGGTCTGGAACAGGGTAAACACTTTGTGATCATGGGTGACCTAAACCTCGACCCTGTAGCTGGCGACGGCGTAAGCTCGGTGATGCAAGCGCTGCATAATGACCCATTGCTCAATCAAAAAGTGATGAATGGGGAGCTCTACCCATCAAGCCAAGGCGCGGTCAAACACATCGAATCAAGTGGTAAGCGCCATCCAAAGCCTGAACATGTGACCTCAACCTTCGGGTTAGGAGTGGATTACGCAATGCCATCTGCAACGCTAAACGTGATCGACTCGGGTGTGTACTGGTCGACGCCAACGGAAGAAAGCTATCGCCTGTTTAACGACAAACGTGTCGGCAAATATGGCAATGGAAAAGATGTTTCTTCAGATCACCGTATGATTTGGGTGAAGGCCAAGTTCTAATCTAAACAAGCCCTACTGCATAAGTAGGGCTTACTTTTACTGACAAGTAAGCAAAAGTAAGTGATTTAAATATCAATTATAAGTTCCGCTATAGTCCGTTCCTGATTTTTGACCAACAACCATCGGGAAAGCACTATGATTACCTTCACGAATGACTCTCTGCTGACTATGTGTCGTTACCTGCAGGAAGAAACCTTTCCATCTGAAACGACCTATCTGTTCAACGATGGTATTCAACTTAGAACCGTTGCTAACTTCAAAGCGATTGAACAGTACTTTGAAGGGGCTGGCATGCTCAGTTCTATCACGACAGGCTATACGCTGACGTTTGAATCAGGCGAAGAGATCCAATTCAAAATAAAAGATAACCAACTGGTGTTGGCTCAAACTAACTTACCTGCGAAAGCAAAAACCGATCATGGTGTGCACCACTCGGTATCTCAATACATGTTCTAAAGATGTGTATCTGGCTTTTAGGCGCATTTTACAACCGGCCTCGTCGCACTCTTGCTTTGCGCCTTTTATACTAGGGCTTTGATATAGCCAGACCACAAAACACAATGAACCCACAACTTTCGATTCCTTTGTTTGACTTTTGTCGTACCGCCAGCACGCCTTTACTCACTCAAGATTCAGCCAACTCCACAGTTGTAGAACACAGCCAAGACATCGAACTACTGAAAACATCACTGAACGAGCTTCCCCACTTAGCCGGACACCTTTTCTTGTCAGTTCCAGTACCAAACTCCTCTGAAAACGTGGATTGCGTGGTTCTCTATCGCGGTTTGATTTTCGTGCTGTCAATTGATCACGTCAGTCACGATTACGATTGTGCCAAAGCCGACCAAGTCCATCACTTTGCTCGCCAGTTCAAAGAGCAGCATCAACCAAGTCGAGACAAGTTCATCATTCCAGTTCTGGTAACACCAAAAGCTCAGCCCCAAGCCAGCCCAATTCATGTATCTGAAGACTTAGTCGCCAACACACTCTGCGATACGGGTGAACATTTGGCAGCGCTGTTAGAGCATTTCTCAAATCAATACAAAGATGATGAGATCTTGGCTGAGACTTGGCTTACGGAGCGGTAATTTGCTCAGTTTTCACAAACCTTAGCTCTCGCGTGTTGGTAGCCAATAACGACGGTAGAGAAGTAAGCCCAACCCAATCATGGTTAACCACCCGTTGCTACCACTACTGCTTGAGCCCGAATCGCAACCAAGCTGCGCCGTCCCACTGCCCACGCCGATATTGGCACTGCCGGAACAGTTGGGCGAGGTTTCAGGTGTGGTGCTGCCTTCTTCTGCCTCTTCATCGGGGGTATCGCCAGGATCAGGAGTCGTGGTTGAGGTCAAAAATGTCGGCTTGATGACAGTTTGAGTCGGTGGCGTTGGCGCACTTGTGTATGTCGATATCCAAGTCAGATAGTGATTGAGATTGGTGTGCCAAGCTGGAATAGTCGCAGAACTGCATATCGTGTTGCTCACAGGGCTAGCGCTAATAATGCCAACTTGGTAAGTGTTAGAGTCAGCAGCAACAAAGGTCAAAGGGCCCCCAGGATCACCCTCACAGGCTCCGTTTCCATACGCTTCATCTTGGTCATTTGTCACGACCAACGTCGACATCGTGCATAGCTTGGTAGGATCGGTTGTCGACGCAATGTATCTGGGCGTATCACGTCCGCTCTCTAGACGAGCATAACAATCGGCGATAGGGTTAAAAGCAACGTCGACTTCATCCAATATGGTATCACTACCACCAAAAGCGGGATCCGGCTCCGAGGTGTCACCATCTCCCCAACCTGCTACTTTTACATTAGGCTGCGGGTTAGCAGGATCCCATAGAGGTCCTAGCGCGAGCAATTCACTATATCTTGTCGAATCAACTAAAGAGATT
Organism: Vibrio sinaloensis; assembly: GCF_000808535.1. GTDB lineage: Bacteria > Pseudomonadota > Gammaproteobacteria > Enterobacterales > Vibrionaceae > Vibrio > Vibrio sinaloensis_D. The sequence continues at coordinate 182,032 of NZ_JWLV01000009.1, forward strand.
GGGGTACCAGAGAAAGTGCGCTCAACATAAAGTAGCGCAATATCATTTTGATAAGCTGTTGTGGTTGCGCTGGCAGTCGGATAATAATCTGGGTGTATGACAACATGCGTAACGCGATACAAATTGCCAATGGCGGTATCACTCAAATCAGCCACACCTGCTGTCACCGACAACTCTATTGGTTTCGCAACATCGTATTGCGTTATGTTCTCTGGGTTCTCTTCCGAGTCTTCTTGGCTAGAGCTTGATGCAACTAAACAGTGCGCCGCAGTCAATACCCATTGCGGAGCGATGATGGTACCACCACAAAAGTGGTCTTCAGCCTTAACACTCGCTCCCACTGATACCACATGACTGTAATCACTTGTGTACTCAATTTGGCTGACGGCATTGCCTGAAACTATCGCATAAACAGAAAGCGGCCAAAGAGAGAAAGCCACCCAGATTAGGTGAAGTCGTGACATGTCACCTCCTTGTCCAAACTTAACGTTAGAATGACACTGTTACTAAACTAATCACTTATCTTAGTATTAACCAGTTGTGCAAATATCGCACAAAAATATTATTTTCAATATTCACTGCAGCTTCTCATCTGGATAGACCATTTGATTGACTGCCTTCATGTATACTTCGCTCCAGTTATAGCCACATGAATTCAACTATGTTTCTGACACCGTATTTTTCGCAAAATAGCGACCAATTTCAGTTTACTCGTCAACAAGCGAGCCATTTCGCTAAGAAAGTGGCGGGTGATTTCAACCCAATCCATGACGAAGACAACAAACGCTTCTGTGTACCTGGCGATCTCCTCTTTGCCGTTTTGCTTAGCAAAGAAGGCATCAGCCAGAAAATGCGTTTTGATTTCTCAGGAATGGTGAATGATGGCGTCGCGTTATCAGTAGATAATAAATGCGAAAAAGAAAGTGCAGTTGTCGATGCCAATGGTAAAGAATACCTACACATGTCTCATGAAGGTGAAGTGAACCGCAACCCAGAGTTCATCGAACACGTCGTAACAAGCTACGTGCAGTTTTCTGGCATGAACTTCCCGCACATCATGGTACCGCTGATGGAAGAACAACAGGCGATGATCAACTGCCAGCGTCCTTTGGTTATCTATGAAAGCATGGAAGTGGAGTTTGACCGCTTAGATTTGACTCACCCTGAAGTCGACTTTACTGGCGCGACCTTCGATGTGGATGGCAAGCGTGGTGTGGTGACGTTGAACTTTGCCTTTAAAGAAGATGGCGAAGTGGTTGGCAAAGGCATCAAGCGTATGGTGGCAAGTGGTCTAAAACCTTACGACCAAGCCTCTGTAGATGATTTGGTCGAACGTTTTAACGCTCGTAAAGATGCCTTCCTAGCGCAATTTGCTAACGCGGCATAATCGACAAAGGCTACCTCGGGTAGCCTTTTTAGTTTTCCGCTCGACAACACTCTATTAGCTACTTTGGCGCGCTTTTGTTTTACGCAGTTGGGTTAGATATTTCACCCAACTCTCAGCTTGAGCTGAAGGCTTAATCGCATTGGCACGTTTCGCACTTACCAGTGCATCCTCAAAGCGTTGCAACTTGTAGTAGGCTCGAGCTTTCATCAGTGCCACCTCAGCCTTTCGTCCAGGCACCTGCTTTAGCGCGATCAATGCTTGCTCATAATGGCCTTCTTGAACCAAGAGCTGAGACAAATTCCAATAGTAGTGGCGATCGAGTTTGGCGGCGACTCGCCAGCTTGCAATCGACTTATCCCACTCCTTTGCCATTTGCCAAAACGTCGCTTGTTGCGCTTTGAGCTTACTGTCTGAGTTTAGGTCTTTTAGCTCACCTAGCACCTTGGCAGCACGTTCTGGAATTCCCCTTTGGCCGTACAACTGAGCCAGCAACTTAACATCATCTTGAGTGAACGCCGCACCTTGCAGTTTGGCTAAGGCGAGCGTATCCAAAGCCCGTTTACTGTCTTCTGTCCGAAGGTACAAAGCGACAAACTGTCGCCACCATTCCATACGCTCAGGTTCAATGACAATTAAACGCTTAATCGTGTCTATGGCAGACGCCCATTGCTTAAGCTCAAGTTCTGCGGAGAGCTTAATCGACAATGGCGGCAACGCATCGGGTAAGCCAAATTGCTCATAACGAGCCATCGAAGAGAGCACCTCTCGCCATTGTCTTAGTTGGTAATGAGACTGAACGATACGTAGCCACACTTCATGCGCTTTCTGGTTTTCAGGCACCGAGTGGCTTAGCTCATAGTAATGAGGCAACGCTTGCGAAAATCGCTGTTCATTAAGCAATAAATCCGCCAGCATCTTACGCGTTTGCCAAGCTTGATCGTCATTTAAGAGCCCACTTGTGACCGCTGTATCAAGCTGTTTTATCGCCGAGTTTACTTGATCGCTCTGCCAGTAAAATATCCCTAGCATACGGGCGATGAATGCCCGATCGTAATCACGAGACGTTTCCAGTGCTTCCAGTGCTGAGATGGCGTCTTGGAGCTTGCCTTCTTGAGCCAAGTTATGCGCGCGTTGAATTCGCACCGCGGTATATTCACTGAGCTCATTGGCGAGGGTGGCGAAGGTGCTCATACTCAGCAGCACCCCGATTAAGAGCGTTTTCATCATTTGGCTAATTTGAACTCCACTTTAGCGGTTTGCCCAAACTGCTCAACCGATACGCCCGCTTCAATTTTTGGCTGATACTTCCATTTTTTCAGGGCGTTAACCGCTTCTTTCTCAAACACACGTTTTGGATTTGCTTCAATCACCTGAATGTCTTTAGGGCGCCCAGCAGCATCAATCGTGAACTGCATGATCACATACCCTTCCACTCGCCTTTTCAATGCTTTGCTTGGGTAACGAGGTTCTACACGATACAAAGGCAGAGCACGCTGGTTTCCCATCGTCCCTGTTAGATTTGGAGCGCTGATGGCAATGCCGTCAATAGCGGTATTGAGCCCCAAGGCACTACTAGGTATCACTGGGCTAACTGGCTTAATCTGCGTCTGCGCTTGCGTTAGGTTCATCGGTTCGGGAGACGAAGGCGGCTTTGGCTGCTCTGGTACTGAGCGTTGGCGACGTTGCACATCCGCATCGTTTTCTAACATCACCATATCAAACCGCACGGCTTCAGAAGCCTGAGGTGCCCCTTGATGACTTTTATCCACCATCCAGGCCATCAAGCTAAACAAGCTCAGCGAAATCAGAACTGATAGAGGCAACGCAAGGAAGAGTCTTGCCATTAAGGCTTCTCCGCCGCCAATGCAATGCGTTTAACGCCAGCGCCTTTTGCTGCATCCATCACTTTCACCACCGTGCCATTGTAAGCATGTTGGTCCGCTTGAATCACCAGCGACGCGTCGGGTTGATCAAGTAATAGATGCTCGATAGTGGCTTCAACACGTTCAATATCAATCATACGTTTATCAATAAACACATCGTTCGCGGCGTTAATGGCAATAAAGATCCCTGCGTCTTTCTGGCTCGCCACATTCGACGCTTGTGGGCGGTTCACCTCTACGCCTGACTCACGCACAAATGAACTCGTCACAATGAAGAAGATAAGCATGATGAACACGATATCGAGCATTGAGGTTAAGTCGATTTGCGCTTCCTCTTGACGGCGGTCTCTACGTCCGAGTCTCACTTCTGACTCCTTAAAGATTGTTCTAACTGGAGGGCTTTGCGCTGACACACTTTGCTTAAACGAGCGTGAGCAAACATACCAGCAAGTGCGGCAACCATACCTGCCATTGTGGGCAATGTTGCCAGTGAAATGCCGGAAGCCATTAATTTGGGATTGCTGCTGCCTTGTGTCGCCATCACGTCAAAGACCGCGATCATGCCGGTGACCGTACCCAACAAACCGAGCATTGGGCAAATCGCGACCAGCACTTTGATGGTTGATAGGTTTTGGCGCAGTTCAATTTGAGCCTTTGCAATCCATCCGTTACGGATTTGATGCGCGTACCAAGAGTGATGTTCCGCTCTTGAAGACCACTGCTCACAAAGCCGATTCTTCACTTTTGGGAAAGTCACCACAAGGTAGATAATGCGCTCCATAACCAGCAGCCAGCATAGTGTCACAACCGCCGCCAACCACCATAAAACAGGGCCGCCTTGCTGCATAAAACGCACTAAAGTCGCGGCCCAATCCTCGCTGATCAAACCCAATGTGTTGAGTAGGATCGGCTCCATTATGCTGCGCTCTCCGCGACCGTATGCGACGCATTGTTACTTGTTAGCGTATCGCGCTCAGCTTGCTCTGCCACAAGGCCAATCCCCTGCTTTTCTAGAATATGGCGAATGTTCTCAGCTTGAGAACTCAGTAGGTTGTGCGCCAGAAGCAACGGCATTGCCGCCACAAGACCCAGAACCGTAGTGACAAGTGCCATCGAGATCCCCCCCGCCATAACTTTTGGATCGCTATTGCCAAACTGAGTGATCACTTGGAAAGTTTCAATCATCCCCGTTACCGTACCAAGCAGACCCAGCATAGGGGCAAGGGCGGCAAGTAACTTTAGCATCGACAAGCCTTTCTCAAGGTGAGTTTGCTCATCAACCACCGCTTCTAATAAACGCAGCTCCAGCGCTTCAACACTGCGATGTTTGTCTTTTTGGTATACCGAAAGAATGCGCCCCAGTGGGTTGTCACTTGGCTGAGTTGAACTCTTTAATTGCTTCGCAATCTTTTGCCGTGCGATGAACAATGAGACACCACGGACCAGCGCGATAATCAACCCTATGGCGAGCAAGCCAAGGATAATCTTACCCACGACACCACCAGCATTCAGTCGTTCGGTCATGCTTGGAGAGTTTGCCAATTGCTCGAGCAAAATGCCTCTGGAAGGGTCAACCACCAGTGAGTCAGTATCACCTGAGATCAGGCTGCTTGCCGTGGGACCATTTTCAGGCTGGCGTAGATAGCTCACGGCATCGCCGCGCTGACCATTCCACTTCACGTAGCCCGCATCATTCAATAGCGCCATAGACCCGAGACGAACACCGTTAGCAGTTTGTTCGCGCCCCTCACCATCTAGCAAAGCAAATTGCACATTGGCGATTTCACCACTGGCTTTAATTTGCTCTTCCATACTGCGCCACATTGCGCGTAATTGAGGCAGTGTCGGCAATGATTTCGCAGCAACGATATCATCGATGTTTTGTTGAAATGAGTTGGCATCAACCCCTGTGACAGAGAACTTAAGCTCTGACTGCAGCTCTTTGGCATTTTGACGCACGACGCCAAAAAGCTCACCTAAGCTGCCGGTTTCTAGGCGAAGTTTCTCTTCAAGCTGGGCAAGCTGCGATTCGTTATCGCTGAAGATCACACTCAAAGAATCGGCCTCTGCTTGCAACGCTGCACGCTCGGCAACAAGCTGGTTCTTCAAGGCTTGTAATTCTTGCTGAGTTTTCTTAAACCCCGCTTCACGAGCCACATTGTGCGACTGCTGCTGACGATTTTCTTGTTGCGCTTTGTCCAGTAACGCATCACTCGCCACAGTTAAATGAGGGAAAAGAGCTGCAGTAGAAATCAACGCAACCGATAGCCATTTTTTCATCACTAATTTCCCTCCCAAACATTCAGAGAGATAGGCAGAGTCAGCATGCTCGGGGCAATCTGCTTGTTCGAGACGGCAAACGCTTTATCTAGTTCCGCTTTTTGCTCACTGCCAACCGCTTGCCATGATTGTTGCTGCTGTGACCAGTTCCAAAACTGTTCACCCGACAAACTGCGCGCCACAAGTGATACCCGCCCTAAGTAAAAAATATCGGCTTCTATTTGGTCATCACCATCCAATGCAATCTTGCCTTGGTAGACGCCCATCTTCGTGCCGTAGTCCATCTCAATTTGGTACGCCTCTAAAATACGACGAAATTTTTCCGCTTCAGCGACATCAGCACGCGTCATCATTGCCTCTAGCTTGGCTATGCGCTCTTCACGTTGTGTTTTTCGAATAGGTTTGTCATTGGCCACGATGCGCTTGAGGCCATCAATCATGTGATACATCAATGGCACCACACCCTGTCGAGTTTGCGCAATTTGCTCGATTTGCTCATTGAGACTCACCACCTCCTCATTTTGGCTGTTGACCAAACTAGAAAGGTGGTTGCGATAGATCGTTAAGTTGCTGACTTCTTCTTGCAACTGTTCAATTTCTGCTTCGAGCGTCAATGCCTTTTCAGCACTTGCGTCGATGCGTTTCTGACTCACGGCTGAGGCTTGATTGGTTTTACTCTGAACCGCTTGCGCATCACTAAGAGCATCCGCGTAGGCGGGAGTCAAAGTCGATGAGATCAACAAAGCGATACTGGGTTTAATTAGATTCATACAAGCTACATTTTGATTTCTAAAAACTACTAAAGGGGAAGACATCTCCTCCCCTTTAAACGAACTGATTGTATTCAGTGTTTGAACCGAATTATCGCCATGTAGTTTCGGTCTGAGCCTAATGTTACACCACTCGCCCTTTTTTGCTTAATGCTTGTTCCAGCAACTCCGACCAGAGCCTGATTATCCAATACATTCTCAACTCTTTAACGGGTCATTTTCTTCACGAAGACCACCACAAACAGCGCCATGGTAAAGCTGCCTAAAAAGGCCTCAAACGCTGCTATAAACCGAGCGACTCCCACTGGGGATATGTCGCCGTAACCCAAGGTTGTGAATGTCACCACACTAAAGTAAAGCGAGTTAAAGAACTCAAGCAGATAAAACTGCCATCCAGTTACGCCTTCATAGATGGGGTGTGCCCCTGTGGTATCTAAAAAGAAATACGCCATCGCACAGACAAAAATTAGGAAGATAGAGAACAGGACGACCCTAAGCGGATCCTCGCCGTAGCCACAAAACATATCGACCGATTTGGATATCCAGCGCTTCATGCTCAGTCTCGGCATTTGGTAACGCCGAAAGCGCATCTCTCGCTTAAAGAACTCGCCCGCGGTTTCAAATAAGCCCTGCTTCTCGCACTGCTTACGGATATTGCGGCACACCTCTTCCGCTTCTTGGTAAAGTGAAGCCGCCATTGAGGAGTCTCGCCGCTTCAACGCTTGTTTAGCCTGCACTTCTTGTTTAAGCCGCTTGCCCCACTCTACGTTTTCTAACTTAGCTCGCCCAAGCTCTGCCCCAAGCAAGTTGCAGTTGTCTAACTTGGCACAATGTAGATTTGCGCCAAGCATTTTTGACTTCATCAACGAAGAACCACGTAGATCTAAGCCAAAAAAGTGAGCATCAGATAAATCGGCACGGTAAAAATCCGCATCCCGACAAGAAAAGCCTGTTTTGCACCCTCGGTTGACCAAATCGATGTCAACCAAGTTTGTTTTTGCCAACTGAAATCCGTCGAGAGGTTTACCCGCTGCGGCCCATTGCTCAACCTTATTTTTTACGTCATCGTTGCTTTTATCTATATCGGGATCGTGCCAGTAACAAAGCCCGGACTCTCCACTCGGTTGATCGCAGCACCAGCCATCAGGGTTTCGATAGCTGCATTGGCCATGTTCAGATTTCATAGTTGCTGCCCTAAAGTGTACAAACGTCGCGTTATCGCTTGTTCACCCTAAAGTGTAGTGGGTGCATATGAAGATGTAAGACTATTTTATGATTTATCAATAACACTCTGCTGACGAAGCCACTGTTTGAACAGTCGTGTTGGTGGGTTGTCGACATGAGTGATAATGAAATAGCCAGCATTGGCTTTGATTGGTTCAAAGGGGGCCACCAGCCTCCCCTGATTGATTTCATCACCAAGCAGTGCAGTTCGAGCCAGCGCGACGCCAACCCCGGCTTCGGCGGCCGACATTGCCATATCTGTGCGGTTAAAGAAATGCCCTTGCTGGGTATTAAAATCGAGTTGTTGCTGTGACGCCCAGTAAAGCCACTCGTAATCTTTCGGCGCTCCCTGCCACGGCATAGCATCATGCAAAAGCGTCACACTCTGCCAAAACTGCCCCGCTTCGAGCGTCGCGTGGTGCTTCGACAGATAGCTTGGACTCATCACTGGAACTAAACACTCTTCCATCAACAATTCCGCCTCCGTCAGCTTGTACGGAATCGGTCCGTAATCAATGGCAACGTCAAAGTTTCGATTGTCACTGTCAACTAAGGCACCTTCGGCAAAGGTGTGTATTTGGATCTCAGGATACTGCTTTTGAAAATCTTCTAGCCTTGGCACCAACCATTTAAAAGCGAGTGATGGCGTGAGTTTCAAACGGATCTGCTGACTGTCTGACACTCGGGTGAGTTGATAGACGTTTTCTTCGATCGCCAACAGGTGATGAGAAACAGAATCGACCAGCTTTTGCCCCAAGTCTGTAAGACGGATCCCACGAGCATGGCGTTCAAACACACTAAAACCCAAGCGCTCCTCAATTGCTTGCAATTGCTGACTCACCGCTCCCGTTGTCAAATTCAGCTCGCGAGCGGCACTGGTCAAGCTCGCATGGCGAGACACAATGCAAATCAGATGAACACCATGTAATAAAGCAGACTTCATAAGTATTTAGTTTTTCTAAAGGGTGATATTAATTCTTATCGATTGTTAACCAGATGTAAACACCCCATTCTTGGCAAAATTGTTCTTCAGGAGTAAACAGTGAAGGTCATTGTATTAGGAAGTGGTGTCGTAGGTTTAACCACGGCGTGGTATTTATCTCAAGCAGGGTGTGAGGTCACGGTTATTGATCGTCAACCGCGAGCCGCAGAGGAGACCAGCTTTGCCAATGCGGGTCAAATCTCTTATGGCTATTCGTCACCTTGGGCGGCGCCTGGCATACCAATGAAAGCCCTCAAGTGGCTATTTGAAGAGCACGCACCATTGAAAGTAAAGCCTTCCCTTAGCCCTGAACTAATGAGCTGGGCAAGTAAAATGCTGCTCAATTGTCAGCTTGATCGATACCGAATCAATAAAGCACGGATGTTAACGATCGCTAATCGCAGCCGAGAATGTTTAGCTCAGTTAAACAAGCAATACGCAATTGAATACCAAGGTCGAACCCAAGGCACTTTGCAGATATTTCGCTCTGCCGCGCAGCTCAAAGCGGTTGAAAAAGACATCGCTTTACTCGAAGAGAGTGGGACACGCTACCAACTCATGGATAACCATCAATGCTTGGCCCAAGAGCCCGGGCTGGCCAATATGCGCGGCAACTTGGTCGGAGGCTTGTATCTGCCAGACGATGAAACCGGTGATTGCTACCTATTTTGCCAGCAGCTTCAGAAAATGGCGCAGCAAGCAGGTGTCACCTTCCTCTACAACACCGATATCGATAGCTTGATTCAGCAAGATGGTGAGATAAAGGCCGTCAAAACCCGTCATGGGGAGATAACGGCGGATCGCTTTGTCGTGGCGTTAGGTAGCTACTCTAAGCATTTGCTGGAATCTGTCGGCGTAGATTTGCCCATCTACCCTGTCAAAGGTTATTCGCTGACCTTACCGGTGATTGATGAGCTCAGCGCCCCTCAGTCAACGATTATGGATGAAACCTATAAAGTCGCGGTGACACGCTTTGAGCAACGAATTCGTGTCGCTGGCACCGCCGAGTTGGCAGGCTTTGATCCGGCACTGCCCGACAAGCGACTCGCGACGCTTAATCATGTGGTTTCCAACTTGTTCCCACAGGGTACCGATTTAGCGAAAGCAGAGTATTGGACAGGCTTTCGCCCCATGACGCCAGATGGCACACCGATCATAGGTCAGACTCCGATTCGCAACCTTTACACCAACACCGGACATGGCACCTTAGGTTGGACAATGGCCTGTGGCTCTGCGGAAATTCTCACTCAAATAATGACGGGCGATGCTGCCCAATATCGCGAGTTGAGCTGCGATCGATACCAATAATAGAAGCTATCGCCAAGCATTTATCAATTTACAGAATATATAAACACCCCAACTACCTAGCCGATAATGATTAAGTTATCGGCTTTTCGTGCATTTTAACCCACAAAACCTTACCAAATCCGCACATTTTAAGAATTAGCTTCAATTTTTAACATATATTTAGCATTTTGTGCCTAAGTTCACGCAAATCAACTTTAAAGAACAAATTTATTAACAATTGAGTTACAGAAAGGGTAATATTCTGCTCAGAAAACAACCATTACAAACTAATAACAGGGAAATACTTATGCAGTCACTTGTTGATTTTTTGAATGGAATCATCTGGAGCCCGGTACTGATCTATCTGTGTCTAGGCGCTGGTTTGTTCTACTCAATCATGACTCGTTTTGTTCAAGTTCGTCACTTTGGGGAAATGTGGCGCTTACTTCTATCAGGAAAAAGTTCTTCGAAAGGCATTTCATCGTTCCAAGCTTTAGCCGTGTCACTTTCAGGCCGTGTGGGTACCGGTAACATCGCAGGTGTTGCAGCAGCCATTGGTTTTGGTGGCCCAGGTGCGGTATTTTGGATGTGGGTGGTTGCTTTCTTCGGCGCTGCAACGGCATACGCAGAATCGACACTCGCGCAGATTTATAAAGAGGAAGACAACGGCGAATTCCGTGGCGGTCCAGCTTACTACATTGAAAAAGCGATGGGACAAAAATGGTACGCTTGGATCTTTGCGATCGCGACCATCTTTGCATGTGGCTTCTTACTTCCAGGCGTGCAATCTAACAGTATTGGTAACGCGGTAGAAGCAGCATTCGGTCCAGGTGAAATGATTGAAACCGCGATTGGTACATTCAGTTTTGCAAAAATTTTCACTGGTACGCTGATTTCTGTCATTCTTGCCTTCATCATTTTCGGTGGCGTTAAGCGTATTGCTAACTTCACGCAGATCGTCGTGCCGTTTATGGCTCTGGCTTACATCATCACCGCGTTTGTCATCATTCTACTCAACATCGGTGAAGTACCACGCGTATTTGCGATGATTGTTGGTGATGCCTTTACCCCTATGGCAGGTGTTGGTGCGGCAATCGGTTGGGGCGTGAAACGCGGCGTTTACTCAAACGAAGCAGGCCAAGGTACAGGTCCTCACGCGGCAGCAGCAGCAAGTGTTGATCACCCAGCTCAGCAAGGTCTTGTTCAATCATTCTCAATTTACATTGATACCCTTTTGGTCTGTTCTGCAACCGCGTTTATGATCATCATTACTGGTGCTTACAACGTACATGGCGCAGAGGGTTTCCTAGTGCAAAACGTTGCGGCAGACATCGCAGCAAACGGTCCTGTATTCACCCAGATGGCTATCGAAAGTGCGCTACCAGGCATTGGTAAACCCTTCATTGCGATTGCACTGTTCTTCTTTGCTTTCACTACTATTCTGGCTTACTACTACATCGCGGAAACAAACATCGCTTACATCCGTCGCACATTCAAAGTGAGCGGTTTGATGTTCATGCTAAAAGTCGCACTTATCGCGGTTGTCTTCTACGGCACTGTGAAAACGGCTAATTTAGCTTGGGCTATGGGTGATGTGGGCGTAGGTCTCATGGCTTGGCTCAACATTGTGGGTATTTTGATTATCTTCTTTATGTCTAAGCCAGCACTTAAAGCGCTGCACGATTACGAAGAACAACAAAAGCAAGGCGTTGAAGAGTACACCTTTAACCCTGTAAAACTTGGTATCAAAGGCGCGGACTACTGGGAAGATAAGTACCGCCGCAAAACGGGTAAAGAGCCAAGTGAAGAGGTTGAAGCAACGCCAGTCGAGCAGCCATCAACCTAATTCATTCAATAAGAAATGCAGTGGTAAAAAAAGGGGTTAGCCAATCGGCTAACCCCTTTCATTTACTGTTCCCGTATATGTCCGTCACGATGCTTCAGGCAAGCAGCGTAACATCATATTCATTTCATTACGCAGCAACTTGCTCAAGCTCTACGTGCTGCTCTGCCTTCTTTTCACCGATAGGCAAAATAGTACGGCCGTACTCATTATTAAGCACCTGTGCCATCGCAAAGTAAATTGCGCTCGCGCCACAGAAAATACCTTCAAATCCGGCAATCGTGCCAATAAGCTCACTACCTGTAAAGTCACGCGCCGCCAATAGGAAGAATAGAATGGTCAAAGAACCAAAGACAATTTGCTTAGCAACTGGGTAGCATAGTGAGCCGATAAACATGAAGCCTGTGAACACACCCCATAGCAATAGGTACCAACCCATAAAGCTAGCAGGACTTGCAGGCAGCCCCATGTAAGGCATAACAATCAGACCAACCAGTGTCAGCCAGAATAGACCGTAAGAAGTGAACGCCGTAGTACCAAATGTGTCACCGCGTTTGAAACACATCATGCCCACCAAAACTTGGCTAAGACCACCATAGAAAATACCCATCGCTAGGATCATCGAGTCAATCGGGAAAAAGCCTGCATTGTGGATGTTAAGTAAGATGGTTGTCATACCGAAACCCATTAGACCCAATGGGGCTGGGTTCGCCAATTTAGTTGACATTTTGCGCGCCTTTAAAAAAAGTTAATAAAAATTACGCGCAAAGTTTAATCCGAACGCCGTAAAAAGATAGATAGCTAAATCGCAATCTTAGATTGCACCGTTAGCGAGTTCTGCTTGGGTCATAATTTCGAGCGTTTCACCCACTAACTTAACTTTCTGTTCAACCAATGCCGCCTTCACTTCCGGTGTCACACACGCTAACCACTCCGTCATTGGTTCATGATTGAACTTGTCCATTGGTCCCATCTCTGGGCTCCATTGACCTGAAATATTGACCGTCTCTTTTTGACCGTCCGTTGTTGAGTAGTACTGAAAGGCAAACTCAATAGATTTAGTCGGAGTTATGGTGCCAGAGGCTCCCCACGGGGCAGGTAATTCGAGCATTGGGCCAATAGGGTAACTCTCTCCCTCGATCTCAACAGTGGTCGCCTCTCCAATTGCAACTTCTGCATTGTTTGCTGACTCATTCACGCTAAAATCTTGTGCAGATGTCATAGTTCGAGGCCCCTGTGGTCTCCCCTGCTCTAAGAAAAACCGAACAACAGAGGGTTGAGCTTGTACCGCGATTCCGATCTCGCCGATCTGCTCCATACACTCTTCATGTGACAGTACACCTGACAGACCAACACCTTTGAGTAACTCATTTTGCTGTGTTCCAATCATGTGAAACTGGCCATCTGGTCCTGTAATTGACATAACCTGACCAACTGATGCTTTGTGGATTTCATACTTTTGCGTGGCAACGCCGCTGGTGCTCGCTTCAAAGCTTAGGCTACCGAAATTGTTCCAGCTATGCGGATTACTCCCTTCATTGTTAACGGTTAGCCAGCTTGGCGTTTCTACTGGTTCTGCTGTTTCAGCGTTAGCACAACCGACCACACTGGCAACCAGGATTGTTAATAACGAAATCTTTGCTTTCATCTTTATTACCTCTAAACCCAATAACTGATGCCGCAATTGTATAGAGATTCAGCAGAAGGTGCTGTAATGAAACGTAAGGGGAGTGTCGTGGGATTGTCACAGAGAAAGCAAGCCTCTAGGAGACTTGCTTATATAGGGGTTAAAAGAGGTTAACTACTGGCAGCTGATCTCATCCCAGAACCAGTTAGATTGTGTCGGGCTTTCCCACACTCCAGGTCCATTCTTGGCAATAAAGCATTTACCGTTGAATGTCACTTTCTCACCATTGGCCACTTGTGTTACACCCGGCTCCCACTGGATAAAGGTATCTGGAACCGGAGTTGGTTCTGGAGTAGGCTCTGGGTCGGGTGTTGGAGTCGGCTCAGGATCTGGCGTAGGTGTTGGAACTGGATCCGGAGTAGGCTCAGTTGGCGTGCCGGCAATCAGTTCCCATGGTCCACCTAAGCTTGGATCATCCCCTTGAGTCCACCACTTCGCTTTGTACGTCGCGCCTTTGTAAGTCACCTGCTCACCGCCGGTATAAACTTTGTTTGCATCCCAATCAGTCCCCGTACCTGGGCCTGTGCCGGGATCAACAGGGTCAAGTTTTTCAACCACTCGAACCTCAGGCCAGCTTGAGTGAGAGCCGTAGAAGTTCGTTACACACTTCTCATAATCGCCCGGAACCAAGGCAGAGTATGCCGTTTGGAATCCAACCAATTCACATTCAAATGAGTAACCACCAGGGCGATCAGCGTAGTACTTCCAGTTGCCATCCCAGTTGGTGTAAAGCACATCGGTCGCACCATTTAAGTTCAAGCTACCGTATGGAGTTTGTTGCCAACAGGTGTTCTTTTCATCTGCGCCAATAGGGATTTGATAATGGGCTGCCAAGCCTTCCCAGTAGCGGATTCGGTTAACTGGCTGCCCCTTATCTTTATTTTGCTCACCACACTCGATACCGCCGTTGATGATATTGATTGTGGTACCAAAACCGTAGCCGATACCTGCATCAATTTCGCGTTGAGAAGGCGTCCACGTTTTATCAATCACGTGCAGCATCGCTGGTTTTGGTGCTTGCGGGGTTAAAAAGAACCACACCGCAGAAGCAAGGTTCAACCATGAATCTGCGACTAAACCCGGGTTGTTTAGTAACACAGATGCGTCTCCGTCAAACATTACCTCAGAGAACGCGCCGTAGTTAAAGTGGTAAGAAAGCTGTTTTGCCCCACGCCCAAAGTAGCCCTGCCCTGCGGCACATGGCCATTTTCTGTTTTGCCAGTCATTTTGACCACAGCCAGTGGTGTAGCCCTCTTGACCTTCAGACCAACCCATTTCACGGACATGAACCAAAGCTTGTTGCCACTCTTCTAGTGCCTGAGGGTTATCTGAGATGTTGTCTTTGGCAATGTGGCCGCCCGTCTCTTGCGCAAAATGAGCAAAAGCAGTCACGATAGAGCGCTTACAAATCGCATCAGAATCACGGCCATCGGTATACTCCGCACAAAACGCAGGGAACTTACCAATCGCTTTCAGAAATCGAGTGTAGGTGTATTCTGGAGCGGCCATCTGAGTAAGAAAATCCCACTCAGCTCGTGGAAAAACGCGTTCTGCGCGCTTAACGTTATCTGGGTTGGTGGCGAGCCCAGCATCGATCGCATCGACCACGGTATTTGGTGCCGTTCTTAATGCTTGCGACCATATGCCATACATCGGGTTTGATGTTTTTTGCTGCTCCGCTGCCGTAATGTCTGCGCGTGAGACCACATAGCCAGTTGGGTTCTGTGGATCGGGTTGAATGTTCATTGCCGCCCAAGCGGAAGAGCTCATACTCAACGCGCTGGCTACAGCAATAATAGGTAGGGTTTTCATTATTTTACAACTCCTTTCGTTTCGAAGTTGTATGAGAATAGTTGAGGAGAGATCCGAATAGACTCAATCAAAAGTCAACTTGCGAGGCAAGGCCAAAAGCAACGTAATAAACCTTTACCTGTGTCGTAAGAATCGATAGCTGGGTTCAAAAAAACCAGCCTGAGGGCTGGTTTCATATGTGCTTAATTGCGTTCAATTTTCAGCAGAATTATTCCCACTCAATTGTCGCTGGTGGCTTACCAGAAATGTCGTAAACGACACGGGAAATACCGTCAACTTCGTTGATAATACGGTTAGAAACCTTACCTAAGAAGTCATATGGTAGGTGCGCCCAATGCGCTGTCATAAAGTCGATTGTTTCAACAGCACGTAGCGATACAACCCAATCGTACTTACGCCCATCGCCCATTACGCCAACCGAACGTACTGGTAGGAATACCGTGAACGCTTGAGAGACTTTGTTGTATAGGTCAGCAGCGTGCAGCTCTTCAATGAAGATAGCATCAGCACGACGTAGCAAGTCACAGTACTCTTTCTTGATTTCGCCAAGAACGCGAACACCTAGACCAGGACCAGGGAATGGGTGGCGGTAAAGCATGTTGTAAGGTAGACCTAGCTCTAGACCGATCTTACGCACTTCATCTTTGAACAGCTCACGTAGTGGCTCAACAAGACCCATTTCCATATCATCTGGCAAACCGCCAACGTTATGGTGAGATTTGATTACGTGCGCTTTACCTGTCTTAGATGCCGCTGATTCGATGACGTCTGGGTAGATAGTACCCTGAGCTAGCCATTTAGCATTCTTAAGCTTCTTAGACTCTTCATCAAATACGTCTACGAATACGTGACCAATTGTCTTACGCTTCTCTTCTGGATCAGATTTACCTTCAAGTGCTTTTAGGAAGCGATCTTCAGCATCAACTTTAATGATGTTTAGGCCGAACTGGTCGCCAAACATATCCATTACTTGCTGGCCTTCGTTCAAACGAAGCAGACCGTTATCAACGAATACACACGTTAACTTGTCGCCGATTGCACGGTGAACCAACATAGCAACAACCGATGAATCAACACCACCAGAAAGACCTAGGATAACTTCGTCATCACCCACTTGCTCTTTAATACGAGCAACTGCATCTTCGATGATAGATTCAGAAGTCCAAAGACGCTCACAGCCACATACGCCAAGAACAAAGTTCTCTAGCATTTGCAGACCGTTTTTAGTGTGCGTTACTTCTGGGTGGAACTGAACGCCGTAGTATTTCTTCTCTTCGTTCGCCATCGCAGCGTAAGGGCACGTGTCTGTCTCGCCAACTTTCACGAAACCTTGAGGGATTTCTACTACTTTATCACCGTGGCTCATCCAAACGTCTTGTGATGCTTCTAGATCTTTAAAGATCGAAGACTCACCAGAAACCTGAACCGCTGCGTAACCGAATTCACGCTCATCAGACGTTGAAACTTTACCACCTAGCTGCTCTGCCATGGTTTGCATGCCGTAACATACACCAAGAACAGGAACACCTGAGTCAAATACATATTGAGGAGCGCGTGGAGAGTTGTCTTCTGTAACACTCTCAGGCCCACCAGATAGGATGATTCCATCTGGGTTGAATTCACGAATATCCGCTTCTTCTACATCCCAGCTCCAAAGCTCACAGTAAACGCCGATTTCACGTACGCGGCGTGCTACTAGTTGAGTGTACTGAGAACCGAAGTCCAAGATCAGAATACGTTGGTCATGGATATTTTTAGTCATTTTGAGCAGTCTTATAAGCTAGGTTATTAAAACGGAGGCGAGTGTACTCGCCTCTTCTTAATGCTTCAAGGAAAAAAGCAAACGTTTACGTTAGGTGTATAAATCTCTAGCGAGATTAACCTAGACGGTAGTTTGGTGCTTCCTTGGTTATTTGAACGTCGTGTACGTGAGACTCTTTCATGCCTGCACCTGAGATACGAACGAATTCAGCTTTCGTACGCATATCTTCAATGGTTGCGCTGCCTGTTAGACCCATGCTTGAACGTAGACCACCCATTTGTTGGTGAACGATCTCTTTTAGGCGACCTTTGTATGCGATACGGCCTTCGATACCTTCTGGTACTAGCTTGTCTGCTGCATTGTCAGACTGGAAGTAACGGTCAGAAGAACCTTGAGACATAGCGCCAAGTGACCCCATGCCGCGGTAAGCTTTGTATGAGCGGCCGTTGTATAGGATTACTTCGCCTGGTGCTTCTTCAGTACCTGCGAACATTGAACCAACCATGACACAAGATGCGCCCGCTACGATTGCTTTACAGATGTCACCTGAGAAACGAATACCACCGTCAGCGATCACTGGAATACCGTACTCGTTTGCCACTTCTGCAGCATCTGCGATTGCAGTAACTTGAGGAACACCCACCCCCGTTACGATACGAGTTGTACAGATAGAGCCAGGGCCAATACCCACTTTCACTGCGCTTACGCCAGCTTCGATAAGTGCTTTGGCACCTGCGCCTGTCGCAACGTTACCACCGATGATGTCTAGATCTGGGTATGCTGCGCGAGTTTCGCGGATACGGTTAAGAACGCCTTCAGAGTGACCGTGTGAAGAGTCAATCAGTAGTACGTCAACGCCTGCTTCAACTAGAGCTTTAACACGCTCTTCGTTGCCAGCGCCAGCACCAACTGCTGCGCCGACGCGCAGACGACCTTGTGCATCTTTACATGCGTTAGGCTTACGCTCTGCTTTATGGAAATCTTTTGCGGTGATCATACCGGTTAGTTGGAACTCGTCGTTTACAACCAGTACTTTTTCAACACGCGCTTTGTGCATTTTCTCTTGAACTTCTTCGCGAGTTGCACCTTCTTTTACCGCTGCAAGGCGCTCTTTTGGCGTCATTACAACTTCAACTTTCTTAGAAAGGTCTGTAACAAAGCGAACGTCACGGCCAGTAATGATACCAACAAGTTCATTGTTGTCCGTCACTACTGGGAAACCTGCAAAACCGTGCTTTTCTGTAAGTGCAACAACATCTGCAATTGTCGCATCCGGATTTACGGTTACTGGGTGAGAAACCACGCCCGCTTCGTAAATCTTCACCTGGTGAACCATCTGAGCTTGCTGCTCAATAGACATGTTCTTGTGGATAAAGCCAATGCCACCCTCTTGCGCTAGCGCGATTGCTAGACGAGCTTCAGTAACAGTGTCCATAGACGCTGAAATCATTGGGATGTTTAGGGTGATGTTCTTAGTAAGCTGAGTGCGAAGATCAGCTGTGTTTGGGAGAACGGTGGAGTGTGCTGGCACAAGGAGTACGTCATCGAATGTCAGCGCTTCTTTGGCAATTCTTAGCATTTGCAATATCTCACAATTAGAGGAGTAAAAAGAACAATCCAATCTCATCGTTTCGCATAATGAGGGTAACCGATTTTAGGTTGTTGGCTACATTTGGATTAGATATTGCGGACGGATTATACGGCTTACGTAATCGCTTGACCACAAATTTTTTAATTTTTTTCTTGCATTTACCCCCTTGCTATGTATTATATTGCCGCTAATTTCCATACTCACGTCTACGGAATTAGTCTTGTCTTCTCTGACCAATCAAAATATCTTCACGGTTTCTCGTCTTAATTCTGAAGTACGCCTGTTACTAGAAAATGAAATGGGTATCGTTTGGTTGGTGGGTGAAATCTCTAACTTCTCCGCTCCGGTTTCTGGACACTGGTACCTCACTCTTAAAGATTCTCGCGCTCAAGTAAAATGCGCCATGTTTCGTGGTAACAATCGCCGCGTTACGTTCAAGCCGCAAAATGGTAACCAAGTATTGGTTAAAGCCCGTTTATCGCTTTACGAGCCTCGTGGTGACTACCAACTGATTATTGAAAGCATGCAGCCTGAAGGTGATGGGCGATTACAACAGCAGTTTGATGAGCTAAAAATGAAGCTGGCGGGAGAAGGCTTGTTTGCTCAAACCAATAAGCAGCCTTTGCCAGAGCATCCAAAATGCGTGGGTATTGTCACCTCTAAAACTGGGGCGGCACTGTTCGATATTCTTGATGTACTTAAACGTCGCGATCCTTCTCTTCCTGTCGTCATCTACCCGACCATGGTGCAAGGTGAAGAGGCGGCCATTCAGATTGCTCAAGCAATTGGTTGTGCCAATAGCCGTAATGAGTGTGATGTATTGATTGTCGGTCGTGGTGGAGGCTCCTTAGAAGACCTTTGGTGTTTCAATAATGAAATCTTGGCGAGAACGATAGCGGCGAGCCAAATTCCAATCATCAGTGCCGTTGGGCATGAGATTGATGTCACCATCGCCGATTTTGTTGCCGATATGCGCGCACCGACGCCTTCTGCTGCTGCAGAGTTAGTCAGCCGCGACAACAGTCATAAAGATCAAGCCATTGCGAGCCGCCGGCATAAGCTCGCCAGTGCAATGCGCCACTACCTATCGCAACATAAGCAAACCAATGCAAGTCTACTGCATCGCTTAGAAAAGCAGCATCCTCGTCATCAATTGCAAAGCCAAAGCCAGCAACTGGATGATCTGGACATGCGCCTACAGCGAGGGATGGAGCGCTATCTCAGCAGCCGAGCTCAGAAGATTGAGCGCCAGCAGCATAAACTGCAGCTTCATTCACCTATCAAGCGCCTCAATGAACAAGCCTCTTCACTGCAAAGGCTCGAACAAAAACTGTTGGATGCGATGGATAGAAAACTGCTGAACACGCGCCATCAACTGGCTTTGGCTGCAGAAAAACTGGATACGGTTAGCCCACTCGCTACACTCAAGCGCGGCTATTCAATTACACAAAATCAACAAGGCGACGTCATTACTAAGGCGTCACAAACCAAAACGGGCGACACCTTGGTCACCCGTTTGTCTGATGGTGAAATTCGTTCCACCGTCCATTAAGCGCCGCTCTCTAATTAGCTTGAAACTCGAAGCGCACTCGAGATTTAGACTTCAACTCGTTGCAAGTATTGCAAAAATAGTTCGCCGCACCACACGCTTGCAGTTTTTCTAGCTGCGCATTGCAGTCTGGGCAAAACCCGACTTTTGTATAATCGATATCGCATTGATTACAGTGGTAATGCCCTTGCCACTCCAACTCTTGCTCACATGTTGGACAATGATTTTCGTTCATTGGTGACCCCTCAACTCTTTATTTACTTGTCACTTTAAGGTTTTGTGCTCTTGTTACTATGATCTGGCTCATAGGCAAATCAATCACTCTCCTCTCTAACTCACACAGAATTAAAGATCGAAACAAGATCATCGGCTAAATCCATTTTGATCAGCGATCTGCCTCAATAAGAATATTTATATCACCACACACCGAAAGCATAAGTTACATGTGCTGCATTTGAATTTTAAAAAGGATAAAACACCAATACTAGTTAAATTAAAAGACAAAACAGAATTTAATAAAAAGATCGTATTTTAGAAACCTTGATTTACAGATAACCGTAATTCAAGTTATAGCTCGAAACGTATCCGGCGGTAAATCCGCGTAGGGCGCCCTACCTTTCCATGAGCCAAAAAGGCTTCAAGCTCGCCTTGCTCTACACCTTTATCTAGATAACGTCTTGCGGTGCTCTTGCTGATAGAAAAACTCTCAGCGATCGCACTAACGCTGAGTTCCACATTCGCATGATAAAACTCATCCAAAATTTGCTTCAAAGTATGGGCATCGGTTGACGACTTTTTGTTACTCGGCACTCCTTTCTGAAACAACGCATCAAGCTCTCCTTGCGCAAGGCTTATTCCATGACTCAAGGTGTGTTGAACCAGCGCGAACTTCTCTAAACTTTGGGCAAAGCGTTGATAATCGAGTGGTTTGACCAAATAATCGAGTGCGCCGCAACGCAACGCTTTTTGCACGGTTTCAACATCGTTCGCCGCAGTCACTAAAATGCTTTCCGGCGGGTTGGGAAGTTTGCGCATCTGTTGCAGAAAATCAATTCCTAAACCATCCGGAAGGTAATTGTCGATAATCACGAGATCGAAAACGGTTTGCGCCAGTTTGGAGTGCGCTTGGGCAAGATTCTCCGCAATCGCTAACACCTGAAAGCGATTATCTCGGCTAATAAATTGGCTGTGCAACGCAGCGATATTTCGGTCATCTTCAATAATCAGTACATTAAACACCTTGTTCCTCCGGAAAATAGACCGTAAACACGGTTTCATCACAATCACTATCCATTTCCATGTATCCACTAGCTTCTTCGACAATCGACTGGACCAAATGCAAGCCAATGCCATGATCACGGAACTCACCTTTCGTGGTGTATCCAAGCTGGCATAAAACATCCAGCCCAACATTAATCACTGGCCCATTATTGGCAACAGCCAGTATGCGCTCGTATTCCGTTTGATACATTGCAATGCGGATTTGCCCGTTATCCACTCGATGAAGTGCCTCAATGCTGTTGCTGACTAAATTCCCGACTAGGGTACTGAGCAGCTGTTCATCCAGCTTGCTGGGCAGTGAACGCCATCCATTTAACTCATTGAGATCAACATGAATACCACGCTCTGACGCTTTACCTAAGTTGGCAAGTAACAATCCCGATACCAAAGGTAAAGATTGCAACTGAGCGAGTCTATCCATATTGGCTTGGCTTTCTTGCGCCTGTGACAACAAGACTTCTAGCGCTTGTTCAGCGTGGCCAAGTTGCAATAACCCCGTCACCGTCGATAACTTGTTCTGATATTCATGCCGAGTAACGCGAATTGAGTCTAGATAACTGCTCACTTGGGAAATTTTGTTCGATAGCAGCTGCAACTCTTTTTGCGCCCGCAAGCTAAACACCGCCCCGTCACTACGATGATCGACCTGCAAGGTGACTCTTGTTAGCACCAGATTCATGCCATTTACCCGAACAAGCTGGTCGATAAAGTCCTCTCCCGACAAGGCAAATGCTGCACTATCAGGAATGTAGAATTCAACAGGCAGAGGAAGCGTCGCATCAGGTGGAATACTCAGTAGCTGCCTTGCGCTGTCATTTGCGAGATAAATCTCCCCGCGACAGTTAACCGCAACCAGTCCCTCATGAGCGGCTTGCAAGACACCTTGACTGGTGCGCAATGCTTGCTGTAGCTGCCAGGGCTCCAAATGCTGCATTTTGTCACGCACATAGCGTGAGAATCGCCATGCGGCTAGGCCTGAAACAAGTAAACTGAAGCCAGCAAATAAAAGTAGCGGAGAGAGCATTTGATCGTTGAGAACCGCGATGGATTGTTTCAAGTAACCCACTTTGATCATCCCGATAACTTCACCTTTGTGACCAAAAAGCGGAGTAATGTAGCGCACCGAAGGGCCAAGTGAGCCAACGCTATGTGATAGGTAAGACTCCCCCGTTTCAAGAGCATGTTCGATGTCGCCACCGACAACTGGAAAACCGATTCGGCTTTTTACGGGGTGTGCCAAGCGAATACCGTTTTTATCGCTCACGGTAATAAAATCAGCATCGGTCGCTTTTTGCAGCTGCTCTACAATACTTGTCACCGCAACGGCGTCTTGCCTAGCCACGGCATCAAGCAGTGATGGCAGACGCGACAGTTGTTGAGACTGAACTTGCGCTCTGAGCGCGACTTGCTCTGCCAACACTTGGTTCAAGCGCTCCGTGCTCATTAACCACCATCCAACAGAACCCAAAGAAAGTGCGCCGCACAACAGCAGAGTCAAATGCATGGTGAAAGAGCGAGGGAATAGTTGTGTTGCCATGAGATCTTTTTCTTACTCAATAATTTCATAGAATACGGTCAAATCGACACAACTTCAGCGCTATTGATGGTGAAGTTGAACAAGATCCCAGTAATAACGTTAATGGCTTTTATTATTTTAATCACCCTTATCTCACCCTTTTTTCAAACAGAGTTAGGACTCGATTTGATAGTTTAAAAGCCAAAACCTCGAGCGGTCAGCTTTTTGATTTACAACAGGTTTCCACCTTCTATCACTGAGTAAGTTAGCAAAAAAACTAAGGAGTTTATTATGCTGACTTCAAGCAATATACGGCTACTCATGCTGGTCATTATCGGCGCTATTTTATGGTTTAGCCCAGTCCCTGAGGGGCTTACGCTTCAGGCTTGGCACATGATGACCATCTTCGTGGTCACGGTTCTGAGCTTGATCATCGCTCCACTGCCACTTGGAGCGATGGCTTTGATGGGATTGACCGCCGCAACACTATTGGATGTGCTCCCGATACGCACCGCATTAACCGGGTTTGCTCATCCAACGATTTGGATGATCGCCGCGGCGTTCTTTATTTCGCGTGGCTTCATCAGCACAGGGTTTGGGCGACGCGTCGGCTATTGGTTTATCGCTAAACTGGGCAACAGTTCACTCGGATTGGCTTACGGACTGGTGTTGACCGATTTGCTGTTTGCACCTGCAACACCGAGTACCACCGCTCGCTGTGGCGGGATCATTTCACCCCTATTTCGCTCAGTCGCCAGCGCTTATGACTCGGATCCTGAAAAAGGCACAGAAAACAAAATCGGCGCATTTCTTGTTCAATGTATTTTCCAGTGTAATGCGATTACCTGTGCCATGTTCTTAACATCTATGGCAGGTAACCCTCTGGCTGCTAACTTTGCTAAAGAGCAAGGTGTCGAAATCACTTGGGCAGGTTGGGCAATTGCCGCCATCGTACCTGGGCTTGTGTGTCTGTTTTTAATCCCGTTAGTGATGTACTACGTCTTTCCACCTGAACTGAAGAAAACCCCGGAAATGCGCCTGATTGCGCGCCAAAAACTGCAAGAAATGGGCGCAATGACACGCGATGAATGGATGGTGTGCATCACCTTTATCGGTATGGTGAGTCTTTGGGTTTTAGGTCCGACACTTGGTATTCACTCAACGGTAACGGCACTACTCGGCTTGGTCTTTTTGTTGATCACTCGAACCATCACTTGGGATGCTGTTCTTCAAGAGAAAGAAGCGTGGCACACCATCACTTGGTTTGCAGTCTTGGTGATGATGGCCGCTCAGCTCAACAAGCTCGGCTTTATCGCTTGGTTTGGTGACATTGTGGGTAGTTCTTTGTCTGGTTTTGAATGGGGTATGACCTTAGTCGTGCTACTGCTGGTCTACTACTACAGTCACTATTTGATGGCCAGTGCCATGGCGCACATCAGTGCCATGTACTCGGCGTTCCTAGCCATTGCGATCGCAGCGGGCGCACCACCAATGCTGGCTGCCATTGTGTTGGGTATTTTTAGTAACCTTTATATGTCAACCACCCATTACTCCTCTGGCCCTGCACCGATTCTGTTTGGCGCAGGTTTCTTGAGCCTAAAGAACTGGTGGAAGATAGGATTCGTTTTCTCACTCATCGTTATTCCTGTGTTCTTATTCATCGGCGGGGCTTGGTGGAAGCTTCTAGGAATGTGGTAATCACGCAAAGCCCGCTGATGAAACAGCGGGCTTTTCTTTAAGAGGCAGCTTTCGCCATCACGCGTGTATCCATTTCAATGTTCTGCTCATCTAATTGAGTCAAAGTTACTGAGATTTGCTCATAAACATCTAACGATGTTGCGTGGGTTCCGCCACATGGGATCTCTGCCAACTGAGCTTCATTAAGATCGCAGCGCCAGTAGCGAGAATCAGTGAGCGCATCCCCATCGCAGAAAACCTCAATACTCGATGGCAAGGTAAGCCACAACCGAACTTGCTCATTAACTCGACTCTCGATTGACTTCAAATCAGCCACGACATCCGCACTATTGAGGCCGCGCTTACGCAGTGTCTTTCCTAAGCGGTACTTGTCGAGGCAGCGATCTTCAGTCACAAAACTGGTTTCTTGTGCGTAACTGTTGAAGTCGTAGTAACCATGAGGATCTTTTCGGTCTGCATCCTTTCGCCAATATTGGCCTTCAACCAAGACTTTGTTGAGTGCTAAATAGGCAATATGACCCGCACTGTGGCCTCGGCTCAACGCATCTTGATAACGCTTATCGACACTTAGCTCAACATTGTCACCAACAGATAATTCCAACACGTCTTTATTTAAACAGTGGACGACCACAAACGCCCAACCTGCTTCATTTCGCTTCACGGGGATGGCTTGACCGACATACAGCTCATTAGTCGCAAGCTCTACCGCCCCGACTTGGCAATCAACGACTGGACAACCGTTGAGTTGACCGCGATCGGCAGGATGGTCTGGCCAAATATGACTTACTGGGTGAAATGGCGTTTTATCAGTCACCACGTAGAGCTGCTCCCCCTCTTGCTTGAGCAATTGAACCTTAGCGTCAAGCTGCCAGAGGTTGTGGCAAAATTGGGTTATGGTTGGAGTAACTTGCATGTCTTAACCTTTAAATACAAAAAAGCGCCACTGGAGAACAACGGCGCTTTTACAATATATAAAATCTCTAGAAATTATCCGCTAGAGTTACTTCTTACGATTCTTCATCACACTCATTAGGCGCTTGCGTTTGCGCTCTTGAGAGAGTGTCATCTTATTCGACTTGCCTTCAAACGGGTTATCGCTGTTTTGGAAGATGATACGAATTGGCGTGCCCATGATCTCTAATGACTTACGGAAGTAGTTCATCAGATAGCGCTTGTACGAATCAGGCAGATCATTGACTTGGTTACCATGAATAACAACGATAGGCGGGTTGTAACCACCAGCGTGTGCATATTTCAGCTTAACACGACGACCACGAACCATTGGCGGTTGGTGATCTTCTGTTGCCATCTTCATAATACGAGTTAGAACAGACGTACCAACACGTGTCGTCGCCGACTTGTACGCTTCTTGTACCGATTCAAATAGGTGACCAACGCCTGTACCGTGCAATGCTGAGATAAAGTGAATACGCGCGAAATCAACGAAGCCTAAACGACGGTCGAGTTCCTTTTTCACGTGCTCTTTCACATCCATATCCAGACCATCCCATTTATTGACCGCAATAACAATTGAACGGCCAGCGTTTAGGGCAAAGCCAAGTAGGCTTAAATCTTGGTCTGAGATGTTTTCACGAGCATCGATAACAAGAAGCACGACGTTCGCATCTTCAACGGCTTTTAGCGTTTTAACAACCGAGAACTTCTCTACCGTTTCATTGATACGGGTACGACGACGAACACCTGCAGTATCGATCAATACGTACTCACGGCCATCACGTTCCATCGGAATATAGATAGAATCACGCGTTGTGCCTGGCATGTCGTAGACAACCACTCGCTCTTCACCAAGAATGCGGTTAGTAAGCGTCGATTTACCTACGTTTGGACGACCGATGATTGCTAACTTGATAGGTTGATCCTGCAGACGAGTAAACTCTTCTTCAGCTTCTTCTTCGCTGTAATCTAGCTTCTCTTCTTCGTCTTCAAACTCAGTCAAATCTTCGAGTTCGCCTTTGCTCTCATCCAGTAGCTTCTCAGCAAACGGATTCAAGGCTAGCTCGATCAATGCGGTTACGCCACGGCCATGCGCTGCGGCAATTTGATACATGTTCTCTACACCAAGTTGCCAAAACTCTGCACTTGCTGCGTCAGCATCGATACCATCAACCTTGTTCACCACAAGCATGGATGGCTTTTCAAGTTTACGCAGGTGCTTGGCGATCGCTTCATCCGCAGCCGTTAAGCCAGCGCGACCGTCCACCATAAATAGCACAACGTCAGCTTCGTCAATTGCTGCCAACGACTGTTGTGCCATTTTGGTTTCTACACCTTCTTCCGTACCATCGATACCGCCGGTATCGATAACGATAAATTCGTGTTCACCAAGCTTGGCTTGGCCATATTTACGGTCACGAGTTAAGCCAGGGAAGTCCGCAACCAAAGCGTCACGAGTGCGAGTCAGTCGGTTAAACAACGTTGATTTACCAACGTTTGGACGCCCTACTAGAGCAACAACAGGTACCATAACAACCTCTACAATATACTTTTCTTTATGTAGTTATAGGTAACAATTCGCCTAAAATCATACTTACAGCGATTTACCTATAACCACACATAACTTCTTGTTTTCAAAACAAACAAACGGCTCCCAACTGTTACCAGCTAGGAGCCGAATGTGAATTATATCACACGATTACTCGTTGATCGTCAGTTTCTTTACATTGCCGTCACGCGTGGTAAGCACATAACCACCAGGAATAACCACTGGCGGTACAGCAAAACCACTGCTGTCGACAAGCTGCTTAGAAACAAACTCGCCACTGTTGCGATCAATCCAGTACAAATACCCTTCATTATCCCCCACAACCACATAACCGTTAATCACGGTTGGAGCGGTTAATAGACGGTGCTCGAGACGCTCATTTTTCCACAGCTCAGTACCGCTTCGAGCATCAAATGCAGCCAGATGGTCTTTGTCTGTGACGACAAACAAACGGCTGCCGTCACTGGCAATATCGGTTGCTGATGAGTAATTACGCTTCCAAGCCGGTTTACCCGAGCGCAAATCAATCGCAGTCAGTTGGCCGTTATAGCCGATGATGTAAAGCGTGCTACCCAAAACAAGTGGCGTGGCATCGACATCGACTAGACGATCAATTTCAGTCGCACCTTGAGGAAGACCAATTGGTTGTTGCCAAATTAGCTGACCACGTTCAGCAATCGCGGCAGCAAGACGACCATTCGCCGTGCCCCAGAATACCCCACCAGAAACGGTAACAGGAGCACTGTTGCCACGTAGAGTCAGGTTTGGAACTTCGGTACTAATGGCCCATTTTTGATTGCCATCTTTTTGGTCAAGCGCGAGTACCGTACCTTCATTGGTATGAACAATGACAAGGTTGCTGTCTGTGGCGGGCGCAGCAAGTACTTCACCATCTACCGCAACACGCCAATTGAGTTCACCCGTTTCTTCATTTAGGGCAATCACTTCACCGTTTTCGCTACCGATAAAGAGTTGGCTGTAACCAGCAGTGATACCACCCGCAAGACGCGGTGAAACACCCTCAGCTTTGATGGTTTGCTCCCACAGCGTTTTCCCTGTTTCTGGGTCTAGCGCTTTAACCTTACCGTCACGACTTGCGACAAACACTTTGCCATAAGCATATTCTGGTGAAAGCTTTGAGTAGTAAGTGTCAACACCATTTCCAATGGAGTTGCTCCATACACCGCTTGGTGTGAACTCACTGTCTACCTGAGGGACAGGCGCCATGACAATGGTATCTTCTTCACTTGCACAACCTGCAAGAACACCGGTCAATACGGCCACTGCAAGTGCTTTTTTCAGCATTTCCTTCATGCTTTCGCCCTTACTTGGCTAGGTCATCCAACTTCATTTGTAGCGTCTGGCTCGCATCACCTGACTGCTGTGCTTCGGTGTAAGCTGCATAAGCCGCTTGCTCGTCACCCTTGCGCAGTAGAATGTCGCCTTTTTGCTCTGCCACACGACCAGCCCAGCTTTCATCTGTAATAGCAGCAAGTTCACTTAATGCCGCATCAAAGTTACCTTGCTCAGCTTTCAGACGTGCTAGACGGTAATTGATCACAGACAAAACCGCTTCATCTTTGGTTGCCGTTTTAGCCCACTCGAGCTGCGCAAGTGCTTCGTCTAGATTGTTCGCTTCAACTTGTACTTTAGCCAGTTGCAATGCTGCTAGTACGGCATATTGCGTCTCTTTATTTGCGTCAATAAAGCTCTGTACTGCTGCTTCACCCGCCGCACCGTTCGCAGCCAACTCTTGAACCGCTTGAGTGTAGCTTTCAGATGCCGCTTCTTGAGCCGCCGTCACCGAATCTTGATAGTATCGCCATCCGAACAGGCCACCAAGGCCAAGAACCGCGCCGAAAATAACGGCTTTACCGTTCTCTTTCCACCAATCTTTGATTGCTTCTACTTGTTGTTCTTCAGAATCGTAGAGTTCCACTTCCTGTCCTCTTACATCAAAAGTGGCAGCCTTAACTGCCACTCAAAAATCAAAAAATTAAACCAGTTCAGCCAGTTTAGCGACAACATCTGCTTGGCTCAGGGTATCTTGCGTACCGCCAATCAGATCCTTAACCACGACGGTATTGTCGGCAACTTCGTTCTCACCAAGAACGAGGGCAACCGCAGCACCTACTTTATCAGCGCGCTTAAACTGCTTCTTAAAGTTACCACCACCAAAGTGGCTCATTACACGTAATCCTGGTACTTGCTCACGTAGCGTTTCAGCCAGCTTCATACCCGCTAGCATGGTGCCTTCGCCCGCTGTAACCATGTACACATCAACACTGCGACGAACGTCAGTCAGTTCAAGCGTTTCTAGCATAAGCACCAAACGCTCTAGACCCATTGCGAAGCCAACCGCTGGTGTTGCTTTACCGCCAAGTTGCTCAACCAAACCGTCGTAACGACCACCGCCACATACTGTGCCTTGAGCACCTAGGCTTTCTGTGATCCACTCAAATACCGTGCGGTTGTAGTAATCCAAACCACGAACTAAACGCTCGTTAACTGTGTATTCGATACCTGCAGCGTCCAGAAGTTCACAAAGACCAGCAAAATGTTCTTTTGACTCTTCGCCTAGGTAATCAGACAAACGTGGCGCATCGCCAAGGATGGCTTGAACGTCTGGGTTCTTGGTATCCAGTACACGCAGTGGGTTTGTGTGCATGCGACGTTTGCAGTCGTCATCAAGGATATCAATATGCTGCTCAAGGAACTCAATCAATGCGGTACGGTAGTTAGCACGATCTTCTAGAGAGCCTATCGAGTTCAGCTCTAAGCGAACATGCTTATCGATGCCCAGCTCACGCCATAGACGAGCTGTCATCATGATAAGTTCTGCGTCAACATCTGGCCCCTCTAGACCAAACACTTCCACGCCACATTGGTGGAACTGACGGTAACGACCTTTTTGCGGACGCTCATGACGGAACATTGGTCCCATGTACCATAGGCGTTGCTCATCACGGTTGATAAGGCTGTTTTCAATGCACGAACGTACACAACCAGCAGTGCCTTCAGGACGCAGCGTTAGGCTGTCACCATTGCGGTCTTCAAACGTGTACATCTCTTTTTCAACCACGTCGGTCACTTCACCGATAGCGCGACTAAATAGATGTGTCATCTCAACGATTGGCATGCGCACTTCGTTATAACCGTAGGCGCTGATTACGTTTTTCACTGTGTTTTCTAACTTTTGCCACAGTGGTGATTGAGTTGGGAGGCAGTCATTCATGCCTCGAATTGCTTGGATTTTCTTTGCCACAGTTGTTTACCGTAAAGTTGTCACCGTAATTTACGTTACGTTGAGATTAATCTTGTACTTTGATGTCAATGCGATTCGATTCATCAAGCGTTGACGCTTTCGCTCGAATTTTTGCTTCCAATTGATTAACGAGATCATTGTTGTCAAAACGTTCTTTTTGACGTTTGCCATCTTCGTAGAAAGCACTCTTTTTATTGCTGCCCGCTAAACCAAGGTGAGAAACTTCTGCTTCACCAGGGCCATTCACGACACATCCGATAATAGAAACATCCATCGGGGTAATGATGTCTTCTAGACGCTCTTCAAGTGCGTTGACCGTGCCAATAACATCAAACTCTTGGCGTGAACAACTTGGACAAGCAATAAAGTTAATTCCGCGAGAGCGAATGCGCAGCGATTTAAGAATATCAAAACCGACTTTGATCTCTTCAACCGGATTTGCCGCTAGCGAGATACGCAGCGTGTCACCAATGCCTTCCGCGAGTAGCATCCCTAAACCAACCGAGGATTTCACAGCGCCAGCACGAGCACCACCGGCTTCGGTAATACCTAAGTGAAGTGGCTGGTCGATCTTTTTGGCGAGCAAGCGGTATGAATCTACTGCTAGGAAAACATCCGATGCTTTGACACTCACTTTGAATTGGTCAAAGTTCAAACGGTCAAGAATATCAACGTGACGCATTGCGGACTCAACCAACGCTTCAGGTGTCGGCTCACCGTATTTCATCTGGATATCTTTCTCCAGAGAGCCACCATTCACGCCAATTCTGATTGGGATATTTTTGTCACGAGCACAATCGACAACTGAACGAATTCGATCTTCGTTACCAATGTTGCCAGGGTTGATACGTAAACAGTCAACGCCGTATTCAGCAACTTTAAGCGCAATTCGGTAGTCAAAGTGGATGTCCGCGACTAACGGTACGTTCACTTGTTGTTTGATCTGCTTAAACGCTTCAGCGGCATCCATGGTCGGTACGGAGACACGAACAATGTCCGCGCCCACATTTTCCAGTGCACGGATTTGAGCAACAGTCGCTTCCACGTCTGTTGTTCGAGTGTTTGTCATAGACTGCACCGCGATAGGTGCGCCGTCACCAATAGGCACATCGCCCACATAGATACGAGTCGATGGGCGACGTTTGATAGGAGATTCGTATTGCATAGTAATTTCTAAGGTAAGGTGAATCTTGCTACTTTGCCTGAAGTATACCCAGAAAGGTCGACAGGTTCACTTGCTAATGTCATTGAAACGTTTTCAGGCGCGCCTAAAACCAGTTTGTAAGGTAATTCGCCGCTCAACTCCAACGTTTCGCCTGCTTTCTTAACCCCAGTCGAAACGGTTTTGCCCGATTTGTCTTTTACTTGAATCCAGCAGTCACCTTCAAAAGTCATGACCAATAGGTTGGCCGCAACTTGAGGAACAGATTCTTCGACCGGTTCAGCCACTTCAGCGATTTCCTCCGCAGGCGTTGCTTGTTCTTGTTGAGCTGTCTCTTGCACGGTGTCCATGGTTTCTGAAGCTGCTACTTCCTCTGCTGGCTCCTGAAGAATTGGCTCTTCAACGACGTTGAGTTCTGTTTCGTGATCGACCTCTGGAATGATTGAGGCAGGCAGCTCTGTCATTTGAGCGTTTTCAAGTTGCTGCTCGAGCTCAAGTTCTTGTTCGGTAACTTCCGTTAAATCCACAATGGAAGACTGTTGATTCTGCCACCACCAAACGGAGGAGATGCCCACGATAACAAGCAGGATACCCCAAGTAATGATCATGATTCTGCTGTCGTGTTTTTCACGCTTGGTCTGACGCGAAAAACTCTGCATTGGCTGTTCTTCGGTTTCAACCTTGTTGTGCTGCGCATACGCTGCAAGCACTTCTGACTCATCAAGTCCAACGGCCTTGGCGTAAGAGCGAAGGTAACCCTTAGTGAAAGTGGCAACAAGGTCGGTAGTAAACTGGTTACTCTCGATACTTTCAATGATCGAGACACGCAAACGCAAGCGATCGGCGATTTGCTTTTGGCTCAGTCCTAGTTGTTCTCGTTTTTGTTTTAGCAGCGTCCCTGCTTCGACGGCAGACTGAGTCTGCTCTGGTGCTGTCATGTCTTTATCAGCTGTCATGGTCGTAATGGTTCTCTTGACTGAATGAGCGCGGTTTTCATCACTTTTGTTATTCGTTATGGGTAGTGACACATTGGGCCGACTCAATAATTATTCGCTGGAGCCTAACGCTCCGAATCAAACAACACTCCACAAAATTTCAAAGATGACTCTTTAGAGCGTTAACTATCAATTCTAATAGATATCAAGGATGAAACAACACAAGAGATGTGCATAATTTACAGTCAGCTCAAGGTTTTTCCGTAATTTGACACAATATCTGTGTCCCGATGTAACAAAAAAGCCAGAGCTAGGCTCTGGCTGTACAACTTTAGACTTAAGTATTACACCGCTTTTACTTCGATGGTGTCACCTTTCGCCGCTTTGATCATCGCAGTTCGTTTAGTACGGTCAATGACATCCCCGACTAATTGACCACACGCTGCATCGATATCATCACCACGTGTCTTACGAATCGTCACTGTGTGTTCGTATTGCATCAATGTCTTTTGGAAGCGATCGATACGTGAATTACTTGGCTTCTTGTACGGTGACCCAGGGTACGGATTAAACGGAATCAAGTTAATCTTACAAGGCGTATCTTTCATCAGCTCAGCGAGTTCGCGCGCGTGATCCATATCATCGTTGACGTGATCAAGCAGTACGTATTCAACCGTCACTTTACCACGGTTCGCATTAGAAGAAGCGATGTAACGACGCACTGACGCAAGGAAATCTTGGATATCCCAACGATCGTTGATAGGCATGATCTCACTACGAAGCTTGTCATTTGGCGCATGAAGAGAAATCGCCAGCGCGACGTCAATTTTGCCCGTCATTTGATCTAGGCCAGAAACAACACCCGACGTTGATACGGTTACGCGACGCTTAGATAAACCAAAGCCTAAGTCATCGAGCATGATTTCCAGAGCGGGAATCAAGTTCTTCATGTTAAGCAGTGGCTCACCCATTCCCATCATTACGACGTTGGTAATAGGACGACGGCCCGTCTCTTTCTCTAGACCAATTTCACGTGCAGCACGCCAAACCTGACCAATGATTTCAGACACCTTTAGGTTACGGTTGAAACCCTGTTGCGCCGTTGAACAGAATTTACATTCAAGTGCACAGCCAACCTGAGATGACACACACAATGTCGCACGGTCATCTTCTGGAATGTAGACCGTTTCAACGTCTTGGTCGCCGACTTTCATCGCCCATTTGATGGTGCCATCCGAAGAATGCTGAGCTTCAGCAACCGTGGGCGCTTTGATTTCGCAGCGGTGTAGCAACTTCTCACGGAGCTTCTTGTTAATGTTGGTCATGTTGTCGAAGTTATCGACCCCGAAATGGTAGATCCACTTCATAACCTGATCTGCACGGAACGCCTTCTCGCCGAGTTCATCAGCAAAGAACTTACGCATACCTTGGCGATCAAAGTCGAGTAGATTGATTTTTTCAGTGGTCATGTGGCCTCTCAAGCGACGGAACATTAATTAAGGGCGCGAATTGTACAGCCTTTATGCAGGGACAACAAGGGTTGTAAAGCCACGTATTTTTTAAGACTTTAATATCAAAGCGATTAAATTTCGTACAGAAACAAACAACCCGCCAATTCGGCGGGTTGTGGTAATCAATCGTTACTGGGCGATCTGTTGAATTTGCTCCACAATCGCTTTCAAGCCATTACCTCTTGATGGGCTTAAGTGAGCGATCAAGCCGAGCTTGTCAAAGTAGTCGTCTACATCAAATGCCTGAATCTCTCGAACACTCTTACCATCGTAGGCGGCCATCACCAATGCAATTAAGCCGCGAACAATTCGCGCGTCTGAATCAGCGCAGAAGTACCATTTACCGTCCACTTGTTGGCTAACAAGCCATACTTGGCTCTCACAGCCAGATACTGTCACTTGATCTGACTTCAATGCATCCGGCATGATCGGCAGCTTTTTACCCCATTGAATCACCTGGCGGTAACGGTCTTCCCAGCCTTTAAAACCTTGCATGGTTTGAACGATATCATCAGCGCTAATTTCTTGACCAAATGGCGACTTTGCAAAGGGGGACATTCTTTTCTCCAAACTCGATTACTTACTGTATTTCTGAATCAGTTTTTCTACGATGCGTGACACTGCGACAAAACCAAATGTCGCCGTCACTACTGTCGCAGCACCAAAACCGCTGGCACAATCCATACGCTTTGGCCCTTCTGCTGTAGATTTCACACCGCACACACTGCCATCTGGCTGTGGATACTTAAGTTGTTCGGTCGAGAAGACACAGTCGATCCCAAACTTACGTGCAGGATTGGTTGGAAAGTTATGATGGCGACGCAAAGTATCTTTGATCTTTTTCGCCAACGGGTCTTGAATGGTCTTGGTTAAATCGGCCACTTTTATCTGTGTTGGGTCGATTTGTCCACCAGCTCCACCAGTTGTAATCACTTTGATTTTATTGCTGCGGCAATACGCCAATAGCGATGCCTTGGCTTTTACACTATCTATCGCATCAAGCACGTAGTCATATTCTTTACTCAAATACTCATGCTGGTTATCAGGCGTAATAAAGTCATCGATCAAATTCACTTTGCACTCAGGGTTGATAAGCTTTACACGCTCTGCCATGACTTCAATCTTGCTCTGCCCTACCGTTCCAGACATCGCATGAATCTGGCGGTTAATATTGGTCACGCAGACGTCATCCATATCGATAAGGGTGAGCTCACCAACGCCTGTTCTAGCTAAAGCTTCGACCGCCCAAGAGCCCACTCCACCAATACCAATGACACAGACGTGCGCTGCGCGCAGGATATCTACCTCACTGTGACCATAAAGGCGGCGAGTACCACCAAATCGTTGGTTGTAGTTGTCAGAAGCTGGAGTGTCGAGTTCGCGCATGGTGCTATCTTCCGCTAGGTTCGAGTACAAAAACAAAGAGTGCGATTTATACGCACTCTTTATTGAAAAGTCTAGATGAGAACGCCTATTGTAGCTTCTCTGGCGGCAATGCCCAAGGCGCTTGCGTGGCAGTGCCCTCTAGGCCTAATTTCCACACTCGACCAAAATGCTTGTAGTGACCAGCTTCAGTCCCCGCTCTTGGCCCCATTCCATGGTAGAGGTCAAGGTGGTTCTGTTTCACCGCACCACCAGTATCCAGCACAATCAGTAAGCGTAATTGGTGAGCACCGCTCCAAGTGCCATCCGGTTTGAGTAACGGCACCTCGGCTAAAATAGGGGTGCCCATCGGGAAGATAGAACGATCGCCCGCCACCGACGCCATAGGCAACAGTGGGATCCCTGCGGAACCTGTCACAGGTGCATCAGCTCTAGGGCTAAAGAATACATAAGACGGGTTTTGCTCTAACAACTCACGGACAGTCGCTTCATCATTGGCAAGCACCCACTCCTTTATGGCTTTCATTGACATTTTCTCGCGTGGGACTTCACCACGCTCAATCAGCACTCGACCAATACTAACGTAGGCCTTGTTGTTTTTACCGCCGTAGGCAAAGTATTCAAGTGTGTCGTCATCTTCAAAATGAACAAAGCCACTCCCCTGCACTTCCATTAAAAAGGGATCGATCATGTTGGCTGCATAACCGAGCTCAAGCCCTAACCCTTCCAGTGCGCCAGCATAGATTTCAGCGCGAGTTGGGCACTCGGCCTCACAGTTGGGTTTGCGATACACAGGGTATTTGTATGTTTCGTTCGGTTGGTGCCGCAGCTCCATAACCGGTGAAAAGTAGCCTGTAAAAAGCACATTACCTTGTTTGTCACCGCCACCTAATTGCGCGGTTTGAATACCAAATTGGCTTAGCTCGCTTGGCTCACCACTTTGCAACACCCACTCATTGAGCTTCTCGTAGAGCGGTTGATATAACGCAGCCATGGACGGGGAATTCACAACCACTTGCTCGGCTTGACGGTGGAACTCGGTAAAATCACGCGGCTTGTCGGACTCGACCACTGCCGTTTTATTCAAAATCGAATTGAATTCACCATCACGATATTGTTGAGCTCGTTCGGTTGGTTGTGCGCAGCCAAACAGTACTGTGGCTGCAACGATAGGAAGATATTTTTTTAACACAGGTTAGATTCCTCTCCAGCAATGGGCTCAGCATGACAAACTGAGCCAAATTGCGCAATCAAAGAGAGGTTAACGAATGTTATTTTTGAATTTTTCTGACAAACGAAACACGGGTTGATAATGCGCCTGGGAGACTAACTTCATCTCACTAAAGGATTCATTGAGCATTTTATAACGGCGAACGGAGTCTCCGACGCGATACTCAACGAACTGACCATCAAAGCTGAACTCCGTATCGACAATACCGCCATTGATGGAAACGCCATTCGGTCCCAAAGTGAACTCTTCGGCAGAATAGAGCGCTACATCTTGCTCAATCCAAGTACCAAATACGCTCGACTTAGGAAACGTGACCGAAAGATAGTGTTGATACAGAGGAATAGACAGCGCGACCACTGCAGCGAATACCGCGATAAAAAGCAGTTGAATCGTACGCTCGACTATTTTCTTTTTATAAGAACTCGAATTGTCCACTTTGTTCTTGACCGTTGCGCTACTGATAAGCTCACCTTCTACTAGTGTACGACGAAATCAGGCCATAAGTTGGTTCAATACCAACATACCGGACATATTGGGTCATTCTATACCACTTTACGATAAACAGAACCACTCTCTGTAAATGGCTTTTTGACAATTGTTCCAAAATACCGCTTGCCCAAAAAGGAATAAAATTGCAGTATTATTAAATATAAATTCACCCAAGTCGTACCATGAAAATAAGAAACACAGCACTCGTAAAAGGATTCAGACAGTCCGTTCCTTATGTTAACGCACACCGCGGTAAAACCATGGTCATCATGCTGGGCGGTGAAGCGGTCGCAGATGGGAATTTTTCAAACATTATTAGCGATTTAGCTTTGCTACATAGCCTTGGGGTTAAGATTGTCTTAGTCCATGGTGCTCGCCCGCAGATCAATGCCATCTTACAGCAAAATAACCACAACTCACCCTATCACAAAGGAATTCGAGTGACCGATGAAACGTCACTCAACTATGTCATGCAAGCGTCTGGGCAACTTCAACTTGCCATCACCGCCCAACTTTCGATGAGCTTAAGCAATACGCCTATGGCAGGCACTCAACTGAATGTGGTGAGTGGAAACTTTATTATCTCTCAGCCATTGGGCGTTGATGACGGCATTGATTACTGCCACAGTGGTCGTATTCGCCGCATTGATGTGGAAGGCATCAACAGAATGCTCGATCAAGGCTCTATTGTCTTACTTGGGCCAATCGCGAGTTCGGTAACAGGAGAGTCATTTAATCTCCTCTCTGAAGAGGTTGCCACTCAAGTCGCGATCAAACTCAAAGCAGACAAACTGATCGGCTTTTGTTCTGAGCAAGGCATTATTGATGAAAACGGTGATGCGGTCGCGGAGCTCTTCCCTCGCGAAGCCGAGCAAATACTGCAAAAACTAGAACAAGATATCGACGCAAGCAGCGATAACTCTTCAGGTACATTGCGCTTTCTTCGAGCGGCCATCTCAGCTTGTCATGCTGGGGTACCTCGTAGTCACCTAGTCAGCTATAAAGTCGACGGAGCCTTAGTACAAGAGCTGTTCTCGTTAGACGGAATCGGTACCCAAGTGGTTCAAGCCAGTGCAGAACAAGTCAGACAAGCGGATATTGATGATATCGGGGGGATTTTAGATTTGATTCGCCCATTAGAAGAGCAAGGCATTTTGGTGCGCCGCTCTCGTGAACAGCTTGAGCAAGAGATCCACCAGTTCACTATTATCGAGAAAGATGGTTTGATCATTGGCTGCGCAGCACTCTACCCGTACCCTGAAGAGAAAATGGCGGAAATGGCTTGTGTCGCGATCCACCCGGAATATCGCGATGGCAACCGTGGTTTGCTGCTGTTTAACCACATGCGTCTACAATCAAAAGCGCAAGGCATTAAGCAGATATTTGTGTTGACGACACACAGCCTACATTGGTTCAGGGAACAGGGTTTCCATGAAATGGATGTCAACTTTCTACCTTCACAGAAGCAAAACTTGTACAACTACCAAAGAAAGTCCAAAGTGCTTGCGATCGAGCTCTAGGTTATGAAATTCTCATATTGGAGACATAATTTCATAAAATTGACATAAAAAACCTACTTTATTCCCTTTATTTCATATCTTCATTTGGTTAAAATTTCGGCTCCTTGTTCAAGGAGCCCATGGGACTCATCTCTACTTAACTTTTCAAGTTAGGTTGCACGGATTGCTTTAGGTTGATAACAACGTCACTAAGAGCACTATTCGATGAAAACTATTATTTGTAACTCAGTCCAGAGCTTTTGGGATATGGCGGACAATGAACTGCTAGAAGGCTTAGATGTACACTGTGTCTTTCCTGTTACGGAAGGTTTGAAAGCCTTTATCTTGAACTACCAAGAAAAGTATCAAATCCGCAGTATCTCTTTTTCAACCGCTCTTGCTTAAACGCTGCACACTCATTTCGCTAACCAGGGATGGTTAAGCGCCCCACTCACTCAGACGCTTTATTAGACCACTCGCCCGTTCAGTTTGGACTCGAATACCTCGCTTCATCACTCGCTCATCGATATACAAACTCAAACGCTTTTTAGCTCGGGTAATACCGGTATAAATAAGTTCACGAGTCAGTATTGGCGTAAAATCTGGCGGTAGGATCATCAGCGTATGCTCGAACTCACTTCCCTGAGATTTATGAATTGTCATGGCGTACGCCGTTTCATGCTCGGGCACTCGGCTCGGTAACACCGCTTTGACACTGCCATCAGGTAACTCAAAGAAGACTTTCAGCTTACCCTCTTGCTCATCGCGAATGCACAGCCCAATGTCACCATTGTACAGACCCAGCGCGTGATCATTTCGCGTCACCATCACTGGCCTACCGTGATACCAAAGCTCATCTTGAACTTGAATCAGCTTGCGATTAAGTAACGCTCGCTCAATGCGCTGGTTTAATCCAGATACGCCAAAGTCACCTTCGCGAATCGCGCACAAAAGTCGGCATCGGCTAAAGGCGTCGAGTGCCGCTTTCGCCATTTGCTTGGTCGTTTCAAGCTTACCGGTTTCAGGGTCAGTCAATGTCTGCTCAATACGCTTTAAGTAAACGCGATACTCACTCACCAAGCTCTGAACCATCTGACTGTAGTGTTGGCTATCAATGGGGAATTTAGCGATGTCAGTAAACTCTTTTTGCCAAACCCAATCCACTTGCTGTGCCGAGCCCGCATTGATCGCTTTCGCCAGCTGACCGATCCCCGAACGAGCGTCAAATCGGTAGCTTTTTTGTAGCATGCATAAGCTATCGGCAATGGTCGCGGCGTTATGATGGCTATGTGCCAAGGTTTGATATCCCGTCAGTTGGCTGATCTGCTGAGCTTGAGCACTGCCATAGCCAAATTGATGGAATGAGCAGATATCACCAAGCACCGCCCCCGCTTCCACTGAGGCCAGCTGATCCTTGTCCCCGAGCAATATCAGTCGCGCATGTTTGGGCAGAGCGTCGACCAATTTGTACATCATAGGCAAATCGACCATTGACGCTTCATCGACAACCAAAATATCGAGGTGTAACGGGTTGTTTTGGTTATGGCGAAATTCAGCGCTGTTTGGCAAAGCGCCCAACAAGCGATGAAGCGTGCTTGCATCGGTTGGAATCGCCTCTTTGAGCTTAGGGTCAACGGGTAACTGTGAGATGGCTTTACCTATTGACTCAGTCAATCGCGCTGCGGCTTTGCCCGTTGGCGCGACCAGTTTGATGGTCGGCACATCGCCAGATTGTTTAGCCTGTTCAATAAGCGCTGCCAGTAATTTGGTCACCGTCGTCGTTTTGCCCGTACCAGGTCCACCCGAAATAACTGCGAATTGACGCGTTAATGCCACCGCCGCCGCCACTTTTTGCCAGTTTACACACGCAGCCTGTGGGACAAGTTCATCGAGCACTGATAATTGATCGATGGTTCGCACCTCTGCGAGCTTTTGGTCTATGGCAGGCCAATCGATCTGTTCCTCTGCCACCACGTCCAAATGGTCACACACTAACTGCTGCCTTTGAACCGCAGTCAGAGAAGGGGAATTTTTAATACTTTCAAACAAATAGCGATAATTTCTGGCAAACAAATGATTAAGAAGTTCAGTCAATTTTTGCTGTTCAGCGGGCTTTAGGATCATGGGTGTCCCAAAGCTGTTTAACCGCTCAGCCAACGTCACTTCGTAATGCCAATAACGATGTAGATAAAGCCGTTCGCCATCAAAGACCAATGGCAGGGCTTGGGCACTTTTTGCCACCCATGGCGAGCTTTCTAGCAGTTTGATCCAGTCAACACCGACTAATAATAAGTTCAGCGCCATTGCACCGTCACCAAACAAGCCCAGTTTACTCGCCAAGTCGACAGCTTGACCTTCCCCATCAAACAGCGGCAAACAGACATGGCCTTTGCCCAATTCGCTACTGACCACACCGGATATAAACGCCAACGCTTCATCATTGGATTGAGCGTAAATAAATCGCGCAAACTGATAGTCCAATTGACGTAATAAACCTTTGTGAGCAAGCTGTTCTAACGTTGAAATGAGTGGTAATGCCATCAGATTAACTCCCCCTGACCTGCACTGTTGTATTTGGTATCAATGGGTAAGCCGTCAATCAAGCGATCCATATCATCGAGAAACTCCAAGCTCGGTTTTGCTGAGAAGATACCATGGCTGCTCTCGCCGTCCATACCACGTAAAAATAGGTAGTAAACGCCACCAAAATGTTGCTGATAATCGTAGTTGGGCAAGCGGCTACGCAAGAAACGGTGCAGCGCCAATGCATAAATCTGGTACTGCAAGTCGTAGCGGTGATCGGCCATCGCGGCTTTTAGCGCCTCGCCATGATAGTAAGAAACATCGTCCCCCAAATGGTTCGATTTCCAGTCCAAGACGTAGTATTTACCCTTGTCTTCAAAGACTAAGTCGATAAAGCCCTTTAGCATCCCTTGCACGTTTTGAAAACCGAGATCCCCCGCTTTTGCCGAGAGCGGATCATGACGTTGAATAACGCGATTTAAGGCGGGAGCTGACAGTACTTCAATCGGCAGTAAAAACTCCATCTCAACCAATCGTTGTGATGGCTTTTTCTGGTTCAAGATGATCGATTTGCCGTCTAACGGCGTGGCCAATACGGTATCAATCAGCGACTGCAAAATAGGTAGCCAACTTGGGTCTAATTGCTCACTCTCCATTAACGTGATGATCGCGTGTTGATTCTCTTCACTGCTGGCTGGCTGAGTGAATTCAATCTCTTCAAATAAGCTGTGCAAGAACGTCCCCGGCCTTGCGCCACGTGGGAAGGTAAAGATCGTCTGCTCAGGCTCTAAAAGCTCGTCTTCGTCTTGCTCACCGGATGAGTCCACATCCAGACGCATCAAATCACTTAGCGCGTCATCACCATGGTGACTGTGTCCTTGCTTCACTAAGCCAGAATAACTGGTGATCCGCCAGTTTCGGTCGATACTTTGCGCCAAGGTGCGAGCGTGAAGCGTCTCAGTTTCTGTTGCCACAACGTGCAACGGTGCCTCATGCTCATCAGGTAATCCCGTGCAAACCACTGGCTCCAACGCTTCAACCTGAGCTTGAATCGCTTGCGCCAAATCATTGATTCCACCTTCTTGCCCATCTTGAAGAAGATAGCCCATCGCACTATGGTGAACACCTGTTGGCTCCTTGGTTGAGCGTCCATTTCTCAGCGGTGCGGCGCCAATAAAACAGCCATAGACCGCACGCGTCAATGCAACATAAATCAAGCGGAGATCCTCCGCTAAACGCTCTTTATCCGCTTGCTTGAGGGATGCTTCATGCTTGGTGATATCGAGAATGGTTCTGTCTTGGGTCGCGTCGTAGTATTTGGCCTCACTTGCTTCGCGGTAACTGAGCACAAAAGGCAAAAAGACTAAGTCATATTCTAAACCTT
Source organism: Vibrio sinaloensis (assembly GCF_000808535.1). Taxonomy (GTDB): domain Bacteria; phylum Pseudomonadota; class Gammaproteobacteria; order Enterobacterales; family Vibrionaceae; genus Vibrio; species Vibrio sinaloensis_D. The sequence goes on from NZ_JWLV01000009.1 coordinate 224,469, forward strand.
TCGACTTATGAATCGTCACAATCTGGACGAGGTTACGTTCAGATTCTAAGCGTTGGATTTGGTCTTCGCTGCCCCCGAGCCCATTTTGTGCATCGCTGATCGCTTGCGCCAACCAACGCAGTAACCCATGGTCACTGTCCAGTTCCGTGCTGGCTTGCTGCAACAATTCACCGATGTGCATTAAGTCGGTCAGGTTACGCTCACCGTTGTCTTCTTCGAGGAGTCGTTCTGCAATGTGACGTTTGCTCATCACACTACGTAGCATAGGTAGCACACCTCGCTGAACCCAAAGCTTACGATACTCTTTGAACTCATTGATGGCGCTTTCCCACTCATTTTCATCGTTGTTGAGCTTATCTAGAGTTCCGGCATCTAAGGCAAACAGTTCAGACGCCAAACTCGATCGCAGCGCCCGATCATTTTCCGGCGTCAGCACCGCTTGCAGCAAACGTTGTAAATCTGCCGCCACCACCGAGGTAAATACACTGTCTCGGTTAGATAGGTAGACACTGGCGATCCCTTGTTTCGCCAATGCCTCTTTCACCATTCGTCCTTCGCTGCCAGTTCTCACCAGCACCGCAATGTCGCCGGCTTGAACTGCATGCGCTCCTTTACCATCTTCAAAGTGGGCTTCACCAATTTGCGCCGCTGAAAGAATGGTTTGAATTTGGTCCGCCGTTGCTTTCGCCATGGCCGACAAATATTCCCCTTTTGGCAGCGGCTTTTCGTCGGCATCTTGCAGCCAATACGTCAGCGCGGGTTGCTTTTGGCCTGCCATAGTCCAAACCCTTTTTTCAGCGTTTGGACTGTGATTAACAGGAAGAAAGGGAATATCTTGGTCGTAGATAAATGGACTTGTCGGCAAAGAGAAAATTTGGTTGACCGCCGCAACCATATCCGCGCTCGAACGCCAGTTAGTGCCCAAGGTGAAATGGGAAGAGACCTGATTTCTTGCTTTGATATAAGTAAAAATATCAGCGCCGCGAAAACCGTAGATTGCTTGTTTCGGGTCTCCGATCATAAACAAGCCACACTGAGGATAATCGAGGTAGATACGGCTAAAAATGCTGTATTGTAGTGGGTCGGTATCTTGAAACTCATCGATCATCGCCACTGGATACAAGGTGCGAATTCGCTCAGCAAGTAAGCCCATTTCATCACCGTCTATCGATGCCGATAGCTGGGTGAGTAAATCGTCAAATGATAGCCACTGCTTCTGCTGTTTCGCGCTGGCAAGCATTTCGCGGCAATGTTCAATCGCGTGCGCCAAGATCGGCGCTTTTAAGCTGATTGGATTGGCAAGAAAATCGTCAATCGCGATAAAAGTATCGTGCTGCGGCGCACTGCCTTTCGGCGTTTTTTCTATCAATACGGTTTGGGCAAACTTTTCCAGCTTATCAGGAAAGTCGTAGCTGACCGTCTCAGTGCTGGCCCAGACATTGACGGCCTCTAGCCATGCTGGCAGCGACTTTTTGCTGTAGCTACGCTTATTGATGTCAGACTCACTGATCAGCGCTAAATAGTCATCTTGTCCAGATCGCCAGTGCGCTTTAAGCGCATCAATCGCCGTAAGGTTTTGTTGATGAAGGTCCGCTAAACTGCCCTGCATGGCTTTCACCGACAATGCAAGCGGCGCTCCGGTTAGGTAATTGGACACTTCCGACAGCAATGCAGCTGGCGATCCCCAAATTCGGCGCACTTCACCTGCCAATTGAATCGGCAGAGGATAAAAATTACGTCGCCAGTAGTCGGCAACAATTTGCGCTTTTAGGTGGCTTTCATCGGTCACAAATTCGTTGTTAAATCGACTGCCAGATTCAAAGGCGTTTTGAGTCAACATTCTTTGGCAAAAGCCGTGGATGGTGTAGACCGCCGCTTCGTCCATCTGCCGTTCTGCTTGCAGTAGAATGTTAGCCGCCTGCTTGTGATCGTCAATCTCGTCAAGCAAGGGCTGGATCACAGGGTCATGACTTTGGCCTCGGGCAAAGGCTAATCTAGCATCATGGATTCGCGCTCGAATACGATCTCGTAGCTCTGCGGTTGCCGCCTCGGTAAACGTCACAACTAAGATCTGATCGACCGTTAACGGAGTTTGATGTTGAGTTTCTGAACTACCGTGCCCCAATAACAACCGCAAATAGAGACCCGCGATGGTAAAGGTTTTACCTGTACCCGCAGAAGCCTCAATCAGACGTGCGCCATGAAGAGGAAAAGTCATGGTATTTAGCGGAGTCACCATAGACGATGCAGTCATAGAATATTTGCCCTTTGAATGTAAAGCCGACAACCAACTGTGATCCCGGCTTAAAAATGCGACTTATTAATAAATATCCTTTAAAAGTGAGAGTTTTATGCGATCCCTCTCACAGCGGAATATTATTCTAACCGTTAGTATGCGCCCCACGTGTTGAGCAGCCATCTGTGCTGCAAGAGACCAACCGAATCATGGTCCCTCTGACCTGTGGCCGTACAGCGAACGCCCTACACTATAATGATTTACTGGCGGCCACCTACTTTCTTATTCCAACTCTTCATTTGATTTCACCATGAGCCTTGGTGCTTGAATCACCCTTACTGATATGTCACGAGCTTTGGTCGCCAACTCTTCGTTCCAAGCGGGCCAAATGCGGGAAATGTACGCATTGTTGCCTTCACCAGTCGACATATAACTGTCGTTGAAGACGTCCGCCATTTTCTTGCGTGATTTTTCTTCATCGTCCACCCAATTCCCTCGACTAAACCCAGCCTCAATACAAGCCAATGCCGTTTTCGGGAAATAGCACAAAGGCTCGGTCATCCCTTGGTAGAACAGGCCAATGAGCTCGGCCAGCAGAGCTTTCGCTTGCTGTGCATCCTCCATTGCTGGGTAGACTAAGTGCACCACGCCTTCTTTGCGATCGTAACCAATCATATGCGTTCGTTTAGCGTGCCCCATTGCAGACATAGCAAGGTGATCAATCCATGCCGATAGGTAATCTTGCGAGCGGATTTGACCACTGCGAAAACGAATCAGCCCCGACTGATAAAGCTGGGTAAGCCAACCAGTAAACAGCACAGGCTTGTTCTCTCCTAACACATCAAACTCAAGCTTGACTTCAAGATCGTCAGCGGCAGATTGGCACAAGAAGCCAATCTTCTCGACCAACTCTTCGGTTTGGACACGGTTGGTTTCAAACTCGATATCGCCAAATGCACCAACGGGCAGTTTGCCTTGCGCACGTTGGGTAGCGATAAATTGCTCAATCACGGTTTGGCTATCTTGTTGCGGCTCTAATAACGCAGCTAACAAGCTGTCTCGAATTTGGTAGCTCTCTAGCCCTCCAAGCACAAATGGCTCATCATCTTCCATAACAGGTAATGGCGGCTCAAACATCACTTTTAGACGGCGGTTAAAGAAATATTGCACAGGCAATCGCCAGAAACGCTGCAACTCAACGAGATCCAGCTCCAGTGGGTAAGTGGCATCCAGAAGATAATCTTCAAGCTGGCGATTAAACAGACCACTTTGCTGCCCTTGCCGATTGGCCGCGGGTAACCACTCTTTCGCATAGCTTGGCTGCGTGCCAATAAATGCGGTTGGGCTGAACGGCACCATCGAATGATGGAAGATTAAGGAAGCCAACAAACGATCACCCGATTCATCGCACGCCAATGCCTGATCGCCTTCTAAGCAGTAATTTTGATGGCAATACTCCAACAACTCAGACACCAGCACCGAAGGGACACGCTCAGTGTTGTCTTGAATCGAGCGTCCCACATAGCTGATGTATAACGTCTGCTGCGCAGAGAGCATCGCTTCTAAGAACAAATAGCGGTCATCATCTCGGCGAGATCGATCGCCGGGCTTTGCGCGCCCTGTCATCAAATCAAAACCTTCAGGTGGCATTGAACGCGGATACACACCGTCATTCATGCCCAACAAACAGACGGTTCTAAACGGAATTGAGCGCATCGGCATCAAGGTACAGAAGTTCACTTGACCCGCGAGGAAGCGCTGGCTCACTCTGGTCCCCGAAAGCTTGTTTTGCAAATACTGAGTGATAACCGAAGGGGTTAGATCTTGTTCAAACGCGGCGTCACTTAATTGTTCTTTTAACGCCGATAACGTATCGCGAATAGACTTTAATGCAACTTCACCTTCTAATTCTACCGAGAAGAAATCATCGAGAAGGTGCGTTAAGGTTTCCCGCCACGCGTCAATCGACTGAGTCAGGCTGAGTTGGGCCCGGTATGCCTCGATACACTGAATAAAGTGCGCCAGTTTCCCTGCCAACTCAGCGCCCATTCCTTGCACTTCGTTATAGGGTGCAAGCGCGCCATTCGCACCATTGAACAAACCCGCCGATTCAGGCATTGCGTAGCCAAGCAGCATACGCTCAATGCCAAACTGCCACGTATTTTGCTGAGTGTCTGGCAACTCAAATTCGCGCCCTGTGGCTCTATTTAGCCCCCAGCGGATCCCCGACTCCTCGACCCACTGCTTAGCCTGAATGAAGTCATCTTCCGTCAAACCAAAACGAGCCAAAATAGCGGGTGTTTCTAACAGCTCCAATAGTTCAGAAGCAAGACAACGTGTGTTGGGTAAGTTCACCAGTTGCATGAAAGCGTTGAGAATGGGGCTCTCTTGATCAGCGGTTCGGTCAGAAATAGAGTAAGGAATAAAGCGCTCACCTGGCGCATTACCAAACACCGCCTGAATCGCAGGACTGTAAGCATTGATGTCTGCCACCATCACGATGATATCGCGTGGTTTTAGCGTTGGATCTGCATCAAACATCCCTAGCAACTGATCATGAAGCACTTCCACTTCGCGCATTGGGCTATGGCAAGCGTGCAAAGATACCGAGTTGTCCCCACCAATAACGACTTGCTTATGCTGGCTGGTTTCAAGCTGCTCATCGTCTTGATGCTCTTCTAGATTGAGAATGTCGGCTTGCAGTTGATGGAGCAGAGAATCTCGCTCGACATCAACAAAGGCTTCAATCTCGTTCGATTCAAGTTGCGATAGTAAGTACATGTTGTCGCGGCCAAGTTTGCCCATGGACGCCAACAAACTGTTGCCGACAACGTCAGTGTGTAGCTCATCATCTAGGTTATCGTCAATCCCACCTTTTAGCTGTGCGGACTCACCTTCCAGTTCTGAGTGGTTCTCTTTCCAAACCAGATGTTTACGATGTTTCGCCGCCAAACGCGCAAGGTATTTTCTGTCTCGCACTTCCCCCCAGTAATAACGGCACGGGTTGGTAAACATAAGGTGGACGTCAATATGCTCGCCAATCGCTTTCAAAGCATCCATATAACGGGGTGGAAGCGAAGTAATACCGAAGACAAACAGACGCTTAGGCAGATGCGAAAAGTCGCCATTATAGTTTTCCAAAGTGTCGATAAAATGCTCGTACAGATTGGCGCGATGGTAAGGTGATTGGTCTAACGCGATGGTATGGTCATACAGCGCTTGCCACAAAATGGGCTGCCATGGGTGCTCCTCTTCCAGTTCTAGAACAGGCTGACCTGCTTCCCAGCTGGCGATCCACTCCGGTCTGTAAACCAAATAGCCATCAAAGATATCAGCAATCTTCTCGGACAGTTGATAGAGCTTGCTGCTGTCTTGGTCCTTGTCCAAATAGCGGCGCAGCGGTTCAAATTCCGCTTGTGTCAGCATGTCAGGCAAGATGCGCATCAACTTCCAAGTCATCGCTTCTTTATTAAAGGCACTGCGTTTGGGTACATCAGGCAACACTTCAGTAAACATGTTCCAGATGAAGGTCGCTGGCAGCGGAAACTCAATGTTGGCAGCAACACCAAACTCTTTGGCAAGCTCCATCTTCAGCCACTGCGACATACCCGGGCTTTGCACCAGAATTTGCTCGGCTTCAAAAGGGTTTTCTAGTGGGTTGAGTCTGACCAGCTCAACGAGGAGTGACTTTAAAACATCGACTTGATTGGAATGATAAACAGTAAACAAAATGTACTCACGCTGATCTTGCCCTAATTAGGATTGAGACTAGCACAAGCAAGACGGTTAGCAGAGCACTATAAGCGTATGATTTGGCTCGAATCAAAATAGCCGCTCAACCCTTGAACAAGTTGACCGGCAAGTCAGATCCTAGAGATGCTATTCTAAGGGCGAGCAGTCAAACCCAAAGCCTGACTGACTGGTCGATAAAAGGCCAAGTAACGCAGCGCCACGTAGCTCACCACCGCGGTCGCGATGACCAGTTCAAACCCAGCAAGCCAGTGAACTTGGCAAACATATTCTGCCGCTACGCCAACGTGTTCCATCCATGCTGCAAGTTTATAGAGCGCCGTTGAGCCGATCACCATTGGGAAGGTAAACGCCGCATAGCCAGGACTAAATGGCAATCTCAGTAGTTTAAAGAAGGCTAGGTAGATGATCGCAGTCATTAATACCGCAATGCCAAACAGCAGACCCACGATCACTGGTGAAGGCTCGCTACTCACCGTTAGGTAGCCCGCCAGTGATAAGCTTGCAGGCGCCGCAAGAATTGCCATTGTCGGTTTAGCCGCATCAGGAATTTCCTGACTGAACATAAAGCGATAAATCATCATGGGTAGCATGACCGCATACGCCAACATACCAAACATCAAGGCACCATTAGCAATACCGCTCAGTGCAGGGTTACCTGAAAACGATACATCCGCAACGATAATGCCTACCGGTGGTACAAACCAGCTCGGAACCATATGGTGTAGCTCAAAGTCCTTAGCGCGGTGGTAAAGAAAACTCACCAAAAAGACAACGTGTAAACCAACGGCCACCAGCCACAGTCCATCTCCTAGCATCGGGTGAAAGTGCCCCAAAGAGTTAGACACCACCATGGTGCCCATCGCGAAGGTCGGCACCACACTGCCCACGACAGGGTGCGCTAAATCTTCACGCAACAAATGACGGTGAAAAAGGAATTTAACGGCTAGCACAATGAGCAACACACTCGCTAGCGCGGCTCCTGTCCATTGCGCATAACCATTAAACGACGCGGCGTTTTCCCAACACCAACCTAAACTGGCAATCCCTAGCGCTAAGCCAGCCATTGGGGTTGGCGCGCCCATCACTTTTGCTTTTGCTGCTTTAATCATTGTTGCCTCACACACTCTTTGTTTAGGCGTTCAGTTTACGCTTGCCAAACGTTCGAAAACATCTAATTATTTAAAACACTTGTTCAACTAAACTAAACGACCTTATGGCAGCCAATATTTCGCTCAAACAACTCAAAGTGTTTATCACGATTACTCAGCACGAGACGCTCACCTCGGCGTCTGAAGCGCTGTTTCTATCCAAAGCCGCCGTCAGCATGGCGCTCTCAGAACTCGAGAAACAGATCGGCCACTCACTATTTGACCGGGTAAACAACCGTCTTATTCTCAATCAAGAGGGGCAGAAGTTACTGCCATTGGCTGATGAGCTTATTGAGCGAGCGCAAGATATTGAGCAACTCTTCGATAACGACCAAACCTTGTCGGGCGAGCTGAAAATTGGCGCCAGTGACACCATAGGCAACCAAGTCGCGCCTTATCTGCTTAGTGATTTTCGCCAACAGACACAACACAGGTCACAAAGCTTGTTTATCTCCAACTCAGCGTTGATCTGCGAAAAGTTGGTCGACTATGAGCTCGATCTCGCGTTAATCGAAGGGAAGACCTTGCATCCGCAATTAATCTCTCAGCAGTTCAGTGAGGATGAAATGTGCGTAATCTGCCCGCCAGATTCCCCGCTCGTGAAACAAACTCACGTTCGCGTGGGCGACTTAGAAAGCAGCGAGTGGATACTCCGAGAGCCAGGCTCGGGATCAAGAGAGTTTTTCCTTCGCGTGATAGCGCCTCGCCTTGAGCATTGGCATGAGTCCTTTCAGCTCAATACCACCGAAGCATTGATTAACAGTGTTTCAGCAGGGTTGGGGTTGGGCTGTTTGTCGAGGTTATCCGCTGAGCCCGCGATTCAAGATGGCCGCGTTGTAGAGCTCAAACTGCCTCTCGATATGAAAAGACGCTACTGGTTACTGGTTCATAAAGAGAAGTATCAAAGCCCACTGCTGAAAACCTTTATTGAGTTTTGTTACCAGTGGCGGAAAGATTCAACAAGTTAGACAGCACTGGCACAAAGAGTAGCCACTTGGTTCTCAGAATCACCGCCTCATCTAGACTTAATTGGTCAAAAACTGTATAAAAAGCCAGTAATGATTTTGATAAATTTTGACTAGAGGACCAACCATGGCTGTAATCGTCAAGTACGTGGTAGAACGCAATGGAGAAGAGAAAATGACTTTTACCTCTAAAGCGGAAGCTGACGCATATGACAAAATGCTTGATATGGCGGATGAGCTGTTCGAGCTACTGGGTAAAAGTGACCTGCTAGAAGACGAAGGCAAGCAAGAAGACTTGGCGATGTTCCTAGCTCAAAACAAAGAAGAAGTGCTGTATGCACTTGGAGCGAAGCGCAAGCCAGCTCCGAAGAAAGCACAGAAAGTTGAAGCAGTCGAAGATACTGCTGACGAGCCGCAAGAAGACGCCGCTTAATCAACCTCCAAAATGCACTCAAGCCTCAGCACTACGCTGGGGCTTTTGCTTTTAGGGAAAGTAAATTCTTCAGCTTTACCCTAATACCAGACACCTCCTCACGCTATGATTGAGACAGTTTCCTGCTATCGAGAATCCCGATGAACCATCATATCGAAGTCTGTATCGACAACTTAGAATCCCTCCATCAAGCCATTCAAGGTGGCGCAACTCGAATAGAGCTCTGCTCCTCTCTTGCTTTAGGCGGACTGACGCCGAGCTTTGGTTTTATGAAAAAAGCGGCGCAGATTTCCACCGTTCCAGTCTATGCCATGATTCGTCCTCGCCAAGGGGATTTTCTTTACGATCAAGACGATATTGATGCCATGCTGCTCGACATTGAAGCAGCGGCAGAAGCGGGCTTACAAGGCATCGTGTTTGGTGTGTTGAATGCCGACGGTACAATCAACGTCGCTTTGGCTCAACAAGTCATGGACCGCGCTAACCTGTATGGCTTAGGAACAACCTTCCACCGAGCCATTGATCAATGCAGTAATTACCGCGAAGCCATTGAGCAAATCACAACACTAGGCTGTGAACGTATACTCACCTCTGGACTCGCGGAAAATGTTGAACAAGGCATTGATGTGCTCGCAGAAATGGTGCGCTTAGCCGACGGACGTGTCTCTATCATGGCAGGCGCGGGATTAACCGATAGCAACGTGGTTCAAATCGTTACGAAGACTGGCGTGAGAGAGGTTCACCTTTCAGGTAAGTCGACTCGTCGCAGTCACATGGCGCTCGCCGACAGTAAAGCCAAGATGGGTGCTAACAACGTAGATGACTTCACTATTCCGGTTACCTGCGCAGACAAAATTCAAAAGGTCGTAAAGGCTCTCAGTTCTCAGCGGTAATTCTTATCTTACTCGGCTCTAGTGCTAACATATTGATAGTTAGAGCAGCCGCAGTAGGGAGAAGCAGATGGCGAAACTGGATAAAAAGTTTTACGAGAACGAACTCGAGAAGCTTCAAGTCGAACTGGTCAAGCTACAAGAGTGGGTTAAGCAAGAAGGTCTGAAGGTCGTTGTTATCTTCGAAGGACGAGACGCTGCTGGTAAAGGCGGTGTTATTAAACGCATCACCGAAAAACTTAACCCACGTATTTGTCGAATTGCCGCGCTGCCGACTCCGACCGAAAAAGAGAAAACCCAATGGTACTTTCAACGTTACGTGGCACACTTACCTGCCGCTGGAGAAATCGTACTGTTTGACCGCAGTTGGTACAACCGCGCGGGTGTAGAGAAAGTGATGGGCTTTTGCAGTGATGAGCAATACGACGAATTCCTGCGCTCATGCCCAGAGTTCGAACGCATGTTGCAGCGCTCTGGGATTATTCTGCTCAAGTATTGGTTTTCCGTATCCGATGAAGAGCAAGAAAAACGCTTTTTAGGACGCATCAACACCCCAATCAAGCGCTGGAAGTTCAGCCCCATGGACTTAGAGTCACGCAACCGCTGGGCTGAATACTCAGAGGCCAAAGACAAAATGTTCGCCTATACCGATACCAAGCATTGCCCTTGGTGGGTGGTCCCTTCTGATGATAAAAAACGCGCTCGCCTCAACTGCATCAGTCACCTTTTGAGCCAAATTGATTATCACGAAGTAGAATACCCTACCGTAGAACTACCTGAATTAAACAAAGAAGGGTATATTCGCGCACCTATTGAAGATCAAACGTTCGTCCCCGAAAAGTATTAGGATAGCCATGGCCAAGGATCTGTTTTATAGCCTAGACCTCAATTTACTGCGGACCTTCTTGGTGTTATCGCAAGAACTCAACATGCGCAAAGCCTCTCAACGGCTATTTGTTTCTCAACCAGCGATAAGTCAAGCCCTGCAAAAGCTGCGTAATCATTTTGATGATGAGCTATTTATGAAAGTCCCAACGGGACTCGAAGCAACGCCATTTGCGGAAGAACTTGCGGTCGCCATTACCCCTCACCTAGATGGCTTAGCGGGAGCCTTAAATCATAAGAATCATTTTGATCCTGCGGCCATTGACTACCCGATTCGAATAGCGGTCTCTCCCGTGGTATTGACCTGCCTCTCTGGCGCGCTATATCAGCAAATCAAGCATGATGCTCCAAACTCAACGCTGGAACTGATTGGTTGGAATGAATCGACGCTAGAAGAAATTCAGAAAGGCCAAACCTTAGTCGGTATCGGCTACGACATGGACGCTATCAACAACGTATCGCGGGCGAAGCTCATCGATTTAACTGGGCAAATCATCGTGCGCAAAGATCATCCCATCACAAAAGATACCGTCTCTGCAGAAGATATGGTTGGTTATGATATCGCTTCCGTCATGACCCCTGGATGGAATGATAACTTTTCTCTAGCGCAGCAGATTATGCATCGCGCAGGCTATGAAGCCAAAGTCGGCTTTAGAAGTGAGTTTGTGTTAGCGGCTGTAGACATCATTCAGCACACAGATATGTACATGCCCCACTCTAACCTTTTTCCGATCAAGAGCTACCCACAATTAAAAGCACTTAATGCTCTAGTGAATGGAAATACGGTTCAATACCCAGTCCTTGCCTACTTTCATGCTAAACATCGTCAGAGCCCACTGGTGCTTTGGTTAAATCAGCTGATCAAAAGTGTCCTCAAACAGCAAATTGCCTAATAAGTATTGCTTATTAGGCTAATTAGCATTTTGAATTACTCATTGCGTTTTATCTCCATTACCCTTTGTGCTATAGCTCATGCCACGGAAGGCACCTCATTCGTCTTCAATAGGTATGCACATGAAAAAACTCGCTCTCATCGCCCTTTCACTTTCTAGCTTTATGGCCAGCGCGACAACGCTTCACGTCTCGCCAGAATTCAAAATAGGACCTTACGCGGGTTCAGGGATCTCTGGGGCAGGTTTGCAACTAGGGGTAACCGATGTATTCGGTCTTGATGCGCTTTATGTGAGCTACTCTCATACTGAAGCTGAAATCTTACTCGACGAAGATAAACTCACGACCTATCGACTCGGTGGGCAATATCAACTCGTTGATAAACCGATGAAAATGGCATTGCAACTTGAAGCCGGGATGGTTCAATACGAAGGTCATCGAGACTATATTTGGTCAGATCAATCCAAAAGCGCCGAAGGAAAAGGCGCAAGTATTTCAGGCGCTTGGGTTATCTTTGTTAACGATAATGTAGGCTTTCGCGTGGGAGCTGATATCAACTATATAGACCAGAAGAACACCTTATTCGGGACCAACTGGTCAGCCATGTTTTCAAGCGGCGTCGTGCTTCACTTTTAGCGCAACGCATCATCAATACTTTGTTCGCCCAAGTGGCGAACATCTTTGCCTTTGACAAAGTAGATGATGTACTCACAAATGTTTTGACAACGATCGCCAACGCGCTCAATCGCACGCGCAGACCACATGACCTGCAAGATATTCGGAATGTTCTTAGGATCTTCCATCATGTAGGTCATTAACTGGCGAATGACCGCCTCATATTCCGCGTCTATCTTGTCATCAAGCTTATACACTTCAGCGGCGGCATCGACATCCATTCGTGCAAAGGCATCCAGCACTTGGTGTAACATGGCAATGGCTTGGCGACACAATGGTTCAAGCGACACTTGAAACTGACGCTCTTTAGAAGATGGGCTCTCTATCGCAACGTAGGCGATTTTCGTCGCCACATCCCCAATACGCTCAAGGTCGGTGATGGTTTTGATGATCGCCATAATGAGGCGCAAATCTTTGGCCGTTGGCTGACGCTTGGCAATAATCCGAGTACAGGCTTCGTCAATCGACACTTCCATCGCGTTCACTTTATGATCATCGCGGACCACTTTGCGCGCTAACTCAATGTCTTCTTTGTGCAGAGCTTGCATCGCAAACGACAATTGCTGCTCTACTAATCCGCCCATAGTCAGAACATGGGTTCGAATGGATTCGAGTTCGACATTAAATTGACCTGAAATATGGCGCCCAAAGTTCATTAATTATCCTTAAATCCTATAAGTGTATTAACCGTATCTACCTGTAATATAGTCTTCGGTCTGCTTTTTCAATGGAGAGGTAAAAATAGAGTCAGTATCTGAGTACTCTATCAACTTACCCATGTGGATGAACGCCGTATGATCGCTCACACGAGCTGCCTGCTGCATGTTGTGCGTGACGATCACAACCGTGTACTTGGTTTTTAAATCGTTGATCAGCTCTTCAATGGTTAGCGTCGAAATCGGGTCCAAGGCTGATGTTGGCTCATCCAATAATAAAACCTCGGGCTCAATCGCGATCGCCCTTGCAATCACCAAACGCTGCTGCTGACCGCCAGACAAACCAAACGCATTTTCGTGTAATCGGTCTTTAACCTCATCCCACAAAGCGGCGGATCGAAGCGAGCGCTCTACCGCATCATCCAAGACTCGGCTATTTTTAATACCTTGAAGACGCAAGCCATAAACAACGTTTTCATAGATCGATTTCGGGAATGGATTCGGTCTTTGAAACACCATGCCAACTCGGCGACGTAAGGTGGCGACATCAACGTCAGCGTCATAGACATTTTTATTGTGCAGTTTTACTTTGCCAGATACCTGACACCCTTCCACTAAGTCGTTCATACGATTGATGCAGCGAAGCAGCGTCGACTTACCGCAACCTGACGGGCCGATAAACGCAGTCACCTGACCTTTCGGGATTCGCATCGAAATATCGGTGAGCGCCTGAGCGTTTTGATAGAACAAGTTAAGCCCCTCGATCGAAATCGAGGTCTGCTCATCGCTCAAATTATTTACATCTAATGGCGGCTGATAGCCCAATGTTTGATCGACTGAAAACATGCTCTAATCTTGTCCTAATGTGCGGTATTTTTCACGCAAGTTATTACGAATACTGATTGCCGTTAAGTTAAGTCCGATGATGACCGTCACGAGCAAGAAAGAGGTCGCATAAACCAACGGTCTTGCTGCCTCAATATTGGTAGTTTGAAAACCAACATCGTAGATATGAAAGCCTAGATGCATAAACTTTCTTTCTAAGTGTAGAAACGGAAACTGACTATCAACAGGCAGTGTAGACGCCAATTTAACCACACCAACAAGCATCAATGGCGCCACTTCTCCCGCTGCACGAGCAACCGCAAGAATAAGTCCGGTGATAATTGCAGGGCTTGCCATAGGCAGAACGATACGCCACATGGTTTCAAATTGCGTCGCACCCAACGCCAGTGAACCATGTCGAACGGAACTTGGGATTCGAGTTAACCCTTCCTCAGTCGCGACAATCACGACAGGAAGTGTCAACACCGCAAGTGTCAACGCCGACCATAACAGACCCGGAGTACCAAAGGTCGGCGATGGCAACCGCTCGGTGTAAAACAACGCATCTATTGAGCCACCTAAGGTATAGACAAAAAAGCCCAAACCAAACACACCGTATACAATCGATGGGACACCTGCAAGGTTAATCACTGCCACACGGATGATTCGTGTAAACGCGTTGTTCTTCGCGTATTCATGAAGATACACCGCCGCAATAACCCCTAATGGCATTACGACGATCGACATGATCAGTACCATCAAAACCGTACCAAACATTGCAGGGAAAACCCCACCTTCAGAGTTGGACTCACGAGGGTCGCTAGACAAAAACTTCCACGCTTGCTGCGCCCAATGACCAATTTTATCCAGCAGCGACATCTGATTCGGATACCAAATATCGAGAATATCGCTTAAAGGAATTCGGTATTGATCGCCATGCATATCTTCAATCACCAGCCCTTGCTCGAGCAGTTGCGATCTCAATCGATCTAACTCGCCTTCCATATCAACAAGTTGCTGGCTGATGATACGGGTCTGTGTGTCATAGCGAGTGATAAAGGCTTGGTCGAGTTTTCCATTCAACTCTCGTCGGCGTTTCTCTAAGCGCAATTGCTCAGCTTGACCACTCAAGACACGAATTTGCTTGCTGACCAATCGATCAATGTCGTCACGCAGTTCACTTGCAAAAGCCAAACCGCGAGTAATATGGGTTAAATGATCGTCAGAAACCTCTTCACCGTGATAGTAGCCACGAGGGATACCAAAGAAGTCGCCCCCACGCGTCCGCTCCACTACAGCCCAGCCTTGCGGTCGCGTTGCTTCGAGCAAGTCTAATTCCAACAGTGAGATAAAATCCGCGGGGTAGATATCTCGGTTGGCCACCTTGATACTGAGCCGTTTGACCTGCCCTTTTTCTTCTACCGTCGCTGGCAAAACAATGTCCATCTCTCGCAAGTGGCTTATAGGTACATACTCTTCGGCGTAGAGTTGACCCACTAAGCTATCCCCTTGCTGGGTTTGCCATTGATAAAGTGGCGCTGGCCAAAAGTAAGAGAGCCCCTTCCAGCCAATCAGTAACAACAGCCCCAACACAGACAACAAGCTGATGCTCACCGCACCGCCTGTTAACCATATCCAAGGTGAACCCGATTTTAGCCACTTAAACACAAATAACGCTTCCCACAAAAATTCGATTACAACGCACGGTATTTTTCTCTCAATCGTTGTCTTACCCACTCAGCGATTGAGTTCACTGCAAAGGTGAAAATAAGCAAAATTAACGCAGCCAAAAATAGAATTCGATAATGAGAGCTTCCAACCTCAGACTCAGGCATTTCTACCGCGATAGTCGCAGACAAGGTACGCATCCCTTCGAGAATATTCCAATCCATAATTGGTGTGTTACCTGTCGCCATCAGGACAATCATGGTCTCGCCTACTGCACGCCCAAGCCCCATCATAATGGCTGAAAAAATTCCCGGACTGGCAGTAAGTAACACAACGTGAATGAGCGTCTGCCAAGGCGTTGCTCCCAATGCTAGGGAGCCATCCGACAAATGCTTTGGCACAGAGAAAATAGCATCTTCTGCTATGGTAAAAATCGTGGGAATCACAGCAAAACCCATCGCAAAGCCAACCACCAAAGCGTTGCGCTGATCAAAGTCAATGCCATGCTCTGCAAGATAGACTCGCACATCGCCAGCGAAAAGCCACTGCTCGATGTTGGCACTTTGAGAAAGAATGATGACAGCCAACACGACGATCACTGGCATCAGGATCACGGCATGCAACCCATTGGGAAAACGTCCTACCCAAGCGCGTGGCAACTTGTGCCAAATCGCACCAACAATAACGGTCGACAGTGGTAAAAACAGCATCAAAGCAATAACTGCAGCAAGATTGCGCTCAACGATGGGCGCAAACCAAAGCCCCGCTAAGAAGCCAATGATCACCGTAGGCAGAGCCTCCATGAGTTCAATCGAAGGTTTTACGACGCGGCGCATTTTCGGCGTCATAAAGTAGGCGGTGTAAATCGCGCCAAATACTGCAATTGGCACAGCAAACAGCATCGCAAACGCCGCCGCTTTCAAGGTACCAAACGCTATCGGAACCAAGCTGAACTTAGCTTCGAACTCATCGTTGGCGGAAGTGGTTTGCCATACATACTGTGGCTCAGGGTAGCTTTCATACCAGACTTTCTGCCAAAGCGACGAAACTGAAATTTCAGGAAACGGATTATCAATACCTGCTAACGAAATGGTCGAGCCGGTAATCGCAACCAGATACTTTTCATTACTCGACATCGCCGCGAGATCGGGCGCTTTATCGTAGGCGCGGTTAAACATCACCAGTTTTTCGCTCGTGGTGTAATGGCTTTGCACCGTGCCGTTAATGTAGAAACTGTAAAAACCTTTGCGATACGTATCGGGCAGGAGAAATTGCAGCTCAGATGCCAACTTAAACTCGCGGATATGAGTTAAGTTTCGCTGGCCATCTTCGAGCACATCAAACCATTGCGAGACCAGGCCATCAGCATGACTGACCAACAAAGAATACGCTCCGCTGAGTAGTTTAATATCGGTCACCGTGTGCTTTTCTTGACCGAGGCTTAAGTCTACGACCTCACGAGTAATAAACTCAGATTCTGTCTTTTTCGCGACCACCAGCTCAGAGCCGCTACGCAGATACAGGGTCGAACCATCCGGAGTCAATAATATCTGGTCTAAGTTAGGAAAGGGGACGTTGAAACGATAGCGCTGCTCTTGACCTTGTGCGTTGAGCCACTGCACTACTACCGACTCGTCCGCAAAAAAGCCAGCCAAGGTCGGAGAAGCGTCAACAGAGAAACTCAGAGCGGTCAGTGGCGAAGATTCATTAAAGCGTAAGGCCGTCTTAAACGTTTCAACTCTCGGCTTAAAAACACGCGCTTGCCCTTCTAGGGTGCTGTTCATTTCTGGACGAAAAATTCGAACTTCTCCGGCTTCATTGGCAAAGGCAAACCAGCCTTGAGACGCCACCGACTGAGCAAACAATGGAAAGTCTGAAGCAACACTCTGACGAAATTCCGGCGAGTCAGATTGGGCATCTAATCGCCAAAACTCCACATTGCCGTCACGCGACACCACAAACGCATGCTCGCCATAATCGTCCACGCCCAGCGCGAGTGATTGAGTGTGGTGAATGTTTTTGCGGGCGATATTTGGGGAAAATTGGGCATCAGCAAACAGAGGCAAGACCATCATCGCCAGATAGACGAAGATCAAAACGAGAGCCGCCAAAACGCCGACTCCTCCGGTCGATACTGCAAGCCGAACAAAACGATCTTTAATTAGTCGCTTACGATCACGTTCTCGCAATGAAAATTCGGCTTTAGCCATTTGTCCCACTTAACTAGATTTGCCCAGACGTATAATATTTAATTTAGGTGACAATTATATTACAGATCGCATTAAACTGCTGAAAACAATGCAATAAAAAATTGCAATAAAAATGTCACACAAAGATCTTAATTTGCTTACGCTTAAAGGGGATCGCCCCCCTCACTCTCTTCGTCAGTCAGGTTAAAAAGGTACGTTCATGAGCGCAGAAAAACTCTACATCGAAAAGGAACTGAGCTGGTTATCATTCAATGAGCGAGTCCTCCAAGAAGCGGCAGACAAAGACGTACCCTTGATTGAGAGAATTCGTTTTTTAGGTATATTCTCCAATAACTTAGATGAGTTCTATAAAGTCAGATTCGCCGACGTTAAACGCCGAATTTTGATTAACCAAGAGCGTGGCGGCAATGATAATTCCAAACACCTGCTGACGAAAATGCAGACCAAAGCGCTGCGACTCAATGAACGTTTTGATGAGCTCTACGCAGACTTGATCAGAGAGATGGCGAGACGTCGAATCTTTCTCGTAAACGAGACGCAGCTGGATGAAGTGCAACAAAAGTGGGTCAAAAAATATTTCAGTAATGAGGTGCTTCCGCATATCACCCCACTGTTACTCCGTGAAGATATCGATGTGCTGCAGTTCCTCAAAGATGAATACGCCTACATCGCTGTCGATTTACATAAGGAAGAACAGAGCGATTACGCGCTTATTGAAATCCCCACCGATCACCTACCGCGCTTTGTTATGGTTCCGGAACAAAAGGGCAAGCGGCGCAAAACCATCATCTTACTCGACAACATTATTCGTTACTGCTTAGACGAACTGTTTAGTGGCTTCTTCGATTACGACGAGCTCAATGGCTACGCCGTGAAAATGACTCGCGACGCCGAATACGACCTGAGCCATGAAGTGGAACACAGTCTGCTTGAACAAATGTCTGAGGGGTTAAGTCAGCGCCTGACCGCGATGCCAGTGCGTTTCGTTTATGAACGTGATATGCCAAGCGAAATGCTCGATTTCTTATGTGATAAATTGCAAATCTCCAACTACGACAGTTTGATCCCTGGTGGTCGCTATCACAACTTCAAAGACTTTATTGGCTTCCCTAACGTTGGACGTGACTACCTCGAAAACAAACCTCTGCCGCCGATGAAATGCGCCGACTTCGACGGCTATGCCAACAAGTTCGATGCGATCAAAAATCAAGATATTCTGCTCTACTACCCATACCACACCTTTGAACATATCTCTGAATTGGTGCGCCAAGCTTCATTCGACCCTAAGGTTCTGAGCATCAAAATCAACATTTACCGTGTCGCAAAACACTCTCGTTTGATGAACTCGCTCATCGATGCGGTTCACAACGGTAAACAGGTCACCGTGGTAGTTGAGCTGCAAGCGCGTTTCGACGAAGAAGCCAACATCGAGTGGGCGCGAATCCTCACCGACGCGGGTGTACACGTCATTTTCGGCGCGCCCGGTTTGAAGATTCACTCAAAACTTCTTCTCATCAGCCGCCGTGAAGAAGAAGAGATCGTACGCTACGCTCACATTGGTACAGGTAACTTCCACGAAAAAACCGCTCGCATCTACACTGATTTTGCCCTGCTAACCGCGGACCCAGAAATCACCAATGAGGTGCGTAGCGTCTTCGGTTACATTGAAAACCCATACCGCCCCGTAAAATTTGAACATCTGATTGTGTCACCACGCAACTCGCGCAAGCAGTTATATCGTCTTATTGATGGAGAGATTGCCAACGCGAAAATCGGTAAACCGGCGTCAATCACTTTGAAAGTGAACAACTTGGTGGATAAGGGGCTTATCAACAAACTCTATGGCGCGAGCGCTTCTGGGGTCGAAGTGAATATGATCATTCGCGGAATGTGTTCTCTGGTTCCGGGGGTCGAAGGGATCAGTGACAACATCAAAATCATCAGTATCGTTGACCGCTTCTTAGAGCATCCTAGAGTGCTCGTTACACACAACGATGGTGACCCGCAAGTTTACATCTCGTCCGCCGACTGGATGACTCGCAACATCGATCACCGTATTGAAGTGACCGCACCAGTTCGTGACCCACGTCTTAAACAACGCATTATTGATATCATTAACATTCACTTTACCGATACAGTAAAGGCGCGTTGGATAGACAAAGAAATGAGCAATACCTATGTTCCGCGTGGAAATCGCAAGAAACTTCGCTCACAAATTGCCATTTACGACTATCTTAAACAAGTAGAGAAACAAACGAAAAATCAAAAACGTAAACAGCAGTCGGAGAGTTATGACTCAAGCACAGGAAATTCGTGATGTTGCTGCGATAGACCTTGGTTCCAACAGTTTCCATATGGTGGTAGCTCGTGTCGTCGACCAAGATTTACAACTCGTTAGCCGCCACAAACAGCGTGTTCACCTCGCTTCAGGCCTTGATGCGCAAAAAAATTTAGACAATGCCGCCATTGAACGTGGGCTTGAATGCTTAGCCATGTTTGCTGAACGCCTGCAAGGGTTTGACGTCGAAAACGTCCGCATAGCCGCCACCCATACATTGCGCCAAGCAAACAACGCGCACATTTTCCTCCAACGAGCGAAAGAGGTATTGCCCTTCCCCATCGAAGTGATCCCGGGTGTCGAAGAAGCCCGTCTGATCTATTTAGGTGTCGCGCATACCCAACCAGAATCCGACTCCAAACTGGTCGTTGATATCGGCGGTGGCAGTACGGAGATGATCATAGGCAAAGGGTTCGAGCCAGAGCTTATCAACAGCAAACAGATGGGCTGCGTGAGCTACACCAACCGTTATTTCGCAAACGGCAAACTGTCCAAAAAGAACTTTGCGCAGGCTACCCTTGCCGCCGAACAGCGTCTTGAATCCATTGCATCACGCTACCGTAAAAAAGGTTGGGACATCGCTTTTGGTTCTTCAGGAACCATCAAAGCTATCCGTGAAGTGTTGATTGGCATGGGCCATGATGATGGCATTGTCACCAGCAAACGCCTAGACAAACTGATTGAAAAGTTGTGTGAGTGGCAAACCATTGATGAGATCGAACTTGATGGTTTAACACCTGAAAGAAAACCGGTTTTTGCTGCTGGCGTCGCCATTTTGTCTGCCATTTTCAAAGCGCTCAAGATTTCAGAAATGCACTTTTCTCAAGGCGCATTGAGAGAGGGCTTACTGTTTGAGATGGAAGACAACTTCAAGCGTTCGGATATTCGTATGCGAACCACCGAAAATCTGGCCAGTAAGCATCTAGTGGATTTAGAGCATGCCGCGCGCGTCAAAGGACAAGCGCAAGAGTTTCTGCAACAAGTCCACCAAGTCTTGGGCATAAAACGCAGCTCTGAGCTGTTTGACTTGCTTGACTGGGGAGCATTACTGCACGAAGTCGGCTTAAGTATCAGCTTGCAAGCGTTTCACCGTCATTCCGCGTATATTTTGCGCCATACCTACATGCCCGGCTTCAACCAAGAACAGCAACGCGTGTTAGCGATGTTAGTACGATTCCAACGTAAAGCCCTTAAACTTCACGAGATGGAAGAGTTCTCGCTATTCAAGAAGAAAGATGTTATCGGCTTAATCCGCGTCTTGCGACTGGCGATTTTAGTCCACGGTCAGCGCAATGATGACCCACTTCCGGAGCTTGAGTTGTCGATTGAAGGAGATACATGGACACTCACCTCAAAAGATGAGCAGTGGCTGCAAAACAACCTTCTGCTTCACGCTGACCTGATGACAGAACAGCAACAGTGGGAAAATGCTGGGTGGGCGTTAAACTTTTAAACCTGAGTGACCGCTAACTGATCGGTTAGCGGTCGCGCTTAATGCCCACTTTCTTGAGCTCTTGCTCTGCTAGTTCTGCGGAAATAGGAATGTAACCATCCTTCTTCACCAACGCTTGCCCCTGCACCGAGAAAATGAAACGAATGAACTCTCGTTCGATGGGAGAAAGTGGTTTAGAGGGATGCTTATTCACGTAAACATAAAGGTAACGTGAAAGTGGGTACTTACCTGAAAGAATATTCTCTTGGCTTGCTTGTATGTAGTCGGTGCCATTTTTGGCTACTGGCAGCAACTTTACTCCCGACACCTGATAGCCGACCCCAGAATAGCCAATGGTGTTGATAGCAGAAGCCACCGACTGTACCACAGAAGCCGATCCAGGCTGCTCATTGACGCTGTTCTTAAAGTCACCACCACACAAAGCATTGTTCTTAAAGTAACCATACGTTCCTGATACGGAATTACGGCCAAACAACTGAATGCTACGCTTTGCCCATTGATAATCTAACCCCAACTCTGACCACGTCTCGACAGGCGCATTAGCACCGCAACGCAGCGTGGCAGAGAATATACTATCGAGCTGAGAGAAGTTCAGCCCTTTGATCGGATTGTCTCGATGAACAAAAATGCCGATCGCATCGATCGCGACGCGTAGCTCTGTCGGCTTATAACCATGTGCCCGCTCAAACGCTTCGATTTCTCGATTTCGCATCGGGCGACTCATCGGGCCAAATTGTGCCGTGCGTTCGGTCAAGGCTGGCGGTGCAGTCGAAGAACCAGACGCTTGAACCTGACCATAAACGCTCGGGTACTGCTGCTTAAACTCTTCAACCCAAAGCGTTGTCATGCCAGCGAGCGTGTCGGATCCTACACTGGTCAAAGTGCCTGTGACGCCCGGCACTTTAGTGTACTCAGACAATTGAGCTGCATGAGCAGAAAGAGCCAAAACAGAAGATAGAATTGTAGTAAGCACTAACTTCATTAACTCACCACCAAACGCTGTGGCAAGATAAATGAGAACTTACTCCCCACTCCGACTTCACTCTGAATTTCTAGATGAGAATCGTGGTGGGTCAACGCATGCTTCACAATGGCTAGGCCAAGACCACTACCACCAGTATCGCGAGAACGTGCTTTATCAACTCGGTAGAAACGCTCTGTTAAGCGATGCAAGTGTTGGGGCTCGATACCATCACCTTTATCTTCCACTTCTAAATGCGCGCCTTGGGGTGTTTGATACCAGCGGACGTAAACCTCAGCGCCAGCGGGCGTATACTTCACGGCATTGTAAACAAGGTTAGATATCGCACTGCGCAGTTGGTCCTCATCGGCAAACACTCGCAATCCAGTATCAACTTCAAATCGGAGTTGGTGCCCCTGTTCGCCACTAAGGCTCGCGGCCTCTTTTTCAAGCACATCGAGCATTGCAGGCACATTCACGACTTCATCGAGCTCGTGCATCGGCGCCGCTTCAATCTTGGACAAGGTCAGCAGTTGGTTCACCAAACTGTTCATTCGGTTGAGCTGCTCCGTCATCACTCCGTGAGCTTTCGGCCACATAGGCCCAACGACCATATCTGGGTCTTCCGTCATCTCGAGATAACCTTGCAGTACCGTCATTGGCGTGCGCAGCTCATGGGAGACATTGGCAAAGAAGTTGCGACGCATACCCTCAAGTTGCTTAAGCTGAGTCACATCACGTACCACCATCAGGTGCTCGCCTTCTGTGTAAGGCACAATACGCAACTCGAGCATACGCTCAACATTGAGTGGCGAACGCATTTCGAGTGGCTCGGCGAAATTCTGTTTATTGAGGTACTTAATAAAGTCTGGCGTGCGGATCAAATTTGAGATGGGCTGACCCGTATCATCGGGCCATTTAAAGCCTAAGAGATGCTGTGCGAGCTTATTACACCACACAATGTTGCCTTCGCTACGAAAAACCACGACTGCATCGGGCAGAGATTCAGCACCGTTGCGAAAACGGCGAATAAGATTGGTCAGCTCTTTGCGCTTTTTGCGTTGGCGCTGCTGTAAGCGGTAGATGCCATTAAAAAGCGACTCCCAGTTTCCAGACCCTGAAGGTGGCGTTAGGCGCTTTTCATCCCACAACCAAGCGGACAAGCGCATTTGATTATGCAAGTGCCATCCGAGCTGCAATACCGTTGCTGCCAACAGCAACCAAGGCATGTAACCAAAAATCCAGCCCACGATAACCCAAGGGGCGTAAAAAAAAGCCAGCTCCCAGGCTAGCTTCTTCCAAGTTAACCGCTCTACCACCTAATACTCCGTGTTTCGAATTCGTCTCTCAATTACGCTTTGGTCGAGAAACGGTAGCCTGCA
Source organism: Vibrio sinaloensis (assembly GCF_000808535.1). Taxonomy (GTDB): domain Bacteria; phylum Pseudomonadota; class Gammaproteobacteria; order Enterobacterales; family Vibrionaceae; genus Vibrio; species Vibrio sinaloensis_D. The sequence goes on from NZ_JWLV01000009.1 coordinate 247,838, forward strand.
CCGCGCACTGTTTGGATCAGCTTATCATGACCGGCGGCTTCTAAGGCTTTACGTAAACGACGAATGTGAACATCAACAGTACGATCTTCGACATACACGTTGGTGCCCCATACGTTGTTAAGCAATTGCTCACGACTGTACACGCGCTCTTGGTGCGTCATAAAGAAGTGCAACATTTTAAATTCAGTCGGTCCCATATCGAGCGCTTCATCATTCGCGGTCACGCGGTGAGAAACGGGGTCTAATTTAAGACCTTGGACATCAATGACGTCTTCTAGCGCCGTCGGTGTAACGCGACGAATCACCGCTTTTAGTCGAGCCACCAGCTCTTTCGGTGAAAATGGCTTAGTAATGTAATCATCCGCACCCACTTCCAAGCCGCGAACTTTGTCTTCCTCTTCACCACGCGCAGTCAACATCACGACTGGGATATTACGCGTCAGCTCTTCACGCTTCATGTGCTTAATGAAGTTGATACCACTGCCACCAGGTAGCATCCAATCTAGCAGTACTAGATCTGGGAAGGGTTCAGCCAATTTAGTTACCGCAGAGTCGTAATCTTCCGCTTCTACTGCTTGGTAACCTTTTTGCTCAAGAACAAAGCATAGCATTTCGCGAATTGGCGCTTCGTCTTCAACAACCAGAATCCTTCTAGACATAATTGAATAACCTTTGTTTTAGTTGAATTTAATCGGGCATTAACCCTTTGCAACGATAAGCATTATTACTAGCAATTATGACACTTTTGTGACCTTTGAAAACAAATTTTCATATAACTTTCATCCCACTATTGTGTGTTTGCAGTAAGACAAACTCGACAAAAGTCTTTATGATTAGCTGCAATTTTTAAGGTATAGAGAAAGAGTATGTGGTTTAAAAACTGTCTGGTATATCGTTTTAACCGTGAAATCGAATTCAATGCAGATCAACTAGAAAAGCAGTTAGCTGAGTTTCGTTTTACCCCATGTGGCAGCCAAGATAAGCAAAAATTTGGCTGGGTTACAGCGATGGGTAAACATGGCGACATGATGACTCACGTCTCTGAAAACCGCATTCTTGTGTGTGCCAAAAAAGAAGAAAAAATGCTGCCTGCGTCAGTAATCAAAGATTCATTGAACGCAAAAATTGAAGCGATGGAAGCACAAGAAGGTCGCCCTCTTAAAAAGAAAGAGAAAGACAATCTAAAAGACGACATCGTGATGGATTTGCTGCCACGTGCATTTAGCCGCAGCAGCCACACATATGTGCTCATCCTGCCAAAAGAAGGCTTTATTCTGGTTGACGCAAGCAGCTCGAAGAAAGCTGAAGATGTACTAGCTCTGCTGCGCAAAACCATGGGTAGCCTACCTGTTGTGCCTGCAATCCCTGAAAAGCCGATTGAAAACACGCTGACAGAGTGGGTCAAAACGGGTGAAACACCCGTTGGCATCCAAATGCTTGATGAAGCTGAACTTAAGTCAGTACTCGAAGAAGGCGGCGTGATCCGTTGTAAGAAACAAGAACTGACCGCCGATGAAATTCGCAGCCATATCGAAGCGGATAAGATGGTGACCAAGCTGGCGATTTGGTGGCAAGAGCGTATCGAGTTTATTCTGGCAGAAGATGGCAGTATCAAACGCCTGAAATTCTCAGATGAACTGAAAGATCAAAACGATGATATTCCTCGCGAAGATCAAGCGGCTCGCTTCGATGCAGATTTTTCTCTAATGTGCGGTGAGTTCAGTGCCTTCTTACCAAACTTGTACGAGTGCTTAGGCGGTTTGCCTCACCCTAACGCTTAACTTCTCTTTAAGGTGCTCGACCCGTCGGGCACCTGCTTGCCAATTCCCTCACCGTAGTCATGGACTTTTTCCTAGTCACAAGTCACATTTTGGCGTAAAATTTGCGCCCCCGATCCCATCTGGTGGGTTCGGCCTGACTTGAGATCAGATTAAGAGAATTACACATGACTGAGAAAGCATTCGTACCTGAGCTACTGTCACCTGCAGGTAGCCTTAAAAACATGCGTTACGCATTTGCCTACGGCGCAGACGCGGTATACGCAGGCCAACCTCGTTACAGCCTTCGCGTACGTAACAACGAGTTCAACCACGAAAACCTAAAAATCGGTATCGATGAAGCTCATGCCCTAGGAAAAAAGCTTTACGTGGTATGTAACATCCAACCGCACAACTCTAAGCTAAAAACCTTTATCCGCGATCTTAAACCGGTTGTTGAGATGGGCCCTGACGCACTAATCATGTCTGACCCTGGTCTTATCATGATGGTTCGTGAAGCCTTCCCTGAAATGCCAATCCACCTGTCTGTTCAAGCGAACGCAGTAAACTGGGCAACAGTGAAGTTCTGGGCAGCTAACGGCGTTGAGCGTGTGATTGTTTCTCGTGAGCTTTCTCTAGAAGAGATCGAAGAGATTCGTGAGCACTGCCCTGAGACTGAACTGGAAGTATTTGTTCACGGCGCTCTATGTATGGCTTACTCTGGCCGCTGCCTACTTTCTGGTTACATCAACAAACGTGACCCTAACCAAGGTACATGTACTAACGCATGTCGTTGGGAATACAAAGTTGAAGAAGGCAAGGAAAACGACACTGGCGACATCGTAGAGAAGTTTGACCCGGCAGAAGCGCAAGCGGTTGAGGTTCAAGACGAGCGCCCTGAAACGACTATCGGTCGTGGCAAACCTACTGATGAAGTGGTTCTGCTTTCGGAAGCGCACCGTCCAGAAGAGAAGATGGCCGCTTACGAAGACGAGCACGGCACTTACATCATGAACTCAAAAGACCTACGTGCAGTTCAGCATGTTGAGCGTCTGACCAAGATGGGTGTTCACTCACTGAAGATCGAAGGTCGTACTAAATCATTCTACTACTGTGCTCGTACTGCTCAGGTTTACCGTAAAGCGATTGATGACGCAGTTGCAGGCAAACCATTTGATGAAAGCCTAATGGGTACACTAGAGAGCCTAGCGCACCGTGGTTACACCGAAGGCTTCCTACGTCGTCACACGCACGATGCGTACCAAAACTACGACTACGGTTACTCGGTATCTGACGCGCAGCAATTTGTGGGTGAGTTCACTGGCAAACGCCGTGGTGACCTTGCTGAAGTTGAAGTGAAGAACAAATTCGTTGTCGGTGACAGCCTTGAGCTGATGACACCAAAAGGCAATGTAATCTTCACGCTTGAAGCAATGGAAAACCGCAAGTCAGAAGTTATCGACGACGCAAAAGGAAACGGCCACTTCGTATTCATTCCAGTTCCACAAGACATGGACCTAGAATACGGCCTATTAATGCGTAACTTAAATGCAGGTCAGGATACCCGTAACCCAACAGGTAAATAAGCATGGCTTTACTGATCACTGATAAGTGCATTAACTGCGATATGTGTGACCCAGAGTGCCCAAACGGCGCGATCACTATGGGTGACACCATCTTTGAGATCGACCCCGATCTCTGCACTGAGTGTAAAGGTCACTACGAGAAGCCAACGTGTCAATCGGTGTGTCCGATTACTAAATGTATCATCACCGATCCAGACCATATTGAGACTGAAGAAGAACTGCTCGAAAAGTTCGTTATTATTCAGGGCTTAGCTTAATAAATAAAACGCCGCTCATCCTCGAGCGGCGTTTTCGTATCGATGTTTTACTTGTAGCTCAACTCCGTCGCTTTCCCCTTAAAGATTCGATACACCGCGAAGGTATAAAGCAAGATCATCGGCATCACGATCATTACCCCATACCCGACAATCATCAAAGTTGCAGGAGAAGACGCCGCCTCTTTTGCTGACATGGTGCCCGGTACCACCTCTGGGAAAAAACTGTACGCTAAGCCAAGGAAGCTGAGCGCAAAAATCAGAGTAACGCCAAAGAATGGCCAGCGGACACCGAGGTCATTGACCATAGGGACTTGACGCAGATAACGGTCGACTAGAAATATCGTCGCCAGCACCACAAGTGGTACAGGGGTTAATAGCAAGATTTCTGGGAAACTAAACCAGCGAAGAGCGACCTGCTCGTTGACGATAGGGTTAATCACACTCACAGCCAGAATGCCCAGAGCAGCAAGCCAACCCGCGCGCCTTGACCATCGCGCTGAACGGATCTGTAAATCTCCTTCAGTTTTTAGTACCAGCCAAGCACCACCAATGTAGACATACGCGGCGGCGACGCATAAAGCACTTAACCAAGCAAAACCAAACGCCTCACTGCTGTGCTCAAAGCCCATGATGTAACGGCCAACCATGTAACCTTGAGTCAGCGCGGTCACCAATGATCCGATCCTAAAACACCAATCCCAGCGCGGTTTGTGGTCAGCGTTTGCTTTGGCTCGGAAATCAAACGCTACCCCACGCATGATTAGCGCAATCAGCATAATCGCCGTTGGCAAATAAAGCTCGGTAAGAATCAAACTGTGTGCGGTAGGAAAAGCGATCAACAAAATACCTACTGCGAGTACCAACCAGGTTTCATTGGCATCCCAAAATGGTCCGATCGAGGCAATCATCCTATCGCGTTGAACTTCACTATCACTAGGCAACAAGATCCCCACGCCCAAATCGTAGCCGTCAAGTACTGCGTACATAAAGACCGAAAAGCCAAGCAGCAAAAGATAAATTTCTGGTAAATAGTCGAGCATGATTAGGCCTCTTGTTGCTCTAGAGTAACTTGATGCGCTGCCACGTCTTTACGTGCCAAATAGAACAGAGTGTGGATGTACGCCACCAGCAAAATCGCGTAGATCACTAAATACATAACCAGCGAAATCATCACTTGGCTGCTCGCAACTGGGGTCACAGCTTCAGAGGTTCTCAGAACTCCACTCACAAGCCACGGCTGCCTGCCTATCTCTGTCACGTACCACCCAGCCAATGTTGCTACCCAGCCGGAAAACGTCATCGCCAACACGGTATAAAGATAGGGCTTCGGCAGTGCTTTTTTGCGAGCCAACTTAGCCGCCCCAAGCCAACTGACCAATAACATCAACACACCGACCCCAACCATGACTCTGAAACCAAAGAACAGCGGCTTGACCGGAGGGTGATCCGGCGCAAACTCATTTAAACCCGCAATCTCCCCGTTAAGGTTATGCGTCAATATCAGACTCGCGAGCTTAGGAATACCAACAGCAAAATCGTTGCTTCGCGTCTCTTCGTTCGGCACTGCAAACAACAGCAAAGGAGCTCCTTGCTCGGTCTCCCAAACTCCTTCCATCGCAGCGATTTTGGCAGGTTGATGCTCTAGGGTATTCAATCCATGCAAATCCCCAACTAATATCTGCAGCGGTATAAATCCTGCTGCCGCAAATAGAGAGACTTTCAAGCCCAATTTAGCGGCTCGATGATTCGGCTGCTTAATCACTTGATAAGCTGAGATACCGGCGATTAAGAAACTTGCCGTCAAGGCGGAGGCGAGCAAAGTATGAGCAAAGCGGTAAGGCAGCGATGGGTTGAGAATCACTTCTTTCCAACTGGTGACGTGTACGATGCCATCGACCACTTCGTAGCCACTTGGCGTATGCATCCAACTGTTGAGTACTAAGATCCAAAACGCTGACATGGTTGTCCCCACCGCAACCAATACCGTCGCAAGGGTATGAAACCAATCAGGGACGCGGCCTCGACCAAACAACATCACCCCAAGGAAAGTCGCTTCCATAAAGAATGCGGTCATCACCTCATAGCCTAATAGCGGTCCTGCGACATTGCCGACTCGCTCCATAAAACCAGGCCAGTTGGTACCAAATTGAAAACTCATCGTAATACCCGACACGACGCCCAAAGCAAATGTCAGGGCGAAAATTTTGACCCAGAAATAATAAACATCCAGCCAAACAGGTGCTTGAGTGCGATTGTAGCGCCACTTAAAAAAGACCAGCATCCAAGCTAAAGCGATGGTGATGGTCGGAAAAAGAATGTGAAAGCTGATATTGGCCGCGAACTGAATCCGCGACAGCATGAGGGTATCTAACATCTCGGTTCCTCAATAACGTGTCGTGCTTAAAACGTAGTTAACTGTAATTTATTTACGAAAAAAGAGACCGTTTGGATTTATGGTCAGAGAAAATCAGGTGTTCTGGTTCTCTACAGCCATGATTTATATCAACTCAAGTGGTAAAAAGAGCCGTAAAAATCGTCACAAAAGACGTGAAAGCGTAGCGAAAATTGAAAAAGAGAAAAGAAATGTAACTAGATAGAGACGAAAAATCAGAGTTCGAATTATTCGTACTTAGAGTTCGGAACATATGAAATTAAATTACAAAAACAAGAGTAACTGTGTGGCTATTATGAATTTATCAACGACCATTTACAGCCAGAAGTTGTCGACACTGTTCGGGCATCACTTTTGGTGATTTCTTCTTCGCTTTTACAGAGGCGGCTTTTGGGGCTGCTGGCTTAGGCTGTGGCTTCCAACTCGCCAACTCGGCACCACAACCATCCCCCTGTGGCGGCGCTGCTTGTGGCTTACAGTGACGGCTATCTTGCGGGCACTTTAACCTCACGTGCATATGGTAGTGATGGCCCCACCACGGGCGCACTTTGCGTAGCCAAGCCCGATCACTCGCTTGTTCACTGGCACATAGCTTCTCTTTAATCACAGGGTGAACAAAAATTCGCGCCACCTGCTCATCGCTTGCAGCCAGTTTAACCAGCTCAAAATGTCGCGGGTTCCAATTGTTTTTCAGCAGTTGGTATTGCTCGATGTTAACGACACTAAGCGGTTTGGGCTCTGCCAACTGAGTCTGTGACAACGGCTCATCGGCCAGTTTTAACCAGATATCAATATCTAAGCCGGTTTGATGGCTGGAATGCCCTGAAGAGAATCGCCCGCCTTGAGGCAGTGACATATCGCCGATCAAAATATGTGTGGAGAGCTGCTGCTGAGACAAGGCACCAAGACGCTGGATAAAGCCAATTGCGTCAGGGTGACCATAGTAACGAGCTCGTTGACTTCGAATCACTTGATAACCATCGCCACTTAACGGTAGAGAGGTACCACCAGCAAGGCACCCATTAGCATAACTGCCGATTGACTGAGGCGCTTGTGATGAAGGCTGTGTGACTTGCTCCCAGGGGCTGGCGTGTGCTGGTGAGAACACTAAAATAAGCAACAGAGCCCAAAAGCCTTTTCGATAACCGAACGTGATTTTCATTCCCTTGAGCTCCCTTGCTTGCGCCGATTGAAACCGCTCTTATCGGCTCTAGTAGTGTGATCCGTTGTCGTAATAACCTTGCGCATTCAACGCCGTAAAGATAACCGCAACATCGACATCTTCACCGATAATCCCACGAACTTGAGAAGTAATGATCTTAGCCACGGCATCTTGCGTCTCTTGCCCGCGGTCAAACCAAAGCACTTCGACAAATGGGTATGCTGCGCTAACTTCCCCCTCATGGAAAAAGGTACTGTAGATATACTCAAAGGTAAAATCCTCTCTTGGGCAATCCATATGAGGCTGCAACCCGTCAATGAGAGATTGAGAAAGAGTTTGAACCGTTTGTGGTTCGACTGCACGAAAACGTAAATGTGGCATGACTTGCTTCCTATTTATTATTTTCAACCATCATAACAAGTTATGACTTAAAGTTTGTAGCCAATAAGAAAAGTGTGCGGCATCTAGAGAAGTTTATTTTTGCGTTTCACCGCGGAATTAAACTCAGCGAAATGAGCTCGCCATCACTCACCAACTTGGCTTTCCATAATAGGCTTTGCCAAGTTAAAACTCTTGGCTGCCCAGCTGGAAAAGCATTAATGAACTCAATGAGCGCTTTATCGGCCTCTTCAGCCCCTTTAACGATTAACTGCTGGTTCACATCAAACTGCTCCCCAGCGATATCAACGTGGATCAAGGAAAACCCATCACTACGCAGATTCAGTTGAAGATCCGAGAATCGATGGTTCGAATACTCACTGAACAACTCCAGCACCCACTGCTCATGAATCCGTTCAGCTTGCCCATAGTAGTCATGGCGATAATAAGTTAACACGTCCTGACACCAGACTTGCTCCTCACATTGCACCCAAGACGATTGCACGTCAGAGACAAACTCTTGGATAGGTGTTGTGAGCAGCAAAGTCGTCGCCGATGCGTGACATGACAGTAAACCAAGCCATAAGACGAGTATGCGCATTCTCTGCCCTCCAAAAACAACAAAGCCGCTGACAAGCAGCGGCTTTACACTCTTAATCGAGATGATTATGGCATCTCATCGAACTCTGCACCCTCTTTTTCTACTTGAGGTGGCATTAGGTGTTCTTTGGTAATACCCAGTTTCAATGCTAGCGCTGATGCTACGTAGATTGATGAGTAAGTACCGACCGTAATACCCAGTAGAAGTGCGGTTGCGAAGCCATGAATCATAGCTCCACCCTGCGTAAACAGTGCAATAACTACAAACAAGGTAGTACCAGAAGTAATCAAGGTACGGCTCAATGTTTGAGTGATTGAGCTGTTCATGATGTCTGCTGGCTCTCCTTTACGCATCTTACGGAAGTTCTCACGGATACGGTCGAAGACAACAATGGTATCGTTGAGCGAGTAACCGACCACCGTCAATAACGCCGCTACGATAGTCAGGTCCACTTCAATTTGCATCAAAGAGAAGATACCAAGCGTAATAATAACGTCGTGAGCAAGCGCCAATACCGCACCCGCTGCCAAACGCCATTCGAATCGCACCGATACGTAGATCAAGATACAGATAAGCGAAACAAGGATCGCAAGACCACCCGCTTCAGTTAGTTCGTCACCCACGTTGGGGCCTACGAACTCGATTCGACGCATTTCTACGCTTTCACCTGTACCATCTTTGATAGCGTTTAGGATCTGGTTGCCCAGCGTTTCACCCGCAACATCATCACGTGGACGAAGACGTACCATCACGTCACGAGCACTACCAAAGTTCTGTACCGTTGCATCACCAAAGCCTTTTGCTTCAAGCGCGCTACGAATGTCTTCAAGGTTTGCTGGCTGCTCGAAACCCACTTCGATTAGCGTACCGCCTGTAAAATCTAGACCCCAGTTCAACCACTTGGTTGAGAGAGTAAAGATAGACGCACCAATCATGAGGATTGAGAACACGAATGCCAGCTTCGACCAACGCATAAAGTCGATCGTATTTTCTGCTTTTAGAATCTGAAACATACTAATTCCTAGCCTTAGATCGACAGTTTGTTGATTCGCTTACCACCGTATGCAAGGTTCACGATACAACGTGTACCCACAATGGCTGTAAACATAGACGTTAAGATACCGATAGACAGTGTCACGGCGAAACCTTTGATCGCGCCCGTACCCACTGCAAACAGGATGATTGCTGTGATTAGGGTCGTGATGTTCGCATCGGCAATGGTACTGAATGCGTTCGCATAACCTTGGTGAATTGCTTGCTGAGGGCTGCGGCCATCACGAAGCTCTTCACGAATACGCTCAAAGATCAGTACGTTCGCATCGACGGCCATACCGACGGTAAGAACGATACCCGCAATACCCGGTAGCGTCATGGTTGCACCAGGGATCATCGACATCACACCAATGATTAACACTAGGTTCGCCATTAGCGCGACGTTAGCAATCAAGCCAAACTTGCGGTAGTAAACCAAGGTAAACAGCATTACCGCAACCATACCCCAAATCATCGCTTGGATACCCATATCGATGTTTTGCTGACCCATAGATGGACCAATGGTACGCTCTTCAACAATCGAGATCGGTGCAATCAAAGCACCTGCACGAAGTAGAAGTGCTAGGTTGTGGGCTTCTGCCGCAGAATCAATACCTGTGATACGGAAGTTACGACCTAGCGCAGATTGAATCGTTGCTTGGTTGATCACTTCTTCGTGCTTGTTCAGAATCACACGGCCTTCAGGAGTTCGGCGACCGCTGTCTTTGTATTCAGCGAAAACCGTTGCCATTAGCTTACCGATGTTCTGGCGTGAGAACGCAGCCATCTTGTTACCACCTTCGCTGTCTAGCGAGATGTTAACTTGAGGGCGACCATATTCATCAACACTTGAACTTGCGTCAGTAATGCTTTGACCGCCTAGAATGACACGCTTCTTAAGCACAACTGGGCGACCATCACGGTCTTGCTTGATTTCGCTGCCAGCTGGCGCGCGGCCGTTGGCTGCTGCTGCAAGATCCGCTTGAGAGTCCACTTCGCGGAACTCAAGCGTTGCCGTTGCACCAAGAATTTCTTTCGCGCGAGCGGTGTCTTGAACACCAGGTAACTCAACTACAATTCGGCTTGCACCTTGACGCTGAACAAGAGGCTCAGCAACACCCAGTTCGTTTACACGGTTACGCAGAATCGTAATGTTCTGCTCTACCGCATAGTTGCGAATTTCAGTTAGACGTTGCTCAGTAAAGGTTGCGGTCAATGCAAAGCGACCATTCGAATCTGAATCAACAAAGATCATATCCGGATGATTTTTCTTAAGTAGCGCTTCGGCCTCAGCAAGTTGCTCGGCGTTGCGAAGTAAAACCTCTACGCCGTCTTTCCCTGCAGGGCGAATGGCACGGTAACGAAGTTTCGCTTCACGTAGCTCACTGCGGAACGCTTCCTCTTGCTGACCAACCAGTTTTTCCATTGCAGCGTCCATGTCGACTTCCATCAGGAAGTGAACACCACCACGTAGGTCAAGACCGAGCTTCATTGGATTTGCACCAATAGACTCAAGCCAATCAGGGGTTGCAGGAGCAAGGTTCAGAGCAACAATCTTGTCTTTGCCAAGCGCTTCATTGATCACGTCACGAGCACTAATTTGCGTATCAGTGTCGTTAAAACGTACGAGAATAGATCCATTTTCTAAAGCAATGGATTTATGAGATAAGCCCTGTTTATCAAGAGCTTGTGTGACAGAATCCAGCGTTGACATATCAACAGAGGCGCCACGCGCCCCTGTAACTTGAATAGCCGGATCTTCACCGTAAATATTTGGAAGTGCGTACAAGGCCGCAACGGCGATGGTTAACACCACCATCAGATACTTCCATAATGGATAGCGGTTTAGCACAGCGGAGATCCTTTAGCTGTTTATAGAGACTTAAGCGTACCTTTTGGTAGCACTGCAGTAACGAAATCTTTCTTGATAACAACTTCGTTATTTGTGTTTAGCTCGATTGAGATGTAGTCGTTGTCTTCTGCGATTTTCGTGATTTTACCCACTAGACCACCGCTTGTTAGCACTTCATCACCTTTACCCATCGAGCTCATTAGGCTCTTATGCTCTTTTACACGCTTAGCTTGTGGACGGTAGATCATGAAGTAGAAGATCACCGCGAACATACCTAACATGATTAGCATTTCGAAACCGCCGCCTGCTGGTGCGCCTTCTGCTGCTGCGTGAGCTTGAGAAATAAACATTAAAACATCCTCTAGTATTTTTTATTAATGTCCAAGTTGGGCTTTCGCAATTTAGTTTCAAGTCTGAGAGTGACTAATAGAGATCGCTCTCTCAAAAATAGCTTGCGTTTGCCTACTTTATTAGCAAAAGCCTCTGGCAAAATGCCAAAGGCTTTGAATCTTTATGTCGTGTCAATTACTGCTCTTTCGATAGTGGCGGTACTTCACGGCCACGACGCTCATAGAACTCTTTCACGAACTCATCAAAACGATCTTCGTCAATCGCCGTACGGATACTTTCCATTAGGCGTTGGTAGTAACGAAGGTTGTGGATCGTATTTAGACGAGCACCCAAGATTTCGTTACAACGCTCTAAGTGGTGCAAGTACGACTTCGAGTAGTTTTGACAAGTGTAACAGTCACAGTGCGGATCCAGAGGGCTTGTATCCGTTTTGTGTTTCGCATTACGGATCTTGATCACACCACCAGTCACAAACAGGTGACCGTTACGTGCATTACGCGTTGGCATTACACAGTCAAACATGTCGATACCACGGCGAACACCTTCAACCAAGTCTTCAGGTTTGCCCACACCCATTAGGTAGCGAGGCTTGTCTTCTGGTAGCTGAGGACATGTGTGCTCTAGGATGCGGTGCATGTCTTCTTTAGGTTCACCAACTGCAAGACCACCGACAGCGTAACCATCAAAACCGATTTCAGTTAGGCCTTTTACAGACACATCACGCAGGTCTTCGTAAACACCACCTTGAACAATACCAAATAGGTTGTTCGGGTTTTCTAGCTTATCGAAGTGATCACGAGAACGCTGTGCCCAACGCAGTGACATTTCCATCGACTTCTTCGCTTCATCGTGCGTCGCTGGGTATGGCGTACACTCGTCGAAGATCATTACGATATCCGAACCTAGGTCTTTCTGGATTTCCATCGACTTTTCAGCGTCCATGAAGATCTTGTCACCGTTTACAGGGTTGCGGAAATGTACGCCTTCTTCAGTGATAGTGCGCATTTTACCTAGGCTGAATACTTGGAAGCCGCCTGAATCCGTAAGAATAGGACCGTGCCAGTTCATGAAATCGTGCAGGTCACCGTGCATTTTCATGATTTCTTGACCAGGGCGTAGCCATAGGTGGAATGTGTTACCAAGCAGGATTTCAGCACCAGTGCCTTTTACTTCTTCAGGAGTCATACCTTTAACGGTACCGTAAGTACCTACTGGCATGAATGCTGGCGTTTGAACTGTGCCACGTTCGAAGGTCAGTTGACCACGACGTGCAACACCGTCTTTTTTCTTAAGATCGAATTTTAACTTCACGAAGCCTCCGGTTGTCAGAGAAACAGTCTGACGATATTTTCGGGATTATCCCATTGTAGGAGCGGTCGCCTTCCGTGCGAGATACCAACCAGCCTTCTGGTCAGCCTCCTAGCATACTGCTAGCACTCGTAAATCATAAATGGTGAAAAAGCTAACTAGCACAAGGCTAGTCAGTTTTTTTCTTGATGAACATCGAGTCACCATAAGAGAAGAAACGGTACTTGTTCTCTACAGCGTGTTTGTATGCGTTCATCGTATTTTCATAACCTGCGAATGCGCTGACCAACATGATCAGTGTCGATTCTGGCAGGTGGAAGTTAGTGATTAGACAATCCACTAACTGATATTCGTAACCTGGGAAGATGAAGATCTCGGTATCACCGAAGAAAGGAGCCAACTCAGTGCCCTTTTTGATCGCATCTTGCGCGGCACTTTCTAGAGAGCGTACAGACGTAGTCCCCACGGCAATAATACGGCCGCCACGTGCTTTGGTTGCGTTAATTGCATCCACCACTTCTTGTGGTACTTCAACGTACTCGGCATGCATGTGGTGTTCATTGATATTGTCGACTTTCACAGGTTGGAACGTACCTGCACCCACATGCAAGGTAACGTAGGCAAACTCAACGCCTTTTGCTTTGATCTTTTCAAGCAAAGGTTCATCAAAGTGAAGACCTGCCGTTGGCGCCGCTACCGCACCCGGTTTTTCATTGTAAACCGTTTGGTAGCGCTCTTTATCTGAATCTTCATCAGGGCGGTCAATATACGGAGGAAGTGGCATGTGGCCGATTTCTTCCAATACCGCCAATACATTTTGTTCTGCGTTAAACTTCAGCTCAAACAGTGCATCATGACGTGCCACCATTTCCGCTGAGTATTCATCGTTTTCACCAATGAAAATCGTCGTTCCCGGCTTTGGAGATTTAGAGCAGCGAACATGCGCGAGAATGCTTTTCTCATCCAGCACGCGTTCTACAAGCACTTCCAGCTTACCGCCCGACTCTTTTCGACCGAACATACGTGCAGGAATCACTCGCGTGTTGTTAAACACCACCAAGTCGCCTGGCTGGACTTGCTCTAAAACATCGGTAAATGTGCCATCAACCAGTTCGCCGGTATTGCCATCCATTTGCAATAAACGGCTCGCAGTGCGCTCTGGCTGTGGGTAACGAGCAATAAGCTCATCCGGTAAGTCAAAATGGAAATCAGATACTTGCATGTTACTAAATCTTTTGTCGTGGTTTTTCATGTGAGTCGAACTGATTCTGTCACAAACAGACGACGAGTTTTTCGCAGCCGACTAGTATATTCTGCGTGCTCGCAATATCAAGGAAAGAGATGTGAATTATTGTAATCATTTGCCCCATTTACCCCTTCATTCGCCTCCCGCTCTCGCCGAGTAAACTCACCATTGATTTACCGCAAAAAAGTTGCGGTTATCGGGACAAAAACGCGTTCAGCTCTCAAACTCAAGTGAAGAAAATCACTATATTTAAAGAGCAAAAAAGAATAAATCAGGAGGCAGCCATGATTAAGGTAGAAGATATGATGACGCGTAACCCGCATACGCTTCTTCGCTCCCACAATCTCGCCGATGCCAAAAACATGATGGAAGCGCTCGACATCCGTCATGTTCCTATCATCGATGCGGATAGAAAGTTATTGGGCGTCGTCTCACAGCGTGATGTACTCGCCGCACAAGAATCAAGCCTACAAAAACTTCCCGAAAGTCAGTCCTATACTCTCAATACGCCGCTTTATGAAGTGATGAAAACCAGCATTATGTCCGTCGCGCCACAAGCAGGGTTGAAAGAGAGCGCAATCTACATGCAGAAACACAAAGTGGGCTGTTTACCTGTGGTAGATAAAGGCCATTTGGTTGGCATTATTACCGACAGCGACTTTGTTTCAATCGCCATCAATTTACTTGAACTGCAAGAAGAAGCCGAACCAGAAGAAATGGAGTAGATGCGAACGTCTACATAGCAATGGAAGCGCACGATATCGCTAGCGCTTCCATCACCCTCGACATCGTAATTTGCCATGACACCGACAAGCTATTGTCGCGGCTAGAGAATATTACTCTCACCGTCGGAGATATACCGATTTCCCTCTACAAAGCCACCAGCAACAAGGCATTTTTGCCTAAAGGTCACTCCATCAGATTATTTCTCTGAAAAAACGCCAATCTGTCATTATAATTTAGTTACAAAACTATAAACATAGATACATACCCACGTCAGTACACACCAATTGAAAAAGTCAGCTTAACAGGAACATTGGTATGAGCCTTAAAAAATTATTAACCCTTGGTTTTGGGGTAATCTTAGGCCTAATTTTGGTCATCTCCGTTGTCGCTTCATTTCGCTTCTATCAATCCAGTGGTGGGTTCAATACCTACCGTGCGCTGGCATTAACCAGTGTCTCTACGGGTCGTATTCAAGCCAACATTCTTGAAGCGCGTCTCGCAGCGTTAAAGTACATTCAGAACCATAACCCAGAAAACATCGCTGCGCTAAATGAGCGCATCAACACCGCCATCTCTCTGATAGAAGAGGTTCTTAACTCGCATATTGATGACGGTCACAAGTCAGAGTTCATCTCGATTGAAAATCAACTGGCTCAATACAAGCAAGGTTTCAACCAAGTGATACAACTGGTGAATCAGCGTAATCAGTTGGTCAAAGAGCAGTTAGATCCAGCCGGTCTCAATATGAGAAAGTCAGTAACAAATATCATGAATCAGGCAGCGACTGAGGATGATTTAGATGTGGCAGTCAGCGCGGGCACACTTCAGCAACATTTGTTGTTGTCGCGCCTTTATGCTTCTAAATTCCTGACCAGTAATGCACAAAATGATGCAGAGCGCGCCAACGAAGAGTTTGCCAAAGTGGCACAAATCGCTGAGCAAGTAGAATCTCAGTTGATGACGTCAGAGCAAATTTCCCATCTCAATGCATTTCAAGCGTCATTTAAGCAGTACCGTGAAACGTTCAATAACGTAGTAACGACGATCAATTCCCGCAATCAAGTTATCTCTGGCACGCTAGATGTCATGGGCGCCTCTGCGGCGGCAACCATTGAAGAGATAAAACTCGCGACAAAAGAAAACCAAGACAGCGTTGGTCCTGAAATGGTCGATCGCTTCTCAAATGCTCAGTGGACCATTTTTGTACTTTCTGCAATCGTGATCATTATTGCGCTGGGCATTGCCATTGCTATTTATCGTAGCGTGCTAAAAGTGGTCGGTGGCGAACCAAGTGATATTGAAAAAATTGTCGCAGACGTATCCAAGGGTGACTTATCTAACCATATCCAAACGACAGGCAACGAAACCGGGATTTACGCCAACATCTTGCAAATGCGCACTGAGCTTCGTCGAATCATTGATGGCTTCCACCAGATCTCAGACAACGTCTCATCCGCTTCAGTTGAGCTAACCGCCGTCATGGGTGAAACGGAAAACAATGCTCGCCAAGAGCTGAGCCAAATGGAGCAAATCGCAACGGCGATCAATGAGCTTTCAAGCACCGCAAGTGAAGTGAGCCAAAATGCCGCGAACGCTGAAAACGCAGCATCTGAAGCGTCTACCAATGTGCAAAATGGCGGTAACTCTCTCGATTCCTCTGACCAAATTGCAAGCAAAGTGGACAGCTCGATTGGCGAAACGTCGAAAATTGTTAACCAACTGCAAGAGTACTCTGTCGAGATTGGCACGGTCGTGGAAGTGATTAACTCTATTTCAGAGCAAACTAATTTGCTGGCGTTGAACGCAGCCATCGAGGCCGCTCGTGCTGGGGAGCAAGGACGTGGATTTGCTGTTGTTGCTGATGAAGTCCGCTCTCTTGCAGCGAAAACTCAGCAATCAACCGTCGATATTCAAGAAATCATCTCGCGCTTACAGGCTCAAGCAAAAGATGCCAATCAGTTTATGCAATCTAACTTAGCGCTCGCTGAAGAGTCACGTAAATACAGTGACGAACTCAGATCGGCATTTACCTCGATTACTGAGTCGGTTGGTTTGATTTCTGATATGAACACTCAGGTTGCGACCGCATCTGAAGAGCAGTCTGGCGTGACACAAGACATTTCACAAAACGTCTCTCTTACCTTCGATCTGGTCAACCAAAACGTCTCCGGTATTCAGCAAAGTAAGAGCGCCAGTGAAGAGCTTGCCTCTTTGGCGGTTAAACAAAAAGATCTGTTAAGCTTTTTCAAACTTTAAGGCATAAAAAAAGAGCGGCCTGCGCCGCTCAAAGCATGTCAAAGTTTATGCCTAAACAGAATATCTGTACCTAAAATCGAGAGAGTTAACGCCTGACTATTAACTCTCTCGAGCGGTACGAATGGCTAAGGGATTAAAATTGGTCCTCTTCGGTAGAGCCAGTCAGTGCCGTCACTGAAGAGTTACCACCTTGGATAGTGTTGGTCATCTTGTCGAAGTAACCGGTACCCACTTCTTGTTGGTGTGCAACGAATGTGTAGCCTTTCTCTGCCGCTTGGAACTCAGGACGTTGTACTTTCTCAACGTAGTGACGCATACCCTCACCTTTCGCATAGTCATGCGCAAGCTCGAACATGTTGAACCACATGTTGTGGATACCCGCCAACGTGATGAACTGGTACTTGTAACCCATGTCAGAAAGCTCTTGTTGGAACTTCGCAATGGTTTCTGCGTCTAGGTTCTTCTCCCAGTTGAACGATGGAGAACAGTTGTAAGCAAGCAGTTGGTCTGGGTATTCCGCGTGAATCGCTTCTGCGAACTTACGCGCTTCCTCTAGACAAGGCGTTGCCGTCTCACACCAAATTAAGTCCGCGTATGGTGCGTAAGCCAGACCGCGAGAGATTGCTTGGTCAATACCAGCACGTACACGGTAGAAACCTTCTTGAGTACGCTCACCAACGATGAAGTCTTTATCGTATGGGTCACAGTCTGATGTTAGTAGGTCAGCGGCGTTAGCATCCGTACGAGCAATTACCAGCGTTGTCGTGCCTGCAACGTCTGCTGCTAGGCGCGCAGCAACCAATTTTTGCACCGCTTCTTGCGTCGGAACCAGTACTTTACCGCCCATGTGACCACATTTTTTCACTGAGGCAAGTTGGTCTTCGAAGTGAACACCCGCTGCGCCCGCATCAATCATCGACTTCATTAGCTCGTAAGCATTAAGTACACCACCAAAGCCTGCTTCCGCATCCGCAACGATAGGTAGGAAGTAATCAATACCGCCTTCATCCGCTGGAGACTTACCCGCTGACCATTGAATTTGGTCGGCGCGACGGAATGAGTTGTTGATACGCTTAACCACAGACGGTACTGAGTCTACTGGGTATAGCGATTGGTCAGGGTACATAGTTGACGCTGTGTTGTTATCCGCAGCAACTTGCCAACCTGAAAGGTAAATCGCTTCAATGCCTGCTTTTGCCTGCTGCACTGCTTGTCCACCCGTCAGTGCGCCCAGACAGTTTACGTAGCCTTTCTTTGCATCACCGTTGACTAGTGACCACAATTTATCCGCACCACGCTGTGCAATCGTGTTAGCAGGAACCATTGAACCACGAAGTTCAACAACTTCTTCAGCAGTATATGGACGCTTTACCTGTTTCCAACGTGGGTTGGTTGCCCAGTCTTTTTCCAGAGCTTCAATTTGTTGGCGGCGAGTTAAGTTAGTCATCGGTCTATCCCTCTTTGATGAGCGCTTCTATTTGTATCAACACGAGCGCTGTTATTGCTTTTCGTTGGCGGTACTTCCTGGTCCGCCGCAGACATTCACGTTATTGTTTCGTTGTTTGTTCTAGTCCAAGTAGTCGTAACCTGGAATAGTAAGGAAATTGGTGAGTTCATCACTGGTGGTCAGCTTCGCCATTAAGTCAGCGGCTTCTTCAAAGCGCCCTGATTGATAACGTTCGTTGCCCACTTCTTGCTTCACAACCTCGATCTCTTCTGTCAAATATTGTTCAAATAGCGCTTTAGTCACGGTTTGTCCGTTATCTAAAGATTTGCCATGTTGAATCCACTGCCAAATCGAAGCGCGAGAGATTTCAGCGGTCGCCGCGTCTTCCATCAGGCCATAAATAGGCACACAACCATTGCCTGAGATCCAAGCCTCGATGTATTGCAGCGCAACTCGAATGTTGTGGCGCATCCCCTGCTCTGTGATGCCTCCATCACACGGGGCGAGCAGATCTTCTGCCGTCACAGGCGCATCTTGCTCACGAGAAACATTCAGCTGGTTGCTTCGCTGACCTAACGCTTGGTCAAACACAGCCAGTGCCGTATCGGCAAGTCCTGGGTGCGCGACCCAAGTGCCGTCATGGCCGTTGCTCGCTTCGAGTGATTTGTCGTTGTAAACCTTATCAAGCACCTGTTGATTGGTTTGCGGGTCTTTCGCTGGGATAAAGGCAGCCATCCCTCCCATTGCGAAAGCGCCTCGCTTGTGACAAGTACGAACAAGTAAACGCGAATAAGCATTTAGGAACGGCTTGTCCATTGTCACCACCTGGCGATCCGGCAGCACGCGATCGGGGTGTTTTTTCAAGGTTTTAATGTAGCTAAAGATGTAATCCCAGCGGCCACAGTTAAGACCAACGATGTGCTCTTTGAGTGAGAACAAAATCTCATCCATCTCAAACACTGCAGGCAAGGTTTCAATTAATACAGTGGCTTTGATGGTGCCAGTATCCAAGCCGAAATAGTCTTCGGTGAAGTGGAATACCTGGCTCCACCACTGCGCTTCTTTGTGCGATTGCAGCTTTGGAATATAAAAGTACGGGCCGCTGCCTTTTTTCAACAACGATTTGTGGTTGTTGTAAAAATAAAGCGCAAAGTCAAACAGCGCCCCTGGAATGATCTGTCCGTTGAAAGTTACGTGTTTTTCTTTTAGATGTAAGCCACGCACGCGGCAGATCAAAACGGCTGGGTCATCATCCAGCACATAGTGCTTGCCATTGACCGGATTGGTGTAACTGATGGTGCCTTCAACCGCATCGCGCAAGTTGATTTGTCCATCGAGCACTTTATCCCAAGCGGGCGCCATCGAATCTTCAAAATCCGCCATGAATACTTTTACATTGGCATTCAATGCGTTGATAACCATTTTTCGGTCAGTTGGACCGGTAATCTCAACGCGGCGATCTTGTAGATCGTGTGGTATCCCTTGGATCTTCCAGCTCCCTTCACGAATATCTTGCGTATCCTCTAGGAAGTCCGGCAACTCACCAGCATCGATGCGCGCTTGCTTCTCTTCTCGATCAGCAAGCAACTCATCGACCTGACTAGCGAATTTGTCACACAGCAGAGATAAAAAGGTTTGGGCTTCAACAGGGAAAATCGCTTGATGGTCTGGTGAAAGGGTACCAATCACATCAAGCATGCCTTCTTTACGTAGGGTTTCTTGGGCTTCTACTGTTGTTTTGTCTCTATCTGGTGTATTGGCAAGCATAATTCGTTCCTTCCAAAGCTCGTTTTATCCGGATTACATTTGTAACTATCAAACAACAAGACCACATCCTCACTCTTTGCTATTTGATTCCGGTTTTTCTGTTTTGTGGCTCTACTTTCGCCAACCTTGGATAGGTTTGCAATCTAGACATAAGTCTTACTAGGCCTGCATTTAAGCTATACCAACATGCGTTAGAGTAAAAGACCTAAAGTAAACAAAACGTTAAATTCAAAGTTTTGTTCCGCTCGATGCAAGTTGTTGATTTTGATCACCAAACCGTAACCAGTTACGTAATTTAATTACAGTAAAATTGGCAATGTAAAATCGTTTCAAACAAGCGTTTAACTTTAGAGAGGAGAGGAGTAAGCCTTGTTGAGCAAGGCTGAAGGGCGATATGCAACCATTGGGTTAAACAGGCTGTTTTTTTACAGCTGTAAAATTCACATTGTGAAATTTCACAATTTAATGAAATCTTCATCAAAATTTCGTTGTGAAATTTTACAAGTCAAAGTTTACCAACAGAATAAAATGCTAAAAAGCACACTAAAACTAGTGTGCTTTTTGAGGTGATATTGGGGCGCTCAGCTAATACTAAGCGCTAAAACCGGATGAAATAAATATCAAAGCAGTTCAGAAACGACATCTGCAAGCTGATTAAAGGTACTGACTCGAGAAGAACTCGGACGCCAAACCAAGCCAATATGTCGATGGGCTTGCTGCCCAGGTGCATCAACAACCACCAGGTTTTGGTTATCAATCAAACCATGATCGATCGCCATTTGGGGAATAAAAGTGGTGCCCATCCCGTTCGCCACCATTTGCACTAAGGTATGAAGGCTCGTCGCTGAAAACGGATTGATCTTCTCTTTATCAGTCAATTGACAGGCAGAGACGGCATGTTCAGTCAAACAGTGCTCTTTCTCTAATAAGAAAACAAATTCATTCGGCAAGTCTGCATACTTTATGGGTGTTTGAATCGCGTCAGCTTGATTTTGACTGATGATCATTCGAAACGGGTCATTACCCACAATGCGACTGTCCATGCCATCGATATCAACCGGCAATGCCAATATAAGAACATCCAGTTCGCCATGACGCAGCGCTTCAAGAAGATTCGTTGTCGTGTCTTCTCTTAGTAGTAGGTTTAATTGAGGAAAACGCTGATTCACCTCTTGCACGAGGTCACAGAGTAAGAAAGGCGCAATGGTCGGTATACAACCCACTCGCAACTGGCCTTCCATCTCGCCGCCTTGGCACAAACGGCCAAGCTCGACTAAGTCTTGACCTTTGGCCAATAAATCGCGACCGCTTTGGACAACGAGCTCGCCCGCTTGAGTAAATACCAGTGGGCTTTTCTTGTCTTTTTTCTCATAGAGAGGACAGCCAATCAGTTCTTCTAGATTTTGAATGCCTTTACTTAAGGTCGATTGACTCACGAAGCACTTTTCCGCCGCTTCGCTAAAATGACGCGTTTCATGCAGGGTGATCAGGTAATGTAACTGTTTAAGACTAGGCCACTTATTCATAGAACTATTTATAACTAACAGGTAGAAGTTGACCAAGTTAATGAATTCGAACTTATCGCTTTTTTCGATTAACTTAATCTATTTAATTCGCTTTTTCCCATACTACAATCTGTACTATAGTTTGTCGCGTACAAACACGGACTGAGTTGATAAAACTGACATCAATTCGGAACTAACCATACTTTTTAGGAGCAAAAAAATGGTACTAGTAGGTCGTCAAGCCCCAGATTTTACTGCTGCAGCTGTTCTAGGTAACGGTGAGATCGTTGATAACTTCAACTTCGCAGAGTTCACTAAAGGTAAGAAAGCAGTTGTTTTCTTCTACCCACTAGACTTCACTTTCGTTTGCCCATCAGAGCTAATCGCTTTTGACAACCGTCTAGCTGATTTCCAAGCTAAAGGCGTTGAAGTAATCGGTGTTTCTATCGATTCTCAATTCTCTCACAACGCATGGCGTAACACTGCTATCGAAGATGGCGGTATCGGTCAAGTTAAGTACCCACTAGTTGCTGACGTTAAGCACGAAATCTGTAAAGCATACGACGTTGAGCACCCAGAAGCAGGCGTAGCTTTCCGTGGTTCTTTCCTAATCGACGAAGACGGTCTAGTACGTCACCAAGTTGTTAACGACCTACCACTAGGCCGTAACATCGACGAAATGCTACGCATGGTAGACGCACTTAACTTCCACCAGAAGCACGGCGAAGTATGTCCTGCACAATGGGAAGAAGGTAAAGCAGGTATGGACGCATCACCAAAAGGTGTTGCAGCGTTCCTATCTGAGCACGCATCAGACCTAAGCAAGTAATTGCTTAAACACACCTAAGCTCAAAGGGTGTGATGGTTGGACGATATAAAGCTATAAGCACTAAGCGCGAAAAGCGCAACGCCAATCAGTTATAAGTAAAGTCTTAATCGAAAACCCGAAGCCATGCTTCGGGTTTTTTTATACCCCTTTATGGGCCTATCCCTATATAGGCAGAAAGACAACATATCGCTAAAGAGACAAAAAATATCGGCTTACAGACTTTCTCGATTTCAGCCCTTTAAAGTCCCGATAGCTCTCTTTATGATGACTCTAACTTAATTTGAGAGAGCAACGACGCCCTCTAAGCAAATACAAACACGGAGATTCAACATGGCTTACTTTTCTCTTGCTTTTGGTACCGCGACTAAAAACCGCGACGGCAAAATCATTGAAGCATTTTTCCCAAACCCAGTACTAAACCCTGCTGATGCACTTGTTGACGCAGTAGCAAAAGTGGCAGGTTACGAGCAAGGCAACCAGGCGATCGAAATCTCTGCAGCGCAAAGTGCTGAACTTGCCGCAGCGTTTGAAGCAAACGGTGATAGCGCAAACGCGTCATTCGCAGCGAAAGCGGCAGAATCGGCTCAACCACTTGTGCTTGTTGTTCTTGCAACTGATGAAAAGCCAGCATCGGTAGCTGAAGGCTTCCTAAAACTACAACTTATCTCTAACCGTCTAGTTCAGCCACACGGCACAGTACTGGATGGTATCTTTGGCCTACTGCACAACATCGCGTGGACGAACGAAGGCCCAATCGACTTACCTGAACTTGCCGATCGTCAAATCGAAGCTCGCCTAGCGGGTCGCACACTGTCTGTAGACTGTGTCGACAAGTTCCCTAAAATGGTGGATTACGTGGTGCCAGCTGGCGTTCGTATCGCTGACACGTCTCGCGTTCGTCTTGGCGCACATGTGGGTGAAGGTACAACGGTAATGCACGAAGGCTTCATCAACTTCAATGCGGGTACCACTGGCGTAAGCATGGTTGAAGGTCGTATTTCTGCGGGTGTTGTCGTTGGTAACGGCTCAGATATCGGTGGCGGTGCCTCTATCATGGGCACACTATCTGGTGGCGGTACCGTGGTTGTGTCTATCGGTGAAAACTCACTGCTAGGCGCAAACGCAGGTCTTGGTTTCCCTCTAGGCGACCGTTGTACGGTTGAGTCTGGTCTATACGTAACTGCAGGCTCAAAAGTGCGCATGCTAGACTCTTCTGGCCAAGAAGTAGAAGTGGTTAAAGCGCGTGATCTTGCTGGCGTGTCTGATCTTCTATTCCGCCGCAACTCCGTGACGGGTCAAATTGAATGTCTTGCAAACAAATCAGCAGTTGAACTGAACAGTGAGCTTCACAGCAACAACTAATTCAGCATATCTGCTCTAAAAAATCCCCCTTTAGTGATCTGTTGGGGGATTTTTTGCTTAAGCCTCACGCTATGACGATAAGCGTCATTGCCGATGACGTTGTTTTATCTTCCACTAGGCTAATGCCGCTTTCTCGCGAGCTTTTTGCTCATGGTGAGCACGCTCGCCTAAAAACGCATACGTCAGACACACAATCGAGGTAATACAAGAGCCGACTAGAATGATAAATCCACCATCCCAACCAAAGTGATCAACCGTGTAACCCAAAATGGCGTTCGCCGCGACCGCACCACCAAGATAACCAAATAGCCCCGTTAAACCTGCCGCTGTCCCTGCTGCTTTTTTCGGTGCAAGCTCAAGCGCATAAAGACCAATCAGCATCACAGGTCCATAAATTAAGAAACCAATCGCCACCAATGCCATCATATCAACAGTCGGGTTGCCTGCTGGGTTAAACCAGTAAACCAAGACAGCAAACGTCACTAACACCATAAACAAAATACCTGCAGGTGCACGACGGCCTTTGAATAGTTTGTCTGAGATCCAACCACAAAGAAGTGTGCCAGGAATCCCCGCCCATTCGTACAAGAAGTAGGCCCAAGATGATTTATCGACCGAGAAATCTTTCGCCTCTTTTAGGTAGACAGGCGCCCAGTCCAAGACACCGTAGCGAATCAAATAGACAAACGCATTGGCAATCGCGATCGACCACAGTAATTTGTTAGAGAATACGTATTTGAAGAAGATCTCTTTTGCCGTCATCTCCGTCTCATGTGACTTGTCGTAGTCATCTGGATAATCATTTTTATGTTCTTCAATAGGAGGAAGTCCGCAAGACTGAGGTGTATCGCGAACCGTGAGCCAGATAAAGACAGCAACGAGAGTGGCAAAGAAGGCGGGAACATAGAAAGCAGTACGCCAATCATCGTTGAAGGCCCAAAGACCAAGAATAAACAGTGGACCAATCAAACCACCACCGACGTTATGAGCAACGTTCCAAACCGATACAATCTCGCCCCGCTCTTTACGTGACCACCAGTGAACCATGGTTCGTCCACATGCAGGCCACCCCATGCCTTGCACCCAGCCGTTGATAAAAAGCAGAATGAACATCGCAGTAATGCTGCCCGTCGCCCATGGCATAAAGCCAAAGCAGAACATAACCAAGGCCGACATTAACAAGCCACCACTCAAGAAGTAACGCGGATTCGAGCGATCAGACACGCTGCCCATTAAGAATTTTGACAAGCCATAAGCAATAGAAACGGCTGCTAGAGCCACACCAAGATCGCCGCGGCTAAACCCTTGTTCAATAAGATACGGCATCGCCAAGCTGAAGTTCTTCCGTACTAGATAATAGCCTGCATAACCGACAAAAATGCCGATAAACAGTTGCCAACGTAGGCGCGAGTAGGCGCTATCGATCTTGTCTGCGGGCAAGCGATCGATATGCGCCTTAGGTTTAAAGAT
Source organism: Vibrio sinaloensis (assembly GCF_000808535.1). GTDB lineage: Bacteria > Pseudomonadota > Gammaproteobacteria > Enterobacterales > Vibrionaceae > Vibrio > Vibrio sinaloensis_D. The sequence goes on from NZ_JWLV01000009.1 coordinate 273,122, forward strand.
TCCAAACATAAAGGCCTCATTATAATTTTGAGCGATGGTAGGAGATTAAAACTCGAACGAGCAAAAACAACTTTCGTTCGAAAACATGCGCATTCTATTTGAAAATCAATCGCTTTCTGTGACAAATGTTGCATAACAATTAAATTTAAGTAAAAACAGAATGTTAAGTACCTCTTTTAAGGGCAGCATTCCACTTCTAACAGAATTCGTTACTATCTTTACTCATCGAAAGCGAGCAAACGAATCCTTTCCCTGCGAATCATCATCAATAATGCGCATCCAAAGCACACGTAAGAAAGCAAAAAAGGCCTCATGATATTGAGACCTTTCACTTGCAGCTTGCGGTTTAATTCGCTCTATTGGGCGCTAATCTATCGATTCTAAACGTGAAAGCGCTCCTCTCACACTGGCTAGAGCTATCACCTTATGAAAGGGAATGATCGCCATTAAGTAGACGCGACCAACCAAACTGTTCGTGTTGACTAATGTAGATAGGGTGAAGTGCCCAGCATCACTTTTCAGCAGCGATAGACTCACCTGCATATGTTTGTCTTCACTGGTGCAAATCACCTCCTCTTCAGACAACCACTCAACGCGGTGTAAGCCATTCGTGCATTGCTGCTCAAGCATCTCGACAGTGAGCGCCTCTAAGCGTGGTGAAACCGCAAAACCCAACGGCTTGACCAAACGGTTTCTTAACGCCATCAAGGTTTCAACAAATTGAGGAAGACGACCAAAAATATCGACATAAACCTCGGCAGGGCTGCGATCTTGGTCGGTGAGTGTAAAACTCAAACTATCGCTAAAGCCATGTTTTTCCTGCCGCCCGAAGAGGCGACTTTTGCTTGGAATATCTCCTGAAACGATACAACTCATACGCTTTCCTTAACCATTTTCATGATCGCAGAGCGTACTTCTGGGCCACCAATAATGGCCAAAAACATCAGAGCGCCCGGGATCAGCACCAACATAAGTAAAGGACGTAAAAGATAAGAAAAACAAAAAAGCCCAGGGATAAAGATCAGCCACCGACACAGCAAAATGGCAAACGTTCGAAGCATACTTTCCATGAATCACCTCAACAAAAAATGAGCACGCTCAATTTTATAAATGAGCGCGCTCAGTTTGTCAATAACCAGCACAAAGAGTATGATTCGAGCAAAGGAATTAATCCTGAGATGATGATGAGCAAACGCGAACAAACGAGACAAAAAATTCTTACATCAGCATGGCAACTGTTTGAGCAGCAAGGCTATCAGGAGACGTCTACCCGACAAATTGCTCGGCACGCAGGGGTTGCAGATGGCACTGTGTTCAGCCACTTTGAGACCAAATTGGCGATTTTACGTGAAGGGATGGTTAATCAACTTGCTGCCCTATCGCACCAAGCGCTACCTTTGCCGAGTCAAGATCCGATTGAGTTAGGAATGCAGTTTGCGAAAGCCTATTACAGCTACTATTTTGCCAACATTAATCTCAGCAAAGCACTGCTCAAAGAAGTGATTTGGGACATGGACTACTATCAATCATTTAATCAAGCGCTGTTTGACCAAGCAGAGCTTCCTGAATCTGTCCAAAGTAAGATCCCACTTATCCTCGATTGTTATTTTATGACCTTGATAAAGCACTTGAGTAAGCCAGCACCAAATGTGGAGATGGCACTCAACGAACTTCGCGCTAAATATCAGCAGTTGATTGATTATCGCTAAGTCCCCTCCCCTTCGCTTTCCATTACGCTCGATCGCACTCTCTTTGGTATGACCAGTTACCACCATCTTCTGGTCAAACTTTTCCCAAACGGCTTTTGTTCTTGTAACCAAGGTCACAAGCAAGCAACAGTCACTCCCATTTAAGGTTAGAAAAATGTAACATATACAGCATGTTACATCTAAACCACTCGTTAAGCGCACCCAAACCAAAGCCTAACCGCATTGACTTAGCGGTCAATTTACTGCCCGAACGTAAAATGTTCGAAAACACCAACTTCATTAACAAAAAAACCACTTTAATTTATCAAAATGATGCTCGAACGCTCATTTTTGAAGATTGTTTATTTTCGAATTGATCTAAATGTGCAGAATGTGCGTTGTGCCAAACGATTACGCACACAAATGGAACAAAAGGACTCTTACTATGAATAATAAACAACCCTCTCTATTTGGAGAGTGCCTGTCCGAGTTTATCGGCACAGGATTACTGATCTTTTTTGGCGTTGGCTGTGTTGCTGCTCTGGTTCTAACCGGCGCACAATTCGGTCAATGGGAAATAAGCATTGTATGGGGCTTTGGTGTTGCCATTGCGATTTACTGTACAGCGGGCGTCTCTGGGGCTCATATCAACCCAGCGGTCACCATCGCACTTGCTGCCTTTCATGGCTTTGATAAGGCGAAAGTCGTGCCTTATATCATTTCACAACTGCTAGGCGCATTTTGCTCAGCGGCATTGGTCTACGCTCTCTACAGCAACCTGTTCACCGATTATGAAGTAGCGCAGGGCTTCGCACGAAGCAGCCAAGAAGCGCTCTCTACCGCAGGCATTTTCTCGACATACCCACACGCTTCACTCTCTTTCTTTGGCGCTTTTGCTGTGGAATTTGTCATCACTGCTGTTCTTATGTTCGTGATTCTTGCGTTGGGCGACGAAAGCAATGGCGCTTCACGTGGTGCGATGAACCCGTTACTAATTGGTATCCTCATCGCGGTGATTGGCGGCTCGCTTGGTCCACTGACTGGCTTCGCCATGAACCCAGCTCGTGACTTTGCTCCTAAGTTATTTGCCTACTTCGCTGGTTGGGATTACGCACTATCAGGTGCGAAGGACATTCCATACTTTATTGTCCCTATCCTTGCTCCTATCGCGGGTGCCTGTTTTGGTGGTTGGTTGTATCCAAAAGCTATCGCGGCGTACCTTCCTCAAGAAGGCCATGGCTGTACCATTCCAAACCAATGTGACACAGAAGAAGACGCACAAGAAGCTCGCGCGTAACCTATCTGCCCTGTATTAACTAAAATAGAAATAATGAAACAAAAAGGATTCTTACCATGACCGAGCAAAAGTACATTGTCGCCCTAGACCAAGGCACAACAAGCTCTCGCGCCGTAATCCTAGATCACGATGCGAACATCGTCAGCGTCGCGCAGCGTGAATTCACACAGATCTACCCAAAAGCAGGCTGGGTAGAACATGATCCTCTTGAGATTTGGGCAACCCAAAGCTCTACCTTAGTCGAAGCACTGGCTAAAACGGGTATCCGCTCAGATCAACTCGCAGGTATTGGTATTACTAACCAGCGTGAAACCACCATTGTCTGGAACAAAGAGACAGGCAAACCAGTTTACAACGCCATCGTATGGCAATGTCGACGCACAGCAGATATCTGTGAGTCGCTCAAAGAGAAAGGGCTAGAAAGCTACGTTCGAGACAACACGGGCTTGGTGCTCGACCCGTACTTCTCTGGCACCAAAGTGAAATGGATTCTTGATAACGTTGAAGGCGCACGTGAAGATGCACAAGCAGGCAAACTTCTGTTTGGTACTGTCGATACTTGGCTTGTCTGGAAAATGACCCAAGGCCGCGTGCACGTAACCGACTACACTAACGCATCGCGTACTATGCTGTTCAACATCAATGACTTGTGTTGGGATCAGAAAATGCTCGACGAGCTGGACATTCCAATGTCGATGATGCCAGAAGTTAAACGCTCGTCGGAAATTTACGGTCAAACGAACATCGGTGGTAAAGGAGGAACACGTATTCCTATCGCCGGTATTGCAGGTGACCAACAAGCTGCCTTGTATGGCCAAATGTGTGTTGAAGCTGGTCAAGCGAAAAACACCTACGGAACAGGTTGCTTCTTGTTAATGAATACAGGCCAAGAAAAAGTCACATCCAGCAATGGACTCCTTACTACCCTAGCTTGTGGCCCAGCTGGTGAACCGGCTTATGCATTAGAAGGCGCGGTATTTATGGGTGGTGCATCCATCCAGTGGCTACGAGATGAAATGAAGCTGCTTGCCGATGCGAAAGACTCTGAGTATTTCGCGACAAAAGTAGACTCTTCTAACGGCGTGTATGTGGTACCTGCGTTTACAGGACTAGGCGCACCATACTGGGACGCGTATGCTCGCGGAACCATTGTTGGCCTAACTCGTGGAGTAAGCTCTAATCACATCATTCGTGCGACGCTAGAAGGCATTGCCTACCAAACCCGCGACGTACTAGATGCGATGCAAGCAGACTCTGGGATCAAGCTCGCTAACCTTCGCGTTGATGGCGGCGCAGTGGCCAACAATTTCTTAATGCAGTTCCAATCCGACGTGTTAGATACCGAAGTACACCGACCAGAAGTCACCGAAGTAACCGCACTGGGCGCTGCTTATCTAGCGGGCTTAGCAGTGGGCTACTGGAACAACATTGATGAACTTAAAAACAAAGCGGTGTTAGATCGCACCTTTATCCCGCACCACGATGAAGAGAAGCGAAACCGCCGCTATAAAGGTTGGAAGCGTGCTGTGAAATGTGCGCAAGTATGGTCAGAAATGCATAGCGAAGACGACGAGTAACCCTCCTTTTCACTCAGCAACAGCGACATTGGGCACCTTAAGGGTGCCCTTTTTTGCGTCCTCCCCCCGATTCCACTCATGCTTCGCTTCTCAGAACGAAAGAATTCGCGCACAATAGCGCGAGTTATTATTTTCGAATCAAGCTCGAACACAGGGAGCGACGAGTGAAGCAAATACCCAGGCATCAACAAATAATTGCCCTAGTTCAAAAACAAGGCTACGTGAGCACTGATGAACTCGTGGAAAAGTTCAATGTCAGTCCGCAAACCATTAGGCGAGATCTCAACGAACTTGCCGATGAGAACAAAATCCGCCGCTATCATGGCGGTGCGACCATTCCTTTGAGTTCAGAAAACACCTCTTATTCCGCGCGTAAGAACATGAACTTCAATGAAAAGGACGTGATCGCTGAAGAAGTGGTTAAGCACATTCCAGATGGCGCAACGCTGTTTATCGATATCGGTACCACACCTGAAGCCATCGCGCGTGCGCTGAGCAAAAGCCATAAACAGCTGCGTATCGTGACCAATAACCTTAACGTCGCGACCATTCTACTGCCTAACCCAGAGTTTAAAGTCATCCTTGCCGGTGGCGAGGTTCGTAACCGTGACGGTGGTATCGTCGGTGAAGCGACACTCGACTTCATTAAGCAGTTTCGACTTGATTTCGGCATTCTCGGCATCAGTGGTATTGATTTCGATGGCTCACTGCTCGATTTCGACTACCACGAAGTGCGAGTCAAGCAGGCGATCATCGAAAACAGTCGCAGCGTATTTCTTGCGGTCGATCACACCAAATTTGGCCGCAACGCAATGGTCAAACTGGGCAATATTTCTCAGCTGCATATGCTCTTTACTAACAAGCAACCGCCAAAAGAGATCCTCACAATACTGCAGGAAAACGCAATCCCGCTTGAAGTGATCAGCGAGTAAGCACATTTCACACAGACTCATTACTTTTTAACCTTATTGAAACCTTTGTCGGCAGACGAAGGTTTTTTTTGTGTTTAAATCACACAAACGAACATAAACGAAAATAAAAGATGATCAAAAACGAAAGCTAAGCTAAGATTCGTTTAGATTCAAAAAATGCTCGTTCGCTCAACATAAGGTCATATTTATGAGTAACAATTCGAATGCGGCTAATTCGCAAAACATTTTAGATTTGATCGTTATTGGTGGTGGTATCAATGGCGCTGGTATTGCAGCTGATGCAGCAGGACGTGGTTTATCTGTTGGTCTGTATGAAGCAAACGACTTTGCTTCAGCCACTTCTTCAGCGAGCTCAAAACTCATTCACGGCGGGCTACGTTACCTTGAGCACTATGAGTTTCGATTAGTTTCGGAAGCGCTCGCAGAACGCGAGGTGATTCTGAACAAAGCACCGCATATCGCTCAGCCGATGCGTTTTCGTCTTCCTCATCGCCCTTTCCTGCGTCCAGCTTGGATGATCCGCTGCGGTCTGTTTTTGTACGACAACTTAGGAAAGCGTACCACTTTGCCTGCAAGTAAAGGTGTCGATTTAGCCAAATCAGGGATCCTCAAGCCTGAAATGAAAAAAGGCTTCGAGTACTCAGATTGCTGGGTCGATGATGCGCGTTTAGTGCTACTCAATGTTCTGGCTGCAAAAGAAAACCAAGCGGAAATCCGTAATTATTGCCGAGTTGAAAGCGCGCAGCGTGAAGGGGCAATGTGGAACGTCACCATTCGCGATGAATTAACAGGGCAAACCTTCGAGCGTAAATCGAAAGCCTTGGTCAATGCCGCTGGCCCTTGGGTGAAACAGTTCTTTGATGATGGGTTAGAGCAAGTCTCTCCAAGAAACATTCGTTTGATCAAAGGCTCGCATATTGTGGTTCCAAGAATCCATGATGAACCTCAAGCGTACATCCTACAAAACAAAGACAATCGCATTGTGTTTATGATCCCTTATTTGGATAAGTTCTCGATCATTGGCACAACAGATGTCGAATACAAAGGCGATCCGCGTGAAGTGGCGATCTCTGAAGATGAAGTCGATTACCTCATCGATATTGTTAATCAGCATTTCGTTCATCAATTAACACGTGATGACGTCGTTTGGACCTACAGTGGCGTTCGTCCATTGTGTGATGATGAATCAGACTCTCCACAAGCGATCACTCGCGACTACACGTTGGAACTCGACGCAGAATACGACCAAGCGCCACTGCTTTCAGTGTTTGGCGGCAAACTCACCACTTACCGCAAACTGGGTGAAGCCGCGCTCGAAAAACTAAAACCCTACTTGCCAGAGATGGGCACAGGTTGGACAGCCAATCATGCGTTGCCAGGTGGTAACTTTAGCTGCTCACGGGAGCAACTCGCGCGCAAAATCCACGCTGCGTATCCATGGATCCGTGAGTCTTTGCTACTGCGTTACGTCACTCAGTTTGGCACCTACACTTGGAAGCTGCTTGATGGTGTAGAAAGCATCGAAGATCTCGGCATGCAATTTTCTGAGGCTGCGGAAGGTGTCTATCAACGTGAAATCGATTATTTGATTCAGCAGGAGATGTCGGTCACCGAAGAAGATATCCTGTGGCGTAGAACCAAGCTCGGGCTCTATCTAAATAGCGAAGAACAGTCGGCGCTAAGTGATTATCTAAAGCGTCAACAGCCTTCTGAAGTGGTGACCCTTTCTAGAGCAAGCTAAGGTAGGTTATCCCCCATTTTCCTACCCAACAAAAAGGCTTGGCGAATATGCCAAGCCTTTACTTTCCCTCTACCCCGGATGCCCGTCAACTCTGGCTTTTGTCAGCATCGCGCCAAATTTAAAGACGAATAAGCCAAACGCCAACGTCCAAAGCGCTGCACTCACATTGATCCAAAGCATCATGTTCGCAGGGTCAAATGCGACCCCAAGACTGCGTACCAGCGCAGCACCAATGATGGCAACAAACGCTACAACCATGTTGGGTCCTTGGTAGATTGCACGCCCAGTGTGGCCCATAGTCACACGAGCAATCATCGCAAGAATCACTCCGCCTATCGCGCCAATGGCAAACAGATGCAGCATGTTATGAGTTGCAAATGGATTATCAATCAAGCCACGAAGGAGCAGGCTAATGGGAATGCACAGATAGGTCGCATGTAGAGACCAAACAAGCGGTTCGCTCAAGGTTTTCCACGGTTTCCAGCGCATCACTCTTATCAAGTGCGCCATACCCGAAATCACCATGAGAGGCGCACCGAGCTGAGCCAATGTCATCGGGAAGAAACTTAAAATGAACAATCCAACCAATGGAAGGTTTGCTGCCCAATCAAGCCAAACAATAGGTTGCGGCTTGTCGAACTGAAAGCGACGCGCCGTAAAGAAGGGGATCACCCGACTCCCCATGATCGACAACAGCAAGGTGAACCACCAAAGCATCGCTTGCCAAACAGCAGAAGCCGGAAAAGGTGGCATTCCTTTAATCGCCGCATAGCTGGCAAAGTTAGCCACCACCGCGAGAACAAATAGAGGGACAAAAAATAGGTTTCGCCATCCCTTCGCTTTAACCACTCGAGAACCGACTTCGTAAGTTGTCATCAGTAGAAACAGCGCCTCAATGCTCGAAATGAGCCACAGTGGTGTCGGTGTCCAAAACAACACTCTTGGTAGCAACCACAGCAAGACCAGCAGCGCAAGACGATAGTGCTTGGTACCGTTGATGCCCGTCCAGTTTTGTACCGCCGTCAGCACAAACCCCACCACAATCGCCATCGCAAAGCCAAACAACATTTCGTGGACGTGCCACCACAACGCAGGCACTTGCAGCGCTGACGGTTGACCCGCTTGAAACATCCATACCCAGACAACAATTGAAATAACGGCGTACAGTGCGCCAAGCAAAAAGAAAGGTCTAAACCCTAGTCGCAACAAAGGCACAATCGCCTCTTCGACTTTTTTGTCGGTAATATTGAGCACAGAGTGACTCCTAAGTCATTCACATTGATATACCCGCAAGACATCGCAAGAAACATTCCAAGTTGTAAAACCCCGTCATCGCTTGTTTTCAAGCAATTATCGCGACAAAAGAACGTCAAAAAGACACAAATTAAAAGTGTCATTCTGACTCTTTAGGGTCATTTATTTATCTTTCAATTGCGGTTGAAACTCGGTAGTTTTAGAAGAATAAAAAATGGCCATACACTCAAGAGCCAAACAGAGGAGAGACGGATGACCCACTACATTTTCGGCTATGGCAGCTTAATGAACTCGGCTTCACGTCAGTTAACGGGCCAGACATCAGCGGCGCTCCCTGCGACTGCCCATGGATTTAAACGCTATTGGGGAAAGGTGGATGACAGCTACATCTTGTCGCCACTGGTGGTCGACCGTGGTGAAGGCAGCGTCAACGGCGTTGTTCTTCAAGTCAGCGATTCCGGGTTGGCAGAATTTGATCGCAGAGAGAGAGGCTACCACCGCGTGAGTATCGCCCCTGAGAAACTGGACTGTGAGCAGACATTCACCTCGCAAGATACGGTGTGGGTCTACATCAAAGATGCGCCCGAACCACCATGTTCACTCAGCCCAATCATGCAAACTTATGTCGATACCGTACTCGCTGGCTGCTTAGAAATTTCTGAACAATTTGCCAAGCAGTTTGTTGAACAAACGGTTGGATGGCATTTCCCACTAGAGAATGATCGCCACCAGCCGAAATACGGTAATTTGGCGGGAGTAAAGCCAGAGCACCACAACACGATTGATGCTCTGGTGGCTGAAGCGAGAGCCTGAGAAGCCCAGCCGAAGATAGACCAACATTTCCACGTTGGCGTGTTCAAATAGAAAAGGCGAGACTCACAGCTCGCCTTTTTTGCATCGATTACGCGACGCCATGACCTTTAGAGGCAGTCCAGATGCGATACCACTGCTCTTTGGTTAGGGTGAGATCCATTGCCGCAACGGCGGTTTTTACACGCTCAATTTTGCCACTACCTATAATCGGCACGGGTCTCGATGGTAAGCGCATAACCCAAGCGTAGACCACTTGATCAATCGAAGTTGCTCCCACCTCTTGTGCAACTTCATCAAGAGTGGCACGTAGACGCGTCAACTGCTCACTCTGCCCATTAAACAGTTCTCCTTGCGCCAAGCAAGACCACGCCATTGGGCGAACACGCGCCTGTTGAAGCTGTTCGAGCGTGCCATCTTCTGTCACATGCAAGTTCACTGGGTTAATTTCAACTTGGTTAGTGATCAGCGGTGTATCCAAACGAGACTGCAACAGCGCAAACTGAGCTGGGGTAAAGTTCGACACGCCAAAATGCTTCACTTTGCCCGCCGCTTTTAGCTCGGCAAACGCTTCTGCCGCCTCATCCGCATCCATCAATAAGTCTGGACGGTGAAGCAAAAGTACATCCAAGTGGTCGGTGTTTAGACGCGTGAGTGACTCATCCACCGATTTTACGATTGCCGCCTTACCGCTGTCGTAGTGATTAACTTGGTTGCCATACCCACGATAAATACCACACTTGGAGACAATCTGGATTTGCTCACGTAACTGACTATCCAGCGCCAAGACTTCACCAAACAGTCGTTCACACGCTGAATCTGGTCCGTAAACAGGGGCGTGATCTACCGTGGTAATTCCTAATTCAACATGCTGTTTAACAAAAGCGTGTTGCTCTTGAGTGGTCATTCCCCACTCAGCCATTCGCCAATAGCCTTGGATCAGCGGCGAAAACACAGGGTGATCGTTTTGCATGGTTAATTTCCTATTTCAAAAGGCCTTGGTACGGTTGGCCAATAACTTCACTGCCCTCACTATACGCCCGACCTATGGCCTGATTAACCCCAACTTTGAGAAAATATAATTCGATATAGCAAACAATCATCAAGTTTTCATTTTCTATATTGAATTATAATTCGCGCTCTAGGATGACGATTGGGTAATGAACCATGCACAAAATGCATAAAAGATTTGAGCGCTACGCCCTGTTTAGTGAGGTTGCTAAGCAGCTCAGCTTTTCAAAAGCCGCCGACCAGCTCGGTATTTCACGAAGTTACCTCTCCTCCCAGATCCAAGAGCTCGAACAAGAGTTAGAAACCAGCTTACTGATTCGCTCCACTCGCAGCGTGCGTTTGACCTCTGCGGGAGAAAAAATCCTCACCAAGATGCAAGGCGTCAACGAATCAATCTTGCAGTTAGAAAAAGAGCTCGACCACACCAAAAGTGAAGTCACTGGCGCTTTGAGGATCACAGCCCCAACGATTTTTAGCCACCGATTTTTGATCAATATTTGCCGAGAGTTTCAAGCGCTTCATCCGCAAATCGAGTTTGATCTCGACATCGGTTACACCCGTGAAGATCTGACCAAAAGCAACTTTGACCTCGCCATTCGCGCAACCAACTCACCTCCCGAAAACATGGTGGCGAAAAGGTTGATGTCTTATCAGCACATTTGCTGCGCTTCTCCCGCTTACCTAGAGCGAAGAGGCCGCCCGCAACATCCAAAAGATCTTAAGCAACACAACTGCTTGTCTGATCCACATTTGACTCACTGGTCGTTTTCCAACGGCAATAACACCTTCGTCATCGACACTGATGGCGATATGTTTATCAACGATAATTTGTTATTGCTTGAAGCGGCCAAACAAGGCAAAGGGGTCATAAAAATGCCGGACTATTTAGTTCAGCCGGCGATTGATAATGGCGAGCTGATTCGCATCCTTGATGACTATTTTATTGTCGAGAGTGGCATCTATTTAATCTACCCGCCAGAGCTTCGTGGCAGCACCAAACTCTCTGCCTTTACTGAGTTTGTCGTGCATTGGTTTAGCCGCAAGCACACTAACGAGCGCTCCTCTGTTGGTGCCTTAAATCAAGGGATTGCCTAAGCCATGCTTTCTATTACTCTGAACAGTTTTATCCATCGAGTCGGCGACAAATCCGCAGTGCTTGCGCTCGCCTGTCAGCTCAACTGCCAACTCAAACGCATTCGGCGCTCTCGACACTGGCAACTGACGGGGAAAGAAGACGCGCTACGAACACTGATGACCCAGCTCGACTCAGAGGCAAACCTTTGGATTATCAAAGCGATTGAAAAACACCTTCCGGCTCCGAGCATCACGCCAGAACAGCTATTGGAAGACAATCCAACCATGAGCGTCAGTCAATTGGTGAGCGAGAGCGGTTGTTCGTTAGCTCAAGCACGTGAAGCCATTGATAAATTTGAAGGGTTCTAGGCATGTTGACCACCAGCGAACTGAGAAAGCCAATCCACACCACCAGAATACGATAGAGAACACATTCGATGCCCCAAGAACAACTCCTCCAAGCTCTCAAAGAGAATCAATGCCTCGACTTATTCGAGCTGTACTACGCCAATCAGCACCGCTCTTTCTACCAGTTGGTTGACGATCTCTACCAATTGCGCGATGAACACGGCCTTTCTACTCGCATCTCTGCATTGCGTTCAGAAATTGAAGCGCTCACCGAGCATCTAGACACAGAATCCATAACCCCTGAGCAGTTCGCACAAATCTGCCGAAACCTAGACCTAAATCAACGAGCACATAAAATGAGCCGATTCATCCTGACCCAAGACAATCACTCCGCCTTTGCGACAACAGTCGATCTTGTAATGTTTGGTGATTCAATCACGGAATGGGGCCCGTGGCATGACGCTCTCTCCAACATAAAACTGGCCAATCGCGGCCTTGCAGGTGACACCACATCAGGCATGGTTCGTCGCCTGAGTACAACCACCGCCTGTCAGCCAAAACTGGTCTGTGTCATGGCGGGGATCAACGATCTCTCGCAAGGCTACTCAGTTCAAGAGGTTATGGATAACTATCGTCAAATGCTCGAACACTGGGAAAGCCACAATATTGAAGTCTGGGTTCAGTCTACGCTCTACGTCGGTGAGCGAATCGCGTCACTCAATCCACAGGTGACAGAACTCAACCAAAAGCTAGAGCAGCTCTGCAGCGAGAAGAACATGCGCTTCATCGACTTAAACACGTCACTCTCACCAGAAGGATTTCTGCCGTTGACCCACAGTTGCGATGACCTGCATCTAAACTCGAACGCCTATCGACTCTGGATAGACACATTAGCCCCACAACTGGACGCGTTCTTCCAGCATCAAGATTGATCCCACCTCTATTCGGCAGCCTTTAGATACAATACTAGGCTGCCACATTTGCAAGTTTTCACCTTGTCCTAAAATGACTGAGCGCGCTGCGTCACGCACAGCAGCGACGCTAAGTTGCTCACTCAATAACTTAACAACTAGCCCTACAAACTGAGATCTTGTCGCCTTTTTTCTCACTCAATAAGAATACCTTTACCCTTACTTTTGGTGTGCTTATATAATTACTCACTTATCTCTCTCTTTTTTCATTCGCTATGCCAAACCCAACTTCTTCCATCGACAAAAGAATGAGCATTGTCGCGCTGACTTGGCCTCTATTTGTCGAGATCTTGCTGCGAACCGCGCTCAATACCAGCGATGTATTCATGCTAAGCGGCTACTCTGATAAAGCGGTATCTGCGGTTGGGGTGATTTCTCAGTTGTCGTTCTTTCTGATCATTGTCTCTTCGATGGTCAGCAGTGGCACTGGCATACTTATCGCTCAGTACAATGGCGCCAATCGACATCAAGATTCTGCCTATGTGGGCGTGGCCAGTATTGCGCTGTCGTTTGTGGTTGGCTTAGCGCTGAGCGTTATCGCACTCGTTGGTGCGTATCAGTTCTTGCCACTCTATGGTTTGGAAGCCCAGGTCGAGCAATATGCGCATGAATATTTAGTGATCAGTGGCGCCCTCACCTTTAATGTCACCATGGGCATCGTCTTAACCACCATTTTGCGCAGCAACGGCTACTCTCGCTCTCCGATGGTGGTCAACCTTATCAGCGGCGTGATCAACATCGTCGGCAACTACATTGCGCTCTACCAGCCTTTTGGCCTGCCCGTTTACGGTGTTGAAGGCGTCGCGATCGCAACTGTAATTAGCCAAGTCATCGGCACGCTGATTCTATGCGTCGTCGTCAAACGTTCCGATATCGCCCTTCCATTCGCCGAATTTGGTCAAATTCCGAAACTCATCTACTCACGTATTGTGAAAATTGGCGTGATGAATGCGGGAGAAGTGCTCTCGTATAACATGGCGCAAATTTGCATTACCTTTTTTATTGTCCAAATGGGGACGGCCTCTCTCGCAGCGTTTACTTATGCACAAAACATTGCTCGCCTCTCGTTTGCTTTTGCGCTCGCGCTTGGGCAAGGCAGCCAAATTCAAGCAGGCTACTACATCGGGCGCGGCTGGATTGACTCCATTCTGCAACTGGTTCAAAAGTACTTTGTGATCGGTTTTATCGTCTCCACCATAGTGACCGTTTCCATCTACTTGCTCCGAGACAGCATCATCGCGATTTTTACCACCCAACCAGAAATTGCAGCGTTAACTGCAAGTTTGATCGCAGGTTCCATCATTTTGGAAGCGGGACGGGTCTTTAACTTGATTTTTATCTCCGCCCTGAAAGCGGCTGGAGACATCCAATTTCCTGTCAAAATGGGGATTCTCAGCATGTGGGGATGGGGCGTTGGAATGAGTTACCTATTCGGCGTTCACTGGGGGGCAGGCGTATTGGGCGCTTGGATGGCCATCGCCCTCGATGAGTGGTTTCGTGGTTTGATTATGGCTCACCGTTGGCGCTCTAAAGTTTGGACTCGATACACACTCAACTAGCTACACTTCAAAGCCTCTGCCTTGTAGAAATTTCCCACAAACTGCTGCAAAAATCAGCTCGAAAGATCAACAGACCCTAATGTTCTACACTTTTAAAAAGTATGGAGAAGACCAAGCTGGCTATGGATACCCCAAGCGCCTCACCAACGCAGTGGCAACGAGTAAAGCAAGATATCTTTGATGACAGGCTTTTGTATGGCTATGTCATCGTGACGAGCGCTTTGCTTTATCTCGCCTCACAATGGTTTGTTGAACAGTCACAACTCAAGTATGACCTCACTACCTACCTACGGGCACTGTTTACCATTTGCTACATTACGTTTCTTGCTTGGAGCTCGGGCTATTACCTCTACTTGGCCTATCACAAAACGCCTCACCCTTTGTTGGTCTATTCAAAAACCATTACCGGCTTCTTCCACCCCATCGCTAAGCCGATCAGTTTTGTATTGCTGGTCTTATCGCTCAACTTGACGTTTTCTTGCTACACCTATCTCAAATCGATCATTCCGGATATCAACCCATTTCAATATGATTTGCTCTTCTATCAGCTCGATCAGTGGCTCCACTTTGGCAATGATCCTTGGCGTCTCACCCATCAATGGTTCTCATCCATCTACAGCTCTTTTGTGATCAACTTTCTCTACAATCTGTGGTTTTTATTGATGTGGGGCAGCGTCTTATTCTTTATTGTCCGCCGAGATATGGCCATTTTGCGTAATCAGTATTTGATTACCTTTATGTCTAGCTGGCTGGTGATTGGTGGAGTGACCGCAACTCTAATGTCGTCCGCAGGGCCTTGTTACGCCCACTTGGTAGACGTCAATCAAACCCAATATCTGCCATTAATGGACAGGCTTACTACCCAAAGCCTAGCATTAGAGAAACTGGGACTCCCCCCGCTGTGGGCACTCGATGTTCAAGACCTACTGTGGTTAAAATACCTGGGCAGAGAAAGCGGCATTGGCACGGGGATCTCGGCAATGCCTAGCATGCATATCTCCATTGCCGTGTTGATGGCATTGGGCGCTTATCGATTGAACAAGCGATTCGGGTATCTGATGTGGGGATACATGGCCGCGATTCAAATTGGCTCGGTACATCTTGCGTGGCACTACGCCATTGACGGGTACTTAAGCACATTCTTAACGCTACTACTTTGGAAGCTAAGTGGTCTTATTGTACGCAAGCTGCACCCCGAACATTAATTCACAACCTCGCTCACCACATCACGAATACAGATGTTCTTCTCTTCGTACTGGTTGGCTTTTAAGTAAATCAAACGTATATCGAAATCAGGTACGTCAATGGGGGGCGGAGCGGCCATCAAACCGTGACTCACGCTTTCCATTTCAGCAAAACGCTTGGGCACAATACAAACCAGCTCTCGACCAAGCAATAAACGACGTATGGTAAGGAAGTGACGCGATGCGACACCGACTCGCCGCTCATAACCGAGTTTGGTTAAGCGCTTATCAACTTGGGTGTGCAGGCTGCCATCTGGACTCACCAATGCGTGTTCCAGTGAGACAAATTGCTCTAGCGTCAAAGGCAGATCGACATCAACGCTCTGTGGGTCATACATACACAAGTGCTGCTCAGTATAAAGATGCTGGGACAGAAAACGGCGATTGAGATTTTCAATACTGCCGATGACTACATCCAGATCTTCACTGTCCGCGATATCGAGATAATTGCTGCGATTGACGTTGTAAAAACTGACCTGAGATTGAGGCGACACCGCTTTGAGTGCATCGTAAAGTTGTGGGGCAAAGAGTTGCTCTGCGTAATCCGTCAACCCGATACGCCACGCTCCTTGGTAGTCTTGCGCAGAAAAGTGCTTTTTGATGAGTAGATCGTTTTTGATGCTGGCGAGCAGCTTATCGATCAAAGGGGCGACCTCATGAGCCCGAAGTGTCGGCTCCATTCGAATCCCGACGCGTTCAAATAGAGGATCCTCAAACAACCCACGCATCCTTTGCAAGGTATGGCTCATTGCAGACTGGCTCACAAAGCATTGCTCAGCGGCTAAACTGACACTTTTGGTTTGGTACACCGCTTGAAACGCCACCAGCAAATTGAGATCGACCTCTTTCCAGTTAAACTCTTTCATCGCCTCATCCTGTTTGATTCATAATCTCTATTAAAACTATCAATTTGAGTCATTTTAGTCGATTTTGTACATTATCGGCACTATTTACCCAACGAGTATTTGTCATGCTGTCGATTTTTAAGACCTTTTTCTGGTTAGGCTGGATTAGCTTTGGTGGCCCCGCGGCTCATATCGGCTACTTCCGAAATACCTTTGTTGAGAAACTCAAATGGCTAGATGACAAAGAGTATGGCCAGATCGTCGCCTTAAGCCAGTTCTTACCTGGCCCAGGGTCAAGCCAAGTCGGTTTTGCGCTCGGTTATAAGCGTGGTGGATTGGGCGGCGCCTGTATGGCGTTTCTTGGTTTTACCTTGCCATCTGTGCTGATCATGTTGGCTTTGGCGGTGTTAAGTAGCCAACTGACTGAAACAAGCGCGTTTCAAAACATTGTTCATGGGCTCAAGCTACTCGCAGTTGTCGTGGTTGCTGATGCCACTTGGGGCATGTACAAAAACTTCTGCAAAGGCAAGCTTTCTGTCGCTTTGTGTTTAGCGACGGCTATTGCGCTCTTGGTGTTCCCCGGAATTGCCACACAGATGTTAGTGCTCATACTTGCCGGTCTCATCGGGATGCGCTTTTTGGGCGTTCAATCACCAAGCGAGCCAACCTCGTTTAAACCCTCAGTGCTGCCTTTGGTGCTGTTCGTCGTGCTACTCGTCGGCTTACCTGTTGTCGCCAATGTGATACCTGCGCTTGGTCTATTTAATGACTTTTTCCAAGCGGGGAGCTTGGTGTTTGGTGGCGGTCATGTGGTTCTCCCTCTCTTGCAGAACATTGTTGGCGACCAACTGACTCAAGATGCCTTCTTAACCGGTTATGCAGCCGCACAAGCTGTTCCTGGACCCATGTTTACCTTTGCCACCTACATTGGCTATGAGTTGATGCCACAAGCGCCAATCTCTGGAGCGCTGATTGCGACACTTGGGGTTTTCTTACCGGGGTTCTTGCTGTTACTGGGTGTGTTGAAAAACTGGCAATCGCTGGCACAAAACAGTAAAGTCTCCGGCGCGGTTAATGGCGTGAACGCCTCTGTTGTCGGCTTACTGTTGGCGGCACTCTACCAACCCGTATTCACTAGCGCGGTATTAAACCCAATCGACCTATCGCTGGTGCTAGTTGGCTTCTATCTGCTCAAACAGCTATCGTTGCCGATTGTCTGGATGGTCGCCTTCTTTATGACTGCTGGGCTTGTCTCCGGTTACATCGTCTAAGCGACAAACTCGAAGGAGAGCCGAGGCTCTCCTTTTTGATTGTCACTGCTCCGATTGACTTTCTTCTTCTCTGACCAAAGCCAGTGCGCGCTCTAGGTTCTCATTGGCGACTTTGTAATAGGTAGGCTTACTGTCTATCGCCTGTTGAAGATACGGGATTGCCTTGTCTGGCTTACCTTGCAATATCAAGAAGTAACCGACGTTATTCAGCGCTTCCGGCTTCTCCATATGACGCGTAAACACATTCAGCGCGCGGTTAATTTCCCCTTTTCCCAAGTAGATAAGCGCGAGATTATTGAGTGCCTTTTCATCGTTTGGATCTTGATCCAACGCCTGCAAGCTAAGTCTCTGAGCCTGAAGGTAGTCCCCAGACATGTAGTATGAATAGCCGCTGTTCGTCAGCGTTTTGACCGAATCTGGCTTAATACGTAAAGCATGCTGATAGTAGGCCTGAGCTTGCTCATGTTTTGCCTCGAGGTCTGCTAGAACGCCCATCCCCATGTACGCATAGTCTGGCGAACTGACATCCGTTTTGAGCGCAGCTATGGCTTCAACGGTCAGCAAATCTTGATCAGACAATGGCTTCTTGCTGCCAAAACGAAGTTGATCGGCGTTGATCGCTTTCAAAAAGTAGCTTTCCCCCTGCTTGGGATCCCCAGAACGACTGTAAAGAATGCCTAGCTGTTCTAGGGATTGAATGTTGTTTGGGTTGCGGTCAACCGACAAGGTGTAAGCTCGCTCGGCCAATGCTAAGTTGCTACGGCTTTGGTGAATACGGCCAATATTGTACAAAGAGCGATCTTGGTATTGACCATTTTCAAACGAGAGCGAGCGTATGTACTCATAGAGAGCGAGATCGACATTGCCTTGACTCAATGCCATATCGCCCCGTGTGATGGCCTCTTTTTCCGTCTTGGGTGGCTCTTCTAGGGAGAGGGTATCGATAGGTTTACCATCATAAAGAGAGGCATCAAAGGTATTGTCATCACTCGTGGCGCAGCCCACCAGCAATGAAAGCGGCAATAACCAGACGGCGAGTTGTTGTTTGTTCATAGTTAGTTCCCCAGCGTCGAGGTAATGGAAAGCATTGATGGCCCGATCGCGACAATAAAGAAGCACGGCCAGATAAATAACAGCAATGGAAAGATCATTTTGGTCGGAATTTTCGCAGCAATCTCTTCGATCTCTTGGTTGCGTTTATCTCGGAAATCTTCCGTATACTCACGCAATGTTTGAGATAAGCTGCCACCAATTCGCGATGCATGGGACAGCATGGTCACCAATCCAGCAAGCTCCTTGATACCCGTTCGTTCCACCAAATCTTCGAACGCATCCGACATCTCTACCCCTGCTTTAATTTTTACGCACACGGTATCCAATTCGTCTGCAAAGTCAGGGTGAGAGATCATCAACTCATCAGCGACTCGGCGCAGTGCGGCACTAAAGCCCAACCCCGATTCGGTACACACCACCAAAAGATCGAGCGCATCTGGCACACCGCCACGAATTCGAGACTGACGTTTATTCACAAAATAGTTCAAACCGATATTGGGCGTGTAAAGCCCCACCGCGACACTGGCGACCATCGCCAACTTAAGATTCGACATCTCAGGGACAAAGAAGTAGAGCATTGCTGCAATACCAACGCCAACCAAAATCGCCATCCCTTTAATGGCGTAGAACACGGTAAGAGCATTGGCATCATGGTAGCCAGCATGCATCAATTGTTGACGCAAACTCTGGCTCTCTTTTGAGTTTGACGGCGTTAACGTCGGCGCAATCGAATCAAGGGTATTGCCAAGCCGGCGGCCTTTTTTTAGTTTCTCTCCGGGCGCTGTTTTCTTTAGCTCTTCGAGTCGAACCTTCATAGGCGCCCGCGTCCCCAACACCACCAAGAACAGAGTAAACATCACCAACACAGTCGCAATCAGAATGACACTGAGAAAAAATGTCTGCTCATTGATTTGAAAGCTGTCTAGAAGCTGCAATAAGGTCTCCATATTACACCTCGAAGTTGATGATGTTTCGGATCCATATCGAGCCAATAAACAGACTGATAATACCCCCACTTACGAGCGTCATCCCTCTTGGATCGGTATAGAGCGGCTCAACGTAGCTGGGATTAATAAAGGTGAGAAACAGAAACAGTAGAAACGGTGACAATACCAAGATCCACGCAGACAAGCGGCTCTCTGCGGACAAAGTTTTGATTTTTCGCTGCAATTTAAATCTTGATCGCAGAACTTTACTCACTTTCTCTAAGTTCTCAGACAGGTTCCCCCCCGTCTCTTTTTGCAGAAGAACAGCACTGGAAAACGCTAACATTGACACCGTTGGGGTACGCTCTGCCATTTGCATGATGGCCATGCGCATGTCGTAACCAAAGTTGAGTAGGTTAAAGGTGTTTTTAAACTCGGTGCCGATGGGATCGGGCATCTCGTTGCCAACCTCATTGAACGCCTGAGTGACGGGTTGTCCGGCTTGAAGCATACGACGCATAATGTCCAGCGCCTCAGGCAATTGCTCTTCAAAACTCGCTAAACGATCAGAAATGCGCTTATTGAGCCAAAAGTACAGAATGAACCAAATTCCCACCGACGCGGCTAATCCGATATAGAAAGGTTGCCCTAACAGCAGCACAATAAGAAAAGCACACACAGATAAAATTAGCGTCACAGCAAGCGTTTGACCAAGACTCCAATCGTAACCAGAAAGCTCAATGGTTTTCTTTAGCGAAGAAAAGAGAGGGACTTTCACCAAACGCCTATCCATCGGCGTCAAACTTTTCATGTAGTGTTCTTGAAGCAGTGAACGAGCCTCTTCATCGAGTTTGGCTTGAGACTCTTTCAGTCGTTGCGACAGTTGCTTGTGCTTAGCCTTGCTACCCGCCGCAGGCAAAATCAGCGCTTGTGAAATAAACACCACAGCGAAAAAAAGTAAAATATAGAAAAGCGTCGCATCCTGTTGCATGACATCCCCCTTCTACGAATAAGATTCGTTAAATATGTCGAAAGGAAGGTGCAGACCTTTTTTAGACAATTGGTCGTGGCATTGTGGGACTACCCCTGTTGCCGTGTAGTAACCCAGCACATTCCCTTCTTCGTCCATCCCTTGACGATGGAACTTAAAGATTTCCGACATGGTGATGATTTCCCCTTCCATGCCGTTGATTTCGCAAATACTCACCATACGACGCTTACCATCCTCTTGGCGCTCCATTTGCACCACAAGATGAATCGCCGAAGCAATTTGCGAGCGAAGATTTTTAGCACTCATGTTCCACCCCGCCATGGCAAACATGTTCTCAACCCTCGACAGTGCATCTCGGGGAGTGTTGGCGTGAATGGTGGCAAGTGAGCCATCGTGACCTGTGTTCATTGCCGCCAACATATCGACCGCCTCGGCACCACGCACCTCCCCAAGAACGATGCGATCAGGGCGCATCCGCAGTGAGTTTTTCACCAGATCTCGCTGAGTAATTTCCCCTTTCCCTTCCAAGTTTGCAGGGCGGGTTTCCAAACGAACGACGTGAGTTTGTTGCAGTTGCAGCTCCGCCGAGTCTTCAATGGTGACAATACGATCATCGTGAGGAATAAAGTTGGAGAAGATATTCAGTGTGGTGGTTTTGCCTGAACCTGTACCGCCAGAGATCAAAACGTTGAGCGCCCCTTGCACCGCCGCTTCAACAAATTGAGCCATCTGCGGAGAAAGTGAATTAAAGGCGAGTAAGTTGTCCATATTGAGCTTTTCGACCGCAAATCGACGAATCGACACCGAGGAGCCATCAAGCGCAAGTGGTGGAATAATCGCATTAACACGTGAACCGTCTGCCAAGCGCGCATCCACCATCGGGGAGGTTTCATCAATACGACGGCCCACCTGACTCACAATTCGGTCAATGATGTTTCTCAAATGGCGCTCATCAAGAAAGGTGTAGGGCGTTTGCTGCAACTTACCGCGTCGCTCTACAAACACATGCTTTGGACCATTGACCAAAATATCCGAGACGGTTGCATCGTGCAGCAGAGGCTCTAATGGCCCAAGACCAAACACTTCGTCTTCGATTTGTTGTATCACCCGCTTGCGCCCTTCCGCGCTCAAGGCGTGTGTTTGGTCGTCTGCCATTAACTGGACAATGGCATCGTGCAGATCATTTTTGGCTCTTTCGGGCTCTAAGCTCGCCAAAAGTCCTAAGTCGAGAGTTTCTAACAAACGTTGATGATAGTAGTGCTTAACTTCTTGTTCTTGCTCAAGCTGCTTTCTCGCGTCACCCACCGCTTTGTCGTTGGCCGCCTGTTCTTTTTTTTTCTGCTCTTTCAACAAGCTAGCGGACTCTTCACCGGAAGATTTGGCGTCAGCGTGACCACTTTCTTCGACGTGCTGTTGATGCTTATCCGCCTCCATCACCTTTTTTTGCAGCTCAGGATTGATATTTTTTCGTTTAAAAAACATAGCAATATCCCTATCAGTTCACCTAGCTAGGAGAAAAGCTTACTTAGCCAGCTTTGTTTCTTTTTCTTTTCTGGTAGCAGCGCGGTCGCAAATTTACCGACCGATTTTGAGAGAGCACTGCCTTTGCGCGATTCCACAAACGGACGCCCTAAATTGGCACTTTCGAGCGCGACTTTGAAATCATTGGGGAAGGTATGAACCGTCACATCTCCCACGGCTTCTTTGATATCTTTAAGTTTGATTGACTGACGTTTCTCGTAGCGATTGACGATGATCTCAACCTGATCGCGATTAATGCCAAACTCAAACGACAAGGTTTTGATGATTTGATTACAGCTTTTAATCGAAACGAGGCTTTGCTGCGTCACCATGTATAGCTTAGTTGCAGGCGAGATAACCGGAGCGAACATGCGATCCAATCCTCGCGATAAATCAACAATCACGTACGGGTACTGCTCTCGCAGAAACGGCAGCAGCTTATTGAGATAAATCGCTTTTTCATGGTTTTCATGGCTGTTCTCGCGTTTAAAGGCGAGGATATGCAACCCTGAGGCATGCTTGGTCACTAAACTCCCTAATGACACTTCATCCAAGTCAGAGACGTTTGCTAGCGCATCCACTAGGCTGTACGTCGGTTGGATGTTTAGATAATCATTAATCACCCCAAACTGAATATCGAGATCAAGCAACATCACTTGTTCTGGGTGAGATTGCGCCATCTTGATCGCAGTGTTGAGCGCTAACATAGAGGCGCCACACCCGCCTTTGGAGTTCATAAATACCAGCAATTCACCAAGGTTTCGGTTCGCGACTTTCTCTTCTGCCATGTTGTTTAACAGAGGAGCGAGCTCTTGAATTTCAGCTTTGTCCGAAACAAAATCCGCCGCCCCAATGCGTAGGGCGATCTTAAGCGCTCCACTGTCATGCTCGTTACCAAACACAATCAGTGACGCTTCATGGCCATCATTGGTTTCATGGGGAGATTCAAATTGCTGCAGTTCGACGATTTTCTGTGCCCAATTAGGGCCAGTTTCCACAAAGATAAGATCAGGCGGCGTAAATTGAGCAAGATTGGCGATCACCAGCCCGTGAAATGAGATCATCTCGTAGCTGATGCTCTGACATTTCGACAATTCATGGCTAATGTGCAAATGAAAGGCGTCCGAGGAGTAAAACACCCAAACGCTTAAATTTGTTTTTAGTCGAATTGGAGGACTACTGCCCCCTGGTGCAATTTGCACAGCTTCGCCCATTCATTCCTCCTAGCAGTCAGTGCTGTTGTCACCGCTTGTGTCCGTCCAGCGATGGTGTCCCAAGTTTTCCCTCGGTCGAATCGTTTCAAACTCGGGGACTTGTAAGAGCCCAGTTAAGTTTACAAAGGTCAATAACCCTGTGAATTGATAGCTAAAGTTCACTACTCTCGCCCTTACATATCTAATTGTAGAAAACACATCGTCATCTGTCAGAGTTCCTGTTACCACATTCCCAGAATCATCAAGATAGTCCACGACCAAATTGGCCGTAGTTAGCCCGCCAGGAGCATAATCAGGCATCGCCAATGCGGGGATATCATTTCTGTCTTCAACACGGCACACAACCGCTAAACGGGCCGCGACACGTGTAATGTCATTAATAACCTGTAAGGAATAAACATACCTTCCGACTTCGATCACCGAGAAAATCACCAGCAACAAGGCTGTTGAGATGATGGTAAATTCAATCACAGACACACCGCTTTGCTTTTTCATGGCGCAGTCCTCATCATCGCAGAGGCATTCAGTGGGAAACTGAAATTCATCCCACTTCGAAACGATCCCATCATGGGCGTGTAAGTATGATTAATCGTCACCGTCACATAACCACCAGCGTGATTCACATTCACATCGGACGTCGTCAGCCCATCTACCATGGCTTTAGCCCCATCACCGACAGTTGAGGAGCCATAAACGACGATATTCTTTATTGCATTCACATCCGCGATTTGATCGTAGCTAGCGGTGCCCGTAATTTCTGTGGTGGCATAGCGAATACCATTTTGAGCCATTTTATTGAGCGTGTTGTAACGGATAAACGCGTTTCCCACTTCCGTAATGGCCATTAAAATCAATAGCAAAACGGGGATAGTGATGATCATCTCTACCGCCGCTAGCCCTTTCTGCTTACGACAAGTTTTCATGATTCTTCTCCGTGTGGGTCCCGATACAACACAATTCGGTAAGGTCCGTCATTACTGGAGTTTTGCCCTGGGACTCCGCCAGAAACGGTACAATCTTCAATAAACTCTCCAAACACCGCTTCTTTGCCGCTGTTGCTTGTTGGGGCTTGTTGAAGCATAAAAAAGCACGCTAGCGCAGTGACGTTAAAATTACTTGTACCACCAGATGCTCCCGAACAGTCGACCACCGGAATCACTAAGATACGGCGATTTTCCTGTCCGCCAGAGTTAATGCGACACGCTGAATCACCGGTACAATCAGGCAGTGCCGCCAAATAATCTTCGTAACCCCAAGGTTGCCCCCCTGCACCACTAGTGTCGCTATAATCCACGTTTCCGTCGTTATCGAGCTTGGCGCTTTTTACCGGTTCTTTAACGTAAACATCTGGTGGGTAGTCGGTCGATGAAACGCCACCGCCTGAGTAGTTATCAAAACGTGTGTTTAGCCCTTGTCCAACCGGTCCTATGGTGTTGCCGGGTTTTGTGGTTACAGGTTTGCTAATATCAATCGCGCCTTTGTATCCGCCAGCTAGCGCTTCACGCACCGTGGAGGCACCTGAGCCAAAGTCCAACAACTGATAGTTACCCGGCCCCATTTGACTTTGATTCTGATCGGCGATTTTCAATGCGTAGATGCTGCCTTGATCGTATCCATTGGTCCCAACATCTTCCCCTTCACAGACGGCAATAGGCACCACATTGGTCACCAAGGTATTACTCGGACTTGGCCCAGCAACGGCCGTTGATGCTAGGTTTTTATCGACACTGAACACATGCGCGAAAAAGTTACTCAACGCAAAGTTGCTCACCGCAACTCGCGCGTAGCTGTCTTCGCCTGGGTCAAAACCAGAAAATGGAAACGTGGCCGGATCGTTAGAGAACTGCACTACAACTTGCGCCGATGTGAAGTCCATCTCTGTATTGCCAGTGGCATTGGCAACATTGGTCAATGTCGTTTTGGCGGCTGCGGTGGCTTGGGCTTCGCTACCGCCATTATCGAGCACGATCGCAGCAGCCAGTGCCGCGGCATCAACACTATTTTGCAGTCGGGTTTTGTTCAACATCGCGTGGTTCACATCTATCGAGAGCGCCGCGACGCCGATCAAAGCCAGCATGGCTGCGGTGACTAATACCAACGTCATGCCGCGTTGTTTAAGCTGATTACCCTTTGTCATAGTGTTGTCCTTAAGGCTACTTCGAAAAGCCTTCCAAGAATTGACTGTCAATGCCGCCCAAATCGGTATCTTGTTTACCGGTGTAGACTTGGTAGGCACCTTCCATTCGTTCACCACTACCTTCAGGCATTATCCCCAAATTTTCATTTGTTGCATTCGGGTTGTAGACCTGTTCTGTTTTTAGTTTCGCCACATGCTGGCCTAAACGCTCAGCGTTGTTGACGCAGCCAAGCAGTAGAGCTTGTGTACACAACAGCGCGACTATGATTCGTTTGTTTTCCATATTGCCCCCTATAAGCTGTGCCCGAACGTGCCTTCGGTGCCACCTTTGGAGTAATCCACAAAGTTGGTGTCTTGCACATCTTGAGGTCGAGATTGGTTTGAGGGCGCGATATAAGCGCCGCGGCCGAGTAAGTAGTATTCAAAGTCATTCGGCTCAACGAACGAGTCGGTAGGCAGTGACACTCGATTTCGGTCAATCGGCTTAGCCAACCTTGGCGTCACTAAGATCACCAGCTCAGTTTCACCGGAAATGTACTCTTGGCTGTTAAACATCTGGCCAAGGACTGGAATATCACTAAACCCGGGCATACCACTCACTACATCGCGCACGTTTTCACTCAATAGCCCCGCAATACCGATGGTTTGCCCATCCGCTAACTCTATAGTAGATGAGGCGCTGCGACGCGTGATAGGTGGAATCACATAGGTGCTGTTGGTGCCACCAGGAGATAAGGTTAACGAGGACGTATTGGCAATCTCACTGACATCCACCGCCAGATTGAGGTTGATGTTTTTATCGCTCAACACGGTGGGAATGAACTTGAGTCCGACACCATATTCTTTGTACTCGATGGTAATGCCGTTTTCATCGGGCACAGGAATTGGAAATTCACCACCCGCCAAAAACTCAGCTTTCGCTCCGCTCAATGCGGTGAGATTTGGCTCGGCCAAGACTTTCGCTGTGCCGTTTTGTTTCGCGATATCGAGAGCAAACGTGAATAAGGTATCGCCATCAATAAAGGTGCCTAGCAAGCCCGTGCTGTCGATGCCTGGCGTATTGAAAATTGGCCCAATACCGCCGCCAACGTCATCAATAATTGCCCCTGCCGAAGTACCGCCCCATGAGAAACTTCCGTTGCTCTCAAAGAAGTGAAAGTTCGAGTCAAATTTTCTGACTAAACTGCGCTGCACTTCCGCCACCGTGACTTCAAGCATCACTTGTTGGGCGCCGCCAATGGTCATCAAATTGATCACGCCCGTTTTTTGCACTTGTTCACTGAGCGATTTGTTTTCTTTGTCGACCTCTTGCCCTGCTGAGTAGGTTTCAGCCACTCGCAACGCAATATTCATTGCTGATTGGCTGCTGATCTGGCCACTCAAAATCAGACGATTCTGCGCGCTATGAACCTTGATCTCTTCATTGGGTAAGAACTCATACAACTTCGCTTTCAAGCTGTTGAGATCGTGGGTCACCTCGATATTGATCGATTCGATTAACTGCCCTTGACGGTCCCAAGCCATCAAATTTGTCGAGCCGAGTTTCTTACCAATCAGAAACACTTCATCCGATTTCAACATCACAATATCAAGCACTTCAGGGTCACCAAGCGAGACCCGTTTCGCTTTCCCTGCCAATGTGACATGGGTGGATTTGTGATGGGGTACTTTGACAATTTTTCCAGATTGAGTGGTGGCCGTGGCGCTCCACGCAAAACTTAGACTGACTAAAATAACTAAAATCCGTTTCAACATAGCTCACCTCAATCCCTGACTCTGATATTGCTCGACTCGGTGCCTTTCAAAATCGTGACACTTGGTGCGACGTATTTTTTGACCACTTTTTCTTCTTCATGAGGGTTTCGAAGTGTTAATTGAATCTCCCCTTTACTTCTTGCGGTTAACAGCTTTTCCGCATCTTTTGGCGAGACTTCAAGGGTCACCGCACGAACAATGATCGGTTTGTTTTCTTTGGTTCTTGCCGTTTGGTCAACCGCCAGTACTTTGATGTCTTTAAGTACGGTGACCGTGTTGGCAGAGGTTGCGCTGTATTTAATGGTATTGAGAACATCGACGCGGTTTCCCGGCAATAGGAAGCCTGCCACACCAATCACATCATTGACGCGAATAGTGACTGCGCGTTTGTTTTCAGGAATTAATGACGCCAGCGTCGACCCTTCTCCCGGAACAGTCAGTCTGTTTTGATGCAAGACTTCACCGGGGAATATGGTGGTCGCGACAACTTGCCCAAGAATGGCATTTTGATCAGTAAACTGCCCCTCGTTGCGCCACTCAACTTCCAGTAATTTGGTAGTGATGTGCTGCTCTTCAATGGGCGTACCCGCGGGAATTTCTTGGCTGGCGATGATCACTGGCTCACGCTCAACAACCTCCAGCTCGGTTTGGGGTTGCAGTTGTCTATCCATCCACTGCTTAGCAAAAAACACAGCTCCTAAGCCAAACACTATGGATAGCAAGAATAGTAATATGACTTGATTTCGGCTCATCGTTCTCCTCCTCCTTTTCCGTCAGCGGTGAAATACACTTCCCAGGCGCGGGTGACTATTTCAGGGGAGATAACTGGCTCTACTTCTTCAAAAACAATGATATCTCGGCTGATACCGACAATATCCTTTGGAATACAAGGATAAAAACCAACGCTATGCTGACTATGCAAATCGAACAGTTGTTGATAACTTTCTGCACTCACCGTTAGGTTTTTGGACTGGGCGAAGGTGTCCCAAAGTGAGTGGTACTCTTCTTTTAGTAGTGGGCCAAATTGAATCTTGTAGCCCAAGCGACGTAGAAATGCGGGGTCACTGATCTTTTCCGGATCTAAGTTCGTAGAAAAGGCCAGAGTTAAAATAAAGGGAATCGTGATCTGCTGGCCGTTCGGCAAGTTGAGATAGTCATAGAAATACTCCATTGGCACAATCCAGCGATTGAGCAAGGTATCGACGGGCATAGGTTGTCTGCCCAAATCGTCAATGATGAAGATACCGTTGTTGGCCATCATTTGCAGAGGAGCCATCCATACTCGGTTGTGCTCAGAGTGATTGACCTCTAGCATTTCCATCGTGAGTTCGCCGCCCACTTGAATACTCGGGCGCTCACACAACGCCCAACGGCGGTCAAACTGCTCTTTAAATGTGATGGACTTAATTTCTGAGCTGGCCACTTTTTTGTGGTGCTGAGGTGAAAACACTTTAATGATGTTACCCGCAGCATAAACCGCATACGGAATGTAGACCGATGTATTGAGAGAATTAAGAAGCCGCGTTGCGACGAAGGTTTTACCCGTACCCGCATCTCCATACAACAATAAAGCACGACCAGAGTTGATGGCAGGCCCAAGTACAGAGATCATTCTTTCGGCACCTAACACTTCGGAAAGCGCAAAACTTACATCTCGACGGTTCACCATATGGGCACGAACATCTTGAGCCTTTACCATGCTTTCATAGTCGGGTAATGAGACAGGCGCCGGACCTAGGTAAGCATCTTTCGCAAACGCATCATCCGCTTCTTGCATTCCCATTTCTGATAAGCCGTAACGCACATTCCCGGTCGAAACAGAGCCAAACCCCGACGCCGGCGCTTGAAACACCTCGACGTGTGATTTAGCCCTGAGATCGGCGAGCATATCCTCAATCATGTGGCTATTGATGCACATAAGTTCGGTTAGCTTTAATATGTCAGATTTTGGATAAGCCGCGAGATGCTTAAGCAATAAGTTTTCAAGGACGGCTCTTGGGATTTTTAAAGCATCAAAAGAGGTGGGCACCGGAGGGGCGTCTGCTTGAGGGGTGAGTTCGACTCTGTGTTTCACTGCATTGTTTGATTGCACCATAAACACTCCTTTGTTTACGTCATCACTAGAAGTAGTGATGTAATGCCACGCCGATTACGACTATGGGAGCGAAAGGCATTCTCAATTTTTCGGTTGAATTCTCTTCTAAAGCCTTAGTGCCTGCCCGGCCATATGCAAACAATAATTTGTAGCGTGAGAGTTGATCTCTCATCTTGTGTTCTTTTCCTGCGACACGGACCAACGCGTAAGTGAGCCCGACCATAATGCTGGTCGCCGCAATCCATAGAGTGGCATCAAAAAGTTGCCCCCAACCAAGCCAAAAACCGATAACCGCTAACAACTTAACGTCACCCGGCGCCATCACTCTCAGCAAATGGAGCATGAGAGATCCTGCGAACATAACCGCAAACCCTATTGCAGCCGCACTCCAGCTCGGCGTGAGATCCGGTTCAACGATCATTCTTGCAATACAAGCGATTAAGGTGAGAAGAAGTAGTGCATTAGGAATCCGATGCTCTTTAGCATCTGAGACCGCCACGATAAACAGAATGAACCAGATAACATACTCCACAGTAGCCTACCTCATGTTCATTTTAGTCGCTGAACAACGAATCAAACTCTTCGGAAAGTACGTCTCTAAAAGCAGCAAAAAGACCCGAAAGTCCAACTAACATTACGCTCGCCCCAACCACGTATTCAACGACGGTCAAGCCTGATTCATCTAGAAAAAAGTTTCGTGCTTTATGATGTAGTGACATGGTTAACTCCTACTTGTTGCATAGGCTTGGTTCTTTCGTTGAATCAAACCTATACAACTATATTAGTAGGAATTGGGAATAATGCCTGTTTTCTATAAGGGTATAAATTACGCCTGTTCGACTAGCTAAACACGCTATTAAGTTCTGCTTCCAACACTGAGCTGAATGCCCCGAAAATACCGGACAAGCCAAGTACCAGAAGACCTGCGCCTACTACGTATTCAACCACTGTCAAACCTTCTTCGTCCTTTAGAAATGCTTTGATGTTATTTAGTACCTTGCTCATAATCTGTCTCCTTTCTAACAAGTACCCTGCGTCTTGCTTACTTATAAGTTAGGAGTTTTCCATCGCTACTAGTTAGGACTTTCTTGGCTATTTTTGGTACTTTTTTGCCATATCCAAACCAGTACTTTTGGTTATTTTTGAACCCTAAAGCCATTTATTTGAGTCTTACCAAGCGCTATACAAACAAGAAAATCTCACAACAGACAACATAAGAGATTGATTAAATTGAGTTATACTTTCCAGACAAAAAATGCAAACTTTATATAAAATAGAGATGAGCACTTGTATCAGTTTTGATACTTGACAAGATTAAAAATCAAACAAAAACAGATCTTACTCCCAAAAACCAATCGAACAATCAACAGTAATATCAAAAACAAGTCCACGAGCATTCAGACAAAAGTTGAGGTTCACAGAAGCCTAACCTAACCTTATGTATACAAATTAAAACTAAATTAGGGTTAACTTATTTGAATGTACTCCACAGTGGTTACTGGCTTGGTCAATCGACCTCGTTTATTCCCAAAGACATTCTTCGCGATCTAGGCGAATTTTTTGATATAAAAGATTACGGCTACGACGTATCTGTATTGAGTGAGCCCAACATTCACTTTTGCTTTTTCCACTACCAACCCTCTTTCGATGCCTTGTTCGTGACAGCAGCCAAGCTATGCCAAAACCTCGATAAAAGCTTAGTGGTGTTACACAACGGTCCCTTGAGTGACGAGATCGCGTCCCTCGACGTGGTGATAAAAACGTACGATGTATCAGCTTCCCTTGAAAACCAATGGGCTAAAAACCTCAGCCAACAAATCCACTATCAATTTACTAAACACCAAGAAATACTCGAAATTCATAAACTGACTTCAATGATCAAAAAGCAGAATGTGAGTAAAGATCTTATCGAAATTTTGCGCTACATCGATAAGAACCTATCACGCACCATTCGCGAGGAAGATATTGCAGAATACTGCCACTATTCAGTGACTTACTTTTCAAAATTTTTTCACAAAAACATCGGGGTTAGCTTTCGAGACTACTTGGTACTGAAGAGAATTAATCTTGCAAAACAATTACTTGTAAAGGAAAGGAAAGAGAAGATTTCGTTCATCGCTTTTCAGTGCGGCTACCATGACGTTTCGTACTTTTCGCGTATCTTTAAAAAGAAAACAGGGTTAAGTCCCGCAGTGTACCGTCAGCTACACTAATATCAGCGTCACACCTTGGGTATATTATTATCGCAATGCTTCACTCTCTTTCTTCTTCCATGCTAAAGTTAACAAGCTGTTAACAATAAAAATAAATCATTATTTTGCCAATAACATGGAGTTAGAGAATGATTCAGCCTAACGAGTTAAGCAAACCAACTTGTGCTCTCCCACCACCGAACGAAATGATCTTGAAATGGGCCGAGGAACGTCCCAATGAGATCTACCTAAAGCAGATTATTAATCGTCAGTTTGTCGAATACACATACGCAGAGGTTGCCGATAAAGCCCTAAGGCTGGCAACAGCGTTAAAAGAATTTGGCTTACAACCCGGCGATAAAGTCGCGCTTGTATCCAAAAACTGTGCGGAATGGTTTATTTGTGACTTAGCCATGATGCTTGGTGACTTTGTCAGTGTGCCGATCTTTCCCACTGCAGGTGCCGACACCATCGAATACTGTGTCACCCACAGCGAAAGTAAAGTGCTGATTGGCGGTAAACTCGATGATGCCGCGGCAACGCAGCAGGTCATTGATTCTCAGGAAAACCTGATTACGGTGTCATTACCTTATGACAGCGCGCCAAAATGTCAGCACAGCTTCAATGATCTGATTGAGAAGTTCGAGCCTAGCCAAGACAGACCTCAACACCATGACGATAAACTGATGTCACTGGTGTACACCTCTGGTACCTCTGGCTTGCCAAAAGGAGCGATGCTCACTTACGGCGCATTTAGTTGGTCAGTACAGCAGTTGATCAATCACATCGGAATTCAAGAGAACGATCGGTTATTCTCCTATTTGCCGCTGGCTCATATCACCGAGCGCGTTTATATCTTCGGTTCTTCTATTCAAGGAGGCGTTCAAACCGCCTTCCCAGAATCTCTAGACACCTTTATTGAAGATGTAAAAATGCAGCGCCCGACGTTGTTCATCTCTGTCCCTCGTTTATGGACCCTGTTCCAGCAACGCATTCAAGACAAGCTGCCACAGAAAAAACTCAACATCTTACTTAAGATTCCATTTGTGAACTCCTTAATTAAGAAGAAGCTCGCCGATGGCCTAGGTTTAGATCAAGCGCGTGTGCTAGGTTGTGGCTCAGCCCCAGTGTCACCCGCATTACTCGAATGGTACCGTAGCGTTGGCCTCAATATTACTGAAGCATGGGGGATGACCGAGTCGTTCGCGTACAGTACGTTGAACTACCCATTCCGCGCAGACAAGATTGGTAGTGTGGGTAACGCAGGCCCAGGGATTGAACTCAAAATCGCTGAAGATGACGAGATTATGGTTCGCGGTAAGGGGCTTTTCTCGGGTTACTACAAAAATGACATCGCCACACAAGAGTCGTTTGATGCTGAAGGCTGGTTGCACACCGGTGATATTGGCTCTCTCGATAGTGACGGTTATTTAACCATTCAAGGGCGCAAGAAGGACAACTTCAAGACGGCAAAAGGCAAGTTCGTTGCACCAGTTCCTATAGAGAAGAAACTCTTTGAGTACAGCCGTGTCGAGATGATGTGCCTGATTGGCCTCGGATTACCTGCCCCTATCTTACTGGTTGTTCCTCATGATTTTCCGAACTTTGACCGTGCTCGTTATGAGCGTACCACCAAGAAAGTTATCACTCGGATGAACCAGGAACTGGAGTCACACGAGCAGATTAAAGGGGTATTGATGATCAAAGACCCTTGGAGTATTGAGAATGGTATCTTAACGCCAACGTTGAAGATAAAGCGCCATGTGCTTGAACAGAAGTACCACGATATGGGGCAAAACTGGCCAAAAGGTCAGTTGGTCGTGTGGGAAGAGTAGTTAACACATCAAAGGAGAGCACCCGCTCTCCTTTTGCTTTTTAATCAAAGCCATTATGATTGCACTCCCCTTCTAGTTTATACAGGATGTATTTATGGATGCTAGGCTGCATCACCTACCAGGACTGCGCTACTTTGAAGTTGCTGCACGGCTAAACAGTTACAGTCGCGCCGCAGAAGAGCTGTTCATCAGCCAAGCAGCTGTCAGCCAGAAGATTCGCCAGTTAGAAGATGGACTTGGTTGCAAACTTTTTGTCCGTGATGGACGGGAAATGCGCCTAACTGAAGCTGGGAAAGTTCTATATCGGCATGTATCTCAGGGGCTTGAGATCATCGTCAGTGGTCTCAATCAAATCCAAAGCGAACCTGTAGAAGGATTGCTTTGCGTCAGCTCTACACCGTCTTTTGCATCTCGCTGGCTGCTTCCAAGGCTATGGAAGTTTTCAACTCAACATCCGAATATCCCAATTCGTATTTTGACCAGTTGCGATGCTCCCAATTTAAAACAAGGGGATGCCGACTTAGCAATTTGGCAAGGAGACGAATTGGACATCAATAGCGACAGTAAACTGCACAAAGAATTTCTGTTTGAGGAGACCATTTACCCGTTCTGCTCCCCTCATCTGGCCAAGAGCATTGACCTTTCCAACCCCGAACAGCTACTCAATACTTGGTTGATTCACTACGAGTCCGGCGGCTACCCTTGGCAAAGCTGGTTTGCCCAAGCAGGTGTGACAATGAACAAAGAATCGGTTCAGTGGATGGACGTCAGTACCTTTGATCACGCTATGAATGCCGTTATGGCAGGTCATGGGGCTTGTCTGGCTTCTGATTCGTTAGCTAGTGACTACGTCGAACGGGGATTATTATTTAAACCTTTCGATATTGGAATGACTCCGGGCATTCAGTTTAATCTCTTCTATGACGACAAATCGCCGCGTCGCCAACGCATCTCAGCATTCGCGAACTGGTTACATAGTGAGATTTCAACATCAGACTAAATTGCCCCTCATCGATAAGGGGCAATCTGAACTCTTGATACTATTGAGCTCTTAGGCGTTGCCAGTACTTTTCGTAAATCGCTAGGGTCTCACTGCCAACATCATTGATAAACTCACCTTTTTGGATATCTTCCACTGATGGGAAAATGGTGGCATTGTTTTTTAACTCATCCACCAGCAGAGCTCGACCCGACTGAGTGACAGAGGCATAGCCCAAGCTGTTTACAATCTCAGCCTGCTGCTGCGGCTGGTACATAAAGCGAATAAATTGGTGGGCAAGTGCCTTGTTTTGACTTCCCGATGGAATGGTAAAGTTGTCCATCCACAACACGGCGCCCTCTTCAGGCATCACGAACTTCAGCTCCGCCATTTCAGCTTGCCCTTGATACGCATTCCCATTCCACTGCATGCCCAGTGCAGCTTCACCAGCAACGTAAGGCATTTGAGGCGCATCTGAATTATAAAGCAGCACATTGTCTTTTAGTGCTACCAATGATTCGTACGCTTGCTTAATTTCCTGCTCATTGTTGCTGTTAATGCTATGCCCATTGAGTTTTAACGCCATTCCAAACACGTCACGAATATCATCAATCAACATGACTTGCTGTGCGTATTTGGCATCCCAAAGCTGGGCCCACTTTGTAATAGGCTCTTCAACCAAACTCTCATTGTAGCTAATACCAGTCACTCCCCAAATATACGGCAGTGAGTAGCGGTTGTTCGGGTCGTGAGCTTGACCAAGTAAGCCTTCCATCGCATCAGACAAGTTCGGGATTTGCGAGTGGTCAATCTCTGAAAGTAAGCCTTCTCTGCTCATTTTCTCGATAAAGTAAGCAGAAGCAAAAACCACGTCATACCCCTTGCCTTTCACAAGCTTCAACTTAGTGTACATAGACTCATTGTTTTCAAAGGTTGAGTAGTTAACTGTGACACCATGCTGTTTTTCAAATGCTTTCAGTGATGCTTCTGGCAGGTAGCCTCCCCAAGCGTAGACATTAAGGACGTTTTCATTGGCCAGTATAGAGAGACTAAACAACAAAGCGCTCAGTCCGACAGCTTTGGAAATTGCTTTCATAGTATGCGATCCAACTTATCCAGCAACGCGCTGGGATTCGCACGCATAGTTATCTAAATGTTACCTAATTGAAAGGCAATTAATTTTATCGTTTCGAGCGTTAATTGTTATCAGAACATTCATAACTCAAACCAATACAACAAACGGCAAATAGTAGATAACAAAAAGCCCCTGAAGCTTTCACTTCAGGGGCTTTTAAAGCTATCTAGCTAAAGCAAGAATTACTTCTTAGCTTCGCGCTCTTTAACTTCTGCGATAACTTGCTCAGCAACGTTTGCTGGACAAGGTGCGTATTGACCGAACTCCATAGAGAACTGACCACGACCAGAAGTGATAGTACGTAGGTGACCGATGTAGCCAAACATTTCTGATAGAGGAACGTCTGCTTTAATACGAACGCCTGTAGTACCAGCTTGTTGGTCTTTGATCATACCACGACGACGGTTAAGGTCACCGATTACGTCACCAACGTTATCTTCTGGAGTGAACACGTCAACTTTCATGATTGGCTCAAGAAGTTGCGCACCTGCTTTAGGCATAGACTGACGGAATGCGCCTTTCGCCGCGATTTCGTAAGCGATTGCTGAAGAGTCAACTGCGTGGAAACCACCGTCGAATAGTTCAACTTCTACGTCTAGAGTTGGGAAACCAGCTAGAACACCAGTGTCCATCATAGATGCGAAGCCTTTCTCTACTGCAGGCCAGAATTCTTTAGGTACGTTACCACCAACAACTGTTGAAGAGAACGTAAAGCCAGAGTTTGGCTCACCTGGGCGGATACGGTAGTCGATCTTACCGAACTGACCAGAACCACCAGACTGCTTCTTGTGCGTGTAGCTATCTTCAACTGCTTGAGTGATAGTTTCACGGTAAGCTACCTGTGGAGCACCTACTTCAAGCTCAACGCCGTAAGTACGCTTAAGGATATCTACCTTGATGTCTAGGTGAAGTTCACCCATACCTTTCAGGATAGTTTCGCCTGAGTCTTCGTCAGTCTCAACTTGGAATGATGGATCTTCTGCAACCATCTTACCAATCGCGATACCCATTTTCTCTGTAGAACCTTTGTCTTTTGGAGAAACAGCAATAGAGATTACTGGTTCTGGGAAGATCATAGCTTCTAGAGTACATTCGTGCTTAGGATCACATAGAGTGTGACCAGTTTGAACGTTCTTCATACCTACGATAGCGATGATGTCACCAGCTTGAGCTTCAGTTAGCTCGTTACGCTCGTCCGCTTGCATCTCACACATACGACCGATACGCTCTGTTTTACCAGTCGCTGAGTTAAGGATAGTGTCACCCTTCTTCAGACGGCCAGAGTAGATACGTACGAATGTTAGGGCACCAAAACGGTCATCCATGATTTTGAATGCTAGCGCTTTTAGTGGCTCATCTGCAGATACAGTTGCAACTTCGCCAGTTGGCTCACCAGTTTCTGGATCTGTTAGAGGCTGAGGATCAACTTCGTTTGGAGCTGGTAGGTAATCTACAACAGCGTCAAGGATAAGTTGCATGCCTTTGTTCTTGAATGCAGAACCACAGAACGTTGGGAAGAACGCTAGATCACGTGTACCTTTACGGATACAAGCTTTTAGCTGCTCGATAGTTGGCTCTTCGCCTTCCATGTAGGCTTCCATTAGGTCGTCGTCTTGCTCTACAGCAGTCTCAACTAGCTCTTCACGGTACGCTTCTAGGTCATCAAGCATGTCCGCTGGAACATCTTGAATTTCGTAGTTTTCTGGTAGACCAGTTTCGTCCCAAACGTAAGCTTTACGGTTTAGTACGTCTACAACACCAACGAAATCGTCTTCACGACCGATTGGCAGAGTCATAACTAGTGGGTTAGCGCCTAGTACGTTCTTCACTTGGTCAACAACGTTGAAGAAGTCTGCACCCATACGGTCTAGTTTGTTTACGAAGATCAGACGAGCAACTTCTGAATCGTTCGCGTAGCGCCAGTTTGTTTCTGACTGAGGCTCAACACCACCAGAACCACAGAATACACCGATACCACCGTCAAGAACTTTAAGTGAACGGTATACTTCTACTGTAAAGTCAACGTGTCCCGGAGTATCGATAACGTTTAGGCGGTGGCCATTCCACTCACAAGTTACGGCAGCAGACTGGATTGTGATACCACGCTCAGCTTCCTGCTCCATGAAGTCAGTTGTAGACTCACCGTCGTGTACTTCACCAGTTTTGTGGATTTTACCAGTAAGCTTAAGGATACGCTCAGTGGTGGTAGTTTTACCCGCATCAACGTGCGCGAAAATACCAATGTTTCTGTACTTTGATAAATCTGCCATTGTCTTACTCTGTTTATAAGGTATAAATTGCGCGCAGAGTATATCACAATCTGTCAAGACTGATACCCTTGCGTGCGCTGTATTTAAAAAAAGTTTGGGCTGCTGCCCTCACATGTAGGATAGGTAATAAAGCCTGTTTCTGCCTAACGCTAGAACCAATCAACCACCCCTTTTGATCGCTTTCGATGAAGTGTACGTCCTACCTGTTCAACCTTCAAAAATCGAACCCCTGTGACGCTTCATGGAAACAATATAGCTGTTTATACGCTCATTTTCGAGTTCCAACCTCAACAATGAACAAAAAGGGGTGACGAACTCCCTGCCTGTGTCATTCAAATGCTATAGGTTCACAAAGTTCTCTATTCGATTAAATCCCGACGCGACACTCACCAAAGCACTCACCAGTAACATTACGGATAGCACTTCGACAGCGTATGGAGCTAGCAATCACCAGATATTGGGTTACTCACTGAGACACATACAATCAAAAGCAACCTCCTCCTAGGCGAGATAATTCAGTCAGGAGTATTTGATAAATCGGCTGCAAAGCAATAACTCAATGAGAATGCTCAAGAATTTGTAAGGAGTAGCAACTTAGCGGTGTAAGCGTCGCTCACAATCAAAAACGGTGGCATGTGTTAGAGGTCGAGTATTGGAACGATTATCTTAAATTTCGTATTCGGTGAGTTGTTGGTACTTTCTTTTCTTATTGTTGAACATATTTTTGTCTGCCTCTCTCACCACGGCTTCATAGTCGCCATTGGTTTGGAAATGGGCTGCTCCGTAACTCACACCAACACTTGGTAAGAATTGAGTTCTTAATGTTTGGTCAAGCTCATCTAATGCAGCCTTAATGCGAGAGACATTACTCTCACTAAATACCAAGCCAAACTCATCGCCGGAGATTCGATAAAGCTCGGCATTGTTAGGCAGTGCGGCCATTAAGCGTTCACTGAATGTCACCAGTAGCTCGTCGCCCATTTCGTGACCGTAATTGTCATTGCACGACTTCAGACCATCCAAGTCAATATAGATAAACCCTTCACCTGACGCAGCCGTTTTGAGTTTCTTTTCCATAGCATAACGGTTGGGTAATTGAGTGAGTGCATCGGTATGTGCTATTTCCAACATATCTTTCGCTTGCTTTAAGGCGCGCGTTTTTTCATGTTGAAGTCGTGTCATTTGATAAGCGATGACGCATGAAAGGAAAAGAACTTCCCAAGTCACAGCAATCAACCCAATGTGCGACATGTAGATGGTTTTGAGGTCCGCGATTTGCTCTTGCGAAATGGCTATCGACCCGAGTACAACGAACCCTGCGTTTGCCACTAGATACCAACGAGCCACGATGCTTCGTTTCAGACTCTTATATATGCCAGCGATGACACCAAATAGTAAGAATAAGCCGACAGCAAAACGGTTAAATTCGTTCTGCCAATGAGGCATGAAAAATGACAGCAGAACGAAGCTACTAAATAACGCAATCACCGTTGCCCCAATCCACCACATGTACTTGTCAGCCTGTCGCGAGATTTGTAGCAGGGACATAACAAACACAATGTAAGCGATATTAGAAAACAGAATAGGCCAACTCGCCCCGCCATACCAATGTACTCCCATCAGCTGAGGCAGAACGTGTAACGTAGTGGCATTAAAGACTAAGTTGCCAGCAATGAACAGCGCGTAACTTAAATCAACCAGACTTAGGCGCGTCACCGATAAGACGAGGTAATAGAAGAACAGACCAACGAACACCCCTAAGCCTAAAAGAGTAATAGTGTTACCAAGGTTAATTTCCCGAATGTACTCTTCTTCCGCCATAATAAAAGGAGTGGGAGGAGCGATATTGAACTGAGAAGCCTGAGAGGTAATGAGGTAATAGTGACCAGGCGTCAACATAGCCTCCCTACCGTTACGCAAAAAGTAAGGGGTTGGCTCATTAGACAGCAAACCACCAGCAAAATGAGCAACTAATCGCCCTTCTACATCAAATAGCCAGTGGTCAAATTTGCCGATCAAGGCTGAATTACGAAAATCAATAACGTAGCTTTTGGGATGGCTTACCTTAAACTCGAGTAAACTGGTGTAGGTTCCACCAGTTAAACCAAAGCTATCGGATGAACCATTGAAAAACTCATTAATGTCGTTAAATGGGGCATCAGAAGACCAACGCTTATCGGCTACCCACGTCACTTCATTCTGAAAAATAGTACTAAAGTTATCTTCTGCGAACGAATATTGGACAAAGCCAAGCGCTAAGATGAAGAGCAAAGCACACTGTTTTCTAAGGGTATCCATGACCAAAATATCATTCCAATTGATAAGTCTTCAACCACCGATTATGCAATACCCTGTGTCATAAAAAACAACTTTCAAACTAACATCATTGAAATATGTGACGCTCATCAATACGTCACTTGAAAGAAAAAACCAACGGCATTCAGCGCGTTGGTTTGTAAAAGTTATCAATAAACGTCTAATTGATGATTAAGGTCTTGGGCAGATTTCAGACTGAGGGAAGAAAAACTCGATTTCTCTTGCCGCCGACGTTGGGCTATCAGAACCATGAACGGAGTTGTAACGCATGCTTAGTGCGTAGTCCGCTCGGATTGTGCCGCACGCTGCTTCTTCTGGGTTAGTTTTACCCATCAACTCACGGTAACGCGCAATCGCATTTTCACCTTCAAGTACTTGAACCATAATTGGCCCAGACGTCATGAATTCTTTCAATGCAGGGAAAAACTCTTTGCCTTCATGTTCTGCGTAAAAGCCACTCGCTTGCTCTTCTGTTAGATGCACCATCTTCGCGGCAACAATTTGTAGACCCGCTTTTTCAATACGATGATAAATCTCACCAATCAGGTTGCGCTTAACTGCATCGGGCTTAACGATAGAAAAAGTTCTTTCTAGAGCCATAAGGTATCCTTTCGTTTTCTCTTGTTTAGATAAAGAAGAGGCTCTACGGCCTCTTAATCATTGATATTATTTATTTGCTTGCTGAACCAATAGGCCCGCTAGGCTTCGAACGCCAACACCAGTTGCACCGGCCGCCCATTTATCTGTCGCAGCTTTTCGGTACGTCGCGGCGCAGTCAAAATGCAGCCAACCTTTTTTGTAATCTTCAACAAAGTAAGATAAGAAGGCTGCGGCAGTGCTTGCACCCGGAGAGTAATCACCACTGCTGATGTTTGACAGATCCGCAAAGTTCGATGGCAACATTCCTCTATGGAAATCAGCCAAAGGCAAAGGCCATAGACCTTCTTTCTCTTCACGCGCTGCCGTCAATGCTTGGTGAGAAAGCTCATCATCAAAGCTCATTAGCGCATGGTAGTCATTACCCAATGCGTTCTTCGCAGCACCCGTTAGAGTCGCACAATCAATAATCAGCTCTGGATTTTGTTCGCTCGCGTAAATCAGGCCATCAGCAAGTACCAAACGCCCTTCCGCATCGGTATTCATGATCTCAACGGTTTTGCCATTCTTGTAGGTAATGATATCGCCCAACTTCAAAGCTCGACCTGAGATCATGTTCTCCGCACAACATAGGATCAACTTCACACGCTTATTCAAACCACGCATGATCGCAAGACCAAGACCGCCGGTAATCGTACCAGAACCGCCCATGTCCGCTTTCATCGCGGTCATAAATCCAGACGGCTTAATGCTGTAACCACCTGAATCAAAAGTAATGCCTTTACCCACTAGGCAGGCAAACACTGGTGCGTTTTCATCACCTGTCGGGTTAAAGTCCAGTTGAAGCATTGCCGAAGTGCGGTCTGAACCACGACCCACGGCATAGATGCCTTGCCAACCTTCCGCCAACAGATCTTTATCTTTTACGATGCGTGCTTTAACGGTACCTTCTGGGGCTACTGACTTAATAAACTCGGCCGCCATGGTTGCCAATTGACGAGGGGCAACTTCTTCTGCGGTTTTGTTGATGATATCGCGAGTGAAGTCGGTCGCTTTAATTCGCGCGCTCAGCTCAGCTTGATCCGCTTCTGCTAACTCTTGCCATTGGCAGTGATTCTCTTTTTTAGGCCCACGGTAACCCTGGTGAAATGCCCAAACACTTTCCAAATCCCAACCGTCACCAACAAGAGACACTGAAGCGATCCCTTGTCCATCTAGCTTGCGCGCGGCCTTTTGAATGGCACCAAGATCGTGACCTTCTCCAAGGTGAATCGTCGCTCCCTTGTCGGAAAACGAAATTAATGCGTTGTCTCCCCAATGAGGGGCTGCAGGATCTTGGCTTAGAAATACTGACATCTGTGTAGACATGGTTTCTCCTTGTCTGTATTGGCGCTGCCTACGCCTTTTTCTATTCACGATGAGATGTTAACACTTTAATGTTAAATTGATAAAAAACGGACCCAAAGGCCCGTTATTTTTAGTAAATTTTGTTAACTGCGAGGGATTTCCCGAACAAGTTAATCCATTTCATCCATCCAGCAAAGGATCACCGCTTCTAAAATCTTTTCATTTGATCGATTTGGCTCATCCTCAAACTCTTCCAATTCTAGAATCCATTGGTGAAGATCGGTAAAACGTACCGTTTTTGGATCAACGTCCGGAAACTTATCGCATAGTTCGATCGCAATATCGCGTGAATCTGTCCATTTCATTGCTTACCTTCCTACTCGATGATGAGTTGTTATTATCGTCTTAACGTAAATTGCAGATTAATGATCTTCTGATGCGTGATTCAACGTGTACTTTGGAATCTCAACCACCAGATCTTCATCCGCCACTTTTGCTTGGCAACCAAGACGAGATTCAGGCTCTAGACCCCACGCTTTATCAAGCATGTCATCTTCAAGCTCATCACTCTCTTCAAGAGAATCGAATCCTTCACGAATGACGACGTGACAAGTTGTGCAAGCACACGATTTTTCACACGCATGCTCAATACCGATGCCATTTTTTAGCGCGACGTCCAACACCGTGTCACCCGTATTTGCCTCAAGCACTGCACCTTCTGGGCATAAGTCTTCATGGGGTAATACAATAATTTTAGGCATAACTTAATCTCTTAAATATCATTAACTGACTGTCCAGACAGCGCAGCTCGAATTGATTTATCCATACGACGGGAGGCGAAGTCTTGGCTCGCTTTGTCCGTGTCTTTGATGCCCTGTTCAATTGCGTCGGCATTGTCTCCATTGCGTAGCTCGATGAGAGCTTCAATGGCCTTCAACAATGCTTGGCGCTCTTGCTCAGAAAGAAGTTCATCACCATCCGCTTGCATCGCCGTAATCAAGCCTTCGATAACACGATCGGCTTCTACACGCTGTTCTGCCAACGCCCGTGCTTGCATGTCCTCTTTGGCATGGGTCATGGAGTCGCGCAGCATGTTTGCGACCTCATCATCACTCAAACCATAAGAAGGCTTCACCTGAATTTCGGATTGAACACCTGTGCTCTTTTCCATTGCTGTAACCGAAAGCAGACCATCGGCATCAACTTGGTAAGTTACACGAATATGTGCAGCACCCGCAGCCATCGGAGGGATACCTTTCAGCGAAAATCGAGCTAAGGAACGACAGTCGTCCACCATCTCTCGCTCGCCTTGAACAATATGTACGCTCATTGCCGTCTGGCCATCTTTAAACGTGGTGAACTCTTGAGCTCGAGCAACAGGAATCGTTGTGTTGCGCGGAACAATTTTTTCAACGAGACCGCCCATGGTTTCGATACCAAGTGACAACGGAATCACATCAAGCAGTAGCATCTCTGAATCTGGCTTGTTGCCAGCCAAAATGTCAGCCTGGATACCGGCACCGATTGCAACGACTTCGTCAGGATTAATGCTTGTCAGAGGCGTTCGACCAAAAAACTCTCCAACCATCTCACGCACTAATAGCGTGCGTGTTGAACCGCCAACCATAACGACTTCAAGAACATCTTCTGCATCGACATCCGCATCTTTCAGTGCACGACGACAGGACATCAGCGTTTTCTTAACTAGAGGACGAATCAGATCTTCAAACTCTTCACGACTTACACTGCCTTTCCAGCCGAAAACATCCACGTCAACGATCTCTTTCTCAGAGAAGGCAATTTTTGTATCAGTTGCAATATTAAGTAGTGCGCGAGTCTTTTCAGGAGACAGTGCCCCTTCAATACCCGCTTGTTGCATCAGGTATTCCGCCAACAAGTGGTCGAAATCATCACCACCTAACGCGGAATCACCGCCAGTGGCAAGGACTTCAAAGACACCTTTCGACAAGCGAAGAAGAGAGATGTCAAATGTACCACCACCAAGGTCGTAGACAGCGATCACGCCTTCTTGCCCTGAATCTAAACCATAGGCAATTGCGGCTGCTGTCGGCTCATTCAAAAGACGTAAAACATGCATTCCTGCCAGCTTAGCTGCGTCTTTTGTACCTGCACGTTGTGCATCATCAAAATAAGCCGGTACCGTGATAACCACGCCAGCAAGCTCGCCGCCAAGTGTTTGCTCCGCGCGTTTACCAAGAGACTTTAAAATGTCAGCTGACACTTCTATCGGATTCTTGTCCCCTGCTTTTGTAGAAAGCACAGGTAATCCGTTGTCGCTCGCTTTAAATTGATAAGGTAAGTTCGGGTAACGCTGCTTAATGTCGTCAAGTGAACGGCCCAACAAGCGCTTCACCGAAATAATGGTATTTGCTGGGTCTTGTTCCGCCAACGCTTTCGCGGCCTGACCAACAAGTGGGAGCTCACCAGAGTAATTCACTACAGAAGGGAGAATACTGTGGCCATTTTCATCTTTTAGCGTAGCAGCATCACCACTACGTACCGACGCAACCAATGAGTTAGTCGTACCTAAATCAATGCCTGCTGCCAGTTTGTGCTCATGGGGTGCCGAGCTTT
This sequence comes from Vibrio sinaloensis, assembly GCF_000808535.1. GTDB lineage: Bacteria > Pseudomonadota > Gammaproteobacteria > Enterobacterales > Vibrionaceae > Vibrio > Vibrio sinaloensis_D. Next base: position 317,702 of record NZ_JWLV01000009.1, read on the forward strand.
GACCCGGTTCTGCTATTTGAAGTAGTGCCATGATTGGTCCTTGTTGCTAACTAGCCGAGGAGTTTATCTTCCACTAGTTCGATTTCATTCTTTAATTTGGCAATAAACTTGAGCTTACGTACACGTTCCGCGGCTTTGAGCCATAGCGCATCATTCAACTCTTGCTCGAGGAGGGATAAATGCTGCTTAAACATCTTGCTCACTTTGGCGTCAAAATTGAACAGTGCCTCTTCCGAATCCGAGTGACTTGCAATCTCTTCTAGCTCTTCTCGCAACTCCATCTGCTCCATCAGAAACATAGGATCTTGCATCGTTTGCTGTTCTCCGCGTATCTCTACACCATTTTCCGCCAGTAGGTACTCAGCTCGAGATATTGGGCTTTTTAATACTTGATAAGCATCGTTGATTTCCGCTGCTCTCTGGACAGCCATCAGGCGATCACGCTCAGAGGCGGTTGCAAAGTTATCAGGATGAAACTGCTTTTGAAGTTCACGGAACTGTGAAGAAAGAAGGCTACCATCCAGCTTAAACTGACTTGGTAGCCCAAATAATTCAAAGTAATTCATTTAGAATTCGGTCCTTGGTAATCATCTGTGGGCGATTCACCCACAGGCGCTGTCAATTAAACGTTGAAGCTTTCACCACAACCACATTCGCTTTTGGCATTAGGGTTGTTGAACTCAAACCCTTCATTCAGGCCTTCTTTAACGTAATCCAACTCCGTACCATCCAAATACACGAGGCTTTTTTGATCGATAATGACCTTAACACCATCATGTTCGAACACTGAGTCTTCTTCGTTAAGCTCATCCACAAACTCAAGCACATACGCCATACCAGAACAGCCGGTCGTTTTTACACCCAAACGTAAACCGATACCTTTGCCTCGGTTATCTAGGAATGTCTTAACGCGACTTGCCGCGGTTTCTGTCATTGTGATGGCCATACTGCACCTTAGTTTGTCTATGTAGCGAATGAAACGGGAGGATTGACCTCCCATTATATACAGAATACTTATTCTTGGTGTTTTTTCTTGTAATCAGCAACCGCTGCTTTAATTGCATCTTCCGCAAGAATAGAACAGTGAACTTTTACCGGTGGTAGCTCAAGTTCTTCAGCAATTTCTGCGTTTTTGATTGCTGCAGCTTCATCAATGCTCTTACCTTTAACCCATTCAGTGACGAGTGAGCTTGACGCGATCGCGCTACCACAACCGTAAGTTTTGAACTTTGCATCCTCAATAATGCCTTCTGGCGTTACTTTGATCTGAAGTTTCATTACATCACCACACGCAGGAGCACCAACCATGCCGCTACCCACATTTGGATCTTCTTTATCAAATGAACCAACGTTACGTGGGTTCTCGTAGTGATCGATTACTTTTTCGCTATATGCCATGATAATTTACCTCGAATCCTCTATTAATCTTTGGGAATAACCTGCGTTTTAGTGGTGTGCCCACTCAACTGTGTCTAGGTCAATTCCTTCCTTGTACATATCCCATAGAGGAGACATGTCGCGCAGTTTAGTCACTGCTGTACGAATCTGTTCAATTGCATAGTCGATTTCTTCTTCTGTAGTGAAACGTCCGAAAGAGAAACGAACTGAGCTGTGTGCGAGTTCATCGTTTAGACCAAGAGCTCGAAGTACGTATGATGGCTCTAAGCTTGCTGATGTACATGCGCTACCTGATGATACCGCTAAGTCTTTAAGAGACATGAGAAGTGATTCACCTTCAACAAATGCAAAGCTCACGTTTAGGTTATGAGGAACACGTTGTTCAAGGTCACCATTCACGCTTACCGCTTCAAGATCTTTAACACCGTCAAGTAGGCGGTTACGCAATGCCAAAGCGTGGTCGAAATCTTTTTGCATGTCTTCTTTCGCCACGCGGAATGCTTCACCCATCCCCACAATTTGGTGAGTTGGAAGCGTACCTGAACGGAAGCCACGCTCATGACCGCCACCGTGCATTTGTGCCTCTAGGCGAATACGTGGTTTGCGACGAACGTAAAGCGCGCCAATACCTTTAGGGCCGTAGATTTTATGAGCAGAAAGGGAGATCAAATCGACTTTCATTTCTTGAACATCGATAGGTAATTTACCTGCAGATTGAGCGGCGTCGACATGGAAAACGATCTTACGCTCACGGCATAGTTCACCGATAGATGCGATATCTTGGATTACACCAATTTCGTTGTTCACGTGCATGATTGAAACAAGCACAGTGTCATCTCTCATTGCAGCTTCAAGCTTCTTAAGATCAATAATGCCGTTTGCTTCTGGTTCAAGGTAAGTCACTTCGAAACCTTCACGCTCAAGCTGACGACATGGGTCTAAAACAGCTTTGTGCTCAGTCTTACAAGTGATGACGTGCTTGCCTTTCTTAGAGTAGAAATGCGCAGCCCCTTTGATAGCTAGGTTGTCTGATTCAGTCGCACCCGATGTAAATACGATTTCACGTGGGTCCGCATTCAATAAATCTGCAATTTGCTCGCGTGCAGTATCTACCGCTTCTTCTGCCTGCCAGCCATAACGATGTGAACGCGAAGCTGGGTTGCCAAACGTGCCGTCAATAGTCATGTACTGAACCATTTTTTCAGCCACACGAGGATCAACAGGACAAGTCGCTGAATAATCAAGATAAATAGGCAGTTTCATTTTCTACTCCAATGTAACAGGCAAATCGCTTATGAGCGGACATTTACACCGATGGGTGCGGTGTTTGTATTTTTTGTAGCAAACCCATGGTTGACGGCAAGATCAATGTCTTGGCGGTCAGAAATTTCTAGGACTTCATTATCATGCATTAACTCACCTAAAGTGATGTTGTTCAAGAAGTCGCTAATACGTGAACTCAAGTCACGCCACAGTGTGTGAGTTAGGCAACGAGTGCCACCTTGGCAGTCTCCTTTCCCATTGCATTTAGTCGCATCTACAGATTCGTCTACCGCAGCAATGACCGTACCAATAGAGATAGACTGAGCGTCTTCACCAAGTCGGTAACCACCGCCAGGACCACGAACACTTGCAACCAAACCCGCTTTACGCAGTTTAGAGAAAAGCTGCTCTAGGTAAGATAGAGAGATCCCTTGACGCTCTGAAATATCAGCCAGAGGTACAGGGTTTTGTTGCGAATGCAGAGCCACATCTAACATGGCTGTCACTGCGTATCTTCCTTTAGATGTAAGTCTCATATAACACCATATCCACACCGTTAATATGGTAGGAATTCTTCCATACCTGACTATTTTGGTCAAGTATTTAATTGACTATTTTAGTCAGGTATTTAACCACTTTGCTTATATGGACAAAATCACTCGTTTATACGCTTTTCTATCGCAGTAAGAACACCACGTAAAATGTTCAGCTCTTGAGCTTCTGGTCTCGCGCGATTAAACAAACGACGCAGTTTATTCATCACCTTACCTGGTTGGTCTTCACTGATAAACTGGGTCTTTTGAGCCACTTTTTCAAGGTGCTCAAAGAACATTTCCAGCTCTTTGTGTCTTGGATATTCAACCAATTCGGTAGTCGCGTACTGGCTTTGCTCTTTTTCAAGGAAGGCCATACGCACTTCATAGCTTAGAGTCTGAACAGCCATCGCCAAATTGAGAGAGCTATATTCAGGGTTTGCAGGGATACAAACGTGGTAATGGCAGGTTTGCAATTCATCGTTGGTTAACCCCGTACGCTCTCGACCAAATACCAAAGCCACTGGGGCGCTTTGTCCTTCTTCGACAAACTTAACCCCACATTCTCGCGGTTCAAGCATTGGCCACTCCAATGTGCGAGAGCGAGCGCTCGATCCCACAACAAGAGCGCAGTCAGAGACAGCTTCAGTTAACGACGAGGCTATCTTAGCATTCTCAGCGATATCACTCGCCCCCGCAGCTAAAGCGAGGGCCTGTTCATCGACGCTGCATTGAGGATCAACTAGCACTAAATTACTCAAACCCATGACTTTCATAGCACGAGCGGCGGAGCCAATATTTCCAGAGTGCGAAGTCCCCACAAGGACAACTTTTACGTTGTGAAGCATCGATGAATCCTAAAGCTATTAATAAAGCGGCAAGATAATAGCATATACCTGACTAAAATGGTCAGGTCCTTTCTGATTAAAAACCAAGAGGACAAAAATTAACCGCTTCCATTTGGTCATTTATCTGGTATACTGCCGCCCGTTTTTCTGTTCTTTAACATCCGTTGGGAAATTAGTATGCATCCAATGCTTAATATCGCTATTCGTGCTGCACGAAAAGCAGGCAATCATATTGCTAAATCTTTAGAAAATGCTGAGAAGATCGAATCAACTCAGAAAGGCACGAACGACTTTGTTACTAACGTAGACAAAGAAGCAGAAGCTATCATTATCGATACGATTAAAGCGTCGTACCCAGAGCACTGCATCGTCGCAGAAGAAAATGGCGTTATTGAAGGTAAAGATAAAGAAGTACAATGGATCATCGACCCACTGGATGGCACTTCAAACTTTGTAAAAGGTTTACCACATTTTTCTGTCTCTATCGCTGTTCGCTTTAAAGGTAAAACAGAAGTTGCTTGTGTTTACGACCCAATGCTCAATGAGCTATTCACAGCTCAACGCGGTGCTGGTGCTCAGCTAAACAACGCACGTATCCGTGTAAAACAGCTAAAAGACCTTCAAGGCACTATTCTAGCGACTGGTTTCCCATACAAGCAAAAACAGCACTCTGAATCTTACTTCAAGATCATGTCAGCACTATTTGTAGACTGTGCTGACTTCCGTCGTACTGGTTCTGCCGCTCTAGACCTATGTTATGTTGCTGCAGGCCGTGTTGATGGTTTCTTCGAGTTAGGTCTTAAACCTTGGGACATCGCAGCGGGCGAACTGATCGCTCGAGAGGCTGGTGCTATCATCACCGATTTCGCAGGTGGCACTGACTACATGAAGTCAGGTAATGTTGTAGCTTCAAGCGCACGCGGTGTTAAAGGCATGCTTAAGCATATCCGTGAACACGGTAACGAAGCACTACTTAAATAAATCAAGCCCCGTCACAGCTGATTATGAAGCCCGCTCTTTGAGCGGGCTTTTTTATTGTCTAAAGCATCTATAATCAATATTGCACCTCCATAGTGGATTGTTCGCCTTATGAATTACCAACTTTCTTTCGCTTGCTTACTAATGTGTCCAGCAATGCTGCAAGCGAAATCTATTGTCATTGCAATTGAGGACTACCCTCCCCATACGTCCAGCTCCAACGCTGAGCATAGGTTGCTGCAAGATCCAGTGACCAAAGTATTTGAGTCGCTAGGCTACCAAGTTGTCTATGAATACACCTCATGGGCAAGAGCATTGAAAGGGGTTAGATCTGGGAAGTTTGATGCCACATTCCCTTGGTTCGAAAATAAAGATCGACGAGATCATTTCATACTTTCAGATAAATTAATGACACAAAAAGTCGTGTTCTTTCATCGCAAGGATAATGGATTTGATTGGCAAACCGACGAAGACCTTGCTTCATATACGTTGGGATCTGTGGTCGATTACACAGCACGGGATGTGCTCATTGAGATGGGACTAAAGCCATTCACTGGAAACACTGATAGCTATGTATTTCAATTGCTGTTCAAAGGGCGAATAGATGCCTATCCTGCTACGATTGAAACTGGGCAGATGAGAATTGATCAAGTACTCCCAAAAGAGGCGGCTGAAGAGTTAACCTATCATAACAAACCACTGTTCGAACAAGATATGTATTTACTTTTTTCTAAAGAGAAGTTTAAAGACTCTGCTCTACCTAAGAAGTTCAATCAGAAGTGGAATGATTATCTAAGAAGCGAAAAGCCGCTCGAGAAATAGAGTTTGGGGCAGATGCATTAATGGTTGCAGCTCAGTAATAAAAGTCACGTCACTTGCCTATAGACAATTAGGATTCAACAAGTAGGCCTTGTTCCTTTGGCAAGACGGGGAATACGCTGCTCTGCCAATTGAATACTTCAATACCAAAAAGCAAAAAGGCTCTAGTCTTTCGACTAGAGCCTTAGATATGGCAGGGGTGGAGAGATTCGAACTCCCAACACGCGGATTTGGAATCCGCTGCTCTGCCAATTGGAGCTACACCCCTATCTTCGTGTTTATTGAGACGACTCTCAAATAAGTGGCGGAGTGGAC
>NZ_JWLV01000010.1 GCF_000808535.1 Vibrio sinaloensis
CCAGCTGAGCTACGTAGCCACTCGTGAGCGAGACAATATAAACTGTTGCGCTCGTAGTGACAAGCCATTTTTATAATAGGCTTAACACTATCAATAATGGCAGGTCTACCTGGATTCGAACCAGGGAATGGCGGCATCAAAAGCCGCTGCCTTACCGCTTGGCGATAGACCTGCAGCATAGTCATCGAGACTATAAAACATGGTGCGGAAGGAGAGACTTGAACTCTCACACCTTGCGGCGCCAGAACCTAAATCTGGTGCGTCTACCAATTCCGCCACTTCCGCATCTATTCCTAATCATTTTCGTAAAAATGTTTAGGAATGGTGGCTACGACGGGATTCGAACCTGTGACCCCATCATTATGAGTGATGTGCTCTAACCAGCTGAGCTACGTAGCCATACCATGTTGTGGTTCCTTACAATCCGTAGTTGTCTTGTCGGGAACGGGGCGCATTATGCGAAGTTGAACCAATCACGTCAATAGTTTTTTTGAATAAATCGAGATAAACGGACTGTTCGATTTCTTTTTAAACAAAGAGGCGCGTTAATCATCGAAAACTGATAACAAAATGACAGCAGAACGAACACTTTATTGATGGAATATCTGAAGAAATAAAAAAAGCCAGCATAAGTGCTGGCTTTTAAACTCAATGACTTGAGCGAATATTATACGTTGAAACGGAAGTGAATCACATCACCGTCTTTTACGATGTATTCTTTACCTTCCAAACGCCATTTACCTGCGTCTTTCGCGCCGCTTTCACCGTTAAACTGGATAAAGTCATCATAGCCAACAACTTCCGCACGAATGAAGCCTTTTTCAAAGTCTGTGTGGATCTTACCCGCCGCTTGTGGTGCTGTCGCGCCTACTGGGATCGTCCATGCACGTACTTCTTTTACACCCGCAGTGAAGTAAGTTTGAAGAGTAAGCAGATCGTAACCTGAGCGGATTACTCGGTTTAGGCCTGGTTCTTCAATCCCCATATCCGCCAAGAATTCTTCACGGTCTTCATCATCGAGTTCAGACAGCTCAGATTCGATTGCAGCACAAACTGCTACAACCACGTTGTTTTCTTTTTCTGCGTATTCGCGAACAGCATCTAGGTAAGGGTTGTTTTCAAAACCATCTTCATTCACGTTTGCGATGTACATAGTTGGTTTCAGCGTTAGGAAGTTTAGGTAACCAATCGCCGCCAGCTCTTCTTTCGCTAGTTCAACCGTACGAGCCATGCCACCTTCTGTTAATACAGGTAGCAGTTTCTCCAACACAGTTAGTTCAAACTTGGCGTCTTTATCGCCACCTTTTGCTTTCTTCGCATTACGCTGAATGGCACGCTCACAAGAGTCTAAGTCGGCCATTGCAAGCTCAAGGTTGATAACCTCGATGTCTTCGATTGGCGAAACTTTACCAGCAACGTGGACGATGTTTTCGTTTTCAAAACAACGAACAACGTGACCAATCGCGTCTGTTTCACGGATGTTTGCTAGGAACTTGTTCCCTAGGCCTTCACCGCGAGATGCACCCGCTACCAGACCAGCAATGTCAACGAATTCCATTGTTGTTGGTAGAATTTTTTGTGGGTTAACGATTTTCGCTAGCGCGTCCAGACGGAGATCTGGCACGGGCACAACACCAGTGTTTGGCTCGATAGTACAGAACGGGAAGTTAGCCGCTTCGATGCCCGCTTTAGTTAGTGCGTTGAACAGAGTTGATTTACCAACGTTTGGTAGACCAACGATGCCACATTTAAAACCCATGATAATAACCTTATTCAGCTTTGAACGTGTGTAGACGATTTTGTGCTTTTGATAAGCCATCCTTGATTAGGATGTCGAGGCAACGGACGGATTCGTCAGCGGCCGCATCAAGAAGCTCTTGTTCTTTCGCAGGTGCTTTACCTAACACAAAACCTGCTACTTTATCTTTGTGTCCAGGATGGCCGATACCAATCCTTAAACGATAAAAATCTTTGCAATTGCCAAGTTTACTTATGGTATCGCGAAGGCCGTTGTGACCACCGTGACCACCGCCTTTCTTGAATTTAGCAACACCAGGAGGTAAATCCAGCTCATCGTGGGCAACCATGATCTCTTCTGGTTTGATTTGGTAAAACTTCGCGATGGCTGCGATCGACTTTCCAGAAAGGTTCATAAACGTGGTTGGGATAAGCAGGCGAAGGTCCTGACCGTTCATCATGATGCGTCCCGTTAGCCCAAAAAACTTTGCTTCATTCTTTAGAGTAATGTTGTGGACGCGCGCCAGTTCTTCTACTACCCAAGCCCCTGCATTATGGCGGGTTCTAGCGTATTCTGGCCCTGGATTTGCCAGGCCGACAAGAAGTTTGATCTGTTGACTCAAGGTTAGGATCTCTCTTGGAATCTCAAAAAGCGCCGTATGATAGCACAGATATCTCTCATCGGGCGAGATACGGATACTTTCATTGCGGCAAATAAAAAACACCCCAAAGAGGGGTGTTTTTAAATGTTTGACGAACTTGAACTAAATTAGTTGAACATCGCAGAGATTGACTCTTCGTTGCTGATACGACGGATCGCTTCTGCTAGCATGCGAGATAGGCTTAGGCAAGTGACTTTACCTGTTGCTTCCATCTCTTTTGGTAGCGTGATTGAATCGGTTACGATCACTTGGTCAAGAACAGAGTTGCCAATGTTTTGCGCTGCGTTGCCTGAGAATACAGCGTGAGTCGCGTAAGCAAACACTCGCTTAGCACCGCGCTCTTTTAGCGCTTCTGCTGCCTTACATAGTGTGCCACCTGTATCGATCATGTCATCAACGATGACACAATCACGACCTTCAACGTCACCGATGAGGTTCATAACTTCAGAGACGTTTGCGCGTGGACGACGCTTGTCAACGATTGCGATATCGATATCACCAAGTGCTTTTGCTGTTGCGCGAGCACGAACAACGCCACCAAGGTCTGGAGAAACCACAACAGGGTTCTCTAGGCCACGAGCCTGCATATCTTCAAGTAGTACAGGTGTACCGAAGATGTTGTCTACAGGAACATCGAAGAAGCCTTGGATTTGTTCTGCGTGAAGGTCGATAGTTAGAACGCGGTCAACGCCAACGTTTGAAAGGAAATCTGCAACAACTTTAGCAGTGATTGGTACACGAGCAGAGCGTACGCGACGGTCTTGACGAGCGTAACCAAAATAAGGGATAACTGCTGTAATACGGCCCGCTGAAGCGCGGCGCATTGCGTCAATCATCACTACAAGTTCCATTAGGTTGTCGTTAGTTGGTGCACACGTTGATTGGATGATGAAAACATCACTACCACGAACGTTTTCGTTTATTTGCACAGCGACTTCGCCGTCAGAAAAACGAGAAACAGTTGCATCACCAAGAGAGATGTATAGACGATCAGCAATACGTTGGGCTAGTTCAGGTGTAGCGTTACCAGCAAATAGCTTCATATCAGGCACGGTGGAAACCTCAGGGTTGCGTCCAGTTTTTAGATAGATTGTGTGTGGGCTAAGCGGTACTTAGCCAGCGTCTCATGTAGAGGGGAGATGTTTCGCCCTTTAGCTACGAAAGCAGAGACGTTGTCAGGAAGTTTTTGGTAGATGGCTTTCGCTTCGTTTTCGCTGGAAAATTCAGCAAAAACGCACGATCCGGTCCCCGTCAATCTTGACGGCGCGTATTGTAGCAGCCATGAAAGTTGCTTATCAACCTCTTGGTACAGCATTCGAACAATTTTTTCGCAATCGTTTCCGTAATCATGGTTAAGAAGTGTTGTCAGGTCTCGTTTCGGCGTATTTCGAGTCAATTTTGGATGAGTGAATATGTCTACGGTTGCAATGCTCACATTTGGCCTCACGACCAAGTACCATTTTTCGCTCGGAGAGGCTTGAGTCAGTTGCTCTCCAACTCCCTCAGCAAAGGCGGCAAAGCCGCGCACAAATACAGGGACATCGGCTCCGAGGTGAAGTCCGATGCTCGCCAGTTCGTCATCGGACAATCCGGTTTTCCACAAATGGTTCAGTGCGACGAGCACGGTTGCTGCGTTGGAAGAGCCTCCGCCGATACCACCGCCCATCGGTAAGATTTTATTTAATTGAATATCCGCGCCAAATGTACAATCGGCAGCTTCTTGCAGTGCCTGAGCGGCTTTCCAAATGAGGTTATCTTCTAAAGCAACCCCTGGAATATCAGGTGTCAATGTGATTTCGCCACTGGAGTTTGCGGTGATGCTTAAGCTGTCACCATGGTCGAGAAACTGAAATAGAGTCTGCAATTCGTGGTAGCCATTCTCACGGCGGCCAGTGATGTAGAGAAAAAGATTCAATTTAGCCGGTGAAGGCCAATGTGTCGTTTCCGTGATCATTCGTTTATTTTCCACTTAGATATCACAATATTGATCGAGGTGTCATTTTGAGTCAGTTTGAGTTTTTGTGGCAGTGGCAATGGAACGCCGTCTACTTGTACATCACGATAGTTTAAGTAAGAAAGTTGCCATTGTTGGCCGTTGATTTTTTTCGTCAGTGATAACACGGTGTTGGTGTCGCTGAGTTGGTAGTGGTCTGCCGCGGTGGGTTTGCCCAAAAGCCAATCATTTAATTGCTCAACAGGAAGCGTTAAGCCAGTCAGTTGATAGATCAAGGCTTCTGCACTCGGAGAGGAAAAACTCTGATCATCGTAGGTTTCGACAAACGCACCAGAGGGCGTAATTTTTAAGTTTAAGGCTGTTTGACCAAGGAAGGTGGTCAATCGCAATTGGCTGGATTGAGCGGCATGTTGCCATTGAAAATTGAGCGATTGACGTTGCTCTGGAGAGATATAGCCCAGTTTCCCACTGGATTGGTATTGTTCGATGGCTGCGAGTCGTTGCTGGTGAGTTTGCCATTCAACATTGGTACTGCTGGTTTCAATACTGGCACAGCCGGATAATACGACAGCGCTCAGCAAACAAATCCAAAGAGGGCGAAATTTCGTCATCATGCGGGTCTTTTGTCCAATTTAAGCCTTGCGTTGGGCGCCACTATATCACTGAAATCACGAACTAATGAAAACATATCCCTAATACCCTTTAATTAAATTGGGCCATCAAGTAAAATTCCGTCCTTATTTGTCCACATCTGATTCAGAGAACTCGCGATACATGTCTTTGCTTGCTATAGGTATCAATCACAACACGGCCTCGGTAGAACTGCGTGAAAAAGTTGCTTTTGGGCCGGAGAAGTTACCTGAAGCACTCAAACAGCTCAGTGAAAACCCTGCTGTGAACGGCAGTGTCATTTTATCGACCTGTAACCGCACTGAGATTTATTGCGATGTCAAAGGTGCGGGAAAGAGTAAGCTGATCGACTGGCTGTCTCAGTTCCATGAGGTCAGTCCAGAAGCATTGAAGCCGAGTATTTATACGCATGAAGAGCAAGCGGCGATTCGCCATCTGATGCGTGTCTCATGTGGATTGGATTCTCTGGTTCTTGGTGAACCGCAGATTCTTGGCCAAGTTAAACAAGCCTATTCAGACGCGCGTGATGGCAAAGCGGTTGACTCTGCGATGGAGAAGTTGTTCCAAAAGACATTCTCTGTGGCGAAGCGAGTGCGCACTGAGACTGACATCGGCGGCAATGCGGTATCAGTTGCTTATGCCGCTTGTACGCTAGCAAAACACATTTTTGAGTCGCTGGAAGATTCTACCGTGTTGCTTGTCGGTGCTGGTGAGACGATCGAGCTGGTTGCCAAGCATTTGTCAGCCAATGGCTGTCGAAAAATGATCGTCGCCAACCGAACCAAGGAGCGCGCGATGCCGCTTGCCGAAGAGTTCGGTGCGCAGATTATTGGTTTGCCAGACATCCCCGAGTTTTTGCCTCAAGCGGATATTGTCATCAGTTCAACCGCGAGTCCGTTGCCTATCATTGGCAAAGGTATGGTGGAGAGCGCGCTTAAATCTCGCCGTTACCAACCGATGTTATTAGTCGATATCGCAGTTCCACGTGATATCGAGTCACAGGTGGGGGAGTTAAACGACGCCTATCTGTATACCGTTGATGATCTGCAATCGATCGTCGACAACAACATCGAACAACGCAAAGTCGAAGCCATTCAAGCGGAGGCGATTGTTAGTGAAGAGAGCGCGGCGTTTATGTCGTGGCTTCGTTCATTACAAGCGGTCGATAGTATTCGCGATTATCGCCGCAGCGCCAACGACATTCGAACAGAGCTATTAAACAAAAGTATTCAGTCTCTTGCTGCCGGAGCTGATCCAGAGAAAGTCCTTCTGGAGCTGAGCAATAAGCTCACCAACAAGCTGATTCACGCACCTACACGTGCGTTGCAAAGCGCAGCAGAGCGCGGCGAGCCAGCAAAGCTCGCTATCATTAGACAAAGTTTAGGTCTGGAAGATTGTTAATCTCCCCAAGACTATTCATTACGAACCTGAGTTAAATAAAACTATGAAAGCCTCGATTCTAACTAAGCTAGAAACACTGGTTGAACGTTACGAAGAAGTTCAACACCTGCTTGGTGATCCCGATATTATCGGTGACCAAGATAAATTCCGTGCCTTGTCAAAAGAGTACTCTCAGCTAGAGGAAGTGACTAAGTGTTTCCAAGCTTACCAACAAGCTCAAGAGGATCTTGTTGCCGCTGAAGAGATGGCGAAAGAAGACGATGAAGAGATGCGCGAAATGGCGCAAGAAGAGATCAAAGAAGCGAAAGAAACCATCGAACGCTTGACCGACGAACTTCAAATTCTTCTACTACCGAAAGATCCAAACGATGACCGCAACTGTTTCCTAGAGATTCGTGCGGGTGCAGGCGGTGATGAAGCGGGCATCTTTGCGGGTGACCTGTTCCGCATGTACAGCAAGTTTGCTGAAAAACAAGGTTGGCGCGTTGAAGTGATGTCTTCAAACGAATCAGAACACGGCGGTTACAAAGAGATGATCGCAAAAGTCTCTGGCGATGGTGCTTACGGTGTTCTTAAGTTTGAATCAGGTGGCCACCGAGTACAGCGTGTTCCGGCTACTGAATCTCAAGGCCGTGTTCATACCTCTGCGTGTACCGTTGCTGTGATGGCGGAAATTCCAGAAGCGGAAATTCCAGAAATCAAAGCGGCCGACCTTAAAATTGACACCTTCCGTGCGTCTGGCGCGGGTGGTCAGCACGTTAACACCACTGACTCAGCAATCCGTATTACTCACTTGCCAACCGGTACTGTGGTTGAGTGTCAGGATGAGCGTTCACAGCATAAGAACAAAGCGAAAGCGATGGCGGTCCTTGCTGCACGTATCATTCAGGCGGAAGAAGCGAAACGTGCGGCGGAAGAGTCGGACACGCGTCGTAACCTACTAGGCTCGGGTGACCGTAGTGACCGTATTCGTACCTATAACTACCCACAAGGCCGTGTTTCAGACCATCGCATCAACCTGACTATCTACCGTCTTAACGAAGTAATGGAAGGTGATCTGGCAAGTTTGGTCGACCCTGTTATCCAAGAGCACCAAGCGGATCAACTAGCGGCGCTTGCAGAGAACAACTGATCGATGTCGACGGAAAACAGTGTTGAAAACACACTAAAAAACGCCGTTGTTAGGCTTCAAGAGAGCGGCAGTGATTCGCCCTCTCTTGACGCTGCGGTGTTACTTTGCCATGCCCTCGACAAACCACGCTCCTTTTTACTCACCTGGCCCGACAAACTTCTAGACGCAGAACAACTTACGCAGTTTTCTTCATTGTTGGAACGTCGTCTTGGCGGTGAGCCTGTTGCCTATATCGTGGGAGAGCGCGAATTTTGGTCGTTGCCGCTTGATGTGGCACCCAGCACGTTAATTCCGCGCCCCGACACGGAAAGACTGGTTGAGATTGCGCTGGATAAAGCGTCCGACAGTGAAGGAGACATCCTTGATTTGGGGACAGGCACAGGCGCAATAGCTTTAGCTTTGGCTTCAGAGTTACCTAATCGCAGGGTGTGGGGCGTTGATTTAAAAGAAGACGCTCGGCAGCTTGCCTCATCCAACGCTGAGAAGCTTAATATTCCAAACTGTGAGTTTCGTTCAGGTAGTTGGTTTGACCCGATTGAATCTGGTACGCAGTTTGCTTTGATCGTATCGAATCCACCTTATATTGAGAAAAGTGACCCTCACCTTTCCCAAGGTGATGTTCGATTCGAACCGCTGAGCGCGCTGGTGGCAGAGGACAACGGATTAGCCGATATCAAATACATCTCTGAGGTTGCCCGTTCTTACCTACAGCCGGATGGTTGGCTGATGTTTGAACATGGCTATGATCAGGGAATCGCCGTTCGAGATCTATTAGCATCGCTTGGTTATGACCAGGTGGAAACATTCAAGGATTACGGTAACAACGACCGAGTAACCATCGGATTGTGGCCGAAAAAGAAATAAGAGAAACAACATGTACGAAGGATTAAAGCATTTTCATCTTCTGACCGTCGCCCTAAGTGCGACCTTATTATCGGTAAGATATGCGTTGATGATGGCAAATTCCAAATTGCTCGACAAAAAGTTTTTTAAAGTTTTCCCTCATATCAATGACACGTTTTTATTAATTTCAGGTATCTACCTAATTGTGGTTACCGGCTTTATTCCGTTTACTGCCGCTGCCCCTTGGTTAACGGAAAAGATCACCTGTGTGCTTGCGTACATTGCACTTGGCTTTTTTGCACTAAAGCTTGGTAAAAACAAACTCCTACGAACGTTTTCTTTCTTTGGTGCTTTGGGGTGGTTAGCGATGGCCGGTAAAATTGCCATCACTAAAACGCCTATTCTGTTTGGTTAATACTTTTAGGTAGTCATTAATGCTTGAGTTGTTTGACGAAGACTTTGACGCAATGGAACTTGTAGAAGGTGCATTGGCATTGAATAAGGCCGTGAACCCCGCTACCGACGTGCATTGGGCTGAGAATGAGCTGCATAGACTACTGCAAGAAGCAGAGCTTTCATTAGCTCATGAGACCAATGAGCGGCAGAGATTTGATGCGTTATTGCGACTTTTCTACCATGAGTGGGGATTTCAGGGCGACCAAGATGCCTATTTTGACTCTTCAAACGGTTTCATTGATATAGTGCTTGAACGGCGTAAAGGTATCCCAGTTAGCTTAGGCGCGCTTCTGCTTTACTTTGGGCGTCAACTTGGCTTTCCGGTGAAAGGCATCACGTTTCCGACCCAGTTTTTAATCAAGATTGATTGGTTCGATGAGACTTCCCAATACATCAATCCATTTAACGGTGAATACGTTTCTGAACATACGCTTGGTGCTTGGTTGATTGGTCACAGCGGCCCATTGGCGAAACTTAAACCGAGTCATTTGAAAGAAACAGACAACCCGACGGTGATTGGTCGTTGGTTGGCTCTACTGAAAAGTGCTCTGTTGCGTGAGCAACGCTATACGTTGGCTCTGAGGTGCACGGATTTAGCCCTGACGTTTGTCCCCGATGACCCGTATGAGATTCGCGATCGCGGTTTTATCTATCAACAGCTAGATTGCCATCAAATTGCATTGACCGATTATCAATATTTTATTGATCAATGCCCAGATGACCCAGCATCCGAATTGCTAAAGAATCAAGTAAACGCCATGAGTTCGACTCAGGTTGTCTTACACTAAGTCTATTCACAATGAATAGAATCAAAATTTAAGAGAGAAGAAAATGGAACAGAAAATCGTTCACGTTGGTGATATCCCTGTTGCAAACGACAAACCTTTCACCCTATTTGCTGGTATGAACGTGCTTGAGTCTCGCGACCTTGCAATGCAGATCTGTGAGCACTACGTAAAAGTGACCGAGAAACTGGGCATTCCATACGTGTTCAAGGCTTCTTTCGACAAAGCAAACCGCAGCTCTGTCCATTCATACCGTGGTCCAGGTTTGGAAGAGGGCATGAAAATCTTCCAAGAATTGAAAGATACCTTCGGCGTAAAAATCATCACAGACGTTCATACCGAAGCGCAAGCTCAGCCTGTTGCGGATGTTGTCGATGTGATTCAGCTGCCTGCATTTTTGGCACGCCAAACGGACTTGGTTGAAGCAATGGCGAAGACTGGTGCCGTTATCAACGTGAAGAAGCCTCAGTTCATGAGCCCAGGTCAAGTTGGTAACATCGTTGATAAGTTCAGCGAGTGTGGCAATGACAACATTATTTTGTGTGAGCGTGGCTCATGTCATGGTTACGACAACCTTGTGGTTGATATGCTTGGTTTTGGTGTGATGAAAAAAGCATCAAACGGTAGCCCAATTATCTTTGACGTGACTCACTCGCTACAGATGCGTGACCCATCGGGTGCGGCATCAGGCGGTCGTCGTGAACAAACGGTTGAGCTTGCGAAAGCGGGTCTGGCAACAGGAATTGCAGGTCTGTTTATTGAAGCGCACCCAAATCCAGATCAAGCACGTTGTGACGGTCCTTCAGCGCTTCCTCTCGACAAGCTAGAACCGTTCTTGGCACAGATGAAAGCACTTGATGATTTGATCAAAGGTTTTGACCATATCGAGATCAAGTAACAGTACATTTATTGTTCAAGCAAAAAAGTTGGCCAAGTGCCAACTTTTTTGGTTTTTAAGGGGCATGTTTTCGTTCTTTGTTGAGTAAACGCTCACTGTCTCAAATGCAAGGTCTAGAGCGTACTTCACACCCAAACGTTTGCTTGTGATCGTTTGATAAATGAAGTGCAAACTTGGCGCTTTGTTACACATTTAAACGTTTATTTAGGTGATCAATACGACATAAATATGAAAACTCGCTGTTAGGTAATTTTGGTTAATTTAAACTAGTTCAAGTTTTATTGCTCTTGCGGTGCATTTTCACCGAGCGAGTCTATTCATTAAGAGCAGTAAGAAAAAGCAGTGGAAATCCCCAAAAAAAGTTCAAAAGGTATGACAATGAAGCAAGGCCTGATCGTAAAAAGCGCAATTAGCGCAGCAATCCTGGCAACTCTAGCTGGTTGTGCAACGGCACCACAGCATGAGTGGGAAGCAGACAAAACCTATAAGCTAACCGTTCTTCACACGAACGATCACCACGGTCGTTTCTGGCAGAACAAATACGGCGAGTACGGCATGGCTGCACGTAAAACGCTAATTGATCAGCTGCGCGCTGAAATTGCTGCAGAAGGTGGTAGCTCGCTACTACTATCGGGCGGTGATATCAACACTGGCGTACCTGAGTCAGATCTACAAGACGCTGAACCAGATTTCAAAGGTATGAGCAAAATTGGTTACGATGCGATGGCACTTGGTAACCACGAGTTCGATAATCCTCTAGACGTTCTAGAAAAACAGATTGAGTGGGCTAACTTCCCAATGCTTTCTGCAAACATTTACGACAAGAAGACTGGCGAGCGCATGTTCCAGGCTTACGAAATGTTTGACCTACAAGGCATCAAAGTTGCGGTTATCGGTCTAACGACAGAAGACACGCAAAAAATCGGTAACCCAGAATTCATTGGTGGCATCGAGTTCCGTGACCCTAAAGAAGAAGCGAAAAAGCTGATCGCTGAACTTGAGAAGACTGAAAAACCTGATCTTATCTTTGCTGTGACGCACATGGGTCACTACGAAAATGGCAATCGTGGTGTGAATGCACCTGGTGATGTTGCGCTAGCACGTTACCTAGACGAAGGTTCTCTAGATATGATCGTTGGTGGTCACTCTCAAGAGCCAGTATGTATGGAAGCGCCTAACGTTGTTAAGAAAAACTTCAAGCCTTCTGACGAGTGTAAGCCAGATGTACAAAACGGCACTTACATCGTTCAGGCTCACGAATGGGGTAAATACGTAGGCCGTGCTGATTACGAATTCCGTAATGGCGAGCTAGAAATGGTGAGCTACGATCTTATCCCTGTGAACCTGAAGAAGAAAATCAAGGTTGATGGTAAGAGCCAACGCGTGCTAATCGAAGATGAAATCAAGCAAGATGAAGCTCTGCTAGAATTCCTACGTCCATACCAAGAGCAAGGTCAAGCGCAGCTTAACGTTAAGATTGCAGAAACCAATGGCAAGCTTGAAGGTGACCGTAACGTGGTTCGCTTCCAGCAAACTAACCTAGGCCGTCTAATCGCAACGGCTCACATGGAGCGTGCAAAAGCAGACTTCGCAGTAATGAACTCTGGCGGTGTGCGTGATTCGATTGAAGCGGGTGACGTAACATACAAAGACGTTCTAACGGTACAGCCATTTGCGAACATCCTGACTTACACAGATATGTCTGGCCAAGAAGTACTTGACTACCTAAACGTTGTTGCAACTAAGCCAGTTGACTCTGGTGCATACGCTCAGTTTGCGGGTATCTCTATGACAGTGGCAAACGGTGAAGTCTCTAACGTATTCATCGGTGGTAAACAGCTTCGCCTAGACGAAACTTACCGCTTCACAGTGCCAAGCTACAACGCAGCGGGTGGTGACGGTTACCCTAAACTAACAGGTCACCCAGGTCACGTGAACACTGGCTTCGTAGATGCTGAAGTACTAAAAGAGTACCTAGAAGCAAACAGCCCAGTTGACGTGAACAAATACGCTCCATCAGGTGAGATGGTATACAAGTAAGTTGACTCCAACTTATAAATCTCATTAAGCTAAAACGCCACTCAGTTGAGTGGCGTTTTTTGTTGCTAATTTGGGAGGGAGTATGACTCCTGCTATTAATCTCGCTAAGAAGAAAAAAGTTCCTCATGTTATCCATCAATATGAGCATGACCCGCGTGCTGACAGTTATGGGTTAGAAGCGGCGGAAGTGTTAGGTCAAGATCCCGCGAAAGTCTTTAAAACTTTGTTGTTTAGCGTAAATGGTGATGCAAAAAACCTAGCGGTTGCGATCATTCCAGTTGCCCAGAAGTTGAACCTAAAGCAGGCAGCCAAAGCAGCAAAAGCGAAAAAAGCGGAAATGGCGAACCCTGATATAGCACAGAAAACGACCGGCTATGTGGTGGGAGGAATTAGCCCACTTGGGCAGAAGAAAGCCTTGCCAACGTTTATCCACAATAGCGCAGAAGCGTTAGAAACCATGTGTGTCAGTGCGGGCAAGCGCGGGTTAGAAATCGAATTAGCCCCAAAAGATTTAGCGGCGCTCACTCGGGCTCAGTTTTGCGAGTTGTGTCTGGATTAAAAAAGGGTTGGCGTAGTGCCAACCCTTTTTGCTATTAAACAAAGAGAAACTACTTCGCTTCTTCTTCCATTTGGGCGTTATCAACAACGTGGTTTTCGCCAAGTTCTTTTGGCAGGATAAGGTTGAGCATAATCGCCACGATGCCACATAGGCTCACACCTTGTAGGCTAAACTCACCAATACCAAATGCCATGCCGCCAATGCCAAACACAAGCGTGATCGCAACAATCACTAGGTTGCGAGATTTGTGTAGGTCAACATTGTTTTTGATCAGAGTATTTAAACCCACCGTCGCAATGGAACCAAACAGCAAAATCATAATGCCGCCCATGACCGGCATTGGAATGGTTTGCAGTATCGCACCAAGTTTACCGACCAAAGCCAGGATGATGGCAGTAACCGCAGCCCAAGTCATAATCACTGGGTTGAATGCTTTCGTCAGCATGACGGCACCCGTAACTTCTGAGTAGGTAGTATTTGGTGGTGCACCGACCATAGAAGCGGCAATGGTCGCCACACCGTCACCAGTAATAGTGCGATGTAAGCCTGGTTTCTTGATGTAGTTTTTACCCGTCACGTTAGAGATAGCCAACATGTCGCCCACATGTTCTACTGCAGGGGCGATTGCGACCGGAATCATAAATAGAATCGCGTTGATGTTGAACTCAGGCATGGTGAAGTTTGGTAGAGCAAACCATGCTGCTTCTTTTACTGGAGTAAAATCAACGATGCCGTAGCCCAAACTTAGGCAGTAACCCACAACAATACCGCCAAGAATTGGCGTCAGTTTCAAAAAGCCTTTTGCAAACACGCTCAGTACGATGGTCGTAAGCAGTGATGCGACAGAGATAACCAGCGACGCATCAGCATCAATCACTTGTGCGCCATCGACTTTACCCAAAGCCATGTTGACCGCGACCGGAGCTAAACCAAGGCCGATTACCATAATTACCGGACCAACCACGACGGGTGGCAACAGCTTGTGAATAATCTCCACACCACGCACTTTGATTAATGCTCCCATCGCCACATAGACGAAGCCTGCAGCCATCAAACCACCCATGGTCGCAGGAATGCCCCATGTTTGAACACCATAAAGAATCGGAGCAATGAAAGCGAAAGATGAGGCAAGGAAGATTGGAACGGTGCGGCGAGTAACAAATTGGAAAAGAAGGGTACCGATACCAGCGCCGAACAGGGCAACACTTGGGTCGAGGCCAGTTAACAATGGCACAAGAACGAGGGCACCAAATGCGACGAACAGCATTTGAGCGCCTTGGATGGCATTTTTCATATCGTTATTCCTTTGGGTGGCGGTAAGTAGTAATTACTCTACAAAAATAAAATTCGCGGGATTTTATCACCGTGCCAAACGATTGCAATCTGAACTGGATCAAATATTTTGGTTTTTATTCATAGATGACCAAAATGCAAGCGAGTGTTGGTGATTACGTAGGACTGGATTACAGAGAGCTTTAGTTGCTCCATTATCAATAGTTGCTTATCATCGACGTTTAAAGTGAAAACTGGATCCTAGGAAGAGTATGCGTCATTTAGCTTTATTGGCTTTAAGTTTGGTCGGATTGCCTGCAATGGCTTTAACCACTGTTGATTTGTACCGTTCAGAAGTGATTCTGGACCAAGCGGTGGACAATGCCGACGCCAAAGCACGTGTGGAAGGCATGAAAGAGGTCATTGTTAAAGCCTCTGGTGATCGGAATGCCATCAGCAATCAGGTTGTACAAAAAGCCTTGAAACAAAACGGTCAATACCTGACTCAGATCAGCTATGGTGACTTGAATGGTTCGCAAACACTTAAAATGGGCTTCAGTGCACCACATATCCGCTCTTTGTTAAGTCAAGCGCAGCTACCCGTTTGGCCTGCAGAACGCGCGAACTTGTTGGTCTGGTTGGTTGAAGAAGGACAAGCAGAGCGCAATATTGTGTGGGAGCATGCTGATTCTTCCGTATTGACTCAGATGAAGCAAGAAGCCGATAAACGCGGGCTGCCATTGACGGTTCCTGTTGGCGATTTTGATGATATTACCGGTTTAAGCGTGTCTGATTTATGGGGAGGGTTTGCCTTACCTGTGGGTCAAGCCAGTCAGCGCTATCCAGTTGATGCTGTGTTGGTAGTGAAAGCGCAAGGCAACAGCGTCAGATGGACCTTGTATGATCAAAAGCCTGCGACTGTGGGTGTAACGCGTCAAGCGCCTATTACAGGCTCGAACAATGGTGCGGATGCAGCAAGCAAAATGGTCAATCAAATCAGCGATTACTACGCTAAGAAAAGTGCCGTTGTTGTGGCGAGTGAATCATCTGAAACCCTGAAAGTACGCTTTACAGAGCTCAATGATGCGGTTGGCTTTTTTACGTTGGAGAACAAGCTAAAAGGGCTCAGCTCAGTGGCTGCGATTGATATCTTGAAGATTCAAGGTAATCAAGTGACGTTCAATATTCACTTGCTCTCATCTCAAGCGGAGTTCGAACAAGAAGTTAAACGTGTTGCCCCTGTTGTGCAATTAGAAAACGCCATTGAACGTGAGGTTGTGCCGCCAGTAGCGGCGGAGACTGAAATCTCTCGTTCTGAAGATGTAGCGGTTGTGAATACAGAATCAAACGACGCAGAAGCGATTCAACCTGTCACAGTCGAGAGCTTGCCAGACGTGATTCCTGCAGAATCTATCTTACAGTTCGAGTGGCAGGGCAAACCGTATGTTTACACTGCGCCAGTTGAGGTTCTACCTGAAGATGCGAACGACGTATCGAGCGACATTGAAGGGGAAGCCTTGGATAGCTCCACGAGTTCCAACGGCTAATAAAAACGAGAAAGGGCTGCATTTGCAGCCCTAATTGTTTCAGATGATATTAGGGTCTGTTGACCTTTCTCGGTTAAATTTTGTTCGAGATAAAATCGTTTTAGACGCGGCAAGGGGTGTGTAGCCTAGTCATTCTAAGTAAATACCCCTTAACAAAGCATAAAACGATTTTAGCCGAACCCTTCGGGCAGCGTTTGTGGTTCATTTCTACTGCGTTATCGGCTTTTCATGTAGGCTAGCTACACTTCAAAGCCTCTGCCTTGTAGAAATTTCCCACAAACTGCTGCAAAAATCAGCTCGAAAGATCAACAGACCCTAGTTGTCTGATTCGAAACGCGCTTTTTCTTCTTTCTCAACTTTTGATAGTCTTTTTAACTTCAAGCCTAACTCTTTTCCTCGTGCTCTGGCGTAGAGAATATTGCCAAAAAACGCACTTGTCGCAAGAAGCAGTTCTACAACAGCTAGCCAGCGCTCTCCACCATCGACATACAGGATGGTCAAACCGTGTAGAAAGTAAAACATGAGAATGAAGTTCGCCCAAGCATGGGTATAAGGTTTTCCTGCCAAAATCCCGGGTAGCGGCAGTAACAGTGGGATAGCCCAAGCGATCGCAAGTGTGGTGCTACTGATGTGCGGGTGCGGAGATAAACTCAGTTGCCACAAGGCAATCCAAGCGAGTAACGCCAAATTGCCAAACAGAGCAAGCATACGAAACCGCTTAGTTTGAGGCTGCATCTCGTGCATGGTTATGATTCCTTCATTTTCAGTGCCGTCGAGGCGAGCCGTTTTCCAAGCTGTTGCGCCAGTTCGATTTCATCTGCGGTGAGTCCCGCAGTACCGGAACTGACGGTTGTTGCACCATATGGTGTTCCGCCACTTGTCGTGGTGTGCAGCTTTGGTTGTGAATAGGGGATACCCAATATCATCATCCCATGATGCAATAATGGCAGCATCATAGTCTGCAGCGTTGTTTCTTGTCCGCCGTGTAGGCTTGAAGACGCGGTGAAGAGGCAGGCTGGCTTATCTATCAGATCACCTGATACCCAAAGCGCGGTGCTCTTATCCCAGAAATGCTTTAAAGGAGCCGCCATGTTGCCAAACCATACTGGGCTACCCATGGCTAAACCGTGGCACTGCTTAAGTTCATTGAGCGTAATTATTGGGTCGTCTGCTTGGTCCGAACCATCAATCTCTTCAACGGTTCTCAGCAATGCCTCGCAACCTTCGACAGATTCAATACCGCGTGCAATTTGCCTCGCCACCGCTCGCGTAGAGCCGTGGCGACTGTAATACAGAACAATGATTTGGCAGATCATAGAATCTCAAGTACTTGCTCTGGCGGGCGACCATGACGCGCTTGACCGTTATTCACAACGATAGGGCGCTCGATGAGTTTTGGGTTGTTCGCCATCGCTGAGAACAGTGTCTCGTCATCGGCTTCTGCTAAATCGAGCTCTTTGTAGAGCGCCTCTTTGGTGCGCATCATGGCACGAACATTCTCAACACCCAGTTGAGTGTAGAGCGTTTTTAGTTCTTCAATACTCAGTGGTGTATCTAGGTATTTAACTACTTCCGGTTCAATACCTTTTTCTTCAAGTAGAGCGAGGGTTTGGCGACTTTTAGAGCAGCGTGGGTTATGAATAATCACGACTGACATAGGTGAACTCCTGTTTTTATTGTAATGCTAAGAAACGCTCTCGTTGGACCAGAAGCTGATCAATACGAGCATCGTATCTGGCTTGTTTTAAACTTCCTAACTCCGCGAGTTGGCTCGCTTGAGTGTAATATTGAATGGCTTTGTTCCAGTTTGCTTTTAGGGCGAGAATTTCGGCACGCGCCGCTAAATCTTCATCACTACGACCAAGATGAATGTTGGCTTCCGAAAGCAGATGCCAGCCATTTACGTCATTTGGATAGTCATGTGTATAACGCTGCAGCACTCGAATCGCTTCTTCGTTCTTCTCTCGTTTGATCAATACATTGGCATAATTGATGGTGATCACCGCATTGTTTGGTGTTGCGGCCATCGCTTTTTCAAGCATCGACTGTGCGAGCTCTGGCTTCTTCTGTGCGATATAGAGATCGGACATCGCGTCCAGATAAAAGTGATTGTTACGATCGCGGCTTAGCAATTCTTGTAAGATTTTGTCCGCTTCTTCGAGCTCGTTATTATCGAGGTGAACCAGTGCTTTCCCGTATTGAAATGCGACTTTGATGCTTGGGTCTGCTTTCTTTTCCGTACGCTCAAACCAGTCTTGAGCGGCTTTGGCTTGTATCCCTGCATATCGAGCGACGATTCGCGCGCGCGCGAGATTGTAATCGAGCGAGGGCTGAACGCGAGGTTCAGGGTAGTTTTGTGCTCTTACTCGGCTATCGGTGATACGGTCTTCAGGGAGCGGGTGAGTCAGCAGCATCGGCGGCGGCGTGCTGGCGTAGCGATACTCATCTGCGAGGCGGCCAAAAAACCTTGGCATGGCTTTCGGTTCAAATCCTGCCTTGGCTAAGGTGGCGATCCCGAAGCGATCGGCTTCTTTTTCATTGCTACGGGTGTAGTTAATTGTCCCTTGCATACTACCAGCTGTCGTTGCCGTGATAGCTGCCATCCCAGCTTGTGGGGACGCGATGGCGAGCAATAATGAACCTGCCAGTGCGGCTAAGGTTGCAGGAGAGCGCCGTGCTTGATCTTCCATGCTTCGCGCTAGGTGGCGCTGTGTGACGTGGGCAATCTCGTGGGCAACAACTGAGGCGAGTTCACTCTCGCTTTGTGCGTGTAAAAATAGACCAGAATGGAGCGCAATGTAACCGCCAAAAAACGCGAAAGCATTGATGTTTCTGTCACGAATCATGAAAAAGGTAAATGGGGTTTTTACGTCGTCCGCATTCGCAACTAATCGGTGGCCTAAGTTACTCACGTATTCGTTTAAAACGGGGTCATTGACGATGGGCTGACTCGAGCGCAGCATCCGCATGTAAGCGTCACCGTAGATGAGCTCTTGATCAATTGTGAGAGTGCTACTGGCCGTCGTGCCG
Organism: Vibrio sinaloensis; assembly: GCF_000808535.1. Lineage (GTDB taxonomy): Bacteria > Pseudomonadota > Gammaproteobacteria > Enterobacterales > Vibrionaceae > Vibrio > Vibrio sinaloensis_D. The sequence goes on from NZ_JWLV01000010.1 coordinate 18,947, forward strand.
ATGTCTGGAAGCTCGATACTGTTTGCACTAATCGAAGGTGAAACGAGTGCGGCAGAAACACAGAGGCAGACCAAAGAACGCGTACGTTTTAACATAGATTTCAGATGATACTCCATTGATAACATTGTCAGATGTTGGATTTGATTGACTGACAGGTACCTTTTTGACACTTCATCATTGAGATGGTTTCGTCACGCAATCCAACTCTTATATTGGACTGTAGGTCTGCTAAGTCAGCGGCGTGTGAAAGATCTTCGTCGCTAACTTTTTACACTGACGCGTTTAAAAAAACACTATACAATGCTTCCATGATAAGCATCGAGCGAAAGAATGGAACCTAATATTTTGGATTTACGCCAAGAGCGGTGTCCGCTGGCACTGTTACTTGCTAAGCGTCACACTAATCTATTAAAGGTTGGTGACTCCTGCTGCATTCTTATTCGCGAATCGAGCTCTAAAAGTGATATTCAAAAATTTCTTCAAAAGCAATCTTTTGACCTGTTGATTGAAGAGATGGATGACCACTTCCGAATCCACGTGAACAGAACTAAGGAAATGTGTTGAATGTTTGAAATGGTAAGCCGTTGGTATAAGAGACGTTTTTCAGACCCGCATGCGGTGAGTCTTGTTGCCATTCTCCTATTTGGTTTTATTACCATCTATTTCTTCGGCAATTTAATCGCACCTTTGTTAGTTGCCATTGTTCTTGCTTACTTACTGGAGTGGCCAGTTTCTCAACTGTCTCGTTTAGGTGTTCCTCGTACGTTAGCGGTCATACTGGTGATACTTGGATTCAGTAGCTTGATGCTGGTGGCTGTATTCGGCTTAGTACCGACCATCTGGCAACAAGTCGGAAACCTAATTAATGACATACCAACCATGTATGTCGGTTTGCAGAGTTTCATCGCTGAACTTCCTCATCGTTATCCTGAACTCGAAAACTTCCAAATCGTCGAATCTTTGGTGACGAATGCGAAAAACCAAGCCATCGGCATGGGCGAAACGGTTGTAAAAGGATCATTGGCATCTTTGGTTAGTCTTGCAACCTTGGCTGTGTATCTAATCTTGGTGCCGCTGCTTGTTTTCTTCCTGCTGAAAGACAAACAAGAAATGATTGAAATGGCGAGCGGCGTGTTACCTCGTAATCGCCGTTTAGCGAACAAAGTGTGGCATGAGATGAACGAGCAAATCTCAAACTACATCCGCGGCAAGGTGATGGAGATTCTCATTGTTGGTGGTGTTAGCTATGTGACTTTTGCCATTCTTGACTTGCGTTATTCGGTATTACTTGCCGTTGCGGTTGGTCTGTCTGTACTGATTCCCTACATCGGTGCGGCGGCAGTTACGGTACCAGTGGCGATGGTAGGTCTGTTTCAATGGGGGCTCACCCCGCAGTTTTACTGGCTATTGATTGCTTATGGCATTATCCAAGCGCTAGATGGCAACGTGTTAGTACCGGTCCTGTTTTCTGAGGCAGTTAATTTGCACCCTGTTGCAATTATCGTCGCGGTGTTGGTATTTGGCGGCTTGTGGGGCTTTTGGGGGGTGTTCTTCGCCATTCCTTTAGCAACCTTAGTAAAAGCCGTATGGAATGCACTGCCTAGCCACGACGAGGAAGTGCACCCAAGCACATAATGTCACTTGTTCCTCTCGCTTATAGATAAAGCCTCAAACAAAAGTTTGGGGCTTTTTTTGTCGGTTTTCGCAATCTTCTCGTAAAATTACATTTACACACGTAAGTTTTTGTAAGAAATTTCTTAAGTAAACGTTAGTCAGGGCGATAACAAGAATATTACAACAACTATAATTATTACTGACAAATTTGAGGGAAGATATGAAATTTAGCCAGAAGATCGTTGCGGCCTCATCTGGATTGCTGCTAGTGACTGTTGCTCTGTTGTCTATTCAGCAGTTGAGCACGGTTAAAGAAGAGGTTGAAGCACTCGTCGATACCAGCCTGACTGAGATGGTAAACGGGGTCAAAAATACCGTTGTCTCAGAGATGGAAAGTAAAAAAGGTCTAGCAAAATCGATGACAGAAGTGATTGAGCTAGCACCAAACGACCAAGTTTACGTTAAAAATATTCTTGAGAAACCAACACTGAAAAGCAGCTTTCTCGCAGTAGGTTTTGGTTATGAGAGCAATGGTTTCGTGATTGAAAATGATGACGGCTGGGAAGCTGGACCAGATTACGATCCACGTGTCCGTCCTTGGTTTATTGATGCCAAATCGAAAGGTCAATTGGTGGTTACTGCCCCTTATGTTGACGTCTCCTCTAAAAAAGTGATTATCTCCATCGGTACACCGGTGAAAGAAAACGGTCGTTTTATTGCGGGTATGTTCTATGACTTAGAACTTGGTGGTCTTGCTGACTTGGTCAACAGTGTTAACTTACTTGATGCAGGCTACTTATTTATCGTCACCGCAGACGGAACGACGATCGCGCACCCAGATGCTAAAAACAACGGCGAAAACCTCTCTTCATATCTGCCTAAAGCCACGGTGAGCGAAGGCAATCAACGCTTTGAAAAAGACGGTGTGAACTACCTTGTCCACTTTACCAAAGTGCCATCTGAAAATTGGTATATTGGTGCGATTGTTGACGAAGACATTGCGTTTGCTGCTATCGACTCTATGCGCAGTAGCTCGATGATTTACGGCATTATTGGCGTCGTATTGAGCGTTCTGATTTTGACCTTCTTGATTCGTGTGTTGATGCGCCCTCTAGATGTACTTAACGCGGCGATTCAAGATGTTGCGTCTGGACAAGGGGACTTAACTAAGCGTCTTGACACGAACACGGACAAAGAATTTGCTCAGCTAGCCGAAGGTTTCAACACCTTTACTGAAACGCTACAAAAGCAAATTCAGCAGTCTAAAGCGATTGGTGCGGAAATTCTTCGTGGTACAGAAATGACGGTCCAAGGGTCGCATGAATCTGCAGAGGCGATGCGTAGCCAGTTGCAAGAGCTTGAACAGCTTGCCACGGCAATGAATGAAATGGCGGTCACTGCAACGGAAGTCGCGAACAATGCGCAAGGCGCTGCTGCAGCGGCTCGTGAGGCAGATGAAGCTACTCAAGATGGTTCATCGGTCGTGAGCGATACCACGATGTCAATCGACACCTTGTCTGCTCGTATTGATCAAGCGGTTGAAGAAGTGCAAGGTCTTGAATCAGCGACAGCAAACATCGAAACCATTTTGAAAGTAATTAACGATATCGCTGACCAAACAAACTTGCTGGCATTGAATGCGGCGATTGAGGCGGCGCGAGCAGGAGAGTCTGGTCGTGGATTTGCGGTGGTGGCTGATGAAGTTCGCACCTTGGCTCAGCGTACACAAGAATCAACCACTGAAATCCGCAGTATGATCGAACAATTGCAGTCGGGCGCAAGCTCAGTCTCTGCCGCAATGAACGAGAGTAAGAACACGGCGGTTGATGCTGTAGATAAAGCTCAAGCGGCAGATGGCGCGCTGCAACGTATTCGTGATGCAATCCAACGTATTACCGATATGAACATGCAGATTGCTTCTGCGGCAGAAGAGCAAAGCTTGGTGGCGGAAGAGATTAACGCAAACACGGTCAAAATTAAGGACCTGTCGACTCAGGTAGCGGATGCGGCTGAAAACGCCAACATCGCGATGCAGGTTCAAACCGAAAATGTTCGAGAGCAAGACAACATCTTGAACAAGTTTATTGTTTAATCAGAGTAAAACAAAACGCCAGCGAAGTCGCTGGCGTTTTTATTCGTTTAGGGCTATCGCTTATTTGTTTTCGTTTAGGTAATCCAATACCACTTCATGGTGTGTCTTGGTTTTAAACTTATTGAACACGTGCTCGATAACGCCTTCTTCATTTATCAAAAAACTGATTCGGTGGAGTCCATCATAGACCTTGCCCATAAACTTCTTCTCGCCCCATACTCCAAACTGCTCTGCAACTGCGTGGTCTTCATCAGACAGTAGAGTGAAGTTTAGCTCGTCACGTTCGATGAACTTACCAAGACGCTTTACAGGGTCGATACTTACACCCAATACCACGACATTGTGCGCATCGAGTTCGGCTTTGACATCACGAAGTCCTTGGGCTTGTACCGTACAACCTGGTGTCATCGCTTTTGGGTAGAAGTAAAACAGCACTTTTTTGCCAGCAAAGTCACCGAGTGACACGGTGTTGCCATCTTGATCCAATAATGAAAATGCGGGTGCTGGCGAGCCTGCAGTTAAAGTGTTCATTGTTCTTCCTTTTTATAGACTGTTTTTAATGAAATTAAGTGAGCCTTGTACGGCTAATTTCTGGCAAAGTTCATCAAACTCTTCTTGTAATTGCATGATATTGCGTTCGGAATCGACACTGGCCGTAATAGCGATATGGAACTGATTTGATTCACTGCCCACTTTTTCTTTGCTAATGGTTTGAGCGCTCAATGAAGCAAGTCCAATCTCTTTCTCGGCAAAAAATTGCGTGAAGTGCTCTGTCAATCCTGGCTTGTCTTCAGACTCAACAAACACTTCCATCGTGTAAGAGGTATCAAGCGGCGCATGAGTTGAGGTGCGCTTCATGATGGTGATGAGGTTATGCTCTTGACCAAGCAAAGGTAATGTCGTTTCGACGCGAGTGACGGCTGCATTGTTGCCAGAGAGCAGCATGATTAGGGTGAACTCATTGCCAAAAAGTGCAATGCGACTGTCAACAATGTTGCATCCAGACTGAGTGACCAGGTGAACAACTTGGTTGCACACACCTGGGCGATCGGTTCCGACCGCAGTAATCACCAAATGTTGAGTCATAGTCTCACTTATTATCTTGTTAGGATTATTAATTCGATAGCTTAGCACAGATGGCGGTGATAGAAATGCTAGTGCTTCGCTTTAGAATTAATTTTATACAATTGAATCGATGGTTTGATTTTCCTTACTCGATACTGACATTAAGACAAATAAAAGGCGTAATTTGCCAAATATCTAACATCTGATAAATATTCATTCATTTAGGTGATTTAAGCGCAGTTAATCGCTTGTCTTTTTCAATCGCCTTACAGTACCATGCAGAAAGTAACAAATGAGGGAGAAGGACATGTTTTCAGGAAGTATCGTAGCGTTAATTACACCGTTTAATCATGATGGCGAAGTCGACTATGTCAGCTTAAAGAAGCTTGTTGACTACCATGTAGCCGCGGGTACCAATGGTATCGTTGCTGTCGGCACCACAGGTGAGTCTGCAACGCTAACTATTGAAGAGCATGTCAAAGTCGTGTTGAAGACGGTGGAGTTTGCCGATGGCCGTATTCCTGTGATTGCAGGTACGGGTGCAAATGCAACTCATGAGTCTGTCACGTTTAGCCGCTTGCTAAATAACTCTGGCATTGTTGGCTGCTTAAGTGTCACTCCTTACTATAACAAGCCAACTCAAGAAGGGCTTTTCCAGCACTATAAGGCGATAGCTGAAGAGAGCGACGTTCCTCAGATCCTATATAATGTCCCAGGTCGCACTGCGGTAGATTTAAAGCCTGAGACAGTTGCACGCTTAGCGGAAATCGATAACATCGTGGCATTGAAAGATGCAACGGGCGATCTTGGACGAATTGCAATTCATCGTGAACTTTGTGGCGAAGATTTTATCTTACTAAGTGGCGATGATGCGACGGGTCTTGAATTCGTTAAGCAAGGCGGCCAAGGCGTGATTTCTGTCACGAACAATATTGCCGCTGAAGATATGGCGACCATGTTCCGACTGGCTAAAGAGGGCAAGTTTGACGAAGCGGAAATCATTAATCAGCGATTAATGGCTCTTCACAAGAACTTGTTTATTGAGTCTAGCCCTATTCCAGTGAAGTGGGCCGCGCACAAACTTGGTCTTATCACAAACGGTGATTTGCGCCTTCCTCTGACCGAATTGTCAGAAAGTGCGCGCCCGATTGTGGCTCAAGCAATGACTGAAGCCTGCATCTACTAATTTAAGAAAAATTGCCGAAGACCACTCTTCGGCATTTACTTATCAGGAGTTTCAATGAAATTGTCTCACCAGCTAGTTCTCAGTTCGCTAGCTGTTTTTGTTTTAACAGCATGTTCTGGTAACGCGACTCAACGCCGTCAGGCGAAAGATGACTTTGAGTATCTTGATACTCCAGCGTTAGAAGAATGGAAGATGGCTGAAGGTGCGGAGCCTCAGTTTTATACCAACTATCAAATCCCTCAAGGTGATTACGCTGGTGGCATCGGAAAAGAGGTCGACATTCGCCCACCTCAGCAAGTGCTAGAGCTAATCCCTGGAGCTCGAGCAGAACGTAAGCAAGGTGAAACAACCCTATGGTTGCTCCGAGAGAGTGAGCTCGATACTGTTTGGGCGACTGCGATGAAAATGCTTCAAGAGCAAAACATCGGTATTCGTGAGCAAACCGCGACACGTGTCGAGACCGATTGGGTGACTTGGTCATCGGAAGATGAAGACGTTGAACTTGGTGCTCGTTATGAAATCGATAGAGTGAAAGCGGGCGGACGCCACGGTTTTAAAATTGCTCTAATCGACTGGAAAGAAGCAGGCAAAGAGAAGCCTGTAACTGCGCTAAATAAAGAACGTTACAATGCCTTGATGACTAACTTGGTGACGGCGCGTTACGATCTTGACCTTCGTGAAGAAGCACAGCGCAAAGCGCAAGAATTGGTTAAGCATATTCCAATTACCATGGGCTCCGACCGAAGCGGTTTCCCTGTGATTATTGCTCGAACGCCTTATAACGTGCTTTGGCAACGCTTGCCGCGATTACTGCCAAATATGGGCTTTACGATTGAAGAGCGTAATCAGTCTCAAGGTACGATAAAAGCGAAGTATGCTTCGCCAGACGATGAGTTTTGGAATGATATCGGTGTGAAACCGATCAGCCTGAGCTCAGGTACGTACACCTTCCTATTTGGTGATTTAGGCAACCGCACTTCTATCAATGTGACAGACTCTTCTGGTAAGCCAGTTGAGGAACAGTTGCTAAAAGATATGGTACCGGTTTGGAGTGCAATTACGGGTAAGCAGAGCGAACAGTAATTGCTACACTGAAATAATAAAAAAGCTGACTTATCACTAAGTCAGCTTTTTTTGTTTCTAGGTGAACGCTATAGAATCATTGCGGCAATCCAGCCAAAAATGATAAGAGGGATGTTGTAGTGCACAAAGGTGGGCACGACGGTTTCCCAAATATGTTCATGCTGGCCATCCGCGTTAAGCCCTGATGTTGGACCTAAGGTTGAATCTGATGCCGGTGAACCTGCGTCACCAAGTGCCGCCGCTGTGCCCACAAGCGCAATGGTTGCCATTGGTGAGAAACCGAATGCCGCCGCCAAAGGAACGTAAATCGTTGCGAGAATTGGAATCGTAGAGAACGAAGAGCCAATACCCATGGTCACCAACAAGCCCACAACCAGCATCAGTAGCGCTGCCATTGGTTTGTTGTCACCAATGCTGGTTGATAGTGCTTCAACCAAAGATTCGACACCGCCTGTCTGCTTCATTACTGCGGCAAAGCCTGCTGCGGCAATCATGATGAAGCCTATCATCGCCATCATGTGAACGCCCTTGGTAAACACGTCGTGCGTCTCTTTCCATGCAATCACACCACCGAAGGTAAAGACCATAAAGCCGGCCAAACCGCCGATAATCATCGATCCTGTTGTCAGCTGAACCGATAACGCCGCAACGATACCTGCGGCAGCAACCCAGATGTTCTTTTTGTTGATGCCTTTAGGGGATTCTTCGACGTGCGTAAGTTCTGTTTCTTCATAGATACGAGGCTTACGGTAGCTAAAGAAAATCGCCGTCAACAAACCGAAGATCATCCCCGCAGCGGGTAGAAGCATGGCAACAGGCACTTGGCTTGCGACAACATTTTCTAAACCGTTGTCATGGAGGTTTTTGAGCAGAATATTATTGAGGAAAATACCGCCAAAGCCGACAGGTAGCACCATGTAGGGGGTCACTAAGCCGAAGGTGAGTACACACGCAATCATGCGGCGGTCTAGCTTCAGTTTTGCGAACACGCCCAATAGAGGTGGAATCAAAATGGGAATAAAGGCGATATGGACAGGCACAATGTTTTGTGAAGACATGGTCACAAGCACTAAGGCGACAAGCACAGCGTACTTAAGACCTGTCGATGCAGAGCCATTCTCTTGGCCGTGAATGCGTTTGATAACACTGTTGGCAAGAAGGTCTGTGATACCAGACTTAGAGATCGCAACAGCAAATGTACCGAGCATCGCATAGCTAAGTGCAATTGTTGCACCGCCCCCAAGACCGCTTTCAAAAGCAGCAATCGCGTCATTCAAGCTCATGCCCGCGACGAGACCACCGACAATCGCACTGAATGTCAGGGCAACCACGACATTCACGCGCATCAGTGCTAGGAGCAGCATGATACATACGGAAATAACAACAGGATTCATAGTTTTCTCTTTGTTGTGTTTACTTATTAATTATTGTTCTCGGCATCAGCGTCAATGAGTGGCCAACCCCCTAGGGCTTTCCATTTATTGACGATGCCGCAAAAAAGCTCTGCTGTTTTTTGTGTGTCATAGAGAGCAGAGTGGGCTTCTTTGTTGTCAAATTCCATCCCAGCAGCTTTACACGCTTTGGCTAACACAGTTTGCCCGTAAGCGAGACCGCTTAGCGTTGCCGTGTCGAAGGTTGCGAAGGGATGGAAAGGGACTCGTTTAAGCTTGCTACGGTCACTGGCTTCCATGACGAAGCTGTGATCAAACTGAGCATTGTGCGCGACGATGATGGCACGGCTGCAATCGGCCGCTTTTTGCTCTTTGCGTACTAGCTTGTAAATTTCTTTGAGTGCTTCTGACTCGGGAGTTGCCCCACGAAGTGGGCTAAATGGGTCACGAAGACCGATAAAGTCGAGCGCCTCTTTTTCGATATTGGCACCTTCGAATGGCTCAACATGAAAGTGAATGGTCGATGCGGGTTGGAGATCGCCGTTGTCATCCATTTTTAAAGTAACGGCACAAATTTCCAAAAGTGCATCGGTTTTGGCGTTGAACCCTGCAGTTTCAACATCGATAACTACGGGGAAATAGCCGCGAAAGCGTTTTTTAAGCGTCAATGCTTCGTTTTCTACAGTCATGTTGGCTTATAATTGTGTGACAAGGGCAGCATTATTGCAGATTCTTTGATCAAGAAAAACCGCATTGTCGAATTTAAAGTCAATCGTAATTGATAGTTTTATTTTTCCTTGTGTGATGGAGAAGGAATGCCACCTTGGCGAGATTTTTGCATTGTATCTACTGTCTCAACTGAGCGCGGCAATATTCCGCCTCAGCCCATGCTTTCATTAAGAGAAGTAACACACTATGAAGAAGCGGTTTGCAACAGGACTGACACTCACCTTAGCGACGATTGCACACAACAGTTGGGCAATGGATGTGCGCTACGTGGCTTCGCCACAACAGTCCCAGTGGCAAATGATCACCAATACACCGCTGGAGTGTCGTTTGGTTCATCCCATTCCGAATTATGGCGATGCTGTGTTTTCTTCGCATGCCAGCAAAAAGATCAATCTTGATTTTGAGTTAAAAATGAAGCGCCCAATGGGGAAAACACGTGATGTTTCCTTAACGTCTATGCCACCGGCGTGGCGTCCGGGGGAAGGTGCTAACCGAATCACCAACATCCGATTTTTCCAGCAGTTTGACGGCTATGTCGGCGGGCAAACGGCGTGGAGTATACTCAGCGAGTTGGAAAAAGGGCGTTACCCAACGTTTAGTTATCAAGAGTGGCAAAGTCGTGATGAGCGTGTGGAAGTCGCTTTGTCGTCGGTATTGTTCCAAAATTCCTACAATGTGTTTAGTGACTGTATCGCGAATTTGTTGCCGTATAGCTTTGAAGATATCGCCTTCACGATTCTTCACTATGACCGAACCAGTGTTGAGTTAAACAAGCAATCACAGAAGCGTTTAGCGCAAATCGCGGAGTATATTCGTCATAATCAAGATATTGATTTGGTGTTGGTGTCCACTTACACCGATGCAGAAGACAGCAAGAGCGCCAGTCAAAACCTTTCAGAGCGACGAGCTGAAGTATTGCAAGATTACTTTAAGTCGTTAGGTTTACCTGAAGATCGTATTCGAGTGCAGGGCTATGGCAAACGCCGCCCTGTGGATGATAACGCGTCACCGATTGGGAAAGACCGAAACCGAAGGGTGGTGATTTCTCTGGGGCGAACTCAGGTCTAAAGCCAAAATAGCCAGCATATTGCTGGCTATTTTGATCAGAGTCGGTGATTAGTTTAAACGAAACTTAGCAATAAGATTGCAGTTGGTCGCGGTATCGATATCTTGCACTAGCTGGGCAATTTTCGGATTTGGATGGCGCTTCATAAACTCGATCAACGCTTTTTTACAACACCCCATCGAATCGATAAAGGCGTCACAATCACTGTTTGGACATTGTGGAACCAAGGTTAAAACTTTTTCAGATGCGAGTTGAAGGTATTTAAGCTCGTAGGGTACATCACCCATCTGGCGCCAGAACATCGCCATATTGTGACAAGATATCACCGAAATCATTAAGCGATCTTCGACGTCAACGTCATCGGCATCTCCGATACGCTCACTGAGTGTTAATGCTTGTTGATAGTGAAGAATACTCCGTAAGTGATCCTCTTCATTCATTGCCATGTCTGCGAGCAATGTATGTTTCTCCCACTCTGCAATACCCATGATCTCATTCTCCTCGTGATTAGTAGAGTGAGATTAAATGATAATTATTATCAAGTAAAGATTAAAAAATAAGACAGCGTGTTGCTGCCCTATTTCCTACTTGATTCGGTCGTTTAACCTTCTAGCCCCGCTGTGGCCGATTTGTTCTGAATAAGCTCGATCATGTAGCCATCAGGGTCTTTTACAAAGGCAATATGTGTTGAACCACCTTTTACTGGGCCAGGCTCTCGGGTCACGTTGCCACCTGCCGCTTTGATTGCGTCACAAGTGGTGTAGATGTCGTCGACACCTATTGCGATATGGCCAAATGCGGTGCCAAGGTCGTACTCACTCGTACCCCAGTTGTAAGTTAACTCAATCACGGCACCTTGCGATTCATCACCATAACCTAAGAATGCAAGCGTGTATTCGTACTGCTTGTTTTCATTGGTGCGAAGTAGAGTCATTCCCATGACTTCGGTGTAAAACTGGATTGATTTATCAAGATCACCTACGCGAAGCATAGTGTGCAGAATGCGTCCGTTTGACATTGTTCACTCTCCTAACTTTCTGGATAGACTTTTTCTTTGAATTCACACAGGTCTTCAATAATACAGCTTCCGCAGCGCGGCTTGCGCGCCACACAAGTATAGCGGCCATGAAGAATGAGCCAGTGATGGACATCCAATTTGAATTCTTTGGGTACGACCTTAAGCAACTTCTCTTCAACTTGGTCGACATTTTTGCCCATAGCAAATTTAGTGCGATTGGATACGCGGTAGATGTGGGTATCGACGGCAATGGTAGGCCAACCAAAGGCGGTATTGAGCACCACATTCGCCGTTTTACGCCCGACACCCGGCAAGGCTTCTAGTGCCTCGCGATCTTCTGGTACTTCACCATTGTGTTTTTCCAATAAGATCTGACACGTTTTAATCACGTTCTCAGCTTTCGAGTTAAACAAGCCGATGGTCTTAATGTACTCTTTGACACCATCCACCCCTAAATCAAACAATCCCTGAGGGGTGTTGGCAACAGGGTAGAGCTTATCCGTTGCTTTGTTGACACTGACATCGGTGGCTTGCGCTGAAAGCAGGACCGCAATCAACAACTCAAAAGGGGTGCTCCAGTTGAGCTCGGTTTGCGGGTTTGGGTTGTCTGCTCTCAGCCGTTCTAATATTTGACGGCGTTTATCTTTGTTCATTTGAGGCTGCTTTCCAGTGTTTTTTTATTGTTAGTTTGTTACTCGCGCTCGTTCTATTGTTGGTTTTTCTTGTTTTGGTTGGCGAGCTTCAAGTTGTTTATCGATGATATTTTTGACGGCGATGAGTAGCCCCACACCAATAAAGGCACCCGGAGGGAGAAGGGCAAGCAAGAAGCTGTTATCAAACTGAAAGACTTCGATTCTCAACGCTTTCGCCCATTCACCGAGTAGTAAGTCTGCACCATCAAATAAAGTGCCATTGCCTATCACTTCACGCATTGCACCGAGAACGACTAACACGCTTGTCATGCCCATTCCCATCCAAAAACCATCTTGCGCAGACGGTAAAACATCATTTTTAGATGCGAAGGCTTCTGCGCGGCCAATGATGATGCAGTTGGTGACGATCAGTGGAATGAAAATCCCAAGCGACAGGTACAAACCATAGGCGTATGCGTTCATTAATAGCTGAACACAGGTCACCAGTGCGGCAATGATCATTACAAATACTGGGATACGCACTTCTTTTGGTACGTAGTCGCGTACTAGAGAAACGGTGACGTTGGATCCGACGAGAACCAACAGCGTGGCGATACCCAGTCCAAGTGCGTTGGTGACCGTGGAAGAGACCGCTAACAGTGGACAGAGCCCGAGGAGCTGTACCAGTGCGGGGTTGTTGTCCCACATGCCATTTTTAATCAGTGCTTTGTGTTCACTCATTGTTGCCTCCGCAGTTTAGAGGTTGGTTGAGAATTTGCTCACGATGTGTGTTGACGTAAGAGACGGTATTTTTGACCGCTTTTACGACAGCACGCGGTGTAATAGTTGCCCCAGTAAACTGATCAAATTGCCCGCCATCTTTACGCACTTTCCAGGTTGATTGATTTTCTTCAGTTACCGTTTTGCCCGAAAAACTCAATATCCAATCGCTGACACGCAGATCAATCTTGTCACCTAAGCCTGGAGTTTCTTGATGGCTTAGAATACGTGAACCAAGAACTTCTCCGTTTTGTGCGATGCCAACAATCAATTTTATCGCGCCATTGTAGCCATCAGGTGCAATGGCTTCGATGGCCAATGCAGAGGGTTGTCCTGCGATCGATGCCATGTAAACCGGCATAGGTTGTTCGGTGCCTAAAGCAGAGTCACTGACAAATGTGCAGGCTTGATATAGGTCGTTGTCATGCAACTCTTGAGGAATCACTTGGTTGAGTACTGACAACAGCTGAGCTTGCTCTTGCTGGTGGATCTGGTCTTTGGTTAAGTAATGCGTCAACGCGACTAAGCCTGTAGAAGCACAAGCAAATACGGCAAGGACAACACCATTTTTACGAATTGCGTTTAACATGCTGCTCCTTAGTGTCCATAGGTACGTGGCTTAGTGTAATAGTCGATCAGAGGGACACACATATTGCCTAAAAGAACGGCAAAAGCGACACCGTCTGGGAAGCCGCCCCAGCTTCGAATAATAAACACCATCACACCAATGAAGGCACCGAATATCAAACGTCCCTTAACCGTCGTTGACGCAGAGACAGGGTCAGTTGCGATGAAAAATGCGCCTAGCATGGTTGCCCCAGAGAGCAGGTGCAGTATTGGTGAAGCGGTTTCACCCGGAGCCAATAATAGGAACAGGCCACTTGCCGCCGTTAGACCCAGTAAAAAGCTGACGGGAATATGCCAACTAATGACGCGAAGTTTAATTAACGCAAGACCGCCAATTAGGTACGCTAAGTTCACCCATTCCCAGCCAATGCCAGCGAGAGCGCCAAATTGTGGCTGAGACATCGCTTCGCTCGCGGTATTTCCGGTAAGAAGGGCTGTCTTAAACGCATCCAATGGCGTTGCCATCGTAACTCCATCGATACCCGTGCGAATTTGTTGCAGCGATAGACCATCTAAGTTGAATCCGGTAAAGATGAGTGAGAATGCATCCCCCATTGAGATAGATGTCGCTTGCAGCTCACTCGGTGATACCCAGCTTGTCATCTGGACAGGGAAAGAGATGAGCAAGACGACATAAGCGACCATGGCAGGATTGAATAGGTTCTGTCCTATGCCGCCATACAAGTGCTTTGCGATGACAATGGCAAAAATAAGACCGATGACAACGATCCACCAAGGAGAGAATGGTGGAATGGCGATCGCAAGCAACCAAGCGGTTACTATGGCGCTGTTGTCGCGCAGTGCCGACATCGGAGAGCGCTTGCGGCAAACCATCACTAACGCTTCTAGGCTTAAGCCGACAGCTAAAGCGAGTATTAGCTGAATTAGGGTTCCCCAGCCAAAGAAATAGGTTTGTGCTGCCAAGCCTGGTAGTGCACATAATGCAACCCACTTCATTAGGTCAGGAGTGCTTCTGCGACTGTGCGCATGGGGTGAGCTGGCAATAAAAAAGGCCACTACTCTTTCTCCTCAGAATTTTGTTGTTCTTTTGCTTGTTGTTGCGCAGCTTTGCGCGCTTTAGCTCGTGCAATGGCAGCAGCAACAGCAACTTTTTTCGGATCGTCCGCTTGAGCAGGCTCAGTCTCGGCTTGCTCAACTTGCGGCTTCGCTTCTGGTTGAGCTTGCTCTGCTTCTTGCGCAGCTTTACGCGCTTTAGCTCGGGCAATGGCAGCAGCGACAGCGGCTTTTTTCGGATCGTCCGCTTGCGCAGGCTCAACCTCGGCTTCCTCAACTTGCGGCTTCGCTTCTGGTTGAGTTTGCTCTGCTTCTTGCGCAGCTTTGCGTGCTTTCGCTCGAGCAATGGCAGCAGCGACAGCGGCTTTTTTCGGATCGTCCGCTTGAGCAGGTTCAGCCTCGGCTTCCTCAACTTGCGGCTTCGCTTCTGGTTGAGCTTGCTCTGTTTGCTGCGCAGCTTTACGCGCTTTTGCTCGTGCAATGGCAGCAGCGACAGCGGCTTTTTTCGGATCGTCCGTTTGTGCTGGCTCAGTTTCGGCTTCCTCAATTTGAGGCTTAGCTTCTGGCTGAGTTTGCTCTGCTCCTTGCGCGGCTTTGCGTGCTTTCGCCCGCGCGATGGCAGCTGCTACAGCGGCTTTTTTCGGATCGTTCGCTTGAGCAGGTTCAGCCTCGGTTTCCTCAACTTGCGGCTTAGTTTCCGGTTGAGTTTGCTCTGCTCCTTGCGCGGCTTTGCGTGCTTTCGCCCGCGCAATGGCAGCAGCGACTGCGGCTTTTTTCGGATCGTCCGCTCGAGCAGATTGAGCCTCGACTTCCTCAACTTGAGGCTTCGCTTCTGGCTGAGTTTGCTCTGCTCCTTGCGCGGCTTTGCGCACTTTTGCTCTTGCTATCGCATCAGCGACTGCAGCTTTTTTATCACTGGTAGGCGCGTCACTGTTTGTTTGTTCGGCTTTCTTAGCTTTTGCTCTAGCGATTGCAGCAGCAACAGCGTCTTTTTTGTCTGAGCTGTCAACACTATGCTCTGAAGTCGATTGTTGAGCTTTTTGTGCTTTTCGCTCACGAGCTTGGCGTTTACGTTCCTCACGCAACTTCATCATTTCGGAATTGTCGGGTTCGCTACTGCCTGAATGTTGCGCAGCAGCCTGCTTCGCCTTCGCTTTGGCAATGGCAGCGGCAACCGCAGGTTTCACCTCATTTTCAGCAGCTGCATTATCCGATTTTTGCGCTTTTACGCGTGCGATAGCGGCGGCGATCGCATCATCACAGCCAGACTTTTTCATCTCTTTGCGACGATCGTCGGCCGCTTTCTTGAAGCGATTTTCTCGTTCGGCTTTATCTCGCTCCATGCGCGCTTTTTTCTCTTCAAAGCGTATTTTCGCGCGCTCTGCCGCTTCCGCTTCTTCTTTACGAGTGCGAATTTCTGCTTTTGCTTGGCGGTAGTATTGAACAAGTGGAATTTCACTCGGGCAGACAAACGCACACGCCCCACATTCAATACAGTCTTTTAGGTTTAGCTCTTCACACTTATCGAACTCTTCAGCTTTGGCGTGCCACTGGAGTTGTTGAGGAAGCAATGACGCGGGGCAGACTTCTGCGCACTGACCGCAACGAATACACGCCATCTCATAGTGGTCTGGTGAGATCTCTTTGCGAGTCGGTGCGAGGATGCAGTTTGCTGTTTTGGTGATGGGCACATTGGCATGTGGCAAGGTGAACCCCATCATAGGGCCGCCCATAATTAGGCGAGGCAGTTTTTTATCGGCTTTGTAGCCAAATTCATCGAGTAGCGCTTGCACAGGAGTACCGATTCGCGCCCAAACGTTTCTTGGCTGTTTAAAGGTATCACCTGTTAACGTAACGATGCGCTCGATGAGTGGTTCGCCGTCGCAAACGGCACGCTTGATTGCCTGTAGCGAGCCGACGTTTTGTACCAGCAAACCAATATCTGCAGGTATCCCATTTGCTGGCACTTCTTTATTGGTCAGAATTTTGATGAGCTGTTTCTCACCACCAGAAGGGTATTTGGTCGGAATCACTCGGATGACAATGTCTTTATTTAGTGCCGCGTGTTGTAGAGCCGCGACCGCGTTCGGCTTATTGTCTTCAATGCCAATGATGGTCAGTTTCGGCTTGAGAATATGCTCAACAATTTCGATACCTTGGATGATTTCGTCGGCATGTTCTTGCATCAACATGTCATCTGCGGTGATGTACGGCTCACACTCCGCCGCGTTGACAATCAATATCTCGGTACGTGCTAAGCCAGATTGAATCTTCTTCGCCGTCGGGAAGCCTGCGCCGCCCATGCCTGAAATACCCGCTTGGCGGATAATTTCAATCAGTTCATCAGGGGAGGATTGGCGATAGTCTTCCACGCATGCGCGATCTATCCAGGTCTCTTCGCCATCTGGATGAATGACAATACACAGCTCAGATAATCCTGAAGGGTGAGCGGTTGTTCTATGCTCTATCGCTACAACCTTTCCGGAGGTTGGAGCGTGGATAGGTAGCATAAAGCTGGTGTCGTATTTGGTCAGGGCTTCGCCTTTTTTGACCTCGTCACCCACATTTACGGTTATCGTACCCGGCTTGCCAATGTGCTGTTTGACAGGCAAGACAATCTCGCTAGGGAGACTGGCACGCGCGATGGGTGATTGAATAGACTGTCGCTTGTTTTCTGGTGGGTGAATGCCGCCTGGAAAATCCCACAGAGCGCCCGTTCTAATTTGTTCGATTAATGACAACATACCAGTCCTTAATTCACACTTTTCTGCTTGGCTGCAGAATCGGTAATATCAACAACAGGAATGGCGTCCAGTTGCCATTTCCAGTTCGCTGTAGTGGTTTCTACAGGAATCATTTCAATACAATCTGTCGGACAAGGCGCGACACACAGATCGCAGCCTGTACATTCATCTTTTATGACGGTGTGCAGTGCCTTAGTGCCACCCACGATGGCGTCGACAGGACAAGCTTGGATACACTTAGTACAACCGATGCACATATCTTCATGAATAAAGGCAACGGTCTTAACATCATCCAGTTCGTGGGCTGACTCAGTGGCTTCTACGCCCATTAAATCCGCCAGTTTTTCAATCGTAGCTTGCCCGCCTGGAGGACATTTATTGATTGCATCGCCGTTCGCGATCGCTTCTGCATACGGGCGACAACCTGGGTACCCGCACTGACCACATTGAGTCTGAGGTAAGATGTTGTCGATCTGGTCTACGATAGGGTCCGCTTCCACTTTAAAGCGAATAGAAGCAAAACCAAGAATCGCGCCAAATACGGCAGCCAATGCTGCTACGGCTAATACCGCAATTAGAATCGAGCTCATTACAATTTCACCAACCCAGTAAAGCCCATGAATGCCAGCGACATAAGTCCTGCGGTAATCATTGCGATAGATGCGCCTTTAAAGGGAGCGGGTACGTCAGCCGCGGTAATACGTTCACGCATGGAAGCAAACAGAATCAGCACTAACGAGAAACCCACCGCAGCACCAAAACCATAAATGATGGATTCAATAAAGTTATGGTTTTCATTGATATTGAGTAACGCGACACCCAGAACCGCACAGTTGGTCGTGATAAGGGGCAAGAAAATTCCCAGTAAGCGGTAGAGTGTTGGGCTGGTTTTGTGGACCACCATTTCCGTGAACTGTACGACAACAGCGATCACTAAAATGAAGCTCATGGTCCTGAGGTATTGAAGACCAAGAGGCGCTAGAATGTAGTTTTCAACAAGGTAGGCGCACACGGAGGCGAGGGTCAAAACGAACGTTGTCGCTAACCCCATTCCGATTGCTGTTTCCAGTTTTTTTGACACGCCCATAAATGGACATAAGCCCAAAAACTTCACCAGTACAAAGTTGTTTACTAGGACAGTGCCTACCAACAACAAAAGATATTCGGTCATAGTTATTTATTTGAGAAATTCCGATCCCGATATTATCGTGCTTTGCCAAGCCAATAACAACCAAGGAAAGATAAGGTTTTATGCTGTTGAGTGAAATTTATACGGATTTAGCGGTAAAAAGTCGCACGAAATATCGATAGAAAGGGTCGTCGATGCTTATCAGATCGGTGTAGCGCGATCGAACTTAGGTTGTAAACGCCATCAATACGAAAAAAGCCCAATCTCTCGATTGGGCTTTTCTCTAAATCTGGCTCCTCCTGCTGGGCTCGAACCAGCGACCTGCGGATTAACAGTCCGTCGCTCTACCAACTGAGCTAAGGAGGAATTGCTTTAAGCGGGGCGAATCTTAACGATCCAGTTTGACCCTGTCAACATTAAATAGGCTGTGAATGATGATTTTTTGCGTAATAAAAAACTTTACTTTCTTGTAGCCCTTATCAGACAAAGGCTAGATTTACTTATCCACCAAAATTGTGGATAACTATGTTAATTAAACTTGAGCAATTAATAAACAATCGATTTGTAGAGTATTAAGTCTAAAAATAATCAATAAAGATCATTTTGTAACCGGTTGTATAATAAAGCGCCAGGTTAATTTTTAGCCATTTTATGACTAAATTGGATCGAGTGGATCATTTCTGTGATCAAGCGATGTAGCGGGAAAATGTGAATAACTTGTGAGCTATTTGAAAGGCTTTTTGAGAAGTGATCTCTGCTTGGGCGGAAGATAGTAACAGGATTGAAATTGATGATCTAGCGATCACAGTACAAATTTATTAAAACAGCGAGATATTTTTTCCTCAGCTATTGTTTCTGTATATTTATACAGTCACAATAATGGATTGATGAAAAGTGGATAGGGCCGAGGTGTCTATGGGTAAAGTATTTGAATTGGTATCGGATTATCAGCCATCGGGCGATCAGCCGACCGCCATCAATCAGTTGCTAGAAGGTTTAGATTCAGGGTTAGCCCATCAAACTTTGCTCGGGGTAACAGGGTCTGGTAAGACGTTTACTTTAGCGAATGTGATCGCCAAAGCGCAACGACCAGCCATTCTCTTAGCACCGAATAAAACGCTAGCAGCGCAGCTGTATGGGGAAATGAAATCATTTTTTCCTCACAATGCGGTTGAGTACTTTGTCTCGTATTACGACTATTACCAACCAGAAGCCTATGTCCCAACAACAGATACCTTCATTGAAAAAGACGCGTCAGTAAACGCACATATCGAGCAGATGCGTTTGTCTGCCACCAAAGCACTACTTGAACGAAAAGATGCCATCATTGTTGCGTCGGTCTCCGCGATTTATGGTTTGGGTGATCCAGAAGCCTATCTGCAAATGATGCTGCATATTCGTCGC
The DNA here is from genome assembly GCF_000808535.1 of Vibrio sinaloensis. Lineage (GTDB taxonomy): Bacteria > Pseudomonadota > Gammaproteobacteria > Enterobacterales > Vibrionaceae > Vibrio > Vibrio sinaloensis_D. The sequence continues at coordinate 38,521 of NZ_JWLV01000010.1, forward strand.
GGTGATGTTTTAGATCAGCGCGATATTTTGCGTCGTCTTGCAGAGCTCCAATATAGCCGTAATGATGTTGCCTTTGAACGCGGTCAATTTCGCGTTAGAGGAGAGGTGATCGACATTTTCCCTGCAGAATCAGATCAAGATGCGGTTCGTATTGAGATGTTTGATGATGAAATTGACTGCATTAGCATTTTTGACCCACTGACCGGTGTGGTAAAACAGCGCGATTTACCACGTTTCACCATTTACCCGAAGACCCACTATGTAACCCCACGTGACCGGATTCTAGATGCTATTGAAAACATCAAGGTCGAATTGGAGTCACGTAAAAAGTATCTCCTAGAAAACAACAAATTGCTTGAAGAACAGCGGATCTCACAGCGTACTCAGTTCGACATTGAAATGATGAACGAACTCGGTTTTTGTTCTGGAATCGAAAACTACTCTCGTTACTTGAGCGGGCGTAAAGAAGGAGAGCCGCCTCCGACCTTGTTTGACTATCTTCCTCATGATGGCCTTCTAATCATCGATGAATCGCACGTCACCGTGCCACAGATTGGCGCCATGTATAAAGGTGACCGTTCTCGTAAAGAGACCTTGGTAGAGTTTGGTTTTCGCCTACCTTCAGCACTTGATAACCGACCAATGAAGTTTGAGGAGTTTGAATCTATTGCTCCGCAAACTATTTTTGTCTCAGCGACGCCCGGTAATTATGAGCTGGAAAAATCTGACAACGAGATCGCTGATCAGGTGGTTCGTCCTACTGGTTTACTTGACCCTGAATTAGAAGTGCGTCCTGTGGCAACCCAAGTGGATGACCTGTTGTCTGAGATTCGAATTCGCTCTGTTAAAGATGAGCGTGTACTGGTTACCACACTCACTAAGCGTATGGCGGAGGATTTGACTGAGTACCTTACGGAACATGATGTGAAAGTGCGCTATCTCCATTCTGATATTGATACGGTTGAGCGTGTTGAAATTATCCGCGACCTGCGCTTGGGCGAGTTCGATGTCTTGGTCGGCATTAACTTGTTACGTGAGGGCTTGGACATGCCGGAAGTGTCTTTAGTTGCTATCTTAGATGCCGACAAAGAAGGTTTCCTTCGCTCCGAACGGTCATTAATTCAGACCATTGGCCGTGCTGCACGAAATGTCAGTGGTAAAGCGATCCTGTACGCGGACTCGATCACCAAGTCGATGAAGAAAGCGATGGACGAGACCAATCGCCGCCGTGAGAAGCAGCAGGAATACAATGAAAAAATGGGGATTGAACCACAAGCTCTGAAACGCAACATTAAAGACATCATGGAGCTCGGTGACATCACCAAGAGTAAGAAGCAGCGTGTGAGTAAAGCGGTACCGTTATCGAAGGTAGCGGAATCGTCACAACGTTATGATGTCATGACACCACAACAGCTTGAGAAAGAGATCAGCAAACTAGAAGCGCAAATGTATCAACATGCGCAAGACCTGGAGTTTGAATTGGCGGCAGAAAAGCGCGATCAGATCGAAAAACTGCGTCAGCAATTTATCGCCAACAGTTAACGGCTTTATCAAGATAAAAAAATAGCCAATAGATAAGGTATCTATTGGCTGTAATTTGTGAATAATACATTCACTAACAACGTCAGTTGGCTAGGTGACCCATGAGGGTCATAGTAGTTTTAGCAGATACCGTGCCACAAATATTGTGCGTGATTCATCCAAATTCCTACTAATTTGTGTCAAAATAGCCCATTCAATTTGCAAAATGCAAAGCGCAATGCAATCATTTAACAAATTGCAAAATAATAATTGGCTAGGCTATGCAAGAACACACAGATAATCAGAACGCAAAATATTTGCTGATGGTTGAGGATACCGCGTCTGTCGCGGCTCTTTATCGCTCTTATCTAACCCCGCTTTGCATCGACATCAATATTGTCGGTACAGGACGGGATGCAATCGAAAGCCTTAACTTTCGAACCCCCGACCTTATTCTCCTTGATTTGCGTCTTCCCGATATGACAGGGATGGACGTACTTTACGCGGTGAAAAAGAAAAACCCAGACGTGCCAGTTGTATTTATGACCGCGCATGGCTCTATCGATACGGCGGTAGAGGCGATGCGTCACGGCGCACAGGATTTCTTAATTAAGCCCTGTGAAGCCGACCGACTGCGTGTCACCGTTAACAATGCATTACGTAAAGCGAGTAAGTTAAAAAACGAGGCTGACTATCCAGGTAACCAGGGTTATCAAGGGTTTATCGGTAGTAGTCAGACAATGCAGGCGGTTTATCGAACCATTGACTCTGCGGCGTCGAGTAAAGCCAGCATCTTCATCACTGGTGAGAGTGGTACGGGTAAAGAGGTGTGTGCAGAAGCGATCCATGCAACCAGCAAGCGCGGTGATAAACCGTTTATCGCCATCAACTGTGCTGCGATTCCAAAAGACTTGATTGAAAGTGAACTGTTCGGTCACGTAAAAGGAGCATTTACCGGTGCCGCGACCGATCGTCAAGGTGCGGCTGAACTGGCCGATGGAGGAACTCTGTTTCTTGATGAGCTGTGTGAAATGGATCTCGACTTACAAACCAAGCTTTTGCGTTTTATTCAGACAGGCACCTTCCAGAAGGTGGGATCGTCTAAAATGAAAAGCGTGGATGTTCGTTTTGTGTGCGCGACCAACCGGGACCCTTGGAAAGAAGTGGAAGAGGGGCGCTTTAGGGAAGACTTGTACTATCGTTTGTATGTTATCCCGCTTCACTTGCCCCCATTGCGCGAGCGCGGTGACGACATCATTGAAATTGCCTATTCGCTGCTGGGCTTTATGTCAAAAGAAGAAGGTAAGGACTTCGTCCGCTTATCTCCGCAGGTAGTGGAGCGATTTGCCAGCTACGAGTGGCCAGGAAATGTGCGCCAATTGCAAAATGTGCTGCGCAATGTCGTGGTGCTTAATAATGGCAAGGAAATTGATTTGTCTATGTTGCCTCCGCCATTAAACAAGCCGACGGAGAACCAAATTCGGGTTGATTTGCCTGTGTCTGATGAGTTTTCAGTGCAAGACATTTTCCCACTTTGGCTAACGGAAAAGCGGGCCATTGAGCAAGCTATTAAGGCATGTGATGGCAATATCCCTAAAGCGGCGGGCTATCTGGATGTCAGTCCATCGACCATCTATCGCAAGCTGCAATCATGGAATTTGAAGGAAACACAGTAATTATCATGGATGTATTAAACAAAGAGAAAATTGAGCGTTTGGCCAACGAGATTGGCGCGGACAATGTCCCCATTCTCCTTGATATATTCTTAGGCGAGCTGGCTCAGTACAAAAGCAAGCTGACTGATGATGCGAGCTTGGATGTGGTGTCTTATCTAAAAGAGATCAGTCATGCACTCAAAAGTAGTGCTGCGAGCTTTGGGGCTGAGGTGCTGTGTGCTTATGCCATAGAGTTAGATTCTATGGCAAAAGCCGGTCAATCGTTTGACCCAAACAGCAGCCGAGACAAAATGATTGATCTACTGAGTGAAACCGAATCGCACTATCAGCGTTTAGTTTCTCAGTAAGGCATCAATGGCGTCATGCAATTTGTCTCGGTCATGACGCCAGTCCCGATTGGGTGAAGCGAGCGGTGTGGTCACACAGTTCCACTCTTCTAGTTCAGGGTGCGCTTCTTCGCCTAGCACCACGTCTATCTGTCGGCCTTGGCAGGCTCGCTCGCACCATTCCAGTTTTTCACGCAAACTCATTTTACCGGCGGGCCCGAATTCAGGCGATAAGTTCTCAACGAATATAAGCTGAGCTTTCTTGTTGTTGGCGATCGCGCGACCAACTTCTGACAGGAGCAATGGCGGCATAATACTGGTCAAAAAACTGCCCGGACCGAGAATAATGGCATCCGCTTGCTCAATGGCGATCACGCCTTCTTTTGTCGCAGGGACTTCTGGCTCCAAATCAAGCCTAACCAATTTCTCAGGCATCTCATCAACACTGGTTTCGCCAGTCACCCAGTGTCCTTCAGTCGATAGCGCTTTTAAATCTGAAGGATGTTCAGACATCGGAATGATATTGACATCCACTTTGAGCATGTTGCGGATTAGGTTTGTGGCATCGAGAGGACGTACTGATAAGTTGTCTAATGCGGTGAGCATGAGGTTACCCAAATTATGGCCATCAAGTTCACCCGAGCCTTTGAAACGGTATTCAAACATCATTGAACTGATGGAAGGATCGGTAATCAACTGATTAATGCAGTTACGCGTATCGCCCCATGCTATGCCGCCTTGGCAGCTGCGGATTCGGCCAGTAGAGCCGCCGTTGTCTGTGGTTGCAACTATTCCCGTTGCGTTCTCGCCGAAGTCTTTTAAAGCCGCAAGAATACGACCAAGGCCATGCCCACCGCCGATCGCCACCACTTTTTTGCTTGAATACAAAGTCATTATTTTCGTCTTATTTTTTTATAACCAACTACAATTTAGAATATTGTATTAATAGGAGATACTCAAAACGAGGTATTTTGAGTTACGTGCATGTTTTTTTGACCTCTAGGGTAGAAACACGCACGAATATTAAGTATTTTACTCGACAGCTGCTGGTGGTGTACATATTACGCGAACCAGTTGCCATAACTCCGAGCTCTGCGGGCTAAGTTTGTAAATAAATAAGCGTGTAGAGCCAGTGACAAGTTGTCACAAGGGCAAGGTTGGAAATGACGTTGCCTCCCGTGTTTGGAAAGGTGTTCCGTGGCGCAACAATTCGAAGATAAATTTCATCGCAAGTTTTATTACTTGCGTCTTTCCGTTACTGACGTTTGTAACTTTAAATGCACATATTGCTTGCCTGATGGCTATAAACCATCGGGGCAGAAAAACTCGTCTTTTTTATCCGTACCTGAAATTAAGCGCGTCGTTCGCGCGTTTGCCGATTGTGGTACGTCTAAAGTCCGCATCACTGGTGGTGAGCCAAGCCTACGTAAAGACTTCAACGATATTATCCATACGGTGTCTGAAACACCCGGTATCACCAAAGTCGCGACGACGACGAACGGCTATCGGATGGAAAAGCAGGTCGCTGACTGGAAGCAAGCTGGGCTGACGCACATTAATGTCAGCGTTGACAGCTTAGATCCTCGCATGTTCTATCAAATTACTGGTGAGAATAAATTCTCTGAGGTGATGTCGGGGATTGATCGCGCGTTTGAAGTCGGGTACGAACAAGTCAAAGTCAATGTCGTGTTGATGAAAGATCTCAACGCCAATGAGCTGCCCGCCTTTCTCAACTGGATCAAACATCGTCCAATTCAACTGCGTTTTATTGAATTGATGCAGACCGGGGAGATGGATGAACTGTTCCACAAGCACCACGTTTCTGGCGTAGCGATTCGTAATCAACTGATTGCGAACGGTTGGCTTCTGAAGGTTCGTGCGAACAATGATGGTCCCGCTCAAGTGTTTGTCCACCCAGATTATCAAGGTGAGATTGGCTTGATCATGCCTTACGAAAAAGACTTTTGTGAGAGTTGCAACCGACTTCGTGTCTCCGCTAAAGGTAAGCTGCATTTATGCTTGTTTGGCGATCATGGCGTTGAGTTACGCGACCTTCTTCAGCAAGACTCACAAGAAGATGCGTTGATTCAACGCATCCAAGAACAGTTACAAACAAAATCCGTCAGTCACTTCCTGCACGATGGAAACTCCGGTATGACGCCACATCTTGCGTCTATCGGCGGCTAATCACTGACAACACGTTATTATCTTTATCTTGGTTAAGCGTTGTACTTGGCCAAATCAGAACAAATTGACTACAGGTAGGTGAACAATGGGTCACGCAGAGAGCAAATTTCAACCAGCAAACATTGCCGTATTGACGGTATCTGACACACGTACCGAAGAAAATGATACCTCGGGCGGCTATCTTGTTGAACACGCGAAAGAAGCAGGTCACAACGTTGTGGACAAGCAGATCGTCATCGATGATATGTACAAAATCCGCGCGATTGTTTCTCAATGGATCGCTGATGAAAATGTTCAAGCCATTATGATTACGGGTGGTACAGGCTTTACCTCGCGTGATAGCACGCCAGAAGCGCTAAAACCACTGTTCGACAAAGAAGTGGAAGGGTTTGGTGAGTTGTTCCGTATGGTGTCATACGAAGAGATCGGCACCTCGACGATTCAGTCACGCGCGATTGCTGGATTTGCTAACCATACGGTGATTTTTGCTATGCCAGGGTCAACGGGCGCTTGTCGCACGGGCTGGACGAAGATCATCAAGCAGCAGCTGGATGCAAGCCATCGTCCATGTAACTTTATGCCTCACCTATCGGTATAAGTGAGGGACAGTATGAGCGAATTTACGCACATCAATGCGTCGGGCGAAGCTAATATGGTCGACGTGTCAGCGAAAGCAGAAACCGTTCGTGAAGCGCGCGCTGAAGCCTTTGTCCACATGGCTCCTGAGACATTGCAGTTGATTGTTTCTGGCTCTCACCATAAAGGGGACGTGTTCGCGACGGCTAGAATTGCCGGTATTCAGGCGGCGAAGAAAACATGGGATCTGATTCCGCTTTGCCACCCATTGCTGCTTTCTAAAGTTGAAGTACAGCTTGAGGCGATTGAAGCTGAAAACATGGTTCGAATTGAATCTGTGTGTAAGCTTGCTGGCAAGACGGGTGTTGAGATGGAAGCGCTCACTGCGGCTTCGGTTGCGGCGCTGACTATTTACGACATGTGTAAAGCGGTACAAAAAGACATGGTGATCGGTCAGGTTCGTTTGCTCGAAAAAACAGGTGGAAAGTCAGGACACTTTAAGGTGGATGCATGATTAAAGTACTTTTCTTCGCACAGACTCGTGAACTCGTAGGCGTGGATGAACTCGAAGTGGAGTGCCAGTTTGAGACAGTAGAAGCGCTGCGTGCTCATCTTGCGACACAAGAAGGCAAGTGGGATCTTGCTCTTGAGCCTGGCAAGCTGCTTGCTGCGGTAAACCAATCTATTGTGCCGCTTGATCACTCGTTAACCGAAGGAGACGAAGTCGCCTTTTTCCCTCCAGTCACGGGTGGCTAACATGGATAAGCGTATTTCTGTTCAAACGGCAGATTTTTCTGTCGGCGCCGAATATGACGCCCTTGCGCAAGGCACTTCAGCTGGTGCAGTTGTCACTTTTACGGGTAAAGTTCGCGATATGAATTTGGGTGATAATGTCACTGGCTTATCGTTAGAGCACTACCCAGGAATGACCGAAAAGGCGCTGGGTGATATTTGTGATCAAGCAGAGCAGCGCTGGCCAATCTTGAACATGCGTGTGATTCATCGCGTTGGGGATTTGGATATCGGCGATCAAATTGTATTTGTTGGTGTGTCTAGTGCCCATCGTGGCGCCGCTTTCGAAGCGTGTGAGTTTGTTATGGATTATCTGAAGACCAAGGCTCCGTTTTGGAAGAAAGAGCGGACAACCGACGCGACACGCTGGGTCGAGTCTCGCGATTCAGATGCCAAAGCTGCCGAGCGTTGGACAGAAAAATAAATTGACGATGCCTTTGATGAGCCCTCCCTTCGTGGAGGGCTTTTTTGATTTCACGTAAGCTGGTGGATGGTGCCGCGCTGCTGATTTTTTGCATGAAACAGCGCTTTATCGGCCAATGCTACAATCTTTTCTGCGGTGGTATGGGTGTCGGTTGCCTCATTGAACTTGATGCCAATTGTGATGGTCAGGTGATTTGCGACAGTTGATGCCTTGTGGGGAATGTTCAAATCCAAAATTGACTGCCTGAGCATTTTAGCCCGCATGAGGGAGTCGTCTTGGCTGAGTCCAGATAGATAGACAAGAAATTCATCCCCTCCGTAGCGAAAACAGAGGTCATTGGAACCTGCCCAACCTTGAATCGCTTGGCCGATGGCGATTAACGCGCGATCGCCTTGTATGTGACCATAGTGGTCGTTGTACTGCTTAAAGCAATCTATATCAATCATCAGAATGGCGGAATGTGTCTGGCGTAGGTGAGTTAATTCAATGGCATCAGGCAACAGCACATCGAGTGCGTATCGATTGTACAGTTGGGTCAAATGATCCATGTAGGTGAGCTTTTCAAGTTCAAGCTGTTGGCGAGCCAATGTATCGAGTGCGCGCTTGTACTCCGTGATGTTTCTTACTGTCCAAAGCACCAGCTCGGTATTGGGTAGCGGGATCACGAGCGCACTAAAGTGCTGAACATCGGTCGGCCCTTCTACACCGTCGAAACAAGACAAATCTTTGGGATCGAGCGAATATTCAAGCTCTGAGGGTTTTTGGCTTTCAATGACGTCCACGATAACCTGGCTAAACCATACAGCTTTGTCTGCCGGAAGTACTTGGTATTGCGTAAGACCTACCAGTGCGTCTGGATTGTGATGGCGTTTTGTATCTCTGCCCCCCCACGCTTCGACATAAATCCCCGATTTATTGATCAGAAAAGTAGGTTCGGGCAACGACTCAAACACCGAGTTGATCATGCTTGGATTCGTGGCAATCGCCTCTGAAAAAGTAGAATTCACTCAGCCCGCCCTTACTCGTTTTATCAATCCTACCTATAGTTTAGACAGTTTAGAGTACATCGTGATCATACGGAGGGTGTATTTATGCGAATTCAAATGATGAAAAGGTCAATAATTATTGCCGTGGTGGTAGGGACTCTGCTTAACCTTATCAATCAAGGGGACGCACTGGTCGCGGGGCTAAGTATAGACTGGTTTAAAGTGATTCTAACTTACTGCGTTCCTTTTGCTGTTTCCCTTGTCAGCAGTTGGTTTACACAACGAGAAATCGAGAAGAAAAATGAGTCACTAAAAAGTTGATAGGTAATAGCAATTGTAAAAATTGGTGATTTCCATTTAGTAAAATCAAGAAATTAGACAACAATTACAGTATCAGCAGCGTAGCTTGCACGTTAAGGAGACATAAATGGAATCATTAAAAGTAAAAGACTACATGACACTGCAAGCAGTGACGTTTTCCCCTGATATGTCATTGAGTGCCGCTTTGGAAAAGGTACTCGACTCTCGTTATCTAGGTGGTCCGGTGATTAATGATAAAAAAGAAGTTATCGGCTTTTTATCAGGACAAGACCTACTCGATAAACTGATTAAGGTGTCTTACTACTGTCAAGATACTCACATTGTATCTGACTGTATGCATTCGGAAGTGCTGTCGGTGACGTCTGATACATCCATCATTGAATTAGCCGAAATGATGACTGTTGGTAAGCCTAAGGTCTATCCAGTAATCGATAATGGGAAGCTTGTCGGCATTATTACTCGTCGAGATGTGCTCCGAGCGATTGGCAAAAACATTGATGACTGTTTTAAGCACCCTGTATAGCGAGGCGTGCCTAGTGATATGAAAGGCGCCTAGTGCGCCTTTTTTCGTTCTCTCCAATTCGTAAAAAGTATTTGACCTTGGAGTCGACTCTAAGGTTTAAGATGAAGGTATATAGAAAAGGGAGATACAATTATGTGCACCAAACATAACGCCTGCCGCTCTAGCAAAATTGCGGTCAATCCTTCACAAGTGGGTTCTTGTTCTAGCCCGAAAATTGTCAGTATACAGATGGCAGGAGTGCCACAAACCGAATTAGACTGTTGTGGCTCCAATACTTGCAGTAGCGGTGGTGATCCGTCTGATGAAGAAAGTGAGTCCGGTGCTTCAACAGAGGCTACCTATACTCACAGCTGGAAAGTGAATGGGATGGATTGTCCATCTTGTGCGCGAAAAATCGAAACTGCAGTTAGTAAGATTGAAGGCATTGTCGAAGCAAAAGTGTTATTTGCCACCGAGAAACTGGTGGTGAAAACCAATCACCAAAACGTTGCCCAACACGTGGAGAACGCCATCCAAGACGCGGGCTTTTCATTCTCGAGCCCAACCAAGCCCAAAGCAGCGAAAAAGCAGGGGTTAGCCAAACTTATCGATGGCAATGGTCAAATCCTAAGTATCGCCATCGCGATGTTGGTTGCTGCGCTTATCAAGCCTACTTTGCCTCAAGTAAGTGAGTGGTTATTCGTGCTTACCTGCTTGGCGGGTCTCTATCCTATTGCTAAAAAAGCCGTGTCATTGGCGAAATCTGGTACGCCTTTCGCGATAGAAACGCTCATGAGTGTTGCCGCTCTTGGCGCATTGTATCTTGGTGAGACAGTTGAAGCTGCCATGGTTTTGCTGCTGTTTTTAATTGGTGAACGTTTAGAAGCGTTTGCTGCGTCTAGGGCACGAAGCGGCGTTCAGTCTTTGATGGAATTGGTGCCGGAAAACGCAACTCAGATTATTGACGGCCAACGAGTGGAAGTCTCGGCCAGTGAACTGCAACCCGGTGATATTATCGAGGTTTCGCCCGGTGCACGTTTGCCCGCTGACGGTCAGTTATTGGGTGAAGTGGCGAGCTTTGATGAGAGCGCACTTACCGGAGAATCACTACCCGTTGAGCGTTTTGAAGGTCAGTCAGTCATGGCTGGCGCGGTGGTGGTTGATCGGGTGGTACGTTTTGCTATCACCTCGAAGCAGGGTGAAAACGCAATCGATCGAATTCTGCACCTTATTGAAGAAGCCGAATCTCGCAAAGCACCACTAGAGCGCTTTCTTGATAAATTTAGCCGCTGGTATACACCATTAATGATGGTGGTGGCGCTACTTGTCATTATTACGCCACCTTTGTTGTTTGCTCAGCCTTGGGAAACATGGGTGTATCGCGGGCTGGCGCTGCTTCTGATTGCATGTCCTTGTGCCTTGGTGATATCGACGCCTGCAGCCATTACATCTGGTCTCGCGGCGGCGGCTCGTCGAGGGGCGCTGATCAAAGGTGGCGCAGCACTTGAGCAGTTGGGCAAAATAGAAACGGTAGCGTTTGATAAGACTGGAACCTTGACCAAGGGGCAACCAGAGGTGACGGACATATTGCCTCTAAACGGCTGGAGCGAACAACAACTTCTCGGAAAAGTGGCGGCGATTGAAGTTGGGTCAAGCCATCCTCTTGCGAAGTCCGTGGTACGCAAAGCGGATTCTCTCGGAATTGATATTGTCGAAGCACAAAGTAAGCAAGCGCTGGTAGGAAGTGGCGTTCAAGGTTATATCGAGGGGATTCTTTACCAAGTGATTGCGCCAAGTAAGCTGACGATGACACTCGATCCTGATATTGACAACCTGATTGGTCAATTGGAAGCGCAAGGTAAGACTGTGGTTGTTGCGACTGCTGGAGAGAACCAAGTGATTGGGCTAATCGCTTGGCAAGATACGCTGCGTGATGATTCAGCTCAGGCGGTCAAAGCACTCAAGGCGTTAGGTATTAACGCCGTCATGTTGACAGGCGATAACCCTAGAAGTGCCTCAGCGATCAGTTCAATGATCGATATTGACTACAAAGCAAGCCTGCTGCCGCAAGATAAAGTGACTTATGTTGAGCAGCTCTCGGCCAATGCCAACGTGGCGATGGTGGGGGATGGCATCAATGATGCGCCCGCAATGAAAGCCGCCAGTATTGGTATTGCGATGGGCGGAGGCACCGATGTGGCATTGGAAACAGCAGACGCTGCGATCACTCATAACCGTTTATTGGAGTTGGCAGGGATGATTGAACTCTCTCGTGCAACACTTAACAATATTCGACAAAACGTTGCGTTAGCCTTGGGTCTTAAAGGTGTGTTTCTTGTCACCAGTTTGCTTGGTATTACGGGACTTTGGGTGGCGGTGTTGGCAGATAGTGGCGCGACGGCGATCGTGACACTCAATGCGTTAAGGTTGCTTAAATTTAAATCGAGCCAAGACGCATAGTCATCCACGTTTCATTCATCTGCACAATAACCCTCCCATTTGATGAGAGGGTTATTTTTTATGCAACTCACGTCGCCAATTTGCTGAAAAATGTGATGCAAACCGGTTTTGCTTGCAATGTCATAATTTGTTACTCATATAGTTGTGAGTTGTGTCACTCTTTATTTTTGAGGAGTTGGTTAGAGTATTCCTGTACCCGATGAATTTATAGAGTGAAACCGGTGTTCGAAGAAAGAACGGATTTCACCTCAATAAGGAGCCCCCTATGTCTCAAGCTGTATTCCACCTAGGTGTTACCCAAGAAGATCTTGCTGGTGCAACATTAGCGATTATTCCTGGTGATCCTGCGCGTGTTCAAAAAATTGCTGAAGAAATGGAGAACCCTGTTTTTCTAGCAAGTCACCGTGAATACACGCTTTACCGAGCTGAGCTTGAAGGCAAGCCAGTTGTCGTTTGTTCAACCGGTATCGGTGGTCCTTCTACATCTATCGCAGTTGAAGAGCTAGCGCAACTTGGTGTTCGTACTTTCCTACGTGTTGGTACAACTGGCGCGATTCAGCCTCACGTAAACGTGGGTGATATGATCGTATCGACGGGTTCTGTTCGTTTAGATGGTGCGAGCTTACACTTTGCTCCAATGGAATTCCCAGCAGTAGCAGACTTTGAAGTTGCTACAGCGATGAAAGCCGCGGTTGAAGAGTCTGGCGCAACAGTGCACATGGGTGTTACTGCTTCAAGCGATACCTTCTACCCAGGTCAAGAGCGTTACGATACTTTCTCTGGCCGCGTTGTTAAGCGTTTCCAAGGTTCGATGCAAGAATGGCAAGACATGGGCGTACTGAACTTTGAAATGGAGTCAGCAACGCTGCTTACTATGTGTGCAAGCTCTGGTCTGAAAGCAGGCTGTGTCGCGGGCGTTATTATCAACCGTACGCAGAAAGAGATCCCAGATCACTCAACGCTAAAAGAGACTGAAGCACGCTCAATCAAAGTGGTTATAGAAGCGGCTCGTAAAATGCTTTAAGGCTTGCGCTAGTTAACGCGACCCAATAGAAAAAACCTCAATCATGGTCAGCCAGATTGAGGTTTTTTAGTCTTCCAATTCAGCGGTCAGTTACGCAACAAACTCTTCTGAATCTGGGCGGTTGGTAAACTGCACGCCGTGTAAGAAATCGCACAGCAGTTGATCGTCACACGCTTTGTAATTCTTATTGTTCGGTTTGCGGAAGTAAGCACCAACCTCATATTTGCTTAAGCTCACGCCCATTAGCTCCAGTACGTCTAGTACATCTTCCGCTTTCATGTTAAGCGCGATACGCAACTTCATAAAAATCATGTTGTTGGTTAGCTTTTGTTCAGGCTTAGGTTGTTCGCCTTCTTTTTTCCCACGCTTTAGGTTGATAAATCCGTTTAGAAATAGCGCCAGTTCTTTATCTTTCATTTTCGTTGCCGACTTATCAGAGTCAGCTTTTAACCAGTCATTGACTTGGTTTGGTGTGATAGGTGAATCCACTTGCTCAAACGCTTTTACGATTTGTGCAGGTTTGAGATTCAATGAATGTTGGATACGGCGCAGGATTTCGTTGTTAGTCACAGTGGGTGCTCTTAGGTCTATGAGGTCGAGTTGACCAGGTTTTGTCGGGGAGGACTTTAGCAAAGTTGCGGCATGGTGGATAGTGAGAAATTGGGCTCAAGCAGAGATAAGCCTGAGCCCTAAAGTCGCAGAGATTAAGCGAGCGTTATCTTAGGCAGTGGCTGATAGAGGCTTTCAGTCATCTCCGATAGCATTTGGTCATATACCTGCGAGATGATTAATGAGATATCCGTCGTTAATTGGTACAGGTCATCATTGCTTGCGGTAATTGTGTCACTGGCGTGGATTTCAGTGAGAATATGCATGGCTTTGGAGCTTGTCGGAGACGCAACCGATAGCGGACTCACCAAGGAGAGCTGGTTGAGCTTGCGCTTGGTTTTGTCGCAGTAGTATTTCACGCGCAGTTCTCCTTCTGGGTAGCTCCTGTCTTGAATCGAGATTCTTAGCTGAGTGAGCACTTCCATGCTATCAAGTACTTGCTGCCAATTCATATGGTACTCATCGCTGACGTCTTCGCGTCCGGACTCAATCAACCAAGCGATGGCTATCTCGTCCATTAAAAACATGCAATGGCGAATGGTTTTGCCATGAATCACTTGGTTCCGAGCAACGCTTCGTTGATCCCAATCTTTATACAGCGACTTTAGCTTCAGTTGGAGAATGCGATACATGGGCTTGTTTTCAAACGGTGCAATGGCAATCAATTGGTTGGAATAATCGAGCATAGCGTCGCAAACACCATCCAATTGCGCCTTCACGGCTTGTGTTTGTTGGTTCGAAAGGGCTTGATGAGTCAAAGATCTATGCTGTCGGCACAGCTGCATCAGCTGTCTAAGTAAAACTAGTGTGTCGAACTTACGTTCTAGACCGCTGTGGCGCTGACGAGAAAAGTGGAAAAGTGCCGCTAAAACGGCCAATGAAACAATCAGTGAATAGACAACAAGCATAACCAACTCCTTGTAATGGTTTACCTATCAAGTGGTAGAGCAGATTTGGTGCCATAAATTTACTTGTTATTATTCAGTGGTTTATGTTTTTATTTGAGAGGGTGATTGAACTGTGATGGTGCAGAGAGCACCGTTGTAGGGAGTAAAAAAAGCCCCACTCAAAGAGCAGGGCTTTCAATTGGTTGGTTTGTGATTACATCACACGCATGCCTGGTTGTGCGCCTTCGTGCGGCTCAAGAATCCATAGGTCGCTGCCACCTGGGCCAGCGGCTAGGATCATGCCTTCAGACATACCAAATTTCATCTTACGAGGTTTTAGGTTCGCTACCATTACGGTTAGCTTGCCTTCTAGCTCTTCAGGTTTGTACGCTGACTTGATGCCAGAGAACACCTGACGAGTTTCACCGCCGATGTCCAATTGGAACTTAAGCAGCTTGTTTGCTTTTGGCACTTCTTCACACGAGATGATGCGCGCGATACGCATATCAACGGCAGCGAAAGCATCAAACTCAATCTCTTCTGCGATAGGATCTTTGTCCAGCTCCGTTTGGCTCGCTTTGTTCTTTGCTGCTTCTGCCGCTTCTTTTGCTGCAACCTCTGCTGCTGCGTCTTCTTTAGAAGCTTCAACCATTGCTTCAACCTTCTTAGGATCGATGCGGTTGAATAGGGCTTTGAACTTAGTGATCTCATGACCAGTCAGTGGAGCCGCGATGCCTTCCCAAGTGAGCTCTTCGTTTAGGAACGCTTCAGTACGTGCAGCCAATTCTGGCATCACTGGTTTTAGATAAGTCATCAGCACGCGGAATAGGTTGATACCAACAGAACAGATGTCTTGCAGCTCTTGGTCTTTACCTTCTTCTTTCGCCACAACCCACGGTGCTTTCTCATCAACGTATTGGTTTGCTTTGTCTGCTAGGGCAGTGATTTCACGGATTGCACGACCAAACTCACGAGTCTCGTAAAGCTCTGCGATGCGGTCAGCCGCGTCTGCGAACTCTTTGTACAACTCTGGCTCTGCGAAGTTAGCTGATAGCTTGCCTTCAAAGCGTTTAGTGATGAAGCCAGCGTTACGTGATGCTAGGTTAACAATCTTGTTTACTACGTCAGCGTTTACGCGCTGAGTGAAGTCTTCAAGGTTAAGGTCTAGGTCATCGATACGGCTGTTTAGCTTAGCAGC
Organism: Vibrio sinaloensis; assembly: GCF_000808535.1. Taxonomy (GTDB): domain Bacteria; phylum Pseudomonadota; class Gammaproteobacteria; order Enterobacterales; family Vibrionaceae; genus Vibrio; species Vibrio sinaloensis_D. The sequence continues at coordinate 54,010 of NZ_JWLV01000010.1, forward strand.
GTAGTAGTAACGCAGACACTCTGGGTCTAGGTGATCTAGGTAAGTAGCCGCTTTGATGAAGGTGCCTTTTGATTTAGACATCTTCGCGCCGTTCACCGTTACGTAGCCGTGTACGAATACGTTATCAGGCTTACGGAAACCGCTACCTTCTAGCATTGCAGGCCAGAATAGAGAGTGGAAGTAAACAATGTCTTTACCGATAAAGTGGTAAAGCTCAGTTGTGCTGTCTTTTTTCCAGTACTCATCGAAATCTAGGTCATCACGCTTGTCACATAGGTTTTTGAATGAACCCATGTAGCCGATAGGGGCATCTAGCCACACGTAGAAGAACTTGTCTTTTTCACCTGGGATCTCGAAACCGAAGTAAGGCGCGTCACGAGAGATATCCCACTGTTGCAAACCAGACTCAAACCACTCTTGCATCTTGTTTGCTGTTTCTGCTTGCAGTGAACCAGAACGTGTCCACTCTTGTAGCATGCTTTCAAACTGAGGCAGGTCGAAGAAGAAGTGCTCAGAATCTTTCATTACTGGCGTCGCGCCAGAAACTGCTGATTTCGGATCAATCAGTTCAGTCGGGCTGTATGTCTCACCACAGTTATCACAGTTGTCGCCGTATTGGTCTTCAGACTTACACTTAGGACAGGTACCTTTTACGAAACGATCCGGTAGGAACATCTCTTTTTCAGGGTCAAATAGCTGAGAAATCGTACGGCTTGAGATGAAGCCATTTTTCTTAAGCTCTAGATAGATGTGAGAAGCTAGCTCACGGTTCTCTTCTGAGTGCGTGCTGTGGTAGTTGTCGAAGCTAATATCGAAGCCAGCGAAGTCTTTTTGGTGTTCTTCACTTACTGCAGCGATCATCTCTTCTGGTGTAATTCCCATCTGTTGTGCTTTTAGCATGATTGGTGTGCCGTGAGCATCGTCAGCACAGATGAAGTTTACAGTGTTGCCACGTAGGCGTTGGTAGCGAACCCAAATGTCAGCTTGAATGTGCTCAAGCATATGACCTAGGTGAATCGAACCATTAGCGTACGGAAGGGCACAAGTTACCAGCAGTTTTCTTGGATCGTTTGCCATACTTAATAATCGCTTCTAATGATGTATAAAAAATAGAGAGTAATACTACCTTATCCCACCAGTGACTCCAAGGCATCAAAGACCGGAATACCTTAGTTTTTTCAGGGTTCAGTATCGGCTGGTGGAGTGTTACGATTGGATGCATAAGGAGGACCTATGCGTCAGTTCACTTCAAAGCAAGATTTCTGTGATTGGTTAAACCAATTTGAGCATTCAAGCCTAGCGCCTGAATGGGCATCAACACCCAATATTGTCTCGGTAGCGAGCCATGGCTTTAAGATTCAACTGCCTTTTGCTGCCAACCAGTTAGATAAAGATCTGGCTGAGTGGATCTCATCCCAACAGGCAAAGGGGGAAGTTGCTGCTTTTCATTGCGACATTGAGGTTTCACCAAAAGCGTTGCAAACCAATGTTGCCGCAGAAGTTAAAGGGGTAAAAAACATTATCGCGGTGACTTCGGCAAAGGGAGGCGTAGGGAAATCAACGACGTCCGTGAACCTTGCGTTGGCCATCGCGCGCTCTGGCGCCAAGGTTGGCTTGCTCGATGCCGATATTTACGGACCGTCAGTGCCGATGATGCTAGGGCAGATGAACGCGACCCCTGAAGTTAGAGACAATAAATGGATGCAGCCGATAGCGTGCCACGGTATCTACACTCATTCGATTGGTTACCTTGTTTCCAAAGATGAAGCGGCTATTTGGCGTGGCCCGATGGCAGCAAAAGCCTTGGCTCAATTGCTTAATGAAACCGAATGGCCTGATTTAGATTACCTTGTCATAGACATGCCACCAGGCACTGGTGATATTCAATTAACACTTGCGCAGCAGGTCCCTGTCACAGGGGCGGTGATTGTGACGACTCCGCAAGATTTAGCATTGGCAGATGCGCGCAAAGGCGCAGCCATGTTCAATAAAGTTGACGTTCCAGTGATTGGCTTGGTCGAGAACATGAGTTACCACATCTGCAGCCACTGTGGTGAGAAAGAGCACATCTTTGGTGCGGGCGGTGCAGAAAAGATGTCAAATGAGTACGGCCTCGATCTGCTCGCTCAAGTCCCGTTGCATATTCATGTGCGTGAAGATATCGACAACGGCAAACCAACTGTGGTCGCAAGACCAGACTCGGAACATGCAATCTGTTACTTAACCTTGGCCGAGTCCGTGTGTTCTCGAATGTTTTGGCATGGCACGCCCAAGCCTGAATCCATTCAATTTACCATGGTTGAATAAGGGTGAATGCCGTAGAAAAGAGCGCTTTTTGAGCGCTCTTTTTTGTTCTTATTCTTTGTAATCGTTTGCGTTAGGCGTTTTTATTCCAATTCCTAAATTGAGCCGAATCACAACTAGTAACTGCAGACCGAACTCCCTATAATCAGGCGGTTTACCTAAAATTGTCCTAGTACACAGCGCTCACAGTAGCGAGCACTGCTAGTATTAGCTTATGACACCAATCAACATTCATCGGGTGCAAGAATAATGTCTGATAATAATCAATGCGTCATCGTCGGTATTGCTGGCGCGTCTGCTTCTGGAAAAAGTTTAATCGCTAGCACTATTTACAACGAACTGCGTGCAAAAGTGGGCGATCATCAAATTGGTGTGATTACGGAAGATTGCTACTACAACGATCAAAGCAAATTGAGCATGGAAGAGCGTGTTAAAACGAACTACGACCACCCGAGCGCACTCGATCATGACTTGCTTTGCGAACATCTAGAGAGCTTGGTAAAAGGTGAAGCGGTTGAAGTTCCTGAGTACAGCTACACTGAGCACACTCGTACTGACAATACGACAACCATGACACCAAAGAAGGTGATCATTCTTGAAGGTATTCTTCTGTTAACTGACCCTCGTCTACGTGACTTAATGCACGCAACCGTATTTATGGACACACCACTAGACATTTGCTTGCTTCGCCGTGTTAAGCGCGATGTTGAAGAGCGTGGTCGTACAATGGACTCTGTGCTTAAGCAGTATCAAGAAACAGTACGTCCAATGTTTATGCAGTTCATTGAACCATCAAAACAATATGCAGACATTATTGTTCCACGTGGCGGTAAGAACCGCATCGCGATCGACGTATTGAAAGCGCACATCGCCAAACTACTGCGTGCTTAAGCAATCACGAAGACTTTATTTTTTATGAGATAAGTGGCACTTTAGGTGCCACTTTCTTTTTATGTTCCTTAGAACGACGAAGTGATCATTTATACTTGGGATTGTGTCCTGAACAGCAGGATCAATTCACACAGCAAGGATAATGCGAATGAAGAAACTGTTCCTTTTTGTTGCCATCCCCATCATTGCTATCTTGGGGGCGATTCTCGCTCTCGTCTTATTGGTGAACCCAAATCAATTTAAACCGATGATTATTGAGCAGGCAAAGGCTCAAACTGGTTTAGAGTTGGTCATTGACGGGGACATTAGCTGGCAATTTTTCCCATCGATTGGTCTAGAGTTAGGTCAAACAGAGCTAAGAAACCCACAAGGCTTTAGCAAACTCAACATGTTTAAAGTTGATAGCGTGGTTATTGATGTTTCAGTTACGCCGCTATTCAACAAGCAACTCGAAATTGGCAATGTTGTTCTGGATGGTGCGCAGGTATCGATAGAAACACTCAAAGATGGTCGCAAAAACATTGATGCGTTGACGAAGGCTCAGTCGACTCAAGCACAAACGGCAGAATCATCTGCGCAAGACGTCCCTTCAACGACAGAGCCAAGCGCAGCGGAAACGGCGTCAGCAACGTCTGATTGGTCAATTCAATTAGCGGGTGTCACCATCTCTAATGCTGGCGTTGAAATTCAAGACCTACAGGCGGGAAGTTTTACCAAGCTTTACGATGTTAATCTCAGCTTATCTGAGTTCGCGTTTGATGAATGGGTAAAAGCCGACTTTGGCGCGAAAGGTGAGACGAATCAGCAAAAGTTTGCCGCAAGTGGCCATGCTGAATTCCAGCTTGCAAAGGGCTTTGCCAAATACGCACTGCGCAATATCAAGTTAGAGAGCAGCTTTAGTGACGCCACGACGAAAATGGACACGATCAAACTGTCACTAGACACCTTTGAATTTGATGCTGCTAACTCGTTGAGTTACGAAGTTAAAGGCAAAGCGGCGGATCTCAGCATTGATATGACTGGTGCAGCCACATTAACGGTCGATGAAGCGATCAGCAAAGTCGTGCTCGATAAAATGAGTTTGGATGCCAGCTTCGAAGGGGATGCGCTGCCGCAATCACCAATGAAAGTCGCCATGGCTTCAGACTTAACCTTTGATCTCAATAAAAGTCACTTAAGTTTTGTGCTCGAATCGCTGACGGCGAATGCCTTGGCGTTTGATGGTAAAGCGGACGTGACGTTAGCAGATATTCCTAAAGTTCGTTTCGCGTTGCACAGTCCAAATATCGATTTGGATGAATTTCTTGGTTTGGGCCAAGCTCCACAAGATAAGGAGCAAGCACCAAGCTCTGGTTCTGGTGATTCAAAGCCAGCAACGCGAGCAGAAGAGGCTGAGCCGGATTTATCTGCATTGAAGACCTTAGATGTAAAAGGTGACATGACGATTGATAAATTCAAGGCAAACAATGCTCATCTACAAAATGTTAAAGCGAGCTTCTCGGTTAACCGTGGTATCGCGGAGCTAACCTCATTCAGCTCCAATCTTTATCAAGGCTCGATTACTGCAAAAGCGAAGCTAGATGCCCGTAAGAGCCCTGCGACGTACACCGTGGAAAAACGGATCAAGGGCGTTAAAGTTCAGCCGCTACTTAAAGACGTGGCTGACAATGACATGCTTGAAGGTACGGGCAATATTACTGTAGATCTCAAGGGTGAAAGTCTTACACCAACAGGGATTCAAAGTAACCTAGTTGGGACGATGGTCATCGACTTTGCCGATGGCGCGGTCAATGGTATCAACGTCGCTCAATTGATTCGTGAGAACTACGCCAAAATCAAAGGCGAAAAGTTCGATGATAAGGAAGGCGTGCAAAAAACCGACTTCAGTGCCATGAAATCAACCTTGAAGCTGAATAAGGGTAATGTTTCGACCAATGATTTGACCATGCACTCGCCACTTCTTCGTATTCGCGGTAACGGGGAAGCCAACTACATCAAGCAAACGGTTGATTTTACCGTCAGCACGTCGATTGTTGGTTCATTGGAAGGTCAAGGCGGTAAAGACATTGACGAGCTTAGAGACATTACCATCCCAATTAATATTTCGGGCAAGTGGTCTGAGCCGAAATATAAGTTGGTATTTGATGATGTCTTAAAGCAGAAAGCGGAGAAAGAAATTGACCGCGGCGTTGAAAAGCTCACCGACAAAATCAAAGATGAGAAGACCAAAGACGCGGTGAACAGTTTGATCAAGGGGCTGTTCAACTAACGTGTACCCGTATCAAGGTTATTTCATAAGTGTCAGTTCAGATTAGATCTGACACTTCCATTTGTCTTGATGTGCATGAGAAAAAGGTCACCACTGTGACCTTTTTTTATGTTTACACTTTAAACTCGTCAACCTGCCTGTTGAGTTCATCACTTTCGGCGCCCAGTTGTCCGCAAAGCTCATCTGCATGATTGAGCATCTGAACCATTTCTCTGTTATTGGACGCGATTTGCTGAATGTTTTGATTGATTTCTTCACTGACTGCAGATTGCTGAGTTGCAGCTGCAGCGATTTCAGTATTCATTTGGTTGATTTTCTCGATTGAATCTCGAATCACGTTTAAGGATTGGGAAGCCGAGTTCGCGATAGCAATTGTTTTTTGACTACTGGTTTGGCTCGACTGCATCGCACCTACAGCACTTGTCGCGCCTGACTGTAGCCTTTCTATCATGGTTTGGATCTCACCAGTACTTTGTTGAGTACGCCCAGCCAATGAACGTACTTCGTCTGCCACTACAGCAAAGCCTCGACCTTGCTCACCTGCACGTGCCGCTTCAATTGCCGCATTTAAAGCCAGTAAGTTGGTTTGATCCGCAATATCACGAATGACATCAAGCACGGAAGCAATATGGCTCACATCCACATTCAGTAAGTTAACCACCTCACTTGCTTGGCTAATTTGCTCAGACAGTTCGCTAATTGAATCAAGTGCTTGCTCTATCGTAAGGTGGATGTTTTCCGTTTCACTACTGGCTTGATGGCTAAACTGGGCTGCCTCATTCGCATGTTGGCTAACATTATGACTTGTTGCTTGCATTTCATTCACCGCGGTTGCGACCACCTCACTTTCTCTATGCTGAGATTGGCTAAACTCAGTTGTATTCGCTGTCGCTTGTTTTAAACCATTCGCTGCGTGCTTTACCTTGGCAGAAGATCCCATTACATGGGTTACAGTCTGTTGGATTTTAGCTACAAATATATTGAATGACTCGGCTAATGAACCAAGTTCATCACGACTTATTACGTCTAGTCTCCGTGATAAGTCACCTTCCCCCTGAGCAATGTCTGCCATTGCAGCTTCGATGCGATTGATAGGGTGAACAATAAACCTCATTGTTGTCCATATCGTGATCAGTACGGTTAGCAGCGTGACAATCATAGAGACAATCACCACGCGTTCATTCGTTACGATAGATTCTTCGACTCGCTGCTTTAGTCGCACCTGTTGCTCATCAATCGAGTGACTAATGATTTTTAGCTGCTTACGAATAGTCTTAAACTGGCGACTGAACTCGTCTGCATTGCTCTCATAGTAACGAGCGGCCAGTTCGGGTTGATCAATCATTGGCTCATACAAACTCACCCAAGAACGTGTTGCACTTAACAGGGTATTAAGCTCTGAAAGCTGTTGAGCGGGTAATATATTGTGTTCAAATAGGGTTTTAAGCTTAGCCATTCTTGGTTCTGCCCGATATGCGTTGTCGGCGAACTCATTTTGGTGGTATTTAACTTCTGCTTGGGTTTGTGCTTGAGCGATACCATTAGCCGCAACCATCACTTGGTATAAGTCCCGATAAGCATCTTGCAAACTATCAATCGATGGCTGCACAACATTGTTTAGCTGGGCATTTAGAAAAGCTTGCTTGCTACTTTGTAAATAGGAAACGGTGGAGCTAGCTACGACACTGGTGAGAATGACCAGCATGGGTAGCAGCATCTTTTTAGAAATAGACAACTGAATCATCAAGAGACCTTATTACATCATGGAAACGATAAGTGATTAGCGTAACCGTGTTGGTCATTGATAAATAGAGACAGAGTGTGATCGCCTATCTGTCTTGTTGTATATGAATATTTATAGTTGAGTCATAAATGACTCAACTGAGAGTTTTTACACAATTGAGTCAATAATTATGTTCTGTCGATAAGAGTATGTTGCTTAATTTGCTCAGGGACTCAAGAGGTTGACTGTCTGTTGTTTTCAGCCAATAACATTACCAATCAACGCCTTTCAATGCTTTCACTCCGGACTCAAAGGCATGTTTGACGTTTTTCACTTCCGATACCGTGTCGGCCATTTCAATCAGTGTGCGGTGGGCGCCACGACCCGTAATCACGACAGATTGCATTTTCGGGCGATTTTCCAGCGCTTCGACCACTTCATCCAGTTCGATGTAGCCGTAGCTCACCATATAAGTCAGCTCATCAAATAAAATGACGTTAATCGATTCATCTTTGAGCATACGTTTACACTCTTGCCAGACGATCTGCGCTGCTTCTGTATCTGCCGCTTTGTTTTGAGTCTCCCAAGTAAAGCCTGTGGCCATGACTTGAAACTCTACGCCTAACTTTTCCAGCAAGTTGCGTTCGCCGTTATCCCAAGTGCCTTTGATAAACTGGGCAACGGCACATTTTTGTCCATGACCTACGGCGCGAGCAATGGTGCCGAAACCAGACGTCGACTTTCCTTTGCCGTTGCCCGTGATCACCAAAAGTAGTCCTTTTTCCTCTTGAGCTGCCGCGACTTTAGCATCGACTTTCTCTTTTACTTGTTGCTGTCTCGCTTTATGGCGCGCTTCTTTTTGGTGCTCAGAAACCATGCTAACTCCAAATTGTTTGATTATGCGGCATCCATCATAACGTATTCATATCGAACCAAAAACCTAGGATTATTAGGGTGAAAATCGCCAAAGGACATGAGTATCGCCATAACCTTAAATCCCGAATTAACTTTCGGTTGATATTAGAATTTTCATCTATAGTTAAGTGAATGGGAAAGAGGGTATAGCATGCGCGTCTACAACTTATTCATTGTATTGTTTTGTTTGATATTTTCATCACTTTGCTTTTCCAAATCGCTTATTGTTGGTGTCGTCCCGCAGTATGCGGCAAGCAAGATAGTTCAGCAGTGGCAGCCTCTATTAGAACTGGTTTCGGCACAAACTGGATATCGTTTTGAGCTTCGTACCGCGAAGACGATTACTGAGTTCGAGCAGCGTTTGAACGAAGGCGTCTACGATATTGCGTATATGAATCCCTATCACTTTATTACCTATAACACCGAGCAGGGCTACACTGCTTTGGCCCATCAAGCGAACAAAAAAATCCATGGCATCATGGTTGCTCGAATTGATGACGACATAGATTCCATCAGTGATTTACAAGGACAGCAACTGGCATTTCCTTCGCCATTAGCATTCGCGGCGAGCATGCTAACGCGAGGAAGTTTATCCCAGCGTGGGATTTCGTTCTCACCCGTCTATGTAGGTTCCCATGATTCATCTTATATTTCCGTGAGTAAGGGGTTCTTTAAAGCGGGTGGCGGCGTGGTGAGAACATTCAATACGTTACCAATCGACGTGAAAAAGACGTTAAAAATAGTGTGGAAGAGCCCGGGTTATACACCCCATGCAATAGCGACTCACATACGAGTCGATAGCGATACACGACGCAATATTTTATCCGCATTATTAGAGTTGAATAAAAGTGATGACGGCATTAAAGCGTTGGAGAATCTTGGGTTCCAGAGTGGTTTTATATCGGCAAAAGATAGCGATTGGGATGATATTCGAAACCTGATGAGTGAAAAAGACTAACTACGAAATAATAATTAATGACCTATAAGAATAGAATTATCGTCAGTATATTACTGCTACAGGTTTTACTTACTGTAGGGCTGTTTTATTTAACCAATGACGCGCTTTCAAACAATAGCAGAAATGAAGTTCTAAAAAGGGCTGAATCAATGACATCGCTGTTGGCTGTGTTATCTAAGGATTCTGTTCTTTCCTATGACTTTGCAACATTAGAATCTTATGCCAAGGAACTTTCTCATCATCCCGACATTAATTATGTCAGAATTTTAGACCAAGTTGGACGAGTGTTGGTTGAAATGGGTGGGCGTTGTGTCAACCATGACTTTTCTAGTGATAGTGATGTCTACCATGTGGATGACGGTTGTTTTGACCATCAGTCGCCAGTCATGGAATCTGGCGTGCAATACGGCACAGTACAAATCGGCATTAACGTTGATTCTCTCACCAATGTTGGTGACGAGTTAAGGCGTAACGTGACTCTAATTGGCGTTGCATTTGTCGCTTTCTCAACTATTGTTGCCGGATTTTTGGGGCGAAGCTTAACCAAGCAGCTAGACAAACTACTGCATGCGAGCCGGCAATTAGCAGAGGGAAATCGTTGCCATAGGATCCCCATTAATGGTGAGGATGAGGTGTCTAAAACAGCACTGGCGTTTAATGCGATGGCGGATGAAATTGACCTATCTTACGCTAAGTTAAAAGATGAAGTCTCTGTGAATAAAGTCATATTCGATACGTCACCCAGTGGCATTTTAGTTACGGATTTAGATGGGAAAATTACCCTTTATAACACAGCGATAAAAAATCTGATTGGGGTAAAGGGCGACGAACTGAAAGGACGTTGTTTGTTAGATTATTTTAGTCAAATAACGGGTTGTAGTAGTTTTTCTTGCTTAGTAGGGCGATGTATTGGTGAAGGGGAAGACTTAGAAATAGTCCGACAGAATAGTACCTATTTACCTGTTCATGCGGTGTTTGGTGAAGTTACCATAAATAATAATAATATGTATGTTGGTGTGATTAATGACATTAGTGATAGAAAGAAAAACGAAGCTCTAAAAAGTCAATACAACGAAGAGCTTGAGGAAACAGTCGCGAAAAGAACCAAAGAGTTGGAGCATGCTAAAAACCAAGCTGAAGCGGGAGCTCGGACGAAAGCCTCTTTTCTAGCGAATATGAGCCATGAGATCAGGACACCGATGAACGCAATTATCGGCTTTTCTGAAGTGTTAATGTTGTCAGGGAAAATTGAGGGAGAGAGTAAAAAACAAGTTGAGTTGATCTTGAATTCTGCCAAGTCACTGCTGGGTATTATTAACGATATTTTAGACATTTCTAAATTAGAAAGTGGTCGCTTCTCTCTTGAAAAAGTATGCTTTAACCTACCTAATGCCATTTCGAGTGCCCTTAAAACGCTGGACCCATTGATCGTTGAAAAAGGGCTTTCCGTGAGTTTGTCTATTGACCCCCAAGTCCCTAGCCGTGTACTAGGCGATCCGACTCGTCTGCGTCAGGTATTGCTCAATATCGTTTCCAATGCTGTCAAGTTTACTCAAGAAGGACAGATTGATATACACATCAAGCGAGCGGAAGAAGGCATGATCCACTTTCGAGTCCAAGACAGTGGAATAGGGATGACTTCGCAGCAAGTTGACAATATTTTTGAAGCATTCGTTCAAGGTGATGAGTCGACCACGCGCCGTTTTGGTGGCACCGGTCTAGGGATTTCAATTTGTAAGCAAATTATCGACTTAATGCAGGGCAAAATTTGGGTGGAAAGTGAGTATGGTGTCGGCTCAACATTTCATTTTGTCGTGCCTTTTGAAGAGGTTGAAGAATTTGATACGTGCCTCTATGAAGAAGCGACAAGATTTTCTCATTACATTTCACCAAGGTTATTTCGCATTCTTCTCGCTGAGGATATGGAATCAAATGCAGATTTGGCTTTATTGAGGTTACGTCACCAAGGACATGACGTTGATTGGGTTAAAGATGGACAAGAAGCCATTAATGCTTATCAGTCTGGCAAGTATGACCTGATTCTCATGGATGTCATGATGCCCAACACTGATGGTTTAAAAGCGACCCGTGTGATCAGAGAGCTTGAGCAAAGAGAAGGTCGGCAGAAAATCCCCATTATTGCTCTAACGGCGAGTGTCATGAATGAAGATTATGAAGAGTGTCGAAAAGCTGGGATGGATGACGTGCAGCCTAAGCCCATTAATTTTGATGAACTGCTACTCTGTATTGAGTCTCACATCGGCGAAGGGGAAGGGGAAGTTAACAAGGCTGTAGATTATAAATTAGCCAATGAAGCTGCCATAGAGTTTTCTCCAGTTCGACATTTAATCGATGTTCGTAAAGCATTAGAGCTTTGGCAAGATGAAGTGGTTTATGCGAAGGCTTTACGGCTATTTGCAAAAGAAAATTTGGTCGACGCCACAGATATTCAGCAGTGTTTAAAACGTTCTCCGGCCGATATCGAGCAAGCTTATGCAATAGCGCATTCTTTGAAAGGCTTGTCCGGTAACCTTAGTATCAGTCAAGTTCATGAATATTCCATCACCCTGACGTCTCACCTAAAAAATGGAAATATCAATTTGGCCAGTCAGGTCGCTGAACAGTTACATACTGAGTTAATTAAGGTAGGGGCATCGATTAATAAGCTAGTCATTGATGAAGTAGGGGAATCACTAGGTGAACCCAATAATACTGCAGAGTTCGCATCACTATTGATTGAACTTAATCACGTTATAGAACAATGCAATCCCGATTTGTGCGAGCCAATATTTCAACAAATGCAGCACTGTTATTCCTACTCTTTATGGAAACCGGTGCGTCTCGCAGTCGATAATTTTGACTTTGATAGTGCAAAGGCTGAAATAAACGGGATAGCCAAACATTTAGAGATAGAGCTGGAGAATCAAACATGAAAAAGGTTCTCGTTGTCGATGATGATCCGACTAACCTTCAGGTATTAAGGCAGGTGCTTCGTCACGACTTTGAAACGATATTTGCGAACAGCGGCGCCAAGTGCTTAGAACTTGCGAGTAAATATCAGCCTGACATTATCTTACTGGATGTGATGATGCCAGACATGGACGGTTACCAAACGTGTTGTGCACTTAAGGCAAATCCGCAAACCGAAAAAATCCCCGTTATTTTTGTCACAGCCCTGTCTGAAGTTGGAGATGAGACACGAGGGTTTGATGTCGGAGCTGTGGACTACATTCTCAAACCTATATGTGCCCCCATCGTTATTCGACGGGTAAAAAATCACCTGTCACTTATTCGTGCTAAGGAGCTTGAAGCGTCACATCGAGAAGCAATATTCATGTTAGGTGACGCTGGGCACTACAATGACAATGATACTGGTGTTCACATATGGCGTATGGCCTCTTATGCCAAGGCTATTTCAAAATCTTATGGTTGGTCTAGTGACGAGCAAACGCTGATTGAGCTCGCTGCTCCTCTCCATGATACGGGGAAGATAGGTATCCCTGATAGTATACTAAAGGCAAAGCGCTCACTGACTCCGGAAGAATGGGAAATAATGAAAACTCACTCCGAAATTGGTGCAAGAATACTGAGCAAGAGCCACTCTCCCATGTTTAAGATGGCTGCTGAAATCGCCCTCTATCACCACGAGCGTTGGGATGGAACAGGCTATCCGGAGGGCTTGAAAGGTGCTGAAATTCCGGAATCTGCAAGGATTGTCGCTGTGGCAGATGTGTTTGATGCACTCACTATGGAAAGACCCTATAAAAGCGCATGGCCCGTTGAAAAGGCTGTTGAAGAAATTCAAAAGGGCTCTGGCTCTCATTTCGAACCTCGTGTTGTCGAATGCTTCATGAGCTCCTTATCTGAGATACTCGATGCTAAAAAATGTTGGGATTCTGAATAAATGCCAGCGCTTTACTCAAAAATTTCTCGTGCAGCGACATTCAGCTGCTTTAAGCCGATGCGTTCTAGGAGTTCTTTGATGTCTTGGTTAATCATTACGCTTAGAAGCTCATTTTCGAGTATATCCGACTCTGATTCCATATCATCTGAATGACGAGCAATGTGTTGGCTGATGTATACAATTACTGCTGAGGCGAACTCTTCACTTGCGAGAGAGCTATCCTCATAGAATGAAACGATGTCGTGATGTTCAATGTCCATTGCCAGAGTTTCATAGACAACTTCGGGTAGCTGCCAATACTTGGCTAGTTGAGCTGAAAGTACGTTTGATGATATTCCAAGCACATCCCGCTCCACTACCTTTCTCTGTTCCCCACTTTCCACTCGGCAAAGGATGAGTTGGCCCTTTTCTGGAGTTTGAACCTGAATCAGTACTTCTCCGATGTTGTGCAATAGCCCGATGATAAAACAGGTGTTTTCATCGATCGGGAAACCTTTAGGCTTTAAGTGTTTTGCAAGCTCAAAAGATAGCGTGGCAGTTTTAAAGCTGGTGATTAGGAAAGGAGAGATTTTATGTTTCTGATAATTGGCAAACGCAGCGGTAACGCCAGTGGTCAAAACAATATTTTGCAGGTTTTTTAAGCCCATAATAGTAATGGCTTCTTGGATACTCGAAATTTTTCGGCTCATTTGATAGTAGCTAGAATTTGCGACTCTCAGTACTTTGGCGCTTAAGTTTTGGTCGTTTGACAAAGTGTTCGCTAATCCTTCCATACTGACATCATTGTGGTTTAGCTGAGAGATCAGTTCACGAACCACTTTGGGAATGGACGGAAGATTATCGCTATCATCAAAAAGTTTTCTCAAATCACACATTTGATTATTAACGCTTTTGTTTTCTATAAATCTAGACACTGAAGTAATGGGGGTCAATAAATCACCATAGTTCATTAGGGAGTTCCTATTTGCCTAACCCATTTACATCGAGTAACTTAAAATCAAACAGTGGGTTAGTTTCCGCCAGTATTGGCGACAAAATGACAAAATCAGAGTGTTCAATTATGAGTAGCAGACATCTTCGGTCGATTCTTATCGTTTGCATGGGCAACATTTGCCGATCGCCAACAGGGGAGGCGATTCTCCGAGCTAAGGCTAAGGCGCGCGGCGTCAGTGTAGAGGTCGATTCTGCTGGAACTATCGGTTACCACCAAGGAAACCCGCCCGATCCACGATCTAAAGCCGCTGGGGAAAAGCGAGGCTACTCATTTAAAGGCATTCGGTCCAGAAAAGTTGTACCAGCAGACTTTGCTGACTTTGACCTAATTTTAGCCGCCGATCGTGCAAATTTAGACGATCTTATTGCAGAGTGTCCTAAGCATCATCAACATAAGCTCAAGCTGTTTCTGAGCTATGCAGCGTCAAACTATGATGAGATTCCCGACCCTTATTATGGAGGCGATCAAGGTTTTGAGTTGGTGTTAGATTTGATCGAAGAAGCGAGCGACGGTGTCCTTGATGCTATCGGGAATAACTAAGCAGCCATAACTCGACCGCTAAAGTAGTCGTTAGAGACAATGTATTCAGTATTGCGGATCAATTCATCTTGAATTTCGGCCCAATGCATTGAGTCATGCTCAACGGCTGGAACCACACCACCAACGCGAATATTAAATGGCGTTAACTGTTTCGCCCAGCTTTGGGTAAAGCCTGCCACCATAGATGTTGCATTATCTAGCCCAGACAAGTCTTGGTAGTCATTATGAGAGATCACATTGACAATCACGCCATTTTTCTTCTCTTCACGCATTCTCTCTGCCGTGGCTTGCCCAAAGGTAAACAGGGTTGCGGCCATAAAAGAGAGGCGTTGAGTGAAAACATCGCTGGCAGATTGATCAAAAATGTTCGGCATCGCTTGTACCGTGATCGCATTGATCAGCACGTCTGGAGAACGCTGAACTTGATGATCAATAAAATCAAATAACGCTTGAATGGAATTCATCGAATGATCAGGAATCGAAAATTGGTAGATGTCTTTCGAGATGTCCGAGCAAAGCTGATAAGTTTCTGATAATTGGGGAGTCTCTTTATCGCAAAGTACGACCGTAGCCCCAAGTGAAGCAAAGTGGCATGCCATTGTGCTACCGAGTTGGGAACCTGCAGACGTTACAAGAACGACAGAACGATTAATATTCATTGGTATTTCCCCCTGAAACCAATCAATAAGGTGTGTTTGGATAGCATGGTTGATTAACTGTTATTAAGTTGTGAATGACGTCAAATTAATCCATTGCTTCACATAGGAATCGGCGTTTCTTTGCGGTCATTCACATTAAATGATTGGTTTAGTGAACGAGCAAACAAACTGAGCAGGCAAGTTTGTGATCTTAATAGAGAAAGGGGTGCACTATGCTTGTGCAGAAATCTGAAAACTGCGCTGCGCTGAGATCAACTTATTGTATAAATCAGCAGGCATGAGTTGTTTTGGCTCTTTCTCGCCCAATTGTCGACGTTGATGGCCGGAAAGGTTGTGATAAACCTCTTCTGGTAGGTCGTGGGTATCTTCAGGTAGATAGGT
Source organism: Vibrio sinaloensis (assembly GCF_000808535.1). Lineage (GTDB taxonomy): Bacteria > Pseudomonadota > Gammaproteobacteria > Enterobacterales > Vibrionaceae > Vibrio > Vibrio sinaloensis_D. The sequence goes on from NZ_JWLV01000010.1 coordinate 69,548, forward strand.
CAACGCATCCGGTTTGAGGTAGTGGCTGAGCTTGGCGCTGGGTAACCCCGCACTATGGAACAAGCTCGCTTGGGTGGCCGAAATGTCGTAGGAGCTTTGATCGGAGCGCAGTGGCTGAGGCTCGGGAAGCTCAAAGCGTTGGCGTAGGACATTTTCTGTCAGTTCAGGTTGCTCTATCTTTTCGACAGGTGTGTTGTCTCGCACATCGTCAGAAAACATCGACAAAATAAGGGCAAAGTCAGCTCTGCGACCTTCGTGGACGGCGTGGTTGATACCAGTGCCGAACTGAAGCTCGTTGATAATGCTCGCTTTGTCTAAAGTATGGATTTGCATACATGCCCTCATCTATTGCTTTTATAGCGACGATAGGCAGTGAAACTTTAGCGAAATTGCTGTTAAGAAAAGAAAAAAGCCAGCTAAGTGCTGGCTTTTTAAACGACTAAATTTTAAATCCTAGGGGAGAGGATTATTTTGCTAGGTTTTCAGCAACGAAGTCCCAGTTAACCAGTGCCCAGAATGCATTCATGTAGTCTGGACGAACGTTACGGAAATCGATGTAGTAAGCGTGTTCCCATAGGTCAACAGTTAGAAGTGGAGTCGTACCTTCTTCTGTTAGAGGTGTTGCAGCGTTAGACGTGTTAACGATCTCTAGAGAGCCGTCTGCTTTTTTAACAAGCCAAGTCCAAGAAGAACCAAAGTTGTTGATTGCAGAATCAGTGAACTTCGCTTTGAACTCTTCGAAAGAACCGAATGCCGCGTTGATTGCATCTGCAACAGCACCTGTTGGTTCGCCACCTGCGTTAGGCGCTAGACAGTGCCAGTAGAATGTGTGGTTCCAGATTTGAGCTGCGTTGTTGAATACGCCACCAGTAGAAGTTTTGATGATCTCTTCTAGTGATTTGCCTTCGAACTCAGTACCAGGGATCAGACCGTTTAGTTTAACAACGTAAGTGTTGTGGTGCTTACCGTGGTGGAAATCTAGAGTCTCAGCTGAGATATGTGGTTCTAGTGCGTCTTTTGCGTAAGGAAGAGCTGGTAGTTCAAATGCCATTGCTCGATTCTCCGTTAATATGAAAGAGTGAAGACCCTTTCGATTGCTTCCAATGTTATTTGTTATTCGTGATCGTTAGAAAAATAGATCACGGTCATTGTGCTGACTTGCGCTCTAGTTTAGCAATTTTTTGCCTTATTAAAAGCTTAGCTAGGCAATTTCTATATGAAATTTCATTATGGTCTAAAACCCCATGTAGATTGGGCTTTTTATTCTCTACCAATGGTTTAGAATGTCTGGATAACTTGCAGTAACTCCATTAAGAGGAAGCAATGGAAACTATCGACAAAATCAAACAGCAAATTGAAGAGAACGCGATCCTTCTTTACATGAAAGGCTCGCCTAAGCTACCTAGCTGCGGTTTCTCTTCTCAAGCGGCACAAGCGCTGATGGCATGCGGCGAGAAGTTCGCTTACGTAGATATCCTACAAAACCCTGATATCCGTGCTGAGCTTCCAGCGTACGCACAATGGCCTACTTTCCCACAGCTTTGGGTTGAAGGTGAGCTGATCGGCGGTTGTGACATCATCATCGAGATGTTCCAAAAAGGCGAACTACAGCCAATCATCAAAGAAGCCGCTGCTCGCGCTGAAGGCGGTGAAGAGGCGTAATTCGCTTCTTTGATGCTGCATAATACTGTTTAAATTTACAGTTTTTCTTGATTTATAAGGGCCGCATTATCAAAATGTGGCCCTTATTGTATCTATTCGATGTGTTTTTATGTCTCGTCTCTTTATTGCTGAAAAGCCAAGTCTTGGCCGAGCGATTGCCGCAGCGTTACCTGGCCCTAAAAAAAACGATCAAGGTTTTATTCGCTGTGGTAACGGGGATGTTGTGACATGGTGCATTGGCCACTTGCTCGAACAAGTAGAGCCTGATGCCTACGATGAACGCTACAAAAAATGGAATCTAGCCGACTTACCCATTGTCCCAGAGCAGTGGCAGTTGCGACCAAGAAAGTCTGCGAGTAAACAGCTTACGGTTGTGCGTAAGTTACTAAAAGAGTCCAATCAGATTATTCACGCTGGAGACCCTGATAGAGAAGGGCAGCTGCTGGTGGATGAAGTCTTAGATTATTGCAAAGTCAGTAAGACCAAAAAAGAGTCGACCCAGCGACTTCTTATCAGCGATTTAAACTTACCTGCGGTTAAACGAGCGCTCGGTCAGATGCGCAGTAATCGTGACTTTATTCCTTTGTCTGTTTCGGCGTTGGCGCGTTCTCGTGCTGATTGGCTGTATGGCATGAACATGTCTCGTGCTTATACCCTGCTTGGCCAAAAGGCTGGCTATCAAGGTGTGTTGTCGGTTGGGCGAGTGCAAACGCCAGTTCTGGGCTTAGTTGTACGCCGAGACGAAGAGATCGAAAATTTTGTTCCTCGCGATTATTTCACCTTACATGCGCTCATTCCTTATCAAGGAGAGGGCTGTGTATTTGATATTCGTGCGCGTTGGAAGCCAAGTGAAGCGTGTCAGCCTTGGCAGGATGAAGAGGGTAGAGTTCTTAACCGTAAGTTGGTAGAGAATGTTGCTCAGCGCATCGCGAATCAGCCTGCTAAGGTGGTGGAGTCAGAACAGAAGCAAACCAAGCAGTCGGCACCATTACCCTATTCACTCTCAGTGCTACAAATTGATGCCGCCAAGCGTTTTGGGATGAGTGCGCAACAAGTTCTAGACACATGTCAGTCTTTGTATGAAAAACATAAGTTGATTACTTACCCTCGTTCGGACTGTCGTTATTTGCCTATGGAACACTATGGGCAAGCAAGTAGCGTTTGTGATGCGATCAGTAACAATGCTAAAGAGTTGGGGAGTGCGGTTTCTGGCGCTAACCTCAGCATCAAGTCAAAAGCGTGGAACGACAAAAAAGTGGATGCTCACCACGCCATCATCCCTACGCCTAAAAAAGCCTCAGTGAACGCCCTCTCTGGCAATGAAATGAAAATCTATCAGCAGATTGCCCGCCAATATTTAATGCAGTTTTATCCGGCGGCGGTCTATGCAGAAGCAAAACTGGTGTTCGATATTGCAGGTGGTACATTCATAGCCAAAGGTCGACAACTTGTTTCCGCAGGTTGGAAAGCGTTGATGGGTAAGCAAGATGAGGAGGATTCCGGTGTCGATGCTGTCCCTCCGTTAGCCGAAGGGACGATGCTTACGTGCCGTGAAGGGGAAATCAAAGACCGTAAAACCGAGCCGCCTAAGCATTTTACAGAAGCCACGCTGCTTCAGGCTATGACGGGTATTGCGCGTTTTGTCGAAGACAAAGAGCTTAAGAAAATCCTTAAAGAAACCGATGGTCTTGGCACAGAAGCGACACGCGCGGGCATCTTAGATACCTTGTTTAAGCGCCAACTTTTGACTCGCCAAGGTAAATCCATTTTGAGTAGCCCCGCAGGACGAGGTTTAGTGCATGCGCTACCGTCTGAGTCGACGTATCCAGACATGACGGCACATTGGGAGCATCAACTGCAAGGCATGGCTGAGCGAAATCAAGCCTATGGTCCTTTTATGCAGGCACTGCAAACCCGTATCGATGGTTTGATGTCCCAAGTGAAATCGGGGGAGATTCCACAATCGCTGCGTCATCTACCTAAGGTCGAGCGGCCTGCGTTCAAGCGTAAACGCCGAACCAGTGGCAAAGGAAAAACAGCGGGAAGAAAAGGATCGTCGAGCGCTAAAACATCCTAACCTGTGACGGTTTTCATGTATTCTTTTGGCGTAATCCCAAACTTGTTCTTAAAGCGTTGGCTAAAGCGCTCTTCGGATTGATAGCCACACATTTGCGCCAAGTTGAGTGTGCTCCACGGTGTGGATTGCATCAGGTGAAGAGCATGGTTGAGTCTTACTTCTGCCAGCAGCTCTCGATACTGTAAACCTTCTTGTTTTAGCTTACGAATCAGCGTGGCTCTGCTCATCGCAAACTTATCCGCCACCTCTTCTAGTGGATGATTTTCGCCAGGTGAAAGGGCGAGATAATGACTCAACTTATGACTTAGCGATGCTTCTTGCGAAGGAAAGATCAGTTGTAGCCCCCCTTTTTCTGCTAACTGCTGGTACAACGGCATAAGCCATAAGATCTGTGTTTCACTGCTCATGGTGCTTAGGTCGAAAGAGGCTAGAGCATCTAAGCTAGCAAGCAAAGCCTTATCATGCTTTAAGAGTGGCGAATCCGAGGAACCTTGATGCTCATTACTCAATTGCATCATCGATTCTGTTGGCAGATGATGGAAGCTAAATACACGCGATAAAAACGGTCCTTTATCAGGCATATTTTCGAAACTGAGAGAGCTCGATGCTGGGCAAAGTAAAAAACGCTGATGGGTGAGCGCGACGGCATCTTCTTTCCAATACAGTCTTTTACTTCCTGACAGCACTTGAATCAAAGTTGGGGAATGCATGGTGACATTTCTAAGCTTTTGCAATTGCTTGGCTCGAAATGTGGTTACTTGGTACTGATAGTTCATTCCCCAACCCTTGTTTAGCGAGTGTAAGTTGCTGTCAGCGTTGCTTTATCAATAGCGAGGCTGTTTAGTGTAAAACCAATCACCGCTGGTGGCGTGTTTTCATCTAACCCTAGCTTAGCTTTAGGAAGTGCCCAAACGGTAAATTGATAGCGGTGCATGCCATCTTTTTCTGGAGGGCAAGCGCCCCCAAAGCCTACTGAACCGTAGTCAATTCGATGTTCCTGACCACCAAGTTTTTTGATGTTTGCTCCTCTTGGAAGCTCAGACAGGCTGACAGGGATATCGGTTGCAATCCAATGCCAGAAGCCACTTCCAGTGGGGGCATCAGGGTCATAGGCGGTAATCGCAAAGCTCTGTGTACCTTGAGGCACATTATCCCAAGTCAACTGTGGTGAAATATTACCGCCATCACAGCCCCAGCCAGAATATTCAAAGGTTTTGGCCATCGGGTGACCTTCTTGGATATCTTTGCTGCTAATGTCGAATGCTTGCGCTGCGGTTGAAGTCATGACTGCGAGAGTCAGTAGACTAAGTGTCGTTGTTTTCATGGGGTTGCTCCTACGCTTAAGTTCGAAGTCAGTGTAGCGAGCTTGTGGTTCTCAAGTTCGACAATAAGTATCAATATAAACCAATAGTATGTCTACAGTGATACTTATTGTGAGGCTAATGGCTGAGGGTTGCTACCAAGGGAGCGGCTTTCCGTCAAAGTTAATGAATTGCCCAGATTGAGAAGGGTTCGACGTATCTATAACGCTGTCTAAGCCACGAGCAGACGTTTCGGTATCAATGAGGGCGTTAGGGCCACCCATTTCGGTTTGCACCCAGCCAGGATGAAGAGCTAAGACGGTGAAACCTTGATGTGAGAGATCATTGCTCAGGCTCTTTACGACAGAGTTTAACGCAGCTTTTGATGAACGGTAAATATAGCCACCGCCAGACGTGTTTTCCGTCATGCTCCCGACTTTTGACGACAAACATGCGATCTTTTTAAGCGTCCCTTTTTCAAGGTTTGGGTAGAATGCCTCGACAAGTTTGAGTGGGGCGATCGTGTTGATCTCGAATACTTTACGCCACTCTTCTACGTCTGTGTTGCCAAACCCATACCCTTTCGGACCGTAATAGCCTGCGTTATTCACCAGCACATCGATTGCTGATAACTGCTCCGCTAATGCTTTGACTGACGCGTAGTCGGTGACGTCCAGTTGGTGACATGTGAGGTTTTTATGGCTATTTGAGAGTAATTGCTGTGAGCTGTCGGCGCTGCGATAGGTAGTATGTACCGACCAACCTTGCTCTAAGTAAAGTTTAACAAGACTAAAACCTATGCCTCTATTTCCGCCGGTGATGAGAATGGTATTCATCGTGATATCGCCCCTCAATTCAATACTGACTCCGTAGGCTATCAAAAATCCGGTTAGCTTTCCCTAGCTAAGAGACGAGCTGGATAACAAATAGACCCGCCGCGACAAACATCGCAAGAAATAGAATCAACGCTGAAGCGGTTCCGGAAATAATGCCCAAATAAAAATAGAGAGTTCTATACACGATAGTAAACTGATTAAATGATAATTATTATCATTTAATCAGTTTTTCAACCTAGGTTCAAGCTGATACCATAAAACAACATCAACACTTTACTCGCTGCTATGATACCGCTGATTTATCACTCAATTTACTCGCAATTGCCGCTTCCTGAAGGGCACCGTTATCCGATTCAAAAGTACCAACTGCTTTATGAAGCCATCACTCAGCAACGAGAGTGCGACCCTAGGTGGAAGCAAGCATTTCAGTTTGTTGAGCCGTCACCGCTATCGGCAGAATGTGTCAAGCAAGTACATTGTCATGATTATATTGATGCACTTTTTAGTGGTGCTTTACCCGCGCCTAAAATGCGGCGAATTGGCTTTCCTTGGAGTGACACTCTGGTGAGCCGTACTCTTACATCAGCGGGTGGAACCAGTGAAACCGTAGAGCTGAGTGTTAAGAACGGGGTCGCGATTCATCTCAGTGGTGGCTATCACCATGCCCATAAAGATTTCGGTAGTGGTTTTTGTTTGATCAATGACTTGGTACTTGCGGCGAAACGAGCGCTTACCTTAGAGGGGATTGAAAAAGTCATTGTTATCGATAGCGATGTGCATCATGGCGACGGGACGGCAACTTTATGTGAACAAGAAGAACACATTGTCACGCTTTCTTTCCATTGCGATAAAAATTTTCCCGCACGCAAACCTGACTCAGATCTAGATGTTGCTTTAAGTAGAAATACGGGTGATGAGGAGTTTTTGAGTACATTTCGATCCGTCGTTGAAATGGCTATCTCGATTCATCAGCCAGACCTTATTTTATACGACGCTGGCGTGGATATTCATCACGAGGACGAGTTGGGCTACTTTGATGTTTCTACTGAGGCAATCTATGAAAGAGATAAGTTTATGTTCTCTTTAGCAAAGGATAATGGGTTGCCGATTGCTTGCGTAGTAGGTGGTGGGTATCGAACCAATCATGGTGATTTGGTTCCAGTTCACATGCAGTTGATACACGCTGCTTACGATGTCTATGCTTGCTAACAACGAAAAAAGCCGCTAATTTCTTAGCGGCTTTTTTACGGAATGTGGCGGAGAGATAGGGATTTGAACCCTAGATACGCTATTAACGTATGCCGGTTTTCAAGACCGGTGCTTTCAACCACTCAGCCATCTCTCCGTTGTTGAAGCGAATAATATAGAGGTTTAGAAAAGTTGTAAACCCTTAATTTTACTGTTTGCTTTAATTATGACCGCTTGAACACAATAAAGTATTTAACAGGCCGTTTTTTATACTTTATCAGCGACTAAAAACAAAAAAGAGAGCCGAAGCTCTCTTTTTAAGGTGTATTGGTCGGACTGACTGGATTTGAACCAGCGACCCCCGACACCCCATGACGGTGCGCTACCAAGCTGCGCTACAGTCCGATTCCGATAATGTAATAGGTTGCTATGCTTTAGTCAATCCTAACACCATGATTTAGTTACTTTTAACGTAGAAGCGCTGTAGCTCTGTTAAACCTTGCATAAGTACAGGAAGCGTTGGATTTTCGTCCTTTAGTCGCTTGTAGCTGCTATCGTAAAGTTTATAGTTGCCAAACTTATCTATCACCGTGGTGTTTTTAGTCGTGATTAACGCCAACTCGCGTGAATCTCCGGCTAAAATCCACTTTCTTGAACGTTCATCAAATAAGTTACGGCCACTACTGAAGTCATTCGGGTTAGAGGAAACACCAAGCAAATCTTGCAATAAGGTGACGGAAAGATCGAGGTGGCTCGTTCTATGCTGATACTGAGTGGCTACCTTACCTGGCCAGTGAATGACCATAGGTACCACCAATTGATATTGGCTGTAGTTGGAGTTAGCTCCCCAACTATTTGTGTTGGTCTCGTTAAACTCAGTACCGTGATTTGAGGTCAAGACAATGACGGTAGAGTCTGAAAGTTCAAGCTTTTCGATATAAGCAAACAACTCAGCTAGCTCGTCATCTGCGGTTTGAACGGACTTCTGATAACCAGCTTTGATCTTTTCACTGCTGGTTTGTTTCTCATCACCGCTGTCGTAGGCGCTAAAGTTGTCTAACGTTGTTAATTCAATGAAGCTAAACCAAGGTGAATCACCTTGCTCTTGCACCCAGTTAGCCCACGCATCAATGGCTTGCTTATCCTGAGAAAGTTCACCATTAAAAGGTACTCCTGTAAAAGGCATGCCTCGGAATATGGATTCGCCGTAAATCGGATCGTCGAAGTTGTCGCCACTGAACAAGCCAAAAGCGTACTCTTTGTCTAGCAAGGTATCGACGATGATCGGTTTAGTCCCTTGTGTTTTGATGCTTGGGGCGTAAGCACTTGGTAATCCGTAAAACAGGCCAAACACACCAAATGAATCATTACTTGAGCTGTAGTGATTTGAGAAATTGAGATTGTTGCTAGCAAACTCATTTGCTGTTGGCATCCAGTCGGCGTTTAATGCGTCGCCACGAAGGTTGTTGACGCTAATGACTAAAACATTAAGTGGGTTGGCACGACGACTAAATTCGAGCGCTTCAAGCGGGTAGCTAACGAGCTCTGTGTTTTGTTCTTTATTTTGCTGCAGGCGCTCCAAGTACTCTTCTCGGTCCAGTAAGCCGTGACGCTCCATAAACGATTTTGCTGTCATCGGGTAGGAGAGCGGGAAGTTCGCACGTTGCGCAGTAATCGGATTGTAAAAGTAGGCATCGGCCCACACGTAAATCAAGTGACTTGAAATAAAGCTGACAAAGAAGAGAGCAGCCAATGGACGCCCAACATGCTTGTGAGAGAGCTTGCGTTGTTTTCTCCATACCCACTCAGACAAGCCGAGTTGGAGCATAAAGATAAGCGGCATTACGATAAACAGATGCTGTAAGTCCGCACTGACACGAGACTTATCATCATTGAACAAGACTTCCCAAACCACGGGGGTTAAGTGGAGGTTGATCGTTTGATAGGCCTGAGTATCAATCAGTAACAGCGTAAGCCCAAGTGTGGCAAAGCAGACGGCAATCAGTCTAAACAGCTTTCTTGAGGGAACAAGAAATGTCAGCGGGAACAATACTAAAAGGTAGAGAGCGAAGACAAGAAAGCCAAAGTGGCCGACCCAAGACATCGCCAAATAAAACTGGCCAAGCAAAGTTTCTGGCCAAGGTGATTGAGTGATATAACGGGTGCCGATCAACATTGCTGCGATAATGTTGAAGAAGGCAAACCAGTGCCCCCAACCTACCAAACGTGATACACGTTCGCCGTATGTGTTTCCGCTATCTACCATGTATGTGTTCTATTTATTTGCGATTAGTGTGATTTTTCTTCAATCGAAGAAATAAGTGCTTGTGCAAATTTTTCAGCAATTACTTTGCGTTGTGAAGGTGCAACATCTTGATTTAAGACATTGGTAGCGATATTGCCTGCAATCATCAGAGAAAGCTCTGGTGATGCCGCATGTTTTTCAAGCACAATCGCGATCTCTGTAAGGATCTTCTCAACGGTCTCGTCGCTGTATTTAGATGTAATCGGCATAAGTGTTCTAATGTTGATAATAAAGCGGCTTATGATAACCTACAATGCCACGCAACTGAAACCTATGCAGCGATAAATTTCATCATGAGCCTTCAACTATCCAACGTTATCCTTCATCAACTGCAAAAAAACGATTCAGACGAACTTATCGTTAATTTTAGAACCGATTCCCTTGCTAATGATGCTTCTACTGAAAACCTGATTGCTGAACTGCACCGAGTGTTTCACTCCAAGGCGGGCAAAGGCTTTGGCTCGTTTAAATCAGACAGCGAATTTCAACAGTGGTTGCAGCAAATGCGCAAAGGAGAGCTGGGCTTCTATGACTTTTCGCAAAGCAGCGCGACTCGTTTAAAAGAAGAATTGTCAAAGTACCCGTTTGCGGATGAAGGTATCTTGGTGATTGCCGAGTACCAATCGTTGGCAACAGATTATCTATTTGTTGCCATCATTCCATCTAACCAAAGTTTGAAAGTGACAGAAGGTTTGGACATCAGCGCGACGGATTATTTAGACCTGAGCAAAATGGACATCGCTGCGCGCATCGACTTGACCAGTTATGAAACGGACAAAGAGTCTAATCGCTACCTCGCCTATATTAAAGGCCGAGTAGGGCGTAAAGTGGCGGATTTCTTCCTAGATTTCTTGCAGGCTGAAGTCGGACTGGATACTAAGCAGCAAAACCAAGTATTGATGCAAGCTGTCGAAGACTTTTGCGCGGACTCAAAACTCGAAAAAGACGAAGTGATCAGCTACAAAAAACAAGTGGCAGACTACTGTAACGAACAAATTAAATCTGGCGATGAAGTGCAGGTACGAGAGTTATCGGGAGAGCTGCCTTCTTCTCAAGACGGTACTAGCTTTTTAGATTACACCCAAGAGCAGGGATACGAACTGGAAGAGAGTTTTCCGGGGGATCGTACGACAGTGCGCAAACTGACTAAGTATGTGGGCGCGGGGGGAGGACTCAATGTCAGCTTTGATAGTCTTCTGCTTGGCGAACGTATTTTTTACGATCCAGAAACGGACACCCTTACCATTAAAGGGACGCCGCCCAACCTTCGTGATCAATTAACGCGTAACCGCTAAGCCTCAGAATATAGGACTAGGCGCAATTAATTAGTGCTTAGTCCTACCTTTCCTCCCGATAACGTATATTCTTGTATTCATAGCAATTTGTTCAAATAGGTATTGCATGGAACGCAAGTGGTTGAAGTTAGGCCTAGTACTTTCGTTACTTTGGCTCCTCGCTTTGGTCGGGATAGGAAGTAGCTACCGCACTGTAGAGTCAAGTCGGCTGCAAGTGGAAGAGCTCGGCTATGGCATTGATAGCCTGAGAAGCTCGCTCATTTACGCCGCGCCGTATCGAACTAAAATGGTCGAGCGCCAAGCGTTGGATTTGCAGCTCATTTATGCCCTTCGGCTTCAGATTGACGCCTTCTATCAAAAAAGTTGGCTGATGCCCGATCTCAATCAACTTCTATTTTCAACCGATCGTTTTATCGAGCAGGCGCAGGCTTATCTCGATAATGAGTTAGCAGTCCAAAAGCTAGCTAATACCATTCGCCAAACTCGAACCCAAGACACCAATTCTGAGGCGCTCTCAAACAAGTACTTCCAATTAAGTGCCAATGTGTTTGAAGCTATGTACCTCTCAGAAAAAGCCAATGCTGAAATATTCCGCCATGTGGATAAGATATATCAAGAGTCCACGACGCTTGAGCCTACTCAGCGTCAGCAACTACAGAAGGTATTGGTTGATGTTTCGCAAGTACTCAGTAGCTACGCTCAAGGCTCCTATTTAGTTGACAAGCTGATTTCTCATGATGTGTCTAATCACATCTCGGCGCTTGAGATTGACTACCGTACGCTATTACGTCACCACCTTATTGCTGCGGTAGGGGTAACGCTACTTACCATGACGGGTTTCTTAGTCTTACTCTTTTTAGCTCAAAGCAATCCTAGTTCCATTTCAAACATCGAGATTGAAGAGAGTGATCCTCCGGTTGCCAAACCCGTTGTCTCAGTAACCAGCTCGCCCAAAGTGGTTGAGGCAGAACCGCAAATAAACTTCGATGTCATGCTCAGTTCCTTAAATGGTGATGTTGAATCGGTGTGTATGTTGTTAGAAGTGTTTGTCGCCGACCATGCGGATGATGTGAATGAAATCACCCGTTTGCTTACCGATTCCCCTGAAGATGCGCAAAGAAAAGCGCACAGTTTGAAAGGGGTCGGTGGGAACTTAGGGGCGCATAAACTTAGAGAAGCCGCGGCTAAAGTCGAGGCTGCAATCCAACAAGACGTCTCACAGCTTTCTGGTTTGTTGGATGAGTTAAATGAGTGTTTGACCATCGCGATTCAGGAAGCGAAAGCATTCTTAAAAGAAAAGCAAAGCTAGTTGTTTACTTTCAATAAGAAGAGCGCCTTTGTGGCGCTCTTCTTTGTTTGTAGGTAGTGAACTTAAGCCGTTTGATTTTGGTATTGGGCTTCTTCTTCAGTCGCGGGCGCGGTTGGCTCGCACTTGTCAACAAACCATCCCATGTAAGAGGTTATGATGGTGACGATGATACAAACGAAACTCAGCCACATAAAAGGTGCGTATGAGAGCGTAGCAACGCCCAAGATACTTGCCATGTAAATGCCGTTGTCACTCCAAGGCACCATACCCGAAGTCAATGTCCCACCAAATTCCGCGTTACGAGACAGGTTTTTGCGCTTGTAGCCTAAGCGGTCGTAGTTTTTCGCACAGATTTTTGGCGTCAGAATCAATGATACATACATTGCTGAACCAAAGACGTTACCCATAAACGCGGTACCAATGGTGCTGGTTGCTAGAGAGCCAGCACTTTGAACACGACGCTCAAACAGTTTCGCTATCGTTTCTAGCACACCGACTTTATCCAGAAGCCCACCGAAACCTAAACCGAAGACGATCACAGCAACAGACCCGAGCATGGAAGACATACCACCACGATTTAAGATCGAGTCAATGAAAGTGACACCAGATTCGATTTCAAATGGCGCCCAAGCGGTGTTGAACGCTTGTAAGAAGTGCACGTCTTGAATCATTACTGCCCAGATAATGCCGAGTAGAGAACCGAAGCTAATTACAGGGAAAGATGGCATACGCATCGCAAGTAATCCAAGTACGATAATGACCGGTACAAACGAGTAAGGTGTGATGTAGAACTGTTGTTCCATCGCTTGGATAACAGACTGAACTTGAGACATGTCGACGTTGCCCGCGTAATGGAAGCCAAATGCGGTAAACATGATACCCGTGATGATGTAGCTGATAAGCGCAACAGGCAGCATGCCTTTGATGTGCTCCATGACTTCAACATTCGACATTGAAGACGCAAGAATCACCGAGTCTGACAGTGGCGACATTTTATCACCGAAGTAGCATCCTGATAGTACCGCACCTGCTGTGATGGGGGCTGGCACGCCAAGCCCTTGGCCAATGCCCATCATCGCAATGCCGGCGGTGCCCGCTGCACCCCAAGAAGTACCAGTGGCGAGGGCCGTCAATGAACAAATGATCATAGTCGCAAGAAGGAAAATAGAAGGATGAATTGCTTTTAGACCATAGTAAATGATGGTTGGAACAATGCCGCCGGAAATCCAAGTACCCACTAATGCACCAACTGCAAGAAGAATAAGTACCGCGCCAAGTCCGTTAGAAATACCGTTTAGTGCCGCTTTTTCAAGCTCTTTATATTGGTGGCCTAAACGAATACCCAGCACCATGATGATGAACCAGCCAATATAGAGTGCAAGTTGAATGGGTAGATCTAATTGGGCAGTAAATGAAAACGCCATCAATAGAAACAGTCCGAGGGAGACAATAACCTGCATCAAGCTTGGCAGACGGGGGGTAAGTTGCGTCATACAGAGCCTCTTATAAGTGTTATGAGTCAGTACAAATAGCAACTTATTTACTATTTGCTATGTGAGTGTGAACGCCTTTTAGGTGTGGGTGCACTTTACATTAGTCAGAATAATATTTCGATATAATGTGTACCTATTGTGATTCTGGTCTGCTTAGTAGGTTTTTTGTGGTTAATAATATGGTTAAACGTTAATTTTAATGGTTTGCAATGTTTGTGTTTGTAAATTTTGTGTAGCACGTGGTTTTTGTTTTTGTGGTGATTGATGAGTATTTTGGTTGGGAAAATAACAAGTGGATACAAAGTCAGCAAAATAGGTGGTTTAGCTTAAGTTGAGTCAACAAGAGCTAAAAGTTACAGATTTGATGCAATTTTCACTTGAGATTTTGCTGCGAAAATTGAATATTGGTGTATTCCCTTTTTAAATTGATTACACGGAGAGTTGAGAATGAGAGTAGGTTTAGTTGGTTGGCGTGGCATGGTTGGTTCGGTACTGATGCAACGCATGGTTGAAGAGAAAGATTTTGACCTTATCGAACCGGTATTTTATAGCACCTCTCAAGTAGGTATCCCTGCTCCCAACTTAGGCAAAGACGCGGGGCTTCTTCAAGACGCATTCGATATTGAAAGCCTAAAGCAGTTAGATGCAGTGATCACGTGTCAAGGTGGTAGCTACACCGAGAAAGTCTACCCAGCACTTCGTCAAGCCGGTTGGAAAGGCTACTGGATTGATGCGGCTTCGACTCTGCGTATGGCGCAAGACTCTATTATCACTCTAGACCCAGTAAACTTGACGCAGATCCAGCAAGGCATTCATGGTGGCACCAATACGTTTGTCGGCGGTAACTGTACGGTGAGCTTGATGCTAATGGGCCTAGGTGGTTTGTTCGAGAAGGGCCTCGTTGAGTGGACTAGCGCAATGACGTATCAAGCCGCCTCTGGCGCAGGTGCGCAAAACATGCGTGAGCTGATTTCTCAAATGGGTGTGATCAACGATTCAGTGAGTTCTGAATTGGCAAATCCTTCGAGCTCTATTCTTGATATCGACAAGAAAGTCGCTGACACCATGCGTAGCTCTTCATTCCCTACGGACAAATTTGGCGTGCCGTTAGCCGGTTCTTTGATCCCTTGGATCGATGTGAAGCGTGACAATGGCCAAAGTAAAGAAGAGTGGAAAGCGGGCGTTGAAGCGAACAAGATCTTAGGATTCCAAGATGCGCCAGTGCCTATCGACGGTACCTGTGTCCGCATCGGTGCAATGCGTTGTCACTCTCAAGCTTTGACGATCAAGCTGAAGCAAAATGTGCCAATGGACGAGATCGAAGAGATGATTGCTACGCACAATGATTGGGTTAAAGTGATTCCAAACGATCGTGATATTACCGCACAAGAGCTAACACCAGCGAAGGTGACGGGTACACTCTCAATCCCAGTAGGTCGTCTACGTAAGATGGCGATGGGTGATGACTTCCTAAACGCATTCACCGTAGGTGACCAATTGCTATGGGGTGCAGCGGAGCCACTTCGTCGTACACTTCGTATCATTCTGGCTGAAAAAGCGTAACGAAAGCTGGGCAGCAGTTCTTCAAAAAGCAGTTTAGGTGTGGTTCAGATATGATAAGTACCTAGATGAATAACTGAAAAGGGTTGGCATAGAAGCCAACCCTTTTTCGTTTCTCGCTATTCTTCAGCTACAACCCGCTTATCAGGATCGGCGAGCTCGCTGCCACAGTGTTTACAATACAATGCGTCTGCTTCATGGCCGCTTTGGGAACAGTTTGGACATTTAACTAACGACTTGTGTGAATTCATCTCTTGATTTAACTCCGCAGTAATAATGCCTGTCGGGACAGCAAGTATTGAGTAGCCAAGCAGCATTGTTACAGAAGCGATCGCCTTGCCGAGCGCGGTTTGCGGGATTAAATCTCCGTAGCCAACGGTAGTGATCGTCACAATCGCCCAATAGATGCTTTGAGGAATACTCGTAAAACCATTTTTAGGTCCTTCAATGACGTAAATCAGTGCGCCAAAAATAGTCACGAGAATTGCAACGGTACTAAAGAAGATGAAGATCTTACGCCTAGCCATAAGTAGCGAGCGAAGCAAAAGATTGGAGTCTTGCAGATAGCGAACGAGTTTGAGTACGCGGAAAATCCGCATGATTCTCAACGCTCGAATGACGCCCATGAAAGCGGCCGAAGGGAAGAAAAATGCCAAATAGGTGGGCAATATCGCCAATAGGTCAACAACGCCATAAAAGCTCTTGGCGTAAGCGCTGGGCTTGGGCGAGCAGTAGAGTC
The DNA here is from genome assembly GCF_000808535.1 of Vibrio sinaloensis. GTDB lineage: Bacteria > Pseudomonadota > Gammaproteobacteria > Enterobacterales > Vibrionaceae > Vibrio > Vibrio sinaloensis_D. The sequence continues at coordinate 85,313 of NZ_JWLV01000010.1, forward strand.
TCAGAATATACTCAATCGTGAATAGTGCGGTAAACGTGTACTCAAGATACTTGAGCTGTGCGCCCCACACCGAGCGAATCGAAGGGATCGATTCCAGTAACAATACGATCAGTGAAGAGACAATCGCGACGATTAAAGCTAAGTCAAACGCGCGACCTGCTTTTGTGTGCGAACCAAAAATAATGATGTATAGGTGATGTCTGAGTGAGTTACGCGGCATGATAGAGCGACCAAAAATTCCATCTCTCCATCATACCGAGTTTATTTAAGTCAGGCTAATTTTAGCGCTTACGCCAACCCAGGGAATAGGTTGCGCAGACCATTTGCGATGAACTCAATGCCCAGTGCGCCCAGAATCAAACCCATGATACGAGTGATCACGTTGATCCCAGTTTGGCCAAGGAATCGAACGATCAAGGGAGCGGAACGAAACAGCAACCAAGTCGAGAGCGCAAATAAAACGATAGTAACGATGATGCCAGCGGTATCAAACATGCTCGGGTAGCGAGAACCATAAACAATGGTTGAGCTAATCGCACCTGGACCTGCCATCAACGGCATCGCGAGGGGCACTACGCCAATCTGCTCTCGACTAACGTACTCTGATTTCTCTTGTTTGTTTTGCTTATCCTCACCCAACTTACCGCTCATCATTGAGAACGCAATACTCAAAAGTAGCAAACCGCCCGCAACGCGGAATGAATCGAGCGAGATACTGAACATATCCAAAAGCATTTGGCCGGCAAGTAAGGAAACAACAAGTATGATGGCGACCGCGACATTGGCCGTCACTGCCGTTTTATGCTTTTCTTCTTGAGTCATATGGCCAGTCAGTGACACGAACACCGGCATGATACCGACGGGGTTCACGGCAGCGACTAAGCCGAGAAAAAACTGCAGAAAAATAGCGATTTCGAAGGTTTGCATTAAAGGATGTCCACAGCAAAGTTAACAACAAGATTAGTACACGCGGAATATAGTCTAAAATCTGTTCGTCAACGAATGAAAAAAACTAACCTGTAAATCATTCCATTACTGAGAAAATCTAATTATTGAATAAATCGTAAATACTAATGACATACTTTGTTACGTAGAATCTGTGTCGACATCATGTTGTTTGACACAAACGTTAACATCTGCACATTTTCGATAAAAAATAAGTCGGTATGTAGAGAGAAATGCAGCTTTGGATATACTCTCAGTAGCACAAGGTTTGTGGACCACATGAAAGTTTGTGGCCAAAAAATGAAACTTTTTTACAAGATATTGTTGTTTTTCCATTTGATGCAACTGAATGCTGATATTTTGAACAATTATCTTTTGTGATCTAAATCTTTATATTTCATGTGTTTACGTGTTTTTTTGGGATTTGGATACCACTAAGTAGGTAAATAGTTTTTCAGAACTGATCTGGGTCAATTTTTTTCATAACCTGAAATAATATACTCAGCCCTGAAAGCAATTTACTAAGAAGCCTGCTTGTTTAGATAACAAAATCAGTTGAACAGTACTCTTACTAAAAAGTTTTTAATATTTGTTAATTTTAGGAGAATCCCTATGCCTGTAACTAATCTGGCTGAACTAGATGCAATGATTGCTCGCGTTAAGAAAGCGCAAGAAGAGTTCGCTACTTACTCTCAAGAGCAAGTAGACAAGATCTTCCGCGCTGCGTCTCTTGCAGCTAACCAAGCTCGTATCCCGCTAGCTCAACAAGCGGTTGAAGAATCTGGTATGGGTATTGTTGAAGATAAAGTAATCAAGAACCACTTCGCTTCTGAGTTTATCTACAACAAATACAAAGACGAACAGACTTGTGGCATCCTAGAAGAGGATGACAACCTAGGTACAATGACTATCGCAGAACCTGTAGGTATCATCTGTGGTATCGTACCAACAACTAACCCAACTTCTACTGCAATCTTCAAATCTCTAATCTCTCTGAAGACTCGTAACGGTATCATCTTCTCGCCACACCCACGTGCGAAAAACTCAACTAACGATGCAGCGAAACTTGTTCTAGACGCAGCAGTAGCAGCAGGTGCTCCAAAAGACATCATCGGTTGGATTGACCAGCCATCTGTAGAGCTTTCTAACGCTCTAATGAAGCACGACGACATCGCTCTTATCCTTGCAACTGGTGGTCCAGGCATGGTTAAAGCCGCTTACTCTTCTGGTAAGCCAGCAATCGGTGTAGGTGCAGGTAACGTTCCTGTTGTTATCGACGAAACAGCTGACGTTAAACGTGCTGTTGCTTCTATCCTAATGTCTAAGACTTTCGATAACGGCGTAGTATGTGCTTCTGAGCAGGCTGCAATCGTAGTTGACGAAGTATACGACGAAGTAAAAGAGCGTTTCGCTTCTCACAAAGCCGTTGTTCTTTCTAAAGCAGACGCAGACAAAGTACGTAAAGTGCTTCTAATCGACGGTGCGCTAAACGCGAAAATCGTTGGTCAACCAGCGCCAGCAATCGCTGAACTAGCGGGCGTTAAAGTTCCTGCTGATACAAAAGTACTTGTAGGTGAAGGTCTTGGTAAAGTGTCTTACGACGACGCATTCGCTCACGAGAAACTATCTCCAACTCTAGGTCTATTCCGCGCTGACAACTTCGAAGACGCAGTTGCTCAAGCAGTAACTATGGTTGAGATCGGTGGTATCGGTCACACGTCTGGTCTATACACTAACCAAGACGTTAACGCAGACCGCATCCGTTACTTCGGTGACAAGATGAAGACTGCTCGTATCCTAATCAACATCCCGACGACTCACGGTGGTATCGGTGACCTGTACAACTTCAACGTTGCACCTTCTCTAACTCTAGGTTGTGGTTCATGGGGTGGTAACTCTATCTCTGAGAACGTAGGTCCTAAGCACCTAATCAACAAGAAAACTGTAGCGAAGCGAGCTGAAAACATGTTGTGGCACAAACTACCTAAGTCTATCTACTTCCGTCGTGGTAGCCTTCCAATCGCAATGAGCGACCTAGAAGGTAAGAAACGCGCGTTCCTAGTAACTGACCGTTTCCTATTCAACAACGGTTACGCTGACGATGTAGTACAGCTTCTTAAAGCTCAAGGTATCGAAGTTCAAACTTTCTTCGACGTAGAAGCGGATCCAACGCTATCTGTTGTTAAGAAAGGTGCAGAAGCAATGCAAAGCTTCCAACCAGACGTAATCATCGCTCTAGGTGGTGGTTCTCCGATGGATGCAGCGAAAATCATGTGGGTAATGTACGAGCACCCAGAAACAGCATTTGAAGAACTAGCAATGCGCTTTATGGACATCCGTAAACGTATCTACAAGTTCCCTAAAATGGGTAAGAAAGCTGAGCTTGTATGTATCACTACAACTTCAGGTACGGGTTCAGAAGTTACACCATTCGCGGTTGTTACTGACGACGAGACAGGTGCTAAGTACCCACTAGCTGACTACGAAATCACGCCAAACATGGCTATCGTTGATGCTAACCTAGTAATGAACATGCCTAAGTCTCTAACAGCATTCGGTGGTTACGATGCAGTAACTCACGCTCTAGAAGCTTACGTATCTGTACTTGCTAACGAATACTCTGATGGTCAAGCTCTACAAGCACTTAAGATGCTAAAAGAGTACCTACCTTCAAGCTACGCGAACGGTGCTGGTGACCCAATCGCTCGTGAGAAAGTACACAACGCGGCAACTATCGCTGGTATCGCGTTTGCGAACGCATTCCTAGGTGTTTGTCACTCTATGGCGCACAAGATTGGTGCTGAGTTCCACCTACCACACGGTCTGGCGAACGCACTACTAATCTCTAACGTTGTACGTTACAACGCGAACGACAACCCAACTAAGCAGACTGCATTCTCTCAATACGACCGTCCACAAGCACGTCGTCGTTACGCTGAAGTTGCTGACCACCTAGGCCTAAGCCAAGAAGGTGACCGTACTGCTCAGAAGATTGAACGTCTACTAGCATGGCTAGACGAGCTAAAAGCTAACCTAGACATCCCAATGTCTATCCAAGCGGCTGGCGTGTCTGAAGCTGACTTCGTAGCGAAACTAGACGAACTAGCTGTTGAAGCGTTCGATGACCAGTGTACAGGTGCTAACCCACGTTACCCTCTAATCACTGAGCTGAAAGAAGTTCTACTAGCTTCTTACTACGGTAAAGCATTCGTTGAAGGTGAAACTTTCGAAGGTACTACGGTAATCAAGAAGAAAGCAGACCAAGAAGCAGCGAAAGCGCCTAAAGCTAAGAAAGCAAAAGCTGACGCATAAGTAAGACGTTAGTTATGAGATAAGTTTTCGCTAGCACGACACTTATCTATCGGGAAAAGATAAAGCCCCAGTCGAATGACTGGGGCTTTTTTTACGCCATGTGATTTTGGTGTTGTTGTCGATAAAGTGGCTAAGAACTTAGAATAGCTAACGGCAATAGGAAGTGGATGGTGATGGAACCATGGTCTGTGGCTAGGGAACTGTCTTTAAGTCGCTTGCGCGTGCAAAACTAGCGAGTGCAGGGTTGGGTCAGTATGGGTACCTTAGGGAAGGGGAAGGAACAGGCAGAAAAAAACCGACGTTTTCTCGTCGGTTTTTGTGGTTATATGCTTGTAAAGAAGGGTTATTTATCGTCTTCAGGAAGCTTAACATTCAGCTCAAGGACTGAAATGTCGTCATCTTTATGCTCAAAAGAAAGGTCGACCATGGAAGGGTCTACGGCAACGTACTTGCCGATCACTTTCAGAATGTCTTCTTTTAGTTGTGGTAGGTAAGATGGCGCTGGGTCACCTTGACTACGACGCTCTGCAACAATAATTTGCAGACGTTCTTTGGCTAAGTTCGCAGAGTTTTTTTTCTGCGGGCGGAAAAATTCAAGTAATGACATGCCGATTTAGCCTCCAAATAGTCGTTTAAAGATTCCTTTCTTCTGTTCGGTCAGGAAGCGGAAATCCACTTGCTGGCCAAGCAGGCGCTCGACTGTGTCGTCGTAAGCCATGCCAGCATCAGATTGCTCATCAAAAATGACAGGTACACCTTTGTTCGACGCATTTAAAACCGCTTGGCTCTCTGGGATAACTCCTAGCAAACCAATGTGCAGAATCTCTTCAACATCTTCAACACTGAGCATCTCGCCTTGTGTCACGCGAGCAGGGTTGTAGCGTGTCAGCAATAAGTGTTGTTTCACCGGCTCAAGGCCTTCTTCAGCTCGGCGAGACTTTGAATCCAAAATACCTAGAATGCGGTCAGAGTCTCGTACAGAAGAGACTTCAGGGTTTGTCGTTACGATCGCCTCATCAGCAAAGTATAGCGCCATTAACGCGCCTTGCTCGATACCTGCAGGAGAATCACAGATCACAAAATCAAAGCCCATTTCGTCAAGCTCATCAAGCACGCGGCGCACGCCCTCTTTAGTTAGAGCGTCTTTGTCACGTGTTTGCGAGGCTGGGAGAATAAATAGGTTCTCAGAACGTTTATCTTTGATCATCGCTTGATTGAGTGTTGCTTCACCGTTGATGACGTTAACAAAGTCGTAGACGACGCGACGCTCGCAACCCATGATTAAATCGAGGTTGCGCAGACCGATATCAAAATCGATTACAGCGGTTTTCTTTCCTTTCATCGCTAAGCCAGAAGCGATAGCAGCGCTTGATGTGGTCTTACCTACACCACCTTTACCTGACGTTACAACAATAATGCGTGCCATTATCTGTTCCTTATAAATCTTAAATCGTTAACAACTCGAATCGAAGCGAGTCATCATCCAAACTAAACATGATTTTTTGTTGCCAATATTCATCAGCAAATTGTTCTGTCAACCAATAATGACCTGCGATAGACATAAGTTCAGCGTTGAGCTTATTGCAGATGATGACCGCTTCTTTGTTGCCATTCGCTCCTGCGATTGCGCGCCCACGGAGTGTCCCGTGAATGTGAATGGAACCATCTGCAATGACCTCAGCACCTTCGCTGACATGGTTAAGCACCACGAGATCACTATCTTTTGCGTAAATTTGTTGACCAGAGCGCACCGGCGAGCGGACAATTTTGGTCGGCGCCATTTTAGCGGGCGCTTGGCTCGGCGACTTACTCGCAGACATAATGGCAAAAGACGCCTCACTGGCGAGATTTTGCGTTCGTTTGTCTTTACAGCCAGCAACACCAACCGGAATCATACCAGCCGCGGAAATTCCGTGCTTCAGTGCATGAAAGTCAATATCGTCTTCCACCTTAGCAATGTTGATTACCACAGGGGCATTGGCAAAAAAAGTCGGTGCCTGCTCGACTTTCTCATTGAGGAATTTAACCGTTTTTTCCACATCGTTGTCACTAAGGTGTAAAACGGACAATGTGAAGCTACTGCCTTTTAGGTCTGGTGAATGTGACATCTTTTACTTACAACCTCGTAAGGGCGTTGCCTGAGACTAGGGTTGTCATGTTATATTCCCACAATAAGCTCAGCAAGTTATCTTGCGCTCAATTGAGTGTTTTGCTCTCAAAAATAGCGAAACACTGACGTTCATTGAATAGAAACGGACAAAAGGCTCCCCATGCTTTGTGCAATTTACAAAAGTTCTAAAAAAGAAGGCGCTTACCTCTACATCCCTAAAAAGGACGATTTTTCACAAGTTCCTGACACATTGATGCAGATGTTTGGCAAACCTATTATGGTTATGGTGATCAAACTTGACGGGCGCCAACTGGCATCAGTCGATATCGATAAAGTGAAACAGTCACTTGAAGAAGAAGGTTTTTTCCTCCAGCTTCCGCCACCGCCCAAAAATTTGCTTGATGAATACAAAGAGCAGAAAAAAGCGCGTCAACAGTCCGAAGAAAAATAACGAAACGGACGCCAAAACCTTGCTCAAGGAGGGCAATGTGAAGAAATTATTGTCAGTCGTATTAGGTGCCACTATTGCCAGCTCTGTTTGGGCAAACGAGCAGAGTTTTGAGCAATACGTTGATGGATTAAAACAAGAAGCCAGAGAACACGGCATTTCTGAACAGGTGATCTCTGCAGCTTTTTCAGATGTAACTTATAAGCCTCGCGCCGTAAAAGCGGATCGCAACCAGCCAGAGAAAAAGCTCACGCTGGATGAGTACATTCCGCGGGCAGTGCCAGATTGGAAAGTTAAGCAAGCCAAAGAGCTCTACGAAAAGCATTACGAGACTCTTTCCCGTATTGGTGATGAATATGGCGTTCAGCCACGATTTATCGTCGCATTGTGGGGCGTAGAGAGCAATTTTGGCCGCTTCACTGGCAATTACAGTGTAATAGATGCGTTATCCACCATGGCTTATGACGGTCGCCGTGAAGCGTTCTTCCGTAAAGAAGCAATGGCGGCATTGCAGATCCTTGAAGAAGGCCATATCCCAGTTGAAGATTTTAAAGGATCATGGGCTGGGGCGATGGGGCAGTGTCAGTTTATGCCAAGCTCCTTCTTAGCGTTCGCCGCTGATGGTAACGGTGATGGTAAGAAAGACATTTGGCAGACCGAAGCGGATGTGTTTGCATCTGCCGCGAATTATCTGAGCGAATCTGGCTGGGGCGATAAATATACTTGGGGACGTCAGGTCAAATTACCCCAAGGTTTTGATACCAGTATCCAAGGTCGCAGTGAAGAGAAAGGGAAATATCTTCAGGAGTGGAGCAAGCTAGGCGTGACTCGTTACGATGGTCGTCCACTACCAAAACTGGATGACGATATTAAGGCTTGGTTGATCGCCCCGGATGACGCAAACGGCCGAGTCTACCTTGTTTATAATAACTACAATGTGCTGATGAAGTGGAACCGCTCTTACTACTTCGCCCTAGCGGTTAGCCATTTGGCCGATAGAATTGTACTTTAATTGTGTAAAGGGGCTCGTAGGAGCTCCTTTTTTGTTTTGGAGTTTTTGTGTTATCAGAACGCGCGATGCAGATGGTGGTGTTTGCCGCCTTGCTCACTCATAAAAATTTTACCGCTGCGGCACGCAGTCTGGGTGTTTCTGTTTCTCATGTGAGTAAGCAACTGGCACAGCTTGAAGAGTCGCTCGGTGTTAAATTGGTTCAACGCACTACGCGAACATTTACTCCAACGGAAGCAGGCGAAAACTTTTACCACCATTGTCAAAAAGTTGTGCGAACGATTGAAGAAGCGCAACGAGAAGTGGAAAGCCAACGCGATGAAGTGGCAGGGCTGATTAAAATTGGCTTGTCGCAGTCATTTGGCACACTACATATTCTCCCCGCAATCGACGAGCTCAGAGTTCGTTACCCGAACCTGCAAGTCGAGATGCATTTGTTCGACTATCGCGTTGATATGCTCCAAGAAGGGCTGGATTTGTGGATAACCAATAACGAAACCTTACCCGAAGGTTATGTGGCGCAAAGGTTAGCTGATAGTCGATTCGTCGTAGCTGCATCACCAGATTACTTGGTTAAGCACAGTACGCCTCATCACCCAAATGAGCTTGCGCAGCACAATTGTCTGATTTATCGCAGTTGGGAGCGAGACTACACAAGCTGGGCGTTTTCGAAACCGGAAGAGCAACTGAATGTAAAAGTGTCAGGCAACTACTCGGTGGACCTTGCTGAAGCGGTTCGAGATGCGGCCGTCGCGGGGTGGGGAATTGCTTACTTAGCGACTTACCTAATACGAGATGAGTTCAAAAATGGGCAACTGATACAGCTTCTTCCCGATTGGCAGGCGAGCCAAGATATGCCTTTTTATGCCGTCTACCCAAGTAGACGATATTTGCCGACCAAAACCGCCGCGGTGATCGAGTTTATCAAACAAAAAATCGGTGCTCCCTGCCATTGGGATAAGCGATTAGCGCCGTATTTGCAGGGGTTCAAGTCGTGAAAGCGACTCACGATATTGTTTCTGTTTTTAGAAACATCTTTTCTAAGTGGAAATAATAAACAAGAGCAAACGTTTAAACTGATTAAAAACAGCATGTTATATCCATGGTGATTAATTGCGCAATGGAAAGTACACTCCATTAACAACTGTGATTTGCATCTCATTTTTAAGTGAATATTATCCGACGCCAATCTTGTTCCCCCCAATTTTGTCGGATCTTTTATGAATTCTATTCTTGGTATCGTAGCCATCTTGTTTTTAGCATGGCTACTTTCTACAAACAGAAAAAGTATCAACCTTAAAACGGTATCGCTGGCGTTTGCGCTTCAAGTTTCTTTCGCATTGCTCGTCTTGTATGTCCCTGCGGGAAAAGATGCACTTAATAGCGTGACGGGCGCGGTGTCTAACTTAATCAATTATGGCCAAGAAGGTATAGCGTTCTTATTTGGCGGCCTTGCAACGGGTGGCTTCACCTTCGCGATCAATGTATTGGGCATCATCATTTTCTTTTCCGCGCTGATTTCCGGTTTATACCACATTGGAGTGATGCCAAAAGTGATCAACTTGATCGGTGGCGGGCTCCAAAAGTTACTAGGAATCGGTCGTGCAGAATCACTTTCAGCAACGGCGAATATTTTTGTTGGCATGATTGAAGCGCCTCTTGTTGTTAAGCCGTACTTAAAGCACATGACGGACTCTCAGTTTTTTGCTGTGATGGTTGGTGGTCTCGCTTCTGTTGCTGGTGGCACGTTGGTGGGCTACGCATCACTCGGTGTTGATCTTAACTTCCTGATTGCAGCGGCATTTATGTCAGCACCTGCGGGTCTTTTGATGGCGAAAATTATGGTGCCAGAGACACAAACCGCAGACGCAGAAATAGACATGAACAATGTCGAAATGCCACGCGCGACCAATGTGGTTGAGGCGATGGCAGACGGCGCGATGGCGGGTTTACGTATCGCCGTTGCGGTTGGTGCAACCTTGCTGGCGTTTGTCAGTGTGATTGCTATGCTAAACGGTATGCTAGGTTGGGTTGGTAGCCTGATGGGAATGGAGCTCAGCTTTGAGCTAATCTTGGGGTATCTGTTTGCTCCTGTCGCGTGGCTGCTTGGCGTTCCTTGGAATGAAGCGATTACCGCAGGCTCTTTGATTGGTAACAAAATCGTGGTTAACGAGTTTGTCGCATTTATTCAGTTAATGGACGTTAAGGCCCAACTGAGTGAGCATTCACAAGCAATTGTCACTTTTGCTTTATGTGGATTTGCCAATATTTCAACGATGGCAATGTTGATTGGCGGTTTAGGTAGTGTTGTTCCTGAAAAACGCCCATTTATTTCTAAATTCGGCTTTCGTGCAATTGCCGCAGGTGTGATGGCGAACTTAATGAGTGCGTCGATTGCGGGCGTTATCTTGAGCCTATAAGCATCGCGAACAGTAGTTACCAATGCTCTAAGCACCACGAATTAAGTAAACATTAAAAAGGGGTTGATGTGCTACCACATCAACCCCTTTTTTGGTTTCTCAAGAGTCGTTACTTCTTAGTGTGGAACTGCTCACAGGCAATCATGGTATTTTCGATAAGGCTTGCTACTGTCATCGGGCCAACGCCACCAGGAACAGGGGTAATGAAACTCGCGTTTTCACGGGCTTTGTCATACTCCACATCGCCTACCAACTTTCCTGACTCCAAACGGTTGATACCCACATCGACCACGACCGCGCCTTTTTTAATCCAATCACCGGGGATAAAGTTCGGTTTACCAACAGCAACCACGACAACGTCTGCTTGGCGAACATGGCCTTCTAAGTCTTTAGTAAAACGGTGACAAGTCGTGGTGGTGCAGCCAGCTAACAGGAGTTCAAGTGTCATAGGACGGCCCACGATGTTTGAAGCGCCGACCACAACGGCGTGCTTGCCGCGCAGTTCGATGTTGTAACGGTCAAGTAGTGTAATGATGCCTTTTGGTGTGCACGAACGAAGTTTTGGAATGCGTTGTGCCAATCGCCCTACGTTATAAGGGTGAAAACCGTCCACGTCTTTTTCAGGCGCAATGCGCTCAAGAACATGTGTTGTATCGATGCCTGCCGGAAGTGGCAGTTGAACCAAAATACCGTCAATCTCAGAATCTTGGTTCAGTTCATCAATTAGCGCGAGCAACTCTTCTTCCGATGTGGTTGCAGGAAGGTCAAAAGACTTGGAAACGAAGCCAACTTCTTCACAAGCACGACGTTTGCTACCGACATAGACTTGAGAAGCGGGATCTTCACCCACGAGTACCACAGCAAGGCCTGGGGCGCGCAAACCGTTCTCGATACGAGCTTTTACACGTGCTGCAACTTCGGATCGAACAGTTTGAGAAATGAGAGTTCCATCTATATTTTGAGCAGTCATGACTTTCCTTTTAAATTGATAAGGCAAATTATTTGCGCAGCATTGTCGCAGAAATTCAATTTAACATCCATACGCAAACGTTTGCTTTGTGGTGTTTTTGAGCGCTTATTGATTTGATGACCTTTTTTTAGGCATTCAGATCAGAATGTTATGAAAACCCGTTGATTTAAGCGTTTGAACTCGTATAATCCTCCCCTGTAGCGCGCCCTTAGCTCAGCTGGATAGAGCACGTCCCTTCTAAGGATGTGGTCATAGGTTCGAATCCTATAGGGCGTGCCATTTATTCGAAAAGCCCCGATAGCTCAATGAGTTGTCGGGGCTTTCGCGTTTTGGAAGCAATGTTTTATGCTTTGGCTAGGGATGCTTTTATCGTAAAGAAGAAATGTATGAGCACGATGCGAAATTTAGCCCTCTTTGATTTTGATGGCACCATCACCAGCGAAGATACCTATTCAAAATTTCTATTTTTTGCCACACCTAAGTTAAGGCTTGTTATTGGATTGTCTTTCATATGGCCTGCGATTGCTTTATATCGATGTGGAGTGTTGCCCGCCAGTCGTTTGCGACCTGTACTCTCATTTCTCGCTTTTTGGCGACGTGATGTTGACGAGGTAGAGTGCCTTGCAAAACGGTTTACCCAACAATATTTACCAAGCGTGATCAGAGAAATCGCTCAAACGCGTATCGATTGGCATTTAGAACGTGGCGATGATGTTTTTGTTGTGTCGGCAGGTGTGAACCCGTATTTGAGCATCTGGACTGAAAAGCAAGGTATCAAGTTGGTGTGTAGTGAGCTCACTAGACGCAATGGTCGATTCACTGGTCGCTACCAAGGTGGTGACTGCAGCCGCGAGAACAAAGTTTGGTTGCTAGCAAGTCGCGTGGATGTTTCTGTTTACACTAAGGTTTTTGCATATGGCGATACCCAAGAAGATATCCCCATGTTGCGTATTGCTGATGAAAGCTACCTTAACTGGAAACCGTTCGGTGAAGTAACGCCTGACTCTATTAAAGCATCTTAAAAAAGAAACGCTTGCAGCGAGTTTTCACTAAAATAAAATCTATATCGAAACGTTACATATTAGTTCTGCTGATAAGTTAAATAGCAGTCAATATGCCTAAAGATGTCACGGAAATAAGGTGTAACGTTTTATGGAACAAGTCCAAGATAGTTCTGAACTTCAACTGCAACTGCAACTTGCCAGCCGAGGTTCACGTTTAATCGCTGCGTTGATAGATTCTATCGTCTTATCTATTTTCATACTTCCCTTGATGTACTTTACGGGAGGCTTTGAGAGTTTTACTCAATCCCCCCCGACAGAGCCAAGTTGGGGGTACCTATTTTTACTAGGTATTCTCAACTTCATTTTATTTGCGATTATCAACCGTAATTTACTGCGAGATAAAGGCCAGACAATTGGTAAAAAATGGATGAAGATCGGAATTCGCAATCAACAGGGGGATCTACCCAAGCTTAACGAGTTACTGTTCAAACGGTACGCCTACTATTTTTTGATTGGTTATGTACCGCTTATCGGTGGTGTGATAAGCCTTGTTGGAGTTTTGCTCATCTTTGGCAGTTCTAGACGTTGTTTGCACGATATCATTGCCTCGACGCAAGTTACTCGTTTGAATGATTGTTAACTCAAAGGCAGCCGCTATACTAAAGCAACGCAGATTAGCGTTGCTTTTTTGTTTCTGTACATACGCAACGCTTTTCGGTAGCATGACCTCCCTTCCATGAATGAACAGTGTTTGTTCAGCTTCGATTTTAGTTCTTCAGTTTAGACATCATGCGCAGTATTCACACTAAAATTAAACCTGAGTTTGAGCCTTTGTTGTCAGAGCTGGCGTTGCATGCACTGCTTCACCTATACACGAGTAACGCAGGTAAGGTCTCACTCAAGCGCTCACGCAGCGATGTGAATGATGTCATTTCAGGCTGGCTCAACAAGGCATCTAACAGTAAGAAATATAAGCCGTTTAAGAAGAAGATCCGTTCGCTTGTTACTCACGCACGCTCACAACGTCTCGACATGGAAGCGATGTTGGAAAATTTGTTGCCGCCTGAGGGTGGGGATGAGTTACCTCATCTTGACAGTTTTCTACTGCTCATCAATACACTAGAGAAAGAGCTAAATACGACGGTACTGGTATCAAGTCCGGAATCCGTCGACCTTCAGTTTAATCCCAAAGGGTGTTTGCTGTGTGTATTGTCTCAAGATCTGAATGCGCACTTTAGCGAACGTAATCGCTTTATCGCCGACATTTCGATGTTGTTCCGTGGCACTAACGGCGAGAAGCATGCTTTCTTAAGAACGATTTACTCATCTTCAATTTTTGAACATAAAGTTGAATTTGAAGATGGGGAGTTTGTGAGGATAACTTTAGTGCTTCGCTAATTAAACATAGTGCAACTAAAGTTTATTTATCTCTGGGTTATTTCTCCCAATAACGCTTATTAAAAACGAGTTAGCGGGTTTTTAATAAAAAATGGTTTATATTATCATTCTCCCTTACGAGTTACTTACTGATTATAAGTGTATCAATAATGAGATGTCTCATTATTGAACAGAGATTCCCCCCATCTATTATTGAAGTCTTTCTTATATCCAACGATATTCTCGCTTCCTAAAATAAAAAAGGAAGTCCGTAATGGAACACAAATATATTTCCCTGACAGCAGTGTTAATATCGTTGAACTCAATGACGGTTTTTGCTTCTGCTGAAGAAGGTGTAGGTTGTATCGTTAGCAAAGAAACTGGAGATAAATACTGTTTAAACGTAGGGGAGCGCTCAGGTTATTCTCTCCCCTCTTTTATTTATGAACATGAAGTTGATGTTTATGCTGGTGCCGGCGCAGGGGTGATGCTTAGTGATTGGGACAATTTATCCTATAACCGTTTGGCGGTTTTTACTGGTTATACTCCCAATTCAGAACTAGAAGCTGTAAAAGCATATAATGGTAAAGTACTAGACTTCTCTGCACCTCGTTCAATGCGAGTTGTTTCTCGCTCTCCTGAAGTCGAACCAGTATTGGCTTGGTCCTGGCAAGGAAGCAGCTTCATGCCTGAGTATGATCAAGTGATGGTTTCTCCGGTTGTCGTACAACTGAATGACGATAACAATGATGGAAAAATTGATAGCAAAGATACCGCGGATATTATTGTTATTACTTTTAAGGATAATCAATATACTTACGGTGGACTAGTCCGTGCATTGAGTGGTGTCGACGGTAGTGAAATTTGGGATTACAGCAACGGCGGCGTTATTGCCGACGCGAGGTATTCAGTAGCGGCTGGAGACCTGGACGGTGATGGAGTTGTAGAAATAATTACCAATAATCGTGAAGAGCCATTTTATAACATTCTCGATAACAAGGGGAATGTAAAAAAAATAATCGACAAAAATGAAAAGAAATGGGGGGCTCTTGGTCAAGTCAGTATTGGAGACATTGACAATGATGGAACTCTTGAAATTATAGCCCCGGATGGTGTGTATAATTACGATGCTGGTTTTTCTATGTATAGCTATGCATGGACACCTTCTCCTATATCTTTCGATTATGACGGCGATGGTTTTCAAGAAGTTTTTGCGGAACAAACGTTATTTGATGGTAGTGGTAGTGCAATTTGGAGTTATCAATCTGATAGTTTGGTTTGGTTTTCGTCTGTTGCAAATCTTGATAGTGACAATTCCCCAGAGCTGATTGTTTCCACACCCACAATAAAGTCTAGTGACGAAAATAGTTTTATTACTGTTTTGGAACACGATGGAACAATTAAATGGAGCGTAAATAATATTAGTAACCCGGGTGGTGGTGTACAAGCTGTTTCTAATTTCTTAGGACACCCTGTTGAACCCGTCGTGGAAGAATCAGACCTTTTTGGCTTTGAGTACGGTGATAATAGACGCTTGGCTTTGGGAGATGACAGTTTGCTGTACGTAAATTCGGGTCTGGCTATTGATTCAGTTGGTACAACATCGACAAATTTATTTGGTGGGGCTGGTGGCAGTAAAAATAGTCCGATTGACCTTTCCAATGTTAAGAAAATAGCGATTACTTCAGGGAAATATAAGTGGGGAGGCAAACATCTGCTGGCAATGAAGTTCTATATGCGTGACGGATCAACCAAAATGTTGGGATCCAAAAAATCGTCTGTATGGAAAAGAACTGATTATTTTCAGGTCCCGAGTGACAAAATGATTAGTGCGGTTAACGTTTGGTCAGATGGTTGGCTAGTAGAGGCCATACAGTTTGAGGTAACGGCACAACAAACTCATAGCAGTACGGGTATTGTATACGCTGGTTACAATGCCGTAGATATGTATGACCGCACTGGGCAATTAGTTTGGTCTGTGCCTAACAATGACTCTAGTAGTGGCAAAATTGGTGTATCGGCCTATGATTTTGATGGTGATGGCATAGATGAAGTTATTGCTCAAGACCAAACACGTGTGAGAGTTTTAGATGGGCGAAGCGGTCTTGTATTAAGCGAAATCGCTAACTCTACAGGAACATTGTGGGAATCGCCTATTGTAGCGGATCTATCTGGTGATAATAATGCAGAGCTTATCGTTGTGGCGAACGACTACAATTCTGGTTACTCGCTCAATCACGGTGTATATGTATACAACTCTGCGGATGCCAATAAGCCTTGGAAAAACGCTACTCGAATTTGGAACCAACATTCTTTCCATCAATCGAACATCACGCAAGAAGGCGCTATTCCTAGCAAGTATGAGCCTAGTTGGTTGACACACAATACGTACCGCTCGAGTACATTACCGACGAAGAAGGGCACAGGTACTGACATCATCGGGTTCCCAACAGGTAAGCCTACCAACGTAGATTTGGATGATGAGCTTTACGTACGATCTGGCTGGATGATCGATGCTTTAGGCGAAGATGATGACGAAATGGTTGGCGGACCAGGTGGGGTTCTTGGTATCCCTGTTGACTTAGAAAAGGTAGCGAAAATTGAAGTAACTTCAGGCACGTTTTACTGGGGTGGAAATCATATCGTTGCACTGACGTTTACCTATCATGATGGAACTGTCCTGTTTTATGGATCAAAGCATTATGCCCATTCTCAGAAAACAGATATTGTTGAAATTCCTTCGGGTGAAGAGCTTGAAGAGATCAATGTTTGGAGTTCCGGACAGTATGTTGACGCAGTACAGTTTATTTTAGATTAATCGAAACAAATGCCAGCTTTATCGCTGGCATTTTTCTACGCTAACTTAAGCTCCTACAATTGATCGTGAGCTTGAGCCACTTCAGTTTTATAGTTTGTGACAATACTATCCATGTGCGCTGCAAGTTTCCCCCTCCCTCAAAACAGTTATTTCTAAGACATCTTCATCAACATCTTCACTCGCTTTGGGTTGTTCTGTTGTGGACTTAGCGTGCTTGCTATTCAATCGGGTTCGTTTTTAGTCAGCGATAGGATTCAAAGCTTTTGATGCAATGTCATAAAAAGTTCATTGAATACAATATTGAGGTTTATTCAATAACTCATCATATTGTAATGACTATGTAACAAAATAAGGAGTGCCTATGCAGCATCAAGAAATGATTCAACCCACTCATCTTGGCGTGATCAGCCGAACTTGTTTGTTTTCTCTTTTTGCTATTTTCTTCGTCTTTGCTTTTATCTAAACCCTAACTGAACTAAGCCTTAGTAAGTTTGTGGTTACTTACTTATTCTTCACTTATTAGGGCGGTTCACTGGCTCTTGTCGATAAGGTTGTGATATTTTTGCTGTATCTGCCTATTGTTAAAGAGTTGTATACCAAATGCCTCTGCTGATCCCCAATTTATCCAATCGATATGCTGACTTACCAAATGCCTTTTACTCCTTGGTGGATCCTCAACCACTGGAAAACAGCCATTGGATAGCATGGAATAGCGTATTGGCCGAGCAACTTGGGTTACCTGAAAATCAGCCAACTGGTGATCTGAAATATTTTCTTTCGGGAGAAGGGGACTATCAGACAACTCCAGTACTCGCGATGAAATATGCTGGGCATCAATTTGGTAGCTATAACCCTGATTTGGGTGATGGTCGCGGTTTATTGCTTGGGGAAGTGACGTCGCCCACTGGGCAAATGTTCGATATTCACCTAAAAGGTGCGGGACTCACTCCTTATTCCCGTATGGGAGATGGTAGAGCGGTACTACGTTCGACGATTCGTGAATATCTTTGTAGCGAAGCGATGGCAGGGTTGGGTATTCCCACCACTCGCGCTTTAGGGATGTTGACCAGTGATACCCCAGTTTATCGAGAGCGAGTGGAAAGTGGCGCTTTGTTGCTGCGTGTTGCTGAAAGCCACATCCGATTTGGTCACTTTGAGCACCTTTTCTACACCAATCAATTAAGTGAGCTGAAACTGCTGGCTGATAAAGTGATCGAGTGGTATTGGCCAGAATGTCTAAAATGCGATCAGCCTTATTCCGCGATGTTTGCAACCATAGTCGAGAAAACCGCAGACATGATCGCCTATTGGCAGGCATATGGTTTTGCTCATGGCGTGATGAATACCGATAACATGTCGATCTTGGGTCAGACGTTTGATTATGGTCCGTTTGGGTTCTTGGATGATTACGAGCCGGGCTACATCTGTAACCACTCCGATTATCAAGGTCGATACGCTTTTGACCAACAGCCCAGAATAGGTCTTTGGAACTTATCGGCTTTAGCGCATGCGTTGTCGCCCATTATTGATAAGAGCGAACTTGAACAGGCTTTGAGCCAATATGAAGTAACTCTGGGCAAAAAATTTAGCCGACTGATGCGAGCAAAGCTCGGCCTAAACTGCAAACTGGAACAGGATAGCCAGCTGTTCAACGCGATGTTTGAGCTACTTCACCAAAACCGAGTCGATTACACACGGTTTATGCGTGAACTCTCCAACCTTGATACTCAACCTGTTCACAACGTCTCAGATCTGTTTATTGATCGAGAGGCCGCGAATGCTTGGCTTGAACTCTACCTTGCTCGTTGTGAATGTGAGGTGGACGAGGCGGGGCAAGCCATCCCATCAACAACACGTTGTGAAAAAATGCGTCAGGTAAATCCGAAGTACATTCTTAGAAATTACTTGGCTCAAATCGCTATTGATAAAGCCGAGCAGGGTGATTTCAGTGAAGTAGAAGCGCTTGCTGAACTGCTAAAACATCCATTTGATGAGCAACCCGATAAAGACGCCTATGCGAATCTGCCTCCGGAATGGGGCAAGAAGATGGAAATCAGTTGTTCGTCTTAACAAGATGAATGACTGATAGATCTGTTTTTATTTGCATGACAAACTTGTGAACCTCGTCTGCACTTTGTTCAAATTATGCAAAATAATCAATCAGCTTCTGAGTACCATCTCACTACACTAATAGCCAAGCATCATTGGTAATGAATTAGGGTTTATGAGCGCTAAAATACTTGTTGTAGATGACGATCAAGAGATTCGAGAACTGTTAGACGAATATCTAACTAAGTCGGGCTACCTTGTAGACACGGTCGCAGATGGGGAGCAGCTTAAGCTACACCTAGAGCAAACTGGTTATCCAGAACTGGTTTTGTTAGATGTAATGCTACCAGGCGATGATGGCTTTACCTTATGCCAGTATATTCGTCGAGAGTCTAGCGTTCCGATCATCATGCTCACTGCGGTATCGGATGAAACGGATCAAATCATCGGCTTAGAAATTGGCGCTGATGATTACATCGCCAAGCCTTTTAACCCGAGGCAGCTTGTTGCGCGCATCAAAGCCGTGTTGCGTCGGGTGCAATTGAGTGACGACAAACCAGCGGATGCGCTCCCTAAACATATCACCTTTGGCGATTGGCGCCTTGATACCCTCGCACATAAGATTATCCACCTTGAAAATGGCCAAGAGCATGATTTATCTGGCAGTGACTTCGCGCTTTTGATGCTGTTTTTAACTCGTCCGAATGAGGTCTTAGACAGAGATACGATTTCATTTGCCACTCGCGGTAGAGAAGCGTTGCCGTTCGAGCGCGGAATTGACGTTCAATTAAGTCGTTTGAGAAACCGTCTAGGCGACAGTGGTAAATACCCCCAGTACATCAAAACCATGCGGGGTAATGGATATATTCTGGCTGTGCCTGTCACTATCGAGCATTAACGAATGCTGAGTTTACTGCGTCTCATCAAGCCAAACTCACTGGTGACTCGAACCTTGGGTCTTGCGCTTTTGGCGGTGGTGTTGGCGCAGGGAATCGCGACCGCCATTTGGTACAGCGAGTCAAAGCAGAAGGAACTGGCGGGCATTCAAGATGCTTCGCAAAGCATGGCCAATATGTTTGCCTCCACGGTGACCTTCTTTCAATCTCTGCCCGTGCGCTACCGACACATCGTTTTGGACCAAATTCGCAATATGGGCGGTACGCGTTTTTTCGTCTCGTTTAATAAAGAAAAGCTGATTGTTGAACCGATAGAAGAGACTCGCTTAAAACAGGCTTCGATCCAAGCCGTGTCTTCTGTGTTGAATCAAAAACTCACCAAGGTGGACTCAATTTCCGTCGATTTCTCGCGTCCTGATAATCTGCGGCTCCTCAAAAATGACATTTACCTGCACGATCTTCCGAAATCTTGGGCGCATCATACGTTAACCTTGTCTCCGATAGACCCTCCGATATTGGTGGTCCAAATTGAACTGAGCAGCCATGAGTGGGTTTATATTGCGGCGTTATTGCCCGCACCGTATGTGACTTTGGATGATACGGTTATCGCTCGCGAGCAAATTGTCTTTTTAGTTCTCTCAACGACTCTACTGTTGGGCTTGACCTATTTACTGATGCGTCGCCAAGTCAAACCGTTGAAGCGATTAGCCAAAGCGGCGAATGAAATGAGTATGGATATTGATCAGCCACCGCTTGCGGAAGAAGGGGCAAGTGAACTAGTCACAGCGACTCGGGCTTTCAATCGAATGCAGCAACGTATACGGCGTTATGTCTCGGATCGAGAACATCTGTTTTCATCCATCTCTCATGATCTAAAAACCCCGATAACTCGTCTTCGATTACGAGCTGAACTGCTGGAAAATGACACTAAGCGCAGCAAATTTAATAAAGATCTCGATGAGTTGGAAATGATGGTCAAGGGGGCGCTGCAATGTGTCAGAGACACTGACTTACACGAGAATAACGCCTTTATTGACCTCAATGAGATGATCTTGTCTGTGATTGAACCCATGAACCACAGAGCGCAAGTCGTGGCGTTCGTGCCGGTTCCGATGGATCCGATCGTTGCTAAACCATTGGCGATGAAACGGGTCATCACCAATATTCTCGATAACGCAGTCAAGTATGGATTCAGCGCCGAGGTATCCATCGGTGTTTCAGATGAGTGGATTACCATCACGGTGGATGATACCGGACCTGGCATTCCCGAAGAGAAACAAGAGCAGGTGTTTGAGCCCTATTTTAGGTTGGCTGACGATGACCAAGGACATGGTTTAGGGCTTGGAATCTGCCGCAACATTCTCCATGGACATGGTGGAGATCTCATTATTAGCAATCTTCCTAACGGCGGTCTTCGCGCGCAACTCTTTATCCCACCTAGCTTAGAAGTCTAATGTAACTTTCTTGTTACATTAGCTTTACGCTTTGTTTCAATCAAAAAATTCTATTTGGATAGACTCCATAGTGTTCAAGCACGAAGTGAACGGGTCAGGAATGTGGTCGGCCCTGATGTCTAATCCAATACATGGAAGATAACAATGAAAATGAATAAAACCCTACTTACTTTATCGCTCTTGTCTGCCTCTGCTCTTTCTCATGCGGGAGAAGTGGAAGTGCTTCACTGGTGGACTGCGGGCGGTGAAGCGAAATCTGCTGCTGTACTGAAAGAGATGCTCGAAAAGCAAAACCACACATGGAAAGACTTTGCGGTTGCAGGTGGCGGCGGTGAGTCCGCGATGACGGTACTGAAAACGCGCGCAGTCTCTGGAAACCCTCCTTCAGCGGCGCAAATCAAAGGCCACGATATTCAGGAGTGGGGTGGATTAGGTTTCTTAACGTCTTTGGACAAAACAGCGAAAGCAGAACAGTGGGATTCAATCCTTCCATCAGTGGTCACTAAAGTCATGAAGTTCGATGGCGAGTACGTGGCGGTTCCTGTTAACGTTCACCGCGTAAACTGGTTGTGGGCAAACCCGGAAGTGTTGAAAAAGTCAGGTGTAGAGCTACCAACCACGTTAGACGAGTTCTTCGCCGCGGCAGAAAAGATCAAAGCGGCTGGTTTTGTACCACTCGCGCATGGTGGCCAACCTTGGCAGGATGCAACCGTCTTTGAGGCCGTTGCTCTGGATGTTCTTGGCAGCGAAGATTACAACAAAGCCTTTGTTGACCTAGATATGGATACCTTGTCAGGCGATAAGATGGTTGAGGTGTTTACCAAGTTTAAGAAAGTCCGCGATTACATTGATGCGAACTCTCCGGGCCGTGACTGGAACGTTGCAACCTCTATGGTTATCAACGGAGAAGCGGCGATGCAAATTATGGGTGACTGGGCGAAAGGTGAGTTCTCTGCAGCGGGCAAAGTACCGGGCAAAGATTACATCTGTGCTCCTGCACCGGGTACGGACGGTCAGTTCACGTTTAACATCGACAGCTTCGCATTCTTTGAACTGAGCAATGCAGCGAATCAACAAGCTCAGCAAGATCTGGCGAAAACGATTTTAACCAAAGAGTTCCAAGAGGTGTTTAACCTAAACAAAGGTTCGATTCCGGTACGTCTTGATATGGATATGAGTAAGTTCGACCAATGTGCGCTGGACTCGATGGCAACGTTTAAGGCAAGCGCGAAATCTGGCGACCTAGTGCCGAGTATGGCGCACGGCCTATCGACGACAAGTTACGCCCAAGGCGCAATTTATGATGTCGTGACCAACTTCTTCAACGATGATTCTGCCGACCCTAAAGAGGCTGCTCAGAAGCTAGCAAAAGCGGTTAAAGCAGCAATCTAACTTAGTCGTTAGAACACTCATCACCCCCAAAGGGCGAGTAGGCTTGTGGGGAGCCTATTCGCCCTTTCCTTAATCTCTAACCCGGATTTAGGTTAGATAAGATGACGTAAGGATTCGTTATGGAGCATGTTGTATCTCGGTATGCCAATAAGTCTGCGCCAAAGCCGAGCTTTGCTGACAGATTACAGCGCTGGCTACCGAAAATCGTTCTTGCGCCGACCATGCTAGTCACCGTGGTGTGTATCTACGGTTATATTTTTTGGACGGCTGCACTTTCAATGACCAACTCTCGCTTTCTACCAAGCTTCAATTTTGCTGGCTTTCTCCAGTATGAAAAGTTGATGGATAATGATCGTTGGCTCACTTCAATTACCAATTTAGGTATCTTTGGCCTGTTATTCATGCTGATTGCGATTGGTCTTGGAGTGGGTCTAGCAATATTGCTTGACCAAAATATCCGCCAAGAGGGCGCAATCAGAACCATTTACCTTTACCCAATGGCACTCTCGTTCATTGTGACGGGTACCGCATGGAAGTGGATTTTAAACCCGGGGCTGGGCATCGAGAAGTTGATGCAAGATTGGGGATTCACGGACTTTAAATTTGATTGGCTAGTGGATTCCGAAATGTCGGTTTACACACTCGTTATTGCCGCGGTTTGGCAATCTTCAGGCTTTGTTATGGCGATGTTTCTCGCCGGGCTGCGCGGCATCGATTCTTCAATCATTAAAGCAGCACAAATTGATGGTGCAAGCCTGCCAACTATTTACTGGAAGATCATTTTACCGTGCTTGCGCCCCGTGTTTTTCAGTGCCGTTATCATTACCTCCCACATTGCGATTAAGAGCTTCGACTTGGTGACTGCAATGACGGCAGGTGGTCCAGGTTATTCGTCGGATTTACCGGCTTTGTTTATGTACGCACACTCATTCACTCGTGGCCAAATTGGTTTAGGTGCTGCAAGTGCCATGATGATGTTAGCGGGTATTTTAGCGATTCTCGTGCCGTACCTGTACTCGGAACTTAGGGAGAAAAAATCATGACCAACAACATGAATTTTGCCCGCCTATTTATTTACGCATGCCTCATCTTTTTCTGTGTTGTCTATTTGATGCCGCTGTTTGTGATGGTGATTACCTCGTTCAAGACGCTACCTGATATCAAGGCCGGCAACTTAATGTCACTGCCGAAAGAGTGGGTGTTTGATGCTTGGTATAAAGCATGGGACAGCGCCTGTACTGGGGTGAAATGTGAAGGTGTGAAAGGGTACTTTTGGAACTCATTTCAAATGGTGATCCCAGCGGTCGCTATCTCTACGTTACTTGGGGCGTTTAATGGTTACGTTGTGACCAAGTGGCAGTTTCGTGGCTCTAACCTGTTTTTCAGTTTGCTGCTCTTTGGTTGCTTTATTCCGTTTCAGGTTATTTTGCTCCCTATGGCGGCGGTGCTTGGTAAATTAGGTTTGGCCAATACCACAACAGGTTTAGTGATTGTTCACGTCATTTACGGTATGGCTTTTACCACCTTATTCTTCCGAAATTTTTACATTGGCATTCCGGATGAGCTGATTAAGGCCGCCAAACTTGATGGTGCGGGCTTCTTTACCATCTTCTTCAAAATCCTATTGCCGCTATCGACACCTATCATCATGGTGACGGTCATTTGGCAATTTACGGCAATTTGGAATGACTTCCTATTTGGTGTTGTTTATTCAGGCTCGGAGACACAGCCCATAACGGTTGCGCTTAACAACCTTGTTAACACCAGTACCGGGGTTAAAGAATATAACGTAGATATGGCAGCGGCCATTATCGCCGCTCTGCCAACACTCCTTGTCTATGTATTGGCAGGAAAATACTTTGTTCGCGGCCTAACGGCAGGATCAGTAAAAGGATAATTACCATGGCGACACTAGAACTTAAACAGATCCGCAAAACGTACCCAAAGGCGGAACAAGAAACACTGAAAGGCATTGATATCAGCATCGACTCTGGCGAGTTTTTAATTCTGGTCGGCCCATCTGGGTGTGGAAAATCGACCTTGATGAACACTATTGCAGGGTTGGAGGGGATCAGCGGTGGCGAAATCGTGATTGATGGCCGCGATGTGTCTCAAGTTGAACCTAAAGACCGTGATATTGCGATGGTATTCCAGTCTTACGCGCTGTACCCGAACATGACGGTGCGCGGAAATATCGCGTTTGGCCTAAAGATTCGCAAGATGCCAGACAACGAAATTGAAGAAGAAGTGCAGCGCGTGGCAACCATGCTGCAAATTGATCACTTACTTGATCGTAAGCCTTCGCAACTGTCTGGAGGTCAAAGGCAGCGTGTGGCGATGGGCCGAGCATTAGCGCGCCGTCCTAAGCTCTACTTGTTCGATGAACCTTTATCTAACCTAGATGCAAAGCTTCGCGTCGAGATGCGCCATCAGATCAAGCGGCTTCATCAACAGCTTAACACTACTATTGTCTACGTAACACACGATCAAATCGAAGCCATGACACTCGCCGATCGCATTGCTGTGATGAAAGATGGCGAGCTGCAACAGCTTGGCACACCGCATGAGATCTACACCAAGCCGAACAATATGTTTGTTGCAGGCTTTATGGGCTCTCCATCAATGAACTTCATTAGGACCATGGTTGACCTTGATGACAACGATCAGCCAGTGATTAAGGTCAAAGGGAGTAACGATCAAGAGCATCACATCAAACTGCCACCTTCAATGCGTGAGCAAGATGGCAAGGAAATTGTGATTGGCCTGCGTCCAGAGCATATTACGGAGTCTGAAAACCCAGATTCATCGGCTTCTACCATGCTCAACCTCCAGCTTGAAGTGTTGGAGCCGACAGGACCAGACACAATAGCGATGATTAAAGTTAATGATCAAGAAGTCGCGTGTCGCCTTTCTCCTGAGTTTGAAGTGAAAGTCGGGCAAGTTGCGCCGCTTCATTTTGACCTGTCTAAAGCGGTGTTCTTTGACGCTCAGACTGAGCAACGTATCGATTTCAATTGACCGTCAATTTGAGTGCACTCCTGAGTAAAGTCACGGGGGATTGATCAGGTTTGGCTTGCTACCTGATTTGGGAGTGCACTCAATCTCAACTCTTTTTTGATAAAGATGTTAATAAAAGCCCTAATAGCGACTATGCTTAAAGTGAAGTTAGGAGTTAGCGCAGTAAGCACGCGTAGCTGACTTTGATGGAGGGGAGGGACTGCATGCTTTAGTCTCCTTTGCATACTCCCTCTCCTCACATTTCCTTGTTTTCCTATCTTACAGTCACTCAACCCAGACTTTCCCACCCGTAGTTGCGTTTCTAAAAACACGAGTGGATTGCTACCCATTTGACTCATTTCAATGAGTGGATTTCCACCCAAAAAAACCGTATTGAGGTTTGCAGAGAAACATAATCTCCAAGGCGTTTACTGTTAACCCTTTGTTAAGTAATGGTAAGTTGCACAAATGTTAAAGTTGGCTTGATAGTTGCCCTTGTATAGGTACAACACCCAGTGATGGGGTTGTCCATTTTACAAGGAGAATAATAATGTTTAAGCCATTGACCCTACTATCTGTTTCGATTCTTGCTGTCACCAGTTTTAACGCTGCTGCAAACTGTGACCCAGGTGAAACAGTGATTAAATTTAGTCACGTAACGAATACAGATAAGCACCCGAAAGGGATTGCGGCTTCATTACTTGAGCAACGTGTTAACGAAGAGATGAATGGAAAAGTGTGTATGCAGGTTTTCCCTAACTCCACACTCTATGATGATGACAAAGTGCTTGAAGCGTTATTGAACGGCGACGTGCAACTTGCTGCCCCTTCTTTATCAAAGTTTGAAAAGTTCACGAAAAAATACCGTATCTTTGACCTTCCTTTCCTATTTGAAGACGTTGACGCAGTTGATCGTTTCCAAAACTCAGAAGCGGGTGAAAAACTAAAGAACTCGATGAAACGTCGCGGCTTGCAAGGTTTGGCGTTTTGGCACAATGGTATGAAACAGATGTCGGCTAACCAACCGCTGCTCTCACCTGAAGACGCGAAAGGACTTAAGTTCCGCGTCCAGGCATCAGATGTTTTGGTTGCGCAGTTTGAACAACTTGGCGCAAACCCGCAAAAAATGTCCTTTAAGGAAGTCTACGGCGGTCTGCAAACTAAAGTTATCGACGGTCAAGAGAACACTTGGTCAAACATCTACGGTAAGAAATTCTTCGAGGTTCAAGATGGCATTACCGAAACCAACCACGGTATTTTGGACTACCTTGTTGTGACATCAAACGACTTCTGGAAAGGCCTTCCAGCAGACCAACGCGATCAGCTAAACACTATCATCCAAGAAGTGACGGCAACGCGTAACGCGGAATCAACCAAAGTTAACCTTGCGAATAAAAACAACATCATTGAAGCGGGTGGTGAGGTTCGCACGTTAACGCCAGAGCAGCGCCAGAAATGGGTAGCAGCGCTGCAACCGGTCTGGAAGAAATTTGAAAAAGACATCGGTTCGGACTTGATTGAAGCGGCGTTAGCTTCAAACCAGTAGTGGTTTAAGTCAACCTGAAAATAACTATAACGATCCCCCTAACTATTGGCCCTCTTGTCGGGAGGAGGGCCTTTCTTTCCCTGTCATGCCGAGCTGGTTAGCCAGTTTGGTCTATAAAGCGATGTAACTATGGAACAGTCAATTTTTGCCAGAATAGGTAGAGTGACCGACGCCATCGAGGAAACGCTGATTGCTTTTTTCCTTGGTGCGATGACTATGCTCACTTTTGCCAACGTAATTTTTCGATATGTCTTTAACGACAATATTCTTTGGGCCTTGGAACTTACCGTTTTCCTATTCGCGTGGATGGTGCTCGTTGGCGCATCTTACGGCGTGAAAAAACACTTTCATATCGGCGTCGATGTCGTCATCAACTTGGCACCTGAGAAGCTTCGCAGAATTTACGCACTCATCGCGGCGGCATGCTGTTTGACCTTTTCTATTTTGCTTTTGATTGGCTCTTGGAACTATTGGTATCCATTTGCGACAGAGCGTGCGTGGTATGAAACAGACGATATTCCAATGCCTGAAATGCTGCAGTTTTTAGCCGATTGGCTCAACGAAGGTGAGCGCTATGAAAAACTGCCGCGCTTTATCCCTTATATGGCGCTGCCAATTGGGATGGCGCTAATGACATTCCGTTTTGCGCAGATCACCGTTCAAATCGCCACTGGTAAGCTCGATCGCCTGATTGCTGGCCACGAAGCAGAGGAGGAGTTAGAAGCGCTCAAAGAAGAGTTAAAAGATGCGGGAGAGGCAATGGAGCCTAAATCTGCAGCCAACTCTGACAATAACGATAAGAGCAAGGAGAGCTAAACCATGGATATTTTGTTTCTATTCGTAATGGTGGTTGGCTTTATGCTAATTGGCGTGCCAATCGCCGTATCATTGGGCCTGTCGAGTATTCTGTTTTTGATGATGCATTCGGATGCGTCGTTGGCGTCGGTTGCTCAAACCTTATTTAACGCGTTTGCTGGTCACTATACCTTACTGGCGATTCCATTCTTTATTCTGGCATCGAGTTTTATGTCTACCGGCGGTGTTGCTAAACGTATTATCCGTTTTGCTATTGCAATGGTTGGCTGGTTCCGAGGCGGTTTAGCGATGGCTTCCGTGGTCGCATGTATGATGTTTGCGGCTCTTTCTGGGTCTTCACCAGCAACTGTGGTGGCGATTGGTAGTATCGTTATCGCAGGGATGATCAAAAACGGCTATTCGAAAGATTTCGCTGCTGGGGTGATTTGTAACGCTGGTACGCTAGGCATCTTGATTCCACCTTCTATCGTCATGGTGGTTTATGCGGCAGCGACGGATGTGTCGGTTGGTCGTATGTTCCTTGGCGGTGTTATTCCTGGTCTGCTTGCCGGTGTGATGCTAATGATTGCTATCTACATTGCGGCGCGCATTAAGAATCTACCTAAACAGCCATTTGTCGGTTGGGGTGAAATGTTTGCTGCAGCGAAAGATGCAAGTTGGGGTCTACTGCTGGTAGTAATCATCCTCGGCGGTATCTATGGCGGTATCTTCACACCGACAGAAGCGGCCGCAGTAGCTGCGGTTTACTCTTTCTTTATCGCGAACTTTATCTATAAGGACATGGGGCCGTTCGCAGACAAGAAAAATACTAAGCCTGCGATCGTCAAAGTATTCCAAGCGTTCGTGCATAAAGACACAAAGCATACTCTGTACGATGCAGGTAAGCTGACTATTATGCTGCTGTTTATCATCGCCAATGCTTTGATCTTAAAGCACGTGTTGACGGAAGAGCGCATTCCGCAAATGATCACAGAGTCTATGCTATCAGCCGGCCTTGGGCCAATTACCTTCTTGATTGTGGTGAACGTATTGCTCTTGATTGGTGGCCAGTTTATGGAGCCATCAGGGCTGTTGATCATCGTAGCGCCATTGGTATTCCCAATTGCGATTGCCCTCGGCATTGACCCCATTCACCTAGGTATCATGATGGTGGTGAACATGGAGATAGGTATGATCACCCCGCCGGTTGGGTTGAACTTATTTGTAACCGCCGGGGTCGCTAAGATGTCTATGATGCAAGTGGTGAAAGCGGCACTGCCTTGGGTTGCAGTTATGTTCCTCTTCCTCATCATTGTTACTTATGTACCTTGGGTATCGACATGGTTGCCAACCACTTTAATGGGACCTGAGATCATCACCAAGTAACATGCTTTCGATAAACAAAAGCCCAGATATTCAGTTGTCTGGGCTTTTTCATTTACGGCTTATAGCGCTCTTTCTCGATGCCATATTTTTGCATTTTGTCGTACAGCGTTTTGCGTGCAAGTTGTAGGGTATCGAGTGTTTCGTTAATTTTGCCGTGATTGCTCGCCAAGGCTTGTTCAATTAGAGTTTTCTCAAACTCAGCGACTTGGGTAGCAAGCGGAATTGAATCGGCAATCGGCTGTGTTGGGTTTAGGTGGCCAAGGTTTCCCAATAGGACAAACCGCTCAGCACTGTTACGTAACTCCCGAACGTTACCTGGCCAATCATGACTCATAAGAGTCTGTAAATCAGCTTCAGGTAGAGCATTTGCCGCTTTCCCGTAGCGAGCGGCCGCCACCAGTAAAAAGTGATGAAACAGGGCGGGGATGTCTTCTTTACGTTGTCGAAGTGGAGGAAGGTCGAGAGTCACCACGTTTAGGCGATAATAAAGATCCTCACGAAACTCTCCGGCGGCGGCGGCTTGCTTAAGATCGACTTTGGTGGCAGCAATCACTCTTATATCTACTGGAATCAGAGTGTTGGACCCAACTCGCTCTATCACGCGTTCCTGCAGTACTCTTAGCAAACGAATTTGCGCCTGCATTGGCATCGACTCAATCTCGTCAAGAAACAAGGTGCCCCCTTGGGCATGCTCGAACTTACCGATTCGTGTGGCATCGGCACCAGTAAAAGCGCCTTTCTCATGTCCGTATAACTCACTCTCAATCAAGTTTTCTGGGACAGCGCCACAGTTGATAGCCACAAAGTTTGCTTCACGTCGAGAGCTCTGCTCGTGGATTGATCGAGCGAAGAGCTCTTTACCTGTTCCAGTCTCGCCGAACAATAAAATGTCTGCGTTTGTATCGGCAATGTGAGAAATGGTGTCGCGAAGCGATTGGATGGATTGAGTATCACCAATAATTCTTGGACCAAGAGTTTGGCTTGCCTTCAGGCTTCGCTTTAGCTCTTGGTTTTCAAGGGTCAGCTGACGCTTTTCTATCGCTCGATTCGTCGTATCAATTAAGCGGTCAATAGCAAAAGGTTTTTCGATAAAGTCGTAAGCGCCATTCCTTAACGCATTGACGGCCATTGATATGTCTCCGTGGCCTGTAATTAAGATAACAGGGACATCGCTATCTTGGTTTAACACGGTCGATAAGAGGTTCTCGCCAGATAAACCAGGCAAACAAATATCTGATATGACGACTTTAGGCATGCCGTGTTGCTTTATTGCGAGCATGGCGTCTTCTGCACTGGCGAAAAAGAGGGCAGAAATCTCCTCTAATTCGAAGCTCTGTTCAATGGCGATGCGAATGTCGCTCTCGTCATCAATGAAAAATACATCGTACATCAACATGTATCCTTGCGATTGGCTTGTGTGGATTGAAGTCTATTGGGTAATGTCAGAGTAAACCTTGCACCGCCAAGAGGAGACTGGCCAACGCTGAGCTTTCCATTCATGGTTTGAACGATTTGCTGAGAAATCGATAGCCCTAACCCCAAGCCATTTTTCTTGGTGGTAAAAAACGGCTCAAACAGATGGGCTGCGGTCGTCGTATCGATTCCCGGTCCACTGTCATCGATAAAAACCGATACCACAGCATCGTTTTGATGATAGGAAAGGTTAACGATACGTTCTTTTGACGCTTCAACGGCTTGAGCTGCATTGGTGATGAGATTGATCAGTACTTGCTCAATCTGGATAGCATTAATATCAACTTTGGCTGACAAGCCCTCGATATTGATGTTGAAAGTGACTTGATGGCTTTTTATCTGTGGGGTCACCAGTTCCTTGGCGGAGATGATTACCGGAGCAAGCGCCAAAAGTTGTACATCTTGGCTATCAGATTTACGGGTGAACGATTTCAGCTGATTACTTATTTTTGCCATCCGATCGGTCAAATTTGAGATACGAGCCAAGTTGTCATCGACTCGGTCAAATTTCTCTTTGGTCAAGAATCGTCTTCCGTTGTCAGCGAAGCTTCGAATTGCCGCGAGTGGGTTGTTCAGTTCATGGCTGATACTCGCAGACATTTGACCCAGTACGGCAAGTTTTGCCGCTTGGATAAGCTCATTTTGCGTTTGTCGTAAGGCGTCTTCAGTGCGAGTTCTTTCCAAGATTTCTGCTTGAAGCTCGGACGTTCGCTCCATAACTAAAAACTCGAGCTTTTGTTTTGCTTCAGATTGCAGTTGTTCAAATTGGCGTTTTTTCTGATGTCTTTGATGCGTCAGTTGAAGGGTCAAAAACGCGATAACGAACAGGAGCGTTAATACTAATCCAAAGCTCAAAGTTGGCCACAGCAAGGTGACTTTTTCGGTGAGCACTCGGATGGTCAAATCCAACTGAGGAAACGGGCGATTGGAAGCCATGTAAACGCCCTTAAATCCACCTTGATTGGATTCCCAAAGTTCAGAGTGTATAGCGGTAAGATCTCCATGTAATGCGAGAGAGAGAATCGGGGTATCCAAGTATTGACGACTTTCGGTGATGAGCGCCCTGTTAGATTTGCTTATGTCAGTTAAGCTTTTGAACAGCCAAGTTGGGTTACTCGACATAAACACGATGTTGTATTTGTCGGTTGCAACAAACGTACTCTGCTTTCCTTTCCAGTTGCCCTCTATGGCCGAGAGGTCCATTTTGACAACGATGACCCCAATGTTTTCCGCCGCGTAAATAACAGGAAACGAATAGTAGTAGCCTCGCTGACCAGACGTTGAACCCAACGCAAAATATTGACTTCGTTGCCCTTGAATCGCTTCAGAAAAGTAGGGGCGCCAAGCAAAGTTTTTGCCTAAAAAAGTACGGCTTGAACTCCAATTGCTCGCGGCTATAGTGTTGCCCCAACGATCGAGGAGATAGGTGTCCGACGCTTGGATGATGGAATTGACGTCTTCTAAGTATCGATTGGTTAGATCAATCTGTGCCGAATTGTCGGGCTGCAACAGTGCAGATGTCAGCTCGCGGTCTTCGGCAAGTAGCTGGGGTAAGTGGGCATACTTGTCTAACTTCGCGTAAATGTGACTAGAAAATCGGTCGAGTTGCGCTTGATGCTCTTCAAGTAGTGATTGATGATTGAAGTTCCATACCAACTTTGAGCCAGCCACTAGGCAAGTGACGTAAGCTAAAAAAAGGTAAACATAAGCACGGCGGAATGAGGCCATAGACTTCCATGAAATCAAGGTGACAATCGAGCCTTCAGGGTAATATTTTTTGTTACGGTTGTGTTTAAAGGTGTAACAAAAATGAGGAATAAAACCGGACTTAGATCTCCTTTTTTTGTTTAATTCCAAAAAAAGGCTAGTTTCTCTTGAAAAAGCTATTAATGTCCCCATTTCTGAAGACAATAACGACTTTATTGCTTCTTTTTTTAGCAGTTAAGTGAGTTTTTAGGGTAATCCTAACGGTATCTTAGGGATCGGCTCGACAGCTATCGACTAGGTCGGTAGAATGCTGCGTCTAAATTTTTATCCTGAGGCTAATCGGAGATACCTTTCACGAACTCGGATTCGTAAAGATATCGCTCATTAGTCCGATAGCGGATCTTTGCCGTTATCGATACTCGATTTATAAAGAGTACTCGCAGAGTACAAACAAGGATGGGTCCTAATACCTGTTTTTGGATTTTAGGGCACATAAGCTCAGCAAGACTGAGCCAGTTTTGAGGTTAATGAATAATGCAAGTTACTGTTGAAACTCTAGAGGGCCTAGAGCGCCGTCTTAACATTACTGTTCCAGCTGCAAACATCGAAGATGCTGTGACAGCTGAACTACGCAACATCGCAAAGAACCGTCGTTTCGATGGTTTCCGTAAAGGTAAAGTGCCTCTAAAAATGGTTGCGAAGATGTACGGCAAAGCAGTACGTCAAGACGTGATGGGCGAAGTAATGCAACGTCACTTCATCGAAGCGATCGTTAAAGAAAAAATCAACCCAGCAGGTGCACCAACGTTCGCTCCAGTTGAAAACAAAGAAGGTGCAGACCTAGTTTTCAACGCAACTTTCGAAGTTTACCCAGAAGTTGAGCTTAAAGGCCTAGAGAACATCACTGTTGAAAAACCAACAACGGAAGTAAATGACGCTGACGTTGAAGAGATGATCGAAACGCTACGTAAGCAACAAGCTGGTTGGGTTGAAGTAGAAGAAGCGGCTGAAGAAGGCAAGCGCGCAACTATCGATTTCGTTGGCTCAATTGACGGCGAAGAATTCGAAGGCGGTAAAGCTGAGAACTTCCCACTAGAAATGGGCGCGGGTCGCATGATCCCTGGTTTTGAAGATGGTATCGCAGGTAAGACTGCTGGTATGGAATTCGAAATCGACGTAACTTTCCCAGAAGATTACCACGCAGAAAACCTAAAAGGTAAAGCGGCTAAGTTTGCAATCAAAGTAAACAAAGTTGAAGCGCGTGAGCTTCCAGAACTGAACGACGAGTTCGTTGCTAAGTTCGGTGTTGCTGAGGGTGGCGTAGACGCACTTAAAGCTGAAGTTCGTAAGAACATGGAGCGTGAGCTTAAGCAAGCTGTTAAGAACCGCATCAAAGAGCAAGCAATCGACGGTCTAGTTAAAGAGAACGAAATCGACGTACCTGCGGCACTTATCGATCAAGAAATCGGTACTCTACGTCAGCAAGCTGCACAGCGTTTCGGTGGCAACCCTGAAGCGGCTGCACAACTTCCACGTGAACTGTTCGAAGAACAAGCTAAGCGTCGCGTAGTTGTTGGTCTTCTTCTAGGCGAAGTAATCAAGTCTGAAGAGCTAAAAGCTGACGACGAGAAAGTGAAAGCGCTAATCGAAGAAATGGCGACAGCTTACGAAGATCCAGCTGAAGTTGTTGCTTACTACGAGCAAAACGAGCAAATGATGAACAACATGCGCAACGTTGCTCTTGAAGAGCAAGCAATTGACGCAATCATCGCTAAAGCTCAGGTTACTGAAAAAGAAGTTAGCTTCAACGAGCTAATGAACCAGCAGCCAGCGGCTTAATAAGCAATATCTTGCGTAGAAGGTTGACGAAACGTTAACTATTCTGCTAACAATGGTCCGTATGATATTTGTCATTCGGGCCATTTATTTTAGGGACATAAGAATATGAGCTACCAAGAAAAAAATGCAATGTCGCCAATTCTAGACGCGCTAGTACCAATGGTGGTTGAACAGACTTCCCGTGGTGAACGTTCTTACGATATTTACTCTCGCTTGCTGAAAGAGCGCGTTATCTTCTTAACGGGTCAAGTGGAAGATCACATGGCAAATCTTGTCGTGGCGCAGCTACTTTTCCTAGAGTCTGAAAATCCTGATAAAGATATTTTCCTATACATCAACTCGCCTGGCGGTAGTGTGACAGCGGGTATGTCGATTTACGACACCATGCAGTTTATCAAACCAAATGTCAGCACGGTATGTATGGGACAAGCATGCTCAATGGGCGCATTCTTACTTGCTGGTGGCGCACCAGGCAAGCGTTATGTACTGCCTAATTCGCGCGTGATGATTCACCAACCACTTGGCGGTTTCCAAGGTCAAGCGTCTGATATTCAAATTCATGCGCAAGAGATTTTGACCATCAAACAGAAGCTGAACAAGCTGCTGGCTGAGCATACAGGTCAACCGTTAGAAGTGATTGAACGCGATACCGATCGTGATAACTTTATGGCTGCTGAGCAAGCTGTGGAGTACGGTTTGGTTGATGCAGTATTAAGCCACCGCGGTGAATAATTGATAGCAATTGTTTAGCGCAATTCGGTTTAAATTGATATACACTCAAATCATATGAGTAAAGGCTAAGAGGTTAGCGAATGACAGATAAAAGCAAAGAGAGCGGTAGTAGTAAGCTTCTTTACTGCTCTTTCTGCGGCAAAAGCCAGCACGAAGTTCGCAAGCTGATCGCCGGTCCATCCGTCTATATCTGTGACGAATGTGTCGATCTATGTAACGATATTATTCGTGAAGAAATTAAAGATGTTCTACCGAAAAAACAATCTGAAGCGTTACCCGCTCCAAGAGAAATTCGTGAACATTTAGATGACTATGTGATCGGTCAAGATTACGCTAAGAAAGTGCTTGCAGTGGCCGTTTACAACCACTACAAGCGTTTACGTAACGGCGACACGACAAGCGAAGGTGTGGAACTTGGTAAGAGTAACATTCTTCTTATCGGTCCAACGGGCAGTGGTAAAACGCTACTGGCTGAAACCCTAGCTCGTTTCCTAGATGTACCTTTCACAATGGCAGACGCAACGACGCTGACTGAAGCGGGTTACGTTGGTGAAGATGTTGAAAACATCATTCAAAAACTGCTCCAAAAATGTGATTACGATGTCGCGAAAGCAGAGCGCGGTATTGTTTACATCGACGAAATTGACAAGATTTCACGCAAAGCTGAAAACCCATCGATCACTCGTGATGTGTCAGGTGAAGGTGTTCAGCAAGCGCTTCTAAAACTTATCGAAGGTACGGTTGCTTCAGTTCCCCCGCAAGGTGGTCGTAAGCATCCTCAGCAAGAATTCCTACAAGTAGACACATCTAAGATTCTATTTATTTGTGGTGGTGCGTTTGCTGGCCTAGATAAAGTCATCGAGCAACGTGTTGCAACGGGCACTGGTATTGGTTTTGGTGCGGAAGTTCGTTCTAAAGACGAAACTAAGACTGTGGGTGAATTGTTCACTCAGGTTGAGCCAGAAGATTTGGTTAAATACGGTCTAATCCCTGAGTTCATCGGTCGTCTACCAGTGACGACAACATTGACTGAGCTTGACGAAGATGCGTTGATTCAGATTCTTTGTGAACCAAAGAACGCATTAACGAAGCAGTATGCAGCCTTGTTTGAACTTGAAGACTCTGAGCTTGAGTTCCGTGAAGATGCACTACGCGCAATCGCGAAGAAAGCGATGGAGCGTAAAACAGGAGCTCGCGGATTGCGTTCGATTCTTGAAGCGGTTCTTCTTGAGACGATGTACGAGCTGCCATCAATGGACAACGTAAGCAAAGTTGTAATTGATGAGTCAGTCATCAACGGTGAGTCTGAACCGCTGTTGATTTACAGCAACGCTGACAACCAAGCTGCGGGTGCAGAATCGTAACCCGATTCACATAATTTGCTAAATCAGAAAAGGAGGTAATCAATTACCTCCTTTTTTTTATTCTTTCATTGAATCCAACCAATTAGCCCCCATATACTGCTCATAAGACTAAGCGGAAGAGAGAATAATATGAACTTGGAACGTTCCGAACGTATCGAGATCCCTGTACTACCTCTAAGAGATGTAGTCGTTTACCCGCACATGGTAATTCCTTTGTTTGTTGGTCGTGAAAAATCCATCGCTTGTCTCGAAGCGGCAATGGATAACAACAAGCAAGTGCTGCTAGTTGCGCAGAAAGAAGCGGATACAGATGAACCAACGAAGAATGATCTTTTCGATGTAGGTACCGTTGCGACTATTCTTCAACTTTTAAAGCTACCAGATGGCACAGTAAAAGTTCTTGTTGAAGGTCAACAACGCGCAAAAATCAATAGTCTGACTGATGATGAGTTCTTCGTCGCTGATGCTGAATATCTGGTCACGGAAGAACTTGACGAGCGCGAGCACGAAGTCATTGTTCGTAGTGCAATCAATCAGTTTGAAGGCTTTATTAAGCTCAACAAGAAAATCCCACCAGAAGTTCTCACGTCACTCAGTGGTATTGACGAAGCAGCTCGTCTTGCAGATACCATCGCTGCGCATATGCCGCTCAAGCTCGCTGACAAACAAACAGTTCTTGAGATCTTAGACGTAACAGAGCGTCTGGAATTCTTGATGGGGCAAATGGAGTCGGAAATCGACTTGCTACAGGTTGAGAAGCGCATCCGAACTCGCGTTAAAAAGCAGATGGAAAAATCTCAACGCGAGTACTACCTGAACGAGCAAATGAAAGCCATCCAGAAAGAGCTGGGTGAAGGCGAAGATGGCGTTGACGAATTTGAAGCTCTGAAACAGAAAATCGCTGATTCTAAAATGCCTCAAGAAGCGCGTGAAAAAACTGAGCAAGAGCTACAAAAGCTTAAGATGATGTCACCAATGTCAGCAGAAGCAACTGTTGTACGTGGCTACATCGATTGGATGCTTGGTGTACCTTGGAGCAAGCGTTCGAAAGTTAAGAAGAACTTGGCGAAAGCAGAAGAAATTCTAAACGAAGACCATTATGGTCTAGAGCGTGTTAAAGAGCGCATTCTAGAATACTTGGCGGTTCAGAATCGAATCAATAAGCTTAAAGGTCCAATCTTATGTCTTGTTGGTCCTCCTGGTGTGGGTAAAACGTCTCTAGGTCGTTCAATTGCTGCTGCGACAGGTCGCCAATACACGCGCATGGCATTAGGCGGCGTACGTGATGAAGCGGAGATTCGTGGTCACCGTCGTACATACATCGGTTCAATGCCGGGTAAACTTATTCAGAAAATGTCCAAAGTTGGTGTGAAGAACCCGCTGTTCTTATTGGATGAAATCGACAAGATGTCGTCTGATATGCGTGGTGATCCATCATCTGCCCTGTTAGAGGTTCTTGACCCTGAACAAAACAACGCGTTTAACGACCATTATCTAGAAGTCGATTATGACCTGTCTGACGTAATGTTTGTGGCAACGTCGAACTCGATGGATATTCCGGGACCTCTGCTAGACCGTATGGAAGTGATTCGTTTATCGGGCTACACCGAAGACGAAAAGCTGAATATTGCGAAGCGCCACTTAGTTGAAAAACAGATCAAGCGCAACGGCCTAAAAGTGGGTGAGATTGAGATCGAAGACTCAGCCATTATTGGCATCATCCGTTACTACACGCGTGAAGCGGGTGTTCGTAGCCTAGAGCGTGAGATCTCGAAGATTTGTCGCAAAGCAGTGAAGAATATCTTGCTCGATAAAGAGCTTAAGAGCGTCACTGTTACTATGGATAATCTAAAAGAGTATCTGGGTGTTCAGCGCCATGATTATGGCAAAGCAGAAGACAGTAACCGTATCGGTCAAGTGACAGGTCTAGCTTGGACGCAAGTGGGCGGCGATCTGTTGACTATCGAAACGGAAGCGATGCCTGGCAAAGGCAAGTTGACACAAACAGGGTCACTGGGTGACGTGATGAAAGAGTCAATCCAAGCGGCAATGACGGTAGTACGTTCACGTGCCGAGAAGCTTGGTATTAACTCAGACTTCCATGAGAAGCGCGATATTCACGTACACGTACCAGAAGGTGCGACACCAAAAGATGGTCCAAGTGCAGGTATTGCCATGTGTACCGCGTTAGTTTCTAGCCTTACAGGAAACCCTGTTAAAGCGGAAGTCGGTATGACCGGTGAGATTACCTTACGTGGTGAAGTCCTACCTATCGGTGGCTTAAAAGAGAAACTGCTTGCGGCTCATCGTGGTGGCATCAAAACAGTACTGATTCCTAAAGACAATGAGCGCGATTTGGAAGAAATTCCAGACAATGTCATCGCTGATCTGAAGGTAATTCCGGTGCAATGGATTGATGAAGTACTTCAAGTTGCATTAGAAAAAGACCCGTCAGGTGTCGAGATTGCTGCTGCAAAATAGTGATGTGTAGCAAAAATAAGTAAAAGATTACGCTGATAGGCTTAAAAAGGCTTGTCAGCGTTTTTTTTGGGCGCTAACGTTAGCGACTATAGCTTCAGCCCTTGCGGTATAAGGGATTGTCGCTGATTTGAAACAAATGGAACGAAAGCTACCGTAAATAACTAAATAAGGTAGCGCAAAGGGGAATCACAGTGAATAAAACACAATTAGTAGAAAAAATTGCAGAAAACGCAGATCTATCTAAAGCATCAGCAGGCCGCGCACTTGACGCTCTTATCGAAGCAGTGAGTGATACACTTCAGTCTGGTGATCAAGTTGCACTTGTTGGCTTCGGTACATTCAGCGTGCGCACTCGTGCAGCTCGCACAGGCCGTAACCCAAAAACGGGTGAAGAAATTCAAATTGCTGAAGCGAAAGTACCTTCATTCAAAGCGGGTAAAGCACTAAAAGACGCTTGTAACTAATAAAAATTGGCTTCATCGCCAATTTTGTTAGAACCTTTTTAAAATATGCGCATCATACTGATGCGCATTTCTTTTTCTGGTATTATCGCGCTATTCATTTTTGTTTTAGTATTAGGCACATCTAAGTGTTCTCAACAATGCTGAGATGTGCGAGCGGAGAGTAGTTTAAGTATGATGGATCGATTACGCGAAGGCGTTAACAGCATCGCGGTAAAAATTATCCTGGGACTTATCATCCTATCTTTCGTTTTTGCAGGTGTAGGAAGCTACATTGTCGGTGGCGCTGGCAACACAGCTGCAAAAGTGGGCAACGTAGAAATTGGCCGTGGTGAGTTTGAGCAAGCGTATCAAAATGAACGCAACCGCATGCAAGCTCAACTTGGTGATTATTTCTCAAATCTTCTTGCAGATCCTAGCTACGTAGAATCTTTCCGAAAATCCGTTCTTGATCGTATGGTCAATGATTTGCTGCTTGAGCAACATGCCGCATCTCTAGGTTTACGTGTAAGTGATGCACAAGTACGTACCATGATTGTTGAAATGCCTCAGTTCCAAGTTGATGGTAAGTTTGACCAAGAAATCTATCAGTCGTCTTTGCGTCGTGCGGGTTTCACTCCGGAAAGTTTTGCGGAGTATTTGCGTCGTGATTTGGTTCGTAACCAACTCCTAACAGCGATTCAAGCGAGTGATTTCTCTCTTCCAGCAGAAGTTGAAGCACAGGCTAAGTTGTTGACTCAAACTCGTGAGGTTCAAACGCTGAGTCTACCTCTTGATGACTTCGCAGCTAAAGTAGAATTGTCGGACGATGAAATTCAAGGTTACTACGAGCAAAACTCAGAGCGCTATACACGTCCTGAACAGGTGAAAGTCGCTTACATCGAGCTGTCAGCTCAGAAGCTAAAAGATGCAATAACTGTCTCTGACGAAGAAGCTAAAAAGTACTTTGAAGAACATTTAGATAAATACTCTTCAGAAGAACAACGTCGCGTAAGTCACATCCTAGTCGAAGGTGATGACCAAGCTAAAGCACAGGCTATTTTGGATGAGCTTAACGCTGGGACAGATTTTGCAGCGTTGGCAGAAGAAAAATCAGATGACTTTGGTAGTGCATCAGAAGGCGGATCGCTAGGTTGGATTGAGCGTGATGTCATGGACCCAGCTTTCGAAGAAGCAGCATTTGCGCTGAAGAACGTGGGTGATGTAACGGGTTTAGTCAAATCGGACTTTGGCTACCACATTATCAAGCTTGATGAGCTTAAAGGCTCGGTCGTTAAGCCATACGCTGACGTCGCGGCTCAGATCAAACAAGAGCTGAAAGACCAACAAGCCATCGACCAGTTTTATGAACTGCAAAGCGAATTAGAGAAAGTTGCCTTTGAGTACCCTGACTCACTAGATGACGCTGCGGCAGCTATTGACGCGAAAATTGAAACGACGGATTTTATTTCGCAAGTCGATGCGCCTGAACTGCTGAAAGCACCATCAGTGTTGCAAGCTATCCTCAGCCCAGAAGTCAAAGAAGATGGCTTGAACTCAGAAGTGATTGAAGTTGCACCTGAGCATGTCATCGTAGTTCGTGTTGAAGATTACCGTGACGAGATGGTTTTGCCTTTAGACGATGTTCGTGAACAAGTTGTGGCGACACTGTCCAAGATCAAAGGCGAGCAGAACGCGATTGCATTGGCGGATAAGCTTGTTGCGGAACTAAAAGAAGGTAAGCAAGAGCTGTTAAACGAAAATGGTCTAGCATTCAATGACGTTCAAGCTGTTGATCGCAGTGCACCTATGGCAGATGTTATTTTCGCAATGCCTAAGCCATCAGAAGGCAAGGTTGAGTACGCTCAGGCTAAAGAGCTAAACGGAAACATTGCGGTTGTTAAGCTATCGAATGTGAGTGATGAGTTTGACGCTCAGTACAACGCGCAAATTAGTAACCAGTTGACACAGATGAATGCTCAACTCGACTTAACTGGATTGATAAGCGTTTTACGTAAAACGACCGACATTGAGTATTTTGTAGTATCGCAATAATTTCAATGTAATTGATATATCGATAAAAACGGGCTGCATTTGCAGCCCGTTTTGTTTTTTTGTGCTGTGTAGTTTTCAATGCAATTTCTCAGGGTAACCTCATGCCTGTATCGTTACTTCAAGGAGAGTTTTGTGTTCATAAAATGGTTGTTTACATTCATACTTGTTCTTTCTTTGCCACAAGTCGCGTTGGCAGATCAAAAAGTGAACCCAAAGTATGAGGGAATAGAAATTACGGTGAACGTGAACCAGGCGAGCGCAGAGGAACTCGCAGATTTGCTTACCGGAATTGGAATGAAAAAAGCGCAAGCGATAGTCGACTATCGTGAGAAGCATGGAGATTTCGAGAGCGCTGAGTCGCTAGTGGATGTCAAGGGGATTGGTCCGGCACTGGTTGATAAAAATCGTGAGCGAATTCAATTATAAATCTTATTTAGAGCGCGTATGCGCTCTTTTTCAATTTTCCTCAATCCTTCCTAGCACCCTTGTTCGAATACCTCTATAATTTCACGCCGATACTGAATCAGCACTATTACGCTGAACCAAACTAACGTGGAGTTAATGATGTCGTCTCATACACCGGTAGTGACCGTTGATGGACCAAGCGGAGCTGGCAAGGGCACGCTTTGCATGCTTCTTTCTAAGAAGTTAGGTTTTCACTTACTCGATTCTGGCGCGATTTATCGTGTTCTCGCATTGGCGGCAATTCACCATGGTGTGGATCTAGAATCCGAAGACGCTCTTGTTCCTTTGGCGACACACCTTGATGTTCAGTTCATTGCTGAAGGGGACCTTGTAAAAGTGATTCTTGAAGGTGAAGACGTTTCAGGTGAGCTTCGTAAAGAAGAGACAGGTATGGCAGCGTCTAAAGTGGCGGCGTTGCCGCGCGTTCGTGAAGCATTGCTTCGACGTCAGCGCGCGTTTGCTGAAGGCGTTGGTTTGGTCGCTGACGGTCGTGATATGGGGACGGTTGTTTTCCCTCAAGCAGAAGCGAAAATTTTCCTAGATGCCAGCGCTGAAGAGCGCGCTAATCGTAGGCTTAAACAGTTGCAAGGCAAGGGTTTAGATGTTAAATTTGACGACCTTTTGTGCGAGATCCAAGAGCGTGACGACCGAGATCGTAACCGCCCAGTAGCGCCATTGCGCCCTGCTGAGGATGCACTGTTGCTAGATTCTACCGTGATGAGTATCGACGAAGTGGTAGAAAAAGCACTACAATATATCGAATCTAAGCTAGTCGCTTAAGCGGCTAGGTCAGAGCGTTGGTCGCAAGGATGATGACCGGCGAATTTAATAACCCCACGCGGTAGGAAACCCGTGGACGTTTAATTTATTGAAGATTAAATAAATGACTGAATCTTTTGCTCAACTCTTTGAAGAGTTTCTAAACGAAACAGAATTCCAACAAGGCAGCATCGTTAAAGGTACTGTAGTAGCTATCGAGAACGGTTTCGTTCTTGTTGACGCTGGTCTTAAGTCTGAATCTGCTATCCCTGCTGAACAGTTCAAGAACGCTGCTGGCGAACTTGAAGTTGAAGTTGGCGCTGAAGTAGACGTAGCTCTAGACGCTGTTGAAGATGGTTTCGGTGAAACTCAACTTTCTCGTGAGAAAGCGAAGCGTCACGAAGCTTGGATCGTTCTTGAGAAAGCTTGTGAAGAAGCTGAAACTGTTGTTGGTATCATCAACGGTAAAGTTAAAGGCGGTTTCACTGTTGAACTAAACGGTATCCGTGCTTTCCTTCCTGGTTCACTAGTAGACGTACGTCCTATCCGTGACACTGCTCACCTAGAAAACAAAGAGCTAGAGTTCAAAGTTATCAAACTTGACCAGAAGCGTAACAACGTAGTTGTATCTCGTCGTGCAGTAATCGAATCTGAGAACAGCGTTGAGCGTGATGAGCTTCTAGAAACTCTACAAGAAGGCGCAGAAGTGAAAGGTATCGTTAAGAACCTTACTGACTACGGTGCGTTCGTAGACCTAGGTGGCGTTGACGGCCTACTACACATCACTGACATGGCTTGGAAGCGCGTTAAGCACCCTTCTGAGATCGTTAACGTTGGTGACGAGATCCAAGTTAAAGTTCTTAAGTTCGACCGTGAGCGTACTCGCGTATCACTAGGTCTTAAGCAACTAGGCGAAGATCCATGGGTAGCAATCGCTAAGCGTTACCCAGAAGGTCACAAACTAACTGGTCGCGTTACTAACCTAACTGACTACGGCTGTTTCGTTGAAATCGAAGAAGGCGTTGAAGGTCTAGTACACGTTTCTGAAATGGATTGGACTAACAAGAACATCCACCCATCTAAAGTTGTTAATGTTGGCGACGAAGTTGAGGTTATGGTTCTTGAAATCGACGAAGAACGTCGTCGTATCTCTCTAGGTCTGAAACAGTGTAAAGCTAACCCATGGCAATCTTTCGCTGAAGCGCAAGCTAAAGGCGACAAAGTTACTGGTAAGATCAAGTCTATCACTGACTTCGGTATCTTCATCGGTCTAGAAGGCGGCATCGACGGTCTAGTTCACCTATCTGACATTTCTTGGAATGTTGCTGGTGAAGAAGCTGTACGTGAGTACAAGAAAGGCGACGAGATCTCTGCTGTAGTTCTAGCTGTAGATGCTGAGCGTGAGCGTATCTCTCTAGGCGTTAAGCAAATGGAAAATGACCCATTCAATGCTTACGTTGCTGAGAACAAGAAAGGTGCACTAGTTAGCGGTACTGTTACTGCAGTAGACGCTAAAGGTGCAACTATCGAGCTAGTAGAAGGCGTTGAAGGTTACATCCGCGCTTCTGAAGCTTCACGTGACCGCGTTGAAGATGCATCTCTAATCCTAAGCGTTGGTGACAGCGTTGAAGCGAAGTTCACAGGTGTAGACCGTAAGAACCGCGTAATCAACCTATCTATCAAAGCTAAAGATGAAGCAGAAGAGCAAGAAGCAATGGCTTCTCTGAACAAAGCTGATGAAGCTTCGTTCGGTAACGCTATGGCTGACGCATTCAAAGCAGCTAAAGGCGAGTAATTTACTCGTTTTTAAGAAAAAGGGGCCGTAAGGCTCCTTTTTTATTCTTACTCGAAAATGAGTAGTAATACCAATCGGCAGAAGCGGTTCAATTAAGTTGGGTTTCTAGTTGTGCAAATTGAACAAACTTTGTCTAAAATTGAAAGCAAGTGTTTGTTGGAATTGGTATTACTTACTATAATAAGTGATAAATTACTCTATGAGGGAAACTATGACTAAGTCTGAGTTAATCGAAAGACTCTGTGCTGAGCAAACTCATCTTTCAGCTAAAGAGATTGAAGATGCTGTAAAAGACATTTTAGAGCATATGGCTTCGACACTGGAAAGTGGCGACAGAATCGAGATTCGTGGTTTTGGTAGTTTCTCTCTACATTACCGTGAGCCTCGAGTTGGGCGCAACCCTAAGACTGGTGATAAGGTGGAGTTGGAAGGCAAGTATGTTCCTCACTTTAAACCAGGTAAAGAGTTACGTGAGCGTGTAAATATCGGCTAAGTTTCTAAAACGTTAGCGATAAGCGGCATTATTTAGTAGTGCCGCTTTTTTATTGGCGGTTATACCGATATAAGCATGGTTTGTTCATTGGTTTTACTGCATAATCGTAACGGCTGATTTTTGCTTAGGTGATG
This sequence comes from Vibrio sinaloensis, assembly GCF_000808535.1. Taxonomy (GTDB): domain Bacteria; phylum Pseudomonadota; class Gammaproteobacteria; order Enterobacterales; family Vibrionaceae; genus Vibrio; species Vibrio sinaloensis_D. The sequence continues at coordinate 129,978 of NZ_JWLV01000010.1, forward strand.
GACTATGAAAATTATAAAGATCGTTATCGTATTGGCTCTGTTTTTAGTGGCATTAGCATTAGGCTCTCAGAACCAAGCGATTGTTAACTTCAATTACTTAATTGCTCAAGGTGAGTTTCACCTCTCTACGCTTCTAGGCGTCGTATTTGTGACTGGTTTTGCTATATCTTGGTTAATATTTGGCAGTTTGCACCTTAAGTCTCAACTTCAAGTAAGAAAGCTGAAGAAGCAGGTAAAAAAACTTTCTCCAGCCACTGAGCAAGCTACCCAGGTCAAAGCTTCTTAAGTTACGCAGGTAGGCTCTCCACTCGATGTTAGAAATACTCTTCTTGTTGTTACCTATCGCCGCTGCATACGGCTGGTATATGGGTAATCGCAGTGCCCAACAAGACAAGCAGAAACACTCTAATCAAATATCCCGTCAATACGTGACGGGTCTTAACCTTCTTCTTTCTGACCAATCAGACAAAGCAGTAGACCACTTTATAGAACTACTTCAAGTTGATAACGAAACAATTGATACACACTTAGCGTTGGGTAACTTGTTTCGATCACGAGGAGAAGTTGATCGTGCCATCCGCATACACCAGAATTTAATCTCACGCTCTGGTCTCACTATCGACCAAAAAAATATCGCCCTGCAACAATTAGCCAAAGATTACATGGTTTCTGGCTTTCTTGATCGTGCGGAAAAAATCTTTGAACAGCTAGTCGAAGAGCCAGATCATCGTGAGGCAGCCTTACAGCAATTGGTTTCTATCTACCAGCAAACTAGGGAGTGGTCTAAAGCTATCCACTATGCGACGCTTCTGGTTAAGATGGGGCGTAAGCGGATGCGCAACAGCATTGCACACTTTTGGTGTGAACTGGCGATGCAAGAAAAGGCTGATGGTAATCAAGCGAAAGCTTTACAGCACTTTAGAAAAGCGCTCAGCGAGGACCCCAAATGTGTCAGGGCGAGTATAGCACTAGGCAAAACCTACTTAGAAAATGAAGACTATCGAAGTGCTATCAAGCATTTTGAAATGGTACTAGAACAAGATAGCGACTTCGTCAGTGAAGTACTACCGATTCTTGCCGATTGCTATCATCATTTAGGCTCAGAAGACGAGCTACTCGAGTTCCTTCGTCAATGTATTGTTAATAAAGCGGGCGCTTCTGCTGAATTGATGCTGGCTCAATTGGTAGCAAAGCATGAAGGTTCAGGATCTGCACAGGAATTGTTGACCCGACAGTTAGTGAAAAACCCGACGATGAAAGGGTTTTATCGCTTGATTGACTATCACTTGGCTGAAGCAGAAGAAGGTCGAGCGAAAGCGAGCTTGGCTACGTTGCAAAAGCTCGTTGGAGAACAAATGAAGGTAAAGCCTCATTATCGATGTCGTAAATGTGGCTTTTCGACTCACTCTATGTATTGGCACTGTCCATCGTGTAAAGGGTGGGGGACCATCAAGCCTATTAGAGGTTTAGATGGAGAATAATGAATTTGATTGGGCTTCCAATCGTAATGAGCAGCGGTGATCCCGCTGCTTTTTTTAGGCATGTTAATACTAGTTAGGAGATGAAATGATTGACCAAAAAGTTATTGTTGCGCTGGATTATGACAACCAAGCTGACGCACTTGCTTTTGTAGATCGAATCGACCCCAGCTCTTGTCGACTAAAAGTCGGTAAAGAAATGTTTACCTTGTTTGGTCCTGATTTCGTTAAAGAGCTTCATAAACGTGGCTTCTCCGTATTTCTTGATTTGAAATTCCACGACATCCCAAATACATGCTCTAAAGCCGTCCGCGCGGCTGCAGAGTTGGGGGTCTGGATGGTGAATGTTCATGCGAGCGGTGGTGAACGAATGATGACAGCATCACGCGAAATTCTTGAACCCTACGGAAAGGAACGACCATTGCTTATTGGGGTTACAGTACTAACCAGCATGGAACAGAGTGATTTGGCTGGCGTAGGGTTAAACGTTGAGCCACAAGACCATGTTATTCGACTGGCGACGTTGACGAAGGACTCAGGTCTTGATGGTGTTGTTTGCTCAGCTCAGGAAGCATCTATGCTAAAACAGGCGCTCGGCCAAGAATTTAAACTTGTTACACCAGGCATTCGACCTACGGGTGCTGCTGTTGGTGACCAGAAACGTATCATGACACCAGTGGATGCGGTTCAGTCAGGTTCGGACTACTTGGTGATTGGTCGACCTATTACTCAAGCAGAAAACCCTGAAAAAGTATTAACTAGTATTAACAACGAATTGTTACAACTAAAATAACAAATAAAAACTCCAAATATCATGGCCTAAACGAATCAAATGAATGAAGCAATCGTTTAGGCTTTTTTGGCTTAGCATAAAGTTCTACAAACTCTCGCTTTATAACCTTACCTGATAACTTATCTTGTCACTAATTACTCGTTTATCCTTAAAAATCCAGTATTCTGAGGCACAACGCAAAGTCGATGTTATCTTTACGTCAAAACTTTGTAGAAAGTATGACGTAAGTCGATAAAAATCGACAAAATTGATAAATTCGTTTTATAGATTTGAAAACATCGATTATCGTCAACAGATTAATGTCACAGATACTGGTTATACCAGTTGTATATTCTAATAAGTCACAGGATGTGATGACACTTTAATTAGTAATTGGTACGGAGTATTTCCAATTGTTAGCATATATTTTACGACGCCTATTATTAGTCGTACCTACCTTTTTAGGTATCACAATCTTAATATTCGCAATTACACGTTTTGTTCCAGGTGGCCCTGTTGAGCGAATGTTGGCGAGTATGCATTCAGGATCCGATAGTGCATCGGTCAGTGTTGCTGGTAATAGTTCCGCATTATCAGAGGACCAGATTGCGGACCTGAATGCTTTTTATGGATTGGATAAACCTGTAATTGAAGCCTATTTAGATTGGTTGTCTAAAATCATCGTATTGGATTTTGGCGAGTCGACTCGTTATTACGAACCCGTCGGCGATATGATCGCTGAGCGTTTGCCTGTCTCTTTATTTTATGGCGGGATGACATTCTTTATAAGCTATTTTATCTCTATTCCGCTTGGCTATTACAAAGCAATTAAGCACGGGTCGGTGTTTGATTCCGCTTCATCCGTATTAATATTTGTTGGTTACGCATTGCCCGGTTATGTTGTCGGTGTCTTCTTAATTACCGTTTTTGCATACAACTTGGATTGGTTTCCAATGGGTGGCTTTGTTGGTGATGATTTTGATGACTATGAAACCTTCTTTGAACAGTTTAAAGATATTATGTGGCACGCTGTATTGCCCCTTATCTGTTATTTGATAGGTGACTTCGCGACATTAACAATGACAATGAAAAATAATCTGATGGAGAACATTTCCGCTGATTATATTCGAACGGCAATTGCGAAAGGTTTACCATTTAAAAAGGCGGTTAAAAAACACGCACTTCAAAATAGTTTAATTCCAATTGCGAGCCACTTTGGTAACTCATTATTGTTCTTTATGACGGGTTCATTTCTTATCGAAGTTATCTTTAATATTGATGGCATTGGCTTGTTGGGTTATGAGTCCATTGTCGAACGTGATTACCCAGTCGTGATGGGCATCGTGGCTATTAACGCTGTGATGTTAATGGTTGGCAATATACTTTCAGATTTATGTGTAGCCGCCGCAGACCCACGAGTGAGGTTCGGATCATGATCAAATTAACACCTCTTACTCAAAAGAAAATCAAGCACTTTAAAGAGATCAAACGCGGCTACTGGTCACTCATTATTCTCAGTACTTTTTTATTGCTCTCACTATTTGCTGAAGTATTAGTGAACAGTAAAGCATTGGTCGTTAAGTACAATGACGAGTGGTCATTCCCGGTCTTTAGTGATGTAAAGCCCGGTACAGAGTTTGGCTTGGATTATTCAAGTGAAACCGATTACCGACAGTTAAAAGCATTATTTGATAACGAAGACAGCGGCAATTTCGTTGTGATGCCAATCGTGCCGTGGAACCCGTACGAGCAAGACTTTAGTGGTGATTTCCCTCCACTTGCTCCGAGTTTCGAAACTCAGCACTACTTGGGTACCGATGTGATCGGTCGTGACATCCTCGCGCGTCTTGTCTACGGTTTCCGTATTGCGATGGGTTTTGCACTAATGACCATGGCGGTATCTTATGCGATTGGAACCATCGTTGGCTGTTCAATGGGTTTTTTTGGCGGAAAGTTTGATTTATTCGTACAGCGACTCATTGAAGTTTGGTCAATGGTTCCGTTTCTATATGTGATCATGATTTTAGTGTCGATCACCCAGCCGACCTTTGCGCTCTTTGTCGCGATAAACGTTTTGTTTGGCTGGATGGGCATTACTTGGTACATGCGAACCATGACTTATAAAGAGTCAGCCCGAGAGTACGTGATGGCGGCGCGAGCTTTGGGCGCATCGACCAGCCGTATTCTGCTTCATCATATTTTACCCAACACAATGGTGATGATTGTAACGTTGGCGCCATTTACTATCGCTGCAAATATCACAGCACTAACCGCACTTGACTATTTAGGTCTTGGGCTGATGCCGCCGACCCCGAGTTGGGGAGAGCTTCTCCAACAAGGTAAGTCAAACCTCGACGCTCCATGGATTGTTGTATCGGTTGTGACTTCAATTGTCGCTGTTTTAGTGATGGTGACCTTCATAGGCGAAGCAATTCGAAGCGCATTCGACCCTAAAAAATTCACTCGCTATGAATAGCCGCAGATTTACAAGGAAGTAATAATAATGAAAAATTTCGCTAAATTGACCGCGATTGCGGCACTAGTTGGAGTCGCTTTTTCGGCTCAAGCGCAATCTTTACCTGCTGATTTAAATTGGATTACTAACGATTCAGAGCCGTTATTCGCTTCTTCTGAGGCTCAACGCGGTGGGACGTTACGCACCTTTATGATTAGTTTCCCACAGACGCTGCGAAGCGTGGGGCCAGATGCAAACTCAGGTCTTCGTCACTACTTTATGGACGGTGCTCCAAAGCTTGCGCAGCGCCACCCTAATACCGGTAAATGGATTCCGCAACTAGCCAAGTCTTGGGCATTTTCGGACGACAACAAAACGGTTTACTTCCAGCTAGACGAAAACGCGAAATGGTCAGATGGTGAAAAGATTACCGCAGATGACTATGTGTTCATGCTCCAGTACTACCGTTCCAAAGATATTGTCGATCCTTGGTACAACGACTTCTTCAGTAATTCAATCACCAATGTGACTAAGATTAACGATTACACCATCGCGGTTGAAACAGACGTCGAGCAGAGCCAAGACGCATTGATGGTGTTAATCAATATGCCAAGTAATGGTTTTCAGCCTCGCCCTGAACATTTCTTCAAAGGGGGCAAAGATGAAAACGGCGATGGTATGGTCGACAACTTCGTTCGTCAGTACAACTTTAAGAGCGAGCCAACAGCAGGACCTTACTACCTAGACAAGGTCAAAAAAGGTAAAAGTGTCACGTTTAAACACGTTGGCGACGACTGGTGGGGCTATTCAAACCGCTACTACCAAAACCGTTACAACGTCGACAAAATCAGAATCAGCGTGATTCGAGATTTCGACATCGCTTTAAAGCACTTCGAAAAAGGTAAGCTTGATTACTTCGACATGATTTTGCCAGAGTATTGGCACGGTAAGTCTGATTCGCAAGCCTCTAAAGATGGCTATATCCAGAAATTTTGGGGATTCAACCAAATGCCTCAAGGCGCTGGTGGTTTGTGGATGAACACCGCTAAGCCTTTATTGGATGACATCAATCTTCGCAAAGGGATTATGTTTGCCACTGACTACGATGGCATGATCGCCAATATTATGAGAGGCGATTACTCACGTAAGCCACACGGTCTTGGTTTCGGTCATGGTGAGTACGACAAAGCTGACAATAAAGCCCCTGAGTTTAACCCAAGTAAAGCTGCCGAGTTTTTTGCTCAAGCTGGTTTTAACAAAATCGGGCCAGATGGCATTCGCGTAAATGACAAAGGTGAGCGTCTATCTTTCGCGATTACCTATGGCTACAACACGTGGACACCACGTATTGCGTACCTAAAGGAACAAGCTAAGTTAGCGGGTCTAGAGTTTACTTTGAATCTAGTCGATGGTTCCTCAGCGTTCAAATACATCCTAGAGAAAAAACATGAGTTGGCTTTCCTTAACATGGGATCGGGTGAAATTCCGGCTTACTGGGAGTATTTGCACTCTGACAATGCCAACAAGCCACAGACCAACGCGCACACCAACTACAGCAGCCCAGAGCTCGATAAACTCATCGAAGCCTATGACGCTGAGTTTGACCAGCAAAAACGCTACGCCCTGTCGCATCAAATCCAAGACTACGTTACGGAAGCGAACATTATCGTCCCTGGTTACATGGTGCCTTACTCTCGCGCAATACACTGGCGCTGGATCAAGTATCCAGAAAGCCCAATGACCAAGAAAACAGAAAGCATTTTCCACCCAATGGACATCGCAAACTTCTGGATCGACAAGAGCGAGAAAAAAGAAACAGAACAAGCAATGAAAAAGGGGACCACTTTCCCTGCTGTCAGCGTTGTTGACGACAAGTTTAAGCTGTAGGTAAGGGTAGTAAATGAATCGCGAAACGGTGTTAACAGTAGAAGACTTAGAAGTTGAATTCCAGACCGATGACGGGAAGGTAAAAGTTCTGCACGGTGTTAGTTTCGATGTTCAGAAAGGTCGTACGCTGGGGCTCGTGGGAGAATCTGGTTGTGGGAAAAGTGTGACTTCTATGTCGATCATGGGGTTGTTGCCAAAACCTTATGGTCAAGTAGTTGGTGGACGAATTCTCTATAAAGGCACCGACCTTTTACAGCTTCCAACAAAACGTATGTACGAAATGCGTGGTGACGCCATTTCCATCATATTTCAAGATCCAATGACGGCGCTGAATCCTGTGCATACCATAGGCAAACAGATCATGGAAGTCTTGGAACTGCATAGACCGGAGCTGGAAAAAGCACAGCGCTATGCTTATGCGATTGAAATGTTGGAGAAAGTTAAAATCCCAATGCCCGAAAAGCGGGTCGATGAGTATCCACATAACCTGTCAGGCGGTATGCGTCAGCGCGTTATGATTGCAATGGCACTTGCGTGTAAACCTGATGTTCTGATTTGTGATGAGCCGACAACAGCGCTTGACGTGACGGTTCAGGCATCAATTCTAGAGTTGATGCAAGAGCTTCAGCAAGAAACGGGCATGGCGATGGTTTTTATTACCCATGACTTAGGGGTTGTTGCAGAGATTTGTGATGATGTGGCCGTCATGTATGGTGGCCGCATTGTCGAAAAAGCGGATGTGTTTGACCTTTTTGATAGGCCACAACATCCATATACCAAAAGATTGTTGGGGTTGATGCCGAGTTTAGATCATCAACCAAAACAAATGATCGATATACAGCCAATTGATCCAAGTATTTTCCAGAGTAACTAGGGGGAGTGATGCAAGAAGTATTAAGAATCGAGAACTTAAAGCAGCACTTTATCTCAGGAAAGCGACTTTTATCAAAGGGGTATACGATCAAGGCCGTCGATGGTGTTTCTTTCTCAATTGACCGAGGAAAAACGCTGGGGTTGGTTGGTGAGTCAGGCTGCGGAAAAAGTACCTTAGGGCGCACCATTTTAAAGCTGTTTGAGCCAACCGAGGGAAAAATTTATTTCGAAGGGAGGGACATTACGCGTTTATCTGCAAAAGATATGCGCCCACTACGTAAAGAAATGCAAATCGTCTTTCAAGACCCAATGGAGTCTCTTAACCAGAGGCATACAATTGGCATGATTTTGGAAGAGCCGTACGTTATTCACAACATGGGTACGGCGGTAGAAAGAAAACAATGGGTATTGGAACTATTGGATAAAGTGGGGCTACCGAGAGAAGCCGTAAATCGTTACCCTCACGAGTTTTCTGGTGGACAAAGGCAACGTATTGGTATCGCAAGAGCGATAGCACTCAAGCCTAAATTATTGATCTGTGATGAGTCTGTATCTGCACTTGATGTGTCGGTTCAGGCGCAAATAATCAATTTATTATTGTCTCTTCAAAAAGAAATGAACCTAGCGATGATCTTTATTTCTCATGACCTTTCGGTTGTTAGGCAAGTTTCAGATGAAGTCGCGGTTATGTATTTTGGTAAAGTCGTTGAATATGGCCGCGCACAAGAAATATATAACTCACCAGAAAATGATTATACCAAGACATTATTGTCAGCGATTCCAATTACGCACCCAAGCCAACGTAAGCGTGGCTAATATAATAATATAACGTTTCATATTTTTGCTTGTTAATAAATATCAGAGCTAAAAAGAGCTCTGATGGATTCCTGCACTCAAAATAAAGTGATGTATTTTGAGCGTCGGATTTTTAATGAGAGTTAATATTCATGGAAGTTAACATATGCAGAACACAATCAAGTGTCGGCAAAGGACAATAGCTCTCGCTGTCTCAGTATTATTATCATCAGCTTGTTTTGCTGAAGAAAATAGTGAACAGCAAGAGGAGAAATCTGTTTGGTCAGATTTCGGAGGAAGCTTGTCCCTTTCTTATGACACAAATATATATCATCCAGATGATTACCGCTCTGTGAGAAGTCTTTCTTGGAGCGGAAGTTTAAATTATACATTCTCAGATAACATTAGCGCTTTTATGTCCTCTGGTGGGTATCGAGCATACGAAAATGAAACTGGAGATTTTGCGACAGATTCAGTTATCGGTGCAAGTTATTCGAGTTTATATGAATTTGGAGAAACAGGAAAAATAGGAGCGAATGGGCAATTTACTATCCCTACCTCTGAAGCTTCGCGCAAAGACGAATTGCAAACCGCTTTCCGTCTCGCAATACCTGTTTCTATGAAACCTTGGGGAGTAAACGTCTCTATTACTCCAAGGCTTAGAAAAAACTTTCACAAATATAAAACGGCAGGTGGTCGCTCATTAACCGAGTGGACTTACTCTGTTTCATCGAGTGTAAGTAAATCTTGGGAATCATTGACGCTCGGTATTTCAGCCCTAGGTGGAAATACCATCAGCTATCAAGGAACAAGGAGAACGAGTTGGACCTATGGAGGCTCATTATTTGGAAGTTACCGCTTTACAGATAATTGGTCAGCTTCTTTATCGGCATCGACATCGGGTGTTTACCAAGATGCGGAAAGAGGCACATTAGGCAACATCGATTTATTCGATCAAGACAACGCGTCTTATCGAGCAACCGTTACTTTCTCCTTCTAGAAATAAAAAATAAGGACATATTATGGCATTAAAAAGATTAGCACTGGCGTCTGCCGTAACCGCAATATTAGCGGGCTGTGGCGCGGACGATCAGTCGTACGAGTATGTAGATAGAGATACCAAGGAAATTCAGGTTAAAGACCTAAAAGATGGCAGATGGTTTTATGTACCAACCACAGGTGCAGCGCCACGATTTGCACTTAACCAATTTCCATTCTTACAAGGTATGGGGCGTTACGTCGAACTGTGTTTTACCAAAACTGGTCTCGAAGTGCGTGCGTTTGATAAAAACTACCCTGACTCTAACCTTCCAAAAGATAGCAATAACTACTGTGTTGATCAGGATAACCTAGTCGGAAGTGATGATTCTCTAAACTTTGCCCAAGTACTTGAAATTCCGGGTGACTTTGCTGCTTATCGTTGTGCCGAGGACGCTTACGACGACTGTACAAACAAAGAAGAAATCAATAGTGACGCAAGCTTGGATTACCGCAAGAAAACGCACTTTACACCCAAGCCCGAAAGCTTAATCGTTTCGGAGTTCAACTATGAAGATCTTTTTGGATTAACCGATGGTATCACTGAACAAGGTACGCCAAAACTCGTCTCTTGGGAGTTTGATCCAGCAAGTGGTGTTTTAAACTTTGAACTAGAGAGAACGTTTAGAGTTGATCTAGATAATATTTCGGATTACATCAACTTTTCAACGAAAGCCGGGCTAGAAGAAGCATTGGTAGACGGGGCGTTTAAATCTCGCTTTTACTACTCGTTAGTCCATGAGAGCGTAGTCGCTTCTGAAGGTTACCAACCGATTATGTATCCTGTTGGAGATGAAAACGATATTGGTTTCTTTACCACACAGACCAAGCGATTAAACCCAATCACAAACAAGTATGATCGTGATGTGGTTTATCTAAATCGTTTCAATCCAGATGAAAGCATAAAGTACTATCTAACAGACAATTTCTTTGAGCCAAAGAACAAAATTTTCTTAGACGCGACTATTGAGACCGTGAATAAGATGAATCAAGCGTTACAACTGTTTGGTAATGATTCCGGTAAGCCGCCTATTGAGATTGTCAATAAATCTGAGGGTGCGGGTGTTCACCCTGGTGACTTACGTTATAACATCATCAACTTAGTTGACGAACCATTAGCGAATGGTCTGCTTGGATACGGTCCTTCTGTAGCAAACCCAATGACTGGCGAAATTATTAAAGCACACGTGAACCAGTATTCAGGTGTAGCTCGCACGGGAGTGCCATATTACTGGGACAACTTAGCTCGTTTCTACAACCGAAATCAGCTCGATCTTGATGGTTTAGAACCATTGCCGGGTAAAAATACCGTTGAAGCTAAGGAAGTCACTACACGTATGGAACAGCTGTCAACGATGGCCGCTGTATCGAAGCTTGAGAACATCAACAACAATACTGTAGCACCTGACCTAACAACGGAAGAGTTGCTTGGTGATACGTCATCGCTTCAAGCTCCGACGATCTTGACCAAAGAATTCAATGACGACATGGATTTTGAAGACGTTGTTAAGGCTGAAGAAAATCGTCTATCGTTCTGGGCAGAGAATAACGTTTATCCAATTGAAGCATCATGGGTATCTTCTACCAGCAAAGCGATGCTAGACAACATCGACTTAAGAGATGATCGCTACTTCGTCATAGAACGTGATGATAAAGGTGTTGAAACCTCGCGTACCTTAAGGCGTTGGAAGCAGTTGCCAAAAGAGCTGAAGCAAACTGTTGCGGACGAGATTACTGTTGCAACTTACAGCAACACTTTGGTCCACGAAATTGGTCATAACGTTGGTCTTCGCCACAACTTTAAAGGCTCAAATGACAAAGCTAACTACTACACGCTAGAGCAAGCTCATGCGTTGGGGTTGAACAATGTTCCTGCCTACAGTTCTACAATGGATTACGCGCCAAGTATGTTAGATGAGACACCAACTTGGGGTCTGTACGATATTGCAGCGTTCAAATTTGGCTACGGCCGTAAAGTTGAGACCATTCAAGACTCGCCAACATCCGCACCAGCAGTTGTAGCTGAGCCTGAAAAAGGCGCACCTGCGGAGGAAGTAGCAGCGTATGAGCAGTATCTAGCAGATCTACAAGTCTATGAAAATAGCTTTTCTCAACGATTTGGCAACAACAGTACAAACGAATCACTTATGGTTTGTTCCGAAGTTGCTACCCTTGATGGTGATCAAGCCGGCAAGTCACTATATAACTGTGATTTCAGTCGTTTTGATGAAGCTGCGCTTAGTGATAACCCAGAAGACTATGCGAAGACTCGCTATGGCGCACTCTATTATCTAGACAATGTGAATGATATTGAGCGTAAACACTATGCGTTTTGTACTGATGGGAATGTCTCTCTAAACAGCGATTGTAACCGTTTTGATGAAGGTACAACGCTAGATGAGATCGTTACCTACGAATGGCAAAATTATCTCGATAGTTATGACCGTCGAAACTTAGCAGAATACAGCACTAATGGACTGTTCTCTGCGGATTACCCTAGTTATATCATTCGACGCTTCATGGATATGACTTCTATCCGAGATAAGATTGAGGACCTTGAAAGAGTCGATAACATTTACACTGAGTTAGGTTATACAAACGCGACTGATAAACCAGGAGATTTCCTACTAAGGATTACTGCGGACCCGACTTATTGTAATGGACCTGGCAATCCATCAAATGAAGGTTTCTGTGACTTTGCGTACGGAGCTCAAAAAGCTGCGGCATATTTCTTAGATGTTCTCGCAACTCCAGAGCTTCAATGTGTTATAGAAAACAGTGTTGGCGATCAAAAAGTAATATCTTTTGGTCAACTTCTAAACAATCGTTCGTATCTGCTTCCTGCTAGCTACGATCTTATAGACGCAACCTGTTTTGATGAAGTTGCCGTTAATTTTATTGATATAGCGCATAAGGGTTATTTACCAGTAGCACAGACTAAGAATGGACGTTTTCTAAATTCCGTGAATAGCTTCGACCCTGATTACCCTTGGTCTAATGCGGTTTCAGTGTTAGGAAGCTGGCCGGATAAAGCTCTTGCTAGTTACTTCCTTGCTAGGCGCTTTTCTACTCGCAATACAGATGAAGTTAGCTTCGCCTCATTGCTAGACTTGCCAGGAGTTCAAGAAGAGTATGAAAACATCATGGCGAATATTGTCGCGGGCGTTGGACTAAACACTCCATTAGAGCTCATCGACAAGCAAGGGAAGCCATATACAAACCTAAGTGGTGTATCTGTTAATCTGCATGTTACAGAGCAAATGGAATCTCTGTCAGAAATGCCAAGAGGTATCGAGCGTTTCTTAGATATTTCTCCGCGTAGTCGACAGCGTATTGGTGATGTGATTTTGAGTATGGGCGTACGTCAAATGCGCACTAGTGATTATACCGTTAAATCACTTGGTCAGGCTCAATTTGACGCGTTCACTAAACAACAAGATCGCTACGGTGTTATTGCTGGAGACAAAGTTGAGTTTGTTATCGATGGTAAAACTTATGTTGCTACCAAGGCTAATAAGCTAGCTTATGAATACGCAAACAAATTGGTGAGTAGCGATGGATATGCGTTAAAAGAGTTCTTGGACAGTTACAGTACCGAAGAGTTAACTACTATTGCGACCAACGTCGATACCGCTTGGGGCGACTTTAGAAAGCAAATTGTTCCATCGTTCCATGATGCAGTGTTGTTGTATGATGCGCCGATAGTTAATGCTATGAAAGAGACAATCGATGCTGATATCGCAGCGGGCGTTGGTTCAATCGGTGACTCTTATTATAACTTTGTCACAGCAAATCAGACCTCGGGAGATTTGGTCATCGATGAAGACGCAGAGACCATGTCGTTCAAAGGGGGCAAACCGCACACTTACGCGGCAGCATCTGCGGCATATAGTGACGCAATGATTCTGATTTTTAATGGTTATTCAGATTCAATGATGGCCGCGGTCGATAATGTCTATGCGGGCTACACAGCAGCGGAGACTAAAGACAAAGATCTTTGGACTAAAGATTTAACATTGGTTAACGCTTACCTTACTGGTGATATTGCAGCAGTCGTTGGTGAGTATTACGAGCTGCTAGATCGTCTGCCTAATGCGTCTGACTATTAGGAAGTTTTCGTAAAAATGGCCTAGCTGAGCCTCTCAGTTAAATAGGCTCTCCTATACAAGGAGAGCCTATTTTATTTCTAACGATCTAAATCAAAGACTCGGCACACCACTATGAAATTTAAAGTCGGTATCAGGAGAGGAGATTAAATCAGCTTCTAGCTTGCCAAAAAATTGGACGCGCTCTGAGATATCTTTTCCTGCTATTTCTTCCGCGAGCGTTAAATAATCTTGGTAGTGACGTGCCTCTGAGCGAAGCAGAGAGACATAAAACTTCGCAATATCTTCATCCATATGTGGTGCAAGCTTGGCAAATCGTTCGCATGAGCGTGCTTCGATGTAGGCACCAATAATCAGCTTATCAATCAGGGTTTGAGGTTCGTGTGTCGCCATTTCTGCCAACAGCCCTTTTGCATATCGACTTGCCTGAACTGGCTCGTAAGCGATACCTCTTGCATTCATAATTTCCAACACTTGATAAAAGTGGTGTAACTCCTCTTTTATCAGCAACACCATTTTATCGATTAAGTCCTGACTGTATGGGGAGTGAGACTTGGCCATGATCGACTTAGAGATATTGCTCTTACCTTTTAACGACGCCAGATTACCTGTTTTACGATACGCAAAGTCTTCGTATGGTTTAAACCAGTCCAACAAATTGTGGGCACTGTCTTTGTCTACTGCGTATTTACGAATTAAATACATTGCGGACTGACCGGCTTTCAGTTCACATAAAAGGTGATCAATAAGGATGGTTTTTAGGTGCTCTGGTTTCTTGGCTTCATTGACCCACTCTTCGGGGGTCGGACATTGAAGAAAAGCATTGATGGGGTCGAGCAGGGAATCGTAGTTTGTCAGATCAATCATTACACACTTTACAAATAGAAAAGGCCGCATCAGCGACCTTTAGAAACGGAATCACGGTGATTATATTACCATTTTTTCTTTTCACCAAAGAGTGCGTCCATATCATCTTTGCGCTCTTTTTCTTCCATTTGGTGTAACTCTTCCGCATTACGAGTTTGTCTACTTTGCTCTAAGTCATCATACATGGCTTGAAGCTTTTCTCTGGCTTGATTGGAGTAGTTATCGTTTTTAGTACTCAGCGCATCAATCCCTTTACGCAGTAGCTGAACTGCCGTGCCTGGTTGTCCGCGTACAATCGAGTCATTGGCGCGTTTGATGACATTTTCGATGTTGATACGGATTTGAATTGTTTCTAAGCGAGCGTTTTCTTCGACGTAAGCCTGAGTTTCGAATCGGCCTTTGTTGTGCTCGCTTCGAATGGTGTCACGCAGGCGTTTGACCAACTTCAACATCATGATCGCTTGTTTGTCATTGCTAGGCACTTTGAACGCTGTGCTCTCGTTGCCATTGTGGTTTTCTTCAAGCTGGGTGATTTGGCTTTTTACGTTTTCTACACGTTGGGCAAGCTGTTTATTTTTCGGGTCGAGATCGTGCATGTTTTGCAGCGCATCAAGAATACGATTATTAAGGCACACAAGCAGAGCTTTACTGTAGGGAAGGTGATGAGCGTGTCCAATAAGCTCTTCTGTCGCGTCGATGATTTGCAGGTAGCGAGAGCTCTCTTGCTTCTTTGCGGTTTCCGCTTTGACCTTATACTGCAACATAATGTTATAGCCAAGAACCAAGACTAGTAAGATGGCAACTAAAGCTATGATTAAACCAATATTCATAAATTCCGTATCTTATGTTTTCTGATGGCTAGCAGATAAGGATACACGATCCCGCTAACTCTCTGCACTCATTTTTCTATTATTACTCAATGCTTAGTGTTTCGTTAATCAAAAACGCTTTTTCGTCCCTGATAATGAGTAATTGGTTGCAAAACGACCGAACAAGTTTACTTCGCTCTAAGTTTAGGCAACGCAACGGGTCGTAGGGCTATCAATTTCACTTAAGAGACGTTATAACTAAATATTATAAACTATGATTGTATGTTCATGGTGTGCGTCGATAAGGGAGTACGGTTCAGGAATGAAATTACAACAATTGAAGTACATTGTTGAGGTTGTAAACCACAATTTAAATGTGTCCGCAACGGCTGAGAGTCTTTACACTTCTCAGCCAGGTATCAGTAAGCAGGTTCGTTTGCTTGAGGATGAACTTGGTATTCAGATTTTTGAGCGGAGTGGTAAGCACCTAACCCAAGTGACGAGCGCTGGCGAAGACATTATTCGTATTTCACAAGAGATTCTTGCTCGTGTTGAGAGCATTAAAGCGGTAGCAGGCGAGCATACTCACCCTGAAATGGGCACATTGAACATCTCCACGACCCACACGCAAGCGCGCTATGCTCTGCCTGATGTGATTAAAGGGTTCACGGCTCGTTACCCGAAAGTCTCCCTGCATATGCACCAAGGCACGCCAAGCCAAATGTCAGAAGCCATTGCCAAAGGAACGGCAAACTTTGCGATTGCGACCGAAGCGCTCCACCTTTATCAAGATGCCATCATGTTACCTTGCTATCACTGGAACCGTTCGATAGTTGTCCCTAAGTCTCACCCATTGGCGCAAAAAGACCAGGTGACGATTCAAGACTTGGCTTCCTATTCGCTAGTCACTTATGTGTTTGGCTTCACTGGTCGCTCTGAACTGGATGCCGCATTTAATAAACATGGCTTAACTCCGAGAGTGGTCTTTACAGCAACGGATGCCGACGTCATTAAAACCTACGTTCGTATGGGGATTGGCGTTGGGGTGATCGCAAGTATGGCAATTGACAAAGAGCAAGATACCGATCTTGTCGCGATCGATGCCAGTCATATCTTCGGTGCGAGTACCACCAGCATCGGTTTCCGCCGTGGTACCTTCTTACGTTCTTACATGTATGACTTTATGGAGCGATTTGCTCCTCATCTTACTCGTCCCGTTGTTGAACAGGCGTTATCACTCAAATCTAACGCAGACATCGAAGCGATGTTTAAAGATATCGAACTTCCTGTTCGTTAATTTCTATTCAAATGATTCGCTTCCCTCTAAACTACGCATTCACTAGGGGGAAGCATGTACCAGCAATTTCAAACACTCAATTCTCTGCTACTCGCTCATCAAAACTTTTGGCGTATCGAGCCATTTTTACACAGTGAGCAAACCGACTTTCCTTGGCAGAAAAGCCATCCGGAGTTATGTCTGTGGCTAAGTTCACTCTCGACGCAACAGATAGAGCACTATAAAGATCACCCTGAGCAACTCAGCGACATGGTCGGTCAATACTTGCCTGACGTTTTGACGCTCGCACAGCTCTGTTTTCTTGAACGCAGTTCTCTTAGTGGGCTTGAGTTAGAGAGGGGAGTCGACAGTGGAGTGCCTGGGCGAAAGCTTGAGCAAATATTAGCGATGGGTGAAATTGCCCTGCAAAAGCATGAAGGAACCGAGTGGTTGGAGTGGTGTTCGGGAAAAGGTTTCTTAGGGCGTATTTTAGCCAGTCAGAGCAAGCAAAACGTTACGAGCTTTGAGTTCCAACAAGCGTTATGTGAGACAGGTCAGCAGGAAGCAGACAAACATCAGCTGCCGATGAAATTTGTTCAAGGTGATGCGCTGGCGGACTCTTCAATCAAGGCGTTGAATTCTGCACAACATGCGGTTGCGCTCCATGCTTGCGGAGATCTCCACGTCTCATTGATGAAGAAAGGGGCGGCTTGCCGTTTGCCTGCCATGACTATCGCTCCTTGTTGCTACCATCTAGTTCAAAGTGACGCCTATCAGCCTCTTTCTCAGGCGGGCAAAGCGTCACATTTGCACTTGTCTAAATCTGAATTGCGTATTCCCCTTCAAGAGACGGTTACAGGTGGGCAACGAGTTAAGCGTCACCGATTTGAAGAGATGAGCTTTCGCTTAGGTTTTGATTTGTTACTCAAAGGCGAATGTGGCGTGGAAGATTACATTCCGGTCCCAAGTATTAAAAAGTCTCAGCTCTCGTCAGGTTTCACCGCGTTTTGTTTGTGGGCGGCAGAGCAGAAACAGATCGATTTACCGACGATTGATTTTGATAACTATCTGCAGCGAGGAGTAGAGCGTTACTGGCAGATGGAGCGTTTGAGCTTGGTCCAGCAAGTCTTTCGCCGCGCATTGGAGTTGTGGCTTGTTTTGGATAAAGCGCTCTATTTGCGTGAGCAAGGCTATGACGTTTCACTTGGTGAGTTCTGTTCAAGAGGCGTCACCCCGAGAAACATCTTAATCCATGCCTCTATGCGGAAAGCTACTTAGTTCTTGTTTTGTTGATAACTTGTTAAATCTCGCTTCACATTCGAACAACTTATTGGTAATAATGATTAAGTTGCACAGAAAATGTGCAACTTAGAGAAAAATCATAACGACAAAGTACACAACATCACATCATTATTGCTGAATTCAAGGAGCTAAGATGAAAGCAGGAAACATTATGGCCGTCGCCATGCTAGCAGGAGCAGCACTTCTTTCTTCTACCAGTATCATGGCTAAAACAGCCAAGGTTGCGGTATCACAAATTGTCGAACATCCAGCGCTCGATGCAACACGTCAGGGATTGATTGATGGTCTTAAAGCCAAAGGCTATCAGCAAGGCGAAAACCTCGAATTTGATTACAAAACCGCGCAGGGAAATCCTGCGATTGCCGTGCAAATTGCTCGTCAATTTGTGGGTGAAAAACCTGATGTTCTTGTTGGCATTGCAACGCCAACGGCACAGGCTTTGGTGTCGGCGACGCGTTCCATTCCGGTTGTTTTTACTGCGGTCACCGATCCTGTAGGGGCAAAGCTCGTTAGCCAAATGGAGCAGCCTGGCAAAAACGTTACAGGTCTGTCTGATCTTTCTCCTGTCGCTCAGCATGTGGAGCTGATTAAAGAACTGCTCCCTGACGTTAAATCCATTGGGGTTGTCTTTAACCCTGGTGAGGCAAATGCGGTGACATTAGTGAAGCTGCTTAAAGAGAGCGCAAAAGCTCATGGTTTGGAAGTTGTCGAAGCGACGGCGCTAAAAAGTGCTGATGTACAGTCAGCCACTCAAGCGATTGCCGAAAAATCGGATGTTATTTATGCGCCGACTGATAACACCGTTGCCAGTGCAATTGAAGGTATGATCGTTGCGGCTAACCAAGCGAAAACGCCGGTATTTGGCGGAGCGACATCGTATGTTGAAAAAGGAGCGATTGCGGGCCTAGGCTTCGATTATTACCAAGTCGGTGTTCAAACGGCAGATTATGTTGCCGCTATTTTGGAAGGCTCTGAGCCAGGTGGGCTCGATGTTAAAGTGGCCAAAGGCTCCGATCTTGTTGTCAATCAAGGTGTCGCCAAACAACTTGGCTTAACGGTACCTGCCTCAGTATTAGATCGCGCGACAAGCGTTAAGTAACCCTCCAAAGTGAAGAGAGCGTTTGCGCGCTCTCTTGTTATTGAGCAGAAAAGGGAGTTGTTATGTCTGCTTTTGCGTTTTTTGGGGCGTTAGAAATAGGGCTGCTATACGGATTGGTGGCTCTTGGTGTTTATCTAACCTTCCGAGTTCTTGATTTTCCTGACTTAAGTGTTGATGGCAGTTTCCCGATGGGTGCCGCAGTTGCCGCTACGGCGATTGTTTCAGGCATTAATCCTTGGGTTGCAACTGGCATGGCGATACTGGCTGGTGCTGCAACCGGTTGGGTTACCGCATTTCTCGCCGTCCGGTGTGGAATCCTTCATCTTCTTGCTTCTATTTTGACCATGATTGCGGCGTTTTCAATCAACATCCGCATCATGGGCCGACCAAACATCGCTCTTCTAGGAGAAGAGACCATTTTGACGCCATTTGAAACATTAGGGGATTCAATGTTGATTCGGCCTTTAGTGGTTGGCGTGTTGGTGTTGATATCGGCATGGTTTGTGGTGCGATTGCTCAACAGTGATTTTGGTTTGGGGTTAAGAGCGACCGGAGTTAACGCGCGTATGGTTTCCGCTCAAGGAGCCAGCACCGCTTTCTACACTTATTTTTGCCTTGCCTTGTCTAACGGTTTCGTCGGCTTTGCTGGTGCTCTGTTTGCTCAAACCAACAGCTTTGCCGATGTGACTTCTGGGGTTGGTACGATTGTGGTCGGCTTAGCGGCGGTCATACTCGGTCAAACTCTGATTCCAGGTAAAAAGATTTGGGTTGCCGTGGTGGCGGTTATTGTGGGCTCGGTTCTTTACAGACTGGCCGTTGCATTTGCATTGAGCTCGGGAATGTTTGGTCTCCAAGCATCGGATTTGAACTTAGTGACAGCACTGCTGGTGGCGATTGCTCTGATTGCGCCGAAGCTAAAAGGGAATCTAAAAGCAAAAAAGGCTAACTCGCCTGCGACTAAAACGCAGGCGGTTAAGCGCGGCGATAATTCAGGAGGCGTGGCATGATTCAGTTGGAAGATATTCAAGTCACCTTTAATCCCGGGACGATTCTGGAAAATAAAGCGCTTCGAGGTGTTTCACTCGAAGTGCCTGAGCATCAATTTCTTACGGTAATCGGCTCGAATGGTGCGGGAAAATCGACCTTGTTGGGGGCGGTAACTGGCGAAACGCCGATGATTGGTGGCCGAGTGATCATCGATGGACTCGATGTGACAAAGCAAAGTGTGGATCAGCGAGCTGAGCAGTGCGCGCGTGTTTTCCAAGATCCTTTGGCAGGCACTTGTGGTGACCTCACCATTGAAGAGAATATGGCGCTGGCTTATATGCGCGGTAAAAAGCGCGGTTGGAACTTGTCACTGTCAGCCAAACGAAGAGCGCTATTTCAGGAACGCATTAGCATCCTTGGATTAGGCTTGGAGGACAGACTTGGAGACAGCATAGGGCTACTTTCTGGCGGACAACGTCAAGCGGTCAGTCTGGTAATGGCGACGCTGTCTGACAGTAAGTTGCTGCTATTAGACGAACATACCGCAGCGCTCGATCCTAGAATGGCGGCCTTCATCATCGACTTAACCAAGAAAATCGTCAGTGAGTTTAACTTAACCGTGATGATGGTGACGCACTCGATGAAAGATGCGCTCGCCTGTGGAGATCGGACTGTGATGCTGCATCAAGGGGAGATCGTGCTTGATGTGGCAGGTGAGCAGAGGCAAAACATGCAAGTGCCCGATTTGCTCGAGATGTTCTCTAAAGTTCGCGGAGAAGAGCTCGCAGATGATAGTTTGTTGTTAAATTAGGATTAAATTGACAATCAATTAGCAAGTTACGATAAAAATCTGTGACACAATCCACGTTAAAACATCAGCTAAGCCTATCTACCGTATTAGAGTATTGATAGGCTTTTTCATTTCTATTTATCAGAGGCGGTTAATGCAGTTGAAGCGGCATTTTAGTTTGAAGTTTGTTTTTCTCATGCCCTTGGTTCTATCTGCTATCGTACTGGCATTAACCATCAAAAACTACGTCGATCTGGTAAACCGAGAAATTAGTGATGAGTACGGTCGTATTCAAAATGATTTGTCTCGCGCCGCCAAGCTTGTTACGGCTATCGATTACAGTTTTACCAACTACTCCAAATCGCAATATATCTTTCTGCTAGAACACAACCGGCAGATAAAAAACAGTGTGTGTCAGATGTGGCCCATTGATGCCTTGTTGCTAACCGACGGTCGCAACCACGATATGCCCGCAGTAGACATTAACTATATGCTGGTGGGCACAACTGAACTGTGTGATTCAGACAGTGACGTCTATCAGCGTGTTGCAAGTCAGGTCTCGTTGGCGCCCGTACTGTCGTTCGTGCACGATATTGATGAAACGATCCTTGGCGTTCAATACATTGACCGCGAGGGCTATCTGATGTCCTCTCCGGACACTTACGCAAAACAGGCAACAGCCGAACTGCTGGATACGATCAAAGCGCGACCTTTTTGGCAATCGACGGCGCAAAACCCAGACGTTATTTCAATCTCAGGGCCAGCGCCGATCGCCGCAACCAGCGACTTAGTCATGAGTTTAACCATGCCCGTTTACTCCTTAGGTGAGCACCAAGGCATGCTGTCATTGGACATTGCTTATGATGAACTGATGGACACGAGAGGCAAGTTGTCGGGAAAACTGGAAATTATAAATGCAACCACGGCTTCCTTTCCCGACAATGCAACACGTGTGGATCAGTTCAATCTTGAGGGAGTTCGTGGTGATCATCATCTAATTTATCGCCTGGATCCCATCAAAGAGATTGGCTATTTTGTCTCTTCTCATCGATACAGTTTGCTCGTGATAGGCTTTATCTACGTGTTCTCAGTTATCGTGTTGTTTTTGATTAATACTCGAGTTGAGCACGGATACTTGAAAGATCTTGCTGCCAAAGATGCGATGACAGGACTGCTGAACCGAAGAGGGCTACAAGACTTCTTGGTTAATGCGCAGCATGGAGAGTATGTTGCCATCGCAGTTTTCGATATTGATAATTTCAAATCGATCAACGACACCTATGGTCATGATGTTGGAGACAACGTTATTTGCTACATGGCAGACCAGATCACCTACAGTGTTCGCGCGAGTGATGCGGTGGCTCGTTTCGGTGGTGAAGAATTTGTGGTTTACATGAGTGGTAGCAACCGAGATGCGCTGAAGAAGTCATTACTGCGAGTCCAACAATCGATCCGCGCTCGATCCCAAGAAGTTGTTGCGCCAGGCTTTACGGTTTCAGGTGGTGTTGA
This sequence comes from Vibrio sinaloensis, assembly GCF_000808535.1. Classification (GTDB taxonomy): domain Bacteria; phylum Pseudomonadota; class Gammaproteobacteria; order Enterobacterales; family Vibrionaceae; genus Vibrio; species Vibrio sinaloensis_D. The sequence goes on from NZ_JWLV01000010.1 coordinate 152,021, forward strand.
AATCGTTGATGAAGCGCAAGCCAGCAACTTTGAGGCGTTGTTCAAAGCTGCTGACGAAAAGCTCTATCAAGCCAAAACATCAGGCAAGGATAAGCTAGTATTCTAAGCTGCGTTAAGTGTGTCTCGGTAGCGAGTGATATGCTCAACGATTGGCGCCGCTTTATTAAAGGTACGAATTTCTCTGAACAACTCTGCAGCTTGAGGATACTGCTGGCGTAAGTAGGAGAACCACTGTTTCACACGGTTAGGGTAGTAAAGCCCCTTATCACCTTTCATTTCATACTGTGAGTAAATCAAAAGTAGCTCTACGACTTCTGACCAAGGCATTACCGCGTGGTTGTGTTTTACCACATTCCCAAGGTTTGGAACATTGAACGCGCCGCGGCATACCATCAGCGAATCCACACCCGTTGTTTCGATACAGGCTTGACCATCTTCGTAATTCCAAATTTCACCATTGGCAATCAGTGGAATCGTAAAACGTTCACGAAGTTGGCCGATGTACTCCCACTTAATCTCGCTTGCTTTGTAGCCGCCTGCTTTGGTGCGTGCATGAACGGTCAACTCATTAGCGCCCGCTTTTTCTATTGCGTCTACAATCTCGAAGCAGTCGTCTGGATTCTCCCAACCTAGGCGTATTTTCGCCGTCACTGGGATCTCGCTTGGTACCGCTTCACGGCAGGCTTTAACGACCTGGTGAATAAGCTCTGGGTGTTGAAGAAGCGCGGCGCCACCTTTGCTTTTGTTTACAAGCTTGGCTGGGCAGCCAAAGTTAAGATCGACGCCTCTTGCGCCCAATTCGGCTGCTTTGATGGCATTTTCCGCCATCCAAACCGGATCTTGGCCAAGCAGTTGAACATGAACAGGCACACCCGATTTGGTTTGAGACCCTTGCAGTAGCTCTGGGCAAAGACGATGGAAGACATGATCGGGCAGCAGCTGATCGACGACTCGAACAAACTCAGTTACGCACAAATCATAATCATTGATGTCGGTTAAGATCTCGCGCATCAAATGATCTAACACGCCCTCCATTGGGCCAAGAACTAATCGCATAAAAAACGCCTCTATTTAAGGAGGCGTGATTTTAGTGGCAAGTGATGCAAAAGTCACTGCTTTGATAGGTTTGCAGGGCTTGGAAAAGAGAAGGCTAGTTATTAAATCCTTATAACTAGCCGAGACTACATGTGTCTAATCATCACAAGAAGCAGGTGCTCGAGCCAGGGAGGAAGTCTCGAAGTGACCTAAAGCCTTGCATAGGGTTATAATGCGTGCCTTATCAGTTAAACACTAGAAGTGAATCATGAAGTATCAATTACTGACACTGCCAGACTCATTAACTAACGAATCTCCCTATTTCGTCGAGGGTTTAACCCTTGCTGCCAACTTGGCAACCAAACCTCTTGCCCCTGAAGTTTGGTTAGAGAGCGTATTTTCTGAAAGCGCAAGTCAAGTGAAAGCGCCGATTGAAGCGCATATTACCCAGCAGTACACGTATTTAAAGGCGAATGAGTACTCTTTGCTCGGGTTGCTTGATGAAGCCTCCAAGCAGGATCAGCTAGCCGACATCGCTGAAGGCTTTATGACGCTTTGGCCGACGGTAGAAGAGCAGTGGCAAGAAGTACACGTTGGCGATGGCACACTTCGCATGTTGCAAGCTCTATTGACGTCATTCATGCTGGCGATTGATGAAGTGCAAACTCAAGCTCAAATGCGAGAAGCGGGCATTGAAACCCCGCCGTCATTGACCGATTTTATCGACCAACTCGACCTGATGATCATCGAAGTTGCTCACGCCGCCGATGAGGCGATGGTTGGCGCTAAGTCGCAAAGCGTTAATCCGTACAAACAAGTAGGGCGTAACGATCCATGCTTGTGCGGGAGCGGTAAGAAGTTCAAGCAGTGTTGTGGAAAATAGAACAAAGTTAACTTTTTTCGGTCAAACCAAGTTCGAAACACGATTATAAAGAGAGTCATGGCGACTCAATAGGAACAAGATTAATGAAAAAACTGGCCGCATTACTGTTTATGAGCTTCTCTGTGTTGGCAGCGCCAAAAGACGAGCTTAATCAGCGTTTACAGCAAACGGAAGGTTTTAGTGCTGACTTTACTCAGCAGGTGACAAGTCCTGATGGTGATTTGGTGATGGAAGGTGAGGGATCGGTAGAAATTTCTCGTCCAAGTCTTTTCCGTTGGACAACCACAATGCCAGATGAAAACGTGTTGGTCTCAGATGGCAAAAGTCTTTGGTATTACAGCCCATTCATCGAACAAGTGAGTATTTACTGGCAAGAGCAAGCAACAGAGCAAACCCCGTTCGTATTGTTGACTCGTAACCGCCAAAGTGACTGGGAAAACTACAATGTCTCGCAACAGGGCGATGTGTTCACACTTGTCCCAACTACTGTGGATTCAAACCAAGGTCAATTTAAATTAGAGATCGATGCCAAAGGCGCGGTGAAAGGATTTAGTGTGATTGAACAAGACGGTCAGCAGAGTGCGTTCAAGTTCGCTAACATTGATTTAACTAAACCTAAAGCTGAGCGCTTTACCTTTACCATTCCACAAGGTGTCGAGGTTGATGACCAAAGGAATTAAAAGTGAGTAATTTCTCATTTGATTTTTCAGGGGACGAAGATTTTCGTCCCCTCGCTGCTAGAATGCGCCCAGAAACGCTTGACCAGTATATTGGTCAACAACATATTCTCGGCGCAGGTAAACCGTTGCGACGAGCGTTGGAAGCGGGTCACATCCACTCCATGATTTTGTGGGGGCCTCCCGGCACAGGGAAAACAACGCTCGCCGAAGTGGCGGCAAACTACGCCAACGCAGAAGTTGAGCGAGTCTCTGCCGTGACCTCCGGTGTGAAAGAAATCCGCGCAGCAATTGAAAGAGCGCGCGAAAATAAGTTGGCCGGCCGACGCACGATCTTGTTTGTTGACGAGGTGCATCGCTTCAATAAATCGCAGCAAGATGCCTTTCTTCCGCATATCGAAGATGGCACGGTGACCTTCATTGGTGCCACTACGGAAAACCCGTCTTTTGAGCTGAACAACGCATTGCTATCACGTGCCCGAGTTTACAAATTAACCTCTCTTTCTCAGCAAGATATTGGTTTGGCATTGCAGCAAGCAATCAACGATGAGCAACGTGGCTTAGGTAAGGTTGAAGCGGCTTTTGATGAAGGGGTCCTAGATAGACTTTCTGAGCTAGTAAACGGTGACGCGCGGATGTCGCTAAATTACCTTGAGCTTCTCTACGATATGGCAGAAGAAGACGCCCAAGGTGTTAAGGTGATTACCTTGCCATTGCTGGCCGAGGTCGCTGGCGAAAAAGTTTCGCGCTTTGATAACAAAGGCGATATTTGGTACGACTTAATCTCTGCGGTTCATAAGTCGATTCGTGGCTCCAATCCTGATGCTGCGCTGTATTGGTCGGCGCGAATGATTGCGGCGGGCTGTGATCCTCTGTATATCGCAAGACGCCTACTCGCGATTGCCTCTGAAGATGTCGGCAACGCGGATCCACGCGCCATGCAAGTTGCCTTGTCCGCATGGGATTGCTTTACCCGAGTTGGACCTGCAGAGGGTGAAAGGGCCATTGCTCAAGCCATCGTTTACCTCGCTTGTGCGCCAAAGAGCAACGCTGTTTATACTGCTTGGAAGCAAGCTCTGCGTGATGCTCATAACCTTCCAGAGTATGAAGTGCCTCCCCATTTACGCAATGCTCCCACCTCGTTGATGAAAGATCTCGGCTATGGCGCTGAGTATCGCTATGCTCACGATGAGCCCGGCGCGTACGCTGCTGGTGAAAGATATCTTCCTCCAGAAATGGCAGAGACTCGCTACTACCAACCGACCAACCGAGGGTTAGAAACTAAAATTGGCGAAAAGTTAGATTACTTGGCTAGTTTAGACGCAAAAAGCCCACAAAAGCGCTATGAATAAGCGCCCATTTTAGATACATTTATTCGGTTAATATTTTTAGCGCTTGAGCACGATGCTTAAGCGCCATTTCACAACTAAAAAAGCATAGGATTAACAATGCTGGATTCTAAATTACTTCGTACAGAGCTGGATGAAACAGCTGCAAAACTAGCGCGTCGTGGCTTTAAGCTAGACGTAGAGACAATCCGTACACTTGAAGAGCAACGCAAGTCGATTCAAGTTGAAGTTGAAAATTTACAATCCACGCGTAACTCCATCTCTAAGCAGATCGGCCAAAAAATGGCGGCTGGCGATAAAGAAGGTGCTGAAGAGATCAAGAAACAAATCGGTACGCTAGGTAGCGATCTTGATGCTAAAAAAGTTGAACTTGATGCAGTAATGGCGCAACTTGAAGAGATCACGCTATCTGTGCCAAACCTGCCAGCTGATGATGTGCCAGATGGTAAAGACGAAGATGACAACGTAGAGATTTCTCGTTGGGGTGAGCCAAAAACTTACGACTTCGAACTAAAAGATCACGTTGATCTTGGTGAAATGGGTGGCGGTCTTGATTTCGCGAGCGCGACTAAAATCACTGGTGCACGTTTCATCGTGATGAAAGGTCAATTTGCTCGCCTACACCGTGCAATTGCCCAGTTCATGCTTGATCTACACACTGAAGAACACGGTTACTCTGAAATGTACGTACCGTACCTAGTGAACTCTGACAGCCTGTTCGGTACTGGTCAGCTACCCAAATTTGGTAAAGACCTGTTCCACACTGAGCCACTAGAAGAGAAAGTTAACGACGAAGAGCCGCGTAAACTGTCTTTGATTCCAACGGCAGAAGTACCAGTAACGAACCTTGTTCGCGATACGATTTCTGATGAAGCGGACCTACCACTTAAGATGACCGCTCACACACCATGTTTCCGTTCTGAAGCGGGCTCTTACGGTCGTGATACTCGTGGTTTGATTCGTATGCACCAGTTCGACAAAGTTGAGCTAGTACAAATCACTCGTCCAGAAGATTCAATGGACGCACTAGAAGAGCTAACTGGCCACGCTGAGAAAGTTCTACAACTTCTAGAACTGCCTTACCGTAAAGTGGTTCTATGTACTGGTGACATGGGCTTCGGTGCACGTAAGACTTACGACCTAGAAGTTTGGGTTCCAGCACAAGAGACTTACCGTGAAATTTCATCTTGTTCAAACATGTGGGATTTCCAAGCTCGTCGTATGCAAGCGCGTTTCCGTCGTAAAGGCGAGAAGAAACCTGAGCTTGTACACACGCTAAACGGTTCTGGTCTAGCAGTTGGTCGTACAATGGTCGCAATTCTAGAGAACAACCAAGAAGCAGATGGTCGCATCGCAGTCCCTACAGTACTTCAGAAGTACATGGGCGGCGCAACGCACATCGGTTAATCTCGGCCGAATACGAAATGATGAAAGGCGACTCAATGAGTCGCCTTTTTTAATCCTGCGGCAAAATTACTCCGCGGCTGTTGGCTGATATAGAGACGCCATTGTGGTTCGAACGACCTCTCGGGCGCTTATCGGGGTGTGCTCTAGATCCGTTAGTGACTCTTGCTGATCAAACACAAATCGGTGCTTAAGTGAACGCGCGACATTGCTGCGAATCAGTTTAGGTCGAGTCTGAGTCTCTAACGCTTCCTTCTCTGCTTGATCAACAAGTGCATAAATTTCTTGTTCAGACAAGATTTTAGGCGCAGTAAGTTGTGGGTTTACCTCTCGAGCAATAGCGATGATCTCCTCGCTAGAAATGGTCGACGTGTTAGCAAGGACATAGCGCTTGCCACGAATGCCATGCGTTGAGGCTTTAATCATCCCTTTGACGACATCGTTAACATCGATTGGGCTGAGGTTCATCTCATACAAGAAAGGCATCTTGCCATTCACGATCGCTGAAAACGCATCGAGAGATTCCGTGTTGGGTTTAAAATCGCCGCCAAGTATGGTGGATGGCAGTATTGTGACCATATCCAGATCTAGCTCTTGCGCCACTTTCCATGCCTCTTGCTCGGCAAGTGTTTTGGCCCGGCAATAGGGATTGATTTGATCCGACACATTGTAGCCTTCTACCTTTATCTCACCTTGTTGATTACGCGCAGTTTGCTCTAATGTCGCTATCGAGCTGACATAGACGACTTTCTTCACTCCAGCTTCGTGGGCGGCTCTCAAGATATTTGTCGTGCCGATAAGGTTTGGCTCGACGATTTCCTTTTCTTCATCTTCTGCCCAGTGCTTAAAAACGGCCGCAACTTGGTAGAGAATATCAACCCCTTCTAAGGCTGTTTGCAAAGAGGTGACGTCGAGTAAATCACAGTACACAATGTCACAATCGACACCCTTCAACGAGTCGGACTTACTGAGATTGCGCACTCCGGCGCGTACCTGATGACCTTGCCGGCTCAATTCTCTAACCAGATTGTTGCCGAGGTGGCCTGTTGCGCCAGTGACTAAACATTTAACCATTACTCTTCTCCTTAACGATATTGTCGATAACGGGTTCAAACTGAGATATCGGCTCGCTGGCAATCGACTCGGTTTTCCACCATTGCTGCTCAAAAGGTGGTGACTCGAGTTCAACAAGCTGACCAAAAGCGGGAGTGATGAGTTGCACACCTCTTTGACTAGAGATGTCAGTGATACGTTCAAGCGGCTCGTACCAAGGGTGCATAGAGAGATCAAACGTACCGTTGTGAATTGGAATCATGTATTTACCACGAAGATCGATATGAGCTTGAACAGACTCGTCGGGCATCATGTGAATGTCTTGCCAAAGTGAGTTATAGGCACCGGATTCAATCAATGTGACATCAAATGGGCCATAGCGTTTGCCTATCGATTCAAAGCCAGAGAAGTAGCCACTGTCACCGCTAAAGAAGACACGATGTTGCTTTCCTAATATTACCCAGCTCGACCAAAGAGTCTGGTTTCTATCCAGTAACCCTCGACCTGAAAAGTGTTGTGATGGGGTAGCGACTAGCTCAATGCCATTCACAGAGGTACTTTGCCACCAATCAAGCTGAACCACTTTTTCTGGGGCGACTCCCCAACTTATCAATAGGTCCCCAACTTTTAGTGGAGTAACAAATGTTCCTACCTTCTTTGCGATGGCTTGGATGGTGTTTTTATCGAGGTGATCATAGTGATCGTGACTGATGATTACGATGTCGATAGGTGGCAAGTCGGACGCGTTAATCGGGCTTGGATGAAAGCGTTTGGGGCCAGCCCATTGAGCGGGAGATGCTCGTTCACTCAAAACTGGGTCAGTTAAAATCCAGTTATCGTCGAGGTTTAGTAGAACGCTAGAGTGACCAATTCGGTAGAGTGAGTCCCGCTTGGTGGAAAAAAGTGCTTGCTCATTCATTGATTGAATAGGGAGTGGCTGGGTCGGTGTCGGATCCAAACGAGGAGTGGTAATAAATGCATGTAAGATGCGCAATGTATCGCCCAACGACGATGAGTACGCGATTTCGCTGTTTTGGAAACGATTTTTGTTCGAACCAAGAGTGATGAACGCGATAGCGACCAACAATCCTAACAGGGCAAACATGGCAAATTTCATGATCAATTACTCCTTATAAGTAAACTACACCGTGTAGTTTACTTTGAAAAATTGAAAAGTAAACCGTGCAGTGTAGAATTGGCTGCATGGTTGTAGAAATGAAACAAAATGATGGAAAAGAAGCAGAGTCGCAGTGATCTAAAACGATCAGCAATTGTCGAAGCAGCGATCGAAGCGTTTCGTGAAGAGGGCGTCAAGGCGACGAGCATGGATAGATTGGCTAAACTGGCCAACGTGTCCAAGCGGACCATTTACAATCACTTTGTGAGCAAAGAGGCGCTCGTACTCCACTTGTTGTCGGAATTATGGCAACGGGCGATGATGGAAAGTGAAGTGAGTTACAACCGTGACCAGCCTTTGGAAACCCAGCTCGCTGCGCTTTTGACCAAAGAGCTTGAGTTTTTGTCTTCTCCACAATATCAAGATCTCGCACGTGTTGCTTTTGATTACTTGTTCAGTAATCCTGATATGCTGCAAGAAGAGCTGAAGAAGTTATCGGAAAAAGAGACGGCGGTTTATCGTTGGATAGTCGCGGCGCAAGATGATGGGAAGTTGATTGAATTGGACGCAGACCTTGCAAAAGAGCAGTTGCATAGCTTAATAAAAGGAAGTGCGCTTTGGCCGCAATTGATGCGTTTACGACAACCGCTGACAGAGGCCGAGAAACAACGTTTAGTCGATGAAACGACGAAACTATTTTTAGCGCGCTACCAACAGCACTCACTAGGTTGAGCAATATTGATCGAGTCATTAAAAAGCCAGCTAATCTAGCTGGCTTTGTCGTTTCATAGTGAGACTAGATACTCATCTCACCGCGCAAGACTTGCTGCATTTTCACTTTCACTTGCTCGTACGAGAGGTCTTGGCTAAGTAGATAGTGAAGCTTGGCAAGAGCAGCTTCTGGGGTCATATCATAGCCGCTGATCACGCCCGCTTCAGCAAGGGCACATCCGGTCGCGTAGCCACCCATATTCACTTTACCTGCCAAACATTGGGTGAGGTTAACGACGATCACACCGCGCTCAGAGGCGTCTTTTAAGTGACTAAGAAGCTCAGGGTTTTGCGGCGCATTACCAACGCCAAAAGTCAGCAAGATCATCGCATTGACTGGTTGCAGTAATGTATTGCGAATGACCTCATGAGAGATACCAGGGTACATGGTGATGACACCAATTGGTTGCGGCGTAATGTCGTGTACTTTAAATTCGCCCTCTGGAACATGCCCAACCTTAATGTCATTGCTGATCTGGATATTAATCCCTGCTTCGAGCAAAGGTGGTAAGTTTGGAGACGTAAAGGCATTAAAACCGTCAGCGTGAGATTTGGTACTGCGGTTGCCACGCATCAGCTTGTTGTTGAAGAACAACGTCACTTCATTAATCGGATAATTTGCTGCAATGTGGAGTGCATTCAACAAGTTCGCTTGGCCGTCAGAGCGGAGCTCTGCCAGTGGGATTTGCGAACCAGTCACAATGACCGGCTTACCAAGGTTCTCTAGCATAAAAGAGAGAGCTGAAGCGGTATAGGCCATGGTGTCAGTGCCGTGCAGAATAACGAAACCGTCATATTTGTCGTAGTTAGCACGAATGTCATCAGCGATTTGCTGCCAATCTTTTGGAGTCATATCCGAGGAATCGATCAGTGGATCGTATTCATGGATGGTGAACTCTGGCATTTCTGGGCGGTGGAATTCTGGCATGCTCGCCAGTTGTTTTTCCATAAAGCCAGCGACAGGAACGTAACCGTGATCATGCGACTTCTGCATACCAATGGTGCCGCCCGTATAAGCGATATAGATGTGTTTTCTTGCCATTGCTTAGAAACCAGTATTGTAGGGGGAACAGAGCGTGGGATTATATAGTAATCGGGGCCAATAAAAAGGGGCATTCCGCACAGGAACACCCCAAAAGTCGCGCGCTATACGCGGATGCACTGCCCAGGATTAAACGGGCAGTATCTGATTTGTTGCTTTATTGCACCATACAGTTCAAACAGAAGGCGTAATGGCCTTTCGGGTCGTTAAAGCTCTGCAGTAAATCTGCGTCTGCGTTGACTTGTTTGATCACAGGTTGCAGTGCTGGTGGCAGATAGCTGTTAATATCAATCCCGACAGAGACTTTCACTTGATTCATCAAATCTTGAATGAACTGCTGTGCAGGGCTTAATGGTTCTTCCACCCAGTAAATGTCGTAGTTTTCGACTTCTGCAAGTTCGGCAGCGAGGCTAACGGCATCATCAAAGTCGCCAATGCTATCCACCAAGCCAAACTTCATCGCATCTTGGCCAGTCCAAACTCGTCCTTGGGCAATGTTATCAAGCTGGGTAAGAGAGATATTACGGTTTTCACTGACCAACTGAGTGAAGCGTTTGTATCCGTGCTCAATACCAAGTTGGAACGCTTCTGCTGCCCCCTCCGATAAACCTGTCGTCACACCGACATCTGAGAATGGTGATGTGCCAACGCCATCGGTGTAGACGCCGAGCTCATTCAATCCTTTCTCAAAGGTGGTGATGACACTGAAAATACCAATAGAGCCCGTCAAGGTCGTTGGCTGCGCGACAATGCGGTCAGCACTCATTGAAATCCAGTATCCTCCCGATGCCGCTAAGCTCGACATTGACGCGACAACAGGTTTTCCTGCTTCTTTGAGGGCTTCAATTTCATTGCGAATCACCTCAGAGGCAAAGGCACTACCGCCCGGGCTGTCCACGCGTAGGACAACCGCTTTGACTTTATCATCATTGCGCGCTTGACGAAGCAGGGCTGCGACCGTATCGCCTCCGACCGTTCCGCGTGGCTGGCTACCGTCCATAATGGCACCACTTGCTACCACAACAGCGATGTCATTTGTACTGGTGCTAAATGATGGCGCCATGGTGGGTTGGTAGTCGTAGTAGCTAATATGGTTGTAGCTGTCTTCACCATTGCTCCCAAACACATCAATAAGTTCGGCTCGTACTTGCTGGCGGGTCGCCAATTGATCAACCAAACCAATGTTCAGCGACAGCGCAGCGAGGTCACCATCGTTTTTCTTTAGTAGCGTTAGGAATTCATCCATGCTCAGGTTTAGTGACTCAGGCTTAATTTGTCGATTCGCGGCGATATCATCAACAAACGCTCCCCAAAGTTGACTTAACCAACGAGAAGCCGACTCTTTTGCTTCTTCTGACATGTCATCGCGAACAAAAGGCTCTATGGCAGATTTGTAAGTCCCTACTCGGAATACATGCGTGTTGACGTTGAGCTTCTCGAGTAGCGTTTTGTAATAGAGTGAGTATGAGCTGTAACCCTTTAGCAGAACCGCACCATCTGGGGCGAGGTACACTTTGTCTGCGTAGCTGGCTAAGTAATATTGGCTCTGATTGTAGAATCCGCCAGCGGCATAAATCGGTTTGCCTGACGCTTTAAACTCGTTCAACGCTTTTGCAATGTAGCGAAGTTTAGTTAAGTTGGTTTCAGGCAAATCGCCAAGAGCAAGCACTAAGCCACTAATTTTAGGGTCATCTTTTGCGTAGCGGAGTGTCTCAACGATATCGAACAAGATATTTTCTTTGGGCAAGTCTTGACCGATCAAGGAGCCAGTAAACGAATCCATTGGATTGACGTAGTTCGGCTGTTCAACGATAGGGCCAGATAGGTTGAGAATAAGAGCTGACTCAGTGGGAACGGTTGGCGCTTCGCTTTGTGCGTGAAAATAGACAAAATAGATGATCGCTATTGAGGCTAAGAAAAACAGGTTGGTAAGCGCTAGACGCACAAAGGTGATGAGTTTCCAAATCCCTTTGAAGAATAGACCGATAAACTTAAATAGTTTTTTCATTTAATCTCCGCTGCATAGAAGCAGGTAAAGGCTTATAAGACCTTATAATTCCAGATAAGTTACATCCTACTGAAACTAGTATACCCAAACAACTGTAAGATTGATCGGTGTTACAAAAATGTAAACGCTTGTTTGATTTATATTACGATGATGTTTATTCTGGTCAGACCAGAATAATTAAACGAAAGTGATGTCTGCCATGTACCCAAATCTATTACAGCCGTTAGATCTAGGATTTACTCAAATCAGAAACCGAGTCTTAATGGGCTCTATGCATACTGGACTTGAAGAACACAAAGAAGGTCTAGGAAAACTCGCGGCTTTTTACGCTGAACGTGCAAAAGGCGGGGTAGGTTTAATCGTAACCGGTGGTTTTTCTCCAAACTTACGTGGACGCTTACATCCATTTAGCGCAGAGTTTAGCAAACCCAAGCACGCAAAGGCGCATCAGGTTGTTACTGAGGCTGTGCATGAACATGGCGGCAAAATTGCGTTACAACTGCTTCATGCTGGTCGATACGCCATGCATCCTTTCTCCCAAAGTGCTTCATCGATTAAGGCGCCGATCGCGAAATTCGCGCCGAGTGAAATGAGCACGCGTCAAATAAAGAAAACCATTGATGCGTTCGCAAACAGTGCCTCGCTCGCTCAGCTAGCGGGGTATGACGGTGTTGAAGTCATGGGCTCGGAAGGCTATCTCATCAACCAGTTTATCTGTAAGCGAACCAATATGCGCTACGATGAGTGGGGCGGCAGTTATGAGAATCGCATGCGCTTTCCTCTTGAGATCGTCAAGTCGATTCGCAAAGCTGTAGGCGAGAAATTTATCATTATCTTCCGCTTATCCATGCTTGATCTAGTGGAAGAGGGCAGTACCTTTGATGAAGTTGTCATGTTGGCTAAAGAGCTAGAAAAAGCAGGCGTGACGATCATCAACACAGGAATTGGCTGGCATGAGGCTCGCATTCCAACTATTGCAACCCAAGTACCTCGCGGCGCGTTTACTTGGGTTACTGAAAAAGTACGCCCGCACGTGAATGTACCTATCGTAACGTGTAACCGAATCAACACTCCGGAAGAGGCGGAAAGAATCTTGTCCAGCGGGCATGCAGACATGGTTTCTATGGCGCGTCCTTTCTTGGCAGACCCCCATTTCGTTATCAAAGCTGAGAACAATCAATCGCAACTTATCAACACCTGCATTGGGTGTAACCAAGCATGTTTGGATAATGTGTTTAAGGGCAAGCGTGCGAGCTGTTTAGTCAATCCACTGGCCTGTCGTGAAGATGAGTTGGTGGTCACGCCAACAGACAAACCGAAGAATATTGCGGTCGTGGGCGCGGGGCCTGCGGGCTTATCCTGTGCGACGACCCTTGCCAAACGTGGCCATCAAGTGGATCTGTTTGAGCGCAACGATCGCATTGGTGGTCAGTTCCGCCTTGCTATGCAGATCCCAGGCAAAGAAGAGTTTCGTGAGACCATTCGCTACTTCGCCAATCTAATTGACGAAACTGGCGTCAAACTGCACTTAGAAACGGAAGCCAACTTCGATCTGCTCAACGAGTATGATGAAGTGATTATGGCGTCTGGCGTGGAGCCGAGAAAAGTGAAGATTGATGGTATCGACAATCCTGAAAAAGTGGTCGATTACCAGACGCTTATTCGTGACAAAACTTTTGTCGGGAACAAAGTGGCGATCGTCGGCGCTGGTGGCATTGGTGTCGATGTCGCGACGATGTTAACTGAACCAACAGGTCACAACCTTGACGACTGGTTGCATGAATGGGGCATCGATAAGGAAATCGCCCATCCTGGTGGTTTGTATCCATACCCAGATTCATTGAGTGATAAAGAGGTCTGGGTCCTACAACGTCGTAAAGGCAGAGTGGGTAAAGGTCCGGGTAAGACAACGGGGTGGATTCATAAACGCACCTTAGAAAAGCGGGGAGTCAATTTATTGGGCGGCGTGAGCTACGAGAAGATTGATGACCAAGGCCTTCATATTACCGCTGACGGCGAATCCAAGTTGCTTGAAGCTGATAAGGTGATCATTTGTGCGGGCCAAGAGTCAGTAAGACCGTTTGAAGATAAATGGCATTTACTCGGCGATAAACTGCATATCATTGGTGGCGCAGATTATGCGGGCGAGTTGGATGCCGTCCGAGCGATTCGCCAAGGTGTCGAACTGGCCGTTAAGCTATAACGTCGCCTTACCGAGCAAGTACGAAAAAAGAAGACCTCCGCATGGAGGTCTTCTTTTTTCTGCATGTTTTTACAAAATGACGGTTTTGTTGCCGTAGACAAACACATGGTCATTGAGCACCTTGTTAAGCGCTTTGCTGAGCACGTTTTTCTCAACGTCTCGGCCTGCTTGCGCCATGTCTTGGGCGCTGAAGTTATGATCCACAGGAATTACGTCCTGCTTGATGATTGGCCCTTCATCAAGGTCATTGGTTACGAAGTGGGCAGTGGCACCAATGATTTTTACACCACGCTCATACGCCTGTTGGTAAGGTTTAGCACCAATAAACGCAGGTAGGAAACTGTGGTGAATATTGATGATTTTGTGATGATATTTTTCGACGAATGAAGGCGTTAACACACGCATGTACTTAGCTAACACTAAGTAGTCCGCTTGGTATTGGTCGATCACTTCCAGCATTTTTTGCTCGTGCTCTTCGCGATTCAAACCTTCATGAGACACATGGTGGTAAGGAATATCAAACTTTTCCGTTAGGCTTTGTAGCGTGTCGTAGTTACCGACAACCGCAGCGATGTCCACATCCAAACTGCCATCGTAATTTTTCATCAAGATGTCGCCGATGCAGTGAGCTTCTTTCGTAACCAGAATCACAATGCGTTTGCGGTTCGAGCCAATTAATTTGCGCTTTGCACCTTGGGGCAGTGCCTGATCAAGGTCAGCAAGGAAAGTTTCATCATTGAAGTAACCCTCAAGCTCGGTACGCATGAAGAAGTGGCCGCTAGTATTATCAACAAACTCATTATTATGAATGATATTCAGTTGATGCTTGTAACAGATGTTAGTGATCTTGGAGATCAGTCCAGGCGCATCTGTGCAGTGTGTCAGTAGTGTTTTCTTTTCCATTTAGTTGGTACTTCCGTGAATTATTTTTTTTTATTTCTGAAATTTATACAGGGCTTCGAACGGTGAAGTAACCCGCATTATAAAAGCTACAATTAAACTAATATCAAGATGGTTTCAACAAATAATCTGACTAAATCGTTTGGCTAACCAGCCATGAGAGTTTTTCAAGAGGAGTTCGTGCCTGTATTGGTTCAAAAGTTAAGGTTTGTGTTGAATGGCTATCCCTCTATTGAGTGTCTTAAGGTGGTATTTATGGATAAAGAACTTCTAGCCCGTAAGCTGTATTCTGAGAGAGTGAGTTCGCTCATTGGTGATAAAGATTTAGATGAAGCTCTGCTTGATCAAATGTGGGAAAACAAAGCATCGCCAGCGGAAGCGGCAAAAGCGATGACAGAAGAGCATAACGAGTTTAATGGCCCTGCATGGTTATCGCGTTACCTTAACCGTCGTTAATCGATCTCAATCCTAATTCTATGCGCGCGAATCCAATCGGATTCGCGCGTTGCTTTGAAAACTGCCATAATCCTTCTCCCGACGATTTGCTCCTACAGATAATTGATGATCGCAAAAACCTTTTCTTCAGACGGTGCGCTTGGCAAAGCCATACCTGGTTTTCAACCTCGTCAGGCACAGCTTGATATGGCAGAAGCTGTACAAAATGCCATTAAAACCGACGGCCAGTTAGTGGTTGAGGCGGGCACAGGAACGGGGAAAACGTTCGCCTACCTTGTTCCGGCACTAATGAGCGGTAAAAAAGTCATCATCAGTACAGGTTCAAAAAACCTTCAAGAGCAGCTTTATCATCGCGATCTACCCTTGATGGTCAGTGCGCTCGGCTTTTACGGTCAAGTGGCTTTGCTGAAAGGGCGATCAAACTACCTCTGCTTGGATCGCCTCAGTCGGCAAATGGTGGAAAGCCACAGCAACACCGCCGATCCAACCTTGCTCAGTCAGCTTGTTAAAGTCCGCTCTTGGGTGAGTGAAACCAATACAGGCGATCTCGGTGACTGTGATGCCATTGCGGAAGATAGCCCGATAATCCCTTCGATAACATCGACCAATGACAACTGTTTGGGCAAAGAGTGCCCGAGCTACCAAGACTGCTTTGTTCTTAAAGCGCGTAAAAAGGCAATGGATGCAGACGTGGTGGTGGTGAATCACCATTTGTTCCTTGCTGATTTAGCGATAAAAGAGACAGGCTTTGGCGAGCTCATTCCCGAAGCCGATGTGTTTGTGTTTGACGAAGCGCATCAATTGCCTGATATCGCCAGCCAATATTTTGGTCAGTCGTTATCCAGTCGCCAAATTCAAGAGCTGTGTAAAGATATTGAAATTGGCTATCGAACCGAAGCAAAAGATATGCGCCAGTTGCAAAAAGCGGGCGAAAAGCTTCTGCAAACGGCGATGGATCTGCGGATTATTCTCGGCGAGCCTGGTTTTCGCGGTAACTGGCGAGAGGCGATTCAATCACCAAATATTGCCAGAGAAATGGAGCGCCTGCGTGAAGCGCTAGATTTTGTGTTAGAGGTGCTAAAACTTGCCTTAGGGCGAAGCCAGTTGCTTGATAGTGCATTTGAACGAGCCAATACCTTACAAGCTCGTCTGACGCGTGTGTGTGAAGTTTCCATTACGGGGTACTCTTACTGGTTTGATACCACGCCTAGGCACTTTAGTTTGCATATCACGCCACTGTCGGTCGCGGATAAATTTCATGAGCAGATTGAACTTAAGCAAGGGGCGTGGATATTTACTTCCGCGACTCTGGCCGTTAATGATAATTTCGGCCATTTCACCTCACGTTTGGGGCTTAAACCGGAAAAGCAGTTCTCTTTGCCAAGTCCCTTTGACTATCAAAGCCAAGCGAAACTCTGTGTGCCGCGTTATTTACCTGAACCCAATAGCCCTGGTCTTGCGGACAAATTAGTGCGCATGCTTAGTCCTGTGATAGAAAAAAACCAAGGACGTTGTTTCTTCTTGTGTACCTCTCACAGCATGATGAGAGAGCTGGGTGAACGCTTTAGAGAGCAGCTTAGCGTGCCTGTCTTGATGCAAGGGGAAACCAGTAAACAGAAAACACTGGCAGAGTTTATGGAGCTAGGTAACGCCTTGCTCGTTGCTACCGGCGCTTTTTGGGAAGGAATTGATGTTAGAGGCGACACGCTCAGCTGTGTTATTATCGACAAATTACCATTTACAGCGCCTGATGACCCATTGCTCAAAGCGCGTATTGAAGATTGCCAACTGAAAGGGGGCGATCCTTTTGCTCAGGTACAAATACCTGACGCAGTTATTACGTTGAAGCAGGGTGTCGGGCGACTAATACGAGACAAGAAAGACAAAGGGGCGCTGATCATTTGTGACAACCGTTTGGTCACAAGAGACTATGGTAGCGTGTTCTTATCAAGCTTACCGCCTATCCCAAGAACTCGGGATTTATCATTGGTCGAGCAATTTCTTGAACAGATTTCAGAAACAACCAACGAATAGTTAGAGATTTCAATGAGCGCAAAAATTCTTGCCCTAGATACGGCTACAGAGAACTGCTCTGTAGCGCTTTTAGTTGATGACAAGGTGTATGTTAGAAGCGAAGTTGCACCACGAGACCACACTAAAAAAATTCTACCCATGGTGGATGAAGTCTTGAAAGAAGCGGGTGTGGCGTTGGCCGAACTTGATGCTCTGGCGTATGGTCGTGGCCCAGGTAGCTTTACAGGTGTTCGCATTGGCATCGGTATTGCACAAGGTTTAGCGTTTGGTGCGGATTTACCGATGATTGGTGTATCGACACTGGAAGCGATGGCTCAAGGCAGCTACCGTAAACATGGTGCAGAGCACGTAGCGTGCGCCATAGATGCGCGTATGAGCGAAGTGTACTGGGGACGATTTGCCCGTCAAGAAGATGGCACTTGGTCGCCAGTTGATGCCGAATGCGTCGTTCCGCCGAGCGTGCTAGCCGAGAATAGTACAGCCGATGAACAGCTTTGGCGCACGGCAGGTACGGGCTGGGCGGCTTATCAAAATGATCTAGAAGGGATCCAGTTTAAAACTGAGGAAGGGGATGTGTTATTCCCAGACGCTGAAGATATCGTCTATCTTGCTCAGTTTGAGTTAGCGAAGGGCAATACGGTTGAAGCGGAAGCGGCAAGTCCAACGTACTTGCGTGACACGGTAGCATGGAAGAAGTTGCCAGGGCGCGAATAACCGCGGTTAAACGGCGATAGGCGGATAGTATGGTATCAATAAATGGTTTACCTCCTTCATTGCCAGGTCCTAATAAGGCCAACAAGGCAAACAAGAAGAACGAGGTAAATAAAGCGCAGCAAAAAGAGCCTGTCGGCCAACCATCTAAGGTGGCGAACGCTGTTGCTCAAACTATCCGTCATGTCTCCGAATCTGAAGTACACAAAGCGCAAATCCAATATGATCTTCCCGAAGGACGAAGTCGTAAGGCCATGGAAGAGTATATGAATGTCATGCACCAAGCTAAACGCGATGAACTATCACAAATGCTTGGTGTCGATATTTACATCTAGCTTCAAAGGTCCACAACGTATGACAATTTTCTCCCGCAGCCTTTTTGTCACGATCTCTCTATTTCTGCTAAGTGCGTGCAGTACCTTGCCTGAAAACTTGAAATCTGAAGACCCTCAACTTGTTAGTGATTATACAGTTTGGCAATCCAAGCCCACTGCGAGTGGAAATGTCCGTTTAGGTGGCGTCATCGCCAAAGTGACCAATCTGCAAAGCAAAACACGTGTCGAAGTGGTTAACTTGCCGATAAGTTCAAACGGAAAGCCAGATATCAGCCAAGAGCCGCAAGGACGTTTTGTTGGTTATATTGACGGCTACGCCGAGCCAGCGTCTCTTGCTCAGGGGCGTTTGATCACTCTGTTAGGTCAAAGTATTGGGGCCGAACAAGGCGCAGTAGGTGACTATGAGTACGCCTTTCCCGTGATGAAAGTGCAAGGCTTTCATTTATGGCGAATCGAAGAGCGGGTTAGGATTCAGGAAGTAGACAGTTATCTATACCCATGTCGTGGTCTTTATTGTCGAGAGATGCGTCATAGCAGCCGACAAGGAACGGTGATTCAGGAAGTGAAATGACACCAATAGAACAAAGGTACGCCATTCAAGATATCGACATTGCGACCCTTGAGTATGGTAACAGCAAAACGGCCGACATATCGGTCGTTTTTTTACATGGGTGGCTGGATAATGCCGCCAGTTTTTCCACGGTTATGGCAGAGCTTCATCACCTTGAACCGCAATTGCATCTTTGCGCAATCGATTTACCAGGTCACGGTCTTTCTGGGCATAAAAAAGGGTCGAACTTCTACCCATTTCACGACTATTTAGACGATATTTACCAATTTTTGGTTAACTTGTCGCCAAACAGAGTGGTGTTGGTGGGGCATTCTCTTGGTGCTTTGATTGCAAGTTGTTATAGTGCCGCCTTCCCAGAGCAGGTTAGTGGTTTGGTTCAAATAGAAGGGTATGGTCCCTTGGCTGAAACTGAAGAGAATACGCTTAGCAGGATCAAAGAGGGTATTACGAGTCGCCAACGGATCAGAAAAAAGCCGGTAAGAGCGATGGCATCGCTGCAAAACGCGATAGAAAGACGCGCGAAAGTGAATGACATTGAGGCAAGCCTGATTGCGCCTGTCGTAAAGCGAGGCATTGAGCAGCATGGCGAGCATTGGATTTGGCGCCACGATGTTAAGTTGCAAAGCCAGTCGCTCTATCGAATGTCGCTTAAGCATGCGCAGTTCATTCGCCAACACATCTCTTGTCCGCAGCGTGTTGTTTTGGGCAATCGAGGCTTTTCACATTTGCCTATTTTTCAGCAAGAGGCCTCTGATATGACTCAGTTTGAGGTCATTGAGGGCGGTCATCATTGCCACTTAGAACAACCTTTTAGAGTATCTAACCTAATTTTTGGCTTAGTTAACAAAATTTAAACAAGTGTTTGAGTGTTTCGTGCTCACACGCTTCGCCTGTGCTGTAATAGCGGATGATAAAAACAAGACAATTTCATCGGCTTCAGCCAGCTTATTTCGAGGAGTATTACCGTGGATAAACCTTGGCTATCACGTTATCCAAGCGATGTGCCAGAGCACATTAACCCAGACCAATATCCATCTTTGGTTGAGATGTTTGAGCAGTCAGTACAGAAGTACGCTGACCAACCAGCATTTACAAATATGGGGTCGGTAATGACCTTCCGTAAACTGGAAGAACGCAGCCGCGCCTTTGCCGCATATCTGCAAAACGATTTGAAATTGCAAAAAGGCGACCGAGTTGCCCTAATGATGCCAAACCTACTGCAATACCCAGTGGCGTTATTTGGTGTTTTACGCGCAGGTTTGATAGCCGTTAACGTAAACCCACTGTATACCCCTCGAGAGCTAGAGCATCAACTTAACGACTCAGGTGCAACGGCGATTGTTATCGTGTCCAACTTCGCCAATACGCTGGAACAAATTGTTGATAATACGCAGGTAAAACACGTAGTACTCACGAGTTTGGGTCAGATGTTACCGCGAGCAAAAGGAACCATCGTCGACTTCGTGGTGAAATACGTTAAAGGCATGGTGCCAAAATATGATCTGCCGGGTGCCATCTCGATGCGTAAAGCACTGCATAAAGGGCGCCGTCTTCAGTACGTGAAACCCTTTATGTCAGGTGATGACATTGCCTTTCTCCAATACACAGGCGGAACAACCGGCGTAGCGAAGGGCGCAATTTTGACCCATCGCAATATGATTGCCAACGTCATGCAAGCGAAAGGCGCCTATGGTCCAGTATTGTCTGAAGGGCGCGAGTTGGTGGTCACCGCTTTGCCGCTGTATCACGTCTTTGCTTTGACGGTAAACTGTTTGCTGTTTATTGAAATGGGTGGGCAAAACCTACTCATCACTAACCCACGTGACATTCCTGGTTTTGTCAAAGAACTCCAGAAATACCCATTTACTGCGGTTACGGGAGTTAATACCTTGTTCAACGCCTTAGTCAACAACGAAGACTTCCATGAGCTTAACTTTATTAACTTAAAGCTGGCTGTTGGTGGTGGTATGGCCGTTCAGCGAGCAGTAGCCGACCAGTGGAAGAAGACCACAGGTGTGCACCTGCTTGAAGGTTACGGATTAACAGAGTGTTCGCCTCTGGTCACGGGCAACCCATACGACTTGACTGACTACACGGGTGCGATTGGTTTGCCTGTCCCATCCACTGAAGTACGAATTGTCGATGATGAAGGCAACCCACTGCCAAATACAGAAGTGGGCGAGCTTCAAGTACGTGGTCCCCAGGTTATGCAAGGTTACTGGCAACGTCCTGAAGCGACCAAAGAAGTCATTAATGCGGAAGGTTGGTTATCAACAGGCGATATCGTCAAGTTTGATGAAGAAGGCTTGATCCACATTGTTGACCGTAAGAAAGATATGATTCTGGTATCGGGCTTCAATGTGTATCCAAATGAGATTGAAGATGTCGTAGCGCTTCATGGCAAAGTGCTTGAAGTTGCGGCGATTGGTCAACCTCATGAAGTGTCTGGTGAGATTGTTAAGATCTACGTTGTTAAGCGCGATCCTAGCCTTACTAAAGATGAAGTGATTGCTCACTGTCGTCAACATTTGACAGGCTACAAAGTACCTAAGTTGGTAGAGTTCAAAGAAGATCTACCAAAAACCAATGTGGGTAAGATTTTGCGCCGTGTTTTACGTGAAGAAAACGATGCCAACTTAGCGAAAGCTGAACAAAGCTAATCAAGCAGAGCTATGTGATTGATGATAGAATGCCGACATTACCCTGTCGGCATTTTTTATGCATTTTAATACCAATCTAAATAAGCACTTTCCAAGCGATAAACGATAAGGTGGATGCTTATCTAGATTGGTATCAACCCCAAAGTGAGAGATTAGTGAATTACCAAATTGTTACCGATAACGCTCTGCTAGAACAAGTTTGTCAAAAAGCGCGAGAAGTGGATGTGGTTATGCTAGACACTGAGTTTGTCCGTACGCGAACCTTCTATCCACAGTTAGGATTGATTCAGTTGTTTGACGGCGAGCTGCTATCCCTCATTGATCCAACTGAACTTGATGAGATGACGCCATTTGTTGAACTGCTGCAAGATACTTCTGTACTGAAAGTGCTTCATGCCTGTGGTGAGGATCTCGAAGTCTTTCAAAACAGTTTCGGCTGCTTGCCATATCCTATGGTTGACACACAAGTCATGGCTGCATTTTTGGGGCACGGTCTATCGACAGGGTTTGCTTCGTTAGTTGAACATTATTTGCAGGTTGAACTCGATAAAAGTGAGTCGCGAACAGATTGGTTAGCTCGCCCGTTAACCGACAAGCAGCTAGATTATGCCGCAGCAGATGTGTTCTACCTGTTGCCACTGTATGAAAAGTTATTGAATGCAGTAACAGAAGCTGGCTGGTGGGAAGCCGCTCAACAAGAGAGCGACCTTTTGGCCGCTAAGCGCATTAAAAATACCGATCCTGAGATGGCTTATCTCGATGTCAAGGGGGCTTGGCAGCTAAAACCACGTGAGTTAGCAATACTAAAACCACTGGCGACATGGCGTTATAAAGAAGCAGTCCGTCGTGACTTAGCATTGAATTTTATCTTCAAAGAGAATGACTTGTTGAACGTGGCGAGATTGGGCTTACAAAATCGCCAGCGAATGGAACAAGAGGGGATGGACTCACGTTCAGTCCAGCGCCATGCTACGCGCATCATCTCTATTGTAAAATTGGCTCGCGGCATCTCTCCGGAAGAGTACCCAGAGAAAATCGAGCGTCTTATGGACATGCCAGGCTACAAGCAAAAATTCAAACTTCTGAAAGATGAAGTGAAGCATGCCTCCCAGGCTTCTGGTTTAGCGACCGAATTTATTGCATCAAAGAAGCAGCTCAATCAAGTCATTAGTTGGGTGTGGAAGAAGGACAGAGACCCCGCAAAACTTCCCGATGTGATGCAGGGATGGCGTTTACAGTTAGTTGGGGAGAAACTCAATAAACTGCTGTAGCTTCCGTTAGTTAATGCAGAAATAAAAAGGGCTTCCAAATGGAAGCCCTTTTTTACAATTGTTCGAGTTAGCCTGCAAGTACGTCGGTTGCGACTTTATAGCTAGGATCTTCTTTGACATTGATTTCCACTAGGCTACCTGCTTTGTCGAGTAGTTTACGGCAATCTGGGCTCAAGTGGCGAAGGTGTAACGTTTTGCCCTGTGCAGCGTAACGCTCGGCTAGGGTTTCAATCGCTTCGATCGCTGAGTGGTCGGTGACACGCGAGTCGGCAAAGTCAACAATAACGTCTACAGGGTCTTTGTGAGCATCAAAGATCTCAAGGAAGTTTGCAACAGAACCAAAGAATACAGGACCGTGAATCTTATACTCTTTTGAACCCTCTTCGTTGATACATGTGTCAGCGTAGATGTGTTTTGCATGTTGCCAAGCAAACATTAGTGCAGATGCGATAACACCAACGAAAACAGCGACTGCTAAATCAGTCAGAACGGTTACAACCGTTACCAGGACGATAACGAAGAAATCTTGTTTTGGTACTCGGCGAGCAAGTTTGAAGGTTGCCCATTCAAATGTACCGATAACCACCATGAACATCACGCCCACTAGTGCAGCCAGAGGAATCATTTCAATGAGAGATGAAGCAAACAAAATGAACATCAACAGTGCAACGGCAGCAACAATACCTGAAAGTCGACCACGACCACCGGAGTTTACGTTGATCATTGACTGACCAATCATCGCACAACCACCCATAGCACCAAAGACTGAACAGGTCATGTTAGCCATACCTTGACCGATACACTCACGGTTAGATTGACCACGCGTGTTAGTCATTTCGTCGAGAACAGTAAGCGTCAGTAGAGATTCAATCAAGCCAATCGCAGCCAAGATAATGGCGTACGGAAGGATGATTTGCAGCGTTTCAAATGTAAATGGAACAGCTGGAATTGAGAAAGTCGGTAGCGAGCCCGCAAGTGTCGCGGCTTCATCGCCTGACATCGTGCGTAGGAAATCGACAACGGTGCGTGTTTCAAGATCCAAACCCACAACCAATGCCGTGACGGTGACAATCGCCACAAGTGACGAAGGAACGGCAGTAGTAAACTTAGGCAAGAAGTGAATAATCGCCATGGTGAGTGCAACCAGACCTAGCATCAGCATCATTTGGTCAGACGGTAGCCATGTCAACGCACCCGTAAGATCCGGCGCTTTAAATTGGCCAAGCTGCGCAAGGAAGATAACAATCGCTAAACCATTCACGAAACCAATCATTACAGGGTGAGGAACAATACGGATGAACTTACCAAGCTTAAATAGACCAGCAGCAACTTGGAGAATACCTGCGAGTAAGATAGCGGCAAACAAGTATTGAACACCGTGGGTTGCGACCAATGAAACCATAACAACGGCCATTGCACCTGTTGCACCAGAGATCATACCTGGGCGACCACCAAAGATTGAGGTGATTAAACCAACGATGAAGGCAGCGTATAAGCCAACCATAGGGTCAACGCCTGCGACGAATGCAAATGCAACCGCTTCAGGAACCAGTGCTAACGCAACCGTTAGACCAGAGAGCACGTCGTTTTTGACGGAGTGCTTAGAAAATTGTGGAAATTCAAACATGCTTACTCAGTTTTGCTAAGTGTGTAGAAGGAGTCTGAATTAAGCTTTAGTGAGCACCAAGTAAAATGCAATGTAAAAGAGCAGAGTGTTTAAAGCTATTGCTCAGCGTAAACGCCGCTAGTTAGATATAGCGATATGAGCAGAATTCAGTTCGAGTCGGCGAATGCTACCGAAAAGTGTGATTAAGTTCAAGAATGAACCCTATATTGACTAATATTTGTGATTAATAACAGATACGTAGTCGTGATGAATTTTACACATAAAAAAACAGCTCCTAGTATAGGAGCTGTTTCGTTTGAGTACTTGTTCGAGTACTAAATTAGTAGCTTTGCGGCTTAGCCATCGCTGCACCCGCTTGGTTGCGAGCAACTTGGCTTCCGGCACCTTTCGACTGGTAACGTTCAGTGCGTAGAGGCGCTGCGTTAACAGTGATCTCTTTTAGCTCTGATGTTCCTGGTGCTTTTGCCATTGGCGCAGAAGCGTGACCTTTGAATGCTGGAACGACGATTTCAGTATCTTCCTTAGCAGCCTGATGCTCTTCAACCTCTGCATCTTGCTCTTTAACTGGAGCTTCAGCTTGTTCAGAGTTCACAGTTGCTACCGCTTCAGCAATCACTTCGACGGTTTCTTCAACCTGTTCTGGAGCAATATTCACCGCTTCGTTCTCAACAGGCGTTTCAACGACAGGTACTTCAACCGCTGGCGCCTCAACTCTTGGTTGTTCTACGATTGGCGCAACTTCTACTTCAACTACAGGTTGCTCACGACGCACGATCACTTTACCCATCGCCATTTCAGGGCAAGCAAAACCGCCAAGTGCCACTTGAGTGTCCGCCGTAGCGTGTTGTTTCTTCGGTTTGCGTGTCGGCTTAGTGATGCCATAGCTTGGCATAACTTTACCCATTGCCATTTCTGGAGACGCAACCCCACCTTTACGTAGACGGAATGGGTTAGGGCGACGATCGCGACCGCGACGACGACGTTGACCACTCGCACGTAGGTGACGCGGAGAACGACGGTTGCGACGTTGCTTCGGCTGTTGCTCTTCTTCCGAAGCCACTGCTTCTATCGCTTGCTCGACAGTTTCGGCGACTGATTCCGCCTGTACCTGTTTCACGTCTTCGACTGCTTCTGCTTGCGCTTTCTGCTGGTCTTTAACGCGAACTTGCTTATTCAGCTTACGACGTTGACGACGCTCTTTAACTTTAGCCGTTTTTTCTTCTGCACGGTTTGGCTTTTCAGCTTGCTGTGCTTCAGATGCGAGTTTTAGACCTTCTTCAGCAACTTTGTTGTTTGTCTTCACTTCGTCACGCTTGTTACGGCGATCTTGCTTAGGCTTACGGTTCTGTTGCTTGCGGTCGTTAGTCTGTTTGTTATCGCTTGTCGCTTCATCACGTGATTGAGGCTTACGCTTGTTATCACGTTTATCTTCGCGATTATCTTTACGGTTTTCGTTACGGTTGTCGCGAGAATTACGGCGACGGTTATCGTTACGATTTCGACGGTTGCGATTGTTGCGCTGGCCGTCTTTCTTATCCGATTTTGCCTGCTTCTCTTCAACCTTTTCCTCTTCAGCACCTGAGCCAAATAGGAAACTACCTAGCGCTTTGAAGAAGCGGCTTACTAAACCAGGTTTCGATTCTTCAGCAACAGCAGGTTTGCTTTCTTTTGCTTTAGGCGTTGGTTTAGGCGGTGTTGGCGCAGATTGAGCCGGAGATGCGAAGCCTTTAAGAACCGGTTCTTCCAGTTTCTTTGGTTTCGCGTCTACTTCTGACACTTCACGACCTTCAGCTTCTTTCATTGCTTCCAGTTTCTTAGGAAGTAGGTAAGACAGCAGATCGAACTCTTCACCTTCACGAACACGGATTACGTCGAAGTGAGGCGTTTCCATCTCTGAGTTTGGAACAACCGTGATCTTAACTTGTTGTGTACGTTCGATGTGGTTCACTGAACGACGCTTTTCATTGAGAAGGTAAGAAGCGATTGGTACAGGCACTACAGCCAAAACTTGCGCAGTATTGTCTTTCAATGCCTCTTCTTCGATTAAACGAAGAACAGAAAGCGCTAATGATTCGTTGTCACGAACCACACCAGTACCTGTACAGCGAGGACAGATATGGTGACTTGCTTCCGCAAGAGAAGGGCTTAGGCGTTGGCGCGACATTTCAAGCAAGCCAAAGCGAGAAATACGGCCAATTTGTACGCGTGCACGATCCATACGAACGGCATCACGCAGACGGTTTTCAACTTCACGTTGGTGGCGAACTGGCGTCATATCGATAAAGTCGATAACAACTAGACCACCTAAGTCACGAAGACGTAGCTGACGAGCAATTTCATCGGCTGCTTCAAGGTTTGTGTTTAAAGCTGTTTCTTCGATATCACCACCCTTTGTTGCGCGAGCGGAGTTGATATCAATAGAAGTCAGTGCTTCTGTTGGGTCGATAACGATTGAACCACCAGAAGGCAGGCGAACTTCACGTTGGAACGCAGATTCGATTTGGCTTTCGATTTGGTAGTGGCTAAAGAGTGGTACCTCACCGTCGTATTTCTTAACACGGTTCACGAAGTCTGGGCGAACAAGGCGGATGTGCTCAAGTGCGCGCTCGTAAATTGTGTTGCTATCGATAAGGATTTCACCGATATCACGACGTAGGTAGTCTCGGATAGCACGAACAATGACGTTACTTTCTTGGTGAATCAAGAAAGGCGCTGCATTTGAGTCTGATGCTTGCTTGATCGCACCCCAATGGTTAAGGAGTACATTCAAATCCCACTCTAGCTCTTCCGCACTCTTGCCTACGCCAGCAGTACGTACGATTAGACCCATGCCTTGAGGCAATTCTAGAGTACTTAATGCAGCTTTCAGCTGTGTGCGCTCATCACCTTCGATACGACGAGAAATACCGCCAGCTCGAGGGTTGTTAGGCATAAGAACAAGGTAGCTACCCGCAAGAGAAATAAACGTTGTAAGTGCAGCGCCTTTGCTGCCACGTTCTTCTTTTTCGACTTGTACGATCACTTCTTGGCCTTCGGTTAGCACTTCTTTAATGCTAGGACGGCCTTGATATGTGTATCCTTCAGGGAAGTATTCGCGGGCAATTTCTTTAAGAGGGAGGAAACCGTGTCTTTCTGCACCGTAGTCAACGAAGGCAGCTTCTAGACTTGGTTCGATGCGGGTGATACGTCCTTTGTAGATATTCGCTTTTTTCGATTCATGACCTGGACTTTCGATATCTAGATCGAAAAGTCGCTGGCCATCAACCAAAGCGACACGCAACTCTTCTTTTTGAGTTGCGTTGATTAACATTCTTTTCATTGATAAATCTCGTTGTCATTTTTTTGTTTTTCTTGTTGCCTTTTTTCTCTTTCACGGTGCCTGATCCCATGGCTTATTTCGTTGCAGCCTCCCGGCTGGAGGGATGCTCTGGGGCACTTCAGCCTCACAAGCTATTTGATCGCTTGTGAGCCGCATAGTTGGCGGTAAATACTCAACGTGAATGAGTTATGAGTAGGGCATCAAGATTTGCTAGTTTCGAAAATGTCTTACGCCGTGTGCGGCATTTTGGTAAATTAGCGAGCTACTCATTTAACTTGCTTTAAAATGATTGGGTTTGATTAAAATGCAACCGAATCCTTTATTGCAGGTGTGAACTATAGCAGTACCCAATAAACTCAGCAATCTGCTTTATAATAAAACGCTAAAAAAGCTGTTTTTATTTTTCATAAGTATCTGTTTTGGAAGCGCTAACAGCCAGTTTTTTGAAAATTGTAATTAAATTGGTGGAATTTTATTCGGAGTAGAATTTGAACCCATTCTTATCGAGTGAAATTCCAGTTTGTTGCGAAGAAAATGTGAAATCACGCAACTTTGAGTGATAGAATAACCGCATGAGCGAAATAAGAACAAAAGTCCAGTTTGTCGATATTGACGACGACATGGCAGGTCAGCGTATTGATAATTTCTTACGCAACCAATTGAAAAGTATCCCTAAAAGCATGGTTTATCGAATCTTGCGTAAGGGAGAAGTGCGTGTAAACAAAAAACGCGTCAAAGCAGAATATAAGCTTCAAGCTGGGGATTTAGTCCGCATTCCACCGGTAACGATGGAAGAAAAAACCGACGAAGTTGCCCCGAGCACCAAGCTAAACAAGGTTGCAGAACTAGAGCATATGATTATTTATGAAGACGATCATATGCTCATATTGAATAAACCATCGGGAACGGCGGTGCATGGCGGCAGTGGGCTTAAGTTTGGTGCCATTGAAGCTCTGCGCGCGTTGCGCCCTCAAGCGCGTTTTCTTGAACTCGTGCATCGTATTGACCGTGATACATCAGGTATTTTGTTGGTGGCTAAAAAGCGTTCTGCACTGCGCCATTTGCAAGCGCAGTTCAGAGAGAAAACGGTGAAGAAGTTTTACTTTGCTTTGGTCATGGGGCAATGGAAGAGCAGCTGTAAGGTTGTTAACGCGCCTCTGTTAAAAAATGAAGTAAACAGCATTGTCCGCGTTAACCCAAATGGCAAAGTGTCGGAAACTCGATTTAAAATCATCGAGAAGTTTGCGGACGCAACGCTTGTTCAAGCGAGTCCAATTACGGGTCGCACACACCAAATCCGAGTGCATACTCAATACACGGGTCACCCGATTGCTTGGGATGATCGCTATGGTGACAGACGTTTCGATGCCTACACGGGTAAGGTGGGGTTGGATCGTTTGTTCCTGCACGCGGCTAATATCAAGTTCCAACATCCGTCCAACGATGAATGGATGGAAATCAACGCACCTATGGAAGCGAAGCTTGAGCGAGTGTTGGCAGGATTGCGAAAACTTTAGACAAAGCAATTAGCTTTATTCATCAAGGGCTGACGCAAGGCGTCAGCCCTTTTCTTTCCCCTAGAGTATGCTTATCCCTTGCTTTTCTAGCATATCGATCAGGTTTATAAGAGGTAAACCGACTAAGGTGTTGGGATCT
This sequence comes from Vibrio sinaloensis, assembly GCF_000808535.1. Classification (GTDB taxonomy): domain Bacteria; phylum Pseudomonadota; class Gammaproteobacteria; order Enterobacterales; family Vibrionaceae; genus Vibrio; species Vibrio sinaloensis_D. Next base: position 181,103 of record NZ_JWLV01000010.1, read on the forward strand.
TTGCCCTCAAGTCTTTCAAAAAGCGCAATACCTAAGCCCTCACTTTTAAAGCTGCCAGCGCAGTTAAAAGGTTCTTCTTTATCAACATAGCTTTCTATTTGGTGTTGAGAGAGGGAGCGAAAATGGACGGTAAACGTATCAACCAGAGCCTGCGTTTCACCCGAAACACTGTTATAAACGGCAAGCCCAGTAAAAAACTGTATAGACTTCCCGCTTTGTTGAGTTAATTGCTCGATAGCCTTTTCACGAGTATGAGGTTTACCGATAATTTTTCCATCGATAACGCAGACTTGATCGCTACCAATAACCAAGCTTGCTTGTGATGTTTGACAGGAGTTCGCTTTGCCGATGGCTAAGCGTTTGACGAGCTCAAAAGGTGTTTCGTTATCTAACGGCGTTTCATCGAAATCAGGGCTAGCTGTAATAAATGGAACTGCAAGTTTATTGAGCAGTTGGGCGCGATACGGTGAGGTAGAGGCTAAAACTAGTTGGTAATTTGGCATTTTAATTTACAATCTAACAGCGGGTTAGTGTGAGCTTAATCGATATTATGGTTGTGATACTAGCTCTCTCGCTGGAAAGGAAAAAAAGTCCACTTTTTTGCCCTTTTTCTTTGACTATAAACGATTTGGAAGATAGAATTCGCGCCCTATGCAAAAGGTAAAAATACCGCGTACGATTGATCCAATGCGCGCTGCCCAGAAGCGACTAGATGTTGAAGGTATTATTCAAATTAGTCTCTTTAAGCGCTTAGTGGAGTCGGTCGAAGGCGTTAAACGCGACGCCGAAGTGTCACTGTCATTTGACTTAGATGAGCAGCGACTCGTTGTTATCTCTGGTAAAGCTAACATCGTAGTCGACTTAGAGTGTCAGCGCTGTAATGAGGTTTTCGCACATGAGTGCGATGTCCAATTCACCTATACACCGTATCGCGGTGAAAGGACTGAAGAGGAAGCACCGGAAGAGTACGATTTGGTAGATCTGAACGAGTACGGTGAATTAGACCTAATACAGTTAGTTGAAGACGAGTTCATTCTAAACTTGCCTCAAATTGCAATGCACGACGAAGCGGACTGTAGCGTTGATTCAGATAATATGGTGTTTGGCGAAATTCCAGAAGAAATTGTGGAAGAGAAAAAACCGAATCCATTTGACGTTTTAAAAAGCTTAAAGAAGTAATTCTTTAATACTTACATAGGAGTAGGGTCAATGGCCGTACAAAAGAGCAAGAAATCACGTTCAATGCGTGGTATGCGTCGTTCACACGATGCCCTAACTACAGCTGCACTTTCTGTAGACGCAACTTCAGGTGAAACTCACCTACGCCACAACGTAACTGCTGAAGGTTACTACCGTGGTAAAAAGGTTATCAACAAGTAAGGTTGAACCTTTGCCTAATATAACCGTTGCACTTGATGCAATGGGCGGGGATTTCGGTCCTCGCGTTACAGTGCCTGCCGCCGTGCAGGCACTGTCGCATTTCCCAGAGCTAAAAGTGATCCTACTAGGTGATCAAACTTCGATCACAACTCAATTATCTTCTCTTGGTTATCAGCCAGATTCTCGCTTGAGCATTCAACACTGTGACCGAGTGATCTCCAACTCAGAAAAACCGTCTCTCGCGCTAAGAAATAGCAACGGCACTTCCATGGGCATGGCAATTGATGCGGTCGCTCAAGGCGATGCGGATGCCTGTGTTAGCGGAGGAAACACTGGCGCTTTGATGGCGTTATCACGTTTTCGCTTAAAGCTTTTGCCTGGAATCGAGCGACCAGCCCTGATTTCGGCTTTGCCAACCGCTTCTGGTAGCAAAACCTGGATGTTAGATCTAGGGGCAAACGTTTCTAGTGATGCTGATTCGCTCTTCCAATTTGCGGTAATGGGTAGTGCGTTGGCGGAACAATACTTACAACGACCACCCCGTGTAGCGATCCTTAACATTGGTGCTGAAGAAATAAAAGGCAACGATCTTGTCAAGCGCTGTGCTGAGATGCTCTCTGCTACGCAGTCGGTCAATTTTGTAGGCTACATTGAAGGTAATCAATTGTTGCATGACGCCGCAGATGTCGTTGTGTGTGACGGCTTTGTGGGAAATGTATGTTTAAAAGCTTGCGAAGGTACAGCCCAGCTTTTTATAGATAAGTTGAAATCGAGCATGATGTCCTCATCTATAAAGGGTTGGATTGCAAGAAAATTATTTTCCAGCTTATTTAATGAGCTAAAAACACTGAACCCCGACCAGTATAACGGTGCAAGTTTGCTAGGATTGCGCGGCATTGTCATAAAAAGCCATGGAAGCGCTGACGTTAACGCCGTCATCAATGCAATTGGTGAGGCGTTGCACGAGGTCAAACGACAAGTACCCAGCCGTATTAGCGATCGTTTGGAAGCGGTTTTACTCGAGAGGCATTATTAGGTCTTCATGTATAGCAAAATTTTAGGTACTGGCAGCTACCTGCCATCTCAGGTGCGTTCAAACGCAGACTTAGAGAAAATGGTAGATACCACTGACGAGTGGATTGTCACTCGCACAGGTATTAGTGAACGTCGTATCGCGGCAGAAAATGAAACTGTTGCAGACATGGGCTACCAAGCGGCGAAGAATGCTATCGAGATGGCAGGTATCGACAAAGACGATATCGATATGATTCTTGTAGCGACCACAAGTGGCTCACACGCTTTCCCATCAGCGGCATGTCAGGTACAAGCGCTGCTTGGTATTAAGCATTGTCCTGCCTTTGATATGGCTGCGGCATGTTCAGGGTTTATCTACGCGCTTTCTGTTGCTGACCAATACATCAAAACCGGTCATTGTAAAAACATCTTGGTAATTGGTGCTGACGCATTGTCTAAGACATGTGATCCTAACGACCGCTCTACGATCATCCTTTTTGGTGATGCTGCCGGTGCTGTTGTGGTTGGTGCTAGTGAAGAACCAGGTATTCTGTCTACGACGATCAACGCTGATGGCCGTTTCGGTGAACTACTTAGCCTTAAGTTTGCAGACCGTCATGAGAAAGTGCCTAGCGAATCAGAACACAGCGAAGACATTAACAGCTGGCTGCATATGGCTGGTAACGAAGTATTCAAAGTGGCTGTGACTCAGCTTTCGCGTTTGGTAAAAGAAACGCTAAAAGAAAATGGCATGGATAAATCTGAACTAGATTGGTTAGTGCCTCATCAAGCCAACCTACGTATTATTTCAGCGACGGCCAAGAAACTTGCGATGTCCATGGATCAAGTCGTCGTGACATTAGACCGTCACGGCAACACATCAGCGGCTACCGTTCCTACTGCGCTCGATGAAGCAGTGCGCGATGGTCGTATTCAGCGCGGTCAAACTCTGCTGCTAGAAGCATTTGGCGGTGGTTTTACTTGGGGCTCGGCGCTCGTTAAGTTCTAAATAGAATTCAAAATTAAGATGCCTTTGAGGGCATCTTTTCTTTCTTCTTTGATTTAAAGAATCCAGTTTAAGGAAAATAAAATGAGTAAGTTTGCTATCGTTTTTCCAGGTCAAGGCTCACAAACTGTGGGTATGCTTGCTGAACTTGGTGAACAACATGACGTGGTAAAACAGACTTTTGCTGAAGCGTCAGAAGCGCTGGGCTACGATCTATGGGCTCTTGTTCAAAATGGCCCTGCAGAAGATTTAAATCAAACTCACCGTACTCAACCTGCTTTGCTCGCTTCTTCTGTTGCGATTTGGCGCGTATGGCAAGAGCAAGGTCTTGAGCAACCAGCAAACCTTGCAGGCCACAGCCTTGGTGAATACTCAGCATTGGTATGTGCTGGTGTTATCGACTTTAAAGAAGCGATCAAATTGGTTCAGCTTCGTGGTCAATTGATGCAAGAAGCGGTACCAGCGGGTACTGGAGCGATGTATGCAATTATCGGCCTTGATGACGAATCAATCGCTAAAGCGTGTGAAGAAGCGGCGCAAGGTGAGGTTGTTTCTCCAGTAAACTTCAACTCTCCAGGTCAGGTTGTTATCGCTGGTAGCAAAGATGCAGTAGAGCGCGCTGGTGCGCTATGTAAAGAAGCGGGCGCTAAGCGTGCACTTCCTCTTCCTGTATCTGTGCCTTCTCACTGTGCACTAATGAAGCCAGCAGCAGACAAGCTAGCTATTGCTCTAGAAGAGCTAGAATTTAGTGCTCCTCAGCTTCCAGTAATCAACAACGTTGATGTTGCTGCGGAAACAGATCCTGTAAAAATTAAAGATGCGCTTGTACGTCAGCTATACAGCCCAGTTCGTTGGACTGAGAGCGTACAGCTAATGAGCGAGCAAGGCGTAGAGAAACTACTGGAGCTTGGCCCTGGTAAAGTTCTAACTGGCCTAACAAAACGAATTGTTAAGACACTAAGTGGCGCTGCAGTTAACGATGCTGCATCTCTAGACGCTGCTAAGTAATTTAAGCACAAAGGAATAACGAACATGATGAACCTAGAAGGCAAAGTTGCTCTAGTTACTGGTGCAAGCCGTGGTATTGGTCGTGCAATCGCTGAACTGCTTGTTGAGCGTGGCGCAACAGTAATTGGCACAGCAACGTCTGAAGGCGGCGCAGCGGCAATCAGCGAGTACCTAGGCGAGAACGGCAAAGGCCTGGCGCTTAACGTAACTAACGTAGAGTCTATCGAAGCAACACTTAAGACGATCAACGATGAGTTTGGTGCCATTGACATCCTAGTCAACAACGCAGGTATCACCCGTGACAACCTACTTATGCGTATGAAAGACTCTGAGTGGGATGACATCATCGATACTAACCTGACGCCAATCTTCCGTATGTCTAAAGCGGTTCTGCGTGGCATGATGAAGAAGCGTGCTGGCCGTATCATCAACGTAGGTTCTGTTGTTGGTACTATGGGTAATGCAGGCCAGGCTAACTATGCGGCAGCAAAAGCGGGCGTAATTGGTTTCACTAAATCTATGGCGCGCGAAGTTGCTTCTCGCGGTGTTACTGTAAACACAGTTGCTCCAGGTTTTATCGAAACAGATATGACCAAAGCGCTGAATGACGATCAACGTGCGGCGACATTATCTGCTGTACCGGCAGGTCGTTTAGGTGACCCACGTGAAATTGCGTCTGCGGTTGTATTCTTAGCTTCACCAGAAGCGGCTTACATCACAGGCGAAACTTTGCATGTAAATGGCGGCATGTACATGGTTTAATTGATACATTACGCAGAGAAAGTGAACTTTTTAGCGAAAGAGTACTCAAAATTCTGCATAATTTGTCAATTAACCTAAAATGTCATCATTCAAGTTAGGGAATGTCACTAAAATAGCCTATATTTGGTGACAACTGGCATGAACATGCGCAACATTTGTGCATGATTTAAGTCAAAAATGTATTGAATTTCGGTTAAATTCGCTAAAATTGTGGTTTGACCAGCAAGGTCCCCCTTGCAACTTTCAGTAGTTCGAATAAACTACGGAATCATCGCATTGAGCGAAATCTGTAAAGGAAAAGAAAAAATGAGCAACATCGAAGAACGCGTAAAGAAAATCATTGTTGAACAGCTAGGTGTAGACGAAGCTGAAGTTAAAAACGAAGCTTCATTCGTTGACGACCTAGGTGCTGATTCTCTAGACACTGTTGAACTAGTAATGGCTCTAGAAGAAGAATTCGATACTGAGATTCCAGACGAAGAAGCTGAGAAAATCACTACTGTTCAAGCTGCAATCGACTACGTAAACAGCGCTCAGTAATATCTCCCCCAGGCGGCCTTCTGGCCGCCTGTGTTCTTTTTAACCCTTCTATCCTTCCATAGAATCATTTCATTTCCGGAGAATAATATCGTGTCCAAGCGTCGTGTTGTTGTCACTGGCATGGGTATGTTGTCACCGGTAGGCAACACCGTAGAATCATCTTGGAAAGCCCTGCTTGCTGGTCAAAGTGGTATCGTAAATATCGAGCATTTTGACGCCGAAAACTTCTCTACTCGTTTTGCGGGTCTGGTAAAAGACTTTGACTGTACCGAGTACATGTCTAAGAAAGATGCACGTAAAATGGATTTATTTATCCAATACGGTATCGCAGCGGGTATTCAAGCTCTAGATGACTCTGGTTTACAAATTAACGAAGAAAATGCACCTCGTGTAGGTGTCGCTATCGGCTCTGGCATTGGTGGTCTTGACTTGATTGAAACTGGTCACACAGCACTAGTTGAAAAAGGCCCACGTAAAGTTAGCCCATTCTTCGTTCCATCAACCATCGTTAACATGGTTGCAGGTAACTTATCTATTATGCGTGGTCTTCGCGGTCCTAATATCGCGATCTCGACGGCGTGTACTACTGGTCTTCACAACATCGGTCATGCTGCGCGTATGATTGCCTACGGCGACGCTGATGCAATGGTTGCAGGCGGTGCAGAGAAAGCATCGACTCCGCTTGGTATGGCAGGTTTTGGCGCAGCTAAAGCGTTGTCGACTCGTAACGATGAGCCACAAAAAGCTTCTCGTCCTTGGGATAAAGACCGTGACGGTTTTGTTCTAGGTGACGGTGCGGGCATGATGGTTCTAGAAGAGTACGAACATGCGAAAGCACGTGGCGCGAAAATCTACGCTGAGCTGGTTGGCTTCGGTATGTCGGGCGATGCTTACCACATGACTTCTCCATCTGAAGATGGATCAGGTGGCGCTCTAGCGATGGAAGCAGCAATGCGTGACGCGGGTATCGTAGGCACTCAGGTTGGCTATGTAAACGCACATGGCACCTCTACACCAGCTGGTGATGTCGCAGAAATCAAAGGTGTGAAGCGTGCTCTGGGTGAAGAAGGTGCTAAACAAGTTAAGGTTTCTTCGACTAAGTCTATGACGGGTCACCTACTTGGTGCGGCGGGTTCAGTAGAAGCTATCATTACGGTGATGTCTCTTGTTGACCAAATCGTTCCTCCGACGATCAACCTTGACAATCCAGAAGAAGGTCTTGATATCGACCTTGTACCACACACGGCAAAAGAAGTATCAATGGATTACGCGATCTGTAACTCATTTGGTTTCGGTGGTACTAACGGTTCTCTAGTATTCAAAAAAATCTAAAGAACGGTTTCAACTCTGTTAAATAAAACGGCTTAGTGCTTTGGCATTAAGCCGTTTTGTTATTTAATAATCGTTTAAATCTTCACAGACGTAGGAATGACATGTATTTGCTCAATGGAGAGTTGCAGGATTGTGTCGCGCTGACAGATCGCTCGTTTCAATATGGTGATGGTTGTTTTACCACCATGTTGACCCGACATGGGCAGGTGCAGCATTGGCACAGGCATATTGCAAGAATGGACGCGTGTTTGAAGCTACTTGGCATCGAATCTCCTGATTGGAGGCAGATCGAATGTTGGCTCAAGCAAATGGCAAATACCGAAGAGAAAGCTGGTCTCAAACTGCATATCAGCCGAGGAGAAGGAGGGCGCGGATATAGCCCTACTCAAGTGACCTCATCAAATGTTACCATTAGCGCCTTTCCATTTCCGTCTCACTATGAACAATGGTGTCAAGATGGCGTTGTGTTAGGTGTCTGTCACAAGCGATTAGGGATTAACCCAATGTTGGCAGGGCACAAACATAACAACCGTCTTGAACAAATATTATTGAAAGCGGATATAGAGCAACAAGGCTACGTCGATGGTATTGCGTTGGATTGCAATGACAAGGTTGTTGAAACCACTATGGCTAACTTGTTTTGGTTGAAAGGTGAGGTGTTATATACGCCTAGCCTTTCGAATGCGGGTGTCGATGGTGTTATGCGTCGCGTGGTGTTGGACGTAGTGTCTAAGCTTGGAGTCTCAGTGAAGGAGGCAGACTACGTGATGGAAGATCTGTTGGCGGCTGATGAGGTTTTTGTCACTAACTCCATTTTGGGTGTGGCACCTGTCTCTGCAATCGAAAAGCAGACATTTTTAATTGGAAAACTTACAAGAACTATTCAGGAGAAGGCCCTGTCGTGATTAAAAAAATCACTATTTTTTTACTGTTGGTCGCGCTTGCTGCGGCGGCAGGTTATGGCTATGTCACTAAACAAGTTGAGCAGTATATCGCTCAGCCTCTCAATATCGAACAAGAGCAAATCTTTACTCTCAAGTCAGGAACTGGTTTTAACCGTGTCTTATCCCAGTTAACTGAAAAGGGAATCATTGTGGGGAGTGATTTCTCCAAACTTGTTCGCCGTTTTCACCCTGAGCTGACTCAGTTAAAAGCGGGAACCTATTTACTTGAACCCAATACTACCTTAGCTCAGGCTCTTGAATTACTTAAGTCTGGCAAAGAACACCAATTTGCAATTACTTTTGTCGAAGGTTCAACGTTTAAGGAGTGGCGTCAAGCACTCGAAACAGCTGAGTATTTAGAGCATGAAATGTCGGGCTTAAGTGAAGCAGAGATCGCTCAAAAACTTGGCCTTGAACATGATAAGTTAGAAGGATTAATGCTTGCAGAAACGTATCACTATACGTTTGGCACCTCAGATCTCGATATCTTGAAGCGTGCTTCCGCTAAACTGCAGGCTATTCTTGATGAACAATGGCAGCAAAGACAAGAAGACTTACCGTTAAAGACGCCTTATGAAGCGTTAATCCTTGCGTCTATCATTGAAAAAGAGACCGCAGTAGAAGAAGAGCGAGAGCGTGTTGCTTCTGTCTTTGTTAATCGTCTCAATAAGCGTATGCGTTTGCAGACTGATCCTACCGTTATTTACGGGATGGGCGATAAGTATGACGGCAATATTCGCAAAAAAGATCTTCGCACACCGACACCATACAATACATACACAATTTTTGGCTTACCACCGACACCGATTGCGATGCCGGGAGAAGCCTCTATTGCAGCGGCACTCAATCCAGAGGCGAGCAACTATCTCTATTTTGTTGCCAGTGGTAAAGGTGGTCATGTGTTCTCGAAATCATTGGCAGAACACAACCGTGCTGTACGAGCCTATTTAAAACAATTAAGAAGTAACCAATGAGCCAAGCTAAATTTATCGTTATCGAAGGCCTAGAAGGCGCGGGTAAAAGCACTGCCATTAATGCAGTGATGGAGACTCTAAAGCAAGCGGGCGTTGAACGTATCAAGAACACACGCGAACCTGGTGGAACCGTGTTAGCTGAGAAACTGCGCACTCTCGTCAAGCAAGAGCACGACGGTGAGGTATTGCAAGATATGAGTGAGGTGCTGCTTATGTATGCCGCTCGCGTTCAATTGGTCGAGAATGTTATCAAGCCTGCATTAGAGTCGGGTACTTGGGTGGTGGGCGACCGTCACGATATGTCCTCTCAGGCGTATCAAGGAGGAGGACGTCAGATTGCCAAAGAGACAATGGCGTCTTTAAAGCAGACAACGCTTGGTGACTTTAAACCCGATTTGACCATCTATCTCGATCTTGACCCACGAGTTGGGCTTGAACGCGCGCGAGGACGTGGAGAGTTGGATCGTATCGAGAAAATGGACATGAGTTTCTTTGATCGAACACGCGAACGATACCTTGAAATGGCAAATGCAGACGAGAGTGTCATGGTGGTCAATGCTGAGCAAACCATCGATCAGGTAGCAACGGATATAAAAATCGCATTACGTTCTTGGATGGATACACTGTAATGACGACGCTTTACCCTTGGTTATCTGAGCTTTGGCAAGAGTGGCAGGCGAGTTTGCAAAATGGTCGCTTTTCCAACGCAGCGATGTTGACCGCAAAACCAGGCTTGGGTGCTGAGCAGATTGTTGAACATTTTAGCCGTGCTGTTATGTGCAGCAATTATGACCATGAGGCTTGCGGTTTTTGTCATAGCTGTCAGCTTATGCAGTCTGGTAGTCATCCTGACTATCATATTGTCCAACCTGAAAAAGAAGGCAAAGCCATTTCAGTCGATCAAATTCGCCAGTGTAATAGACAAGCACAAGAATCGTCTCAATTAGGCGGTCTTCGCTTATTTGTGATTGAGCCAGCAGATTCGATGAATGAATCTGCTGCTAATGCGTTATTGAAAACTCTTGAAGAACCTTCCGGAAGCTGTATGTTCCTGCTGGTTACCCACCGTAGTAATGGCCTGTTGCCCACTATCACGAGTCGCTGTCAGCAATGGCAAGTCACTCCTCCTAACTCTGAGATGGTGACTCAGTGGATCTCAGAGCAGACCAGCCGCTCTGTACCTGAGTACGCGGCGCACTTAAATAGCAATGCGCCACTAAACACACTACAGTTTGTAGAGCAGGATAAAGAGCAAGAGTACCTCAAAGTCGAGCAGAGCTTGATTCAGGTTGTTGAACTGTCGGGTGACAGCTTATCTCTGGCGAAAGCGTTGGCAAACAACCCTCATGAGACCTTGCTTTGGTTGTGGTATTTACTCACTGATGCTCAAAAAGTCCATTTTTCTGTCAACATGCCGTTTTTTGTCCCTGGGGCAAAACGGCTGTCTGAGCTAGTTAGCTACGATATTCTTTATCAGCAGACAAAGGCATTAAGTGCTCTCATCGGCCAGTTGCGTCAGCATTCAGGGCTCAACAGTGAGCTGCTCATTTTGGATTGGTTATTTAGATTTAACGGGGAAACATGTTCGTAGACTCACACTGCCATTTAGATAAGCTTGATTATCAAGATCTCCACACCGGCATTGCTGATGTGGTCGCTAAAGCGAAAGCGGCAAACGTTACAGAGCTTCTTTCAGTAGGGGTAACGTTAGACTCTTTTCCAAAGATGTTGGAAATGATAGAACCTTTTGACAACGTTTATGCTTCTTGTGGTGTCCACCCACTCGACGTAGAAAGCGATTTTGCGTTGGACCGATTACATGACTACGCTGCCCACTCTCGTGTTGTTGCCATTGGCGAAACTGGTTTGGATTACCACTATCAGCCAGAAACTGCAGACTTACAAAAACTGCGATTTGAGCAGCAGGTTGAACTTGGGGTAAAACTGAATAAGCCACTCATCATCCACACGCGCAACGCTAGGCAAGATACACTCGATATATTGCGTAATGGTGGCGCTGAGAAGTGTGGTGGAGTTATTCACTGCTTCACTGAAGATCTTGCGTTTGCTGAAGCTGCGATGGACTTAGGTTTTTACATTTCGATTTCGGGTATCGTCACCTTTCGACAGGCTACAGAGCTGAAAGAGGTCGTCAAAGCGCTGCCTTTAGAGCGACTTCTTATCGAAACTGATTCTCCGTATCTGGCTCCTGTCCCGCATCGAGGAAAACAGAACCAACCGGCGTATGTCGTCGAGGTTGCTTCCTACATTGCGCAGCTGAAAGGCCTTTCTCTTGGTGAAGTTGGAGAAAAAACCAGCGAAAACTTTAGAAATCTTTTTTTGAGATAGAAAATGAAAGTTGATTAAAAAAGGAGCGAGAGCTCCTTTTTTTTGTAAGTTAGATCACACGCAAGCGTTTGGCTGGCTTTGTTTACTAATTTTGTTGAACTTGAGAGCTGAAAATATCACTTTTGTAAATTTGTTACATAAAATAACAATGCTGCCTATTTTATTTACTCGGTGAAATTAATCGTATTTACAAAATAGTTATTTAAAAACAAATGTTTACCATGATTGTAAAGCATTTCAGTATGCGGTTTTTATTGTGATCTATCTATTAGTTTGAAACTTAATTTCGTAACCCGCTAGTAAGACTGTTAACCCTCAATATATATTTAGAGCCAGAAAATATAGTGACATAAGTGGTTACATTTTTTCTGGGTGCTAACATTTAAGGCTACGGGGGTGTGCCGTTAGAGCCCAATAAATCTTATAAACTTTTCAGGAGCATAAACATGTTTAAGAACCTTTTTGCTAACCTGCAAAAAGTTGGTAAAGCTCTGATGCTACCAGTATCAGTATTACCAGTTGCAGGTATTTTACTAGGTGTGGGTGCTGCCGACCTAAGCTTCATTCCAGATATCGTTTCTAACCTAATGGAACAAGCGGGTGGCTCAGTATTTGGCCAAATGGCACTTCTATTTGCTGTTGGTGTAGCACTTGGCTTTACTAACAACGACGGTGTAGCAGGTCTTGCTGCAATCGTTGGTTACGGCATCATGACTGCAACGCTAAGCGTTATGGCTGGTGTTATGGGCGTTGAGAAAATCGATACAGGTGTACTAGGTGGTATCCTTGTCGGTGGTGTGGCTGCTTGGGCATTTAACCGTTTCTTCAAAATCCAACTTCCAGAGTACCTTGGCTTCTTCGCTGGTAAGCGTGCTGTGCCAATCATCACTGGTTTCACAGCGATCGGTCTAGGTATCGTACTGTCTGTTGTATGGCCTCCAATCGGTGGTGCGATTGCATCATTCTCTGACTGGGCTGCTCACCAAAACCCACAAGTTGCGTTTGGTATCTACGGTATCGTTGAGCGTTCACTAATCCCATTCGGTCTACACCACGTATGGAACGTACCATTCTTCTTCGAAGCAGGTACTTGTGTTAACGCTGCAGGCGAAACTCAAAACGGCGTACTAACTTGTTACCTAGTTGCTGATGAAGCATCTCGTGCTGCGGGCAACGGCTTCGGTCAGCTAGCTGGTGGTTACATGTTCAAGATGTTCGGTCTACCAGCTGCTGCTATCGCTATCGCTCACTCTGCTAAACCAGAGAACCGCGCGAAAGTAATGGGTATCATGGCGTCTGCTGCACTGACTTCATTCCTAACCGGTATCACTGAGCCAATCGAATTCTCATTCCTATTCGTAGCTCCTGTACTATACGGTATCCACGCTCTACTAGCAGGTTCTGCATACGTAGTGGCTAACACTCTAGGTTTTGTACACGGTACTTCATTCTCACACGGTCTAATCGACTTCCTAGTTCTTTCTGGTAACGCACAGAAGATGGGTCTGATGATTGCTGTAGGTGTTGTGTACGCTGCAATCTACTACGTAGTGTTCCGTGCTGTAATCAAAGCGATGGACCTTAAAACTCCAGGTCGTGAAGACGAATCTGAAGAAGCATCTGTTGCGACAGGTTCTGACTTAGCAGGTGAGTTGGTTGCTGCATTTGGCGGTAAAGCAAACATCACTGGTCTAGACGCATGTATCACTCGTCTACGTGTTGCAGTAGCTGACACAGCTGCAGTTGACCAAGACAAGCTAAAACAACTAGGCGCTGCGGGTGTTGTTGTTGTAGCAGGTGGTGTTCAAGCTATTTTCGGTACTAAGTCTGACAACCTGAAAACTGAAATGGATGAGTGGATCCGTAACCACGGTTAATTCCCACCTACTCATCTAAATTGCGAAAAGGAGGCTTAGGCCTCCTTTTTTTCGTTTGTACTAAAGTCAGAGACTCGCGACGTATGTTTTGGTTTGTTACAAATTGCTGCTCTTGTAGGCGGCATCTTTGCGGCACATTAACTTTTGCCTGACACTAAGGAGACCTGATACAAGATAATTGTACGCTGTTTTATATTATCTAAGGTATGGGGTTTGTATGAACAAAGCGCTCTTTTCAGGTGCACTAGGGACACTACTTTTCGCAGTTTCTTTTTCTTCTAGTGCTGATGAACCACAAAAAACAGACTTGTCGGTAGGGATGGCATTGGACCAAGACCTGAGTGTTGTGGTTGAAATCGATAACCAGTATCGTTTTACCATTGGTAACGATGGCGGTGCTTTTGATTACATCATATCGCGTGGCGAGTTTGATCAAAGTATGCCCGTATCATGGTACGTTGGCGTAGGCGGTTGGAGCGAGTGGGAAGGTAAGGAGTTCGGCGCTCGATTACCACTTGGCTTGAAGTGGGACATCAGTAAAGGTTGGAACATGTATGGCCAAATCCATCCAGAGTTGGACTTGTATTCAGGGGCGAAGCTACAAGTTGGTGGCGCACTGGGCATTAAGTACTCGTTTTAAGTTGGCTGCAATAGGGGGGATCTCCCCCCAAAAGTTTGATTAAAAACGCCAAGTTAAGCCGACGTTGGTAGAAAACTGGTTCATCCAAGATGTTTTAAATTGAATCACACAAGAATCAGAGCCAGTTGTCGGGAGGTTACATACTCCTTTAGTGTCATTGTCAACGACGGTACCTAACCATCGGGCTTGAACATTTGCCGCAAGATAGTTGGTAATTTGGTATTCGAATCCACCAAAAATTGATGCTGAAAAACCAAGTTTGTCGTCTACCCACTCTGCATCTACGTAAGAACCTCCCAACCCAAGCCCTAGATAAGAAGAAAAATCCTGACTCAGTTCATATTGGATGCTGCTCTGAAAATGCAAATAGTGCACATCAGAATCCAAGTTGACCTGTTCTACTTTGGTGGCTTGTCGAGTATAAAACAAGCCTATTCGTCCGTTGTCTAGATCGGTTTCGACACTCAATCCCAAGTTAGTAGACGCTTCAAGATCAAAGTCATCGCCATCTTGGTTTTCAACACTGCCGCCTAGGGTATATCCCACCCATGGCGTGATATACAGTTCGGCTGCATAGCCGTGAGTTGCTCCGAGTAAACATAAGAAAACTCCCGCGCGGATAACAAAGTTCATACTGGCTCCAAAGATTGAATACACCTACTAATTGTGATGCTAACACCATAATTAAGCACAAAAAAAACGCAATTATTGAAGATGATTCACAGTGATGTTATTACTTTGTTAAACAAGAAGGAGGTGTCTATGGAACACGATCTCAAATATGCCCTAATCATCACGGCTGTCGTCTTTTCCGTTTTAATTGGATTTGGCGTTGTCGCGATATCGACAATGTAGAGAGTTTTGAATGCGAAATAGCGGTGTGGTGACAAACGCTGCGGTACAACTCGATCTTCAGAACTTCAAAAAGTACACCGGCGGTAAAAATGCGTTGGTTGCTCAAGGTGGCGGCCAAAGGGGTATTTTTACCTCTGGTGTATTAGATGCCTTTCTCCTATCAAACTTCGATCCTTTTCATTCCTTCTACGGTACGTCAGCCGGTGCGCTGAATTTATGTGCGTTTCTTTGTCGTCAGCGTGGTATTGGAAAATCCTTTATTCTCGATTTGACCACAGACCCTCAGTTTTTTCATCTGTTTAGCTATATTCGCCGTCGCCAATTTTTGGGTTTAGATTGGGCGCTCGATCGTGTATCTGACTATCCGTATCGTCTTGATATTGATATGGGACGCCAGGTGCTCGCCGGGCGAGAAGCGTTTGCCGCGGTAACCGACACCCACAAGTTGATGGATCACTATTTGCCAATGCTCAGTGAGGATTGGAAAAAAGTCCTAATTGCGACCTGTGCGATTCCACGGTTGTACAATCAACCAGTCGAATTTGAACATGGTATATACGTAGATGGTGGTGTGTCTGCGTCAATACCCGTACAGGAAGCATGGCGCCGCGAAGCTCGATGCATTGTTGTGATTCGAACTGAAGGCGACGATTTGGTGTCGGACACTCCGGAAGTCGTTGAAAAGGAGGCGGTTGAATGGTTTCGCGATTCATTCAACTCTATCCAAGGCCATTGGCAGAGTAAATTAATACAATGGAAATCTGATTGGAATACCTTCTTGAACGAGCAGGTTTCGCGAGCGCATCGACATAAACCCGAGCTTAACCATTTTGAGGCATTGAATGGCGGGCGTTGGTTATTTGGAGCCGATGATATCTACAGGCTTAGCCACCTTCTTGGAGATAAATTTGATTCTGGTTTGGCGGATATGTTGATGGTTCATTATCAGACCTATTCGTTAACCCAAGATTTTCTCCAAGCACCGCCAGATGATTGTTTTATTGTCCAGATAAAACCCGAAGAGCCGCTGCGTTCAAGCTCATTGCTGAGTGAAAAGGAGAGCTTGTTGCATGACTATCAGTTGGGACTCGATGCCGGCTTTCGTTTCGTTGAAACCTATAGTCAGCTTATTCCACAAGAAATGAAATAGGGAGCATCGCTCCCTATTGCGTTTTTATGATCTAGTTAGGCAGATAGGATACGCATACAGTTGGTTGAACCAACCACATCCATCACATCGCCCTGAGTAATGATCACAAGGTCACCGTCGTCTAACAGCCCTCGTTGTTTCAGGGTCTCGACCGCCGCTTGAGCCGTAACTAACCCCGTATCTCCTTTAGAATCAAAATAAACCGGAAAGACGCCGCGATATAGCGCTGAGAGATTCAGCGTCGCTTCGTTGCGCGATAAAGCGAAAATAGGTAAACCAGAGCTCAACCTAGATGTCATCAATGCGGTACGACCCGATTCGGTTAATGTGATGATGCCTTTTATGCCGCGCATATGGTTGGCGGCGAACATGGTCGACATCGAGATTGTCTCTTCGCTGCTTTCAAAAACCTCTTCCATTCGATAGCTCGAACGGTTGATGTCGGCCATTTTCTCGGCTCCTAAACAGACCTCTGCCATTGATCGTACGGTTTCTAATGGGTATTTACCTGCGGCAGTCTCGCCAGATAGCATCACTGCATCGGTGCCATCGAGCACGGCATTGGCGACATCCATCACTTCGGCTCGTGTAGGCATTGGGTTTTCCATCATCGACTCCATCATCTGTGTTGCAGTAATGACGGTTCTATTTAACGCTCTAGCACGTCGTATAAGCTGTTTTTGTACACCAATTAGCTCAGGATCACCTATTTCCACACCAAGGTCGCCACGCGCCACCATGACGGCGTCTGAAGCTTTAATGATGTCATCGATATTCTCTTCGGTCGCAACGGTTTCTGCTCGTTCTACTTTGGCAACCAGCCTAGCGTGAAGCCCCGCATCGCGCGCTAAGCGTCTTGCGTATTTCATGTCTTCGCCATTACGCGGGAAAGAAACCGCTAGGTAATCGACTTTGAGTTCGGCCGCGAGCTTAATATCATTCTTGTCTTTTTCAGTCAGGGCATCGGCGGAAAGGCCACCGCCTTTTTTGTTGATGCCTTTGTTATTGGATAGCGCACCACCAATGGTCACTTTGGTACGAACCTCTGTGTCAGTGACGCCAATGACTTTCAATTGGACTCGCCCGTCATCGATCAGAAGAACATCACCCGCAGACACATCTTGAGGCAGCGCTTTGTAATCCAAACCTACCGCATCCTGATTGCCTTGACCCGCAGGAAGCGCGCTGTCGAGCGTAAAATTGTCACCGACATTGAGGTGGATTTTTCCTTCTGCAAACGTCGAAACACGAATCTTCGGCCCTTGTAGATCGCCAAGAATCGCAATGTGTGTACCTAGTTTAGCGGCGATATTGCGTACACGAGTCACGCGTTGGCGATGGTCGTCGGCGGTGCCATGTGAGAAATTCATGCGAACGACGTTCACGCCTGCTTCGAGTATTGCTTCTAATATTCCAGGCTTATCTGTTGAAGGTCCGAGTGTTGAGACGATTTTTGTTCTTCTTTGTGGTGAGGTCATTATGATCTCCTTGATCTGACTCTGCGTGATAATTAGTAATTTTAGACGGGTAGGAAAAATACATAATTATTTATGCAAAAAAATAGAGCATGAAATGTGATAAAGCCTTCGCTATTTGACTGGGTACACAAAGAAACATGTTTATACGTGACACTTGTCACGGCGATCTATCAAAGCTCTTCACAATTACTTCGCAAAGTAAAAAAATTACCTAGTTGTTGATATTCGGAGCACTCTATGTACATGGCTCAACCTGGCCATATTGATCATATCAAGCAGGTCAATGCTGGACGGGTCTATAAACTCATTGATCAAAAAGGGCCTATTTCTCGCATCGATTTATCGAAGGAGAGTGAACTGGCACCCGCTAGTATCACCAAGATTACTCGTGAATTGATCGAAGCCCACCTCATTCATGAAACAACCGTGCAAGAGGCCACCAGTCGGGGGCGACCTGCGGTTGGTTTGCAAGTGAACAATGAGGGTTGGCAATTTTTGTCGATGCGTCTTGGCCGAGGCTACTTGACCATTGCTCTGCATGAATTGGGCGGTGATGTATTGATTGATACAAAAATCGACATTCATGAAATTGATCAAGAAGATGTACTTGCTCGCCTGCTGCATGAAATTGACGAGTTTTTCCAGACCTATTCTGACCAACTAGATCGTGTGACGAGTATCGCTATCACTCTTCCTGGCTTAGTGAATTCCGAGCAGGGCATTGTGTTGCAGATGCCACACTACAATGTC
Source organism: Vibrio sinaloensis (assembly GCF_000808535.1). GTDB lineage: Bacteria > Pseudomonadota > Gammaproteobacteria > Enterobacterales > Vibrionaceae > Vibrio > Vibrio sinaloensis_D. The sequence goes on from NZ_JWLV01000010.1 coordinate 199,162, forward strand.
GAGAATTTGGCTCTTGGCCCAGAAATCTATAAGGCGACAGGGCTCCCCGTTTTCATTGCCAATGATACGCGTGCATGGGCGTTGGCGGAGAAGCTCTTTGGTCACTCTCAAGAAAACGATAACTCGGTGTTAATCTCCATCCACCATGGTTTGGGCGCAGGCATCATACTCGATGGCCGAGTGTTGCAAGGTCGTCATGGCAATATCGGCGAACTAGGGCATATTCAGATCGACCCAAATGGTAAACAATGCCACTGTGGAAATCGCGGTTGTCTAGAGACCGTGGCGAGTTCGCAAGCTATCCGTAGTGAAGTGGCAGAGCGTATCGCGAACGGTGAAGCGTCGATATTGTCGGAAATTGAGGAAATTTCTGTTGAAGACATCTGTGAAGCCGCAGAAAAAGGTGATGCGCTAGCGGTTGATGTTGTAGAGAAGTTGGGGCGTTACCTAGGATCGGCCATTTCGATTGTGATCAACCTTTTCAACCCTGAGAAGATATTGATTGGTGGCGCGATTAACCAAGCTAAAGAAGTGCTTTATCCTGCGATTCAAACATGCATCGAAGAGCAAAGCCTTCCTGTTTACCATCAAGATCTTGAGCTGGTGGAGTCTCGATTCTACAAACAGGCAACCATGCCGGGCGCAGCACTTATCAAGCAAGCGCTCTATGACGGCCTATTATTGATGAAAGTGATCGAGGGCTAATGCCTTCGGTTGCTCACTTACTATCTATCTTTTCACTAAACCCCTATAATCTTTCTGTTATTAGCAGACTATACTTTTGCTAGTAGAGGGTTTGAGGTGCCGAGTCTTCATCACTGGTGCCATTGACCTCGGTCTCTATTTCCATATCTACACTTTGTTAAAATACAAATTAGTGGTCTTGGTATTAGTTTTTACCTTAGTCTTTCTTTAGACTATTTTGTTTATATAACCTTTTGGTAGAGAAGTGGTATGTCTGGAGTTTTAAATACGGTTGATCAGCGTACGAACCTAGTTGGTGAAAACCGTTTAGAGTTGTTGTTATTTAGTCTAAACAGTAGACAGATCTTTGCCATTAATGTGTTTAAGGTTCGCGAAGTCATTAAAGTGCCACAGTTGACGAAAATGCCGGGTTCTCATCACAACATTACTGGCGTTGCTTCGTTGCGTGGTGTGTCTGTTCCTGTCATTGACCTTCGCAGTGCGATCGGCTTTCCTCCTTCTCGCCAAGAGGCACAAGAACAGAACTTAATCATTACCGAGTATAACCGTACCGTACAAGGCTTTTTGGTCGGTCAAGTTCGTAATATCGTCAACACTGCATGGACGGAAATTCAGCCGCCACCAAAAACGGCAGGGCGCTCAAACTACCTTACCGCGATTACGCGAATTAAAGATGGCGAGAACCAAGAAATCGTCGAGATTATCGATGTAGAAAAAGTGCTCGCTGAAATCATCGATTACGATGTGTCTATTTCTGAAGGTGTTCTTGATGAGCAGTTAGCCGCTGAAATGGTTGGCCGTAACGTACTGATCGTGGATGATTCCTCGACAGCTCGTGCGCAGGTCAAAGGAACCTTATCTCAACTCGGTTTGAATATCATTGAGTGCCGAGACGGCCTTGAAGCTCTGGCGCTGTTAAAATCGTGGGCGGATGAAGGTAAGAATGTCGTCGAAGAACTGCTACTTATGATCACTGATGCTGAAATGCCAGAAATGGATGGCTACAAGCTGACTCATGAAGTGCGTAGCGACCCAAGAATGAAAGATCTCTACGTGACTCTAAACACATCACTTAGCGGCAGTTTCAATGAGGCGATGGTAAAGAAAGTAGGCTGTGATCGATTTATTTCTAAGTTCCAACCCGACCTATTGGTTGAGGTCGCTCAAGATAGGTTAAGAGATATACTCACCGATTAAGAAGTATTGCTTTAAAAACGAAAAGGGTCTCAGGGACCCTTTTTTGTCTTTTAATGAAAATCCCGTGACCGACTTTGCAGCCCTTCAAGCTTATCGGTCATATCAATGAGTCGCCCTGCAATTACATGGGTGACTTCCCCTTCACGTTCTAAAATCCCTTTCACCATGAGTATTTTGGCGGTGAGATAGGCTTGCTTTTGCGCTCTTGCGGTGGCTTGCCACACCACCACATTGATGTTGCCCGTATCATCTTCAAGGGTAAAAAACGTAACACCTGCCGCCGTTCCGGGAGCTTGTTTTCCTGTGACCACTCCAACAACGGTCACTAACGATTGGTGCGGACGCATCATGAGTTCACTCATACGGGTAAATCGTCCCAACATGCCTGCCTTGTCGAGTAAACGAATAGGGTGCTGCTGGAGAGAAAGCCCTGTTGCGGCATAGTCTTCGAGTAAGGTCTGCATCTCAGAGGGAGCCGCGACAGGTATTGAATTTGTCTCTTGCATGTCTTTAAACAGTGGCAAATCAGAGAGTGAATCCATCATGGACCAACGGGTTTGGTAGCGATTATTGGCGATGGATTGCATTGCGTTGGCTGACGCGAGCAACTCGATATCACGTCGATTTAAACCAATGTGCTTGAGTTGATTCGGGTGGTTGAATCCTTGTTTCCCGCGAGCCTTGATCAACTGGTGGCTACTCTCAATACTGAATCCTTTGATTTGTCGTAAGCCCAGTCGAATCGCAAACTTGTCACCACATTTTACGACTTGATGGTCGTGTAGCGATTGGTTAACGCAGACTGGTAATATCATGACATTATGACGTTTTGCATCTTGAACAAGTTGTGAAGCACTGTAAAACCCCATAGGTAGGCTATTGAGTATGGAGGTGTAAAACGCTTCAGGATAGTAGTGTTTTAACCAAGCGGAGCAATAGGCAAGTACCGCAAAAGAGGCGGAGTGGCTTTCAGGAAAACCGTATTCACCGAAGCCTAAAATTTGGTCAAAAATACGTTCGGCGAATTCCAGCTCATAGCCGCGACTGAGCATGCCTTCAATCAGTTTGGTTTTGAATTTGATTAAGTCCCCATTTTTCTTCCAAGCGGCCATCGCGCGGCGTAAGGAGTCTGCTTCACCGCCACTGAATCCGGCGGCCACCATTGCTAGCTTGATCACTTGCTCTTGGAAAATGGGGACTCCCATCGTACGTGACAGCACTTCCTCCACCTCTTTGGAAGGGTAGGTTATTGGTTCGATCCCATCACGGCGCTTGAGAAATGGATGGACCATATCGCCTTGTATTGGGCCTGGGCGGACGATGGCGATTTGAATGACTAAATCGTAGTAGCAGGCGGGCTTAAGGCGCGGTAACATGCTCATTTGGGCACGCGATTCAATTTGAAAGACACCTACGGTATCCGCTTGCTGGATCATTCGATAGACGTTGGGGTCGTCTTGTCTTCGCGTGATCTCCGCGATGCTGAGCTCTTGATTGTGCAGCTTTTTGACCCAGTCAAAGCACTTGCGGATAGCACTGAGCATTCCAAGGGACAGGACATCGACTTTGAGCAGTTTTAAGCTCTCGAGGTCATCTTTGTCCCACTGAATGACGGTTCTATCTGGCATAGAAGCATTTTCTACAGGCACCAATTGATGAAGAGGGCCTGCCGCAATCACAAAGCCGCCAACGTGCTGAGAGAGATGTCGAGGAAACCCCATGATTTCATTAACCAAGGCGATGAACTGCTCACCCTTAAGTGAGCCTGGTTGTAGCCCTAGTTCAACAATCTGTGCTTGCCAGCCTAGAGAGCGATCACGACGATTGACGTTTTTGATGAAGTAGTCGAGTTGGCTCTCTTCAATGCCTAGTGCCTTCCCTACATCACGCACCGCACTTTTAAAGCGATAGGTAATGACGGTAGCGGCGAGTGCAGCGCGCTCACGGCCATATTTTTGGTAGATGTATTGAATCACTTCTTCGCGACGTTCGTGCTCAAAGTCGACATCAATGTCGGGGGGCTCATTGCGCTCTTTACTAATGAAACGCTCAAACAGAACCGAGATTTGGCGCGGGTCGACAGAGGTGATTTCCAAACAGTAACAGACCACCGAGTTTGCTGCTGAACCTCGCCCTTGGTAGAGAATGCAGTTACGTTTGGCAAACATGACGATGTCATGAATGGTTAAAAAATAAAATGGGTAGTTGAGCTCTTCAATCAGATCGAGCTCTTTGTCTATTGTCTCTTCGACATGCGCAGGTACGCCTTCAGGAAAGCGTAATTTTTTGCCATGCTCCACGAGTTTACGTAAGTAGTTGTTGGGAGATTCGCCGTTAGGGACCAGTTCACTTGGGTACTGATATTGGAGCTCGCCCATCGAAAACTTACATCGTTTGGCAATATGAACACTCTCTTCAAGCCACTCCGGTTTGAACAGTTTGCTGAGTTTTTCTTTGCTGCGTAGAGTGCGCTCCGTATTGGTCAGTAAGTGGCTGCCAATATTATCGACACTTTTTCCTAACTGAATCGCCGTGAGAACGTGTTGCAGCGGCAAGCGTGTCGCAGTGTGCATTAAGACGCCACCGCAGGCAGTAACCGGCAAAGCCAATTCTTGGGCGAGTCGCTCACAGTGCTGTAAGTATTGCTTCTCGTCCGAGCTTAAATGGCGTTGTATGCCTATCCATAATCGATGTTGGTGATGCTGTGTTAGCCATTGCCCCCATTTGAAATCCGAGTCTTGATGTGAGGGTAACCAAATGACTAAACAGTGTTTCACTGTCATCAAGTCCCACTCCGAAAGTTGATACTGGCCTTTTTCAGAGCGCCTTCTAGCATTGGTAATGATGCGGCACAGCTCTGCGTAGGCATCATGAGTTGGGCAAAGGAGCACCACTTGGCACTCTTGATTGAGCCAGAACATGCTGCCAATAATGAGCCGAGTGTTAAGTTGGTGTGTTTCTATCGCTTTGTATGCTCGCACAACACCGGCTACCGAGCACTCATCGGTGATCGCCAATGAGTGATAGCGTAAAAAATCGGCTTGTAAAATCAGCTCTTCAGCGTGGGATGCGCCAGTCAGAAAAGAAAAATTAGTCTGGCAGAACAGTTCCGCGTACTTCATGACCACCTCTAACTAAATACACCGTGCAGAAACCATTGCATCTGTTGGTTGCGAAACACCCACAGCCAGCGTCCTGCATCGCTGCGTGCGATAAAGTAATCCCGTGTCATTTCATCGCCGTCCCACCAGCCTGTCACAAAGCGTTCAGGGCCATGAATTATGCTGACTTTTTCAGCTAAAGGCTCAGGCTCTGGCATCATCAAAGAAGGGCGAAGACGTTGGATGTTGGGCTTTAGCGGAATGGGTAGGTCCGGTGAGCAGAGCAGGGTGGCTTTTTCTGGCCTTGGGTCATCACTCATCGCGACTTTACGAACCCGCTCATGACCGAGTTTTGCTTGCAACAAGCCAATCAGCTCAAGTTCGCTTTGCTGCCCTTGGTGGCCGGCGAAAATGTCTTTACTGCTCGACTCGAGCTCCCCCCCGCGAATCAGGCTGAGAGTGAGCCCTTGCACTGGTGCCTCTAGCTTGATGGATTCAAGAGTAAGTTGGCATAGCGTCATCCAACGATGAGCCAAGTAGTCACCAGAGGCGGATGTAAAGGTTACCGAGCTGTCTTGATGATCGCGCTGGTGGAGAGTTAATGCGAGTTCATAGCCAACTTGATTACGTAGAGTAAGAAAGATCTCTAGCTTGCTGAGTAGCTTGCCGAGTGGTTTTTCCAGCCATTGAATGTGCTCAATATCAAACAGCAGTTCCAGATAACTTTGGAACTGCTCTGGTGGATGGTAGAAATCCATCGGGTGTTTGAATTGCCCCATCAATCGCCCTACGTAGTTCATCAAATCAATATCGAATCGACGAGCGATGTCTTGCATGGGGAGTTCAAGTAATTGATGCAAATGAGTCACACCGACGCGGGATAAGGTCTCCACTTGTTTCGGGTCGAGCTCAGTGGCAATCAGAGGGTAGCGTTGGAGGCGCTGAACGATCTCATCCTTATCATGGCAGATGAATTGGCTTCCTGATTTAGCCAATAACATCGCTGAGAAAGGCGAAAACCCAGTTGCGAAATGAAACGTCAGTTTAAGCGTACTAAGGTGACGAAAAACGTGTTGCCAATAAGCCTTAAGCCCGCCATAAAGAGAAAGCATGTCGGTGGCCTTGAGCAAAATGCCTTGAGGCGGGAAAAGAGCAATATCTGAGGTGACCATATAAAGCCACTGGGCAATATCGAGCAATGTCTTATGCTCAACACTTTCATCATAAGGATGTACTTGCAGTTGTTGGCATAATGCACTGGCGCTGCCAAGCCCCATGCCAAGATCAATACCTTGCTCTTTAGCCAGCGCATTACGTTGTACAACTTGAAAACGTTTACCTTCGACGATGATCAAAGGCTGTTCTGATTGCTCGGCGTAAAGTGCGTCAAGCTGCAAGGTAGGGAAGTGAAGATAGATCCAAAGCTGCATCGCTACCCCTGCCTGCGCCATGGAAAGGGCAAGATAACCGGCTGGCTGGGCTGCACTGTCAAAGATGGCCAGTAATGGCGCATATCCAGTACAAAGCTGCCGTGTGGCCACCCTCCTTTACGTTTGGTTATCGCCACTTCAAGACCAAGGGCATGGGGCTGTAATGTCATGCTTAAGCTAACAGGAAGCGAGAAGCGATTTTTTTGCCCCGACTTAAAGAGAAAAGAGAGGCTGTTGCCCGTTTCGCTCGCGACTTGCAACCGCCGAGCTTGGTGAACTTCGATTTCTGTCGCCCAGAGCAAAACATTACTGCATGCACCGCTTCTTAAGCATTGCTCTGCGGCCCACAACGCTTCTTTTTGGCTTTTGGGATAAATGAGTAGGGCTTTATTACAATCGATGCCTTGTGAAGCAAGGTGCTGCGCGCATAGGTAACCCGGCGGTTGAATGAATACCGCTAAGCGCTCTTGGCTAGTCTGTTGTAGGTGTGGAATCAGCAAACGTAGTTCACCAATTCCCTGCGGCGATTGTAATTCAACAACGCCATGTTTAGGGAATCCACCTTCTAGCTTTTGGTCGAGTAACGAGTACCCCGTTGTGTAATAGTCTTGAGACTCGGGAGTCTGGTTACCCTGCCAAAGCCACTGTTTCTGCTTGAGATGTTCGATCAGTTCATACATAACAAAATACCTGTATATATATACAGTATAATTGTTTGTGAACTATCGGCAATAGCGAGACGAGTCGAGCGGATAAAAAAACGCCTTGTGTTTCTGAGTTGAGAACACAAGGCGTTGATTATTATTTGGAAAATAAATCAGCTGTTCGAGTTATTTTTTTGGTTGTGCGTCGATACACTGACCATTCACGTCTTTACTTTCAGGGCTCATCAGGTAGAGGTAAAGCGGCATAATATCCAGTGGTGTTTTGAGCAAATCGGTATCTTCTGCTGGATAAGCTTTGGCGCGCATTGCGGTGCGAGTGGCACCAGGGTTAATTGCATTCACGCGAATGTGTGTATCACTTAACTCATCAGCCAGTACCTGCATCATGCCTTCAGTAGCAAACTTAGACATCGCGTACGTGCCCCAAAAAGCGCGACCGCTGTGACCTACTGTTGAAGAGGTGAACACAATACGCGCGTCGTCTGATTTGTGCAGTAGCGGCAAAATCGCTTGAGTCATCAAGAATTGTGCTTTCACATTGACCTGCATAATATCGTCGTAAGTATCTTCACCGATTTGATCAAATGGGCTGATGACTCCCAATAGGCTGGCATTGTGTAAAACGCCATCTAAGCGACCAAATTGACCTTCAATGGTATCCGCCATATCAAGGTAGTTTTGCTTGGTTGCCCCTTTCATATCCAGTGGAATAATGGCTGGCTGAGGGTAACCTGCCGCTTCAATTTCGTCGTAGGTCTGCTCCAGCTTTTTCACTGTACGACCAAGCAAGATCACCGTAGCACCACGCTCTGCATAAGAGAGTGCCGCTTGCTTACCGATACCCGCGCCCGCGCCAGTAACCAAGATGACTTTGCCTTTCAGGGCATCTGAAGAAACAGCATAATCCACGATCTGTATCCTTATTGTAATGATTTACTTTATGATTCCGTAAGATGGTGGTTACAATACACTAATTCGCACTATTAGAGGATAATCGCATTGGAATTTTTATTGGACTATGGCCTGTTTTTGGCCAAGATTGTGACTGTTGTGGTCGCGATTGTAGCGATTCTAGTTTTTGCCAAAGCGGTAGGCGGTAAAAGCGGCGGCGCGAAGGGTGAACTGGAAATTACCAACCTCACTGAGCAGCATAAAAACACGGTTGAGCAGTTAGAGCACCATCTGCACGATGCCGCTTTCATTAAAGCGCGTGACAAAGCAGAGAAGAAGCAAGAAAAAGAGAAAAACAAATCACGAGAGAAAGAGATCAAGAAAGCCTCAAAAGAGGGCGATCTGGACAGCAAACGTGAGCCTCACTTATTTGTTTTGGATTTCAAAGGCAGCATTGATGCTAAAGAAGTCGCTTCGCTACGTGAAGAGGTGACTGCGATTCTAGCGGTGGCACGTGAAGGCGATGAAGTACTACTGAGGCTGGAATCTGGTGGTGGTATGGTTCACGGCTATGGATTGGCGTCATCACAGCTTGATCGAATTAAAGCCGCGAATTTGCCACTCACAATTGCCGTGGATAAAGTCGCGGCCAGTGGCGGTTACATGATGGCGTGTATCGCCGATAAAATTGTCTCTGCACCGTTTGCGATTGTGGGTTCAATTGGTGTGATTGCCCAATTGCCGAACTTCAATAAAGTACTGAAAAAATACGACATTGAGTATGAGCAGCTAACAGCAGGCGAATACAAACGTACTTTGACTATGTTTGGCGAAAACACCGATAAGGCGCGTGAGAAATTCAAGCAAGAGTTGGAAGAAACCCACGGTCTGTTCAAAGACTTTATCCGTGAACGTCGCCCAGAACTCGAGTTAGACAAAGTTGCGACAGGGGAACATTGGTTCGGAACTCAAGCCCACGAGCTTGGTTTAGTTGATGAAATTAAGACCTCTGATGACCTTGTTGTGGCAGCATGCAAAGATAAAACCGTACTTGCTATTCATTACGTTGAGAAGAGGAAGCTGACCTCTAAGCTTGCTGGCATGGCAGGTGAGGCTGCAGACAACGTACTGATGAAGCTGATCGACCGCGGACAGCGCCCAATCGTCTAAATAAAGTCACACTTGTAGAATCAAAGCGCCTATCGAATGATGGCGCTTTTTTGTATCAGGGGATAACGTGTAGTCATGTTGGCCACTAGATTCCCGCGAATAGGTGAAATAGAAACTCCCACAAGCCGTAGGGTAACCATTTATAATGTGGTACGCAGGGTATATACTTACTTCATGTCGGATTTTTACAGAAGTCCTAGGTACACTGGATGTTAATTAAAAAACAAGAAGCGCCACACGATATGCAAATAGGCGCTCGATTTGAAACAAAAAAACATGGCTATGTTACGGTAATTGAATACTACAACACGCATACCGTTATTGTGGCGTTTGAAAATACCGGAAATATTCGTTCTATTACTGCGGCAAAACTGCGCAGTGGACAAGTTTCTGATCGTTCTGTTCCACCTCAGTCGTCGATGGTCGGTGAAAGAGTCGAGTCAGTTAAGCATGGCATTTTAACTATTATTCAAGTTGAGTCTGAGAACATTGTGGTTCTTGAAAATGAGCATGGTGAAGAAATTCGTATGTTACTTCCCGCCGTGCAAAAATTACGAGATAGAGTAGAAGAAGACACAGAATGCTCTAAACCTGAAATGCCCACATCTTTAAGCGCTCTAACTAAAAGAAATAAAAAGACCAAAGATGTTAATAGTCTTTTGAAGAAAATGCTTTCCGACTACGGGAAATAACCACAGCTATTATTTAACACCGTTCATAACGCCAGATCACACTTTATTTTTCTCTCGATATTATTTATTTCAAACATGCTTTTTGTTTACCGCTCCTTTCGAGGTGTTAGTGACAAATTGTGTGTTTGAAACTTCATTTTGCGTGATCTTGGTCACGAGGTCATTTTGGTTTTGTGATGGTGATCTATTCTGTTTTGGGGCGATTTGGATATTATCCATCTCAACGAATAAACGAAAGCACACAGCTTTCTGATTAAAACCCTACGAGAAGAATATTATGAAAAAGATTATGGTTGTATGCGGTAATGGCCTTGGTACTTCATTGATGATGGAGATGGCCGTTAAAGAAGTTGCAGGAAAAATTGGTCTGGATGCAGAGGTAGATCATGAAGATCTCTCTTCAGCAGCATCAAGTAGTGCTGATATTTGGGTAGCCGCAACTGATGTCGCAAACCAATTAGCTGAAGCGGGTAAAACAAATATTGTTAGCCTAGCAAATATTTTTGATAAAGCGTCTATTGAAGAACAATTAAAAACTTTCATGTAAGGAAGTAAATTATGGCTAATTTCTTTGAATTCATGCTTGGCTTATTAAAAGAGCCAGCAATCATGGTTGGTTTAATTGCTTTTGTTGGATTGATTGCACAAAAGTCAGATATATCAACCGTTTTGAAAGGCACTATTAAAACCGTCATGGGTTTCCTAATTTTAGGTTTTGGTGCGGGTGCACTTGTTGGTGCGCTAAATCATTTTTCAACGGTATTTACCGAAGCATTTGGTGTAAGTGGTGTTATTCCAAATAACGAAGCAATCGTAGCATTAGCTCAAGAAGCGTTTGGCTACGAAATGGCATTAATTATGTTCTTTGCTTTCGTAGTAAATATTCTATTGGCTCGTTTTACTCCGTTAAAATATATTTTCTTAACGGGCCACCACACTATGTTCATGTCTATGCTTGTTGCTGTAATCCTATCTACAGCGGGCATCAAAGGCACTGTATTAGTGGCTATGGGCTCTGTGATAGTAGGCTCGCTGATGGTGATCATGCCAGCACTTGCTCAGAAATACACTGAGAAAGTCATGGGCACTGACCAGCTTGCAATGGGTCACTTCTCTACGTTTTCTTACCTGGTATCTGGTTACATTGGTAGCAAGTTTGGTGATACGTCGAAAACAACAGAAGACATTAATGTACCTAAGAGCTTAATGTTTCTACGTGATACACCAGTAGCGGTCGCGACAACCATGGCAATCTTCTTCATGTTTGCTTCTATCATCGCTGGTGGTGAGTTTGTTGAAACCGTATCAGGTGGTCAAAACTGGGTAGTATTCACCTTTATGCAATCTTTAACATTCGCAGGTGGTGTCTACATCGTACTGCAAGGTGTGAAGATGCTAATTGCAGAAATTGTTCCAGCGTTTAAAGGTATCTCTGACAAGCTCGTACCAGGTGCAAAACCAGCACTAGACTGTCCAATGGTATTCCCAGTTGCACCAAATGCGGTACTTATCGGTTTCCTATCATCGTTTGCCGCAGGTCTTGTCGCGATGGGTATCCAAGGCATGTTTGATTGGACGATTATCGTTGCAGGTGTTGTGCCTCACTTCTTCGTGGGCGGTGCGGCAGGCGTTTACGGTAACGCAACAGGTGGTCTACGCGGTGCAATTCTAGGTTCGTTCACACAAGGCCTGTGTATCTCGTTCCTACCAATGCTTCTTCTTCCGGTTCTTGGTGGCCTAGGTCTTGAAGCAACAACATTCGCTGACTTTGACTTCGGTGTGGTTGGTCTGATTCTAGGGTGGTTAGTATCATGAGCATTATGAATCTGATTGGCGATAACATTGTTATCTCAAACGAGCAAAACTTAACGGTAGACAACGCACTTGATATCACTTGTTCTAAGTTGCTTGAGCAGGGCAAGGTGGATGCTACTTACCTAGAGGCGATTAAACAGAAACACAAAGAAATCGGTGCATACTATGTACTGGCGCCGAAAATCGCAATGCCTCATGCTCGCCCAGAAGATGGTGTCAATGAAGCCGCTCTGCAAATCACAGTGTTTAAGAATGGTGTGGATTTAGAGTCCGAAGATAACGGTGATGTGTTTTTCTCCGTCACTTTGGCTGCGCTAGATTCAGACAGTCATATTCAAACGATTGTTGCGTTGTCTGAGCTGTTTCAAAACGATGATGACATTGACGCGATCATTAGTGCAGAAAACGAATCGGCTATTGCTGAGATTCTAAATAAGTACTAACGAAATAGTTCCCCCTTACTGAAAAGTATCAAGCCCTCGCTAGTCACGAGGGCTTTTTCATTATGAGGCGAATAAAAAACGCTCCTGAGTGAGGAGCGTTTTGATTTAAATCTTATTGAGCTTTCGCTTGGCCGCTTGGTTTGCGATTGGCTGGTTTACGGCGTTGCTGACCGTTTCCGCTATTGCCAGCGTTGTTGCTCTTTGGCTTGGTGTTTGATGGTTTACGTTTTGATTGACCACTGTTACCACGGTTTTCTCCGTTTGGCTTGTTGTGACCAAAGTGACGCTTGTTTTTACCAGCAGGTTTATTGCCACGAGCGTTATCACCTGAGCGTTGACCGTCCTGATGATCTACTTTTGGCTTTTTCGGTTTTTTGGGCTTCTTCGCTTTAATTGGTCGCGTATCCAATTTTGATTCAGGCAGTTCGTTTGTCGGTTTGAAGCCTTCCAATTCAAGGCGAGGAAGAACTTGCTGAATTAAACGCTCGATGCCAAACAGCTCGCTGGCTTCTGCGGCTTCTACTAAGGAGTACGCTTTACCCACTTCTCCCGCACGACCAGTACGACCGATGCGGTGCACGTAGTCTTCCGATACGTTTGGCAGCTCAAAGTTAACTACTTGCGGCAGCTGAGGGATGTCGATACCACGTGCGGCAATATCTGTTGCAACCAGAACTTTTACTTCACCCGATTTAAAATCTGCTAGAGCGCGAGTACGAGCGCCTTGGCTCTTGTTACCGTGAATTGGCGCCGCGGTAATGCCTTCTTTGTTGAGGAAAAAGGCTAAGCGGTTAGCGCCATGCTTGGTTCGACAGAACACTAGGGTTTGCTTCCAATCACCGTCTTTGATCATCTTCACCAACATTGGCGCTTTTTTGCGTTTGTCTGCTGGGTAGATGCTTTGTTCAATGGTAACCGCAGTGGAGTTCTCTTTGCTTACTGAAACTTCGATTGGGTCATTAACCAAGCCTTTGGCGAGCTCGCGAATCTCCGCAGAAAAGGTTGCAGAAAAAAGCAGGTTTTGACGCTTAGCAGGCAGCAAAGCCAGAATCTTACGAATGTCACGAATGAAACCCATATCTAGCATGCGATCGGCTTCATCCAGAACAAGTACTTCGAGTTGATCAAACTTAATCGCTTTTTGTTGGTACAGGTCGAGTAGGCGACCTGGCGTTGCGACCAGCACATCACAGCCTTTACGTAGCTTCATCATTTGTGGGTTCGCTTTCACGCCACCAAAAATAACTTGAGACGTAAGACGTTGGTAACGGCTGTATTTGAAAACGTTCTCTTGAACCTGAGCGGCTAGCTCGCGAGTTGGAGTCAGAACCAATGCACGGATATGGTTACCTTTTACACGCTGGCCATTATCTAAGCGTTCAAGAATTGGCAGAGTGAAGCCAGCAGTTTTACCTGTACCTGTCTGCGCTGCCGCCATTACGTCTTTGCCTTGTAATACGGCAGGAATGGCTTGCTCTTGAATTGGGGACGGTTTGTCGTATCCCTGTTCTTCAATCGCTTTAAGAATTGGGGCAGAAAGGCCTAAAGAGGTAAAACCCATATATTGTTCTCTGTATGAAGTGACTCGCGGCTCGAATTAGCGGGCGAGAAAAAGGGCGCCATTCTGAGCCCTTTAGGTAATAACATCAACACAAATTATCGTTCATTGTTTGATAAGTGGCCAAGCAAAGGCGGTTTGGTTGCGAAAAAGCCGAGTATCAATCCGCTAAGTGCACCATACATATGGGCTTCCACGGCGACGCGTGCTTGAATCAGTTCAGACGTGGACTGGGAAGCACCCATCGTCATCTCCCACGTCACCTTGGCAAGAACACCGATTACCAGTAGCCAACTGCTTTTTCGACCATTGAGAGCTTCTTGCAAAGCAAAATAGGCGAATAAACCGTGCAGCACACCTGAGAGGCCGACATAGCTGGTCATATCGCTAAATAAATTGAGTAAACCAACCGCTAGGCTTATGAAGAATAAAGCAAAAATAAAGCTGCGGTGCTCAGGCTTAAAAATAAAGTGGATGACCCAAAGGCCTGCTAAATTCATGACTAGGTGTGCAAAGTTGGTATGGGTGAAGTTTCCTGATAGGATTCGCCACCATTGACCCTCAGAAATCCATTGGCGATGCCACTCAGTGAGTGAAGCAAGAGGTTCAAACTGCAGTCCTAAACAAACTAAACTGACAGCTATTAACGGAAAATAAAAACGCACTCTATGTCTCGATACTGTTCTCAATGTGGAAAATCACTCAAAGCGTGTATTTGCGAGTGGATACAAAGCCTACCCTCGAAGGTAGAGTTGGTCATTCTACAGCATCCCAGTGAAACGAACAGGCCTATGGGTACCGCGCGGATATTAAGTTTGTCTCTTGCCAATAGCTATTGCTTCGTTGATGAAAACTTTTCCGAGCACTCGGAGCTCAATCAATTACTGGCAGAAGAAGGGGTTCACCATTTTGTCCTCTATCCCGGTGAAGGGGCGCACAGTCATCAGCAAGTGTCAAGCAAAGTGGCGCAAGAGCAAAATGTGCGCATTATCTTACTCGATGGGACATGGAAAAAAGCCTATAAGATGTGGCAGTTGTCGAGCAACTTACAGACACTTCCTCTAATTCGGCTACCCGAGAATTTGCAAGGCAACTACCGAATCCGTAAAGCGCCGAGCGACAATAGCCTATCAACGGTTGAAGCAGGCTATCATATTCTGCAATTGCTTGAGCCGGAGGCAGACTTCTCGCCACTGATTAGCGCTTTTAATCAAATGATAGAGTTTCAGATCAAGCAGATGCCTCCCGGCGTGTTTGAAAAAAACTACCTTTCTTAGCCTTCATTTATTTGATGGCACCGCTGGCTTGATATACATATTCTTATCCAGGAGAGAGTGGCTAACTTGTTGATGTGGTACTAATTGACTAGCATAGAGTGTACGTTACTCATCAAAATGGGCGAAAGAATAATTGCCCTGCTCATCAAGGAAGCTGAATGCAGACTCATCTCAACCAAATGATCCCATTGTCTGAGTTAATGCTCTCGTTGACCACAGCGCTTGACATGACCGAAGGACAACCGCCTGAGCACTGTACTCGCTGTTGCTGGATTGGAATGCATATTGGTGAACGAATGCAGCTTACCGACCAGCAACTGTATGATTTGTTCTTTACGCTGTTACTCAAAGATGCAGGTTGTAGTAGCAATGCCGCGCGAATTTGTGAGCTCTACATGACCGACGACCGCGCTTTCAAACGCAACTACAAAACGGTCGGAACCAGTTTATCCAGTGCGATTAATTTTGTGGTGAAAAACACAGGTATTGGGCAAAGTTGGGTAACTCGTATTTCAACCACCATCGATATCCTGAAAAATGGCGCCGATTACGCTCAAGAGTTGATTGAAACGCGCTGTACCAGAGGGGCAGAAGTCGCTCGTGAACTCAGGTTTCGTGACGCGGTTGCTGATGGTGTACATAGCTTGGACGAGCACTGGGATGGAACAGGCAGGCCAGAACAACTCAAACATCAAGAGATACCGCTATTTTCTCGTATTGCTCTATTGGCACAAGTGGTGGATGTCTTCCAGTTTGAACATGACCTCACGACGGCTATTGCGGAAGTAAAAGCGCGAAGTGGCAGCTGGTTTGATCCAGCATTGGTCGACATCTTTTGTACGATCGCCCAGCAGACCGAATTTATTGAAGGACTCAATGCCTTTGATGTGTCCGAACGAGTGATGACGCTAGCTCCTGCCAAAGCTCAAGTTATGGTCGACGAAGAGTACTTAAACTGCATCGTGAGTGCATTTGGTAAAATTGTCGATTCAAAGAGCCCCTATACGTCAGGGCATAGTGAACGCGTTGCCGTGTATACCGAGCTTATTGCTGAGGAGCTTGGCATCGAGAGCGACGAAAGACAATGGTTAAAGCGCGCTGCGCTACTCCATGACTTAGGTAAACTAGGGGTCAGTAACACTATTTTAGACAAGCCAGGTAAGTTGGATGACGATGAATGGGAAGCGGTGAAATCTCATGCTGCTTTAACCGAGTCGATTCTTAGTCATTTAAAACCGTTCAAAGAGATGGCTTGGATAGCCGGCGCCCACCATGAAAAACTTGATGGTACAGGGTATCCGAAGCAGTTAACCGCTGACGAGATTCCTCTAGCAACTCGAATTATTACTACAGCAGATATTTTCGATGCGATTACCGCGGAAAGACCTTATCGTGGTGCTATTCCAGTGCCTAAAACACTCGAGATAATGGAAGAAAACTTACATACAGCGATTGATGAGCGTTGTTTTAACGCGCTCAAAAAGGCGATTAAAAAGCTGCCCAGTCACTACTTTGCTGAGCAGCCGTAACGTTAGTGAGAAGAAAAGAGCTGCTGATGTAAACGCTGAGCGTGTCCGTCTGTCATCGAAGAGATGTAATCTGCGATGACGCGGTAGCCTTCGGTTTCGGTCGCCTTTTGCGACCATTGATGACGAACTTGAGTTGGTAGCAGGCGTTCTGGATCGGCGCTGAGCGCTTCAAAAATATCCATGATGATCTGCTGTCCCTTGTACTCGACAACTTGAACGTGTGGCACCTGAATCACATAGTCGCTGACAAAGTGCTTTAAAATGTCGAGCGCCGTTGCCATGGTCGGTTCAAGAAAGGCGTTGAATGACAGCAATTCACACTCAAACGGCGCATCCACTGGCTTGACCGATATGCTGGTTAGTAAAGCGTTCACCATTCCGCCTATCGCGTCTTTACGCTGAAAGTGAGTACCTGCAAACAGCATATCTGTGATGGACATGATGTGCTTTTCAAACCAAGGATCACCGCAGTCTGCCAATTGACTGGCTGCTCCTTCAATCCATTGATGGCGATTGACCATGCCCAATACGATTGCGTCTTCGAGGTCGTGAACTCCGTAAGCAATATCATCGGCCAATTCCATAATGGAACAATCGAGCGATTTATAGCGCGTTTTCTTGTGCCGCGTTTCTGTTAATGTTTCGTCGCGCATGGCGCTGAACAGCGCTTTATCCTTGCCACTCAACGGGGAGAGAAGCCAATCGAAGAGATCTTGGTCACAGTCGTATAAGCCTTTTGCTGGTGTCCAGTCTCTGGCTCTTAACTGACGTTGATGAGAAACACTCTGCGGCAGAATCGCGGCTCGGGTTTGACTGATCATGGCAGGGTATTTAATCAATCCAAGTAAGGTTCGGCGAGAGAGGTTCATCCCGAAATGTTCGGTGTAGGGTTCGAGCTTGGTGACAATGCGAAATGTTTGCGCATTGCCTTCGAAGCCGCCGTGATCACGCATCATATAATTGAGTGCAACTTCTCCGCCATGACCATAAGGCGGGTGGCCGATATCGTGCGCGAGGCAAAGCGAATCAATCAAGCTATCACTGGGCAGCAAATCACGAAACTCAGGTTGTTTCTTTTTCAGTTGCGCGACAATGCCAGTGCCAAGTTGAGCGGCCTCAAGCGAGTGAGTTAAGCGCGTGCGATGGAAGTCATCAAAGCTATTACCGTGGACTTGCGTTTTTGCCTGCAAGCGACGAAATGCTGCCGAGTGCAAGATGCGGGCACGATCTCGTTGGAATGGGCTACGGTGATCATCACGACGAATTTTGTGCTCGTCGTCATGACGTTCATGCCATAAATCGCTGATTTTAAACGTCATAGGCAGTCTCCCTGAGTTTTTTCTTACCGTACACGCTTAAGTTTGTGACTTCAAGCGGCCTGAAACAGAAGGTTTGCCTGCTAAGCGGTCAAATACGTTCGATCAGCTAATTTCGTCGAGTGACAGTTCAAAACTGGGCGCAAACGTATTGAGGAAATAATCCATTTCGGGGGTATGGCGCTCTTTAAGCGTAATATCCAAGCGTTTTTTCGCTAACGCGTATTCATGGTTGCCAGCGCTTAACTCCTCTAAACATTTGAGGTAGGCGCAAATGGTATCAGCCTGCTTAACAATGGCGGCATCCTCAGGGTGTGCTTGCTGAGAGACGAGATAAGGCGCAAAGTCTTCTTGGAACTCCTCCGGCAACATGGATAGAAGTTTCTTCTCTGCTGCGGCCTCGATTTTTTTGTACTCTTTGGCAATGTCAGGATTGTAGTACTTCACCGGTGTGGGTAAATCCCCCGTCAACACTTCACTGGTATCGTGATACATACCGAGAATGGCGATTCGTTCAGGGTTAAGACTTCCGCCAAACTTTTTGTTTTTGATGAGCGCTAAAGCGTGAGCGACAAACGCGACTTGCAGGCTGTGCTCCGAGATGTTTTCTGTTGAGACAGAGCGCATGAGTGGCCAACGTTGAATGAGTTTCATGCGGGCAAGGTGGGCGAAAAAGTGGCTTTCCTTTGGGTTGGTATTGGGCATGTAAAGACTCCTTGGCGCAAAAACAAAAGGGTACTCATTGAGTACCCTTTAAGCATATGAAAAATAATACCTGATTACTACTGACTGTAGGTCGACAAGAAGCGTTCGAATCGGCCAATAGCCATTTCTAAGTCTTCTACATGCGGTAGGGTGACGATGCGGAAGTGGTCAGGTTTAGGCCAGTTGAAGCCGGTACCTTGAACCAAGAGCACTTTCTCTTGAACTAGGAAGTCGAGCACCATTTTTTGGTCGTCTTTGATGTTGTACATCTTAGTGTCGATTTTCGGGAATAGGTACATCGCGCCTTTGGGCTTAACACAAGAGACCCCCGGAATTTGATTGACCAACTCCCACGCTTTGTCACGTTGCTCGAGCAATCGACCGCCAGGTAGGATCAGTTCATTGATGCTTTGATAACCACCCAACGCGGTTTGGATTGCGTGCTGCATAGGGACGTTGGCACACAAGCGCATAGAAGAGAGCATATCCAAACCATTAATATAGCCTTGCGCTTGATGCTTTGGTCCAGTCAAGAACATCCAACCGCCACGGAAACCACAAACGCGGTACGCCTTCGAAAGGCCATTAAAGGTGACGACAAGGACATCTTCCGTCAATGTCGCTACTGAGGTGTGTGTGGCGCCATCGTATAGGACTTTATCGTAAATCTCATCGGCAAAAATGATCAGCTTGTGCTGGCGAGCAATTTCGATCACTTCTAGCAAGAAATCTCGGCTATAAACCGCACCCGTTGGGTTGTTTGGGTTGATAAGCACGATACCGCGCGTCTTTGGCGTTATCTTACTTTTGATATCGTCAAGGTCTGGGTACCAGTCTGCTTCTTCGTCACACATGTAGTGAACCGCTTTACCGCCCGACAGTGCCACAGAAGCTGTCCAAAGAGGGTAGTCTGGCGCAGGGACGAGCATTTCGTCGCCGTTATTGAGCAGAGCTTGCATGGCCATCACGATAAGCTCTGATACACCATTACCCACATAAACATCTTCAACATCAAGAGAGCGGATGCCTTTGCGCTGATAATGTTGCACCACGGCTTTTCGCGCTGAGTAGATGCCTTTCGAATCACAATAACCTTGAGACGTCGGCAGGTTACGAATCACATCAACCAGGATTTCGTCAGGGGCGTCAAAGCCAAATGGGGCGGGGTTGCCAATGTTTAGCTTCAGTATTTTATGCCCCTCTTCCTCCATGCGCTTAGCATGTTTTAGTACAGGACCCCTAATGTCATAGCAGACATTGTCGAGTTTTGACGACATCCCGATATTTTGCATTGATTAAAACCTAAAAATAATTGAATTTCTTTATTAAACTACATCAAAAACATTTTTTTTAGAATAAAAATCTGGCTGAGTGCCTAGATTTCACCCCTTGTAGCACGTCCGTTATCACAGGATTTTGCAAAACATTAGTTGCAACCTTGATTTGAGTAGGGTCTATAAATACAGTAATCACCTAAAATAAATATTATTCCCCATGCATACGAGGCTGATTTGTCCTATTTTCATCAAGCCGTCACTGAACTGATTGAACGCGTAAAGGATGCAAAGGACGGTGTTACCCGTCTGGTTCAAGTTCTTGAGGAAAAACCTGACTTTGCATTTATTGATTGGCTAGAAGCGCAACCGCTTTTTCCCAAGTTTTACTGGCAATCTCGCGATACTCGCGAAGAAGTGGTCGCATTAGGGCAACTGCATACGTTTGTTGAGCCGGCGCCTGCTTACGCGATTTTGGCTGATGATCAGCGCATATGGGGAGGGCGATCGTTCGATGGCCAGACGGACAAAAATCGTCGCTGCATGTCTTCATTTTTCTTCTTACCGCAAATTGAGTTAATTCGCTTTGACGAAACTTGGTCTTTGGCGGCCAATTTGAGTGCGGATAAGCATCGCACTTTGGCGAGTTTGTATAAGTTGCAGCATGAAGTTACGCCGCTGCTTCCAGTCTCTGCTCATATTGAGCATATCCAGCATACGCCAGAGAAAGCAGAGTGGTCTCAGTTGGTGGAAAAAGTGCTGACTGGTATAGAAAATAACGATTTCAAAAAAGTGGTATTGGCGCGAAAAACCGCCGTTACATTAAGTGCACCGCTGTGCGCCTCGCAATTTCTAAAATCAAGCTACTTGCACAATCATCACAGCTTCCACTTCATGCTCTCTTTAGACCGAAAGCACTCCTTTATTGGCTCAACACCTGAGCGTCTTTATTTGCGCCAAGGGCAAGAGCTTTACACCGAAGCACTCGCTGGCACGATAGGACGTGGCCTCAATGCCAGTCAGGATATGGAGCTCGCAAACTGGTTGGCTAATGACAGCAAAAACCTCAATGAGAACCAGTATGTGGTGGATGACATCATAGAGCGTCTATCGCCTCATTCAGAACGCGTCGAAGTTGAGCAAGAGGCTCGTTTGGTGCGTCTGCGTAAAGTGCAGCATTTAAAGCGCAGTATTCATGCCCACCTCCACAAAGGGGTCAATGGCGTTCAGTTGCTCAGTGCGCTGCAACCGACTGCTGCCGTGGCAGGCCTACCAAGAAAAGAGTCGATGGCGTTTATTCGTGAAAACGAGCCGTTCGCTCGAGGTTGGTACGCCGGATCTATGGGATTTATTAGCCACCAACGCGCCGAGTTTTGTGTCGCAATCCGCAGCGCTTTAGTCCTTAATGATCAAGTTCAGTTATTTGCTGGTGCAGGGATTGTTCCGGGCTCAGTTGCTGAGTATGAATGGCAAGAGCTCGATAAGAAGATGTCGACATTACTCTCACTCATATCAGATAACCCACCATTGGGAGTCGCGTCTTAAATGAGTCATGCACTACCTTGTGTTAATCAAGCTGTGGTCAACCGAATTTGGTGTAGAACCTTGCTTGAAGAGCTAACCCGCTTTGGCGTTAGCGATATTTGTATTGCGCCTGGTTCTCGTTCAACACCACTGACACTTGAAGCGGATCAACACACTCAATTATCCCTCCATACGCATTTTGACGAGCGGGGATTGGGTTTTTTAGCTTTAGGTCTCGCCAAAGCAAGCCAAAAGCCGGTCGCGATTGTGGTGACGTCGGGTACAGCGGTGGCGAACTTACTCCCAGCCATTGCTGAAGCAAAATTAACGGGCGAGAAACTCGTTGTACTCACTGCCGATCGACCCATTGAGTTGGTTTCTTGCGGTGCGAACCAAGCGATTCAGCAATCGGGCATTTTTTCAAACCATGTGTCGGCATCGCTTGAGCTGCCAAGTCCTTCGCTGCAAGTGCCGCTAAAATGGCTGTTGACGAGTGTCGATCAAGTGATGGCGGAGCAGGCTAACCAAGGCAGCGCGATTCACATCAACTGCCCATTTCCAGAGCCTCTTTACAGCGATGAGTCTGCGACGCTCTATCAAGACTACATGGATCAGCTTGGAGACTGGTGGCAAAGTGGTCGCGTGTTCAGTGCCAAGCACCTTGCCTCACCAAAGCCCCATATCGATGTCGGTTATTTCATTGAGAAAAAAGGCGTCGTCGTTCTTGGCAGTGTGACATTACAACAAGCGCAAAAAGTCGCTCAGCTCGCGGACAAGCTTGGCTGGCCACTTTTGTGCGATCCTCAATCGGGTGTGGGGTCAGACTGGTCTCACTATGACTTGTGGCTGAAAAACCGTTCTGCCTCGCATGCACTCAATGAATGTGAGTTGGTGTTGCAGTTCGGCTCGCGCATCATTTCTAAGCGACTCAATCATTGGTTGACTCAGCAGGTGGAAAGTCGTGGAGCGGATTACCATTTCGTATCTCCTAGGCTTGATCGAAATAATCAAACCCATTTGATGCAGCAGCATCATGTATGCGAAGTGGCAGAGTGGCTAGAGTCTTTCGATGAAAGGTTATTGCCTACTGCGTCGACCAAACAAGGGTGGGCGCATGATGCTAAAAGTTATGCCCAACACATCTCATCGTTAGCGGGTGTGCATTTAAGTACCGATGTGTCGTTGTCTGAAATCGGCTTGGCACTGACGTTAAATCAATTACCTAAGCAGTCGCAGTTGTTTGTGGGTAACAGTCTTTTTGTCCGTCTGGTGGACATGTTCAGTCGCTTAGATGAGCGTGAAGTGTATACCAATCGTGGCGCTTCGGGGATTGATGGCTTAATTGCAACGGCCAGTGGTGTCATTCGTGCCACAGGCAAGCCAACCGTGGTGTTTATCGGTGATACATCGCTGCTTTACGATGTGAATTCGCTGGCGCTGCTTACCCATAGTACGACACCTGTCGTTGTGGTGGTGACCAATAATGACGGTGGGGCGATTTTTGATTTACTGCCGGTGCCTGAGCAGCAAAAACAAGCGCTCTATCAAATGCCGCATGGCTATGATTTCGAGTATGCCGCGAAGCAGTTCCAGTTAGAGTATGCCAAGCCAGAAACCTTGCCAGACTATCTGCAGGTAGTAGGTTCACATTTGGAACAAGGCCAAGGCACTTTAGTGGTGGAAGTGCAAACGCCGCCGGAACAGGCCTCCTCTCAACTTAAGGAATTTATCCAGCAAGTCCATGCTTTATAGTCACGCAAATCATTCATTTACCGAGAAACACCAACAGCCAGTGTTGGTGTTTTTGCATGGTTTACTCGGCTCGGGTGAAGATTGGCAGCAGACTTTCGTTCATTTGATGGACTATCCGGCACTCTCGATTGATCTCCCTAGTCATGGATTAAGCGCATTTTCAACTTGTCACGATTTCAAAGAGTGCTGTGATCAAATATCTGACACGCTGCTCACTCAAATTGCGCCACATCGCCCTATAGTACTGATTGGATATTCCCTTGGTGCCCGTATTGCGATGAATGGGGTGGTCCATAATCACTTCGCGAACCTGAATATTCAGCAACTTATCGTTGAAGGGGGCAATTTCGGTTTGCAGCATGAGGCAGACAAAATTGCTCGACTTAACCATGATTCACGCTGGGCAAAACGATTCGAATCAGAGCCTATTGAGCAGGTGTTAAGCGATTGGTATCAGCAACCCGTGTTTAGTTCACTAAATCATGAGCAAAGACAAAAACTGATTGCTAAACGCAGTGCTAACCTAGGCCCGCAAGTGGCGCACATGTTGATGGCGACGTCATTAGCTAAACAAGATTATTTGCTCGACGCGCTAAAGTCGTCGAGTACAACAACACACTATATTTGTGGCGAGAAAGACAAGAAGTTTAGTCAGTTGGCCGAACAAAGCGGTCTGTCTTTCAGCCAAGTTGTTGATGCTGGGCACAATGTTCATGTTGAACAGCCTCAAGCATTTGCAGCAATTGTGAAAACTCAAATCGATGCGCACGTAAATTCGTCGCATTGAGTCATTTAGAGAAGAAACAGGAATCACCATGGCAAAAACAGTCGGTATCTCAGAAGAAGAACTATACGCACCAGTAAACTGGAATGACTGCACCGGTGAATATGAAGATATTCAGTACCACAAGTCGGAAGATGGCATCGCGAAGATCACCATCGCTCGCCCACAAGTTCGTAATGCTTTCCGCCCTCAAACCGTCAAAGAGATGATCAATGCGTTGGCAGATGCTCGCTATGATGAAGGCGTAGGCGTCATTATTCTTACCGGTCTTGGCGAAAAAGCGTTCTGTTCAGGCGGCGATCAGAAGATTCGTGGCGATTACGGCGGCTACCAAGACGATTCGGGCACTCACCACTTAAATGTTCTTGATTTTCAACGTCAAATCCGTACTTGTCCAAAACCTGTGATCGCGTCAGTTGCTGGCTGGGCGGTCGGTGGTGGCCATGTGCTGCATATGATGTGTGACCTAACAATCGCAGCAGAGAATGCTCAATTTGGTCAAACAGGACCGAAAGTGGGTTCGTTTGATGGCGGTTGGGGGGCATCTTACATGGCGCGTATTGTTGGCCAAAAGAAAGCGCGTGAGATCTGGTTCCTATGCCGATTCTATGATGCTCAAGAAGCCTTGGATATGGGGCTTGTGAACACCGTTGTTCCACTGGAAGATCTAGAGAAAGAGACCGTGCGCTGGTGTCGTGAAACGCTACAACATAGCCCTATGGCTCTTCGTTGTCTGAAAGCGGCTCTGAACGCCGACTGTGACGGTCAAGCTGGGCTTCAGGAGCTAGCAGGTAACGCGACAATGATGTTCTACATGACAGAAGAGGGTCAGGAAGGTCGTAACGCGTTCAATGAGAAGCGTCGTCCGGACTTTAATAAGTTCCCACGCAACCCTTAATTTGTTGTCGATATCGTCGCTTTAGCCTCAATAACTGTGTCGAGGATGCTCATATAGGCTTCTATATTCCGCGTCCTCTCCTTGTTCTTGAGGCTACAGCTTAGATATCAAAGTACAAATAGGTGAAATATCCAATACAAGCTACATTTATATCAACAAAGAAAGGGATATTGCTATGAGATCAGCCAAACTGTATCGCTACGAATTGCCGATGGACAGTGGGGTGATACTGCGTGAGGAACGGTTGAAACAACGCGAAGGTTTTGTGGTTGAGCTAGAGCTTGATGGTGAAACAGGTCGCGGTGAGATTGCTCCACTACCTGGTTTTAGTCTCGAATCAATGGATGATGCATACTCGCAATTGGTTGAGCAATTGGCGTTATGGCGAGAAGGTCGCACCTTTGAACTTGATAAGCTCTATCCGTCGGTCGCCTTTGGGTTGTCAATGGCTCAACTCGAGCTTGAAAATCAACTACCACAGTCGGGGTGCTATCAAGCGGCACCACTCTGTTCAGGCGATCCCGATGAGCTGCTACCGAAACTGAATGCGATGACTGGTGATAAAGTCGCTAAGATCAAAGTGGGTCTGTATGAGCCAATTCGTGATGGCATGCTTGTCAGCTTATTCTTGGAGTCGATTCCAGACCTAACGTTACGTTTGGATGCAAACCGAGCTTGGACGGCGGAAAAAGCACAGCAATTTGCAAAAAAAGTTGCCCCTTCACTTCGTGGTCGTATCGCATTTATTGAGGAGCCGTGTCAGGCGCCTGGTGACAGCTTTTCATTTGCTATCAATACCGGCATTGCCATTGCTTGGGATGAAACCTTGCAGCATGCAATTCGAAAAGATGACTTTAAGCTGGAGGACTTCAATGGCGCGAAGGCGATCGTCATCAAGCCAACTCTCATTGGATCGGTACAGCGTTGTATCGAGCTGATTGAGCGTGCAAAAGCGCTCGGCATTAAAGCGGTGATAAGCTCAAGCATTGAATCAAGCTTAGGTTTGACTCAATTAGCGCGTTTGGCTCAGTGGCAATTGCCAGATGAAGTTCCAGGATTGGATACGGTCGGTTTGTTTGCTCAGCAGCTTGAAGTTGCTTGGCCGGGTTGCGACTTGCCACTGGTTCGCCTAGCGGACCAAAGTTTGATTTGGCAATCTTGATGCAACCAGTCCTTTCTCCACTCAATCAATGGGCTCAATCGAGCCCATCTTTGTTGGCGCTAGACACGCCGAAGAAACACTACACTTGGGCAGAGTTAGAGCGCGAAGCCCTGATGATGGCAGCCAGTCTTAGGCAGCAAGGCGTTCAATCGGGAGACGTGGTGACCTGCGTTGGGAAAAATAGTCCTGAGTCGGTCATTTTACTTCTCGCGACCTTAGAAATCGGGGCGGTATGCGCATTCACTATGCCCCAAACAGAGAGTGAACTCGAAACCAAGCTTAGTACGCTTTACGCATCACACCAGCAGCGCTGGATTTGGAGTCCGGAAGTGAGTGCAGAGCGAACGCTAGAGTACGCCCCTTCGCCTGCGGATCAAACAAGTCGCGCCTACCGTTCAGACGCTATCGCAACTATCGTGTTTACATCAGGAACCACAGGCATTCCAAAAGCGGTGGCTCATACTTCGCGTCAACATCTCGCTTCCGCACAAGGGCTTCTAGCGCGTTTTCGTTTTCAGCAAGGTGACACATGGCTGCTTAGTTTGCCGCTTTATCATGTTTCGGGCTTGGCGATTATCTATCGCTGGCTGCAAAGCGGGGCGACGTTAAAGGTGGGCAGTGGAGATTTGCACTCCGACATTTTAACTGTCACCCATGCCTCTTTGGTCGCTACTCAGTTAAAGCGCTTGCTCGAAAGCAACGTTGAGCTCACGTTAACTCATGTTTTACTCGGTGGTAGCCATGTCCCCCTCGCGTTGAGTTCGCAAGCGGCTAAGCGCGGTATCGATACTTGGCTCGGATACGGGATGACGGAGGCGGCCTCGACGGTGACCGCGAAGCAAATTGACGAGCATTACAGCGCCGGCTTTGTATTGCCAAACCGCAAGGTTAAGCTAGAGGATGGTCGGATATACGTTGGTGGTGACACTCTCGCCTTAGGGTATTACCGCCAAGGAGCAGTGACACCCATTGCTGACCAAGGGTGGTTTGACACGAAAGACCTTGGTGCGTGGGTCGGTAGTGAGCTTAAGATCATTGGTCGAGCGGACAACCTATTTATTTCTGGGGGCGAGAACATTCACTGTGAGGAAATTGAAGCGGTACTGAATGCGTTCGCAGGTGTTAAGCAAGCCATCGTAATCCCAGTCGCTGATGAAGAATTCGGTTTCAGACCTGTCGCGATTTTGGATGCCAAGCGACTCCCTGAATTGAGTCAGATTGAAACTTACCTTAAACCGAGGCTAACCAAGTTTAAATGGCCAATTGCCTACCACCTTCTGCCAGAGTCACTCTTAGGTAATGGGATAAAGCTATCTCGAAAAGCCGTCAAAGATTGGTTTAAAGAGTACCAAGCGCTCATTAAATAAAGCGATAGGTTGCATAATCGATATGTTGTTTGTTTTACTATGTAAATAGACAGTTAACGCTGCCACCATTGAAAAGGATAGTTACTGATACTATGGATAGTACTTCTCTTGCGTTTCACACTCTCCCGCAGTTAGAGCAAAAATTAGAAAGCATCCCTTCCGTTTACCAAAGCCCTTTGATTCAACTTTTTTCGGCTCAGCCCAAAGAAGAGGTGTTGACTTTCTATACTGCAATTAAGCAGCGTTGGCCAAACGCAACTGTGATTGGCAGCAGCGCCGTGTCGACGATAGAGCAAGGGAATATCAATAAAGGCGATTCATTGCTGGTGCTCACTCAGTTTGAACAAGCAACCTTTACGACCGCGAGCGCAAGCTTTGTGGCGAGTAGCCGCCAAGCGTCTGAACAACTGTACGAAGGGCTCTCTATCGGCTTGGACACCAAAATGATCATATGTTTTGGTGACAGGATGTCATCAAGCGACAAGGCTCTGTTTAGTGCCTTTTCCCATGATACCGTCCCTGTTGTTGGCGGCGCGACCGTTATAACAACCAATGGCCGTTGGGCGTTTTTAGATGGGGAGTTTCACGAGTCTAGTCTCGTTGCGGTTGCTATTAACGCGCCTCAGTTACAGGTTTGGCAAAAATCGTACAATGAGTGGAATCCGGTCGGGCAAACATTTATCGTCACCCAAGCGCAGGGATCCCGAGTCCTTACCTTAAATGATGAGCCGATTGGGCAAATCTATCGCCGTTATCTTGCTGATGGTAATGACTTTTCCCCTGAGATGTTGCATGGCTTCCCGATGATGAAAGGGGAGCAAAAAGCACAAGATATCTATACGCCTGTGTCACTTGCAGAAGACCTTAGTATTGAATTTGATAAACCACTCAACATCGGTGATAAAGTCCGCTTTTGTTATGACCATCCGGAGCTTACTATCCAGCAGGTACAGCAGGGCGCGTATCACTTAGTTAACTTTCAGCCAGACAATATTTTTATTTACAACTGCACATCGCGCTTGGACTTTATTGAGGGAAATTCTGAGCTGCTTCCACTTCAGTCGGTTGCCGACAGCTTTGGCTTCTATTGCATGGGGGAGCTGTTTAAAGAAGAGTGTACTCAATCGATTCTTCATCACAGCATGACATTGGTTGCAATGAGGGAAGGAGAAGCGACCTCGGCTGCGCCGCAACCTGAGTTTCAACTGACTTCACCGGTTTCTCCACTGTTTTCCATGATACGTAACTCGTTTATCGATTTGGAAATTGATAACCAATTGATGCAGAAAAAGGTCGATAGCCAAGCCCGCGCACTCATGACCAGCTACCGTACTGACCGTCGTACAGGCTTGCCAAACCGAGCGGTGCTACTGGAAGACATTGCGGGCATGGAGTTGGATGACTGCCTCTTTAATATCAAAATTAACAACTTAACTGATATCAACGAGAAGTATGGCTATTCGGTGGGGGACAATGTTTTAGTATTGTTGACCTCATTTTTGAAAAGCCAAATGGCAGAGTTCTTACCTAAAGAGACCAAACTCTACGCGATTGGTGTTGGTGAGTGGGCGACGATTTTTTCCAAGACGCTAGCCGCGAGAGACATTCGCGAAGAGTTCGAAGCGTTTATTGAGAAAATCGAGTCGTTCGATTTCAACGACCTGTCGTTTCTTGATAGCACTCACCTTGTTATTTCAGTGACTGCGGGGATCGCTGAGAAGAAAGAGTTTTTAACCTGCTCAGCCGATTCATTGTTGTTCAAAACGATTGAAGCTCGGCGATGGGCAACGAAAAACAACCGTTATCTTTGTGATGCTCGTGATCTCGTTCAGCAAGAACATAAACGAAAAGAATCACTGGAGCGATTGTCGGTCGCCAATCACGCCATCATTCATCAAAATGTTGTCCCTTACGGGCAGCCGATCTATGACGCAAAAACGCGAGACATCGTGAGTTATGAGTGTCTCGCGAGGCTGACCCACGGTGATGAAGTGTTGCCGCCAGGGTATTTTCTTCCCTTGGTGCAAGGCACACGCTTGTACACCAAATTTAGCCAGCAAATGATAGCAAGCAGTTTTGCTGCAATGTCATCTCGCCAAGATCATTTTACCTTGAACCTATCGCCACAAGACATGCTAGACGACAATACGTTAGCGCTTTTAGAGCAGCATATTCTCGCGTTGAAGCAACCAAGTCGCGTGGGCATTGAAATCGTAGAGTCAGAGCAGATCAGCGATTTCTCGCAAATGATTGATGTGTGTAACCACTTTCGAAAACTAGGCGTCAAAATCATAGTGGATGACTTTGGCTCAGGATACTCCAACTTGGATGAAATCGTTCAACTGCAACCCGACATTATCAAGCTCGATGGCAGCTTAATTCGCCAAATTGACCATGATAAAAAACAACGCAAAATAACGTCTCAGTTGATAAGACTGTGTCAGGTTTTTGAAGCAAAAACGGTGGCGGAGTTTATCCACAATCAAGCAGTGTGTGAAATAGCCACAGAGATGGGGGTCGATTACTTGCAAGGGTTTTACCTAGGCGAGCCAAAGCCATTGGACTAGATAACCTGTCAAATAAAGAGAAGTGCACATTCGGTGACTAAGCGAAAGTGCACTTCAAGGGGCGTGGTGATGGTGAGTCACCACCTTTTTTTACACCTTAGCTGGCGAGCGCTTTCTTCATTTGTTCCGCCACTTTATCGACTTTTCCAAGTCCGACGATAACCTGAAGGCCACCTTTGCCAATCGGTACCACACCGGCAGCACCGAGCTGTTTAAGTTTTTCACTGTCTGCTGCTGAGGAATCTTTAACACTCAGTCTTAAGCGTGTGATGCAGTTATCTACCTCGAGAATATTGTCCGCGCCACCAATGGCTTGGATGTAATCTTTGGCTAACTCAGAGACATCTTCATTCGCTTCCTTCTCCATATCTTCACCACGACCTGGTGTTTTTAAGTTGAACTTGATGATAGCGAAACGGAAGACCGAGTAGTAAATGATAAAGAACGCAGCACCTTGAAGCAGTAGCATGTACCACTGGGTTGCAAGTGGGTTCTGGCTAGAGAGCACCATATCAACAAAACCTGCAGAGAAGCCGAAGCCTGCCATCCACTCCATACTTGCAGCAATGTAGAGCGATAGACCAGTCAGTACCGCGTGAATTAGGAACAATACAGGGGCAAGGAACATGAAGCTAAACTCTAGCGGCTCTGTGATACCGGTAAAGAAAGAAGCCATGGCTGCCGCGATCATGATTGCGAATACTTGATTCTTGTTTTTGGCATCAGAGCAGTGGTACATCGCAAGAGCTGCTGCGGGCAAACCAAACATCATGATTGGGAAGAAGCCAGCTTGGTACATACCTGTTTTACCCGGAATACCGGTACCATTAGCGATAGATTGAGCGCCGCCAAGGAAGTTAGGGATATCATTAATGCCAACAACATCAAACCAAAATACTGGGTAAAGTGCGTGATGCATACCAACTGATAAGAACAGGCGGTTAAAGAAGCCAAATAGACCGGCGCCAACGGCACCCATACTCTCAAGTTTGATACCAAATTGGATCAATGCATCATAAACGGCTGGCCACACGTAGAGTAGAACGAAAGACAGTACCATACCCGCGAGAGACGTTAAGATCGGTACTAAGCGTTTGCCACTGAAGAATGCCAATGCCTGAGGCAGTTCAACGGTAGAGTAGCGGTTATAAATCTCAGCAGAAATAATACCAATGATGATGCCAATAAACTGGTTGCTAATTTTACTAAACGCGGCAGGAACTTCATCTGCTCCTGTTCCCATTAGCTGGGCAACAGACCCTGGCGCAAGGAGAGTGGTGACGACTAAGAACATGACGAAGCCAGATAAAGCCGCTGAACCATTTTTATCGCGACTTAGTCCAAAAGCGACACCAACGGCGAACAGCACTGCCATGTTGTCGATAATGGCGCCGCCAGATTTAATTAGAAAGGCTGCTAAAATATTTTCTGAGCCCCAACCCACAGGGTCAAGCCAGTAGCCAACCCCCATTAGAATTGCAGCGGCAGGTAGCGTTGCCACTGGAACCATCAGTGCTTTACCTACTTTTTGCATATATCCAAGTATATTCATGTATACCCCTAAGTTTATCTATTAAAAATTTTGATTCGATTGAGTATCAATAGTTAGTCGTCTAGTGATTTAGCTCGTAAATCAGATATATGGGGCTATTAGAATCTTAATTTGTGGTGCAAACAAACGAATTGGCTAGTAGTATGAATTAAAAATTTTAATGCATAACGACGATGGCAAATCAACAAGCACTATTAAGAAACTTGCATACCTTTAATGTTGCGGCTCAAAGGTTAAGTTTTACCGTGGCAGCGAAGGAACTTCATCTAACTCAAGGCGCAGTGAGTCATAGGATCAAAGTGTTGGAATCTGAGCTGGGATTCAACTTATTTGTTAGAGGTACAAGAACGTTAGAACTTACGGCAGAAGGGGAGCGATTCCAAAAAACGTTATCAAAGTCATTAAGTGCTATTTTTGGCGAAATCGAAGATATCAACAGTACCGAGCTTCATGGCAAGATCAACGTTGGGACAAGTCCAGCTTTTGCTAACAGTTGGCTACTGCCGAGAATTTCCGATTTCAAACGACGTTATCCCAGATTTAATCTCAATATTTTTGCCCAAGAGTCACAAGACTTTCATAAAAACCATTTGGACGTGGCGATTTATTACGGCGACACCGAATTAAAGGATATGTATCGCAAGCGTTTGTTTGGCGAGAAGTACATTCCGGTCTGTACGCCTCGTTATGCAAAAGAGGTTGGGGCTTTTGATGACGGTTTAGAGTCGTTACATCGTGTCAACTTTATTCATGCACTAGAATCGGACGTATGGCAGCGCTGGATAAAGCACCACGGTATTGAAGTGAACTTATTTAAACAATTTTACTGTGTTAGCCATCGAGACATGGGAGTACAAAGTGCACTCCACGATGTGGGGGTAGCAATGGGACGCTATCAATTTGTTAAACAGTATCTAGAGACGGGGGAGCTTGTTTCGCCTTATCCTAGTATGGAAACAGAGATGAGCTACGAGGTGCTTTGTCCTATGGGGGCTGATAAGCGTCCTAAAGTTGACACATTCATTAGGTGGTTGGACACTCAACTTAGTTAATTTAGCAATTTCATAGTCCAAATGTGCATTTAGCAAACATATAGCGTTAATTCATAATAAACAGCGTTAAGTTAGATTATGGATATAAAGGATTATGAAAACGTTATTGGTCATTGCAGTGTTGCTGCAGATTGTGGTGGCGATACAGAGCGAAGGCTTGATACGCGCGTTAGCTGAGCTGAGCGCGTTTCTGTTAGTGGCTGCGATGGTTCTGAGCCATCGGCAGCAAAAACATACGAAATTCCGTCTAGGGGTTGATTGAGTCTAGAACAAGGTCAACCACGCGAGTGATGTCGTGGAAATAATCACCCAAAGGGACACACCAAACATTAACGGTTTTGGACCTGCTGCTTTCAACTTTTCCACCGAAATACCACACCCAATCAGGAATAAACACACCACTAAGGCGCGTTTTGAAACGTCAAAGATGCCTTGAAACAGCCAATCAAAGCTTGGAATCAAATCGCTGACGGCGATGGCAACGCAATAGAATAAGATGAAGTATGGAACGGTAATCTTCTTCGAGTCGCTGCGAAACAAAAACGCACTGAACAAGGCGACGGGAATGATCCACAGGGCACGAGCTAATTTGAGCGTTGTAGCTGTGGTTAATGCTTCTTCACCGTAGGCAGATGCTGCGCCGACAACTGAAGAAGTATCATGAATGGCAATCGCTGCCCATGTGCCGAAAGTATGTTGATCTAAGTTGAGCGCATGACCAATGACGGGAAAGACAAATAAGGCAATGGAGTTTAGGACAAACACAGTTGCAAGCGCTAAGCCGATTTGTTCGTCATCAGCCTTGATGGCGGGTGAGACTGCAGCAATGGCACTTCCTCCACATATTGCTGTTCCTGCAGAAATTAAATAGCCCGTTTTTCTGTTCAGACCAATCCATTTGGTGACGGCCCAGCCTAAGGCTAGCGTGCCGACAATGGTTGCGATGATTAGCCCGATCCCATCCGATGTCACTGCTAAGGCTTGATCAAAGTTGATACCAAAGCCCAAGCCGACGATTGAATAAGCGAGGAGCTTCTTAGTGACTTTAGCCAGATTAAACTGACCTGGAACAAGACCAAGAGAAGCTAGTAAAAAACCAATCACCAATGCGGTAGGCGACGTGATGAAGGGGGTTAAGCAAATTGCCAGAGAAAGCCAAAAAACAGACTGTTTAGTTACGTTATTCATGGTAGGGACAGGGACAAAACTCAGACGGCAAGTGTATCAACTTGTTTTTGGTAAGTAGAGTTGAATGTTTTGAACAAGCGTTCAGTCAAACTGAACGCTTGTCTGTTATTGCCAATCACCGCGAAGTTTAGCGACACGATCGTGCATTACGGAAGTTGTTGCATCTGCCGGTTGTACAGGCGTACCGGCTTCGATTTCAATTCGAGACCAGAAACGGGTAGGGAGCCCTTTGAATGCTCTTCCCTTGGAGCGGCTAAAGTAGCTTCCCCAAAGCCCTTTTAACGCCATAGGAATGACAGGAACAGGGCTGCGTCTTAGTATTAAATCCATTCCACGCATAAACTCATTCATCTCGCCGTCTGACGTCAATCGCCCTTCAGGGAAAATACAAACAATGTGACCTTCCGAGAGCGCTTGCTCTACCTCATCAAAAGCGCGACGAATAGACGTACGATTTGTAGCAGAGATAGGAATCACGCCTGCTCGTTTTAAGAAGCGCCTTAAAGGGGGAAGGCTTGCATACTCTTCTTCCATCACGAAGCGAATTAAACGAGGGCAAACCGCACTGAGCAAAAGAGCATCCATGTAACTGACGTGGTTACATACAATCAGCGCGCCGCCCTTCTCTGGCAAATGGTGAAGGTTTTTGTGATTTACTCGATACATCGAGTGCGTCAGGATCCACACTAAGAAACGCACAACAAATATAGGGACCTGCATGAACAGGTAGACAGCAACCAGTAGGTTCATCACCGCGAGCAGCGTAAATAGCTGAGGAATCGTCATGTCCAGTACTGTCAGACAGACAATACCAAGCACGGCACTACCTACCATGAACAACGAATTATAGATGTTCAGCGCCGCGATGACTTGAGCTCGCTGATTCACTTTTGCCCGTTGTTGCATTAGTGCGTAAAGAGGGACGATAAACACGCCACCAGAAGCGCCGAGCAACAGCAAGTAAGCAAACAGCGGCCACAACTCTTGATAGCTAACAAATTGGGAAAACGATTCGAATTCAGGGAGGTAGCTAGGGATGGACGTCGCCATCAAAGCACCAAAGATTGTAATACCCAGGCTTCCGATGGGTACGATGCCAACTTCAATACGGTGATTGGAAAGTTTGTCGCATGCTAATGAACCGACCGCAATACCAACAGAAAAGAGTGCAAGTAAAAATGAAACGGCGCTCTCGTTTCCATTTAGGTAAATTTTGGTGAAGTTAGGAAACTGTGTCAGGTAAGCCGCGCCAAGGAACCAAAACCAGCTGATGGCCATTAAAGCAAGGAAAATGGTTTTGTCTGCTTTGGCAATCGCGATGGTTTGTTTCGTCTGTTTGATGGGTTGCCACTTAAACGACAAGTCAGGCGCACTTGCGGGGGCTTCTGGAATGGAGCGACTGGCAATGTAGCCAAACACGGCGCATAGCACGACGGCGCCAGCGGCGATGTACTTGGCGTTTTCAGCAGAAGCAATCACACCAGCCCCCAATGTTCCAAGTAGGATCGCTAAGAATGTACCTGTTTCAACAAGCGCATTACCCGGAACCAGTTCATTGGCTTTTAATTGCTGAGGAAGTAATGCGTATTTGACAGGACCAAAGAAGGCGGACTGAGTCCCCATCAAAAACAGTAGTATCAAAAGAATGACGTAACTTTCGGTGATAAAACCAATCGCTCCAAGGCACATGATGCCTATTTCAGCGAGTTTCACTTTTCGAATAAACCAAGACTTTTCATATTTGTCCGCAAGGACGCCCGCAGAGGCAGAAAATAGAAAAAACGGCAGGATGAAGAGACCAGCTGCAAGGTTGATGAAGAGGTTACTTGAAATTGGCAGCGCACCGACACCAGCAAAAGCAACAAACAGCAACAACACATTTTTAAAAATGTTGTCATTAAATGCGCCAAAAAACTGGGTAATGAAATAGGGCAGAAATCGTTTCTGCCCTAACAAAGAGGTTTGGTTGTTCGACATGTGTGCCTGATTCCTTTAGGGCTTAATCACC
The DNA here is from genome assembly GCF_000808535.1 of Vibrio sinaloensis. GTDB lineage: Bacteria > Pseudomonadota > Gammaproteobacteria > Enterobacterales > Vibrionaceae > Vibrio > Vibrio sinaloensis_D. The sequence goes on from NZ_JWLV01000010.1 coordinate 234,784, forward strand.
AATTAACAAGGTAATTGGTCAGTAGATTGTCGATAAGTTCTTTACCATCGATTGGGTCTGCGGCGAAAAACTTGTCATCAACGCTTAAGAGCGTGATTCCATGCACACCAGACCATAATACGCGACTAGCTTTGAGAACTTCATCTTCACTGCGCTCTGGTGCCAGCACTCTAAGTAAGTGTTCGAGCATCCCTGTCATGCTATCGATACGTTGAGATTGCCATTCGGGCAACGCCTCACCATTCATATTGTGCTCGAATATTAGCTGCCATCGATGAGGGTGCTTTTGCGCAAAATCGTGATAACAATACGCCAATTGGTAGAGTGCTGTTTTGTGGTCAACACTGCCGCCGACGACATTTTTTGCCTCTTCCGACAACTCGTCTAGCGTTTGAGCGACAACGTGAAGCAACAACAAATTATAGTTACCAAAAACATTGACTAGCGTACTCGGTACATAGCCGATCATGTTTGCTATTTTACGCAGACTTAGCTCGTGGTAGGAGTTTTGTTCCAAAAAGTCCTTCACAGTATCGAGAGTGAGTGCGATAAGTTGCTCGCGAGTATGATCGTTGCGTCGTGCCATGGTAATTACAGTAAAATGAACAATGTTCGATATTCTAATGAGCCACACCCTGTAGCGTCAACTAACAGAAGGCAAATTTGCAATATTCTGATACATGTGTGGCGGAGTATTTAGTTTGCTTCTTTCTAACCAACCCTTATTATAACAAGATAACTACAAACTCTTATCTTGAAAGAACCCGAAAGGATAACTATGAAACGTTTGTTTTCTCTTGTTGCTCTACTGATGGTTTCTGTGGCAATTACGCCAATCGCAGAAGCTAAAAAGTTTGGTGGTGGTAAGTCTTTTGGCAAAAGCTATAAAACTGCTCCTGCGCCTAAACAGCAGCAACAAAACACCAACACGGTTGGTAAAGACCAAACCACTAAAACTCAAAGCTCAAGCAAAAAAGGTCTAATGGGCGGCTTGCTGGGTGGTTTATTGGCTGGTGGTCTGCTCGCAGCTTTCTTTGGCGGTGCGTTTGAAGGTATCCAGTTTATGGATATTCTCATTATCGGTCTGATCGCCTTTGTCATCTTTAAGTTGATGCGCGGCATGCTCGGAGCCAAACAAGGCAGCATGAATCAGCAGCGTCAACAGCCAGCATTCGGCGGCTCTGCGCCTAAGTTCGAGCAGCCTAATGTACACAACTTCGAGCAACCTCAACAACCGGGTTCTCAAGGTGGTTTTGGCTTTGGTTCGCAAACCGATGTGCCGCACAACTACCCACCGGGTTTTGACCATGCAGCGTTTATCAACGGATCTCGTGAGCACTACCGTATCCTGCAAGGTGCTTGGAACCACAATCAGTTGGACACAATCGAAGAGTACGTTTCTCCAAGTTTGTTCGCGGATCTAAAATCAGAGCGAGCGAAACTTGAGGGCGAGCAACATACTGATGTTATGTATGTTGATGCAGAAATTGTTCGTGCCGATTACGATGCTTCGAAAGCACAGCTCAGCCTTCAATTTAGTGGTCGTTACCGTGATGCCGTCGAAGGCATTGAAGAAGATATCACTGATATCTGGCACTTGGAGCGTGATCTTACTACGCCGAATGCGCCATGGTTGATCGTTGGCATTCAAGGCTAACATTGACTGATAACGGCAACGCCCGAGCTTTTCGCTTGGGCGTTTTTGTTTGTAGCCTAAGCTGAGCAATTTTAGGCATGGGTAATTTAGATTGTTCAGTGGAGCGATTACTTGGTAGTATTTTTACACACCAACAATCATAACAAGGGTAGTAAAGTGGCTGAATTTAAATACAAAAACCTGTCTCAAGAAGAACAAGATAAGCTAGACGCCGCGACATTTCGTCGCTTGTTGGCACACCTTGATGAAAATAAAGATGTGCAAAATATCGACCTGATGATTCTTGCGGGTTTCTGCCGTAATTGCTTTAGCAAATGGTACAAAGCAGAAGCGGATAATCAAGGTCTTGATTTGGATATTGATGACGCGCGTGAACGTGTTTACGGCATGACTTACGATGAGTGGAAACAAAATCATCAACCGAAAGCAACGCCAGAGCAGCTTGCAGCCTTCGAAGCTCGTCAGAAGAAGTAACGTTTCTTAGAGTACAAATAATAAAAAAACAGCCCGCTAAGTGAGTGGGCTGTTTCTGTATGTGGAGTCTGATTTTATTCAGTGATTGGACCGCAGCATGCAGCTTCAACGCAGCCTTTCGACTGAATAATTTCAAGTTGTGCTAGGTAAGGCTGAATGTCGCCAATGTTCTCTTTTACCCATTGTGCATTGTAGTAAGTGTCTAGGTAGCGTTCACCAGAGTCACATAACAACGTTACGATTGATCCTGTTTCACCTCGTTGCTTCATTTCACATGCAAGCTGAAGAACCCCGTATAAGTTAGTACCTGTTGATGCACCGACTTTACGGCCGATCAAGCCAGACAACCAATGGGCAGTTGCAACGCTTGCAGCATCGGGGATTTTGCGCATTTCATCGACCACACCAGCTATAAAACTAGGCTCGACACGAGGACGACCGATCCCCTCAATTTTGCTGCCGTTTTCGCCTTTAAGCTCTGCGTTTCCAGAATTGAAATAATCAAAGAAAACGGAGTTCTCTGGGTCAACGACACACAGTTTTGTATCGTATTTTTGATAGCGGATAAAGCGGCCAATGGTAGCAGAGGTTCCCCCTGTGCCAGGGCTCATGACAACCCAACTTGGGATTGGGTGATCTTCGAGCTTCATTTGGCTAAAGATGGAGTTGGCAATATTGTTGTTCCCACGCCAGTCTGTTGCGCGCTCGGCGTAGGTGAATTGATCCATATAGTGACCGTTTAACTCTTTCGCTAAGCGACGAGATTCATCATATATTTGGTCTGAACGGTCAACCAGGTGCGCCTTACCACCGTAAAATTCGATCTGTTCTATTTTCTTGCGAGCAGTGCATTTGGGCATGACCGCGACAAAAGGCAAACCAAGCAATCGTGCAAAGTAAGCTTCAGACACCGCAGTGCTGCCTGAAGATGCTTCAATGACTGTTGTTTCAGGACCAACCCATCCGTTACAAATCGCATAAAGAAACAGCGAACGAGCCAATCTATGTTTGAGCGAACCTGTTGGGTGGGTACTTTCATCTTTGAGATAGATGTCGATGCCTTCAAGCGACGGCAGTTCGAGCTTGAAAAGGTGAGTGTCTGCTGAACGTTGAAAATCAGCTTCGATTTTTCGTACTGCGTTGTTAATCCAGTTGTGGTCTGTACACATAACTTGATTCCTCGAAAATCGTAGGGTAGTTGTTTTTATCTATGGCAATAATCTACCTCTAAGAAGAGAGAAAAACTTTGCTATTATTGTTTTTAAAATGTCTTATTGGAGAATTATTTTCTCCCAATCTGGTAATTTGCAAAATGAATTTAGACAAGATAGATACGCAGATCCTTTCGTTGCTTCAATCCGACGGCACGCTCTCTCTCAATGAGTTAGCAGAGCACGTGAATCTGACGACAACTCCGTGTTGGAAACGGTTGAAAAAACTAGAAGATGAGGGCTACATAGAGAAGCGAGTCGCGTTGCTGAATGCCGAAAAGCTCGACTTATCATTTATTGCCTTCGTACAACTGAAGACGAGTGACCATTCACACGAGTGGTACCACAATTTTGTTACCACCGTCAGCGAATTTCCTGAAGTGATGGAGTTTTATCGTATGGCTGGTGAATACGATTACATGATGAAAGTCTTGGTGAAAGATATGAAGTGCTTTGATGAGTTTTATAAGCGAATGGTCAATAGTGTGAAAGGGTTATCGAATGTGACTTCCACTTTTGCTATGGAACCCATCAAATATACGACCGCTTTGCCGATTTAGACACCGTCAAAAGGTTAAGGAGTGACGCATCACTCCTTACATTTTTATTGAGTAAAGCGCATTACGCCTTCTTGTACTGCGGTGGCAACGAGGTGACCCTCTCGATTGTAGATTTCACCACGCACTAAGCCGCGAGTATTGCTTGCCGTTGGGCTTTCGATGACGTAAAGCAGCCACTCATCCATTTTGAACGGTCGGTGGAACCAGATAGAGTGGTCAATGGTTGCAACCTGAAAGTTTGGTGTCATCAAAGAGACCCCGTGCGGGTGCAGTGCAGTAACCAAGAATCCCCAATCAGACGCATAACCAAGCAAGTATTGATGAATCAACTGATTATCAGGCATCTCACCATTTGCCCGAATCCACAAGTACTGTTTTGGTTCCACTTTTTTAGGGTTGAGTGGGTTAACGACTGTGACAGGCCGCATTTCAATAGGCTTCTCGCCACAGAAGGCTTTCTTGATTTTTTCAGGCAAGTACTCTTCGATTCGTGCCGCTAACTCGGATTCCGACGCAAAATTCTCCGGCCCTGGAATGTCTGGCATGCTATTTTGGTGCTCGAAGCCCGGCGCTTCACCGTGATAGGAGGCGGTAAGATAAAAAATAGGGCGCCCATTTTGAATTGCTTTTACTCGTCGTGTACTGAAGCTTTTACCATCACGAAGGTTTTCCACATCATAGATAATTGGCTTTTCAGGATCTCCAGGATAGAGAAAATAGCTGTGGAACGAGTGTACGGTGCGCTCTGGCTCGACCGTGTAGCGAGCGGCTGATAACGCTTGGCCGATCACCTGCCCCCCATATACCTGAGGCAGTCCTAAGTTTTCACTTTGGCCACGAAAAAGACCTTCTTCTAGTTTTTCTAACTGCAACAAATTGAGCAGTTCGTTCAACGGTTTACTCATACGTTGGCCCTTATTGTTCATGATACCTAACATTTTATGCAATAAGTGATCGTAGAAACAACTGTTTGAGTTAATTGTCAGCAAGAACCAAGTTGCGTAAAGAATCTGTCAACTGACGAGCGATAGTAATGACAGTTAGATAAACCCTACCTATAATCTGCGTGAATTTACCTTCAGGAGAGGCTTTAATGAAAAAAGCACTATTTGCAATAATGTCAGTGGTTCTAGGCGTGGTTTTGGTTGGGTGTCAGTCACCGAGTGAAGAGGTAGAGCAAGCGCAGATTCAATCGATTACAGGTACAGTCGCTTACCGAGAGCGAATTGCTTTGCCGGGCGATGCATTGGTAACGGTGACACTTCAAGATGTCTCTCTTGCGGATGCACCCGCGAAAGTAATCGCTAAACACCGTTTTGAAACAAATGGCGCGCAAGTTCCTTTTGCATTTGATTTGGCGTATGACAGTGCAAAGATTGACCCAAGACACAGATACAGCGTAAGCGCTCGTATTGAAGTGAATGGTCAACTTCGTTTTATCACGGATACCTCTTACCCAGTGATCACAGATGAAGCTAACAGCGACAACGTTGCGTTGATGCTCATCGGAGTCAACTAATCCGAATTTATTGATGGTAGCGTTATGGCTGCCATCGATAGACCTTCAAGCTCACCTTTCCATCATTCGTTACGTCGACTCCGTCTTCTATCAAGGCATTACGTTGACGAACCAAGTCCTCTCCTTTTAATGAGATTCTTCCTTGGCTGTTAATTACTCGATGCCATGGGAGCTTACTTCCAGTTGGGAGTTTATTTAGGGCTTTGCCAACATGGCGTGCATAGCCAGGATAACCTGCCAGTTTTGCGACCTCACCGTAAGTTGTTACTTTCCCACATGGAATTTGGTGAATTACTGCAAAGATTTGCATCAGAAATTGGTCCATAATCTTTAAGTCCTAGTTCAGTTTTCCAAGGAATGGAGTAAGGAGAGGGCATGGTATTTTCTACTTTTCAGTTCTTAATAACAACTTTGTTAGCGATTGTCTGTGCACGTGCGATCAGTTTAAGTGAAGGCGATATTCCTGTTTTAGCTTTACTCATTCCCGCGCTCTGGATTTTACCTCAAGGTGGTGTCTCTGGTTTAGTGTTAATGGCCGCGATGACCACTTATGGGCTAACACTTCCTCATCAACCTATCGCCCTGTCTGTTAGCGTTTGGGTGCTATTCCCGTTACTTATGGTTGTATTCTCAAAACGAAGCAGCATTGGTGTTGTGTTGACCGCTGCTCTCATCGTTTTGACGCTTCAAGTCGGCATTATGGTGACACAAGCATCGGGTAAACTGGCTGGCGAGGCCATCGTGACTGTTGTTCAAACACTGTCGGTGATTGCAACATGGTGGGCTGCTGCACATTGGAGTCGCTCGACAACCCATCGCTGGTGGGCGCTTTTCCTCGTCTTCCCAATGTGGATTGCCGGGCTTCCCTATGCGGCGCTGTTAGCGCTTTGCGTCACTGGCATCATGGCATCAATGGAGAGCCTCTCGCGACTTAAGTCCTTCAAGTGGACCAAATTATTATGCTGGACGTTACCAACGGTTGGTTTCGCGGCTTTAGTTGTGTCTCCCAACATCGATGTTCCTAACCCTGTTTTTGTTGTCTGGCTTTGCTTATTGGGCACCGCATGGATGACAGATTATATTTTACGCAGTGCGGAAGAAGAGTCAGGCATATAAATAGTCAATTATGGCTCCCATTATATGCAGTTGGCATATTCACTTATGTGTGTCAGAATTGCGCATTATTTGCTCACCTTAACAAGTGATGTAAAAACTTAACATTTCAAGTGGTTCATTGTTCACTAATTTCCAACGGAAGGAACAACAGTGTTTGAACGTTTGTTATTTTTTCCATCATATAGGCAGAGTCGTGTAGAAATCATAATTATTCAGGTAGGATTCGGCTAGGATGGCTTACTTTTGGCGCGTGTGGTGCATATGTTGTTTTGTGATGTATGCGCACTCGGCGGTAGCGAGTACGAAATATAAAGTGGCGATGGAAGCGGACGATGTTGTGACTCGTATTCTATTTGATGCCATTTCAGATAAATTTGGACTTAACGTCGAATACGTCTATTACCCAAGTTTTAGCGCGATACTCAACGCAGTAAAGACGTCGGATGCTGATTTCGCCGCAAATGTGACCTTCACCGACGAGAGAGCACGTGATTTTGAATTTACTAGCCCAACCAACATAGAGTACACGTATCTCTACAGTCTAATTAATGCCGATCTAGAGCAGGTCAGTATAGTAGGCGTGCCCGCCGGAACGATATACAAACAACTGATAGCAGCGAACTATCCATCCATTGAACTGATCGAATACACCGGCCATGAACATGCGAAGTCTTTAATTGAGTCTCACCAAGTTGATGGTGTGGTTGATGCAATTAATCAACTCAAGCCAATGCTGCTTGCTGGATTCGACGCTCAACTTCTAAATCATCAGTTGATGATCAAACCTGTCTCAATTATCTCGCCGAAAAACACGCACATGCCTCTGCTGACGAAAATTGAAGATTATGTACATAGCGCCGAGGTACAAAAACAACTAAGAGAAGCGGTAAAACAGTACCAATTTGACCTCCGAAGGCAGGCACTCCGTCAATCCGTCATCGACAGCAATATCAACTACCAGAAGCCCCTTAGAGTCAAAATCGAGGATATTGGTCAGTTCGCGAGCTATCACCCTAATGGAGTTATATCAGGAATCACGGCAGATGTTGTGCAGCAAGCTTGCGCAATTTTAATGCTGTCGTGCGACATTGTAAGTACAAAGGGTGAGTCTTGGGAAAGCATGTACCACGATTTAATTGATCGGAAAATTGATTTGTTGTCTCCGATGGCGATATCGGAGAGTCGCAAAAACATTGCCTACTTCTCTGCTCCCTATTATTTCCCAAAAGCGATCCTAGTGAAAAGGGAAGGGTATAAAGCGGACGTTTACAGCAACGTGTCTGAACTCATCGCGGAACGAATCGGTGTGGTTAGAGACGACTTCTACCAAGAATTACTTTCACAGCGACTACCAAACAAAACACTGCATGCATTTTCGAGCGATGATGAGCTGTTTGATGCATTACTTAATGAGGAAATCGATTATTTGGCGGTGAGTCGCGCCAACTTCAACAAACGATTACGAGATTCTGACTATGTCCTGCCTTTAGTGGAAGAGTCTTTGATCGGCAGCTATTACGAGTCACCGATCGCAATTGGGTTTGCGAAGAATGAGCTCGGTGCTTCTTTAGCCCCTTTGTTTACTCGAGCCCTTAAGATGATAGATGTCGAGAGAATTGTGTCTCAATACGATTATCAACCAAATTGGAAAGCGACACTTCAGGCTGAACAAGCCTTTTCTCGTAAAAGCCAAATTCTATTTATGTTAGTGCTTGGCTTTTTGGTGGTGGTGGCGATGTACTTGCACAGTCAATCAAACACCGACAACTTGACTCGCCTTAAGAATCGTCGAGCGCTGAAGCAAAAGTACCGCAGTGGTGTAAACGGTGATGAAACTCTGATTTATCTCGATGTGAATAAGTTCAAGCAAATCAATGATACCTATGGGCATGAAGTGGGTGATCAAGTACTGCGCTGTGTGAGTGGTCATATTGAACGGTGTTGGCATGGTAGTAGCTACCGTATTGGTGGGGACGAATTCGTTCTGGTTGGAAAAATAGACCCACCTCGTCTTGCCCAGTTAAAACAGAGGTTGAGCACGATTCCATTTGTGTCGCACGACCGAAGCCTTTCGTTTAACGTGTCTTTGGCTTTTGGGGCTTCTGTAGCGGGGCGATCGTTTATGAGTTTACAAGAAGTCATGCACCAAGCCGATCTAGCAATGTATGAGCATAAACATGCGCGTAGTGATTACGTTAAAACGAAAGAGACCCGCTCAAAAGTTGTTTGTTTGAACCAATAGTGGTTACACACTAAGCAGTTGAATCAAAAACACCATTTTTTCGGTGATTCTGCTTGAAATAACATAGGGGATGGCAGATAATCCTCGCACTCCTTAGCACAGCTAAGGAAACAAAATCTATGGAGGCCCTGGTCCTCCCGCAACAATAGCTCGTGAACTCGGTCAGGTCCGGAAGGAAGCAGCCGCAGCGGGTGACTTGTGTGCCGGGATGTGGCTGGGGTCTCCGCCCATCTGAAGCCTGCAATATATGTTCGCATAAATTGCAGGCTTTCTTCATATTTGCACCATAAGTCTTCATAGTCTATTTTTTTGTTGTAGGTTTACAACAAAAGTGATTTTGCTATGTTCGACCAAACCAAGAAGTCATCTCACGTACACAACATCTGTAAGTTCATGAGCTTGAAGAATGACGCAGTTGTTCGCACTCTGTCCATTTTAGAGTTTGATTTCTGTTTTCACCTCGAATATAACGCAGACATCAAAAGCTTTACCTCTCAACCTTTTGGTTTCCACTATCAATTCAATAATCGGAAGTGCCGATATACCCCCGATTTTTTGGCGACAGATCACGATGACCAGTCAACTTTCTTCGAAGTAAAACACTCTAGCCAGATTCTCAAACCTGATTTCAGGGATAGATTTAAAAAGAAACAAAGAGTTGCATTGAATGAATTCAACAGACGTTTAGTTTTAGTTACTGAAAAGCAAATTAGAATGGGACCAACTTTAGATAACTTCAAGCTACTGCACCGATACTCTGGATTGCGTACTGTGACTGAGTTTCAAAAGTTAGTTCTCACGTTTATTCAACATAAGCAAATGGTGAAGCTGGAAGAAGTTTCATTGTATTTCGGATTATCGGAGCAAGATACGCTCATCTCCACCTTGCCTTGGATCTCATCGGGGCAAGTTAAGACAGACCTCAATAGTATTGGCTTTGGCCTCGAAACCTACGTTTGGTGTTAACTATGCCATCGGACTCTAATAATATATTTGGGTTCTTTGATGAGTTTGAAGCTTCAGAAGGAGAGTCGGAACAATCTCCATTAGAGCTATATCAAGAGCCCGTTGAAATTGTATTAACCCTAGACAGTCAGCCAAAGAAGGTGCAACAAGAGGTGCTCCGCCGTATCAAAATTATCGCCTTTGTGGATAGGCGTTTAAAAGGTGGATGGACCGAGAAAAACTTGCCCCCCATACTAAGCCTCGTTGAATCTGAATTGCAACTAACTCCTCCTAGTTGGCGAACACTAGCTACGTGGAAAAAATCTTACTTTGAGTCAGGAAAAGACCCATGTGCGCTTATACCGAAGCATGCGTTTAAGGGGAATAGGCAAAAAGAAATGGATTCACAATCCTTAATTGATGAGGCGATTAGGAATATATATCTGACACGTGAACGACTTAGTGTCGCAGAAGCATATCGATACTATAAGAGTCGAGTGATTCAAATAAATCGTGAGATTGTCCAAGGGAAAATAAAGCTAATTTCCGAGCGTTCTTTTTACAACCGAGTACACGACTTGCCTCCCTATGAAGTGGCGACTGCAAGGTTTGGCAAACGATATGCAGACAGAGAATTTCGCTCGGTTGGTCAACAAGTAGCTGCAACCAAGCCAATGGAATATGTCGAAATTGACCATACTCCAGTTCCAGTTATTCTGATTGATGATGAGTTAGATATTCCTTTAGGACGCCCTTATCTCACGATGCTTTATGACCGTTTCAGTAAATGTATTGTAGGGCTGAGTGTAAATTTTAGAGATCCCAGTTTCGACTCTGTACGCAAGGCTTTACTTAATACTTTGATAGATAAAAGCTGGTTAAAAAGTAGCTACCCTTCTATAAAGAATGATTGGCCATGTCACGGAAAGATTGACTACCTAGTTGTTGATAATGGCGCTGAATTTTGGACCGACAGCTTAGAAGACTCTTTAAGACCATTCGTAACTGATATTCAATATAGCCAAGCTGCTAAGCCTTGGCGAAAGTCAGGGATCGAAAAGCTATTTGATCAGATGAACAAAGGGTTAGTGAACGCATTGCCTGGGAAAACGTTCACCAATCCTACTCAACTTCAAGATTACAATCCTAAAAAGGATGCGGTGGTTAGAGTTTCTATATTTCTTGAATTACTTCATAAGTGGATTGTCGACTATTACCATATGGCACCTGATTCAAGAGAACGTGACATTCCATACCACAAGTGGAATCAATCGGAATGGACTCCCTCTTACTACAGTGGTGCAGAGAAGGAGCAGTTGAGAGTTGAGCTAGGTTTGCTTAGACATCGGACCATCGGAGTAGCAGGAATTAGGCTTCATAACCTACGCTATCAGTCCTCTGAACTTATTGAATACCGTAAATATTGGGCATCCAACAATGGCAAAAAGCTGTTTGTTAAGACCAAAACAGACCCTTCTGATATCAGTTCTATTCATGTTTACCTAGAATCGGAAAAGAGGTATATAAAAGTTCCAGCGGTAGACAACAGCGGATATACAAAAGGGCTGTCCCTTTTTGAGCATGAGCGAATACAAAAAGTACGTAGGCTTAATACTAAGCAGCTTGCTGATGATGAGGCGCTTTCGGATACATTCCTGTACATGAAAAAACGTATTCAGGAAGAGACCGATAGATTCCGCCGTGCGAAAAACAATAAGGCTAGCTTGCCTAAAACGGGCAATACTTCGAAATTAGCAAAGTTTAATGATGTGGGCTCAGACGGACCAAGCTCAATCAATACGACTCCAGTTAAACAAGAAACTACGGTAGTGTTCGATGTCTCAGGGCAATTATCTGACGATGATTTTGAAGATATTGAGGGGTATTAATTTGAACTTAACATCTAGTCAGTTTGAGCAACTAAAGTCCTTTGAAACTTGCTTTATCGAGTACCCTGCAATAACTGAAATCTACTCTATTTTGGATCAACTTCGTTTTAATCATTCCCTTGGCGGGGAACCGGAGTCTTTCTTGTTAACTGGTGAGGCCGGAAGTGGAAAGACGGCTTTGATTAATAATTACCTATCACGCTTTCCGTCGAGTTCAACTTGGAGCAAACAACCAGTTCTTAGCACTAGAGTGCCGAGCCGCATAAATGAACAGAATACGCTCACACAGTTTTTAGTTGATTTGGATGGTAAATCAGGTGGAAGAGGTACTCGAAGACGTAATGAAATTGCACTCGGCGAGGCTGTCGTAAAGCAACTTGAACGCAAATCTGTAGAGCTGATTATCGTTAACGAAATTCAAGAGCTTGTAGAGTTTTCGACAGCAGAGGAAAGGCAAGCTATTGCTAATACGTTCAAATATATAAGTGAAGAAGCGAAAGTCTCGTTTGTGTTGGTTGGTATGCCCTATGCGGATGTAATAGCGACAGAGCCACAATGGAACTCGCGATTAAGTTGGAGACGAAAGATTAAGCATTTCAAGCTGTTGAAAGCTAGCAGTCATTCGAGTGGAGCGGTGTCTTATGCTTTTGACTTGGAACAAAAAAAGCATTTTGCCAAATTTGTCGCGGGTTTGAGTGCGAGAATGGGTTTTGATGAACCGCCAGTACTTACAAAAAATGAAGTGTTATATCCTTTGTTTGTTATGTGTAAGGGAGAGTGCCGAGCGTTGAAGCACTTCTTGAAAGATGCATTACTGATGAGTTTCAATGAGAACGTCGATACGATAGACAAAGCGATATTGTCGCGCACGTTTTCATTTAAGTTCCCCTATTTGGATAACCCATTTGATGCTCCTGTAGAGGAGCTTCGTCTTCATCAAATTGACTCTGGTTCTACTTACAACCTAAATGCCATTGCCGCAGAAGATAAAATACTTGCTCCGCGATTTACAGATGCAATTCCGTTGAGCATGTTATTGAGTAAAAGCGGGCTTAAAGCTTAGAGATGACTTTCGCCATTTAGGTTTTCCAGTAGCGCTTTTTTTTCGTCGTCACTCATTTTCTCAATGGCACACGCCAGTTCAGCACTCAATTCGTTCCTACAGAAAAAATAGTTCAAGGGAACATCTAACTCTTCAGCCATTCGTTCGAGTGTACCAATATCTGGTACGTGTCTACCTTTCTCATAATGGTTCATTCGCCCACTAGCAGAGCTTGGTTCCATGCCGATTTTCACCCCTAAATCTTTTTGGGTGATTTTGGCTTTTTTACGCGCAGCTTTGAGCCTCGCTGGGATTGGGTTGTCTTTTTGCACTTACACATTTCTTTTCAACCTTTAGATAACTTAGATTGTCTAAGTTTTACTGATTTTTGTATACTTAGCAATCCTAAGTTTTTGTTGTTTGTACTAGTGATATGAATAAAGCGATCAGAATTAATCCCCACATGTTTAACCTATTGATTGAAAAAGGAATGGATGGCTTTTCAGTCATAGACGCTAGGGATACTTTACTAAACAGTGATGTGACCTTCCCGAGTAAGGATGACGCTCGAAAGTACATTTATAAGCAACTTCTATCATTCGAGGAGAAAGGTTGGCTTTCTGTTGTTGGGACCCAAAGATCGAAACGTTACCATCAAACTAGTGAGTTCAAAGCACTCAAAGTCGAGCCCAGAATGGCTAGAAACAGTAAGGTTAAAGCTGACTCAATGGCCATTCAGATTTCAGAGACATCTTTGACTGCATTGGAGCAAGAGAAAAAACAATATGAAGGAGAGCTCGCGATTACTCTAGGTGAGATAGAGGAATATCAGTCGCTGTTGACGCGCTTCCCTCACAGCAGACGAAAGATGCAACCCCTATTTAACGAAGCGAGAGAGCGATCAGCAAAGCTATTGGGCAAAATCAATGCACTAACCAATTGGATGCAAGTAGCACAAGGTAAGGTGTAACAATGCTAAGGGTATGGCAAGCCGACTGTGCAGAGCTGGCTATCAATAAATTTGCATCCAATAGACGACCGCATTTCTTCTGCCAAGCGACTCCTGGTGCAGGTAAAACCGTTATGGCTGCCGAGGTGGCAAGGCGCTTATTTGAAGAAGGTATGATTGACTTAGTGCTCTGTTTTTCGCCATCTTTGTCCGTAGCTGAAGGGATGCAAAAAACGTTTGCATGGAAATTAGAGTGCTCATTTAACGGAGGGTTAGGTTCTCTGGGAGGATCTTATACTTACCAATCTATCCGTTTTTTTGACGATAACTTTTGGAACACTATCAGCAAACATCGAGTCTTAGTCGTATTTGATGAAATTCATCACTGTTCGTTTGAAGAAGATGGTCGATCAAACTCTTGGGGTATAGAGATAGTCTCAAAGATACAAGGACTTGCACGATACACGCTGGCATTGTCAGGCACTCCTTGGCGTTCAGACAGACTGCCAATTGTGATGGCAGAATATTCTGCCCCTGAAGGGATGCTTATCTGTGATTACCAGTATGGCTTAAAGCAAGCGGTTGTAGACGGAGTTTGTCGCCAACCGAAAATTGTCTTAATCGATAATGAGCATTTGAGTATTACGTCTGGAGGCAATAGGCAACATTTTGCGTCCATTTTGGATTGCCTTAAACAATCTGATATTTCTTATCAAAGCGTCATTCACAATGAAGAAGCGATGCATTACATCTTGAACAGTGCCTGCAAAAAGCTAGCGCAGATCAGGGAACTTTCGCCAAACGCAGGCGGGTTAGTGGTCGCTGCTTCTATCAAGCACGCGAAAGATATTCAAAAACGCTTGGTCGAGCAGTTTAATCAATCAGCAAGCATTGTCACTTATCACCACGTAAACCCACTAAATGAAATTGAATCTTTTCGACACTCGAATGTTCAGTGGATAGTCAGTGTTGGGATGATAAGTGAAGGTACGGATATTCCTCGGTTGCAGGTTTGCTGTCATATGAGCTCAGTGAAAACAGAACTCTATTTCAGGCAGGTCCTTGGAAGAATATTGAGAGTTAACGACTCACTGAACCAAGAAGCATGGTTGTATACTTTTGCTGAAGAGAGCTTGGTCAAGTTTGCTGAGCGTGTAGAAGAAGACATTCCAGAATCTTGTATGTTCATTGGCGTTGAAAAGTCAGTAACTTCATGTTGTTTAGATTCTCTTTCAGACGATACTGGTTCTATTTCTGAATCACGAACAAACAATATTCTACCACTTGAATGGGCTACGGGCCCTTTTTTGGAAAGTGTGAATAGTGATTTTTTAGCCTTCGAAGAATCAGAACGTATCAAGTTAGGGGCCTTTCGAGAGCGAGTGATAGCGGCTTTTGACTATGTTTAATCTCCCAAGCCTACAATTTGTGATCGGATTACCCATTAACCATACTATTGTTGCGTTCTTATTCTTCACCCATATGAACTTTGTTATATAATCCGTCGCAATTCAGTATGGAATCAAAGTCGTATGGTCGAAAAGTTCTCCAAGTCTCAGCTGTCTGAAGCCGACATCATCTCCAAGTTCATTCTTCCCGCTATTAAAGAAAATGGCTGGGATGACATGAACCAAATCCGCCAAGAAGTAAAACTGCGTGACGGTAAAGTTGTGGTTCGTGGTCAGATTGCCGCACGTAAGAAAGTGAAGTCTGCTGATATTGTGCTGTATCACAAACCAAGTATGCCGCTTGCTGTAGTGGAAGCGAAAGCGAACAAGCACGAAATTGGTAAGGGAATGCAGCAAGGCTTGGATTATGCGTCACTACTGGATGTTCCGTTTGTGTTTGCTAGTAATGGTGATGGGTTTATATTTCATGACAAAACGAACCCTGCGCAACTAGAAACAGAAATCAGACTCGAAGACTTCCCATCCCCTCAAATGTTGTGGGAAAAATACTGCCAATGGAAAGGTTACTCAGATGAGCAACTGCCGCTAATTACACAAGCTTACTACGATGATGGAAGCGGTAAATCTCCGCGTTACTACCAATTAAATGCGATTAACAAAACCATTGAAGCTGTCTCTGAAGGAAAGAACAGAGTGTTGCTGGTGATGGCGACGGGGACGGGGAAAACCTACACAGCATTTCAGATCATTTGGCGTTTATGGAAGTCCGGTGCGAAAAAGCGCATTTTGTTTTTGGCAGATCGCAATATCTTAGTTGACCAAACGAAGAACAACGATTTCCAGCCATTTGGTACTGCCATGACCAAAATTGGAAACCGCAATATCGATCCTGCTTTTGAAATTCACCTAGGTCTCTACCAAGCGATGACGGGGCAGGAAGAGCAAAAGAAAATCTTTAAGAACGTGAGCCCTGACTTCTTTGACTTAATTGTTGTTGACGAGTGTCATCGCGGTAGTGCGTCTGAAGACAGTGCTTGGCGAGAAATTCTGGAATATTTTAGTTCCGCTACTCAAATTGGTTTGACTGCTACGCCAAAAGAAACAGACGAAGTTTCTAATATTGAATATTTTGGTGAGCCTGCTTATACCTATTCTCTAAAGCAAGGGATCGAAGATGGATTCCTCGCTCCTTATAAAGTGGTTCGTGTCGATCTCGATGTAGACTTACAAGGTTGGCGTCCAACCAAAGGTCAGAAAGACAAGCATGGGGAAACCATCACTGATCGCATCTACAACCAAAAAGATTTCGACCGAACAATGGTGATAGATGAGCGAACAGCATTAGTTGCTCAAACCATTACTAAATATTTAAAACGTACAGATCCGATGGCGAAAACCATCGTATTTTGTAACGACGTCGACCATGCAGAGCGTATGCGACGTGCCATTGCTAACTGCAACCCAGAGCAAATGGCGAAAAACGAAAAATACGTAATGAAGATTACAGGGGATGATGAAATCGGCAAAGATCAGCTTGATAACTTCATTAACCCGAAAAAAGCATATCCGGTGATTGCAACAACATCTGAATTGATGACGACAGGGGTCGACGCAAAGACATGTAAATTGGTTGTACTTGATTCGACGATCAAATCCATGACCAAATTCAAGCAGATCATTGGTCGGGGCACGCGTATTGATGACCGATTTGGTAAGCTGTGGTTCTCTATTCTTGACTTCAAAAAGGCGACAGAACTCTTTGCAGATGAACGTTTTGACGGTACACCAGAAAGGGTAAAAGTTACTAAACCAGAAGATTTTGAAAACCCAGATGATCTCAACGATATTGTCGATGGTACAGGTGATAAAGGGGCCGATGACTCGTCTTTCGAGGATGATATAGACCCCACTACAATTTCTAAACCAACGACGCCAACAGATACCCCAACGGATGGAGGTAACACCCCTGAAGGTGGAGATGAACCGATTCAAGAAGAAGTGCGCAAGTTTTATGTGTCTGGTGTTTCGGTAACTAAGGTCGCGGAGCGTGTCCAGTACTATGACAGTGACGGTAAATTGGTAACGGAATCATTTAAAGACTATACCCGCAAAGCAATGGCAACGCAGTTTGCGTCAATGGATGATTTCACTAAGAAATGGAATGATGCAGATCGTAAGCAAGCCATTATTGATGAACTTGCTGAGCTCGGTATTATATGGGAAGCGCTGGAGCAAGAAGTGGGAAAAGACATGGACCCATTTGATATGATTTGTCACGTTGTATATGACCAACCGCCATTGACTCGAAAAGAGCGAGCGGAGAACGTGAAAAAGCGCAACTACTTCACTAAGTACGGTGAAACAGCACAGCAGGTACTGAATAATCTACTGGATAAGTACGCGGATGAAGGCGTTCAAGAGATTGAAAATATTCATGTATTGAAAGTAAAACCTTTTGATGAAATGGGTCGACCGATTGAAATCATCAAGAAAGGCTTTGGTGGTAAGCCGCAGTATCTCGAAGCGGTAAATGAACTAGAAGCGGCAATCTATCAAACTTCATTTGAACAAACCGCATAAACTCCCTTCGTAAAGGTCGCTAAATTTAGCGACCTTTTTATTTTGACTCACCCACTCGATCTAACTCTGAAGAAAACTCTGAAAGAAGCTTAGTGAACTCATCGTCTAAACAAGAATGATTTATGTACTTTGTAGGCACCATATTTAGCTTTAAAGAAAGGTAGTCTGGGTGTTCAGTAATGACTTTTAGATACGCATCAAGGCGCTTTTCCGATGTCGTTTCTCTTTTCAAATGTTTCTTTAGCTTCTCATAAAAGTTTGAGACTGCCTCTGGGGTTACATCTTGAAGATCCTCGTAATCATCGCAATAAAGTTCTTCATATAGCACATCAGCCAACTGACGAATGCTCCATCCCAAAGACGCAATAAGGTCTCGTATCTCTGTTTGTTTTTTTCTTGTCCCCATTTGTCCCAAGTCCGTTCGTTAATATGCAATTGTCTTAGCGAAGACACGTAAATAATCAATTTTAAAGGATAAAATCATGACTAAATCAAAAACACCAATGACACCAGAAGCCGCTGCTCGTATTCAAGGTCACGCAGCGAAACAAAATGGTGGGCAAGTTCCTAAAGGTGACTTTGCGGGCCGAGCTCAACGCGCGGCTGCTCACAACCAAAAACAAGGGAAATAGGAGTTCATCATGAATAAACCAGCTTCAAGTACACCAAAAGGTGGTGCTAAGCCGAATCCAAATTACCCAAGCACGACGGGCAAACCGTCGGGCGGCGGTCGCGGAAATACCCCTAAAAACAAATAGCTGTATATACCCAGAGGCGCACTAGCGCCTCTTTTTCTTCTATTTACTCAACAGCCCTTGGAGTTGTGGATGAATGCTGCGATAAACGGCTTGTTGTCAGCTATATATTCCGAATACGGTATGGCTTTTTCAGTTTTACTCATCGCGCATAAACAAGTATCTCGCTTGTTTTCATACCAGCTTACATCGACCATATTTTGGGAAGAATTCACGCAGGTATCTATGATCGCGTACTCCACTTCCAGGGGATAGCGTTCTTCATCGAAAGTATTATTCACTTGGTAACCACCAAAAGCACCAATAAGCAATGTGGTACTTGCTGATATCCATTTTCGCTTACTAAAGCTAAAGCCTTTAAAACTCTTCTCGCACTCTTTACAAGAGATATTCTCAGCAAACTCGATGTCATTATCGGCTTGGCAATGGGGGCATTCTATTTTCATTAGCAACTAACATGATTGATTTATAAGTATTTATTGAATCTATAATTCTAGCGTGATTATACGCCTACATTCATAGACATAAATCGATTTTTTCGATCGATGTTCTGCTATAATTCGCCCCAATTTTCAGTTAGCTAAAGTAGTAAAACATGTCTATCAGTTCTGTAATTAAATCCATTCAAGACATTATGCGTAAAGACGCAGGTGTTGATGGTGATGCTCAACGCCTTGGTCAAATGTCATGGCTTTTATTCCTAAAAGTATTCGATGCTCAGGAAGAAGAGCTAGAGCTGGAAATGGATGACTACAAAACACCGATTGATGAAAAATATCTGTGGCGTAATTGGGCAGCAGATGCAGAAGGTATTACGGGCGAAAAACTGCTGGAATTTGTAAACGATGACCTGTTTTTTCATCTAAAGAACATGACGGCGCCGGTAGATAAAAACCCGCGTGGCTTTGTAGTAAAAGAAGCATTCAGTGATGCGTTCAACTACATGAAGAACGGTACGTTGCTACGCCAAGTCATCAACAAGCTTAATGAAATAGACTTTACCGACTCTAACGAGCGCCACTTGTTTGGTGATATCTACGAGCAAATCCTCAAAGATCTTCAAAGCGCAGGAAACGCTGGTGAGTTCTACACCCCCCGTGCGGTCACCCGCTTTATTGTTGACCGTTTAGACCCTAAGCTTGGCGAAACTATTATGGACCCAGCAACGGGTACGGGCGGCTTCCTTGCTTGTTCATTCGACCACGTTAAAAACAACTACGTGAAAACGGCGGCTGACCATCAAACGCTGCAAAAGCAAATCCACGGTGTAGAGAAGAAACAGCTTCCACATCTACTTTGTATCACCAATATGATGCTGCATGGAATTGAAGTACCCGTACAAATCAAACACGGCAATACGCTAAACAAGCCGCTTTCAAGTTGGGACAGCAACATCAACGTGATTGCCACCAACCCTCCGTTTGGTGGTACTGAAGAAGACGGTATTGAAAAGAACTTCCCCGCAGAGATGCAAACCCGTGAAACGGCGGATTTGTTTCTGCAACTGATTATTGAGGTGTTAGACCCTGCCAATGGTCGTGCGGGTGTGGTATTGCCAGATGGCACTTTGTTTGGTGAAGGTGTTAAAACCAAAATCAAAAAGATGCTGACGGAAGAGTGTAACTTGCACACCATCGTTCGTTTGCCAAACGGCGTGTTTAACCCGTACACGGGCATTAAGACCAACATTCTGTTCTTCACCAAAGGTAAGCCTACTAAAGACGTGTGGTTCTACGAGCACCCATACCCAGAGGGCGTGAAGAACTACAGCAAAACTAAGCCAATGAAGTTTGAAGAGTTCCAGCAAGAGCAAGAGTGGTGGGGCAGCGAAGAAGACGGGTTTGCTTCTCGTGTTGAGAACAAGCACGCATGGAAAGTCTCGATTGAAGAGATCATCGAGCGCAACTTCAACCTAGATATTAAAAACCCATATCAAGAAGAAGTGGTAAGCCATAACCCGCAAGAATTACTAGAAAGCTATCAACAGCAACAGCAAGAGATTACTGAGCTGCGTAACAAGTTGAAAGGCATTCTTGGTGATGCTCTGAAATCATCTGTAGGTGAGGGTGAATGATGAGCCTTGACCAAACACCTATCAATCAGTTGATTACCGACAATATCGATACTTGGACTTCAACGGTAAAAACTAAAGCAACGACAGGGCGTGGCAGTAGCAAAAAGCTAGAGCTGTATGGCGTTAAGAAACTGCGTGAGCTGATTTTGGAACTGGCGGTGCGAGGTAAGTTGGTGCCGCAAGATCCGAATGATGAGCCAGCTTCTGTGTTGCTTGAGCGAATTGCGGCACAAAAAGCGCAGCTAATCAAAGACAAAAAGATAAAGAAAAATCGTAAACAACCAGTGATTACTCAAGAGGAAATTTATTTCTCTGCGCCTAAAAGCTGGGCATATGCTCGTTTAGAAGATGTATATGATGTTCGGGATGGTACTCATGATAGTCCTAAGCCAACTAGTGAGGGGTATCCATTAGTCACTAGTAAGAACTTATCTTCAGGTAAGCTAGATCTTTCAGAAGTAAAACTGATTTCTAAAGAAGATCATATGAAGGTGATCGAGCGCTCTAGAGTTGATAGGAATGACATCTTGTTTGCTATGATCGGTAGCATCGGTAACCCAGTGATAGTAGATACTGAGATTGAATTTAGTATCAAGAACGTAGGGCTATTCAAGTATTACAACCCTAAAGACTCATCACCAAACTATCTAAATCATTTTTTGAAGTATGCTGCGGAAATCATGAAGAAGCAGTCGGCAGGCGGTGTTCAGCCATTTGTATCGTTAGGCAAGCTAAGAGGTTTTGTTATGCCAACTCCTCCGCTGGCCGAACAACACCGCATCGTCGCTAAAGTCAACGAACTAATGACCCTATGCGACCAACTAGAGCAACAAACCGAAGCCAGCATTGAAGCGCATCAGGTATTGGTGACAACGCTGTTAGACACGCTAACCAACTCTGCAAATGCTGAAGAGCTAATGCAAAACTGGCAACTAGTTGCGGAGCATTTCGATACCCTGTTCACTACCGAAGAAAGCATCGACCAGCTAAAACAGACCATCCTGCAACTGGCGGTAATGGGTAAGCTTGTCCCACAAGACCCAAATGATGAACCTGCTGCAAAGCTGCTAGAGCGTATTGCGGAAGAGAAAGCGCAGTTGGTGAAAGAGAAGAAAATCAAAAAGCATCCCAGCGTCGAGCCAATTGGTCACGTTGGTGTTATCCCAAGTAGTTGGAAAGAAATTGTTGTTCAAGATTTCGCCGACATCAGATTGGGGAGCACTCCATCAAGGCATGAGTCTAAGTTTTGGAATGGAGATATCCCTTGGGTTTCATCCGGTGAAGTCGCTAATGGCGTTATTGTAGATACTGCTGAAAAAATAACTCAAGTAGGCTTTGATAACTCTAGTACATCGATAATCCCTAAAAGAAGTTTGTTAATGGCAATTATTGGACAGGGTAAAACTAGAGGTCAAACGGCTTTGCTTGGGATTGATGCTTGCACAAATCAGAATGTGGCCGCATTTGTATTCAATGAAGAGCTTGTCATTCCAGAATATGTTTGGTTGTGGGCACAAAGTAAATATGAATCCCATAGACAAGGTGGTCACGGAGGTGCTCAACCAGCTCTAAATGGTAAAAAGGTTAGAAGCTTTGCATTTCCTCTGCCTCCAACTAACGAGCAAATGCGTATTGTTGCAAAAGTTAATGCACTTAACTTGCTTTGCGACCAATTAAAACAACGTCTTCGCACTAGCCAACAAACCCAACTTCAGCTGACTGATGCGATTGTTGAGCAGGCGTTGTAGTTTGCGAATGTATCGGGCTTACCACATATTAATGGCAGCCTTAGCGCTGCTATTTTTCTCTTTATTGTTTGAATAAAAAAATCATGGCTTTAGAACAAGTTATCTACGACCTTGAGCAGGTTAAAGGGCTCTCTGATGAAGAGCTTTACCAACGCCTTTACGATAGTTGGGGCTTGGAAAATAATAAAATTGATGTCTGGGGTGAACTGGGTATTAACGAGGCAGGGAACTGGGCTGGCATTCGTAACGCAAAAACACTTAATGGTAACCAAAGCATAGAATACCCTTTGGCTGATTCTTATGAATTGCAATCAGGTGTGTTTTTAAACCCATCAGTAGCAAAAATAGTGCTAGGCAATGACACTAAAGGCATGGTTGCTTGTGAGCTAATGTTAGCGTCCATCCCGCAAAGAGCTAAAAAAAACAACCCATTTCTATTAGCTGTCAATGACAAGACGGTTGAGCGTTTGACCTACTTGCCTGATGCATTACCTAACTTAGACCGGCAAGCCCTAATTCAAAATGAAGATGAAACACTCCTACGCAAAGTTATTTATGACGCAGAAGTTAAGCGTGTTAAACACAAAATCGCTTCAGAAACAGAAGCGTTAGAGGCAACGTTACTAGAAAAACAACAGGATATGACTGAGAAGTTGGCGGAGTTGTCAGACGCATTCAAAAGTACACAGGATAAAATCACAGCATCAACGACAGAGCTTGAAAGCTCAATCAAGAGAAATGAAGAACTAAATGATGATAATCATCGGCTAAATCTGAAGATTCAAGAAAGCAAAGCTGAGTTAGACGTCATTATCGAAAAGAGCCGAAGAGTAGAGGAAAGTATGGCAAGAAAAGTCGAGAAACTAACAGATTTCATCAAAGAGAAAGCCATCTTCCTCAAGAGTTTTGAGTTTTTGGATGAGGAAGATTTCGACTTTTTTGTTGGAAGTCCCTTGTCTAATAAGGAGTGTGGCGAGCATATCTCTTTTTCGCAAGCTTTTGATTCTAACTACAGCGATGCAGTTTCATACATTCAAGCGCACCTAAAAGAACGGGATATTCTTTACCCGTGCCATATTATTGAGAACTTTTTGACGCTTATCCGTACCAATGATCTTATCATTTTGGCGGGAGACTCTGGTTCAGGCAAAACTAACCTAGTTCAGTCGTTTGCTAAAGCGATTGGTGGCGTATCGAAAATCATCCCTGTTAAGCCAAACTGGACCAGTTCAGAGGACTTGCTGGGCTATTACAACCCGTTAGAGAAGAAATATTTGGCGACACCATTTCTTGAGGCGTTGATCGAAGCTAAGCAAAACCCTGATATCCCATATTTCATCTGCTTGGACGAAATGAACCTTGCCCGAGTGGAATATTACTTTGCAGACTTTCTTTCTAAGCTTGAAGAACGTAACGAGCAGCCGACTATTCAACTTTACTCGGATGATGAAGCCGCACACGTTCTCGCCGAGCTAAAAGGGGTTGTTTCGATCATTTCTAACGCGCAAGAAAAATTCAACAAAAACGGCATCTCGGACTTCGTTGCGCTTATGCAAGATGAAGAGATAAACGCAGAGATGAAACGTGCATTTGGCTTTAGCGATAAAGACTCACTGATTAAATACCACGGTGACATCAGACGCATGTTAGCAGGTGTTCTCGGCACGCCTTCGTCGATCACGATTCCAGCGAACGTAAGAATTATTGGTGCTATTAACATCGACGAAACGACGCATTACCTATCACCAAAAATTCTTGACCGCGCGCATGTGATGAAGTTTAAGAGTCCTTTGCTGACCGACTGGGATGCTATTTTTGATGAGATTGACTCTTACGGGCTAGACGACGTTACTTTACCACTAGTGTTTGATATTGAAGAGCTTGGTGAGCGTACCCCTTATCCGAAATTTGAACGTTCGAATGAATTCTGCGAGCTATTTACGACTTTAAACCGAGATGTCTTTGACCCGCTTGGCGTGGAGTTTGGTATGCGTACCATTCGACAAGGGCTTAACTACGTAAGTTTGTTTAGCGATGTAAACGACAATAAGTCTCTGGCCATCAACAACTTTATCGTTCATAAGGTGCTACCAAAATTCACATTTGATGGTGATAAGCAAGTAGGCGATTACAGTAAAGCTGAGCTTGTTAGCCGTGTATTCTTACCTCGCCTTGAGTCGCTGTTGGGTAATCAAGCAGAGATAACGGCGGAGTTTTCTTGCACCAAATCGGTAGAGCGTTTGGTTAAAACTGCTGAATCGAATGATGGCGTTGTGAACTACTGGGCGTAATCATGGAAGCTCCATTCGTTATCAAGTTTATCGAGACCAAATGGCACGATAAGCAAACCTTAGTCAGTGTTAGCGAGTCGGAGTACTCGCTAAAGCTTGATCAGATGGGGAACAATGCCTTTTCCGCACACACCACCATCTACCCTAAGGTCGATGAGCTACGTTTTGCTCAACTTGCGATTAAGACTAAGTATGGCAATCAGTCTCCGCCTTACATTGCCATGCCTAATGGTGATAGAAAGCAGTTAGAGTCGATAACCGATCCCGCCTCTAATGCTGTGTGGTGGGTTGAGCCCGCTCATTGGGATGCAAAACAACGGGTTTGGCGAAGTGAAGCGCGGCGAACGGCTGGTCAGATCGCGTTTGTCATTGGTAACTCAACTCTAAAGCTTGATATTGATATCTCCGAACAGACCAAATCGGATCTTTCACGCTACCTATCAGATTTTAAAGCGGATCTGTGGGAGCTGATACTCGATGAGAATAGTCATATCACGGGCGACGCTAAAAATTCACAGGTTGCAGCCATCGACCAAGAAGCGTTGTCATTGGTCGCATCAATTCTTAGCAATGCACAAACCATCCTCAAAAAGCCCAAAGTTGAGCTGAAAGAAGTTCAAGCATTGAAGCCGGTCAAAGAGGTACGCCCTGTTCCACGTACATTTATGGAAATATGTACCAAAGGTTCGCGTAAGCATTTAACGAGCCGCGCATCTGAGCCGAGTTACAACGTGCCAGAAAACCAGTATGTGCTGTATGTGGTTTCGAGCACACTTAGCATTGTAAAGCAATTGGTTAGGGTGGCTGAGAGCAAAAAGAGTCGTTTTTCTGGTGCTATTGAAAAGCTCAATGAGCGTTTAGACAGTTTAAAAGACTATCGTATTATCAACCGTGACCTAGTAGTTAAAGACTTAGAACGACTTAAAAAGCGCTTTGATACAGAAGTAATCAATGCCGAGTTATCGGAACAGTTAGCGAAAATCAACGTTAATCTGTCTCGAAGTTACTCTGAAAAAGGTTACCTAAGATTGGAAAAAGCAACAGGCTCTGAGAATGAGTGGTGGGCTAAAATCAAACCATCGCAAAATGATGACTGGCAACAGTTTGAGCCAGATGGATATACCATTTTTAGTTCTAGAGGTCATTACGCCAGCTTGTTTAAATCTTATAGCGACTATGAGATAGAAGCGAAGATCCCTTTACCGTTAAGAAGGGGAAAAGCGGTGGTCTTGTATCCAGAATACATCTCACGAATTTGCGTATTACCAGAGTCGCGTTCTATTCAAAGAGAGCAAGAAAATTTCATTAAATTGCGTGACAAAGGCATTGCTCTAAGTAAAAAGGATTGGCAAGCGAAGCTGACAACAGATGAACTCGCTGAACAGGAAAAAGAACGTTCTACCATCAATAAGCGCTTGGGTTATTTCGCAACTGAACGTGAAAAGGTGGGAATGGTACACAAAGCGCTTGAGCCAAAACTGAAACCTTTCCAGCAAGTAGAAAAAGAATGGCGTCAGTGCAAAGTCAAAAGTAAAAGCACCTTTCCTAACTCTATGACTTTTGTGCAAAACCCTGCCTATCAAGCGGTTCACTCGGGTTTTAAAAAGTTAAAAGAGCAGATTGGCTTGGCCGATGAGGACATTTTGCTTTCGCTGGAGAAAGTCGAGGCGATTGGACTAGTCAACATGCCACTACTTTATGAACGTTGGTGTTTGCTGCAAATCATCAAAGTGCTGACTCATGCATTCCGATATCAGCCAGAGGACAACTGGAAACGAAAATTGATTGCGAATATTCAAGGCAATGAAGAACAAATCAGCATTCAGTTTTTCAACCCAAGTGTTTCAAGAACTATCACTCTGCAATACGAGCCGTTCTTAGCTAATGGTAAGTGCCCTGATTTTGTTTTGGATGTAGAAGCGATTACCAAAAGTGGTTACCAGATCTCAAAGCGGTTAGTTGTCGACGCAAAGTACTATTCTGCTGACTATCTCAAGAAAAGAGGTGGGATCGGTGGGGTTATCCATGAACTATATAAAGTTAAGGATTATAGCGAAGGTCAAGAGAATAACGTGTTTGTTCTTCACCCCGTGGTAGATGCGGTTGAGAAAGTCGTATCCCCTCAGGAATGGGCGAAAGACAGTTATTTAGGTGAGCTATCCATGTTTGAGTGGGAGCCTGCATACCATGAACGCAAAGCTACAAACTATGGTGCAGTATGTGCTAACCCAATGAAGTCACAACGCTATCTTGATGAAATCCAACGTATGCTAGGGATGTTTTTGCAATATGGCATTGAAGATAATACGCCATCTCGTGCAGATTCTGATGATACTCAAGCCATAAATTTCTGCGTGTCTTGCGGTTCAGAAAAAGTTTCTGATGTAACTAACTCAATGAGATCAAATCATCAAAAGCGTTGGTATCGGTGCAATGAGTGCACTCAGTTTACCGTGTATAACCACTGTGGTACCTGCAATACACGATTAATTAAGAATGGCGAGTATTGGACCTATTTATCTTTGATGCCGATGTCTTCAATTAGCATTAAGTGCCCAAGTTGTGAGTCGCCAGTTTAGTGAAAATAGAATAATGTCAAAGGTATAAACACAATAATGAGCCTCTACAACATATATAACAAAAACCTAATCGCTTTAACCCAAACTACTTTTGCCGCCGAAGGGCTGCAAGAGCGTCAGGATCTGCAAGAAGCGCTTAAAGGCTGCATCGACGCCATTGCCCCAGATTGCCTGGTGATCTCTGAAGAGTTTTCCGACTGGGAAGACAGCCGTAGGCGTATCGACTTGCTAGCCATTGACCGCAACGCTAACTTGGTAGTGATTGAGCTGAAACGCGATGAAATCGGTGCACACATGGAGCTTCAAGCGCTTCGCTATGCTGCGATGATTTCCACGATGACGTTTGATAAGGCATGTGAGTACTTTGAGCGTTACATCGCTAAAGAGGAGCTAGAAATCAATGCCCGTGAAACCATTCTAGAGTTTGTCGACTTAGATGAAAGCAGTTTGGATGACTTTGGGAACGATGTCCGTATCGTGCTTGCCTCCGCTGATTTTGGTAAAGAACTGACCACATCTGTCCTTTGGTTGCGGGACAAAGGCATTGATATCAGTTGTGTTCGCCTTACACCATACCGCTACAAAGACGATGTGTTGATTAATGCAGAGCAGATCATTCCCGTCCCAGAGGTTGAGGCGTATCAAGTCAAATTCCGCGAGAAACAGGCAGAGCAACGCACCAGTAAAAAGGGACAGCGCGATTACTCGAAATATCGATTTAATGGTCAAGTTTATAACAAACGTAAGTTGGCACTGGCTGTTTTGACACATTGGATTGAACAAGAAAATCCTCAAAGCCTATCTGTCATCAAGGATGCGTTAAAAGACTATAACTTGCCTCGTGCCGTTGCTTTGTTTGAGGGAATCGCTGACAAGCATATGAGCCGTTATCATTCAACAGAATGTGATTTAATTACTTTGACCTCTGGTGAGCTTATTGCCATTTCAAACCAGTGGGGTGACAACATTCCAAGGCTGTTAGATGTGATGAAAAGCTATGGTATAGCCGCGGAAAGAATAGAAAATTGAATTTGTAGAGGGAGCGATTAGCTCCCTTTTTACAAGTATTAATTGATTAAAAGCAATGTGCAATCTCATGCTTATTGATAGAGTGCTCTGATTTTAATGCTTTTTCTTCGAGGTTATTCGCTTCCATGAGTTCGTTACCCACACCATCTCGCTCAAAAAATCAGTTTATTTATGACTTTTCTGTTTACAAATATTCAAGCAAATCAGATGCAGAGCAGATGGTTGAGAAGATTCGCACAGTATTGGATGATGCTAGAACAAATGAACAGTTCAAAGAAATCCAATTGGAGTTGCTTTGGAGAAGTTTAGAAAGTACTGATAAGAAAGTTAATTCTAAGGCATGTATTAGTGAGCAGGAAAAAGCAGAGAAGAAGGCAAGGAAAAAAGCTAAGAAACAAGCGAAAAAAGAGAAAATACGACTTCGTGAAGAAAGAGGGCGTGATGCCATTATAAAGCCAACTAGACGCACACCGTCGAGTTATATCAATCAGGTCGCAACGAAACATCAAGACACCACTAGACAACCGATCGTACACCGAATGGCTTTACAGCCAGCTTCTAAAAAACAAGTGACTCCATGGCCTACATGGGCTCAGGTTAAGGCGAATAAAGTTGTAGCTGTGCCAAAAGAGGCAGCCCCTGTAGAGACGCCCATACATGAACCAGAACTTGAAGCTGTTGCGTTAACTAATGTCTTAATTCAATCAACGGTTCAAAATCCTAAATTAGAAGTAGAGGTTAAAGCGTCGTCTAGTTTCGAAATATCAGAAAAGACTAAAGTAGAACCAGTAGTGTCATCTGCGGCGACTCCTAAGCTAGAAACGTTCCGATGGCCTTCGACAGTCGCTTATGAAGCAGATGAGAGCATGCCTGAATCTAACTGGCCTAAAGTAGGTATGTTATCTGCGGTAGGTTATTGCGTTGGAATTAATGGCTTGGGGCTTAAACAGAGGCAAGAGCTATTGAGTAACGTTTATTCAAAACGTTTGCCGTTTGTCGATAGCCGCAAGTATGTCGCCGAGTGGGGTGCCCCTAAAAGCTCAGAAAGGCTGAAGAAATTAGCAGAGGCAATAGCTGCTTTTGTTCGAAATGCGAAGAGAAAGAAGAATAATATGTCTGTTGCCATTCGTGAATGGGAACAAGATTTAGCATGGCTGAAAGAGAAATACTATCTCCAACACAAGTTTGTATGGGTTTGGCCTAAATCAGCGCTGCCGAATGAAGAGATCGAAAAACTTCAGATAACAGAGGCGCTTGAAGATCAAAAAGTATATGCATCTTCACGAGAGTTTTTGGTAGATCAGTATGTAAATGATGCCAATGAACTTTGCTGCCAGATCTGCCAATCAGCTTTACCGTTTAAATTAGGTACTGGAGAGTATTATTTCGAAGAAACTTCGGTTCATAGCCTTGCTAAGAAAAGTAGTTTTTCCGATCTGCTGTTTTGTCCAAACCATCGTGCAATGTATCAACATGCAAATGATAACGAAGTTCAATTGTTAGAAGCTCTCGGTTCATCCTTTCAAAAAGATTTAAAAATCACGCTAGCTAATAAAAAACATATAATTTTTGTTACTGAGAAACATCAAGTCGAACTAAGAAAGCTTCGTTCTGAACTCAGTGATATAACGTTTGAATTTGTACATAAGTCGTTGTTAGGAGTTAGTAAAGTTCACCTTTATGAACTGGGTGGAAAGTGGATTTTGTCATCGAAGGCAGATGTGAAACTGAGCGAGTTTACATCTAGTCAAGAGGCGAAAGAGTGGCTAAAACGATTCGATGCATTTCGAAAGCGGGAGTCACCAACTCAAATTAAAGAGACAAGACCACAATCTAGAATGAAGAGAAAAACGGGAGCTGGCAAGGTCACTCACACATCGAAAAGTCCTATTTTACGATTAGGGTCTATTAAGAAATCAGTAACTCAAAGCACTTACAAAACGGGCTTCACCACTTGTAGTAATTGCCGTGGTGATGGTGGTATTAATGGTGGCTGTTGGAAGTGTGGTGGTTCAGGTTGGATGTAATGGAAGGTATTAAACTTGTTTAAAAGTGGCACTACGAAGACTACGGTAATTGGTTATGTAAACCGTAATAACCAGAAAAATCATGGTACGAGGTTTGTGAATGGTAATGATCATTACCAAGTTTCGTACAAACTAGAATGTCTTGAATCTGGGTGCGGTGTTGTTTACGGCGCCAATGGGACTGATGTATTTCAAAGAAAGTGCCCTAAATGCCAAGTTGGTAAACCTGGAATTGATTTCTAGTCACAATTTGGCTCCATAGAATTTGAATTATTGGGATTAACGGCAATACTAAAACTTAGATATTCTAAGTTTTAGTGGTGGCATGTGAAAACGGACATTCAACTTTACCCTAACGAATCGCTCGAAAGCTTCTTGTTGCGCTTCTCGCAAGAACAAGGTTACGAGCGATTTTCTCATTTCTCCGAAGATATCTGGTTCGACACAATGGATCAGCATGAAGCGATCGCTGGTGCTTTCCCCTTAGAGCTCAACCGAGTCAATATCTACCACGCTCAAACCACAAGCCAAATGCGAGTGCGGGTTCTCATCCATCTTGAGAACCAATTAAAGCTCATTAACTTTGGCGTACTTCGCCTAGCGTTATCACATTCAAAAGCTCAATTTTCTCCGCAATACAAAGCTGTACATAGATTCGGGGTTGATTACCCTTATGCTTTTCTTCGCAAACGCTTCACGCCTATTTGCCCTCTGTGTATTAGCGAATCTCCCTACATTCGCCAGCAGTGGCAATTTATCTCTCACCAAGCTTGTGAACACCATGGCTGTAAACTGGTTCATCACTGTCCTGAGTGTGAGTCGAGACTTGAATACCAAAGTACCGAGAGTATTAACCAATGTGAATGTGGTTTTGAACTCCGAAACTTGCCAGTGGAGGACGCGACAGAGGCTGAGGTATTAGTCGCTCGATGGTTGTCAGGAAATGATTTAAAACCCTTGGGATTGTTAACGGGGGAAATGACATTATCTGAGCGTTATGGCTTTTTACTTTGGCATGTAAATCGTTATGGTGATATCGATGACCTCAGTTTTGAGTCATTCGTTGAATACTGTAGCGCTTGGCCAACGGCGCTATGGCAAGACCTCGATACATTGAAAGAGAAGGCAGAACTCGTTCGAGTAAAAGATTGGAAGAAGGTATTTTTCAATGAAGCCTTTGGTGCTCTGCTTAAAGATTGTCGCCAGTTGCCGAGTCGGCAGTTGAGTCGCAATATCGTACTGACACAAGTGTTAGCTTACTTTACAAAGCTAATGGCAAAAGTGCCCTCAAGCGCAAAAGGAAATATCGGTGATGTACTGCTCAGCCCTCTAGAAGCTTCTACATTGCTCTCTTGCACAACGGATGAAGTGTATCGGCTGTATGAGTTTGGTGAGATCAAAGCCACTATTAGGCCGCGAATGCATACAAAGATAGTGAGTCACGAGTCGGCGTTTACTCTAAGAAGTGTCATCGAAACAAAGTTGACTCGAATGAGATCTGAAAGTGATGGTTTAAGTGTATATCTACCTGAGTGGTAATTATGACGAAATTAAGTGACTTATTGGCAATCGAAGACGAAGCAGTAAAGCAGGTTACGCTAAAGAAGATGTTCATGCCCTATACGGAAGAAGTCTGTGTTGAAGGGTGTGAAAAAGAAGCGTTGACGATCTTGCTCAATCTCAGTTCAAACCATAAATCAGATAGGTGCTTGGATTGGTTGGATGTTGCTCGAGCTAAAAGGCATTTAAAAGCGGCTGAAAACCTAGAGGCGTCCCTTGATGAAATTAAATGGTTCCACACTCATAATCTCAAGTTTCCAGACTGTCGAGTTAAAGATCAGCGGATAATTGCGGAGCCTCTTACGACAACCGAGGTATTCATTTCAAGCGGAGTATTAGAGCAGCGCTTGGGGTGGGCGCATAACTCTGCTGTATATCGTCACACATTGTGGTTATTGAATCCTTTTAGTTGGCAATCACAGCCCGTATGCATCCTTTCACTTATCAAGCAAGAAAGCTCTATTTGGATTGAGTTGCTCAAAGAATTCGGTCTAAGTGCTAAGTCACTTGCTCGCTTAAAACATACAATTGAAGAGCACCTCCCTGATAATCATTTTCCCGATAGTGTCAGTTCTTGCAGTAAGCAGCTACGATTTCCTTGGGAGGATGGTTATATTTCGGTGACACCAGTGGTCAGTCATGCCATCCAAAGTGAGCTAGAAGTGAGATCGCGAAGTCAGGAAAGTGAGCTCAGGTTTGTGTCTTCGTCATTGCCAAACTCTGCAAGTATCGGGAACTTGTGTGGCAGTTTGGGTGGGCATATGAAAGTCCTAAACTACCCGTTAGACGTCAAACCAGCGAGAGGTGGGACGTTAAATGAAAGTCGCAAAAAGAGTAACCACTACTTTGATGACTATCAGGTAACTAACGCTAAAATTTGTCAGGTGTTAAATCACTTAATTGGATCAGAACCATCAAAAACACAGAAGCAAAGAGAGAGCGCTCGTAAGGTTAGAAGTAAGATATTGCGAAAGCAGATAGCCCTTTGGATGCTTCCTTTAATTGAGTTAAGAGATATCGTTGATGCTGACCCTAATCAACAGCAATTGGAACATGATGACACTTTAGCTCAAGCCTTTTTGGCGCTACCAGAATCGGACCTAGGCTCCTTAGTCAGTGAGTTTAATCGCCGCTTACATCTCGTGTTTCAAAATAATAAGTATGCCGCCAAGTTTGCCTATCACCCTAAGCTTATGCAGGTCGTCAAAGCCCAAATTGTATGGATTCTCGAACAGATCAGTAAACCTACTGGTAATGAAGATAAGGTAACGGGTGAGCAGTATATCTATTTGTCATCAATGAGAGTGCAAGATGCGGTCGCAATGAGCAGCCCTTACTTGTGCGGTGCACCCACTATGACGGCTGTTTGGGGGTTCATGCACCATTACCAAAGAGAGTTTAATAAGCTAGTTAATTGTGATTCCCTGTTTGAGTTTTCGAGTTTCTCTTTTTATGTCCGAAGCGAGAACATTCAATCGACCGCCAAGCTTACCGAGCCTAACTCGGTCGCTATAGTTAGAACGGTTTCAAACGCGAAACGACCTACCATTCGTAGTGAACGATTGGCGGACCTAGAAATAGACTTAGTTATCAGAGTTCATAGTGATAGCCGCATTTCAGATTTTAAGACCGCGCTCAAAACGGCACTTCCCGTTGTTTTCGCCGGAGGGGCATTATACCAACCACAGTTATCGGCACAGGTTGAATGGCTGAAGACGTTTACCAGCAGGAGCGAGCTTTTCCACGTCATAAAGGGGTTGCCAGCATACGGGCGATGGTTATACCCAAGTGAGAGCCAACCGAGTAGCTTTGATGAACTGGAGCGTTTAATAACGAAAGACGCTGATAATTTGCCAGTTTCTATTGGCTACCATTTGTTAGAACGTCCTACTAAACGGTTAAACTCTATAACCGATTGTCACGCCTATGCAGAGAATGCGATAGGGTTTGCTAAGAAAGTGAATCCGGTAGAAGTACGTTTTAGTGGAAGAGATCACTTTTTAAACCATGCCTTTTGGTCGATAGAATGCAGTCGCGAAACTATTCTTATAAAAAACTATAGGGATTAATCGTTTATGGAACTTTGCACTCAGCTAAACTATGTTCGATCACTCTCTGCTGGCAAAGCATATTTCTACTATGTATCTAAAAGTGGTGAGATGTGCCCCCTTGAAATTGATAGAACTAGGTTGCGCGCACCAAAAGGGGGTTATGCAGAAGCATATAAAGGGGGCAAGTTCGTAGAAAAGAATGTTGCTCCACAAGATTTAGCTTACTCCAATCCTCAGTTCATCGAAGAGTGTTATGTAAAACCTGGTGTTAATGATATCTATTGTGCATTCCCCCTTCGAATTCGAGCCAACTCTCTAACTCCAGATACCTGTAGTGATGATGAAGTGCGTTCTAAACTTTCGTTACTTGCGAAAACATATCAAGAGCTCAATGGGTATCAGGAACTTGCTCATCGATACGCGAAGAATATCCTGCTTGGCAGTTGGCTTTGGCGCAACAGAGAGTGTCGAAAGCTGTCGATAGAAGTAACCACCAGTGATTCACAAACCTTGATTGTAGAAAACGCAACAAAGCTTTCTTGGTATGGTCATTGGGATGATGCTTCAGCAGAATGCCTAGAAAAGCTCACAGCCTATTTGATGCGAGCTCTGGCTGACCCAACCGAATATTTCTATATGGATGTCAAAGCTAAAATTGGAGTTGGTTGGGGAGATGAGGTTTACCCAAGCCAAGAGTTCTTGGATGATCGAGAAGATGGTGTTCCTACTAAGCAGTTAGCTACCGTAGAATTCTTGAACGGAAAGGAAACTGTTGCATTTCATGGTCAAAAAATTGGTGCAGCGTTGCAATCGATTGACGATTGGTGGCACGAAGAAGCAGATAAGCCATTAAGAGTGAATGAGTATGGGGCTGACCGAGAGTACGTTATAGCAAGGCGACATGTGTCACATGGAAATGACTTTTACCAATTAGTTAGGAATACAGAGAATTGGATTGAGACAATGACAGCTTCTCAGACCATCCCAAATGAAGTGCACTTCATCATGTCTGTCTTGATCAAAGGCGGCCTATTCAATTGTTCCAAAGCGAAGTAAGGGATAGATATGACTAAGCGTTACTACTTCTGTATACGTTACACCCCTGTTCAAGCCGACTATGAGCTGTTAGCAGGGCGTTGTATCTCTCAAATGCATCTGTTTATGGTTAATAATCGACAAGCGATGAATAAAATAGGCGTGACTTTTCCCGACTGGAGTGACGTCACGGTCGGTCAGGCCATAGCCTTTGTCGCAGAAGATAAAAAAATGATGATTGGACTCTCTTTTCAGCCCTATTTTTCTTTGATGGTAAATGAAGGTTTATTTGAGATCTCCAGTGTATGTGAGGTGCCAGACAATGCTTTAGAGGTGAGGTTTACCCGTAACCAAACGATTGGGAAAAGCTTTCTGGGTTCCAAGAGACGTCGAATCAAACGTAGCATGGCGAGAGCCGAACTACTTGATGCTGGAAGATCATTACCAGTCACTAATGAAGAGCGTATCATCGATAGCTTTCATCGAATACCAATCTCAAGCAGTTCATCAGGGCAAGGTTATTTTTTATTTACACAAAAGGAGCTTGTTTGTGAGCGCTTAGCAGCAAACTTTAATAGCTATGGCTTAGCTACCAATCAAAAAAGAAAAGGGACGGTACCTGAGTTACGTTTTTGACCCTTTTTCTAAAGCTCTTTTTTAGAGGAGTAAAAACAGGGACTTATAGAAGTAAGAAGAAAAAGGGTATTTTGGTGAATTGTAACTTTAAGCACGCAGAATCAGAAGGTTAGAGGCTATATTCTTTAGTGTCCTGCCGCATAGGCAGCTAAGAAATCGATAGCTTCACACCAAGCCGCACTGTAAACGTGTCCTGCCGCATAGGCAGCTAAGAATAGGTCAGGAAGAAAGCAACCAACCTGCTGAACAAGCAGTTAAGAATAAAACCATCAGGTTTTCTCTTGGTGGTTTTTTATTGACATCCCTAAACCACCGCCTTTGGCGGTGGTGATTGTTTCTATGGGCTGTTGCCCGAAAACACGCCCATGTTAGAAGTAAGACTATTATTCACCACAAGTAAGAGGAAACAATAAACATGGGAGATTATAGAAGCTCATCACACGTCTACTGGCGATGTAAATACCATATAGTTTGGACTCCAAAGTACAGGTTCAAAATTCTTAAGGGCAACGTAGCCAAAGAGTTGTACAAGTCTATCTACATCCTCTGCAATATGAAGGATTGTGAGGTACTGGAGTTAAATATTCAGCCTGATCACGTTCATTTAGTTGTCATCGTCCCTCCGAAAGTTTCGATTTCAACGCTAATGGGTACTTTGAAGGGGCGTCTGCAATTCGCCTATTTAATAAGTTTGCTCATATTCGAAAGAAACTATGGGGAAATCATTTTTGGGCAAGGGGATACTTTGTTGTAACGAGATTTCGGTATAAGGATCCGATGATTCACTAATACAAACATAGCCTACCTGATTGAGTTTCATCGAATTACGCAACAAACCCTCTAAGCGATACTTAAAGGAAAGCCACGGCGCTCTCTCAATATCTTGTTCGAACTTTCTGAATTGGGCAGGGTTGAGAGCATTTCCACAATGGGCAAGCTACGCATATCAAATTGCGAATTATTAAACGTTATGGTGTTCACAAATGAGACTGTTTTGAATTTTTACCTAAAGCGCCAAAGTTTGTGATAAGAATCATATTTACAATTTCTTACATTGTTGCAATGACTTTGGTTGTATATGGTAAGCGCACTTATTATTTGTGGTAGCTATAGATCATGTTAGTAGTAAAAAAAATATTCTTGTGCGTAATGTTTTTTTCATTTCATGTACACGCTGTTTCATTTTCATATGACGAACTTGGTAGATTGCGAGGTTTATTTGACGAAGGTAGCCCTGAAAAGCATATTAGCTTTGTCGTTGATAGTTCAGCAAACGTACGATCTATTAGTGATATATCTAATTTCCA
Organism: Vibrio sinaloensis; assembly: GCF_000808535.1. Lineage (GTDB taxonomy): Bacteria > Pseudomonadota > Gammaproteobacteria > Enterobacterales > Vibrionaceae > Vibrio > Vibrio sinaloensis_D. The sequence goes on from NZ_JWLV01000010.1 coordinate 271,469, forward strand.
CTCTCCTTTGAATGGACTTACATCTACTTCTTTCTCTTTTGAATCCAGTAATACCCAAAACTATTCTAATGTGAAACTCCGCTGGAGTTTAGATGGAGAACCAAAAGAAGTCTTGTATGATGTTTATCTAGGAGCAGTCAAACCTCTAAACTTGCTCAAGTCATCACTTGATGAGCCTGTTATAAATTTGGAGTTATCAAGTTACATAGCTCCACTTCAGTTCCGAGTTGTTGCTTATGACCTAGCGGGAAACCGCATTTCAAGTCTCGTTCAGAACATCTCCCCTTTAGACTCAGATTCCGACGGCTTGCCTAACCATATTGAAGATAGACTCTGTACATCGAGCGATCTATCAGACACCGATGGAGATGGATTGAGTGATGCACAGGAGTATTTGTTAGACAAAAAATACTTTATCAGTAATCCGTGTAGTTTCGATACTGACCACGATGGCCTCAGTGACCGTTGGGAATACGATTCAGGCAGTGACCCACTGGTGGCGGACGCCAATGGGGATGTCGATGGGGATGGCACGACCAACTGGCAAGCGTATGTTTTAGCTCAGGCCGCAGCAGA
>NZ_JWLV01000011.1 GCF_000808535.1 Vibrio sinaloensis
TCTATCGGCAAAGTGCAAGGCATATACAAACGGTATTTGACTACGACTACTCAGAGGGAACGGAAATAGATACGGAGATTGCACATGCACACGTGATGACGTTTGAACCGGTTATTCACTGCATGGTGCAACTGAATCTTGATTGGGATGATGCTAGTGACGCTCAGGACATGGTCTTTGCATTTACTTTAAATACAAAGCTAAGACGCCAGCATTATGCATACTACAGTAAAGCGTTAGATGGAACTGGAATTGAGGGTACAGAGCCTACAGGAGATGACTGCAAGTGACGATATCTTATGAACCTTCTTATCATGTTTTGCAGAATATCTCCCTTAATCTTGCTCTCTTTGCATCTTTGATTCTTTAGCCAATGGCTAATGGATTTAGTGCCCTTCCTAGACTACTCCAATGGCAATTGAAAGGTGCTTTTTATCTCTTTGACGGAGACGTTGGATTGAATCGCGCTGACGCCTTTTACCCGTCTCATCGAGCTTATGCGTTCAAAATATTCGTCGAGATCATGCGCGACGACTTGGACAATGTAGTCAGCACCGCCCGCGATACAATGACACATGAGAATCCAGTTTGCATCGGCGACAAAGTCTTCAAAAGGCTCGGTGTTTTCTACTTCATGGCTGCCAAGGGTTACTAGCGTAAAACCAGAGACTTGGAAGCCGAGCTTTTTACGGTTCAGCTTTGCGGCGTAACCCTCAATGTAGCCTTCCTCTTCCATCTTTTTCCAGCGTCGCCAGCAGGGTGTTTCACTTAGGTTAACCGTCTCGGCGAGTTTGGAATTACTCATGCGGCCATCTTTCTGAATATGGTCGAGAATGGCGAAATCAGTACTATCTAACTCAAAGTTGGTGGATTCTTTCTTTTTCATAATTGTTTTGGAAATAGTCTGCTCAAATTGGCTTTTATCGTAGCGCAGATAGCAATTTTATTTCTACCCAAATCGTTAGACTGTTGCCATATTCGTTGATTAGTTTTTGGGAGAGAGTGCATGAGTGCTCAATTGTTGGCGGCATTTTTGTTGTTTGCTGTTTCTATTTCTTTAACGCCGGGAGCTGGTAACGTCGCGCTGTTAGGTATTTCGAGCCGATATGGGTTTTCTGCGACTGTGCCGTTTGTATTGGGCAACGCAGTCGGGGTGATCATCATGTTGGTTGGAGCAAGTGTGGGGCTTGTCAGTTTGTTTACCCTTTACCCAGATTTGTACACGGCGTTAAAGTGGATTGGTGCGGCGTACCTTTTGTATCTCGCATGGTCGATTGCCACAATGGAAGTCGACAATGATTCGAATGCGAGAAAGTCCGGTTTTTTATCTGGCGTTTGGGTGCAAATTCTTAATCCGAAAAGTTGGGTTGCCTCGCTGACGGTGTTCGCTCAATTTATCTCGCCAAACAATGATTACCTGACTCAGGTGGTGATCATTATTAGCGTGATGGTGGGAACGGGTGTGTTGGGGATGTTTGCGTGGGCGTACTTTGGCACCGTATTGAACCGCTTTATACAGTCACCACAAAAGGTGGTCTGGGTAAACCGCTGTATGGGCAGCAGCCTCGCGTTAGTGGTGGTGTTTATGCTGAGCCAGCCGGTTTAAGCGTGAGTCTTGTAAAGGGATGGCATCCACCATCCCTTTTTCGTTAGGATTAACGGAACTGTGGCATGTAGTCGAGGTTGGCTTCAATTGTCTCTTCTAGAGCCTTTTCTAGAATCGTCCCAGTGGTCACGAGCGGGTTCAAAATCAATGCTCGATGCGCGGCATTGCGATCGCCTGTGACAGCCGCTTCTACCGTGAGTGATTCAAAGTCTTTCATCAATTGAATCAAGCGTAGTGTGTCACTTGGGAATGGCGCGACGTTTAAAGCCACAGGTCCCGATTTTGTGATCATGCAGCTGACTTCTACCGCGCAATCGTCAGGTAAACCTGCAACGGCACCGTTGTTACGGGTGTTTACGTGCATGATGGTGCGTTTATCGTTGTAGATAGAGCTCATCAGCTCGCAGGCCGCTTCGGAATAGTATTGACCACCACGCTTTTCGAGCTCTTTTGGTTTCTCGCTGAGCTCTGGATTGCGGTAGATATCGAACAGTCGTTTCTCCATGGCTTTGACCACTTCACCGCGTGTGCCTTCGCCATTCGCTTCTTCAATCTCTTGGGTCATGATGTCTTCGCTGGTGTAGTAATAGCGTAGGTAAGCACAAGGGATCATCCCCATATTACGCAGCAACTCTTGTGGCCAGACGAATGGAGGAATGTTTTGCGGTACTAAAGGATCGTTGCCAGATAGGATCTCTTCGACCACTTCTTGCAGTTTGTCGCGACCTTCGTGCAGGATCTGGCGTGCCCAGATGAAGTGGTTCAAACCCGCAACTTGCAATACGAACTCTTGCTCGTTAGCACCGAGCATTTGGGCGATGCCTTTTTGCATGATCACTGGCACGTTACATAAACCGACTGCTTTCACTTTGGTGTGTTTGAGAATCGCTTCTGTCACCATGCCTGATGGGTTGGTAAAGTTTAGCAACCAAGCATCTGGACATAACACTTCCATCTCTTTACAGATTTCCAGCGCGATAGGAATGGTGCGACAGGCATTGGCAAAGCCGCCTAAGCCATTGGTCTCTTGACCGATCATGCCGTACTTCAGTGAGATACGTTCATCACGGATTCGACCTTCCAAGCAGCCAGCGCGAAATTGAGAACAGACAAAGTCTGCGTCTTTCAAAGCAGGTTTGCGATCCAAGGTGACGTGCACATCAATATGCGACATGTCGTTTTTAGCCAACATACGACGTGTTAAATCGCCAATGATGCTGACTTTCTCTGCACCATCTTCAATATCAACCAACCACAACTCGCCAATTGGCAGTTCATGATTGCGTTTGATCAAACCTTCGATCAGCTCTGGAGTGTAGCTAGAGCCTGCGCCAATGATGGTAATTTTAAGATTCTTTTTCATCGTGATGTTCTCGTTATGGATAAGACAGTTTGATTAAAAAGCATCTTTATTGGCTTCACAAACCAAACAAATCTTGCTATGGATTAGTACAGCTAATTTATGGAAGGTCGAATGATGGACAGAAAGCAGCAGATGCTCTCCAATATGTACACGTTTGCGATTGCAGGTAAGTTTCTTAGCTTTACCAAAGCAGCGGAAGAGCTTTTCATTACCCAAGGGGCGGTGAGCCAGCGAATCAAATCGTTAGAAGAGCAACTGGGCTTCAGTTTGTTTGTGCGCATGACGAGACGGCTAGAACTGACCAAAGAGGGTGAGCGATTACTCCATGCGTTAAACCAATCGTTCGAGGTGATTTTCTCGGAGCTCGAAGACATCAAGTTCAATGAACTGCGCGGTGAGTTATATATTGGAGCAGCGCCGACGTTCGCTCAGAGTTGGCTTTTGCCAAGGTTGCCAGATTTCCAACGTTTGTATCCGTATCTCAATATTAAACTGAGGGTGAAAGCGAGCCGTTTGGACTTTCAGCATGAGCCCGTCGATATCGCGATTTACTACAGCGATAGCGAACATCCCGGTTTCTACCATCAGCGTTTATTTGATGAAGTGCTGTTGCCGGTTTGTAGCCCCAAATACTTTAACGACCATTTTACTGAGTCAGCGCCATTGCTTGAGCAGTTGGCCGGCGTGACTTTTATTCATTGTTCTGAATCACTAGAAGCGAGTGAACCCAATCAAGAATGGGCGATGTGGCTGGACAAACAATCTAACCCGCTACTCAACACACTTAACGTGATGGACAGAACTTACTTGTTTAATCACGCCGATATGGCAATGACAGCGGCTAAGAACGGAATGGGGTTGGGGATTGCCCGTGAATCTTTAGTGAAAAGCAGCCTAGAAAACGGTGAACTCATCGCCCCTTTTGAGCGTGTAAATGCAGAGCGAGGTTACGATTTGATCTGTCTAAACGGGCAGCAACACAGACCAAAGAATGCGGCGTTTATTGAATGGCTTGAGACACAACTGCCGATGCCCCAATAGGAGACAAGCAAAAACGTCCACGGTGACACTGTTGAGTGAATCTATTGCTATTTCTTTGGTGGATGGATTGTTGGTCACTGTTTCATACAATTTATCATCGAGTCGAAGACGTTAAAAAATGGTAAAATCGCCTGCATTGCCACCCCGTGTCGAAGATGTGGACTGTATCATCAATCTCACACCACATTGTTTAAAAAAGCGGTGGCTAGGACGCTCAACAAGCAAGGAGATTTCATGCTTAATTCTGTAACAGCGAAAGCGGTGATCGATCATGCCCTCTTTTTAGGGGCTGATTTCGCTGAGCTATTCGTTGAACACCATCAGACCAACACCGTCCAGATCGCATCTGGCGTGGTGGACAAGGTGAACTCGGGTATCGATTTTGGTATCGGTATTCGTCTCTTCTTCGGTCATAAAGTGCTTTACGGTTACACCAACAGCACCGATGAAGCTGAACTAAAACGCGTAACCTCACTGCTTGCAGCAAAAGACAAGCGTGAGCAAATCGTGTCAGCAGGTTCTCTCAATCTGAATCGCTACCCAATTCAACATGATTGCCGTATGCCACTTAGCAAAGACGCCAATCTAGATTCTAAAATCGCTTTCCTATTGCAAGTTGATAAAGCCGCACGTGCAGAGAGTGAACATATCAGCCAGTTCATCGGCAGCGTGCTTCAGCGTGAACAACAAGTGTCTATCTTCAACTCTGAAGGTCTACACGTTGACGATACTCGTCACTACATCCGAGTTGCGGGTAATACCGTTGCTCAAAAAGGTAATGAGCAGTCTTCTGGTATGGAAGGTCCTGGCGCTCTTGCTGGTTGGGAGTTCAGTGAACAGCTTGATGCGAAAGAGCTAGGTCAAACTATCGCGCAGCAAGCGTTAGTAAAACTTGGTGCGGATGCGTGCCCATCGGGTGAAATGCCAGTAGTGATTGGTAATGGTTTTGGCGGCGTAATCTTCCACGAAGCGTGTGGTCACTTACTAGAAACCACTTCGGTTGCGAAGAAAGCATCAGTCTTCCACGACAAGATGGGCGAAATGATTGCTCACACCGCTGTGAATGCGGTCGATGATGGCACCATGACCAACGAATGGGGCTCGATTCATGTTGATGACGAAGGTATGAAGACTCAGCGCACTCAATTGATCAAAGACGGTAAGTTAACCAGCTTTATGGTCGATAAAATGGGTGGCATGAAGACTGGTTACGAGCCAACGGGATCTGGTCGTCGTCAAAACTACAAGTTCGCACCAACCTCGCGTATGCGTAACACCTTTATCGAAGAAGGCGAGCATTCACTTGATGACATGCTGGCAGGTATCGAACGAGGCATCTTTGCGAAGAAGATGGGCGGCGGTTCGGTTCAACCGGGCACGGGCGAGTTCAACTTTGCCGTTCGTGAAGCTTACCTCATTGAAAATGGCAAAATCACCAAGCCTCTGAAAACAGCAACGCTGATCAGCACGGGTCCAAAAGTGTTGAAAGAAATCAGCATGGTCGGCAAAGACATGGCACTTGCGCCGGGCATGTGTGGTTCCGTAAGTGGTTCAGTGCCAACAACAGTCGGTCAGCCAACGCTGAAAGTCGATAACATTCTGGTAGGAGGCGGTAACTAATGAGCCAAGAACAACAACTTCTTAATGCGGTTGATTACGTCCTATCAGAAGCAAAACGCCAAGGTGCAGAAGCGGACGTCATTGTAAACCGCAACAGCAGCTTTTCTTTGAAAGCGAACCAAGGAAAGCTGGATGAGTACAAAGTAAGCTCAAGCCAAGTTCTGGGTGTTCGTGTTGTGAAAGATGCGCGTGTTGCGACAAGCTATTCTGAGTCGTTAGAGCAACCAAGCTTAGACTTGATGCTGACTAATGCACTGCAAAGCGCTCGCTTTTCCAAGCAAGACGAACATCAGACAATTAGTTGCGTGAACAGCCAAATTGCGACTGATGTTGCTGAGATTTCACAAGAAGATACGACTTCTGTTGATGAAAAAATTGAGCTGTCTCTCGCACTTGAGCAAGGCGTAGTCGCTCTACCTCACGCTTCTAGCGCACCTTACAATGGTTACAGCGATGGCGAAACACAACTGATCATTGCCAATACTCAAGGCACATTGTGTCAACACTTCGAGCGCTCGTTCACTTGTTACGCGTATACCTTGTTTGAAAAAGACGGCAAACAGTCAATGGCGGGGAGAATGTCACTTGGTCGCCGTTTTGATGAGTTGAATCCAGCTTACTGTATAGAAGGTGGCTACAACCTTGCTCGTGATCTTCTGGAAGGCGCTCCGGTTGCGACAGGTAACTACCCTGCTATTTTCCATATCAATGCGCTAGCAAGTTTATTCGGTGCTTTCGGCAGTGCTTTCTCTGGCGTAAGCGCGATGAAAGGCATTACGCCACTGGGTGACAAGCTTGGTCAACGTGTTGCGAGTGATTTAATTACCTTTACTGATACGGCTTACATGCCAAATGGTATGGCAATAGCGAGTTTTGATAGTGAAGGCTTCGCTACTCAAGATAATGTCATGATTGCTAATGGTGAGTTGAAAACCTTGCTACACAACAGCCAGACCGCAAGTTACTTGGGCGCAGTCTCGACAGCAAGTGCCGCTCGCGGTGCAAAATCGAGCCTAGACGTATCAGCGAATCACAAAGTGATTGCGACGGGTAACAGCAGTGCGTCAGAAGTAAAAGCGGGTGAGTACCTAGAGTTAGTAGAACTTCAAGGTGTCCATTCTGGCGCGGATGCAGTGAGTGGTGATTTCTCATTTGGTGCGAGTGGCTTCTTGTGTCGCGATGGTGAGCGCGTTCAACCAGTTCGTGGGATCACGGTAGCGGGTAACTTCTACAAGATGCTGCAAGAAGTTGAGGCTGTGGGTGATACTCAGCTAATTAACGATAGCCGCACTTTCTTCTCGCCAGACGTTCGCTTTGCACGTTTGAGCATTGGTGGTAAGTAAAGCTCAATATAATCACAAATCAGCTTAACGTATGTTTAAGCAGTTCCAAGAGTCAGTATGCTAGTCATACTGGCTTTTTTGTTGCGTATCACAAGTGAGACTTTACATATGTGGAAAGCGAGTCATTGCAAAGTGGCCGGAATTAGCAGCGCTATCTCTGCAAACTATTTATTGATAAAGTGAATAGTGAGCCGAGTGTTTGGCTAAGCAGTGACCCCATTTTGGAAGCAAGAGCAGCGTATGCAAATCCCTCAAGTCGATGTTACATCCCTCTATATTTTGAAATACTTACTCGAAGAAAAACATGTATCTAACACGGCGTTGTTGTTGAATACCAGTCAATCTTCAGTCAGTCGAGCATTGCAAAAAATGCGGGTCTTTTTCGATGATGAGCTCTTGGTTCGGAGCAGTTTTGGCTATGAGTTGACTTCCAAAGCGGAAGTCATCAAAAAGGATATATCTTCGTTAATCATTAGCTTAGAAAAACTTTCTAACACTAACTTTTTCGAGCCGAGTAAAGTGGAAGGAACCCTTCGTTTTTACGGCCTTCAACCACAAATCAATACGATTATGCCTAGGCTTGTGGCGGCCATACGTGAACGGGCGCCGAATCTTGTCGTCAGTATTGATACCACACCAAAGCGTCATTTTGAGGATCTTGTATCGGGTGATGTTCATTTTTCACTTTCTTCTCACCAGCCACCTACGTCGGAAAATACGCTCTATCGAAAGGCGATAGCTAAGAGAGACTTTCGCCTATTGATGAGCCGCAATCACCCTTTGGCAGAGCAAGAGCTGACAGCGGAAAAACTGTGCAATTGCCATTTTGGGCAGATCTCATTACAGGGAGAGAAAACCCTCTCTTTCGAACATAAGTTCATTGAGCTTGGGCTTGCAAACAAAAAGCAGCGTTTGTCGGCACCAGTGCAGCTTACCAACTTTACTTCGGCGCCAAGCATTGCTGCGGAAACAGACATTATCTTCCATTTACCCACTCCGTTCGCAGAAGCGGCGTGCCAAGATGAACGTTTGATTACGCGAGAGGTGCCAGAGCCATTGCGTCTGGATTTTTCACAGGTTTATCTATACTGGCACAAGCGTTTTCATGATGATCCTATGTGTCTGGGTGCGTGAATTGATCAATGAATTGTTTGACGAAGAAGCGCTGTCTGCCTAACTGGGTACAAATTTTCTGACAACGTTTCAGATCCTGCATAGCGAGATTTTACATTGTGAATACGTTATTGATTGAAACTGTGGGGTAATTAACATCTAATTGATAACAATTATCAATTGCAAGTAAGTTAACTATCACCATGCTCAAGAATCCTCCTTTAAACGTGAATTCAGTCGTCTATGCTGCGCTGAGTTTCACGGCTGTGACCCCTTTTGCTTCTTCTGCACAATCTCCATCAGATAACGATACAACCACTATGGAAACCGTTGTGGTTACCGCCTCTGGCTATGAACAGTCGACACTCGAGGCTCCCGCATCGATCAATGTCATTGACCGAGCGCAACTTGAAACACGTTCATATAAAGATCTCACCGATGCTATGAAGGACATTCCAGGTGTTGTTGTTACGGGAGGAGGATCGCGTCAAGAGATTTCATTGCGTGGTATGCCGTCTGAATACACAGTTATTTTGGTGGATGGTCGCAAGCAATCTGGCCGAGAGACACAAGTGAGCAGTGGTGGTGGCTTTGAGCAAGATTGGCTGCCACCATTAAATGCGATTGAGCGTATAGAAGTGGTTCGCGGACCAATGTCGACATTGTACGGCTCTGATGCGATAGGCGGCGTCATAAATATCATTACGCGCAAGGATTTCCCAAGTTGGACAGGCAGTGTTCGTGCGGAAGCCACGTTACAAGAAAATGACGAGTCTGGTCATTTCTATCAAGGTGAAGTCTATTTGGCTGGGCCTCTGATCGATGGTTTGCTCAGCGCGGCCATCTCAGGCATGTACCAAGAGCGAATTGAAGATGAGATTCTTTATGCTAATGGCGGAAAAACGCTAGAAAACTATCGTGCGTCTGTTTATCTAACGCCGACAGAGACTGATACTATTACCCTCGATTACACATACCACGATCAAGAGCGTGTTAATACCGAAGGCAAAACACGCACTAAGAGCTCCGAGACGACCAATAACCGCCGATCTTTGGGCTTATCCCATGACGCAAATTATGAATCCATCACGGGTTCGTCTTACGTGAGTAGCGAGAAGGTGGAGAATGTTGGACGCGATTTAGCCGTACACAATATCAACGCAAATACACAATGGTCGAAAGCGTTAGGCATGCATTACGTATCGTTTGGTGCAGCGTATCAGAGTGAAGAGCTCGATAATGGCGATTTCGTTTTCAATAATACTCAGTGGTCTCTTTTTGCGGAAGATGAGTGGTATCTGGCCGACGATTTTGCTCTGACACTCGGCTTACGATATGACGACAATGAGCAATTCAACTCTCACTTGAGCCCACGTATTTACGGTGTTTGGAGCTTGAGTTCAGACTGGACAATGAAAGGTGGAGTGTCAACGGGCTACCGCTCACCGAGTCTCACGGAAATGGAAGAGGAGTGGGTGCAAGAGAGTTGCAATGGTCGATGCGAGATCTACGGCAACGCAGACCTTAAACCAGAGTCTTCGGTGAACACCGAGTTGGGCCTCTACTACACGGGTATCAATGAGCTCAACTCTAGTTTGACGGTGTTTTACAATGAGTTTAAAGACAAAATTGACAAGGTGAAGCTGGATCCAAACTGCTCTGGACGCGCATGTGACTCTACGTATGTAAACATTGAAGACGCGAAAACTTATGGTGCGGAAAGCTCGATTCAAAAAGCCATTACTGAGACGGTTAGTCTAGGAGCAACTTACACCTATACCTACAGTGAAAAGTTGTCTGGCGATGACAAAGGGCAACCTTTAGCGCAAGCGCCGAAACACCTTGTAGCGATTAATTCAGATTGGGTAGTTCGCGAAGACGTCAATGCTTGGTTACGTGCATCCTATCGCAGTGAAGAGTCGGAGCCTGTTACTGTTGATTCGCGCAATGTTTCTGCACCCTCGATCACCTATGTCGACTTCGGCGGAAACTGGCAGGTCCATCAACAACTTAAGCTAATGGCAGGCGTCTATAACGTCTTTGATGTAGAAACAACCTACGATGAATACGGCTATGTTGAGGATGGTCGTCGTTACTGGATTGCAGCAGAGGCGTCATTCTAATGTCGAAGTTAAAACGCTGGAATCGAGCAGTCGCGCTCTTCGCCATATCATTGCTGGGTATGAGTAGCACCCATGCAAGTGATGAGTTCGAAGTCACCAAAGACATTGTCTATAAGACTCTTGATGGTCGTACGCTTATGCTCGACCTGTACAAACCGAAGCAAATGGCAGAGCAACCCTATCCACTGCTAGTTTGGGTTCACGGTGGCGCTTGGAAACGAGGCAGTAAAGACGCGATTCCGACAAAGAATCCATTACTTTTACGCTCTATGATGCAAAAAGGTTATGCGTTGGCGTCTATCGACTACCGGTTAAGTGGAGAAGCGACCTTTCCGGCTGCCATTGTGGATATCAACGATGCCCTAAACTACCTTCATGATCACGCCGAGCTGTTTAATGTGGCTGCAGATAATGTGGTGATGATGGGGCGCTCGGCTGGTGGGCATTTGGCGGGCTTGATTGGTGTGACAAACTCACAAGACAACCTCTCGCTTTATCGCCAACCGAGATATCAGGTTAGCGCAGTCGTGAGTTTCTTTGGACCAACGGATTTACTGGCGTTGGGTTACAAAGGAGGGAAAGCGGTTAGTGACAAATCCTCGGTATCTCGTTTCCTGGGTAATACGCCTAGCGTGATCCCAGAAATTGCGAAACAGGCATCGACGACGACGTACGTTAATGAAAAAACGCCACCATTCATTCAGCTTCACGGCACACTAGATAAGCGCGTGCCTCTAGCACAGAGTGAGCAGCTAAAAGCTAAGTTGGACGCGTTTGGCGTCGAGAATCAGCTGTGGATTGAAGAGGGGGTTGGTCATAGTGCGCCAGTTTTCGATACCGAAAAGTATGTGCCTCATGTCGTGACATTTGTACAGCGATACTTACCAACTCTTCATTAATCATAATGACTCTATGTCCACCATCTGAAAGTCAACTCGCTCAGATTGCGGCATAGAGTCGAGTGTTTACTGAGCCTTATAGACAATCTCACCTTGCAGCATGGTCATTAACACGGTGGCTTTCGAGATATCATTGGGCATTAATTGTGTGATGTCATCATCGATTAGGACCAAATCGGCGGATTTGCCGATTGTGATGGAGCCAGTGATATCACTGATTCCCAAGCTTTTCGCTGCGTTTATGGTGTAAGCCTTTATCGCCGCATCGACGGATGGCAGCCCGGTCTCTCCCATTTTTACACTATTGGCGATACCAACGAGAGGGTTGATATCGTGCACGTTCCAATCGCTGCTTAATGTCACGTTAGCACCTGCGTTAAACAGGGCTCTTAGGTTCATTAGCGCTCGTGCCCGTGTCGCCCCCAAAAACGCCTGCGCCCATTGGTGATCGTGGTAGGCGACGTAATCCGATCCCACCTGAAAATCCGCGGTTACATCAAGTGTCTTAAAGCGGGATCTGTCATTGGCGTTGACCAGTTCTACATGAGTCAGTGTGTAAAGGCGATGAGGGGATTGGGAGCGAACGCTGGCGATGGCATCCAATGATTCGCGGATCGCCCCATCGCCAATGGCATGAATGTGAGCGCCATATCCGATTCGATCTAGCTCATTGAGCCACGTTTTCATCTGTTTTGGTGGAATGTAATTAATGCCGTACGGATCATTGGGTAAGTAAGTGTCTAAATAGGGCGCGAGAGTCTTGGCGGTGCCATTAATGAAGATGCCATCGCTGTACATTTTTACCTGATTGACCAGCAGTCGACGCGAGGTATCGTTAGAGTGGACTCGTTTAAGGAAATCAAGTTGCGGTTTCACAGGATCTGCCGGATATATCCATGGACGTAATGAGACTCTGGCGGTTAAATCTTGTTCTTTTTCTGCTTGTTTCCAGACATCAAACCAGCCTCGTTTCCAATATAGACGCCCGTCCCCAATGGTGGTAATGCCGTGAGACGCCGCTTCTTCCAGGCCATTCATTAATCCCTGATAGCTTTGCTCAAACTGATTTTCCAACGCATTCCACGCTATCTCCATCACTTGATCGCCTGCGTTATCTAATAAGATGCCGTTTGGTTTTTGGCTGTACTCATCTTTGAGTATTCTTCCTCCCTGTGGATCTGGCGTTGACGACGTGATACCCGCTTCGGCAAGCGCCGCAGAATTAACCCACATAGAGTGCGAGGTTTGCTCCATCAGGATGACAGGTTGATTTGGGAAGACAGAATCAATGACGTCTAGTGGGGTGTCGTGGTTGTGCTCACCTAGAATCGCCTCTAATGAGAATCCGTAGCCCATCAGCCAACCCTCTCCAGTGTGCTGAGCTTTACATGCTTCGAGATAAGGGCGTTGCTCTTGCAAAGAGGCACTCATGCTCAACTCGCACTGTCCGCCAGCTTCAGAGGCGGCTTCAAATACGTGATTGTGATTGTCGATAAACCCTGGCATCAAAAACGCTTGCTCAGCATCAATCATGTGAGTGGTCGACGTTTTATAGACAGCGGCTGAATGTTTGGTACCAATATGAACAATGCTCCCTTGCGCAATCACAAGGGTGTCGGCATCCGGATGCTGATAGATCTTTGCATTTGAGATCAGCATATCAGCAGTTTGGGCAAAGGCAGCATTGGCAGAAAGAATCAGGCTTATTGCAAGAGCTGTGCTAGAGAGTCGGGTCATTGGCTTGTCAATACAACGTGGAGGTAGAGTAGCTTAAGTCTATGTATGTTTGGGGCAAACTACAAAGGGGCGCTTATCGAAAATGGCTAGTGCAGAACCTGCGCGTTAGGTCTCTTCTCCAAACTCCCCAGAGAGCTCTTTATCGTCCGGTATGGGAGCCATGTCATTGTCCTTTTTCTGATACTTACCCTAATTTTTGCTTTGTACTCTAAATAAAAAAGAAATCTATTTCAAATGGATTGGAGAGGTTTTTGATCGAAGAATAGTAAGGTTTGTACACAATTAAACCTCTACCTTGTGAATCTAACCTTGTTTAAATGGTTTATTTTTAATGATTTAGTTTAGGTTTTTCTAAGTGTCTCTTGGTTGTTGGTAAGAGATAAGATTTTATTCGAGTGTTCGTATTTCTAGTTCTGTTTAACTTGGTTGGATTTTAAAAGTTATTACTCAAAATATTAGATGTCGAATTAATGGTAGTTTGGTTGGTTTGGTCTTTCGTGTGACATTTATCACATTAATTGGGCTTTTTTGAGGTCAAACTTGCCTTTTGGGGCATTTTCTGCGTGATAATAAATAGTAAGTTTGTTTAGAGTTCGAAGTAAATGCATATTCCTATGATCGTATCAGCACCTTGGGTTGCTTACCCTGAAATTGATGAGCAAGCCCATTCTCATGGTTCATTTGAAGAGCCAACCGCAGAGGATGGCGACGAAATTTTTAACTTGATCGCCCAGTGTCCACCACTCGACACCAATTCTTCCTACTGCAATTTTTTGCAATCAACGCACTTTAGCCAAACTTGTTTGCTTGCCCGTTGTGATGGTGAAGTGTCAGGTTTTGTTTCTGGATACCTCAAGCCTGACGATCCCACTACGCTATTTATTTGGCAGGTGGCGGTTTCTCCCAATCATCGCGGGAAAGGATTGGCTTATCAGATGCTTAAGTCGCTGTTCGCGAGAAAGGCTTTGCGAAATATAGCGGCCATTGAAACCACGATTACGCAAGAAAATGGTGCCTCTTGGGCGCTGTTTAAAAAGATCGATAAAGAAAATGGTCAGCAAGGCAGTGTTTCAACATTTCTCGACCAAACAACACACTTCAAAGGGAAGCACGATACGGAGTATTTGTATCGTATCCCGCTAAAACCCACTCAAACCACAGGATAGATAAACGGTCTAATCATGGATATTTTTGACAAACAAGAATCACAAGTACGTTCTTACTGCAACAGCTTCCCAGTCGTATTCACTAAAGCAAAAGGGTGCTGGCTAGAGACGGAATCAGGTGAAAAGTACCTGGACTTTCTTGCTGGTGCTGGGTCTCTTAACTACGGCCATAACAACCCGATTTTTAAACAGGCGTTGCTCAACTACATTGAGTCTGACGGTATTACGCACGGGTTAGACATGCATTCTGCTGCGAAAGCGGACTTCTTGAAAGCGCTGTACAAGCATGTATTTCAGCCACGAGATCTGAACTATAAAGTCCAGTTTACAGGCCCTACCGGAACCAATGCGGTAGAAGCCGCGCTCAAACTGGCGAGAAAAGCCAAAGGTCGCAGCTCAATTGTTGCCTTTACTAACGGTTTTCACGGGTGCACCGCGGGAGCCCTTGCCGCAACAGGAAACCAGCACCATCGCCAAGGCGCAGGAACAAGTTTAAACGATGTAACGCGCATTCCGTTTGAGGGTTACGCCGACATTGATGGGCTGAAACTATTTGAAACCATGTTGAATGACAATTCTGCGGGGATCGACAAACCTGCTGCCGTACTGGTTGAAACAGTGCAAGGCGAAGGTGGCTTGAATGTCGCCTCTGACGAGTGGTTAAAGAGACTGAGCAAGCTTTGTTCGAAGCACGATATTTTACTGATTGTGGATGATATTCAAGCGGGCTGCGGGCGCACTGGCACCTTCTTTAGTTTTGAATCTTCAGGCATCAAACCGGATATGGTGACACTATCGAAATCCATTGGCGGTTATGGATCGCCGATGGCGCTTGTTCTGATGAAACCTGAGCTAGATATTTGGAATCCTGGAGAACACAACGGCACCTTCCGAGGCAACAACCATGCGTTTGTCACGGCGACTAAAGCGATTGAGGCGTATTGGGCCGACAGTGCTCCGTTCGAGGAGCATATTTCGAACTGTTCACTGCTGGTTTCGGAGGTGATTGAGTCTACGTTGCTCCGTTACCCAGAGATGTTCGTCACTCGCAAAGGCCGCGGGATGATGATGGGGATTGAATGTCGCAGTGGTGAGTTGGCTAGCGACATCGTCAAGAACTGTTTCGATAACGGCTTAGTTATTGAAACTGCGGGCCCCAACGATGAAGTAGTGAAGTTCTTTGCGCCGCTAACCATCACAGAATCTGAGCTGCAACAAGGGCTAGATATCTTTAAAAACGCGGTTGAATCTGTCGTTGAACAACAATTTAAAAAAGCGTCGTAACTAGGGGAAGCAAGATGATTGTACGTACATTAGATGAGTGTCGAGACAGTGAACGCAGAGTTGCGTCTGAAACGTGGGAGAGTGTTCGTATGTTGTTGAAAGATGACAACATGGGCTTTTCATTTCATATCACCACTATTTTTGAAAACACCGAGACACACATTCACTATCAAAACCACTTGGAGTCTGTTTACTGCATGAGTGGTGAGGGCGAAATTGAAGTGGTGGGTGGTAAGACTTATCCAATCAAACCGGGAACGCTCTATATTTTAGATAAGCATGATGAGCACTATCTTCGTGCCTATGAGGGTAAAGAGATGGTGATGGCATGTGTGTTCAACCCACCAATCACCGGTAAAGAAACGCACGATGAAAATGGTGTGTACCCACTTATCGATTAGAAAAACGTTCTCTGGCTAGGCGAGTTCGTCTAGCCACCTACCCAATTCAAAATCAAACAAAAGGCTTTAACATGATTTATACCGTAGAGAAAATCGGCGGTACTTCCATGACCGCATTCGATGCTGTTCTAGATAATATTTTGATCAAAGATAGCGAAGAGGAAATGTACAACCGAGTGTTTGTCGTATCGGCTTACGCAGGTATTACGGATGCCTTACTCGAATGCAAAAAAACCAGTAAACCCGGCGTCTATCAATTGGTTGCCAAGCGAGATGACAGCTGGCAACAGGCACTAGATTACGTTGAGCAGCGAATGTTACTCGCCAACGAGAATATTTTTGCGGATCCAATGAACCGCATGCGAGCGGATAAGTTTATTCGCTCTCGGATTTCAGAAGCGAAAGTGTGTATTTCGAATATATTAGAGACCTGCCAGTATGGGCAGTTTTCACTTCGTCACTATCTTCCTCAGGTTCGAGAATTTCTCTCTTCCATTGGTGAAGCGCACAGTGCCTACAACACAGCGCTAAAGCTGAAAAACATGGGCTACAATGCGCGATTTGTCGACTTATCCGGTTGGGATACTCAGGTGCCAGCAAGTTTGGACGAATGCATTCTCAAAGCCTTTGCTGATATCGACACAACCAAAGAACTGCCGATCGTGACCGGATACGCGTCGTGTAAAGAAGGACTGATGTCGACCTATGACCGTGGCTACAGTGAAATGACATTTAGCCGAATTGCGTCGCTAACGTGTGCCGACTTAGCCATCATTCACAAAGAGTACCACCTCAGTTCGGCGGATCCTCGTGTGGTTGGGTCTGAGGAAGTGCTTCCTCTGGGAGAAACAAACTACGACGTTGCAGATCAACTTGCCAACCTTGGTATGGAAGCCATTCATCCGAACGCAGCAGCGGGGCTGAGAGAAAGCGGCATTGAGTTACAAATCAAAAACACGTTCGAACCTCTTCATCCTGGCACCCTGATCTCGGGGGAATTTCGTCCAACGATGGATAAAGTGGAGATCATCGCGGGGAAAGAGAAAGTATTCGCGCTGCATTTGTTTGACCAAGCGATGGTCGGGTGTGTGGACAATGTCAGCTATGACTTGATGGAAATCATCACAGATACTCGCGTTCGGTTAGTCGGAAAAGAGATGAATGCCAACTCCATGACTTACTACTTAACGGGCAGTACCGATGCGTTAAATAAAGTGCTCTACAAGACGGAGAAGCGATTCCCGCAGGCCAACATCAAAGGCCGAATGGTTGCCTTGATCTCTGCGATTGGTTCGCAGTTTGATACGAATGAAGCACTGGCAAAAGGCGTACTGGCTTTGATGGACAGGGACATTACTCCGATCGCGGTTCATTCATCAATGCGCAATGTCAATGTCCAGTTTGTTGTTGATGACAACCAGTACCAATCCTCAATTTGTGCCTTGCACGGTGTATTTTTTGATAGCAAGCCAGCGAACGCCACTAAGGTTGCCTAGCAAATCCTCTAAAATGACTGAGTCTAGATTACACAGATAGCCCCTCTGCTTCGACTAACGCGGCAGAGGGGCTTATTCAATCTATTCACATCAATGCGTCGCGCCTCAAATTGCGGGTGGTACCATTTCAACCGCTTCCTAAACAGCTGAGTTCACCAAAGTCTGTTAAGCGGCACTTTTTGCCTCTTTCCGATAACCTTTCTAGCCCAAGTTTGATTTAACGAATCTTAGCCTTGTTTCTTCTAATCATTGAATATAAAGACTTTATTTCGATGAGAGTAATAATTGTAGGTCTGACTTAGATCATGGTAAGTGAGTTATTTAAATTCGCTTGCTCACGGGGTTACCCCATAAATGGAGTAGAAGAGGCCTTCTTACTGGTTGAAAATTAAAGATATTTAATCATTTAGAGTAAACACTTCGAAAATACCGAGTAAAAATGCAACTTTAAATTACTTTTTCGGTAAATGCTCTCAAGATAGCTTGGTGAGGACACAACATAATTATCAATATAAATATGAATAAACAGAATGTTCTCGCTGCTGTGGCCACAATTTCAGAGTTGTCTATTTCTTATCGCAGTAGCAAGCGCGGCGCTCAAGTGCATTCATGCTTGGTTTTGGATGGGCGATTGGGCTCTAGAATAGATTGGAGGCAATGATGATTTTAACCGGTGAATTGAAAAAAGTCGGCACTATCGTTGGCAGCTTAGTGGATATCGTAAAAAAGCATGGCGTAGAGCTAAATAGCGAGTCCATGTACTACATCAGTAAAACCTTTAAAGAAAAAGTGACTCCTTGCAGCCGCAATGTGCATTACTACCTCACTCTTAGCAATGATGTAGGCGAAATCTTGATTACGAAAATTGTTCACGCGAGCAACTCCATCGATATAGGTTTTAAAGATATCTATGGCAACAAGCTCGCTAATGCCACCATCACTGACAAAGGTGAACTCAAAGAGTATCGTTTATAGTTGAATAAATGCCTGCAACTCTGCAGGCATTTTTGTATCCAGTTGCGTGCAATATCCTATTCATTTCATCTCTCGCTTCACTTGAGAGCAAACCCACCCATAACGACTTGCGTTCTAATGTGTCTGCGACACGGCGGTGTAGCCTAGCAAGATGTTAAATTGTTGGCTTGTCTCTGCTTTTTTATAAATATCGCTTTGCACAGCAGTGGTATCGACTAAGAATAATCCATCGTTTTTAAGAGTGGATTAAATATGTATATCGGTGAGCTATCGAAAAAAACAGGTGTGAGTGTCAAAGCGATACGTCATTACGAAGAGATAGGTTTGATTAAAACGCCGTTAAGAAAAGACAAATATCGAGTCTATGACGCCAGTTATATCGACGTTCTCGCCATGATCCAACTTGCGAAACGTCTCGGTTTTAGCTTGAGTGAGTTAAAAGCAATCGCGCAAGCTAAAACAGAGAAAGGGCTTGTGCCGATGGATTTGTTGGTCAGTGAGATCAACAAGAAAAGGGAGCTTTTATTAACGCAGCAAAAAACCATCAGCCTAAAACTTGCTGGTTTAACTGAACTAGAACAAAGCGTTGCCCAGTACAACGCTTGTTTGCTCGAGTCGCTAGAGCCTTCGGCCTAGACTTAGGCACTTTTCATCGCCTTGAAGTACATATTAAGAACACTATTTCTAGTTAATATGCGGTTAAGAAAAACATACAGCTTGTTGTCCCAAAATGGGATTTCCCGTCCCTTTTCAGCGAAGAGCGCTTTTAACCCAATTTTCGCCACCGCTTCTGGGTTCGCTCTGTGCTTTTTCGAAAACACCCCCTCATCTGAGGCCTGATCCGTGCTGCCATCGAACTTGAAGAAACCCGTGTCCGTCCGACCGGGAGATAAGCACGTTACCACTACATTCGAGGATTTAAGCTCCATTTTTAGGGCTTCAGTGAAACTGGCGACATAGGCCTTACTGGCAGCGTAGGCGGCTAAGTAGGGTTGGGGTTGATAGGCTGCTGTCGACGCCACATTGAGTATGTGTCCCGACTTTTGTTCAACCATTCTCGTTGCAAAGTAGTGACTCAACCGCGTAGTTGCTGTGATGTTGAGGTGGAGCATGGCTTGGATGTCCGCTTGGTTGAGGGACAAGTGCTCACCATGAAGGCCAAAGCCTGCGTTGTTGATCGCTAAATCAATGTGGTGACTAAGGCGGTCGAGTTGGTCAATCATGCACTCCAATTGTGCTGGGTCGCTAAGGTCGGCTTGTAAGGTGAGTTGTACGTTGGGCAGTTCTTGTTGTAGACGCTGTAAAACCTCTTGATTGCGGCCGTGAAGAAGTAGAGCGTAGCCTTGTTGTGAGAGTTGTTTCGCGAACTCTAGACCAATCCCTGACGTTGCGCCGCTAATGAATGCTGTTTTCATCGTGTTTATCCTCAATATCTGTTGAATGAGGTACTACGATAAACTCTCCTGCATAGGGGAGAGTCAACCATTAATGTGTCTGTTTTTAGGTTTTTGCAGATGTCGCTGATTGTGCCTATTAATATGTACTTATGTTTCCGAGAGTTAGGTCGAAAAATAGAGCCTGAACACTAGCTTACTAACTTGTTGAATTTAGACTCGTTTCAAATTCAATAATCCTAGGCCACAGCATGTTAGATCGCGTCGAAGAGACACTAAAGATGAACAGAATTGAACACACCCGAAGTGGGCATTCAATCCAGCTCAAATTTGGTGGTTTGAGCTCGAAAATTAAAATTCGATATAATCCCAATGGTGATTATTGTTCGCTCGAAAGTGGAGAAACTGCGTTGGCAATTTCAAGTTGCCTTATTACTCTTGGTGCCTCTTTAATCTTGATTTCAAACAGCGGATTTCTGGGCATGATTTCAGTATGTTTGTTGGTTTTCGCAGCGCTAAGCAATGCGTTAATTTTACTCGTGACTCAGATTAAATTATTGGATCTTAAGTCACAGCTTAGAAGCTCTGGAATCTATCTTTAACCCTATCTATAAGCGTTATACCACAAGGAGTATGAGGTAAATGAAACGGTATTTTAGCATTATGTCTATTGTTCTTCTGAGTGCTTGTGCATCTCAGAAGCCGAGTGATGTAAAAATGGATGTTTATACTAAGAGTCTGCCATCTGCAGAGGCATACCTTTTGCTCGCCGTTTACTATGCCGAAGAGGTAAAACCTGATTCAAACAAACTAACTGAGCTATTCGATAAAAAAGCCAGTGAACTGTGTACCAATGGGTTTAGTTTCGGGCGCAGCAAATCCAATCAGGTTGAAAAACTCGATTCAAACGAGCTGATCCTTTGGATTGCTGAGAAACATCGTAAGTTTGTTTCAAGTCATCGTCGTTTCGATAAAACATCGAGCAGTCAAAAGATGGTCACGTGCAATCCAGCATAAAGGTGGCTTAAACAAGGCGTAAAAAACGCTGATTGTTACCACTTTCCGTCCCTGTTGAGGTTAAAGATGAATGCTCCGCTTGGTCGGTGTAGTATGGACGACTTTGTTGGGCGTTAACACTAATAGGGATATTTGATGAAAGTGCACGAATGCGTATCTTTTATGTTGATCGACAATAACCGTGTGTTACTCGAAAAACGCAGCGAGATCAGAGAAACAGACGCAGGCATCGTGAACATTCCTGGCGGTCATATGGAAGGTGGTGAAAGCCAACGCCAAGCCTTGTTCCGTGAAATGGACGAAGAGTTGAATGTGAGCCCTGAATCCTACCAACATCTTTGTTCGCTTTATCATCCCACACGCGAGCTGCAATTAATCCATTACTATGTCGTTGACCGCTGGACAGGAGAAATTTCAGCCCAAGAAGCCGAGACCGTGCACTGGTATCCATTATCGTCAGCGCCTGTGGGTATTGATGCAGACAGATTGGCGATAGCAGAGTTTTTCAGAGTTGGGCGATACCTTTAAGTACCGTTGTGACAAACCATTTGAGGCAAAGTCTATAGCCACTCCGCTCGTTAACGGGAGCCGCTATTTTGGAGTCTAAATACCAGATGTATAAACTAGAAATCTTCTGTACGCCAGAGCAACAAGACCGGGTTTTAAGTACTCTACATGAGTCAGGCGTCGATAAAATTGGAAACTATGACCACTGCTGGGCCATCGGCTCCATGACGGGGTCTCACCGTGCTCTTGATGGCTCACAGCCGGTGTTTGGTGGTCAAGGTACAGTAGAAAACTACCCTCTGCTAAAAGTAGAAATCAACGTGGCAAAGCACCAAGTGAAACCTATTGTTGATCAGCTTCGAGTGTGCCTCGGTTGGGAAGAGCCTTTGGTCAATGTCTTTAAAGTGTACAACTCCGAGTTTGATCTTTGACGGCAAAATTGAGCGCCAGAAGCCCAAGCAACAGTCTTAATAAAATGCAGAGTATGAGATGGAAGTCGTAGCAGCAGAAAAATCGGATTTAGATTCGTTCTTTATTTACCTTGGAAATCAGTTGTCTGAAAACGGCAACGGAAAAAATCCGCTTTTCCAGCCAATATCCAGAAAACAAAAAGACGTATCAGATTCAACAAAAGATAAATTTGTCCAAGGGTTTTCCCATCAACTTGGCGAGGTGGGTTGGCGAAAACTTTGGCTAGTGAAAGATAGGTGCGGAAGTATCAAAGGTCATATTGATCTTCGCCACCATGAGGATACAAGCTGCTGCCACAGAGTGTTACTCGGTATGGGGGTAGACGCGACGTGTCGTAAACAAGGCTTGGGTCAAAAGCTCATTGGTACCGTTGTCGAGTATTGCCAACAACAATCAGGGATTGATTGGCTCGACCTTTGTGTCTTGTCAGCAAACACGCCCGCAAAGAACCTGTATCTTAAAGCTGGGTTCGATATTGTCGGTGAGTTCAAAGATCAATATAGAATCGATGGTCAGTCGGTCTCAGAGACGGCAATGACAAAGCTCGTCAAAAATTAGCCAGAACACATGGAGGACGTTGTGAGTTTAGAAAAGCGAAACTTAGAGTCGCTACCTTTGCAAAATGAGTTGGTTCAATCAGCGTGCGCGGCATTTATATCTGAAGATGACGTGGTTGCCGCTGTGTTGCTAGGCTCGCTGGCTGCAGGGAAAGGCGATCGAGTCTCGGACGCTGACATTCTAGTCTTTACTCAAAATGACTTTCATAAAGCGGCAAACTCATGCTTTTCCGTTTTCGAGAGTGATAAAGAAATCTTCTATCTACTGGATGGTTTTCACAATCACAATGCGTACTTTAAGAAATACATTTTCAATGACTTAACCAGTGCTGAAATCCACTGCTTAGATGTGAGTGAACCATTTTGTATCTCAAAGCCTTTTAAAGTGCTATTCGACAAAAATGACATCATCGAGCAGAGGGTAACGGATGCGCCCGCCCCAAAACATGAGGACTTTCCCGCCTATACCAACGGTGACGAAGGGCTGACTTGGGAGCTGTTTGATTGTATTAAGTGGATGAGCCGTGGAAATCATGAATTGGCAAAGCGCCATCTAAAGAAGCTTGTCGATAAGTTCTAACCAATCTTTCTCAATAGGCATTTTACTCCTACCAAACACCAAAAAAGCCAGCAGTGAATACCTGCTGGCAATACTTTGGGCTTCCAGTTTTTATTTTAGTTGTTCTCGTCGAATTCTACGGTGACCCGATGGATTTTGTTCAAACCCTCACCGTTTATTCTGCGAAAATTAACCTTGCTTACGGATTAGGTAGTCAAATGCGCCTAAGCTTGCTTTTGCACCTTCACCCATCGCAATGATGATCTGTTTGTAAGGAACGGTGGTTGCGTCACCCGCTGCGAATACACCTTCTAGGCTAGTTTCACCACGGCTACCCACTTCAATCTCGCCGCGTTCAGACAGGGCGACTTCTGAATCTTTTAGCCATTCTGTGTTGGGTACTAGACCGATTTGAACAAAGATACCTGACAGTTCAATCTCTTTGATTTCATCTGTGTTGCGGTCTTTGTACTTCAAGCTTGTTACGCGAGTACCGTCGCCCACTACTTCTGTTGTTTGCGCCATCGTGATGATGTCTACGTTTGGTAGTGAGTTCGCTTTGTCGATAAGCACTTGGTCAGCGCGAAGTACGTCGGCAAATTCAAGAACCGTTACGTGCTCTACGATACCAGCAAGGTCGATAGCCGCTTCGATGCCTGAGTTACCACCACCGATAACCGCAGTTTTCTTGCCTTTGAACAGTGGACCGTCACAGTGTGGGCAGTACGCGACACCTTTGTTGCGGTACTCTTGCTCACCCGGAACGTTCATTTCACGCCAGCGTGCACCAGGGCTTAAGATGACACTCTTACTCTTCAGCGTTGCGCCGCTCTCAAGTTGGATGTGAATCAAACCATCTTCTGTGTGTGCTGCGCCCATTAGCTTCTCAGCTTGTTGCTCCGTTACTACGTCTACGTCGTATTCTTTTAGGTGCTGAGCTAGGTCAGTTGCCAGTTTTGGACCTTCAGTACGTTTTACCGAAATGAAGTTCTCAATTGCCATGGTGTCCATAACCTGACCACCAAAGCGTTTAGCAACAACACCAGTACGAATACCTTTACGAGCCGCGTATAGAGCCGCTGCGCTACCACCAGGGCCACCGCCGACAACAAGTACGTCGTATGGATCTTTTTCGCTCAGTGCTCTCGCCGCTTTCTCGCTCGCGCCGTCATCCACTTTGTTGAGGATTTCAGTTAGAGACATACGACCTTGACCGAATAGCTCACCATTCACGAATACGCTTGGTACGGCCATGATGTCGCGTTGTTTCACTTCATCTTGGAACAAACCACCGTCGATCATGGTTGCTTTTACTTTCGGGTTGATCGCCGCCATCATGTTGAACGCTTGAACCACGTCTGGACAGTTTTGACACGACAGTGAAATGAAGATTTCTACGTCTAGATCTTTGTCTAGTGCCGCGATTTGCTCAATCACTTCTGGTTCTAGTTTGATTGGGTGACCACCAGAGTGAAGCAGTGCCAATACTAGAGAGGTAAATTCGTGACCCATTGGCAAGCCTGCAAAGCGCAGTGCTGTGCCTTTTTCAGGGTTGGTTACCGCCATCACGGGTTTACGTGCGCTTGCGTTGTCGTCACGTTCAACGGTGATGAGGTCGCTCATCTCTGCGATTTGGTTAGCGAGAGAGAGAATGTCGTTTGATGCTTTGCTTTCATCTAGGCTAACCACTAAACGTACTTCTTGTTTTACATTAGCCAGATATTGTTTGAGTTGTTGTTGGATCGCTTGGTCTAACATAGTGAATCATGCCTTACTTAAATGGTTACTCTGGATAAAATTGAGCGAGGGGAGAGCAAACCAGGCCGAAGGTCGTCAAAGTATCTAACCTGGAATGCTCTCTAATTTAGACGCTAAGCTAGCTAGGAACTCAATGCGTGCTTAGCGTGTGCTATCAGTGGCTTAGATTTTGCCAACTAGGTCTAGAGATGGTGCTAGCGTCTCTTCACCTTCTTTCCATTTAGCTGGGCAAACTTCGCCTGGGTGTGCTGCTACGTACTGAGCTGCTTTCACTTTGCGTAGTAGGTCTTCTGCGTCACGACCGATACCTTCAGCAGTGATTTCCATTGCTTGGATAGTACCTTCTGGGTCGATTAGGAACGTTGCACGGTCTGCAAGACCTTGACCTTCACGCATCACACCGAAGTTGTTTGTGATGTTGCCTGTTTGGTCGCCAAGCATGTAGTACTGGATCTTGCCGATTGTGTCTGAGCTGTCGTGCCATGCTTTGTGAGTGAAGTGTGTGTCAGTTGATACTGAGTAAACTTCTACGCCACGTTTTTGTAGCTCTTCGTAGTGGTCTGCAAGGTCGCCCAGTTCTGTTGGACATACAAACGTGAAGTCTGCTGGGTAGAAGAAAAATACTGCCCATTTACCTAGAACGTCTTGTTCTGTTACTTCAACGAATTCGCCGTTTTTGTATGCTGTTGCTGCAAATGGTTTGATTTGAGTGTTAATCATTTTTACTTTCCTCTGAATGTATTAGGCTGAGCCGTTTCTTGCTTTCGGAAAGTATATTCTCATCGGATTGTGTCTAAGGAAAATCGCTTGTATCTATCCTATTGATAGCCAATTCCTATTTCACTTGATAGGCGATTTCGATGTAAAGGGAAGGTTAATAGGGAAAGTAATGCCGAAATAGACCAAAACGATAGGTCGCTTTGGTCTATATGTGAAAAGAGCTTATAACCAGCGTTTGCGTCTAAATACGTAGAGAAGCGATGTCGCCATAATCGCCATCACGCCCCAAAGCATAAAGTAACCATGCTTAAAGGTGAGTTCAGGGATGTATTCAAAGTTCATTCCGTAAATGCCAGCAACAAAGGTCAGTGGGACAAAAATCGCTGAGACGACCGTGAGCAGCTGCATGGTTTTATTCAGCTGGTGTGAGCTCAACGAGATGTAACCTTCAATCAAGTCACCGCACAAGTCGTAATACATCGATGTAAGGCTTTCTAATCGGTCAAACTTATCAAACACATCGCGCAGGCTGTGCTTAATGTCTGCATCCTCTATATTGATGTAAGCAAACTCTTCCGTCATCAGTTGGTCGACCAACTTAACGTGGTAGGACTGAATACGATGTATTTTTCGTAAGTGGGATTTGAGCAAAATGAGGCGGTGCATTAAGTCATCATTGGACTGAGTGAGCATCCCATCTTCAAGGTCACTGATTTCATCTTCTGCCTCAAGAACCGCGTCGGTATAGCGCTGCGCAGACGCATTCATGATTTTGCTCAGCATTAAGCTCGGCGAGCGCAGATACTTAGACAATGAACGGTGTTTCGCTAACGCTTCGATACCAAATGAGTGTTCGACGCGACGCGTAATTAAGATGTTCTCACCCACAAAGCATCCAAGTGCCATGGTTTTGATGTCTAGATGCGTCTCGACATTGCTAAACCCACGGTAGAGAACGAAAGTATAGTTCTCGAATTCCTCGACTTTTGGCGGTCTGCGATCGCGCTGTGCATCTTGAATCGCAAGTGGGTGGCAGCCAAGATTGAGTAGCAGTGACTCTTCCTCTTTCAATGGTTCTTTGTAGAGATCTATCCATATTTGGCCACCTTGACGGCGCCATTGTTCAATCAGTTCCTGACCACCTTCGGTCAACTGGTCATCCTTGAGATAAAACGCTTTGAGCATTCTGGAACTCCTTTTTGATCACAACTGTGATCAATTTCTGTGTTTAGCTACAGTTGATAAAAAAAATCGAACAACTACTTATATAAAATAAACATTATCTAATGCTGTAAGGGAACAGCATCAGCGAATCTTCAATTAATTCTCTTTTATGGCTATTGGCTAAGTATATGGCATGAATGTCACGCTGAAAGGTTGGCGTATTCGGCACAAGATAAAGTTGCTGTTTACGCAGTTGAGTAAAGCACATTTGGCGCGGTAAGTAAGCGGTCCCCCCGGCTTCTAAAATAAATGACATGGCCGTATTGGGTTGACTCATATGGTGAACCGGCGAAAGGTTTTTGCCGAAATGATGTAAAAACGCCGCGTTGATGGTATCTCCGTAGTCAACCATGACGAAATTATCGATGTCGGTTACCTGCTTGATTGGGTCTGTGCTGACCAAGACCAAAGGTACCGTGCACAGTT
The DNA here is from genome assembly GCF_000808535.1 of Vibrio sinaloensis. Taxonomy (GTDB): domain Bacteria; phylum Pseudomonadota; class Gammaproteobacteria; order Enterobacterales; family Vibrionaceae; genus Vibrio; species Vibrio sinaloensis_D. The sequence goes on from NZ_JWLV01000011.1 coordinate 26,801, forward strand.
TCTTCGAAATTATTTCGTCGGTGTAGGGGGGCTCGAACAGAAAGCCGATATCCAAAATCCGATTGAGCACTCGTTTACGAAGTTCGACCGAAGAGTAGGTGTGAGTGTAAAGGTGCACATCGTCAATATTGCGGTGAAGCTTTTGCAGCCAGTCGTGCAACACCATGTCCCAGATGGACATCATCGCGCCAAGAAAAAGCTGCGAACCATCGCTGTCAGTGACGCCAACCTCTTGTTTTAACTTGTGCCACATGGCCATCATGTCATTGGCATGCTTGACCAGCTTATCCCCTTCTGCGGTCAGTTTTAGGCGCTTGTTCGAGCGGTCAAACAGCAACACCCCGAGCTCATCTTCAAGCTGTTTAATCCGCGAGCTGACTGCGGCTTGCGTTAAATGAAGGTTTTGCGCGGACATACGAATATGCAGCGTATGACTGACGTCGATGAAGGTTTTGAGCAGCTCAATTTTCATGATTTTGATAAATTTTTTCGAACAAACTGTAAGAAATATATAGTTTTATTTATCTCTTAACAACTACTACATTTTCCCTACAAATCCATAGGGAGAGACAAAATGAAAATCGCCATCTTATCGAGAAATCAGAATCTATATTCAACCAAACGTCTAGTTGAAGCGGGCATTGCACGCGGTCATGAAGTGGATGTTATCGACACACTTCACTGTTACATGGACATCACTAGTAGCCGCCCAACGGTGCGCTACCAAGGTAACGAACTGCCATTGTATGACGCTGTGATCCCACGTATTGGCTCTTCGATTACCTTCTATGGTACGGCGGTGGCAAGACAGTTCGAGATGATGGGCACATTTAACGTCAATGAATCTGTGGCGATCAGCCGCTCGCGCGATAAGTTGCGCTCTTTGCAGCTACTGTCTCGTAAAGGCGTCGGACTACCTAGAACCGGTTTTGCGAGCAAACCTGACAACATTAAAGACCTTATCAAAAATGTCGGTGGCGCCCCTTTGGTGATTAAGTTACTCGAAGGTACCCAAGGCATTGGTGTGGTACTGGCTGAAACGTCAAAGGCTGCGGAGAGCATCATCGAAGCCTTTATGGGTTTGAAAGCCAACATTTTGATTCAAGAATACATCAAGGAATCAGGCGGTGCGGATATTCGCTGTTTGGTGATTGGCGGACGTGTCGTCGCGGCGATGAAGCGTCAAGCGGCAGAAGGGGAATTTCGTTCTAATTTGCATCGTGGTGGCTCGGCAGAAGTGATCCGTTTAACCAAAGAAGAGCGTGAAACGGCAGTCAGTGCGGCCAAAATCATGGGGCTGAATTTCTGTGGTGTGGATTTGCTTCGTTCCAATAATGGCCCAATGGTGATGGAGGTGAACTCGTCTCCTGGTCTAGAGGGCATCGAGAAAGCAACCAACTTAGACGTGGCGGGCAAGTTGTACGAGTTTATTGAAAAGAACGCCAAGTTTAACGCCAATAAAACCCGTGGTAAGGGGTAACAAGTATGTCAGAGCTCCGTATTGGTACACACACAATATTGCCCGGTCAACGTACCAAAATTGCCTTGCCCGTGGCGAAGTTGTACACCGACGCTGACGTTTCTTTGCCGGTATACATTATTCGCGGCAAACGTGAAGGCCCGACAATTTTTGTCAGTGCCGCCGTCCATGGTGACGAACTGAATGGCATTGAAATTGTTCATCGCATTATCAATATGAAGCGTTTTAAGGTGATTCGAGGAACGGTGATTTTTGTGCCAATGGTGAATGTGCATGGTGTGATCCACCAAAGCCGCTACTTGCCGGACCGTCGTGATCTCAACCGTAGCTTCCCGGGTTCACCGAAAGGCTCCCTTGCGGCGCGGGTGGCAAACATATTTAAAACCGAGATCATCGATAAGTGTCAGTACGGTATAGATCTGCATACCGGTGCCATCCACCGAACCAACTTGCCGCAAATTCGCGCCAATGTGGAAGATGAAGTCACCGCGCAGCTGGCGAATGCGTTTGGCGCACCAGTGGTACTGCATTCGGAAGAGATTGATGGCTCGTTGCGTGATTGTGCCGCGAACTCGAATACTAAAGTGCTGGTGTACGAGGGTGGCGAAGCGCTGCGGTTTGATGAAACCTCGATCCGCATGGGAACACGAGGTGTCATTCGAGTCTTGCGTCATCTCAACATGGTGAGCAAAAGTCGTCGACTTCGTGATGTACCTGAGCCGGTGATTGCGCGTGGTAGCCAGTGGGTGAGGGGCAGTGCGAGTGGTATTGTTAAACACCGTTACCAGCTGGGAGACTACGTGAAAAAAGGCGATCAGCTCGCAACCATCAGCAGTGCCTATGGCGAAGAGTTAGCGGTAATCCTCGCGCCAAGAACAGGGGTCATCATTGGTAAGCAGAACATTCCCTTAGTTCAAGAAGGGGAAGCGATGTACCACATTGCTTACTTCCATGAAGATGAACAGACCATTGCCCAGCAAATTGACATGCTGTCTGAGGATGTGGCCTCACGAGAAATTAAGGAAGGTATGTAATGGCAACCAGTAGCAAAGATAAAGTCATTATTGGACGTCTTGAAAGCATTTCATTGCCCGATCTTGGCATTGAAAACCTGACCGTTCGGGTCGACTCCGGTGCTCAGACGTCCTCGTTGCACGTCGATAATATTACGTTGATCACCATACACGGTAAGCCAGGTATTCAGTTCGACATTCACCCCGAGGTTCACAACGTTGATAAAGTGGTGCGCTGTAAAGCCGAGCTGTATGACCTACGCAAAGTAAAATCTTCGAACGGTGTTTCTGAGCAGCGCTATGTGATTGAAACCAATGTGAAATTGGGTGGGTTAGAGTGGCCAATCCAAATCACCTTGACCGACCGCTCTGACATGACGTACTTGATGCTGCTTGGTCGTCAAGCGATGGGGAAAAAGTTCCTTATTGATCCGTCACAAGTATTCTGCGGTGGGAGTGCTAAACAGATATGAATGCGTTTGATACGGCGATCTCTTGGTTAGAGATGACGCTTTTTACCTTTAATGAACAACCGGTTACCTTGTGGGCTATTTTAGCGGTGCCGACTTGGGTGGTGGTCAGTTTATGGGTTTCAAAACTCATTATTAAAGGCGTGTGTGCTCGCCTAACCTCATCCGGCAAGGACCCGAACATTGTCCACTTGATTGAGCGCGTGTTGTTTGTTGTCGCCCTTGCGGTCATTTTCCTGACCACTTTGTCGATGCTCAATATCCCGATTACCGCTTTTGCGTTTCTCTCGGGTGCGATTGCAATCGGCTTTGGTTTTGGTGCGCAGAACATCATTAACAACTTCATCAGTGGTTGGATACTGATAGGCGAAAAGCCCATTCGTATTGGTGACTTCCTTGAGGTTGAAGGGGCAAAAGGGACAGTGGAACAAATCAACACGCGTTCTACTCGAATTCGACGCGTCGATGGCGTCCATATGTTGATTCCTAACAGCAAGTTGTTGGAAAACACGGTGATCAACTGGACCTTACGCGATAAATTGGTTCGTGGCTCTGTAGTCGTGGGTGTTGCCTATGGCAGTGATGTACGCTTGGTGGAGACCCTGATGCGGGAGATCACGTCAAGTAACCCTAAGGTGCTGAAAACACCCGAAATGGCGGTGTTCTTTCAGGACTTTGGTGACAACGCGTTAATTTTTGAAACCTTCTTTTGGATAAATTCTCAAGTGGAAGGGGGCGTTCGTGCAGTGACCAGTGAGATTCGTTTCGCCATTGATGAGGCGTTTAAACAGCATGAAATCACTATCGCCTACCCGCAGCGGGATATTCACTTAGATGGTGCGATTAAAATTGTACGCGAGCGGCGTTAATCTGGGTTGTTTGAATGGGGAGCGTGGTGCTCTAATGCCGATCAGT
>NZ_JWLV01000012.1 GCF_000808535.1 Vibrio sinaloensis
GTCTCTCCTTCCGCACCATTATTTAGAAAACCCAGCTTTTTAGCTGGGTTTTCGCTTATTTGAGCTTTAGGAATTGCTCTATATCGAAAAAAAACCAGCCGAAGCTGGTTTTGTATTTTAGAGTCATGACTTTAGATTGCTAAAGGTTATTTCCTTAGCCTAAAAGCCCCAACGCTGAGTTGGGCGCTTGCTTTGCTTGAGCTAACACTGAACTTGATGCTTGAGTCAAGATCTGAGACTTGGTCAGTGCCGTTGTCTCTTTAGCAAAATCGGTATCTTTGATTCGGCTCTTAGACGCGTTCACATTTTCGTTAATGTTATCTAAGTTATTGATCGCATGATTAAATCGGTTTTGGAAAGCACCGAGCTCTGCGCGATGGCTATCAACAAATTTCAGTGCTGCATCAACAATCGCCACAGACTGCTGAGCACCACCAACGCTTCTCACATCAATGGTATCCACGGTGACTGCCTGTGCCGCACCAATGTCAAGATCGCTCGCTAAGCTGCCTCCAAACGTCGCAGCACCCTCTACTTTGTTGTTATCGGTAAACAACTGCAGTTGGCCATCTTCGTCAACAGACGCTTTCACAAAGTCGGTTTGACCGTTGATATAAGTAGCAAGCTCTTCAATATCATCACCCGCTTTTGCATTGATCTCGATATTTTGCTCTTCACCAAATTTGTCCGTTAACGTGATGGTTAAGTCGTTAGCACCACTTTGAACTGCCCAGTCGGCATCTTGTCCATTTGCGGCAACATAGCTATTGCCGCCCATCATGGTGTTGTCGCTACGCATGTTTTTCATTGTCAACATCACGGCTTCACCATTATCCGCACCAATCTGGAACGATTTGGTTGCGAAGGTACCGTTAAGCAATTTATTGCCACCAAACGACGTGGTTTCAGCAATACGATTGAGCTCGTCATTTAGAGCGGTGATCTCTTCTTGGATCGCGACACGTTCAGACTTGGAGTTTGAGCCGTTAGCAGATTGAAGTGACAAGTCACGCATACGTTGAAGTATGTTCGTTGTCTCGTTCATCGCACCTTCCGCTGTTTGCGCCATCGATATACCATCATTAGCATTTCGAACGGCAACATCCAAACCTCGGCTTTGAACGTTCAATCGATTGGAGATCTGTAGACCTGCAGCATCATCTTTTGCGCTGTTGATCTTAAATCCAGAAGATAGTCTTTCCATTGAAGTTTGTTGAGCATTGGACGCGGCATTCAAGTGTCTTTGTGCTGTCATCGCTGCAACGTTGGTATTTACATTAACCGCCATAGTGGTCTCTCCTATTGATTTTCCGTTACCGGAACTTCGGTCAAGCTTTCCGACGTCTCGGAAAACCAATGAGTTCTCTCAAAGTAACTTCTATAGCGACAATTAATTGCTCAACTTTAGAGCAAAAAGCGGATTAAATAGGCGATTTCGGTCTATATCATTGAAAGTATGATCGAATAAATAAATATGAAATTTGATGCTAAAGTTTTGCCCAAATTGGTCGGGTGACATTATCGAACAAGACTGGATGGAGATGACAGCAACAGCTCTCGGTGTTGGTGCGAAAAGTGATGGGAACAGCACTAGGAACGGAGATTACAGATAAAGAAAAGCCCCTTTTCCTTTGAGAGAACCGGGGCTAGAGGGTAGCCATGCAATGTGGAGATCGAGAGAAATGATCATAGCTTGGCTATTTGTCACATAGGCATCACGATTGAGAGACAGGGTGTGAGAGAGAGTCTCTTAAACGCTAACCTATGCTTGCCGCAATTTCCTCACTAGCCCCACGTCTGGGATTACGCTAGTGAAGCATATTGCTACTACTGCAATAGTGACATTGCAGAGTTCGGCAACTGTTTTGCTTGAGCCAATATCGAAGTACCAGCTTGTTGCAGAATTTGTGCTTTGGTCATCGCCGTTGTTTCTTTCGCGAAGTCTGTATCGCGAATTCGGCTGTTCGATGCCTCTACGTTTTCCTGGATGTTAGCCAGGTTGTTGATACTGTGGCTTAGTCGGTTTTGTTTCGCACCCAGGTCAGCACGCTGAGAATCAACATACTGTAGCGCCGAGTCGATAATACCAACCGCATTTTGTGCGCCACCTACGCTTCTTACATCAATACTCTGAACGGTAGTTTGAACACCAGGACCACCATTGAGACCCAACTCACCCGCTAGACCACCAGAGATACTTAGGTCACTCTTAAGCTCAGCTTGAGATGCGAAGAGTTGCAGTTTACCTTCCTCATCGACAGACGCTTTTACCAGATCAGTCTGACCGTTGATGTAAGTGGCCAACTCCTCGATATCGTCACCGTCTTTCGCCAAGATATCGATAGTAACCAGATCACCATCTTTACCTGTGAACTCAAGCTTGAGGTCTCGTGCATTTGCCGGCACGCCCCAGTCTTTGCCTTTCCCTTGCTCAGAGATAAAGCTTTGACCGCCCATACGGAAGTCATCAGCACGGATGCTTGTTAAGCCCATGATGATAGCCTCACCAGAACTCGCACCGATTTGGAATGACGCCTCACCAAACGTACCGTTAAGTAGCTTACGACCACCGAAAGATGTGGTTTCCGCGATACGGTTTAGCTCGTCTTGTAGCGCCGACACCTCTTCATTGATCGCAGTACGTTCAGAATCTGAGTTAGTACCATTGGCAGATTGTAGCGATAGGTCACGCATACGTTGCAGAATGGCTGTCGATTCGTTCATCGCACCTTCAGCCGTTTGCGCAATCGAGATACCATCGTTGGCGTTACGCATCGCAACATCCAGACCACGAGACTGTGCTGTTAAGCGGTTGGAGATTTGCAGACCCGCCGCATCATCTTTCGCACTGTTGATCTGTTGGCCTGACGACAAGCGTTCCATTGAAGTATTCAAGTCACCTGTCGCTTTGTTCAAATAACGCTGTGCGGTCATTGCCGATACGTTAGTATTTACTGTTATGGTCATAATTTGCTCTCCTAGTGAGTTCGCAAGTGCTTGCGAAGCGGCCAGCTTAATCTCATTTGGAAGCACTGACCGTAAATGCCTTGCTAAGCAGACAACTGCTTAAAACGTGTTTTTCACTCTACTCAGAACAATTCAAGTTGTGTGCCAAGTTTAGAAAAACAACGGTAAATTTATTTAATTACGTTTAATCAACAACTTAAAGCAACTCAAATACGACTAGTTCTTTAGTTTGTTTTTTGTCCATTCTGAACGGCAATGGTTTTGCCGCTCACTTGCCACCTGATTGCCGTAGCGATCGCTCCGTACTCGTCAGGGTTGGTTATTGCGCTTAAGGCATTGCACTTAAGGCGCTCATCCACACTAGATGTAGTTGAACAAGGTTAGGTCTTTTGTTTTACCAAACGCTTGTTGTGACGCTTGCAAAGCTCGCGAGTTCTCATTGAACTCGATAATCGCCGCCGCATAATCCAAGTCTTCAAAGTTACTTTTCGACTTGGCTAGCGTCATTTCAAAATCCGCGTGTTGCTCTTCTTGAATATCAAGCGTATTCAATCGAGCACCCACATCGGTTCTCGCTTTGTTCAAATGAATGAACGCCGCGTGGAATTCTTGAGTCACTTGATGAAGCTGCGCTGTGTTCGATGAGTCGGAGACCGAACCAGACGACAAGTCCATCGCTTCTTTGAAGGTTTCAAAAATACTGTAGGTACGACGCGGCTCTAACTCGATCGCATCCCCTTTCGTAATCTGACCTTTCACTTGAATCGTGACATCTTCATATTTGATGCCCTTACTCGGGTCAAACGTGTCGGCTTGTACAACCGAGCCATCACGCTCAAGCTGATAACCATACTTGCCATTTGGCATATCGACGAACGTCACTTTGTAAGTAGACTGATCATCGGGGTTCAAATTAATCGCACGCTCTAGCAATAGTTCAGAGGCTTCTTGTAAGTCGTACTTTGGAGAGAAATCACCAAAGGGATTATCGATCTCCATAAATAGCTTGCTGCCTGGGTCATTGATTGGCATTTCAAGACTGTTTGAAATCTTCATTTTGCGCTGATAGTCGTCACCGGCGTAGACCACTTCCGCATCTTTATCGCGGAAAAATGGCTGATTCTTCGGCTTAGTCCCGGCAAAAATGTAGTTACCCGACTCATCTTGAACATTCACCAAATTGAGGAAGTTGTTTGCTATCTCTTCAATCTCGCGACGTTTGGCAAAGCGGTCTTCCGGAGATAAGGCACCGTTGATCATTTCCATGACCGTACGCTTAGCTTCATCCGCAAACTCTTCTGCGTTAGAGATGATCACTTCATGGTGTTCAAGGCGGTTGCGAGTTAACACAATGGCATCGCTGTATTGGCGAAGCTGCTCTTTTTGTTGGCCAATATTTTGGATGTAATGCGTCGCAAGCGGATCATCGCTCGCTTTCATTAACTTTTTACCCGATGCTAGCTGCGCTTGATTGTGATGCACCTTACCTTCTTGGCGGCGCAAATCGTTTTGCACGGATTGGTAGTTATGAAAACTGGAAATACGATTCAACATTTACCCCTCCTATCTCAACGCCAAAATAGTATTAAAGGTGTCGTTTGCCGCCTGCATGATGCGCGAAGAAGCCATATAAGCTTGTTGGAACTTCATCATGTTTGCCGCTTCTTCATCTAGGTTTACGCCAGAGATTGATGCGACACGCTCCTGCGCAGCCTCTTTCTCCAAGCGTGATACGTCCGTTAGTCGTGATGCCGTCGACATCTGCAAGCCCACATCGGTATTTAAGTTGTGGTAAATGTCCAGAATGGTCGACTCGCCATCGTTGAGCTTTTTCTCTGTCTGGATATTTTGCATTTTTAGCAAGTTGCCGTTGTCACCCTCAGATGGGACAAGGTTTGCCGTAAACTTATCGTTCGGCAACGCGCCTCCGGTGAGTTCGAAGGTGGTGTTTTGAACCGTCACAGGGCCAGAAGGCGGATAGTCTTGCGGCTGCATAAGAATTTTGCCTTTCGTGTCAGTAACGGCAAACTGCTTCCCATCGGGTGAAACGATAACCTCGAACTCACGCAAATCCCCCACCTCATCAATACGAAACTTCGCGCTACCTTGAGCAAACGTTGTCGAGGCTTCATAGCTTTGGGCGGCAATATGCGATGGGTCGTTGGTTTCCATTTTGATTTGCGCCGCTGAGTTACGGGTAGGACGAATCAGTACGCGTTCCCCTGCAGCGAGGTCTTGACGAATATCAATCCGAATCCCATCTAAAGTGATGGCATCATCGACGACCGGAACCACAAACTGCTCACCACTTGGTCGAGTTATGTAGTAGTCACCACCGCTGTACTGCAGTGAGTATTCACCTGCCACAAGCTGACTGGTATCTTCGATATACACCGCAAGGTCAGCCTGAGATTTTGACGATGTCACGACACGAGACTCAGCAATAATATCCGAGTTCACATCAGTAAAAATGAGGCCACCAATGTCACCGCGAAGATCTAAACCTTGCGACTGTAGTTTGTTGATGTCGTATGAAAACGCGGCGGCCATCTTGCCGAGCTCATCCATTAGCTGAGGAATTTTTTCATCCCTCATGGTTAGCATCGCGCCCAGTTTTCCATCAATGTCTTTTGAGGTAATGGCCTTGATACCTTTACCTTCAATCATTGCTAGGCGGCGTTCGTGAACATCAGGATAACCATCAATCATGGTTAATTTACTGGCTTCCGTTCCCGAAACGAGCGTGTGACCATTGCCAATGTGGACATTGAACCCCTCTGCATTTTTACGAGGTGTGACCGTGACTTTGGTGTATTCAGAAAGCTCGTTGATGAGCTTTTCATGTTGGTCCATAAAGTCGTTATGAGGCCCAGGTGTACGCATCATTAAGCGGTGGATATCACGAATCTCGAGCGCAAGCTGGTTGATTCGCTCAATACCCAAATCAAGCTTTTTATTCGTTACGTCTGATTGGCGGCGAACGGTTTCGTGGAAGTCATTGAGGTTTTGGGTGATCAGTGTTGATTTCTCAAGCACCACTTTACGCGCACCCACATCGTTCGGTGAATCGGCCAATGACTTAACCGCATCAAACCACTCATTGATGTTTTCAGGAATCTTTTTCGAAGAAACGGAAGAGAGCATGTTAGACAGCATCTCTAGATTGGCTTCATCATCCAGTTTGTGGGCATGGTTCGTGGTGGACATATTGAGTTCGTTAACGGCAAACTGATCCCATGAGCGGCGAACTTTTTCCACGTGGACACCCATACCGTAGGTTTCCCCACCGTATTGACGCGGTATATTTGTCCCCTGCACCACAGACTGACGGCTGTAACCCTCTGTATTTGCATTAGAGATGTTATGGCCAGTAGTGTTGAGTTGTCTCTGAGCCGTAAGGACACTTTGTGAACCTAAACTCAGTAGATCAGACGCCATATTGCCCCCAAGAAACCTTTAAAAATCAGTGTTAACTGAACATCTAATGATTTAAAAGCAATATATGTGCCATTTTGAGATTGTAGAGAATAGAGACTAAAAAGCTCACCCGAAGGTGAGCTGTTTACATTTGGTCGATTTTCGCTTTTACCCGCAAGACTTTGTCTGCGTAGTAAGGGTCTGTGGCGTAACCAGCTTGATGAATACCACGAATAAACTGTTCATCATTGCCGCCATGGCGCAAAGCGGTGGTATAGCGCGGGTTTTGATTAAGGAAACGAACGTAGTCGTTAAAGCTCTCTTCAAAACTGTTGTAAGAACGGAAAGCCGCGTTCTCTTTAACCGGCACACCTTGATGGTATTCCAGCGTCTGAGTAGCCACTTTATCACCGCCCCAACTTTTATCTGCTTTGATATTGAAGAGGTTGTTACTGCTGCCGCGGCTGTTGCTCACCAGTTTTTGTCCCCACCCTGTTTCCAAAGCAGCTTGAGCGAGTAACAGTGACGAATCCACGCCCAATGCACGTGCCGCTTTTTCAGCGTACGGTCGCATTGAATCAACAAAAGATTCAGGACTATCAAATGAATGCTTAGGCTGAGCACGTGTAACTGATACGGTTGTCATTGCATCGTTGGCACGTGACTCTCTAACCTGATCCACTTTTTGCATCATAGCTTCGAAATCGACGTGTTTGTTCGCCGCCGTCTGGTTTTCAACACTGCCCGACGACAGCTGAGCAACGATCATATCCGCAAGACCAAGCGAGCCTGATGAGCTCAACTCACTCGACATCTGCTCATCCATCATTTGACGATAAAACTGCTGATTTTGGCTGTCCATTAGACCAGATTCAAAACTCGCGTTTGCATCACGCATGGATTTGAAGAGCATCGAAGTGAAAATTGCTTCAAACTGTTTCGCCGCGGCGGTCAATGCCGCTTTTTCGCCGCCTTCATCCCCTTCAACCGCTTGTTTACGAAGCTTATCCAGCCCAGCGATGTCGTGAATGAAGCCAATGTCATTGCCGTTATTAATCATGCTCGGCTCCTTAGATAATGATCAGCTGGCCTTCAATGGCTCCGGCTTGCTTAAGCGCTTGCAAAATGGCCATAAGATCCGATGGTGCTGCACCGACTTCATTAACCGCTCGAACGAGATCATCCAGCGTCAGACCTGGCTCAAACTTGAACATTTTGCCTTGCTCTTCCGTCACTTGAATATCAGTATCGGGAACCACCATCGTTTCACCACCACCAAATGCGTTCGGTTGACTGACATTCAGGTTTTCTTTGATCGCCACCGTCATTCCACCATGCGTCACTGCAGCAGGCTTTAAACGAACATGCTTACCGACAACGATCGTACCAGTACGCGAGTTAACAATAATTTTTGCGGAACCTTCAGCTGGGTTGAACTCTAGGTTTTCAATTGCCGATAGGAATGCCACTCGTTGAGAAATGTCACGAGGGGCACGGACTTTAACCGAGGTTGCGTCCACAGGAGAAGCCATTTGAGGGCCCAAGAAGTTGTTGACCGCATCCGCCATGCGTTGGGCCGTAGTAAAGTCCGATTCTAGTAAGTTAAAGGTGATGTAATCGCCACGACCAAAGGGGGTTGGGATTTCTCGCTCAACCATCGCACCATTTGAAATCATCCCCGCGGTTGGGTTGTTACCGACGATTTTCGACCCATCGGCACCTGTTGCGCTAAAGCCACTCACTACAAGGTTACCTTGCGCCACCGCATACACCTGACCATCAAGACCTTTCATCATGGTCTGCATCAGAGTGCCGCCTCTAAGGCTTTTTGCCGAACCGATAGAAGATACCGTCACATCAATGGTTTGACCTTGCTTCGAGAAAGCCGGCAATTCAGCCGTTACAATCACGGCAGCGACATTTTTGGTTTTAGGCTTTGTTCCAGGTGGCAACTGAATGCCAAAACTTTGCAGCATCGCATTAAAACTTTGATCGGTAAAAGGCGTAGACTCACCTGTACCCGGCAGACCTGTAACCAAGCCATAGCCTACCAATTGGTTGCTTCGAACACCGGCAACTTGCGCGACGTCTTTGATACGCGCTGCATAAGCCTGCGTTGATAGCAACGTTAAGCTGGTGATAAGTAGAATCAACGTCTTCATGGGATACCTTTACCTTAACTCGGGTTACGCTCTTGTCGATGCCAGAAAAGCGTCGTTAAGCGAGATTAAAGTGATACATTGAAGAATCGTGCCAAAAAGCCAGGTTCTTGCATGTCTTGTTGTGTGCCAGTGCCTGAATACTGGATTCTAGCGTTGGAAACACGGTTAGAGGCAATGGTGTTATCAAACGAAATATCATCAGGTCGGATGGTTCCGCTAAGACGAATGTATTCATCACCGGTGTTGAGAGTTAACCATTTTTCACCACGAATCACCAAGTTACCGTTGCCCAATACTTCAATCACTTCCACCGTAATTGAACCCGATAGGCTATTGCTTTGGTTGGCACTGGCATCACCCGCAAAGGTATTGGTGTTGTTTAGGTCATATGAAAAATTGTAGTCGCCGCCAACTTTCAGCTCCTGGCCACCGACAAATAGAGGCTCCATAGAGGAATCGTTCTTTTTCGACATGTCCGCATTGGCACTTTTTGCCGCTTTGGTTTTTTCATCGAGCGTGACGGTAATGATGTCACCTACGCCGCGCGGCTTTGAATCATCATACAAACTGCTTGTACTTGCGGAGTTAAACAGCGAACCCGTCTCTGCAGCGTAATGTTCGCGTTTGTGTTTAGGGTGGATTGGTGCCCACGCAGGGTCTCCGGCAACCGGATCATTTCTGCCACGCAGAGTATCCACAATGCCGCTTTGGTCATCACCAGATTTGTCACCCTCAACAGCATCTACGGTCGTTGTACCGCCAATCACATCCGGCGTTTCAACAGGTGGCTCTAACATCGTACAACCCGACATCACAGTCACAACGAACAAAGCAAATAAACGGTTCATGCTAATTACCTCTCGCGTCAAAGATTAAAGTTGTTGGTTCACAAAGCTCATCATCTTGTCGACTGCCGAGATAACTTTTGAGTTCATCTCGTAGACGCGTTGAGCTTCAATCATGTTGACCAACTCTTCTGTCACATTGACGTTTGATGTTTCAAGCATCGATTGACGAATGTCACCAAATCCATCAAACCCAGGAACGCCTTCTTGTGGGTCACCACTTGCACCCGTCGGTAAGTAAAGGTTCTGACCTACTGGCTCAAGGCCGCCTGGGTTAATAAAATCAACCGTGGTAATCTGCCCAACCACCACGTTGTTTTGCTCACCACGAACACGCACTGAGACTTCACCGTCTGTGCCCACCGTAATACTGATGGCATCTTCTGGAATCACAATTTCAGGCTGTAAATTGTAGCCCGAGCCTGAAGTCACGATGGCACCTTCGTCATTGACGGTAAACTGACCATTACGTGTATAACCAATGTTTCCATCAGGCATGAGGATTTGGAAAAAGCCATCCCCTTCGATCATCATGTCTAGGCTGTTATTGGTTGTTTGCGTGTTACCTTGAGTGTGCACTTTTTGTGTCGCGACAACTTTCGAACCTGCGCCTAACATCAAACCCGATGGCAGTTCGGTATTTTGCGATGACTGGCCACCCGGTTGATTGATGTTTTGGTAGAACAGATCTTCAAACACCGCACGGCTTTTCTTGTAACCAACGGTTGAGGCGTTTGCTAGGTTGTTCGAAATGGTTGAAATGTTGGTTTGCTGAGCATCTAAGCCCGTTTTACTTACCCATAATGCCGGATGCATAATCTTCTCCTAAATCTCTATTAGCTCATACGAAGCAGAGAATCTGACGATTTGTCCATCTCTTCTGCTGTGCTCATCATCTTCACTTGCATTTCAAACTGGCGTTGCAAGTCAATCAGGCTGGTCATTTCACCGATAGCATTCACGTTACTACCTTCAATTGCGCCTGTGAGCAGTTTTACACCGGCATCCGCTTCGTATGCCGCATTAGGATCTTTAGCTCGGAATAAGCCATTAACATCTTTGAATAGTGATTGATTGTCGGTATTTGTCAGCTTGATGCGATCGACAACTTCGATGGCATCCGCTGGTGCACCTTGGGGTACGACCGAAATCGTGCCATCTGTGCCGATCTCAACTTTACTAAGAGGAATAGGCAGGGTGATTGGAGCGCCTGTTTCCCCTAGCACTAAGTTGCCATTACCACTGACAAGTAAGCCGTTCACATCAATCTTTAGGTTGCCATCACGAGTCAGGCCCTCTTTGCCCGTTTTATCGAGCACCGATATCCAGCCATTGCCTTCAATCGTTACATCGAGATCTCGTCCTGTCGTAATAACACTGCCTTGTTGGAAATTATGCCCTGGGCGCTCTGTCATGCTAAATACTCGAGTCGGTAGTCCTTCTCCGTATGCTTGCATCGAACGAGCTTGCGCCAAATCAGCACGGAAACCCGTGGTACTGACGTTTGCCAAGTTGTTTGCTCTAAGCTGCAAAGCCTGCATATTTTGCTTGGCTCCGCTCATAGCAAGATAGAGTGCGCGATCCATAATTTGCTCCAAAAATCACAATTCGGATCAATAAATGCAATTGCAATGCCAACTTTAATTTTACTTTAAAGTCAATAATTTACATGGACAACAAGGAGAAAGGAGGCAAAAAAAGATAGGGATGGCGGTATGCGGCAATAATAACAAGCTGATGATTGCCACCAGCTTGCCATTCAGATTATTGCACGATGCAGCCTTGTTAGATTCGCTGAAATTATCGAATCTGCAGGATGTTTTGTTGCGTTTGGTTATGCACTTCAAGTGAACGAGAGTTCGCTTGGAAGTTACGTTGAGCTGTAATGAGATCCACTAGCTCTTGGGTCATATCAATGTTGGATTGCTCCAACGTACCACTGTTGATAGAACCGAAAGAGCCTTTGTTAGACTCACCCCAGATCTTGTCACCAGAGAACTGAGTAGCATCCCACTGAGTGCCACCTTTCTTATCAAGACCTTGCTCATTCGCAACGCGAACCATAGCGACACGGCCCAAGGTGATATTTTCACCATTCGAGTATGTGCCAAGGACGCTACCATTTTCATCAAAATCCACTTTGGTTAAGAAACCCGTGGTTGCACCATCTTCATCAAACTTGGTTAGCTCGAAAGGAGCGGCAAATTGTGTCGCACTATCAAGGCCGAAGGACAACGTTTGACTAACATCAGCACCATTTAGGTTAATCGCATTTGGATCATCAGGGCCTGTACCACCTAATGGACCAGAAACGATATTATTGCCGCTGTTAAGGCTGGCTAATGTACCATCGTTGTTGAACTTCATTGTGTGACCCACATGACCTGTTGGCGTTGTCGCATCACCACCAAGAATGTTAACAGGCTTTTCACCCGCACTGTCGGTCACGGTGTAGTAGGTTTGCCACGTGTTCGCTTGTGTTTGATCCTTCAAGTAGTAGGTTGTCAACTTATACGACTGACCCATAGAGTCGTAAATTGTCGATGAAGTTGAACGGTTGTACGTTTCAGGATCGGAGTAGTCAAACAGGGTTGGATCTTTTAGATCGCCACCCGCTGGCAAGTTTACACCGACTTCAATATTGGACGTTTGCTTTGGTTTGCCGAATTCTTTTGGAATGTTAATTGGCGAAGGCTCATATGAGAGAACGTCACCCGTATCGCCATTAACTTGATAACCTAACAGGTATTCATCGTTCGCTGTTACCATGTAGTTATCTTTGTTCAGGTGAAACGCACCGTTTCGCGTTAACTCATTAGTCGTCGGTGTTAAACGATCTTTTGCTACCGCAAAGAAACCTGTACCGCTGATACGCAAATCCATTGGGTTGTTCGTGTAAACGCTCGACCCTTCGTGGAATTGCTGAGCTACTTTTTGCGCTTGGACACCACCACCTGGTGTTGTTTTAGCGTTTGTAAACAGTGAGTTAGAGTAAACATCACCAAACTCTGCACGCGACTCTTTAAAGCCGAATGTGTTCGCGTTTGCGATGTTGTTACTGGTTGTATTCAAATCTAATTGAGCAGCGGAAATACCGCTTAATGCAACATAAGACATTCCAAATTCTCCTATCTAGCTAGCATAGTTGCTTTTACAAGCGTTACGCTTTACCAACTTCTAGTACTTCAGCAAGTCGAACTGGCGACTCAAAGCCAGCCAGATTGAGCAGTACGTTACCATCACCTTTACCCAGAAGAACGCTGTTGACGTTTGCATAAGTCGAAACTTCAAACTCTTTGCTTTCTCCATCAAGTAAGCCCGCAGCTCTCACTTTGTACTTACCTGCCGGCAATGGATTACCGTTTGAATCTTTGCCGTCCCATTCGACGCGGCTATCACCCGAAGGCTTAGACCCCGCATCAAAGGTACGAACGAGCTGCCCCATTTGGTCTTCTATTCGAACCATCAAGTTATCAACGGCTTGAGGTAGCTTAACCATGGCAGCCATACTGCCGTCATCTTTTTTCACACCAGCAGCACCCGGAATCAACACATCACGTCCAACCAAGGAAGAGGCTTGAAGCGCTTGATTTGAAGTCATCGAAGCATTCAAACTTTCAAACTGGTTATTCATTTTGCCGATGCCGTCTACTGTCGCGAATGACGCCATTTGTGCAATCATCTGGTCATTGCTGACCGGCTTAAACGGATCCTGTTGAGAAAGTTGCTTCGTGAGCAAAGATAAGAAGTCTTCTTGTTTAAGATCCTGCTTACCTGTGGTCTCATTTGGCTTATTCTTGTCCTGAAGCTGTTTAAGCTGGTCGATATAGGACAAGCTGCTTTGACCAACATTGTTAATGCCATCGGCCATATGTTACCCCCTTATCCCTATTGACCCATCTGCAGCGTACGCAGCAGCATTTGTTTACTTGCATCTGCCACTTGCACGTTCGTTTGGTACGAGCGAGAAGCAGAAATCATGTTTGCCATTTCTTCCATCACATTGACATTAGGCTTGTAGATATAGCCTTCGTCATTCGCGAGCGGGTGATCTGGGTTGTATTCCGCACTGAGCGGTTTATCGCTTTCCACGATACCCATAACCTTGACTGGCACAGTATGATCGTTGCCATACTTAGCCTTACTTAACTCCGCACCAAATACAGCGTGGCGCGCTTTGTATGTATCTTTAGCCGAGCTAGACACGCTGTCTGCGTTGGCTAAGTTACTTGAAGTCGTATTTAGACGAACAGACTCAGCGCTCATGGCAGAGCCAGTAACATTGAAGACGTTGAATAAGCTCATCTAGTTACTCCCTTTTAAAGCTTTCGTTAAGTTCTTGAATTTACTTCCTAGGAAGTCAAGTGAGGCTTGGTGTCTTATTTGGTTTTGCATAAATAGATTACGCTCCAAATCAACATCCACAGTATTGCCATCACCTGTGTCAGGTTGGGTTGGAAGACGATACATCACTTCCCCTGTCACGCGAGTAGAGGCAGGAATATGCCGACTATCAGTACGGCTAAGACCAATGCTTGCCCCTGATGTTGCCGCCTGCAAAGCCCTCTGGAAGTCCATTCCTTTCGACTTATACCCAGGCGTATTCGCTTGAGCAATATTGGTTGAAATAACCTCAGCATTGCGCTCACGAAGCCCAACAGTGTGTTGGTGAATACCTAAAGCATTGTCGAATGAAATAGCCATGTTAACCTCTACATAAAGAACTGACCGTTACTAATGAAATACAAAGCAAGTAGCGTACCAACTTTAAGGAACAAGATACTTCACTTCGATCTCGACAAGTAATCCAGCAAAAAATACGCCAAGTTTAGATTGCTAAAAGATTGGAATGTCATCATTGAGTATACAAGTTATTTATCGACAGCAACAAAAAAGCCCAGCACGTCAGGCTGGGCTTAATAATTTTGCATGTCGGTTTATTTGAGCTTGTAAATGATACCTGGGTTACAGCGAACCATTTCAAAACGATCAGTCAGCCCGGTCAATGACTCAGAAGCACCAAGCAACAAGTAACCACCTGGGTTGAGGCTATTAGCCATCTGATTGAGAACCTTAGACTTCATGTCTGGCGAAAAGTAAATCAACACGTTTCGACAAAAGATAATATCGAACTTGCCAAGCAAAGCGTAACTATCCATCAGGTTTTGAGGACGGAAATTCACCAAACGCTTGACGTTATCCTTTACTTTCATTCGACCATCGCCTGCGTCTTCAAAGAAGTTGCGACGGCGCTCGGGTGAAAGGCCGCGACCTAGTGCAAGGTTGTCGTAGATCCCCGCTCGACACATGTCCAACATACTGGCAGAGATGTCGGTTGCCGTTATCGACGTGCTCGGCAACATGCCAGGTTTGCGCTGTTGGGTCTCCAAAATAGTCATCGCCATTGAATACGGCTCTTGACCAGAAGAACTTGCCGCAGACCAGATTTTGATTGGGCGCTTATTAGCCGCAACTTCCGGTAATAGCTTGTTCGCAAGCACTTCAAAAGGATAAGTATCACGGAACCAAAGCGTCTCGTTAGTCGTCATTGCGTCAACGGCAGCAACGCGTAACTCTCGATTACGTCCCGTCACGACATCTCGTAACAAGTCAGACAATGAGCCCAATTTGAACTTAGTCACTAACGGGCTCAAACGACTTCTCACTAGGTACTGTTTGCTATCACCCAATACGATGCCACATTGAGACTCTAAAAAACGGCTGAAATCACGATATTCTTGATCGCTTATAGTTATCGCTGTCATTAATTTCTCTTTATTCTGTCAGCGCAGTTTTCACTGCATTACCAAGCTCATCCGGGTTAAATTTGGCGATGAAAGAGTTCGCGCCTACCCGCTCGACCATCGCTTGGTTAAATACACCACTCAATGATGAGTGCAGGATAACATATAGATTTTTTAAATCCGCATGGCGACGAATTTCTGCAGTCAATGTGTAACCATCCATCTCTGGCATCTCAATATCAGAAATCACCAAAGAGATTTGATCGTAAATGCTGCCCTCAGCGGCCATCTCGACCAATTTTTCGTACGCTTCTTTGCCATCTTTCACGGCAACAACTTCGAAACCTAACGAGGTAATAGCACGCTCAACTTGTTTTCTTGCTACCGTCGAGTCATCCGCAATAAGAATACGACGAACAATCTCTTTCTCGGTTTCAACTTGAGCAATTTCTTCGCTGATCGCTGAATCCATGGTCTCGTCAACTGGTGCGATTTCTGCAAGGATTTTTTCAACGTCAAGAATTTCGACAAGTTCGTTGTCAATATTGGTCACTGCCGTTAGGTAGTTGGCTTTACCCGCACCATCAGGCGGTGGAAGAATCGCTTCCCAGTGCATGTTGATGATACGCTCAACAGAGGTCACAAGAAACGCTTGGATGGTACGGTTAAACTCGGCAATAACGACAAATGCTTTGTCTACGTCTGTTGTAGGACGACCGCCAATGGCTAAACTTAAATCAATAACTGATACCGTATGGCCACGTATATGAGCAACACCTTTTACAAGAGGGTGTAAGTTTGGCATTGAAGTAAGCTTAGGGCACTGAAGTACCTCTTTTACTTTAAATACGTTAATACCGTAACGCTGACGCCCCATTAGACGAAACGTTAGCAGTTCCAATCGGTTTTGACCGACGAGTTGTGTACGCTGATTCACGGAATCAAGAATACCCGTCATAAGCTCATCTCCATCTCAAACTTTCATGCTAAAAAAATGGTAGTCTACTGAAGACCATGAAAAAAACCAGAGAAACAGAATGATGTATTCAAAATCACACTTGTGCTCTTTTTCCATAACTAATTGTAGAGCTTTCTATAAAAAGTTTTATAAGTCTATCGGCTTTTTATTCTTTTTCTTGAGTTTTTCAGCGACATCAGCAACAGAAAGTCAAATTTCTCTCATTCAACAAGCCGCCGAGCAACATATCTTGGATAACATAGAGAGCCCGGTTGGCGGCAATCTAAATGCAAAAGCCGCCTCTATAGATAGTAGGATCTTTGCCACAGATTGCCCGACTGGTTTGCAAACCTCTTCTACATCGACAAATCCAAATGCCAGCAATATTACGGTTTTGGTCGAGTGCCAAAACGATAACTGGCGAGTCTATGTGCCAGTGCGCCTCACAAGAACTGGGCCACAAGTAACCTTGACCACACCACTCTCAAGGGGGCAAATCATTGCTTCCACTGATGTCACTATTAGTATGGTAGACTTGCAACGCTATAGGCGGCAAGGCTTTTCCACTCTAGATGCCGTAATTGGTGCAAAAACAAAAAAAAATCTGCGTAGCGGCGAAGTAATTGAAGAAAATGATATTTGTGTCGTCTGCCGAAATGAAACGGTCACCATCAAAGCGGTCAAGTCAGGAATGGTGATCACGACAAAAGGGGTCGCACTGACAGATGGATCTCATGGCGAACAGATTAGAGTGAAAAACAGCAAATCAAATCGTATAATAGAAGGACGCGTAACCGGAATATCTGAAGTCACTGTTGTATTCTAGCGTTATTTCCCTAACACCCTTAAAAAAACGCTAAAGTTATTTCCCGTAAAGTCGATATGGACGGTACAGGTTTTTAATATTGAAAAGGCTCAAATATGGCAGGCATAGATAATATTCGTTCTGGTCAAACGATGACAACGTCGACAAGTCGAAGCGCAGTACGAAATGACAAACCCACTTCAGATACCGAATCGGCAAAAAAATCCACCGTTGCCCAAGACTCTGTTTCATTAAGTACACAGGGCAAAGCAGTCGGAGAAATGCACTCACAAATGGCCAGTCAGCCTAGCTTTGATAAAGCGAAGGTAGCGGCAATTAAAGAAGCGATTGCAAATGGGTCTTATACCGTTGATCCTGAAAAACTCGCTGACAATATGATGAAGTTCGAAAAAGAACTCGGTGGTTTGTAATCTAGAGATTTTCTTTTATGGCAGCACTGCAAGGATTAGTTGAATTTCAACTCAAAAACGCGGAAGAGCTTTCTCAACTTCTTGGGAAGGAGAAAGTCGCCATTACCAATAGAATCTCTAAAGATATTGAGCGGATTGCCAAGCAGAAAATAACGTTGATCGAGCAGCTACGGTCGACTGATGAGCGTATCGCAAAGCACCCAGACGTTGAAAGCCTGTCGACCAATCCAGAGTTGAGCCCTCTGGTAGAAAAAATCCGTCAGACAATCACTGAGTGTCAGCAAGTCAATGCCATAAATGGTGAAGCGCTACAACGAGCGCAGCTTAGCTTCAACAAACTCAATAATTTGATGCAGCAATCGCAAGGAAAACTTGGGATGACGTACACAGCGGAAGGTCAAACGAGAAATGTATCGACGCTGGGTACCAATATTAAAGCCTGATTTCCACACAGCTTCCAAACATTAAAAGTAAAAGCGGCAAAAATTGCCGCTTTTTTTGATCGGAGAGGTAGAGAGTTTTAGAACAAGGTTTGCTGCCTTTTTTCTGGAACTTGTTGGACTTCGCCGTAATCGCGCAGTTTATTCATTTTTTGGATATCCAAACGAAGCTCTGTTACATAGCTGTCTCCAACTTTATAGCTTCGCACAACCTCTGCACCACGGATAACGCCATCAACCGCTCCCGAAGTAAGTTCAGTACCTAATCGTTGATCTTTAAGATCAGCACGCCCGCTAACGCGCATTCCATAGACTTGCTCAGCCAACTCTCGGTAAGCATCAATTTTGGATGCCCGCATAGCACGCACTTGCTTCTCTTCTTCGTTACGCCCTTTTTGCTCACTAATGCTGGCATAGCCGACCGCCGTAAGCCAATCTTCAGCTCGCATGGTGCCCAACGGCTGGCAACCAACCATCATCATCACAATCGCGAGTAGAAATACCTTCTTCATATTAGCTCCTATGGACGTAGAATTACGGTGTATGGTTGAGTAATGGTTGGATCGGAGCGGATAAGCACCCCATCTTGCGTACGGATGCTATTAAGCGTATCCAAATCGCGACCAATGCGATCAGCAGGTAAGAATCCTTGCGCTGTTGCCACAACCACTCGTGACTGCATTCCCACAACTCGAGCATTCACGAGAACACCACCTTCTTGGCGGAGCATAGTGCCTGTCAAAACATACTGAATGTCTTGCTCTTGAGCCAAATCTTTCCAATCGCGACTAAAGGCAAAATCACCTTGATGAGTCACTTGAATCGACCCTGTCGTTTTAAAATCAACGACCTTAAACCCACGTCTCTGAAACTGATGGATAAAACCTTCGGATACCGAGTTTCCTAGCCAGTTCGTCGCGTCCATATTTTGCAAGTCAACAAATGAGGTGACCGCAATAGGCGTGCGGGCAGACACACTGGTATTCGAAATCATTAAGTCTTCCGTCATACTTTCAATAAAAAAGTCAAGAGTATGACGCGGACTCTCCATCAACATAAACTGGGAACCTGGATAAGGTTCTTTACCGTTGTATATTGGCGCATAGGCACATGCGGTCAAAAACACCACCGGCACTAACATTAACCATCTTTTCATTCTCTAATCTCCGATACATTATGGCTCGAGCGAGTGATCTTTTAGCTCTCTTCTAAAAGTGGAACGCTCTTTGCTTTCCTCAACTGTGCAACGATTAAGAAAAGCGTCACCAAAATTAGCTAAATATTAACAAGCAAAAAATGAACCAACTTGGTACACAGATATGAAAAGAACATTTCTCCTAGCTATAGTTAGCCTATTTATGAGTACTTTCACTCATATTGCCTCTGCTGGCTGGTACGAAGTAACGGGGACGGCAACGGTGGTATCTTCGGAGGAAGTCGCCCGTGTACACGCTTTAGAAGATGCGCTGTATAAAGCATTCAAATATTCTGGGGCAGACATTGGCAGCATTTCAAACCTGCGTCCTATGCTGGAAAGCGATCGCAAGGAGTATCAGTTTAGCAACAGTGAAGTCCGTTATATCTTGGTCGATGAGCAGAAGATTCGACGCGGCGTCATGGTAGTCAAAGCAAGAATCGATATTTATCCTTCGGCAACAGGTTGCCACGTCGATCAATACAAAAAAACCTTCCTGGTCGGCAATATTGATCTTCTCTCTCCTCAACAAGCCGTAATGGGACAGGTCTATAATATCGGTGACGATTTCGCCAATGTGATTAACCGCCAGTTAGACCAAGAATCTGAAAGCTTCGTGTCCGTTGGTACCACTGACTATGAGATTGATAAACGTCACCCAGAGCGTTTGAAGATGATTGCCGAAGATACTGGGGCTCAATACATTATTGGCGGAAAGATTTCGGATCTGACAGCAACAATCGAGCAAAACCTATTGAAAGATGATGTTATTAATCGCCAGTTTGCTTTAGAAATGACCATATTTGACGGCAAGACCGGCAATGAGGTCTATAACCGTAACTATCGTGAAGTCGCCCGTTGGCCGTTCCCGAAAACCAGTCAGGTCGATACCAAGAGCGCGCGCTTTTGGGCATCAACCTACGGCGATATGATGCTAAGAATCAGCCGTAATATCATGTTGGATCTCGAGTCGGAAGTTTCATGCAAAATCACTCTGCCAGAAGTGGTCGCGAAATGGGGGAATACCATTACTATGGATTTAGGACGCATACACGGTGTTGAAATGGGTGACAAGCTTCAACTTTGGCATACGGGCTCGTTCATTGATCAACGTGGTTTGCCGCGCAACAAGGTTACAGAAACGGATATTACGCTGACCGTATCACGTGTTTACGAAAATGAAGCAGAGCTTATTGTTGACCAACCAGAAATGGCCACCAGCATACAAATTGGCGATGTAATGCATAAATTACTGTAAATCAAAACCTTATTTGTAAAACGAGCGCAATTTTTATTAGAATGAGTGCATGCTCCCGTGGCACAGCTGGATAGCGCGATCCCCTCCTAAGGGATAGGTCACAGGTTCGAATCCTGTCGGGAGCGCCATATTTAGGGCAGAAAGCTATTTTTCTTTCTGCCCTTTTTCATATCTGAACTTCAACAACTCTCTCCTTTCATCTAGAATGACTATTAACAAAGTTATCGATAATAGCAGATGAAAAAGAGCAATCTAATCACCAATACGGGTCACCGCTTTATTTCAAAAGCCAAAACCGCGTTTAAGATTCACATTCATACGCCCGATGATAAAGTGCTCCATCGCTCTGTGGGCTACATTCGAATTGGTGAAAAAAAGGGACTTAAAAAAGCAATCAAGCTTCGCAATGAACTTGGCGCCGAGATGTGGGGCAAGTTTTGGCGAAGAATCCTCAAAGACCCTTATTTGATGACGCGTCTTCCCCACTCATTAGAGCCCAAAATTATTTTTAAGCCGCGCCCAACGAAGGCACATCCAGATGCTAAAGACGAATGCTATATCGCGGCTTGGCGAAACTATGATGAAAACGGCAAATTGATCTATCAGAGTGTTGTTTGCTCCATCAAAAAGCATGGACGTTTGGCGGCATACACTAAAACCAAAAAGGCTTTACTCGAAGCAAACAAAGAGAATCTTGAAATACTGGAATATATGGGACGCTTAAATAGCATTGACTTGAAGTAAAAAAGCCTTGGTGGATACCAAGGCTTTTTTCATTATGAAGCAGAGTTTATTGCTTATTTCTCTTCGTACTCGAAACCTGGAACTGTCATTTCTACACGACGGTTCATCATACGGCCTTCTTTGGTCTCGTTTGAAGCCACAGGGTTGTTTTCACCTTGGCCACTAACCGTGATACGTGAAGCATCAATGCCTTGCGCTTCTAGCTCGTTAGCGACGGCTTGAGCGCGCTTCTCAGAAAGCTTCTGGTTGTATGCTGCTGCACCTGTTGAGTCAGTGTAACCAACCACCTCTACTGTCGATTGTGGGTATTGGTTCATGAACGCAACAAGCTCGTTCAGCTTCTGAGTGCTTTCTGGTTTTAGCTTAGAGCTGTTCAACTCAAAGTTACCTGAGCCTACAAGTTGAGTATTGAATGATTTCATCACAGGCGCTGCGACAACAACTTCTTCTACCACTGTTTCTTCAACAACCATCACCTCTTGTACTGGCTCTGGTGTTGGCTCTGAGCTACCACCAAACTTAGTACGGAAACCAAGTGTGAATGAGTTCGCGTGGAAAGAAGATACATCGATATCGATGTTGTTGATGTGTTGGTACTCTGCTTGAATGTCGATGTTTTCAAACAGGCTGTAGTTCAAACCAACAGCACCAAATAGATTTTCATCATCTTTGTTGCCGTACTTAACGAACGCCGCACCTGCTTTTACAAATAGATCAATGTCTTCGTTCATTGGGAATGAAAGACGTGGTGCAATCGTGTATGCCGTAAGACCTGCGTCTTTGTAGCCTGCACCCGTTGTTTCACCAAGCGTTTCCAGTCCACCTTCAATGGCAACGTACTCATCCACTTCGTAGCCTAGGAATGAACCTAGTGCCCATGAATCTTCATCACATGAGCTAGAAGAAGAAGTACATAAGTTGTTCAACCAAGACACACCCGCTTTTGCGCCTAGGTAGAATTGAGCATTCGCCGACGCCGAAGCTACAAGAAGAGTTGTTGATATTACCGCTGCTAACTTTTTCATTATTATTTCCTTATTGATACGCAAAATATACATCACGTAATTTATCTCACACTCAATAACAAACTGTTACGGTATGAACAGTTAATAAGATATACCTTATCTCATTATTAGTACAAATCGAATGACAACATAATTAACGTTTATCGACAAACCTGTACACATTCTCACTTTTGAAACACAAAACTAGACCAAGTTGGGAGGTTATTAACTGTTGTATTTTCAATGATGTACTAAATCTGATCTCAACCAAGTAGCCCTTCTCGTTGCTCAACGAAACAATCATGCAAATATGCAGTGACAGAAACCTCCTTAACACAGCAAATAAAATTGCGCGCAAAAAAAAGCCGCAGTATTTACACTGCGGCTCAACCTTATCGGTGTTGTTATGCGTTTGCTTCACGCTCAGCGATGAATTCAAGCGCCATCTTGATACGAGCAACACAACGCTCTTTACCAATCTGCTCCATAACAGCGTCAACAGATGGAGACTGACCACCACCCGTTACTGCAACGCGCAATGGCATACCAATTTTACCCATGCCGATTTCTAGCTCTTCACAAACAGCGGCAATAACCCCTTCTTTAATGTTTGCCGTTGTCCACTCTGCTAACGCTTCCGCTTTAGCAAGAGCAAGCTCTAGAGGCTCTTTGGCAACGCCGCGTAGGTGCTTCTTCGCCGCACCCGCTTCAAATTCTGAAAAATCTTCGTAGAAGTAGCGAATTTGCTCTGCCAGCTCAACAAGAGTGTTACAACGCTCACCAACCAGTTTGATCACTTCTGTAATTGCAGGACCGTTTTCAATATTTAGGTTCTGGTTATCTAAATGCCACTGCAAGTGCTCTGCAACATATTCTGGCTCAGAGGTCTTGATGTAGTGGTTGTTCAACCAAAGCAACTTGTCGGTGTTAAATGCCGATGCAGATTTAGAAATAGCATTGAGCGTAAACAGATTGATCATTTCTTCACGAGAGAAGATTTCTTGGTCGCCATGAGACCAACCTAGACGCACTAAGTAGTTATTAAGTGCATTTGGTAGGTAACCTTCATCGCGGTATTGCATCACTGAAACAGCGCCATGGCGCTTAGATAGCTTCGCACCGTCATCACCCAAGATCATTGCACAGTGAGCGAAAGTTGGAACCGGAGCACCCAGAGCTTCATAGATGTTGATTTGACGAGGCGTGTTGTTGATGTGGTCTTCACCGCGAACAACATGCGTGATGCCCATATCCCAGTCATCGACAACAACAACAAAGTTGTAAGTTGGCGCACCGTCGGTACGACGAATGATTAAATCGTCCAGCTGGCTGTTAGATATTTCAATACGACCGCGAATTTGGTCATCAAATACTACGCTGCCTTCTTTCGGGTTACGGAAACGAACCACAAATGCGTCGCCTTCTTTCGCCGCTGCATTTGCCGCCACGACTTTAGGGTGATTAGCATCGTAACGTGGCATTTCTTTCGCCGCTTCTTGCTCTGCGCGGATTTCTTCAAGCAGCTCTTTAGACGCATAACACTTGTATGCTTTGTCTTCAGCTAGCAGCTTGTCAATCATTTCGTTGTAACGGTCAAAACGCTTTGATTGGAAGTAAGGACCTTCATCCCACTCAAGTCCCATCCACTGCATACCTTCAAGGATCGCATCAACCGCTTCCTGAGAGTTACGTTCTAAGTCAGTGTCTTCGATACGTAGAACGAATTCACCGCCTTGAGCTTTAGCGTATAGCCATGAGTAAAGTGCAGTACGCGCACCACCAACGTGAAGGTAGCCTGTTGGGCTAGGAGCAAAACGAGTTTTAACCGTCATGTATAAATACCTTGATTGTCTAGATGACCGCACGCCCTAACTTATCGAGGGCAGTGCCAAAATTGCGCGTTATTTTAGCACCGATATGCAAATCTACAATCAATCGTTGATATGTTTTACCGCCCAAGCGATAAACTCTTGGCGCTGTTGTGGCGACATAGACAAGAAATCACTTTGAAGCGCGCTGGTGGATGCTAACTTGGTCGAACTCGTGCTTGAGTTTAACGGTTTATCCAACACCACTTGATTTCGAACCATATTCTCTTGAATCGCCGCTTTGCCACCAGCTTGATTGTAACCAGCGAGCATTTCGTCATAGTCTTTTATCAGCGCAAAAGTCTGATCAAAAATGATGTCCGTTGTGACATCCACCTGTTGACCGTTACGAGTCACTTTTACACTGGGTTGTTTTTCAAAGTTACGAACCGCTCGCTCATCACGAATCGCAAAGGGCGTTTCAAACTTCAACGTTTCGTCATTGGCAGTAAACTTCACTACCATTGGCAATGAATTGAACTTGCTTTTACCCCCATTGCCATCGACGAGCGCAGTAACTCTTAGTAGTAGTTGGTTCTCTCCGTTGGCAATTTTCAAATCACCTTTGCCACGATTCGGTATCTGGTTAATGTTCTGATTGACCGCCAAAATCTCAACGCGATTATCCGTTTGAATCGTAACTTGAGCGTTGGCCAAACTGGTTACAAAAGCCATCAATACAACAGCTAAACTCTTCTTCATCATTATTTATCTCTCTAGCACAAACGGAAAAAGGCGGACAACATTGCCCGCCAAGTCTTAATCAAATGATTAGAATGTCCACTCAGTACCCACGCGGATCATAAGATCATCGTACTCTTTACCCGCTAGTTCAGTGTCGCTGCGGTATGTGCCGCTATGCTGTGCGATACGAACGAAGGTGTAAACAGAATTCATTGAGTAGCCAACTTCACCAGTTACTGTTGTAAAATCAAGTTCTTTATCAGACTTGCTATCTGTGTCACCAGTTTGGTTTGCGTAACCTAAACGGAAGTTGAAATCACCCATAAAGTAGTTGGTTTGCAGAGAGAATGCGTCGATTTCACGTTCTTCATAAGTGCCACCTTTCTTGTCAGCTTCAAAACCAGCCGTTTTGTATGCACCAGCAACGTTCCAGTTATCCATTAGATTGAATTGGAAGCCACCGAAGAATGCGCTTGTATCGCCAATTAGATCAGTATCAAACTCAGTTTCATTTGCCGCTTCGAATGCCGCATGAACTGTTAGTCGATCGATAGGCGTAACAGAAACAGAGCCACCAACAAACATTGAGTCAGCAGAGTTTGAGCTACCGTTACCACCCGCTAAGCTAAACTTCACCATGTCACCAAACATTGGTGAATCGTAACGTCCCATTTGGCTCTTACGGTCAAAGTTAAAACGCTCGCCAGCTCTCCAACCACGGTCAAATGTTGTACCCATGTTTGACGCTGAGTACGGCCAATCGACTAGCTCATACATTGGCGTTAACATGCGACCAAAGCGTACTGAACCCCAATCGTCACCACGGAAACCCACGAACGTATCACGGTTACCGAGCTTAGCACCGTCATCCAAGACCCAGCCTGATTCAATTTGCATGAATGCTTCTAAACTATCGTTCATGGTTTTTGCTGCGCGGAAACCTACTCGAGATTCGTTCTCTAGTACCATTCCGTCGCCATCAACTTCTTTACCGGTAGCATCAAACTTTTTCGCGTTGTAATCCACAGCTGAAATAGACACTACACCATACACTTCTACGTTTGCATCGTTTGGATCACCAATCATATATGCATGCGCAGTACCAGCGGCCATGGTAGTTGCTGCAATCACTGCGCCTAGTAGAGTCTTTTTGAAATGAGACATAAGATTTAACCCCTATTTAAGAATTTTAATTTCCTTTCCCTTGTAAAATCGCTAACTCACTGATTTTGCAGGGGGACTATTTATGGACGGGGAGAATGTTGGCAAACTTTTTTCGCGTTAAGAAATCAAAGCAAAAATAGTCTGCTCTAGTTCAAAATCAAAAAAGAACAATAAACAAAAAACGTTTATATACAGATAGTTAGGAGAATTTATTTTTTCGACAAAAACGTCAATTTAGATTACTAGCGATTAAATAAGCACGCAGTCAGACGAATTCGTTATGGCGATCACGCAACTTTTTTGTTGTTTTACGGAACTTTAGAAAACACAGAATAAATCTTTGAAATTGCTCGCATAAAAATAGGTCAACTCTTTCACAGCTTGAAGCAAAATTGACGTTTTTAATGGAGGAACTGAATACTTGACCTTCCCCTTGCGGTAAGGTTTATTCTCAGTAAACGTTGATGGTTTAGAGAATAAAATTATGCTTCGATTTGATATTCCGCTGCATGGGCTCAACTGTATGGGCTGCGCCAGAAAAGTAGAGAAGGCTTTGGTTGAACAACATAAAGCAGTGATCACCGATCTCTCCCCTCATCGAGTCGAGTTTAAAAGTGACAGCTCGTTTGATGAGGTGAATCAATCGATTGAAGCCCTATCCTATCGTTCTGGCTATCACCACCACCTTTCTTTAAGTGGCCTCAACTGCGGTAAGTGTGTTGCCAAGCTTGAGGCAGCGCTCTGTGAACACCCGCTCGTGGCTACATTCTCTGCAAACAAAACGGAGCTGACCCTTCACACCGCCTTGACTCAATCAGATGTCATTGAGTTGGTTAAACAGTTAGGCTATCAGGCACAGCAATGGGAAAAGACTATAGAGGAAGAACAACACGTCGCGATCGACTCCTCTTCTTCGGCCTATTCTGAAGAGATCTCACAGGAAGCACAGAACACATCCACTACCCATCTGCTTATCAATGGGATGACCTGCGCTAGCTGTGTCGCATCGGTTGAAAAAGCATTGCTGGCCGTAGATGGTGTGACCAAAGCGCAGATAAACCTCGCAGAGCAAAGTGCTTTGGTAATGGCAACTCGTCGCAGTGAGGAACTGAACGCGCAGTTGATCACCTCAGTGACACTCGCCGGCTATCAAGCCGAAATCATCGAAGACCTAGATGTACAGCAGCAAAAGCAGATAGAACAGCAAGAAGCGTTGAAAAGCCACCACAAAAAGAATGCCTGGCATGGTATGCTGATCGGCGCCCCACTGATGCTATGGGGAGTGTTCGGTGGCAATATGATGATCCGCAATAGTCAGGATCAATTCGCTTGGGCAATCGTCGGGGTTGTTTGCCTATGGTTGCTGGCAACGGCAGGACGTAGCTTTTTTACTAACGCATGGCAAGCACTGACCCACAAGCGCGCAACGATGGACACTCTGGTTGCATTGGGTACAGGTGCAGCTTGGCTATTTTCTATGTTGGTCGTGCTCGTCCCAAGTTGGTTCCCAGCATCATCACGCCATGTCTATTTTGAAGCCAGTGCGATGATCGTTGGTCTCATCTCTCTAGGTCACTATATTGAAGCGAAAGCAAAAGCGAAAACCACGCAGTCATTGCAAGCGCTGATTAACCTTCAACCTAATGAAGCGACAGTCGTCACCGAAAACGGAGATGCTGTCATTTCGATCAAAAATATTACCGCAGGAATGATGTTGCGCATTAAGCCCGGCGAGAAAGTACCTGTCGATGGCACAGTTCTGTCTGGCGAATCATACGTTGATGAATCGATGCTGACAGGAGAACCGATTCCTTGCCATAAAGACAAAGGGCAGTTTGTCTCTGCGGGAACCATAAACCAAGATGGAACACTACTTATAGAAGCAAACAGTGTCGGCAGTAGCACCATGCTATCTCGAATCATTTCAATGGTGAGAGAAGCACAAAGCAGTAAACCTGCCATCGCTAAGCTCGCAGACCAAATCTCTTCAATCTTTGTACCTGTCGTCGTTGCCATCGCTTTGGTATCTGCGGCCATTTGGTATTTTGTCGGTCCAGATCCGAAAGCCAGCTATATGCTTGTCGTCGCAACAACCGTATTGATCATCGCATGCCCATGTGCGCTAGGATTGGCAACACCACTGTCGGTTACCGTCGGTGTGGGCAAGGCTGCCGAGCTAGGAATTTTAATCAAAGATGCTGATGTCCTTCAGTCCGCAAGCCAAATCAATACTGTGGTATTCGATAAAACAGGGACATTGACGCAAGGAAAGCCGACGGTTCAGCATGTCTTTGCTATCAACAATGGCAGTGAGTGGTTACTCTCACTCGCGGGATCACTGGAAAGACACTCCGAGCACCCTCTTGCGAAAGCGATCGTCCACGAAGCAACGAGTAGAAACCTTCAATTTGAGGAGGTCGATAACTTTCAAAACCTGCGCGGTAAAGGCGTTACGGCTCAACTAAAAGGTAAGAAGTTGTCGGCGGTATCTTTACCGGTGGCACAGCAACAGGGTTGGGATTTAACTCAATGTGAGACATCCATTGTCGAGTGCAACTCGAAAGCCTGGACACCAATCATTGTTTCCCTAGATGAGCAGGTCCTTGGATTGATCGCAATTTCAGATCCAATCAAAGAGGACGCGGCAGCCGCTATCCAAGCATTGAAAAGCATCCAGATAACGCCTGTGATGCTGACAGGCGACAATCACCACGTTGCATCTGCGATAGCCAATCAGTTAGGGATTAAGCAAGTGATCTCGCAAGTATTACCTGATGAGAAAGCGCAGCATATCGCTGATTTACAAGCACAAGGTAAGCGTGTTGCTATGATCGGTGACGGTGTCAATGATGCACCAGCCTTGGCTCTAGCCGATATCGGTATCGCAATGGGAAGCGGAAGTGATGTCGCCATTGAAAGCGCACAGATGACTCTGCTCAACTCTTCACCATTTGCTGTGGTCAATGCGATTGAATTATCAAAAGCCACGGTGAAAAACATGAAACAAAACTTGTTTGGCGCCTTTGTTTATAACTCCCTTGGCATCCCTGTCGCTGCAGGTGTGCTTTACCCAGCGTTTGGCTTTTTACTTAGCCCCGTTGTCGCTGGAGCTGCCATGGCAATGTCTTCGATTACCGTTGTCAGTAATGCAAATCGTCTAAGATTATTTAAAGCGTCTTCTCGCTTGTAGAGGTTACTATGAAAAGAAAACTAATTGCTCTTACCACTCTTGCTCTAATGTCTGGCCACGTTCTCGCGGCCGACGTGCTCAACCATAAGTCCCCGTACTGCGGTTGCTGTACGGAGTGGACAAAACATATGCAAGAAGCTGGGTTTAATGTCGAAGAAAAACTGCATGAAAACATGAACCCTATTAAACAGAAGTTAGGGGTAAAACCGGAACTGGCGTCTTGCCATACAGCCGAAATTAATGGCTTTGTGTTTGAAGGTCATATTCCAGCAGATGATATCAAAGCGTTCCTCGACAACCCGCCGAAAAATGCAAAAGGCTTGGCAGTACCAGGAATGCCAATGGGGTCGCCAGGTATGGAGTACGGAGATAAGAAAGACGAGTACTCTGTCTACGCATTCAATGAGAAAGGCCAAGTCTTTGAGTATCGCCACTACAAAGGGAACTAACAGCAAAGCCCAGCATGACTGCTGGGCTTTTTGTTAAAGGACAGTATTAAAGTTCTTTAGAAGCCGTATGAAGCACCGAAAACAAAAGCATTGTTCTCATTGTCTGCTTGATTGCGGTACTCAAAATACGGTTGGACACCTTTACGCGTCCATGTTGCGCGAAGCTCGTGGTCCATAACGGACGCATCAATCATGTAAACGTTATTGTAGCTAAGCGCCAGCTCTTCATTCACCGTGTAAGCAATGCGGTTGTCCATGCGGAAATCAGTATCGTTATCCGCATCCGTTGCATCGATATGAGCACGGGTACGGTTGCTGATCGATAGACCGTTGTCAAAGTTGTAGCCAATTTTAACTAGCGGGCGGTATTGAACACTCTCACCTTCAGACAAGAGATGTTGGTAGCCTGCTGCTACCCACAAGTTATCGGTAATATTGTACGACTGCTCACCACCAATAGTGACATATGCACTCGAAGAGCTACCATTGGTGTAAATTGGGTTGTCGGCTGTGCCCACATTTTCACGCTCAGTTGATAAGTCCCCTAACTGAATGCCATCGAACTCTGTGTAAACCGTAAAGCCACCAATCGAGTTATCAAACGTATGACCTGCTTCTAATGTAGATGTCACATCTGAGCCATGGAGATCATCGGAATGAAACTGTACGTTACCTGTTACATATGAAGAACCCGCGAATGCAGTAGAAGCGAAAGCAAGAGAAAGCGCACTTAAAGTAAATAGTTTTTTCATGAAAATCTGCCTTAATCATTAAAGTTAGCCGCGGTTCTTATTTGGGTAATTCATCACCTCAGACCGCAAAGAAGAGTTGCCTCCCTGGCTTGATGGGTATCTTGGCGGATTAAATTTACGATAAAAAATAAATCAAAACTTTGTGCGATCTGCTTCACTGTCAAAAAGAAAAAACTAATTTAACACCTATAATTCAGTAACTTAAAAACTCCTAAATAAACCTATAGTGATTCGAGTCACGCATTTAGGTAGTTAGTGATCAAAATTCGTTATCTGCGGCACACCGAATTTAGCTTTCACTTAATTTTCAATAATAATAATTCGATCTCGATCACTGAATAATCACGTCTATCAATAGCTGATTTGGCGCGTTAATTTGGACTTGGACAGA
This sequence comes from Vibrio sinaloensis, assembly GCF_000808535.1. Classification (GTDB taxonomy): domain Bacteria; phylum Pseudomonadota; class Gammaproteobacteria; order Enterobacterales; family Vibrionaceae; genus Vibrio; species Vibrio sinaloensis_D. Next base: position 30,469 of record NZ_JWLV01000012.1, read on the forward strand.
CATTTCAACGTATCTAGACGGCTCAATAACAAAAAAAGCTGCCTTTTAGGCAGCTTCTCGTTGATAACAATAGAATTAGCGTGAGACTAAATCTGACATCATCTCAATATGTCGATCATCATCGTTCAGACATGGAATATAAGTAAAGCGCTCACCACCATGTTCGGTAAAAATCTCCAAACATTGTTCCGAAATCTCTTCTAGCGTTTCTAAGCAGTCCGAAGAAAATGCTGGCGCCATGATATTGAGCTTCTTAACACCTTTGGCTGGAAGCTTCTCCAATGTTTTATCAGTGTATGGTTGCAACCACTCTTCTCGTCCAAAACGTGACTGGTAGGTCATACCAATTTGTTCACTGCTTAGACCTAGCTCTTTCCCGAGTAGCTCCGTCGTGCGCTCACAGTGCTGAGGGTAAATATCACCGTTGTCAGCATAGCGCTTCGGAATGCCATGATAAGAGCACAGCAAGTAATCCCCTTGGCCATTTTTCTCCCACGAGCGCTTTACGCTCTCCGCCAGTGCCTTGATGTATAAAGGATGGTCGTGATAATCACGAACAAAACGGTATTGAGGCATAACCGGAATGGCCTTGAACGCTTTGGTTAAACCATCGGAAACCGCAGCCGTGGTTGTTCCAGAATATTGCGGGTAAAGTGGTAATACCGTGATTTCCTCTACGCCGCGCGCAAGCAAAGCTTCAACGCCAGTCTGCAAACTTGGGCTTCCGTAAGTCATCCCAAGCTCCACAGGCATATCGAGTTGCTTTTCTAGCTTACTAGCCTGACGTTGGGAATAAACCATCAAAGGAGAACCCTCCTCCATCCAAACCGTTTGGTACAGTTTCGCAACTTTTGGTGAGCGTATTGGCAATATCACACCGTGCAGAATCGGACACCACAACCAACGAGTCATATCAACCACACGATGGTCATGCAAAAACTGACTTAAAAAGCGTTTCACTGCAGGAGCTGTAGGTTCATCTGGCGTGCCTAAATTGACCAACAGCACACCTTGTTTCTTATTGTTCTGCATAACTTCCTATCTACACTTAAATGGTTCTTTACGGAAAGAAGATCGTTAAAGATCAACCTAATAAGCAAAAAAAAAGCGACCCTATTGGGCCGCCTTCACTATAACAAATTTTCAAAAATCGCGGTTAGCAATTTATGCTAGTGCTTTCTCGATATCTGCACTAACTTCTGCAACTTGCTTAGTACCGTCAAATTTCAAGTACTTGGTGTTGCCTGCTTCTGCTTCTTTACCATAGTAATTGATAAGTGGTGCAGTTTGCTCGTGGTATACACCTAGACGAGCGCGAACAGTTTCTTCTTTGTCGTCATCACGAACAACAAGATCTTCACCAGTCACGTCATCTTTACCTTCCACTTTAGGTGGGTTGTAAACAATGTGGTAAGTACGGCCTGAAGCCAAGTGAGCACGACGACCCGCCATACGCTCAACAATCACGTCATCAGCGACATCGAATTCAATCACGTAGTCTACATCAACGCCCATCTCTTTTAGACCATCAGCCTGAGGGATTGTGCGTGGGAAGCCATCTAGCAAGAAACCTTTTTCACAGTCATCTTGAGCAATACGCTCTTTGATTAGACCAAGGATAATTTCATCAGAAACTAGCTGACCAGCGTCGATTACAGCTTTAGCTTGTTTGCCAAGTTCTGTACCTGCTTTGATAGCAGCACGCAGCATGTCACCAGTAGAGATTTGCGGAATACCGTATTTTTCCATGATGAAATTAGCTTGTGTGCCTTTACCTGCACCTGGAGCACCTAGAAGAATGATGCGCATGTTGAATCCTCTTAAGAAAATGATGATTTATACCGAAGCTCACTATGACTGACTTTGTCACGCTTCAAGGTAAGTTTCGGTATAACGGTTCAAACGTTTAACAATAAAACAGGCGTGCACATTACACGCCCGTTCGCTTCGTTTCAAGATTGCATTCTATCATACAATACTTTGTCGAAGCGTGAATTTAGACTAAAGAATGCTTAAACACTCACACTTAATGGCGATTTATAAGCGTTTTATTCACGATAAGCGCAAATAAATCAAAAAGCCCGCAAGTTGCGAGCTTTTCATTGATTTTAGCGTGTTAGCCCTTAGTCAAAAGCGAGTTGATTGCACCTAAGAACTGAGATGGATCGGCCATCGACCCACGCTCAGCGAGCATTGCTTGACCAAGCAGCACTTCCACCCAACGACCGAAGGCTTCTTCATCCGCTTCGTCCGCCATTTGCTTAACCAGCGCATGCTCTGGGTTAATCTCGAAAATGTACTTCACTTCTGGGGCTGCTTGACCTGCAGCTTCAAGAAGCTTCGCCATTTGCGTTCCCATTTCAAAGTCATCGGTGACAACCACAGCAGGTGTTGACGCAAGCTTGAACGTCGTACGAACTTCTTTCACGCGATCGCCCAAGTACGCTTTCGTGCGTTCAACAACGGATTTAAACTCTTCTTCCGTCTCTTTCTGCTTTTCTTTTTCCGCTTCGTCTTCGAACTTGCTGAGATCAAGACCCGCTTTCGTGATCGACTGGAACTGCTTGCCGTCAAACTCAGTCAGGTAGTTCATCAACCACTCATCGATGCGATCAAACATTAGAACTACTTCGATGCCTTTGGCTTTGAATTGCTCCAAGTGAGGGCTATTCTTCGCCGCCGCGTAACTGTCTGCGGTGAGGTAGTAGATCTTGTCCTGGCCTTCTTTCATGCGCTCAACATAAGACGCAAGGCTCACAGTCTGCTCAGCAGAGTCGACCTCTGTAGAAGCGAAACGCAGTAGACCAGCCACTTTTTCTTTGTTGGCCATGTCTTCTGCTGGGCCTTCTTTTAACACAAGACCAAACTCTTTCCAGAATGATTGATACTTCTCTTCATCATTCTTCGCCATACGCTCTAGCATCGTCAATACGCGCTTAGTACAGGCATTACGGAGCGACTGTGTCACTTTGTTGTCTTGCAGAATCTCACGCGAAACGTTCAGCGGTAGATCGTTTGAATCAATCAAACCACGAACAAAACGCAAGTATGACGGCATAAACTGCTCAGCGTCGTCCATGATAAACACACGCTGAACGTACAATTTAAGACCCGATTTATGATCACGGTTCATCATATCCCACGGTGCTTTCGATGGGATGTACAGCAGGCTGGTGTAATCGTTTTTACCTTCTACGCGGTTGTGGCTCCATACTAGCGGATCGGCAAAATCATGGGAAACATGCTTATAAAACTCTTGGTATTCTTCGTCAGTAATGTCTGATTTGTTGCGAGTCCAAAGCGCTTGAGCCTTGTTGATTTGCTCCCACTTTTTCTCACCCGTTTCTTTGCCTTCGTCATCGCGCTCTGCTGTTTGGATGGAAACCGGGATACCAATGTGATCTGAGTATTTGCTGATCACTTCACGTAGGCGCCACTCATTCAGGAACTCTTTGCCCTCTTCGCGCATGTGCAGGATGATGTCAGTACCACGAGACGCTTTGGAAATATCTTCGATGGTGTATTCACCTTCACCCGCCGAGTGCCACTGAACACCTTGCTCAGCCTCTAAACCTGCAGCGCGTGTGCGCACAGTTACCGCATCCGCAACGATGAACGCTGAGTAAAAGCCAACACCGAATTGACCGATAAGTTGCGAGTCTTTCGATTGGTCTTCAGACAGCTTTGAGAAGAACTCCGCCGTACCAGATTTAGCAATTGTGCCCAAATGTTCAATTACGTCTTCACGGCTCATGCCGATGCCGTTGTCGGAGATGGTTAGCGTGTTGGCATCTTCATCAAAAGACAGCTTTACGCCTAGGTCTGCATCACCTTGGTAAAGCTCAGGGTTAGATAAGGCTTGAAAACGCAGCTTGTCGGATGCATCCGATGCGTTAGAAATCAACTCACGTAGGAAAATCTCTTTGTTTGAGTAAAGAGAATGAATCATCAGGTGAAGTAACTGTTTGACTTCAGATTGAAAACCACGAGTTTCTTTGTTTTGTGTTGCTGTTTCGCTCATGTTCGCTCCATTACACCTATACCAATCAACCCTCTCAGCGTTGGAGAGGTTTTGACAAAGTTAATCTGCAAGTTAACATGAGGGTGACAAATGTAAATTCAAGGTCAAAATAGATAAAAACAGTGTTTTTTTACTTCAAACTTGACTATCCTTGTACCCCGAAAAAATCAAAAAAACTAAAAATCAGTCATACTATCGACTTGTACACCGCCCCAACGGTGAAATTACTTACCTGAAACTTCAATAATAATGGCCGAAATTGATGAGCAATATAGGTACTAAGTTCAATTTAGCGAACCGATTCACGTTCGATCCAAATACTAATTCTCTTATCGATAGAGAGTGTGAAGACGAGCTCATTCGCTTAGGCAGTAACGAAAGTAGAATTCTGCTTCTACTGTGCGAGAAACCCAATGAAGTGATCTCTCGCAACGACCTGCATGACTTTGTATGGCGCAGACAAGGTTTTGAAGTGGATGATTCGAGCCTAACTCAGGCGATATCCACACTGCGTAAACTGCTAAAAGACTCGACTAAATCTCCCCAGTATGTGAAAACCGTGCCAAAACGCGGCTACCAATTGATCACAAGTGTCGAGCGAACCACTCCGTTGATGAGTGGCGAAAACCAAGCCGAGACTCTACCCCCAGAGTCAACAGACGTTGATTTAGAAGCGGTTGAAGAGTCAACGCTTCAAGAGAATCTAACCGTTACTGAAGAAAACAGTGTCACGCCTCCTGCGGCAACTGCGCCTGCAGTGACACCGAAAAGCAAACTCATCAGTCGTATTATCATCCTATTGGCGCTGTTTTTGCCGCTCAGCGTGGTATTACTGACCAACCCTGCAGAGTCCAAATTCCGCCAAATTGCCGTGTTTGACAACACAACGATAAAGACGCCAATTAACCATCCTGACCTAACCAGTTGGTATCCGTCGATTGAGCAATGTGTCAAAAGATACAACGAGACTCATACCGAAGCACTTGCACCGATTGAAGTGATTGCAACTGGCGGTCAAAACAACCAGTTGGTGTTGAATTACATTCACTCACTTGAACATTCAGGTGAAAACATCACACTGCGTATTTTCGCTGAGCAAAAAGATCTCGGTAAAGTTTGCCAATAGGATATATGACGATGAATCAAAAATTAGCCGCAGGCCTACTGGTTGTTTCCGCTCTTTTCAGCAGTTGGCTTTACTGGGGAAGCGACCTCAAAGTTGAACAAGTTCTGACTTCTAAAGAGTGGCAGTCAAAAATGGTGACCGTGATTGCTACCCCGCTTCAAGAGCAACAAGAAGAGTCTGTTGGACCTCTGCGAAAAGCGGATGTGACGTCTAATGTGAAGTACCTGCCTAACCAAACTTACATTCGCGTTTCAACCGTTCGCCTATTTGCAGACGATAGCGACATAGAAGAAAACGACGTCGTGATCAATATTTCTGAAACCGGAGAGTGGGATATTAGTGACAACTATTTGTTGGTGAATCCAATAGAGTTTAAAGACATATCTGCCGCTCAAAGCAAAGAGTTCACGCCGCAGCAGCTAGAGCTTATTACTCAACTTTTCAAAATGGACGCCCAGCAAAGCAGACGCATCGACATCGTCAACAATAAAACATTACTATTGACCAGCTTAAGCCACGGCTCCACGGTTCTTTTCTCAAACTAACAACCAACCAAGGGGCAGGACGCCCCTTTTTGCGTAAACCTAATGGACTGGATAAACACCTTTGGCCTTTTTTGGGGCTCTTTTCTCGCCAATACACTTGCCTCACTCTCTGGTGGCGGCGCGGGTTTACTGCAATTTCCTCTCCTGATATTTTTGGGTCTTCCATTCTCCGTAGCTTTAGCAACACATAAAGTGGCTAGCGTAGCACTGGGTATCGGCGCGGCTTTTACACACATAAGAAACCGAACTTTTGACTACCGTGTCGCCCTGTATGTTGTTGCTGTTGGCAGCATTGGGGCCGTTATCGGAGCAAACATCGTCCTTTTGATTCCCACAGACATCGCCGAGACACTCCTCGGGGTGATGATATTGGCGATTGGTATTTATTCACGGTTCAAGAAGCAGCTTGGCCAGCAAGAAACACCGATTCATCGAACCCGGACAGGTTGGTTTATAGGTGGAATAGGATTAATGATCATTGGCATAATTAATGGCTCATTAACCGCAGGGTCCGGCTTATTGGTAACCATATTTCTGGTGCGTTGGTTTGGCTACAGCTACAAACAAGCCGTTGCACTGACCTTAATCTGTGTCGGTTTGTTTTGGAACGGGATTGGTGGACTGGCCATTGTTCAGGCTGGTGCACCAATATATTGGCCTTGGCTACCTGTACTGCTGCTCGGCTCTTTAGCCGGCGGTAGCTTGGGAGCCTATTTAACAACTCGCTACAGCAATCAGTTTATTAAAGTTTGCTTCGAGCTGTTGACGTTTGCCATAGGCATCAAATTACTACTTTAGATGGAGAGATATAGATGGACAAAGCCATTATCGACATATTTTATTGCCGCCAGTGTAACTGGATGTTGAGATCGACATGGCTGTCACAGGAGTTGCTGCATACATTCAGTGAAGAGATCGAATCCGTCTCTCTCCATCCCGATACTGGCGGTCGGTTCGAGATCCACTGCAATGGCCAGTTGATTTGGGAGAGGAAACGAGATGGCGGCTTTCCAGAAGCCAAAGTGTTAAAGCAGCGAGTTCGAGACCTTATCGATCCCGAGCGAGATTTAGGTCACTCAGACAGTAAATAAGGCAGCCCAACGCTGCCTTAATCAACATCAACACAACGATACCGATGCGATGGTTTCACCGCCAAAAGCGACAACAGAGAGCGTATCGTTCTCCAGCAACCCAAAGCTCGCCACATACCCTTCACGAGGAAACGTCACTGAACCTGGATTAAAGATAAACTGCTCGCCATCTCGCATCGCAACAGGAACGTGGCTATGGCCATGGACGATTGCATCACCACTGCGCAATGCTGGGCGTTTAGCTGCGTTATAAAGATGTCCATGAGTCAGAAACAGGCGTTGCCCCGACTCGAGAAGCACCCATGCATAGTCCATCATCATCGGAAACGAGAGTAGCATTTGATCCACTTCGCTATCACAGTTACCGCGCACAGCGATAATACGATCTGAGTACTGGTTTAATCGCTGTGCAACTTGTGGTGGATTGTACCCTTCCGGAACAGGGTTCCTTGGGCCATGATTCAATACATCACCCAACAGAACCAAAGTTTGTGCACCAGAACGTTCAAACTCCGCTAACATCTTATCAGTTGCAGGCAAACAGCCATGCAAATCAGAGGCAAAAAACAGCTTCACAACACAGTCTCCTCAAAAATAATGAGGGCATTGTACGTAATTAGCGGTTCTCCGTCATCCTAGCCATGCCGTTAATCACAATGTTGTTGTAGCTGACCATGCCGATGACTTCACCGTTATCAATCACAGGCGCGCGGCTAATGCCAAATCGCTCAAACAGCCTTGCGCAATACTTCACATTCATGTCCGGAGAGACGCTGAGCGCAGGCTTTGTCATGATTTCGTATAGATTGGTTCTTTCTGGTGAACGGTTCTTTGCCAATACTTTTTTCGCAATGTCGTTCATCAATACCAAACCATATTCGTCATCATCATTTCGCTTATTGACCACCAGCGCCTTAACCCGATGTTCTCTGGCTAAATCAATGCCTTCACTTACCGTCCTGAGGCCATCAATCATGACATAATTGTTTGCCATTACGTCTCTAACTCGGATCTTCTCATGACTACTCATAACTCATCCTCAACCACTTTTGTTAATTGCTCGACTTGATGTGCGACACCGACCGCGTCTTCTATATCAATCTGGACTGCAATACCTTGCCCCGACTCCTGATCGAACTCCCCCACATCGTTGATTGTTTCAAGAATATGCCGAGACAAATGCTCTTCGACCACAAACAGCAACACATCTCTTTGCACTTCTAGCGTTAAACCAAAGAAGGTGCGCTTCTTATTCAACCCCTCTCCTCTGGCATTATTAATCACCGTTGCTCCTGTCGCTCCGGCATCTCTCGCCGCATCCAAAACCTTGTCGGTTTTACTGTCTTCAACAAAAGCTAGAATCAATTTAAAGCGCATCATCGCTCTCCTCTTTCACCGACTTTTGATCCAGTCGACGAGTTAACTGGGCATAGCCCATCACGGAAATCATTGGAAAAAGGCTGGCAAAGGCAATCAAGCCAAAACCATCAATCATCGGACTTCGCCCCGGAACCGTCGATGCCAACCCCAACCCCAGAGCGGCAACTAAAGGAACCGTAACAGTAGACGTTGTGACGCCGCCAGAATCATAAGCCAGCGGCACGATAAATTTGGGGGCATAGAAGGTTTGAATCACAACCACGATGTAGCCAGCAATAATGTAGTAATGGATAGGATCCCCCGCGACAATACGGTAACTGCCAAGAGAAATACCGATGGCCACGCCAAGCGCCACCGCGATCCGTAAGCCATTAACACTAATCGCCCCACCAGACACTTGATTCGCCTTGATGGCGACAGCGATAAGTGACGGCTCGGCAATCGTGGTACTAAAACCTATGCAAAAGGCAAACAAGTAAACCCAGTAATAGTCAGGCCAACTAACGCCGCTACTCTCTGATATCTTAAACTGAGACAAAAATTCGGGCGCTGTCAGCTGCACTGCCATGGTTTCGCCAAGTGGAAAAAGTGCCATCTCAAGCCCGATAAGAAACAGAGACAAACCCAGAATCACATAGAGAAAGCCCAAAAGCACTTTGGCTAGGTTGTTGACGGGCTTGCGTAAAACCACAAACTGAAAACCAAAGATGATGGTGGCGATCGGAAATACATCGCGAACCGTACCGATGAAGGTATCGATAAACTGAGAAACATCTATCATGCGATCACCATTCCATAGATCATGACAAACATCATCGGTAACAGGGAGGCAAACGCAATCAAGCCAAAGCCGTCAATCATGGGGTTACGCCCTTTAATTGCAGAGGCAAGCCCTACTCCCAATGCCGTCACCAAAGGGACTGTAATGGTCGATGTCGTGACGCCCCCTGAGTCATATGCCACCCCGATAATACTTTCTGGCGCAAACATGGTGAGAATAACGACACCAATGTAGCCGCCGATGATCATGTATTGAATCGACCAACCTTTTAAGATCCGAAGCACGCCAAGCATGATCGCGAAACCCACCGACAAAGCCACAGTAAATCGCAAGCCGTCTGCATACTGCTCCATCGCGTTGGGGCTGTGCTCTATCATTCCGCCTTCTGCGGCAACTTCAGCCGCTTCATCGGCGACCGCTGTCAATGCGGGCTCTGCGACAGTTGTGCCAAAGCCAAGGCAAAAGGCGAACAACATAAGCCAAAAAACGCTGCCCTTGCGAGCGAACGACTGAGCCATGGACTCACCAATTGGAAACAACCCCATCTCAAGGCCAAATATAAATAGCGTCAAACCAGAAACAACCAACAGCAGCCCGATCAAAATAGACAACAAATTTGGCAACGGCTCTTGAAGAACCAATAGCTGAAAAAAAGCAATCACTGCAATTATGGGAAGTAAATCCCTCAAACTTCCAAGAAACGCTTTAATTAGCGCTGTAATTGCTTCCATCGTGCATCCCTATCCCGAATCTTTCATCAATGATGGCAAATGAAACCGTGCTTTGGTGTGACTTACATTACGCGAAAATCAATAAACGTAACAAAATGTTAATTTTGTGATAATCGTTGTGCCGCATCAATTGGTGATCCTATTTTGTGCTAACTCGCTATAATTATTAGCATTAGTAAAAAATGGCGTTCCTATTGGTCAGCATAGGAGGAAAAGGAGAGATGGATGAAAATACTACTAACCGGTGGTACAGGTTTTATTGGCAAAGAGTTACTTAAACACTTCACCACACACGACGTAGTGTTACTTACTCGCTCGCCACAAACTGCAAAATCCATTGTCTATTTCGCTGATATGGGAAATGTCTCTTACATATCGAGCCTCGATGCCTACCACGATTTAAATGAGTTTGATGCAGTCATTAACCTTGCTGGAGAACCGATTGCCGATAAGCGTTGGAGTAAAAAACAAAAACAAGAGATTTGTGATAGCCGTTGGACGTTAACTGAAAAAATCGTTGATCTCATTCACGCGAGTACATCTCCACCATCAGTGTTTATCAGCGGCTCTGCAGTCGGCTACTACGGTGATCAACAGGAGCATCCGTTTGATGAAGCGCTGCATGTCCATAATGACAGTTTTCCTCACCACGTATGCGCCAAATGGGAGACCATCGCAAATCGTGCTCGCTCCGAGTCAACCCGAGTGTGTATCTTACGCACCGGAATTGTACTGGCGCCGGAAGGTGGAGCGTTAAACAAAATGCTGCTGCCTTACAAGTGCGGATTAGGTGGTCCTATTGGTAGTGGCAAGCAATACATGCCGTGGATACACATGTTGGACATGGTGAGAGCCATCGTCTATTTACTGAAAACAGAACACGCAGACGGAGAGTTCAACCTCTGTGCCCCTCACCCTGTCACCAACGCCCAATTTAGTAAAACGCTTGCCAAGTCGTTAAAGCGCCCTCATTTTTTGTTTACGCCGAAATGGGTGCTCAAGCTAGCAATGGGAGAAAGCTCAACGCTTCTGTTTGATAGCCTTAGGGCAAAACCCAAAAAGCTGACAGAACTCGGCTTTCGCTTCAGTTACTCACGAATTGAACCCGCGTTGAAAAACTTGTTACAACATCATGACTAATCTTTTACTCTATCCAAGATCAAGGATAAGTAGAGTAAGAGAAACTGATGAAGACCATTTTAATCACCGGTTGTTCGACTGGAATCGGGTACGTTTGTGCTCACGCATTACATCAACGTGGATACCAAGTGATTGCGTCATGCCGACAGCAAAAAGATGTACAACGGCTAAAAGAGGAAGGACTCCATTGTGTACAACTCGACCTATCCGATAGCGAGAGCATCTCTAATGGTCTGCAAGCGGCGTTAGCGATAACAGGCGGCAAGCTAGACGCTCTATTTAACAATGGCGCATATGGGCAACCGGGAGCCCTTGAAGATTTACCCACGCAAGCGCTAAGAACTCAGTTTGAAACGAATTTCTTTGGTTGGCATGAGTTGGTAACTCAAGTATTACCTATCATGCGTAAACAAGGTCACGGACGCATTGTACAAAATAGTTCTGTTCTAGGGTTTGCAGCCATGAAATATCGTGGCGCTTACAATGCTTCCAAGTTTGCTTTAGAAGGTTGGACCGATACCTTGAGATTAGAGCTTTGTGAGACAGATATTCACATTAGTCTGATAGAACCGGGGCCAATTGAAACTCAATTCAGAGCCAATGCGAAGAATGCCTTTCTTAAATGGGTAGATACCGAAAACAGTTGTCATAAAGCAGAATATCAATCTCAATTGCAAAGGCTTGAAAACGAATCGTCCAACAACGCATTTGTGCTGCCAGCCGAATCTTGTGTTGCTCCGCTCATTCATGCCCTGGAAGCATCCCCCCCCAAGATACGCTATCGCGTTACGACCCCCACAAAAGTCTTCGCCTTGTTAAAGCGTCTACTACCAACCCGAGTGCTCGATCAGATATTGCGACGAGCAGCATAAAAAATAACGAGTCGATGTAATTTTATCGTAATAATTGGACGTTATCTTAGTCACTGAAGATTGCTCTTCCACATAATTAAAGCGTTACATTCGGTAAAATAACATGACACTTAACCAACTCAACTGGATCGGTGTGGGTGTTGCGCTAACTCTGTTTATCGTTCTATAAACACCTTCGCTTGCAATTTAGTCGCAAAAACACCGCCAAATTGGCGGTGTTTTTGTATTATTCAGCCCCTTACCTTGAAGTCTCTCTGCTGTGCCCATATCTTTCTTTGTACGAACAAAGTGCAAGGACTCTTTACATGCAATCACCTTTTATTGTCGAGCTTAATGAACAGAACTTCCGCCAAGTGCTTGAAGGCTCAATGCAAACTCCCGTACTGGTGCATTTCTGGGCTCCAATTAGCCAAGAAAGTGCTCAAGTGATCCCTGATCTGCAGATGCTTGCTCAGCAATACAACGGTGCCTTTACACTCGCGTTGCTTAACTGCGAACAAGAGCAAATGATAGCGAGCCAGTTTGGCGTTCAAGCCATTCCAACCATCGCACTGTTCATTAATGGCCAAGCCGTTGATGGTATGGGCGGCCCTCAAGCTATCGAAACCATTAAAGAGATGCTTACCAAGCACCTACCTAGTCAAGATGAAATGATCCTAAAGCAAGCAAGCGAACTCATCCAATCTGGTGAGCACGCACAAGCTTTACCTTTGCTTGAAGGTTTAGATAACACCGTTAAACAAAAAGGTGACGTGAAACTCGCGTTAGCCAGTTGTTATCTAGAAACCCAGAAACTTGACCAAGCGAAAGCGCTACTTGAGCACATCCCACTTGAGTATCAAGACAATTTCTACAAAGGCCTCATCGCTAAGTTAGAGCTGCACGCTCAAGCGGCGAATAGCCCAGAGATCCAATCGTTAGAAGCGTCTCTTAGTCAAGCGCCTGAGGACGCAGACATCGCAAACAAATTAGCACTCGCGTACCATCAAGTGAACCGTGATGAAGAGGCGCTAGAGTTACTTTGGAGTTACCTAAAGACTAACCTCAACGCGCTCGACGGTGAAGTCAAAAAATCATTTATGGATATTCTGGCGGCACTTGGGCAAGGTAACCCAATTGCGGGGAAATACCGCCGACAGCTCTACTCCATTCTTTACTAGTCGTCCATTAGCACCTTCTAAATCATGCAGTTAAAGCCGGTTTATCCGGCTTTTATTCTATCGAAACTTAGCTTTAGTTCTCATTTCTGTCATTGTTTCAAGTGGTTAAATAGGCAACAATCGACATAGATACTGATATAAGGAACTCAAAATGGCTATTGATTCGTTGATTACCATCGGTGTATTGCTCTTCGTTATCATTGCACTCATCATTGCTGCCGTGAAAACGGTCCCTCAGGGCAACCATTGGACGGTGGAACGCTTTGGGCGCTATACGCATACACTTCGTCCCGGTCTCAATATGATTATCCCCTTCATCGATGGGATTGGTCATAAGGTCAATATGATGGAGCGGGTTCTCGATATTCCAGCACAAGAGGTCATTTCAAAGGACAACGCGAACGTAACCATCGACGCCGTGTGTTTTGTTCAAGTCATTGACGCGCCAAAAGCGGCCTATGAAGTTAATGACTTAGAACATGCCATCCGAAACTTAACACTAACTAACATTCGTACCGTATTGGGCTCTATGGAGCTTGATGAAATGCTGAGCCAGCGAGACCTCATAAACAGTCGCTTATTGACCATTGTTGACGATGCGACAAACCCATGGGGCGTGAAAGTGACTCGAATTGAAATCAAAGATGTTCAGCCCCCAGCAGACCTCACTGCTGCGATGAATGCACAAATGAAAGCAGAACGTAATAAGCGTGCTGATATTTTGGAAGCGGAAGGCGTTCGACAAGCTGAAATCCTTAAAGCGGAAGGCCACAAGCAATCCGAGATATTAAAGGCGGAAGGGGACAAGCAAGCCGCTATACTTCAAGCAGAAGCTCGTGAACGCGCAGCAGAAGCCGAAGCGAAAGCAACCGCGATGGTTTCTGAGGCAATTTCAAAAGGTGATATGCAAGCGGTGAACTACTTTATCGCACAGGGCTATACCGATGCACTTAAATCCATTGGGCAAGCTGAAAATGGTAAGATCATCATGCTTCCTCTTGAAGCATCTGGTTTGATGGGCTCAGTGGCTGGTATTGCGGAGATGTTCAAGCATCAGTCTAAACAAGATAAGTAGAGGCGATTTTGTTCGAGTTACTTGATTCAATTAATCATTGGCACTGGTTGGCATTTGGTCTGGCACTTCTCGCTGTTGAACTGCTCGGTACCGCAGGATATTTCCTCTGGCTGGGTTTGTCAGCATTAATTGTTGGTGCTGTTTTAACGGTTGTGCCGATGAGTTGGCAACTTCAATGGACCTCATTCGGCGCTTTCTCTTTAATCACGACTTGGTTATGGTGGCGTAGGCAGTTATCACAGGATAAACGCAGTGATTCGCGACGCCAGCTCAACCAAAAAGAAAAGCAGCTAATCGGTGAAGTCGTTACACTCAGCGAAGACTTTCCTTCAGGGAAAGGTCGAATCAAGCTAGGAGATACGACTTGGACTGCCAGATCAGATACTCCTCTGCAAGCAGGCTCCCAAGTTGTGGTTACCGATGTAGACGGAATCGTGCTTACCATTAAGCAAAAAAATTGAGTTTTTAAACACACGAAACGTAAAAAGCGCGGCAAATGCCTCGCTTTTTTCTTTTTTACTCTACTAAGAAAAACTTACAACGAAATCAGCACAAATTAAGTACGCTATATTTTCCACCAACTAGAAAGACAGAATACCATCTACCCTTTCCAAACAGATTATTTCATGAACTTAGAGCGCAATTCGCAGCAGAGTTACTAGGTTATTTATTGTCGAAAAAATTGAATTTTTCAATTATTTTTTGATCTTAACTGAATTCTCACCATACTTATTGACGAACCTTGCTTTACTAAACTAATTGACTAGAGGTCTGTTATGAAATTCGTATCAATTTTGTTCGCTGCAACATTAGCAATAAGTCCGGTTCTATCTCACGCATCTCAAAATGCGGGGCATGTCTTTGGTGCAGGCATTGATTGCACGTTTAGCGACGGAAGCGTCAAACATCTTCCACGTGAGTTATGTAAAGCATATGGAGGAGAGTCCAATTAACACGCTGGAAACGCTACGAAGCTGAGTCCTATGTTGGCTTCGTAGCCTAGATTCGCTAATACTTGTAAAAGTCCGCCCCCAAGAAAGCGTCCCATCCTCTTTGCCACTCAGCTTTAATCATTACTTCTTGAGGTTGCCCGTCACACTGGTTCGTGTAACGCGTTCCTGCAATCCCTTTCTCAAAGGCTTTAAAAGGATCACAATAGATTTCTTTGCCCGCCTTATAACCGCTTTCATAAGCCACTTGATCGAAAGAGACTTTTTCCTTTAAATCAGCAAGTACATCATTATCATATTGGAACCCCCGAGAACCGAAACGTTCGCCCTGACCATACCAATACTCTGCAGCTGTTTTTGGTTGGCTAGTACATGCTTGTAATGTGATAAGTACAAAGGGAACAAACCATATTTTTGTCATTTTAGCCTCCAGATTGAAACGAAAAAAGCTGAGCATTACGCTCAGCTTTTAGACAGTAGATTAGATTACTGGTTCAGATACTTATTACTTAACTGCGAAAGGAATAGTTAGCATAAGTTTGAAATCAGTCTCGTCTTGGAACAAGTTAGTGTAACCAGTCCAGTTTGGAGCATCTGTATCATTGAAGTACTCAGTGTAGTAGAACGAGATGTTCGCATCTTTCAGAGCACCAGCTTGGATTGCATAGTTCGCAAAGAAGCTGTACGCGTACTCTTTAAGATCTTTGTAGCCTTCAGCTTCTGCACCGAAACCGAATGCACCACTTACACCTGCGCTAAAGCCTTTACCGCCGATATCAGAGAAGTCACGAGATGCAGATAGGAAACCTGCGAATTCGCCGTCGTGGTTAAAGTCAGAACGGTTGTTCCACCAGATGTCGTATGCACCGTTTGAGCCACCGTAAGCGCTTGTTAGACGGTAAGCCATGTTGCCTGATGCGCCATCAACATTAGACTCAGCTGACGTGTACGTTGCTTCCGCACGGTAAGAGTATTGGCCTGAAGCGAAAGAGGTCAGCATCGCTAACTGGAATGCAGTGCTATCGTACTGCTCTTCATCGTCTACGATATATAGTTGTGGAGACCAGTAAACGCCGCCATCAGTAGTGCCTTTAACTTTAACGTGGAAGTTCTTACGCTCACCACCAGTCAATGCACCGTAACCAACATCAACAAGGATATCGTTATCGAACGTGTAACGACCACCTAGAGAGTACAATGCACCTGCATCTTCGCCATCAGTCGTTTGGAAAGTGTAAGTACGCTTGAACCAAGGAGCTTTGTACTCTTCAGCAACAACTAGGCCAAGGTCGAAACCACCCACTTTCGCGCCGACTTCACCACCTAGGTATGTACCAGGAGCGAATGACCAGTTAACGCCTAAAGAACTTGGTACAGAAGGTTGGAAGTAACCTAGCTTAGCGGTAGCCGTATCACCAAACTTGAATTTCGCTGCTGCAGTCGCGAACGATACACCGTTGCTGTTACAGTTAGAGTTCCACTTAGAGTTGTTGTTTGTTACTTGACCAGGGTTGTCAGGGTCTTCCGCAAGTTTCTTACAGTCACCCACTTTACCGTCACCGTAAGGGCTGCTTACGTCCCAGAAGTTCATTTCGTGGTCTGGGCTCGCGTTTTGCCACATATCGAACGTGCTGTAGATAACAAAGTCTGCACCCACAGTGTCAGCAACGTAACCAGAATTAAAACCAAGGTTTGCAAACACAGAACCGTGGTCTAAGTTAGCTGTTTTCTTAGTATCAGAACCATTTGCGTCAACATTGCCGCGAACACGATCACGCATGAAGAAGTTCACGTTACCGCTAATTGCTGACTCACCGAAAAATTCTGAAACCGCACCTGCGTAATCTGGACCCAAGTTATCTTGGTTAGCCATAGCTGGAGCCGCTGCGATTGCTCCTACTAGTGCTGCTGTAATTGCAGATACTTTAAACATTTTGTCCATGGAAAAACTCCTAAAAATGGATATAGCTGTTTTTTCTTTTTTCTCACCTTAAGTTGGCCGCCGAAGGGAGAACTCATTTCCTATGTTGAAAACCGCAAATTAACCTTAATCTTTGATTTTCTATTTCCTGCATACACACTGTGTATCCATGCACTTAGACTAACTTCGCGAAGCAAAACATCAATGAGAACTTTCTTTTCATCTAAAAAAATATGACCCGCTACAAATTTTTATAGCCTTAGTGATCGTGATCTCCATTAAACAGAACGAAAGACCCAATAAAACAAAAAACACTTTAAATACAATGAATTAAAAATAAAAATAACTAAAATCAGATTGAAGTGCATCGCACTTTATTAAGTTAGAAGCTCGAATTTAATTTTATTTGAAGATGATCACTGACGATAAACCTCATATTTAAAGGGCTCAGACACGAGTTATTTCAAGACAAAAAAAAGCCACCTAATGGTGGCTTTCACGTTATTTTTCATATTTATAACAGGTCAATAAGGTCCTGCTCAGTTCGAATTTCCACGCCCAATTCTTGAGCCTTCGACAACTTTGAGCCCGCATTTTCGCCAGCGAAAAGAATGTCTGTTTTTTTCGACACACTGCCAGTCACTTTTGCTCCTAAATTTTGTAGAGCCGCTTTGGCATCATTTCGAGACAACTGAGAAAGGCTACCTGTTAATACCACTGTTTTTCCAGCAAGTGGCTGAGGAGCATCCTCGCCTTTCTCTTCAATATCAGGCCAACATATTCCCTGTGCAATTAAATCGTCAATAACATTCTGGTTGTTATCTTGGGCAAAAAAGGCCGTGATGTGACTCGCCACAATATCGCCAATATCAGGAACCGCAATCAACTGCTCATGACTTGCCGCTTTGATCGCATCAAGCGTTTTGAAGTGCAGCGCCAAGTTTGCAGCCGTCGCTTCGCCAACTTCACGAATACCCAGCGAGTATAAAAAGCGTGCCAATGTGGTTTCTTTCGCTTTTGCTAAGGCATCAACCACATTCTGTGCAGACTTCGGCCCCATACGGTCAAGTACAGTGATAATGCCCGCCGAGAGCTTGAATAAATCAGCAGGTGTCTCGACCATTTCTCGGTCTACCAACTGCTCGATGACTTTGACCCCTAGTCCATCAACGTCCAACGCTTTTCGCGAAACAAAATGCTTCAACGCTTCTTTGCGTTGTGCCTGACAGACAAGACCACCCGAACATCGTGCAACAGCCTCACCCTCAACGCGCTCTACTTGCGAATCACACACTGGGCACTGCGAAGGAAACACAATCTCTCTCGCGTCATCAGGACGACGCTCAGCCACGACAGAAACTATCTGTGGGATAACGTCACCCGCTCGGCGTATGACGACACTGTCTCCTATTTTCACGCCTAGGCGAGCAATTTCATCCGCATTGTGCAGCGTGGCATTACTTACCGTCACACCACCAACAAACACAGGCTCCAGTTTCGCCACTGGCGTTATTGCGCCTGTACGGCCGACTTGAAATTCGACATCGTTCAGTCGAGTAATTTCCTCTTGTGCAGGAAATTTATACGCAATGGCCCAGCGAGGCGCTCTCGCAACAAAACCAAGGCGCTCTTGAAGTTCAATCGAATCTACTTTGATAACCACGCCGTCAATTTCGTAGGCGAGTTGGTCACGACGCTGCAATATGTCTTTGTAGTAAGCTTTAACATCATCCAAACTCTCAACCTGACGAGTCTCAGGGCACATTGGTAGCCCCCAAGATTTCAACTGCAAAAAACGCTCATAGTGACTTTCGGACAATGCCGCGCCTTCAACCACGCCCACACTGTACGCATAAAAACTAAGCGGTCGTTTCGCAGTAATTCTGGAATCTAGCTGACGCAAGCTGCCCGCAGCGGCATTACGCGGGTTCACAAATACTTTTTCACCTTTTTTCAAAGCGTGTTCGTTTAGCTTTTCAAACCCTGCTTTAGGCATAAAGACTTCACCACGCACTTCAATACGCGCTGGCCACCCTTCACCACATAGTTTCAAAGGAATAGCTTTAATGGTTCGCACGTTTTCTGTGATGTTTTCACCTGTTGCGCCATCACCTCGAGTCGCCGCTTGGACCAAAACGCCATTTTCATAGAGTAAGCTCACCGCAAGACCATCAAGTTTAGGCTCACAACAAAATGCCTCAACCGCGCTTCCCGCTACGCGGTCCAGCATACGCTTGTGGAAAGCGTTCAATTCATCATCATCAAAAGCATTATCGAGAGACAGCATCGGGATTTCGTGAGCCACAGGGGTAAAACCATCCAATGGCGCTCCCCCCACTCGCTGGCTTGGAGAATCAACTGAGATCAGATCAGGGTTTTGCGCTTCTAGCTCAATCAACTCTCTCATCAAACGGTCGTATTCCGCGTCGGGGATTTCCGGAGCATCCTCGACGTAGTACTTAATACCGTGATAATGCAGGCTCTCACGTAACTGATTGAGTTTTTCTTGAATCTGTTGCGACATAACTAACTCTGATTATAAATAGGTTGGAATCACGTACCGCATTGCAAAGCGGTGAAATGTTTGGCCATCTAGTATGGCGAGGCGTGCTAAAGTTATCAATCATCTTGAGCACGCTAGAAATAATAAAGGCCCCGAATCGGAGCCTTTACAGAAAGTAAATAGGTATTCTAAGCAGTGGTTGCCGATTTAAACTTCTGAATTTGCGCTTTGTACCCATCGATACGATTAGGTGTCATTAGGTTACGGGCATCATCAAGCACATTGGCACCTAAATCATCAGCAATCTGTTGCGCTGTTTTGAGCATCAACTTGAAGTTCTGATCCGGCTCACCGTAACAAGGTAGCGTCATAAAGAAAGAGATACCTTTGGTTGTAAACTCAGCGGGATCATCGTGCTTCAGCGTTCCAGGCTGCATCATATTGGCGACACTGAATAGCACTTTTCCGGTGCCTGACAAATCAGAATGACGGTGGAAGATATCCATCTCTCCGTAAAGCAACCCATTTTGCTGCATACTGTCAAAAAGTTTGGTTCCGACAAATGGTTCATCACCAGCGCAGTGAACGTTCAGTACAATCACTTCCATTTCTGGTTCGCTTTGGGGTTCTGTCGCTGCGGGGCTAGGCGTCGATTCGACCTCAGGCTCAACATTCGTCACTGGTTCAAAGCTCTCTTCAACCTCATCAAGTGATTGAGTAGAAATAGAAGGAACGTCCAACTCTGCTTCATCGAGGTGACGGGTTTGGGGTGTCGTATCCACCTCGTCTTGATAGCTATCAATCAATGGGTCAGCCAACACAGGTTCTGGCGCGAACTCAGGCTCTTTGCGTTCCTTGCGGATAATTTCAAAGTCATCTTCAGGTGCAAAGCCTCGCTCAGGCAGTGCGTCAGACTCTTCATCACCTTCGACATCTAGCTTACGCATTGGCTTATTGCCAAACTTTGTCGACCCTTCTTTTTTGCTTGTCCACAAACCGTGGAACAATAAAGCGGCAATCGCTAAAGCTCCAACAATTATCAGTACGAATCGCAGTTCCTGCATTTTTAGCTCTCAATTCTTCAATAAAAACGCTCTAGAGGCATCAATATTGAATTGGGTTATATCTAAACTTCAGTAACTCTACCAAAACTCCACCCTGTTTTAGAACAACTTAATGTTAGAAGTTCCGAGAATGTTGTGATTTTGAACACGCTTTTTTCTTGTTAAGATAGCCAACGTTCGTTTTTAAAACAGTAAGTGACACTCAACTATGGATTACTCTCAACACCAACGCAGTGGATTTGGTTACTTTTTTTATGGCCTCAATCTCGCCATGCGACCTGGCATTCGACAGTTCGTGCTACTGCCACTTTTGGCCAACGTTATTCTCGTAGGCGGTGCGCTTTTTTATCTTTTTTCGCATTTAGACGTTTGGATCGAACACCTCATTGGTCAGCTTCCTGAGTTTCTGTCTTGGCTTAGCTACTTATTGTGGCCGTTATTGGTTCTCACCATACTGGCGACGTTCTCTTATTTCTTTAGCACCCTCGCAAACTTTGTTGCGGCACCGTTTAACGGCTTGCTGGCTGAAAAAGTTGAAGAACACTTAACTCAACAAAAAGTGAACGAGGATGGTTTGCTCGCCACTATAAAGGACACACCAAGAATCCTCGCTCGTGAATGGCGAAAGCTCGTCTACGTATTGCCAAAAGCAATCGGGCTTTTTTTACTGCTGCTAATCCCTGCGCTCGGTCAAACTATTGGCCCCTTTCTTTGGTTTGCTTTTACAGCTTGGATATTGGCCATTCAGTATTGTGATTACCCGTTCGATAATCACAAGATAAGCTTCAACGACATGCGTAACAATTTGAAACAAAAACAAGGCAAAGCGTATTCATTTGGTGCCCTGGTTAGTATTTTTACGACGATCCCCATTCTAAATCTTATTGTGATGCCTGTTGCCGTCTGTGGTGCTACCGCAATGTGGGTTGCAGAGTTCAAAAAGTAATAAACTCAAGGGGGCGAATGCGCATCATTTGCCCCGTTATTCTCTTTTTGCTCAGTACAAGTTCATATCATATAACTTTTTAATCCTTTTCTAGTTTTTTCAGCTGTCCTAATCTCTACCCAGTCAAATTACAAAGAACAACATGGCCTTGCTGAATCTCATTGTTCAGCGCCACCAAAGAGATGAAGGATCACATCATGAGCAAAATCTACGAAGATAACTCGCAAACTATCGGCAACACACCTCTTGTTCGCCTGAACAAAGTCAGCAACGGTAAGGTTCTGGCTAAAGTTGAAGCACGCAACCCAAGCTTCAGCGTTAAGTGTCGTATCGGCGCGAACATGATCTGGGAAGCAGAAAAAGCAGGCACTCTTAAGCCAGGCGTAGAACTTGTCGAGCCAACCAGTGGTAACACTGGTGTTGCGCTTGCATTCGTTGCAGCGGCTCGTGGTTACAAACTGACTCTTACTATGCCTGAATCAATGAGCTTAGAGCGTCGTAAGCTACTCAAAGCGCTTGGTGCAAATCTTGAACTGACTGAAGCAGCAAAAGGGATGAAAGGCGCAATTGCTAAGGCTGAAGAAATCGTTGCTAGCAACCCAGAAAAATACCTATTGCTACAACAGTTCAATAACCCAGCTAACCCGCAGATTCACGAGAAAACCACTGGTCCTGAAATTTGGGAAGCGACTGACGGTGAAGTGGATGTATTCGTTGCTGGTGTAGGTACGGGTGGCACATTGACGGGAACAAGTCGCTTTATTAAAGGCGAGAAAGGCAAAAACATTGTTTCTGTTGCGGTAGAACCTGCTGAATCGCCGGTTATCGCACAGGCGCTAGCAGGCGAAGAAATCCAGCCAGCTCCTCACAAAATCCAAGGTATTGGTGCGGGCTTCATTCCTGGCAACCTAGATTTAGAGCTTATTGACCGAGTTGAAGCAGTGACTTCTGAAGAAGCCATTGCTATGGCAAGACGCCTAATGGAAGAGGAAGGTATTCTTGCTGGTATTTCTTCTGGTGCTGCTGTCGTTGCGGCAAACCGCCTAGCGGAACTGCCTGAATTTGAAGGAAAAACAATTGTTACCGTTCTACCAAGCTCTGGTGAACGTTACCTAAGTACAGCACTGTTTGCAGGTATCTTTACCGAGAAAGAAAACCAACAGTAATATGTTGTCAAATCAATTTTTCGTCCAAAAAAGCCCCATTTAGGGGCTTTTTTGTTGATCCTCGCCACACCTTTGGTAATATCAGGGCAGTTTTATTTTTAGCTTCAAAATAAAAAAGCTAACTACGTATTTATGTCGTTCGTGAGATTGAACATAGATTCAAATCACAAGCGGAAAATTTACAACCAGTATCAGTTCTGACACGAAATGAACGTTGTGCGCCTAGCAGAATAGGACATTTACGGTTAAGCTAGTCTGGTTAAGAAACTATCAAAATATAAATCAATTGGGGTATATAACATGTACGAGAAGCAAGTAGAAATCACTGCAGAAAACGGTCTTCACACTCGTCCAGCTGCACAGTTCGTTAAAGAAGCTAAAGCATTCGACGCGGACATCACTGTGACTTCTAACGGCAAAAGCGCTAGCGCAAAGAGCCTATTCAAACTACAAACTCTAGGCCTAGTTAAAGGTACAGTAGTTTCTATCTCAGCTGAGGGCCCACAAGCTCAGCAAGCTGTAGACCACCTAGTTGCTCTAATGGACCAACTACACTAATCCGGTCTTCTATTTTCAAAGCCATTTTGTGAAAGCAAAATGGCTTTGTTGGAAATAGAGCAAAATTTGAGCTACAAATTATCGTTAGCGCACCCATTATTTCTCCCGTTTTTAAAGTTGACCAACTTAAGGTAAGGCTATGATTTCAGGCATCCTAGCATCTCCTGGTATTGCAATTGGTAAAGCACTACTACTTCAAGAAGATGAAATTGTCCTAAACACAAACACCATTTCTGATGATCAAGTTGAAGCAGAAGTTCAGCGTTTCTTTGACGCACGCAACAAATCTGCTGCACAGCTAGAAACTGTTAAACAGAAAGCACTTGAAACCTTCGGTGAAGAGAAAGAAGCGATCTTTGAAGGTCACATCATGCTTCTTGAAGACGAAGAGCTAGAGGAAGAAATCCTAGCACTAATCAAAAACGACAAGATGACCGCTGATCACGCGATTCACACAGTGATCGAAGAGCAAGCGTCTGCTCTTGAGTCTCTTGACGACGAATACCTAAAAGAACGTGCAACAGATATCCGCGATATCGGCACGCGCTTTGTTAAAAACGCACTAGGCATCAACATTGTTTCTCTAAGCGATATCAATGAAGAAGTTATCCTAGTGGCTTACGACCTAACGCCATCTGAAACTGCACAGATCAACCTAGACTACGTTCTTGGTTTTGCTTGTGACATCGGCGGTCGTACTTCTCACACTTCAATCATGGCTCGCTCTCTTGAGCTTCCAGCTATCGTTGGTACTAACGACATCACTAAGCAAGTTAAGAATGGCGATATGCTGATTCTTGATGCGATGAACAACAAGATCGTTATCAACCCATCTGAAGCAGAGCTAGAAGAAGCGAAAGCAGTTAAAGCAGCGTTCGTTGCCGAAAAAGAAGAGCTAGCTAAGCTGAAAGATCTTCACGCTGAAACTCTAGATGGTCACCGTGTAGAAGTTTGCGGTAACATCGGTACAGTAAAAGACTGTGACGGTATCATCCGTAACGGCGGTGAAGGCGTTGGTCTGTACCGTACTGAATTCCTATTCATGGACCGTGATGCTCTACCTACTGAAGACGAGCAGTACCAAGCGTACAAAGAAGTTGCAGAAGCAATGAACGGTGAATCAGTAATCATCCGTACAATGGACATCGGTGGTGACAAAGATCTTCCATACATGGATCTTCCACAAGAGATGAACCCATTCCTAGGCTGGCGCGCAGTACGTATCAGCTTAGATCGTCGTGAAATTCTCCGTGACCAGCTACGCGGTATCCTACGTGCATCTGCACACGGTAAGCTTCGCATCATGTTCCCAATGATCATCTCTGTTGAGGAAATCCGTGAACTGAAGAAAGCTATCGAAGAGTACAAAGCTGAACTTCGCTCAGAAGGCCACGCATTCGACGAAAACATCGAAATCGGTGTAATGGTTGAGACTCCAGCAGCTGCAGCTATCGCACACCACCTAGCGAAAGAAGTAGCCTTCTTCTCTATCGGTACTAACGACCTGACTCAGTACACGCTGGCAGTAGACCGTGGTAACGAGATGATTTCTCACCTATACAACCCACTATCTCCAGCAGTGCTGACGGTAATCAAGCAGGTTATCGATGCATCTCACGCGGAAGGTAAATGGACAGGTATGTGTGGTGAGCTAGCGGGTGACGAGCGCGCAACGCTTCTACTTCTAGGTATGGGTCTAGATGAGTTCTCTATGAGCGGCATCTCTATCCCTAAAGTGAAGAAAGTTATCCGTAACTCAAACTTCGCAGAAGTGAAAGCGATGGCTGAAGAAGCGCTTTCTCTACCAACAGCGGCAGAAATCGAAGCTGTTGTAGAAAAATTCATCGCTGAGAAAACTCAATAATCGACGAATTCCAATGAGATAGACGGTAAAAAAAGTCGTCTATCTCGTAAGATTGGTATACTATAATTCGACAGAATTAAATAAAAACGTTAGGAGCATGACACAATGGGTCTGTTTGACAAACTTAAGAAGCTAGTATCTGACGACAGCGCTGACGCGGGTGCCATCGAAATTATCGCACCTCTATCTGGTGAAATCGTAAACATCGAAGATGTGCCAGATGTAGTTTTCGCTGAGAAAATCGTTGGTGATGGTATTGCTATCAAACCTGCTGGTAACAAAATGGTAGCTCCTGTAAACGGTACTATCGGTAAGATCTTCGAGACTAACCACGCGTTTTCTATCGAATCTGACGACGGCGTTGAGCTATTCGTTCACTTCGGTATCGACACAGTTGAGCTAAAAGGCGAAGGCTTCAAGCGTATCGCTGAAGAAGGTCAAACTGTTAAAGCTGGCGACACTATCATCGAATTCGATCTAGCTCTTCTAGAAGAGAAAGCGAAATCGACTCTTACTCCAGTTGTTATCTCTAACATGGACGAAATCAAAGAGCTGAACAAGCTTTCTGGTTCTGTAACTGTTGGTGAAACTCCAGTTCTACGTGTAACTAAGTAATTATCACTTAGCCAAACACCAAAAAACGCAGCTCATGGCTGCGTTTTTATTGGCTGTGATTCAGGCAAAAGTCACTTTAGGCCTAGGGCGTACCTCAACACTTGCGCTTTAAGTGGTCCTGTATTTTCAGCAATCTTTAAAGCCGCATTGCGAACCAACTTTAATGGCGTAATGTCGTTACTAAAGCTTTTGTAGAAGAAATCCATTCCAGATTGCATCAGCAAGTTATCTGGGCGACGCTTTCGTTCATATAAGCGAAGTAGCTCATCTGACAAAGCCTCTTTCCCTTGCGTCACCTCAAGCAACACTTTCACATCTTTAAAGCCAAGGTTTACACCCTGCCCCGCTAGTGGGTTGATGGTATGAGCCGAATCACCAACCAGCACACATCGATTCAACGAGTAACATTGAGCATGACGACGAGTTAACGGAAATGAACCAGATTGAAGCACTTTGATATCACCAAGCTCTTGTGGGAAGTGATCCAATACTTCTTCGCGCAATTTTGCCGGAGACATTGCCGCCAAACGCTTAATCCGGCTTGGTGAGTCATACCAAACAAGCGATCCTTGAGGTGTTTCTCCTCTTTCACTCTTCAACGAGGCAAGAGGCAAAAAAGAGCGAGGCCCTGATGGAGTAAACTGCTGCCAAGTCATGTCTTGCTGTGGTAATTGCGTCTCCACATTAATGAGCATGCAATGCTGACGATAATCCCAAGCAGTCACACCAATGCCCGCAAGCTGACGCACTTTTGAGTTCGCGCCATCGGCACCCACCGTCAAATCAGCACTCAACTCGGTGCCAGATGCCAGCTTGATCCGATTCGTATCACCAAACTCAATATCATCGAGCCTATCAGGGCAATACAACGTAATGTTCTGGTACTGATCCAATTGCTGCCAAAGGCCAAGTTGAATCAATCGATTTTCGATGATAAACCCTAGCTGATCCATCTCTAATGAGTCTGCATGGAAACGCGTGCGGCACTCTGGGTGCTCCCACGTTTCCAGTCGGCGATAAGGGCAAACGCGCATCTGTTTGATCGCATCCCACGCTCCAAGCTGCTCCAATATGGAAACAGAATGCTCGGAAATTGCCGAGACGCGTATATCAAGCGGCTGCTCAGGAGAAAATGACTTGGGCGCAGCACCTTCCACTACGGCCACTTGTCTGCCCTGCTTAGCAAAACCAATAGCGATAGCGGCACCCACCATGCCTCCGCCGATAACGGCAACATCAAACTTGCTCATATTTCGCACTTCAATTGATTGATTCATTGACTGTTTTTCATTGTACGTTTTCATTACTAAAATGTAACTAAAAACCTCACCCTCTATCTGGGTAAACCCCTTGTACAATATAGGGTTTAACTGATTTCAAGCCAGCACTAGTCAGGTGGTTTTGAAAGCAGTACAATACGCCGCTTACCGCCGTGAGGGCGGCTAAAATATAGTCACAAAACCGACCATGTTTTGATGATTTACTGGAAACATTGGGCGATTTGCTCCCTTAATTTAAACTAACGATCGAGCGAACAACATGAGTAAAAAACTGCTAATTAAAACCTGGGGTTGCCAGATGAACGAATACGATTCATCGAAAATGGCAGATCTAATGAACGCGGCTAATGGCTACGAGCTTACAGAAGAACCAGAAGAAGCAGACGTACTACTACTGAATACCTGTTCTATCCGCGAAAAAGCACAAGAGAAGGTATTCCATCAGCTAGGTCGTTGGAAAACTCTTAAAGATAAAAAGCCAGGCGTTGTTATCGGCGTTGGTGGTTGTGTTGCCACCCAAGAAGGCGATCACATTCGTGAACGAGCACCGTTTGTCGACGTAATCTTCGGCCCTCAAACTCTTCACCGTCTTCCTGAGATGATCAAACAGTCTCAATCAGACGAAGCGCCTGTAATGGACATCTCTTTCCCAGAGATCGAAAAGTTTGACCGCCTGCCAGAGCCTCGTGCTGAAGGCGCTACCGCATTCGTTTCTATTATGGAAGGCTGTTCTAAATACTGTACTTACTGCGTGGTACCTTACACTCGCGGCGAAGAAGTTAGCCGTCCAATGGATGACGTACTGTTCGAGATTGCTCAGCTAGCAGAGCAAGGCGTACGTGAAGTTAACCTACTAGGTCAAAACGTAAACGCATACCGTGGTCCTATGCATGATGGTGACATCTGTAGCTTTGCTGAACTGCTTCGCTTAGTAGCGTCTATCGATGGTATTGACCGTATTCGCTTCACAACTAGCCACCCGCTTGAGTTTACTGACGACATCATTGCCGTCTACGAAGATACGCCTGAACTGGTAAGCTTCCTGCACCTACCAGTACAAAGTGGTAGTGACCGTATTCTTACGATGATGAAGCGTCCACACACAGCCATCGAATACAAATCGATCATTCGCAAGCTGCGTAAAGCGCGCCCTGATATTCAAATTAGCTCTGACTTCATTGTGGGCTTCCCAGGTGAAACAGCAAAAGATCACCAAGACACAATGAAGCTAATCAAAGACGTTGATTTCGATATGAGCTTCAGCTTTATCTTCTCACCACGTCCAGGTACGCCAGCTGCAGATTACCCATGTGATGTGCCAGAGCAAGAGAAAAAAGAGCGCCTATACGAGCTTCAACAAACCATCAACGCACAAGCAATGCGCTACTCTCGCCTAATGTTAGACACAGAACAGCGCGTACTGGTCGAAGGTCCATCGAAAAAGAATCTAATGGAGCTTCGCGCTCGTACAGAGAACAACCGCGTGGTTAACTTCGAAGGCAGCGCTGACCTCATCGGTCAATTTGTTGATGTGAAAATCACAGACGTGTTTGCCAACTCATTACGTGGCGAATTGGTTCGTACAGAGAAAGACATGGATCTGCGCAGCATCATTTCACCAACACAAATGATGGCGAAAACCAAGCGAGAAGACGAGCTAGGTGTAGCAACCTTTACGCCTTAGGCTTGAAAATGCCTTTCTAAGTGACCATCTTAGATAAGGTATACATGATCATTGGCAGTCCGGTCTCAATCGGGCTGCCATAAATGAGAGGCAACTTTGAGCAATAAAATTGTTACTTTAGAAATTAATCTAGAACCTTCTGATAACCGTCGCCTAGCCAGTCTTTGCGGCCCATTCGACGACAACATCAAACATCTTGAGCGCCGTCTCGGTGTTGAAATTAGCTATCGCGGTAACTTCTTTACCATCGTAGGTAAACCGCATACTTCTGCTGCTGCACTCGAAATCATCAAAACGCTTTACGTCAATACTGCGCCTGCTCGCGGTAATATTCCTGATATCGAACCTGATGAAATTCATCTAGCGATCAAAGAAACAGGCGTATTAGAACAAAACACCGAATCTGAGTTTGAACACGGTAAAGAAGTGTTCATCAAAACAAAGAAAGGCGTCATTAAGCCACGGACACCGAATCAAGGTCAGTACCTGATGAACATGGTCACCCATGACATCTCTTTCGGTATTGGTCCTGCCGGTACAGGTAAAACCTACCTTGCTGTCGCAGCAGCCGTTGACGCATTAGAGCGACAAGAAATTCGCCGAATCCTCTTGACCCGCCCAGCAGTTGAAGCCGGTGAGAAACTCGGTTTCCTGCCCGGTGACTTGAGCCAAAAGGTAGACCCATACCTTCGTCCACTATACGACGCCTTATTCGAAATGCTAGGCTTCGAAAAAGTAGAGAAACTGATTGAACGTAACGTGATTGAAGTGGCACCGCTCGCCTACATGCGCGGTCGAACTCTTAACGATGCCTTTATCATCTTGGACGAGAGCCAGAACACGACTGTTGAACAAATGAAGATGTTCTTAACGCGTATCGGCTTTAACTCACGCGCGGTCATTACTGGTGACATCACTCAGATCGATTTACCGCGAGGCGCAAAATCAGGCCTTCGTCACGCTATCGAAGTATTAAGTGAAGTGGATGACATTAGCTTCAACTTCTTCCAATCTGACGATGTCGTGCGTCACCCTGTTGTGGCACGAATTGTAAACGCCTACGAAAAGTGGGAAGCGCAAGACCAAAAAGAACGTAAAGAGTTCGAGAAAAAGCGTCGTGAAGAGCGAGAAGCGAAGCTACTTGAAACCGCAAAAGCGGAGCTCTCGAAGCAAGTTCAAGCCGAAGTATCGGAAGGTAAATAATGACTATTGAACTCGACTTACAATTTGCAGTCGAAAGCAATGAAGGCCTCCCAACAGAGCAGGACTTTCAAACCTGGCTAGACAAGACCATCATCCCATTTCAACAGGATGCGGAGCTTACGATCAGGATTGTAGACGAAGAAGAAAGCCATCAGCTTAACCACGAGTATCGTGGAAAAGATAAACCAACCAATGTGCTCTCTTTCCCTTTCGAAGTGCCACCAGGCATTGAGATGAATCTGTTGGGTGACCTGATTATTTGTAAGCAAGTCGTCGAGCGTGAAGCACAAGAGCAAAATAAACCTCTGCTTGCTCACTGGGCGCATATGGTTGTACATGGCAGTCTGCATCTGCTAGGTTATGATCATATCGAGGATGACGAAGCCGAAGAGATGGAGTCACTCGAAACCGAAATCATGCAAGGGATGGGCTTTGAAGACCCATACTTAGCTGAGAAACAGTAACATAGCGCCACTTCAACATCGCTCTATGTTACGAACGTGTGCTATCACACTTCTGATAGCGTTACTTAAATGAGAAACAATGAACGAAGATAATTCGCCCTCTTCTCTAGAAGGTAAGAAAGAAAAATCTGAAGGTCCGAGTAGAAAGTCCTTCTTCGGACGCCTAGGTCAACTTTTCCAAGGTGAACCAAAAGATCGCCAAGAGCTCGTGGAAGTGTTCCGCGACTCTGAAGAGAATGACCTAATCGACCATGACACTCGCGATATGCTCGAAGGTGTGATGGAGATTTCTGAAATGCGAGTGCGTGACATCATGATCCCACGCTCGCAAATGGTCACCGTCGACCGAAGCGACGATTTAGACGCTCTGGTTAACCTGATTACTGATGCGCAACACTCGCGCTACCCAGTCATCAGCGAAGACAAAGACCATGTAGAAGGTATTCTGTTAGCGAAGGACTTACTTAAATATTTAGGCTCTCAAAGTGCGCCGTTTGATATCGAACAAGTTATCCGCCCTGCGGTGGTTGTTCCTGAAAGTAAGCGTGTCGATCGTTTGCTCAAGGAGTTCCGAGAGGAACGCTATCATATGGCGATTGTGGTCGATGAGTTTGGCGGTGTATCTGGTCTTGTCACTATCGAAGATATCCTCGAAGAAATCGTTGGTGATATCGAAGATGAATTTGATGATGAAGAACAGTTAGACATTCGCAAACTCAGCAAACATACGTTTGCCGTGAAAGCGCTCACGACCATTGAAGAGTTCAACGAAACCTTCAATACGTCGTTCAGCGATGACGAAGTCGATACGGTAGGTGGCATGGTCATGACTGCGTTTGGTCATCTACCTTCGCGTGGGGAAGTGGTCGAGATTGAGCAGTACAGCTTCAAAGTCACCTCTGCAGACAACCGTCGAGTGCTACAACTTCAAGTCACCATTCCTGACGAAGAGTCTCTTCCGGAACCAACCGAAGAGTAACGCTAATTTCCCTCAGGGGATATTCAGAAAAGATAACGATGTTAAATCCTATTTTGCATCGCCTAAAACGGCCGTTCGCGGCCGTTTTTGTTGGCGCGATAACCACACTAGCCTTTGCTCCCTATCAACTTTGGCCGCTAGCCATTATTTCTCCCGCGATTCTTTTGCTCTTAATCCACCAGCAAAGTGCCAAGCGTGCCTTGTGGATTGGCTACGCATGGGGGTTAGGTCAGTTTGCTACTGGCATCAGCTGGGTCCATATCAGTATCGATAATTTTGGTGGTATGCCAAAGATTGCCAGTGTGTTCCTAATGACACTGCTCATTGGCTATCTGGCGATGTATAGCGCCTTGTTTACGTGGACACTCAATCGCTTTTTCCCGCAATCCAACCGAATTCGTCTTCTGCTAGTCGCTCCTGCTCTTTGGCTTATTGCTGATTGGTTACGCGGCTGGGTAATGACAGGCTTCCCTTGGCTGTGGATCGGCTACAGCCAGATAGAGAGTCCACTCGCGCACTTTGCACCTCTTGGTGGTGTTGAACTGCTCACCTTTCTAAGCATTGTCAGCTCGGGCGCGATTGCGTATGCCTTCCTTCACCGCCAATGGCTCCAACTGCTCATTCCAGCAATTATCTTATCGGCAGGGTTTGGGCTCAAATCGGCGAACTGGGTCACGCCTAATCCAGACAGCACAACTAAACTGGCTCTGATTCAAGGCAATATCGCTCAAGAGCTCAAATGGCTGCCTAGCGAGCGTTGGCCAACCATTATGAAGTACACCGATCTGACGCGGGAAAACTGGGATGCCGATATTATTATTTGGCCAGAAGCCGCTATTCCAGCTTTTGAGTTCGAAATCTCCTCCTTTCTAAGCAATCTCGACTCTGCCGCTAAACTGAACCATAGCGCGGTCATCACAGGGGTTGTCAACCAAGGGGAAAACAGGAAGTTCTACAACAGTATTCTGACTGTCGGTAAGACCGCATATGGCGACTACCGCTTCGATATGAGTCAGCGCTATCACAAACATCATCTATTACCTTTTGGTGAGTTCGTCCCGTTTGAAACCATACTAAGGCCACTGGCGCCGTTCTTTAATTTGCCGATGTCCTCTTTCAGTCGCGGTGAGTTTGTGCAAGCCAATATCGATGCCAATGGTAAACAGATGGCGCCAGCACTGTGCTACGAAATCATCTTTAATGAGCAAGTGCGCCAAAACGTTACCGAAGAGACAGATTTTATTCTCACCTTGTCTAACGACGCTTGGTTTGGCCGTTCAATTGGCCCGTTGCAGCATATGGAAATTGCACGAATGCGTGCTTTAGAGCTTGGTAAACCTGTGATTCGTTCTACCAATAATGGCGTCACAGCGGTGACCGATTATCAAGGCCATATCGTTGCTCAGTTGCCGCAGTTTGAAACTGGCGTTTTAAGAGCAGAAATTGTCTCGACCGAAGGCCAGACACCCTACCGCCAATTTGGGACTTGGCCACTTTATCTGTGGACGATACTGAGCTTAGCGATAGGCTGGCGTTGGAGAACTAAACAGTCTAATGACTAAACAGAATAAGGGCTGACACCAATGCGTCAGCCCTTTTCATATTGCTTCAAGGCGATATTTCGCTTAGGGTTTCAGCGCTTGGCGGCTAAAACCTTTGCAGCCACATTTGGTGCATGGAATGATAATCGTCGGATGATTGTACTCAGTTTTATGGCCACATTTATCACACACTAAAGCGCCAAGGCCGATCACCTCTCCTGCTTCATACAAGCCCTGATGTTCTAGGTCTTCAAACAGTTCAACCCATTCGACTTTCGTGCGATCGGTAATCTCCAGTAGACCTTGCCAAATGGAATCGGCAATCATCAAATAAAACGGACCGTTTTTGGAGTCTTCATAGTTGTCAGCAAACTCTTTCAAATCTGACTTAACGTAAGCAGAAACCAAAGCCAGCTCATCTTTGGTTAAATCATTGGCGGCATCAACCACTTTACCCGAGGTTTCTAAAACGTGGTTAACTTCGTCAGGACTACGTTTGAGAGCTTCGACCACATCTTCAAACATCTCCTCATAACCTGTTTTGCGTTTTGGCATCGCTAACCTCCTTTTCGATTCACTGATGCACATTCATAAAGCCTGTTAAAGGCAATAAACATCACCATCTTTACGTGATTTGAGTGGGTATTGGCTATTGTTGTGCCCCTCTCCTTTAGGTATTCTATGACGATCTATTAATGTCTGTTCTAACCGAACTCACAAATTCCAAGATAACCGGATATCATCGATGCAAGAACAATATAACCCGCAAGATATTGAACAAAAGGTTCAACAGCACTGGGATAACAACAAGACCTTTGTTGTAAGTGAAGACCCAAACAAAGAAAAATTCTACTGTCTCTCTATGTTCCCATACCCAAGTGGTCGACTGCACATGGGTCACGTGCGTAATTACACTATCGGTGATGTGGTATCTCGTTTCCAACGCCTACAAGGCAAAAACGTCATGCAACCAATTGGTTGGGATGCGTTTGGTCTTCCTGCAGAAAACGCAGCGGTGAAGAACAACACAGCACCTGCACCATGGACTTACGAAAACATTGAGTACATGAAGAACCAGCTTAAGCTGCTAGGCTTTGGTTACGACTGGAACCGTGAGTTCGCAACGTGTACGCCTGAGTACTACCGTTGGGAGCAAGAGTTCTTCACTAAGCTTTACAACAAAGGCCTAGTGTACAAGAAGACTTCATCAGTTAACTGGTGTCCAAACGACCAAACTGTTCTTGCAAACGAGCAGGTTGAAGATGGTTGCTGCTGGCGTTGTGACACGCCGGTAGAGCAAAAAGAAATTCCACAGTGGTTCATTAAGATCACTGAATACGCTCAAGAGCTACTAGACGATCTAGATAACCTAGACGGCTGGCCTGAAATGGTTAAGACCATGCAGCGCAACTGGATCGGTCGCTCTGAAGGTGTAGAACTTAAGTTTGAAGTGAAAGGTCAACAAGACCTAGAAGTTTACACAACACGTCCAGACACACTAATGGGTGTGACTTACGTGGGTATCGCAGCAGGTCACCCTCTAGCAGCAGTAGCAGCAGAGAACAACCCTGAACTTGCAGCCTTCATCGACGAGTGTAAGAACAACAAAGTAGCGGAAGCTGAGCTTGCGACAATGGAGAAGAAAGGTATGGCGACTGGCCTTACTGCGATTCACCCATTGAACGGTCGTGAAGTGCCAGTTTACGTGGCTAACTTCGTACTGATGGACTACGGCACAGGCGCTGTAATGGCAGTACCTGCACACGACCAACGTGACTACGAGTTCGCGACTAAGTACGGTCTAGACATCGTGCCTGTAATCAAGCCAGTTGATGGCAGCGAACTAGACGTTTCTGAAGAAGCGTACACAGAGAAAGGTGTACTGTTCGATTCAGGTGAGTTCGACGGCCTTGAATTCCAAGCAGCGTTCGATGCAATCGCAGCGAAGCTAGAAGCAGAAGGCAAAGGCACGAAGACAGTTAACTTCCGTCTACGTGACTGGGGCGTATCTCGTCAACGTTACTGGGGTGCTCCAATCCCTATGGTAACCACTGAAGACGGTGAAGTTCACCCTGTACCAGCTGACCAACTACCAGTAATCCTTCCAGAAGACGTGGTAATGGACGGCGTAACTAGCCCAATCAAAGCTGACAAAGAATGGGCGAAGACAACGTTCAACGGCGAACCTGCTCTACGTGAGACAGATACATTCGATACCTTCATGGAGTCTTCTTGGTACTACGCACGTTACTGTTCACCACAAGCTGACGACATCCTAGATCCAGAAAAAGCGAACTACTGGCTACCAGTAGACCAGTACATCGGTGGTATCGAGCACGCTTGTATGCATCTACTGTACTCTCGCTTCTTCCACAAATTGCTACGTGACGCAGGTTACGTAACGTCTGACGAACCGTTCAAGCAACTGCTTTGTCAAGGCATGGTACTAGCAGACGCGTTCTACTTCGAGAACGAGAAAGGCGGTAAAGAGTGGGTTGCGCCAACTGACGTTGCTGTAGAGCGTGACGGTAAAGGCCGCATTACTTCTGCGAAAGACACGGAAGGCCGCGATGTTACCCACTCAGGCATGATCAAAATGTCTAAGTCGAAGAACAACGGTATCGACCCACAAGAGATGGTAGACAAGTATGGTGCTGACACAGTACGTCTATTCATGATGTTCGCATCTCCTGCAGACATGACACTTGAGTGGCAAGAGTCTGGTGTAGAAGGCGCAAACCGCTTCCTGAAACGTGTTTGGAAACTAGTAAACGAGCACACATCAAAAGGTGCAGCAGAAGCAGTCGATACATCTGCACTTTCTGGTGACCAAAAAGCACTTCGTCGTGACGTTCACAAGACTATCGCGAAAGTGACTGATGATATCGCTCGTCGTCAAACGTTCAACACAGCAATCGCTGCGATCATGGAACTGATGAACAAGCTAGCGAAAGCGCCTCAAGAGTCTGCGCAAGATCGTGCAATCCTTGATGAGGCCCTAAAAGCTGTTGTTGCGATGCTTTACCCAATCACTCCGCATATCTCTTACGAATTGTGGGCTGCGCTAGGTGAATCAGACATCGACAATGCTGTATGGCCAACGTTCGATGAAAAAGCACTGGTTGAAGATGAGAAGCTAATTATCGTTCAAGTAAACGGTAAGCTACGTGCGAAACTCACCGTACCAGCAGATATCTCTAAAGAAGATATCGAAGCGCTAGGTCTAAACGATGAGAACGTCACTAAGTTCACCGAAGGCAAAACAGTACGTAAAGTTATCTACGTACCAGGTAAACTTCTGAACATCGTTGCGAACTAAGAAAGTGTTGCGAACTAATCGCAGATAAATAAGTCTTAAGCAGGGTAACTTTAGTTTATTGAACTAGAGTGTCGCCCTGCTTTATTTATCTTAAAGCTCTAGCCCGTTTGGGTTAAATAGAGCCGTAAGATAAGTAAACCCATAAACGAGAGCCATTAATCTATGTTTCGCCGTGTATCGCGCCTGTTATCTGATTCAACTGTAAAGCTCACTTCTGCTGTACTCATGGCAAGCCTACTGGCTGGTTGTGGTTTCCATCTGCGTGGAGATTACTCGGTACCTGACGAATTAAACACCTTATCTCTTACCAGTTATGACCCATACAGCACCTTTACTCGCATGATGAAAGGCCAATTGCGCTTGAGTGAGGTGGATATTGTGCCACCCGCTGCTAACGTGCCAAATCTGCACCTTGTTAGTGAAGGCGTTGGTGAGCGTACATTATCTTTGTACCAAAACACCCGAGCGGCAGAAAAAGAGATCACTTTCCGCGCCTCTTACCGAGTGACGGTTCCCGATGTGGGCACAAAAACCTATTCGACAAGCGTGACTCGAAGCTACCTTGATAACCCTCTCAGCGCGCTGGCAAAATCGGTCGAACGAGACATGATTGAAGATGAAATGCGTAAACTGGCCGCCACTCAAATTGTTCGTCAAATGGCGCGTTTACGAGCAGACATCGCACACGATGAACTCAATGACGATGCTGAAGAAATTTCACTCAAAGACGACGATGAGCAATATCGCATTAAAACTTACTCTACGGATAAATCAGGTCAGTAAGAGGTTTTCATGCGCATTTTTGCCGACCGACTGTTAGAGCAAGTCAACAAGCAGCTCCACCCTACGTACCTTCTCTTTGGCAATGAACCGTTGCTACTGCAGGAGTCACGTCAGGCAATAAAAAAAGCGGCGCTAAGCCAAGGGTTCGAAGAACGACATCGCTTTGCAATAGACAGCAGCTTCGATTGGAACCTTGTCTACGACTGTTGCCAAGCCATGAGCTTATTCTCAGCTCGACAAATCATCGAATTGGAACTGCCAGAATCAGGCGTTAATGCGGCCATCGCGAAGGAGCTTTTGGCCCTTGCTGACATGCTGCATCAAGACGTGCTACTTGTCGTTATCGGCACCAAACTGACGAAAGCGCAAGAAAATGCCAAGTGGTTTAAAGCGCTTTCGACAAATGGCTGCTGGGTAAATTGTCTAACACCAGATATTCAGCGTCTACCTCAGTTCGTTCAAGCTCGCTGTCGTGCGCTTAACCTAAAGCCTGATCCAGAAGCAATCCAAATGCTGGCACAGTGGCATGAAGGCAACCTATTTGCCTTAACACAAAGTTTGGAAAAGCTCGCACTTCTCTACCCTGACGGCCAATTGAACTTGATTCGATTGGAAGAGTCGCTCAGCCGACACAACCACTTCACCGCTTTCCACTGGATTGATGCACTGCTGGCGGGAAAAGCCAATCGCGCTCAACGAATCATGCGCCAACTTGAAGCGGAAGGCGTGGAAATGGTGATACTGGCACGCACCATTCAAAAAGAGCTTCAACAACTACTGGCCATGTTGCAAATGATGCAGACCGAGCCCATTGGCCGAGTGTTTGAGTCGTATCGAATCTGGCAGTCCAAGCGGCCACTCTATTCAGCCGCGCTAACTAGGCTCTCTATTGCCAATGTAAAAACACTGCTGCAGCTTTTGGCAAAAATCGAGATCCTAACCAAAACTCAGTACGACCAATCCAGTTGGCCACTATTACACCAGTTAAGTACGCAGATGTGCCTGCCTCAGGTGAAGCTTTAAAAAAGCGTGATATACTGCGCCGCCCTTTGGGCACCCACTTGTGAACAGAATTGACATAACGAGGACAACACCTTGCAACTTGAAGAACTGAATGATTTCTTAGTAGATAAAGCCGATGATATGAAAGCCCAAGATATCAAAACTATTGATGTCCAAGGTAAATCTAGCATTACGGACTACATGATTATCTGTACTGGCACTTCAAAACGTCACGTTGCATCGATTGCCGATCACGTTGCTAAAGAATCCAAACTGGCCGGCCTTACCCCTCTGGGTATTGATGGCGAAGCGGAAGGCGAATGGGTTGTACTGGATATGGGCACAACTATCGTACACGTCATGCAAGAAGAGCAACGCGAACTTTACCAACTCGAGAAGCTTTGGGGCTAACCATGAAATTACAATTGATTGCCGTTGGCACCAAAATGCCGAAATGGGTCGAAGAAGGGTTTCAGGAGTATAAACGCCGTTTTCCTCACGACATGCCACTAGAGCTGATTGAAATTCCAGCGGGCAAACGCGGTAAAAACGCCGACATTGCAAGAATTCTGCAAAAAGAAGGCGAAGCCATGCTTGCTGCCGTGCCAAAAGGCAATCGAATTGTTACGCTAGATATTCCTGGTAGAAAATGGGATACACCTCAATTGGCCGAGCAGCTTGAGAGCTGGAAGTTAGATGGTCGAGATGTATCCATTTTGATTGGTGGTCCAGAAGGACTCGCCCCCGCTTGTAAAACAGCCGCGGATCAAAGTTGGTCTCTATCAGCACTAACCTTGCCTCATCCACTCGTCCGTATCGTCATGGCGGAAAGTTTGTACCGAGCGTGGAGCATTACCGCAAACCACCCTTACCACCGAGAATAATCGATTCATGTTACGAAAGCGCTCCCAAATAAGGGACTATCAAGAAGAAGCACGACTGTTTAAAAGTCGTGCTATTGTCGCTTTTATAGGCATCGTTGCCATGATGGGACTTTTGGTGACGAACTTGTACAACATACAAGTTAATCAGTTTCAAGATTACAAAACCCGCTCAAACGACAACCGAATCAAGGTCGTCCCAATCGCACCAAACCGCGGGCTTATTTACGACCGTAACGGTAAATTGCTGGCTGAAAACCGTCCAGTATTTAGCCTTGAGATCACGCCAGAGAAAATCGAGGATATGGAGGCAACCATTGCCAGCCTTCAACAAATCCTTACCATCACCCCTGACCAGATTGAACGCTTTCAAAAAGAGCGCCGCCAGACACGTCGCTTTAAGTCTGTGCCTATTTTGACTCAATTAACACCTGAGCAGGTGGCGAAATTTTCGGTCAATCAGCACAAATTTCCTGGGGTATCCGTCAACGCGGCTTTGAAACGCCATTACCCTTATGGCGAGGTGTTAACCCACGTAATTGGCTACGTTTCGCGAATCAATGACCGTGATATGCAGCGTCTCGTCCGCGAAGAGAAAGACGCAAACTATCAAGCCACTCGTGACATCGGTAAGCTGGGTATCGAACGCTACTACGAAGATTTGCTGCACGGAACAGCAGGTTACCAAGAGGTTGAGGTCAACAGTCGTGGTCGCATCATACGCACGCTAAAATACGTTCCACCTGAGCCGGGTAAAGATATTGTCTTAAACCTCGATATCGACTTACAACTCTACATCCATGATCTCTTAGCAGACCGACGCGGTAGTGCAGTGGTACTCGATCCTAAAGACAATGGTGTATTGGCAATGGTGTCAAGCCCAAGCTACGACCCGAATGCCTTCGTACATGGTATTTCTGGCAAAGACTATCGAGCACTACTTAATGACAAGAATCGTCCGCTGGTGAACCGAGCCACGTTAGGCATCTATCCTCCAGCATCGACCATTAAACCCTTCATGGCGGTGGCTGCGCTTCAAGAAGGTGTCATCACGCCGAATACTACTCGTAACGACCCTGGCTACTGGCGAATTCCAAACTCGAAAACTCGACCATTCCGAGATTGGCTCCCGTGGGGGCATGGCAAGGTAGATATCGTCAAATCAATCGAAGAATCCGTGGATACCTTCTTCTACCAAGTCGCGTATGACATGGGGATTGATCGTATATCCAATTGGATGATGATGTTTGGCTTTGGTGATTACACTGGGCTAGATATTCGTGAAGAGAGCAAAGCGAATATGCCAACCCGAGACTGGAAAATGGCTCGTCATCGCGTGCCTTGGTATCAAGGGGACACCATTCCTGTTGGCATCGGCCAAGGTTACTGGACAGCAACGCCAATGCAAATTGCCAAAGCGACCTCGGTGCTGGTTAACCGAGGCAAACGTATTGCTCCACACCTGTTAAGAGCGACCATCGTTAACGGTGAGCGTTTTGAGAAACAGGAGCTTTCAGAGCTTGAGACTTATACCTACCCTCCAATCGAAGGGGTCAAAGAGAAGTACTGGGACCTTGCGATAGAGGGAATGCGTCTTGTAAACCACGGAAAAAAAGGAACGGCTCGCCGAGCCTTCTACAACACCGAGTATGTCAGCGCCGGTAAATCAGGTACAGCTCAGGTATTTGGCTTAGGCGAAGATGAAAAATACAACGCAGACGAAATTGCCGAGCACCTGCGCGACCATGCGCTCTTTACTGGCTTCGCCCCCATTGACGATCCTGAAATTGTCGTGACGATTGTCCTTGAAAACGCAGGCGGTGGCTCAAGCAACGGTGGTCCTGTGGTACGCCAAGTGTTTGATCACGTGCTCGTAGAGAAAAAAGAGGCTGAAAAATAATGGATTTTGATCCTTCAACTGGCCAAAACCGCGCTCTGTTCGAGCGTTTCCACATCGATTTACCATTGCTACTAGGCATATTGGTACTTATGGGCTTTGGCCTAATCGTTATGTACAGTGCAAGTGGCCAAAGCCTTGCGATGATGGATCGCCAAGCAATGCGTATGGGCTTAGCCCTTGGCGTGATGCTTATTTTGGCTCAGATACCACCTAGAACCTATGAGACCTTGGCGCCACTTATGTTTGCTGGCGGTATTCTTTTACTACTCGGGGTACTCTTTTTTGGCGAAGCTTCTAAAGGGGCGCAGCGCTGGCTGAACCTAGGCTTTGTTCGTTTTCAACCGTCGGAACTTTTGAAGCTCGCGGTTCCGCTTATGATCGCCCGCTACATTGGTAAACGAGCCCTGCCGCCGACATTCCAAACCCTAGTGATTTCTTTGGTGATGGTGTTTGTCCCGACCATATTAATCGCCAAGCAACCCGACTTAGGCACTTCAATTTTGATTGCAGCCTCGGGCATCTTCGTGATTTTCCTTGCGGGTATCAGTTGGAGAATAATCTTCGCTGCTGCGTGTGGCCTTGGCGCCTTTTTACCCATTTTGTGGTTCTTCTTGATGCGCGAATATCAAAAAGTCCGTGTAAGAACGCTGTTTAACCCAGAATCAGATCCTTTGGGGGCGGGCTACCACATTATCCAAAGTAAAATCGCGATTGGCTCAGGGGGTATCTCCGGTAAAGGTTGGATGCAGGGAACTCAATCCCAATTGGAATTTCTCCCAGAGCGCCACACCGACTTTATTTTTGCCGTAATCGCAGAAGAATGGGGACTGATCGGCATTCTTGCGTTGCTCAGTATCTACCTTTACATCATCGGACGCGGACTCTACCTCGCGAGCAAGGCCCAAACCGCCTTTGGCCGCATGATGGCTGGCAGTATCGTGCTAAGTTTCTTTGTTTACGTTTTTGTAAACATTGGCATGGTAAGCGGGATTTTACCGGTTGTGGGCGTTCCTCTTCCTCTGATCAGTTATGGTGGCACCTCAATGGTGACGCTCATGGCAGGCTTTGGTATTTTGATGTCGATTCACACACACAGAAAAGCGTTTTCGAAGGCAACATAGTATGACAAACAAAACACTGCTGGCATTGGCTTGCACGAGCATTCTATTGGTAGGCTGTTCTTCTGCGCCGTCTAAACGCTACTCCCTGGATGATGACGTTGCACCTGAGAAACCTATCTCTGTTGATCATATTGAAGACGCTGTCCCGCAATATGAACCTTACAGTTTAGGCGGGAACAAAGATTACACGCTGCGCGGAAACCACTACACCATCATCAAAGACAGCACAGGCTTTACCGAGCAAGGCATCTCTTCTTGGTACGGAAAAAAATTCCATGGCCACCTGACTTCGAATGGTGAGATCTATGACATGTATTCCATGACAGCGGCACATAAGACCTTACCTTTGCCAAGCTATGTGGAAGTGACCAATCAAGACAATGGCAAAAAAGCCATCGTCCGTGTCAATGACCGAGGTCCTTTTCACCCTGGACGCATCATAGATTTAAGCTACGCCGCCGCCACCAAACTCGATGTCATCAAAACGGGTACAGCGAATGTGTCGATTCGAGTCATCAAGGTCGACAAACCAACCGAAGCCCACAAACAACAAGCGTTGCCAAAGTTTGTTGTGCAAGTTGCTTCATCACAGCATTCACAGCGCGTCCAAACTTTGGCACAAGAGCTGGGGCAAAAACTTGCGGTTGAGAGTTATGTAGGGTCTGAAAATGACGTCCATCGAGTACTATTAGGACCGTTTAATGACTATATGCAAACTCAAAAAACCTTAGAACAAGTAAAAACACTTGGTTATTCGAGTGCATTTATTAAATCCTTGTAGAGTTAATTCTCCAAGCCACTAGACGACACTAGCTTGAGAGAGTGATTCTGTTAAGATATGGACAGTTAAAGATAAACCTGTAGTCAATATGAAAAAAACAACGCTAATTAAATCCGTTTTTGCGTCTTCTATTGCGCTTTCTGCAACCTTCGCAACTTCTGCCATCGCAACACCTATTGTTGTGCCAGACGCCCCTCAGATCGCCGCTAAAGGCTACGTGCTAATGGACTTCCATTCAGGCAAAGTCTTGGCTGAGAAAGAGATGAACACCAAGCTATCTCCGGCTAGCTTAACCAAAATGATGACCAGTTACGTCATCGGCCAAGAGCTTGAGCGCGGTAACATCTCACTGCAAGACGATGTGACTATCAGCAAAAATGCTTGGGCGAAAAACTTCCCAGATTCTTCGAAAATGTTCATTGAAGTCGGTACCACAGTCAAGGTTGAAGACCTGAATCGTGGCATCATCATTCAATCGGGTAACGACGCTTGTGTCGCAATGGCTGAGCACATTGCAGGCTCTGAAGATGCCTTTGTTGATTTGATGAACGCATGGGCAGACACCATTGGCATGAAAGACACCCACTTTGCCAATGTGCATGGTCTAGACAACCCAGATCTTTACTCAACGCCTTACGACATGGCGTTGCTTGGTAGCGCGCTTATCCGTGATGTGCCAGACGAGTACCGCATCTACTCAGAAAAGAAATACACCTACAACGGCATCACCCAATACAACCGCAATGGTCTGCTTTGGGATAAGAGCATGAACGTTGACGGCATTAAAACTGGCCACACAAGTAATGCCGGTTACAGCTTAGTGAGCTCAGCAACGGAAGGCAAAATGCGTCTTGTTGCGGTTGTGATGGGCACTAAGAATGCCAATGCTCGTAAATCAGAAAGCAAAAAGTTACTGAGTTACGGCTTCCGCTTCTTTGAAACAGTAGCACCACACAAAGCAGGCGAAACCTTCGTCGAAGAAAAAATCTGGATGGGCGACAAAGACATGGTTGCCTTAGGTCTTGATCAAGACACCTATGTCACGCTACCTCGCGGCCAAGCGAAAAACCTAAAAGCCAGCTTCGTACTTGAAAAAGAGCTACAAGCCCCAATTAGTAAGGGTGATGTTGTTGGTAAGCTATACTATCAACTAGAAGGCAATGATGTTGCTGAGTACCCGCTTCTTGCACTTGAAGATGTAGAAGAAGGTAGTCTATTTAGCCGTCTTTGGGATTACATTGTTATGCTATTCAAGAGCTTCTTGTAATTCTTGATGAATTCATCGAAAAAGCCGCTCAATGCGGCTTTTTTTATCACATGAGCCTCATGGCTGATGTATTGAGATTTAACGTTATTAGCAGTACTATTCCGCGCTGCGAAGAAACCTGTTCAACTTGGAGTGTCCTATGCTGACTATTAACTCAGACGCAAAACTGAAAGACCTGCTCGAGTTCCCATGCTCATTCACCTACAAGGTTATGGGCTATGCAAAACCAGAACTGCCAGAAAAGGTTCTTGAAGTGATCCAACGCCATGCTCCAGGTGATTACAGCCCAGTTGTAAAACCAAGCGCAAAAGGCAATTACCATTCCGTGTCAGTAAACATCACTGCCACGTCGATCGAGCAAGTTGAAACCCTTTACAAAGAACTGGGTGAAATCGATATTGTTCGCATGGTTCTATAATTTTTTGAGAACTTCAATTTTTTTTGAAAGCAGCGAAAGCTGCTTTCTTTTTAGATATCAAGTAGATAATAATCCTGTAAAATCTCTAGGGTTAAAAATGTGTTACTGGTATATAGTTGATTCTGTTGATCCAGTTTATAATCTCCCCCACTTTATGAATCGACGATAGGATCAGCGATGCAAAACCAGCTTGTAGTCAAGTATCTCGGCCGACAAGATTATCAACCAATCTGGCAAGCCATGCATGATTTCACTGATACTCGCACTGACGAAACGCCTGATGAAGTTTGGCTTGTAGAGCACAACCCAGTCTTCACTCAAGGCCAAGCAGGTAAAGCAGAGCACCTTTTGAATACAGGTGATATTCCGGTCGTTCAAAGTGACCGCGGTGGTCAAGTGACTTACCATGGTCCAGGCCAACTTGTGGCCTATTTTTTGATAAACCTTCGTCGTAAAAAATTAGGGGTTCGAGATTTGGTTACTCATATAGAGAACCTAGTGATCAA
This sequence comes from Vibrio sinaloensis, assembly GCF_000808535.1. GTDB lineage: Bacteria > Pseudomonadota > Gammaproteobacteria > Enterobacterales > Vibrionaceae > Vibrio > Vibrio sinaloensis_D. The sequence goes on from NZ_JWLV01000012.1 coordinate 75,107, forward strand.
CACCCTAAAACACTACAATATTGAATCAGCAGCACGACCTGACGCCCCAGGCGTCTACGTTGACGGTAAGAAAATCTGCTCTTTGGGTTTACGAATCCGTAAAGGCTGCTCATTCCATGGTCTCGCTCTAAACGTCAATATGGATTTGAGCCCATTTCTGCGCATCAACCCCTGTGGTTATGCCGGAATGGAAATGGTTCAGGTGAGCCAATTAGGTGGACCAGAAGATATAGAGCACGTTGAAAGAACCTTAGTCGATGAACTGGTAACTTTGCTAGGTTACGAGCAAGTTGAATTCAGCACAGAAGCTCCTTCTGTACGATAAGAAGTAAAGAGAAGCAAAGAAGCATGAGTAAACCAATCCAAATGGAAAAAGGCGTCAAGTATCGCGACGCTGATAAGATGGCATTAATTCCTGTAAAAAATATGCCTACCGAGCAGAAAGAAGTTCTGCGCAAACCCGACTGGATGAAGATCAAGCTACCAGCAGATAGTCAGCGCATTCAAGACATTAAGTCCGCAATGCGTAAAAACAACCTGCACTCAGTTTGTGAAGAAGCCTCATGCCCTAACCTTGCTGAATGTTTCAACCACGGTACTGCTACCTTTATGATTTTAGGTGCGATCTGTACTCGTCGCTGCCCTTTCTGTGACGTTGCCCACGGTCGCCCACTGGCACCAGAAGCGGAAGAGCCGAAGAAACTGGCGAAAACCATTCAAGACATGAAGTTGAAATACGTGGTAATCACTTCTGTTGACCGCGACGACCTTCGTGATGGCGGTGCGCAGCACTTTGCTGACTGTAACCGTGAAATCCGTGAGTTAAACCCGCACATTAAGATCGAGACGCTGGTTCCTGATTTCCGTGGTCGTATGGATGTGGCACTAGAGCTACTTAAAGACAATCCACCAGATGTCTTTAACCACAACCTAGAAACCGCTCCTCGTCTGTACCGCAAAGCTCGACCTGGTGCGAACTACAAATGGTCTTTGGATCTACTGAAGAAGTTTAAAGAGCAGCACCCTGATATCCCGACTAAGTCTGGCATCATGATGGGTCTTGGTGAGACCAAAGAAGAGATCATTGAAGTACTGAAAGATCTTCGCGAACATGGCGTTACTATGCTGACACTAGGTCAATACCTTGCACCAAGTCGCCACCACCTACCGGTTGAGCGCTACGTGCCGCCTTCAGAGTTTGATGAGCTAAAAGAGATCGCACTCGAACTTGGCTTTACTCACGCCGCTTGTGGTCCATTTGTCCGCTCCTCTTACCACGCTGACCTTCAAGCGCAAGGTGTAGAAATTAGCTAATCTAGAAGCTAGATTGATTGAAAAGCTGACTGAATAGGTCAGCTTTTTTTTATCGTCCCTTGAATGAGACAGCGCACTTCTATAGGCTTACTCTACAAACATGATAAACCTGTCTCAGGTAACTTCGCCAAGGATCTAATATGAAAAAATTGGGATTAGCTGCTGCTATCGTACTAGCGGCATTAACCGCTGGCTGTGCTTCAAATACTAAGCAAGACAATTTCCGTGAAGCCTCTTTCGAACTTTGTAATACAGAAGTTGATATCTATTCAGTAAGTGATGATGGCCGCGTAAGAATTGTCTGTTCAGACGGTTCGAAGTTCGCCTTAAACAGTGAAGAGACGCTAGAAACCATGCGCGATATTAATATCGACTACTGTGACGGCGAAGGTCTCGGTAAGTTTAACGAAAGCAGAAAATACTACTCGTTCAAGTGTAAATCAGGAACATTACTGAGTATTTCAAAATAAGCTCGGAACACCGATACTGAAAGGGTTGATGTAAAAACATCAGCCCTTTTTGTTTTATGCGTCCTCTTCAAGAGATTCCCTACTCGCTCCTTCGTCACTCTATGGAATGACAAAAAACCAAGATCAAAAAAGGGCTCAATGAGCCCTTTCAACATAGTTTTCAAAGTAGATGGACGAAATTCAAGGAGCTCACACGGAGTTTGCGCTAGCAAATGAGTATGTGCGACACAGAAGTTCGTTCACTCTACGAAGAAAAATTAAGCGTAAACTGGTAGGCGCTTACAGATCTCTAGTACTTTAGCTTTCGTTGCTTCGATAACTTCCTCGTTGCCGATGTTATCTAGAACGTCACACATCCAGTTTGCTAGTTCAGTTGCGTCTGCTTCAGTGAAACCACGGCGAGTGATTGCTGGAGAACCTACGCGGATACCTGAAGTCACGAATGGGCTACGTGGATCGTTTGGTACTGAGTTCTTGTTTACTGTGATGTTTGCCGCGCCTAGTGCTGCGTCTGCATCTTTACCTGTGATGTCTTTGTCGATTAGGTCAACTAGAAACAGGTGGTTTTCAGTACCGTTAGAAACGATTTTGTAACCACGCTCTTGGAACTGAGCCACCATCGCTTTTGCGTTCTTCACTACGCGAGCTTGGTACTCTTTGAACTCAGGTTCCATTGCTTCTTTGAACGCTACCGCTTTACCAGCGATTACGTGCATTAGTGGACCACCTTGACCGCCAGGGAATACTGCTGAGTTCAGCTTCTTGTACATCTCTTCGCCAGCGTTAGACAGGATTAGACCACCACGTGGACCTGCTAGTGTTTTGTGCGTTGTTGTAGTCACAACGTGCGCGTGTGGTACTGGCGTTGGGTAAACACCTGCAGCGATAAGGCCAGCAACGTGCGCCATATCTACGAATAGCCAAGCACCTGCTTTGTCTGCGATTTCACGCATGCGAGCCCAATCTACGATTTGAGAGTAAGCTGAGAAACCACCGATGATCATCTTTGGTTTGTGCTCTAGAGCAAGTTGCTCCATCTCGTCGTAGTTGATTTGGCCAGCTTCATCGATACCGTAAGGAATAACGTTGTAGTGCTTACCCGAGAAGTTGACTGGTGAACCGTGAGTCAGGTGACCACCGTGCGCTAGGCTCATACCTAGAACTGTATCGCCTGGATTCAGAAGAGCCATGTAAACAGCGCTGTTTGCTTGAGAACCAGAGTGTGGCTGTACGTTTGCGTATTCACAACCGAAAAGCTCACATGCACGATCGATAGCAAGAGCTTCTGCTTTATCAACGTACTCACAACCACCATAGTAGCGCTTGCCTGGGTAACCTTCAGCGTACTTGTTTGTTAGCTGAGAACCTTGAGCTTCCATTACACGTGGGCTGGTGTAGTTTTCTGAAGCGATAAGTTCAATGTGTTCTTCCTGGCGAAGAGTTTCTTCTTGGATTGCTGCGAACAGTTCCGCATCGTAATCTGCGATGTTCATATCACGCTTTAGCATCTGTATCTCCTGACTCAGATTAAGACTTTAAAATTGCAAAAAAACTGATTTCTGACCTAAATACCGACGTTTTTACCTGACGCAAACGTTTGCATTAAGCTAATGACGCGCATTCTACATAATTTGATCTAGGTCATAAAGAGAAAATTCAAATTTTTCTCATGCAGTTTTTTCATAATGATTTACGAGAATCGTCATGTTGGCACTTTTTACGGCTCGTACTGAGCTAAGTGTCAAATCTATCCTTTACACCCCGTAAAACGATGATTACATAGGTTTACCTTAAATTTCCCTCTCAAGCTACCGAAATCCTTAATTTTTAAATAGTATGCACGCCATTATTTACTGGTTAAATTTCAAATTGATGGAAAAACACTCAAGAAAGGAAGACTGGGTCGCAATTTTAACTGGCACGTTTTTAGTTGCTCAGGGCGTCTTCTTCCTGCAATCCGCTTCGTTACTGACTGGCGGAACCACTGGCTTAGCGTTATTGGTTAGCCAATTTGTATCGATTTCATTTGGTACGCTCTATTTTATTGCTAACTGCCCATTCTACTTATTGGCGTGGAAACGATTTGGCGCTCGATTCGCCTTCAACAGTGCTATTTCTGGCGCTTTGGTTTCGATTTTTGCTGACCATCTCTACTTGGTGATTAGCTTAGACACGATCAATGAGGTGTACTGCGCGGTCGCGGGTGGACTGTTGATGGGATTAGGCATGTTGATTTTGTTCCGCCATCGCTCAAGCCTTGGGGGATTCAATGTCTTGTGTCTCTTTATTCAAGACAAGTTTGGCATTTCGGTGGGTAAATCTCAGCTTGCTATCGACTTTTGTATCTTAATTGCCTCTTGCTTCTTTGTATCAATCGAAGTCATTGGCCTATCGATTCTTGGCGCTATTGCTCTAAACCTTGTACTAGCAATGAACCATAAGCCAACTCGCTACTCTGTGAATTACGGTTAATTACCACGCTTCATAAAAATTAAGGGTTGATGCATCGGCATCAACCCTTTTTCTTTTTTAGTTCAACTCACCATGGGAACTTCGAGCTTTCACATCATGGCTAAGCTCTCGGTTAAGCTCTGCCTCTACGTGTCCCGGAGCCTGTGTACTTGCCGAAATCAATCGGTACATCGCAGGAATCACAAACAAGGTTACGAGCGTCGCAAAAGCCATGCCGAAGAAAATAACCGTACCGACAGCCACTCGGCTTTCATAGCCCGCGCCCGTCGAAACAATCAAAGGAATCGCCCCCGCCAGTGTCGTAAACGCAGTCATCATGATTGGACGTAAACGGCGAGCCGACGCATCCAAAATAGCTTTTTCAAACTCGATCCCTCTATCTCGAAGCTGGTTAGCAAACTCAACGATTAAGATACCGTTTTTGGTCACCATACCGATCAGCATGATCATCCCGATTTGGCTATAGATGTTGAGACCCTGCCCCATCAAGAATAATCCAAGGAATCCACCAAACACGCCCATAGGCACCGTGAACATCACCACCAGCGGGTTAATAAAGCTCTCAAATTGAGCAGCAAGAACCAAATACGCGACCAGCAAAGCCAAGGCAAAGACCACTAAGATACTCGATTGATTCTCTTTGTAATCTTTCGATTCTCCCGAGTAACTCACGGAAATATCCCCTGGAAGTAACTCAATCGCTTGCTGATCTAAAAAGTCGAGCGCTTCGCCAAGCGTGTAGCCATCGGATAAGTTGGCCGTAATCGTGATCGCCTTTTGCTTGTTGTAGTGCGACAGGCGAATCGACGAAGCCACCTCTTCAATTTTGGTCACGGCATCAAGAGTAACTAATTCGCCAGAAGCAGTGCGCATGTAGATTTGGCTTAAATCCGCAGCGTTGTTAAAGCTGTCTTCGTCGCCTCGCAAGTAAACATCGTACTCTTCACCGCGTTCGACAAACGTAGTTTCACTCTTACCACCAAGCATAATCTCAAGCGTGTCAGAAATATCCGAGACTCGAATACCAAGCTCTGCTGCACGCTGCTTATCCACTGTGACAACTAACTCAGGCGTTTTTTCGGAGTAATTGATGTCTGCGCCTTCCATGTAAGGCGACTCTTCCGCTAAACGCTCTAATTTTTCCGCCCACTGTTTTAACTCTGGGTAATCACTGCCGCCTAGTACAAATTGAACCGGCTCACTCGATCCACCTCGGAATCCAGGCATAAATGGGAAGACGCGCACATCAGGGATACCAGTCAACGCCTTGCGGACTTGGCCTAGCGCCTGCTGCGCGGTGACATCACGGTCATTCCAGTCCTCTAAGATCATGATCACGAAGCCCGTTTGGTCACCAGCGTTCCCCCCAAAGGCAGGCGATTGAATACTGAACGACTTCAAGAAACCTTGACCAAGCAAAGGCATTAAACGCTCTTCAACAATATCCATATTGGCCGACATGCGGTTATAACTGGTGGCATCGGCGCCACGAACAAAAGCAAAGATTACCCCGCGGTCTTCAGATGGTGTGAGCTGTGCAGGCACCTGCTGCATTAACCCCCAACTGCCGCCAATACAAGCGAGGATGACAAGCGGTGCTGCCCATTTCCAATTTAGTGCCGAGCGAAGAACCTTACGATAACCAGATTCCAGATGACCAAACATACGGTCAATAAACAGGTTGAAGCGGTTCGGTTTTACGTTAGCTTTTAGAAGCTTGCTACCCAGAACAGGAGTTAGCGTCAAGGCAATCAAAGATGAGAAGATCACCGACATTGCCAGCAATACGGAAAACTCAGTAAATAGCAGACCGACCATACCATCCATAAAGGAGATAGGCAGAAACACCATGACAAGTACCAAGGTGGTTGCGATTACAGCAAAGCCTACCTCACGGGTCCCTTTGTACGCAGCGAGTAGCGGCTTTTCACCATTTTCGATGTGGTGGAAAATGTTCTCGACCACAACGATTGCGTCATCGACAACCAGACCAATCGACAGAATCAACGCCATTAGGGTGATAAGGTTGATGGAAAAGCCAAAGTAATACGCGGCGATAAAGGAAGAAATCAAGGATACTGGCACAGTCACCGCAGGAATCAGGGTTGCCCTTGCTTGGCCAATAAAGATGTACAAAACAAGGATTACCAATCCGCCGGTAATAAAGAGCGTGCTATATACTTCAGCAATCGAGCGCTCAATGAATACGGTTGAGTCGTAATCAATGGCTAAACGCGTTCCTTCCGGCAAAAATTGTTGAATGTTCTCGACTTCGGTATGGACTCGGTCAGCAACTTCCAGTGGGTTGGCATCAGATTGAGGCACAATCCCCATACTCACATTGACTACGCCGTCACTTTTGAAAGTGGAGTTTTCGTTTTCTGCACCGATGTAAACGTCTGCGACATCTCTTAAATAGATTGGCGAGTTATCACTGGCACGTTTAACCACCAAGTATTCGAAATCTTCGGCTTGGTTATAGCTGCGCGCCGTGCGCACCGACATCACAATCTGATCGTTGCGTACTTCACCACCTGGGCTTTCAATGTTTTCGCTGCGCAGCGCTGAAGTTATGTCAGAGGTAGTGACGCCGCGACCAGCCATTTGTTCAGGCTTGAGCTTAACGTACATCACTTTGTACAAACCGCCCGAAATGTCCACCGAGCTCACACCTGAGATCAAGCTAAAGCGATCCATCAAGACACGCTCAACATAATCGGTAAGCTGAGTGCGGTCCATTTCAGAAGAGCTTAAGTTGATATAGAGCGAAGCCTCACCCGAACCATTATTCTTAAACACAACGGGATCGTCAGCTTCATCAGGTAACGATCGCTGGGCACGAGCAACGGCATCACGGACATCACTGACACCGGTATTTAAGTCGTAACCTAAATCGAAGGTGATGGTAATCCGAGACATGCTGTTGCGAGTGGTCGAGGAGATTTCATCAATACCGCTTATCCCCGATAACTGATCTTCCAGCACCGAGGTGATTTGGCTTTCGATGATGGTGGCAGATGCCCCCTCATAGCGGGTACTGATCGAGACGACTGGGCTTTCAATGTCAGGCATCTCACGTACAGCCAACTTACTGAACGACACAATACCAAACACGCACAGCAGTAAACTAAGCACCAGTGCAGCGACTGGTCTTTTCACAGACACATCAGAGAGCAACATGACTATTTGTCCTCTCGATTATTTGGCTCGCCTTTAGGACGTCCATCACTGCCCAGTTCAGCGACCGTCACACCGTTTCGCATGTTTACAATGCCTTGAACAACAATCTTGTCACCGATAGATAATCCGTCTTCAATCACAACTAGGTTATCAACGCGAGCGCCCAAAACGACTTGGGTTCGAACCGCTTTGTTGTCTTCACCAACAACGTAGACGTAACGCTTGGTTCCAGAGTACTCAAGCGCCTGAACAGGAATAATAGGCGCTTCAATCGCTGGGAAATCCATATCCGCAGACACTAACATCCCCGGCTTTAGCTTTTGCGCGACGTTTTCGAAGTGAATACGAACGCGCAAGTTAAGCGTTTCTTGATTGATTCGAGAGTCAATCCCCACCACTTCACCTTCAAAAACCTCACCTGGCCATGCTGCTGTGGTGGCTTTTACTTGCATCCCTTTACTTAACTGAGACAAATAGCGCTCTGGCACTTGCAGGTCGAGCTGCATCACAGACAGATCATCAAGCGACAGCAGCTCAGAGCCAGCGCTAACAAGCTTTCCGCGGCTAAAATCAATAAAACCCACCGTTCCGGCGAAAGGTGCGCTGATGTGAAGGTCTTTCAAACTGGCGTTGGCGGCATCCAATCTTGCTTTGGCGATGTCTACACTCGCTTTTTGCGCATCAATTTCGGTTTGGGTAATGGCGTTACGCTTCACCAGACGTTCAAATTCTTTCAGTTTACGTTGCTCATCTTTTAGATACGCTTGCGCCTCTGCGACAGCCGCTCGCGCTTTATCATCATCAAGTTGAATCAATAGCTGACCTTTTTGGACATTTTGATTCGCTTTAACGGCAATCACGTCAACCTTTCCGGAAGTTTCCGGCGCGATAATCACCGACTGATCCGCGGCTAATTTGCCGACAAGGGAAAGGGATTGAGAGACTTGATGCGTTTTCACTTGCTCAGTCACTACGGTGACACTCGATGGCCCTTGTCTGTTGGCCATCACAGAAGGAGAGGCGGCGATAATCGACAAGGATAATAGACTCAGAACAATTTTGTTTTTCATGTTGGTATTCTGCATAAATTAACTCTGTTTATTGTATCCCTTTATACGCAACTGGAACGTCAAGTAATGTAAAGAGGAATAAATATTATGTAAGCAAAGCCGTTGATTGTTTGAGCTTAATGGTCATTTCCTACCACCTTTGCCCAAAAAGGCACCATTCGATTCAAAATTATAAGAAAACGCTTTACAGCTTGAGCGAGTTTGCTATGATTCGCTCCGCACTTGAGAGTTGTGTTGGGAAAACAAAACTTAAGTATAAAAATACCCTGGAGGGGTTCCCGAGTGGCCAAAGGGATCAGACTGTAAATCTGCTGGCACTGCCTTCGATGGTTCGAATCCGTCCCCCTCCACCATATTTATTCTTGTGACTTTTTAGGTGAATAACCTTTTAATAAGTTGTGAGAAACACTTGATTAACGTGTTGGGAAAACATTAGTCAAGCTATTCTGTAAAAAGAATAGAAAACACCCTGGAGGGGTTCCCGAGTGGCCAAAGGGATCAGACTGTAAATCTGCTGGCACTGCCTTCGATGGTTCGAATCCGTCCCCCTCCACCATATTTTCTCTATGATAGAGAGCAGCTTGATTGACGTGTTGGGAAAACATCAATTAAGGATAAAAATACCCTGGAGGGGTTCCCGAGTGGCCAAAGGGATCAGACTGTAAATCTGCTGGCACTGCCTTCGATGGTTCGAATCCGTCCCCCTCCACCATATTTTCTCTAAGATAGAGAGCAGCTTGATTGACGTGTTGGGAAAGCATCAATTAAGGATAAAAATACCCTGGAGGGGTTCCCGAGTGGCCAAAGGGATCAGACTGTAAATCTGCTGGCACTGCCTTCGATGGTTCGAATCCGTCCCCCTCCACCATATTCAAGAAACCAGCTCATTGAGCTGGTTTTTTTGTATCTATTGTTTCTCAACGTGCTTTTCCTCCAGACATAAAAAAGCCCCGACATTGCGGGGCAAATACTAGAACTTTTCAGTTCTAACGAAGCAAACACTATAGGGGGTGTTAGCTTTGGAAAAGAATAATGCGCGTTTCATAGGGTTTAAGTACCTGACGCTGAGAAACCTCGCCTTGCAACGGGTAGTTGCCAAGTAAATACGTTGCTGTCGAGAAATCTAAATCGCTAGGCAACTTGCACTCCGACTCATCATCATAGTAGTTATTCAAGCAGATCAAGGTCTGATGCTGCGACTGGCGCTGATAGCCGAAGATAGCCGTATGTGAAGGATAGAGATCGGTATAATCCCCAGTCGTAATCACTTCCACTTCTTTACGTAACTTGATCAGTTGCTGGTAGAAATAGAACACAGAGTTAGTGTCTGCAACGGCTTGTTCTGCGTTGATTTCCGTATAATTGTTCGCGACTTGTAACCAAGGCTGGCCTTTGGAGAAACCTGCGAACTCCTCATGATTCCATTGCATCGGGGTACGTGAATTGTCACGAGACTTCTGCGCAAGGATCGCCATCATCTCGTCATGAGGAACACCTTGTTCATTGACCATGATGTCGTACATATTGGTACTTTCCACATCACGATATTGCTCTATCGATGTGTAGCCCGGATTGGTCATGCCGATTTCTTCACCCTGATAGATATACGGCGTACCTTGCATCATGTGTACCGAAGCTCCGAGCATTTTCGCCGACTCGACACGGAAGTGTTTATCATCTCCCAATCGACTCACCACACGTGGCTGATCATGGTTACACCAGAACAGAGCTCCCCATCCTTTGCCATTTAAACCGGTTTGCCAGTGGTTGAAAATCTGCTTGAGTTGGATGAAATCAAATGGCGCTTTGGTCCACTTTTCACCATTTGGATAATCCACTTTTAAATGGTGGAAATTAAACACCATTGAGAGTTCTTTGTTATCCAGTGAAGAGTACTGCTGGCAATGCTCCAGCGTCGTCGAAGACATTTCACCCACAGTGACACTGCCATATTGTTGGAATACCGCTTCACTGATCTCTTGCAGATATTCATGCACACGAGGTCCATCAGTGTAAAATCGGCGGCCATCTCCCTGATCATCATCGGGAAAATCTTGCTGTTTAGAGATGAGATTAATCACGTCTAAGCGGAAACCATCAACGCCCTTCTCCGCCCAAAAGCTGATCACCTCTTTCACTTCTGCACGGACTTGAGGATTTTCCCAGTTTAAGTCTGCTTGCTCTTTGGCAAATAAGTGAAGGAAGTATTGACCCGTTTTCTCATCAAGCTCCCACGCACTGCCACCAAATTTGGATTGCCAGTTATTCGGGATCCCGCCATCTACAGGATCTTTCCAGATGTAGTAATCTCGGTATGGGCTATTTTTATCCCCCAAAGCCGATTGAAACCAATGATGTTGCGTCGACGTATGGTTGACCACGATATCCATAATAATGCGAATCCCACGCTGATGCGCCTCTGCAAGCAGTTGGTCAAAATCGTCCATGCTGCCAAAGTCTGGGTTAATCGCGTAATAATCAGAAATGTCGTAGCCATTATCGATCATTGGCGACTGGTAAACTGGAGTTAACCAAATTGCGTCAATTCCCAATCGCTGCAAATAGTCCAACTTAGAGATAATGCCTTGGATATCACCTGTCCCTTTACTGCCACTATCACAAAAACTCTTTGGGTAAATTTGATATATCGAGGCGGTTTTCCACCAGTTTGCATCATTTGTGATTACAGACATCATTGAGCTCACTTACCAAAAATAGAAATTGCTGAAGATGGAGCAGCGACGGCCGCTCCATAAAGAAATGCTTATGCGCTTACAGGCTCTAACTCGCCTTTCATTTGTGCGCGCTTGTAGAAGAAGAGTGTCAGTGCCGCAGGAACTGCAATCGCAACAAGCATCGCAATTCCGTAGATGCCCCAGAATTGTGGCTGGATTGACAAGATACCTGGCAGACCACCAACACCGATGCCGTTTGCCATCACACCTGCGCTACCACAAATCGCAGCGGCAATCGCACTACCGATCATTGCGCTCAACATAGGGAATTTGTACTTAAGGTTGATACCGTACATCGCAGGCTCTGTTACACCAAGGTAGGCAGAGATTGCCGCAGGAACCGAGATATCGCGTTCGCCATGCTTCTTGCTGATGATGATAATACCCACAACAGCCGATGCTTGAGCAATGTTAGAAAGTGCAATCAGAGGCCAGATTGGCGTGCCACCTAGGTCTTGCATTAGCTGTAGGTCAACCGCGTTAGTCGTGTGGTGTATACCTGTAATCACAAGAGGTGCGTACAAGAAGCCAAATACCATTGAACCAATCACCGCGAAGTCACCTGTCATCGCCGCTTTCGCCGCAAACGCAACACCGTCGCCAAGCACTCGACCGAATGGGCCAATCAATGAGTGAGCAAGCACAACAGAAAGGATGATAGAAACAAACGGCACAACGACTAGGTACAAATACGATGGAACGATGCGCTTTAGATTCGTTTCAATAAAGGCTAAGGCAACACCTGCCAGCATTGCTGGAATGACCTGCGCTTGGTAACCAACTTTCTCTATGACAAACAGACCAAAATCCCAAGCCTCAGGCACCTGCTTACCAATCAAGTAAGCGTTCATAAGCTGTGGGGAGACCAAGGTAACACCTAGCGTGATACCTAGAATTGGTGTGCCACCCAGTTTTTTCACCGTTGACCAACACACACCAACCGGTAGGAAGAAGAATATCGCTTCGCCAATCAACCACAAGAAGCTATGGACTGTTGCCCAGAATTGGCTGATTTCCGTTAGAGATTGACCATCAAACATCTTAATGTCGCCAATAACGTTACGGAAACCTAGAATCAAACCACCGGTGATAATGGCTGGCAGCAGCGGGACAAAAATTTCAGCTAAATGGGAGATCCCGCGCTCTAAAATGTTCATGTTTTGACGAGCAGCAAGCTTAGCTTCATCCTTCGATGCTGCAGTTTGCCCTGTCAGCTCAATCAGCACTTTATAGACTTCATCAACTTCAGTGCCAATAACGACTTGGAACTGACCTGCGTTGGTAAAACAACCTTTCACCATTGGCAGAGCTTCTAGCTCTTTTTCTTTTGCTTTCTCGGTATCGTTTAGTACAAAGCGAAGGCGCGTTAAGCAGTGGCTCACACTTGCGATGTTATCGCTGCCACCGACCAACTCAATCAGACGCTCCACTTCGTGTTTCGCAATCTTACTCATATCCATGTCCACCCTAATTGGATTCTCATTCATGTCTGAATCAACATCAGACTATTAACTGACTTATTTTTCGTTATTTTGGGAATGTTCCCATTTATGCTCATTATATTGTCAGATCTAATAAAAGATAAAAATGGGAACAGTCCCATTAATTGAATGAGATCACAGTATAATTTTAAATCACTTTGAAAATAATGGCTTAGAGAGTCAGAGGCTGTTGAGTGAGATGAACCGTCCCCACATCGCCATTTATTTGGGATATCAGTAGGTTAGCTGCTTTTTCACCCGCTAATGAATAACCGGGGTCGATGCTAAATACTTTAGGAAAGAGGAAAGAAAGCAATTCATTACCGCCGACACCTGTCACCACAACGTCTTCACGGTCGAGTTCTTGGAGGCGCTTGATGACACCTAGCGCCAGAGTATCACTGGCACAGACGATGGCTTGTGTCTCGGGTTTGAGGACTTTATCAACAAGTAGGTAGGCACTTTCATGATTCAACTGACCGGTTTGGTAGCAAGTCTCTAGTGCATGAGCGCGACACCAAGTTAAGTAAGCATCCAAACGTAGCTTACCCGTTGTTTTGTCACTCGGGTCCACTCCGATAAAGGCAATACGGCTGAGCGATTTTTGCTGCAGATACTCGAGCGCTTTGATGATCACTTGCTCGTTATCGTAGTTGATTGAAGAGACTTGATCCGTATCCATGGCAATCACCACGGTACGGTTTTGCCAACTGCCCAGTTTGGTCACATCAAAATCACTGAAGCCAAACACGATAACTCCGTCGACATTACGCTTTTTCAGCACATCGAGGTGGGCATTAGTCTTGTCGCGATCAAACTGGCTTTCCATGATCACCACGTCATACCCCGCGGCATAAAGCGTATTGAGCATGCTCCCTACCGCTTTATTCTCTGATGGAGAGTCCAAGCGTGAAATGATCACCCCAACAACTTTTTGACTTCCACCACGCATGGTTTGCGCAGACTTGGAAGGTACGTAACCGGATTCTTGAATCACTTGTTCGACTTTCGCCCGCGTCGCAGGCTTTACTTTCGGATCATTGGTCAATACTCGAGATACGGTCGACTTACCGACGCCCGATAACTTAGCAATATCAAGAATGGTTAGTTTTTTACTCATAGGGGGATAGTTAGCTTCCTAGTCTCATGGTTAACGAATCGCGAAGTCTGTATTACTCGTCAAACTGACAATTTTTGTATATGGAGCGTGCAAATTCCAATCGTGCATTCGTACCTTTGGTATGCAACACAATAGGGTTAGCGGTTGCGGCAGTACCATCATCCAGTATGTATTTGGTTCCAGAGCCTGACGGGACTTGTATCAAAGGGAACTCTTGCTGCTCCACTCTCAGCCAAGCTTTTTCCTGCCCTGGTAGATAACCAACCTCAAATGCCTTCCCCGCGTCACATTGGTACTGAATCCAGTCCCCTTGAAAGGTGTTGTCTGATTGTGACGCTGATTGGGAGCAACCTGCTAAGGCTACGCCCATCATCACGATAAATCGTCCTTTTTTCATCATGACCTCCAAACAAACAAGGGCCGCCAAAGCGACCCTTTCATGCTATTTAGTGAGATAAACTGGCACGTCTTTAATACTGTCTAGCACAACAGAGGCAAGCGCTTCACCTTTGTCAGTAACTGGCTTACCTGTACGAACAAGAATTTTGGTTCCTACGCCAGCAGCATCCGCTGCCATCATATCTTCCGCTTTGTCACCAACCATGACAGAGTTTGCCATGTCAATTTTCAAAAAGTCTCGTGCTGAGATAAACATACCAGGCTTGGGTTTACGGCAATTACACTCTTCTTTGTATTTACCTTGTCCATGTTCAGCATGGTGAGGACAGTAGTAAAAACCATCAAACTCAACGCCATTATCGACAAAGTTCCAGTCCATCCACTGTGTTAAGTCCAGGAAGCGATCTTCACTAAACTTGCCACGAGCAATACCAGACTGGTTAGTCACCAAGACAAGCAAGTAGCCCATCTCTTTCAGTTTCTTCGTCGCTTCAAACACGCCTTCGATAAATTCAAAATCATGCTCATCATGTACGTAACCATGGTCGACGTTAATCACGCCATCACGATCTAAAAAGACTGCTGGTTTAGCCAAAATATGCTTCTCTATCCGTTGCTTTCTTTGGGGTGAATCACCCAGTTATAGTAAGAATTATTGCACGCTTTATTTCTTTCATCACTATCTAATTACCAAACGATTGAGCAAAATAACCATTTAGACGTCTAGACGTAAAAATATCTATTGACAGAAAACACGCGAGACCATAGCATCGTCTACTAAATGAGATGTAGTTCAAAATTATCTACTGCTCCCAAGGTAATCGGATTAGCGAGTTTCTCGATGATTGAAATTAATCAAGTTAATAAGGTGTTTTATCAGGGCAAAAAGGAAATCAATGCCCTTAAAGACATCAATCTACACATTCCTCAAGGAACGATTTTCGGTGTAATCGGCTCATCTGGAGCAGGGAAAAGTACGCTTATTCGCTGTGTAAACATGCTGGAAGCCCCAACAAGTGGCTCTATCATTGTTGACGGCGTGGACCTCACTAAATTATCCAAGTCTGAACTGAGCAAAGCACGCCGCAACATCGGCATGATTTTTCAGCACTTTAATCTGCTTTCTTCTCGCACTGTATTCGATAATGTTGCACTTCCACTTGAGCTGGCTGGCGCCGAGAAAGAAAAAATCAGCACCAAGGTTACAGAGCTATTGAAACTGGTTGGCCTAGCGGACAAGCATGAAAGCTACCCATCTAACCTAAGTGGCGGCCAGAAGCAGCGTGTTGCGATTGCTCGTGCACTGGCATCGGATCCAAAAGTGCTGCTGTGTGACGAAGCCACCAGCGCCCTCGATCCAGCGACTACTCAATCTATTCTTGAGCTACTTAAAGAGATCAACCGTAAGCTGAATATCACAATGCTACTGATCACTCACGAAATGGACGTAGTGAAAAGCATCTGTCACGAGGTGGCCATTATTGGTGGTGGCGAGCTCGTTGAAAAAGGCACGGTCGGCGAAATCTTTGCCCACCCGAAAACGGAACTGGCCCATGAGTTCATTCGCTCAACGCTGGATCTCTCCATCCCTGAGGATTACCAAGTTCGCTTGCAAGAAACTCGAGTTGAAGGCAGCTACCCACTGGTTCGCTTAGAGTTTACGGGGGCAACAGTAGACGCACCACTGATGACGCAAATTGCACGCAAGTTCAATATCGACGTCAGCATTTTGAGCTCTGATCTTGATTACGCAGGTGGTGTGAAGTTCGGCATGATGGTCGCTGAACTGTTTGGTAATGAGCAGGATGACAATGCTGCTATCGAATTCCTCCGTGAACATAACGTAAAAGTAGAGGTATTGGGTTATGTCCTTTAATACAGTATCAGAATGGCTAAACCTCAATGGCAACTTGCTGATTGGCGCCACTTGGGAAACCCTTTACATGGTCGCGGTTGCCGGAATTGTTGGATTTGCCGTGGGCATTCCACTTGGTGTTATTCTCCATACCACGAAAAAAGGCGGTCTACTCGAAAACACCAAGCTTAATAGCATACTTGGTGCCATCGTGAACATCGGTCGCTCTGTGCCATTCTTGGTATTGATGGTTGCCATAATCCCTGTGACAAAAATTTTAGTCGGCACCTTTATCGGTACTACAGCCGCTATCGTACCGCTCACCATCGGCGCAATTCCATTTGTCGCTCGTTTGATCGAAGGTGCCTTGCTTGAAGTACCAACAGGTCTGGTAGAAGCGGCACAATCGATGGGCGCAACACCGGTACAAATCATTTCTAAGGTATTGCTTCCTGAAGCGCTACCGACCATCGTCAACTCAGTCACCATTACATTGGTTACGCTAGTCAGCTACTCAGCAATGGCAGGAACGGTAGGTGGCGGTGGTCTAGGTGACGTCGCCATCCGTTACGGCTTCCATCGCTATGATGTGGTCATAATGGCAGTAACGGTCGTGATGCTGATTATTTTAGTGCAAATTATTCAATCTATCGGCGATGCCATTGTGCGCCGCGTCGATCACAGATAAAAATTATTCGATTTATTACAAGGAGATAGTCATGAAATTCAATCTTAAAGGTCTTTTGGCAATTGCCGCTGCTGCATCAGCATTAGTGTTATCTGGCTGTGGCGAAAAAGCCGCTGACAACAGCAAAATCAAAGTAGGTGTTATGGCAGGTGCTGAAGCACAAGTTGCTGAAGTTGCTGCAAAAGTAGCAAAAGAGCAATACGGCCTAGACGTTGAGCTTGTTACCTTCACTGACTACGTGACACCTAACGCGGCATTGGATGACGGTTCAATCGATATCAACGCATTCCAACACAAGCCATACCTAGATCAGCAAGTGGCAGATCGTGGTTACAAACTGACTATCGCAGGTAACACGTTCGTTTACCCAATCGCTGGTTACTCTAAGCAAGTAAAATCTGTGGATGAGATCCAAGAAGGCGCACGCATCGCTGTTCCAAACGATCCAACTAACCTAGGTCGTTCACTACTACTTCTTGAGCAGCAAGGTCTGATCGAGCTTCGTGAAGGTGCTGGTCTTCTAGCAACGGTTCGTGACATCACGGCAAACCCGAAAAACATCTCAATCGTTGAGCTAGATGCTGCGCAACTTCCTCGTTCTTTAGATGATGTAGCGCTATCTATCATCAACACAACTTACGCAAGCTCTATCAACCTAACTCCACAAAAAGATGGCGTGTTTGTTGAAGACAAAGAGTCTCCATACGTAAACCTAATTGTTTCTCGTGAAGAGAACCTAAATGCTGAAAACGTTCAGAACTTCGTGAAGTCTTACCAGACAGAAGAAGTTTACGCAGCAGCATCAGAAATCTTCCAAGGTGGCGTGGTTAAAGGCTGGTAATCACCACTTTATCTAGCCAAGCAAAATGAAAAGGGCTGACGTGAATGCGTCAGCCCTTTTTATTCTCCACTCGGCTCAACTCTCAAGCTATCAAAGTACCGTTCAATCAGCGCTTGATATCGACCGTCACGCTTCATAGCAGCGAGCTCGGCATCAAACTCATTCTTTAGATCGTGGTGCTGGCGAAGCTTTGAAAAAGCAATGTAACTTGGCGTCGCTTCTAATGAAGGCACCAGAATCTTCAGCGATTGGTCGAGCCCATTTCGCACCATAATACTGCGCGCCCCAAACTCATTATTGACCCACACATCAGCACGCTTTGCTCTGACAAGATGAGCACAGTCCTCGGTTTTATTGCGTTTAAAAATCACTTTAAACACGCCGGTATCGAGCAAGTCGTCCATTCGTTTGCCATAACTCACTCTGTTGACTACACAAATAGAGAGCGAGCTCAAGTCACGTTGGAAAAAGTCGATACTGCTTAACTCACTATCAATCAAGGTAATCAAGCTAATATTCTGGGTAAACAAAACTTGCTGGCTATAGTCCGCAAACTGTTCCCGTTCTTGGTTTTTGAATGCGGTAAAGATCGCATCTGAGCGACCATGTTGAATGTTATTTAGTGCCCTCGCCCACGGCAGAACTTGGATACTGATGGGTTGTTTTAGTTCAGCAAAGACCTCCTTGACCAACTCAACCGCCACACCAGAAATCTTATCGTTATGATGTTCAATATACGGTGGGTACTCCAAAGTCACTAACTGTAGCGTCGAGCTCGCACCGAGATAAAAACTGCTGAAGTAGACCAGGGAAATTAGGATATGAGTCAATCGCTTCATACTTATACGAACAGGCATTCGTTACACAGTCTCTGTATTTAATCGCTCCAAATACTGCAAGCCTGCCCTCCTAAATATGTATTCTATAAGTAAAGTTCACAACCCTATCTTGTCAAACCAATTTGCCTACAAAAAAGCCGGAGTAAAAACTCCGGCTCAACGTGTAATCAATTGTCTGGCTTAAGGTGTGTAGTACGTTGCAGCACCCGGGCCAACAGGTAGACCGAAAACGAATACCCATAGGTAGAACAGTAGACTCCAACCTACGATAAAGCAGATAGAGTAAGGCAGCATGGTTGCGATCAGCGTACCGATACCCAGATTCTTCATGTAACGTGTTGCTACCGCAAGGATTAGACCAAAGTAGCTCATCATTGGCGTGATGATGTTAGTCGTTGAATCACCGATACGGTAAGCCGCCTGAATCGTTTCTGGCGCGTAACCAACCAACATTAGCATTGGAACAAAGATTGGCGCAGTTACCGCCCATTGAGCAGAAGCTGAACCGATCATTAGGTTAATGAAGCCACACATTAGGATGAATGCGAAGAACAGCATTGGGCCAGTTAGACCGATTTCCTGTAGGAAGCTTGCACCCGCAACAGCGAATACCTGACCAAAGTTAGTCCACTTGAAGAAGGCAACAAACTGAGCAGCAAAGAACACAAGTACGATGTACATACCCATTGACGACATCGACTTCGCCATTGCATCAATCACGTCACGGTCAGTCTTCATTGAGCCTGTTACTTTACCGTAAACAAAGCCTGGGATTGCGAAGAAGACGAAGATAAACGCGACGATACTTTTCAGGAATGGTGAACCCGCCACTGTTCCTGTTGCTGAACGTAGAACGCCATCTTCAGGCACGATTGTCCAAGCAAGAAGCGCGGATACCGCAACAACCGCTAGACCTGCCAGTTTCAGACCTTTCTTCTCAATATCGGTAAGCTTACCCATTGAGTCGTTAGATAAGTCTTCAGACGCTTCTTCATCATTGTATTTGCCAAGTTTTGGCTCAACGATTTTCTCCGTTACGAACGCACCTGTAATAGCAATGAAGAAGGTAGACACAAACATGAAGTACCAGTTAACTTCTGGGCCAACTGTGTAAGATGGATCAATCATTTGCGCGGCGGTTTCTGTGATACCAGAAAGCAGCGGATCAACCGTACCGATAAGAAGGTTTGCTGAGTAGCCACCTGATACACCAGCAAATGCCGCAGCAAGACCAGCAAGTGGGTGACGACCTAAAGAGTGGAACAACATCGCCGCTAGTGGAATAAGAACCACGTAACCTAGCTCAGACGCTGTATTTGAAATGATACCAGCAAACACGACGGTAACCGTCACCATACGCTGAGACGCTCCCATTACCATGCCACGCATCGCAGCAGATAAGAGACCGGAATGTTCAGCAATCGCAACACCTAGCATAGCCACAAGTACCGTGCCTAGCGGGGCAAAACCAACAAAGTTCTTCACTAAGTTAGTAACGATCAGCTGTAAGCCTTCTGCATTTAACAAGCTCACGACATGAATCATGCCATCAGCTGCGCGACCTTTCGCACCTTCAGGGCGAGGGTCCATAACAGAGACTTCAAAGTAACCTGCGATTCCAGATGTCACTAAGATAGCAACACAGAAAAGTGCAAATAGAGTGATTGGGTGGGGTAATAGGTTCCCCAAATATTCAACTGTATCTAAAAAGCGCGTGAACAGCGGCTTTTTTGGCGAGTTTTGTTTAATCGAAGCAGATGAACTCATCTGTTCCCTCCTTGTAGTTATTCCTGCGCTTTTTTGTGACAAAGATGTCAACAAAGCCCGCGCAGGTTACTAGACAAGGTGTACGATATAAAATCTAAAATGTTACAAATTGTGTTACAATGCACAATATTTAACGTATTTTGAACAAAATATTAGCAATTAACACCAGATTGAAAACACAAAACAGCATTATAATTCATATAAATGCATGCATTCTGTTTATTTTTCGTACGCTATTTTTGTACTGCTTTAAATCGAGGGTTCGTTTTACAGATCACATAGAGACGCCCTCTTCGTTTAACGATTTGACAATCAGGATGACGGCTTTTTGCACTTTTTAAAGACTTTACCACTTTCATTGATTACTCCTTCTCTTTTGTAAATTGACCAAAGCGACGTTTGAAGTTCGCCACGCGCCCTTCCTGATGAATGACTCGCTGCTTGCCGGTGTAAAACGGGTGAGATTTAGAGGACACTTCAATCGTAAAGTATGGGTAGGTTTTGCCATCTTCCCACTCGATGGTGCGATCGGTTTTTAGCGTCGAGCCTATCAAGAAGTATTCATCGATACTCGTGTCATGAAAGACGACCGTTCTATATTCAGGGTGGATGTTAGGTTGCATAAATACTCTCACTTTAATTGTTATGTTATAACATTATAAATGATAATTATTATCAACCCGTTTTGCTAGCCATTTTTGTGATATTTTTTGCTCGTTCACCATTTAGAGAGAGACACATGTACTCTGTAACGCCCATTGGCTACATCGAAAGCCCATATAAAGAGAAATTTGCGGTTCCTCGCCAACCTCGTTTAGTAAGCGGTGCGACGTCTCGCTTAAGATTAATTGGTGAGGCAAACACACCTGAAGCGGTAAGAGGGTTGGAGCAATTTTCCCACGTCTGGCTATTATTCTTATTTGACCAAAATTTAGCCGCAGGATGGAAGCCAACGGTGAGACCTCCTCGGCTTGGTGGAAACGAACGTATTGGTGTATTTGCTTCTCGCTCAACCTTTAGACCCAACGGGATTGGAATGTCTGCTGTCGAAGTAAAAGGAATCGATAAGCACGGTGACCAAATGTATTTGAACCTTGGTAATGTCGACTTGGTCGATGGTACGCCTATTCTTGATATTAAGCCTTACATTCCCTACTCGGATTCGATCCCAAATGCGACGGGAGGCTACGCAGAGCAAGCCCCTCAAACCATGGATGTTATCTTTAGTGAATCTGCGCAAGCCACGCTCATCAAGCGCACGCAGGGAGCAATGGAAAGTGAGGTGATCAAACAAGTTCTGGCGCAAGACCCTCGCCCTGCGTACAAAAAGAACAAACCCGACAGTAAAGAATATGCGGTAAATTTGTTCGATTTGAACGTTAAGTTCACCGCTAACGACAACTTAATAACGGTTACCGTCATTGAGTGCTTTTGACGAAGGCAATTGGCTGATATTATAAGCGGCTAACCATTTTCCCCTTGGGGGACTTCCATACTCCTGTCCATTCCGGCTTGAGTATCTAACTTTAATAAACGGATAAGTTAAATGCGTACCAGTAATTATCTTCTTTCTACTCTGAAGGAGACTCCAAACGACGCAGAAGTAGTGAGCCACCAGCTCATGCTACGTGCAGGTATGATCCGTAAGCTGGCTTCAGGTCTTTACACCTGGCTACCTACTGGTCTACGTGTACTGCGTAAAGTCGAAAACATCGTTCGTCAAGAGATCGACAATGCAGGCGCAGTCGAAACATTGATGCCCGTTGTTCAGCCGTTTGAACTATGGGAAGAGACAGGCCGCAGCGAGAAGATGGGTCCTGAGCTACTTCGCTTTACTGACCGTCACACTCGTCCGTTTGTTCTTAGCCCAACCGCTGAAGAAGTGATCACTAGCCTTGTGCGTAACGAAGTGAGCTCTTACAAACAGCTTCCGCTAAACCTGTACCAAATCCAGACTAAGTTCCGTGATGAGCGTCGCCCACGTTTTGGCGTAATGCGTGCACGTGAATTCTGCATGATGGATGCATACAGCTTCGACATCGATAAAGAAGGTCTAGAGAAATCTTACCAAGCGATGCACGATGCATACTGTAAAGCATTCGACCGCATGGGTCTTGAGTACCGTCCAGTATTGGCTGACTCTGGCGCTATTGGTGGTAGTGGCTCTCAAGAGTTCCACGTACTTGCTGAAAGCGGCGAAGATCTCATCGCCTTCTCGACTGAGTCTGATTACGCAGCGAACATCGAAAAAGCAGAAGCAGCAGCGCCAGCAGGTGATCGCGCTGAGCCAACTCAAGAGATGACGCTGGTTGATACACCAAACGCCAAAACCATCGCTGAGCTTGTTGAACAGTTCGACATGCCTATCGAGAAGACAGTGAAAACGCTTTTAGTTAAAGCATCTGATGAAGTAGACGCAGATATCATCGCGCTAATCATCCGTGGCGACCACGAGCTAAACGAAGTGAAAGCTGAGAACCTTCCTCAAGTTGCAGCTCCTCTTGAGATGGCAACGGAAGAAGAGATTCGCGCACTGATCGGCGCAGGCCCTGGTTCTCTTGGCCCTGTTGGTCTTAAACTGCCATTCATTGTTGACCGCACTGTTGCTGTAATGAGCGATTTTGGCGCGGGCGCTAACATTGATGACAAGCACTACTTCGGTATCAACTGGGGTCGTGACGTGGAACTAGGCCAAATTGAAGATCTACGTAACGTCGTTGAAGGCGATCCAAGCCCATGTGGTAAAGGTACCCTAATGCTTAAGCGTGGTATCGAAGTGGGTCACATCTTCCAGCTAGGTAACACTTACTCTGAAGCAATGAACTGTGGCGTGCTTGGTCCTGACGGTAAGAACGTCATTCTAGAGATGGGTTGTTACGGTATTGGTGTATCACGTGTTGTGGCTTCTGCAATCGAGCAAAACCACGACAAATACGGCATCATCTGGCCAGATGCACTCGCACCTTTCCAAGTGGCTATCGTGCCAATGAACATGCACAAGTCAGAAGAAGTGAAAGAAGCAGCTGAGAAGCTGTACGCAGAACTGACGGCTATGGGCATCGAAGTTCTATTCGACGACCGTAAAGAGCGCCCAGGCGTAATGTTCTCTGATATAGAACTTATTGGCATTCCTCACACTATCGTGATTGGTGATCGTTCTATGAAAGAAGGTAACTTCGAGTACAAGAACCGCCGCTCAGGTGAGAAGACGGCTGTAGCGATGGCTGATATCGTTGAGCATGTTAAAGCGCAGCTTGCTTAAGTTGATTAACGCTTAGAAATACAAAAGGCCGATGGAAACATCGGCCTTTTTTACAACTGATGAGAGTGCACCACTATTCCAGCGGCTCTGTCGGTGCTTGACTCGCGACTTTCTTAGGCGCAAAAGGAACATGGCTCAGCTCATCAGCATTGCCATCAATCAGCTCGCCAAAGTGCAAGATACCAAACTCTCCGGGTTTCATGCGGTGCCAAGTCTCATTGCCGGTCAGTGGCTGAGTAGCAATGACTGACACAATGTCATTGGGTGTCGTCTCTTCTTGAAAGTTGATCTCAACATCTTCATCGATCAGTGCTGCCTTGCCAAAGGGCGCGCGACGCGTAATCCAGTAAAGATGATTGGTACAGTAAGTCATTACGTACTCACCATCAGAGAGCAGCATGTTAAAGACACCTTTCTCGCGCAATCTATCGCAGCACTCGGCAACAAACCGGAACACTCCGACCATATCTTGTGGCGGCTCTGGGTATCGTTCTTCCATTTGCTTTAATAGCCAACAGAAAGAGAGCTCACTGTCAGTTTGTCCAACAGGGCGATGGCGACCAGTTTGCAGATCTTGGTAATCACTCAGTTGGCCATTATGCGCAAAGGTCCAATAGCGCCCCCAAAGCTCACGAGTAAATGGGTGGGTATTTTCGAGGTTTACTCCGCCACGATTCGCCTGCCTAATATGGCTGACAACCGCGCAGCTTTTAATTGGGTAGTTCTGGACTAGCTCAGCAATTTTGGATTTGCAGCTCGGGTTCGGATCTTTGAATGTGCGGAACCCCTTTCCTTCGTAAAACGTGATCCCCCACCCATCTCGGTGCGGCCCCGTGTTCCCACCACGCTGCATCAATCCGGTAAAACTAAAACAGATATCTGTTGGTACGTTGGCGCTCATGCCGAGCAATTCACACATGGCCTACTAAACTCCCTTCATCCTTGCGTGCAGTTGTTAACTTAACGACATCAGCGAGAGAAAATGCAAACACTGATGCCGGTTAAATGATGAATGGTCACGCCGTTACGCGTTCTCCATTTCCTTTTCGATAAGCTGGATCACGATGTGAATGATCTTAATGTGGATTTCTTGAATACGGTCTGCGTAACCAAAATGCGGTACACGAATTTCGATATCCGCTAAGCCAGCCATCTTGCCGCCATCTTTACCGGTCAACGCGATGGTCTTCATGCCTTTTGCTTGAGCCGCTTCAATCGCCTTTAAGATATTTGCAGAATTACCGGAAGTCGAAAGGCCAAATAAGACATCCCCTTTTGAACCAACAGCTTCTACATAGCGAGAGAAAACGTGGTCATAACCAAAATCATTGCTGACACAAGACAGATGGCTAGGATCAGAGATAGCAATACCTGGCAAACCTGGGCGATTTTCACGGTAACGACCTGTCAGCTCTTCAGCAAAGTGCATGGAATCACAATGTGAACCGCCGTTACCACACGACAATACCTTGCCACCTTGCTTAAACGAATCCGCAATCATTTTGGCCGCCGATTCGATTTGAGCAATATTGCTCTCATCACTCAAAAACTTGTTTAGTACGTCAGCAGCTTCTAGCAACTCGCTCTTGATCAGATCATGGTACATAGGGCTATCTCTAATTATTGTTCGTGGATAGGCGAGCTTAGCGCATCACCCAACTTATTTGATGAGTTTACTCAAACATCGCATAGTGTCGATAGCTCTCGGTTAACAAATCCACCTTTATTGCAATTCATTGCTCATAAAAACAGCACAAGCCAGCATTTTTAGAATTTTCACTCTACTTAGATCACTTTTTGAGCATTAGTGTGTTTTACATTTCATTAATCTTTTGTTTACACTTTACTGGTATGACCTCTTACTAGTTTAAGACGTATAACTGTTGAGATACGTCAAAAAGGAAAACGAAACATGGACATCTTGCTCTCTATACTCGGATTTACGGTTGTATTGGCCACCTGCCTATATCGCCGAAGCTCGTTGATCGCTTCAGTTGCCGCACTGACAGCGACTATGGTTCTCTTATCTTGGGTTGGCACGGCCGGTTCTATCAGTTGGTTACTGTATGTATCCGCGGTCGTGATATTGGGCATCCCTGCAGTAAGACAATCTCTCATTAGTAAAAAAGCACTTAAGCTTTTCAAACAAGTACTCCCAGCCATGTCGCAAACGGAAAAAGAAGCGTTAGATGCAGGGACAGTTTGGTGGGAAGCTGAGCTGTTTAAGGGTAAGCCTGATTGGAACAAGCTGCATACCATCAAAGCGCCAAGCTTAAGCCAAGAAGAACAAGCCTTTCTGGATGGCCCAGTGGAAGAAGTGTGTGCCATGGTCAACGACTATCAAGTGACCCACGAACTGGCGGACCTTCCACCAGAAGTATGGCAATACCTCAAAGACAACAAGTTCTTTGCCATGATCATCAAGAAAAAATATGGTGGCTTGGAGTTTTCTGCCTACGCTCAATCTTTGGTTCTGCAAAAGCTGACGGGTGTCTCTGGCGTGCTGTCATCGACCGTTGGTGTACCCAACTCATTGGGGCCAGGTGAGCTTCTGCAACATTATGGTACAGAGGAGCAAAAGGATTACTACTTACCTCGCCTAGCGGAAGGCAAAGAGATTCCATGTTTTGCACTCACTAGCCCAGAAGCAGGCTCGGACGCGGGGTCAATTCCAGATTATGGCGTTGTGTGTAAGGGCGAGTGGGAAGGCAAAGAAGTCCTTGGCATGCGTCTAACTTGGAACAAACGCTACATTACCCTTGCCCCGGTCGCAACGGTGCTTGGTCTTGCCTTTAAACTGCGCGATCCTGAAGGACTACTGGGTGATAAAGAAGATCTCGGTATCACTTGTGCTCTGATTCCAACCCATCTTAAAGGTGTGGAGATCGGTAATCGACACTTCCCGCTCAATGTTCCTTTCCAAAATGGACCAACGCGCGGCAATGATCTGTTTGTTCCTATCGACTTCATCATCGGTGGTCAGAAAATGGCAGGCCAAGGTTGGCGCATGCTGGTTGAATGTCTGTCAGTCGGCCGCGGTATTACGCTCCCATCCAACTCGACAGGTGGCATCAAAACGGCCGCACTGGCAACGGGTGCCTACTCGCGCATTCGTCGCCAGTTCAAGCAACCTATTGGCCACATGGAAGGGGTTGAGGAACCATTGGCTCGCCTAGGGGGCAATGCCTATGTGATGGATGCTGCGAGCAACTTGACGGTTGCAGGCATTGATTTAGGAGAAAAACCATCGGTGATCTCAGCCATCGTTAAGTACCACTGTACCCACCGAGGCCAGCAAAGCATCATTGATGCGATGGACATTGTCGGCGGCAAAGGGATCTGTTTGGGCCCCTCTAACTTCTTAGCACGTGGTTACCAAGGTGCGCCAATTGCGGTAACGGTTGAAGGTGCGAACATTCTGACACGTTCAATGATCATCTTTGGTCAGGGTGCGATTCGCTGCCATCCATACGTTTTGGAAGAGATGGACGCCGCTTACTCTGAAGCAGGCGACGCTGTTGAGAAATTTGATAAAGCACTTGCAGGACATGTTAGCTTTACCATGAGCAACCTGGTACGTAGCTTCTGGCTTGGTCTAACTGACGGACGCGGCTCTGAGGCACCAACGCAAGACGCAACCACGCGCTACTACCAGCAATTGAACCGCTACAGTGCAAACATTGCCTTCCTTGCGGACATTTCAATGGCGGTGCTGGGTGGTTCACTCAAACGTAAAGAGCGTTTGTCAGCTCGACTTGGCGATATTCTCAGTCAGCTATATCTGAGCTCAGCCACGCTGAAACGCTATGAAAGTGATGGTCGAATCACGGACGATTTACCGCTGGTTCACTGGGGATTGCAAGACAGCATGAAACAGACTGAACTAGCGATCGATGAGTTCTTAGCTAACTTCCCGAACAAGTGGCTAGGCAAAGCGCTACGTGTCGTAATCTTGCCTTTTGGTCGTGTACGCAAAGCGCCAAGTGACAAACTGGACAGCCAAGTAGCACGCATTCTTCAAACGCCATCAGAAACCCGCTCTCGTATTGGTCGCAACCAGTACTTGACGGCGAGTGAGTTCAACCCAGCAGGGAAAATTGAACACGCGCTGTCGGTGATTCTTGAGGCAGAGCCGTTGTTCGACAAAGTGTGTAAAGCGATTGGCGAACGTCGTCCGTTTTTGCGCCTAGATGCAATCGCCGAAATAGGCTTAGAGAAAGGCATTCTTGATAAAGCGGAGGCAAACTTGCTGATTGAAGCAGAGCAGCAACGCCTATACGTGATCAATGTCGACGACTTTGAACCGCAAGAACTGGAAGCAAAGCCACTTGAGGTAACGCCACCGACCATGGTTGAAGTTGCCTAGTCAACAGGAACAGAAAGGGCCGCTTGTTGCGGCCCTTTTTTATATCTCTAGTCACCTAGTTAAAAGGCTTGACCAAGCGGACAAACATCTCCCCGCTGGCGTTGACCGTTTTTTCCTGCCCCTCAGTAAAGTCGATAACCAACCCAGAATAAGCCGTGTTGATATCTGAAACATCAGGGGTATTTGTCCAGTAAGGAACATTGGTCGTCGTCGGAAAATAGGTCAAGTTGATGGCCGGCTTCGCACAACGATAGTCCACGATTGACCCTAACTCTTTAATATTGGGGAGACGAAAGCCGTCGACGCCAACTTGAGAACTCTGTAAGGCTAAATCCCACGAAGCGAAACTGGTTGGCGTCCCGTCGCAGCCATTCGTCGTGCTGTTGTAAGTCTCTCCCACGTTACATTTTTGCCACAGCAGGTTGGTTTTCACATCCAAGATGGTGCCATCTTGACGATCGATAAACTGACCTTCCAGTTGTGATACTGGCTGATTCTCAACACAAGTCTGCGCAAAGCTCGTAGTAGAAACCATCAAAGCCGCGATAGTTATAAGTTTCAGCTTCATTATTCTACCCCTTCACTAACGGCAATCACACCATGGTAGGTACCCTTGTTACAGAGCTCGACTTGCCCAGTTTGAGTCTGCATACACCAAGCACTGGCTCCGCCCCCCGTTACACGACTTGCACTGGTGAAGATCGTGTCTGCTGAGCTGCCCATACTAGCCCCCTTCATATACGGAAAGTAGTTTTCTGTTGTTGGGTCGGTAGGGCCAACGCCGAAACCGTAATTAACTATCGAACGCGCTTCACTTGGAGAAGGCAAACGCCAATTGGACACGCCACACACTCCATAGCGATTGAGGGTCGCGAGGTAGGCTTCAGCATTACAGCGATATTCTATTCCCTCTTCTTCGGGGAAAGCGCATTGGCTTGATATTGGGCCTTCTGAGGGTAACAAATCGTTAATTGCCCCTAAATTTCCACCGTTGGTGCTGCTGTCAGAGTTGTACCAAGTATAACGATAAGCCGCACTGCGCCACTGTCCAGACTCGCTTACCCATGGGTATGGGTTGGCGTCAGGGTCTTTCTGGAACGCCTCTTGCCACGTCTCAATCTCACCTTGTGACGGCAAAGTTCTTGGAGCCTGCTTCGCTTCAAAATAGACACCCGTTCGCTCGTCACGAACACATGACCACGAAGAGGCATCATTCGCCAACACATTACCGCTGTAATCCAACTTGGTCAGCTTGAAGCCATGCTGGCCGTCACTGTGGAGGCCTCCATCCTCTTTATCAAGCCCGTAATCAGCATCTTGCCCAGGGTATCCCGCAGGCTCTGCGGTTAGATCATGAGAGGCGCCATTAGAGTAGGTGGCAAATCCGGTGTCATTAATTTCTCGGTCACCAGGTATATAAAATGCCAGTGAGCTGTGGTCCGAATCAATAGTGGTGTTACCGCTACTCTCCATGGTGTAAATGAGTGATTCACCACCTTCAATCAAGCCATCTTTTTTCGCCGACACAGTCACGACATGGCGTAAGCTTTCCGCAGGAATCGTTACCGTCATTGAGCTTAGTGAACTCGTCACGTCGTCACTGGAAGCGATACCACTTTGCGCTAAATTCACAGTAACCTCTTTGGCGTGATAGTGGCTCAACTCAATGTGACTCTGTGCGCTGTCACCTTCCAAAACGGTTTTGCTGGCATCGCTAAAGCGTATGGTTGGCTCAAGATCGCTGTCGGTAAGGGTCACGCTAGAACTTGAGTTCTCAAGGGTATAATCTGGGCTACTCGCAGCACTAATGGTGTAACGCAGTTGTTTACTGCCCTCGTGCAAGTTGTTGTGTACTAGATTAAGTGGGAGTGAATACGTGGTGACGCCTGCTGGCACTCGAACTGTTTGAGCGGCGATCGGGTCGTAGTTTTTAAATTGCCCTTCGCTGCGAGTAGTCACATCACTTGTCACCACAGAGAGAACAAGATCTTGGCTCAGTGCTGCTGATAAGGTCACTGTAATAGATTCGGTGTTCGAGCCAGAGCTAGGTTCGGTCAAGGTCACGGCTGCGGGAAGATTCACCGTAATGGCACTGCCGCTAGAGCCAGAACTGGTATCGGTTGTCGAGGTCGATTCGTCATCGCTGCTTTCATGCCCACTCTGACATCCAAATAACGCGACAGCTACTGCGAGCGCGAGCGCATTTTTGGCTCGACCATATTTGTTCGGATGATACATTCAACCCCTAACTTATTTAACGCTATGAATAAGTGAATGTTATCAAAAACTTGTTCACATAAATATGCTCAAAACCGCCTTTAGTGCATCGCATACAATAAGTTTGAATTAAATAAATGTTTAAAATATAAATAACCCCTAGCTGCATCGCAAACTAGGGGTTAAATAAAAAGCGGCAATCTGAGGTTGCTATTTTTTGGGCATTTCCAGTTGCATCTCCGGCACGGCTTTCTTTTTGGCTCTAAGCTTGCCAATCACAAACCAAGCAACCAAGGCCAGAAGAATCACCACGACATTGCCAATCGCAATCATGATCATGCCTTGTGTTTTCTTCTCTTCGCGAAGTTCAATCTGACGCATCTCTTCCATCAGTTTTTGCTGTTTCAGGCGCTCCTCTTCTTGCAAACGACGGGTTTCTGCAATGTCGAGCTCTTCCACCAAACTATAGGTGTATTCGCTCAGCGGGAAGACTAATGGTCTGCCGGAGCCCATTTCCGTCGCATACGCCTGCCCAGTCCAAGAGTAGTTGCCCAAAGTATCACTGTAGGGAATGCTGAGTTCGAGTTTATTGCTCCCTTTCACAGCCGCGCCTTGCACATCAATTTGACGCTCGTCAGGGTCAATATGTTCAACAAAAGCTGCTAGAGAGCCTGGCTCGACCATGCCTTGCTCACCTGACAAGACCACTTTGTGCATCTCTTGCTCACTGCGAGATTGAATGAAGGTCACTTGCACCGGAGAAGGGTAAACCAGCACTTCCTGCTCTTGTGCTCGAAGGAAGATCCCATTCCCCGACGTGATGCGTACTCGGTATTTACCCGGCGCGCTCGAAATGGGCAATGACACCGTAAACACACCATCCCCAGCGACTTCATCAAGCTCAGTACCGTCATCGGCAAACTCGCCAATCACTTCAGGGATAGGACGCGCTTCTTTGATCAAAGTATCTTCATTTTCAACAAACTTGGTGAAAGTAACCTTGAGCTTTACGCGATCCAGAAAGTCACGCAGAACCAAAGGCTGCTTATCCGACGTTAAACGCGCGGTGAACTTAATCGACTCGCCCTGGTACAAACGACTTGGAAGCCGATCCGTTAACAGCTCTAAATGCGAAATCAGCGTGATCTTGTTCTTGGGAGTTACTTTACCAACCGCTTGCCAAGGACCTGGCATCGGATTATCGATGGAAATAATGTCCATCGATGACTCTTGATACCAACGAACATTATCAGGGCTGCGCCAAGCGTAATATTTTTTACCATCTGGGCGAACCAACACCACGGGTTGTGAGTTTTCAGCTCGATAAATCACAAAGGTAATTTGCTGGATAGAAGGATCAACTCGAAAGCGGTTATCGAGCAAGGTCATTGATGACTCATTTGCCGCGACATTTGCAGCGCTCAGCAGTACGCTGAGTACAACCAACCAAATCCTTAACATCCTTTCTCCTACTGACGCCAGAGACAGCTTCCGCTTTTCTCGACGATATCTAATCTATTTTGATGCGCTTCTAATTCATCGGCACTTGCACGGATAACCTTTAGTGCTTTTCGACCACTTGCCACCCGTTTTATTGACTCACCTCCCACATCGCTGCCATCAGAGTTCCCTGCATTAAATTGCAGCGACGTCTGACCACCGGTCATCAACAGATATACATCTGCCAAAATCTCGGCATCGAGCAATGCCCCGTGGAGAGTACGATGGGAGTTATCAATGCCGTATCGGTCACAGAGGACATCGAGGTTGTTTCGCTTACCTGGGAAGATCTTCTTCGCCATGGCCAGCGTATCGGTCACCTTACAATAATCGTCGGTTTTACCAATACTTGGGTCGAGCATCTCAAACTCGTAGTCCATAAAGCCGGTATCGAAGGGCGCGTTGTGCGCCACCAGCTCGGCACCTTTGATGAACTCTAAAAATTCAGCGTGAACGTCTTGATACTCTGGCTTGTCCACCAAAAACTCATCCGTGATACCGTGGACCTGAACCGCTTCAGCTTGAATGTCGCGATCGGGCTTAATGTAAACATGGAAGTGACGTCCCGTCAGTTTACGGTTGATGATTTCTACGGCACCAATCTCAATAATTCGATGACCTAGATAATGAGGACCGCCCTCTTGGTTCATACCCGTGGTTTCGGTATCGAGTACGACAATGCGGTGCTGATTAGAATTGTTGCTGGTATTCATAACAAAATGTGTGTCAGACTATGCCAATAATGAGCTTAACCCAATAGTATCAAATCATGACGAAACAGGTGGAAATTTTCACGGACGGTTCTTGTTTAGGCAATCCTGGTCCTGGCGGCTACGGTATCGTATTACGTTATAAACAAACCGAGAAAACGCTCGCCAAAGGCTACACGCTAACCACCAATAACCGAATGGAAATGTTAGCGACGATCGTTGCCCTACAAGCCCTCAAAGAACCGTGTGACGTCATTCTCACTACCGATAGCCAGTACGTGCGTCAAGGCATTACCCAGTGGATTCACAACTGGAAAAAACGTGGCTGGAAAACCGCAGATAAAAAACCGGTCAAGAATGCAGACCTATGGAAAGCCTTAGACGCCGAAAGTGAGCGCCACAACATCGATTGGCGCTGGGTTAAAGGCCATGCTGGGCATCGAGAAAACGAAATGTGTGATGAGTTGGCACGTACCGCAGCCGAAAACCCGACCGAAGAAGATACCGGCTATATTCCCAACTAGTGGGACTGCTTATTCGACACTTTGTAATTGACGCTCACCGGCGTCAATTTTCGTTTTAGCTTCCAGTGAGGCTTAATTGGCTTAAGCGGATAGGTTCGCTTGCGCGCAACAATGAAGTACAAACTGCCCATCGGCGCCGCCCAGTCCCCTAAGCTGTTCTCTAACCAAGTCCACATTGTTCGGTACTTCTGCATCGGGAACAGTGCATAGCTATCGCATTCGATCACTTGATAGTTCAAAACGCTCAGCCAATCTTTGATCCGGTTTGGGGTGAACATCCGTCCACTCCACGGCAGATTGTTTCTACGCCAAGGCATCAGACTGGCCAGCCCGGTAAAACTGATTGGGTTAAAACCTGTGATAATCAAATAGCCGTCATCGATCATTACACGGTCAACTTCACGCAGCATTCGATGGGGATCATTGCAGTAGTCGAGCTGGTGTGCCATCACAACGGCATCAAAGCTTTTTTCAAAAAAGGGTAAGTCGTAGCCGTCGGCGATGACGTTATGCAATGGATTTTTTATATCGAGGTTGACTTGATGTTGAATATTGCAGGCAAAACTGGTTAACTCGCAGCTGAGACCACCGAGCTTAAGCATATGGTAACCAAATAATTTTGGGCACCACTCGTCCATCCGAGTCTGAATCGACTCACTCACCCATTGGCCGTTTTTAAGTTGCGACCATGAATGAGGCTTTTCTAACTTCTTATTGCTACGTGCTGGTTTCATACCTAACCTGCTTCACTCGGGAGACACAACCATGTTAGAGATCAAAAGCATACCTGCATTTAATGATAATTACATCTGGCTAATTCAAAATAGCGATCAGCGTTGTGCCGTTGTCGACCCTGGTGATGCGGCGCCCGTTCTGGCTTACCTCAAACAGCACCAGCTAAGCTTAGATGCAATCTTGATCACGCACCACCATAACGACCATATTGGTGGTGTGGCCGAATTGGTCCGACAATACCCTGGCATTGATGTCGTTGGCCCCGCCAATGAACCCGTGCCGACCTTAACTCATCCTGTCGAGGGCGGTGACCAAATAGAGCTGTTTGGTGAAGTCTTCTTTGTGTTAGATCTCGCCGGTCATACTCTTGGTCATATTGGCTATGTTGGAGATGGCAAGCTCTTCTGTGGTGATGTCCTATTTTCAGCCGGCTGTGGCCGTGTCTTTGAGGGGACCATGGAACAAATGTACTCCTCACTCACCAAGATTGCGGCACTACCAGAAGAAACTGAGGTCTATTGCGCACACGAGTACACCGCGAGTAATCTTGCCTTTGCCTTGGCTGTAGAACCCGACAATGAGCAGCTCCAACAATATCGAGATGACGTCAATCGTCTGCGGGCTCAGAATCGCCCCACCTTGCCCACCACACTACGCCGTGAAAAATGGATCAATCCTTTCCTTCGCACCGACCAACAAACGGTTATTCGCTCAGTTGCAAACCGAACCGACCAAACCGACGCACTCGCCATTTTTAGTGCATTACGTGAGTGGAAGAACGAATTTTAACGATTTGCTGCTTGTCACTTTCTGTGCGTGGCAAGTATTATCAGCAGCCAAGTAACAAAAGGGCTGTGCAATGCGATTAACACATAGCTGGGTTTTGGCGCTCTTACTTACAGGATGTCAACTAACCCAGCCTACCGATTCTAGTGAGACCTCATCACCGGAAACCAATAACCCACCCGCGGTAAAAAAGGCTGAACCTACCGCTCAGCCAGCCAAACCAGTATCAAAGCCAAAACCTGTGGTCACGCCTCAGTCGCAAGAAGATGTCTGGCAACGAATCGCGATGCAGTTGGATATGCCAATTCCGGATCACAAGACGGTCGATTACTACCGAACTTGGTATTTGAAGCACCCAAGCCATCTTAGAACCGTTTCAAAACGCGCCGAGCCATTCCTCTACCTGATCACAGAAAAGATCGAAGAGCGAAACTTACCTCTTGAGCTTGCGCTGCTCCCCGTTGTAGAAAGCTCATTTGATGCCTTTGCCTACTCTCACGGCAGTGCGGCAGGCTTATGGCAGTTTGTCCCTGCAACCGGCAAGATGTACGGTTTAGAACAGAACTTCTGGTACGATGGGCGTCGAGATGTGCCTGCGGCAACCGATGCAGCACTCGACTACCTTACTTACCTAAATAAACGTTTTGACGGTGAATGGACCCACGCCATCGCAGCATACAACAGTGGCGGCGGACGCGTTTCCAGTGCAATTCGTAAAAATACCAAGCTAGGTAAACCCACCGACTTTTTCTCGCTCGATTTACCGAAAGAGACCAGTGGTTACGTTCCTAAACTCCTAGCACTCGCAGATATCATTGCCAACCAAGAAAAGTACGGGATCGATATTCCACCCATAGCGAACAAACCCGTAGTAACCCTCATCGATCCAAAAGAACAACTGGATTTGGCGATTGCAGCAAAATACGCGGGTATCTCGGTCAAAGAACTGCAAGGCTTAAACCCTGCTTACAATCAGTGGTCGACTGCACCCGATGGCCCTCATCAACTGCTTATTCCAGCCCAAGCAGAAGACAGTTTCCGTTACCAAGTTGAAAAAAATCGCGGTAAAGGAATGAAGTTGGTTCGCTACAAAGTGAAATCTGGTGACTCCATCAGCGTTCTGGCTAACCGATACAACACCACGACAAAAGTAATCCAGCGTGCGAATGGCATGACCAACAGCAACATTCGCGCTGGTCAGTACTTGATGATTCCAGCGTCGGCAAAAGATGAGAATGTCTACGCTTTAACCG
Source organism: Vibrio sinaloensis (assembly GCF_000808535.1). GTDB lineage: Bacteria > Pseudomonadota > Gammaproteobacteria > Enterobacterales > Vibrionaceae > Vibrio > Vibrio sinaloensis_D. The sequence goes on from NZ_JWLV01000012.1 coordinate 110,691, forward strand.
CATCCAACCGCCTTGAAAAAACGCAAGCGAAAAACCGTGGTCAATACAAGCTCACCCACACAGTTCGCTCAGGCGACAGTTTGTGGAGCATTGCCAAAGCCAACAAGGTCTCTCACAAATCGCTTGCCAAGTGGAATGGAATGGGACCAAAAGATACGTTACGTGTAGGACAAAAACTGGTGATATGGAAGAACAGCTCAGATGGCGCCATCATCCGCACCGTTTTCTATAACGTGCGCTCAGGCGATACCATCAGTGGCATTGCCAGCAAATTTAAAGTGAAATCACGTGACATCGTGAAATGGAATGACCTAAGCAAACAAAAATATCTTAAGCCGGGTCAAAAACTGAAACTCTACGTCGATGTAACTAAGGTAAGTGTATGACGCCCTCCAGTAACCCTTTAATCATGCTAGTTGATATTTTTCGTTCACCTAGCGCTTGTTTCCTTGCCCTTTATCAACGTGGCGCATGGGGCTGGCAGCCATACATTTTTCTGATTTTATCGCCATTTTTGTTTTGGGGTGCGTATTTTGATTTGGTCAATTTTGAGTGGCTAAAAGAAGTCCTAACCGCTCAACTGGCGCAAACGAACCCGCAACAACTTGAGTTACTTGATGCCAACACCTTAATGGCCAGTGAAATCATCAGCGATGTATTTGGTCGAACGCTGACCATACTCATGCTGGCGTTTTGGTTCAATCTGGCCACTAAGCCAAGTCAGCACCAACATGGTTTCTGGAAATGGTTTGCCGCAGCCGCGGTGATCACTTTCCCTGCAATCATCGGCGATCTTGCAAGCTACGTGAGTGTTCTACTGAAACATGGTCAAGTGCTTGTTTACGCCGCGGATCTCAATAGCCTTAACGGACTGCTCAAACTTCCACTGACCAATGAGTGGTCTCAGTTTGCCAGCTCGTTCCCTCTACTTCTGCCTTGGTATATCGCTTTGGGCTACGCGGCAGTCGGTACATGGACGGAGTTCGAGCGCGGCCAAGCCTTGGTCATTTCAGCACTACCTTGGCTCGCTTACTACCTAATTTGGGCGCTCTACATCGTTATTTTTTAAACGAAAGCTCACCTCTATTGGGTTGTGATCAGAGGCGTCGGTTATCGGCGCCTCTGCTTTTTGAAGAACCAAATCTCGATAAAACACATGATCTAAAGGCAGTCCAGTCACAAACTGAGTCCGATTATCCACTTGGTAGGTAACCTCAGTAACGCCTATTTTGTCGAGCGCTTGTTTCATCACACTCAATCGCGCGTCACTCCAGCTGTTAAAATCGCCAGCAACAATGATCGGCCCCTGATGATTCAAAAGCTCTGTCACTAACGTATCAAGCTGTCTTTGATACTCCACGGTGCCATAAGTGAAATTTACCGCATGGATATTAACCACCGCTAATGACTGGCCATTCGTCAGCGGGTAAGTCGCATATAAAGCAGATTTGGGCAACCCTAACCAAGGCTCAAGCTCGGTGTACGCACAGGCGAGATCAGGCGTATCATAGCTTAAGTTCAGAACGCCCGCGGTGGTATCAAAGGCTTTAAACGCATCGACTTGGCTACCAAACCACTGATTGTCCTCAATCCAATGGAGTAACTCAGGGGTCATACTGGCTTCTTGTAACAGAGCCAATTGTTTTCCCTTCACCAGAGTTTGCAAACTAGAATGCCAGTTTGGTCGGTTCTGTTTGTAGATGTTCCACACCAGAACATTCAGCTCGCCATTGAGATCCACGGGCTTTGCTGAGTCACTACGGTAACACTGCAACGAAAGCGCAATATTGCCTTGTGAAATCGAAGATATTTGGCCTTGTTCAGGCAAGGTGAACACCACTCGATAGCCAATCATTCCCGTGAGTACGAGTCCAATAGGCAATGCTAGTAACCATTTTTTGTTCATCATTGAGCCCTAAAATGTAAAAAAGAGCCTTACGGCTCTTCCTTGATTATCGAATATCGAATTCAGTTCACACACTCTGACAATAACACTAGATAGCGTCTTCGTCTTCTTCACCGGTACGAATACGCACGATGCGTTCAACGTCAGTAATGAAGATCTTACCATCACCAATTTTGCCTGTTTGTGCAGTCTCAACAATCGTATCAACACACTGGTCAGCAACGTCATCGGTAACCACAATTTCAAGCTTCACTTTAGGCAAGAAATCCACCATGTATTCTGCTCCACGGTATAGCTCAGTATGACCCTTTTGACGTCCAAAGCCTTTTACTTCAGAAACCGTCATACCGGTAATGCCGACTTCTGCTAACGCTTCGCGAACATCATCTAACTTAAACGGCTTGATGATGGCTTCAATTTTTTTCATGTTCATCCCTTAAACTTCAGCAATTTGGCTTATTATCCCACGATCATCGGGCAATAAAAAGCCCGAGCGATAAGCGCTCAGGCTAATATACAACTTAACCGAAGGTTATTTCAAACTTGCGTAGTATGCCGCTAGGTTAGCGATGTCGGCATCACTGAGCATCGATGCTTGCGCTTGCATGACCGCCGCTAGACCACCATTACGCTCTTTGTTTTTGTACGCATTAATCGAGCTAACAAGGTACTGTTCGTTTTGACCTTTCAAGTTTGGATAACCTGGGATGACAGCGATACCATCCGCACCATGACAAGCCGCACATACCGCCGCTTTCGCTTGCCCAGCAGCTACATCACCTGCCGCCATAGCTTGACCAACCATAAGGCCCATTCCGATGACCATTCCAATAGCGATTCTCTTCATTGCTCTTCCTTATAAGTCCACTTCTTGTGTGTGTTTTATCTATACGATTCTGACACAAAGATAGTTTACTTGCTCCAGATAAGCTCACAGTCTTGACCGATAAAGTGATGATCAATAAACAAATCCGCGATAGCCGCTACTTTATCACCACACATAAGTATCGGTCTTCTTCGCCTTTCCCAACTCGGCACTTGATACTCTTGAAACAGCTTTTTCAGTTTTCTGCTATGCCCTCGCTCCGCTGGATGAGCGCTGAGCCCTTCGGGATTAAAGATGATACGTAATGGCGCTTGCTGCAGTGCAGATAAGGACAGTGACCCAGTCGATGTCACTTGAAGCGTCAAATGACCAAGCCTGTCAGGAAGCTCAAGCTCCTCACCTAGCCCCAAGCGTTGAGACCAATCGCTAATATCGTCATGAGTGGAAACTAAGTAGAGACGTCGGTTAAAACGGCGTACTTGCGCAGAAGTTAGATTTAGAACAGGATTCGCGTCTGCCTTAGCAAGTGCTACCTGATGCCAAATTTTGTCCAGATGATCTCGACTTGGCATGCGCTGACCCGCATTGGCCAACCACATACGAATCAAACGTGCCCGCATCAATGCACTCAAATCAGCCACCCCTTGAATGGCTAAGCTACCATCCGAGTTAACCAGGAGCCTGAGCTTATCTTGGAGTAGCTCGTCTAACAGTAACTCTTGCTCTGCACACAATTGCGCGCTTCGCTGGACTGATTGAGTAAAATGTGGCCAACGCTCTTCAATAACCGGCGAAATATGATGACGAATGTAATTGCGATCGAAGCGGGTATCCTGATTACTTTCATCTTCCACCCAGTTTAAGCCGTGGTGCCGCGCGTATTGTTCGATCTCTTCGCGTCTGACCTTAAGTAACGGTCGAACCAATCGGCCATTAGAAAACAGCTTGCTCTCAGCCATCGCCGACAAACCTTTTGGCCCACTGCCTCGCTTTAGGGCGAGAAGAAACGTTTCTAGCTGATCATCTCCATGTTGACCCGTCAGTAAAATATCCCTTTCATTTACATGCCGAGCCAGCACCTTATAACGCTCATCTCGGGCACACTCCTCTATGCTCTTCCCGCTGGCATCGAGTTGCACCTTTTCCAAAATAAAGGGGACATCACTCTGAGCAGCCCACTCTTGACACTGGTTAGCCCACTCATCAGCATTGGCACTCAGGCCGTGATGAACATGGACAGCTAGCGTCGGACGATGGGTTTCCTGCTGATAGCGCGCAAGTAATGAAAGCAATACACGTGAGTCAATGCCGCCACTGAAGGCCAAAACAATACGACTGCGCGGTGCAAGATACTCTTCGATGACAGATGAAAATGATTGATACAGATCCATAACGGAATAACTCGATAATTGATAGGCGATAGTTTATCACCCACCAATAAAAAAGGCCGAACTAAGTTCGACCTTTAGGATTTAACAAGATGCTGATTAGCAGTAACCGTAGCTCATTAAGCGTTGGTAACGGCGCTCAAGAAGTGTGTCGTTGTCAAATTGAGCCAGCTCATCTAACTGCTTAAGTAGGTTCGCTTTCATGTTTGCTGCCATTTGAACATGGTCGCGGTGCGCACCACCTAATGGCTCTTCAATAATTTCATCGATCAACTCAAGCTCTTTAAGACGAGGCGCCGTTAGGCCCATCGCGTCAGCCGCTTGAGGCGCTTTATCTGAATCACGCCATAGAATCGATGCACAGCCCTCTGGTGAGATGACTGAGTACGTCGAGTACTGAAGCATGTTGACGTAATCGCCAACACCAATAGCCAATGCACCTCCTGAACCACCTTCACCAACAACGTTACAAATCACTGGCACTTTTAAACCCGCCATCACTTTTAGGTTTTTCGCAATTGCTTCTGATTGGCCGCGCTCTTCTGCACCAACACCTGGGTAAGCACCCGCAGTATCAATGAAGGTGATGATTGGCATGTTAAAACGCTCCGCCATTTCCATAAGGCGTAGGGCTTTACGGTAACCTTCTGGTTTAGGCATACCGAAGTTACGTTTTACTTTTTCTTTGGTCTCACGACCTTTTTGGTGACCGATGATCATAACCGGACGACCATCAAGGCGAGCCATACCACCAACGATCGCTTTATCATCAGCAAACGCTCGGTCACCCGCTAGCTCTTCAAATTCTGTAAATACATGTTGGATGTAGTCCAGCGTGTAAGGACGTTGTGGATGACGCGCCAGTTGAGCAGTTTCCCACGCCCCTAGATCGCTAAAGGTCTTTTTCTTAAGCTCTAAGCTTTTCTTTTCTAGCTGTTCGATCTCTTTTTCTAGATCCACACCAGACTCACCGCCGTGGCGAGATACATCACGTAGTGCTTCAATCTTTGCTTCAAGTTCTGCGATCGGCTTTTCAAATTCTAAAAAGTTTAGGCTCATCTATCGATCCTTTCTGATTCGGCTTTGTGCCGAATTTAGTTAAATTCGAGTTCTACTTGGCCATTACCAAGCAGTTGTTTTAAATCATCTAATAATGCATCGCTTGGCGTAACTCGCCATTCGGTACCTAACGTTAGACGCGCGCGCGCATCGCTCCGTTGGTAATATACATGAACAGGAACCGTTCCTGCCCGATGAGGCTCTAGTATTTTACTAAAGCGCTCAAAAAACTGGCCATCGATTTGAGATTCTTCAATCGATACAGATAATCCACGCGCGTACTTTTCGCGAGCAGTGCCGAGATCCATGACCTCGCGCGCGGACATTTTAAGACCACCATTGAAATCATCAAAGCTGACCTGTCCAGAAACCACCAAAATTTTATCTTGTTCTAACAATTCAGCGTATTTATCCAACGCATCTGAGAACAACATCACTTCCATACGTCCACTGCGATCGTCGAGTGTCATCAAGCCGATGCGTGTACCGCGTTTCGTGGTCATGACGCGAGCTGCAATCACTAGCCCTGAGACAGTCACACTTTGGTCACGACGAGTTGGCGTCGCGTCTTTTAGTCGACAACTGGTGTACTTACCAAGTTCCTTCAAATAGGCATTTATTGGGTGCCCGGTCAAATAAAGGCCGAGTGTTGTCCGCTCTCCCTCTAACCATACCTTCTCAGGCCACGGCGCAACTTTGGTGTATTTGTTTTCTACCTCTTCTGGCGCTTCCGTCAATACGCCAAACAGATCGCTCTGACCAAATGCTTCCGCTTGGTGATGTTGGCTGGCTGCTTTAACCGCGTCATCGAGTGAAGCCATCATGGCTGCTCGATGAGGGCCCAGTCGATCTAAAGCTCCGGCATAGATAAGCTTCTCTATGACGCGTTTATTGACCTTTTTCAAATCGATGCGAGCACAGAAGTCAAACAAGTCTTTGAAGTGACCATCTCGGTTGCGCGATTCCAAAATCGCCTCGATAGGGCCTTCACCGACACCTTTAATCGCACCGATGCCATAAACAATTGCGCCATCTTCATCTACGTTGAAGCGATACAAGCCAGAGTTTATATCCGGCGGCAACACTTTCAGCTTCATGCGCAGACATTCGTCTACAAGACCAACCACTTTTTCGGTGTTATCCATATCCGCGGTCATTACCGCAGCCATAAACTCCGCAGGATAGTGTGTTTTGAGCCACAAGGTTTGATATGAAACCAGGGCGTATGCCGCTGAGTGAGATTTGTTAAAGCCGTAGCCCGCAAATTTCTCTACCAAGTCGAAGATCTTCATCGCGAGTTCGCCATCGACACCATTGGCAATCGCGCCCTCTTCGAACGTGGCACGCTGTTTGGCCATCTCTTCCGGTTTTTTCTTACCCATAGCACGACGAAGCATATCCGCGCCACCAAGGGTATACCCAGAAAGCACCTGCGCTATCTGCATGACCTGTTCTTGATACAAGATAATGCCGTAAGTCGGATCGAGGATCTCTTTGAGCGACTCGTGCTGCCACTTTTCATCAGGATAGGAAATTGCTTCTCGGCCATGTTTACGGTCGATAAAGTTGTCTACCATGCCTGATTGCAGCGGCCCCGGACGGAACAAAGCTACCAGTGCGATAATGTCTTCGAAACAGTCGGGTTGAAGGCGTTTGATTAGCTCTTTCATACCACGGGATTCAAGCTGGAACACCGCGGTAGTTTCAGAGTTTTGCAGTAAGTTAAACGACGCTTGGTCATCAAGCGGTATCGACTCAATCGCGACGGGGGCTTTACCCTCTTTGGCTAAGCGAGGGTTAATCAACCCTAGTGCCCAGTCAATGATGGTTAGGGTACGCAGCCCCAAGAAGTCAAACTTAACCAGACCCGCGGTTTCCACGTCATTCTTATCGAACTGAGTGACGGGGAAATGGCCTTCTGCATCCGCGTAGATCGGCGCAAAATCGGTGATCGTGGTTGGTGAAATTACAACACCACCCGCGTGTTTACCCGCGTTACGTGTACAGCCTTCTAGGATGCGACACATATCGATGAGCTCTTTGACCTCTTCATCCGCATCATAAAGCTCTGGCAGTGCAGGCTCGGCTTTAAAGGCTTTCTCTAGCGTCATGCCAGGATCCGGCGGGACAAGTTTCGAAATGCGATCAACGAAACCAAACGGATGGCCAAGCACACGACCCACATCGCGTATTACCGCTTTCGCCGCCATGGTACCAAAGGTGATGATCTGCGATACCGCATCGCGACCATACATTTCTGCTACGTGGTCAATCACTTGGTCACGCTTGTCCATACAGAAGTCGACATCAAAGTCGGGCATCGAAACACGTTCTGGGTTCAAGAAACGTTCGAAGAGTAAGTCGTACTCGAGCGGGTCCAAATCTGTGATTTTCAGCGCATACGCTACCAATGAACCGGCACCCGAACCACGCCCCGGACCAACAGGAATGTCATTGTCTTTCGACCACTGGATGAACTCCATTACGATCAAAAAGTAACCGGGGAAACCCATGTTGTTGATAACTTCGAGTTCGATCTTCAATCGCTCATCATATTCAGGGCGACGCTCAGCACGAACTTTCGGATCGGGGAATAAGAACTCAAGACGTTCTTCGAGCCCCTCTTCCGATTTCATGACCAAAAATTCCGTTTCTTCCATGCCTTCTGTTGGGAACGCGGGTAGGAAGTATTCTCCAAGACGCACGGTGACGTTACAGCGCTTAGCAATTTCGACGCTGTTTTCTAGCGCTTCGGGAATGTCAGCAAACAACTCACACATTTCTTCTTCAGTGCGTAAATATTGCTGAGGGCTGTAGTTCTTCGGTCGACGTGGATCTTCTAAGGTATAGCCGTCATGAATCGCCACTCGAATCTCGTGCGCATCAAACAGGGTTTCGTCAAGAAAGACGACATCGTTTGTCGCAACCACTGGCAATTCAAACTGCTCAGCGAATTCGAGTGCAAAATGGAGGTAGCTCTCTTCGTCGGCGCGTCCAGTTCTAGTCAGCTCAAGATAAAAGCGGTCGGCAAAGTGAGTCTGGTAAAACTCTGCGCACTCTTGAGCCGTTTTTTGGTTGCCCTTGAGAAGCGCTTTACCAATTTCACCGCTTTTACCACCAGAGAGCAAAATCAAGCCCTCGGACAGCTCCACCAGCCACTCTTTGTCAATGACTGGCTGATGCTGAACGTGACCACGAAGGTACGCTTTTGAGATCAGTAACGTTAGGTTTTTATAGCCAGTATTGTCTGCGGCCAACACCGTTAATTTGGTGAGTTCATCACCAAACGCTGCTGATTGCATGGCAAAATCGGCACCAATGATCGGCTTGATACCACAACCATGAGCGGTACCATAAAACTTCACCAAACCACATAAGTTAGTGAAATCGGTAAGTGCCATTGCAGGCATTCCCAACTCTGCCACTTTCTTAACCAGAGGTGGCACTTTGGAAAGGCCATCGACCATGGAGAAGTCACTGTGAACTCGAAGGTGGACAAACTTAGGATCTGACATGAATAGTTCCGCAAATAGTACTTAATCGGAAAGGAATGGGGGTATTTTACGTGATAGTAATACGTGAATACACCCCATAATATTCGGGTTTCTAATCTAACCCGAGCGCTTTCTTCACTGGTTTGAAGCTTTTACGATGTTGGTCAATCACACCATGTGCTTCAATCGCTTCAAAATGCGCCTTAGTTGGATAACCTTTGTGCTTAGCAAAGCCAAACTCTGGATGTAACTTATCGAGCTCTTCCATCTCTTGGTCTCGGACAACTTTCGCAATGATGGATGCTGCACTGATCTCAGCAACGCGCAAGTCCCCCTTAACCACCGCTTGAGCATCCATTGGCAACGCGGGGCAGCGGTTGCCATCGATCAGTGCTAAATCTGGTTGTACTTTTAACCCTGCGATCGCTCGCTGCATCGCTACCATAGTCGCCTGCAAGATGTTCATTTCATCAATCTCCGCAGGAGTGCAACGTCCAACGGACCAAGCGAGCGCTTTCTCTTGGATTTCAGGCAGCAGCGCTAAACGTTTTTTCTCTGAGAGCTTTTTGGAGTCGTTCAAACCTTCAATCGGATTGTTGGGGTCTAAGATCACAGCGGCCGTAACCACGTCGCCCACCAACGGCCCTCGACCGACTTCATCCACCCCAGCCACATGTTGATAACCTTGCGGGTACTCAAACGGCGGAAGTTCTTGTTTTTCTTTTGCCATAGTATCTATTTCTTACCAATTAATGCCAGAACTGCATTCGCAGCTTGGGTATCCGCATCTTTGCGAATCCAGTGATGCATCTCTGTAAACTTGTCGATCATCTGCTGACCATCACTGCCTAGCAAACGCTCAACTTCGGGCGCCAAATTATCAGGAGTGCACTCTTCCAATAAATACTCTTTGACGATCTCTTGCTCAGCCAGAATGTTTGGCAGTGATACATAATCTGTTTTCACTAGGCGACGAGCGATAAACGCGGTGATGGCGTTTACCTTATATCCAACCACCATAGGGCGCTTGATCAGCATGCATTCTAGAGCAACAGTCCCCGAGGCAAGCAATACTGCATCAGCTGCTGTAATAACATTGCGCGCAGTATCATCGACCAAGATAAAATCAAGCTCAGGAGCAAACTCTTGCCAAGCTTGTTCAAATTGCTCTCGGCGCTTCTGGTTTACCAACGCCACCACAAATCCTAAGTCAGGATGCGTTTTGTGTAGCCTTTTACAGGTTTCAATAAATGGTTGGGAGAGCATTTTTAGCTCACTGCCGCGGCTTCCGGGTAGAACCGCAAGCCACTTCTTATCTTGCTCAAGACCTAATAGTTCTCGAGCAGGTGCTTTCTCTGAAACCAACGGAATGGCATCAGCCAGTGTATGGCCAATAAACTCGCAAGGCACATTGAACTTGTCGTAAAACGCTTTCTCAAAGGGCAAGAATGCTAACACTAAGTTGGTTGCGGCTTCGATTTTAAAGATGCGCTTTTGACGCCAAGCCCATACGGATGGACTAACATAGTGGACCGTCTTGATGCCAGCTTGTTTCAGGTCCAACTCTAGACGTAAGTTGAAATCAGGCGCATCGATACCAACAAAAACATCAGGTGGATTGTCAGTAAAATACTTCACCAGTTGCGCCTTTACTTTGAGTAAACGCGGTAATCGGCCAAGTACCTCAACTAATCCCATGACAGCGAGTTCTTCCATGTCAAACAGAGATTCACAGCCTAGCGCTTTCATCTTGGGTCCGCCAATACCGACAAACTCGGCGTCAGGGTATTGCGCTTTGACCGCTTTGATAAAGCCTTCCCCGAGCGTGTCACCTGACAACTCCCCCACAACAATGCCAATTCTGAGTGGTTTTTCCATTTTACTCACTTTATAAACGCAAAAAGACCGCAACCGATGGCTGCGATCTTTTTAATTAATCATGGGATGGCTTAGCGAATAACGCCACGCTCAGAGGTTTCCACAAACTCAATAAAGTGCTTAATTGATGGCCAATCTTTTGCCATTTCTTCGAGCACTTCTTTCGCTTCTGCTTGGGTTTTACCAGAGCGATAGAACTCTTTGTACGCATTACGCAGCGCTCTTAGCTCTGCTTTTTCAAAGCCATTACGCTGTAAGCCAACAAGGTTTAAGCCAAACGGTGTCGCGTGGTTGCCTTGCGCAAGAACGTACGGTGGAACATCTTTAACCACAGCAGAACAACCACCAATGTAGCTGTACGCACCGACTTTACAGAACGGGTGAATCGCAGACAAAGCCATGACCCCTGCGTAATCTTCCACTGTAACGTGTCCACCAAGAATAGCGTTATTACCCACGTGCGTATGGTTTCCTACGATCACATCATGCGCGATGTGTGCGTTGACGCAAAGAAGGTTGTCATCACCGATAACGGTTGTTGCCTTATCTTGCGCTGTGCCTCGGTGGATTTGTACCGCTTCACGTATGACGTTACGGTCACCAATTACAACTGTCGTGGCTTCACCACCGTATTTCTTGTCTTGGTTCTCTTCACCAATGACCGCATGTGGGAAAATACGGTTATCTTTGCCAATGGTTGTATGGCCTTTGATCACAACGTGAGACATCACTTCAGTCCCTTCACCAATCTCAATATTACCTGAGATGTAAGTAAACGGACCGACGGTCACGTTGGCTGCAATTTTTACCTCACCCTCAATAACAACCGAAGGATGGATTTGAGCAGTTTCGTGAATCATATTAAAACTCTCGACGGGCGCACTTCAGCTCTGCTGAACATACGACTTCGCCGTCGACTTTTGCAACACCGTTAAACGCTGCAATACCGCGACGCTCTTTAACAAACTCAACTTCTATAACCAATTGGTCACCTGGTACAACTGGTTTGCGGAACTTTGCTTTGTCAACGCTAGCAAAGTAGTACAGTTCATTTTCAGATGGCGCGCCAAATGATTTAAATGCCAACAGGCCCGTCGCCTGAGCCATTGCTTCAAGGATCAACACACCAGGAAATACAGGTAGTTGTGGGAAATGACCTGTAAACTGAGGTTCATTCACTGAAACGTTTTTAATCGCCGTTAAGTACTTCTCTTCTTGATAGTCAGTCACACGATCAATCAGTAAGAATGGGTAGCGATGAGGGAGTAATTCCTGAATTTCAGTGATGTTCATCGTTTTCTTTTCAGTAGTCAAAGTCATATTCCTATATCGAATGCTAAATATGTTTTCGGCTGGCATTATAGACGAAAAAGACTCGCAATTCGCGAGCCTTTTTGATCAAGACTGGAATCAAGAATCCGAGTCTTGTTCTAACTGCTTTTCAACCGCTTTAAGACGCTTGTTCATTTCATCAATACGATGAACGCGAGTCGCGGTTTTACGCCACTCTTTATTCGGCTGTAATGGGATCCCAGAGGAGTACATACCTTTTTCTGAGATACCACGCATGACCATGCCCATACCAGTAATAGTCACGCCATCAACGATCTCAATATGACCGTTAATAACCGTACCACCGCCAATGATACAGTATTTGCCGATCTTAGTACTGCCAGCAACAATCGTACCACCAGCCATAGCTGTACCATATCCGATCTGTACATTGTGAGCGATTTGCATCTGGTTATCTATGATAACGTTATCTTCAATAATGGTATCTTCGAGCGCGCCACGGTCAATCGTCGTACAAGAACCAATCTCTACACGATTACCAATAATGACCGAGCCAAGTTGTGGAATTTTAATCCATTCGCCTTTCTCGTTGGCATAACCAAAGCCATCAGAGCCAATCACTGTATTTGCTTGAACTAAACAATCATCCCCTAATACCACGTCATGATAAATGCTGACATTCGACCATAACTTGGTATTAGCGCCAATTTTCGCATTTTTGCCAATAAAGCAGCCCGCACCGATCACCGCGTTGTCTCCGAGCTCTACTCCAGACTCAATCACGGCGTTTGCGCCAACGGAGACATTATCACCCAATTTAGCATCATCAGCGATCACCGCTGAAGGCGCAATTGAGGTTGCCGGTGAAGGTGTAGTGTCGAGAGCTTGTGCCACTTTAGCAAAAGCGACGTAAGGGTCATCGACCACAAGTACATTACCACCACACGCTTCGCGTTGAGCTTCTTTTACCATCACCACCGTCGCTTGACAGTCAGCAAGGTGCTTAGCGTATTTAGGATTAGACAGGAAAGTAACGTCACCTTCCTGTGCTTTGTCCATTGGTGCAACCATGGTGACCATTGCACTTGCATCACCATGGAGCTCTCCCCCAGTAATAGTTGCCAAATCGGCTAAAGAGATTGCTGTCATAAACGATTATTTTAGTTGTTTGATTACTTTTTCTGAAATGTTGTACTCAGGCTTGCCGTACTGCATGGTCTGGATATCAACAATAATGTCATAACCTTCTTTCTCAGCGACTTTCTTCACTGCATCCTGAATAACTTTAAATAGCTTTTGCTTCTCTTGCGCTTCACGACGCGCTGACGCTTGCTCTAGAGCCTGAGCTTTGATTTTGTATTTGCTGTCTAGCTGACCGATTTCAATACGTAGTTTCTCAACTTCATCTTGACCTAATAACTCGCCATCACGCTTTAGCTTTTCGATCTTCGTTTTTGCTTCTGCTTGAATAGACTTTAGCTCATCAGCCTTGTCTTTAAACTCTTCCTGCATCTTTTGCAGGACAACTTCACGTTGTGGTAGTGCTTGGAACACTTGAGCGGTATTTACATAGCCTACTTTTTGCGCAGCTTCTGCCGCGTGAGCAAATAGAGAAGACGTCATTACTAATAGGCCAATACCAGCCGCTTTAATTGTTTTATTCACTTTATAATTTCCTTTCAAATTAGAAGGTTCTGCCGATGGTGAAAGTGAAGAATTCTTCATCATCACCTTCGTAAATTGTAATCGGTTTCGCCACTGAGAAGACCAAAGGCCCCATTGGTGACATCCATTGCAACGCCACACCGTATGATGCGCGGTAGTTGGTTGGATCCGAGTAGTCCATGTAGTAACGATCTGTGATCGTCTCATCATAGACGAATTCTGTGTCCCAAACGCTTGCCGCATCAAGGAACATACTGGTGCGGATTTGGTTACGCACTTCATCCGATGCAAAAGGCGTTGGCACAATCAGCTCAAGACTCGCCAGAGCAACCGCATTACCACCTACAGAGTCATCGGTCGAGTTGACACACGATGAGCTACTACAGAACGATGGATTGCTGTTTATTGTGTACACCGCTTTTGGTCCCGCGGTATTCGATCTAAAGCCACGAAGAGAGGTGAAACCACCGGCGTAGTAGTTTTCGTAGAATGGGAACAAGTTGTCGTTACCATCCGTTTGGCCGTAACCATTACCGTAACCTAAGCGACCACGCATAAGTAACGTGAATTCGTGCTTTTTGGTCAACGGAATGTACTGTCTAACGTCATACTGTAGCTTGAAGTACTGAGCGTCTGAGCTCGGTACTGTTGCCTTAGCAAATGCACGTTGGTAGTTACCCGCCGTTGGGAAATAGCCTCGGTTAAGGTTGTTTCGTGTCCAAGACGCATTCAAGTCAAAGTCATTGGTGATGATGTCACCATCTGGCTGATTAATACTTTGAGCAAACAGCTGCGCTTGGTCATAAGTCGGCACGTTACCAATCTTGTTGTGGGTGTAACCCACACCAAACTCAAAGCGATTCAACTCATCGAATGGGAAGCCCCATGTTAAACTAGCACCGTAACTTTCGTTGGTGTAGTCAACGATACCTGCTTCTTTCGCTTCAAACTGGTTGTAGAAGATCTTACCGCCAAGACTGACACCATCAAGGTTCCAGTAAGGGTCACGATAGTCCAAACTCACGTTCTTTTGGTAGTCGTTCATCATCGCGTTAATACCAACACGATTACCAGTACCAATAAAGTTGTCCTGCTGCAATCCAACCTGGAAACTCACGCCAGATTCTGTACCGTAGCCGATACCGAAGTTAACGCTGCCTGAGTTCGCCTCTTTTACGCTGTATACCAAATCCACTTGGTCTTCGCTGCCCGGAACACGCACAGTTTGTACATCAACCGTTTCAAAGAAACCGAGACGATTTAGTCGACTCTTACCAGTATCAATCGCCTTAGAGTTCAGCCAGCTGCCTTCCATCTGACGCATTTCTCGGCGCAGTACTTCATCTTTGGTCGAGTTGTTACCCACAAAACGGATATCTCGCACGTAAATACGTTTACCCGCTTCAATATTGACCACCAAAGAAACTTCTTGAGTCTCATCATCAAACTCAGAAATGGTGCGCACTTGAGGGTAAGCATAACCAGCTTCACCCAATAAACGTTTGACGTTCTCTTCTAAGCTCGTCACCGCTGAGCCGTTGTAGAGTTCACCCATCTCAAATGAAATGAGATCGTTAAGCTCGTCTTCACCAACAACACGATCACCACGGAACTTCACGTCTTTGACCGAGTATGGCTGGCCTTCGTCCAAGCCTAAGGTAATGTAGACCCCTTTTTTGTCAGGGGAAATTGAGACTTGTGTAGAATCAACTTTAAATTTCAGGTAGCCACGGTCTAAGTAGTACGACTTAAGTGCTTCAATATCGCCAGCTAATACTTGCTTTTGGTATTTGTCATCGGATAGGAAGTTCCACCAAGCGACATCCACATTAAGCTCAAAGCGACCCAGTAGCTCATCGTCAGAAAAGACGTCATTACCAATGAAGTTAATTTGCTTAATTTTGGCTGAAACACCCTCAGAGAAAACAAACTTTAAATCTGCACGATTACGTGGGAGTGGTGTGACCACCGCTTTTACGTTCGCGTTGTACTTACCAACACTGTAATAGAAATCTTCTAGACCCTTCTCGATATTGGCCAAAGTCGTGCGGTCAAGCGCTTCACCGACTCGGACACCAGAAGCATCTAGATTCTGTTGCAGCTGCTCTTCTTTGATCGCCTTGTTACCAGAGAACGAGATACTGGATACGGTAGGACGCTCTTTTACTTGAACAACGAGCACGTTGTCTTGGCGTAAAACCTTAATGTCTTCGAAGTTGCCAGATGCGTAGAGAGCTCGAATGATTTGCGAGATATCTTCATTGTCGACGGCATCGCCAATACGGACTGGCATTTTCAACAACGCAGCACCAAGTGTCACACGTTGCAAGCCTTCAACTTGAATATCTTGGACAACAAAGCTTTCGGCACCATTTGCACTCATACTTGTTGCGAGTGCTGTGGCAAGTAGAATCTTTTTCATCGCCATATTTGTTTTAGTTATTCCTTACTACAACCTTTGCCCAGTTAGAGACGAGCAAAATCATTGAAAATTGCCACTGCCATAAGAGAGAAGATAATTGCTCCGCCTACACGGTACCCCATTTCCTGAATTTTCTCAGGGACTGGGCGTCTTATTACAGCCTCAATAGCAAAAAACAATAGATGTCCGCCATCTAACATAGGTAACGGCACAAGGTTAATTATCCCTAAGTTGACACTAATAAGAGCAAGGAAACCAAGGAAGTAAACCAAGCCATAATCGGCGGTCGTCCCTGCCCCTTTCGCTATTGAAATGGGTCCACTTAAGTTGTTAAGTCCTACATCGCCAACAATCAGCTTTTTCAACATACTGATGGTCAGATCAATCACTTGTCCGGTTTTTTCAACCGCTTTCCCGACTGATTCAATTACACCAAATTGTAAGTCGAAGCGATAACTTTCCGGCCATTCTGCGACCTCTGGGGCGATTCCAGCAAAACCGACTTCGCCTTTACCTTTCATCTCACGACTGTCTGGAATGATAGTCAGGGAGACACGCTCACCATCGCGTTCAACCTGAAGCGGCAGTGAAGCATTCGGATGCTGCTGAATCGCATCAACGACTTGCTGCCAATCTGTGATGGCGACACCGTCAATCGCGAGCAGAGTATCTCCGACTTTTAATCCAGCACGCTCACCAGCGCTGCCTTGCGTCACATTGATAAGCTTGGTTGAAATCTCTGGCGTAAAAGGAACAAAGCCAAGCGCTGACATAGCAGACTGTTTTTCAGGGTCAAAGTTCCACTCGGTAAGATCAAAAGAGAGGGTTTGCTCAACGCCGACGCCGTCGGAAGGGGCAACCGTCATCGTCAGACGTTCATCACCAATATGAGCAATCAACCCCATGTTGACCGATTCCCAATCTGCGGTTTTGACGCCAGAAACGGATTTAAGTTCCATTCCCTGTTCCAACCCTGCTTGGGCAGCAATAGAATGAGGGGTAACCTGGCCAACAACGGGCTTGACCGCCGGAACGCCGATCATAAACACAAGCCAGTAGGCGATAATGGCAAATAAGAAGTTGAACACTGGGCCTGCAGCGACAATCGCACTGCGCTTCCAAAGTGGCTTTTTATCAAAAGCAAAGCGTTGATCGGCGTCAGAGACTTCATCGACACGCCCGTCGAGCATCTTGACGTAGCCACCCAGTGGAATCATCGAGACGCTGTATTCTGTGCCATCTTTTCCTACTTTGCTCCAAATGGCCTTACCAAACCCAATGGAGAATTTTTCGACCCTTACACCACAGCGGCGAGCAACCCAGAAATGGCCGAACTCATGGACAGCGACTAATATTCCCAGCGCAACGATAAAGGATACGAAGTTCCACAAAATACCTGTCATAGCTTACGCTCACTAACCCAGTTGGTTGCTAAATCTCTCGCCATTCTATCGACCTCAAGTATGCTTTCCAAGTCACTACAGTGCGACTGATGGGTATCAGCACAGACTTTTGACAAAACCTTCTGGTTAATGACCGATATGTCTGTAAATGACAACTGTCTATCGAGGAACGCAGCCACCGCGATTTCATTTGCCGCATTCAGTGCCGTTGTTGCATGCTGACCTTCGTAGCAGGCGTCGATAGCGAGTTTTAAACATGGATAGCGGTTGTAATCAGGTTCTAAGAAAGTGAGCTCGCCAACTTTAGTAAAGTCTAGCGGAGCCACACCCGCCGCAACACGTTCAGGGTAAGACAGGGTCAGCGCAATCGGCGTCGCCATATCTGGTTCGCCCATCTGCGCCAATACTGAGCCATCTTTGTACTGCACCATCGAGTGGATAACAGATTGAGGATGAATCAATACCTTTAATTGTTCTCGAGAGGTGTTAAACAGCCACTTCGCTTCAATGTACTCAAGACCTTTGTTCATCATGGTCGCCGAGTCGACTGAAATTTTTGGCCCCATCGACCAGTTAGGGTGAGCTATGGCTTGTTCAGGAGTGACTGAGCTCAGTGATTCGATATCACTGTAACGGAAAGGTCCACCAGAACCGGTTAACAGAATGTTTGAGATACCATGCTGTGCTAAATCGCAGCGACCAAGATTGGTTTGGATATCACTTGGTAAGCATTGGAAGATTGCGTTGTGCTCGCTATCAACAGGCATAAGCTCAGCGCCAGACTGCTTAACCGCATCGATAAACAACTGACCAGACATCACCAAGGCTTCTTTGTTTGCAAGCAGCACACGCTTACCCGCTTTGACTGCCGCCATCGTCGGTAACAGGCCCGCAGCACCAACAATCGCAGCCATTACAGTATCAACGTCATCCATCGAGGATACGTCGCACATGGCCTCAATACCTGACAACACTTCAGTATCAATTTTAAGTGCCACTAACTGCTGTTTGAGCTGTAAAGCCGCCGAGTCCGATGCCATCACCGCATACTTAGGTCGCCATTTCAGGCACAACTCACGCATTTTCTCAACATTTCCTCCCGCCGCAAGTGCGACAATAGAAAACAGTTCGGGGTTTTGTTCGATGACTTTAAACGTGCTCGCGCCGATCGAACCAGTTGCACCTAATATTGTTAGCTTACGCATAGCAAGAAACCGATTTGTGACTTAGGCAAGCCGAAGCTTGCCTAAAAAATGAAGTAAAGAAATGCAAAAACAGGAAATGCCGCTGTGAGGCTGTCAATGCGATCGAGCACTCCACCGTGGCCGGGAATAATATTGCTGCTGTCTTTTATCCCTGAGACGCGCTTGAACATACTTTCAACCAGATCACCCAGAACGGAAATTACCACGGTAATCAGCGTAATCACGATCATGATAAACGGGCTAGTAAATTCAATATCAAACCAGCTTGCCGCTCCCCATCCGACGATAATTGCGGTAACAATCCCGCCAATCAAGCCCTCAATGGTTTTGTTAGGACTAACATTTGGCGCCATTTTGCGCTTGCCCATGCTCTTACCAGCAAAGTAAGCGCCGCTGTCAGCAGCCCAGACAATCAAACAAACGTAAAGCACTAACTTAGCACCGTGATAAGCGTCGGTTTCAATCCCTTCGGCACGAAGGAGCAGTACACTCCAAAAGAAAGGTAAAAGCGTTAATATACCGAAGAGATGACGCAGTACAGGAGAGTGTTGCCACAATGAAGCCGATTTCGGGTATGTGATCGCGAGAGTACTAGACACTAGCCACCACACACATCCAACCGCAAGGATGGCGTAGTGTGGCTCTACGATTTGGTTCAAACTAAAAGCATCGAAAGGGACAAGCGCTAGGCTCAGTCCGCTGACCAATAAGGCTGGGATCAGCGCCATAGCACGAGATTTTGCTTCAACAAATTGCGTCCACTCCCAGTAACCGATCATCATTACCGCAGCAATCGCAATTGTAAACAAGGGAAGCGACAACTCAAAAATTCCTAGAATCACCAATGGAGCAAGGATGAGCGCTGTTATTATTCTTTGTTTCAAACTTGGATCCTTTATTCGCTTTCCATCAATGCCTTGATTTGTTCACCGGTACAACCGAATCTTCTTTCTCGATTAACAAACCAAGTCACTGCTTCAACTAAGCTATTTTCATCGAATTCTGGCCAATAGATAGGCGTAAAATACATTTCTGCGTAGGCCATCTGCCAGAGCATGAAGTTACTGATTCGACACTCACCACTGGTACGAATCATGAGATCAACTTCAGGTAAATCGGACATGGTTAAATGCTGAGTCATCATTTCCTCAGTAATCTCGTCCGCTTGTAATTCACCGTTTGCGACTTTATTAGCCAGAGCCTTCGTCGCTTGCATGATGTCCCACTTACCACCGTAGTTCGCGGCGATGTTCACCACCATGCCAGTATTATTCGCTGTCAACTCTTCTGCCTGAGCAATCTTTTTCCGTAACCTATCATTGAAACGCGCCGTATCGCCGATAACTCGAAGCCGAAGGTTATTTTTGTGCAACTTCTTAATCTCGGTTGAAAGAACCGTGATAAACAGCTCCATCAATACTCCCACTTCTTCTTCAGGGCGACGCCAGTTTTCACTGCTGAAAGCAAATAAAGTGATCGCTTTAATGCCGAGTTTGGCGGAAGTAGAAATCGCTTTTCTAACAGCAGCAACACCATTTTTATGGCCAAACACGCGAGGTTTACCTTGCGCTTTAGCCCAACGGCCATTGCCGTCCATGATAATTGCGATATGTTGAGGAAGAACGTCTGGAGAAAGATGTGAGTTTTGCATACAAGAAATTGATAGGTAATCAGCAAAGGACAGAGAGTAGCATAAAAAAACGCTGTGCTGCGAGCACAGCGCTCTTTAGAAGGAGAGTTTGTAGAGGAATTAGACTTCCATCAACTCTTTTTCTTTTGCTGCTAGCACTTCGTCGACTTGCTTAACAGCAGCATCCGTTAGCTTTTGGATCTCTTCTTGACCTTTACGATCTTCATCTTCAGAGATTTCTTTGTCTTTTAGCAATGCTTTTAGCTCGCCATTTGCGTCACGACGGATGTTACGAATAGCAACACGACCACCTTCTGCTTCGCCACGAACAATCTTAACAAGGTCTTTGCGACGCTCTTCTGTTAGCGGTGGAAGTGGAACGCGAATGATAGTACCCGCAGACATTGGGTTTAGACCAAGATCTGACATCATGATCGCTTTCTCAACTTTCTGAGTCAGCTCTTTATCGAATACTGTGATTGCTAGTGTACGTGCGTCTTCTGCTACTACGTTAGCAACTTGATTTAGAGGAGTTGGTGCACCGTAGTACTCAACTGAAATACCAGCCAATAGACTTGGGTGTGCACGACCTGTACGAACTTTAGACAGGTTGTTCTTTAGCGCTTCTACGCTTTTTTCCATGCGCTCTTGAGCGTCTTGTTTGATTTCGTTAAT
Source organism: Vibrio sinaloensis (assembly GCF_000808535.1). GTDB lineage: Bacteria > Pseudomonadota > Gammaproteobacteria > Enterobacterales > Vibrionaceae > Vibrio > Vibrio sinaloensis_D. The sequence goes on from NZ_JWLV01000012.1 coordinate 131,535, forward strand.
CACAATATCACCTTAATGTGTAAATCTTTCTCGAAGAAAGCCTAAGCGGGAGTCTTCAAAAGGCAATACCGTAGCACAAATCGTGCTACGGTGATTGGAATTACTCTGCGTCGCTGATTAGCGTGCCTTCTGCTTCACCCATAACCACGCGACGTAGTGCGCCTGGTTTATTCATATTGAATACGCGAATTGGCATTTTGTGGTCACGAGCCAATGTGAATGCTGCCAAATCCATTACTTTCAATTCTTTTTCAAGAACTGCGTTAAATGAAAGCTTATCATACAGCTCTGCGTCTGGGTTTGCTACTGGGTCAGCCGTAAATACGCCATCTACTTTTGTTGCTTTTAGAACTACGTCAGCTTCGATTTCGATACCGCGTAAACATGCCGCAGAATCGGTTGTAAAGAATGGGTTACCTGTACCAGCAGAGAAGATAACAACACGGCCTTGGCGCAGTTCGCGAATCGCATCTGCCCAGTTGTAATCGTCACATACACCTTTTAGAGGAATAGCAGACATCACACGAGCATTCACGTAAGCACGGTGCAGAGCATCACGCATCGCTAGGCCGTTCATTACTGTTGCTAGCATACCCATGTGGTCGCCGACTACGCGGTTCATGCCCGCTTCCGCAAGACCTGCACCACGGAAAAGGTTACCACCACCGATAACCACACCAACTTGAACACCAAGCTCAACCAGCTCTTTTACTTCTTGTGCCATACGGTCAAGTACCGCTGGATCGATGCCAAAGCCGTCTTCACCTTGAAGAGCTTCACCACTCAGTTTTAACAGAATACGTTGATACGCTGGTTTAGGGTTAGTTGTCATGGAGTTTACCTTCCAAAAAGAGAGTTATTGATTAACAGTCATGAATACAGACTGAGCAGTCAGTATTCATCACGGCTAATCGTTTACATCCCTAGTCATAAAAAGACCGCAGCCTTGGCTACGGTCTAAATTTTGTGCACTTCTCTAAGGATTAACCTTTTTGAGCTGCAGCTACTTCTTCAGCAAAGCTCATTTCTTCAGCTTTCTCGATACCTTCACCAACTTCTAGGCGAACGAATGTAGAAACTGAAGCGCCTTTTTCTTTCAGCATTTCGCCAACAGATTTCTTAGGCTCCATGATGAACGCTTGACCAGTTAGAGAGATTTCGCCTGTGAATTTCTTCATGCGGCCAACAACCATCTTCTCTGCGATCTCAGCAGGCTTGCCTTCGTTCATAGCGATTTCAACTTGAACTTCTTTCTCTTTAGCAACTACGTCAGCTGGTACGTCTTCTGGGTTAACGTATTCTGGCTTAGAAGCAGCAACGTGCATTGCAACGTGCTTAAGAGTTTCTGCATCGCCTTCACCAGCAACAACTACACCGATTTTCTCGCCGTGACGGTAAGAAGAGATTGCAGTACCTTCAACGTAAGCAACGCGACGGATGTTGATGTTTTCGCCGATTTTCGCAACAAGAGCAACGCGCTCTTCTTCGAACTGAGCAACTAGCTCTTCAACAGTAGCTTTAGAAGCTAGAGCAGCTTCTGCAACTTTCTCTGCGAATGCAGTGAAGTTACCATCTTTAGCAACGAAGTCAGTTTGGCAGTTAACTTCAAGAAGAGCAGCAACACCGTTGTCTTCTTTGATGATGATTGCGCCTTCAGCCGCTACGTTACCTGCTTTCTTAGCAGCTTTAGCAGCACCTGATTTACGCATGTTTTCGATTGCTAGTTCGATGTCAGCGTTTGCTTCAACAAGCGCTTTCTTACATTCCATCATACCTGCGCCAGTACGTTCGCGCAGTTCTTTAACTAGAGCAGCAGTAACAGCCATTCTCTATTCCTCAGTTGATTCTGGATTTGGTAAAAAACAGGGGCCTACATTTTCGGCCCCTGTTGATAACTATAACTCAGTATATGCTACAACAAGGTTGCACATAGTCTAAGTGTGACTAGGAGCCGCTATTATTCAGCTTCTACGAAACCGTCTTTTTCAGCAACAACAGCTACGTCTTTGTTACGGCCTTCAGTTACTGAAGCTGCCGCAGCGTTTAGGTATAGTTGTACTGCGCGGATTGCGTCGTCGTTACCTGGGATGATGTAGTCAACGCCGTCTGGGTTAGAGTTAGTATCTACTACAGCGTAAACTGGAATACCTAGGTTGTTTGCTTCTTTAATCGCAATGTGCTCGTGGTCAGCGTCGATTACGAATAGAGCGTCTGGTAGGCCGCCCATGTCTTTGATACCACCAAGAGATTTCTCTAGCTTCTCCATTTCACGAGTACGCATTAGAGCTTCTTTCTTAGTTAGTTTGTCAAAAGTACCGTCTTGAGACTGAGCTTCAAGATCTTTTAGGCGCTTGATTGACTGACGAACAGTTTTGTAGTTTGTAAGCATACCGCCTAACCAGCGGTTGTTTACGTAGTACTGGTTGCTTGCGATAGCAGCTTCTTTAACAGCTTCAGATGCAGCGCGCTTAGTACCTACGAATAGAACTTTACCTTTCTTCTCGCCAACTTTAGCAAGTTCAGCTAGAGCTTCGTTGAACATTGGTACAGTTTTTTCTAGGTTGATGATGTGAACGCGGTTACGAGCACCAAAGATGAATGGCTTCATTTTTGGGTTCCAGTAACGAGTTTGGTGACCGAAGTGAACACCAGCTTTCAGCATATCGCGCATTGATACAGTTGCCATTTTAAAATCCTCTATGGGGTTAGGCCTCCACATTCCCCATAACTCCGACTAGGCTTCTGCCCAGCACCCCGGAATATGTGTCGGAATGTGTGTGATTTAAAGATAAAAGTATATATGGAACTGACCAGCATCGCCGCTTCATCGATGAGAAGTGAAGAGAACTGACCACATTTCCGGCGCGCTTTATACCATATTTTTGCTCTATCTGGCTAGTAAAAAAACCAACACCTAGTGTGCAAAAGTCATCCAATCATTAAGAAACAGCGTACAACCACTCGAATAGTAAGGAATTGCCAGTAATACACATTCTCAACTGTTCCTGATAGAATGCGCCCATTCGCACCATCTGGTGCTAGCGAAGTAAATAGAGAAAGCCGATGTCAATCAAGATTAAAACAGCTGAAGAAATCGAACGTATGCGACTAGCGGGCGCGTTGGCCGCTGAGATCCTAGAGATGATTGAACCTCATATTAAAGAAGGGGTTACGACAGACGAGTTAAACCAAATCTGTCACGATTATGGGATTGAAAAAGGCGCGTACTCTGCACCTCTTGATTACCACGGGTTTCCTAAGTCTATTTGTACATCCATCAACCACATTGTGTGTCATGGTATTCCGGCATCTCAAGATGAAGTCGGCAGCAACGGTCAATTGAAGCCAGCGGTACTTAAAAACGGTGACATTATCAACGTCGATATCACAGTAATTATCCCCAATGAAGAAGGCGCAGATCTTAGCGTTCGTCCAGATGGTTATCACGGTGACACATCTAAAATGTTCTTCGTTGGTGAGGTATCTCCTGCTGACAAACGTCTTTGTATGGTGACTCAAGAAGCACTCTACGTCGGGATGCGTAAAGTGAAGCCGGGCGCAACGGTGGGCGATATTGGTACCGCTATCGAGAAGTACATCAAAGAGAACAACAAGAAGAACCCACGTAATAAGTTCTCTATCGTGAAAGATTTCTGTGGCCACGGCATTGGTAACGAGTTCCACGAGGAACCGCAAATTGTCCACTATAAAAACAATGATCGTCGCGTGCTGAAAGAAGGCATGTGCTTCACGATCGAGCCAATGATTAACGCGGGAAAATTTGGTGTGACGGTTGATGCGGAAGATGACTGGACGGTGTACACCGGTGACGGTAAGAAGTCAGCTCAGTACGAACACACCATTTTGGTGACCAGTACTGGCTGCGAGGTGCTCACACTGCGTAGCGACGACACAATCCCGCGTATGATGAACAACGCTTAATTGTAACCAATACACTTAATATCCCCGCTCAGTCGGGGATATTTTTTTATCTACCCTTCTGTTAAATTGGTCGATAGGACTATTTTGCACGGACTTGCTGTATGCCTTTTCAATCCCCGCTGACGTTCGATGATCAGCAAATCACCATCAGTGAACTCAAAGCCCAATTAGAAAAATTTGCCGACTACCAAAAAACGGAATTTTTAACTCATCATCCGGTCACCGATCTAGTGCTAGGGCGAGCTGAGTACATTGACCTGCTACTCAACCGCTTATGGCAACATTTTGGTTTTTCCGAGCTACCTAATATCAGTTTGGTCGCCGTCGGGGGGTATGGCCGAGGAGAGCTTCATCCTCTTTCCGATATTGATATTTTGGTTGTGTCACGCAAAACATTGCCAGAATCTCTTGCGACCAAAGTCAGTGAGTTTATTACGTTACTTTGGGATCTTAGATTGGAAGTGGGTCATGCGGTTCGCAGCGTAGAAGAGTGTGCGACTATCGGGCGAGAAGATTTAACCGTTGCCACGAACTTACAAGAGTCTCGTTTACTTTGTGGCTGCGAAGATACCTTCCACCAGCTAAAAATGGTGATTCACTCGGAATCGTTTTGGCCAAGTGAAGTCTTCTACAAAGCGAAGATTAAAGAGCAGAAAGATCGTCATGCTCGCTATCACGACACCACCTACAACCTAGAGCCGGATATCAAATCTACCCCAGGTGGACTTCGCGATATCCACACCCTAAGTTGGATTGCCCGTCGACATTTCGGCGCAACGTCACTCCTTGAGATGAGTCGTTACGGCTTTTTAACCGATGCAGAATACCGAGAGTTGGTTGAGTGCCAAGATTTCTTGTGGCGCGTGCGTTTTGCTCTGCATATCGAACTAAAACGTTACGACAACCGCCTAACCTTCGCTCATCAGGCGCAGGTGGCCGAAAGCTTAGGCTTTAGCGGCGAAGGCAATCGTGGCGTCGAGATGATGATGAAAGAGTTCTACCGAACGCTACGCCGTGTCGCAGAGTTAAACAAAATGCTTCTCAAGCTGTTCGATCAAGCCATCTTGGAGAACGGTGTCGAAGCTGAGCCAGAAGTGCTAAGTGACGACTTTCAACGCCGAGGTCACTTGATTGAAGCGCGTAAGCCTGCCCTATTCCAAGCTCGCCCTGAAACGATTCTCGACATGTTCTTACATATCGCCAACGATTCAACCATTGAAGGGGTTGCGCCTCCAACCATGCGCCAACTTCGAACTGCAAGGCGTCGTTTGAACAAGTTCCTACATACGATTCCCGAAGCTCGCGAAAAGTTTTTAGAGCTGTGCCGCCACCCAAATGCTCTGCACAAAGCTTTCAGTTTGATGCATAAGTTGGGGGTCCTTGCCGCTTACTTGCCACAGTGGAGCCAAATTGTCGGCCAGATGCAGTTTGACCTCTTCCATGTATACACGGTTGATGAACACAGTATTCGCTTACTCAAACATATCAACACCTTTAGCTACGCGAAAAATCACGATAAGCATCCGATCTGCTGTGAAGTCTACCCGAGAATTCAAAAGAAAGAATTGCTGATCATTGCCGCTATTTTCCATGATATCGGTAAAGGACGTGGGGGTGATCACTCAGTGATTGGTGAAGGGGAAGCTTATCACTTCTGCATTGAGCACGGGCTTTCTAAACCTGAAGCTAAGCTTGTGGCTTGGCTAGTACGTCATCACTTATTAATGTCCGTCACAGCGCAAAGACGCGACATCTACGACCCAGAGGTGATCACAGAGTTTGCCAAACAGGTTCGCGATGAAGAGTATCTGGAGTACCTCGTCTGCCTTACTGTCGCCGATATTTGTGCCACCAACCCAGAGTTATGGAACAGTTGGAAACGCACGTTATTGGCTGAGCTTTTCTACTCGACCCAACGAGCACTGCGCCGCGGGCTAGAGAACCCAGTGGATGTGCGCGAGCGTATTCGTCACAACCAACAATTGGCTTCCGCTCTACTGCGCAAAGAGGGCTTCAACGCGCGTGAAATCGAAGTGCTATGGCAACGCTTCAAAGCGGACTACTTCCTACGACACACACACAAACAGATCGCATGGCACTGTATGCATCTTCTTCGCCACGAAGATCACTCTCAGCCTCTCATCCTGATTTCTAAGAAAGCGACCCGTGGGGGCACCGAAGTGTTCGTCTACAGTAAAGACCAACATGCGCTGTTTGCTACTGTGGTCGCTGAGTTGGATAGACGTAACTTTAACGTTCACGATGCGCAAGTTATGACCAGCAAAGACGGTTATGTTCTCGATACTTTCATGGTGTTGGATCAACATGGTGAAGTCGTCGACGAGAGTCGCCACAAAGCGGTCATTAAACACCTCACTCACGTTTTGCAAGATGGACGCCCGACTAAAATCAAAACTCGCCGCGTCCCTCGTAATTTGCAGCACTTTACCGTCAAAACTCAGGTCGATTTTCTGCCAACGAAAAGTAAAAAGCGTACCTTAATGGAGTTTGTTGCATTGGATACTCCAGGCTTATTGGCGACTGTCGGTGCAACCTTCGCTGACCTTCATGTTCACTTACACGCTGCCAAGATCACGACCATAGGTGAACGCGCAGAAGATTTATTCATCATTACGAGTGAAAATGGTGGAAAATTAACCGATCAAGAAGAAAACCAATTAAGGGAGCTATTAGTGAGCAATGTGGCAGAATTAGCACCTTAAGCGATCTTGACCACAAGTTGTTACACTGTTCGAAAAATCAACTATCTACAACGTGAATAGGCTGCTACATTATTTAGTGTTCAGTAAATAATCCAAGCCCGACCAAACGCTTTATTGCGTATTGTCTTGATTGGTATAACACACAAATAAAGAGGTAGCCTATGTTTCCACACCTCACTGGTTTAGGGATTCACGAACCTAAACAGATTGAGCGCTATTCACTCCGTCAAGAAGCGCATAAGGATGTGTTGAAAATCTATTTTCGTAAGCAAAAAGGAGAGCTGTTTGCGAAAAGCGTTAAGTTTAAATACCCGAGACAGGTGAAAAATGTCTTGGTTGACAGCGGTAGTCACAAATACAAAGAAGTGACAGAAATCAACCGCAACTTAACCTTGGTTATCGATGAACTGAATAAGATCACTAAGCCAGAAACCTCCGCAGAGTTGGACGTTAAAGAGAAAATCTTGTCTGACCTGCGTCATCTAGAGAAGGTGGTTTCAAGTAAGATCGCTGAGATCGAGGCGGATCTGGATAAACTGAAGTAGATAGTTGATTGAAAGGGTTGGTTATGATGCCAACCCTTTTTCGATTAGAGCAGGTAATCTCTTGCTTACCCTAACCAACCTGCGTACTTGCCTACAGCGTAAAGGGCAAAGCCTGCCATCACCCCAGCAACGATATCATCGAGCATAATCCCTAACCCGCCGTGGACTCGTTTATCGAGCCAACCAATTGGCCAAGGCTTCACCATGTCGAAGAAACGGAACAACACAAATCCGGTTAATAACCATTTCCAGTCTGTCGCCGAGAGGTTAAACAGTGGCACAACCAGCATCGTAATCCAAAAGCCAGCAAACTCATCCCAAACAATCGAGCCATGATCATGAACCCGCATATCATCGGAGGTGACCTGACAAATTTTAACGCCAACCACACAAGCGGCCGCAACAACGACAAGGTAAAGGGGTAAAGGCAGTTGCACTAGCAATAAATAAAAGGGGATCGCAGCTAACGTTCCCATAGTGCCAGGTATGATTGGGGATAAGCCACTGCCAAACCCTGTCGCCAATAAATGCCACGGATTTTTCAGAGAAATAAGAGATAAAGGGTTTGCCATAATACTGCTTAATTAGTTGAAATGATCGTAACCTGAAAGCGTCCAATCGAGCGCTTTACCTTGAGAGTGAATCTCAAACATACCTTCTGGGCGAATTTGACCAATACAGGTAATCTGGGTGCCGCAATGCGCGAGCGCACTCTCAATAGCACCTAGGTTTTGCTCAGGGACGGTAAAGCACAGTTCATATTCTTCGCCACTCGACAATGCGTACTGTTGCGCTTGTTCAGCACTACCTAGAAACTGAACCAACTCATTAGAAACAGGAAGCGTTGATACGTCAATACTCGCGCCAACATTAGAACGTTTTAAAATGTGTTTTAAATCGGATATTAAGCCATCCGAAATATCGATGGCTGAGCTTGCCAGCCCCAATAGAGCTTGACCAACTAACACCCTTGGAGACGATAGGTAATGTCGCTGCTCTAACTCAGATGCATAAGGCTTATCTTTCTGCAGAGCAGACAAGATCACATCCAGTCCGGCTTTGCTGTCGCCAAGATTCCCCGTGACATAGATACGGTCGCCAACCCTAGCACCGTTGCGACGCAGCGCTTTTTCAGGATTCACTAGCCCTTGAACCGTTAAGGTCAAGCTAAGTGGACCTTTCGTCGTATCGCCGCCAATCAACTGAATACCAAAGTAGTCAGCGAGTGAAAAAAACGACTCACAAAATGGGGCAAGCCATGCCTCATCTGGCTCAGGCATGGTTAGTGCGAACGAAACCCAGGCAGGGGTCGCCCCCATCGCAGCCAAATCGCTAATATTAGAAGCCAACGCTTTATGCGCTACCAAAGCGGGCTCGGCGTCTGCCAAGAAGTGTGTTCCCGCGACTAAGGTATCTGTGCTGATGGCCACTGACAAACCTTGAGGCACTTGAACTAAGGCGCAGTCATCACCAGCGGCGAGCAAAACATCGTTGCGCTGCTTTTGACGGCCGACGAAGTATTTTTCAATGAGATTAAATTCACCTGACATAGCGTTCTTGTTTTCGTTTTGGGTGTCTTTATACCTATAAAAAAGGTCAGCAGATGCTGACCTTTTTATATTCTGTATTCGATTACTTCTTACGAACGTGTGGTGCTGCTTTATCAAGTACACCATTCACGAACTTGTGGCTCTCTTCTGCAGCGAACACTTTTGCAAGTTCAATCGCTTCGTTGATCACCACTTTGTAAGGCACATCTTCACGACGTGTCATTTCGTACATCGCTAGACGAAGCAATGCTAACTCCATCATGTCCAAATCTTGCATTGGACGCGCTGTATACGGACGAATCTTGCTATCAAGCTCTGTGTGACTTAGCACAACACCTGTTAGTAGGTCACGGAAGTATGCAACGTCTGTGTCTGGAGTAGAAAGTGCAGGCTCTGAGGCATGATGTTCTTCTTCATCATACTTGCCACCTGACAAAAACTGCTCCTCAATCGTAGCAACATTTTCTTTAGTAATTTGCCAAGAGTAGATTGCTTGTAGAGCAAATCGACGTGCATTACGACGTGCGGCTGGTTTCACACTGGCCCCCATTAGGAATCAATTTCAGAAAGAACGTTAATCATCTCAAGTGCGCTTAGTGCAGCCTCTGCACCTTTATTACCAGCCTTGGTTCCTGCGCGCTCGATTGCTTGGTCAATTGTATCAACCGTCAGTACGCCGAATGCAACTGGAAGGCTGTATTCCAGAGAAACTTGCGCAAGACCTTTGTTACATTCACTACAAACATAGTCGAAATGTGGAGTGCCGCCACGAATAACAGTACCTAAAGATACGATCGCATCGTACTTGCCTGTTTTTGCTACGCGTTGAGCAACAAGAGGAAGCTCTACAGCGCCAGGACAACGAACAACAGTAATGTTGTCTTCGCTAACTTGGCCATGACGTTTTAAAGTATCGATTGCACCAGACAATAGACTTTCGTTAATAAAACTGTTGAAACGAGAAATAACGATAGCAATTTTTGCGTTTGGCGCTGGGAAGCCACCCTCGATCACTTTCATAAGCCTTCCTTTAACTATGTTCATCAAGTGAGAATCGCCGGATTCTAGCACAAATCTGTGAGCAATATCTAATGGAAATTTAGCATTACCCGCCTTGTTCACAACAGATTGAAAACAAAGAGGGCAAATGCTGAAACATTTGCCCTCTTCATCAAAGTGCGTGTTAGCGATTACTCACAAACGTACTCAACCACATTAAGACCGAAGCCGCCTAGGGCGTGATACTTCTTGCTTGCCGACGACAACAAACGCATATCATGGACGCCAAGGTCTGCAAGGATCTGAGAGCCCACCCCAACACGGCGTGATGTACCTTGTTTCTTAGCCAACGTCGGAGCTTCGCCCTTGTCTTGCGCTTCGAACATTTTCACACGGTGGATCAGCAAGTCCGTCGATTCTTCGTTGCCTAAGATGACCAATACCCCGCCATCTTTCCCGATACGCTTCATTGCAGCATCGAGTGTCCAGCTACGCTCAGCATTGCGATCGCTATGAAGTAAGTCTGTGAAGGTATCTTGTAAGTGAACACGTACTAACGGAGCGTCACCGGTCAAGTCACCTTTGCACAACGCGTAGTGAATTTGGTTGTCAATAGTGTCACGGAATGTCACCAAATTAAAATCGCCAAATTCGGTTGGAAGCTTACACTCCGCGACGCGTTCGATGGTCGTTTCGGTGTTATTGCGATACTCGATAAGGTCTGCGATAGTGCCTAACTTGATGCCGTGCTTCTCAGCGAAGATTTCCAAATCTGGGCGACGCGCCATGGTGCCATCGTCATTAAGGATTTCAACAATCACGCCTGCAGGCTCTAGACCGGCAAGACGAGCGAGATCACAGCCTGCTTCAGTATGCCCTGCGCGGGTTAGCACGCCTCCTTCTTGCGCCGCTAGTGGGAAAATATGACCAGGTTGAACCAAGTCAGCAGCTTTGGCGTCTTTCGCAACCGCCGCTTGTACCGTGCGCGCACGGTCTGCCGCAGAAATACCGGTTGTTACTCCCTCTGCGGCTTCAATAGAAACGGTAAAGTTGGTTGTATATTGGGCGTTATTGTCTTGCACCATCGGAGGTAAGCCAAGACGCTCACAACGCTCTTTCGTCATCGTCAAACAAATCAAACCGCGACCGTGAGTTGCCATAAAGTTGATCGCTTCTGGCGTCACGTGCTCTGCCGCCATGATCAAATCACCTTCGTTTTCGCGGTCTTCGTCATCCATTAGGATAACCATTTTACCTAGGCGAATATCTTCAATAATCTCTTGCGGGGTACTAATTGGCATTTTGCATTCCTATCTTGGCTTCTAGCGGCTAATTGAGTGAGTTAACAACGCAAGGTTAACTTAAGCAAATCCGTTCTGTTGTAAAAATTCCATGGTGATTTTTGATTCTGGTTGTTGCTCTTGCTGGCAGGTCAGAAGGCGCTCCATGTAGCGTGCTAATACATCTACTTCTAGGTTCACTTTTCGGCCCACATTGAAGTCAGCAATGGTTGTTTCTTCACCTGTATGCGGCACTATCGTGAGCTTAAAGGCATTCTTACGTAATGCATTCACCGTCAGACTGATACCATCGACCGTAATTGAGCCTTTTTCTGCGACGTATTTGGCGATTTCTTGCGGCATCGCCACCCAAAACTCGATCGCGCGACCAACCATATTACGTTCTACGATTTCACCTACGCCATCCACGTGCCCAGAGACAATATGGCCGCCAAAGCGCGTTGTCGGCAACATGGCTTTTTCTAAGTTGACCTTGTCACCCGCTTGGTAATCTGCAAAACCAGTTTTCTGCAGCGTTTCAAGCGATAAGTCAGCGGTATAGCTATTTTCGCTAAATGCCACAACCGTTAGGCAAACACCATTGGTCGCAATGCTATCGCCTAATTTGACATCCGCCATGTCTAGCTTACCGGCATTGACCGTAACGCTAATATCTTCGCCTTTAGGCGTAATTGCAGTGAGAGTGCCGACTGCTTCAACAATACCTGTAAACATGCTTAATTTTCTTTCTTTAATATGGTGGCAACAATGCGGATATCTTTACCCACCTGTCTTACATCTTTGATATCAAGCTCAATGACGTCGCTCATTGACTCTAATCCTAGCGCTCCTAACAAACCACGACCATCGCTACCCATGATTTTAGGCGCTAAGTAAATGACGAGTTCATCGACTAAATCTTGCTGGAGCAAACTGCTTGCTAAGGTTGCACCAGCCTCGACCCAGATATGATTGATATTGTGCGCGCTTGCTAATGTAGCAAACGTATCTTGAAGTGAGATTTGCTGATCCGCATTGAGGGTCATTTCAACGTCGCCTTCAGGCCCAACAATTAACGTCTCTCCCCCAGCTTGAAACAACTTAAGCTCGGTGGTGAGTTGGTTCTGGCGATCAAGAATGACACGGACTGGCTGACGCAGTTGAGATTCAGAGTATTGAGCTTTTACTGACTCGGGTAAGTCGCTCCAGCGGACATTAAGAGAAGCATTGTCCTCAATGACGGTTTTGCTTGTCGAGAGGACAGCACCACTTTGAGCTCGATATCTTTGTACATCTCGGCGCGCGGCTTCTGACGTAATCCACTGACTCTTACCGTTGGCTAATGCCGTTTGTCCATCCAAACTCGCCGCCATTTTTAGCTGTACAAAAGGCAAGCCCGTTTGCATTCGTTTGATGAAAGACGGATTGAGAGCGATAGCGTCTTGCTCTAACAAGCCCACTTCCACCTCTATCCCAGCGTCACGTAGCATTTGAATACCGCGACCAGCGACTTGAGGGTTCGGGTCTTGCATTGCGCATATCACCTTGGCAACTTTCGCTTTGATCAGCCCTTCAGCACATGGCGGCGTTCGCCCGTAATGAGAACAAGGTTCTAGAGTCACGTACGCAGTGGCTCCTACCGACTTGTCCCCTGCCATTCGCAAGGCATGAACTTCGGCATGAGGCTCACCCGCTCGGTAGTGAAAGCCCTCTCCGACAATGTCACCATTTTGCGTGATCACGCAGCCAACGTTTGGATTGGGCGCAGTGGTATAGATGCCGCCTTTTGCTAGCCATATAGCCCGCGACATCATGTTGAAATCGGTTTCAGTGAATTGAGACATTCCTTTACACCTGCAGTTAGTCTTCCAGTCTGGCAATTTCTTCGCCAAATTCACGAATATCTTCAAAACTACGGTAAACCGAAGCAAAACGGATGTATGCGACTTTGTCCAACTCTTTAAGCTGGTCCATCACTAAGTTACCAATCATTTCGCTCGGTACTTCTCGTTCACCCGTCGCTCGAAGCTGCGACTTAATCAAACTGATTGATACATCGACCGCATCCGCACTGACTGGCCTTTTCTCTAGCGCTCGTTGAAGTCCGCCCACCATTTTGTCTTCGTTGAATGGTTCACGGTTGCCATTCGACTTAATAACTCGGGGCATGACCAACTCTGCGGTTTCAAATGTCGTAAATCGCTCACTACACGCGAGGCACTGCCTGCGACGACGAACTTGATGACCGTCAGCCACCAATCGGGAATCGATTACCTTAGTATCGTTTTCAGAACAAAAAGGACAATGCATATCACCTCCATATAAGTGTTCGACAGTGTAGCGGATTTGCAGATCACAAGAAAAGCAAAAGGGGCTAGATAGCCCCTTTTTCAATCAATCTTTAGGTTGTTTTGTTAACTACGCGGCAAGTAGTTCGCTTTACCGACCCACTTGTAGCTTGTCAACTCTTCCAAGCCCATAGGACCACGAGCGTGCAGTTTCTGCGTAGAGACCGCCACTTCAGCACCTAAACCAAACTGTGCACCGTCCGTAAAGCGTGTTGATGCGTTAACATAAACCGCCGCTGAACCCACTGAATTGATGAATAATTCCGAGTTCTCGAGACTATTTGTCATGATCGCATCCGAGTGGCTCGCGTTGTGAACACGCATGTGATCGATGGCTTCTTTGACATCGGCAACCACTTTAACGCCTAACGTGTAGCTCAACCATTCGGTGTCAAAATCCCCCTCACCCGCGTCACGCAAGTCTTTCGCGCTTGATAACAAGGCTTTCGCTTTTGGCTCTGCAACTAGAGCAACTTTGTCCACCAGACGCTCAGCAAGCATTGGTAAGAAATCCGCCGCAACCTTTTCATGCACAAGTAGCGTATCTAGTGAGTTGCAAGCTGATGGGCGTTGCACTTTCGAGTTCTCAACCACGTTCAGCGATTTTTCAAGATCGGCACTTTCGTCAACAAAAATGTGGCTGATACCAAAACCACCAATGATGACTGGAATCGTGCTGTTCTCTTTACACATTTTGTGCAAGCCAGCTCCGCCGCGTGGAATAATCATATCCACGTATTCATCGAGTTTTAGAAGCTGCGAAACCAGTTCACGATCAGGCTTTTCAATGTACTGAACCGACGCCGCAGGTAGACCCGCTTTTGCCAACGCAGATTGAATGACTTTAACCAACTCCATGTTAGAAAAGAACGTCTCTTTACCACCGCGTAGAATACTCGCGTTACCCGTTTTTAAGCACAAGGCTGCGATGTCGATGGTGACATTTGGACGCGCTTCGTAAATAACCCCGACAACACCAAGTGGTACACGGCGACGAGAAAGGGACATACCGTTTTCAAGTACTTTGCTGTCTAACTCGCTACCAACCGGATCATTAAGACTGATGACATTGCGCACATCATTCGCAATGCCAGATAAGCGCTCTTCGTTAAGCAGAAGACGGTCCAATAGTGCCTCTGTCAGCCCTGCTTCACGCCCTTTTTCAATGTCTTTTGCATTCGCGGCAAGAATAATCTTTGCATTGGCTTCTAGCTCATCGGCGATAATAGCGAGTGCTTTGTTTTTTTGTGCCGTTGATGCTGTCGCCAGTTGAAACGCTGCTTCTTTTGCAGCTTGGCCCATAGAAATCAGTTCCACAATTCTTTCCTTATTCTTGGATTACGACCATGTCGTCACGATGAAGCACTTCACTGCCGTAGTCGTAACCTAAAATACCGATAATATCTTTGCTGTGTTTGCCGACGATTTTAGCCATATCTTGGCTTGAGTAGCTGGCGATACCACGTGCAACCAGCTTACCTTGAGCGTCAGTAACACGGACAACATCACCTCGCGCGAACTCACCGCTCACTCCCGTCAAGCCTTTGGCAAGCAAGCTGCTTCCTTTCTCTACCACCGCATTAACCGCGCCATCATCAATGACAATGTCGCCTGATGCTGCAGGACCTGCCAAGATCCAACGCTTGCGGTTTTCGAGCGCTTCTTCACACGGAAGGAAACGGGTCCCTTGTGGCTCATCACTCAATGAGTCAAAAACAACATTCGGAGCGCTACCTGCGGCGATAATAACTTCAATACCTGCTCGTCGTGCGATATCAGCGGCTTGTAACTTAGTCGCCATACCGCCAGTGCCTAGCGTTGTGCCACTACCACCAGCAATTTTACGCAGTGTATCATCAATGGTTTTCACTTCTTTGATTAACTCAGCGTTAGGATCTTTACGAGGGTCTGCTGTAAATAATCCTTTTTGATCGGTCAGCAGCAATAGCTTGTCGGCACCACACAAAATACCAACCAATGCCGATAAGTTATCATTGTCACCAACTTTGATTTCACTGGTCGCAACGGCATCGTTTTCGTTAACAACGGGAATAATATCGTTTTCAACCAGCGCGTTGATGGTGTCACGAGCATTTAAGAAGCGCTCGCGATCCTCTAAATCTGCCCGCGTCAGCAACATCTGACCAATTTTCAAACCGTAGATAGCAAACAATGATTCCCACGTTTGAATCAATTGGCTTTGACCAACGGCCGCTAACAGTTGCTTACTGGCCATAGAGTTGGGCAATGCGGGGTAACCTAGGTGCTCTCGACCAGCCGCGATGGCGCCAGACGAAACCATCACCACTGAGTGGCCTTGTTTTTTTAGCTCAGCGCATTGACGAACCAACTCAACCATATGAGCTCGGTCTAACGCCAGCGTTCCACCAGTTAATACACTAGTACCTAGTTTCACTACCACAGTCTGTGGCTGTAGTACTTTTCCGCTTTCTTGATTCATTGCCTTTCTACTATGAAATAAATACAAACCGTCACAATCGACGCAGTCACAACAAGACGCTGAAGATTGATTAGACCTGATGTTTTAGCAATCAAATGGTAAATTCACAAGTAGAAAAGGCGCGAAAACGCGCCTTTTTGTTGTTGGTAGAGGGTAAACGATGAAAATCAGACGAATTCGACAGATTCTTCGTGCATTTGAACCTCTAGTGCAAATTGACTTTTCAAGGTTTCGACGAGCTTGTCATGGAACGCCACTTGAGTACGGTTGACGTCCTCGACCACTTTTTTCGGTATGCTCTTTTCTTGCCAATCTCCAGTCACATCATAAAGCCCAGTGCGATAGCGTGCTTGGAATACACCATCTTGTAGATTGAGCTCTAACCACCACCCCCAAAACTCTCTTTTTTCTGGTGACTTTTTATCGTCTACACAAACAGACAAGCAATCAAACAAATAAGCCCCTTCTTCACACTGCGATTCGCGTAAATAAGGTCCAATTGCCCTCATAACGGAAACCAAACGATAGTGAGTCGGCTTTTTTATAGTATCAGACATTATGAATCTCCATATTCATCACTGAAATTATTATAAAAGGCTGATTCCAGGACTTGTTAGTCTAGGTACAGCCTAATATCAGTGTCGTCTAAAATACTTGAGATGTCATCTCATTAGCTCATCTTCTAGCCACTTAATCGCTAAATCGAGGGATTGCTCATATCCTTGTGTAATTGTTTTTGCACTGATTTTCTTCGCTTTACCGTAGTCGCTGTATAAAGCAACCATCTGATTATCGCTATAAGGGGAAACAGGATCTCCTTCTAAGCTCATTGCCAAAATAGGGACACGAGTTTTACGGCTAGACAATATCCCCTGCACTTTCAACGACCAAGCCATCAGTTGACTCGACAGGCTATGAATATCAACTGCATTTTTGCCTAAACGCGACGCCAGCACATCAAGGTACATCTTCGGCATACTCTTGAGCTTATCGGGTGATGATAAGACATCATGGATCGGAGCCCCCATCGAGACACACGCCTTGATTTTATCTTGCTCCAAAAATGAAAGACGCACCATCGCATTACCACCAAAGCGAAAACCAATCAGCCCTACTCTGTGATGATCGACCCAAGGAATGGAGTACAACTCATTGAGCACAGCCTGGTGCAATACTGACGTGTCTTCAGTTAAGTTCCAGTGCGTATTGTGCCCAATCGAAGGCATATCGACGGTTAGCATCGCGATATTTTTCTTCGCAAGATGGTCACGGAAAACGGTCCACAAGTCGGTTTGCAAACTGTCCAGCCCAGCACTCACAATCACCACAGGTTGCGGCTTTTCGGTACTGGTAAGGTGAAGGTGAGCAATAATGCTTTTTTTCTGATAAGGGATCTCTAACCGCTTTACGATGTACTTAGTCTTCTTGGTCGCTTCGGTATATGCAGAACTTGCTAAAACTTGCGCCTGAGTCGCCAGATTATCGTTTTTTAGATGCGGATAGCCGGCAATGCTAAAACAGAGTGACGCATTAAAAAGCTCATCAGCCGCGTCTTCGCCCTTCAGTTGCGATGAACGCTTTTGGTGAAGCATGCCGAGCTTCGTCCACTCATAGGTCCAGTTACCACTGTGATACCCCATGACGGTGTCTAACCACTCTTCATGAGTTCGGGAATGCTTCGAAGCTGCGATTTTGGCGAGCACCGCTTCAATCTCGATTGGATCTAAGCCCTGCCACGTCCATTGCATTCGACGCAAATTTCGATACCACTTGTATCCGTCACTCTCACGCTTTTCATCCAAGAAGCTCTGGCTACTTGGCATATATCGAGTCAGTTCCGAGGTTTCTTTCGCTTGCTTATGATTCGCAAACAACGTTTCAGAGAGATTCTTGCTGACTTCCTCAGACATGGGCTTAACCTAGTAAATGTGCTTTTCTAAATTGTATAAAAAAAAATGGCCCAATAAAGGGCCATTTATCAAGAATCAGCGGCATTGTGCCATTTTGATTACTTTTGTTTGCGGTTGATTGGCTCAACGTACTGGATAGACATGTCCCATGGCTGCTCAATCCATGTATCTTGAGCAATGTCTACCACGTAATCGTCTAGCAGTTCTACTCCAGCAGGTTTTGCACAAACAGCAATCAATTTTGCTTTCGGGTACATTTCACGTAACTTACGCGCGGTATCACCACTGTCAACTAGGTCTTCCACGATCAGGAAGCCTTCACCGTCACCTTCAGGTGCTTTTACAACAGTCATATCACGTTGGTGGTCGTGGTCATAGCTTGAGATACAAATCGTATCAACGTGACGAATACCGAGCTCACGAGCAAGAATTGCCCCGGGAACCAAACCACCACGGCTTACCGCCCAAATACCTTTCCACTGCTCAGCTGGCATCTGTTTCTCAGCCAACTCGCGACAGAATGTGTGCATTTGGTCCCATGTGATAATGAATTTCTTAGCCATTGTAATAACCTAATAATTTGAAAAATCCGCATCCCCACAAAGCGTGACTGTCGGTTTGGAGTGCTTTAGCAAGTTGGGGAAAAGCTACGCAAACGTTTATTTTAACGGATGAGACTGGTAATACCAATGATTAACCTCTCCTCAAAACGAAAAAACATCGCTACAGCAGAGAAACAGCCATAGCGATGCTCAAAAATGTGATAGGTAAGTCTAATTAAGCAAACAAGTACTTAAGAATGAAGACTGCAGAAAGAACCCACACACTGATTGAAACTTCACGACCACGGCCACTCAACAGTTTAATCGCTGCGTAAGAGATAAAGCCAAGCGCGATACCTTCAGCAATTGAGTAAGTTAATGGCATTAGAAGACAAGTCACTACGACTGGAGCCGCTTCTGTTAGATCACGCCAGTCAACACTTACCAATCCAGACATCATTAGGATCGCAACGTAGAATAGCGCACCCGCTGTTGCGTAAGCTGGGATCATGCCCGCCAATGGTGAGAAGAAAAGAGCTAAAAGGAACAACACCCCAACTACAACGGCAGTAAGACCAGTACGACCACCAGCAGCCACACCAGCTGTTGATTCAACGTAAGATGTTGTACTTGATGTACCAATCATCGCACCAACTGACGTCGCGGTAGAATCAGCCAGTAACGCTTTGCTTAAACGCGGTAGTTTGCCATCTTCTTTAATAAGGTCAGCTTTTTGCGCAACGCCAACCAGAGTACCTGCCGTATCGAATAGGTCAACGAACAGGAATGCGAACACCACAGAAATCATACCCACTTCGAAGACATCGGCGATATTCATTTGCATGAATGTTGGTGCAACACTTGGTGGCGTAGACATAATACCGCCCCACTGAACATCACCCAACATCAAACCAATCACTGTAATGATCAAAATTGCAATCATTACCGCGCCACGAACGCCTCGATAGACAAGACCAATGGTCAAAAAGAAGCCAAGAGCAGCAAGAGCAGGCTGGAGACCAGTAATATGGCCAAGACCAACCAAGGTTGCTGGATTGTCGACAACAATGCCTGAGTTTTGCAGGCCGATAAATGCCAAGAACAAACCGATACCTGCAGAAATACCAGTACGAAGAGACATCGGGATCGAGTTGATGATCCACTCACGAACCTTAAAAATACTCAAGGCCATGAAGATGAGACCTGAGACAAATACAGCCCCAAGCGCAACCTGCCATGAATGCCCCATACCTAGAACAACACCGTAGGTAAAGAAGGCATTTAAGCCCATACCTGGAGCAAGCGCGATAGGATAATTCGCAACAAAACCCATAATGAAACAGCCAATTGCCGCAGCAAGACAGGTAGCGACAAACACAGCGCCTTTATCCATACCTGCATCTGCTAACATTGCTGGGTTAACAAAGATAATGTAGGCCATGGTTAAAAAGGTGGTAACACCCGCGATGATCTCAGTTTTAACGTTCGTGCCGTTTTCACTGAGTTTGAACAGTTTTTCGAACATGATCGAATCCTAAAAGGGTAAAAAGTAAACGGTTGCGTAATCGATTGGCCGGAATTATAAAGTTATAAAATTTCAAATTCCAGATAGAATTAACACTCTAATCAACATTTCTACCATCTAGCTTGTCTATTTAAGATCAACCGACCAATCTAGTGTAAAAATACCCGATAAAATTCAATCACTAAGACTGCGAACCATATAAAACACTGTTCGGTTATTTTTTATACTTATGAGAAAAATTACCGGTTGGATTTGTGTAAGAAACGCGGAGGGAATATGTGTTTATGCGAATAATATGCAGGGAACTCAAAGCGATAGAAGAAACACTTTATCGGTGTGCACTTTTTAATCGGAAAGTAAAAGGGATAAAAAAACGCCACTCAATTTGAGTGGCGGTTGAATCATGTCAGCTATATAGGAGCTGTAAAAAAATTCCAATATATAGGGGTGAACAAACTTGTTCGAGAGTCACAAACTTGGATTAGTATCCGAAGCTTGTTGGGTAAGTAAAGCTGCCTGTGTAAACTGAGCTGTTTAGCCAGAACGCTGCACTTGGTAAACCTTTCATAACTATCACCTTCTAAATCAATGAAAACTAAATAAACACTATTGATTTCTCGGTTCCTTGGAGGCGACAAATCGGACTCATCCTTTGAGCATTTTCTCTTCGCTTTCGAAGTTGGTGTAAATATACCTCAAAGAAATTTAATTACAAGCACAAAAGTGACAAAAGTCACAAAAAGTTCACCAATTGACTTAGATCAAACAAATATTGTAATTTAATTACAGTTATATCAATTTATTATTTTTGTTTCTTACACCTGATAAGAGTCCGGTAACATAAGCATTGCAGATAAAATCAGTATTCTGTGATAGCAGCGAAACAAATCCTCACTTCTTTCTCTACACCCGAATCTCGGAGAGTGCTATTCTGTGCGTCTACTTAATAGGTCACATCTAGATTAATCATCTGAAATTTGAAATGTTGAAGTCATAAGATCTGGCATTATTCTTTATAAGGAGTCATCCGTGTCTGAATTCCATTCTGAAATCAGCAACTTATCACCTGCTCCACTATGGCAGTTTTTCGATAAGATCTGTTCCATCCCTCACCCTTCTAAACATGAAGAAGCGCTTGCCCAATACATTGTCAATTGGGCGACAGAGCAAGGTCTAGACGTTCGTCGTGATCCAACAGGCAACGTGTTCATTAAAAAACCAGCAACACCGGGCATGGAAAACAAGAAAGGCGTCGTTCTGCAAGCGCACATCGATATGGTGCCGCAGAAGAATGAAGACACCGATCATGACTTCACTAAAGATCCAATCCAACCTTATATCGATGGCGAATGGGTAACAGCGAAAGGGACGACTCTGGGTGCTGACAACGGCATGGGCATGGCATCGTGTCTAGCAGTACTTGCCTCTACAGATATTAAGCACGGTCCAATCGAGGTTCTGCTGACGGTTGATGAAGAAGCAGGCATGACAGGCGCGTTTGGTCTTGAAGCAGGTTGGTTGGAAGGTGAGATCCTTTTGAACACTGACTCAGAGCAAGAAGGCGAAGTCTACATGGGTTGTGCGGGTGGTATCGACGGTGAAATGACTTTCGATATCAAGCGTGAAGCAATCCCAGCAGGTTACGTGACTCGTCAGCTAGTGCTAAAAGGCCTAAAAGGTGGTCACTCTGGTTGTGATATTCATACAGGTCGTGGTAACGCAAATAAATTGGTTGCACGTTTCCTTGCAGGTCACGCCCAAGAACTTGATCTTCGTCTAGTGGAGTTCCGTGGTGGCAGCCTACGTAATGCGATTCCTCGTGAAGCTTTCGTCACTGTCGCGGTTCCTGCTGAAAACGAAGCAAAGTTGGCAGAGCTATTTGAGTTCTACACCAACCTATTAAAAACTGAACTCGGTAAAGTAGAAACCGACATTGTTTCTTTTAATGAAGCCATCGACACCGACGCTCAAGTTTTAACCATCGCAGATCAGCAACGCTTCATCGCCGCTCTAAACGCATGTCCAAATGGTGTGATCCGTATGAGCGATGAAATCGAGGGCGTCGTTGAAACTTCTCTGAATGTTGGTGTAATCACCACTGAAGAAGACAAAATTCAAGTTCTCTGCCTTGTGCGTTCTCTTATTGACTCAGGTCGTCAGCAAGTGGAAGGCATGTTGACTTCAGTTGCTGAGTTAGCAGGTGCAAGTATCGAGTTCTCTGGCGCTTACCCTGGCTGGAAACCGGATGCAGATTCTGAAATCATGGCTATCTTCCGTGATATGTACGAAGGCATCTACGGCCACAAGCCAAACATCATGGTAATCCACGCAGGTCTAGAATGTGGTCTATTTAAAGAACCTTACCCGAACATGGATATGGTCTCTTTCGGTCCAACCATCAAGTTCCCTCACTCTCCAGATGAAAAAGTGAAGATTGATACCGTTGCCCTATTCTGGGAGCAAATGGTCGCTCTACTAGAAGCTATTCCAGAAAAAGCGTAAAGCATTTCGCATTACTTCAACTTATCCAAAAAGCCAGCTCAGATTAGCTGGCTTTTTTAATACTTCAGCTTTCCTTTCGATAAATTTTCTTTGTCGTGACGGTGAGTTTTTTTCGTTAGTCACACCGAATCTCGGTTGCTAAATTCCCCCTCCTTGAAGCGCCTATGGGTACATTCTTACTCTCTTCAAGCACAAGACTCGGCACAAATTCGACCGGTCATGTTGGGGATGTTCACTTCACCCGAACATCTTAAATACTCTCTAAAAATATGTTACTGCGATGAAAGAAAAACTATTAGTCGGCTGGCGAGAAACTCTTAGCCTGCCAGGTTTAGGTATTAATGAAATTAACGCAAAAATTGATACCGGAGCCAGGACGTCTTGCTTACACGCGTTCAAAGTAGAGAGCTTTAAAAAGGATGAAGCTCTGTGGGTTCGCTTTTGGATCCACCCAAAACAACATGACACGGAATTCGAAACAGTCTGTGAAGCGAAAGTCATTGATGAGCGTATCGTTCGCGATTCAGGTGGCCATGAAGAAGCACGCTACGTGATCGAATCAGAACTGAGTATTGGCGGAAAAAGTTGGCCAATCGAAATTACATTAACTAATCGCGAAAATATGGCTTTTCGCATGTTGTTAGGTCGCACTGCAATGCACGAGCGCATCATTGTCGACCCTGTTGAATCGTTTTTAGTCCCTTTCGAGGAAAGCAAATAATGAAAATTGGTATTCTGTCTCGCAACGCGAACTTATACTCAACAAAGCGTTTAATTGAAGCGGCAGAAAGCCGTGGCCACGAAGTGAAAGTGATTGATGCGCTGCGTTGTTACATGAATATCAACTCAGAGAAGCCAGAAATACACTTCAAAGGTGAAGAGCTATCTGGTTTTGATGCGATTGTTCCTCGAATCGGTGCATCAGTCACCTTCTATGGTACAGCGGTACTTCGCCAATTCGAAATGATGGGCGTATACCCAGTCAATGAGTCCGTCGCCATCACTCGTTCACGTGACAAACTGCGCTCAATGCAACTATTATCACGTAAAGGCATTGGTATGCCGATCACTGGGTTTGCAAGCAAGCCTGATGACGTCAAAGACCTACTTGAAATGGTCGGTGGTGCACCCGTAGTTATTAAGCTACTTGAAGGCACTCAAGGTATCGGTGTGGTTCTTGCTGAAACTCGTAAAGCTGCAGAAAGCGTGGTTGAAGCATTCATGGGACTAAAAGCGAATATCATGGTGCAAGAGTACATCAAGGAAGCGGGCGGCGCGGATATTCGCTGTTTCGTGATTGGTGACAAAGTGATTGCTGCGATGAAACGCCAAGGTGCAGAAGGTGAATTCCGATCGAACCTACACCGTGGTGGCAGTGCATCTTTAATCAAGATCACTCCTGAAGAACGCCGTACTGCCGTCGCAGCAGCGAAAATAATGGGTCTAAATGTGGCTGGGGTGGATCTACTCAGATCAGACCGTGGTCCATTGGTCATGGAAGTAAACTCATCTCCAGGTCTTGAAGGTATTGAGGCCGCAACTGGTAAAGACATTGCTGGAATGATTGTCGAATTTATTGAGAAAAATGCGGCAAGTAAAAGGACAAAAACTCGTGGCAAAGGCTAAAAAGAATAGCGCATTTGAATTTCTCGGCGAGCTTGTCTCGCCGGGTGAACGTAAGGTCATTGAGTTAGAAGCTGCCAAGCTTTATACCCACTCACCTCTATCAATTCCTGTAGAGATCATCAACGGCCGCTTAGCGGGTCCCGTTTTGATGGTGAATGCCGCGATCCATGGTGACGAACTGAACGGTGTCGAAATCGTAAGACAGCTCATCAACACCATCGACGCAAGCAAGCTAAAAGGGACGGTTATCGCCGTTCCTATTGTTAACGTATTTGGCTTTATCCATAAGTCTCGCTATCTACCAGATAGACGTGATTTAAACCGCTGCTTCCCTGGCAGTGAGAAAGGATCGCTTGCATCACGTATGGCGCATACTTTCTTCTCTCAAGTAGCGAAGCGCTGTGATTACATTCTGGATTTACATACTGGTGCGATCCATCGTACAAACTTGCCTCAGATCCGTGCTGATCTGAGTAACCCAGAAACCCTAAGAATTGCTCAGGCGTTTGCGACGCCAGTTATCGTCGATGCTCCACTTCGAGACGGTTCTCTGCGCAGCGAAGCTGAACGCCTGGGCATTCCTGTACTGACATACGAAGCGGGCGAAGCACTGCGCTTTGAGCCAATCTGTATCAGTGCAGGTTTCATCGGTGTACAGCGCGTGATGCAAGCCATTGGTATGCTACGCTCAAGCCGTAAAAAGCTGCCACCTCATGTGATTGCAAAATCCACCAGCTGGTTGCGTGCGGAAAGCGATGGTATCTTGCGTACTGTCGTCACACTGGGTGAGAAGGTAGAGAAGGGCCAAGTATTGGCGTACATCAGCGCCCCTCTTGGTCACAGTGAGATTGAACTCACGGCTCGCAAAGGCGGCATTGTTATCGGTCAACAGACACTACCTTTGGTAAACGAAGGTGATGCGATCTTCCACTTAGCTTACTTTGAGCAAGATGACGAAGAAGTCGAACAGGTCGTAGAAGAGTTTATTGAAGAAGTGACGGATCTTGATGTTGATCCTTTGACTACAGGTCAAATCAACACTCCAACTCAGTAGACTAAACCGCTAAAACAAAGAGCCCGCATATGACTATGCGGGCTCTTTGTGTTGGTGAGGTTTAGGCAATTAACCAAATGATGCCCAAATAACGGTCGCGACAAGGATCGGGCAGACAAACTTCACGTAAGCTGGCCATAGCTTACCAAACCACCCCTGAGTAAACTCCGGGCACCCTTGCTCTAGCTCTTTAATCTTAGAATGGCGATTCCATACCCAGCCACCAAATAAGCAGAATAGTAAAGCTGCTGCTGGCTGCAGATATTGAGTTGCAACCATCGCCACCAACCCAAATAGCTCCCCAAAGTTGTACACGATGATGACACTCAACAGCGCAATCAAGCCACCAAGTACCCAACTCGTTGACGTACGTTTTGTATTGAAACGCTCGCTGACCAGAGCAACCGGACACTCCAACATCGAGATAGATGACGTCAAGGCAGCAATGGTTAGTAGCAAGAAGAACACAATAGCAAACAGCTGGCCAAGCAAGCCTAAACTGTCAAACATCAGTGGCAGCACTGTGAACACTAAGGTATCAGAACTGAGTAGCGAACCATCTTCAGCATAAATCTGTACGCCCTTTTGCATCGCAACAAACATGGCAGGCATAACCACCAATCCAGCAATAAACGCAACTGCAGTATCCACCAGCGTAACGTTCATCGCCATCTTCGGTAAGTTCTCTTTCTTACTCAGATAAGAGCCATAAATCAGCATCGAGCAGCCGCCAATCGTCAGCGAGAAGAACCCTTGCCCCATCGCCGCTAAGATTAACTTGCGGTCCATTACTTTCTCAAAGTCTGGGATCAAGTAGTGCTTTAACCCTTCCATCGCACCGCTTTGCGTCATGATGTAGATAAAAAGCAGACCAAACAGCACAAACAGCGCAGGCATCAGGCGAGTCGACCATTTCTCTATGCCCTGCTTCACCCCGCCTTGAACAATTAAAATCGTCAGAACGTAAAAAGTGATGGTACCGAAAAGGTTACGTTCAACACTGAAGCCTTTAAACCAAGCCGTCGCCGCTTCCATGCCCAACACATCCGTGATTGCGCCTAACAGGAAGCAAATCAACCAACCACCAACGATACTGTAAAACGCCAGTACCGCACTTGGGACACTTAAACCAATCCAGCCTACCGCTGCCCCAACACGCTTACCAATAGGGTTAGAGGTCAACGAACGCATGCTATCAACAGGGTTAGCTTGCCCGTGGCGACCAATCGCCATCTCAACCACCAGCATAGGGAAGGCAACAACAAGAATCATCACCAAATAAACAAGCAAGAACGCACCACCGCCATTACTCGCTGCTTGAGTTGGAAATCCCCAAATGTTACCTAGGCCAACCGCAGCACCTGCCGCAGCCAGAATAAAACCAAGACGTGAACCAAAATGTTCACGAGATTGAGAGGTATCTACTTGTGCCATATAACTTCACTTGCACCATTGAACTAGTTGACTAGTACAATAAAAGAAAAATCTACAATCAGCAATGATATTGGAACTTAATTAAAGTCGATGGGACAAAAAACAGTCAGCTTTATCTGTAAACAAAAGATGACACAGAACTTAACGCTCAGAGGAATGGATCACTACTTGGTTACGTCCAGCATCTTTTGCTTCATAGAGCGCGCGATCCGCCACCAGAAACAGATCTTGTAAGTCACCTAAGGGCTGTAAACCGCAGTCGGCCACGCCAATGGAAGCCGTCAGGTGGGCGGCAATCGGTGAATAGTGGTGACGAATCTTCAGTGTTTCTACTGCAGCTCTGAGCCACTCAGCTTCTTGCCGGTTATTGAGCGGTGAGTCATTGCTCAAGACCACACAAAACTCTTCGCCACCAAAGCGAGCAACAAACTTCGAGCTTTCGGTCGGTGCCTCTTTGAGTGCAGTGGCGACTTGCTGAAGAACATTGTCACCTTCAACGTGTCCATAGTGATCATTGAACGGTTTAAAGTAATCAATATCGATGAGAAGCAAGCTAGTGTGCTTCGGCTGTTTTTCGACTAACGTTTGCCAATGCTGCTGGAGACTGCGCCGATTGCCGACTTTGGTTAACGCGTCATGATGAGCGATCCATTCAAGTTCTTGCTGCTTGCTTTCGAGCTGGCTGATAACTTCATTGACTCGGTAGACAAAATCACGCATTTCATAAGAAATAAACGTATCTTGTTGCGTCAGTTGCGAGGACTCGCCACTCATCAATTGGTCCAACGCGCGACGAGCCCGTTTGATTGGACGAACCATAATGTGCACCACACTCAAGTTAAACGCGAACATAAACACAGCAAAAGCCAACACGGCCGAAAGCTCTCCCCAGGTGATAAAAGGGGGCAATTTTACTGAGTGATGAATTTCAAGAAACACCGTCTCATCATTTCTATAATCATTCTTCTCAATGATGGAGATGTTATCCTGAGCATGATCCAAAATTGTGTCGTCATCTCGCTTCGTTTTAATATCAACTTGAAGCCCTGTGGCTTGTTGCAATGTACGACTGAAAGTCTCTCCCACAGGTTTGAGTATCATCATGTAGCCTTTGTCGCAGTCGATACCATCGCTATTACACACTCGCGAGGTTGCTAACAAATGTGGCTGTTCGTTAAGAACGAGAAATCGAACAAACGGCGTAATTCTATCCGTGCGAGAGCGCAGGCTATCGGCTAAGAGCGCACCAAATTTATAGCGAATCTCATCATAGGAAAGTTCTTGCTTGTAGATGTAATCGTACATCCTTCCCCACATCAGGCTCACATCGGCATCAAAAATAAACACACCGTTTATCTGCAGTGCCGAAAACGAATGTTCGTTGATGCTATCGACCAGCAAATCGTCGTTGTTACCCTCGATAAAATCGACGACTTCATCCCATGCAGCGTAATCTGAAATGCTTTTGGCTAAATCATTTTTTTGTAGGTGTATGAGGGTCTTAACCCGACGAACTTCCTCATTTTGCCGCTCAATAGCCAGCTCAACCGCGGTATCGTAGGTCCAAAAATATCGGAACGTTAAATAGAAAAGTACAAAGGTCACCGCCATCATGACAGAGGCGATAACCGTAAGTTGTTTGATCGAGAAATTAGATATCTGCACGAAACGCTTGATACACAGCTCCTAAATGAGCGGGGATTAAATACAATCCATACGAGATTGTCTACAAAAAGAGCACCCTATCGGTGCTCTTAAAGTTTAGATGGTAAAGACCTTATAGTCTTTAAGTTGAGGTATTTTTTGATGCAGTTGCTGTTCTTGTTCGGCAATTTCACCGAGCGAATCACAAAAATCCTCGCTTTGCTGTTCAACCTGAGACTGGTGCTCAGCGATTCGACTCGCGATGCGCTCTTTCAACTCTGCCATCGAGTTGGCCATTTCTGTCAAATTGAGACCGCCTTCCGCTTTCATTTTTTCAGACATCGCCCCGAATGCACTCGTAATAAACTCTTGATTAAAAAGGGCCATCGCTTTATCTAAATCATCATTCCAAGTCTTAGCTAACGAGTCAAAGCTCTCAGCAGGGAGAATCAGATCGCCATTTTGGTAGTAGCGAGCTTCAATGTCAGCGTAGAACTGTTTCATGGATTGTTTAACGCCATCAAAAGCTTCTGGCGCATCAAAACTCTCTGCAACATCATCCACTATATCGTTCGCCAACGCTAAGCCATCTTGCGCAATTTGTTTAGCGCGCGGTAAGTACTCATTGAGGCTCTCACGATAGTTGCTCACCGCCTTTTTTTGCTCCGAATTCAAGGTGATGGTTTCCCCCTGAATGATCAGGTTGTTCTGCTTATCTAGAACGGCAGCCTCTCCGCTTGCTTGATGAATCTCGAGTTTGTCCCCACTCAAGTGAATTTCATTCTTGATATCGACTTGGCATTGAGCCGCATAAACGTGGCTAGATAAAAGCAATGGAAGCGTCAGTAATACCTTTTTCATACTCTTCTCACTATGTTGATTCAGCGTTACCATAGCAAAACTCAATACCTATTTTGTCAGCTTATGGTTTCTATTTCGTAACTAAACGTCGTGGACGACACTTGGTATTCCAACTCATCGCCCACAGACTTCCCCTTCAACGCCAGCCCAAGTGGAGATTGAAAAGTCACCAACAGCACTTCAGTACCATCAAGTTCAACTTTCAAACCACCTGCACAAGGAGCGACAAAAAAATATTGAGTTCGATCGCTCATATCAACGACCGCGACCAAGCTCCCTAGCACAACGTGTTGTGGCGATTCTGGCAATTCGAGTTCTCGGAACATTCGAATTTCCCGTTCGCACTCCTGCACACGAACCGCTTGACCATGGGCTAGGTACGAGGCCTCGAGCGCCAAAGTATCATATTTATGCTCCGGTACGGTCTCTTCATCGGTTGCGGATTCCACAGCCCTTTGCATCGAACTCTGGGCAACTCGCCACTTTTGCTCAAGTGAATCGAGGATAGTCTGCCTTAGATCCAACTTATTCATACTAAAATCATGTTCCATTATCGCGATTCCTCCTAGAATAGTGTGCATTGCAACGGAAAGATACTGGCAAAGGCGCTATGGAACCTTCAAACCATCAACTGGATATTCAACACACCCTGAATCGCATTTTCGGCTTCGAGTCACTCAGGTTGGGGCAACAACAAGTGATCGAACATGTCCTACAACGTCGCTCTTCAGCCGCCATCTTTCCAACAGGGTCAGGAAAATCTCTCTGCTATCAACTGCCCGCGGTGATGTTGCCGCACTTAACCTTGGTTGTGTCTCCACTTCTTGCGTTAATGAAAGACCAACTCGAATTTCTCAAAAGCAAGCAGATACCCGCTGCATCCATTGATTCCAGCCAAACAAAAGAGGAATCTCGACAGGTAATAGATGGCGTGAAGCAAGGGCACATAAAGGTATTGATGATTTCAGTAGAACGACTTAAAAACGAGCGTTTTCGCCAATTTATCTCACAGGTTCCCATCTCATTATTGGTGGTTGATGAAGCCCACTGTATCTCTGAGTGGGGACATAACTTTCGCCCTGACTACCTCAAGCTGCCGCTATACCAGAAAGAGCTCAACATTGAGCAAGTGCTACTTTTAACCGCCACGGCAACACAGGCTGTTATTCAAGATATGCAGCAAAAGTTTTCCATCGAACCAAACCATATCGTGACCACTGGATTCTACCGCCCCAACCTCGATATTTCGGTCACACCTTGTGATGATGACCAAAAGCCCGAAACACTGGTCAAGCTGCTTCAATCCAATTCAAAAGCGCCAACCATCGTTTATGTCACTCTACAAAGTGCCGCTGAACAAGTAGCAACACTACTTCGTGATAGTGGTATCAATGCGAATGCCTATCACGCCGGTATGAACAATGACGATCGAGAGCAGATTCAAAGCCACTTTATGAAAGGTGACATAGACTGCATTGTCGCGACGATTGCATTTGGCATGGGCGTCGACAAATCCGACATCCGTCGAGTCATCCACTACGACTTACCAAAATCTATTGAAAATTATGCTCAAGAAATCGGTCGAGCAGGCAGAGACGGCAACCTCTCTCATTGTGTTTTACTCGGCAACCAAAATGGCATCAGTACGCTTGAAAACTTTATCTATGGCGATACCCCGGAACCCGATGAAATCCAGAGCCTCATTGAACAAGCGCAACAATCCGTCCCTCAATGGGAGATCGTGCTGAGCCGTCTATCTTCTGATTGTAATATCCGCCAACTGCCGTTAAAAACCCTTCTGGTCTATTTGGAAATGGAAGGGGTGATACGTTCTAAATACAGTTATTTTGCCGATTATCGATTTAAGTTCTTGCTGGACAAGCAACGCATTATTGACCACTTTGATCCTGAACGTCGCCAATTCATTCAAGCACTGTTTAATTGCTCTCCCCAAGCCAGAACTTGGTGTCAGGTAGACTTTGATACGCTGTGGCATCAATTTCAAGGCGATCGCGCCCGCGCTATCGCGGCGCTCGATTACTTTAATGAGAAGGGGTGGATTGAGC
Source organism: Vibrio sinaloensis (assembly GCF_000808535.1). Lineage (GTDB taxonomy): Bacteria > Pseudomonadota > Gammaproteobacteria > Enterobacterales > Vibrionaceae > Vibrio > Vibrio sinaloensis_D. The sequence continues at coordinate 162,547 of NZ_JWLV01000012.1, forward strand.
TTGAAAGTAAGTTAATGACTGAGGTTTACCATGTCGAAAAAGTGCCTAATATTAGCGCTGTGGTATCAAAACTAGCAACTCTATTCCATGAAAAGGAAAGCAGCGATATTGCGCGCATTCACCACTTAATCGAGTTTTTCCAATCGGATCAGTGCCTAAGCTCAAGGCTGGCAAACTATTTTGGAGACAAAGCCGCCCCAACACAGTGTGGGCATTGCAGCGTTTGTCGAGGCGAGATCACCGTATTGCCCAAATGCCCTCAACCAGACTCTAACAAGCACTTAATTGACGGCTGGCTTACTCAGTTGGAAGAGAAAGCGAGGAGGCCACTCACGTCACAGCTGAAAACGAAATTTCTATGTGGAATTGCCACTCCATTTTTTACCAAGATTAAAGCGCGTACGCTTCCTGGATTTGGGCAATATGAGACCACCCCATTTAAAGAGGTTAAACAGTGGGTTGAACAAACTCGGTAAACCAACTAGAAGAAACTTAATTGCTTGGTTTGCAGCTCTGGCTTGAGCATGACACTCAAGCCTAACAATCGAATTTCTCGACCGTTTTGGCGCTTGAGGATATCTTGTAGCAGTTGCTTAAAATGGTCGAGATCGAGCTCTGAATGAATGTGTTCAATCGTGGTTAATTGGAAATCGGCAAACTTCAGCTTGATGCCTTGCTTAATGATGGCTTTATTTGGTGAAGCTTTTATCAAGCGCTTTTCGAGTTCGGGGAACAATCGCTCCTCAATCACATGCCAACATTGATCGTAACTCGAAATGTTTTCAGAAAATGTTCTCTCTACGCCAACCGATTTTCGCTCACGTTCAACAATGACTTCACGGTTATCGATACCATGGCTTTTTTTCCACAACGACGCACCCAAACGCCCAAAGCGAAGCAATAACTCCCTATAATCACTCTCCTTGATGTCCTTGCCCACAAAGTAGCCCGCTTGATGCAGTTTCTCCAAACTCACCTTGCCCACACCCGGAATTTTCTCAAGTGGCAACTTATCGACTTCTTCTTGGACTCGTTCAGGTGTGATGACATATTGCCCATTGGGCTTATTCATATCCGATGCGACTTTGGCCAGAAACTTCACGGGCGCGATGCCTGCCGACGCCGTCAATTGAAGCTCTTCAAAAATGTCTCGCCGAATAGCCTCTGCGATCAGGGTAGCACTACCGCGACATTGCTTTGAGTGAGTGACATCCAGAAATGCTTCATCCAGAGACAAAGGCTCGATAAGAGAAGTGTAACGAGAAAATATCTCTCGAATGTGCTGAGATACTTGTTTATAGACTTGCATGCGCCCCGGAACAACCAGCAAGTGGGGGCATAGTTGCAGCGCTCTCGCTGTGGGCATAGCGCTGCGAATACCGAATTTTCTCGCCTCGTAATTGCACGTGCTCAATACCCCCCTCTGCTTTTCATGACCACCGACAGCAAGAGGGCGCCCTCGATAACTGGGGTTGTCACGCATTTCAACTGCGGCATAAAAGCAATCCATGTCCACATGGATGATTTTTCTGATCGTTTCTTCGCTCATACACTCGCACCAAAAGCTGTATATAAAAACAGTATAAACCTTTCTCCCCCTGTCGCCAATAGCGTGGTGAAAAGCCAATTTTTGTACTGTGCTTATAGAAGTATCAGAATATCCAGTTATTATTAGGAAACAGAATCTTGAGATAGGGAGTCACCGTTTGGGCAACAAAGTATTGGTGGTCGAGGATAGTCGAGCTTACCGAAATTATCTTGTTCAACAGCTGGAGTCGTTAGGTTGTCACGTCATAGGGTGTGAGACTTATCAAGAGACGCAACAAGCGTTAGACACTCATGGTGAGTTCCATTTTGCGGTGCTCGATTATTGCTTGCCCGATGCTCAAGATGGGGAGGTCATCGATCTTGTTCTAGAGCACCAGCAAAAAGTGATTGTTCTTACCGGGACTTTTAACGAGCAAACCCGCGATTATTTCCTTGCAAAGGGCGTTGTTGACTACATCCTTAAAGACAGTATGGCTTCGGTGTCTTACTTACTTCCGTTGGCTAAGCGTCTGATCAACAACGTCAACCATCATGCTTTGGTCGTGGATGACTCTCAAACTGTACGTCGCCACGTCAGCCAACTTCTCGAGCATCAGTACATTCGAACGACCCAAGCCGTCAATGGCAGCGACGCTCTGCACAAGCTAGCGGAAAACAGTGACATCACTTTCATCATTACTGACCATGATATGCCTAGCAAAGATGGCATCACCATGACTCGTGAGATTCGCCAACAGTATGATAAAAACAGTCTTGCGATTCTGGGAGTCTCTGGAAGTGATGACAGTACGATGACGGCTCGATTTCTTAAAGCGGGTGCCAATGATTACCTGAATAAACCGTTTAATCATGAAGAGTTTTACTGCCGCGTTCACCAGTTACTGGATATGAAAGAAGCCACAGATAATCTCTACCGCATGGCAAACCAAGATGCTTTAACTGGGCTTTGGAATCGCCGTTTCTTATTCAATCAGGTTTGTTCAGGGTGTGAGAAGCGCAGTATCGCAATGTTGGATATTGATCATTTCAAGAAGGTCAATGACACCTATGGTCACGATGGTGGGGATGCCGCGCTCGTCACTGTCGCCAATATCTTAAAAATCTACTTCCCTGACGATGTCGTTGCTCGTTTTGGTGGTGAAGAGTTTTGCATTCAATCATGTTCGGATAATAAAGAGTTCATTGCTCGGCTAGAGCAGATGCGTCAACGACTCCAAAAGACGCCAATCAAGCACAACCAACAAGAAATCAAGGTGACCATAAGTATCGGTGTCTGCTCACTTGAAGCCTCGTTGAACGAGCAGATTAAAATCGCCGATGACCGCCTCTACGTCGCGAAGGAAAGAGGGCGTAATCAGATTGTCGCGACCGGCTGACTGTGCGTTTAGCCCACTATGACGTAGAGACAAAAACGCCCAAGTTAAACTTGGGCGTTTTTCGTTAAGCAATACGGTCTTTTTCCCACGCCGCCAGCTTTTCTTGACGGGCTGCTTCACGAGCTTCGCGCTTTTTACGCGCATCACACGGCTCTGGGCAGTTGCAGACTTTTTCGATACCAACTGCACCTAAGCCACCACAGCTCCCTTTTACAACTTTTTTTTGGATAATATAGCCAATTGACATTGCGCCAATCACGGCCATAAACACACCAAAGGTAATTAGAAATGTATTCATACTGACATGCTCACTTAGGTCTTATTTGTTCATGTACGGTTTATAGGCGGATGAAGCTAACTCTTTAAATCCGTCATCAGTTTTCACAATCATAAATACGGCGATATTGTTTTCTTCGGCAACTTTCATGCCTTGCTCTTCACCAAGCACCATCAGCCCTGTTGCTAGGCCATCGGCTGTCATCGATGATTTATCGAGCACCGTAACCGATACCACTTTGTGGTTGATAGGCTTGCCTGTTGCTGGGTTAATAATGTGCGAATAACGAACTCCATCTCGCTCAAAATAGTTGCGGTAATCGCCTGATGTCGCGATGGCCATGTCACCCGGCTCAATGATCTCTTGAATAGCGCGCTCTTCCACCGAAGGTTTCTCTATCGCAATTCGCCAAGCGACCCCTTCACGGTTTAGCCCTTTGAGACGCATCTCACCACCGACTTCAACCATGTAGTTTAGGATACCTTGAGATTGAATGTAATCTGCAACCACATCCACGCCCCACCCTTTTGCTATCGTAGACAAGTCCACATACAGATTTGGAATCGATTTTTGAAGAGTGTTGCCTACTACAGAAAGGTGCTCTATGCCCGTCATCGCTTTACGCTGCGCGAGCTCTTCATCTGTAGGTACGACCTCTGGACGAGCTTCAGGGCCAAATCCCCATAAGTTCACCAATGGTCCAACTGTCACATCTAATGCACCTTGAGTAAGACCGTTTAAACGGATTGCTTCTTTCACTACCGTCGCGGTTTGCGGCGAAACTTCGAAGGCATCCGCGGATTGACTCTGGTTGAAGCGACTCAGCTCCGAGTCTTTACGATAGGTCGACATTTGATCGTTCACTTCTTCCAGTAAACGATCGACTTCTTTTTGTAATACCTCTGGTGAAGGAACGCCATCAGCAGAAATATACTTAATATTGTAAGTCGTGCCCATCGTTGGGCCAGTTAGGTGTACCTGTTCAGCCGGCTTTTCACAACCCGCTAAAACCAATAGAGAAGCAAATGCAACAAGCCACTTTTTCACTTGTTAACTCCTATTGTCGTTTATTAAATGGATAGAGGGAATGAGACTGAAGCCAATCAACCTTGCCTCTATCAATTCGGAAAACCGAAAAAGAAATGGCTGACTCAATCGAGCCAGCCATAGATTCAATCACTTAGGTAGATTAACCACCGAAGTCATCCAGTAGGATGTTTTCATCCTCTACACCTAGATCTTTCAGCATGCCGATAACAGCAGCGTTCATCATCGGTGGACCACACATGTAGTACTCACAATCTTCAGGCGCTTCATGGTCCTTCAGGTAGTTTTCGTACAGTACGTTGTGGATGAAGCCTGTGTAACCATCCCAGTTATCTTCTGGCATAGGGTCAGACAGTGCACAGTGCCATACGAAGTTGTCGTTTTCAGCTGCTAGGCCATCGAAATCTTCTACATAGAACATTTCGCGCTTCGAACGCGCACCGTACCAGAAAGACATCTTACGCTTAGACTTCAGACGCTTAAGTTGGTCGAAGATATGCGAACGCATTGGCGCCATACCCGCACCACCACCAACGAAGACCATCTCGTTGTCTGTGTCTTTCGCGAAGAACTCACCAAATGGACCAGAAATAGTACACTTGTCGCCTTCTTTAAGAGACCAGATAAACGAAGACATGATACCAGGTGGTACATCAGGATTATTAGGCGGCGGCGTAGCGATACGCACGTTCAGCATAATAATACCTTCTTCTTCTGGGTAGTTAGCCATTGAGTAAGCACGGATCGTTTCTTCGTTTACCTTAGACTCGTAACGGAACAAGTTAAATTTGTCCCAATCTTCACGGTACTCTTCAGGTACATCGAAGTCAGCGTACTTAACGTGGTGAGCTGGTGCTTCAATCTGGATGTAACCACCAGCACGGAAAGGTACTGATTCGCCATCTGGAATTTGTAGCTTAAGCTCTTTGATGAATGTCGCTTTGTTATCGTTAGAGATAACTGTACATTCCCACTTCTTAACGCCGAAGATCTCTTCAGGAAGTTCGATGTCCATGTCAGTTTTCATTGCAACCTGACACGCTAGACGCTCACCTTCACGCGCTTCACCTTTAGTAATATGGTCAAGCTCGGTCGGTAGGATGTCACCACCACCTGATTTAACTTTTACGCGACACTGACCACATGAGCCACCGCCACCACAAGCAGAAGAAACGAATACGCCAGCACCAGCTAGAGCACCCAGAAGCTTACCGCCCGGTTGTGTAACGATAGCAAGCGAGTCGTCACCGTTCACAGAAATTGTAATGTCACCTGTTGGTACAAGCTTAGACTTAGCGAAAAGAATCACTAGTACTAGCGCAAGTACGATCAGAGTAAACATCACTACACCAAGAATAATGTCCATTGACTATTCCTTAATTGTTGCGGTTTACCCGACTTACAGTTGAACACCAGAGAAAGACATAAAGCCTAACGCCATAAGACCTACAGTGATGAACGTGATACCAAGACCACGTAGACCTGGAGGTACGTCAGAGTACTTCATCTTCTCACGGATACCTGCAAGAGCGACGATAGCTAGCATCCAGCCCACACCAGAACCGAAACCGTAAACAACAGATTCAGCAAAGTTGTAGTCACGCTGTACCATGAAAGATACACCACCGAAGATTGCACAGTTTACTGTGATCAGCGGTAGGAAGATGCCTAGTGCGTTGTACAGAGGTGGGAAGAAGCGGTCTAGAACCATTTCTAGAATCTGTACAAGTGCCGCGATTACACCGATAAAGGTGATGAAGTTTAGGAAGCTAAGATCAACACCTTCAACTAAAGCGTTCTCTTTTAGTACTAGGTTGTAAACTAGGTTGTTTACTGGAACAGCGATGGTTAGTACCACAACTACTGCTACACCTAGACCAAATGAAGTCTTAACTTTCTTAGATACTGCAAGGAAAGTACACATACCCAAGAAGAAAGACAGAGCCATGTTTTCGATGAAAATCGATTTAACTAATAAGCTAATGTAATGTTCCATGACGTCCTTACTCCTTCGCTTCTACTTGTTCTGGTTTCAGAATACGGATTGCCCAGATTAGGAAGCCGATTAGGAAGAATGCAGACGGTGCTAGTAGCATCAGACCGTTTGGCTGGTACCAACCACCGTTGCTCACTAGAGGAAGTACTTCCATGCCGAACAGTTTGCCTGAGCCAAACAGTTCACGGAAGAAACCAACAGTGATAAGAACGAAACCGTAACCAAGACCGTTACCAATACCGTCGATTAGAGATGGTAGTGGCGCAGACTTCATTGCGAATGCTTCAGCACGACCCATTACGATACAGTTCGTGATGATCAGACCTACGAATACAGATAGCTGCTTAGAGATATCGTATAGGTAAGCTTTTAGCACTTGGTCTACCACGATTACTAGAGATGCGATGATCGCCATCTGGACGATGATACGCACACTGTTAGGAATGTGGTTACGGATTAGAGATACACAGAAGTTAGACAGCGCAGTTACGAAGATAACCGCTAGAGTCATAACGAATGCAGTCTCTAGTTTGGTAGTTACTGCAAGAGCAGAACATACACCTAGAACCTGTAGCGCGATTGGGTTGTTATCCAATACTGGCGCTAAGATGCTCTTTTTAATGTTTTGTGCGCTAGACATTAGTTCAGACCTCCGTCACGAACTTTTGCTAGGAATGGACCAAAGCCCATATCGCCTAACCAGAAATCAAATGTGCCTTGAACACCGTTACCAGTTAGTGTTGCACCAGAAAGACCGTCGATACCATGCTCAGAACCTTGCGGAGCGCCACCTTTAACAATCTTGATTGCAGGCTTGTGGTTTTCATCGAACAGTTTCTTGCCAACCCACTGAGCACGCCATGTTGGGTTCTCAACTTCACCACCAAGTCCAGGAGTTTCACCCTGCTCGTAGTAAGTGATACCAGACACAGTGTTACCGTCAGTTTCAACTGCAACGAAAGCGTACATCATTGACCATAGACCAGTACCGTGTACAGGAAGGATGATCTTTGATACGTCATCGCCTTGTTTAACTAGGTATACAACACCAGTGTTTGCACGACGTAGGATCTTCGCTTTATCTTCTTCAGCCGTTAGCTTGATAGATTCAGCAGGATCTTTAGCAGCTTTACGTTGGTCGTAAGTTGCTGCATCACCGTCAAGGAAGTCACCTGTGTTGAAGTCAACTAGACGTGGTTCAATGTACTGGGCAAATAGCTCAGGTACTTTTTTACCTTCAGCGTCAATGCCAGCTACTTCAACGATCTTAGTTTGCTTATCTAGTACAGCGTTAGCTTTTTGCTTATCGCGTAGACCCACGGCTGCTGTTGAAACGATGATTGAACAAACAAGGCTCAACCCGATAACAACACCCAGCGTCTTTTTAATGCTGTCGTTATTACTTGCCATAGCGTGCTTGTCTCCGCTTGATGTTCTTCTCGATAACTACATGGTCGAACAGAGGTGCAAACAGGTTCGCGAATAGAATCGCCAGCATCATACCTTCTGGGTATGCTGGGTTAACTACACGAATCAGTACACACATCACGCCAATTAGCGCGCCATACCACCACTTACCTTTGTTAGTAAATGAAGCGGATACAGGATCTGTTGCCATAAAGAACATACCGAATGCAAAGCCACCAAGAACTAGGTGCCAGTGCCATGGCATGTTGAACATTGGGTTAGTATCAGAGCCGATTACGTTAAACAGCGTTGCTGTTGCAATCATACCGATCATCACACCTGCAATGATGCGCCAAGAAGCGATTCGCATGTAAACGATCATCGCGGCGCCAATCATAAGTGCAAGTGTTGATACTTCACCAATAGAGCCAGGAATGTTACCGATGAATGCGTCCATCCAAGTGATTGGAGCGCCAGTTACTGTATTCACTAGTGCACCGTTACCACCTTGTGCCCATTGGCTAAGCGCCGTTGCACCAGAGAAGCCGTCAGCTGCAGTCCAAACTACGTCACCCGAGATTTGCGCTGGGTAAGCAAAGAATAGGAAAGCACGGCCAGCAAGTGCTGGGTTAAGGAAGTTACGACCAGTACCACCGAAGATCTCTTTAGCAACAACAACACCGAAGGTAATACCTAGCGCTGCTTGCCATAGAGGTAGCGTTGGTGGAACGATCAGTGCAAACAGGATAGAAGTAACAAAGAAACCTTCGTTAACTTCGTGCTTACGCACCATACAGAACAACACTTCCCAGAAACCACCGACGATAAATACCGTTGCGTAGATAGGTAGGAAGTAAGTCGCACCTAATAGCATTTTACTGCCAATGCCGGCTTCTGCACCTAACGTGCCGCCCAGCATTTCGGTTAACCAGTAATGCCAGTTACCTGCAACTACAGCTGCAAGTTGCTCACCAGCATACATGTGGTTAAGCGCTGCGATAGCTTGGCCACCCGCGTTGTACATGCCCCAGAACATCGCTGGGAACACCGCGAACCAAACCATGATCATGATACGTTTTAGGTCAACGCTATCACGAACGTGTGAGCTCTTCTTTGTAATTAGACCAGGTGTGTAGAAAACTGTCGCGACAGCTTCGTACAGAGCAAACCATTTTTCATGTTTGCCGCCTGGCTCAAAGTGATGCTCGATGTCTTCAAGAAACTTTTTAAGAGCCATGAAAATTACCCTTCCTTCTCGATTTTATCTAGGCATTCACGAAGTAGTTCACCGTACTCGTACTTACCAGGACAAACAAAGGTACACAATGCTACGTCTTCTTCATCTAGCTCTAGTACACCTAGTGCCGCTGCACTGTCAGTATCGCCAGCACATAGATCGCGAAGGAGCAAAGTAGGTTCCATATCTAGTGGCATTACGCGCTCGTAATTGCCGATTGGAACCATAGAACGATCACTACCATTAGTCGTTGTTGTCATGTTGAACAACTGACCTTTAAAGATGTGACCAAGGAATGAGCGAGTTACCGAGAACTTGTTCTTACCAGGCATTGCCCAGCCAAACAGTTCCTTCTCACGGCCTTCACGCAATACAGAAATCTGTACGTGGTAACGACCAAGGTAAGCGTGAGGACCAGTTGCATGAGTACCAGTTAGTACTGAACCAGAAATCACACGAACTTCACCAGGCATCAACTCGTTGTCCGTGATGTCTTCTAGGCTAGCACCTATAGTCGTACGAACAAGACGAGGATTGTTCACTACTGGACCAGCCAGAGAAACAACGCGATCAGTGTAAAGTTCGCCAGTTAGGAACAACTGACCAAACGCAATAACGTCTTGGTAGTTGATGCTCCACGCCACATTTTCTGCATTTACTGGGTATAGGAAATGCATGTGGGTGCCAGCAAGACCTGCTGGGTGAGGGCCATCAAATACATGCTCTTCAACGTTGGATTGAGAAGAACGAGGAAGACTTTCGCCTGATTTACATACGTAAACCTTGCCATCAGTCAGAGTTGAAAGCACATCTAAACCGGCAACGAACGCTTCTTGTTGTTCATTGATGATCAACTCAGGCTGTGCCGCTAGTGGATTAGTATCCATAGCAGTTACGAAGATAGCCTGTGTAGAAGACTCAATTGATGGAACCTTGCTGAACGGACGAGTACGTAAAGCAGTCCAAAGACCTGAATCAACTAACTGAGTTTTCACCGCTTCACGGTCAAGACTTGCTAGTTGGCCAGCTTCAAACTTATCGAACGTTACCTGCTCTTCGCCTGCCACTTCAATCACAACAGATTGAAGGACACGCTTAGCGCCACGGTTAATTTCGATCACTTTACCAGCTGCTGGTGAAGTAAATTTGACCCCAGGATTCTTCTTGTCTTCAAAAAGAACTTGAGCTTTCTTTACTTCATCGCCTACGCGGACATGCATAGTAGGACGCATGCCGACGTACTCTTCGCCAAGCAAGGCGACTTTTTTGATGGTCTTACCATCATTAATCACCTGGGTAGGAGTTCCTGCGATAGGCAGGTCCAAACCCTTCTTTATTGTAATCATACGCACTTGCACTACTTTTATCGGGAAAAAGATTCTTTGATTGCGTAACTTTTAGACACGACACTAGTGTCCGGTTTTGGCATCGTTTCAAACACCAAAATCGCAACATCCTATTAAAAACCTCGCTACAAGAAAACGGCGAGATTTATCAGGTGCGATAGTCTAGCATCTTTTGGGAAGTTGATGCCATGACCAATGCAGGTAATAAGGTAGATATTTCGAAGGATTTGAGTTTAAAAGGCTAAGGAATAGTCATAACTTTGAGCCATCGCACAAACCCCAATATCCACAAACTGAGCAATGTTTCTATCCATTCATATCGTGAAACATTCTGAATTAAAACTAATCGGGCAGTTTATTTGTTTATACATTGTTAACACATGTACGCTGAACAGCCACTAAAAAGGCAGCTCTCGCTGCCCTTCTATCTCTCTACTTTGAACCACCTAAGCACATTGGGCTATCAGGTGCTAAACCGTTCTGTTCTTTCCATTCAGAGCTTGTGTAAGTATGAATCGAAAGAGCATGGATATGATTGGCTAACTCATCTGCGAGCACTTGATTGACAAGTCGATGACGGCCGATCAATCGAACGCCTTCAAATTTCTCACTCACGATGATCACTTTGAAGTGACTTTCTGAACCTGGAGCAACATTGTGCATGTAGCTTTCATTAATAACTTTAAGGTACTCAGGCTCAAATTCTGTATGCAGTTTGGTTTCAATCACTTCTTCCAGCATTGTGTGTCACCATCTAATTATGAACAGTGTTAAAGAACAGATAATAATCGCACTCACCGTAAAGCAAAAGGTTTTAGTTTCCTGTTTGCTTAGCATCTGCGACAATTTAGCCACTGTTTATTAGCTAATTACTCAATTATGAAAACTGAGCTTACGTTACATCAGCGCACCCTTTCTCTCCATCGATTCCCTAAACGAAACAACGAAACCCTTCAAGCATGGGATGCTGGCGACGAATATCTCATCAATCATGTTGAAGAATTAGCTCTTGCTCATGACCAGAATGTATTGATTCTTAATGATCATTTTGGCGCATTAAGTTGTTGGTTCTCACAAAGACACCAGGTGACGATGATGAGTGACTCGTTCATTTCACATCAAGCAACGTTGGCCAATCTAGAACAAAATCAATGTAACCCAATCACGATGGCTTCAACGTTTGATCCGATTCCTAAAGATGTTGATCTTGTTTTGATGCAATTGCCAAAAAGCAATCGTCATCTCATCTGGCTGTTAACGCAATTAAGGCTCGCTCTACCAGCCGATGTGCCCGTTATTGCGGTTAACAAAGCCAAAGAGATCCATACCTCGACGTTAAAACTGTTCGAAAAATATTTGGGGGCGACGACAACTTCCCTCGCTTGGAAAAAACATCGCTTAGTCTTTGCCAACGCCAATTCACTAAAGGCTTTGGATGTTGAGCCATTTACCTCGTGGCAAGTCGAAGAACACGATATTCAGCTTGATAACTTACCAAACGTTTATTCCGGAGAGAGTCTCGATCTCGGCGCCCGTTTTATGTTGCCTAATCTACCGACAGGACTTGGCAACAAGCGAGTGATTGATCTCGGCTGTGGCAATGGGGTGTTATCCGTGAAGCTTGCGCAGCTCAATCCTGACATCACGCTGACCTGTGTTGACGAAAGCTTTATGGCAACACACTCGGCGCAGCGTAATCTAGACAAGAATGTTCCAAACGGAACAAATGCCAAATGTCTAACCAACAACTGTTTAGATGGATTTGAAGCCCACAGCGCCGATCTTGTCGTTTGCAATCCACCTTTTCATCAACAACAAGCCATTACCGATCATATCGCTTGGCAAATGTTCTGTGATGCAAAGCATGTTCTCAGTACTGGTGGGCAATTATTAGTTATCGGTAACCGTCACCTCGGCTACGATGGAAAGTTAGCAAGGCTGTTTGGTAAGTCGAACGTTAAGCAAGTTGCGGCAAACAAGAAATTTGTTATTTTACAAGCAACTAAATAGTTCACTATCCTAACTCTAGGATTATAGAGTTTCGAATAAAGGAAATTACAATGAGAAAACTGGTTTTAGCCGCATCAATGGCACTTCTCACTGCGTGCGCAGCTCCTCAACAAGAACAGATCAACTTTATGCCAAAAGCGGTATTGAGTAATGGTGATCTCGTTCAAGATGCGACATTTAGCTTGACCAGCAAGGATGTTCGCTCAGCACAATACGTCGCACTCGTTGACAGTGGCCGTTCTAACATTGAACCAATTCATTCAAAGCAGAACGTACGTATTTCGATCGAAAATGCCCTACTCGAACAGTTCCAGTCACAAGGGTTTAGAAACACAGTAACCAGCGAAAACAGCATTCAGATTGAAGTGCAAGAAGCGTTGGTATCGGTAAAACACACCATCATGGAAAACGAAATGGATGGTAAAGTGGTGATCGAAATTACTGCAGAAAACCCACAAGGCAAATTAGTTAAGACATACACGGGGACTGCGAAGCGTACTGGCGCGTTGAGTGCGTCTAACGAAGATATCGAAGTCGTTCTTTCAGATGTCGTCAACCTAGTGTTACAAGAAGTGGCGAATGATCGTGAGCTGCAAAACTACATGCAGGAGCGTTTCTAATGGGAAAATTTGCGATAGCCTCTTTAGCGCTTTTTACTAGCTTGGCGTTTGCTGGCCCTAAAGTCGAATTTGGTACCACAATGGGGTCGTTTACCATTGAACTGAACGAAGAACGTGCACCAATTACAGTAAAGAATTTTATTCGTTACGTTGAAGATGGCAGCTATGTCGGTACTCAATTCCACCGCGTTATCCCAGGCTTTATGGCTCAAGGTGGTGGTTTTGATAAAGAGATGAACATGGTACCAACGTACGCACCAATTAAAAACGAAGCGTCAAACGGTTTGAAGAACCAAGCGGCTACCGTTGCAATGGCTCGTACCAACGATCCAAATTCGGCCACTCGCCAATTCTTCATTAATTTCGTCGACAACAACTTCCTCGACTATGATCAACGCCCACCGGGTTACGCCGTATTTGGTAAAGTCACTGACGGGTTCAATATCATTCAAGACATGAGCCAAAAACGCACTCATTCGGTTGGACGTTATCGTGATGTACCTGTTGAACCTATCATCATCACCAGCGCAACTCTCATTCGTTAAGCTCTCACAAAAGATAGGCTCTCGATAGTCCTTGAGCCTATCCACTCTACATTCTTAAAAGGATTTGCGTATGTCTTCTGACTCCCCTTCCATGACTTGGCGAGAAACCATTCAAAGCTATATGGACAAGCGGCTACTTTGGGTGTTTATGCTCGGCTGTTCGAGTGGTTTCCCTTGGGTACTTATTGGTTCAAACATGTCAGGCTGGCTGAAAGATGCCGGATTAACTCGCGCTGCAATCGGCTACTTTGGCAGTGTGTTTGCCGTGTATGCCATTAACTTTCTTTGGGCTCCACTTGTCGACCGTGTCCGCTTACCTCTTTTACACTCCTTTTTAGGTCAACGTCGTAGCTGGATTTTCTTGTGTCAATCTATCGTTCTGATTTGCACACTCTTTATTGCTGGTGTCGATCCTTCTCAGAACTTGATGCTAACGTCGATGCTTGCACTTGGCATTGCAATCTCTTCTGCGACCCAAGATATTGCCATTGACGCTTTTCGTATTGATAGTTTCCCAAAATCTGAGCCTTCAAAATTGCCTCAAGCCTCTGCCATGGCGGTCGTTGGATGGTGGACAGGCTATTCGCTGCCAGGTTACATCGCCTTTATTAATGCAGATGCGATCGGTTGGAATGGTGTTTACTACGGCATGGCGGCCATTGTTGGTTTACTGATGATCTTTACGCTGCTAGTTGGCGAACCCAAGACCCATCGCGCGTCGCTGCAAGCGGAAGCTGAGAAACGTCATAGCCAAGTTGTTGGGAATAAAGTGCTTGCATGGATCACCGTAACGGTTGTCGAACCTTTCCTTGATTTCTTTAAGAGAAATGGTTTTCGTGTGGCTCTCACTCTGTTGTTGTTTGTTTTCCTATTCAAAATTGGTGAAGCATTCCTTGGTCGTATGTCGATCACCTTCTATAAAGAGATCGGTTTCTCCAACGAGCAAATCGGCTACTATTCGAAACTGATCGGCTGGGGTCTCACCATTCTATTCACGTTAATCGGCAGTATGGTCAACGTGAAGTTCGGAATTGTCCGTGGTTTGATGATTGGTGGTATCGCAATGGCATCAAGCAATCTCATGTTTGCTTGGATGGCGAAAGTTGGACCTAATGAACAGCTCTTCTTAGCGACCTTAGTCGTGGATAACTTTACCTCTGCATTTTCGACCGTGGCGTTTGTCTCCTTCCTGACAGTGGTAACAGGACAAGCCTTCTCAGCAACACAGTATGCCTTGCTTGCTTCACTCGGTAACTTTGGCCGAACAACTCTCGCCTCTTTCTCTGGTGAGTTGGTCGATTACCTCAATGATTGGTCAATGTTCTTTATCTTGACCGCGGTAATGGTCATTCCAAGTTTGTTAATGCTCTACTCGCTGCGACACTATTTCTCGGACATGTTGGATAAAGCACGCAAGCGTGACGCCGAAGAGCCGGCGCAAAGGGAAACAACCGAATCATAAACGTAAAAAAGGCTTGGATCTCCAAGCCTTTTTTTTGTTCGTAGCAAAGGATTACGGGTACATCCCCTTGCCAAACATGTTGAACAGACGCGCGACGCCTTGAGTGAATATCATTGGCTCGGTGAGCACAGCCAAGCACAAACAATCTTCCCCTGGTTTAGTAAATGGGCTGTGTTTGATGGAAGCATCCTTAACTAGATAGTCCCCCACTTCGTAGTGACCATCTTCATCACTAAAGCCCCCATGCAGTACTAGGGTAGACTCAATGCCTTTGTGCGTGTGTTGAGGGATTTGGACGTCTTCAGCAATGTACATCAAATTGACACGACATGAATCTGCGATCTCAATCGGCGCACTAAACACTTTACCGCCGTAGCTTTTCCAATCACCAATTTGGTCACTAAAACGTCCTAGAGCTCTTGGCAGCATAAACGTCTTGTTATTTACAGTGATCGGTTTTGCTTGCGGAGGCGCACGGAATGGTTCGCTGTTTTGCTCTAACGTCACAATTTGAGCGAACATGTCATCAAAGTTGTCTGGGGTTTGCTCAATCGAAGCGTGGCTCAGTGCTTCACCACACTTCTGCTCTGCAAGCGCAACTTTGCGTTTGCACTGCGGGCAAGACTCTAGGTGTATAGCGACGGTAAACGCCGTCACCTCGTCCAACGAACCTTCAACGTAGGCTTGTAAAATATCGCTTTGTGGGTGATAACTCATAACTTATCCGCCTCTATTGAAATTCGTAGTTTTTCGACAGCAAGTCTAAGTCGTGACTTTACTGTCCCCAAAGGTATATCAAGCATGTCCGCGACTTGCTGATGGGGCAAGTCTTCCAGGTAGACCGCTTGTACCACCTTTCTTTGTGCTTCAGGCAAAGTATCGAGGAACTTAACCACCTGCTCTTTCATCCTGTCAGCTTCGGGAGAGTAATGCTCTACCATATCAGGTGGGCAATAATCATTTGGCCAAATATCTTCTGAGTGGATATGCTGATCACGTCCTTTTTGTCTGCGTAACATATCAAAACAGAGATTCCTCGCTATGGTAAAAATCCATGTAGATAAAGAGCTTTTCTCACTGTTAAACAGAGCACTTTTCTGCCAGACCGTGGCGAGCGTTTCCTGCACCATCTCCATCGCGACTTGCTCATTACCGACGTGGCGATAAGTGAACTGCTTCAAGCGAGGAGAAAAGTGTTTAAAAACTAATGCGAACGCCTGCTTGTCTTGTTGTTTAACGCGCTCCATACACGAAGCCCAATCGGATTTCGAAAAGTTTTGCGTGTCCACGTTGCTCATTCGACTGTCCTTTGCACCCTTAAGATTCACTTTCTACGTTAAAGCCGAGTGTCGAGATCACTTTGCTCGTCATTTATTAACGCTCGGCTCAAGTACTCTATTGTTACCGTACAATCTAACTCTAATGCAAGGAGGTCAAATTGCTTATTTGACAAGGGGAGAATTTCTAACCAACGCTGGCTAACCCAACATTCATCATCAAAAAATTTCTGTTCGTACAGCTCATCTAATTGTTCAAACTGAGCATAAACTTGCTGCAGTTGCTGACTGAGCGATGCCCCCTGCTTCGAAAGCGGCATTAAAGGCCAGTTTGCCAACGGCTCTATCTTTGCAAAGCGCAGCCCATCGTGCTCTGTTCTCACTTTTCGTATCATGAAGCGATGAAGACCAGTGACAGTGATCCCCAACAAACCATCGTCCAGCTGCTCAAAGTCGACGATTTTGACCAAGGTTCCGACTACTGACAACTCACTGTTCTCTGCGCTCGCCTGCTTTTGGAACAAGCAGATACCAAACGTGCCATCGCCTTTCAACGCCTCAACGACCAACCGTTTGTACCTTGCTTCAAACACCCTTAAGCGCATTTTACCTTCGGGTAAAACTATAGAACTTAGCGGGAACAGCATTACTTCTTGCATCAACTTAATTCCTGTAAACATTTTAATTACAGGTACGCAACGTATTTAAGAAAGATCAGCGAAACAATCAATTGAACATGTGATAACCATCAAATAAAAGTGAAGCGTTTGCGTAATCGTTACCCCTAACATTTTTTATGCAACTAATATTTAGTTCCGTTACATGGCAACTTTTAACTTGTTAATGAGATCTAGATCGCTCGTTTTAGATTTTTTTACATGCGTTGCACATGGTTTTTGAGATTTTTGTCGATATTATGCAGCCCCATAAAGCACAACAAAGAGTGTGCACTTAAACAAATATCCAATGAATAATTGAATTAACAAACATAGAGAGTTCCACTATGCGTAAATCACTTCTAGCTCTTGGTGTTGTGGCAGCAGTATCAGCAGTACCAGCTCAAGCAGAGTATCTTTTCGGTTTTGGTAGCATGTATGCAGACTACCAAGTTTGGAATCACGGCATCGGTAACGATGATTCCAACTTCGGTCAAGAAATCTCAGAGCGTAACCAAGCTGTAATCGGTATCGAAGGCGGTGCGGTGTTCGATTGGGGTCAGATCTACGGCTTCTACGATTACGAAGGTGTGGATCGTGCTGGCGACGACCGCGGCGCTTCAACTAAAGGTACTATCCACTACAACCTAACTGAATCAGGCGTATCGCTTTACGCACAGGTATACAATACTGATAAAGATAAAGGCCCAGTGCTTCACGAACAAAACCGTGTTCTAGGTCTAGGTTACACTGGTCTTAAAGGTGATAACTGGGGCTTCACTCCATTCTTGGGTGCTCACCAGATCAACACAGAAGGCGGTATCAGCGGTAACAACGGTGGTATGCTAGGCTGGGTTGGTTACTACAATACTGACATCGCGGGTCAGAACTTTACCTTCTCTACTTGGGGTGAATATGAATTCGCTCGTAACGATGAGTATGCGGATATTCAGGGTGGCAATTACGGTCTTAACGGTAGCGTAAACGCAATGTGGAACTTCCACAAAGATTGGTCTGCCGGCGTTCTTTACCGCTACACAGTGAACAAGCTAGCTCGCGAAGGTTACGAAGATCTAGTAATTTACCGCGTTCAATACAACTTCTAAGACGAGAAGTGACAAGATTAAAAATGGCACCTTCGGGTGCCATTTTTATTGGCTTTCTCTTTTGATCACTTTATCCTCTTGGCCATCCCCTCTATTGCCAGAGAATTAAGATGAATATCGTAGTATTAGGCCCTGGTGCCATTGGTTCGCTATGGGCGTATTCTTTACATCAGGCTGGACATACCGTCGCCCTTTACTCCAAGCAAGAGTACGACAAGCTACCCCTTCAGCTTGATGGCAACACTCCGATTACTCTGGCAAATAACCAACCAGTCAGCCTTCAAAACGCCGATGTATTGCTTGTGACCGTTAAAGCGCCACAAGTCATCCCCGCACTTGAGGTACTGCGAAGCGACCTGCATCCAGATTGTATTGTGGTACTGATGCATAACGGGATGGGAACCGCTGAGATAGTCGCATCGCGTCTACCGAATAACCCTCTCGTACTGGCAACCACAACACATGGTGCTCTGCGCCAATCACACCATCAGGTGTTGCATACGGGGCAAGGCAGCACTCAGTTAGGTGGCTATAATTCGAAAGGCAATCAATGCGATTTTCTTCAACAGGTCTTTGCTCACGCCTTACCCGATGTCTACTGGAACGAGAATATTCTTGACGCATTGTGGTTAAAACTGGCGATCAACTGCGCAATCAACCCGTTGACCGCGATTCATCAAGTCAAAAATGGCCAGCTTGCAGACGAGGCATTCAAGCCAACCTTGCACCAGTTGTTGGATGAAGTACATCAAGTGATGACTTGTGAAGGGCTAACGCTTTCCCGCAACGAACTCGATACGCAGGTATATAATGTGATTCAGGCGACCGCGGAAAATCGATCGTCGATGCATCAAGATATTTGCCATCATCGACCAAGCGAGATCGACTTTATAACTGGTTATTTAATACAAAAAGCGCACGACCACCAGCTGGATGTACCTAGCAACGAGGCGCTTTATCAACAAATCAAACGAATCGAAAAAAGTTGGACATCATGAACAAGAAAGTACTGATCCCTATCGCACCCGGCACCGAAGAGATGGAAGCGGTAACCATCATAGATATGATGGTCCGAGCGGGCTATGACGTGGTTGTGGCGAGTGCCGATTTTGATGGCCAATTAACCATGAAAGCTTCTCGCGGTGTCACCCTAACCGCAGAGTGCAAGTTAGTCGATGTTGCCGATGACGAGTTTGATGCCGTGATCCTTCCCGGTGGCGTTGAAGGCTCAGAAACCTTTCGCGACAGCACGGTATTGGTCGAAATTGTTCGTCAACAAATGTATGAAGGCAAACTGGTCGCGGCCATCTGTGCGGCGCCAGCTATAGTCCTGCTACACCACAACCTCTACACAGAAGCTTTGATGACGTGCCACCCAAGCTTTCAAGATCAGATTGCCGAGAAGTACCGCCGTGTTAAACGCGTGACTTACGACATCAATCACAACCTGCTCACAAGCCAAGGACCAGGAACTGCTCTTGAGTTCGCGATGGAAATCATCATTAACCTCTCAGGCAAAGCGCACGCTTGGACCGTTGCAGAGCCAATGGTGACCATTCCAACCTTGCAATATCACAAACTGGGTGATGAAGATGTTTGATGCACAACTTGTCGCAAAGCAGTTTCCGGCTTTAACACAAACTATTAACGATCAACGCTTAGTCTATTTAGACAGCGCCGCCACGACTCAAAAGCCAAAGTGCGTGATTGAGGCCATAAGCCAATACTATGAGCGACAAAATGCGAACGTGCACCGCGGAAGTCATCGCCTAACAGCTGAAGCCACCTCACAGTTTGAGGCCGCGCGCGAAAGAGTTGCTCGCTTTATCGGCGCAGCCTCGCCAAACGAAGTGATATGGACTCGCGGCGCAACAGAAGCGCTCAACTTGATCGCCCAAACTTACGCAAGAAATACGCTTAAACCCGGTGATGAAATACTGGTCGGGGAAATGGAGCATCATGCCAATATTGTTCCTTGGCAAATTGTTGCACAACAAACTGGTGCAACGGTCGTCAAGATTCCAATGACCAATGACTGTAAGTTGGACATGGCTGAGTTCGCAAAGCAATTGAGCAGCAAGACGAAAATTGTCGCTGTAGCACATATCACCAATGTCACGGGTACCCGTCAGCCCATTGAAGCGATTATCCAGCGGGCGCATAAAGTAGGCGCCGTGGTCGTGGTAGACGGCGCTCAAGGGATAGTTCATGAGCAAGTAAATATGACTGCTCTGAATGCGGATTTTTATGTCTTCTCAGGCCATAAACTGTATGCCCCAGCCGGCATCGGTGTTTTATATGGAAAGATGTCGCTATTGGAAGTGATGCCGCCGTGGCATGGTGGAGGCAAGATGGTTGAAAAAGTCTCTTTTTCTGGCACCACCTTCACCCAAGTACCAGGGAAGTTCGAAGCGGGTACGCCGAATGTCGCCGGTGCCATTGCTCTCGCAACCGCAATTGATTGGTATACACAGTTCGATCATTCCACGGTCGAACACCACGTCCATGATTTGGTCAGTAAGACATACCAAGCGTTGAATAGCATCGACGATGTGACGATTCTCGGATATCAACCGGACGCATCGGTGCTATCTTTCGTCATTGAAGGGGTTCATCATCAAGATGTAGCGACTCTACTCGACCAACAAGGCATTGCCGTTCGAGCGGGTAACCATTGCGCGCACCCGTTGATGGATGCGCTTGGCGTGAAAGGGACTATCCGAGCATCATTCGCCATCTACAATACGATGGACGATGTAAAGCGTTTGGTCGCCGCCGTTGAGAAAGCCGTTGATATGCTTTAACTCAAGATAAGGGTTGATGTATATGACGCATCAACCCTTGCCCTCACTTCGCCATGTCTCATCTATAGCTCATCAAACGCTTCTATCGCTTCAGAAAGCTTCTTCACTCCATGAATCTGCATGCCAGGAATGCCCCCTTTAGGCATGTTGGCCGCTGGTACAATCGCTTTCTTAAATCCATGCTTAAACGCTTCATTTAAGCGCTCTTGACCACTTGGCACTGGGCGAATTTCCCCCGCCAATCCAACTTCACCAAACACCACGACATCCTTCGGTAGAGGGCGGTCTCTGAAGCTAGAGAGTAGCGCCATCACCAATGCGAGGTCTGCACTGGTCTCGGTCACTTTGACGCCACCTACCACATTCACAAAGACATCTTGATCCGCCATCTGCAAACCGCCGTGTTTATGCAGCACAGCAAGTAACAGGGAAAGCCGGTTTTGCTCTAACCCCACAGCAACACGACGAGGGTTTGCCAATTGGGAATAATCGACCAAAGCTTGAATCTCAACCAAGAGTGGACGAGTGCCCTCCCAAACGACCATCACGGAGCTACCGGATGTCTCCTCCTCACCTCGAGACAAAAAGATAGCCGATGGATTGCTCACTTCTTTGAGGCCTTGCCCCGTCATGGCAAAAACCCCTAACTCATTGACGGCACCAAAACGGTTTTTATGGCTGCGCATAGTTCTGAAGCGATTATCTGTTCCGCCATCTAAAAGCACAGAGCAGTCAATTATGTGTTCGAGAACCTTTGGTCCTGCCAAAGTGCCGTCTTTAGTAACGTGTCCAACAATAAATACAGAAACATTGTTCTGCTTGGCGTAGCGCGTCAGCGCGGTGGCCGACTCTCTTACTTGAGCGACACTGCCCGGCGATGATTGAACGTCAGATACATGCATCACTTGGATAGAGTCGATCACCATAATTTTCGGCTGCTCTTTCTCGGCAATCTGGCAAATTCTGTCGACGTTGGTTTCCGACAACATCTTTAAGTTATCTTTTGGTAGCCCCAATCGAGAGGCTCGCATCGCAACTTGCTGCAACGACTCTTCACCGGTGACATAGAGCGTCGGCATATGCGCCGCCAAATAACACATGGTTTGAAGCAATAATGTGGATTTACCCGCGCCAGGGTTACCACCAATCAGTATCGCCGCGCCTGGTACAACGCCGCCGCCTAATACTCGGTCAAACTCTTTGAACCCACTGGTAAAACGAGGGACTTCCTGCAGATCAATTTCTGACAATGTCTGAACTTGAGTTTCGCCGCTATTGCCCGCATAGCCCGACAATCGTTCGTTGCGCGCCGCCGCTGGAGATGCCGCTAGTCGCACTTCACTGATCGTATTCCATGCCCCACATGCATTGCATTGACCTTGCCAACGAGGGAAATCTGCTCCACAGTCGTTGCATACATATGCTCTTTTCGCCTTAGCCATGTCGCCTCATATTTGTATTTGTGAACTGAGATATTGGTTTGTGCTTAATTTTGCTTGATTCGCGACAACATATCACTAAAGATCTTTATATCAAGGTCGATAGTTTAGGTATGGAGTACTTCAAACAATAAATATGCAGCAGCCTGAAATCCTTTCTATAGCAGAAAGACTTATTCCTGCTTATCACGCGGACGATTTCGAGTTTCTTCTTGGTCAGATGACAGAGGGCGAACCGCCGTCGGTTAAAATCTTGGTCAAAATGGAACTGAACCGCGTTATGGCTCCATGCACTAAGAGTATTGACCTACGCGGACGCGTCAATGGCGAATGCCGAGAATACGAATTAGATGGCCTAAAACACTGGCTCGATGACGTAGCGTTCAACGCCTACCATAAGAATACCCGAAAATTCGGTGGCTACACCGAAGGGGTTTGGGAAGCACTGTGCAACACGCACAACAACTTCCGCGTGATGAAACAACGCGGTCAATCACTGAAAGGCGGCAACACGGCAGAAAGCTCGCCGTTTGAAGTCGAACCCATCAACCTAGGATATGACTTAAAACGTCGTGAAAACCGCTTAAGGATTTGCTCCCAAATCGAAATAAAGTTAGCCAATAAGCAAATTGTTCACGCGGTGACCGTCGATCTCTCCCCCTCAGGCGCAAAATTCAAAGTGCCCTCAGCATTTGGCTACAAACTGGGGGAAATCGTCAATGTTCGCTTTGTCGAACTAGAGAAAAACAGTGATATCGAAGGCATTCACGATGCCATTCCTTACCGAATTGTGGGTGTAGACGAATCGTACGAGAACGATGCGGTCAAATTTTTACGACTGCTTAAGCTCGATGATACCAACACACTTAGCATCGTCATTGAGCAGTACCTCAAGAGTGACGCTCAAAAAGCACGTCATGATAATCAAGACAAAATCATCCGCGCACGCTCGCGTGGCTTTGAGCACACCTACCTTAAGCACACTTGCAATCTGCCCGTGTTCTTTAGTGGGGATGAACTCAAACTGGTCTTGATGACTGAGAATAACCACTCGATATGGCAATATTGGCAAGACGAACGAAACCAACAAACGTTAAGCAGTCTGTTCAACAGTCAGCGAATGGCGAATCTCACTACCCCTGGGATGAAGGGTAGCAATAACGTTCTTTACTCGTTTACGCACGACCACAAAGGTCAGCAACTGTTTTTCTCTATGATGATGCCTGAAGCCTCTCGCGAAGTTCGCCAGTTGTTTTGGCACATTGGAGCCAAAAAAGAGAGTTGGAAAGCGTTCCGTTTGTCCGTTTTTGAGCTATCGGAAGAGGAACGTCAAGAGCTATCGGCTCATTCCACCGAACTGGGGTTAGAACCTAACTGCCTAACCCATTGTGGCATGCTGCAAGAGATATCCGATCATCGTAGTCGCCAAGATTATTTACTCACTGACAAGCCTCGACTTCCAAGCAGCGAATTAAATCCATTTCGCCACGCTCGTAATCCTAGCTATAACCCGATTTGTTTGTACTTTGATGCTAAGTCTCGTCGAAAAGAGCCAAGGTACCAATTTAAGTCGCCAGTAGAGCTCACCAGCGAAAATGGCGAGAAACTTCAAGGCGCAACGTTAGATCTATCAAAGCATGGGGCGAGCATTCAACTTGCAGAGCCTAGCCGAATGAAAGCGGGCGAGCTGTGTAATATCAACTTCAAAGAACTTCAGCTCTATGATAAAAAACTGCCGCTTGATGCTGTGCCTTATAAGGTTATCCGTATTAGTCCAGGTGGCAAGCAGCTTCAACTTGCGATAATTGAAGAGAGCCAGACCATGCGAGTCATTGCGTTCTTTGGCAAATTGATATCTCACAACCAAGAAAAGTTGATAGCGAAAAAAGAGCTGTTGCCAAGCAATAATTTGTTGGAAGGACTGCATGATATTTTGCTCGACAAAGCGGTAAGCGCTCCGGTCTTTGTCGAGAAGAAAGGCAGCAACATGAGGCCAAAAGTGATAGGGGTACACTACCCAATCCCTGCCTATTTAACGCTGTTTGCAAAACTGGGCAACGGACAAAGTTATTCACTAGAGCCGATATACAAGGGGCGTTCTGCTACGCTGCTGGCAGAACCCATGAAGCACATTGAAGGTGCCGAGCCCCAATATCACGAGCTCTACTTAAGCGCCGTCAAATTTGGGACCCGTATTCAATCTGTTGAGTCGAAGCTGTTAAGTGATTTCAGTGGAATCAAGGAGCGGATAAAGTTCATCAAGAATGCGCAGAATATTGGTGAGTTTTATGCGATCAGAATTTGTGGCGCCCCTGTATTTGATCCAATGACCGCATTAGTGCGCAAAGATTTGGAAGAGCTCGCCCAAATTAGCTTGCACAAAGCACGCAACTTAGAAAAAGAAATTAACGGCATTATTGGTTACGGTGAACTCACCGACATTACAGAAGAGATCTTAATAAGACTTGAACTGACTCAATAGAAAAAGGCGAGGATTTCCTCGCCTTTTTGTTTATTTGAGTGGAGAGAAGCTTACTCGCTTTTGCTTGACCAATATCGCAGATAATACGCAGATCAGCCCTCCTAAACCATGATAACGGATCGCCGTTTGAGCCTGCTGTTCAACCTTTGGTTTCGCGTGGTAAGCAACGCCTAAACCCGCAGCCGCCATCATGGTTAAATCATTGGCACCATCACCGACGGCAATCGTATTGTGTGGCTCGATGTCGTATTGCTCTGCCAGTTGAACAAGAATGTCGGCTTTGGTTTGCGCACTCACCACCTCACCAATCACGTTACCCGTCAACTTGCCATCGACGATCTCCAACTGATTTGACTGAGCGTGATCCAGTGAAAGCATCTCTTGAAGATGATCTGAAAAGTAAGTGAATCCACCGGAAGCAATCGCAGTTTTCCAACCGAAACGTTTAAGCGTTTGAATCAGCTCCGGCAAGTCAGGCATCAGTGGTAAAACAGAACGAACTTGCTCCAAAATCGCTTCATCTGCGCCAGCCAGTTTGCCCACACGCTGGCGAAGACTTTGTTCAAAATCAAGCTCCCCCTGCATCGCGCGTTCGGTTACTTCGGCCACTTCTTCCCCAACACCGGCAAGCTTGGCAATTTCATCAATACACTCAATTTGAATCGCGGTTGAATCCATGTCGAATACAACCAAACCTGGCTTGGATAGATCCGGAATGTCTTGCAGTCGAGCATAATCCAGCTCTAATGCTTGGAGAATCTCTTCATGCTCCGGCGTCAACTGACCTTCCATCAAGGCAACTTCATACTGACCGACTTTCCAGACATCGACCACAGAATTGTAGAATCCAGTGAAGAAGTCTATATCTTCAAAGCTTGCTGCAGAAAGGTGTGTACTGTAGACAACCCAACCTGCATTGGCTTTATCAAACCGTGTAGAAAGGCGAGTTTCTGGTAAGCGATTGATAAGAGGAATGTGACGACGAATGGGTAATGTATTAAACCTGTCCATGTTTAGAATCCTTATTAAACCTTGCAACACGTTAACCTATTGCAATTTGAAAGCGCAAGTCTCAATATGTTGATCCGCTTATTTAATGGATATTTTGGTGCCAAATGGACTCATCTCTGTTTTCATTTCGAAACGCAATACGAGCACTTGCCATCCTCTGTTTGGTGGCAATGGTTGCAATTATTGGCGTAAATAGCGTCAAGATCACCAAAGGGAACGAGCAGATCCAACAGAATCAGTTGGAGACTCTCACCCAAATTTTGATTTCCCAAGCCTCTCTATCTGCTGGCGATATGATCGTCGCTCAAGACCAAGAGCGCTTGCTTAAGTTGACTAACCAGTTAGCTAAAGATGCACTTGTGTATGACGCCGCAATCTATGACGCTGAAGGGATTCGTCTCGCCTCAAGTGAGAGTGCCAAGTCTGTACGTCAGATCCTAGGCTTAGATACTCCACTTGAAACAGCTCGTATTGGTAAGCAGCAGTTAGTCGAACCCATTATTCGCGATAACGTCGTCCTGGGCTTTGTTCGCATCACCTTTGAGACCGGCCGTGTAACTGCCTTTTCTGATCACTACTACAGAAAAAGTGATCGCTACATGTACACCATGGTGGGAATGAGCTTTATCGCAGGCTTGCTGCTAGCTATTGTGATTCGTCGTAAACCCAAGTCGAAAAGCGAAAACTTACTGCTCAAAGATATGCAGTAGAAACAAAACAGGGTTGGCATAATGCCAACCCTGTTTGATTAAATCGTCGGGAATCAAGGTAAGGAGCTCTCCCTCAGTCAGCTTGATTATTCTGCATCACCTAACAACACAGAATCTAGCGCGATGATCATCATATCGTTGAACGTTGTTTGACGCTCATCTGACGTGGTTTGCTCGCCTGTTTTGATGTGGTCTGAAACCGTACAAATAGTCAAAGCTTTAGCGCCATACTCTGCACATACGCCGTAGATGCCCGCCGCTTCCATCTCTACGCCTACGATGCCGTACTTATCCATTACGTCGAACATTTCTGGATTTGGCGTGTAGAACAATTCTGCCGAGAACAGGTTACCCACTTTCACTTCAATACCACGAGCTTTCGCTGCATCTTCTGCCGCGCGAACCATTTTGTAGTCTGCGATAGCCGCAAAGTCATGACCTTTGAAACGAATGCGGTTTACTTTAGAATCCGTACACGCACCCATGCCAATCACAACGTCGCGCACTTTAATATCTTCACTCACCGCACCACAGCTACCGACACGGATGATCTTCTTCACGCCGAAGTCTTTAATAAGCTCAGTCGCGTAAATTGAACACGATGGAATACCCATACCGTGGCCCATTACTGATACCTTACGGCCTTTGTAAGTACCCGTGAAACCGTACATGTTGCGTACGTCACATACCTGTACAACATCTTCCAGGAACGTTTCTGCAATGTATTTCGCACGTAGTGGATCACCCGGCATTAAAACGACATCAGCGAATGCACCCATTTCTGCGTTGATATGTGGAGTTGCCATGATTTCATTTCCTTTTCTTAATCGGATATAAGTAAGCGATAAACAAAACAATAGAGGGACATGCCCTCTATTGATAGTAACGAATTAGAATTACAGGAAGTTTTTACCGTAATCCATTGGTGAGGTACCAAAATGGCTTGCTAACGTCTGACCAATATCAGCAAACGTATCACGAAGACCTAAAGAGCCCGCTGGTACTTTAGCGCCGTAAACAATCACTGGAATATGCTCACGAGTGTGGTCTGTACCTGGCCATGTAGGGTCACAACCGTGGTCAGCAGTAAGAATTAGCAGATCATCTTCTTCCATCAGCTCCATGACTTCATGGATACGCCCATCAAAGTACTCTAACGCTGCAGCGTAGCCCGCAACATCGCGGCGGTGGCCGTAAGCTGAGTCGAA
Organism: Vibrio sinaloensis; assembly: GCF_000808535.1. Lineage (GTDB taxonomy): Bacteria > Pseudomonadota > Gammaproteobacteria > Enterobacterales > Vibrionaceae > Vibrio > Vibrio sinaloensis_D. The sequence goes on from NZ_JWLV01000012.1 coordinate 190,111, forward strand.
ATCAACGAAGTTTGTGAATACGATAGTATTGTCACCCGCTTCTTTGATGGCATCTTTTGTTGCATCAAATAGTGCAGGAATGCCTGTTGCTTTGGTCTTCTTAGTGATACCACAGCCAGCATAAATATCAGAGATCTTACCGATTGAGTGAACTTCACCACCCTTCTCATCAACTAGTTTTTGAAGAATCGTTGCTGATGGCGGCTCAACGGATAGGTCACGACGGTTACCTGTACGTTCAAACTGGCCTTTACCTGGGCCGATGAATGGACGAGCGATAACACGACCAATGTTGTACTCTTCAAGCTCTTCACGAGCGATTTGGCATAGCTCTAATAGGCGGTCTAAACCAAACGTTTCTTCATGACACGCAATTTGGAATACAGAGTCAGCAGAAGTATAGAAAATTGGCTGACCAGTCTTCATGTGTTCTTCACCCAAGTCATCAAGAACTTGTGTGCCCGACGCATGGCAGTTGCCTAGGAAGCCATCAAGACCTGCACGCTCAAGAATGCGGTCTGTCAGCTCTTTCGGGAAGCTGTTTTCTTTATCAGTAAAGTAGCCCCAGTCGAACAAAACAGGCACGCCTGCAATTTCCCAGTGGCCTGATGGAGTATCTTTACCAGAAGAAAGCTCAGCCGCGTGGCCGTAAGCACCAATAATTTCCGCGTCAGCGTCAAGGCCAGGTGCAAAGCTACCTGTTGACTCTTTGTGCGCCATCGCAAGACCCAGTTTAGATAGGTTAGGTAGCTTAAGTGCGCCGCTACGATCCGCGTTGTCAGCCAAGCCTTTGTCACACTGCTCAGCGATATGACCTAGCGTGTCTGAACCCACATCACCAAAATCTTTCGCATCAGCCGTTGCGCCAATACCAAATGAGTCTAAGACTAAAATAAATGCTCTTTTCATTGCTCTCTTCCTATAACTGGCCGAGAGCAAATGCTCAATCGACCAATCTAATAATAATAGTAATTCAACTCTAAATAGTTGGACTTGCAGCAAGGCAACAAGCAAGTGAATCCCCTGAGCATAGCTCGTCTATGTGACTGGGGTGAGCGAGCGCAGTTAACGCCGCTGCAAGTTCAAATATGAAGAGTTTAAAGATCTTCTGCGCGAATCTGACGGTACACTTCTGGCGTTGGCGTATATTCACCACCGATTGTAATCGCCGCTTTCAGTGCGTTAGCCGCTTCTTGCCACTGCTCTTCATTACGAGCGTGGATAACCGCTAAAGGCTTGTCACTAGACGCTTGTTCACCCAAGCGAATAAAGCCATCAAAACCAACAGCGTAGTCAATTTCGTCGGTTGCTACGCGGCGACCACCACCCATAGCCACAACAGCCATACCGATCGCACGAGTATCCATAGCAGAAACCACACCTGACTCATCAGCGTAAACTGGCTTGATGATCTCTGCTTTTTCTAGGTAGTTATCGTAGTTTTCAACGAAATCGGCTGGGCCACCAAGGCCTGCAACCATCTTACCGAAGCATTCTGCCGCTTTACCGTTATCCAGAACTGCCATCAGTTTGTTACGCGCGTCTTCCGTATTCTCAGCCAGCTTGCCAAGAACCAGCATTTCCGCACATGACGCCATGGTTACTTCTAGAAGACGAGGGTTGCGGTATTCACCGGTTAGGAACTGAACAGCTTCACGAACTTCTACTGCGTTGCCCGCTGAAGAAGCCAGTACTTGGTTCATGTCAGTAAGAATAGCGGTTGTCTTGGTGCCAGCGCCGTTTGCTACTGCTACGATCGATTTTGCTAGCTCTTCAGAGGCTTCGTAAGTTGGCATAAACGCACCAGAACCCACTTTTACGTCCATGACTAGAGACTCAAGACCCGCTGCCAGCTTCTTAGACAAGATTGACGCTGTGATTAGCGAGATGTTATCGACTGTCGCAGTGATATCACGTGTTGCGTATACGCGCTTATCCGCTGGCGCTAAGTCACCAGTTTGGCCGATAATTGCCACGCCTGCGTCTTTGGTCACATCACCGAATACTTCGTTGGTAGGTGTGATGTTGTAGCCTGGAATGGACTCAAGCTTGTCTAGCGTACCGCCAGTGTGACCAAGACCACGACCAGAGATCATAGGAACAAAACCGCCACATGCCGCCACCATAGGGCCAAGCATTAGAGATGTTACGTCGCCCACACCACCTGTTGAGTGTTTATCAACGATAGGACCGCCAAACTCTTTGTGGCTCCAATCAATCACCATGCCAGAGTCACGCATTGCACACGTTAGTGCGATACGCTCAGGCATTGTCATTTCGTTGAAAAAGATTGCCATCGCAAACGCTGCGATCTGACCTTCAGATACAGAATTGTTTGCAACACCTTGAATGAAGAAGTTGATTTCTTCGGCTGTTAGAACTTCGCCGTCGCGTTTTTTACGAATAATTTCTTGAGGTAAGTACATTAGATCCTCCCATGCTTTGAGCAGCAAGGTTGTAAGGTAAAGAGGTAATGTGGAGCAGCGAATCACTACTCCACCAAACAGACTTTATTTTTATCTACTCTCGAACGAGAGAATTAGTAAGCTGCTGGATCAGCAGTCTCGTCTGTCACTTCTAATGTATTAAGTAGGTTAGTTAGCAGGCTTGACGCACCGAAACGGTAGTGACGTGCATCAACCCAGTTATCACCTAGGATTTCATCAGCCATTGCCAAGTACGCTTGTGCATCTTCAGCTGTACGCACGCCACCTGCTGGTTTGAAACCAACTGTTTCTGCAACGCCCATATCGCGAATCACTTCAAGCATCATGCGAGCGTATTCTGGTGTAGCGTTTACTGGCACTTTACCCGTTGAAGTTTTAATGAAGTCTGCACCTGCTTTGATACAGATTTCAGAAGCTTTCTTGATAAGTGCCTCTTCTTTTAGCTCACCGGTTTCGATGATCACTTTAAGAAGAATGTCACCACACGCTTCTTTACATTGCTTCACTAGCTCGAAGCCAACTTCTTCGTTACCTGCCATTAGGGCACGGTAAGGGAATACGACGTCTACTTCATCTGCACCGTAAGCCACTGCCGCTTTTGTCTCAGCAACGGCGATTTCGATGTCGTCGTTACCGTGTGGGAAGTTAGTTACAGTCGCGATGCGAACTTCTGGTGTACCTTGCTCACGAAGTGTCTTCTTAGCAATAGGAATAAAGCGAGGGTAAATACAGATTGCAGCTGTGTTACCTACTGCTGATTTTGCGTCATGACATAGTGAAATAACTTTCGCGTCAGTATCGTCATCATTCAGCGTAGTTAGGTCCATTAGTTTAAGTGCACGTAGTGCTGCTGCTTTTAAATCGCTCATTTCTATCTCCGATCAATATTCAAAAATTTTACTGCCCAGCTTGATGATTTCGACTCTAATCAAGCTAGCTTTGCAGTCATTAATGAACGGACTTGGTTCCTTGAAGACTCAGGGGTAAACAGCGAATTGACCCCTAATTGCTATCCTTGTCACCGCACAGTACCAGTTTGGTCTATGGCACAACAATCTGCGATTGAAGTGTCTAACGTGTATGCAGACATGCTGCAACCAACGCTCATCATACTCCTTGTACTCAGTAGCGCTAGCTAAAAAACTTCTCAATAATCCATTGATAAGTTATGCCACCTAAGTAAACACCGACAATGCCCATGATTCCTGATAACACAGGTGGAGCAGGTATTGGCAACTTGATGGCGGAAAACAGGATTCCGACAACAAACCCAGCAAGGGTTGCGAGGATAACTTCATTCATAAGTTAAGTCCTACTTTCTATAGATATATACATTATAGATATTTGTCGCAAAACTGTAGTGGCTCATAGAGCGCAAACGGTTTGTATCTCAAAAAAGTCGTTGGTTAACGTTTGCTCGATTCAGTGCATCGGCAAACCTTATCCAACTGGACACTCAACTGACTAAGAGTGTCGCGCTCAAGGCGTTTTATAACCTTGAGATTGTTTTACTGCAGCTAGGTACAGAAAAACAAAAAGCCCCGCAGCAAGAAACTTGCTACGGGGCTTTATAAAACGGCGTCTATATAATCTATCTACTTAATTAGAAAGATAGGAAGAAGCCAGCGATTGTCGCCGCCATTAGGTTAGATAGCGTACCAGCACAAACCGCTTTAACACCCATACGAGCGATGTCGTGACGACGGTTTGGCGCTAGGCCACCTAGACCACCTAGTAGAATCGCGATAGAAGAAAGGTTTGCGAAACCACATAGAGCGAATGCGATGATAGCTTGAGTCTTCTCAGACATTACCGCACCTGTTGCTGGAACAACTTGTGCTGCATCACCAACGTAAGGTACGAAGTTTAGGTACGCTACGAATTCGTTAACAACCAGTTTCTGACCGATGAATGAACCAGCAAATGTTGCTTCAGCCCATGGAACACCGATTAGGAATGCTAGAGGTGCGAACAACCAACCTAGAAGAAGTTCTAGAGTTAGGTTTTCCATACCGAACCAACCGCCAACGCCACCTAGGATACCGTTGATAAGAGCGATTAGACCGATGAATGCTAGTAGCATTGCACCAACGTTTAGCGCTAGTTGTAGACCAACTGACGCACCGCCAGCTGCAGCATCGATAACGTTAGCAGGCTTGTCATCACCACCGTCGATGTCAGCACCTAGATCTTCTTCTGGAGTATCAACTTCTGGTTTGATGATTTTAGCGAATAGTAGACCACCTGGTGCTGCCATGAATGATGCTGCTACAAGGTACTCTAGAGGTACACCCATAGATGCGTAACCCGCTAGTACACCACCAGCTACAGACGCAAGACCACCACACATTACTGCAAATAGCTCAGATTGAGTCATTTTAGGAACAAACGGACGAACCACTAGTGGAGCTTCTGTTTGACCTACGAAGATGTTAGCTGCTGCAGACATTGACTCGGCACGTGAAGTACCTAGTGCTTTTTGTAGACCGCCACCAAGAATCTTGATAACCCACTGCATCACACCGATGTAGTAAAGTACAGAAATTAGCGCAGAGAAGAAGATTAGCGTTGGTAGTACTTGGAAAGCAAAGATGAAACCGATACCGTCAACTGAGAAGTTAACTAGGCTGCCGAATAGGAAACCAGTACCGTCTTTACCGTAGTCGATCACGTTTTGTACACCAGCTGAGAAACCAGCTAGAAGATCACGACCCCATGGTACGTACAGAACGAAACCACCGATGATGAATTGGATAGCAAAAGCGCCACCCACAGTTCTTAGATTGATAGCTTTGCGGTTATCTGACAGTAGTAATGCAATTCCTAGCAATACTGCCATGCCGACTAGGCTCATAAACAGGCTCATAGTTTATGACTTCCTTATATGTTATTTGTTGGCGTGTTACAAAATGGAGCTCAAAAGCGGAGGCAATTATACTCATCCGTCCATTGATAAAGTAATGCCATCCTCACAGTTTCTGCGAAGATTCATCATGCGTTCACTCATTTACGTGAACAAGATCACCATTCATTCCCTGGGTAATCACTAAAAACACATTTTATTTAGAATTTATTCACAAATACCGAACGCCGAATTGCTATTTTTCCAAACGTTTTCAGCAATCGTTTGCTCTGACATTCCTTTTAACGATGCGAGACAGGACACTATTTCACCTATCATCTTCGGATGATTGGCCTTGCCCTGGTGTCCATTTAGTGGCATGTCGGGTGCATCAGTCTCAAGGACCAATTTCTCAACGGGCAACTGAGCCACAGTTTGCCTCGTTTTGTTCGCTCTCGGGTAAGTAATTACACCACCAACACCGATATAAAATCCCAGCTCTATAAACTGCATCGCTTGCTGATAACTGCCCGAAAAGCCGTGTAAAACACCACCAAATTGGAAACGACACTGCTTCAATATTTGTAGAGTTCGGTTGTGCGTTTTTCTGCTGTGGAGAATCAGAGGAAGTTGAAATAATGTTGCCAATTTCACCTGAGCGATAAAAATGTGTTCCTGCTCAGCGGCGCTGATATTAACAAGTCCATCTAAGCCACATTCACCAACGGCAACACAGAACTCCGTTCGGGTCCGAAGCCGATTTTCTAGCTCAATAAGGTAATCACCGCTTTCATCAGTCAGAAAATAAGGGTGTAAGCCTAGTGCATGATAAACGCCGTGAAACTGAGAAGATAAGGCTTCTACTTCTTGCCAGTTTTGTGGACCCACTGTGGGAATAACAAAGCGTTCTACGCCGCACTGGTTTGCCTGGGCGAGATTGTCAGAAAAGTTGTCGGCGAATGGTTCAAAGTCGAAGTGGCAATGAGTATCAAAAAGGCGCATGGTTACTGCGCCTTATCACAAGTCTTGTCTTGGCTGTTTGGATCGCGTCGATATGGAACGCAGCTCCGCTTGTTTTCAGGTGTTAGCCCCATCGACAAACACCAAGCATCATATTTTGCTACCAAACGCTTAATCCATCCCAGCATGCCTGACTCCTTGATTATTGTTCTTCGCGTTTGAAGACCAATTCTGTTGGCGTTGACTCTTCTTCCACGAAGTAATAGCCGGCTACATCAAACTTGGTAAGCTGTGCGACACTCGAGATACGATTTTCAATAATGTAGCGCGCCATCATGCCGCGAGCCTTCTTCGCATAAAAGCTGATCACTTTGTACTGACCATTCTTACAATCTTTGAAGATAGGCGTAATCACCTGCGCATCTAACGCTTTTGGTTTTACCGCTTTGAAGTATTCGTTGGACGCTAAGTTAATGAGAACATTATCACCTTGTGCGGCAATCGCCTCATTCAGTTTATCAGTAATGACGTTACCCCAAAACTGATACAAGTTCGTGCCTTTATCATTCGCTAGCTTAGTTCCCATCTCGAGGCGATATGGCTGCATCAAGTCCAGCGGCTTTAGCAATCCGTATAGGCCGGACAACATACGAAGATGTTTCTGGGCATACTCAAAATCCGCCTCAGTCAAAGATTCTGCATCTAACCCCGTGTACACATCCCCTTTGAACGCCAAGATAGCTTGTCGAGCGTTGTCCGTGGTGAACTCTTCACTCCACTCTTGAAAGCGACCAACATTCAAATCGGCAATCTTGTCGCTGACTTTCATCAAGCTCGCCACATCTGCCGGCGTCAGTTTACGACAAACCTCGATCAGCTCTTTTGAGTAATCAATCAACTCAGGCTGAGTGAACGTCTCTGTCGCAAGAGGAGATTCATAATCTAACGTTTTCGCAGGTGATACGACAATTAACATGACTTTACTTAACCCTTCTCTATTATTTATAACGTTTAGGGTACAAAAAAAGCCACACATTGTCTGCATGGCTTTTTGAATCGTATTAATAGGTAAACGCTATAGTGAACGATTAATCTTTCTTGCTTTGATCCCAGATCCCATCTTCAAGCTGAGACTTCAGTTCCGGGAAATCGTTCGAATCAAATGTCGGCACTTTACCTTCATCAAGCTGACGGTTGTAGTCTTTTGCTAGCTTAATCACGATACCAGACAGTAGGATGATCGCCACTAAGTTAACAATCGCCATTAAGCCCATTGATACGTCTGCTAACGCCCAAACAACTGGCAGCGAGGCAACCGCACCAAACATAACCATACCAAGAACAATCACACGGAAGATTCCAAGACCCGCTTTGTGGTTATGCTCAAGGAAGATCAGGTTCGTTTCTGCGTAAGAGTAGTTAGCAATGATTGAGGTAAATGCGAAGAAGAAAATCGCAACCGCAACAAAGATACCACCCCACTCGCCAACCTGAGAGCTTAAGGCTGTTTGAGTTAGCTCGATACCTGTCACTTCACCGTGTGGTACGTACTCACCTGACATCAAGATAATCGCAACCGTCGCCGAACAAATCACGATGGTGTCCATAAACACACCAAGCATTTGCACGTAACCTTGAGACGCTGGGTGCGGAGGATAAGGCGTTGCCGACGCAGCTGCGTTTGGCGCAGAACCCATACCTGCTTCGTTCGAGAATAGACCACGCTTAATGCCGTTGATCATCGCTTGCGCAATTGCGTAACCCAGACCACCTGCAGCCGCTTCTTGCAGGCCGAATGCGCTCTTAAAGATAAGCACTAAGATGTCCGGTAACTTTTCGATGTTCATCATCATTACGAATAGAGCAAGCAGTAAGTAAGCAAGCGCCATGATTGGAACAACTAACTCAGCCACACGCGCGATACGCTTAATGCCACCAAAAATAACCACCGACGAAAGCAGAACAACGAAGATACCAACATATGTATCTTCCCAGCCGAACGCATTGTGCATCGCGTTGGCAATTGAGTTCGCCTGCACCGCATTAAATACAAGACCAAAAGCGATAATTAGGAATACTGAGAACAGTACGCCCATCCAACGCATACCTAGGCCTTTTTCCATGTAATACGCAGGACCGCCACGGTAGTTTCCGTCATCATCCTTGGTTTTGTATAGCTGTGCTAAGGTACTCTCAGCAAACGAAGTTGCCATACCGAGCATCGCAATTAGCCACATCCAGAAAATCGCGCCAGGACCACCAGCGGTTAGGGCAACCGCAACACCAGCCATGTTACCGGTACCAACACGAGCAGCAAGACTAGTACAAAGCGCTTGGAAAGATGAGATACCAGCTTTGTCTGCTTTACGACTGTTCTTCAGAACAGAAAACATGTGGCCAAAGTGGCGAAACTGGATGAATCCCAAACGGACAGTGAAGTAAATTCCAACTCCGACAAGAAGGTAAACGAGAATGGAACCCCAAAGTAGGTCATTCATCAAATTGATTAAATCTGTCATAAGTTCCTCATAGTGAGATTTCGCTGATCATCGCGTCCCTGCCATCCATCTAACTGCCTGACTAAGTGTCAAGATAGCTTAGTGCATTGTTGTTTAATTATGCAGTTTAGACCTGTAAAACTCGCCTCATGCTTCCATTTTACGTATCAGCGTATTTTTTGACGGGCGGATAATGCAGCGAAGGCTCGCAAAAATCAATATGCAACCAATATCATCTTTATGTTATTTTTCACTATAAAATCACCAATAATTAACACAAGAGAGAACACTAGAAACACAAAACCAGAACATCAACATAATTTATTAACAACATAACAGATATTCCGCCCCAACAAAGAACCTCTTTCTGACATGCTGGTCGCACCCCTTACCCACCAAGGTCTCGCATAAAATCTCGCTCATGTGATATTTCGTCGCTTAGACGTCATTTTTTGCACGTAAAGCAACTCTTTGCACATTGGCGAAAAATGCTCTTTTTTTAAACACGAGATTAACAATCATATTTTGAGAATTTAATCGTTTTCGTTAACTCGTTTGCACAAAAAAAAACCACACCATACGGAAAATAGTGTGAGCCGATGTCAGATTTTTTAGGAAATCTTCATTGAATCGTAACAAATGAGAAACGAATCAAAGATACGCTTCAGTGAGAATGGTATTTAGATAGTACCCCTTCAAAGAGTAATAATTTAAAAAAGAGGTAGCTTATGGATGGCTTAAACTTTGAAGAAATGATGGAAATGGGTTTACCAAAAGCGCGTGCGACACGTTCAAAACCGGTAAAACGCAAATGGCGAGAAATAGAGGCAATTAAAGATAGGCAACGCCTACAAAGAGAACTCAAAGAAATGGATATCGGCTTTGAAGACTCTGCAGATTTAGAATTCTAAAAAAAGAGGCGCAATGCCTCTTTTTTTGTTTCTACGCTATTACAAAGCTTCTGTTTCGTTCTGCCTTACGCGACTCGCCAGTTGCTGATATTGCTCTGCAATCGTCTCACCAAACACCGGATCGTCTTCATTGACACTCCACATTGCCTCAACCGCTTGCCAATCTTTGACCGTAAAGTTTCTCAGGATTATCGGCAGAACTGATCGCTCTTCCATATCTAGGTGTTGATACTGAGAGCCGATAAAGTCTTTCAGTTGCTCCAAGAATATATCTTGTGGTACTACCGCGTCTTGCAAAATCATCTCAACAGTCGCCAAAAACTCGTGAGTCTTCTCAGAGAGTTGTTTATGTTCGGCTTCCAAATTTTCAATGGATTCAAGATGACCAAATTTATCGAGATAATATTGATAAATAATGTCTTCTTTAGGGTGATGAACCCGCTCTGAATGCTCCGCAAGATAGGCAACTATCTCGTACAGCAAGGAATAATTTATCGCTTGCTCGTTTTCAAGTTGAGCCATCTTTTGCTTGAGAACGGCCAACAAACGAACCATGTAGCCGTGCTCTCTTCTTATCCTTTCAATCATCATAGCGCTCTCCTTACACTTACTTATTATAAGTGTATAGCAGATGGTTTGATGACACTTTGACGCTGTTCGAATTTTAAGCAGAGCAAGTGGTTATGACAATTCGACCTCTAGTGGCAGGTGCCAATCAATGACAGATTTGCCCTGTTGAGCTAATAGCACATTGGTTTGTGAAAAATGCCGGCATCCGAAAAAACCTCGGTGTGCCGACAGTGGAGAAGGATGCGGCCCAACTAGCACATGATGCTTATCTCGATCGATAAAACGGCCTTTTTTCTGAGCATGAGCCCCCCACAATAAAAAGACAACGCCGGATTGATGCTGATTGATCGCTTCAATCACTCGGTCTGTGAATGTTTCCCAGCCCGATTTAGAATGCGAATGCGCCTTACCTTGCTCAACCGTTAACACGGTATTCAATAAAAGCACGCCTTGCTCAGCCCAACTTTGTAAATAGCCGTGCTGAGGAATTTGGAAGCCTTCAATATCTTGTGCGAGCTCTTTATACATATTGACAAGAGAAGGCGGCGTTTTGACACCAGGTAACACGGAGAAACAGAGACCATGCGCTTGGTTTGGTCCGTGGTAAGGGTCTTGACCAAGGATCACCACTTTCACGTCACCAAACTCAGTGGCGCGGAAGGCATTAAAGACATCTTGCGCCGGAGGAAAGACGACCTTACCTGATTGACGCTCTGCCTCAACAAAACTCAATGTGTCTTGAAAGTAGGCTTGCTGCTTTTCTTTGCCGATAACATCATGCCAAGTTAATGACTGAGTCATATCCCGTTCCTTCTTCTATTTAAGTCGCACAAATTGTCGCAAATATAGAAGAAGGAACAAAGGAGTTAATGACTGTGATAACTACTTTTTCTGTGGCGTACGATAATGCCCCTGTCCAGTAATATGACGATTAGGCGCTGGTAGTCGAACAACACGAACAGGAATATGATAAGAGGTAAAAGGCATAGTGGCACCCTCATTGGTAAAACACAGACTACGCTATGAAAGAATGGTGCCACCTTCTCACTATAAAGTGGAATCAGCTATCGATTGAAGGTGAAATTGCCGCATTGATTGAATCTCCTGCGGCCAAAGTTCAGGTTCGATCGTTTCTAAAATCAAAGGGATACCATCAAATCTGGGGGCTTTGGAGATATACTCAAAACAATCCCAACCAATCTCGCCTTTACCGAGTGCGTGATGCCTGTCAACTTTGCCGCCCAAGGCAACTTTTGAGTCATTGATGTGCATTGCGCGTAAATAGTGCATACCAACAATGCGATCAAACTCAGCAAAGGTGGCCTCACAAGCGTCAAAATCCCTTAAGTCATAGCCAGCTGCGAAAGTGTGGCACGTATCAATACAGACACCGACACGAGATTTATCTTCTACTTGATCAATGATTTGTGCCAAATGCTCAAACCGCCAACCTAGGTTGGTTCCCTGCCCTGCCGTATTTTCGATCACCGCAATCACTTCAGGTACCGCTTTGTGGGCAAGGTTGATGGACTCGGCAATTCTCGAGAGGCAATCTTGTTCCGAAATTTTCTTTAAATGACTCCCAGGATGGAAATTAAGCAAAGTCAGTCCTAACAAATGACAGCGTTTCATTTCATCGATAAACGCTGCGCGCGATTTCTCGAGCTTATCATCTTCAGGGGCACCTAAATTAATCAAATAGGAGTCGTGAGGTAAAATCTGCCCTGCGCCGAACCCCAAGCGTTTACAGTTCGCCTTAAATGCTTGAATGATTTTGGGCTCCAATGGCTTCGCTGCCCATTGGCGCTGATTTTTGGTAAACAGTGCAAACGCATTTGCACCGATCTCACTTGCTCTGAGCGGAGCCTGATCAACGCCGCCTGCAGCGGAAACGTGCGCTCCAATAAACTTACTTCCAAGCTCTCTTTTTAACATTGTCATTTAATCACTTTACACTTTCAATATACGAACCATTTACCGCTTTTTTTCGGCGACAGGTCAACATTTAAACTCAATTTGTAGTAAATTTACTACAAATTGAGTTATTAACTATTTTTTATATTATCAAATTTATTGTAACTACATTGTTTTTAAAGAGTTTATTGATTTAGAACAATAAAATAACCTTCATAAAAACAGTGTTTTTAGTTGTTTTTTGACCTAAATCAATATTATCATAAGGGATATTCGCTATATAATACGTAGCTCAACAAAATTCGAAAGTTAACACCAATAACACCACGTAAGTGGACTAGGAGACGGTAATGATCCAAGGTATTCAAATCACTAAAGCAGCTAACGATGACCTACTAAACTCGATCTGGCTACTTGATAGCGAAAAGAACGAAGCACGTTGTGTCGTAGCAAACGCAGGCTTCGAAGCTGACCAAGTTGTAGCGATCAACGATCTCGGTGACTACGAAAGCCGCGAAGTTGCTATCGAAACGGCTCCACGTATTGAAGGTGGTCAACACCTAAACGTAAACGTTCTTAAGCGTGAAACGCTAGAAGATGCAGTTGCAAACCCAGAGAAATACCCACAGCTAACGATTCGCGTTTCTGGCTATGCGGTTCGTTTCAACTCTCTAACTCAAGAGCAACAACGTGACGTTATCGCACGTACGTTCACTGAATCTCTATAAGTTTTAGAGTAAAGAATACACAGACGGCGCCATTCGGCGCCGTTTTTTTTATTTAAGCATGTCACTCTCTTCAATGATGCATAGCATCAGCAAATCAGTTACATTGATGAACCGCATCTCAATGAACGGGTAACCAACTATGCTTCTGGAAGGCATCGAAACTCTACTTGTATTAAGCAAAGCCAAAACAATGAGTCGAGCCGGCAGTCTGCTTTACATTAGTCAATCAGCCGTGAGTAAACGCATTGCCAATTTAGAGAAAAAAATGGGCAAAAAGCTGATTGTGCCTGCGGGTCGAAATATTCAACTCACTCAAGATGCCATCAACCTTATCGAAAGTATTAGCCCGACATTTAAAGAACTCCAAGGGCTTATCAACGAACAACAAGCACTTCCAGATTCAACGCCGCTACGTTTAGACTGTTCTGAAACCTTAGTCGCAGGCTACCTTCACTCGATTCTAGGCAATTATGTCGAGCTCGATCCGCATATCACGCTGACGACAAACCATACGCCAAGAATCATTGAGCATGTTCAATCAGGGAAAGCGCATATCGGCATTTGCGCTGGCTATCTACCTAAACACCCAAGCCTGCTTCAATTTCATTTAATTGACGAGCCATTTTATGTCGTTTCAAAGCAACATATTCGTCATATGCCTGACACCATCATCACCAATGATCTCAGCAATCCAGCTAACACTTATCAAATGGAGATACTGAGTAAACTCAATGTAGAGCCTGTGATGCAAATGGACTCTTATACTGCATCCACTCAGTTGGCGATCTCAGGCATCGCCCCTGCCCTCATTCCACTGTCAGTAATCAAGGCGATGAAAATCGAACCAGAATACTGCTTTCATTTTGAACAGCTCACGCCTTTATATCGACCAATTCATATCTGTATGCGGCCGTCCTCATACCGAAATCCGCGAATCAAATCACTGACAGAAGCCATTGCTGATGTTGTTCCCAAAGTAGCTTCAGCGCCATTAGCATAGACATGGCAATCACCAAAGGGCGAATCCATTGTTGGCCTTTGGTGACGACAACCTTAGCGCCCAACTGAGCCCCCATAAATCCGCCGATCGCCATTACCAAACCTAACTCCCACACAGGTAAACCTGCGAGTATGAAAAAGAGTAACGCAGCGATATTTGACGTAAAGTTAAGCACCTTGGTTCGAGCCGTTGCATCCACCAAAGAGAAGTGACCCAAAGCGACGAAACAGACCGTAAAAATGGATCCAGTTCCAGGACCAAAGAAGCCATCATAAAAGCCCACCCCACCACCAACACTGAACGCAAACATAGCTTCCGAAACCTTCGCTTCACCAGAGTGTTGCTTGGTTTTAGGCATCAACAGAAAGTAGAGCGAAATAGCGACCAGTAGAATCGGGATCAGACTCGTCAGTACACCCGCGTCTATATACTGTACAGCTTCAGCCCCCACCGCTGAGCCAATAAACGTGCAGGCAATAGCAAGGCGCATCTCTTTAATGCTGACAATACCATTGCGGATAAAATACCAGCTTGCAGAGAAACTACCGAATGAGCTTTGAAGTTTGTTCGTTGCCAAAGCTTGAGTCGGTGGAACGCCCGCCGCCAAAAGTGCGGGCAAAGTGAGTAGTCCACCGCCACCAGCCATCGCATCGATGAAGCCTGCGGCCGTCGCAACAAAGAAAAGAATCGTCAGTATTTCGAGTGTAAGTTCCATTTTCAATCAATTAGTTATCAATCGCTACCCATCAAAATACCACCAAGTTAACAATTCCCTTAGAGAAACATTAGACTTTAATTCATTCCAAATTTTCACCATTAAACACAAAAAAAGCCCACTCAAATGAGTGGGCAATGAGGTTGTCATATAAGCTCTGTTGCGAGCCTACTGATTTTTATTTTGCTTCGTTCTCTGCAACTTTTGCATGCAATTCTTGTACTGATGTTACTGACGTTTTCGCGTCTGCAGTGTGAGCCATACATACAGCAAATGCAGCGTTCAAGGTTGTTGTGTAGTTCACTTTCTCAGCCAGCGCACCACGACGTAGTACTTTTGAATCCTCAATCGCTTGACGACCAGCAGCCGTGTTTACGATGTAGGTGTACTCGTTGTTCTTGATACGGTCAAGAATGTGTGGACGACCTTCATGTACCTTGTTCACTAGACGTGGGTTAATGCCCGCTTCGCCTAGGATCACTGCCGTACCGTGCGTTGCATCCAGCTGGTAACCAAGCTTAGTGAGCTTAGATGCTAGGTCAACTACACGCTGCTTATCGCCTTCACGAACAGACAGTAGTGCACGACCACCTTCTGGGTAAACTGCGCCACAACCTAGCTCTGCTTTCGCGTAAGCTTCTGCGAACGTTGCACCAACGCCCATAACCTCACCAGTAGAGCGCATCTCTGGGCCCAACAGTGGGTCAACACCTGGGAACTTGTTGAATGGCAGAACCACTTCTTTCACTGAGTAATAAGGTGGGATGATTTCTTTCGTAAAGCCCTGAGACTCTAGAGATTGCCCCGCCATAACACGTGCAGCGATTTTCGCTAGTGGTGCACCCGTTGCTTTAGATACGAATGGTACGGTACGCGCAGCACGTGGGTTAACCTCGATTAGGTAAACCTTGTTGTTCTTAACCGCAAACTGAGTGTTCATTAGGCCGCGTACACCCAATTCGAAAGCGAGCTTTTCAACTTGCTCACGCATCACATCTTGGATTTCTTGGCTTAGCGTGTAAGCAGGTAGAGAACATGCTGAGTCACCTGAGTGAACACCCGCTTGCTCGATGTGCTCCATGATACCGCCAATTACTACGCGCTCACCGTCACAAATCGCATCGATGTCGACTTCTACAGCATCATCAAGGAAGCTATCTAGAAGAACTGGAGACTCATTCGATACACTGACTGCTTCGTTGAAGTAGCGACGTAGGTCTTGCTCGTCGTAGACGATTTCCATCGCACGCCCACCTAGAACGTAAGAAGGACGAACAACCAACGGGAAGCCAATTTCTTTTGATTTCTCAACCGCTTGCTCTAGCGTCGTAACCGTTGCGTTCTCTGGCTGTAGAAGACCTAAACGGTCAACAGCAACTTGGAAACGCTCACGGTCTTCTGCGCGGTCAATTGCATCCGGGCTAGTACCAATGATTGGCACACCTGCTGCTTCAAGTGCACGAGCCAGTTTAAGTGGCGTTTGACCACCGTATTGAACGATAACGCCTTTTGGCTTCTCAACACGGACGATTGAAAGCACATCTTCCAGAGTTACTGGTTCAAAGTACAGACGGTCTGAAGTGTCGTAATCAGTGGAAACTGTCTCAGGGTTACAGTTAACCATGATGGTTTCGTAACCATCTTCACGCAGTGCGAGTGAAGCGTGTACACAACAGTAGTCAAACTCGATACCTTGACCGATACGGTTAGGACCACCGCCCAGAACCATGATTTTGTCTTTATCTGTCGGCTGCGCTTCACACTCTTCATCGTAAGATGAGTACATGTACGCCGTGTCAGAAGAGAACTCAGCCGCACACGTATCAACGCGTTTGTACACTGGGTGGATGTCGTACTGGTCGCGTAGACGGCGAATTTCACTTTCAGACACACCTAAGATTGTAGATAGGCGAGCATCAGAGAACCCTTTGCGCTTCATCTTGCGCAAAACGTCTTGAGTTAGACCTGCGAAACCACCCGCTTTTACTTCGTTTTCTAGGTTAACTAACTCTTCGATTTGAACTAGGAACCAGCGGTCAATTGCTGTTAGGTTAAATACACCTTCCACAGACATGCCAGCACGGAATGCGTCTGCGATGTACCAAATACGCTCAGCACCCGCTTCTTTTAACTCGTGACGAATTGTTGTTAGCGCGTCTGGCGCATCCAGATCAACCATTTCATCAAAGCCATTCACACCAACTTCAAGGCCACGAAGTGCTTTTTGTAGAGATTCTTGTTGGTTACGACCGATAGCCATAACCTCACCCACAGACTTCATCTGAGTCGTCAGACGGTCGTTAGCACCTGCAAATTTCTCGAAGTTAAAGCGAGGAATCTTAGTCACTACGTAGTCGATGGTTGGTTCGAATGATGCCGGAGTCGCACCACCCGTGATATCATTTTGTAGCTCATCAAGCGTGAAGCCCACTGCCAGTTTCGCCGCAATCTTAGCAATTGGGAAACCTGTTGCCTTAGAAGCAAGAGCAGAAGAGCGAGATACACGTGGGTTCATCTCGATGATAACCATGCGGCCATCTTTCGGGTTAATACCAAACTGTACGTTTGAGCCACCTGTCTCAACACCGATTTCGCGCAGTACCGCTAGAGATGCGTTACGCATCAACTGATACTCTTTGTCCGTTAGCGTCTGTGCTGGAGCTACTGTGATTGAGTCACCAGTGTGGATACCCATTGGGTCGAAGTTTTCGATAGAACATACGATGATACAGTTGTCCGCTTTGTCACGAACCACTTCCATCTCATACTCTTTCCAACCGATCAGTGATTCATCGATAAGAAGCTCGTTAGTTGGCGACAGGTCCAGGCCACGACGACAAATCTCTTCGAACTCTTCTTTGTTATAAGCGATACCACCACCAGTACCACCCATAGTGAACGACGGACGGATGATACAAGGGAAGCCAACCATATCAAGAACGGCGTATGCTTCTTCCATCGTTTTCGCAGTATCAGCGCGAGGACACTCAAGGCCGATTGACTTCATCGCTTTATCGAAGCGAGAACGGTCTTCTGCTTTGTCGATTGCGTCAGCGGTTGCACCAATCATTTCTACGCCGAACTCTGCAAGTACGCCGTGTTTCTCTAGGTCTAGTGCACAGTTAAGAGCTGTCTGACCACCCATTGTTGGCAGTACTGCATCAGGGCGCTCTTTCTCGATGATCTTACGAACCACTTCCCACTGGATTGGTTCGATGTAAGTTGCATCCGCCATGTCTGGGTCAGTCATGATGGTTGCTGGGTTTGAGTTTACAAGGATAACTCGGTAACCCTCTTCACGCAGTGCTTTACATGCTTGTGCACCAGAGTAGTCAAACTCACATGCCTGACCGATAACAATCGGGCCTGCACCTAGAATTAGAATACTTTTTAAGTCAGTACGTTTTGGCATTCTCTACTACTCCGAATTAAGCGCTGTGTTGTTTGATTAGTTCGATAAAGTGGTCAAATAGCGGAGCCGCGTCGTGTGGACCTGGGCTTGCTTCCGGGTGACCTTGGAAGCTAAATGCTGGCTTATCTGTACGGTGAATACCTTGTAGAGAGCCATCAAATAGTGACACGTGCGTTGCTCGTAGGTTCTCAGGTAGTGTCGCTTCATCAGCAGCGAAACCATGGTTCTGAGACGTAATCATAACAACGTTGCGGTCTAGGTCTTTAACCGGGTGGTTTGCACCGTGGTGACCAAACTTCATCTTCACTGTCTTAGCACCAGATGCCAAAGCTAGGATTTGGTGACCTAGACAGATACCAAAAATTGGTAGGCCTTTTTCTAGGAATACTTTTGTTGCTTCAATGGCGTAAGTACATGGTTCTGGATCACCAGGGCCGTTTGATAGGAAAACGCCATCTGGGTTTAGAGCCAATACTTCTTCTGCACTTGTTTCTGCAGGTACAACCGTTAGGCGGCAGCCTCGGTCAACAAGCATGCGCAGGATGTTACGTTTCGCACCGAAGTCGTAGGCAACAACGTGATATGGCAACTCGCTGTCGTCTTGCGCTTCAGGAAGTCCACCCTCAAGCGTCCACGAACCTTGTTTCCATTGATACGCTTCTTTTGTTGTAACTTCTTTCGCAAGGTCCATACCTTTTAGGCCAGGGAATTCTTTCGCTTTAGCCAGAGCTAAAGCCTCGTCTAAGTTGTTACCTGCAACGATACAACCGTTCTGTGCACCTTTCTCACGCAGGATGCGCGTAAGTTTACGCGTATCGATATCAGCAATGCCGACGATATTTTGCGACTTAAGGTAATCAGAAAGAGTTTGTTCACTGCGGAAGTTAGAAGCGACAAGAGGAAGGTCGCGAATCACAAGGCCTTGTGCGTGGATTGAAGAAGATTCTTCGTCTTCGGTATTGGTACCGGTATTGCCAATGTGAGGATAAGTAAGGGTGACGATCTGTTGGGAATAGGAAGGATCAGTGAGGATTTCTTGGTACCCCGTCATCGAGGTATTAAAAACGACTTCACCAACGGATGAACCATCTGCTCCAATGGAAACACCGTGGAACACTGTCCCATCTTCTAGGACTAACAGTGCTGATTTACTCAAGACAACCTCCAGAATAAAAATGCAAAAATAATAAATTAAACTGCAAATCTGCCTTCCTTCACGCAATAAAAAAGCGTTTTTAGGTTATTTAGACAAATTGGCGGTATTCTAATGAGGTGATTGATATGTGTCAATATAATCTTAAAAAGAAATCTAACATTTAGAGCAGTTAAAGCAAAAAACGATTCTAGAGCGCCAAAAAATCAAGTTTAGTCATTATTTATAGACGAAGAGGTAACAATTTTATGAAATGATGATTTTTGAGCATATTTGAGTTCACACTTTTCCTTGAACATTTTAAGCAAACGATCCACCCTCATAGAAAACAGCTTTTTTTGAGCAACTAACCACAAAAAGAACACCAAAGACCAACAATAACAACAAAAGATAAGAGTTTTTATCCTACATAACACCATTAATATCGACCACTGTTATCAATAGATACAAAAAGCGCCGGGCAAGCCCGACGCATAATTATTTATTTTGACAACAACTCTTGATAAGAAGTGGTAAAGAGTCGGAACTTAGAGGTCATTGAGTCCAAGTACATCGGTCATGGTGTAGAAGCCTGGCTGCTTGCCGTTTAGCCACACCGCCGCCTTCACCGCACCATTGGCAAATGTCATGCGGTCTGTTGCTTTATGAGTAATTTCAACTCGCTCGCCAATATCAGCAAACATAGCGGTATGCTCACCAATAATGTCACCAGCTCGAATGGTAGCAAAACCGATTTCGTCTTTCGTACGCTCACCAGTAATCCCCTCACGGGCATATACTGCGACGTCGCTCAATTTATTACCCATCGCTCCAGCAATCGCTTCGCCCATGCCAATAGCTGTACCAGAAGGTGCATCGACTTTATGGCGATGATGCGCTTCAACGATTTCCACATCACAATAGTCGCCCATCACTTTTGCTGCTTTCTCCAACAGCTTGAAGACTAGGTTCACACCAACAGAATAATTCGGCGCCATCACGACAGGGACCTCTTGAGCAATTTGGTCAATAATTTCGCGTTCTTGTTCCGTAAATCCGGTTGTACCAATGACAATGCTCTTCCCATGCTGCTTACAAAGCTCTAGGTTTGCCAACGTGCTTACTGGCGCGGTGAAGTCGATGATGACATCAAAACGTTCAATATCTTTTGCTAAATCATCGGTCAGGAAGACATCAAATTTTCCTTCTCCGCAAAGTTCACCAATGTCGACGCCAACCAATGATGACTCAGGACGCTCTGATCCTGCTCCAACTTCAGACTGAGGATTTAAATAAGTCGCTTTCACCAAATTGCGACCCATTCGGCCCGCTGCTCCTGCAATTGCAATACGTACCATTGCATCTTCTCCATTTTCGAATTTGTGTTCTTGTTCGTATTGATTAAAACTAACAGTAATATGAGAGGCTGGCTAGAGGGTATCTTTTTCCAGCTAAGAATACTCGCGAATCACTCGCTCAAGAATTGGCACATTCGCTTCAGGGAACGCATATTGAGCCAAATCAGAGATTTTCACCCATAACCCCTCCTGTCCTTCACGTCCATAGGGTTGACCATCAAACTGAGTCACAGCAATGAAATCGAACTTAAGAGATTTTTCTGGATAATCGAACTCTAAATGTTCAAATGGTTGTTGCTGAGTAGTCACAATCCCAATTTCTTCCTCAAGCTCACGTACCATGGCCTGCTCGACACTTTCTTCGGGTTCAACTTTGCCACCTGGAAACTCCCAAAAGCCGCCTTTATGCTTGTCATCTGGTCGTTTTGTAATAAACACCTGTGACTTATCTTGGTTAAAGATAATACCTGCCACGATATGAATTCGTTTCATCAGACTTCCTATTTACTATCCATTGTCATGCCCCGTATTGTGGCTGACTATTTTTCTTAGATAACCATTAGATACAAAAAGAGCCGCCTAAGCGACTCTTAATTAGTTTTATAAGTTTGCATGAAGCTATGCGTTACAGCAACGATTCATCAAACCTTATGCGATTTTGCCGTGGCACTGCTTATACTTCTTACCACTACCACATGGGCAAGGCTCGTTACGGCCAACTTTACGCTCTTCACGAACCATTGGCTGATGAGCCCCTTCAGAAGATTCATCGCCATCTGCCAACTGGTTTTCAGCGGCAGCATGCTGCGCTTGAGCACGGCGAGCAGCTTCTTCTGCTTGCGCACGACGTTGAGCTTCCATGCGCTCAACTTCCTCTTGCTGCTGAACACGCACTTTAGAAAGAATTGTAATCACATCAGACTTCAATGCATCAAGTAAACCTTCAAATAGTTCAAACGACTCGCGTTTGTACTCTTGTTTCGGGTTCTTCTGCGCGTAGCCACGTAAGTGAATACCTTGGCGAAGATGATCCATTGCCGCCAAGTGCTCTTTCCAAAGCGTGTCGAGAGTTTGTAGCATGACAGATTTCTCGAAGTTGCGTAGTACCTGTGCACCGACCACTTCTTCTTTCTGCTTGTACACCTCAACTGCCGTAGTGATGATTTTTTCACGAAGCGCTTCTTCGTAAAGCTTATCATCTTCTTCAAGCCACTGCTTGATTGGCGCATCAAGATCAAAATCGTTCTTCAAGCGCTCTTGCAGCCCTTCGATATCCCACATATCTTCTAACGACTGAGGTGGGATATACTCATCAATTACCGCAGTAAGCACGTCTTGACGGTTGTGATCGATCATTTCACTGATGTCTTCAACACTCATCAGCTCATCACGAAGCTCGTAAACCACTTTACGTTGGTCGTTCGCAACATCATCGTACTCAAGTAGCTGTTTACGGATATCGAAGTTACGACCTTCCACTTTACGCTGAGCTTTTTCGATTGAACGAGACAGCATCTTAGACTCGATCGCTTCACCTTCTTCCATACCACTCTGGATTAGGCTCGCCATACGATCAGAGGTGAAGATACGTAACAGAGAATCCTCCATTGAGAGGTAGAAACGAGATGAGCCAGCATCCCCTTGACGACCCGAACGACCACGTAACTGGTTATCGATACGACGTGATTCGTGACGCTCTGTACCAATAATATGTAAACCACCAGCATCTAGCACTTGATCATGGACGACTTTCCATTCAGCTTTGATCGCATCAATTTGCTCTTGTGAAGGGTCTTGTAACGCTTCAACTTTCGCTTGCCAGCTACCACCTAGTACGATATCCGTACCACGACCAGCCATGTTCGTTGCGATTGTTACCGCACCTGGTGTGCCCGCTTCAGCAACAATCTCCGCTTCGCGCTCGTGGAACTTAGCGTTTAGGACGTTGTGCTTGATCTTCGCTTTCTTAAGCGCGTTTGATAGTAACTCTGACTTCTCAATAGAAACCGTACCCACTAGCGAAGGCTGACCTTTAGCAACGCGCTCTTTAATATCTTCGATGATAGCGTCGAACTTTTCAGCTTCAGTACGATAAACCACATCTGGCATATCGTCACGAATCATCGGCTTGTTGGTAGGAATAACTACCGTTTCAAGGCCGTAAATCGATTGGAACTCAAACGCTTCTGTATCCGCGGTACCCGTCATACCAGACAGTTTTTCGTAGAGACGGAAGTAGTTCTGGAAAGTAATCGATGCTAGCGTCTGGTTTTCATTTTGAATCTTAACGCCTTCTTTCGCCTCTACCGCCTGATGTAAACCTTCAGACCAGCGACGTCCTGGCATTGTACGACCGGTGTGCTCATCAACGATGACGACTTCACCCTCTTCATTGACGATGTAGTCAACGTTCTTTTCAAACAACACATGCGCACGCAATGCAGCGTTTACATGGTGCAACAGGCTGATGTTCGCAGGAGAGTAAAGAGTGTCCCCTTCTTCCATCAGTCCATTTTTAACCATTAACTCTTCAACAAACTCTTGGCCTGTTTCAGTAAGGTGAACTTGTTTAGATTTCTCATCCACCGTGTAGTGACCATCACCACGATATTCCTCCGAATCTTCTTTATCTTGTTGCTGAAGATTAGGGATAAGGGTGTTGATGCGCGTATAAAGATCTGAGCTGTCTTCGGCAGGACCTGAGATGATCAGAGGCGTACGAGCTTCATCAATTAGAATCGAGTCCACCTCATCCACGACAGCAAAGAAACGGTCACGTTGAACGCGATCTTCAGCACGGAAGGCCATGTTATCGCGCAAGTAATCAAAGCCAAACTCGTTGTTTGTGCCGTATAGGATATCCGCTTGGTACGCTTCTTTTTTCTCTTGAGGTGGCATATTTGGCACGTTTACGCCAACGGTCATACCTAAGAATTCAAATAGTGGACGGTTTGTCTCGGCATCACGCTTTGCAAGGTAGTCGTTCACGGTTACAACATGAACACCTTTACCCGGTAGCGCATTTAAGTAGGCTGGTAGTGTAGCAGTTAGTGTTTTACCTTCACCGGTACGCATCTCTGCAATTTGACCAGAGTTAAGAACCATACCGCCTATAAGCTGAACATCAAAGTGACGCATGCCGTAAACACGTTTTGATGCTTCACGAACAGTAGCAAATGCTTCTGGTAGTAGTTTATCTAGGGTCTCACCCTGTTCTAAGCGCTGACGGAATTCAACAGTTTTGGCTTTTAATTCTTCATCACTCAACGCTTCAAACGTTGGCTCGTAATTATTGATCTCTTTTACAATTTTTCTCAGGCGGCGCAGTGTTCGGTCATTGCGACTGCCAATTACCTTTGTCAGTAGCTTAGTTATCATTTGCTATGAATCTCTCTTTATTCAGATCGGGCCCGATCTACTTTTAATGCCTTCAGTCTCTAACAGTTTTGAACTAAGAATACTGAGATAAATCACTTTCCTCAGATATTGTGATGAGAACTATAGATTTCAAGGCTTGTGTATCGATAAGTGGCGCTTAGTGTATGAAATTTTGCTAGCAACAACCAATAACAAGGTGATTTGTTTGAAGCACTCTTTATTTTTTCGAGTTATATGATGGAAGTTTGCCCGGCGGGTAGCATCAAGATAAAAGAGATTTCGCTATCTTCCTCGAAACTCATTCACTAAAATGTCTTTAATAGCATGATAAGAGGCTCACCATGAGAGATCACCGTCCAACCCTTGGCGACGAAATATTAGCAGAATCTCGTCTCTCTCAGCTGCAACAGCACGCAAAAGAGATCATGATGATCAACAAAGAACTAAAAACGATCTTACCGCGAGGAACGGAAGATCATTGCCGTGTGGCAAATATTCGTGATGGTCAATTGGTGATAGAAGTGGCCAGTGCAGCGATCAAAATGAAGATCGACTACGAGCGTTTATCCATCCTAAACCAACTCCGCTCTAGAGGATTCGCCAGATTAATGGCAGTTAGTGTGCAAATTAACCCTGAGCTCTATCGTTCTCGTCAGTTATCTAACGAAGAAAAGGCCTCAAAAAAACGTGACCCTATCTCTGAAACTGCAGCCCAATACTTAGCAATGATTGCCGATGGCGCATCGCCAAAAGTAAAAGCAAGACTCGAGAGCCTTGCAAAATTAGCAAACAAAAAGCCTGAATAGCAGGCACAAAAAAGCCAGACAAACGTCTGGCTTTTTCACTGTAATAAGGGGTTATGCTAAAACCATATTTGGTTCAGCAAACGCAACCGGCGATGTCGCATCTTCTTCGAATGTGACCCATTCCCACGCTTCTTGGTCAGCCAGTACTGCACGTAACAATTGGTTGTTAAGACCATGACCGGATTTGAACGCTCGGAACTCACCGATGATTGGATGACCACACATGTAAAGATCACCAATCGCATCAAGAACTTTGTGCGTTACAAATTCATTTTCGAAGCGCAAACCTTCTTCATTCAGAATACGGTATTCATCGAGCACGATCGCGTTATCAAAACTACCACCCAACACAAGGTTTTGTGATTGAAGGTACTCAATATCTCGCATAAAGCCGAATGTGCGTGCACGTGAAATTTCTTTCACAAACCCTTTAGAAGAGAAGTCAAACAACAAGCGCTGCTCGTCTGAGTCGATAGCTGGGTGGTTGAATTCAATCTCAAAATCCATTCTAAAACCATTGAATGGAAGAAATTCTGCCCATTTATCGCCATCTTCAAAGCGAACTGGCTTCTTAATTCGAATAAAACGTTTAAGCGCGTTTTGCTCTTCAATACCCGCTTGCTGCAGCAAGAAAACGAACGGACTCGCACTGCCATCCATAATCGGGATTTCAGGAGCATCGACTTCTACTACGATGTTGTCAATTCCCATTCCCGCTAGAGCCGCATTTAGGTGCTCAACGGTTGAGATTCGAATGCCTTCATCGTTAACTAAAGCAGTACATAACATGGTGTCACGTACTGACATCGCATCAGCAGGGAAGTCAACAGGAGGATTGACGTCTGTACGTCGGTAGATTACGCCAGTGTTTGCAGCGGCAGGGCGAAGAGTAAGCGTGACTTTACGACCAGAGTGGAGCCCCACACCAGTTGTTTTCACTATTTCTTTCAGAGTACGTTGTCTGATCATCTACTTTGCCTCAGTAAAATGCCACAAATGACGGTCAATAATCGATATTGACCGCGTATGCTACCATAATTTTGAACACTGTCAAATTATAGTGTAACTGATTAATCCGCTTGACGACGTAAGAATGCTGGAATATCGAGATAACCGCTTTCTTTGTCTGCCTTAGGTGCTGCACTTTGACCTGCACCAGAACTTGTTGGTGTTGTCGTCGGCTGAGGAGTCACCTGAGGTTTCTCATGCAAAGTTGGTGCCGGTTTTTCTTCCACTTTATTGACACTTGCTTGTGGTGCCGGTGCCGCTTGTGGTTGAGTTTGAGGCTGTGCTACTGGAGCAACTTTCGCCTTACCGCCAGCTACTAGCGTGATATCTGGCTTCTTCTCGTTACCAATACCAGTCGCAACCACTGTTACACGAATTTCATCCGCCATATCAGGATCAAGTGATGTACCAATAACCACAGTTGCATTGTCAGAAGCGAACGCTTTAACTGTGTTACCCACAGTTTCAAACTCATCTAGACGCATGTCTAAACCTGCAGTGATGTTCACAAGTACGCCACGTGCACCAGCCAGATCGATATCTTCTAGAAGCGGGCTAGAAATTGCCATTTCTGCGGCTTCCTCTGCTCGGTCTTCACCTTTAGCAACGCCGCTGCCCATCATCGCGTGACCCATTTCCGACATCACGGTACGAACGTCTGCAAAGTCGACGTTGATCATACCAGGACGCGTAATTAGCTCTGCAATACCTTGAACCGCATTTTTCAGTACATCATTCGCGCTAGCAAAAGCTTCAAGAAGGGTAATACCGCGACCCAGTACTTTCAGAAGCTTCTCGTTAGGAATCGTGATTAATGAATCCACATGCTTAGAAAGTTCTTCAATACCCTGCTCAGCAAATGCAAGACGCTTCTTACCTTCGAAGCTAAATGGTTTAGTAACCACTGCTACAGTCAAGATGCCCAGCTCTTTTGCGACTTCCGCAATCACTGGAGCAGCACCTGTACCAGTACCACCACCCATGCCAGCTGCGATAAATACCATATCGGCACCATCGAGCTCATCTTTAATTCTATCGCGATCTTCGAGAGCTGCGTCACGACCTACTTGAGGGTTTGCACCTGCACCAAGTCCTTTGGTCATATCGCCACCAATCTGAATAACGCTATTCACACTGGTTTTACGAAGCGCCTGAGCATCAGTATTAATACTAATGAACTCAACACCTTCGATGGACTCACGTACCATGTGTTCAACGGCATTACCGCCACCGCCACCAACCCCAACGACTTTGATTACTGCGTCGTCAGACATTTCCATCATCGGTTCAAACATGTGTTATCTCCGTTTTTCCTGCTGCTCAGGTTAAAACTCTTTTTGTATCCAATTACGCAAACGACCAAACAATCCAGTTACTGAAGCACGAGCTGGCTCGTTGTATTCAGTATCTTCATTAATTTGACTGTCACGCGCGTAATGAAGTAAACCAACCGCCGTAGAATGATACGGCTCTTTAACGTAATCTGTCAGGCCGCTGACCTCTAAAGGCTTACCGACTCTAACTTGGTTGCGGAACACTCGCTCCGCACACTCTACCAACCCTTCAATTTGCGCTGCGCCGCCTGTCAGTACAACGCCAGCAGCCAAGTGATGCTTAATCCCATCATCACGTAGCTTTTCTTGAACAGAATCGATAGTTTGGTTAACCAATCCCATAAGTTCGGTGTAGCGAGGCTCAATCACTTCCGACAAAGTCTGTCTTTGCAAACTGCGGGAAGGTCGTCCTCCAACACTTGGAACGTTAACCGTATCGTCCTTGCTAACTAGCTCGCTTAACGCGCAGCCGTATTTTACTTTTATCTCTTCAGCATCACTTACTGGAGTGCCGAATGCAAATGCAATGTCACTCGTTACTGCATTACCAGCATACGAGAAAACTTCAGTGTGTCTTAGCGCGCCGCCTGTCCATATGGAGACATCCATAGTACCAGCACCGATATCAACAACACATACGCCCAGTTCGCGCTCATCTTCAGTGATCACTGCATTACTTGACGCCAAGCCAGAGTATACAAGGTGTTCGACCTTGAGTCCGCAACGCTCAACCGCTTTAATAATGTTTCTCGCCATATCATTGTGGCAAGAGATCAGGTGCACGCTAACTTCCATGCGTACTCCTGATAAACCTAGTGGATTTTTGATTCCTTCTTGGTAATCGATGGTGAATTCCTGTGGAATAACATGCAAAATGCGCTGTTCGTCACCAATTTTGATCGACTTTGCGGTATGGATAGCTCGATCCATATCTTCTTGAGAGACCTCCTCATCAGAGATGGTTCCCATGCCTTTTTCTATACGGCTCGCAATGTGACGACCAGAGATAGAGATGAACACATTGCTTATCTGGCATTCCGCCATAAGCTCTGCTTGATCCACCGCTCTTTGCACCGATTTAACCACCGATTCAAGATCGTTCACTCCACCTTTATCCATCCCCCGAGATGGACTACTTCCGGCACCAATTATATTAATTTGACCATCAGGCAATACTTCACCTACCAGAGCCGATACGGTTGCAGTGCCTATATCAAGACCAACAATAATGTTGTCATCAGCGGTCTTAGTCATCTGTATTCTCTTGTTCTAACTCTTGTTCTGGGAACCATCCAACGGAAGCTCCCGTATCATACCTGAGGTCTATGTAGCTCACCCTTTCAGCTGCACTACCTAAATTCTTGTACAACGCAAAAAAGCGTTCGATTCGCTCTTCAAGTGATTCTTTACCGAGCTCTAAGCGGATGCCATTATCCAATATAACTTGCCACGCTCTTCGATCATTAAGAACCAGTGAGGTAATCGATAAACTCAGTGCCTCAAACTTCGGTTCAAGCTCTCGCCATACTGACAATACTTCTTCGTTTGTCCCTTCTGGTCCGTAAAGCTTGACGCGTTCCCCTTCAACTTGACCCAAGTCACCGTTAAACAGCAGACCTTCGCTATTGAGCAGACTATTTCCATTCCAAATCGCTTCGGCTTTGTGCTCAGTCAGAAACACTTTTACGGTGTCTGGCCACTGTTTACGGATTGAAGCATGAGATACCCAAGGAATAGATTCGGCTACGTCTTGCAGCACATTCACATCCTGCGACATGAATGTGCCCACATGTTCCAAGCGCGAAAAAGCGAATTGGACATCATTGGCAGAGACGTAATGCAAATCGCCTTGAAGTACGATTTTGGACAATGGCAGACGCTGGTCATCCCACATCCAAGAAACGGTCGAGTAAAGGAGAGAGCCTATTAACAATAAGACCACCAGTAAAAAGCTCGCCCCAAAGGCATGCTCTTTGACTAGAGGACTCGAAGTTAAACGAGGGCCTTCATTAAAAGCACTTTTAATCAAAGTCCATAGTCCTTGCCGTTAGCTCGCTGATCGATTCCCTATCTCATTTCGTATAAAAGGGGCAAAAGCACTTACTTTAACCTTCGGATTATACTGTTGAGATTAAAAGTATCAAACACTGATATTGAGAAATCACCACTTAAAATGCAATAAGTGTGTCAAATACCCAAAAACCTGACTTTCCTACTAGGCGTTAAGCATCTTATCGATATTTAACTCAAAAGCCGCAAGCTGTTTAGCCACCTTACCGACATCTCCCGCACCTTGCGTCAGTACTAGGTCACCATCTTGTAGCACATTAGCAAGCACAGAGGGTAAAGACTGACTATCGGGAACAAATATTGGGTCGAGTTTTCCACGCCCCCGAATTGTTCGACATAACGCACGTCCATCCGCGCCCGCAATGGGTTTCTCGCCGGCAGAGTAGACATCCAACATGATCAACACATCAACCTGCTCCAACACGTTGGCAAAGTCATCATAGAGGTCACGAGTACGACTGTATCTGTGAGGCTGAAAAATCATCACTAGGCGCTTGTCTTCCCACCCATTACGTGCAGCCTGGATCGTAACGTCGACTTCTGTTGGGTGATGCCCGTAATCGTCCACCAGCATCGCGTTACCGTTACCCGTTTCGAATTCGCCTAAGTGATCGAAGCGACGCCCCGTACCTTGTGTTCCAGCCATCGCATTTAAGATTGCTTCATCAGAAATATCATCTTCCGTTGCCACAGCAATTGCTGCTGAAGCATTTAACGCATTATGACGGCCTGGAATATTCAGAGTAATCTCAAGGTCCGCCTTTCCTTCACGAATGACAGTAAATTTCCCTTGCTGACCTTCTTGGCGATAGTTGTCGATACGCACGTCCGCATCTTCTGAGAAACCATAGGTAATCACTTGTCGACTAATGCGAGGCACTAACTCTCTTACAACGGGATCGTCGATACACACGATGGCTTGACCATAAAATGGCAAGTTATGTAGGAAGTCGATAAAGGTTTGCTTGAGCGTTTCGAAATCGCCGCCGTAAGTGTCCATATGATCAGCTTCAATATTGGTTACGATGCTAACCATCGGCTGTAAGTGGAGAAATGATGCGTCACTTTCATCCGCTTCAGCAATCAGAATACGACTAGAGCCCAAACGCGCATTCGTTCCCGCACTCTTTACAAGCCCGCCATTCACAAACGTAGGATCTAAGCCTGCTTCTGAGTAGATTTGTGTCACGAGTGCCGTTGTTGTGGTTTTTCCGTGTGTACCAGCAACAGCGATGCCGTGACGAAAGCGCATCAACTCGGCAAGCATTTCAGCTCGGCGGACAACAGGGATACGTGCAGCGCGTGCCGCAATGACTTCAGGGTTTTCTTCGTTAATCGCGGTCGATACGACGACAACACTGGCTTGTGCCACGTTTTCTTCTGCGTGACCAATGTATACCGTTGCGCCTTTCTGAGTAAGTCGGTCAGTGACCGGATTCTCTGCGATGTCTGAACCTGAGATTTGATAGCCTTCGTTTAGCAAAACTTCAGCAATTCCACTCATCCCCGCGCCACCAATGCCGATAAAGTGGATGCATTTAACGCGGCGCATCTCTGGCACCATTGCTCTAATCTGAGCCAAATCTTGTGTATGTTGAATTGTCATGAATATTTCTCGTTATTTTGTTAGTGCGACAATGGCCTCAGCAACCACTTTGTCCGCATCTAACTTAGCGGCCTCACGAGCTTTCGTCGCCATCGTCACTAACGCATCTCGATCCAAAGAGCGGATCTGCATGGCTAGCTTTTCGACGGTGAGCTCTGGCTGCTCAATCATTTTTGCTGCGCCACATTCTACTAAGTGGTCAGCATTTAAAGCTTGTTGTCTGTCTTTATGCATAAACGGGATAAAAATGGCCCCAACTCCCGCCGCAGAAACTTCTGAAACGGTCAGCGCGCCTGAGCGACAGACGAGAAGATCTGCCCACTCATAAGCCTCGGCGACATCATCGATGAACTCAACCACTTGCGCATGCCTAACGCTCTGCTGCTGATAAGCTTGAGATACCTCTTGATGATTGTTTTTCCCCGCCTGATGACGAATTTGATAACCATCTCCAAGCTTGGCCATCACTTCAGGCATGGTGCGATTGAGGATCTGAGCACCTTGGCTTCCCCCCATGACCAATATCCGAATGTCATCATCACGCTCAACCATGCGCTTCGTTGGTGGGTCTATCGCGACAACATCTTCGCGTACTGGATTGCCAACAACCGGAGCCTTAGGAAAAGCCCCAGGGAAAGCCTGAAAGACGCGCTTTGCGATCTTAGACAACCATTGGTTTGTCAATCCTGCGACCGCATTTTGTTCATGCAAAACAACTGGAATACCAAGTAACCAAGCAGCGACGCCACCAGGACCGCTGACATATCCACCCATACCGAGCACAGCGTCAGGCTTCCATCGTTTCATATGCGCCTTGGCTTGCATAATCGCGTTTATGATTTGAAATGGTGCTTTAATCAACCGACCAATACCTTGACCTCGTAGACCTTTTACTTGGATAAAATCGATCTCAATGCCATGTTTGGGGACCAGATCAGCCTCCATCCGGTCCGCAGTGCCAAGCCAGCGAATTTCCCATCCTTGCAACTGCAGCTGTTTGGCAACAGCCAGCCCAGGGAAGACATGTCCCCCGGTTCCACCCGCCATTACCATTAAACGTTTATTCTTTTTCATCATTCTCTAACTGTTTTTCATCATTGCCTTGGCTAATCAATCGACATTCATGGTCAATGCGCAACAATATCGATACGGCAACGGACATGACAATCAAACTCGAGCCACCATAACTAATTAAGGGTAGTGTTAATCCCTTGGTAGGAACCATGCCCGCAGCGGCGCCAACGTTGACTAAGGTTTGAAAAGCAAACCAAATTCCAATACCAAATGCTAAATAGCCACCAAACAATTGCTGGCATTCGAATGCTTTGCGGCCAATCAAAATCGCTTTGGTGACCAAGCTAAAGATCAGTACTAAAGCAAGGACGACACCAACGAAACCTAGCTCTTCAGCGAGTACGGCAAATACGAAGTCGGTATGCGCTTCAGGTAGATATTCTAGCTTTTGGATTGAATTACCGAGGCCTTGACCGAACCACTCTCCTCGTCCAAATGCCATCAGGGATTGCGTCAACTGGTAGCCGCTACCAAACGGGTCTTCCCATGGATCGGCAAAGGACGTTACCCGCCGCCAACGATAAGGTTCGAAATAGATCAGTGCCGCAACTGAGGCAAGACCAACGACCATTAACGCGAGGAACTGAGTCATTTTCGCGCCAGCGATAAAGAGCATCCCAAATAAGGTGACAAGCATGACGACCACTGTGCCCAAGTCAGGCTGGAGCAGTAATAGAACCGCTAACGTGCCAAAGACAATGATCGGCTTTATAAAACCACCAAAAAAGCTCGAACGCACCTCGTCATTCTTACGTACCAGATAGCCGGACATAAAGATGAACAATGAGAGCTTAGCGACCTCAGCAGGCTGGAGGTTGAATAGCCCTAAAGGTATCCAACGGGAAGCACCATTAACTGATTTACCCGCGACAAGCACCACAAACAGCAAACCCACGGAGATAAGCAGCAATGCCATACTGAACTTCAGCCATCGCTCTAGAGGGACCTGTATGACAACGGTCGCGACACACAAAGCCAAAGACAAAAAAATCGCATGTCGGAACATGAAATGAAACGGCTGATCAGTTAAGCGAGAACTGATCGGAAACGACGCAGACGTCACCATCACCAACCCAGTCAGCATCAGACCCAACGAGATCCAGACCAACTGCCTGTCGTACAAGACTTCCGGTGATGCTGTGGTAATCCAGCGTTTGATGCTGGCAAAAGGGTTGTTTATCTGCATATCATTTAATGTGTCGAATTCATCGCTCAGGGTAATCCTTACGAGTAACGAAGCGCTAGCTCAGTGAATGCATCACCTCTAGCCATAAAATTACTAAACTGATCAAAACTCGCACATGCCGGAGACAGCAATACCATATCACCAGCTTGCAGTTGAGGCTTAATCCACGCCATGATCGCTTCCATGTTGTCAAAATCTTTTGCACTAGGGTGCAACGGCATAAACTGGGAGCCATCTTCGCCAAAGCAACATAGTTGAACATCAAGTGATGCGAGTACCGGTGCCAGTTCAGAAAAGTCTGCTCCTTTACCGACACCGCCAACCAACAAATAGAGTTTACCTTGCAGCGAAAGACCAGAAAGCGCAGCCAGTGTGCTGGCTACATTCGTCGCTTTCGAATCATTGATCCATTTAATGCCTTGATTATCAGCAACAACTTGGCAGCGATGTGTCAGACCGTTGTAAGACTTTAGCACATCTAAACCTAAGGAGAGGTCAACGTCGACTTGAGAGAGCAAAGCTAACACCACTAACGCGTTCGCTATGTTGTGTCGGCCAACTAACGTCAAATCACTGGATGGTATAATCGGCGCCGAACCTTGAAACAAGAACTCTTGCCCCTGATGCTCAGCCACATGATAGTCAGCCGAACCATTGAGACTGAACTCAATTAGTTTTTTGTCGCCCACATCCGGGTATGTCGCTTTATCATCCGCGTTTACAATGCACGCGTCAGCATGATCAAAGATTCTCAACTTCGCTTGGCGATAACCCTCCATACCATCATAGCGATCCATATGGTCTTCGGAGAGGTTCAAAAACGCAGCGGCTTTCAGCGATAAACTAGACGTCGTTTCAAGTTGGAAACTCGACAGTTCAAGGACGTATAAATCCGCTTCTTGCGCTAATAAATCCAATGCCGGAACGCCAATGTTGCCTCCTACACCGACTTTTAGCCCCGCCGCTTTCGCAACGACGCCGGTTAAGTCTGTGACCGTGCTCTTACCATTTGAGCCTGTAATCGCAATCACAGGTTTATCCACCTGCCATGCAAAAAGCTCGATATCACCGACAACTGGCACACCAGAAGCTAATGCCAACTGAATTTCAGGTGTTGCTAACGCAATCCCTGGGTTGGCAACAACCAAATCGGCATCAACGAGCCAGTCAGTGTTCCAACTGCCTGAATGTAACTCCACGCCACTAGGAAGTGATTCCTGACCGGGTGGGTTATCGCGAGTGTCGATGACTTTGATTGTTAAAGAGTGAGGCAATTTGTCGAGGTATTTAACGACAGAGAGCCCGGTAATACCGAGCCCTGCTACGACGACACTTTCAATATTTTGCCAGCGGTCCATGGTCATATCGTGTTTCTATCCTTAACGTACTTTTAGCGTCGCCAAACCAACCAAAACAAGCACAATGGAGATGATCCAAAAACGCACGATAACACGCGGCTCCGGCCAACCTTTTAACTCGTAATGGTGATGAATCGGTGCCATACGGAAAATGCGTTGACCACGCAGTTTATAAGAGCCCACTTGCAGAATCACCGACAATGTCTCCATCACAAAAACACCGCCCATGATAACAAGAACAAACTCTTGACGTACTAACACCGCAATCGTGCCCAACGCTCCGCCCAATGCTAGTGAGCCGACATCGCCCATGAACACTTGCGCTGGGTAGGTGTTAAACCATAAGAAACCAAGACCTGCACCCACAATGGCCGTACACACCACAACTAACTCTGATGCTTGAGGGATGTAGGGGATATGAAGATAATTGGCGAACTGGACGTTGCCCGTCGCCCAAGCAATAGCGGCAAAACCTGCTGATACTAGGACTGTAGGCATAATCGCTAAACCATCTAAGCCATCCGTCAAGTTAACCGCATTACTGGTACCCACGATGACAAAGTAAGTCAGTACGATATACATCAAACCGAGTTGCGGCATGATCTCTTTGAAAAAGGGCACCACAAGTTGAGTTGCAGCGGTATCTTTCCCATGTGCGTACAGAGCAAAGGCAACAACTAACGCAATTGCCGACTGCCAGAAGTATTTCCAGCGAGCAATTAAGCCATCAGTGTTCTTTCGCACGACCTTGCGGTAATCATCAACAAAGCCGACAGCACCATAGCCAATTAATACCGCCAACACTGCCCATACGTAAGGGTTAGATAAATCAGTCCAAAGTAAAACAGTGGTCACAATCGCAGCCAGAATCATGATACCGCCCATTGTCGGGGTACCGCGCTTACTAAAGTGCGACTCTGGTCCTTCATTGCGAACAACCTGACCAATTTGCAGCATCTGCAAGCGGCGAATCATTTTCGGTCCCATCCATAAAGAGATACCCAGAGCCGTCAATACACTGACAATGGCTCGAAACGACAGGTATTCGAACAAACGGAAAAACGAAAAATATGGCTGGAGCAGCTCTGCAAGCCAAATGATCATGAATACATCTCCTTTAAAGCAGCGGCAATCTTACTCATTCCGGCACTGTTCGCGCCTTTAACCAACAAGGTTTGCGCGCAATCGTGCAACGGTAGCTGCTGCTTAATAAACTCAATCATAGCGTCATGAGTATCAAAGTGCTTTCCTTGGCATTGTTGACTGATTGCTCTCGCATCAGCGCCATAAGTCAGCACATGTTCAAATTTGAATGGGGCAGCATGTTCCCCGACTTGGCGATGAAGTGCAAGACTTTCGTCTCCTAACTCAGCCATATTGCCTAAAATTAACCAACGAACACCTGTAAAGCTGCCTAACAAGTCTGCAGCGGCTTTCATAGCGGGTACGCTGGCGTTGTAACTGTCATCAATCAGCGTTATTTTTTCCGTTAAAGCGATAGATTCAACGCGGCCTTTCACTTTTGCCAGATGGCGTAACCCAGACTGAACCATCTCAATTGACGCTCCTAACTCGAACGCCAGTGCCGTTGCTGCCAGCGCATTCGCCACATTGTGTTGACCGATAATGCCTAGCTTAACCTCAAAGGCCCCCATAGGACTGAGGAGCTCAAATGACGCCTCACCAGAATTGTTCATCGTAATCTTATGAGCAAAATAGTCAGCAGTAGAATCTAACACAGAAAATGTTTTGACCTGCTTATCCGCGAGAACCGCTTGCCAGTACTCTCCGCCGTTACTGTCTAAATTGACAATGGCGGCGGACCCCGGGGCCAACCCCTGATAAATCTCACCCTTGGCTTGCTTCACTCCATCCATTGAGCCAAAACCTTCAAGGTGCGCCGCAGCGACGTTATTCACTAAAGCCACGTCAGGTTTAACTAGCTGAGTCGTGTAGGCAATTTCACCGATATGGTTCGCCCCCAACTCGATGACAGCAAAATCGTCTTCTGGAGTGGAGCGCAGGAGTGTGAGTGGAACGCCGATGTCATTATTAAAGTTGCCAGCCGTAAACAGGACTTGGCCCTTGTTCATCATAATGCTAGCAACCATCTCTTTGACCGTGGTTTTGCCGCAACTGCCGGTGATGGCAACAGTCGGAGTTTGACAGACTTTATGTACAAATTTGCCCAACTGGCCAAGAGCGGCCTTCGTGTCTTTGACAAGCAACTGCGGTGTTTGCGTGTCTAGCGCTCGGCTCACCAGTAAAGCGGTTGCTCCGGCTTCTACCGCATTCAATGCAAAATCGTGAGCATCAAAACGCTCTCCGACCAAGGCAACAAATAGTGCTCCAGGTTCAATTGTACGCGTATCTGTTGAGACCGCATTGATGGCTGCATCATTGCCAACCAACTGCGCATCTAATTCATCTGCCAACTGAGATAACATCAAACTAATCATTAGTTAAGCTCCAAAAGTTGCTGAGCTGATTCGCGATCAGAATAGTGAACGGTTTCATTGGCGAGCACTTGGTAGTCTTCATGACCTTTCCCCGCAAGCAAGATAATATCGTGAACCTCACTATTGGCTAGCGCATATTGCAGCGCTTTAAATCTATCGTGTTCAACGATCGCTCGCTCCGGATTGCGCATGCCTGCGAGCATGTCATCCACAATCGCACTCGGCGATTCACTGCGTGGATTGTCGTCAGCTAATACAACATGATCAGCAAGTCGCTCACCAATCTCAGCCATCATTGGACGCTTTCCGGTATCGCGGTCGCCACCACAACCAAAGATCGCCCATAGTTTGCCGTGACAATGCACTCTCAGCGCCATCAGTGCTTTTTCTAGAGCATCAGGCGTATGCGCATAATCTACGACGACCTTAGCTTTACCTTCGTTGTGGAATAACTCCATACGTCCGATGACGGGAGTGAGTTGTTTTGCCATCTCGATAAGTTGCTGTTTATCGATTCCCAACGCCAGTAACGTGGTAAAGGCGACCAGTACATTATTCGCATTGAATTCACCGATTAAAGGCACGCTAAACTGACCATCACCAAAACAGCCAGAAAATGCGAGTGAGATACCAGACTCTGAATACTCAACTTGGGAAGCAAAGACGGCATTAGTGCTCGACAATGGTTGAAGAGAGACTTGAATCGCATCCGGCAATTGCTCTGCCCACTTGGCACCGACTTGATCATCAACGTTAATGATCGCTTTACCACACTGATGCTCGGTAAATAGAGAGCGTTTAGCGAGCTCGTACTCCTCCATCGTGCCGTGGTAATCAAGATGATCTCGGCTTAAATTGGTAAACACACCAGCGGCAAAAGGCAGTGTTTTTACGCGACCTTGAACCAAACCATGCGAAGAGATTTCCATCGCCGTATAGTCTGCACCTTGAGACTCTATCGACACCAGTGTGTGTTGAATTTCAATTGCGCTCCCAGTCGTATTGACCGCAGGCTGAAGTGCATCTAAAAAACCATTACCCGCAGTACCTAATACGGCTGCTCGCTTACCGACTAGATTTAGCCACTGCGCAATAATTTGCGTAATCGTTGTTTTACCGTTTGTTCCCGTGACACCGACGAGTTTCATGTCACCAAGCGTATACAAGCGTGACGCTAGCGCAGAAAGATTGCGATCGAGCTGATCAATATAAATGACAGGCACGCGGCTTTCTATAGAGCAAACACCTTGAGGATGACGTTCACACGATTGTGCAATCACAGCGTTAGCACCGCGATTGATGGCTGACTCGATAAAACGTCGACCATCTACAGTGTGACCTTTGATGGCAACAAACGTTGTACCCTCGGTGATTTTACGGCTATCCAACTCTAGGTTTGAAATAGCCATGTCATGGAATTCATGGGCTGAGATATCCACCCAAGGCGCAAGTAATGTCGATAATGCGATCGGTTTTGACATAAAGCGTCTCTATTAATTTTCTTTAAATCTGTTTTCGTCAGGCGCCACATTCAATATTTGCAGCGTGCCTTTTAAAATCTCTGAAAAAACGGGGCCAGCCACCGAGCCGCCGTAATAGTTGTCACCTTGTGGTTCGTTAACCACGACAACCAGTGCCACTCTCGGGTCACTTGCTGGAGCGACTCCTGCGGTATAGGCAAAGTATTCATCACCATAGCCGCCCGCAATCGCTTTTCTTGAGGTACCAGTTTTAGCTGCGACTCGATACCCTGGTACTGCCGCTTTTGTTGCGGTACCGCCAGGTTGAGTGACCGTCTCAAGCATAGCAAGAACCTTATGGGCATTGTCACTGTCAATCACCTGTCTTGAGAAGTCTTGGTCATTATTTTCAATAATGTGAATAGGCTGGTATTTACCAAAGTTACCTAATGTCGCATAAGCGTGGGCAAGCTGAAGTGGAGTGATGGTGAGACCATAACCGAACGAGAGCGTCGCGATTTCAAATTTAGACCAGCGGCGGCGATTGGGGAAAATACCCTGAGTCTCACCAACCAAGTTAAGACCCGATACTTCACCAAAGCCCACCGAGCTGTACATTCCTAATAAAGCCTCTAACGGCATATCAAGCGCCAGTTTCGCGACACCAATGTTGCTCGACTTTTTAAGGATAGTAGTAAGATCGGCTTTGCCCACCTTAGAAGTATCACGTACGCGGCTGCCACCAATTTGCATGATGCCATTGCCGGTATCAATCACGGTATCATCGTCGGCAACGCCATTTTCAAGCGCCGCCAACACGACAAAAGGCTTAACCGTGGAGCCTGGCTCAAAGGCATCGGTGATCACGCGGTTGCGCATTTTTGCCGATTGCAAATCAGAACGATTGTTAGGGTTATAGGAAGGTGCGTTCACCATGGCTAATACAGCGCCAGTTTTCACATCGAGGATAACGGCAGAGCCAGAAGTCGCGCGATAATCCGCAACCGCTTGCTTAATCGCTCGATAAGCGATGGCTTGGATACGTTGATCGATCGTCAATTTTAAGGGTTTACCCTCTTCACGCTCTTCCAGTGAGATGTTTTCAACAACGCGTCCATAGCGATCTTTACGGATAATGCGCTTGCCCGCCTCTCCGGTGAGCCACTTGTCGTAGCTTCTCTCTACCCCTTCAAGACCATGGCCATCAATACCCGTCACACCGACAAGGTGGGCACTAACTTCACCGGCAGGATAATAACGACGAGATTCCGCCTTTAAGCCAACCCCTGCGAGTCTCAGTTCTCGAATATAGTGCGCCATCGCAGGACTCACCTGACGCTGAAGATAAATAAAGCGACGTTTCTTGTTGCGATTGATTTTCTCGATCAATTCACCGCGTTTAATGCCAAGGACGTCGGCAAGTGCATGCCAACGGTCTATGTCACTTAATCCACCTTCTTTAAAGATGGTCACAGGATCGGCCCAAACCGCTTCAACGGGCACGCTGACAGCAAGTGGTTCATCATTGCGATCGGAAATAATACCACGGGCTGAGTGCAACGTTTTTGCACGAACAGAACGTAAGTCACCCTGCTTGATCAAATTGTCTGGTTCGATAATTTGGATATAAGCAATGCGCCCCACCAAGGCCGAAAACGCGATAAAAACACAGCAAAGCACAAGGTTAAAACGCCAACGTATAAGCGTTGGTGGTTGACTCACTTCTGAAGTTTTAGCGGGGGTGACTTTCTTTTTGCTCATGGGAGTTGAATAATGACTTCTTTGTCTGATTCAGGACGCATCATTTCGAGCTCCTGCTTAGCAACCGCTTGAACTCGGCTATGTTCAGCTAGAGCGGTTTCCTCTAACAACAGGTTGCGCCACTCATTGTCTAAACGTTCCCGCTCCATTAACGCTTGGTCTTTTTCTGTGATCGCCTGACGGGTATGGTGAGTGGTAAAAACAACCCCCATTGCACTGGCAAAAATAAGCACCAACAAAACCAACGGCACCCGACCTACCGTAATCAGATCGAGTGCAATAATTTTAGCGAGATTAGGCGCAGGCTTGCTCATTGGAAATTACAGTTTTTCAGCAATACGTAACACAGAGCTTCGTGAGCGTGCGTTCACTTCCACTTCATTCTTGGATGGTTTGATGGCTTTGCCGATCGGCTTCATGTTGGCGCTGCCGAGTGCTTTGATTTGTTCTTCGGTCATTGGAATACCGTGTGGCACTTCAGGGCCTTTGCTCTCTTTGCGAATAAAACGCTTCACCATACGGTCTTCCAGAGAATGGAAACTGATCACCGATAAACGACCCTCAGGAGCCAAAATGCTTGCCGCCCCTTTTAGCGCGGTATCAATTTCTTCTAGCTCACTGTTGATGTAAATACGAAACGCTTGGAATGCGCGAGTCGCAGGATGCTTTTTCTCTTTAAAACTCTTTGGCGCAGCGTCAGAGATCAATTTCGCTAATTGACCTGTACGCGTGAGCGGCTCATTTTCTTCGTTTTCACGGTACGCCACGATCGCTTTAGCAATACGTCGAGCATGCTTGTCTTCACCAAACTCACGGATCACCCAAGTGATATCATCCAGATCCGCTTCCATCAGCCACTGTGAAACCGGAATCCCCGACGTCGGGTCCATTCGCATATCAAGCGGGCCATCCTTCATAAAGCTAAAGCCGCGCTCTGCATCATCAAGCTGAGGGGACGAGACACCGAGATCAAGTAATACACCATCAACTTTACCCACCAGTCCGTACTCAGCGGCATACTCTGCCATTCCAGAAAATGGACCATGAATGATAGTAAAACGAGGATCATCAATTTTTGCTGCTTCAGCGATGGCTTGAGGATCTCTATCGATACTGTAGAGGCGGCCATTGTCACCCAGTTGAGACAGAATTGTACGGCTGTGACCACCGCGACCGAATGTACCATCAATGTAAATACCGTCTGGTTTAATCGCTAAACCATCGATGGATTCATGGAGGAGTACAGATATGTGTTTAAATGCTTCGGTCATAGTTATCTCATGTGGCTGACGCATTGACGAATTCGGACTTTCCAGTGTACTGATTTAATGGCGTATCGCCACCACTAGCAAGCGAGAACACGTGATTTTGCGCTAAGTTTAATGGTTCGAAAATAAAATCGGTCAATTAAAAGCAAAAAACCCATCATAACAACAAAGTTACGATGGGTCTCGAATAGATGGAGCCGACACATAAGCCGGGTTCTGTATCCGCTTGCGCGGCGGTAGCCATTCGTCTAGGCCAGCAATCACTCACTGGCTCGAGCAACCTACCCGCCTCCTTACGCGAGCAACGCAATGTGGAGGCCTATTTGGTCTTGCTTCAGGTGGAGTTTACCCTGCTACGAACTATTACTAGTCGTCCGGTGCGCTCTTACCGCACCCTTTCACCCTTACCTGTGCACCGCTATTCGAAAATAGGGGCCATCGGCGGTCTTCTCTCTGCTGCACTTGTCGTAGGCTTGCGCCCCCCAGGCGTTACCTGGCACCTTGCTCTATGAAGCCCGGACTTTCCTCCCCCTTGTCAGTCTCCCGAAGGACGTCAACGTCAGTCTCCCAAAGGACCTCAACGTCAGTCTCCCGAAGGACATCAACAAAGCAGCGGCTACCCAGTCAGCTCCGAGGGCGGATTGTATAGAGTTCAGAGTGAAGTGTCTAGCGAGATCACAGATTAGATGAAATCTGAGAGCCAAGTGAACAGAAAACGAGCGCAGTCGTTAAAGAAAAATGAGTCGAGACCTTTGAGCTCGACTCACATTATCTCGCTCAATTAGTCGAGATTCTCTAGGCCCCATTTGTAGAGCGCATTTTTCTTTAGATTGTATATTTCCGCTGCCATTGCAGCCGCTTTCTTAAGTGGGAGCTCTTTCACTAAAATGCCAAGCGCACGGGTCGCTTCTTCCGGTAACGAGTCATCAATCGCCGCACGGTATCCGTGAATCAACAACGCCATTTCTCCACGCTGTTGGTTTTCATCCGCTCTTACCCATTCAACCAACTCAGCCAATGGCATACCTTGAATAGTTTCAAAGGTTTTGGTCAACTCACGCGCCAAAACCACTTCGCGATCGGGTCCAAGAATCTCTAGCATATCATCCAAAGAATCGAGGATTCG
This sequence comes from Vibrio sinaloensis, assembly GCF_000808535.1. Taxonomy (GTDB): domain Bacteria; phylum Pseudomonadota; class Gammaproteobacteria; order Enterobacterales; family Vibrionaceae; genus Vibrio; species Vibrio sinaloensis_D. Next base: position 232,492 of record NZ_JWLV01000012.1, read on the forward strand.
ATGTGGCGACTCGTAGAAGACACAAGTGCGCTCTGCTTTCGCAATCTCGAGAAACTTATCTTTGCGCCCTTTGCTTTTGGCTGGCAAGAACCCTTCGAAACTAAAGCGGTCAGACGGCAGACCCGATGCACTTAGTGCCGTAATCACCGCACATGCACCAGGTAGAGGAACAACTTTAACGCCCGCTTGACGACACTTTGTCACCAAGTGATACCCTGGGTCACTGATTAATGGTGTACCTGCATCAGAAACCAATGCAATTGAGTGGCCCGCTAAAAGTTTCTCAACCAGTACTTGCGCTTTTTGCTGTTCATTATGATCATGGAGAGCAAAAGTTTTGGTCGAGATTGCAAAATGAGACAACAGCTTGCCAGTATGGCGTGTATCTTCTGCTGCAATCAGGTCCACACTAGATAAAACGTCTATTGCGCGTTGAGTGATATCACCTAGATTGCCTATGGGAGTCGGGACAATATAGAGAGTTGGGACCTCGGTTGGTAAGGTTTTGTTATCTGTCATTTGTTTACCATCACTTCAACGATTAATATAGACACAATTTTATACGGAATTAACTAAGAACTCATGGCCATGAAAAACCATAAGCGACTCAGTGTAACACGCTTACTCACTCCTGTAGCCCTTGCTGTTGCATTAACAGCTTGTAGCTCAGGTCCATCAACGCCTCAATCCGTTGATATCACCTTAGATCCAAATCAACCGCTGCAAACTTACCTAATGCGTGCAGACAGCAGCACTGGCAGTTTACAAAATGATTGGTTAATCATGGCTCTGAAAGCTTCTATTGCGGCAGACGACACCACTCAGTCGGAGTTGCTAATTAAGCGGCTCTCCCGCCAGAACTTGACCAACATGCAACAAGCCGAATGGCAATTGGCGCGTGCTGAGCTGTTGATTAAACAAGGGCAGCATGATGAAGCGCTTGCACTGCTCAACTTCCGTACCAACTGGCAACTGGCAGATGAGCAATGGAAGGAATACCATCAGGTTCGCGCCTCATTGTTTGTGAAACAGGGAGATTACTACGCTGCAGCTCGTGAACTCAGCCTTGAAAGTCGTTACGCAGCCGTTGCAGAACAACAGTTTATTGCTGACAGCATTTGGGCAAATCTCGCGCGTGTTTCAACCACTCCTCAAGTTTCGCTGTCACCACAAAGCAACGATGCTGTATTTTCCGGCTGGTTAGCGTTGGCCAACTACAGCCAAACTCTTTCGGGTTCATTGGCTGAACTTCAATCTTCTATCGAACAATGGCTAGCCGATAACCCTAGCCACCCAGCGGCAACTTACACGCCACAATCGATTAAAGACATTCTCTCTTTAGAGATCACTAAACCCGTTAATACCGCGCTTCTACTGCCTTTAACCGGCAAGTTCGCTACTCAGTCTCAGTTAATCCGTGACGGCTTCATTCTGGAAATGATGAATGATGACGATCGTGATGAAAATGCAACCTTAACCGTCATTGATACCAATGCCGTATCCATCGAAGAGCTTGAAAAGGAACTCATCGAGAAGAACATCGATTTTGTCGTCGGCCCTCTGGTCAAAGACAACATCGAAAAACTGCAGCGTGCAGAGGAAAATTTTGCCAAGCCGATGCCAATGCTGGCGTTAAACATTCCCGAAGAAATTGAAGCGAGTACAAGCACCTGTTATCTCGCGCTTTCTCCCGAACAAGAAGTCGCTCAAGCAGCAAAACATCTTGCGAAACAAGGCTATCAGTTCCCGCTAATTCTTGCTCCTCAAGGTCGATTCGGTGATCGCGTCATCGAAGCATTTGAAGCAGAGTGGAAAAAACACAGTAATAACAAAGTCGCCGTCAATCTATTTGGCGATAAACGCCAACTTCAGCGCAATATTAACCAAGTCTTCGGGTTACAAGATAGTCAGCAACACATTGCACAAATGGATGCGCTATTGAATGTTTCATTAGAAAGCCAACCACGCAGCCGCCGCGATATCGATGCGGTCTACATTGTGGCCAATAGTGCCGAGTTAACGCTGATCAAACCATTTATCGAGGTTGCAATAAACCCAGACACCCTGCCACCGAAACTGTACTCAAACTCTCGCAGCAACAGCGGTCGTCAGCAATATGAAGACCTGACCGGTGTAAGCTATGGTGATATTCCCCTACTTGTGCACCCGAACGCTGAGCTCAAAGCACAAATGGATCAACTTTGGCCTCGCAATTCAAACGCCAAGAAACGCCTACAAGCGCTTGGTATGGACGCGTATCGCCTAATGGAACAATTACCTCAGATGAAAGTTGTTCCTGGCTATGCCATTGACGGTAACACAGGCATACTCACCATCGATGAAAACTGTGTAGTCCAACGTGAAATTAGCTGGGCTGAGCACGGTGCTGCTAAGTAAGCGTAGTAAAGGGCAACACTACGAAGCCGTTGCTGAAAAGCATCTAATCAGTTGCGGCTTCTCATTAATTGAGAGAAACTTTCACGCTAAGGGCGGAGAGCTCGACCTTATTATGCGCGATGGCAACACCATCGTGTTTGTCGAAGTTCGCTATCGAGCCCAGCAAACTTTTGGCCACGCAGCTGAGACCGTCACACGAAGTAAAATACAAAAAATTTTGAAAGCGGCTAACGTGTGGTTGATGAAAAATGGCCTGTCCGCCTATTCAACTGACTTTCGCTTTGATCTCGTTGCTATCCATCAGCATGGAAAACAGGTCGAGTGGATTAAAAACGCAATTACTCAAGGATAATCAATGCTAGATAGCATTAAAGACAGCTTTACAGAGAGCATTCAAATTCAAATCGCAGCGGCTGAAGCACTGCCTGATGCCATTACTCATGCCGCGCAAGCCATGGTTGCAAGCTTACTGAACGGAAACAAGATCCTATGCTGCGGAAATGGCGGCTCTTCGTCAAATGCCCAGCAGTTTGTCTCTTGCCTACTCAATCGCTTCGAGACAGAACGCCCTAGTTTACCAGCCATGGCATTAACTGCGGATATCACAACACTTACAGCCGTCGCCAACGATTATCACTATGAGGAGATTTTCTCCAAGCAAGTTCGTGCATTCGGTCAAGCTGGCGATATCCTGCTAGCGATTTCCACTAGCGGTAACAGCAAAAACATCATTAAAGCTATGGAAGCTGCAGTGACACGCGACATGACCATTATCGCGTTTACAGGTAAAGACGGTGGCGAAATGGCTGGCTTACTCGGCGAAAATGACGTCGAAATTCGTATTCCTTCTCACAGAACGGCGAGAATTCACGAAGTGCATATGGTGACACTGCATTGCTTATGCGATCTTATCGACCAAGTATTGTTTCCAGCTCACGAAGAGTAAATTTATGAAGCTATTAAAAGGTTTATTAGTGGCTGTACTCGCACTCAATATCACAGGGTGTGCAGGTCTACTTGTAGCAGGCGCGGCGACAACAGCCAGTATCGTTATTGACCCACGTACTACTCAAGAAATTTGGAACGACAATAACATCGAGTTCGAAATCACCGGATTAGGCAATAAAGCGCCATTTCGTGGTAACGCTCGTGTCACAGCAAGTTCGTACAACGGGACGGTTATATTACTTGGTCAAGCCAATACTCCTCAACTAAGCGAGCAATTTGAGCAACAAGCTCGTAAAGTGAAAGGAGTCAAAACCATTCACAATCAACTCAAAATCAAAGAACCATTGTCTATCAGTGAAATTAGTAACGACAGCTGGATTACCACTAAGGTGAAGTCTGCACTTTTAGCCAATGCTGAGCTAAACGGCGTAAAGATAAAAGTCATTACAGAAGACAAAGAGGTGTATCTTTTGGGTTATGTGTCAGAGCAGCACGCGAATATCGCCACAGACATTGCGCGTAATACCTCTGGCGTGAAGCAAGTAATAAAAGCCTTTCAAGTAGGCAATGAATAACAGGCACAAAAAAAGCAGCGAAAACTCGCTGCTTTTTAATATTCTTACGCTTATTTTACAACGCGTAAACTCGGACGGCCTTTAGGTCGAGGTGGTTCCTCTTCGCCAGTGTCGTTATCTTCCGATTCAGACGCGACAGATAATGGAGAAAGGTCTTCTTCCACAATCATCTCGTCGTCTTCTTCAAACTCGCCAATGTAAGCGTCTTCAGGTTCAAACATCGTTCCGGCACCATTTTCACGTGCATAGATCGCTTGAACAGCATACAACGGAACAATAACTGAATGTGGTCGCCCACCAAAACGCGCATTAAACGTAATCGCTTCATTGCCGAGCTCAAGATTGCCCACCGCGCGAGGAGCGATGTTCAAAATGATTTGACCATCTTGAACAAACTCATCAGGGACACGAACACCCGGTAATGTCGCCGCTACAACCAAATGCGGCGTTAAATCATTATCCACGAGCCAATCGTAAAATGCGCGAAGCATGTACGGTCGACGTGGAGTCATGTTTGAAATATCCATCAGTAACTGATTAGCGAGCTAGACGCATTTCACGCTCAGCTTCAGTAAGAGAAGCTAGGAATGAATCACGTTCAAACACTCGGTTCATGTACACTTTTAGCTCTTTTGAACCAGGACCTGTCAACTCAATACCAAGTTGAGGAAGACGCCACAATAATGGTGCTAGGTAACAATCGATAAGGCTGAACTCTTCGCTCATGAAGTACTCGTACTCAGCGAATACTGGAGCAAGCGTCAGTAGATCATTACGTAACTTGTTACGTGCAGCTTCCGCTTCTTCAGCAGAACCTTTCACTACTTTTTCAGCCAATGTGTACCAGTTTCTCTCAATACGGTAAATCATCAGACGGCTGTTACCACGAGCAACTGGGTATACAGGCATCAACGGAGGATGAGGAAAACGCTCATCTAGGTATTCCATGATGATCTTTGAGTCGTAAAGCGCTAGCTCACGATCAACTAGAGTTGGTACTGTTTTATATGGGTTAAGTTCGATAAGCTCGGCAGGTAGATTTGTCTCATCAACAAGCTCTACTTCAACACTTACACCTTTCTCAGCCAGAACAATACGTACCTGATGGCTATACATATCAGATGCACTTGAAAATAGAGTCATCACAGAACGTTTATTGGCAGCTACAGCCATGGAGCCCTCCAGCACACTTACAACGATAAAAACAATGGAGGCTAAGCCTCCATTGTAAAGATTAAAAATTGGGAATTAGCACGATATCGTAGCACAATTAGTGCACATCACGCCAATACTCTTTCTTAAGTAGAACCACAACGATGGTGAAGATGACCAAGAAGCCCATGACCCACCAGCCTAAAGCGTGACGCTCTAGTTTCACAGGGTCACCAGAATACTCAAGGAAGTTAACGAGGTCGCGAACCGCATTGTCGTATTCTTCATCGTTTAGTTCACCTGTGCCATCGCTTTCGATGCCAACAACTTTTGTCACTTCTTCGCCATCAACCACGTGTGTTTCATACACTGGTGTCGGAATACCTTGTAGCTCTTCCAATACATGTGGCATACCAACGCTAGGGAAAACAACGTTGTTCACACCAAACGGACGGCTTGGGTCCGCGTAAAATGAACGAAGGTACGTGTATAGCCAGTCAGTACCACGAACACGGGCTACTAGTGTCAGGTCTGGTGGTGGAGCACCAAACCATTTCGCCGCTGAATCCTGTGGAATTGAGTTAACCATCAAATCACCCACTTTCGCTTCAGGATCGAAGATCAGGTTATCTTTTAGAAGCTCAACAGGGATACCGATATCACGAGCCACACGCTCATAGCGCTGATACTGGGCAGAGTGACAACCAAAACAGTAGTTCATAAACAGTTTGGCACCGTTTTGAAGCGAAGCTTGGTCACTCAAGTCATTGTTTGCTTTGTCGAGTGGTACGTTCGCACCCGCTGCCATCGCCAGAGACGGCAGCATAGCAAATAAAATTACAATCCATTTTTTCATTTGAATGTCACCCTTTCTGGTAGAGGCTTAGTCGCTTCGTTCTTACTGTAGAAGAACAGCAATACGAAGAACATGAAGTAAGCTAAGCTGAAGATCTGAGCTAATAGCGTGTATGTTGGTGTTGCTGGAAGCGCACCAAGAATACCCAACGCGATAAAGCTGATCGTGAACTGGATGATATTGAATAAATGGAACTTACTGCGGTAGCGGTAAGAACGAACGCGACAGCGATCTAACCAAGGCAGAACAAACAGAACCGCAATCGACGCACCCATAGCGATAACACCGAGTAGTTTATCTGGAACGGCACGCAGAATCGCGTAGAACGGTGTGAAGTACCATACTGGAGCAATGTGCTCTGGTGTTTTCAGTGGGTTTGCTGCTTCAAAGTTAGGTGGCTCAAGGAAGTATCCACCCATTTCAGGGTTGAAGAACAGCACGTAACAGAACAAGAACAAGAAACCAGCCACACCAATCAGGTCTTTCACCGTACCGTAAGGATGGAAAGGCACTGAATCAATGATGTCATACTTCTTAGAGTAGTAATCGTGGAACTTGAACTGCGTCTTGTAGTCGTCACCCATCGTGCCTTTTGGCAATTTGGTTTCAATACCGTCTGGGTTGTTTGAACCCACTTCGTGTAGTGCTAGTACGTGTAGAACGATAAGCAGCAGAAGTACGATTGGTAGCGCGATAACATGTAGAGCGAAGAAACGGTTAAGTGTCGCTCCAGAGATTACGTAGTCACCACGAATCCATAGTGTTAGATCATCACCAATAACAGGAATTGCACCGAATAGTGAAATGATTACCTGAGCACCCCAGTAAGACATCTGTCCCCAAGGTAGTAGGTAGCCCATGAATGCTTCTGCCATCAGCACTAGGAAGATGAGCATACCGAAGATCCAAAGCAGCTCGCGCGGCTTCTGGTATGAACCATAGATAAGCCCGCGGAACATATGAAGGTATACAACAACAAAGAAGGCAGACGCGCCTGTTGAGTGCATGTAACGCAGTAGCCAACCATACTCAACATCACGCATTATGTATTCAATTGACGCAAAAGCGCCATCACCAGATGGTACGTAGTTCATGGTTAGCCAAATACCCGTTAGGATTTGGTTAACCAAAACAAGCATCGCCAGTGAGCCGAATAAATACCAAAAGTTGAAGTTCTTTGGCATTGGGTACTCAGAAAGGTGCTTTTTGTACGCATTCATTGCGGGTATGCGTTTTTCTACCCAATCAAGTAGAGCTTGCATTATGCCTCCCCTCCTTCGTCAACACCAATTAGAATCTTGGTATCGCTCAGGTACATGTGTTTAGGTACAACTAGGTTCAACGGCGCAGGAACGCCTTGGAATACACGACCAGCCATATCAAACTTAGAGCCATGACATGGACAGAAGAAACCTGATTTCACACCCTGAACTTGTTCGCTAAAACTGTCAGGTAAATAAGTCGGTGAACAACCAAGGTGTGTACAGATACCAACAGCAACGAAATACTCAGGCTTAATTGAGCGGTAAGCGTTTTGAGCATAAGTCGGTTGTTGTTCTTCACCAGATGAAGGGTCACGGAGTTGACCATCCAGTTCTTTAAGCGTGTCTACGACAGATTGTGCACGACGTACAACCCAAACAGGTTTACCACGCCATTCAACACGTACCATCTGCCCTTCCTCGAGTTTACCAATATCAACTTCGACAGGGGCACCCGCAGCTTTTGCTTTTTCACTTGGGTTCCAAGATTTAATAAAAGGAACGGCGACAGCAGCGGCTCCTAAACCACCAACAACAGCTGTTGTAGCAGTTAGAAAACGTCTGCGACCGTTATTTAAAGGCGCATTGCTCATCCAAACATTCTCCCATTTGCTCCTTGTGGACTATTGTTATTCCGCTTAAAGAGCATGGCTAACAAAATACGAATTTAGTTGTATTTATTTGATGGCAAATGATAAATAAAACCCTACTTTTTGACAAGATAAAGCTACCTTTTTGTAACATTTGTGAGGCGAATCGCCAGTGAGGTCACAAAAGGGACATAACTAAAACAAAACTTAGGAAAAGCGAGAGGTTAGAAGGGATTTTTTTTGCGTAGAAAAACAAAAAGCTCGGCATAGAGCCGAGCTTTGAACCACAATTCCAGTAATAAAACTGGAGCGGTAAATTTCCTGTAAAGAGGAAATTAACGCTTAGAGAACTGTGGACGACGACGTGCTTTACGTAGACCAACTTTCTTACGTTCAACGCAACGAGCGTCACGAGTAACGTAACCAGCTGCACGTAGAGTAGGACGTAGAGACTCATCGTATTCCATTAGAGCGCGAGTGATACCGTGACGGATAGCACCTGCTTGACCTGAAATACCGCCACCTTTAACAGTAACGTATAGGTCTAGTTTCTCAGTTAGTTCAACTAGCTCTAGAGGTTGTTTAACAACCATGCGAGAAGTTGGACGACCGAAGTACTCATCAAGGCTACGCTTGTTGATTACGATGTTGCCGCTGCCTGGTTTAATGAAAACACGTGCAGCTGAGCTTTTGCGACGGCCAGTGCCGTAGTATTGATTCTCTGCCATTTTCGAAATCCCCGATTAGATGTCTAGTACTTGTGGTTGTTGAGCAACATGGTTGTGCTCAGCGCCAGCGTAAACTTTCAGCTTACGGTACATAGCACGGCCTAGAGGACCACGTGGTAGCATACCTTTAACTGCTAGCTCAAGAGCCATCTCAGGCTTACGATCAATTAGCTTCTCGAAGCTGATTGACTTAAGACCACCTGGGAATTCAGAGTGACGGTAGTAAATCTTACCTTTAGCTTTGTTACCAGTTACAGTAACTTTCTCCGCGTTAACAACGATGATGTAATCACCAGTGTCACAGTGTGGAGTGTATTCAGCTTTGTGTTTGCCACGTAGGCGAGATGCAATTTCACTTGCTAGACGGCCAAGAGTTTTACCTTCAGCGTCTACAACGTACCAGTCGCGTTTTACAGTTTCTGGTTTAGCAACGAAAGTTTTCATGCTAATAATAACCCGTTAATTATTTAAATTTACACTTAAAGGAGCCAAAAGCTCCCACTGACTAAGAGTCCAGTCAACACCCCTTCGAGTGGTTGGCACTCTCGACCCGTTATGTCGAAATACCTTCGATAATCAAGGTCTGCAGTAACGGTGGGTCGCAGGATTATAGAGAAGTCAGTAGAAAAAATCACCTTTTTTTGAGGAAAAAATCGATTTTTTTTCAAACCGCTACTATTTCATCAAAGCGTTATGCTAAATGCTCTCTCGCCAAGTAGTCATGGCTCTGCATTTCGATCAAACGAGACTGGCAGCGCTTGAATTCAAACTCGAGTTGTCCACTGGTATATAGCTCCTCTAAAGCAACCTCCGCGGAGATAATCAGCTTTACGTTACGCTCGTAAAACTCATCGACCAAGGCAATAAAGCGGCGAGCTGCATCGTCAATGGTTCTGTCCATCTGTTTTACATCCGCTAGCAGCACAGTGTGATAGAGCCGAGAGAGTTCAATATAGTCATTTTGGCTACGCGCTGTCTGACATAGTTGCGCAAACGTTGCATGTAATACGCCCTCAGAAGTCTCAACCACATCAATCTGGCGATGATTAATGTCAATCACTCGCTCTCCTTTTCGAGCTTCACCGACAAGCTGCTCAAAATAGTGGTGTAGATTTTTGTTCGCTTGTTCATCCAACGGATAATGGTAGATTTCCGCTTGCTCTAGCGTACGTAATCGATAGTCAATACCACTATCGACATTAAGCACAATGCAATTTTCTTCTATTAGTTTTATTGCGGGGAGGAATCGAGCCCTTTGCAACCCATTGCGGTACAAGTCATGCGGCGGAATGTTCGATGTCGCCACCAATACGACTCCGCGAGCAAACAAAGCTTGAAATAAAGTGCCCAAGATCATCGCATCGGTTATATCAGAAACAAAGAACTCGTCGAAACAGATAATTTCCGCTTCGGCTTTAAACGTATCCGCCACTAACTCGAGAGGATCGTTGACATCGCCCAACGCATTGAGCTCATCATGAACCCGATACATAAAGCGATGAAAGTGCACTCGCATTTTTTTCTCTGATGGCAAAGCATCGAAGAAGGTATCCATTAAGTAGGTTTTCCCGCGACCAACGCCACCCCAAAAATAGAGACCTTTTGGCGCGGTCGGTGGCTCAGGTTTCTTTGCAAACCAGCTTTTCCACCCAGTCGCCTTCTCAACAGGCGTATTCACATATTGAACGAATTGATGGTAAAGCGTATCTAAGGCGGTTACGGCTTGCAGCTGAGCGTCATCTTGCTGAAAACCATGCTCTTTTATGTCTTTTTTATAGCTATCTAAAGGCGTCATGACTTCAAGGACCTACAGAAGAAGAGTGGAAACTGCTATGTAGAGCACATGCATTTTTCTTTATTGGCTGAAGTTCTCATAGTACCATGTCGACTGAACATGTGTAACTAAGTAGTAATAAACATGTTAAATAACAACAATAAGGAGCTAATATGCCTTGGATTTACGCCCTAGTTGGTTTGCTTGTTGGAACTCTGTTAGGTGTCATCGTTTCTCGTCTAACGACACCAGGATACAAGAAACAAAAAAGCACCCAAAAAGAATTAGAAACCGCAAAGTTTGAGTTAGAACAACAAAAGCAAGATTTGGCTGACCACTTTGCACAAACAGCCGATATGTTGGACTCACTGGGTAAAGAGTACACAAAACTCTACCAACACATGACGAAGACTTCATCTGAGCTACTTCCTAATATTCCAGTTCAAGACAACCCGTTTAATAAAAAGGTTGCCGAACAATCTAAGCCTGAGTTAGTCGTCAACGAAGAGACTGACGAAAGCCCGAATGAAGCCCCGAAAGATTACGCCTCAGGTGCGACAGGTCTATTGAAAGAAGAGAAGAAAGAAATTCTCGACTCTGAACAAGTCGTGACAGCTAAAGCGTCTTAAGGCAGAAAATTTGCTGAACTTTGCATAGGTTTTTGAGTCATAACTCTCACAAGCGCCACTTGATCTTATATTTTTCAATCAAATATAAGAGTTAAGGCCTTAACTAAATAGGAGTTATCAGATGAAAAAACCTTTGCTTGCATTAACCGTCCTATCATTAAGCTTAAGTTCAATCATCACCCCAATGCCCGCAACGGCGGCATTGCCTCTATCTGTTAACGGTGAGCAGCTCCCTAGTCTGGCTCCCATGCTCGAAAAAGTGACCCCTGCCGTCGTTAGTATTTCTGTCGAAGGCACACAAGTATCAAGACAACATATCCCTGAGCAATTCCGCTTCTTCTTCGGTCCTGACTTTCCAACCGAACAATTGCAAGAGCGCCCATTCCGCGGTTTAGGTTCCGGCGTCATAATCAATGCAGACAAAGGTTACATTGTGACCAACTACCACGTCATTAATGGCGCCGAAAAAATCCGCGTCAAACTGCATGATGGCCGAGAGTACGATGCCGAGCTTGTTGGCGGCGACCAAATGTCTGACGTTGCACTACTCAAGTTAGAGAAAGCGAAGAATTTAACGGAAGTTAAGATTGCAGATTCAGACAAGTTACGAGTGGGCGATTTTACTGTTGCGATTGGTAACCCGTTTGGCTTAGGTCAAACCGTCACTTCAGGGATTGTTTCTGCGTTGGGACGCAGTGGCCTCAATCTTGAAAACTTCGAGAACTTCATTCAAACCGATGCCGCGATCAACAGCGGCAACTCGGGTGGCGCACTGGTTAACTTAAACGGTGAATTGATTGGTATTAATACCGCTATCTTGGGGCCCAATGGCGGGAATGTCGGAATCGGCTTTGCCATCCCATCCAATATGATGACCAATTTGACAGACCAAATCCTCGAGTTTGGGGAAGTCAAACGCGGCATGCTAGGAGTGCAAGGTGGAGAAATCACCTCTGAACTCGCAGAAGCGCTTGGGTATGAGTCAAGTAAGGGCGCGTTTGTCAGCCAAGTGGTTGCGGATAGCGCCGCTGACAAAGCAGGCCTTGAAGCAGGTGATGTTATCGTCTCCATTAATGGTAAATCCATTACTTCGTTCAGTGAACTGCGCGCGAAGGTAGCGACGTTGGGTGCGGGCAAAACCATCGAACTTGGTGTCATTCGCGACGGCAAAGAGAAGACGTTTGAAGTGACCCTTGGTGAAATGCAAAACGCAAAAGCGCCAGCTGAGAAACTTCATGAAGGCTTATCGGGCGCCCAACTGTCCAACACCAATGCAAGTGATGCGGTGCAAGGGGTAAAAGTGACTGCGGTCGAGAAAGGCTCAAGCGCAGACGCATACAAACTCGAAGAAGGTGACATCATCATCGGCGTTAACCGTAAGCGTGTGAAAAACTTAGCTCAGTTCCGTAAAATCGTAGAGAAGCAACCTGGCGTACTAGCGCTTAACATTCAGCGTGGCGACCGTACGCTCTACTTGGTCATTCGATAGCGCCACTTTACTGATGATAAGTTCATCATAAAAACGCGAACTCAGCCTGAAAGGACAGTGGGAAATTCCGCTGTCCTTTTATTATTGACTCATCTAGTGCTATTCTTCAGCAACTTATCTCTACCAAACGCTAGACGAGGACAGTATGCTGCAATTTATATTGCGTTCCGTAGGCTTAGGGCTTGCCACTGCAGCGCTATTGCTGCTCGCGTTGCCTTCACTACGAAGCAATATCCTTCCACATACTCCATTAGATCAGGAAAAAGATAGCGGCCAGCTACAAATCTCGTTCAACCAAGCGGTCCGTAACGCAGCACCCGCCGTGGTCAACATCTATAGCCGTAAATACACCGAGGCTGACCGTTCAAAGCTACTCACACAAGGTCTTGGTTCTGGAGTGATTGTCAGCGAAAAAGGCTACATCATCACCAACTACCACGTCGTAGCCCAAGCTGATCAAATCATTGTTGCCTTACAAGACGGTCGAGTCGCCGCTGCACAGCTAGTGGGTAAAGATCGCCGTACCGATATCGCAATACTTCGTGTAGAAGGCTCCAATCTTCCGGTGATTCCATTAAACCCAAACTACACACCTAAAGTGGGCGATGTTGTCTTAGCGATCGGTAACCCATATAACCTTGGTCAAACAACGACGTTCGGTATTATTTCCGCAACGGGGCGATCGTCAATCAGTGCTGACGGGCGACAAGCGTTTATTCAAACCGACGCCGCCATCAACGAAGGCAACTCAGGCGGTGCTCTTGTTAACACCCGCGGAGAACTCGTTGGAATCAACACCGCTTCGTTCCAACAAGCGACAGAGCTAGAGACCTATGGTATTTCATTCGCAATCCCATTTACCCTTGCCGACAAAATCATGCAGAAGATCATCGCAGATGGACGGGTCATTCGTGGCTACATTGGTATTGATGGTCAAGACATCAATTCCGTCACATCAAGGTTGCTCGGCAATGAGCATCTAGGCGGTATTGTTGTCTTAGGGGTTGATCCGAATGGCCCTGGGGCAGCAGCAGGGTTTGAAGCACAAGACATTATTTTGAAGATCGACGACAAGAAAATTAATGGCCGTCAAAGCGTGCTTGATATCGTGACCGAGCTAAGACCCGGCACTGTGGTTGATGTGCTTATTCTCAGAAAAGGCGAAGAGAAAACGCTTCAAGTTACCATAGCAGAAGACACTCGCTAATTATCTCTGCACTGAAATAAAAAATCCCATGCCTTGGCATGGGTTTTTTTGTTATTCAGCGTTCTCATCAACCGAGGCTGAGCCAGACTCAATCTCGATTCGAGTGACACGTTGCAAACCACGCGGCAGTAAACTACCTCGTCGCCCACGCTCACCGCGGAAATTATCTAGATCACTCGGCTTCAAGCCTAACTTGCGTTTACCCGCATAAAGCGTCAATGTTGCGCCTTTAGGCACCGCAATTAAGTGAGAAAGGATCTCTTCACGCTCTTTGGCTTTTGCTGCAGGAATATTAATTATCTTGTTGCCCTTGCCTTTTGCAAGCTGAGGCAGATCTTTAATCGGGAACAGCAACATTCGGCCTTGGTTCGTGATCGCAACAATCTCATCAGAATCGAGATCCGCTATCGCATCAGGAGTCATCACTTCCGAGTTCACTGGCAACGTCACCAATGCTTTACCACTTTTGTTCTTAGAAAGCAGATCGCTGCCTTTACAAACAAAGCCGTAGCCAGCATCAGAGCCCACTAACCATAATTGCTCTTCTTCACCCATAATCACTTGGCGAATCGCACTGCCCGCTGTGATGTTCAAGCGTCCAGTAATCGGCTCGCCTTGACTCCTTGCAGATGGCAGCGAGTGAGACTCGAGTGAATAACTGCGACCATCGCTACCAAGGAAGACTGCCTGTTGATTACTCTTCCCTCGAGCATGAGCGAGATACTTATCACCAGACTTGTAGTTTAGCCCCTCAGCATCGACATCATGACCTTTAGCGTGACGAATCCAACCTTTCTCAGACAGAACAACGGTAATCGGCTCACTTGGTACTAAGTCACGTTCAGTCAGTGCTTTCGCTTCTGCACGCTCCACCAGCGGTGAACGGCGATCATCACCGTATTTATCGGCGTCCGCTTGGATCTCTTTCTTAAGCAAGGTATTCATACGACGCTCAGAACCTAGCAGCAACTCTAACTTCTCGCGCTCTTTCTCTAGCTCATCTTGCTCACCGCGGATCTTCATCTCTTCTAGCTTGGCTAGGTGACGAAGTTTGGTATCTAGAATCGCATCCGCTTGGATGTCTGTAATACCAAAGCGCGCCATCAATACCGCTTTGGGATCGTCTTCGGTACGGATGATTTCAATGACTTCATCAAGGTTTAAGTAGGCAACCAACAAACCTTCAAGGATGTGCAAACGAGCCATCACTTTATCAAGACGGTGCTGTAGGCGACGACGAACCGTGGTGCGGCGGAATTCGATCCATTCAGACAGAATTTGAACTAAACCTTTAACCTGCGGGCGATTGTCTAGACCAATCATATTGAGGTTAACGCGGAAGTTCTTTTCTAGATCGGTTGAAGCAAACAGATGATTCATCAACTGGTCGCAATCAACGCGATTTGAACGCGGAACAACGACGATTCGCGTAGGGTTCTCGTGATCGGATTCATCGCGTAGGTCGTCAACCATAGGCAGCTTTTTCGCACGCATTTGGTTAGCAATTTGCTCTAGCAATTTCGCGCCAGACACTTGGTGTGGCAACGCCGTAATCACGATATCAGAGCCTTCTTTGTGCCAAACCGCGCGCATCTTAATGCTGCCGCGACCAGTGCGATAGATCTTCTCAAGATCCGCTTTTGGCGAAATGATTTCTGCTTCGGTCGGGTAATCAGGGCCTTGAACAAAGTTCATCACATCCGGCAGTTCTGCTTTAGGATGATCGATCAAGTGAATCGCTGCATTTGCCACTTCACGCACGTTGTGAGGCGGAATATCCGTTGCCATACCCACCGCGATACCAGTAACGCCATTCAATAGAATATGTGGCAGGCGCGCTGGCAGCATTTGCGGCTCTTTCATTGTGCCGTCAAAGTTCGGCTGCCATTCGACCGTGCCTTGACCAAGCTCACCTAACAGGACTTCCGCAAACTTAGACAGCTTCGCTTCGGTATAACGCATTGCAGCGAACGATTTAGGGTCATCTGGCGCCCCCCAGTTACCTTGACCGTCCACCAATGGGTAACGGTAAGAGAATGGCTGTGCCATAAGCACCATCGCTTCATAACACGCCGAGTCGCCGTGTGGATGGTATTTACCTAACACGTCACCAACGGTGCGTGCTGATTTTTTATATTTTGCTGCCGCCGAGAGACCAAGCTCCGACATTGCGTAAATAATACGTCGTTGAACCGGCTTTAAACCATCGCCAATGTATGGCAATGCGCGGTCCATAATTACGTACATTGAGTAATTGAGATAAGCGTCTTCAGTGAACTTGCGCATCGGCAACTGTTCAACGCCATCGTATGTAATCTCACTAGACATTCATTAAACCTCTGCCATATCACCGTTGGTTTGTAGCCAACTACGGCGGTCATCCGCACGTTTCTTACCTAGCAACATATCCATCATTTCCATGGTCTGCTCATTGTCATCGATGGTTAACTGAACCAAGCGACGGGTATTCGGATCCATGGTTGTTTCGCGAAGTTGGAGTGGGTTCATCTCACCCAGACCTTTGAATCGCTGTACGTTGATTTTGGCTTTTTTCTTCGATAGACGCTCTAATACGCCCTCTTTCTCATCATCATCAAGGGCATAGAACACTTCTTTACCGCAGTCGATTCGATAGAGAGGAGGCATCGCGACATAGATATGGCCGGCTTCAACTAGAGCACGGAAGTGACGAGTGAACAGAGCACACAGTAGCGTCGCGATGTGCAGACCATCCGAGTCCGCATCGGCAAGGATACAGATTTTGCCGTAACGTAGGCCATCGAGGTTGTCGTTGTCAGGGTCGATACCCAGCGCAACAGAGATATCGTGCACTTCTTGAGAGGCAAGGACTTGGTCAGCAGAGACTTCCCACGTGTTCAAGATCTTACCACGCAGTGGCATCACCGCTTGGAACTCACGATCGCGGGCTTGTTTCGCCGAGCCGCCTGCCGAGTCACCCTCGACAAAGAAGATTTCAGTACGATTTAAATCTTGTACAGAACAGTCGGTTAACTTACCCGGTAGTGCCGGACCTGACGCCACCTTCTTACGTACAACTTTCTTACTAGCGCGCATACGGCGGTGCGCATTGGCAATACACACTTCTGCCAGCTGTTCTGCTAGTTGAGGTTTCTCGTTTAACCACAAGCTGAAGGCATCTTTTACTACGCCAGAAACAAACGCTGCTGTTTGACGAGATGAAAGACGCTCTTTAGTTTGACCGGCAAACTGAGGGTCTTGCATCTTGACCGACAACACGTAAGAACAGCGATCGAAGATGTCGTCACCTGTTAACTTAACCCCACGAGGAAGTAAGTTACGGAACTCACAGAACTCGCGCATCGCATCAAGTAGACCTTGGCGAAGACCGTTAACGTGCGTACCACCTTGCTTAGTTGGAACTAAGTTAACGTAGCTTTCGGTGATCATCTCGCCGCCTTCAGGCTGCCAGATCACCGCCCACGTTGCCATTTCCGTTTCTGCAGTGAACTCTCCGATGTAAGGCTCGGCTGGCAGTACTTCATAGCCTTTCACGCCCTCAGCAAGATAGTCTTTTAAGCCATCTTCGTAGTACCACTTGTGCTCTTCATCGTTAACTTTATCGCTAAACGTGATTTCTAACCCTGGGCAGAGCACGGCTTTGGCACGCAGGTTGTTCACCAAACGTAGTGCTGAGAATTTGTAGCTGTCGAAGTATTTAGCATCTGGCCAGAAGTGGACTGATGTTCCGGTGTTGCGGTGACCACAAGTTCCGGTCACGGTAAGTTCTGTCACGGCGTTACCGTGTTCAAAAGCGATTTCATGCACTTGACCTTGGCGTTTTACGGTGACTTCCACACGTTTGGATAACGCGTTAACCACCGAAATACCAACCCCGTGCAAACCACCAGAGAACTTGTAGTTGTCATTGGAGAACTTACCGCCAGCGTGCAGCTTGGTCATGATAAGTTCAACACCCGAAATGCCTTTCTCCGGGTGAATATCAACGGGCATACCACGACCATCATCGATTACTTCGAGCGATTGGTCTGCATGAAGAATGACTTTGATTTTTTTCGCATGACCCGCAAGCGCTTCATCCACCGAGTTGTCGATAACTTCTTGGGCGAGATGGTTTGGTCGCTCCGTTTCGGTATACATACCAGGACGGTGTCGTACTGGGTCGAGACCTTCAAGAACCGAAAGGTCTTTCGCATTATATTGTTCAGTCATAATACGGAATATCTATATAAAGAATAAAAGGGTAGCCAAGCAGGCGGGACATTAAGCTCTAGCAATTGATTGAGAATCGAAAAAGCGAGCAAACTCTAATCGCTTTGCATCCTGCCAAGCATAAGTGAAACATAGTCTGGAAGAGACGTATTGATGTCAAGCGAGATAAGTAAGTAACAGGTAAATTTATGACTCTTCCCTCATCAACCTAACAAATTGTGTTCAAGATGATAAGGAGCTGAGCAACAAGGTTTTAGAGTTGTAAGAATTTGATGATTTTTTCTGGATAGCGTTCGAAGTCGACAAAACTATGATCACCACCTGATTCTACGGTCTGTTTTGCTCCAACAAACTTGCTCACCGCTTGCCGGTAATCGAGTACTTCATCTTCTTCTTGCTGAAGTAACCAAAAATCAGACGGGTAACGAATCGTCGGCGTATCAAGAGCGATCAGTTCATCGATATGCTGCTCTTCAAGCATATACGTTTCATTGGTGTAAGGGTTAACTTGTTCACCCAAGTAATCAGCCAACAACTCATAAGGTTTCACCGCAGGGTTGACCACCACGGCTCGAAAGCCAAACTGGTTGTTCAGCCACATAGACATGTACCCACCTAGCGAGCTGCCGACCAAACCAATACGGTAATCCTCTTTATGCTGTTCAACAATGTCGAGCAACAAATTCGCAGCAAGCTCTGGAAAACAAGGCAATTGAGGAACCAACACTTTAATATCAGGCCGATACTGCTCACAATACGCTTTCATCACATTCGCTTTGTGTGAAAGTGGTGAGCTGTTAAAACCATGAACATATAGAAGTAGTGATGGCTTCATGCGATCCTCTTAATATCCGGCAGAGCTGAAATCAGGTTGGAAACATCCTGCAGGAAGACGCTTTACGTAAGTCTCTAATTGTCCATCGGCTTTAAGCACAAGCTCTCGCCAACCTGGTGAGGTCGTGTCCAACGCAAAATCATCCGAGTTAGGTTTAAACTGAACGCAAGTCGATGGCGTTGCCATGACGCGAACACCGTGATGCATCACATTCATATCTTGATGTACATGACCACATAACACAGCACTGACGTTATTGTGCTTTTGCACGACTTGCCAAAAATCATCCGCGTCTTTAAGTGTGTGCTGATCTAGCCAAGCACTACCCACCAAAATTGGGTGATGGTGAAGCAAAACGAGAGTGTGACGATCGGCATACTGCGCGAGTTTTTCATCCAGTAAAGCCAACTGCTGATCGCTCAAGCGACCATGCGGCACACCAACAACTTGAGAATCTAGCAGGATCATCTGCCAGTGTTCGCCCAGCAAAACATGGTCGACCTGCTGGATTTGTGGCGATGGGATCACCGACGTCATGTTCGGTTTATAGTCATGATTGCCAGGCAACCAAAAACAGGGTTTCAGCAATGGCTCAATGCCACGCTCAAAGCATTGATAAGACGCTTCACTATGATCCTGAGAGATATCGCCCGTCGCTAAAAGAGCATCAAAACGACATTCTTGCTCGACAATTGCATTGACGACGGCTTTAAAACTCTCACCAGTGTTGACACTTAATAAGCTGCCATCTGTTGCTTCGAACAGATGGGTGTCTGTAATTTGGAGCAGCTTAATGCTGCTATCTGATGAGTTTGACGTAACTTTCAAAATTTCAAACCTAAATATTGATCGGTGTCCGGCTGATACCATGCCGCAGACAAAATGTTAACCAATCGCCTAAAAAACGGTTCAATTGTGCTTTTTCATCTTGTTGAACCATCTTGTCATTTGGGTATTCGTAACGTGCATTGACACGTCGTAAGTGCTCACATTCCGAGACTTCTGCTACGCGAGCATCGTGGTAGAGCCTGACAGACATTCTCGGCAATGGAAATACTGGAACGTCATCGCTTTGACAAATATCGACCAAAGTTGTGTACTTTGTGACTTCGCCCACTTGAATTTGATACGTCATATTAGCAGCTTGATAACAGCGAACGTCGCCAACACTCGCGTTACTCGGAATGAGTGCGTTGAGTTTGGCATAATTGGTTTCATAGGTGCGCATCAGCTCTGATAAATCAACATGATACGGCTTTTTTACTGCTACTTGTGCCATTCGCTTCTTAAACGTTGGTGGTTCAGTTGTAACCATTGCAGCGCAATGATCGAAGCACCATTTTCAAACTTACCATTTGTTACCCACTCATAAGCCTCTTCACGGCTAATGACATGGACGCGTATATCTTCACCCTCATAGTCTAAACCATGAACGCCATGTGCGGTTGTTGCGTCAACCTTTCCGACGTAAACATCGAGCATTTCAGAGCAACCACCTGAAGATGGGTAGTAAGACGTCACTTTCTCTAACAAGGTGACGTCAATCCCCGCCTCTTCAACCGCCTCTCGACGAACGACATCTTCCGCCGTTTCTCCATGGTCAATGATCCCTGCGACTATCTCCATCTGCCATGGTGATGGATGCTCTAATGCTCCAACGCGGATTTGCTCAATGATAACGACCTGGTCTGTAATCGGGTCGTAAGGGAGCATGGCCGCTGCATGGCCGCGCTCAAACATCTCGCGCTCAAGTGGCTGACTCCAACCCCCTTCGAACAGCTTATGTCGAAAGCGGTATTTGACCATGCTAAAGAAACCCTTGAACAGTGTCTCTTTTGAGATTATTTCCACATCTTGGGGTGTAAACTCCCCGTGTCGCTTTTCAGATGGTTGCATTTGGCACCTCGCTGAGTGAATCTTATAGTTTACTCAGACAAAAGCTTAACTTCCAAGGACATGGCTCAACTTTTTATATAATTTTTATATTCTGAGTTAAATTGAATAATAAAATATATTGCACAAGTGGATAGTTAAGTGTAAAAATTTGCAAAGTTTTGCATGAATTAACATCAGTATGGGTTAAACTCTTGACGAGTAACCCTTTTCATCTTTTGGCAGGAATAGGACCTATGAAGAAACTGCTTCCACTATTTATCAGTGCAGCTCTAGGAAGTATGAGCACCAGTGCTTTTGCTGATACGCTCGCTGAAATCTACAACCAAGCGAAAGAAAACGATCCAACACTCCTCAGTGCGGCTGCTCAACGCGATGCAGCTTTCGAAGCAGTAACTTCTAGTCGCTCGACGCTACTCCCTCAAATTTCATTAAAAGCGAGCTACGACATTAATCGTGGTGAACAAGACTTGAATTCGGGCGGTAAGGTAGACACCGATAACAATCAATTCGGCGCGTCTATTGGCTTTAGTCAAGAGCTTTACAAGCGTTCAAGCTGGGTAACACTCGACATCGCAGAGAAAACAGCACGCCAAGCGGATGCCTCTTATGCTGCAGTTCAACAAGCATTAATTCTTCGTGTCGCACAAGCCTATTTTGACGTTTTACGTGCACAAGACAATCTAGAGTTTGTTCAAGCAGAAAAAGCAGCCGTAGGTCGCCAGCTTGAACAGACCAAACAGCGTTTTGAAGTTGGCCTTTCTGCAATTACCGACGTACATGATGCGCAAGCTCAGTACGATGCAGTACTTGCTGATGAAGTACTGGCAGAAAACAGCTTGATTAATAGCTATGAAGGGCTACGAGAAATTACAGGTCAAGAACACGCGCAACTCGACGTGTTGGACACGAAGCGTTTTTCTGCAAGCCGCAATTCAACGCCAATTACTCAGTTGATTGAAGAAGCACAAGAGAAGAACCTAAGCTTGCTATCTTCTCGTATCGCCCAAGATGTTGCAAAAGACAAGATTTCTCTTGCTAGCTCAGGCCACCTGCCATCTCTGACGCTTGATGGTGGCTATTCACTATCCGATGTGTCAAATAGCAGTAACGATTACGACGCCGACAACTTCAACGTAGGCATCAACCTAGAAGTCCCGCTCTACACGGGTGGTAATATTAGCTCTCAAACTAAGCAAGCTGAGTACAGCTATGTTGCGGCGAGCCAAGATCTAGAAGCGCAATACCGCAGCGTCGTCAAAGATGTTCGCGCGTTTAACAATAACATCAGTGCGTCAATCGGTGCTCTGCGTGCATACGAGCAAACTGTTGTATCAGCAGAATCGGCGCTTGAAGCAACTGAAGCCGGTTTCGATGTAGGCACACGTACTATCGTAGACGTATTAGATTCAACTCGTCGCTTGTATGATGCCAATAAAAACCTGTCGAACGCTCGCTACGATTACATCCTCAGCGAGTTGCAGCTTCGCCAAGCGATTGGCACACTCAGCGAACAAGACATTATGGATATCAACGCAGGTCTACGTACCGCGAAGAAATAATCTCAAACCATAGTAAAAGAGCAGGCACCTGATGTGCCTGCTCTTTTTTGTTTGAACGAAGCCTACTGCTTCTAGTAAACGGTATCAATCACTACGCCCGTTTCTACAAGCCACTCTGTTTTATCATCAACACGAACTTGCAGCGCAACATCAACCGGTTTCTCAGCGTCTAGCTCAAACTGCCATACAAACGCCAACTCCCATTGATTCTGGTTGTGAGTACGTAAATCCAGTAAGTCGCCATCAATTTGCCAACTTTCATCACCCTGTTTGATTGATAGTGATTCCACCACCAGCTGGGCAGGCAGCACTTTATCTGACTCTAAATAGAGCGCACCATGCAGTGTACTGTCTTGAACCGAACCTATCGTCGGCATTTTGTTTACCCAAAGATTACTTTTAAGCGCGATGTTCGTTTGAGCCACTTCGATCGTGTTCGTTTGTTCCCAAACAACAGGTTCATTTGCACATCCTGCCAATAGCGCTGCACTTAGCGACAGCAAAGCGAATTTTTTCATCTTATTTTCCTTGTTGCTGAGTTTGATTACCTAACCACTCTTTGAGTACCTCTATGTCGCTGAGGTATTCATTTTTCATCTCTTCAACCCAATCGTCGATGTTTTCCCACCAAGCAGGTAAATCGGGCGATTGCGCTTTTTGCGCGATTTGCTGGATATGCTTCAAGCCTATTGAACCCGCTGCACCTTTTATTTTGTGCGCTTCAGAGACAATCCCCTCTTGGTGTTTCGCCGTCATATTGGAGTCCAACAGTTCCAAGTAACCTGGCATCATCTCTTCAAACATGGCAATGCTATCTAGCACCGGCGCGGCTCCAACAATGCCAACATAAGACTCCAACATATCGAGATCCAGCAGGCGAGAGTAAATTTCACTGGTTTCTGAAGACTCTTCCTCTACGCTCTTAGAGGTGGCTTCGACGACTTGCTCTGGCTGTTGGGTAAATTTGGCGATCACATTGTGCACGTCAGTCACCGACAATGGTTTGCTGATCGCATCATCCATACCTTTTTCGAGATATTCCGTTTTATTCTTCAACACGTTTGCCGTCAGAGCCACGAGAGGTGGAAGGTCTTTGTATGTTTTGCGGAAGAAATCGGCAACATCGAACCCTGTCATATCAGGCAGTTGAATATCTAAAAACGCAAGGTCGTAGATCTCCGGATCGAACATTTCAATTGCATCTTGACCTGTCATGGCGACCGACACTTCATGTCCCATACTCTCCAGTAAGGAGCGAGCAACCGTGATGTTAAGCTCGATGTCTTCAACCATGAAAATATTCAGCTCAGGTTGCGTTGCAGGCGCTTCAAGAACTGACTCTTGCTCTACCGCCAATGGGACACGAATCGTTACCGTGAAAGTACTGCCAAATCCTTCTTCACTGGTGACGGTAATATCGCCGTCCATCATATTAATGAGCTGCTTCGACACCGCGAGACCAATCCCCGTCCCCACAGCATGAAGGTTATCTTTACCCGATTTAACCTGATAATACATGGCAAAGATTTTTTCGAGCTCTGCTTCTGGAATACCGATACCACTATCTTCCACTTCCATGGTTATGGTGGCAAACGCGTCCTCCATCTCAGCGCTTACCGTCATCACAACCCCACCCTCTTTGGTAAATTTCATGGCGTTGCTAATCAGATTCCAAAGCACTTGGCGTAAGCGAGTTGCATCGACTTCAATCTCAGAGGGCAAACTGCTCAATCGCTCGAGATCGAAACGCAGCCCTTTTTGCGTTGCCATCAGTGCAGAAATACTTTCGATTTCAGCGACGAAGTTTTCAAAATTCAATGCGGATGGGTATAGCTCAAGTTTGCGTCTGTCAAACTTGTCCATGTCAATGATGTCATTAAAGATATTGCCGAGCGTAATCGCACTCACATTAATGGTTTGCATGTGATGGCGCTGCTCTTCGGTTAATTGGGTATCAAGCAGCATACGACTCAAGCCGACAATGCCGTTGAGCGGCGTTCGTAATTCATGGCTGATGGTTGAGATGAAGGTCGTTTTATCTCGACTGGCTTTTTCGAGAGATTCTTCGTGACGTTTGCGCTCGGTGATGTCTCGTCCAAACCCAACAAGACCAAGGTGGCGCCCATCTTTACTGTAGAAAGGCACTTTACGCAGCTCAAAGTAGTTTTTGTGACCATCGGGATATTCAAGCCACTGCTCATAGGTCAACGCCTGATTATCAGAAAAGACTTTTTGGTCTGTATCCACAATTTGCTGAGCGACTTCTTTGCTGTACACATCCCAAGGTGTCAATCCAACAAGTTGGCTCTCTTTTTTGCCTGTCAGCTCTTCCATTGCACGGTTACATCCAGAGAACACCCCGTCTGCATTTCGGTAGTAAATTAAGTCCGGCGACGCATCGATAAACGAGCGCAACAATGCCGTGCGTTCTGCCAGTTCAAGCTGAGTGCGTTCACGCTGATACACCTCATTCTCAAGGTCTTTCATTGCCTCTTCACGCGCTTCTTCCGCTTTAATCCGTTCCTCGATCTCTTGATTCAACTTAGCAATGTTTTGCTGCAATTTGATGTTGAGCTCTTGGTCTCGTGAGCGCATGTCTTTGAGCTTCGAGACAAGTTTGGACAACCGTTGACGTGACTCTTCTAGCTGATCAACCACCACAGAAAGAAAGTAAACCGCCCATGGGGTAATCAGCAGACCAAAAAATACCGAGCGAACGATATCGATATCATCAACATGGCCGCTCAACACGAGCGTAATACCCACTTGAACAACGACCGCTAAAGCCACTAAAGCTAAAGCGAGTAGAATGGAGAAACGAAGGATGCCCAGCTTTACAAGTAGATCAACGTAATACTGGGCGAGGTTTTTTATCGGCTTCATCAAACGCTCCGAACGGACACAAGGCAAACTATAATCTAATCAATAGATTGAATAGATGAACAATAATAGTACCCGTTTTCCTAGCGTTCCGCGAAAAGATTCCAAAACGGATCGTGGTTAATTATTGGATGTGTGATGCACACAAGTTTGATTGCGGCCATTTGCTTTCGCTTGATACAACGCACTGTCTGCCAAGGCGACAATGGTGTCACTGCGATCATGGGGTTGAGGGACAATGGAAACCAAACCAATGCTCGCGGTAACAACCGAAGAGACTTGCGAGGCCTTGTGCTCAATGGCTAACTCAATGACGCCTTGGTGGATACGTTCTGCCACTTTAATGGCTCCTTCCACCGTCGTATTAGGAAGAATAAATCCAAACTCTTCACCACCATATCTTGCAACACAATCACTCGAACGAGGTAAGGCTCGCTCAAAGACCTCCGCAACCTTGATCAACACTTCATCACCACGTAGGTGGCCATAATAGTCGTTAAACCCTTTGAAGTAGTCGATATCACACAGCATGACAGTCAAAGGCTGCTTTTCGCGGATATGAATACTCCACAACGTTTTTAACTGTTCATCAAAGCGGCGACGGTTGGATATTTGTGTTAAGCCATCAATAAAGCTCAAACGCTCAAGTTCTAGGTTCGCCTCTTCCAACCTCTGCTCAGCAAGGTAACGTTCTGAGACATCACGCGCCATGATCAAAACGCCGTTGGTTCCAGAAGCTGGATCTCTAAACGGCGACTTCACTACGTCGTACCACGTACATTCACCATTACTGCTCACAACGCGGTCGATATAGCGCAGCGATTTGCCTTCATAGAGAACTTTATTGTCAGTCTCAGACAAGCGGCTGTAACTTTCATCGGGAATCACATCTTGCAGACGCTTACCGAGCAAGTCGTCAACGTCCGAAATTCCCAACGCTTTCACAAATGGTTTGTTGCACGCCTGATAAACCATGTTCTCGTTAAATATGCCGATAGAGTCTGGGGAAGATTCAAGGATATTTTGTAAAATGGTGTCTCTTTGGGCCAAGGCAATTTCCGTATCTTTACGCTTTTCCATTTCATCACGTAGATTACGCTGCATATTGTGCCAGTCAGTAACATCATGGCTGATGCCCAACGACCCAACTTTATCGCCTTCAGGCGAGAGCAACACCGTTTGGTTCGTCTCTAACAAACAACTACGACCATCTGGTGTAGTGGTCCATCTTCGTTTGCTCGCACGCCCTTCAATAATACCGTGGATATCCGCCGCTCCTTCTTCGACTCGGCCTTGCCAAAATCGCTCGAACGCTCGGTTAGCTGCCACTAACTCTCCGTCTATATTCTTGATAAAAACCAATTCAGATAAGTGATCAAAAGCGCTTTTGTACATGCGAAGAGACTGCAGTTCTTCTAATTTTTCATGAGATGTCGACTGGTGGGTAATTAAGCTGACAAACCAAACCGAGCGACCTCGGAAAGTGGTTTGTTTTCCGCAGACATCCAGTTTAACTTTCGTGTGTTGTGAGATGCTCCACTCGATCATATACGCTTGGTTGTTACTGCCGCTGCCAAGCCCATCAATTAACGATCGTAGTTCCTGCTGGGTTTCATTCTGTGGGAGAAAGTAAGACTTGCCGATTTTGCGAATCCCAAGCAGTTGCTTGGCTAGCGAGTTGGCCATGACAAGTTGCGCGTTTTCTGCGTCAATCAAAATCGCAGCGGTGGGCGTTTGCAAAATCAATTGTTCAAGCTGACGCTGAAAACGAGTGTAAACGGACCAAAGAATAGAGATCGAGACGATAATAACTATGAAATCAACGCCATGACCTTGAGAGGTTTCCCACAACCATACCAACAACTGATCCATCTGATCTCTCATTTCCATTTAACACTTGTTATATAAGGATACTAAGATATCAGCTTCGTGGCAGTTAATCTGCCTTTAATAATGGTTTTGTATATATAAATGGTTGATTTAATAATGAACCTTGCGCACCTTCACGATTCAATTGACGACCAATTTCCGTCATAGCTAACCATCGATTCTCACACCACAAAGGAGCGAGCAATGTTGGTCGTCGTGCCGCAGAGGATACGCGATGGTAAATCACGTTTGGAGGGGTTAAGCGAATCATTTCACTCGCAATGGCTACATACTCATCCAATTCTGGCGCTTGCAAACGGCCCGCTTTCCATGCCTTGGCCATGGTGCTTCCTTCAACAATATGCAATCCGTGGAGCTTAATCCCATCGGTGCCGACCTGAAGCACCTTATCTAAGGTGCTGATATTATCCTCGCGCGATTCCTTAGGTAGACCAACAATCAAGTGAGTACATACCTTAATGCCAAGCGCTCGAGCTCGCTGAGTGATCTCGGCGTAACACTCGAAATCATGGCCTCGGTTGATTCGCTTTAACGTGTCGTTGTTTGCTGTCTGTAGTCCAAGTTCCAACCAAATCTCATACCCCTGCTGAACATAATCTGATAGCAGTTCCAATACTGCTTCGGGTACGCAATCTGGACGAGTGCCGACACACAAACCGACGATATCGGCGGCTTTAAGGGCTTCCTCATACATGTTCTTAAGAACTTGCACTTCTGCATAAGTGCTTGTGTACGCCTGAAAGTACGCCAGATACTTCTTGGCGCGGCTGATTTCTCCAGCGCGATCGGTTAACTGCTCATGGATACTTTTTATTTGAGCGTCTTCGTCTGCAAACGACGCAACATTACAGAAGGTACAGCCTCCTCGACCAATCGTACCATCGCGATTGGGGCAGCTAAATCCACCATGCAGAGTCAGCTTATGGACCTTTTCTCCGTACCGACGTTGGAGATCCTGACCAATGGTATTAACTAACTCATGTAACTGCATGTTTGCCCCTGAAACTAATGATAATAAATATCATTGCGATTTAATGTAATTAAATTACAGTTTTGAAAATATTGAAGTGTGAAATGTATCGCTTTCAAACAGGCTGCAAGTTAAGCAAAGTCAATAAACATGCACAAAACACGTGCCTCAAGCCGAATGTTACGTAAAAGTTAAACATATTATTCATTTAAACTACGAAAAAATTGAGCAACAAAGACGATTTTTGATTGCATTTCGAGCTGACAAAATTGTAGGATACTTTCAGATTTTAGTTTTTTTTGTGTATTTAATTACACAATTAATTACTAAAACGTCGGTATTTCCCCACTCCCACCTATATAAATCACTAAATAGTGATACAAAAAACAGGGAAATCACCAAGGATTGTTTTTCTCGCAATATTTTTCCTGCGAGATACGGAATGGAATCAAAGTCACCAACCTAAGTTGACTTCGAATCATAAAAATAAAGGACAGGACGTAGAACTAGTTTCGACTAGCCAAATTGCGCCTATTTGAACTGGAAGGATGTATCCATGGTAGATAGAGAGCAAAGATCACAAGGTCTTTATACTCCAGAGCTGGAGCATGACGCTTGTGGTATCGGTTTTGTTGCTCACCTAAAAAACCGCAAATCACACGCAGTAGTTACTCAAGCACTTGATATGCTTGCACGAATGGAACACCGTGGCGGCCAAGGTTGTGACCCATGCTCGGGTGACGGTGCTGGTATTTTGCTACAAAAACCTCACGAATTTCTCTTAGAAGAAGCGGTCAAGCTTGGTATTAAGCTGCCTTCTTTTGAGAAGTACGGTGTTGGTGTTGTACTTTTCCCTAAAGATGAACACAAGCGTGCACAGTGTCGCGATATTTTAGAACGCAATGCCCAGCGTCTTGAACTAGACGTTATTGGCTACCGTGTTCTACCAACCGACAACTCAATGATTGGTGCCGATCCACTGAGCACTGAGCCTCAGTTTGAGCACGTGTTTGTTTCTGGTGGTCCTGGTATTACACCGGAAGAATTAGAGCGTAAACTGTATGTTTTACGTAACTACACCGTTCGCGTATGTCTAGAAAGCGTCTCTAACATTGGCGATGACTTCTACATCAACTCAATGTCTTACAAGACTGTGGTGTACAAAGGTCAGCTAACAACAGAGCAAGTACCTCAATACTTCTTAGATCTACAAAATCCAACGATGGTGAGTGCGCTAGCGCTGGTTCACTCTCGTTTCTCTACCAATACATTCCCACGCTGGCGTCTAGCTCAGCCTTTCCGTTACATTGCACACAACGGTGAAATCAACACAGTTCGCGGTAACCTGAACTGGATGAAAGCCCGTGAAGCAATCATCGAATCTGACTTGTTTACGCAGGCAGAAATCGACATGCTACTGCCTATCTGTCAAGAAGGCGCATCTGATTCATCTAACTTCGACATGGCGTTAGAGCTCCTAGTTCTATCTGGTCGTAGCCTGCCACATGCGTTGATGATGATGATCCCTGAAGCATGGCAAGAAAACAAAAACATGGACCCAACTCGTCGCGCGTTCTACCAATACCACGCGAACGTAATGGAACCATGGGATGGTCCTGCTTCTGTATGTTTCACTGACGGTGTTCAAGTAGGTGCCACTCTCGACCGTAACGGTCTGCGCCCTTCTCGCTACACTGTGACCAAAGATGACTTCCTAGTCATGGCTTCAGAGTCTGGTGTTGTTGAGATTGAACCTGAGAATGTTGAGTTCCGTGGTCGCCTGCAACCAGGTCGTATCTTCGTTGCTGACCTAGAGCAAGGCCGCATCATTTCTGATGAAGAAGTAAAAGATGGCATTGCATCAGCGCAGCCTTACGAGAAGTGGGTTGAAGAAAACCTACTAAGCCTGAATAAACTGCCAGATGCGAGTAACGAATTCAGCCAGCCTTCACCAGAGAAACTACTGCACAAGCAGCAGGCATTTGGTGTCAGCTCTGAAGAAGTGAACGAAATCATTGTACCTATGGCGAAAGATGGTAAAGAGCCGCTTTCTGCAATGGGTGCCGACTGGCCGCTAGCGATTCTTTCGCACCAGTCACAACATCTATCAAACTACTTTAAGCAGCTGTTTGCTCAGGTAACCAACCCGCCAATCGACCCGATTCGTGAGCGTATGGTTATGTCGCTGAACACTTACCTAGGTAAGGATCAGAACCTTCTTGCTGAGTCTCCAGAACACTGTCAAAAAGTAGAGCTTGAGTCGCCAGTTCTTTCTAACTCTGAGCTTGAGAAACTGCGTGCTATCGATAACGAGCACCTTCAAGCGAAGACGCTAGACATCGTATTCCAAGCAAGCGAAGACGAAGGCAAACTAGAGCGTGCACTTAAGCGTATCTGCCAGTATGCAGAAGACGCAGTGATCGATGGTTACTCAATCATCCTTCTAACTGACCGTGCTGTTAACTCTAACCACGCCGCTATCCCAGCAATGTTAGCGGTTGGCGCAGTTCACCACCACCTAATCCGTAAAGGTTTACGCGCGAAGTGTGACATCGTGGTAGAGACCGGTGATGCTCGTGAGACACACCATTTCGCAACCCTGATTGGTTACGGTGCAAACGCAGTCAACCCATACCTAGTTATTGAAACTATGGTTGAACTGCAGCGCACTAAGAAGCTTGATCCTGAAACCAATATTCGTGACCTGTTCGAGAATTACCGCAAGGCTATCAATGGCGGTCTTCTGAAGATCTTCTCGAAGATGGGGATTTCAACCCTACAGTCTTACCACGGTGCACAGATCTTTGAAGCGCTAGGTATCAGCAAGTCTGTAGTCGACAAATACTTCACGGGTACCGTTTCACGTATCCAAGGTCTAACCATTGATGACATCGCGAAGGAAGTTCTCGTACGTCACCGCATTGGTTTCCCAACTCGTGAAATTCCAGTTCAAGTACTGGATGTGGGTGGTGTTTACCAGTGGAAACAGCGTGGTGAAAAACACCTGTTTAACCCTGAAACTATCTCACTACTACAACAGTCGACGCGCAACAAAGACTATGCTCAGTTCAAACAGTACGCGAAAGCGGTTGATGACCAAGGTGATAACGCAGCAACGCTACGTAGCCAGCTAGACTTTGTTAAGAACCCAGCAGGTTCCATCCCGCTAGAAGAAGTAGAACCAATCGAAAACATCCTTAAGCGTTTCGCAACAGGTGCAATGTCATTCGGTTCTATCTCTTACGAAGCGCACTCAACACTAGCCGTTGCGATGAACCGCATTGGCGCGAAATCGAACTCTGGTGAGGGTGGTGAAGACCCAACGCGTTTCGAGCGTAAAGAAAACGGTGATTGGGAACGCTCTGCGATCAAACAGGTTGCTTCAGGCCGCTTTGGTGTGACGTCTTACTACCTAACTAACGCAGACGAGCTACAAATCAAGATGGCTCAAGGTGCGAAACCAGGTGAAGGTGGTCAGCTACCAGGTGATAAGGTTGATGACTGGATCGGTGCAACGCGTCACTCGACTCCGGGTGTAGGTCTAATCTCGCCACCGCCTCACCACGATATCTACTCGATCGAAGATTTGGCTCAGTTAATTTACGACTTGAAGAACGCTAACCGCGCTGGTCGTGTCAACGTCAAGCTCGTATCGGAAGCAGGTGTTGGTACGATTGCCTCTGGTGTAGCGAAAGCAAAAGCGGACGTTGTGCTAATCGCTGGTTTCGACGGTGGTACAGGCGCATCACCGATGTCGTCTATCCGTCACACAGGTCTTCCATGGGAACTTGGTCTAGCAGAAACGCACCAAACGCTTCTTAAGAATGGTCTACGTAACCGTATCGTCGTTCAGTCTGATGGTCAGATGAAAACACCGCGCGACCTAGCAGTCGCAACACTACTGGGTGCAGAGGAATGGGGTGTCGCGACAGCCGCGCTAGTTGTTGAAGGCTGTATCATGATGCGTAAGTGTCATAAGAACACCTGTCCAGTTGGTATCGCAACGCAGAACAAGACGCTACGTGAACGCTTCGATGGCCGCGTAGAAGACGTTGTGACTTTCTTCCAGTACATGGCTGAAGGTCTACGTGAAGTGATGGCTGAGCTAGGCTACCGCACTATCGATGAGATGGTAGGTCAGTCTCACAAACTGAAAGTTCGTGAAGACATCAAACACTGGAAATATAAGAACCTCGATCTGTCTCCTGTCCTTCATATTGAACAGGCGCGTGAAGACGATGGCGTTTACAACCAGACAGAGCAAAACCATAACCTAGAAGACGTTCTCGACCGTAAGTTGATTCAAGCGGCTATCCCAGCACTTGAGAAAGGTGAAGCAGTCAACGCTGAGTTCCCGATCATCAACACCGACCGCTCTGCGGGTACCATGCTATCGAACGAAATTTCTAAGGTTTACAAAGACCAAGGTCTGCCTCAGCCAATGAACGTCAAGTTCACAGGTTCTGCTGGCCAATCATTCGGTGCTTTCCTTGCTAAGGGCGTGAAGTTCGAAGTCGAAGGTGACGCTAACGACTACTGGGGTAAAGGTCTGTCTGGCGGTACGCTAGTGCTTTACCCAGATGCGAAATCAACCATTGTTGCTGAAGATAACATCGTCGTTGGTAACGTGTGTTTCTACGGTGCAACGTCAGGTGAATCTTACATTCGTGGTATGGCGGGTGAACGTTTCTGTGTACGGAACTCGGGTGCGAAAGTCGTTGTAGAGGGTGTGGGTGACCACGGTTGTGAATACATGACAGGTGGTGTTGCCGTAATCCTTGGCTCAACAGGTCGTAACTTTGCGGCAGGTATGAGTGGCGGTGTGGCGTATGTTTGGGACAAGTCTGGTGACTTTGAAACCAAGCTCAACCCTGAACTGGTCGACCTCGATCCAATCGAAGCAGAAGATCGTGAACTACTGAAAGAGATGCTAACCAAGCAAGTTGAATTCACAGGAAGTGAAGTCGCTAAGTCTTTCCTAGACAACTTTGAAGCAAGCTTAGCCTCTATGGTTAAGGTTATGCCGCGTGACTACAAAGCGGTACTTCAAAAGCGTAAGGCAGAAGCAGAGCAAGCACAAACGGAACAAGCGGAGGCAGTATAATGGGTAAGCCTACTGGATTTTTAGAACATGGTCGCGAGCTTCCTCAGAAGATCGATCCATCCGTTCGTATTGAAAACAACAAAGAATTCGTTCTGAACGAAGAGTTTGGTGACAAGATCAATACTCAGGCTTCTCGTTGTATGGACTGTGGTGTACCTTTCTGTCACAACGGTTGTCCGATTGGTAACATCATTCCTGAGTTCAACGACGCGGTTTACCGCGACAGTTGGGAAGAAGCGTGGAACATCTTAAGTTCAACCAACAACTTCCCAGAGTTCACAGGTCGCGTTTGTCCTGCTCCATGTGAAAGTGCGTGTGTGCTAGGTATCAACCAAGATCCAATCACTATCTGTAACATCGAGAAAACGATTGTCGAAACTGCGTACCGTGAAGGGTACGCAAAACCGAAAACACCTCGCTCTCGCACAGGTAAAACGGTTGCAATCATCGGCAGCGGCCCGGCAGGTCTGGCAGCTGCTGAGCAGCTAAACAGCGCTGGTCACTCTGTGACTGTGTTTGAACGTGATGAAAAAGTCGGTGGCCTACTGCGTTTCGGTATCCCAGACTTCAAACTGGGTATGGACGTAATTGATCGTAAGATCAACCTAATGGCTGAAGCGGGTGTTGAGTTCAAAGTGAATCAACACATCGGTGTGGATGTAAATGCTCAGCAACTACGTCAAGAGTTTGATGTGGTACTTCTGACTGGCGGCTCAACGGTTCCACGCGACCTACCCGTTCCAGGACGTGAGCTAAAAGGTGTTCACTTCGCAATGGAATTCCTAGGTCAAAACAACCGCCGCGCAAACAACATGGACCTTAAAACTGAAGAGATTCACGCTAAAGGTAAACATGTTGTGGTTATCGGTGGTGGTGATACGGGTTCTGACTGTGTGGGTACATCAAACCGCCACAAGGCAGCAAGCGTAACTCAAGTAGAAATCATGCCGATTCCACCAGAGAAGCGCCCTGCAAATATGCCTTGGCCTCAATACCCAATGATTCTGCGCACATCAACTTCGCACGAAGAAGGTGTCGATCGTCATTGGAACATTCTGACCAAAGAGTTCATCGGTAACGACAAAGGTGAAGTGACAGGTCTGCGTCTTGCTGACATCGTATGGGAAGATGCAAAACCAGGTGAGCGCCCGAGCTTCAAAGAAGTTGAAGGCAGCGAACGTGTCATTCCTTGTGATATGGCATTTCTAGCAATGGGCTTCCTGCACCCTGAGCCAACCGGTGTCCTTGCTCAGCTAGATATCAAACTTGATGAGCGTGGTAACGTGGCGACTGATGGTTTCGCAACTAACCAAAAAGGTGTCTTTGCAGCAGGTGATATGCGGACGGGTCAATCCTTGGTCGTACGCTGTATCAACGAAGGCCGTGAGTGTGCTATTGCGATCGACAACTACCTCATGGGCAACTCTAATTTAGAGGCAAAAGCCAACTCGCTGATGCTATCAGCATAAGTAAAACCACCTAGTGACGCGTTTTAGTAGATGCTAGGTGGTCTTAATTAAACAATCATTCCTTCCAAACTTTATGATTTGACCAGTACATTGTGCTGGTCTTTTTTATTTTCCCCAAACAGATCTTGTTGCAAAATTGTAACAATAAAAACCTTAACCTCCTGAATTATATAGATAATCACAGCGTATTACGTGGTAAATCGCACATTGGCATGATTTTCCACCAGGAACTTGACCTTTTTCATAATAACCTATACGTTGTGAAGTCGATGAAAATGAATTCCTCAACTTTTGTTAAATACTCTATAGGCATTTAACGCATATCTATTCGATATATAACAATTAGAACGCATAGTTAGTCATATATACCAACCCTTTAAATGTTGGTAGTTCTGTCGGGAAGACAGGTGAAGCAAAGGGAGAATTGCAATGGCTCTATATGATCCAAGTCTTGAGAAAGACAACTGCGGATTTGGCTTGATTGCACATATGGAAGGTGAACCAAGCCATAAATTGGTGCGTACCGCGATTTCAGCACTAGACCGAATGACTCACCGCGGCGGTATTGCCGCAGATGGTAAAACTGGTGATGGCTGTGGCCTATTGCTACAAAAGCCGGACTCTTACCTACGTTTAATCGCGAAAGAAAGTGACTTTAACCTTGGCAAACAATATGCCGTAGGTATGATTTTCTTCAACCAAGATCCGGCTAAAGCTCAATTAGCCAAAGATGTTATAAACCAAGAACTTGCCCGTGAAACCCTTACAGTTGCAGGTTGGCGTGAAGTCCCAACCAACTCAGCAGTATTAGGCCCAATTGCCGCAGATTCACTGCCAAACATTCAGCAAGTCTTTATCTCAGCTCCAGCGGGCTGGCGCGAGCGAGATATCGAGCGCCGCCTCTATATTGCCCGTCGACGAATTGAAAAACAGATTACTGACGACAGTGACTTCTATATCTGTAGCTTGTCGACCCAAGTTATGGTTTACAAAGGCTTATGTATGCCGGCCGACCTTCCTCGCTTCTACTTAGATCTTGCTGATCTTCGTATGGAGTCAGCGATCTGTTTGTTCCACCAGCGTTTTTCAACAAATACTCAGCCACGTTGGCCTCTCGCTCAGCCATTCCGTTATCTGGCTCACAACGGAGAGATCAACACCATCGAGGGCAACCGCCAATGGGCCCGTGCGCGCGCATACAAGTTTTCTTCACCGCTATTACCAGACTTACAGACAGCTGCGCCATTCGTGAATGAAACAGGTTCGGACTCTTCCAGCTTAGATAATATGTTGGATCTGTTCTTGGCTGGCGGCATGGATATCTTCCGCGCAATGCGTATGTTGGTTCCGCCAGCATGGCAGAATCACCCAGATATGGACCCAGATCTCCGTGCCTTCTACGACTTTAACTCCAAACATATGGAACCGTGGGACGGCCCTGCTGGGATTGTTCTATCTGATGGTCGCTATGCAGCGTGTAACCTAGACCGAAACGGTTTACGCCCGGCTCGATACGTGATTACTAAAGATAAGCTAATTACGCTTGCCTCTGAAGTGGGCATTTGGGATTACGCGCCAGATGAAGTTGCCGAAAAAGGCCGCGTAGGTCCTGGGGAACTACTCGTTGTCGATACTCGCCGCGGTAAACTGTGGCAATCGAGCGAAATTGATAACGATCTAAAAGGTCGCCACCCATATCGAGAATGGATGGAAAACAATGTCCATAAACTCACCCCATTTTCCGATTTGCCGGATGATCAAGTTGGCGAGCGTAGCTTCGATGACGACCAACTGAAAACGTATCAAAAACAGTTTGCAATGAGCAATGAAGAAGTTGATCAAGTGCTACGTGTTCTAGGTGATATGGGCCAAGAAGCGGTAGGTTCAATGGGGGATGATACGCCAATGGCCGTACTCTCTTCAAAAGAGCGTTTGATCACTGATTATT
The DNA here is from genome assembly GCF_000808535.1 of Vibrio sinaloensis. Classification (GTDB taxonomy): domain Bacteria; phylum Pseudomonadota; class Gammaproteobacteria; order Enterobacterales; family Vibrionaceae; genus Vibrio; species Vibrio sinaloensis_D. The sequence continues at coordinate 268,862 of NZ_JWLV01000012.1, forward strand.
TCCGCCAAAAGTTTGCTCAGGTCACTAACCCGCCAATCGACCCACTGCGTGAGAAGCATGTAATGTCGCTTGCAACCAGCATCGGCCAAGAGATGAATGTCTTCTGTGAGACCGATGGTCACGCCCACCGAGTTACCTTTGGGTCACCCGTTCTACTCTACTCTGATATGCAGCAACTGCTTGAGCTCAATGACGAGTACTACCGCAGTACCACAATTGATATCAATTACGATCCGGAAGAAAAAGGGTTAGAAAAAGCGATCCAAGATCTGTGTGAGCAAGCCGTTGACGCCGTCAAAGATGGAACCGTACTGGTCATACTTTCGGACAGAAACTTGACCAAAGGCTTGCTCCCCATTCCGGCAGCGATGGCAGTGGGTGCGGTACAAAGTCGCCTAATTGATGCGAACTTACGCTGTGATGCAAACATCATCGCCGAAACAGGCACTGTCCGAGATCCTCACCAATTTGCGGTTCTGCTTGGGTTTGGTGCTACGGCAGTCTACCCATATCTCGCTTATGAAGCACTTGGCAAAGTAATCGACGATGGCGCAATTGATAAAAGCTACCGTGAGGTAATGCAGAACTACCAATACGGTATCAATAAAGGCCTGTTCAAAATCATGTCGAAAATGGGAATTTCGACGGTGGCCTCTTACCGATGCTCGCAACTATTCGAAGCGGTCGGCCTAAGCCAAGACGTTGTTGACCTCTGCTTCAAAGGTGTCACAACACGCATTCAAGGCGCCAACTTCGAAGACTTTGAGCAAGACATCTATAACCTGTCACGCAAAGCATGGGCAAAACGCAAGCCTATAGAGCATGGCGGTTTACTTAAGTATGTGCACGGTGGCGAGTACCATGCCTACAACCCAGACGTCGTCGGTACACTGCAACAAGCAGTCAAGTCGGGCGAGTCATCAGACTATAAGAGCTTTGCTAAGCAGGTCAACGAGCGCCCTACCGCAATGCTGCGTGACTTAATGCAACTGAAAAAGGCTGACACTCCTCTTCCTCTTGAGAAGATTGAGCCGAGCACAGAATTGTTTAAACGTTTCGACTCGGCGGCCATGTCTATTGGTGCGCTTAGCCCAGAGGCACACGAAGCACTAGCCACTGCAATGAACCGCTTAGGTGGGTACTCAAACTCTGGTGAAGGTGGCGAAGACCCTCGTCGCTTTGGCACTGAACGTAACTCGCGCATTAAGCAGATTGCTTCGGGTCGCTTTGGCGTTACACCGCACTACCTAACCAACGCTGACGTGCTGCAAATTAAAGTGGCGCAAGGTGCAAAACCTGGTGAAGGTGGTCAGCTACCGGGGCATAAAGTGACTGCTGAGATTGCTAAGCTGCGTTATTCGGTGCAAGGAGTAACACTAATCTCCCCTCCTCCTCACCATGATATCTATTCGATTGAGGATTTGGCCCAGCTAATCTTCGATCTTAAACAAGTCAATCCAAAAGCACTCGTCTCAGTAAAGCTAGTCTCTGAGCCGGGCGTTGGCACCATAGCCACTGGTGTTGCGAAAGCTTATGCCGACCTTATCACCATTTCTGGCTACGACGGAGGTACTGCGGCAAGCCCGCTCACTTCAGTCAAGTATGCCGGTAGTCCTTGGGAGCTCGGCCTAGCGGAAACTCAACAAGCACTAGTCGCGAATGGGCTTCGTCATAAGATTCGTTTGCAAGTCGATGGCGGCTTAAAGACCGGTCTAGATGTGGTGAAAGCCGCTATTTTAGGAGCGGAAAGCTTTGGCTTTGGTACGGCACCGATGGTGGCAATGGGCTGTAAGTTCTTACGTATCTGTCACCTAAATAACTGTGCGACCGGTGTTGCAACCCAAGATGACACTCTACGTAGAGAATACTTCAAAGGCCTACCTGAAATGGTGATGAACTACTTTATCGGCCTTGCTGATGAAGTGCGTGAACTCCTTGCTGAACTGGGCGTAGAAAAGCTCACTGATCTGATTGGCCGTACCGATCTACTAGAAGCGGTAGAAGGGATGACTGCCAAACAGAGTAAACTGGACCTTTCAAATATCTTGGAAGCACCAGTGTCTCCGCAAGGACACCCCGTTTACTGGACAGAGCCGAATGCACCGTTTGATAAAGCAGAGCTCAACCAACAGATTATTGAAGACGCGCTAGCCGCTGTAGAAGCGAAGCAATCCGCAGACTTCTTCTATAACGTCATCAATACCGACCGTTCAATTGGCGCTCGCCTATCCGGTGAAATTGCCAAGCGTTATGGCAACCAAGGCATGGCTGCCAAACCAATTAAGCTCCACCTTGATGGCACCGCAGGCCAATCTTTCGGTGTATGGAATGCCGGAGGCGTTGAGCTCTACTTGACTGGTGATGCTAATGACTACGTCGGTAAAGGTATGGCTGGTGGCAAGATCGTCATCAAGCCACACCAAGGCACGGCGTTTAAGTGTAATGAAGCGACTATCATTGGTAACACCTGTCTATACGGTGCAACCGGAGGTAAGTTATTTGCCGCAGGTACCGCTGGTGAGCGTTTCGGTGTGCGCAACTCAGGCACGATTGCCGTAATTGAAGGTGCAGGCGATAACGCATGTGAGTACATGACAGGTGGCATTGTTGCAATACTAGGAGCTACAGGGGTTAACTTCGGCGCTGGTATGACTGGTGGTTTCGCCTATGTCCTCGATAAGAATGATGACTTCCAAGGCCGTGTCAACGAAGAGTCTGTCGAAGCAGTCGCATTGTCAGATCTCAATATTCACCAAGAGCATCTACGTGGTCTAATTGCCGAACACCTAGAAGAAACTGGCTCAGCGCATGCTGAAGACATTCTGGCGAACTTTGATGAATGGATTCCAAAGTTCTACTTGGTGAAACCAAAGTCAGCGGATTTAAACACGCTACTTGGCCACCAAAGTCGCAGCGCTGCAGAATTGCGCGTTCAAGCCCAATAATCATGGAGGATGTATAGATCATGAGCCAGAACGTATACCAATTTATTGATGTTCAACGCGTCGACCCTGCGAAAAAGCCAATTAAGATTCGTAAAATAGAGTTTGTTGAAATCTACGAACCTTTTACCAAACAACAAGCAACGGCCCAAGCGGATCGCTGTCTAGATTGTGGTAACCCTTACTGTGAATGGAAGTGCCCAGTTCACAACTATATCCCTCAGTGGTTAAAGCTAGCCAATGAAGGTCGAATCATCGAAGCGGCAGAGCTTTCTCACCAAACCAACAGCCTACCTGAAGTCTGCGGACGAGTATGTCCACAAGACCGACTGTGTGAGGGCTCTTGTACGCTTAACGACGACTTTGGCGCTGTCACGATTGGGAATATTGAAAAATACATCACCGACAAAGCATTCGAGATGGGCTGGAAACCAGACATGTCGAAGGTTGAATGGACGGATAAAAAGGTCGCGATCATTGGTGCGGGTCCTGCTGGGTTAGCGGCTGCTGATATCCTTGTCCGCAATGGCGTTAAGCCCGTGGTGTTTGATCGCTATCCAGAGATCGGTGGCCTACTCACGTTTGGTATTCCATCATTCAAGCTCGAAAAAGGGGTGATGGAAAACCGCCGTAAAGTCTTTTCCGAAATGGGTGTCGAGTTCCGCCTTAATACTGAAGTCGGTCAAGATATCCAAATGCAGCAACTCATCGATGACTACGATGCGGTCTTCCTTGGCGTGGGAACCTATAAGAATATGCGCGCCGGCCTCGAAAACGAAGATGCACCGGGTGTCTACGACGCGCTTCCTTTCCTCATTTCCAATACCTATAAAGTGATGAATTTAGAGGACGACAAGCCATTCATTGATATGAAAGGTAAGAAAGTCGTAGTGCTTGGTGGTGGTGATACCGCTATGGACTGTGTTCGCACTTCTATTCGTCAAAATGCTGACCATGTCATCTGTGCTTATCGCCGTGACGAAGCCAATATGCCGGGCTCACGCCGTGAAGTAAAAAATGCCAAAGAGGAAGGGGTTAACTTCATGTTCAACCTTCAGCCTCTTGGTCTTGAACTGGATAGTTCAGGTAAGGTGTCAGGCGTGAAAGTGGTGAAAACGGCATTAGGTGAGCCTGATGAAGCGGGACGTCGTCGTCCGCAGCCAGTAGAAGGGAGCGAACACGTTCTTGAAGCAGATGCTGTCATCATGGCATTTGGCTTCCAACCTCATCAAATGAGTTGGTTAGAACCCTACGGCGTAGATCTTGATCAATGGGGGCGCATCAAAGCACCATCCGATCAAGAGTTTATGTTCCAAACGAGCAACAAAAAGATCTTTGCCGGTGGCGATGCCGTTCGCGGCTCTGATCTCGTCGTGACAGCTATCGATGAAGGCCGTAAAGCGGCAGAGGGAATCTTGGACTTCTTAGAGGTTTAAGAAACTCACAAAGCTCTATCAATATCACAAAAGGGTCCAATTGCTGGATCCTTTTTTCTTTCTCTACATATAATTAGCTCAAAATAAAAAAGTAGGAATTCAACATGAAGAAAGCCGCTCTCCTTTCCATTGCTATGTTGGGTTTAACCGCCTGTAGCCAAGGAGTTCAAACTATGACGGATCGCACTGCCTCACCTTGTGGTGATAAACCTAACTGCGTGTCAACGCAAGACAATCGCGAAAAGTATCAGCTGTCGCCATTTGTTATTACAAGCAACACTAGCATAGACTCAATTGAAGCTGCTGCACTACGACTCTCGGGCGCAAAAACTGCCGTCAAGGAAGATAACTATCTACGAATCGAATGCACTTCTAAGATCATGCGCTTTGTCGATGATTTAGAGTTAAGAATCGAAGACGATAGACTGCTCGTTCGATCTGAATCTCGCGTTGGATATTCAGACTTTGGCGTCAACCGTAAACGTGCTGAGCAGCTAAGAGAACTCCTAAAAGCGGAAAAACTGATCCAATAATCATAGGATTCAAAAAACAAAAAACCGAAGCACTGGGCTTCGGTTTTTCTTAGTTGGAAAGCAGATTACTGCTCAGCTTCTTCGCGAAAAACAACAAGACGCTTAGGAGCCACCTTGCCATCGTCATTCACTTCAGCAACGCCAATGAACAGTTTCTCTTCACCGGAAGTCATACGCAGGGGTGTCCCTTCTGGTGCACCAAACACTTGCACCGGCATACCATGCTGAACAAGGTTGGTTAGCTCAGCGTTTAGGTTTACCTCAGGTAAATCTTCAACCGCAGTATCCATTGGTAATAGCAGCGGATCTAGTAGCTCTTTCGGTGCCACTTCATCACGGTGTGCTTGCTCAAGTAATTCATTAAGTTGCTCAAGCGTCACCATTTTCTCGTAAGGGTATTTTGCAACTCCAGTACGACGAAGCATTGTCACGTGAGCACCACAGCCAAGCATCTCGCCAAGGTCATCAACGATAGTACGGATGTAAGTGCCTTTTGAACAGTGCACCTCCATCTCGACTTCATCGCCTTCAAAGCGATGCAGTACGATTTCGTACACCGTGATTTTGCGTGATTCACGCGGTACTTCGATGCCTTTTCGCGCATACTCATACAGCGGCTTACCCTGATACTTCAACGCTGAAAACATTGAAGGTACTTGATCAGACTCACCTCGGAACTTATCAATACATGCTTCCAGCTTTTCAAGGTTCACATCCACCGGGCGCGTTTCAACCACTTCACCATCAGAATCAGAGGTGTCGGTCCGCTCACCCAGCTTAGCGATCACTCGGTAACGCTTATCAGAGTCCAATAGGAACTGAGAGAACTTGGTTGCTTCACCAAGACAGATTGGCAGCATACCCGTCGCTAGGGGATCCAGAGCACCGGTATGACCTGCTTTCTCTGCAAAGTAAATGCGTTTTACTTTTTGCAGCGCATCATTAGATGAAATGCCTGTTGGCTTGTCCAAAAGAACAACGCCATTAATTGGACGACCTTTACGACGACGAGCCATTACTCTTCCCCTGCTTGATCGTCTTCGCGACCAGATTCTTGCTGCTTACGCTTATCTTCGCTCACGACTTCTGAAACTAGGTTCGACATACGCATACCTTCAACCAAGGTGTTGTCGTAGTGGAAACGAACTTCTGGTGTTAGGCGTAGACGAATGCGTTTGCCAAGCATCATGCGGATGTGAGCTTCATGCTCGCGAAGCGCTTCAAGGCAAGACTCAGGCGTTTGCTCACCCACACATAGGAAAGTAACAAACACTTTTGCATATGCAAGGTCACGTGACACTTCTACATCAGAAATTGTCACCATGCCTAGGCGAGAATCACGAACTTCACGCTGTAGGATCATCGCGAGTTCTTTTTGCAGCTGCTGAGAAACGCGCTGCGTACGGCTAAATTCTTTTGACATATCTTTTCTCTTATTAGAAAGAATGGGGGGATGGATTAATTCCAGCCCCCCATGGCGTATTCAACAACCAATTACTACTTATTCATCAAGGAGTAAGCCAGTAATGTTAGTCAATTAATCAAGAGTACGTTTAACTTCTACGATTTCGAATACTTCGATTTGGTCACCAACGCGAACATCATTGTAGTTCTTAACGCCGATACCACATTCGTAGCCGTTCTTAACTTCTTGAACATCATCTTTAAAGCGACGAAGTGACTCTAGTTCACCTTCATAGATAACAACGTTATCGCGTAGTACGCGGATTGGGTTGCTACGCTTGATGGTGCCTTCAGTAACCATACAACCTGCGATTGCGCCCAGCTTAGGTGACTTAAATACGTCACGAACTTCAGCAAGACCAATGATCTCTTGCTTGAATTCTGGAGCTAGCATACCGCCCATTGCTTGTTTAACTTCATCAATCAATTGGTAAATGATTGAGTAGTAACGTAGGTCTAGGTTTTCGTTCTCAACTGTACGACGTGCAGTTGCATCAGCACGAACGTTAAAGCCAAGGATGATAGCGTTAGACGCTGCTGCAAGTACTGCATCAGTTTCTGTAATACCACCAACACCAGAACCTACGATGTTCACTTTCACTTCATCAGTTGAAAGCTTAACTAGTGAGTCAGAGATCGCTTCGACAGAACCCTGTACGTCAGCTTTAAGAACCACGTTAAGCTCTGCAACTTCACCCGCAGCCATGTTAGAGAACATGTTTTCAAGTTTCGCTTTCTGCTGACGAGCCAGTTTCACTTCACGGAATTTACCTTGACGGTAGTTCGCTACTTCACGTGCTTTACGCTCATCACGTACCACTGTCGCTTCATCACCAGATGCTGGTACACCAGAAAGACCTAGGATCTCTACAGGAATTGATGGGCCAGCAGATGTCACTTCTTGACCGTTCTCATCGCGCATCGCACGAACACGGCCGTACTCTTGACCACAAAGAACGATGTCGCCTTTGTTTAGAGTACCTGACTGAACAAGTACTGTTGCAACTGGACCACGACCTTTGTCTAGACGAGATTCAACAACAACACCAGACGCCATGCCTTCTTCAACTGCAGTCAGTTCTAGAACTTCAGATTGTAGAAGGATAGTCTCTAGAAGACCGTCGATGTTTGTACCCTGTTTCGCAGAGATGTGAACGAACATGTTCTCACCGCCCCACTCCTCAGGAATAACGTCGTACTGAGCTAGCTCGTTCTTAACGTTATCTGGGTTCGCGTCTTCTTTATCGATCTTGTTGACAGCAACAATCAGAGGAACGCCTGCCGCTTTCGCGTGCTGGATCGCTTCGATTGTTTGTGGCATTACGCCATCGTCTGCTGCTACTACTAGAACAACGATATCTGTCGCTTGAGCACCACGTGCACGCATTGCTGTAAACGCAGCGTGTCCAGGAGTATCAAGGAAGGTAATCATGCCGTTGTCTGTTTCAACGTGGTATGCACCGATATGCTGCGTGATACCGCCCGCTTCACCTGAAGCAACGTGTGCTTTACGGATGTAGTCAAGGGTAGACGTTTTACCATGGTCAACGTGACCCATGATAGTTACAACAGGAGCACGAGGAACTGCTTCAGCGTTGTTGTCACGATCTGACAGTACCGCTTCTTCTAGTTCGTTCTCTTTACGAATGATAACCTTGTGACCCATTTCTTCAGCCACTAGCTGTGCTGTTTCTTGGTCAATCACTTGGTTGATAGTCGCCATTGCGCCCATCTTCATCATCACTTTGATAACTTCTGTAGCTTTAACAGACATTTTGCTCGCAAGCTCAGAAACAACAATGGTTTCACCGATAACAACATCCGCTTTCGCTACTGTCGCTGTCTTATCGAAACCTTGCTGCATTGAAGCAGGCTTAGCCAGTTTGCCTTTATTGCGGCCTTTGCCACCGCGCTGGTTACGACCACCGCGAGCTTGTTCGTCGTTGTTAGAAGCTTTTTTCTTCTTCTTACGACGGCCACCTTCTTCACGGCGGTCAGCCGCGTCTTCAGCTTCACGAGCGTAAGAAGAAGTTGTTACATGGTAGTCAGAGTTTTCCAACTCTTTCTTCTTCTTCTCTTCTTCAGTCCAGCGAGCTTCGTTCTCTTCAGCTAGTTTACGAGCTTCTTCAACAAGCTTCGCAGCTTCTTGTTCAGCTTTACGCTTCGCTTCTTCTTCCTGACGACGTTTTAGTTCATCAGCTTCTTGCTTCGCTTGCGTGTTCGCTTCCGCGTTCTTTGCATTCATGTCTTTCTTAGCCTTATCAGCTTGTGCGCGTTTGGCCTTCTCTTCAGCTTCACGTTTTGCGTCCGCTTCTCGCTTCGCTTTCTCTTCGGCCTCGCGTTGTGCTTTCTCTGCAGCTTCACGTTTCGCTTGCTCTTCAGCTTCACGTTTCGCAAGCTCTTCGGCTTCACGTTTGGCTGCTTCCTCAGCCTCACGTTTTGCTTCGTCTTCGATAGTGCTGCGCTTCACGTAAGTGCGCTTTTTACGCACTTCTACTTGAACATCCTTACTCTTACCGCCACCGGCATTAACGCTCAATGTGCTGCGAGTCTTACGCTGTAGTGTTAAGCGAGTAGGCTCAGTTTCACCAGAGGTGTCACCGTGCTCTTTCTTAAGGTGAGTCAAAAGTTTCTGCTTTTCTTCGTCAGAAACTTGATCACTACTCGCTTTCTTCATACCAGCGTCAGCAAGTTGTTCAATTAAGCGGTCCACTGGAGTTCCAATTTCTTCACTCAGTGCCTTAACAGTAATTTGTGTCATGCCGCTTCCTCCTTGCTGAATATTATGCGTCTTCGCCGAACCAACAGATGTTACGAGCAGCCATGATTAGCTCACCCGCACGTTCTTCAGTTAGGCCTTCGATACCTTCTAGGTCATCGATACCTTGGTCTGCTAGATCTTCTAGTGTTGCAACACCTTTAGCAGCCAGTTTAAATGCCATTTCACGCTCTAGGCCTTCTAGACCAAGTAGATCTTCTGCAGGCTCAACACCTTCGAAAGATTCTTCTTGAGCAAGAGCTAGAGTCGTTAGAGCATTCTTCGCACGATTACGTAGTTCTTCGACTAGGTCTTCATCAAGACCGTCAACTTCTAGTAGCTCATTTACAGGAACGTAAGCTACTTCTTCTAGAGTAGAGAAACCTTCTTCAACAAGCAGTTGAGCAAAGTCTTCTTCGATGTCTAGGTGCTTCATGAAAGCATCAATTGCAGCTTGAGATTCTTCAGCGTGTTTCTTCTGAAGATCCGCAACTGTCATTACGTTTAGTTCCCAACCAGTTAGTTGAGAGGCCAAACGTACGTTTTGGCCGTTACGACCGATAGCTTGCGCTAGGTTGTCCGCTTCAACTGCGATATCCATTGAATGCGCGTCTTCATCAACGATGATAGAAGCCACATCCGCAGGCGCCATTGCATTGATAACAAATTGCGCTGGGTTATCATCCCAAAGCACGATATCAATACGCTCACCGCCGAGTTCGCCAGAAACCGCTTGTACACGTGCACCACGCATACCAACACACGCACCAACAGGGTCGATACGCTTGTCATTCGTTTTAACTGCGATTTTCGCACGAGAACCAGGATCACGTGCCGCGCCCTTAAGTTCGATGATTTCTTCAGCAATTTCTGGAACTTCAACACGGAATAGTTCTGCAAGCATCTCTGGCTTAGAGCGAGTGATGAACAGCTGGAAACCACGTGCTTCTGGCGCTACTTTGTAAAGAAGACCGCGAACACGGTCGCCTGGACGGAAGTTTTCGCGAGGAAGTTGGTCGTCACGTAGGATAACCGCTTCAGCGTTGTTGCCTAGGTCAAGAACAACCGTCTCACGGTTTACTTTCTTAACCACGCCTGTCACTAGCTCACCTTCATTGTCGATGAACTGCTCTACGATTTGTGCGCGCTCTGCTTCACGTACTTTTTGTACGATGACTTGCTTAGCCGTTTGAGTTGTGATGCGGTCAAATGTCACTGACTCGATATCATCTTCAACAAAGTCACCCAATTGGATTTCTGCATCTTCGTATTGAGCAGCTTCCAGTGAGATTTCCTTTGTTGGGTTCTCAACTTCTTCTACTACCAACCAACGGCGGAACGTTTCGAACTCACCCGTTTTACGGTCGATTTCAACACGTACATCGATCTCGATTTCGTGCTTCTTTTTTGTAGATGTCGCAAGAGCAATTTCTAGGGCTTCAAAGATACGTTCACGAGGTACGGCTTTTTCGTTCGATACCGCTTCTACTACCGCTAAAATTTCTTTACTCATTTTAAATAGCCTCTAAGACTTTAATTAAAATTTAGGGATGAGGTTAGCTTTTGAGATGTTGCTAAGCGCAAACTCTTCTTCGTTACCATCAACAGTAACGGAGATTGTCTCACCATCGACAGAATGGATTACACCCTTCCACTTACGACGGTTGCCAACAGCCATTTTCAAAACGATGCTGACCTCGTGACCAATAAATTGTTCATAGTGAGCTGCTTTGAAAAGTGGTCTTTCTAAACCGGGAGAAGACACTTCAAGGTTGTAAGCCACCGTGATTGGATCTTCAACGTCCATAACTGCACTAACTTGACGACTCACTTCAGCACAATCTTCGACGTTAATGCCGTTCTCGTGATCGATGAAGATTCGCAACGTTGAATGCTCGCCTGCGCGAATAAATTCTAATCCAACTAACTCATAACCTGATGCCGCTACTGGAGCTTCAAGCATTTCAGTAAGTTGTCTTTCTAAACCAGTCATTTAAACCACTCCAGAAACAAAAAAAGGGCTCAGAGCCCAATTTAAATTCCAAGCAAAACACCAAATTTTCCCAATGGGAAAATTTAGATAACAAAAAACCCCGAAAAGTCGGGGTTTTTTGTTGCTGGACCCTGATAGTTAAACGATATCTATGCCGTCTAACTCGCAGTAATGATACTGCGCAAACTTGCCTAAATTCCACTTAAGAATTTGGTTGCGGGGGCCGGATTTGAACCGACGACCTTCGGGTTATGAGCCCGACGAGCTACCAAGCTGCTCCACCCCGCGTCCGACTTGTCGAGCATTATACGCTCTCCAAGGTGTTTTACAAGTTTGTAAATCAATGGTGCCGAGAGAGGGACTCGAACCCTCACACCTAAGGCACTAGCACCTCATGCTAGCGTGTCTACCAATTTCACCATCTCGGCAGCTAAATCTATCTAAAAGCTAGAAAGTAGCTTATTGAGGAATTTCATCGCCCTGTGGAGCGGGAATTTCACTCGCATCGTCAGCTTGTTGAATGATTTGACCTTGTGTCGGGTCAACCCATTGTGACTCAGTCTTATGTGTAGACATATTACCAAGCACCAAGCTAAGGATGAAAAATACTGTTGCAAAAATTGCAGTCATTCGGGTTAGGAAATTACCTGAGCCGCTTGCGCCAAACACTGTGTTTGATGCGCCTGCACCGAATGAGGCTCCCATATCTGCGCCTTTACCTTGTTGAATCAACACTAGGCCGATTACACCAACCGCTGCCAACAGGTAAATCACAAGTAGAACTGTAAACATTATTTCCACCTATGTTCCAAATTGTTGAGCCAGCGCCGCTCGAAAACTTTACTTTACAATACGGTTTTAGAACAAGGCTAGCGACCTCCTTTCCGAAGGCCGAGCAATACTAGCGAAACGCTATGGCGCTGACAAGAGATAATTTACAAAAAAACACACTAGACGCTTCAAGCGGTCAAAAAAAGGGCAAACTGCGACTTTTTTGTCAATCTAGGCGGTACTTTAGCCTCTCTATTACTTGGGTAACACACTCTTAATTTACAGAGGCTTGCTAGAAAACTAGAGAGTATCGAACTCTGAGCTGTACTCAACTAGACCGCTTCGTCCAGAAAACTCATCCTCGGCAAGCGTTTTTACCTGAAATGCACCAGCAGGCACTTCCCACTTACAATGCATATTATGCTGCTCTGCCGAGACAAAGCCAAAACGGGAGTAATAAGCTGGATCACCAAGTACGACACAAGCAGGGTAGCCGAGTTCAAATAGAGAGGCGAAACCTTCTTCAATAAGCTGTGCCGCAATGCCTTGGCCTCGGAACTCTTCTTTTACCGCTAAAGGTGCCAAACCTTGCCAGTTAAAATCCTCACCATTTAAAGTGACAGGGCTAAACAATAGGTAACCGACCACTTCCCCTTCATCTGTTGACGCTACAAGAGATAACGAACGGCGACCGTTCTCACGGAGCTTCATCACTAGGTTTGCTTCTGCTTCGGTATCGAATGCAGATTTTAATAATCGGTCTACGGCTAAGATGTCAGCCGGTGCTTCAGTTCGAATAAGCATTTACTACCTCACTTTGTGTCGACGGCGATTGTAAGCCTTTCTGCACAAAGTCGGCTAGTTGATTTAGTAAACTTTGTAACGGTTTTGGTAAAGATTGTAAATCGACACTGTCCATCAGGTTCTTTACTTCTAAACCCAACTCAGTATCGCCTTCAATTGACAAACGACGCTGGAAAAACAGAGTATCAGGATCTTCTTTGCGACCGGCAATTAACACCAAGTCGTTCAGATTACCGCAAAACGCAACGTCCTCTTGGACTGGCTTATCAGCCACAACAAGGCGTTCACCCTCATAGCTGATATACCAACTTAACTGCATATCCTTCACTTCGACTTTCAACCACTTATCTTCTAGAAACTCGAAGTCGCCATCTTCCAATGCTTCTTTGAAAACAGTTTTAAGCCCTTCTAATAAGGCTTTTTTTTGTACAGATTGCGGCAATAAGTGGACTGGAGATCGCAAAATTGATGCGGCGTTTTGAACTAGTTGGGTGCGAATCTTGTTAATCACGCGAGTTATCCGTTAACTTGTTTACTTGAATAGCCCATCATAGTGGATGTGCAAATCTAGATTCCTGTTATTTGTCAAAGAATCAGCGTTAACAGCTAACTCTTTAATATCACTTCAATGCCAGTTATATTAATAGAGTCGACCCATCCACTAACCTAATGGATCCACCGCTCTTAGGGAATATCGGTAACAGCTTGATGCTATCGCAACAACTTCAGCATTGGTTCACGAAAATTACGGATAACAGTCCGTTTTTTTTCGCCATTCTAGATAACCAGCATAACTATGCATTGGTTAACGGACGCTATTGTGATATCGCAGGCCTCAGCCCTCAAGAACTGGTAGGAATGAACGACTCGCAAATCTTAGGCGAGCAATTTTACGAACTCCTCAAACCGTACTACGAAAGAACATTCAGTGGCGAAGCGCTAGAAGCTGAAATTACCCTCGGCGGAAATGATTTAGAAACCAGCCTGCATTTTAGTCTCTCCCCAATTAAAGCTGAAAACGGTGTTGAACATGTTATTTTTCACGCCATCGATACATCAGAAAAACACATTCTGATTCGTTCACTTGAAGAGTCTGAAGGCAAGTTTTCAACGCTGACTTCCCTACTTCCTGATGGTTTGTTGCTTGTTGAAGACGACTGCATTATTTCCGCTAACCCAGCAGCCATTCGCCTGTTAGGCTTTGAATCTACAAGTAATTTGCTTGGAGAAACGTTTTCAAGGCTATTTGTTGACGAAAAAACCAAAACCGTTTTTTCTGACAACCTTAGTTCGACTCTGGGTGAAGCTCCATTAATGTGCTTGACGGGGCCACGATGTGGTTTCGAGCGTCGAGTCCAACTCAATGCAGACTCCACCACACTTCTAGGTAGCAATTCGCAACTGGTATTAATTCAAGATGCCGAGGCCGCGCCCAAGCTGTTATCAAACGCGGGGCAAGAAGATGCACACATTGACTCTTTAACAGGGCTATATAACCGTTTTGGCTTTACCAAGCGACTGGAGCAATTGATTCAAAACGATACCCCGTTAATCATGCTCTACTTGGACATTGATAACTTTAAGAATATTAACGACTCTTTGGGTCATCATATTGGCGACAAAGTGATCAAAGAAGTCTCTTCTCGTCTTAAGCGCCTTTTACCCCAGCAAGCGGTTTTAGGGCATTTAGGAGGCGACGAGTTTGGCTTGATTCTTCCTGAGCCAGAAAACAATCGTATGGCAGAAATGCTGTCAGAGCGTATCATTTCATTGATAAATCAACCGTTTGATCTCCACCACTTTAGTAAACGCCTCGCTTGCTCTATCGGTAGTGTGGCGTACCCTGGCGATGGCAACGACGCTCGAATTCTGTTGCAAAATGCAGATACGGCGATGTACGAAGCCAAAGATCGTGGTCGTAACCGATTGATCAAATTCAATGATCAAATGAACAAAGAAGCACGCATGCGCCTTTGGCTGGAAATAGAGCTACAAAAAGCGTTGCAGCAGAACGGTTTGGAAGTTTGGTATCAACCTAAAGTCAATGCACGGGACTTCAGCATTAACGGCGCAGAAGCTCTGATTCGCTGGAAGCATCCAGTGGAAGGCTACATTAGCCCAGCCGCGTTTATTCCTGTGGCAGAGCGCGCGGGCCTGATCGAGCACTTAGGACGCGTTGTCATGCGTGATGTGTTCAGTACCGTGAAACGTTGGAAACTCCAAGGTATTCTGCCAGGGCGTGTGGCAATTAACCTTTCTCCGGAGCAATTTGGTAACCCGAAATTGATCGACTACATGGAAAAGCTGCTGCGAACGACAGAGCTAGATCCAAGTTGCATTACCTTTGAGCTCACCGAAAGTGCCGTGATGAGTGACAGTGACCATACACTACAAATGCTCAATGCCATCAAAAAACTCGGTTTTTCTCTGTCGATTGATGACTTTGGAACGGGTTACTCGTCTCTCTCTTATTTGGCACGTTTCCCACTTGATGAGCTCAAAATAGACCGCGCCTTTATCACCGATATTGATACCTTACCGAAGCAAGTCACCGTTATCGAAAACATCATTAACCTCGGTAAGTCACTCAATTTAACCGTGGTTGCTGAAGGTGTAGAGACTCAACAGCAAGCGACGTTGTTATCCAATTTGAACTGTAACTCAATTCAAGGCTTCCATTTCCATCGACCGCAACCGAAACAAGAAGTAGAAGAGCTATTTGCTCAAAATCGCCGCCACAAAAACTAACTCCAAGTGAGTAATTGGGTGAGAAACTCACTCAAACCTGCCTTACATCAAATTTGCTATTCATAATTCTTCATAAAATGCTCACCAAATTTCGAACAATCAGTCTTGGTAAGAGCAATGGAACTCCTATGCCCAGCAGGTAATCTTCCTGCACTAAAAACGGCCATTGATTGTGGCGCTGACGCGGTGTACATCGGCTTTAAAGATGATACCAACGCCCGCCACTTTGCAGGGTTGAACTTCACCGGAAAGAAACTGGAAAAAGCCGTTCAGTACGTTCACGACCACAACAAGAAGATCCATGTTGCTCTCAACACGTTTGCGCATCCAGATGGCTTTGAGCGTTGGACTGATGCGGTCGACCGCGCCGCCGACAACGGAGTAGATGCGCTTATCGTGGCAGACATTGCGGTACTGGATTACGCAGCTCGCAAGCACCCTGATTTAGAACTGCACCTATCCGTTCAAGCATCAGCAACCAATATCGCCGCTATCGACTTCTACAAGAGCAACTTCAATGTTAAGCGCGTCGTCTTGCCACGCGTTCTTTCTATCCATCAGGTAAAACAGCTATCACGCAATATTACGAGTGATGTCGAGTTAGAAGTTTTCGCTTTTGGTAGTTTGTGCATTATGTCTGAGGGGCGCTGTTACCTCTCTTCTTACATGACAGGCGAATCACCAAACACGGTAGGCGCGTGTTCTCCGGCTAAATATGTTCGCTGGCAAGAAACCGAGCAAGGCCTAGAGTCGCGCCTAAACGACATTCTTATCGACCGCTACAGCGAAGGTGAAAATGCAGGGTATCCCACATTGTGTAAAGGGCGATTCACAGCCGACCTAGAAGAGCAGACAAAGGCTTACCATGCGTTGGAAGAGCCTACCAGCTTAAATACTTTGTCAATGCTGCCTGATTTGTTTGCTGCCAACGTCGCCTCAGTCAAAATTGAAGGTCGTCAGCGAAGCCCTGCCTATGTCGAACAGGTGACTCGCACATGGCGTGCTGCCATTGATCGCTATCTAGCCAACCCGGAAAGCTATCAAGTTGAAGCCGCTTGGAATGCGACATTAGCAAACGTATCCGAAGGTACCCAAACCACCTTGGGTGCGTATCATCGTAAATGGCAATAGAGGGAAGCATGGAAAACAATATGAAGTATGCACTAGGCCCATTGCTGTATTTCTGGCCTAAACAAGATGTAGAAGATTTTTATCAACAAGCAACGTCAAGCTCGGCTGATATTATCTATCTAGGCGAAAGCGTCTGCTCGAAACGCAGAGAAATGAAACCTGCGCATTGGTTTGATATCGCTAAAGAGCTAAGTTCCGCGGGTAAACAAGTGGTTCTCTCCACCATGGCATTGCTTGAAGCCCCTAGCGAAGTCAACATCATGAAAAAGTACATCGACAATGGTGATTTTGCTATCGAAGCTAACGATGTCTCGGCGATTCAACTCGCCTCACAGAGCAAAGTCCCTTTTGTGGTTGGCCCTGCTGTGAATACTTACAACGCACACACTCTCAATCTATTTCTCAAACAAGGAATGATGCGTTGGTGTATGCCCGTTGAGTTATCACGTGAATGGTTAAACAATGTGTTGATTCAATGTGATGAGCTTGGTATTCGTGATCAATTTGAAGTGGAAGTCTTTAGTCATGGCTACTTACCACTCGCTTATTCCGCCCGCTGTTTCACTGCTCGAGCAGAAAATAAAGCTAAAGATGATTGCGAGACGTGCTGCATCAAATATCCAACGGGTATTCAGGTCAGTAGCCAAGAAGGCCAAGAGGTGTTTAATCTCAATGGCATCCAAACTCAATCAGGCTATTGCTACAACTTGATCAACGACCTGCCGAATATGAAAGGTTTGGTTGATGTGGTTCGCTTAAGCCCACTCGGGCTGAGTACTTTCTCGGATCTGGATAATTTCCGAGCCAATGAAACTGGACAAAACCCAATGCCGATTCAAAGCAGACAATGCAATGGCTATTGGCACCAACTTGCAGGATTAGAGGTCAAAATACTTTAAGACGTTTCTCCTAAAGGCATGATATGAAAAAGGGCTCAATGAGCCCTTTTTTACGCATGTGCAATCTGAGAGTGTTGGTTTTGATAACGGCGCACATCTTTGACCAACAACAAGATAACCACCGCACTCAGAGCAATGTTGGAGAGCGGGTACGCAATCCAAATCCCTGGAACACCGAACAATTTCGGCATGAGGTAAAGAAAAGGAAGCTGAATCAGCATATTGCCCACCATCACAAACATCGCTTTGCTTCCCTTATTGATGGCTTGATAGTAAGCCCCTGCCACTACCAAGAAACCATCCAATGCCAAGGCAAACATATGTAGACGAATCCCCAGCACCGTGTGCTCGACCAGTTGAGTGCTCTCTTCGTTGAACACAGAAACGAACTGAGTTGGAAACACATTAAGCAGAATAACAAAAGCCAATCCAATCAATACCGCACTCGACATCGCCACTTTGAGTAGCTTGCGAATGTTCTCCTGATTGCGTGCCCCGTGATTATAACTGACAAGCGGTTGCATACCATTCGCGATCCCTTCTGCGGTCAAATAGTACACTGTGACGATGTAGCCTAAGATAGCATAAGCACCGATCATTAATTGATCGCCGTATTGAGCAAACAACGCGTTATGTAACGCCACCATCATTGACCCATAGGCGTACATAAAGAAACTGGACGTTCCAATTGCAAAAATTTTAGGAACAACGTCAAGCTTGAGCCTCAATTGACTCCAGCGCAAACGCAGATTGGCTTTCGAAGAGAAGAAATACGCTAAGCCAAGTCCGGTCACAGCCAACTGTGCCACTGCGGTTGCTATCGCAGCTCCCGTTAACTCCCAATCAAGCCAAGCAATAAACAAATAATCGAGCGCAATATTGATAACGGCTCCTACCACCATCAGTATCGTCGCAAGATTAGGGCTATCGTCATTGCGCAACAAAAATGGCATAGCAATCGAGCCTAGGGTAAACGCGCAGGCACCAATCAATATATGCAGATACTGGAGACCCAGCTCAAACACACGCCCTTCTGCCCCTTGCCAAAGGAGAAAGTCTTCAGCAAAGAAAAACAGCACCCCAGACACAAGCGGTACAAGCGCAAACAACAAGGTAATCCCCGTCGCTAAGATCTGTTTCGCCCCTAGCGTATCTTGCTCTCCTTGACGAATCGAGACCAGCGCACCTGTACCGACGCCAATAAGCATACCAATACCAAGAATGGAACCGATGACAGGCCAAGCAACGTTGATTCCCGCTAATCCATCAGCCCCAACATAGCGACCAATAAAAATACCATCGACCACTTGATAGAGACCGTTGACCAACATAGCCGCTACGGTTGGAATCGTATAGCGCCAAAACTGTTTATAGATGGATGTTTGCATATTTTCACCACAAGTTAGCTAGGCTAACTAAATAGATAAATTTTTAACTCAATGATTTCTCTAGCAAGCTGATCAGCGTATTCACTTCATCAGCACTTAGTTTGCGTCCCATTTGCTCAGCAATGCATTGGTAGACCACTTGCTCATAGGACAAATCCTCGAGCACTTGTTCTGTCAACACGACTCGCTTTGCTCGGCCATCCTCAGCACAAGAAATACGCTTAACCAATCCTTTTCTTTCTAACCTTGCGACCATATTGGAGGCTGAAGGTTTAGTCACTTTCATCTCTTCCGCAAGATCAGTGATACGAATACCTTGTTGATGTTCTTCTATGGATCTTAAATAGTCGTATTCATTGAAGCTCAACCCATAGAGTAGATCCTCTTTGGCATGAACTCGCCACGCTTTGGAGCAGTATCGCTCCAATTCCATTAAATTCTTTTCTAAGCTCATAGTTATTGCACTTAGTTAGCAAGGCTAACTATTTTAGCCAATTACTTGGCCGTTGCAAACTCATTTACTCGCAACAAAAAAGCCACTGTTCAACAGTGGCTTTTGGGTTGTAATTGGTTTAATTAGAGGCTTGCTGTTCCAGTTTGGCTTTGGCCAACTGTTGTTCTTTTACCTCGTTGTAAATGCGGCTCAGTTCGAGGAAAGCATAACGATGCTCGACATACTCATACACATTGAATGAGATGGCTAATTTATACAGTGAGATGGCACTCGCGAAATCCCCT
The DNA here is from genome assembly GCF_000808535.1 of Vibrio sinaloensis. Lineage (GTDB taxonomy): Bacteria > Pseudomonadota > Gammaproteobacteria > Enterobacterales > Vibrionaceae > Vibrio > Vibrio sinaloensis_D. The sequence continues at coordinate 288,467 of NZ_JWLV01000012.1, forward strand.
TCACTTTGATAACGCTTGCCTAAGTAGAAATAGGCCTCCGTCAAGCGCTGGGCAAGTAGAGTGTTATCACGGGTTCCGGATAAAATAGCTTTAAAGGCTTGTTGTTCAGTAACATCACCAAGTGTTATCGCCACCAGAACCCAGCCCCATTGTTCGTCGCGACGTTGATAGCGTAAAACCAAATCTTGGCGAGCTAACGCAGGATCGACTTCCGCTTGAATCAGGTATAACCAAAGCGCTCGAAATGGATCACTAGGGTCTTGGTTGTAGTGTTTCTCAATATCCTCTAATGCCAACTCAATACGATCACCATAGTAAAGGGCAATCGCTCGATTTCTCTCTGCGTAAGAGTTATCCGGGTCAAGTTCTAACGTAGAGTCAAAGGCATCATATGCAGCGTCAAACTCCCCCGCTTGGGTAAAATAGACGCCGAGCAAGTTGAATAAGTCAGGCTGTGCGGGGTTTAGTGCTAACGATTGGTTGTAATCGAGGCGAGCTAAGTCCCTTAAACCAACGCTATCGTAATAATTGCCTCGCTCGAAGAACATCTTAGCGCGAACTTCACTCGTCAAGTCTGGACGTTGAAGCAACTGGCTTAAGCGCGCAATCTGAACCTCTTGCTGAACACTGGCCTGCAAAGGTACCGCCATCGGGGGATAAAGCCACTCGGCTTGTTGACTAGATTTAGAGGCACAGCCAGCAGTCACCAATAATGTTAGACCCAATGCCGCGGTTTGAAACCATTTCACAAATATGTACTCCTGTCGCTAAGCATCCGCTTAGTTTAGTCCGCAATAAAAAAGGGAGCGTAATGCTCCCTTTATAACATGCTTTTAGCACAATAGGCTAATACGCCTATGGTTGACTAAATTAAGCGTCAGTTGCTGGTTTTTCTTCAGCTGCTTCTTCAGTCTTTTCTACTGCTTCCTTCATGCTTAGACGAACGCGGCCTTGGCGGTCGATTTCAAGTACTTTAACTTGAACTTCTTGACCTTCAGCTAGGTAGTCAGACACTTTCTCTACGCGCTTATCAGCGATTTGAGAGATGTGTACTAGACCATCTTTACCTGGAAGGATTGTCACGAATGCGCCGAAGTCAGCTAGACGAGCAACTTTACCTGTGTAGATACGGCCCACTTCAACTTCAGCAGTGATCTCTTCGATACGGCGGATTGCTTCTTTCGCAGCTGTACCTTCAGTTGCAGCAATCTTGATTGTACCGTCGTCTTCGATTTCGATCGTTGTACCAGTCTCTTCAGTTAGAGCACGGATAACTGCACCACCTTTACCGATAACGTCTTTGATCTTCTCTGCGCTGATCTTCATTGTGTGGATACGCGGAGCGAACTCAGAGATCTCTTCACGAGCACCAGAGATAGCTTCATCCATTACAGATAGGATGTGCTTACGTGCACCTTGCGCTTGGTTAAGAGCAATTTGCATGATCTCTTTAGTGATACCTTCGATCTTGATATCCATCTGAAGTGCAGTGATACCCGTGTTAGTACCCGCTACTTTAAAGTCCATGTCACCTAGGTGGTCTTCGTCACCAAGGATGTCAGAAAGAACAACGAAGTCGTCGCCTTCTTTAACAAGACCCATTGCGATACCCGCAACAGAAGACTTGATTGGCACACCTGCATCCATAAGAGCAAGAGAAGTACCACATACAGAAGCCATTGAAGAAGAACCGTTAGATTCAGTGATTTCCGATACAACACGTACTGTGTATGGGAACTCATCAACTGAAGGCATTACTGCTGCGATACCGCGTTTAGCCAGTTTACCGTGACCGATTTCACGACGCTTAGGAGAACCTACAAAACCAGTTTCGCCTACACAGTATGGAGGGAAGTTGTAATGCAGTAGGAAGTGATCTTTACGCTCACCCGTTAGCTCGTCGATGATTTGAGCATCGCGCTGCGTACCTAGAGTCGCAGTTACAAGCGCCTGAGTTTCACCACGAGTAAATAGTGATGAACCGTGAGTACGTGGAAGAACGCCAGTACGTACGTCAAGCGCACGAACCATGTCTTTTTCACGGCCGTCGATACGTGGGTTACCAGCGATGATGCTGCGACGTACCACTGTCTTCTCTAGATCGTGGAAGATAGTGTGGATTTCTTTCGTGTTCGCTTCTGGGTCTTCAGCAAGAAGAACTTCGTTAACTTCACCAGCGATCTCGTGGATGCGGTCGTAACGAGCCATCTTCTCAGTAATTTGGTAAGCTTCAACTAGCTTAGCTTCTGCAAGTTCAGCAATCTTGTTTACAAGCGCTGTGTTCTCTTCTGGAGCAACCCAATCCCAAGCAGGAGTAGCAACTTCAGCTTTGAACTCGTTGATTGCTTTGATTACCGCTTGTTGTTGATCGTGACCGAATACAACAGCAGATAGCATTTCTTCTTCAGTTAGGTTGTCAGCTTCTGATTCAACCATTAGTACTGCAGATTCAGTACCCGCAACCACTAGGTCTAGTTTAGACGCTTCTAGCTCAGTGTTGCTTGGGTTAAGCACTAGTTGACCATCAATGTGACCAACACGTGCAGCACCGATAGGACCGTTGAACGGGATACCAGAGATAGCAAGCGCCGCAGAAGTACCGATCATAGTTACGATATCAGGTTGAACATCTGGGTTCACAGATACGACTGTAGCAATAACTTGTACTTCGTTTTTGAATGCATCTGGGAATAGTGGACGGATTGGACGGTCGATTAGACGAGCCGTTAGCGTTTCGCCTTCAGAAGGACGGCCTTCACGCTTGAAGAAACCACCAGGGATTTTACCTGCTGCGTAAGTACGCTCTTGGTAGTTTACTGTTAACGGGAAGAAGTCTTGACCTTCTACCGCTTCTTTCTTACCTACTACAGATACGAATACTGCTGTATCGTCCATAGTAACCATAACTGCAGCCGTAGCTTGACGTGCAATAACGCCAGTTTCTAGAGTAACTGTGTGGTTACCGTACTGGAACGTTTTAACAACTGGTTTTTCGAACATTGTTATTCCTTGTTTCCAAGCGCATCGAAAGAGTTGCTCGGAGAGTATTGATTGATACTCAAGGCATTACAAATCGCGACTAGTGAAAATGAACTGTGTAGCGACTCATTGCAGCTAAATTCATTTTGAATAGTCGCGACCTTTTGGTCGACGTGGTTGACTGTAATGCTATGAGCTTTGTGAACAAACATTGATACCCAACTAGGCATCAAAAGTGTGCGGGCGTAGTATAGCGGGATTAATTCGGTTTGGCTAAGCCATAGCAAACAAAATAAGTAACGGACAACAAAAAAGGGGCTAAAAGCCCCTTTTTCGACAAACTGTTCTATGCAGCCGCTGATTAGCGACGTAGGCCTAGACGCTTGATTAGATCTTGGTAACGAGAAAGGTTTTTGCCTTTCAAGTAGTCAAGAAGCTTACGACGGCGAGAAACCATACGTAGAAGACCACGACGGCTGTGGTGATCGCCTTTGTGCGCTTTGAAGTGACCTTGTAGGTGGTTGATAGAAGCTGTAAGTAGAGCTACTTGAACTTCTGGTGAACCAGTATCGCCTTCAGTTTGAGCGTATTCTGCAACGATTGCTGCTTTAGTTTCTGCATTCAGAGACATAATTCTCTCCTAATAAGAGTAGGTTTAACATTTGTGCCAGCCAATCTCTGATTCAGCCGACACGAGGAGCGCGAATTATAGGGGATGTATAGAGGTTAAGCAACCGCTATTTAATAGCAGCCCTATAAGTACAGCATTCCCATCCAAAGCATTTCTGTTACACTTAGCTGCACAAAACCTACCTAATTGAATTAACAGGATTCCCTATGAAAATCGGCATCATCGGTGCAATGGAACAAGAAGTTTCAATTCTGAAAGACGCTATCGAAAACTGTGAAACCGTATCAAAAGCGGGCTGTACCTATTTCTCTGGGCAAATCAACGGTGTCGATGTCGTGTTGCTCCAATCAGGTATTGGTAAGGTCGCAGCGGCAGTCGGCACAACGATCCTGCTCGATGAGTACCAACCCGATGTTGTGATCAATACTGGCTCTGCGGGTGGATTCGACTCTAGCTTAAATCTAGGTGATGTGGTGATTTCGACCGAAGTTCGCCATCACGATGCTGATGTGACGGCGTTTGGTTATGAAATCGGTCAAATGGCAGGGCAGCCTGCTGCGTTCATTGCAGACGAAAAGCTAATGGATGTCGCTGAGAAAGCACTCTCACAAATGGAAGACAAACATGCGGTACGTGGATTGATCTGTACGGGCGATGCGTTTGTTTGCACAGCTGAACGTCAAGCATTTATCCGCCAACACTTCCCATCTGTCATTGCTGTAGAAATGGAAGCCTCTGCAATTGCGCAAACTTGTCACCAGTTCAAAGTGCCATTTGTTGTTGTTCGTGCGATTTCTGATGTTGCAGATAAAGAAGCAAGCATGAGCTTTGATGAGTTCCTACCTTTGGCAGCGAAGAGCTCGTCGGAAATGGTATTCAAAATGGTTGAACTGCTGAAATAGCTTAGCCGAAGGGAAGACAACAACATCATGGAAGATTTGTTTAACCAACTCTATTCCAACGGTGCGCTCCTTGTTCTGTGGGGCGCCCTGCTTTGTCACTTGGTGCTTCCCTTTCCTCGAGAAGCGCACCCTGCCATTCTTTGGCATAAGTTCGCCGAACAATTGGCCGATAAGGTCAATACCAACAACAGCTATCAACAAAGCATCATTTCTGGCAGCCTCGCTTGGCTACTAATGATTATTCCTATGCTGGTCGTGTTAGTTGCTCTCAAGCCATTAGTTTGGCAACCCCAACTGTTCGAACTTGCCTTCCTGCTTCTTGCGATTGATTGGCGCAATACCGATAAGTTCACCGCCCAATTTGTCGCGGCATTAGCAAGAGAGGACAAAGAGCAAGCGAAGATGCTGCTTAATCCCATCGTCAATCGTTCAACCCAACCACTTTCACTACTTGGGCTAGGAAAAGCAGGCACTGAAACCTTGATTATGTCGTACGGGCGCAATGTGGTGGGGGTTCTTTTCTGGTTCGCCATTGCCGGCGGTATTGGCGCGTTCATCTACCGAATGATGGTTGAACTCGCACGCGCTTGGTCTCCATCTCGTCAAGCGTTCTCTCCCTTCGGTATCCCTGCAGTTCGAGCCGTTGCTATCATGGATTTTGTGCCATTAAGGCTATTCGCACTGATGATAGCTGTTGGAAATCGTACTCAGCAAGTTTTTACGCTCATCAAGCAGCAAGCTAAGTCGTGGCCACTCCCTGGCCCTGCTTGGTTAGTGGTTGCTGTCGGAGCAAAGCTTGAGTTATCTCTTGGCGGGCCTGCGATTTACGACGGAAAAAAATCTGAGCGAGCAAAACTCGGTGGTCGAATTGCCCCTTCTGCTTTACATATTGCTCAAGTCCAAAAACTGCTAGCGTGGCGGTTGTTCGCTTGGGTATTGATTCAAAGTGCAGCGATGGCTGCCGTATATCAAGGGATATAGATGCGTAAGTTCATTGCGATTGCCACTTGTTTACTCTCTCCAACGCTTTTTGCCGCACCTGTAGAAAAAGTGATTAGTCTAGCTCCTCATGCAACGGAGCTCGCATACGCGGCAGGGTTAGGTGATAAACTCATCGCGGTAAGTGATCACAGTGATTACCCAGAGCAAGCCTTAACGCTAGAGAAAGTCGCCAACTACCAAGGCATCAAGATAGAGCGCATTATCGCCCTGCAGCCAGATTTAATTATTGCCTGGCCATCTGGTAACCCACAAAAGGAGTTAGAGAAACTTAAGCAGTTTGGCTTTAACATCTACTACTCTCAAACCCATTCATTAAGTGATATTGCAGACAATATTGAGCGCCTTAGCCAATACAGCGCCTCACCTAGCGTTGGTCAGAAGGCGGCGGCAGATTTTCGTCAGCAGTTAGGCGACTTCAAAGCCAAGTATCAAACCACTCAGCCCATACGCTACTTTTATCAATTGAGTGAGCAGCCGATCATCTCCGTCGCACAAGGCAAATGGCCTAGTGAGGTGTTTAGCTTCTGTGGCGGCGAAAACATTTTTGAGCATAGTGCTGCGCCCTACCCTCAAGTTGGCGTCGAGCAAGTACTGGTGCAACAACCCGATGTTATTTTCACGTCAGAGCATGCAATTAAGAATGGCAACATGTGGGCTAAGTGGGAAAAAGAGCTGAGCGCAGTCAGAAATGACCACGTCTGGAGCCTTGAGTCTGATTGGCTAAATCGACCGACGCCACGTACGCTTCGCGCCATTGAGCAGGTCTGTGACTATTTCGAGGCTGTTCGGCAAAAACGCTAACGATTGCCTCTTGAGATCCCGTACAATTCAGCATCGTTTTCTGTTCCCTATTTAAGTAAGAGAAGTGAGTAACATGGATTCCATGCTGCTTTATAGTATTGACCTATTCGGTACTGCCATATTTGCGATATCAGGCGTATTACTCGCAGGTCGATTAAAAATGGACCCATTCGGCGTTGCTGTATTAGGTAGTGTTACGGCGATTGGTGGTGGCACAATTCGCGATATGGCGTTGGGTGCGACACCTGTGTTTTGGATAACCGATACCAACTACCTTTGGACCATTTTAATTACCTGTCTTATCACCATGATTGTGGTTAGACGACCCAAGCGACTCGCTTGGTGGATTCTGCCAGTCTGTGACGCTATTGGCTTAGCGGTGTTTGTCGGGATTGGTGTCGAGAAAACCATGGCCTACCAAGACTCAGCTTTAGTCGCTGTCATTATGGGAGTCATTACTGGTTGTGGCGGCGGCATTATTCGTGACGTGCTCGCGCGTGAAGTGCCAATGGTACTGCGAAGCGAAGTGTACGCAACAGCCTGTATTATTGGTGGCGTCTTCCATACTACGGCACTTGCCATGGGACAAGACAGCGATACCGCATTCCTAGCGGGTGTCTTATCTACGCTGCTTATCCGTTTAGGCGCGATTCGATGGCACTTATCTTTACCAACTTTCGCACTAAATCGTTAAGCAATAAAAAAGGTCACCGAGGTGACCTTTTTTAATTTTCAATCTTTATCAATTACTTCTGTACTCGGCGAAGTACATCTTTCAGTAAATCAAAGTCATTCGCTAGGTCTTCAGAAAGTAGCTCCATTGCCGCGTGCTTAGCAAGCGGTCCTGGTAGGTCGATATCAGAGCCTAAAATCTCGTCAACCACTTCCTTGAACTTAGCTGGGTGCGCTGTACATAGGAATAGGCCAGTTTCACCGTCTTGCAATTGTTCGTCGAGTAGACGGTAGGCAATAGCACCATGTGGTTCGCATAAGTAACCTTGTGCGTTCAACTCACGTACAGATTCTGCACTTTGCTCATCAGACACTTTACCTTTGCCCAACGTATCTAAGCCCCAACCTTTAATCTGGCACAGTTCTTCGATACGTGGCCAGTTGTTTGGTTGGCTAACATCCATTGCGTTCGATGTCGTTGCAACCGTTGGTTTAGGATCCCACTTACCTGTTTCTAGGTAGCGAGGAACGGTGTCATTTTCGTTGGTCGCAGCAATAAAGCGCTTAATTGGTAGCCCAAGCGCTTTAGCCAATAGACCTGCAGTTAGGTTACCGAAGTTACCACTTGGTACCGACACAACAAGGTTTTCACGCTGTTCTTTAGTCAACTGAGATGCTGCTTCAAAGTAATAACAGATCTGCGCCATCAAGCGTGAAATGTTGATGGAGTTTGCGGAATTCAGGCCGATTTCGTCACGTAGCGCGGCATCATCAAATGCTTGCTTAACCAAAGCCTGACAAGCATCAAAATCGCCATCAATCGCGACAGTGTGAATGTTCTTGCCCAGAGTACAGAACAACTTCTCTTGTAGCGGGCTGATCTTACCTTTCGGGTACAAAATCACAACGTTGATATCTTCCATGCCATAGAAAGCATGTGCGACGGCTGCGCCCGTATCACCGGACGTTGCTGTCAAAATAGTGATTTTTCCGCCATCAGAAACCGCAGCTAAAGATTGCGCCATAAAACGACCGCCAAAATCTTTAAACGCTAAGGTCGGGCCATGGAAAAGTTCAAGCGCGTAAACGCCATCTTTGACTTTATTGATTGGCGCCGGAAATTGAAATGCAGCATCAACCATTGAGTGAACTTGCTCTTGCGCTAGCTCATCACCAATCAATGCTGACAAAATCTTGGTGCTACGAGAAACAAAGTCCTCAGCTAAAAGAGCATCCACATCATCAAACGTTGGCAGTTCAGATGGAAAAAAAAGGCCTTGGTTACGACCTAACCCTTGGCGAACGGCTTGGCCAAAGGAAACTTGTTCATCATTTTCTTTTATATTGTAAAGCTTCATAGCTCACTTCCTGTAACGATCGAACCTTGCTTATCTAAGCGACAAACATGGACGAATCCTTCTTTATTTTGTACGTAATTTTGTTCAAGCCAGCGTGCAACACGCTCAGCGACATCTTTCTCTTTACAAATGCTAAACAGCGTCGGGCCACTTCCTGAAATACCCGTCGCCAAAGCGCCTGCTGTCGCCGCATATTTACGAGCATCAGCAAAGCCCGGTAGCAGTTTCTCACGATATGGTTCTGCGATCACGTCTTTGATCATTTTTGCCGCAAGCTCTGGTTGCCCAGAGTGGCACGCATGAATAAAGCCTGCTAAATGACGACCGTGAGCAATGATATCTTGACGACGATACTGCGAAGGCAAAATTTCACGCGCTTCAGCGGTGGACACTTTGATGCCCGGGTACGCCATCACCCAATACCAATCATCAAAACAAGGAACTTCTTGGCTAATGATACCCAGCTCTTCAAGCATCAGTTGCACGCCTCCTAGGTAGCAGGGCGCAACGTTATCATAATGAATACCGCCAGAAATCTTACCTTCCATTTCCCCCATCAAAGCGAGTAATTCCGTCTCATCTAGAGGTTGACCATGAAAACGGTTTAGCGCATCTAGCGCAGCCACAATCGAACATGCACTCGAGCCTAGACCAGAACCAATTGGCATGTTCTTTTCTAGGGTCATCTCAAGAGGGAGTAAAGAGACACCTTTTTTCTCAAGCTCACGGGCGAACACAGTCCAACAATCGTAAACGATGTTCTCTTTCGGATTTTCAGGCAGTTTAGAAACAAAGTTGCCCGCAGTGTTAAGACTAAAAGGCTGCTCACCTGATTTGACCAACACTCGATCACCAAGTAGCGTACCGTCCACCGGAGACACAGCGGCCCCCAGTACGTCAAAACCAACACTTACATTACCTATTGACGCTGGTGCGTAAACCACCACATCCATACCACTACTCATTGATTAAACCCCTAGCTTCCATCCTAACGTACGCATCACATCTGAGAAGACACCTGCTGCGGTAACTTCTGTACCGGCACCGTAACCACGCAATACTAGCGGAATTGGCTGGTAGTAACGGCTGTAGAAGGCTAATGCGTTTTCACCATCTTTGATTTTGAACATTGGGTCGTTTTCATCCACCGCAGCAATGCTCACGCGGCATTTGCCCTCTTCGATCTCACCGACATAGCGAAGCACTTTGCCTTCTTCGGCCGCTTTCGCTGATTGCTCTTTGAAGTACGCATCTGCTTCAGGGAGTCGAGCCATAAATTCTTCCACACTGCCCGAATCATCAAAACCTGGTGGTAGAGCTTGGTCAACGATCACGTCTTCAAGCTCTAAGTTCATACCAGCTTCACGAGCAAGGATCAGCAGCTTACGAGCCACATCCATACCAGAAAGATCATCACGAGGGTCTGGCTCGGTAAAGCCGTTGTCTTTGGCAATATTCGTTGCTTGGCTGAGCGTCATTCCCTCATCGAGTTTACCGAAGATGTAGGAAAGTGAACCAGATAGAATCCCCGTAAATCGCTCCAGTTCATCACCCGCAGAGATAAGGTTTTGCAAGTTTTCGATAACCGGAAGACCCGCACCTACCGTTGTTTCATACATCAATTTGCGGCGTGAGCTACGCGCAACATCACGCAATTGGTGGTAGTAAGCCATGCTTGCCGTGTTGGCTTTTTTGTTTGGTGTAACCACGTGGAAACCTGCCGCTAAGAAGTCAGCATACTGATTTGCGATCGCTTCACTCGAGGTACAGTCAACAAGAACAGGGTTAATGATATGGTTACGCTGAACCAGTGAGATCAAGCGCGCAAGAGTAAATTCTTCCGACGCATCCTTCATACGATCACGCCAGTGATCCAACGGCAAGCCTTCACTATCTAGCAATAAGCCCTTACTGTTGGCTAAGCCACATACGCGTAGCACAATGCCTTTTTCTGCCAGTTTCGCTTGTTGACGCTGAATTTGATCGACCAGTTCACCACCAACGCCACCGACGCCGACAACGAAGACATCCAAGAAGTGTTTCGAATTAAACAGGTTTTCGTGACACGCTTTGATTGCTTCAGAGATCTTGTCTTCAGGAATCACGGCTGAAATGGCGCGTTCAGAAGAGCCTTGCGCGATTGCTACAATATTAACGTTCACTTCTGCAAGAGATGAGAAGAACTGAGAAGCAACACCGCGAGAAGTACGCATACCATCGCCAACCAGTGTCACAATCGCCACATCATCAATAAATTCAACAGGCTCAAGTAGACCATCTTTTAGCTCTAACTCAAACGTCTCGCCCAATGCTTTCTCTGCAAGGGCTTTGTCTTGCGCTTCAATACAGAAGCTGATGCTGTATTCTGAAGAAGATTGAGTGATCAAAACAATCGAAGCACCCGCTGCTGACATCGCCCCAAACACGCGGCTTGCCATGCCTACCATACCCTTCATACCAGGGCCCGATACGTTGACCATGGTTAGATCGCTAAGTGTTGTGATCCCTTTGATCGCTAGGTTGTCTTCACCAGTATCTTGACCGATTAAAGTTCCTGCACCTTGTGGATTAAAGCTGTTTTTGATCAGGCATGGAATATGGAATTGAGCAATAGGAGCAATGGTTTTTGGATGAAGCACTGACGCGCCAAAGTAAGAAAGCTCCATCGCTTCTTGGTAGCTCAATGATTTAAGTAGGCGAGCATCATCTACTAAACGCGGGTCACAGTTGTAGACACCATCCACGTCAGTCCAGATTTCACAACAATCCGCACGCAGACAGGCGGCAAGCACCGCTGCTGAGTAATCGGAACCATTGCGACCTAGCGTCACCAGCTCACCTTTTTCATTGCCAGCGGTAAAGCCAGGCATAATGTTGACATGGCCTTGAGGCAGTGGCTTCTGACGGAAGTTTTGCGTTGAAATATCGACATCAACCATCGCTTCTAGATGCTCACCTCTAGCAAAGAGATACTCAACCGGATCGATTAAGCTGGCAGGTTGTCCTTTTGCTTCCAGCACCGCTTTCATCAATTGAATCGAAACTCGCTCACCTTTACTGATAATGCGGGCATTGACGTTATCAGGACACATGCCTAGTAAGTTGATGCCGTGAACAAACTGACGTAGCTGAGTTAATGAGGTTTTCACTTGGCTGTCATAACCACTGCCATCAATGCTTGGTAGCACCTGTTTGATATCTTGAAAAAGGTCTCGGAACGAATCTTCCAACTCTGCGATTTGCAGCTCCGCTTCACCATTTTTCAAAGCGCCTTCTATCACAGCCACCAGCTTGTTGGTTGTTTTACCCGGTGCTGATAGTACGACGGCCACTTCTTCTTGCTGTGCATTATTAGCGATGATATCCGCCGCTCTTAAAAAGCGGTCTGCATCAGCTAATGATGAACCTCCAAACTTTAAAACTCGCATCCCTTCCTCCAAATGATTTCAAATTGGCATAAAAAAAGGCCTGTATCTTGTTGGATACAGGCCTTTTTTTGAATTTCTTTCGCTTAGCAGCCTGCCCCAACATGTGCGATGTCGGTAATAATAATGGTTGTTGTCATTACTACTAGGCTGTGATTTTGCATAATTAATTTTTGTTGCGTTTATGTGTTAGCTTACCCATACGTTTAACCTATTTGCTCTACACGAGTCAACGAAAAGTTTTTATTTTTTGTTTTCTCAATAAGCAATTCACACAATATTTTGCAACATCTCGCAGGCATTCATTGACACTTTTAATGAGACCGCAGGCATATAAGCTAATAACTAATGGCTATATAAAAAATGCACCTAGTCCAATAGTTTTATGCTTTAATTAGGTTTGCAGTGGAGAAAGTAACCAAGGAGAGGTAGTGCATGATGAAAACGCTATGCTTGGCAGCGATGTTAGTTGCTGGTTCTCTTGGTGCGACAGAGTTACCTCCGCTACCATCCCAACAAAGCACATCACCTCATAAGCTTTTTATTTCCAGCGTTAACGACCAGCAAGACTTTGATACATGGAAGGTCGATGGTGGTTATTCCTATAACGTGTTCGACAAAATTGACTTATATGTGGGTGCACGCCTGAACAATGGCGACAGAATCAACGAAACGGGCTTTCTCAGCGGAGTCAGCTATCAAGTGACCCCTCGCGTATCGGTAGCCAGTACCTTACATTCTTACACAAATGAAAGTCTCGGTAACGATAAGCGCGAATCTGCCATTTCTGCAGAGGTATCGAGCCGAGTAAGACTCACCGAGAGTTTAGACTTGCACGCCACCCTTGACTATCAAGAGTGGCAACAAGAAGTCGAATTCGGGTTAGGATTTCGGTTTTAAACGTTTCCGTTTACCATTCCAACTTTTCACTCGACATCAACACCCCATTCCAATCCGCGTAAACGAAGTCCCCAGGCTGGATCATCTGATTATGAATCGTCAGCGTGACATTGACATCACCTACTCCGCGCTTTTCCGTCTTGAATGGACAAGTTCCTAGGGCTTTCACACCAATTTGCATTTCAGCAATTGCGCCCGCATCGCGAATGGCACCGTTAACAATCACGCCTTCCCAATGATTATCAATAGCAAGAATTGCCAACTGATCGCCCAGCAGCGCTTTTTGACATGAGCCATGACCATCAACAAATAAAACCTTGCCTCTGCCATCTTGGCTTAATGTATCTCTCACCATTGAGTTGTCGTGATAGCACCTAACGGTCACCATTTCGCCCCAGAAAGCGCTTTTGGCGCCAAAGTTGTGCAATGGAAGTTCCACTAGCGTGACTTTATCTTCATGCTTATCACAAATATCCGGTGTTATATCTTTCATTTTTCCTCCATGAGATTTTTCCGCCTGCTCTTAAACCAAACCTTGCTAACGGCCAAAGCAGACTGAGTGAATCCTATTCTTAAGCCCTTTTACCTTATGCGAGATTGCCACCCTTTGATTCTGAGGCTTGTCGCATCAGTCAAACAAGAGAGCAGATAAAGTTGATTATTTTCAACATAATAAATTGCGTTCTGGCCAAACTTGCGCCCTAACTCGATTGCTAACTCTCGCTCAATAGCAACGGCAAAGCTTGCTTCTTTCCATGTAAATGCTTCATCTCCAACCAGTACGTCGACATAGTTAGTATGGCTTATTTCAAGAGCTAACCGTTGATTATTTCTTAGGTTTTCCTCATTTGACACCCGCTGACTAGCTGGGTTCCATGCCGTGATGACAGCAAAAAAATCGCTCGTCATTTCATCACTGAACTGAAAGTAAGGCTCACAATATGCCGCCCAAAGTTGCGCATCTATCATCATATAATCAGCCGTTTTACATTTACCTGATACTATTAATATTTGTTACATTCTAACTCTTGATATAAATCAACAAAGTGATTGGAATTAACACTTCTACGTTGTTAGCATGCTGTTAACATTATAAAATCCGCCTCAACGACTAATGGAATCAGTGAGGAACTGGAGCCTCACAAGGTAATTGAGCGAAACCCAAGGATGGCGGGCAATCAAAGAAAGTGTATTTTTACAATCTTTGGTTTATTATCAACATCACATTTCCTGTATGTTATGTTTTTGCCTAAAATTTATTCCATTAGCACATTTTTTTCACAAGTTTAGGTACCGCCAATGCAAACCCCGCACATTCTTATTGTCGAAGATGAGCAAGTAACTCGTAACACTCTTAAGAGTATTTTTGAAGCAGAGGGATACGCTGTTTTTGAGGCCAGTGACGGTGAAGAGATGCACCAGGTGCTGTCTGATAACCAAGTTAACCTAGTTATTATGGACATCAACCTTCCAGGTAAGAACGGTCTACTGCTAGCACGCGAGTTACGCGAGCAAGCCAATGTAGCACTGATGTTCCTAACTGGCCGTGACAATGAAGTGGACAAGATCCTTGGTCTAGAGATCGGTGCAGATGATTACATCACTAAGCCGTTCAACCCACGTGAGCTGACTATTCGTGCTCGTAACCTATTGAATCGCTCAATGAACGCGAGCGCTGTAACGGAAGAAAAACGCAGCGTAGAGAAGTACGTGTTCAACGGTTGGGTGTTGGATATCAACAGCCGCTCTTTGGTTAGCCCAAGCGGTGATGGCTACAAGCTGCCTCGCTCTGAGTTCCGAGCTCTACTTCACTTCTGTGAAAACCCAGGCAAGATTCAGACACGTGCTGACCTGCTGAAGAAAATGACAGGCCGCGAGCTTAAGCCACATGATCGTACTGTCGACGTAACGATTCGTCGTATTCGTAAACACTTTGAATCAGTCTCTGGTACGCCAGAAATCATTGCTACGATTCATGGTGAAGGCTACCGCTTCTGTGGTGATCTTGAAGAGTAATCAACTCTCGAAAATACAAAATGGAGCCTCATGGCTCCATTTTTCTTAGCGAAAACAAAAAACGCTCACCAAGGTGAGCGTTTTTTTATGGCTTTGTCGATTAGCCTCGACCGCCTTTGATGGCATCGATAATTTCCGTGGTCGAGCAGCCATCTTCAAAGTTGAGCACTTTGACTTCTCCACCATTAGCAATCACTTCTTTGCCACCCGCGATCTCTTCCGGTTTGTAATCTCCACCTTTTACCAGCATATCAGGCAGAACCTCAGAAATAAGTCGCTGCGGTGTGTCTTCACCAAATGGAACCACCCAATCAACCGCACCCAAACCAGCAAGAAC